>NZ_JAKZLC010000009.1 GCF_022808815.1 Geothrix paludis | reverse complement strand
GCCTAACGAATGAAGCTAACCGGCCCCGCCTGCACCGAGGCGTTGAGCGGAGCCGAGGAAGCGAGAAGTTGAGATAGAGCGGAAGACAATGCAGGCTGGGTCCGAGTTGAGCGGAGGGTTAGGGGCCCCGGACAAGTCGTATCGTGACTTCAGAACCTAATTGAACTGAGTATCCAAGCTGGGGCGAATCTCCACCCTTTCCGGCTTTGAGAAGACAACAAATATTCTAAATTTTCGAGCTATGGGTTCCGTTGATTCAGTCGGCGGGAACTTCAAGGTTGAGCTCCAGGATATGGCCGTGGGAGCCAAGGAAGGGTGATAGGCCGTAGATTTCAGTGAATTGGCCTTGGTGACTTTGCCAGAGGGATCAACTTCAAGAAGAACTTCTACCGGCCCAGAGAAACCTGCCATTTTTGAAAGAGTTGGGTAAAGCGGCGCACTGGGTTTCCCCATTTTCGCCCACATCTCATTTGAAATGTCTGCATATGCCTTCAGTTCTTCTGCACTTGGGCTGATTGAATTGAATTTTGCTGTTTGAGAGAAGACAGGCATTCCAATTACAACAATGGACAATGCAACCCGGTGAGCGGAAAACATCGAGGGCTCCTAACGA
>NZ_JAKZLC010000008.1 GCF_022808815.1 Geothrix paludis | reverse complement strand
GTCCTGCGCAGTTGAGGCTGCGGGGTGCCGGGAAGGGCTGGAAGGTTCTTCTGGACCGTGTGGAAACGCGGTGGGCGTCTTTGAAAACCGGATAGAAGATAGGAAGCCTTTGAGGGTTCCGCGGGACGTTCTAGGACGGTCCGTGGGATTCAGAGAAATACGACCAGAACATTGTTCCGAGGGGGAGACCCTGAGGATTGAGAGTTCAGGAATATTAAACTTGAGAGTTTGATCCTGGCTCAGAATGAACGCTGGCGGCGTGCCTAACACATGCAAGTCGGATGTGCCGCAAGGTGCATGGCAGACGGGTGAGTAACGCGTGGGGAATCTACCTTTTAGTGGGGAATAACGCTCCGAAAGGAGTGGTAATACCGCATGAGACCGCAGGCTGGGATGTCTGTGGTGAAACCTGGGGACCGCAAGGCCTGGGGCTAAGAGAGGATCCTGCGTCTGATTAGCTAGTTGGCGGGGTAATGGCCCACCAAGGCGACGATCAGTAGCCGGCCTGAGAGGGTGATCGGCCACACTGGAACTGAGACACGGTCCAGACTCCTACGGGAGGCAGCAGTGGGGAATTTTGCGCAATGGACGAGAGTCTGACGCAGCAACGCCGCGTGGGTGATGAAGGTCTTCGGACTGTAAAACCCTGTCGTCAGGGACGAAGGTGGCAGTGTTAATAGCGCTGTTACTTGACGGTACCTGGAGAGGAAGCCCCGGCTAACTCTGTGCCAGCAGCCGCGGTAATACAGAGGGGGCAAGCGTTATTCGGAATTATTGGGCGTAAAGGGCGCGTAGGCGGTTTTTTAAGTCAGATGTGTAATCCCCGAGCTCAACTTGGGAACTGCATCTGAGACTGGAAGGCTAGAGTACTGGAGAGGGTGGTGGAATTCCTCGTGTAGCGGTGAAATGCGTAGAGATGAGGAGGAACACCAGTGGCGAAGGCGGCCACCTGGACAGTAACTGACGCTGAGGCGCGAAAGTGTGGGTAGCAAACAGGATTAGATACCCTGGTAGTCCACGCTGTAAACGATGAACACTTGGTGTGGAGGGAGTTGACCCCTTCCGTGCCGGAGCTAACGCGTTAAGTGTTCCGCCTGGGGAGTACGGTCGCAAGGCTGAAACTCAAAGGAATTGACGGGGGCCCGCACAAGCGGTGGAGCATGTGGTTTAATTCGACGCAACGCGAAGAACCTTACCTGGGCTTGAACTGCAGTGGACCGGTGCAGAGATGTGCCTTTTCGCAAGAACTGCTGCAGAGGTGCTGCATGGCTGTCGTCAGCTCGTGTCGTGAGATGTTGGGTTAAGTCCCGCAACGAGCGCAACCCTTACCCGTAGTTGCCAGCGCGTCATGGCGGGAACTCTACGGGGACTGCCCGGGTTAACCGGGAGGAAGGTGGGGATGATGTCAAGTCCTCATGGCCCTTATGTCCAGGGCTACACACGTGCTACAATGGGCGATACAAACCGTTGCAAAGTCGCGAGATGGAGCTAATCGGAGAAAGTCGTCCTCAGTTCGGATTGTAGTCTGCAACTCGACTACATGAAGGTGGAATCGCTAGTAATCGTGTATCAGAATGATACGGTGAATACGTTCCCGGGCCTTGTACACACCGCCCGTCACATCACGAAAGCCGGGAGCACTTGAAGAGGCTGTGGTAACCCGCAAGGGGGCTAGGTCTCAATGGTGAACTTGGTGATTGGGGTGAAGTCGTAACAAGGTAGCTGTAGGAGAACCTGTGGCTGGATCACCTCCTTTCTAAGGAGAGTCACTTCTAGGAGTGACGAAAGGTCAACGCTTCCGATCGAAATTTCTATCCGGTTTTTAAAGACGCTCGGGCAAGTCTTTGACGAGCGTGCTTGGGCGTGTAATGGGCCCGTAGCTCAGCTGGGAGAGCGCCTGGTTTGCATCCAGGAGGTCGTCGGTTCGATCCCGGTCGGGTCCACCAGCGCCTGCTGGGACACGCAACGGGGGCCTATAGCCCTCCCGCGTGCGAATGCACGAGGGCCTATAGCTCAGTCTGGTTAGAGCGCACGCCTGATAAGCGTGAGGTCGGTGGTTCGAATCCACCTAGGCCCACCACCACTTGCCGGGAGGCAAAGGGTATTCATTGAGTTGAGTTGAGATCCTGCGGGATTTGAATCCAGCTCAAGGCCGCCTCGCGGGGCGGGTCGAAAGACGGAGCTGTTTGACAATCAAATAGAAGGAATAGAGAAGGGTGATCCATGGCGTTGAAGTGACGCTGTGGGCTTAAGGCGAGGCAAGTTTAGCGAATCAACACTCTCGTGGGCCGAAATGAATGATTCATGAATGTGATTCATTGATGGAAGGCCAAGTTACAAAGGGTTGACGGTGGATGCCTTGGCAGATGACAGCGATGAAGGACGTGGTAAGCTGCGAAAAGTCTCGGGGAGTTGCACGCGAACGGTGATCCGGGAATGTCCGAATGGGGAAACCCTCTTGGGTGAAAGCTCAAGAATCTCTTAGCTGAATTCATAGGCTTTGAGAGGCGAACGTGGGGAAGTGAACCATCTCAGTACCCACAGGAACAGAAAACAACAGTGATTCCGGGAGTAGCGGCGAGCGAAACCGGAGGAGCCCAAACCTCCTACGTGTAAGCGGCAGGCGTTGCGTAGGGGGGGTCGTGGGACCTACAGGCTGGAGCTGCCCTCCAGCACAGAGTTACAAAACCGACGGTTAGCGGAACGGCATGGAAAGGCCGGCGAGACAGGGTGATAGCCCCTTACGCGAAAGCCGATCGGACTCTGAGTGGTGTTCCCAAGTATGTCGGGGCACGAGAAACCTTGACAGAATTTGCCGCGACCATGCGGTAAGGCTAAATATGTTCATCTGACCGATAGTGAACCAGTACCGTGAGGGAAAGGCGAAAAGAACCCCGATGAGGGGAGTGAAATAGAACCTGAAACCGTCAATCTACAAGCAGTGGAACCCCTATGGTTTACCAGGGGAACCGCGTGCCTTTTGCATAATGAGCCGGCTAGTTATTTTTAGTGGCGAGGCGAAGCCGAAGAGGCGAAGCCGCAGGGAAACCGAGTCTGAATAGGGCGACAGTCGCTGGAAATAGACGCGAAACGGGATGATCTATCCTTGACCAGGATGAAGTCCGGGTGACACCGGATGGAGGTCCGAACCAGTGTGGGTTGAAAACCGCTTGGATGAGTTGAGGATAGGGGTGAAAGGCCAATCAAATTCCGTGATAGCTCGTTCTCCCCGAAATAGCTTTAGGGCTAGCGTCGGATGTTTCGTCGTGCAGGTAGAGACCTGAATGGACTAGGGGGCTTACCAGCTTACTGAATCCAACCAATCTTCGAATGGCACGCCGTGAAGTCCGGCAGTCAGACTGCGGGTGATAAGATCCGTAGTCGAGAGGGAAAGAACCCAGATCGCCAGCTAAGGTCCCAAAATACATGCTAAGTGGAAAAGGATGTGGATGTGCTTAGACAGCCAGGAGGTTAGCTTAGAAGCAGCTATCCTTTAAAGAAAGCGTAATAGCTCACTGGTCAAGCGGGTCTGTGCCGACAATTCAACGGGGCTAAAGCATGTTACCGAAGCTGCGAACGTAAGTGGTAGGGGAGCATTCCCTACGTCTGTGAAGGTTGACCGTGAGGACAGCTGGAGACATGGGAAGAGACTCTGTCGGCATAAGTAGCGTAAAGACGGGCGAGAACCCCGTCCGCCGTAAGACTAAGGTTTCCAACGCAAGGTCAATCCGCGTTGGGTTAGTCGGACCCTAAGCTGAGGCCGAAAGGCGTAGGCGATGGAAGGCTGGTTAATATTCCAGCACCATGAGCATCTCGTTTGTACGATGCAGGGACGCAGGAAGGTAGGGACGCAGGGCTATGGAATGTTCTGCGAAAGGTATCAAGGGTGGCGCTTAGGGAAGTCCGGGCGTCAACAGCTCAAGGTATCTGACGAAAAGTCCTGATCCTACACTGCCGAGAAAAGCTGCTAAGGAGAGGTGCTTGTGTCCGTACCGCAAACCGACACAGGTAGTCGAGGAGAGAATCCTCAGGCGTTTGAGAGAACTCTGCTGAAGGAACTCGGCAAATTAACCCCGTAACTTCGGGAGAAGGGGTACCACGGTAGGGTTTATAGCCCGAGGTGGTGGCACATAAATGTCCCAGGCGACTGTTTAACAAAAACACAGGTCTCTGCAAACTCCAAAGAGGAGGTATAGGGGCTGACACCTGCCCGGTGCCGGAAGGTCAAGAGGAGCGGTCAGCGCAAGCGAAGCTGCGAATTTAAGCCCCGGTGAACGGCGGCCGTAACTATAACGGTCCTAAGGTAGCGAAATTCCTTGTCGGGTAAGTTCCGACCTGCACGAATGGTGTAACGATCTGGGAACTGTCTCCAGCAGAGACTCAGCGAACTTGTAGCACCGGTGAAGATGCCGGTTACCCGCACTTAGACGGAAAGACCCCGTGCACCTTTACTACACCTTGACATTGAGGTTGGCGTTGGACTGTGCAGGATAGGTGGGAGGCTATGAAACTGGCTCGTTAGGGTCGGTGGAGCCGACGTTGAGATACCACCCTGTTTAACGCTGATCTCTAACTCGCACCCGTGATCCGGGTGGAAGACAATGTCAGGCGGGTAGTTTGACTGGGGCGGTCGCCTCCTAAAGCGTAACGGAGGCGTACGAAGGTTCCCTCAGGCTGTTTGGAAATCAGCCGCAGAGCGCAATAGTATAAGGGAGCTTGACTGCGAGTCAGACACGACGAGCAGGTGCGAAAGCAGGTTATAGTGATCCGGTGGTCCCGAATGGAAGGGCCATCGCTCAACGGATAAAAGGTACGCCGGGGATAACAGGCTGATCTTGCCCAAGAGTTCATATCGACGGCAAGGTTTGGCACCTCGATGTCGACTCATCACATCCTGGGGCTGAAGCAGGTCCCAAGGGTTCGGCTGTTCGCCGATCAATAGTGGTACGTGAGTTGGGTTCAGAACGTCGCGAGACAGTTCGGTCCCTATCTAGTGTGGGCGCAGGAGATTTGAGAGGACCTGTCCTTAGTACGAGAGGACCGGGATGGACTGACCTCTGGTGTTCCAGTTGTGCCTCCAGGTGCAATGCTGGGTAGCTATGTCGGGAAGTGAGAAGCGCTGAAAGCATCTAAGCGCGAAACACCCCTCAAGATGAGATCTCCCTATGAGACCCGTGGTAGACCACCACGTTGATAGGTCGCATGTGCAAGGCCGGTGACGGCTTCAGCTGAGCGATACTAATCGGTCCATCGACTTGACCTTTCATCAATGAATTGCATGACTTCATCACCCACGAACGCTCTACGGAGCTTCGCCTTAACCCTTCTCAACCCTTCTACCCTTCGTCGCGGCTTTTCCCCAGGGGTCACACCCGTTCCCATCCCGAACACGGCCGTTAAGACCTGGAGGGCCGATGATACTGCTCCCCACAGGAGTGGAAAAGTAGGTCGCTGCGACGTTAAATCCC
>NZ_JAKZLC010000007.1:117776-145450 GCF_022808815.1 Geothrix paludis | reverse complement strand
TCATGGAGAAGGCCGAGACGGTGGCGGTGGTGCCCACCCGCTTCCGCTGGTCCGACGTGGGCTCCTGGCCCGCGGCCATCGAGTTCCAGGAGACCGATCCCGAAGGCAACGTGAGCCAGGGCGAGACCCTGCTCCTGGACACCCGCAACAGCGCCTTCTTCGGGGGCAAGCGGCTCATCGCCGCCAGCGGCGTGGACGACCTCATCGTGGTGGACGACGACGACGCCCTCCTCATCTGCCACCGCGACCGCGCCCAGACCGTCAAGCAGATCGTCGAGCGCCTCAAGGCCGAGGGCCGTGAGGATCTGCTCTAAGCTGAGGACCGAAGACTGAAGCCTGAGGACCGACCCATGCAGCGACCCACCACCCTCCACGTCGACAAGCCCTGGCGGACGGGGCCCCGTCCGCGAATCCGAAGGATGAGCGGGAGCACGCCACGGGCGTGGCGTGCGATCCGGGGGTAGTCCCGGAGCCCCCCGCGAGGCGGGCCGAGCGGCGATGATGAACGGACTTTTCCAGCGAGTAGAGACCATGCAGCGACCCGAGACTCTCCACGTCGACAAGCCCTGGGGCTCCTTCGACCAGTACGCCCTCAACACGCCCTGCACGGTGAAGATCCTCACCTGCAACCCCGGCCAGAAGCTCAGCCTCCAGCGCCACGCGCACCGCGGCGAGCTGTGGGTGGCCCTGGATCCGGGCGTGGTGGTCGACCGCGATGGCGCGGAGCTGCGTCCCACCGTGGGCGAGGAGGTCTGGCTGCCCCAGGGCAGCACCCACCGCCTGCGCTGCGACGCCGGCGCCCTCCACCCGGTGCGCGTGCTGGAGGTGAGCCTGGGCACCTTCGACGAGGCGGACATCGAGCGGCTCCAGGACGACTACGGGCGCCGCTGATGCGGGCGGCCCTGCTCTTCGCCGCCGCCCTGCCTGTCCTGGCCCAGAGCCCTGCTCCGGAGGGCGGGGAGATCCTCGGCCGGGTGGACCGCCTGCGCCACCCCTGGCCCGCATTCACGGTGGAGCTCTCGATGAAGGCGCCGGGGGTGGTCCAGCGGTGGAAGGTGTCGGCTCGCGAGAACGGCGACGCCCGGCTGGACGGACTCTCCGAGAAGGAGAAGGGCCGCGCCGTGCTGCTCCTGGGCGACGAGATGTGGCTGCTGCTGCCCGGCACGAAGCGGCCGGTGAAGGTCTCGCCCCAGCAGCGCCTCATGGGCCCCGCCGCGGGTGGGGACGTGGCCCGCACGCGGTTCCGGGATGACTATGCCGTGCGGGAGATGACGGAAGCGTCCCTGGAGGACCGGGCCTGCTGGCGGCTGGACCTGGCGGCCAAGCGGCCCGCCCTCAGTGCCCGCCAGGTGATCCTCTGGGTGGCCAAGGAGGGCTCGCTGCCCCTGAAGGCGGAGTTCCGGCTGGCCTCCGGGCGCCTGGCTCGCACGGCCCGCTTCGGCCCGCCGGTCCAGGCCCATGGCCGGGCTGTGCTGTCGCGCATGGAGTTGGAGGAGGCCGGCGGAGCCAAGGTCGAGCTGGCCTTCGGGAACTGGACCCCGGGCGGTGTGGCGCAGGGGGCCTTCGACCTTCCTGGGACGGACCGGTGATAGACTGGGGGTGAGGTGCCCGCAAGGGCCTCCCGCCACCAACCGTCCCACCAATCGATCCCAGTCCCGTTCGCGGGGCTCCCGCTGAAACGCCCCACCACTCGAAACCCCGCCAAATCTACCCTCACGAAGCGCCCGTACCTCCGGGCGCTTCCTTTTGGGACGAGCTTTTGGGACGGGGCCTGGGGCCGCAATCTGCCCTCGGACCCGGATGGGGCCGCTGGCACAATGGAAGGATTCGGAGGATTTTATGTCCACGCCCAAGCTCGGACCCGTCGGCAGCTATGTGAAGCACCACTTCCGGCATTTCAATGCCGCGGCCCTGGTGGACGCCGCCGAGGGCTACCGGGTCTACCTGGAGAAGGGCGGCAAGATGATGGTGACCCTGGGCGGGGCCATGAGCACCGCCGAGCTGGGCCTCTCCTTCGCCGAGATGATCCGCCAGGACAAGGTGCACCTCATCGTCTGCACGGGCGCCAACCTGGAGGAGGACATCTTCAACCTGGTGGCCCACGACTTCTACGAGCGCGTGCCCCACTACCGCGACCTGACGCCCCAGGATGAGAAGGCCCTCCTGGACCGCCACATGAACCGCGTGACGGACACCTGCATCCCGGAGATGGAGGCCATGCGCCGCATGGAGAAGGCCATGCTCGAGGTGTGGATGGAGGCCGACGCCAAGGGCGAACGCTACTTCCCCCACGAGTTCTTCCAGAAGGTTCTGAAGAGCGGGAAGTACGAGCAGTACTACCAGATCGACCCCAGGCACTCCTGGATGCTGGCCGCCCTCGAGAAGAACGTGCCCATCGTGGTTCCCGGCTGGGAGGACAGCACCCTGGGCAACATGTTCGCGGCCGCCGTCATCCGCGGCGATGTGAAAAACGTCCACACGGTGCGCACCGGCATCGAGTACATGACCTGGCTGGCGAAGCACTACCAGGAGGTCACCAAGACCTCGCCCCTGGGCATGTTCCAGATCGCCGGCGGCATCTCCGGCGACTTCCCCATCTGCGTGGTGCCCATGCTGCACCAGGATCTGGAGCTGACCGAGGTGCCCCTCTGGGGCTACTTCTGCCAGATCAGCGACTCGACCACCAGCTACGGCTCGTACTCCGGCGCCGTGCCCAACGAGAAGATCACCTGGGGCAAGCTGGGCATCGACACCCCCAAGTTCATCATCGAGAGCGACGCCACCATTGTGGCCCCGCTGGTCTTCGCGTACCTGCTGGGGTGGTAGCTTTCGGCTCTTAGCCGTCAGCTGACGGCTTTCAACTGATAGCTGATAGCTTTCCATCACCCATGACCCTCGGCCGCTTCGCCCCCTCGCCCACGGGCATTCTGCATCTGGGAAACCTGCGCACGGCGCTGGCGTCCTGGCTGTCGGCGCGCTCGGCGGGGGGCCGGTGGCTCATCCGCGTGGAGGATGTGGACGGCCCCCGCTGCCGCCGGGACCTGGGCGAGGCGCAGCTGCGGGACCTGGCCGCCCTGGGGCTGGTGTCGGACGGGCCCGTGAGCTGGCAGTCGGAGCGCGACGCAGCCTATCGCGCGGCCCTGGAGACGCTGCATGCGGCCGGGCGCCTGTATCCCTGCGCCTGCACCCGCAAGGACCTGCAGCTGCTCGCCTCGGCGCCCCACACGGAGGACGGCCTGCGGCCCTACCCCGGCCGCTGCCGAGACCGGGCCTGGCAGGGCTTTGATCGGGCCTTGAGGCTGCGGCTACCGGAAGGTCCGGTGGCCTGGGAGGACTGCGTGCTCGGGCCCCAGGCGGACGATCCCGCCGCCCTCACGGGCGATCCGCTCCTGTTCCGCCGCGACGGCTGCTTCGCCTACCACCTGGCCGTGGTGGTGGACGACGGGGCCCAGGGCGTGACGGAGGTGGTGCGGGGCGCGGACCTGCGGTCCGTCACCGCCACCCAGGTCCGCCTGCAGGAGGCCCTGGGCCTGCCGCGCCCCGCCTATGCCCACCTGGGCCTGGTCGTAGCCCCGGATGGAAGCCGCCTGGGCAAGCGGGCCGGAGCGCTGGGTGTCGAGGCCCTGGTGGTCCGGGGGGGCGCCGTGCCCGAGATCCTGGGCTGGCTGGGCTGGAGCCTGGGCTGCCTGGACCGACCCGAATCCTGCGCCGCAGCCGACCTGATTCCCCACTTCGACTGGGCCCGCGTCCCGAAGGGTGAGATCCGCGTGCCTGGCCCTTGGGCTACTTGATCGAGGGGTCGAGCTTCTTCAGCTCGGTCCAGAGGAAGTCCGCGCTTGCCACCTCGCGACCGTCCTTGTAGCGGATCCTGTAGGGCTGGCCGCTCAGGGAGCTGCCCGTGCCGCAATAGCGGATGAAGTCCGCCGCGGATTGGACGCGCTTGCCGGCGTTCTTCCACTTCAGGCGCAGGTGGTCCCCCGCGGCCTTGGCGTCGTGCTCCGAGCCGTTGCGCAGGAACAGGGCCTGGCCCTGCAGGGCCTCAATGGCCTTGATGAGCGTCTCGATCTTTTGGGTCTCGGGCGCGGGGGCCTGGACGAGGAGGACGATGGGCATGAAAGCACTTTAGCCGAGGGCCGTGAGCTTATGGGGCGCCGCGACGGCCCTCAGCCAAAGGATGCGGCCCTCTTCGTCCACATCCAGATGCAGGGTCCACCGCGGCGCCACCTGGGCGTTGGCCGGAGTCCAGGTGCCCACCTGGGTGGGCAGGCCATTGAGTTCCCGCAGCTCCAACCGGAGGTCCGCGCCCAGCTTCGGGAGGCCCGCGAAGAAGCGGGCCACCGCAGCCGCGCCGACGATCGGCGCCTCGCCCGCGGCGTAGACGCCACCGCCGTCTCCGCAGGCTTTCACGTTGGGCGCGAAGAGGGCCTCCAGCGCCGCCAGGTCCTGCTTGGCGAGGGCCTCCTGGAAGGCCATCAGGGCGCGCTGGGTGAGCTCCCGCCGCGCCTTCGAAGGGTAGGCGGGGCGCTGCAGGGCCTTCTTCGCGCGGTGGAGGGCCACCTTCACGTTGGCCTCGCTCAGCCCCAGGGCTGTCGCCGTCTCTTCCACGGAGTGGTCGAAAACCTCACGCAGCAGGAAGACCGCGCGTTGCTGGGGTGTGAGCTTTTCCAGGGCGACGAGGAAGGCGTAGGAGCCACTCTCCAGCAGGTCGAAACCTTCCTGGGGCGGCGCCACCGCAGGCGCTTCCACTTCCAGCGGCGCGGGGCCGGGAAGCCAGATGCCCGGGTAGGTCTGGGCGTGCCGGCGGCGCAGCAGATCCTTGGCAAGGTTCACCGCCACCGCCACGAGCCAGGGCTTCAGCGGTGAGGCCGTATCCCTGGGCGGCCGCTCCAGGGCGCGGAGGTAGGTCTCCTGGACGACGTCTTCCGCGTCAGCGACGCAACCCGTCATGCGGTAGGAGAGGCTCCACAGCAGGCGCCGGTGCGCCTCGAAGGCCTCCGTGAGCAGGGCGGCCTCCATCAGGCGCAGGCCGCCATGGCCGCCGCGGCCAGGCCCGCGCGATGGCCACTGGCCAGGCTCGCATCCGCCAGCCAGCCCACCTCGCCCACCCAGTCCCCGGCGAGGTGGACGCCTGGCAGGCCGAGATCCTCCGAGACGGGCCGCCGCCGGCCCGGTTCGTCCAGCACGGAGGCGACGGGGGCGCTGGGGAGGAAGCGGGCGTGGAGCAGCACCTTCCGCCACCCCGGTTGCAGCCGGTCCATGAAGGCTTCCAGTTGCGAGCGCATTGCGGCAGGTCCCTCCCCGGGGAGGCCCTCATGGTAGCGAACCAGGTGGACGAGGGCGGCGCCTTCGGGCGCGATGTGGGCCGCTTCGGATTGGGCCACCATGAAAAGAGGGTCGTCGATGCCGAGGCCCAGGTTCACGGCCTGGTCCGGCAACCGCGAGAGGCAGAGGTCCAGGCAGGAGACCGTGACGGCCCGCGCCTCGCCGAGGACGGTACGCAGCCGCGAGGCCGCAGGCGCGGGCAGCAGGTCGAGGGTCTCGGCGGGAGGAAGGGCGAGGATGACCTCGTCGGCTTCGTAGGTTTCCCCTGATTTCGTGCGAACCAGGTGGGCCTCGCCGTGGGCCTCCACGCCCGCCACCGACTGGCCGCCCTTCAGGGTCGCTCCCTCGGCCTCGGCGGTCCGGGCGAGGCGCTCCACGAGGCGGGCCCATCCGCCGTGGACATAAAAGACGCCCTTCTGGCTCTGCTGCATGCGGCGCAGGGCCGTGGAGGCCCGCAAGCGGTTCAGATCCCCCGCGTACGCGTTCGTGCGCAGGGTGGCGTCCATGATCTGGCGCAGTCGGGGATCCGGGATGTGCCGTTCCAACCACTGGCGGCAGGTGAGACCGGCGGCCTCCCGCAGATCCACCTTCGACAGGCGGCCCATGAGGGAGAGGAAGGCCCCCTTCTCCTTCCAGCTCAACAGACCCGTCGAAAGCATGGAGAGGGGACCCACGGGCAGGAGGTTCAATCGGCCTTCCCGCAGGGTGAGGCCCTTGGGCTTCGGTTCCGCCCCCTCGGGCAGGAGGTTCAGGTCTCGAAGCAGGGTGTAGCCCGGGCCCGCCTTGTAGAGGGCGTGGCCCCCCAGGTTGAGCTGGAAGCCATTCCAATCCTGGGTCTGGGCGCGGCCTCCGAAGGCCTCACCCCGCTCCAGCACAAGGGTGCTCCTGCCCGCCCGGGCGGTCGTGAGGGCAGCCATGAGTCCAGCCAATCCCCCACCGATGACGACGACGTCGGTCTTCCGCTGCATGTGAACCTCCTGCCCACGTCACGGAGCAGGGGGTCGCTTGGTTACACCTGCATGCAAAAGGACCCGGCCGGGCCGGGTCCTTTTCGACATATTTAGAGCAGCCGTTAGGCCAGCTTGTTCACTTTGTCGGCCAGGCGGGACTTGGTGCGGTCCGCGGCATTCTTGTGCATGACGCCCTTCCGGCAGGCCTTGTCCACCAGGCCCTGGGTCAGGGGCAGCTGCTTGGCGGCCTCGGCCTTGTTGCCGCCGGCGATGAGGGTCAGGAAGCTCTTGACGGCCGTCTTCAGGGTCGAGCGGTTGCTGCGGTTGCGGAGGCGGGCCTCGGCATCGCGACGGGCCTTCTTGGCAGCGGACTTGTGGTTGGCCATGGGCGGGATCTCCAGCTCCCCTGGAAACCCCGGGAAGCGCGAAAGACCATCCTATCGCAAAATGCCTGATGGTCAAGGGCAAAAGGCGGGGCTGAAGGCCCATTCGCCCCCTTCCGGAGCGCCCCTCCCCAGGGCATCCTAGTCGGAGGCGAATGGCCTCCCGGGAAGGATGGGGTCATGCCTCAGAAGAAATTGGAGTCCGTCGTGGATCTGGCGGCGAAGGCGAAAGCCCTGCGCCGGGACGTGCTGCTGCAGGTCTACAAGGCCCAGAGCGGCCATCCCGGGGGCAGCCTGAGCTGGATCGACATCGGCGTGGCGCTCTACTTCCACGAGATGACCGTGTTCCCCGAGGACCCCGCGAACCCCGCCCGCGACCGCTTCGTGCTTTCCAAGGGCCACGCCTGCCCCGCCCAGTACGCCCTCCTCGCGGACCAGGGCTTCTTCCCGAAGGCCTGGCTGGAGACCTTCCGCCAGTACCCCACGAAGCTCCAGGGTCACGCCGAGAACCATTACACGCCCGGCGTGGAAGTCACCACCGGCAGCCTGGGCCAGGGCCTGCCTCAGGCCGTGGGCATCGCCCTGGGCCTGAAGGTGCAGAAGGCGGCCCAGCGCGTCTACTGCGTGGTGGGCGACGGCGAGAGCCAGGAGGGCGTGATCTGGGAAGCGGCCATGGCCGCGCCCCACCACAAGCTGGACAACCTCTGCGTGTTCCACGACCTGAACGGCCTGCAGATCGACGGCGAGGTGAAGAAGGTCATGAACATCAACCCGGTGGCGGACAAGTGGCGCGCCTTCGGCTGGGCCGTGAAGGAGATCGACGGCCACGACTTCACCCAGATCCTGGAGGCCCTGGCCTGGGCCCGGACCGTGAAGGGCCAGCCGGTGATGATCTGCGCCCGCACCGTGAAGGGGAAGGGCGTGAGCTTCATGGAGAACCAGGCCGGCTGGCACGGCGTGGCCCCCAAGACCGAAGACTACGAGAAGGCCCTGGCCGAGCTGGCCGACTAAGGACTGAAGACCGAGGACTGACCCTGATGGATGCATTGCGACACACCTTCGAACAGCGGCTGGCGGCGGCCCTTCCCGGCGTGGAGATCACGCTGGAGCGGCCGAAGACCGGCGAGCTGGGAGACCTGGCCTTCCCCTGCTTCCGCGCCGCCAAGCAGCTGGGGAAGAACCCCGTGCAGCTGTCGCAGGAGCTGGCGGCTTCCCTTGCCATCGATGGGGCCACGCTCGTCGCCGCCGGCCCCTACCTGAACCTCAAGCTGGCGCCGGAGACCCGCGCCAAGGCCGTGCTGGGAGCCATCCTGGAGGCGCCGGCGGGCCGTCCCTACGGCTCGCGAGTGGCCAACGGCAAGAAGGTGATCGTCGAGTACAGCTCGCCCAACATCGCCAAGCTCTTCACCATCGGCCATCTGCGCTCCACCATGATCGGCCACACCCTGGCCCAGGCCCACCAGTTCCTCGGCTACGAGGTGATCCGCCTCAACCACCTGGGCGACTGGGGCACGCAGTTCGGAACCCTGCTGGCGGCCTACACCCGCTGGGCCCAGGACGGGAACGCGGACCTGGAGCAGGACTTCGACTGGGCCGAGCCCGCGCCGGAGAAGCGCCGCACGCCCCTGTTCCGGCTCTTCCAGCTCTACGTGCGCTTCCACGCCGAGGAGGAGAACGACCCGGCCATGCGCGACGAGGCCCGCGGCTGGTTCCGGCGCCTGGAGGAGGGTGACCTTGAAGCCCGCCGACTCTGGAGCTGGTTCCGGGAGATCTCCCTGCGCGAGTTCCAGCGCATCTACGACCGCCTGGGCGTGAGCTTCGACACGCTGGAGCAGGGCGAGGCCTTCTACGAGGACCGGCTCGTCCCGACCATGCAGCGGCTGGAGGATGCTGGCCTGCTGGTGGAAGGCAACAACGGCGCCCGCATCGTGGATCTGGAGGACGTGGGCATCAGCACGCCCTGCCTGGTGCAGAA
Source organism: Geothrix paludis (assembly GCF_022808815.1). Taxonomy (GTDB): domain Bacteria; phylum Acidobacteriota; class Holophagae; order Holophagales; family Holophagaceae; genus Geothrix; species Geothrix paludis. The sequence goes on along the minus strand of NZ_JAKZLC010000007.1, from coordinate 136,820 downwards.
GGCCGATGGCACCAGCATCTACGCCACCCGCGACCTGGCGGCGGCCCTCTACCGGAAGGAGGCCTATGCCTTCGACCGCTGCCTGTATGTCGTGGGCACGGACCAGGTGCTGCACTTCCAGCAGATCTTCGCCGTGCTCGACAAGCTGGATCCCTGGTTCAAGGGCCGCATGCTGCACACGCCGTTCGGCATGGTGAAGCTGCCCGAGGGCAAGATGAGCACCCGCAAGGGCAATGTCATCTTCCTGGAGGACGTGCTGGACGAGGCGCGCGACCGCGTGGCCGCCATCATCGACGAGAAGAATCCCGAACTGGCCAACAAAGCCGAGGTGGCGGAGATCCTGGGCATGGGCGCCGTGGTGTTCTTCGACGCGATGAACGACCGCGTGAAGCCCATCACCTTCACCTGGGACCGCGTCATCGCCCTCGACGGCGACACGGGCCCCTACGTGCAGTACGCCCACGCCCGCATCATGAGCGTGCTGCGCAAGGCCGGCGGCGACTGGGCCGCGAAGGCCCAGATCCAATCAACGAGTGGTCCTGCCCTTTCCTTCCTGGAAGCGCAGCTTCCGGGAAGCCATGAAGGCCTCGCCGCGCCCGAGGCCCAGGCCCTGCTCTTTGAGCTGGCCGGGCTCCCCGGTGCGATCTCGGCCGTGGCCGACGGCTGCATGGCGACGCCCCTCGCGCGCCAGCTCGTGGCTGTGGCCCGCTCCTTCAGCGGCTACTACACCAACTGTCCCATCCTCGCCCCGGAGAATGCGCCGGAAGTTCGCGATGCCCGCCTCACCCTCTGCGTCGCCACCGCCCGCGCCCTCCGCCAGGGCCTCCACCTCATGGGCATCCAGGCCCCGGAGGAGATGTGAACCTCGCCGAACCCCGCTTTCAGGAGATCCCATGACCAAGTACGTGTTCGTGACCGGCGGTGTGCTGTCGAGCCTGGGCAAGGGGATCGCGGCGGCCAGCCTGGGCGCGCTGCTGGAGGCCCGGGGGCTGAAGGTGACGCTCATGAAGATGGATCCCTACCTCAACGTGGATCCGGGCACCATGTCGCCGTTCCAGCACGGCGAGGTGTTCGTCACGGACGACGGTGCCGAGACGGACCTGGACCTGGGCCACTACGAGCGGTTCACCTCGGTGCCCACCACGCAGAACCACACCATCACGACAGGCCGGATCTACAACACCGTGATCCAGAAGGAGCGGCGCGGCGATTACCTGGGCAAGACCGTGCAGGTGATCCCGCACATCACCGACGAGATCAAGGGCGTGATGAAGAAGGTCGCCAAGGACATGGACGTGGTGATCATCGAGATCGGCGGCACGGTGGGCGACATCGAGAGCCAGCCCTTCCTGGAGGCCATCCGGCAGTTCAAGCTGGAGGTGGGCCTGGATTCCCAGATGAAGGCCAACGCCCTCAACATGCACCTCACCTATGTGCCTTTCATCAAGGCCGCGGGCGAGCTGAAGTCGAAGCCGACCCAGCACAGCGTGAAGGAGCTGCGGGCGCTGGGCATCCAGCCGGACGTGCTGCTCTGCCGCGCGGAGCAGGACATCCCCCGCGACCTGAAGGACAAGATCGCCCTGTTCTGCTCCGTGACGCCGGATGCCGTGTTCAGCTGCCGGGACGCCCACTCCATCTACGAAGTGCCCCTGAACCTGCACCTGGAGGGCCTGGACGCCAAGGTCGCCGCGCTGCTGGGTCTCGGCGAGAAGGAGCCGGACCTGAGCGCCTGGCAGAACCTCCTCCAGCGCATCCGCAACCCCAAGGGCAGCGTGCGCATCGGCATCGTGGGCAAGTACGTGGAGTTCAAGGAGAGCTACAAGAGCCTCATCGAGGCCCTCCACCATGCCGGCTACGGCCTGGAGACCCACGTGGACCTCAAGTGGATCGAGGCCGAGGACCTGGAGAACCAGGACCCGGCGGCCTTCCTGCAGGACTGCCACGGCATCCTCGTGCCGGGCGGGTTCGGCGTGCGCGGCACCCGGGGCATGATCAAGTCCATCCAGTACGCCCGCGAGCACAAGATCCCCTTCTTCGGCATCTGCCTGGGCATGCAGATGGCCTCCGTGGAGTTCGCGCGGAACGTGGCGGGCCTGGAGGGCGCCGACTCCACCGAGTTCGACGACGCGCCCAAGCACCGCGTGATCTTCAAGCTGCGCGAGCTGGTGGACGTGGAGGAGCTGGGCGGGACCATGCGCCTCGGCGCCTATCCCTGCCGCCTCACACCGGGCAGCCAGGCGGCGAAGGCCTACGGCGGCACGGAGATCAGCGAGCGCCACCGGCACCGCTACGAGTTCAACCACGAGTACAGGAAGGCCCTGGAGGACAAGGGCTTCCGCTTCACGGGCATGAGCCCCGACGGCGTCTTCGTGGAGATCGTGGAAGTGAAGGACCATCCCTACTTCCTGGCCTGCCAGTTCCACCCCGAGTTCAAGAGCCGGCCCCTCAATCCGCACCCGCTGTTCACGGCCTTCGTGAAGGCCAGCGCCGCCAACCGCGGCTGACCGCCCGCCCCCGGGCCTTTGTCGGGACAGGGATGAATTCTCTGTCCCGACGGCGTTTGGAAGGAATCTGAAAGGTTGGTGGTGCTCCACTGGGGGTGCCGGGAAGATTATCGGAAGGTCATCAAACTGGCATCGTAATACGACCCAAGAGTAATCTTTGGTTGGCTCAAAAAGATGATCCAAATATCATCTATATGGATCCGGACCTCTCCTGACGGACCGGAGTTCCAGTTCATTGCCAAAGACGGCCGAGGAGAGTCCATGCAACTGTCGGGTTTGCGATACGGCTCCAAGCTTCTGCAGCTGGTTGAATTTCCCGTGGCGGAGTTCATCGACGGTTCTGCCACCAACCAGGAGATCCAGCAGTTCCTGGAGAAGCACCAGAAGCTGGTGGTGAAGCCGGTCTTCTACGGCGGCGTGGGCAAGAAGGGCAAGGCGGGGCTGGTGCGCGTGGTGGGCACGCTCCAGGAGGCCCTGCAGGCCAAGCGCGAGCTGTTCTTCGCGCAGCACACCTACGGGAACAAGCCCGTCACGGCCAATGGCGTGACCATGGAAGCTTTTGTGCCCTCCGACCTGGAGGTGTACTTCAGCATCAGCAGCTCCAGCGCGTATCGGGGCCCCGTCTTCACCATCACCCCCTGGGGCGGCGTGGACATCGAGGAGCTGCCGGCGGAGAAGAAGGCGGTCGTGGAGATCGACCCCTTCATCGGCATCAACGCCTTCGAGATCACCAACGCCCTCACCGACACGGGCTGTCCCGAGGCCTTCATCTCGGCGCTGGTCCAGCATCTGCCGAAGCTCTGGGAGCTCTACGACGGCTACGGGCTGACCACCATCGAGCTCAATCCCATCCGGGTCCAGCGCCGGAGCAACCAGATCCTGCCCGTGGCCTGCGACGTGAAGGCCAGCTTCGACCAGGACAACCCGGCCTGGAAGCGCATCGGGCTGCCCGACTCGCTCTTCCAGACGGAGACCACGGCCTTCGAGGCCGACATCAACGAGCTGCGCACCCACCAGGGCCAGAGCGACGTGCTGGAGATGAATCCGCACGGGACCATCCTCCCCTTCATGTTCGGCGGGGGCGCGAACAGCGCGGGCACCGAGGCCCTGGGCGAGGCCGCGATCTTCTCCTCGGACTTCGGTGGGAATCCCCCCTACGAGAAGATCTACGAGATCAGCCGCATCGTCTTCGAGCACTGGTACCAGCAGGCCAACATGCTCCTGCTCATCGGCGGCAAGGCCAACAACACGGACATCTACGTGACCTTCAAGGGCGTGTTCGACGCCCTGCGCGACCACGTGGCCAAGGCCGGCTGGAAGCCGCTCTACGTGGTGGCGGGCCGGGGCGGGCCGAACGTGGTCAAGGGCATGTTCTACGCGAAGGACATCCTCGACCGGCTGCGGATGCCCTACAAGATGTTCGGCCACGACACCTCCATGATCCTCACCCTCGAGTACGCGCGGAAGATCGACCGCTGGTGGGGCGCCGAGGGGGCCGCGGCCTACCGCAAGCAGATCGAAACCCAGGTGCGGGCCTAGGAGGCATCCATGCGACGGCTGAAGACGAAGCCCTTCCCCTACTACGTGGGCCTGCACTCCCTGGAGGAGCTTGCCACCCGCGAGCACCGCGTCTGCGTGATGAACATCCTGGGCAGCGAGAGCCGCAAGGTCACGCCCATCTCCCACGAGTACAGCGGCGGCAACGTCGTGGCCGGCGTCCAGTACGGACGCCGGGGCGCCCTGGAGACGAAGCTGGGCAGCATCCCCGTCTACCGCAGCATCCGCGAGGTCATGGAGCAGGGCATCGCCTTCGACATGGGCGTGGTCTACATCCCGCCCCTCGGCGTGTGCAAGGCCGTCTCCGAGCTCGTGACCCACAACGAGGCGCTGAAGCGCATCGTCGTCGTCACGGAGAAGGTGCCGGCGCGGGATTCGCGCAACATCCGGGCCCTCTGCCAGGAGGCGGGTGTGGACGTCATCGGCGCCAACTGCCTGGGCATGGCCAACGCCTGGGACCGCGTCCGCATCGGCGGAAGCCTGGGCGGCGACCGGCCCGAAGAGACCCTGGTGAAGGGCTCCATCGCCATCCACTCGAACTCCGGCAACTTCACCACCACCATGGCCGAGTACCTCCGCACCGCGGGCTTCGGCATCAGCACGGCGGTCTCGAGCGGGAAGGACGTCTACATCCACTTCGCCCTGCCCGAGTTCCTCTACGCGGCCCAGAACGACCCCCGCACCAAGGCGGTGGTGATCTACGTGGAGCCCGGCGGCTACTACGAGAAGATGGCGCTCGACTGGATCAAGGACCGCACCTTTGGCTTCACCAAGCCGATCATCGCCTGCGTCACCGGGCGCTGGAAGAAGAACATCACGCGCGCCTGCGGCCATGCCGGGGCCCTCTCCGGCAGCGGCGACGACGCGGAGAGCAAGGAACGCTGGTTCGACGAGTACTTCGGGGTGGACGTCTTCGATCCGAAGACCCGCCAGGTCAGCAAGCGCGGCGTCCGGGTTCCGAGCATCCAGTACATCCCGGACGCGGTGCGCGCGGTCTTCGAGAAGATCGACGAGGCGCCCGACTTCCCCGCCACTGGGGACCTCTCCCTGAAGCTCTGGCTCAGCGACGGCAGGGTCCACCTCCCGCCCCACCTGGACCTGCCCGTGGTGCAGGCCCCGGCCCCCTACGACCGTCAGATCGTGGAGGTGAACAAGCAGGTCGGCGCCCACTACCTCCGCCAGAACATGGCGGACAAGTCCGGGGCCTCGCGGATGAGCCCCGAGACGCAAATCGCGGAGCTGCATGGGAAGTCCGTGATGGACCTGTCCCGGCGGACCCTGGAGGAGAACCTCTACTTCGCCCTGGCGAAGGTGATGCCCGAGAAGACGGACATCCCCACCCTGAACCTGATCCTGAACCTGTTCATGAAGATCGACGAGCGGCGGATGGAGCTGATCGACGTGGGCCGGGCCAACGGCTGCACTCCAAACGCCTACCTGGCCTCCCAGATCGCCCTCGTGGGGGACAAGGAGCTGCTGGCGAAGTCCCGCGAACAGGCCAGGTTCATCATCGACCTCATCCGCGAGTTCAACCTGGATGAGCACACCAAGACCTTCCCGGCGGCCCTGGACGAGTTCGTGCGGGCGCACCTGTTGACCTCGGAGCCCTCGCGGAAGACGGACGTATCCGACCTGCTGCTCAAGGAGGTGCGGAAGTCCAAAAAGTCCTGCGTGGCCCTGCGGGTCTGCCAGCACATCATCGACCTGGCAGAGAAGGGGGGGCGGGAGATCCGGGACGCCTACGAGTTCCTGCTGGCCACCATCGCCGTGTGCGTGCTCTGGAACCCCATGCTGGAGAAGCGCATCAGCCGCCAGCTGGTGGAGGACTCGGTCACCTACTTCTACCTCATGTCCCGCATCGTGGCCTACTCGGTGGTGAACCGGGAGCACAACCCCCACTGGAAGAAGCTGGTGGACCAGAAGCTGTCGAACCTCAACCACAGCTTCACGGAGAACGCCTTCAAGGTGCTCTTCGGACGCGCGCCGGAGCCGCACGAGCTGCTGGAGTTCCAGACGCTCCTCGGGCTCACCATCACCAACGGCCCTGGAACCCTCTCGGCCAAAGGGGCCAAGGAGAGCGTCAGCGCCCGGAACGATATCTCCATGGCCTTCGTGGGCTTCCTGGCGAACACGGGCCGGGCCCACGGCGGCAACGGCTACGAAGCCATCAACTTCCTGGTCGAGCAGTTCGAGGGCGCCCCCCTGGCCGACCCCGGCGACCCCAACCATGGTCTGGATCTCAAGGCCATGGCGACCCGGACGGCCAAGGCTTATGGGGCCGCCAAGAAACAGGCCCAGGAGGTGGAGGAGGGCGCCGTGAAGCCCATCCCCTGCATCAACCATCCGGTCTTCCGCGGCAACAAGATCAACGTGGATCCCCGCGAGCAGTTCGTGGGGGGGATGCTGGCGGAGCAGGGCGTCTACAACGCCTTCTGGGAGTTCTACCGCCACTTGGTGAAGGAGCTCTACGCCGAGGGCGTGACCCGGAACGTGTTCTGCGTGAACGTGGACGCGGTGCTGGCCGTGATCACGCTCAAGCTGGCCTGGAAGGATCTGAAGGCCGGCCGGCTCACGCTCCGCCAGGTCCAGGAGCTGGCCTTCACCCTCTTCCTCTTCGGCCGCACCGTGGGCACCTCGGCCGAGATCGCCGACCACCGGGACCGGGGTCTGGACATGGACTGCCGGACCTCCGAGCGGGACCTCGCCTACATCCTTTAGGTCTTTTCCTACGCCGAAAAAGGGCGGGCCATCCGGCCCGCCCTTTTTCTGCGCACGGGAATCCTACTTGATGCCGCCCTTGGCGGCCCAGTCCTCGAGCATGGCCGTGGTGACGGACTTGGGGCGCTCCAGGGCGTAGCCCAGGGCGCGGTCCCAGGTGATGTTGGCCAGCACGCCGATGGCGCGGCCCACGCCGAAGAGCACGGTGTAGAAGTCGTACTCGGTGAGGCCGTAGTACCACTGGATCACGCCGCTCTGTGCGTCCACGTTGGGCCAGGGGTTCTTGGTCTTGCCCTGCTCGGTGAGCACGCCCGGGGCCACGTGGTAGATCATGTTGACCAGCTTGAAGAGCGGGTCGTTGGGCAGGTGCTTCTGGCAGAACTCCATCTGTGCGGTGTAGCGCGGATCGGTCTTGCGCAGCACGGCGTGGCCGTAGCCGGGGATGACGTGGCCGCTGTTCAGCGTGTCCCACAGGGCCGCCTTCACGTTCTCCTCGGTGGGCTCGGCGCCGTTCAGCTTCTTCTGGAATTCCATGATCCACTGCAGCACTTCCTGGTTGGCCAGGCCGTGGAGGGGGCCCGCCAGGCCGTTGAGGCCGGCGCTGAAGGCGTAGTAGGCGTCGGACAGCGCGGAGGCCACGAGGTGCGTGGTGTGGGCGCTGACGTTGCCGCTCTCGTGGTCGCTGTGCAGGATGAAATACATGCGAGCCACGTCGTCATAGGGCTTGGCGATGCCCATCATGTGGGCGAAGTTGGCCCCCATGTCGAGGCTGTAGTCGGGGGCGATGATGTCGCCGTTCTTGTACTTGTAGCGGTAGATGAAGGCGGCGATCTCGGGCAGCTTGGCCAGCAGATCGCAGGCATCCTCATAGGTGGTGTCCCAGTAGTCGTTCTTCTTCAGGCTGTGGTAGGCCTTGTTGAACTTGCTCTCCTTCTGCATCGCCAGGACGGCGGTGGAGAGCATCACCATGGGGTGGCTGTCCTTGGGCAGGGCCTTCAGCACGTCGAAGACGTAGGCCGGCACCTTGGCGCGAGACTTGAAGTCCTCCTTGATCTCCTCGGCCTCGGCGGCCGTGGGGATGTCGCCCGTGAGCAGGTAGTACCAGAAGGATTCCACCGTCGGATATTCGGCGCCGGGCAGCTTGGGCAGGGCGGCGAAGGTTTCGGGAATGAGCTTGCCGCGAAAGCGGATGCCTTCCTGAGAGTCGAGGTAGCTGATGTCGGTGACGAGGGCCTTGATGTCCCGGGCGCCGCCGATGCACTGGTCGATGGTCACCTCATCGATGACGACCTTCCCGAACTCCTTCAGGAGCCTGGTGGTGCGGGGACGGTGCTCCTCGATCTTCTCAAGAAGGTGTGATTTCAGGCGTGACATGGCTGGCTCCATGAAATGAGGGAGGGTGGATGGGGTGGCTTTGGAAGGAGCAGGGGTCCGATCATCATACGGGCATCATCTATCGATGCCATGGCCTTTCGATCTTTTGATGACCTTGTGGGAATTAATCGAGGTGACCGTGACCCATAACCAGAGTATGTATGGAGTTCAGAGGAGATGCCGTGACCTGCGTCAATCTGAAAGTATTGGTGTTCGCAATGGTGGCGGGGACCCTCACGGCCCAGGAGACGCCCCGGCCCAATCGGGTGGCCTGGTTCGAGGGTTTCCCCGAGCCCCTTCCGGAAGGCGTGAATGAGCTGGCGCTGGAGGCGACCAGCCAGATGCTGCGGCCAGACCTGGAGCATAGCGCCGATGGGCGGACCTGGGCGCGTCTGGATGGCGAGGAGTGGCAGCTGACCTGGGACTGGGCCGTGAAGGCGGGGTCCTCCCGGATCAATGTCCGCACCCGCGTCGCCTCGCGATCCGGCGGCATCGCGGATCAGGCCATCGCGAACTGGCACAAGCTGCTCAACCTGCCCCAGGGCGGGCGGGAGGACGCGCCGAAGAACCGCCTGGTCTACCACCTGGAGCGGGACGGCCGCGTGATCGGCGACCTGAGCCGGCCGGGCGTGGCCCTGATGGATCTGGATGTGGCGTGGGTGCGACCCTTCGGCACCGCGGATGCGGGCGGGCGCGTCGGCGCGTCGCTCCAGCTGCCCACGGGCAGGCAGTCCGACTTCTCCGGAGACGGGGGCACCGACGGCCTGGTGGGCGCCGCGGCCTGGAAGCGCCTGGGCCGCATCAAGCTCTTCGGCCAGGCGGAGCGCGTGATGCTGGGGCTTCCCCAGCACAGCCCGCTGCGGGAGGTCATGGACCACACCTCCTTCAACCGGGCCTGGGCCACGGTGGCCTGGCTGGGCCAGGGCCCGGGCCTCATCGACGGCCTCGGCCTGGAGGTCAGCGTGGGTTACGCCGGCAGTCCCTACCGCACGGGCCTGGCGCGGCTGGACCGGGCGGGGTGGCAGCAGCACTGGACCCTCCGCCACACGCGGCTGCCCCGCTGGCGCTTCGGATTCAGCGAAGAAGCCGGCACCTTCACGGCTCCGGACATCTCCGCCTACGTGGCCTACCGCTTCGACGGGAGCTGACCTGCCTGTAAACTAGATGATTCGTGCCGGAGCTCCCATGCAGCCCAACCAGTACCGCGACATCCGCCTTGAGAAGCTCGACAAGCTCAAGGCTCTGGGACTGGACGTCTGGCCGCGGAAGGCGAAGCGCACCCACGGGATCTCGGACCTGACCGCGACTTACGCAGATGCCGAGGCCTGGCCCAACGAGAAGCTCGAGGGCCTGGGGATAACCGTGTCGGTCATGGGCCGGGTGCTCACCATCCGGGAGATGGGCAAGAGCGTGTTCGCGCACCTCACAGAGAACGGCGAGAAGCTCCAGGCCTTCTTCCGCAAGGACGACGTGGCCGAGCCCGGCTGGGACGTGCTCAAGCTCCTGGACATGGGCGACTTCGTCAGCGTCACTGGCCCCCTCATGCGCACCAAGACCGGCGAGCTGAGCGTGCGGGTGAAGGAGGTCCAGTTCCTGTCCAAGGCCCTGCTGCCCCTGCCTGAGAAGTGGCACGGCCTCCAGGACAAGGAGCAGCGCTACCGCCAGCGGTACCTGGACCTCATCTCCAACGGCGACGTGCTGAAGACCTTCCAGACCCGGTCGCGCATCGTGAGCGGCATCCGGCGCTTCATGGAGGACCAGGGCTACCTGGAAGTCGAGACGCCCATGATGCAGCCCATCCCCGGCGGCGCCACGGCCCGGCCCTTCATCACGCACCACAACGCCCTGGACATGTCCCTCTACCTCCGCATCGCGCCAGAGCTGTACCTCAAGCGGCTCATCGTGGGCGGCTTCGAGAAGGTCTTCGAGATCAACCGCAACTTCCGGAACGAGGGGCTGAGCGTCCGCCACAATCCCGAGTTCACCATGATGGAGTTCTACGCCGCCGGCCAGGATCTCCGCGACATGATGGCCCTCACGGAGGATCTGATCTCGGGCCTGGCGCGGGACGTCATGGGTTCCGAGACGCTTCCCTGGGGCGAGCAGCCCATCTCCTACGCCAAGCCCTTCCGGCGCCTGACCCTCAAGGACGCCATCGCCGAGTACGGCCACGTCGACCGGCACCTGCTGGAGGACGGCGACAGCGTCCGCGCCCTGGCCAAGGCCGTCCACATCGAGGATGCCGGCGCCAAGACCGTGGGCACCCTGCTGGGCGACCTCTTCGAGCACCATGCGGAGAAGCAGCTCATCCAGCCCACCTTCATCACGGACTATCCCATCGAGCTGTCGCCCCTCACGAAGACGCTCGAAGGCGACGACCGCTTCGTGGACCGCTTCGAGCTCTTCGTCGGCGGCATGGAGCTGGCCAACGCCTACTCCGAGCTGAACGACCCCGTCGACCAGATGGGCCGCTTCCAGGCCCAGATGGCCGAGCGGGACGCCGGCAACGACGAGGCCATGCTCCTGGACATGGACTTCGTCACCAGTCTGGAGCACGGCTTCCCCCCCTGCGGCGGCGAAGGCATCGGCATCGACCGCCTGGTCATGCTCCTCACCAACAGCGCCAGCATCCGCGACGTCATTTTGTTCCCCCTCATGCGCCCGGCGAAGCCGTCGGAGAGCGAGGAAAAGGAATAAACGCCAACCGCGGAGAACGCGGAGAGCGCAGGGAAGAACCAAGGCGATCTTCCTCCGCGTTCTCTGCGGTGAAACCCCGCCTGGATGTGACAGAATCTGGCCCCTTCCGCTGCCATACTTGAAAACCTTGATTGGAGGCTCCCATGGCCGTCCCGATGCTTGAGCTTGCCCCGCAGAATGCCGCCGTGAAGGCCAAGGTGCTGGAGGGGCTCTCGGGCCTCATCGACCGCTCCTCGTTCATCCTGGGCGAGAACGTGAAGGGCCTGGAGGCCGAGATCTCCGCCTATGCCGGCGCCGCCCACGCCGTCGCTATGTCCAGCGGCACGGACGCCCTGCTGGCCGCCCTCATGGCTCTGGGCATCGGCCACGGCGACGAGGTGATCGTTCCCAGCTTCACCTTCTTCGCCTCGGCGGGCGTGGTCTCGCGCCTGGGCGCCAAGCCCGTCTTCATCGACCTGGATCCGGCCACCTTCAACGCGTCGGGCGCCCTGGTGGAAGCCGCCATCACGTCCCGGACCAAGGCCATCATGCCTGTGCACCTCTTCGGCCAGCTGGCGGAGATGCCCGCCATCATGGCCGTGGCGAAGAAGCACGGCATCCCGGTGCTGGAGGACGCCTGCCAGAGCCTGGGCGCCAAGGGCTGGGGCAAGTCCGCGGGCCAGTTCGGCGACATGACCGCCTACAGCTTCTATCCCACCAAGAACCTCGGCGCCTTCGGCGACGCGGGCATGACCGCCATCCGCGACGACGCCACCCTGGGCGCGCGCGTGCGGCGCATCCGTGTCCACGGCATGGAGCCGGTCTACATGCACCACGAGGTGGGCATGAACGGGCGCATGGACGAGTTCCAGGCCCTAGTGCTCCGCGCCAAGCTGCCCATGCTGGACGGCTGGCACGAGGGGCGCCGGAAGCACGCCGCCTGGTACCTGGAGCGCATGAAGGGCCTGACCGCCGACGAGGCCGTGCTGCCCCGCGAAGTGGTCCCCGATGGCCGTCACATCTACAACCAGTTCACCATCCGCGTGAAGGGCGGCAAGCGCGACGCGCTGCAGGCCCACCTCAAGGAGCGCGGCATCGGCAGCGCGATCTACTATCCCATCTGCCTCCACGAGCAGCCCTGCTTCAAGGACCTCGGGTACAAGACCGGCCAGCTGCCCGAGTCCGAGCTCGCCGCCAAGGAAGTGCTCAGCCTCCCGGTCTACCCCGAGATGACGGCGGCCATGCTCGAAGAGACAGCGACGGCGATCCTGGCCTTCTTCGGCAAGAAGTAGCGCCCCGGAGGTTCAGGCCCCGGCCCCCCCGGCGGCTGTGACCCTCTCCACCCAGGTGGCCAGCGCCTCCCGGGTGGCGGGGGGCACGTCCCGGAACTGCAGGCCCATCCCCACCTGCTCCTCCGTCTGGCCGCTGGCGGAGTATCCCAGCATGTAGGCCACGGTCGCCGTGATGGGGTGCTTGGGAAGGTCGGGATGGCCGAGCACCAGGTCGTCGAGGGTCGTTCCCGGCAGGAAGAAGCGGGCGGTCCGCCCCAGGACGAGGGCGAAACAGCCGCCCGCGCTCAGGTTCATGATGCGGACTTCCCGGAAGTCGTAGCCATTCAGGCTGAACGAGATGGTGAATTCAGGGCCGGTGACGACACGGGTCTCGCGGCGGTGATCCTGGCTGTTCATGAACGGAGCCCCCTCGATCCGGAAATCCCTGGTTGGGTATCGGACGATCCGTGGATAAACTGGACTTTCTGATCGGCCTGAACCCACCGGGGGACAGGGCGGGTTCCTGGGAATCCGGCCCTGACGGCGCAGGACGCCGTCTCACCCAAGCGGGGACAACGCGGGCAAGCAGCGCTGGCCGGCCCCCCCATCCACCCATTCTATTCCTGGAGTTCCCATGGAAATCCTCCTCATCGAGAACGTGCCCAGCCTCGGCGCCCGCGGCGATGTCGTGAACGTCAAGGACGGCTACGCCCGCAATTTCCTGCTGCCGCGCAAGATGGCCCTGCCCGTCACCGCCGGCAACAAGCGCCAGATCGAGCTCGAGAAGATCCGCGCCGAGAAGCTCCGCGCCAAGGAACTGGCCGACGCCAAGAGCCTGGCCGAGAAGCTCGAGGCCGTGAGCCTCGCCGTGGCCAAGAAGGCCGGCGAGAACGGTCACCTCTTCGGTTCCGTCACCAACGCCGATGTCGCCGAACTCTTCAAGGGCAAGGGCTTCACCCTTGATCGCCGCGACATCACCGTGCCCCACATCAAGGATGCCGGCGCCTACACCGTGGATGTCCGCCTCTACAGCGGCGTGCACGCCAAGGTCAGCCTCGAAGTCACCGCCACCGCGGCCGAGTAGGCCCGCCCAGAACCCATCCCCCCACCCGGCCGGCTCCTCGCGGAGGCGCTGGTCCTGCCGGGATTCCGCGTCGTCGGATCCCGCCACACCCCATCCCAAGGAGTCCATCCATGGCGAAGACCACTGCCAAGCCTGAAACCCTCGGCATCGCCGAACTCGCCGCCACCCTGGCGGAGGCCCAGGACCTCTCCAAGGCCCGCGCCAAGGCGATTCTCGACGGCGTCCGCGACCACATCGTGGAGACCCTGCTCTCCGGCCAGCGCGTCAACCTCTTCGGCCTCGGCACCTTCGAAGTGCGCGCCACCAAGGAGAAGATGGGCCGCAACCCCAAGACCGGCGAGAGCATCCAGATCCCCGCAGGCCGCAAGGTTGTCTTCAAGACGGCGAAGGGTCTGAAGGATCAGATGTAAGTAGGGACTGGCTGCAAAGCTGCGCTTTGCAGATGGAAGAAGGCCGCCGGAAGGCGGCCTTCTTCGTGAAAGGGAATCTTCTGCCGCCAGCGAAGCTGGCAGCCCTGAGCCAAACCGCATCGCGGTTTGGCTCCCTCCGAGCGCATGATCAATCATGGCCCTCATCTACCTCCACGGCTTCTCCTCCGCCCCCAACGGGAACAAGGGGCGCTTCACGCGGCAGTGGGCGGAAGCCCGCGGGATCGCCTTCCATGCGCCGGACCTGAACCTGCCGTCCTTCGAGGCCCTCACGGTCACGGCTCAGGTGGAGGCCGTGGAGGCGCTGGTGCGGAGCCTGCCCGAGCCGCCGATGCTGGTGGGGAGTTCCCTGGGCGGGTTCGTCGCCACGGCGGTGGCGCACCGGGGCAGCCCGCTGCGCTCCCTGCTCCTCCTGGCTCCGGCCATCGGCTTCGCCTCGCGCCGCATGACGCATCCCGCCTGGGCCGCCTATCGGGAGCGCGGGGAGATGGAAGTCTTCCACCACGGCGAGGGGCGGCCCCTGCGGCTGGGTCCGGACCTGCTCCGGGACCTCCCGCGCTGGCAGGGCGATGAGGCTTGGCGCATTCCCGTGCCCACGGTGATCCTCCACGGCCGGGCGGACGAATCCGTCCTTCTGCTAGAGAGCGAAGCCTATGCGGCGCGGAACCCGGGCGCCATCCTCCACGTCCTCGAAGATGACCACGGGCTGCTGGCGCCACCATCGCTGGCCTGCCTCGAAATGGCCCTGGAGGCGGCCTTCCGCTAAGATCCGAACTCGGCCGGGCTCAGCCCCTGCAGGTAGCGCGTGAGCAGCTTCTGTTTCTCCTGGCCGGCCTTCACCTTCTTCTGGTAGATGGAGAAGCGGTCCTCGGCGGGGCGGATGGCGGGGAAGAGGGCCACAAGGTCGCCCCGCTCCAGCTCCTCCAGCACGCTGTAGCGCGGCACCAGCAGCGCGCCCATGCCTTCCGCCGCCGCGTGGATCATCGCGCGGATGTGGTCGATGGCGATGAACCGCTCCAGCTGGGGCTGGTCCCGGCCGGGGACGGCCATGAGGAAGCGGTTCCACCAGGCTCCGGCCTTGTCGAGGGACAGCACCGGGCACCGCCCGAGGTCGCCGGGGACCCGGATGCGGTGCGCCTTGCGGAACGCAGGGGCGCAGGCCACCACGTAGGTCTCCCGGAAGAGAGGGGTCTTCTTCAAGGAAGGCAGCAGGTGCTCCTGGCAATCGATGATCAAGTCGAGGTCGTCGCGCAGGAGGGGCGCCAGAAGGTCGTGGTTGAGGGTGAAGTCGATCTCCAGATCCGGGTTCGCGGCCAGGAAGGGCTGCATGTGGCGCATGAGGATGCTGCTGCCGAACTCCACCGTGGCGCCCACCCGCAGACGGCCTTTGGAGAGGCTCTGGTGGCGGCGCAGGTCCTCCGAGGCCGCGTCCAGGGTCGCGAAGACCTGCTCGCAGGCCTGGTAGAGCCGGCGGCCCTCCTCGGTCAGGCCCAGGCTGCGCCCCCGGCGCTCCAGGAGGCGGACGCCGGCCAGCTCCTCCAGCTTGGCCATGGCGTGGCTGACGGCGGACTGGGTGCGGTTCAGCCGGCGGGCGCAGGCGGTGAAGCTGCCGGTCTGGGCCAGGGTGAAGAAGGTGCGGAGCTGGGGGAGATCCAGGAGGGCGTCCATAATCATGAATCATATTCATGCCGAGCGTGAATCGAATGAATTTCATAATTGACACAAAAAAAGATACAAATGCCATAGGGAGGTGCGGCCATGCAGGACGTCCTGAAGGCGCTGGGCATGTCGGATTCGAATCGGGGCGGGTTCTCGGGCGAATGGATCGGAAGCGGGAAAGCCCAGGCCGTGGTGTCCCCCATCGACGGCGCGAAGCTGGCGGACGTGGTCAATGTGACGCCCGCGGAATTCGAGGCCGTCCTGGCCCGCTGTCATGCGGCCTTTGCCTCCTGGAAGCTGGTGCCCGCGCCCAAGCGGGGCGAGGTGGTGCGGGCCCTGGGCGATGAGCTGCGCAGGCACAAGGAGGCCCTGGGCATGCTCGTGAGCCTCGAGATGGGCAAGGCCCTGCGCGAGGGCCTGGGCGAGGTCCAGGAGATGATCGACATCTGCGACTTCGCCGTGGGCCTCTCCCGTCAGCTCTACGGTCTCACCATGCCCAGCGAGCGCCGCCAGCACCGCCTGCAGGAGCAGTGGCATCCCCTGGGCGTGGTGGGCGTCATCACGGCCTTCAACTTCCCCGTGGCCGTCTGGAGCTGGAACACGGCCCTGGCCCTGGTCTGCGGCGACACCGTGCTGTGGAAGCCCTCCTCCAAGACGCCCCTCACCGCCATCGCCTGCACCCGGATCGCCGAGAAGGTGCTGCGCGACTTCGGCTACGATCCAGCCATCTGCAGCCTCGTGATCGGCAAAGGCAGCGAGATCGGCGACCTCATCAACACCGATCCGCGCGTGGCCCTGGTGTCCTACACGGGCTCCGTTCCCGGTGGCAGGCACGTGGGCAAGCTGGTGCAGGAGCGCTTCGGGCGCCACATCCTGGAGCTGGGGGGCAACGGCGCCGTGATCGTCAGCGAGAAGGGCGACCTCGAGATCGCGCTGCGCTCCATCTACTTCGGCGCCATCGGCACCTCCGGTCAGCGCTGCACCTCCACCCGCCGCGTCATCGTCCACGAGTCCATCTACCCGGCCTTCCGCGACCGCCTGCTGGATCTCTACCGCAAAACGCCCATCGGCGATCCGCGCCAGGACGAGAACCTCATGGGCCCCCTGGTGGACCAGGGCGCCGTGGAGACCATGCTCGCGGCCATCGAGACTGTGAAGGCCCAGGGCGGGAAGGTCCTATTCGGTGGCGAGAAGCTGCCGCCCACCTCAGGGTTGACCGGCGGCTGCTACATCACGCCCTGCCTCGCCGAGGTGTCCGGCAACCTGCCCATCGTGAAGGAGGAGACCTTCGCGCCGGTGCTCTACCTCATGACCTACCGGACCATCGAGGAGGCCATCGCCCTCCAGAACGGCGTGTCCCAGGGCCTTTCCAGTGCCATCATCACCAACGACCAGCGCGAGAGCGAGCTGTTCCTCTCCGCGGCCGGCAGCGATTGCGGCCTGGCCAACGTGAACACGGGCACCAGCGGCGCGGAGATCGGTGGGGCCTTCGGCGGCGAGAAGGAGACCGGCGGCGGCCGCGAGAGCGGTTCCGACGCATGGAAGGCCTACATGCGCCGCCAGACCAGCGCCATCAACTTCAGCGGCCAGGTGGAGTTGGCCCAGGGCATCACCCTGGAACTCTGAATCCGCCGGCCGGGTTTCAGCAGGGCCATTCCAGGGGCACTCGGGTAGACTCTAGGCAGAATTAACCGTGAGGCTGACCAGTGCCCGGGCCAACCCCCCGTCTCCATCCGTCTGACCCAGCGGCGGCTCCCGTGTCTCCTGGGGGCGGCGGCGCCTTGGCCCGTGCGGCTCGGGGAGCCCTGGTCGCGACCTGGCTCGGCGTGACGCTGGCGCACCTGGCCCTTCCGGCGGCCCAGCGCATCCATGCCTGGCCCCTGGGCTACATGCTCCTGGAGATCCTGGCCTTCCTGAGCCTGAGCCACCGGGCCTGGCGGGCCCCCTCGGGCGAGCGGATGGCCTGGCTGCTACTGGCCGTGTCCGCCTTCTTCGAGGTGCCCAGCCTGCTCCTCACCTTCATCAGCCACGGGCAGGCCCTGCCGGAGATCACCTTCCTGGTCAGCCTCCTGAGCCTGGCCACGGGCATCCTGGCCTTGGCGGGCGTCCTGAGCTTTCCGAAGGAGCCGGGGCCGGGCAGCCTGTTCCGCAGGCGGGCCCTGGACAGCCTCATCTTCGCCACGTCCCTCCTCTTCCTGCTCCTCGCGATGGGCGTGCAGGGCTCGCTGCGCGCCTCGAGCCAAGGCATGGGCCTCCGGGTCCTGGCGGCCTACCTCAACGCGGCCCTTCTCGGGGGTGGCCTGGTCTTCATGACCTCCTATCACCCCGGCCTCATCCGTGGCCCCCTCGGATGGCTGTCCGCCTCGGCCCTGGCTTGGCTCTCGGCCCTGTCCTGCTGGACCCTGGCCGGCCTCCCTGCCGTCACCTCGCCCCACGCCTGGATCCCCGTGGCCGGAGGGATCCCGTTCTTCCAGGGCCTGGCGGCCTGGTCTCCGCAGCCCAAGGTGTCGCGGGCCTCGCGGGCGACCGACGGGAAGCGGCTGGTGCGGCTGTTCCCCTACCTGCCGGTCCTCGCCGCCATCCTCGTCCTGGCGGCCCTCCTGCCCCGGGGGCCGCTCCATCAGATGCGCGGGGCCATCGGCATCTTCCTGGTGATGGTGGCCCTGCTGCTCCTCCGCCAGTTCCTGGCCATCCTGGACCTCCGGGCCGCCCGGCGGACCCTGGAGGAGCGGGTCCAGCACCGGACGGAGGCCCTCGAGCATGCCCAGGAGGCCCTGCTGAGGACGGAGCGCATGAACACGCTGGCCCTTATGGGCGCCGGGCTGGCCCACGATCTGAACAACCTCCTGAGCGTCCTGAAGAGTTCCGCGGAGCTGGCCCTCATGAACATGGAGGAAGGCCGGCCCGCGGGCTCGGAGGATCTCCAGAGAATGACCTCCGCCGCCAGCCGCGCCGCCACCCTGACCAGCCGCCTCATGCGGTTCGTGAGCCGCGAGTCCGAGGACCTGGCGCCCGTGGATCTGGGCCAGGAATTGCGGGACATGGAGGCGACGCTGCGCCTCCTCATTCCCCGGACGATGGAGCTGTGCATCGAGGTGGCGCCTTCCGACGCCCTGGTCGTTCAGAGCTCCAGGCTCCGGCTGGAGCAGATGCTGGTGAACCTGGTGGCCAACGCCCGGGATGCCATGGCCGAGGGCGGAAAGCTCGCCATCCGCGCGGGGATCGACGGGCCCGGGGCCGCCATGGCGCGGATCGATGTGGTCGATTCCGGGATCGGCATGCCCCCGGAGATCCTCGACCGCATCTTCGATCCCTTCTTCACCACCAAGGCCCCCGGCAAAGGCACCGGGCTGGGCCTGCCCTCCCTCAAGGCGCTGGTGGAGGAAGGCGAGGGCCGCATGGAGGTGGCCAGCGAACCGGGGAAGGGCTCCCGGTTCACCATCTTCCTCCCGCGGTTGAACGCCCTCTGAATCAGCCTCCGCTGATGAGGTGGATGACCTTCACCACGGCCCCGTCGGGGACCGTGGTGGTGTCGTAGTCGGCCTTCGCCACCAGCGCGTCGTTCACGTGGATGACGAGCATGGGGAAGCGGTAGTTCCGGGCGCGGAGGATGTCCCGCACGGTCATGCCCTCGTGCCATGCCAGCGGTTCTTCATTGACCAGGATCATTCGCGCTGTTGCCTTTCAGGAAGAGAATCGGGGGGGGGGGGGGGGGGGGGGGGGGGGGGTGGGGGGGGTGGGTGCAACACACCCACCGGGGCGGGCGCGG
This sequence comes from Geothrix paludis, assembly GCF_022808815.1. Taxonomy (GTDB): domain Bacteria; phylum Acidobacteriota; class Holophagae; order Holophagales; family Holophagaceae; genus Geothrix; species Geothrix paludis. The sequence continues at coordinate 117,780 of NZ_JAKZLC010000007.1, read as the reverse complement.
GGGG
>NZ_JAKZLC010000007.1:0-117766 GCF_022808815.1 Geothrix paludis | reverse complement strand
AGGGGTTCTTCTTGGACCCGCATCATTCGCGCTGTTGCCTGTCCGGACGAGAATCGGCCGCATGCGCGGCCGATTCTCTTAGAGGTGCTGCTTGACCACATCCACGACCTCGGGGAAGGCGTCGAGGCCCAGCTCCTTCAGCCGTTCCAGGGTGGGCACGCCGTTGGACGTCCAGCCGCGGCGGGCGTAGACGCTGTCCATGAGCTTGGAGAAGCGGCCCGTGCGCCATGTGCGGTGCAGGGCCATCTTCTCCTCGGTGCTCTTGCCCGCGGGATCCAGGCCCATCTCGGTGACGATCTGCTGGTCGTAGCGCTCGGCGCGGGACTCGTACTCTTCCTTCGTCACGGGGCCCAGCGAACGGTAGGGCGCCGCGTCGTGGAGCCTCAGGCCCTTGCCCATGCGGATGTTGAACACGCGCTGGAAGTTGTAGACCTTGGCGGACTGGACGATCAGCTCCTCCTTGTCGATCTTCACGCCCGTGGTGGCGCTGAAGAGGTCCACGTAGTTCTGCACGTGCTCGGGCACCTTGTGGGCCTCGGGCTGCTCGGAGTTGTTGGCGGGGACGACATCATTCCAGGGCAGCTTGCAGAAGCCGTTGAGGCCGAACCAGGTGCGGAACAGGGGGAAGTAGTAGAGGGCTTCCGCCTTGTCCTCGAAGGTGGGGATCTGCTTGTTCACCATGTCCATGAAGATCAGCCAGGCCTCGTCGTGCTGGGGGCCCTTGTTGGTGAGCGCGTAGCCGCCCTGCTGGGCCAGGGACTCCTTGGACATGTACTGGGAGTACTCGAGGCCCTTGTTCTCCATGCCGATGTCGTTGATGAGCTGCGGATCGCCCCAGCCCTGCTTGATGAAGTACTCCTTCATCTTCTTCACGCCCATGCCGGCGATCTTGCCGAAGCCCTCGCCCCGCGCCATCTGGTGCATCATCTCGAGGTCGGCCTCGGCGTTGCCCCAGGTCATCTCCAGGCCGCAGGTGCGCTCCCTGTTCAGGATGCCTCGCTGGTAGCACTCCATCACGAAGGCCGTGAGGGTGCCCCAGGTGATGGTGCAGATGCCGTAGGTGTCGCAGTAGAAGTTCAGCTCCAGCAGGTAGTCGGGGTCGAACACGCCGCAGTTGGAGCCGAGGCCCGCCGCGTTCTCGTACTCGGGACCGTCCACGGTGACCATGTCGCCCTTGTACGGGCCGGTCTTCAGCACCAGGCCGTCGGCGCCCTTGGCGCAGGCCATGGAGCAGCCGTACCAGCAGCCGTCCACGGTGGCCTGGGTGCAGCGCTGCTGCCAGTAGGCGGAGTCGATCTTGTGCACATCCGGGTGCGAGCCGTACTGGAAGTTGTGGACGGGCAGTAGGTCGTAGGCGTCCATGATCTCGACGATGTGGGCCGTGCCGTTGCGGCGCATCATGCACTGGCCGCCGTCGTTCTCGCGGATCTCCTTGTGGTACTTGATGCCGGTCTTGGCGATGGTCTCGGGATCCACCGGGTGGTTGAGGTCACCCGCGACCTTGGGGCCACGCACCACGAGGGCGCGGATGCGCTTGTCCCGGAACACGGTGCCGATGCCGCCCCGTCCGGCCTGCTTGAAGCGCACGCACTTGCGGCGGCGGTCGTAGAAGGAGAAGTTCAGCATGCCGATGAGGCTGTGGGCCGCGGCGGCGCCGCTGGAGACCACCGAGACGTTCGGCAGGTCCTTCTCGTCCTCCGCGTACATGTGCGTAAGCAGCTCGGCCAGCACGTGGCTGTCCTCGGGGCCGCCCTCGACTTCCTCAATGCGGATGATTCCCTTCACGCCGTCCACGAAGAGGATGACGTCCTTGTCGGCCTTGCCCTGGAGCTCCAGGGCGTCGAAGCCCGAGAACTTCAGCAGGGGACCGTAGAAGCCGCCCACGTTGGAGTCGATGGGGATGTCCGTCTGGGGCGAGAGGCTCACCACCAGGGACTTGCCGGTGCCCGCGTACTGGGTCATGCCGGCCACGGGGCCGGGGCTGATGACGATCTCGTTCTCGGGATCGTTCCAGCGGGTGGTGGGCTTCACGGCGTTCCACAGGTGGTAGAGGCCGAAGCCGCGGCCGCCGATGAAGACGTCCTTCATCTGCTGGGTGACGGGCTTCTCCGTGACCTCGAGGTTGCCCACGTTCACGTAGAGCGTGCGGTTGGTATAGCCCTTGTCCGGCAGGCTGGGCTGGAAGGGCACCTCCTTGAGGGTGCGCATCCCGGCGCGGAGGGCCTCGAGCCGGTCGAGGTACTCCGTGCGCTTCGTGTAGTCGATGTCCATCACCTTGGTGGGGTCGAAGACGAGCTGGCTCATGACGAACTCCTTCAGATGATCCGGACGGCCGGCTCGGGCACGTCGACGATGGAGAGGGCGCCGTGGGGGCAGACCTTCACGCAGACGCCGCAGGACGTGCACTTGTGGGGGACGATCCAATCCGGATTCCGCATGAAGGCGTCCTTCTCGCAGAAGCCGATGCACATGTAGCAGCCCACGCAGAGCTGCTTGTCGATCATCACCACGCCCAGCTTGTTGCGCTTGAGGGCCTCGGAGGGGCAGACCACCATGCAGTCGCCGCACTGGTCGCAGAGGATGGCCTTGCCGCCACCCTCCTCGTAGGCCTTGATCTGGAGGGCCGCCTGGGCGGGGTCGTCCACCTTGAAGACCTTGATGGCGCACTCCATCTCGCACTCATGGTTGCAGTTGCGTCCTGCATCGCACTTCTGGAAATCGATCACCAGCTGTTTCATGGCTCGGAGGCCTCCGGGAACGGACCTTTGACGACACGCCAATCGGGAGTGGTTGGGACCACCCCAGATGCGAGGCTAGTCCGGGCTCGGACCCCCGGCAATGGACGCGGTCACACTTCGGACTCGAGGCCCTCCCGCCGGATGAGGTGGGCCGCCGTGGCCTTGAAGGAGGCGACGATGGTGGAGCCAGGCCCAAGTTCGAGTTCTGCCAGGGATTGCGCGGTCACATAGGCCGCCAGGAAGAAGCCGCAATCCAGCTCCACCTTGAAGAAGGGCCCCCGGGGAACGACCTTCGTGACGGTGCCCGGGAAGGCGTTCCGGGCGCTGCTGGATTTGTCGGAGTGTAAAGAAAGGGCCACGTGCTCCGGCCGGATGCCCACCAGGATCGTCTGACCGGGCCGCGCCTCACCCACAGCCAGGACCTCATGGCCGTCTCCGCCCCTGCCGAGGCGCAGGGTGAGGAGGCCCCCGCCGCTGGAAGCCACCTGGCCCTTGAGCAGGGTCTCCATGCCCACGAAGGCGGCCACGAAGGGATCCTCGGGATGGTTCATAACCTCCCGCAGACCCCCGGTCTGGAGGATGACCCCGTCCTTCATCACGGCCAGCCGGTGCCCGAGGCGCGCGGCCTCGGCCTGATCGTGGGTGGAGAGGACGGCGGTGCTGCCGGTTTCCGCCAGGATGCGGCCCAGGTCGTCCAGGAGGCCCTCCCGGGCGGGGGCGTCCAGGGAGGCGAAGGGCTCGTCCAGGAAGAGGATCTCCGGCCCCAGGGCGAAGGCCCTGGCGAGGGCCGTGCGCTGGGCCTCGCCGCCGGAGAGCTGCCGGGCCGGGCGACCTAGCAGGTGCCCGATGCCCAGGCGCTGGGCCCAGGCACGCACGGCGGGCTCGCGCAGGGTGGCGGGGGCGCCCCGGAGCTTGAGGCCCGTAGCGATGTTCTGGGCCACGGTGGCGTCGAAGAGGAGTGGGTCCTGGAAGACCATGGTCATGCGGCGCCGGTAGGCCTCACGCTCCGGCCGCCCGGCCAGCTCCGCGCCCTTGAAGCGGAGGCTCCCTCCCGAGAGGGGCAGCAGGCCCGCCAGGGCCAGCATCAGCGTGCTCTTGCCGGCGCCGTTGGGGCCCATGAGGGCCAGCACCTCGCCGGCGCGCAAGTCCAGCGCGGGCACGTCGAGGACCTGCGTCTGGCCCCGGTGGACCTTGAGGTTCCGCGCTTCCAGGACGGTCGCGCGGCTCATCGGGGCCGGTTCCGCTGCTGCAGGTGCGTGAGCACGGCATTCACCGTGAAGGCCAGCACGAGCAGGAGGATGCTGAGGGCGAAGGCCACCTCGAAGTTGCCCTTGCTGGTCTCCATGACCGTGGCCGTGGTGAGCACCCGCGTCTGGCCCTTGATGTTGCCGCCCACCATGATGGAGGCGCCCACCTCGGAGATGACGCCGCCGAAGCCCGCCATCACGGCCGCCAGCAGGGGCAGGCGGGCCTCCTTGAGCAGCAGCCACACCATCTGGGGCCGCGAGGCGCCCAGCGCCAGGATCTGCAGCCTCAGGCCCGGCGGCAGGTGCTGGAGGGCGGAGAGGCTGATGCCCGCGATGATGGGCGAGGCGATGACCGCCTGGGCCAGGATCATGGCCGCGGGGGTGTAGAGGATCTCCAGGAAGCCGAGGGGCCCGTTGCGCCACAGCAGCACGGTGACGAAGAGGCCCACCACCACCGGCGGCAGGCCCATGCCTGTGTTGAGGAGGGCGATGACCAGCCGCTTGCCGGGGAACTCGGTGAGGGCCACGGGGATCGCGATGCCCAGGCCGATCACCAGGCTGATGAGGGTGGCCAGGCCGGAGACCTCGAGGGAGAGCATGGTGATCCGGAGGACCTCGGGATCCAGCGTGAGCAGCAGCTCCAGCGCCTTCCGAAGGCCCTCCCAGATCAGGTCCACGGCACTCCTTTATTCGGCTTCGAGGAAGGGAAACTTGAGGTCCCGGGGCGGCGTGAAGCTCTCCTTGATGGTGCGGGGAGAGGTCCAGCGGATCAGGTTGAGGAAGCTGCCGGCCTTGTCGTTGGTGCCCGAGGCCCGGGCCCCGCCGAAGGGCTGGTGGCCCACCACGGCGCCGGTGGGCTTGTCGTTGATGTAGAAGTTCCCGGCGGTGTTGGCCAGGGCATCCGTGAGGCGGTTGATCACGTAGCGGTCGCGGGCGAAGATGGCGCCGGTCAACGCGTAAGGCGAGGTCTCGTCCAGCACCTTTAGCGTCTCGTCCAGCTTGGCGTCCTCATAGACGTAGAGGGTGACCACCGGGGCGAAGATCTCCTCCTGCATGGTCACGAACCGGGGGTCCGTGGTGACGATGATGGTGGGCTCGACGAACCAGCCCTTGGACTTGTCGCCCTTGCCGCCCACGAGGATCTCGGCGTCCTTGGAGGCCTTGGCCAGCTCGATGTACTTCATGGCGTTGTCGAAGGAGGCCTCGTCGATGACGGCGTTGAAGAAGTTGCGGAAGTCGCGCACGTCGCCCATGCGGATCTCGCCCATCAGCCCCAGCAGGCGCGCCTTCAGCTCCGCCCAGCGGGAGGCTGGGGCGTAGACGCGGGAGCAGGCCGAGCACTTCTGGCCCTGGTACTCGAAGCCCGCGCGCACGATGGCCGCGGCGGTCTCGTCCACGTCGCCGGAGGCGTGCATGAAGACGTAGTCCTTGCCGCCGGTCTCGCCCACCAGGCGCGGATAGCTCCGATAGCGCTCCAGGTTGCCGCTGATGGTTTTCCACATCCCATTGAAGACGCCGGTGGAGCCCGTGAAGTGGAGGCCGGCGAAGTTGGGATCCTCCAGCGCGATCTTCCCGATCATGGAGCCGCGGCCGGGGATGAAGTTGATGACGCCGTCCGGGAGGCCGGCCTCCTTGTAGAGCTGCATGAGGTAGTGGTTCGACACCACCGACGTGGAGGCGGGCTTCCACACCACGGTGTTGCCCATGAGGGCCGGGGCCGTGGGCAGGTTCGCGGCGATGGCGGTGAAGTTGAAGGGCGTCACGGCGAAGACGAAGCCCTCCAGGGCCCGGTAGTGGACGCGGTTCCACACGTGGGGATCGGAGATCGGCTGCTGCTTGTAGATCTCCTCCATGAACTTCGCGTTGTAGCGGAAGAAGTCCGCCGTCTCGCAGGTGCTGTCGATCTCCGCCTGGTAAACGCTCTTGGACTGGCCCAGCATCGTCGCGGCGTTCAGGATGTAGCGATACTTCGTGGAGATGAGGCTGGCCACCTTGTGGAAGATGGCGGCGCGGTCCTCCCAGGGCGTGGCTTCCCAGTCCTTCTTGGCCGCCAGGGCCGCGTCGATGGCCATGCGGACCTCCGCCTCGCCGGCCTCGTGGTAGCGCGCCAGCACGTGCTGGTGGTCGTGGGGGCAGACGGCCTTCTGAGTCTTGCCCGTGCGCACTTCCTTCCCGCCGATGATCAGCGGGATGTCCAGCTCCAGGGCGTACTGGCGCTCCAGCTCGGCCTTCAGGAGGGCCCGCTCCTTGGATCCGGGCGCGTAGGGGAGGATGGGCTCATTGTGGGATTCAGGCAGGCTGAAGATGGCGTTGGACATGGGGTTTCCTCCGTCCGGTTCGCCTATTCCGGCTTGCCGGCATCAGGAAAGAATAACGGTGATCCAAAGGTGCCGATTCCGAATTCTTTGATGATGGTCTGCACATCTTTCGACACCAGGAAGTCAGCAAATGCGCGGGCTCCGGAGGTGTTCACCTTGGGATGCCGCGCCGGGTTGACTTCGATGACGTGGTAGACGTTGAGGAGCGCCGCATCGCCTTCGCTGAGGATCTCCAGCCCGAGTTTCTTCCGCAGGGCCAGGTAGGTGCCCCGGTCTGACAATGTGTAAGCCCGCTTCTCGGCGGCCACGGCCAGGGTCTGGCCCATGCCGAGGCCCGTCTGCTGATACCAGGCCTGGCCCTCGGGCTTGAGGCCCGCCGCGGCCCAAAGCTTCTTCTCCTGGGCATGGGTACCGGAGTTGTCCCCCCGGGAGATGAAGAGGGCGTGTCCGGCGGCGATGGCCTGGAGCGCCGCGACGGCGCCCTTCCCGCGCACATGCGCGGGGTCCATGGCCGGTCCCAGGAGGATGAAGTCGTTGTGCATGACGATGCGGCGGTTCACGCCGGAGCCTTCGGCCATGAGGGCCTTCTCCGCGTCCGGCGAGTGCACCAGCAGCACGTCCGCCTCGCCCTTCTTCCCCATGGCGAGGGCCTGCCCGGAGCCCACGGCGATGGTCTTCACCACGTAGCCCGTCTGCTTCTCGAAGCGGGGGATCAGCTCGTCCAGCAGGCCGGAATCCTGGGTGCTGGTGGTGGTGGCGAGGATGACCGCCTTCACGGCGGGCTGTCCCGCGCCCAGGCCCCCGCAGGTCAGGGATGCGGCGAGCAGCCAGGTCCAGCCGGGGAATCTCGGGATCCGCATGGGGGCCTCCATCCAATGTGTCCGAAAGAATACAACGGAAGGCGAAGCTGGGCCGGGCCGGCCGGCGGGATTGTGATCTCAGTCCAGCAGCCGCTTCCGGAAGGCCCGCACGTCGCCGGCGATGGCCTCGGCGGCCTTGGCCTGGATCTCCCGGAAGCGGGTCAGGGCCTCCTGGCCGGTGGGGGTGAGGACCGCCCCGCCACCCCGGTGGCCGCCCTTGGCCGCGGCCACCACGGGCGCATGGAAGCACTGGTTCATCTCATCCACCAGCATCCAGGCCTTGCGGTAGCTCATCTCCAGGTGCCGGGCCGCGGCGGAGATGGAGCCGGTCTCCCCGATGGCCTCCAGCAGGTCGGCCTTGCCCTGGCCGATGGCGATGTCCGTGCCGTAGGCGATGCGGATGCGGATGGACGCGGCAGGAGAGGCGGGCTTGGCCATGGGGACCTCGGGCGACCCCATTTCAGCACGGGCGGGAAGGGGAATCTGCTAGAAGGGAGGGATGGATGACAGGCGCGCGGACAAGCCGGCCCCTCGCACCCTCCGGGCGCGGCTCTTCCCGGAGCGCCCCCGGTTCTTCCCCTGGGCGCGGCCCGTGCAGTTGGTCCTGCGGAGCGTCCACATCGCCGCCATGGCCCTGGTGGTGGGGGCCCTCCCCTTCGGCGCCGGATTCGAGGCCCTGCAGGCACCCATCCTGCTCACGGTGGCCAGCGGTGCCCTCCTCTTCGCCATCGATCTCGCCCGGGACATGGGCATCCTCGTGCAGGGCAGCGGCGTGGCTGTGCTGCTGAAGCTGGCCCTGCTGGGCGCGGGCCTCCTCCAACCGGCCCACCGCCTGCCCTGGTACCTGGCCGCCACCCTGGTGGCCTCGGTGGGATCCCACATGACCGGGAGCTGGCGCCACTTCTCCTTCGTCCAGTGGAAGGTCCTGAGGTACCCCGACTGATGCCCACCCCCGCCGAAGCCCTCGCTCTGATCCTGGACCGCGTGGCGCCCCTCCCCACGCGGCGGGTGCCCCTGGGCGAGGCCCTGGGTCTGGCCGCCGCCGAGGCCCTCGCCTCCGAGGAACAAGTGCCCCCCTTCACCAACTCCGCCATGGACGGCTACGCCGTGCGGGCGGAGGACCTGGCCGAGGCCTCGGCGGAGCGACCGGTGCGCCTCCGCGTTCTGGGGGACCTGGCGGCCGGAGCCACGCCTGACCACCCGGTGACCCCCGGTACCGCCTGGCGCATCATGACTGGCGCGCCCCTGCCCGAGGGGGCCGACACGGTGGTGCCCGTGGAGGACACGACCCGCGGCCAAGACTGGGCGGAGGTCCGCGCGCCTCTGCGGACAGGGGTCCATGTGCGCCACGCGGGCGAGGACATCCAGGTGGGCCGGGCCATTCTGGCGCCCGGCCGCGCACTGCGCCCCGGCGACCTGGGCGTGCTGGCCGCCGTGGGGATACCTGCCGTGCCCGTCCATCCGCGAGCCCGGGTGGCCGTGCTCACCACGGGAGACGAACTAGTGGACGCCTCGGAGCGGCCCGGCCCAGGCCGGATCCGCGACGCGAACATCCACAGCATCTGCGCTCAGGTGACCGCCTGCGGAGCGATCCCAGTGCCCTTCCCGCGGGTGCGGGACGACCGCGCCACGCTCACCGCTGCCTTGCGCGAGGCGTTGACGGCCGACGCCGTACTCACCACCGGCGGCATCTCCGTGGGCGACTACGACTTCGTGAAGCCCATCCTGGAGGAGCTGGGCGCGCGCCGCGTCTTCTGGAAGGTGGCCCAGAAGCCCGGCGGTCCGCTGGGGTTCTGGATGCTGGGCGAGAAACCCATCTTCGGCATTCCGGGCAACCCCGTGGCCGCCATGCTCATGGTGGAGGAGTACGTGCGGCCCGCCCTGCGGCGCCTCATGGGCTTCTCCGTGCTGCATCGCCCCGCGGCCGAGGCGGTGCTGGAGGACGGCTGGCGCGGCAAGACCGGCGACCGCCGCACGACCTTCCTGAGGGTCGTGGCCCGCCGCGAAGGCGACCAGCTCCTGGCGCGGCTCACGGGTCCCCAGGGCTCGGCCATCCTCTCGTCCATGCTCGACGCCAACGCCCTGGCCGTCATCCCGCCCGGCGTGGACCGCGTGGAACCCGGCGGCGCCGTGACGCTACACCTCACTGAGCTGGCGGAAGATCACTGAAGGAGGCAGCCATGGCCATCCGCGTGGTGCGACTGGGAACGCCGAGGGCCCCGGGCGAGGGCCTGCGGATCGGCACGGTGCGCCGCCCGCCCCGGGGCGTGCCCAAGGCGGAGTTCGCCTCCCGGGACTTCTACGATGTGTGGATGCCGGAGGCCGCGCCCAGCGAGGAGCTGGTGAAGCAGGCCCAGGCCGCCGAGAGCGACAAGGACTGGGCGGCCTTCAAAAAGAAGTACCGGGCGGAGATGGGCCATCCCGAGAAGGCCCGGCTCCTGGACCTGCTGGCGGCCCTGTCTCATCGCACGGACCTGGCCGTGGGCTGCTACTGCGAGAACGAATCGCACTGCCACCGCTCCGTCCTCCGCGAGCTGCTGGCGGAGCGGGGTGCGCTCATCCGCTGAGAGCGGCCGGATCCCGCTGGAAGACGCCGGGCGCGAAGCGCCGGCCCGTCCGGGGATCCCGCAGGGTGCGCTTGAGCACGAAGTCGAAGAGGAGCGGGTTGGCCCTCCAGAGCTCGTTGAGGGCCCTCCGCTCGGCGGGGGTGATGAGCTTCATCTCCACGAGTCGGCGGGTCCAGACGACGAGGTTCACGCCCGGCAGCGGGTAGTCGCTGCCGTTGAGCAGGCGGTCGTCCAGGTCGCGGGCCAGCAGGGTTTGCAGGGGGCGTGGCAGGCGGTTGACCTGGGTGATGGCGGAGAGGTCGCCGTAGAGACGACCCTGGTACCTGGGCTCATCCATCAGCCGCAGGAACAGGTCGAAGTTCGAGACCGTCTTCCCGGGATGGTCCAGGTCCTCGTTGCGGCCCAGGCTGGCACAGTGGGCCACGACCACCGTGACGCCCAGGTCCAGGGGTCGGCGCAGGCGCAGCGGATTCCCCAGAGCCTGGGCGCCCTTCACGGCCACTGCCTTCTCCTCGCCGGCGTGGGTGAGCAGGACCACGCCCAGCTCCTTCATGCGGCGGTAGAAGGCGTTGTAGCGGGGATCGGCGGGATCGATGGCCTGGGTGTTGGGCAGCCACTTGAGCAGGCGGACGCCCTTGGTCGCGCAGGCCTCCAGCTCCTGGATGGCATCCTTCCGGGCCGGGTGGATGGAGGCCACGGGCACGAAGACGTCGGGGTATGCCGCAGCGGCGTCCAGCACGTAGGCGTTGGGCACATGGAACTCCGTGCGGACCGGATCCGGCGTGCCGTCGGCGCGGTAGGCCCGATCCATGGCCAGGAGGTGGATCCGCACGGGACGCGGGAACGCCCGGGCCCGGGCCGCGAGGATGGCCAGGTAGTCGCGGTCGAAGTGATCGAGCCCCTTCACGCCGGTGGCCTTCAGGTAGAGGTTGGTCCCCAGGCGCTTCGCGGGATGCCGGAAGCTCAGCTTCTCGGGGTTCACGAAGGTCCCGTCGCCGTCCTGACCGAGGCCGAGGGCGTGGACATGGATATCTACCACGGGGCGGGCGGGATCCAGGTCGGTGAAGGCGCGGTCCACAAGGGCCCGGGCGGCGGGGGACAAAGGCGGCGCGGCGGCCAAGGAGGCCAAGCCCAGGACCAGGGCCAAGGCGAAGCGAAACCGGCGGAAAGGGCGGGGGGACATCCGCCAGAGATACCAGAATCCGCGAACCCGGGACACCTCGCCATGCGAGACTAATCCGACCCCGAGGTAGCCATGACCGCCCAGCCCTCCTTCCGCGAGAAGTACTCCTTCCCTGCCAGCTACTGGAACGCGAACCTGACGGAGCTGTTCGAGCGGGCCGCCTACTACTCCATGGCGAGCTTCATCGTGATTTACCTGGGGCGGCTGGGGCTCGGCGACTACTGGCCCAGCACGCTGAACGGGGTGCTCTGGTTCCTGGTCTACTTCCTGCCCATCCTCAGCGGCACCATCGCGGACCAGATCGGCTTCCGCCGCAGCCTGCTGTTGGCCTGCGTGCTGCTGGTGGCCGGCTACTTCCTCATGGGCTACCCGGTGTGGTTCGGCGGGCATGTGCTGGCCCTCCAGGCCGGCCGGGAGGTCACGGCGGGGGCCGGCGTGGTGGTGCCGGTCTCCCTGGCCATCCTCCTCGTGGGTATCGGCGGCTCCTTCGTGAAGCCCTGCATCGCGGGCACCGTGCAGCGCACGCACCTGGGCAAGGCCACGCTGGCCTTCGCCATCTTCTACATGGTCATCAACATCGGCAGCGTCTTCGGCCGCCTCACGGCCTTCTTCGTCCGCACCAAGCTCGGCAAGCTCGACACCATCTTCCTGGTGTCCATGGCGGCCTCGGTGCTGGCCTTCCTCGTGGTGGCCCTGCTCTATCGGGACCCTGAATCCGCCGTGGATCCGGCCAAGCCCAAGCGCACCCTCCCCGAGATCCTCCTGGGCATGTTCAAGGTACTGGGCAGCGGCCGTTTCGCGCTGTTCCTGCTGGTGAGCAGCGGCTTCTACTTCATCTACAACCAGGTCTACAACGTGCTGCCGCTCTACGTGAAGAAGACCGTGGAGCTGAGCCCGGCCATGGACCTCTACACCATGGCGAACCCCATCACCATCGTGCTGTTCCAGCTCCTCATCACGAAGCTCTTCGGCAAGCTGCCCCCCATCAAGTCCATCATCGTGGGCACGGTGATCATCGGCCTCTCCATGCTCATCAATGTGGCGCCCCTCTTCATGGCGGGTGGCATCACCGCGAAGGTGCTGCTGCCGGTCGGAAGCCTCTTCATCGTGATGACCGTGGCCCTCATCGCCTTCGGCGAGCTGTTCGCCTCCAGCCGCCTCTACGAGTACATCGGCTCGCTCGCCCCCAAGGGCCAGGAGGGGCTATTCCTTGGTTACGCCAACCTGCCCATGGCCATCGGCAGCCTGGTGGGGGGTCCGGCGGGCGCCTGGCTCTTCAACCAGGTCATGTGCGCCGGGGCCGTGAAGCAGCCGGACGGCCTGCTGAAGCTCGATCCCAAGGCCGCCGCCACCGGCTGGATCATCCTCACCCTCTTCGGACTCGGCAGCGCCCTCAGCCTGTGGATCTACAACCGGTGGCTGCAGAAGCAGGGCTGAAAAGGATCTCCACGAAGGGCACGAAGGGAGCACTAAGGGCACGAAGCGGAAGATGCTTCGTGCCCTTTCGGCTTTCCTTGGCGACCTTCGTGGAGTCCTTGCTTTAGGCATTGAGCTCGAATTTGGAGATAATGGGAGCCCGCTCCCCGAGGCTCCCATGTCCAAGAAGGAAACGCCGCTCTTCCCCCTGCGCAAGGGCCTGCATACGCGCCAGGCGCATGTGGACCTGCCGCAGGGCACGTTCGAGGAGGAGCATGCGCGCCAGGGCTTCTACGGCCGCACCACGCACCTCTACCGTCTGCACCCGGTGACGGATTGGACTCACATCGAGGGTCCCCTGCGCCCCCACAGCTACGACCTGAACGGGCTGAAGCCTTCGGCGGATGAGGCGATCCGGGCCTCCATGTTCGGCTCGCAGGAAGCGGCCTTCGCGCCCATCTGCATCCTCCACAATGCGGACGTGGCCCTGCACTGGGTGGCGCCCTCGGCCATGGATTTCTTCTACCGCAACGCCGACGGGGACGACGTCTACTACATCCATGCGGGCGGCGGGAAGCTGGAGACCACCTTCGGCGCGCTCACCTACGCCACCGGTGACTACCTGGTGATCCCCCGAGGCACCACGTACCGCTTCCTGCCCTCCGACGGCGACCAGCGCTACCTGCTCATCGAGAGCTTCAGCGAGGTCACCATCCCCGACCGCAACCAGCTGGGGCCCAACGCCATCTTCGATCCGGCTATGGTGGACACGCCGGAGCTAGAGGCCTACAACGCCACACCGCGGGAGTGGGCCGTCCACATCAAGCGGGAGAACCAGATCACGAAGGTGTTCTACCCCTTCAATCCCCTGGACGTGGTGGGCTGGAAGGGGGATCTCACCGTGTGGCGCATCAACGTGAAGGACATCCGGCCCGTCGTCAGCGCCCGCTACCACCTGCCGCCCAGCGCCCACTCCACCTTCATCGCGACCAACTTTGTCATCTGCTCCTTCCTGCCCCGGCCCTTCGAAGAGGAGGAGGGCGCCATGCGCGTGCCCTTCTTCCACTCCAACATCGACTACGACGAGGTGCTGTTCTACTCGGCGGGCCACTTCTTCAGCCGCGACGGCATCGGCGCGGGCATGGTGACCTGGCATCCCCAGGGCATCCACCACGGGCCGCACCCCAAGGCCATCCCCCTCAGCCGCACCAAGGATCGCACGGACGAGGTGGCTGTCATGGTGGACACCTTCAGGCCCCTGAAGGCCACGCCGGCCGCGGGGCTGGTGGAGAATCTCAATTACTGGGCGTCCTGGAAGTAGGGAGGCGCGTTCTCTCACAAGCGTGATTCGCGCCCTGTGGGGCCCCGCTCCAGGCGCTCTCCCAGAGCGCTTGGAGCGACCCACATGGTTGCGAGAGCCTCCTGGAAGTAGACTGGTGACGTGATCGTTCTCTTCCTTCAGCCTCTGATCAAGACCGAAGTCCGGCGCTTCGACCATTTCATGGCGTGGATGGACCGGGTGGGCTGGTCGCGGCTGGAGCACCTGCTCATGGTCGGAGCGGCCTGCCTGGCCATCCTCTGGAGCGTGAAGCTGGTGTCCCGCGCCGTGCGCCGGGCCGTGGACGACGGGAACGAGGAGGTGACCTCGGACGCCGAGCGCCGGGCGGAGACCCTGGGTTCCGTGCTCAACAACACGGCGCGCGTCCTGGCGGTGGTCTTCTTCCTGCTCATGTCGCTCCAGGAGTTCGGCGTCAACATCGGGCCTCTGGTGGCCGGCGCCGGCATCGCGGGCGTGGCCCTGGGCTTCGGGGCCCAGAGCCTGGTGAAGGACGTCATCAGCGGGTTCTTCCTCCTCATGGAGAACCAGTTCGGCGTGGGCGACATCATCAGCGTGGACGAGAAGCACACGGGCACCGTGGAGCGCATGACCCTGCGTGTGACCCAGATCCGCGATTCCGAGGGCAAGGCCCACTTCATCCCCAACGGCTCCGTGGTGCGGGTGGTGGTGCTCTCCAAGGAGTTCGCCCGGGCCAAGGTCGAGGTGGGCGTCGGCTACGATACGGACATCGACGCGGCCATCGCGCTGCTGACCCGCATCGGAAAGGAGCTGGCCGAGGCCTGGCCCGACCGGGTGCTGGAGCCCACTCAGGTGCTGGGCGTGGAGGACCTGGGGGAGAGCGCCGTGACCCTGCGGACCCTCACCAAGACCGCCCCGGCCAAGCAGTGGGAGGTGGCCCGGGAGCTGCGCCGGCGCATCCTCATGGCCTTCCGGGAGGCCGGTATCGACATCCCCTATCCCCAGCGCGTCATTCACCACCGTGGAGAAGCGGCACCGATCGCATCGCAGAACCTGGACTAGGGCCGCTTCAGCGGATGCCCACGTGCCCCCGCACGGAGTCGAGGAGCTTGGCGGGATCGTAGCCGAGGCCGTCCTTGAAGACGGTGACCACGTTTTCGATGTCCTCGATCTTCCGCGTGGGGTCGCCCTTCACCACCACCAGGTCCGCCTGTTTGCCGGGCTCCAGAGTGCCGATGCGATCCAGACGGCCCAGGAAGGCCGCGCCGTTGGCCGTGTAGATGCGGATGGCCTCCAGGGGTGTGAAGCCGGCCTCCACCAGCAGCTCCAGCTCCCGGTGGTCGCCGAAGCCCGGCAGCACGCCGCCCATGCCCGTGGGATCGGGCCCGGCCAGCAGCTGGCCCCCGGCCTGGACGAAGGCCCGCTCGAAGGCCATCTCCTTCCGGAGCAGCTGCTCGGCGCGGCCGTTCGGGGCCGTGGGGACCTTGGCCCGGGCCGCCAGGTAGCTGGCCTTGGATTCCGCGGACATGGCCGCGAGCATCCGCGCCTGCAGGGGCGGGCGCCCGGGCACGCCCAGCTCGAAGACCGGCAGGGTGGAGGTGACCGCCACCTTCTTCGCCACCAGCTCCCGGATGAGCCCCTGGACCTCGGGGCCCGCCACGTCCACCTTCAGCCAGGAACCCCAGGAGGCGGCCACCGAAGGGCCCTGATCGGGCTTCTTGCCCGGCGTGAATTCCGTGTCCGTGTACACGGGACCGTGCTCGAAGTTGTCGATGCCCAGGGCCACGGCCTCGGGCCAGGTGATCGATCCCAGGTGCCCGGTCACCTTGAGGCCCCGGGCGTGGGCGGCCTGGATGGCGGCGCCGAGATCGGGCCGCCGGATGTTCATGTAGGCCTTGAAGGAGGTCACGCCCGCGTCGGCCCAGAAGTCCACGAAGCGGCGGGCGTCCTCGGGGCCCCGCAGGGCGTACATCTGCGGCGTCATGGGTTCCAGCCCCTCGAGGTAGGGCCCCGTCACGTCCATCTTCGGTCCGGGCATCAGGCCCGCGTCGATCTGGCGCTTCACGTTGAGGTCCGTGTAGGGCTCCAGGCTTCCGGTGGTGCGGATGGTGGTGACGCCGCAGGCCAGGTAGAGGCGCGGGGCCGAGTAGGCGATCTCGGCGAAGAGCCGCCCGGGCGCGAGGGCGCCGCCTTTCTCGTCGCTATGGATGGAGTGCGTATAGAACAGGTGGTTGTGCATGCCCACCAGGCCCGGAAGTACGGTGTGGCCCGCGAGGTCCAGCACCAGGGCCTCCTTCGGCGCCACCAGGGTGGTGCTGGCTCCCAGGGCCTCAATGCGGCCGTTCCGCAGGATCAGCGTCTGGTCCTCCCGGGCGGGGGCGCCGGTGCCGTCCACCACCCGCACGTGCACCAGGGCCACCACCGGCGCCTCCACCTTGAGGTACTGCCGCAGCTCGGCCGAGGGGGTGGGGACCTGGGCCCCCAGCCGGAGCGCGAGGGCCGCGAGGAGAATCGTGATGCGGCTTCGAGAGGACATGCGATCTCCGCGTTTGTCTGTGCCAGCCTACGCGCGCAGGCGGAGCCCCGCCAGGCGCCAGGCCTCGTCCGGGTCGTTCCGGGCCAGGGCCGATTGCAGGGCCCGCTCCAGACCCTCGGCATCCGCCGAGTCGCCGGGTCGTCGCGCCATGGCGGCCAGGTCCGGCAAACCGGGGCTATTGGCGAGCTGGCCCAGGTCGTTGGCCGTGAGGATGCGGCTTTGCTTGAGGGCTTCGGGCAGGGCGTCGTAGCCCAGGGGTTTCCCGGCGGGCTTGGGCACCTGGAAGACGGCCGCGCCGCTGGCCCGCGTATAGAAGGCGCCGCCGTTGCGGCCGATGAGGTCGAGGGCGTCGGGGTGGAGGAGGCCGTCCACGAAGCAGTCCTCCCGCACGTGGAAGGCCAGCACCTCGCCGAGGAGCATGAGGCCCGAGCCGGGACCGCTGCCCAGCTCCACCACCTGCTGCAGGCGGCACTCCATCTGGAAGGGGCTCTCGGCCACGAGGGCCGGCTTCACGAGCCGCGCGGGCAGGGGCGTGAGGCCGCTCTTGGGGAACTCGTCCACGCCGTCGGGCCACTCGGCGCTGGCCACGTTCATGGGATGCAGCATGGCGTGGCTCACGGCGGCGATGACGAACTCGCCCGTGGCCACGGCGTTGAGGTAGGTGTGCTTCACGGTGCCGTCGCGGCCCCGGCGGTTGGGCGCGAAGGCCACCGTGGGCGGGTTCGAGCCGAAGGCGTTGAAGAAGCTGAAGGGCGACAGGTTCCGGATGCCGTCTTTCGAGATGGTGCTGGCCAGGGCGATGGGCCGCGGCGCCACGCCGCCGCAGAGGAGGGCGTTGGTCTCGATGGGCGAGAGGTCGCCGGGGAGGATCGTGCGCACGCTCATGGCTTCCCGAAGGTGACGATCTTCCGGCCCGCGTCCGTCGCTTTCAGGAAGCGGATGAGGCCCTCGCAGTAGGTGCGCTGGTCGTCCCACATGGACATGTGGCTGCCATTCGGGCAGAGGAGGAAGCTGCCGTGCTGGACCTGGCCAGCCACCCACTTCATGTGGGCGGGGTCCATGGTGTCGTAGGTGCCGCCGATGACCAGCGTGGGCATGGCCAGCTTCGGCAGGTCGGCCTTGCGGTCCCATTTCTCCAGGCGGCCCGAGGCGCCAAACTCGCTGGGGCCCTGCATGAGCACGTAGATGTCGTTGTTGGAGTGGGCCGAGGCCCGCTTGAAGGCGTCCGGCCACTCCGGCAGGCGGCAGAGGTGCTGGTTGTAGAAGTTCGGGATCAGCAGCTCCATGTAGCGGGGGTTCTCGTACTGGCCTTTGGCCTCGAGCTCCTTGACCTCCTTCACCACGGCCGGGTCCATCTGCTTGGCCAGCACGTTGCTGGCGTAGCGGTTGTAGTCGGGGATGCTCATCATCATGTTCGAGATGATCAGGCCCTTGAGGTTGGCCCCGTACTTCAGCGCGTACTCGGCGGCCAGGATGCCGCCCCAGGAGTGGCCCAGAAGGTAGAAGTTGTCCTTGGTCAGGCCGAGGGCCTTCCGCACCTGCTCGACCTCTTCCACGAAGCGCTCCGTGGTCCAGAGGTCGCGATCCTTGGGCTGGTCCGAGTAGGCCGAGCCCAGCTGGTCGTAGTAGATGAACTCGATGCCCTCGGCGGGGAGGTAGCCCTCCAGGGACTCGAAATACTCGTGGGTGGAGCCCGGCCCGCCGTGGAGCAGCAGCAGCTTGATGCGCGGATTGTTCCCGAAGCGCTTGGTCCAGACCTTGAACGTGCCCTTGGGCGTCTGGATGGGGATGAGTTTCACGCCGCCCTCGCGGAGCTTGGCGCCGTCCGCGAAGTAGGTCTTCAGGGTGGGCTTCTGCGCGAGGACGGGGCTCGCGGTGGCCAGCAGGCCGAGGAGGAGGGCGAGGGCGCGGCGCATGGTCACTCCGGTTGGGGGATGCCCCAGTCTAGTCAGTCCCCGGCCTCGCCGGAGGGCGTGCCGGCGTAGAGGTCGGGCAGGGTTCCGCCCACCAGGTGTGCCGGCATGTCCACCAGCCGCTCGGGCACATGGGTGATGGTGTTCACCAGGCGGCCCAGGCCCTCGATCTCCAGCACCACCTCGTCGCCGGCCTTGAGCCAGAGGTTGTCGGTGACCTTCGAGCCGTTCAGCTCCAGCAGGCAGCCGGTCCCCACGGTGCCGCTGCCGATGACCTCGCCCGGGTGCATCTGGATGCCGTAGCTGGTGCGCTGGAGAATCTGGGCAAAGGTCCAGTTCATGCTGTCGGCGTTGCCGTCGGACAGCCGGTGTCCATTCACCTCGCAGGTCATGCGGGCATGGAGGAGCTCGCCCACCGCAGTCCGCTCGAGGTTCAGCTCGTCCTTGGTGACGAGCCAGGGACCCAGGCTGGTGGCGAAGTCCTTGCCCTTGCAGGGGCCCAGCGAGAGCTTCATCTCCTCCATCTGGAGCATGCGGGCGCTCCAGTCGTTCATCACCAGGTAGCCGAAGATGGCGTCGTCCGCCTCCTCCAGCGTCGCGTTCTTCAGGGCCCGGCCCGTGATGACGGCCACCTCCAGCTCGAAGTCCAGGCGCGTGAGGTGGTGATCCTGCACCAGCACCTCGCCGGGGCCCGTGACAGCCAGGTGGTTGGTGAAGTAGGTGACGGGGAAGAGGTCGAACTCGGGGATCATGTCCAGCCCGCGGTTGCGGCGGGCCGTGGCCACGTGCTGGCGAAAAGCGTAGCCGTCGCGCATGGACACGGGCCGAGGCACCGGCGCCAGCAGGCGCACGGCACCAGCATCGACCAGGGCCTGGGTCGGCGGGGCCGCGGCCAGGGTCCGGGCCAGGGACATCAGCTCGTCCTGGCGGCGGATGAGAGTCAGCATGTCCACGGCCAGGCGGGGCTCGGCGGCGGCGAAGTCGAGGATGCGGCCGTCCGCCATCACGGCGCCGATCTTCTCGGCGTCGGCCTTCAGGAACGTCACCAGCTTCATCGGATTCTCCGCAAAGGCCCAGTGTAATGCCGGGAAAACACGACTCCTGCATCGTCATTCACGGCAGATGGAACGAGGTACACTCGGGCCATGCGCACCCTCCTCCTCGCCACGACCCTCCTGCTGCCGGGATTCGCCATGACGCCCTCCGCCCCGACGACCGCCTCCCGCCTCGCGCCCTTGCGCCTGGGCCGGCTGCAGGTGTGGCGTCTGCAGGACGGACGGATCTCCCTCGCCGCGTCGCTTCTCAAGGGCCTCGATGACGCCGAGGCGCGGCGGATGCTGGACGGGAAGGACGTGGCGGACACACCGGTGAACGCCTACCTCGTGCGGATGCCCGGCCACACCGTCCTGGTGGACACGGGCATCGGGAAGGATCCCGAGGAGGACTCGGGCCACCTGGCGGAGCAGCTCGCGTCCGCGGGCGTGGCGCCCTCGGACATCGACCTCATCCTCATCACCCATGAGCACTTCGACCACATCGGCGGCCTGCTGAAGGCCGATGGCATGCGCGCCTTCCCCAAGGCGACGTTGAGGGTTTCGCGCCGCGAGCACGCCTTCTGGACGGAGGACCCCTCGCGCCTGCCCGAGCGCCTGCGGGACCGGGCGCCGAAGCTGAAGGCCCTTTTCGAGGTCTACGGGAAGGCCGGGGCCTTCCGCCCCTTCGAGGATGGCGAGGAACTTCTTCCGGGCCTCCGCACCATCCCGGCTTACGGCCATACCGGCGGCCACACGGTCTACGCCTTCACCTCCGAAGGCCGGGAGCTCTGGTGCATCGGCGACCTCATCCACTTCGGCGCGGTGCAGTTCCAGCGGCCGGAAGTGGGCGTCGCCTTCGACCTGGATGGCGACCGCGCCGTGAAGGTCCGTCAGGAGCTGTTCCGCGAAGCCGCCCGCCGGAAGGTGGTCCTGGCCGGGGCCCACCTGCCGCAGATCGTGCGGATCGCGCCGAAGGGCACGGGCTACGAGGCCGTGCCGGTACCCTGAGGCCTCAAAGCAGCTCCAGCAGCGTCTCGGCAGCCTCGCGGATGCGCGCGGGGGGCGTGCTGAGGGGCGGGAGGAGGTAGAGGCAGTCGCCCATGGGGCGCACCAGGAGGCCGTGGTCCAGGGCCCGGCGGTGGAGGCGCCAGCCGAAGCGATCCTCGGTGTCGTGGGCGGCGCCGGTGGCGGGATCGACCAGGCGGCAGGCGCCGATGGCGCCCAGCACGCGGGCCTGGCGCACGGCGGGATGGGCGGCCAGGGCCGTGAAGGCCGCCGTCATCGCGTCATGCAGGGCGGCCGCGTTCGCCAGCACGGGCTCGTCGTCGAAGAGGGCCAGGCTGGCGCAGGCCACGGCGCAGGCCGCGGGATTGCCCGTGTAGCTGTGGCCGTGGAGGAAGGCCCGCCCCGAGGCGGGCGTGCCCCAGAAGTGGCCGTAGAGCTCCTCCGTGGCCCAGGTCATGGATAGGGGCAGGGTGCCGCCCGTGAGGCCCTTGGAGAGGCAGAGCAGATCCGGTGCCACGCCCGCTTGTTCGCACGCGAGGAAGGTGGCGGTGCGGCCGAAGCCCGTGGCCACCTCGTCGAGGATGAGGTAGACGCCGTGGCCGTCGCACTGGGCGCGCAGCTCCTGCAGCAGCTCCGGCGGCCACATGCGCATGCCTCCCGCGCACTGGATGAGGGGCTCGGCGATGAATGCGGCCAGCCGCTCCCCGTGCGCGGCGAAGAAGGCCGCCATCGCCTGGCGGGCCGCCTCCAGGCGCTCCGGCCATCCCTCCAGATCCGGGGTGACCTCGCAGCGCGGATCCTCGGGCACCTCCAGCCGCTCGCAGGCCAGGAGCAGGGGGCGGAAGAGGCTGGTCATGAAGTTGTCCAGCTCGCCCACGCCCACGGCGCCGAGCGTGTCGCCGTGGTAGCCGCCGCGCAGGGCGCCGAAGCGGTTGCGGCCCTTCTGGCCCCGCTGGAGTTGGGCCTGGAAGGCCATCTTGAGGGCCACCTCCACGGCGGTGCTGCCGTCGTCGGAGAAGAAAGCGCGGGTGAGGTTCGGCGGCAGCTTCGGCCGCAGCCGCACCACCAGCTCCAGGGCGGGCTCGTGGGTGAAGCCCGCGAACATCACGTGGTCGAGCTTCGCCGCCTGGCGCTCCAGGGCGCTCACCAGCTTCGGGTGGCCATGGCCATGCAGGCAGGTCCACCAGCTGGAGACACCGTCCAGCACCCGCTCGCCGTTGGCCAGCAGCAGGTCGCAGCCCTCGCCGCCGATGACGGGCACCGGCGGATCGGCCTCGTGCACCTGCATCTGGGTGAAGGGGTGCCAGACGTGGGCCCGGTCCAGGGCGAGGCGGTCGGTCCAGTCGGGCGGCAGGGGCGTCGGCATGGCTCCAGTCTAGGGCAGCCTCAGCCGGAGTCTTCCTGGCGCAGATCCGGGTAGAGCCGCCGGGCGCACTCGGGACAGATGCCGTGGCTGAAGTCGGCCTCGGTGTGCTCGGAGATGTAGGTCTCCATCTGGTTCCAGGAGCCCTTGTCGTCGCGGATCTTCTTGCAGGAGGCGCAGATGGGGATGATGCCGTGGAGCGTCTTGATGGTGTCCAGGGCGGTCTGGAGTTCCTGGGTGCGCGTGGCCACGCGCTGCTCCAGCGTGACCTTCAGGTCGTTCAGTTCGCGGAAGGAGGCCCGGAGCGCGTCGGTCATTTGCTGGAAGCGGTCGTTGAGGTGCTGGGTCTCTTCGATGCGGCTGGGGGCCAGGGCCAGGTCGGTGCCCGGATCCTCGCCGAGGCGCCCGGGGAAGGCGCGGGTGGCTTCCTCCAGGCGGGCGATGGCCGCGGTGAACCCCCGGCTGAGCCGGTGGGCCAGGGCGATGGTCAGGAGGATGAGGAGCAGGAGGGTGCCGAGGCCCCGGATGGTGATCCGGCTCAAGCCCGCGATGAGCGGGGCCTGGGGGGATTCCACCACCAGCTTCCAGGGGAGCTGCGGGCTCAGGAGGCCCTCCTGGATGAGGAAGGAGTCGCTCCACCGCTGCAGGGCGCTGCGCCCCGACCGGGCCGGGGGAATGACGTGCCAGACCCCCTCGCCGAGCGGGCGGCGCTCGCCGGGAGGCGGCGCGAAGGCGGACATCATGGCCAGGTCCTTCCGGGTGCTGGCGACCACACGCCCGGACCGGTCGAGGAGGGTCAGCCGGGCGTCGGTGGAACTGGCCACGATGGCGAGGACCTCCTGGATCTGCGTGGTGTCCACGATGCCGATGCAGTAGCCGTCGTACCGTCCATCCCGGACCACGGGGACCACGAGGGAGATGACAGGCTCCGGTCTGCCGACGCGGCCCATGACCACGTCGGCCACCCAGGGCCTGAGGGTCTCCCGCAGGGTCGAGATGTAGGGCCGGTCGGCGAAGTTCCGTCCGAGGGTGGAACGCCCCAGGTCATCGACCAGGGGGCTGAAGACGATGACATCCGCATGGACATCCAGTACGCCCGCCCGCTTGAAGGCCGGCGTGGCCGTCCGGATGGCTTCCACGGTCCGCTGCAAGTCCTCCCGCCGCTGGTTCGGCTGGGAGGCCAGGCTCGCCAGCGTGGCGATGCTCTGATGGCGGTCCTCGATCCAGGTCTGGAGCATCTGGCGGCCCACCAGCTCCAGTTCGGCGCCCTGGCGGAGCATGTCCCGCTCGCCCCGGCGGACCTCCTGGCGGACGAAGACTGTCAGGAAGAGAAGGGCCGGGAAGGTCACGAGGGACACGGCCGTGACGAAGACCACGGAGCGGAAGGCCGGGCGGGCGGCCCCGTCCCCACGGGACCGCGCCCGCCAGGCCAGGTGGAGGATG
This sequence comes from Geothrix paludis, assembly GCF_022808815.1. GTDB lineage: Bacteria > Acidobacteriota > Holophagae > Holophagales > Holophagaceae > Geothrix > Geothrix paludis. The sequence goes on along the minus strand of NZ_JAKZLC010000007.1, from coordinate 94,846 downwards.
CAGGCCAGGAGGGCGTTGATGATGCCGTTGATGGCCTGCTTCAGGAAGACCAGCCCCGTCGTCTGGACCGGCGTCCGCAGCACGAGGTGGTAGAACACCCAGACCAGGGGAATCCCCAGGGCGCCCCAGAAGAGGAGGTCCGCCAGGAGGAGATCCCACGAGCGGCGCCTCACGAGCCAGCCCACGAAGAGGGCCTCGCTCGCGAGGATCACCATGGCCCAGGGGTGGTTCCAGAGGATCCAGGTGGCGCTGCCCGCGATGAGGGCCGCCACCACGCCGGGCCCCTCGCCGACGTGGAGGATCACGAGCATCACGAAGACCGATCCGAAGATGAGGTCCACGTTGAAGAAGATCTCATAGCGCAGCAGGTTGACCAGCAGCCCGGCGACTCCGAACAGTAGCGGGAGCCACAACCGGCGTCGCAGAGGCGTGGGGGCTGGCATGGGGTCCTTCCCGGAGGGAAAGGGAACGGCTGAAGGGAGTGCCGGAGATGTGTCGAGGGAAGCGCGGGCCTCAGGGGATGCGGATCGCCTGAAGATAGCGTATGGATCGGCTTGATGCGCTCTGGAAGTTATTTCAGGACATGGACGGGGATGGGAAGAAATCCTTGCAGAACGGTCGCATTCTCGTTTGCGGCTTCCTGGGTCGCACCATCGGCGCCGGGGTTGAGCAGCACGGCCTCGATCCGCCAGCCGCGGAGCATGAGGGCCTCGGCGCTGAGCAGGGTGTGGTTCAAGGTGCCGAGGCCGCCCAGGGCCACCAGCACGCAGGGGATCCGAAGATCCGTGGCCCAGGCCAGGAAGTGCGTGTTCGGCGCCAGGGGCACCATGAGGCCGCCCACGCCTTCCAGCAGCACCCGTCCCCCGCCAGGATGAGGGGCGGGCCGGCGGCACCAGGCGGCGGTGGCGTCCAGGTCCAGCGTGCGGCCTTCCCGCAGGGCCGCGGCCAGGGGCGAGAGCGGCGCCCGCAGCAGGACATGGCTTTCGGCGGTGATGCTAGGGCCGGCCACCGCGCTGGCGTCGGCCTCGGAGTCATCCGCCCGGTCCACGCCGGTCTGGAAGGGTTTGCGGTAGCTGACCGGACCCCGCTCCGCCCAGGCGTGCGCAATGCGTGAGGCCACGAAGGTCTTCCCCACGCCCGTTCCGGTTCCGAGGACCCAGAGCGGGCTGGGGAGGGCGTCGAGGTTCAGCATGGATTCAGCAGGACGGATCAGCGCCGCGGATCAGCGGGGCATGCCGCCCTTGTTGAGCTGGGCCAGCAGCTGGCGGGCCTGGGTGGCCTGCTCGCTATTCGGAGCGAGGACCAGCACCTTGTTGAAGGCCTTGGCCGCTTCGTCGGGCTTGTTGAGGTCGCCGGCGTACACGATGCCGAGGTTGAAGACGCTGGGCACGTGGGAGGGATTGATCTTGCCGGCCTTCTGGAAGTTGGCGATGGCCTTGTCGAACTGGTTGAGCTGGCGGTACATCACGCCCTGGTCCGTGAGGATGTCGGGATCGTCGGGCTTCAGGGCCAGGGCCTTGGCGTAGGCGTCCACAGCCTTCTGTGGCTGGTGGCTGTCGAAGTAGTCGTTGCCGAGGCCCACCCAGGCGTCGTGGTTCTTGGGCTCGGCCTTCACGACGGCCTCCAGCTTGATGATACGGGCCTGCATCTCCGCGTTGGGAAGGCCCATGCCCGGCGGGATCTGGCCCGGGGCCGGGGCTCCCGCGGCCATGCCGCCGCCCAGGGAGGGCGCCGGCATCACCACGCCCCCCGTGGGGGCGGCGGCGGTGGGGGTGGCGGCATCCTTGGCCCCGCTGCCGCCGACGACGTAGCCCGCGAGGAATCCCACGGCAAGGCCTCCGACCAGGGCGAACACGATGTTCCGATTCAAAAGCCACCTCCTGAAGACCTTCCGGTCCCCTAGAATTCTCCCACAGGTTGCCCCCGGGACCTGGGGCTGATGGGAAAGACATGAGGCTCCCGGAATGGGGCGCGCCATGCCAGGATAATTCCGATCCCAACCCATCCGAACGAGGTGCCCGTGGCCGACCCCATGCCCAGTCCAGCCGCCCCGGGCCGAGTCCGCGCCGGGCTGGTGCTGGCGGTCGGGGTGGTGCTCAGCCTGGTGGGGTTCTTCGTGGCCCGGGACGCCAACCGCCGCCAGGTGGAGGCGCAGTTCCACGAGGCGGCCCGCGACCGCGCGGAGAGCGTGGCCGAGGGGCTCCGGCACAGCTTCGAGGATGTCGGCGTACTGCGGAGCTACTTCGAAGCCAGCGATGACGTGAGCCGGGCCGACTTCGATGCCTTCACGGCGCCCACCCTCGCCATGCATCCCTACATCCAGGCCTTCCAGTGGCTGCCGGAGGTGGGCCCGGAGAACCGGGGCGCCTTGGAGGCCGAGGGCCGGCGCTTCCAGCCGCAGTTCCACTTCTTCGGGAAGGACGAGGGCGGCCGGAACGTCCCCTTGCGCCAGGACCACCGCTTCTTCGCGATCCAGTTCGTGGCGCCCTACCGGGGCAACGAGGTGACCCTGGGCTATTCGGCGGAGCACCTGGCCACCCGCCGGGAGACACTGGACCGCGCGTTGCGCACGGGAGACGTCTGCGCCAGCGGCCGGATCCACCTGCTCCAGGAGACGGCTGCCCAAGCAGGGATCCTGGTCATGGCCGCGGTGCGGGACCGGCAGGGCCGGCCCCGGGGTGTGGTTCAGGGGGTCTTCCGCGCCGGCAACCTGGTCCAGAAGTCCATCGCCATCCTGGAGCCCCGCGGCGTGGACCTGCGGCTGATGGACGCCAGCGCGCCGCCGTCAGAGGCCCTCCTGCACCTGGAACCCTCGCCGCTGCCTCCGGCCGGCCCGCCAGGACCATCCAGGCTCCAGCATGTCCTGGGCTTCGACCTGGCCGGGCGGCGCTGGGAGGTGGTGGTGACGCCGGCCCCGGGCTACTACGGCCTGGCGGCGGGCTGGCGGGCCTGGGGTGTCCTGGCCGGGGGGCTCGCCTTCAGCCTGGTGCTCTCGGGCTATGTGCGCGCCCTGCTGGCCGGCCAGGCGGAGATCCGAACCCAGGTGGAGGCCCGGACGCGCGAGCTGGCGCAGGAGACGGAGAGCCATCGGCGGGACGCGAAGGCGCTGAGGGAGAGCGAGGCGCGGTTCCGCCACCTGGTGGAGGTGATGGGAGAGGGCATGTGGGTGCTGGATCCGGAGGGAAGGACCACCTTCGTGAACCGCCGGATGGCCCAGATCCTGGGCTACGCTCCGGAGGAGATGATCGGCCGCCCCCTGTCTGACTTCATGTTCGAAGAGGACCGCGACACCTCAGACCGCAACATGGCGCAGCGGAGGAACGGGATCAGCAGCCAGCACGACTTCCGGTTCCGCAAGAAGGACGGCTCGGAGGTGTGGACCATCGTGACCGGCAACCCGGTGATGGACGACGAACGGCGCGTGGTGAGCGTACTGGGGATCATCACCGACATCACGGAGCGCCGCCGGGCCGAGCAGGCCCAGCTCCAGAGCCAGAAGCTGGAGAGCCTCGGCGTGCTGGCGGGCGGCATCGCCCACGACTTCAACAACCTGCTCACGGCCATCCTGGGCAACATCAGCCTCGCCCAGATGTGCACGCCGCCCCTGTCGCCCGCGCGGCCCTACCTGGAGAACCTGGAGAAGTCCGTCCATCGCGCCACCGGCCTCACGCGGCAGATGCTGGCCTACTCCGGCCGGGGCCGCTTCCTGGTCGAGCCCCTGGACCTGAACCAGGCCGTGGAGGAGATGTCCCACCTGCTGGGGGTCTCCATCTCCAAGAAGGTGGCGCTGCGGTTCCAGTTCCAGCCGGGCCTGCCGGCCCTCATGGCCGAGGCCTCCCAGATCCAGCAGGTGGTCATGAACCTCGTCACCAACGCCTCCGAGGCCATCGGCGACGGGGAGGGCATCGTCTCGATCCGCACGGGCACGCAGGCTTATTCGGAGGAGGACCTGGTCCGGGACTTCCCCGGACAGACCATCGCGCCCGGCACCTTCATCACCCTGGAAGTGTCGGACACGGGACAGGGGATGAGCCCCGACGTGCAGGCCCGCATCTTCGAGCCCTTCTTCACCACCAAGTTCACGGGCCGGGGCCTGGGGCTGTCCGCCATGCAGGGCATCGTCCGCGGCCACAAGGGCGGCATCCGCCTCTACAGCGAGGTAGGAAAGGGGACCACGTTCAAGCTGATCTTCCCGGCGGGGCTGGAGGCGGAGCCGGGCCCGTCCGCAGAGGATGCCTCCGTGAGCTGGAGCGGGTCCGGCACCATCCTGGTGGTCGATGACGAGGAGAGCGTGCGGGGCGTGGCGGGCGCCCTCCTGCGCTCCATGGGATTCGACGTCATCGAGGCCAGGGACGGCCAGGAGGGCCTGGAACGGTTCAAGGCCGAGGGCGGCCGGATCAAGGCCGTGCTCCTGGACCTCACCATGCCGCACATGGACGGGGTCGAGGCCTTCCGCAGGCTGAGGGCCCTCGATCCCGCCTGCCGGGTGGTGCTGATGAGCGGCTACAACGAGCAGGAGGCCGTCCACGAGTTCCTGGGCAAGGGCCTCGTCGCCTTCGTCCAGAAGCCCTTCCGGCGCGCGGGCCTGATGCAGGCCATGCAGAAGGCCTTGGGAGGCTGATCCCTTTCCGCCGGATCAGGTCCCAGGAGCCTCCAGGGCCAGGGCCTCCACGAGGGCCAGGATCTGCGCGTCCTCCAGGTGGGCGCCGGTGGTGATCCGCAGGCGTGCCGAACCCTCCGGCACCGTGGGGGGGCGCACGGCCCGCACATCGAAGCCCCGGGCCTGGAGGCGGCCGGCCAGGCGCACCGCTTCCGCGTCGGGACCCACGGGCACCGGCACGATGGCGGAAGGAGCCTGGGCCTGCCCCAGGGCCCGCCGGAGGTGCGCGGCGTGGGCCATGGCCCGTTCCCGCCGCCAGGGTTCCGCCCGGGCGAGGCGCACGCCCGCCAGGGCCGCGCCGACGACGGACGGGGGCAGGGCGGTGGAGAAGATGAAGCCCCGGGCGGTGTTCACCAAGTGCTCGCGCATCGGGCGGTCGCAGCAGACAAAGGCGCCGAAGGCGCCCAGGGCCTTGCCGAGGGTGCCCATGACCAGCGGCACGCGGCCGTGGACGCCTTGGTGCTGGGCCAGGCCGGCGCCGTCCGCGCCAAGGAGGCCCGTGGCGTGGGCCTCGTCCACCAGGAGCAGGGCGCCGTGGCGGTCGCAGAGGGCCAGCAGGGCCGGCAGGTCCGCCGCGTCGCCATCCATGCTGAACACGGCATCCGTCGCCACCAGGGCCAGGGCGCCCCCCGGAGCCGAGGCCCGCCAGAGCTCGAGCTGCCGCGCCAGGTCCGCCAGGTCGAGGTGCCGGAAGATGCCCAGGTGGGCGCCCCCGGCGCGGGCCATGCGGCAGCCGTCCACCAGCGAGGCGTGGTTGAGGGCGTCGGAGAAGACGGCGTCGCCGGAGCCAGCCAGGGCGGGGATGAGGGTGGCGTTGGCCTGGAAGCCGGTGTTGAAGAGAAGGCAGGCCTCCGTGCCCTTCCAGTCGGCGAGGGCCGCCTCCAGCTCATCGTGGAGGGGCGTGGTGCCCCGGAGGAGGCGCGCCCCGCCCGCGCCGGCCCCGTGCTCATGAGCCGCCGCCGCGGCGGCCTCCGCCAGTCGCGGGTCCCGTCGCAGCCCCAGGTAGTCGTTGGAGCAGAAGTCCACGCCCGTGGCCGGGTGGATGGCCCGGTCCCGGCCCAGGGCACGGCGGCGATCCGCCTGATGCCGGAGGCGTTGCAGCCAGGGTGGGGGGATCACGGAACCTCGGGGTCCTTGGAGGCAGGGTAAGGGTGGGGGGAATGTTAGGATCTGAGGGGGATCCACGCGGGTCCCCCTTGGAGCGTGGCATGGATTACCAGCAGTCGTGGCAGGGGGCTTCCACCGGAACGCAGTCCCGCGTCGATTTTGTCCGAAGCGTCTACCTGTGGCTCATGGGCGGCTTCGCCGTGGCGGCATTGGGCGCCTTCAGCGCCCCCCTGGTGGGGACCGCCCTGATCTCCGTGGCGGGCCGCTTCTGGTTCTGGGTACTCTTCGGCATCCAGTTCGGATCGCTGATGTTCGCCTCCCGGGTGAGCCGCCGGAAGCCCCTCAACCGGGTGGCCTATGTGCTGTTCACCTTCATCTCGGGCGTCATCGCGGGCATCGTGGCCCTGGCGGTGGCCCAGGGCGCCGGTTTCATGCCCGTCTTTACAGCCTTCGGCCTCACGGGCGTGGTGTTCCTGACCCTGACGGTCACGGCCTTCGTGTCCAAGAAGGACTTCAGCTTCCTGCGGAACTTCGTCATCGTCGGCATCGCCGTGATGTTCTTCGGCAGCCTGGCGGCGGCCATCTTCCACTTGGAGACCTTCAGCCTGATCATCTCCGGCGTGGCGGTCATCGCCTGCTCGGCCAAGCTGCTCTGGGACACCTCCGCCATGCTCCGCACCAGCGATTTCGGCGATCCCGCCGGCTTCGCCCTGGCGCTGTTCGTGAGCCTCTACAACATCCTGATCTCCCTGATGAACCTTCTCGGCGGACGTCGCCGCTAGCGCCTTCCCGGCACCCAAGGAATCCCATGCTCCGTGCTTCCCTGATCTCCATGATCGCCCTCGGTGTCGTCGCACAGGAGCCCGCCAAGGCTCCCGCGCCGGCCCCGGCGCCGGCCCAGGCTCAAGCCCAGGCCGCTCCGGCAGCGGCCCCGAAGCCGCAGGCCCCCGCGCCCAAGCCTGAAGAGGTGGTGCTGGCCAAGGTGGGCGGCGAGCCCATCACCGAGGCCGATTTCCAGGCCGCCTTCCGCCTGCTGAACCAGCAGGAGCAGATGCAGATCCTCATGATCCAGGGCGGCAAGGAGGAGTTCGTTAAGCGCATGGCCGAGAGCAAGCTCCTGGCCGTGAAGGCCAAGCGCATGGGGCTGGACCAGACCCCCGCCTTCCGGCAGGCCGTGGAACGCACCAAGGACGACCTGCTCGCCCGCGAGTACCTGGCCAAGGAGAGCGAGGGCCTCCAGAAGAAGCTCGCGGTTTCCGACGACGACGTGAAGGCGTTCTACGAGAAGCACAAGGACCGCTTCAAGCAGCCCGAGCTGGCCAGCGTCCGCCACATCCTGGTGTCCGTGAAGCGCGAGGGCGAGGAGAAGGGCCTGAGCGAGGCCGAGGCCAAGGCCAGGATCGCGAAGATCCAGGCCGAGCTGAAGAAGGGCGCCAAGTTCGAGGCCCTGGCGAAGAAGTACAGCGACGATCCCGGCAGCAAGGAGAACGGCGGCCTCTACGAGGATGCCGATCCCTCCACCTGGGTGCCCGAGTTCGGCGCCGCCGCCCGCACCCAGCCCATCGGCAAGGTGGGGGCCCCCGTGAAGACCCAGTTCGGCTACCACCTGGTGAAGGTGGAAAGCCGCAAGCCGGCCCGGGAAGTGCCCTTCGAAGAGGCCAAGCAGGTGGCCGAGCAGGGCGCCCAGCGCGAGCGCCAGGCCGCGATCTGGAACGAGCTGATGGACAGCCTCCGCAAGGAGATCCCCTTCGAGCTGGCGAAGCCTTCGCCCTCGGAGGCCCCCGCGCCCAAGGCGCCGGCGGCGCCGAAGGCCGAGGATCCCAAGGTCGCCCCCCAGGCCGCTCCCCAAGGCGGCGAAGCGCCCAAGGGAGGTGCCCGTTGAAGGCGCTGAATCCCATCCTCGCCCTGGCGCTTCTGGCGCCCGCGGGGCTGACCGCCGAGGTGCGCGAGGAGATCCTCGTCATCGTGAACAGCCACATCATCACCCGCCGCGACCTGACGCAGGCGGTGGAGCAGCAGAACGCGGCCCTCTACCGCCAGTTCTCCGGCAAGGAGCTGGATGAGAAGCTGAAGACCGCCCGGGAGAAGACTCTCCAGGGGATGATCGACGCCTACCTGCTGGAGGACAAGGGCGACGAGCTGGGCTCGCCCATCACGGATGACTACGTCCGCTCCAGCATCGACGGCATCAAGAAGGAGAACAACTTCGCCACGGACGCCGACCTGGAGCGGGCCCTGAAGACCAGCCTCGGCATCGGCCTCCCGGAGTTCATGAAGCGCCAGAAGCAGCAGGCCACCCAGCAGTACGTCCTGCAGCGGGAGGTGTTCTCCAAGGTGGCCGTGGAGGACAACGAGCTGCGGGCCTACTACGAGGACCACAAGGACGAGTACCGCCTCCCCAGCCGCTTCCGCATCCGGGAGCTGGTGCTGGCCAAGGGCGCCACGCCCGAGGAGCAGGCGGCGACCCGCGCGAAGCTGGCGGAGATCCAGGCGGCGCTCAAGGCCGGGAAGTCCTTCGAGGAGCTGGCCCGCCAGAACTCCGTGAGCCCCAGCAAGGCCACCGGCGGCGACCTGGGCTGGATGAACAAGGGCTTCCTCCGCGCCAGCATCGAGGACGCCGCGGTAAAGCTCAAGCCCGAGCAGGTCTCGGCTCCCATCGAGACGGACAAGGACATCTACCTCATCCAGCTCATCGCCCTGGAGGACGCGCCGGTCAAGGACTTCGCGGAAGTGAAGGCCAAGATCCTGGAGAAGCTCCAGGAGCCCAAGGCCCAGAACGCCATCGAGCAGTACCTCGCCAACCTGCGGATGCGCGCGAACATCCGCTACCTGGTGCCCAAGGAACAGATCCTGAAAGGCTGATGCCGTGCGCCTCGACGCCTTCCTCAAGAAGAGCCTGCTCATCAAGCGGCGCGAGCTGGCCAACCAGCTCTGCGACGAGGGCATGGTGCGCGTGAACAACGTGCCCCGGAAGGCCAGCCACGAGGTCAAGGTCCAGGACGAGCTGGAGTTCCCCCTGTACAACCGCGTGCTGAAGGTGCGGGTGCTGAGCCTGCCCGAGGGCAACGTGAAGAAGGCCGACCAGTGGTCGCTCTTCGAGGTGCTGGAGGACAAGCGGTTGCCCCTGGACCTGGGCTACGGCGACGAGGACCCCTTTTCCTCCCCATCCAAGCCGCCGCGCAGTCATTGACAGCCGCTGTCGCATCGGCCGCCCGAGCCTGATGGGACAGAAGGAGAACCGATGTCCGACCAGCCGATCCTCCGGAGCCTGAAAGAAGGCGGGGTTTTCCAAGGTTTCCTCCTGGCCCAGGAGGCCGTCTACAAGGTGAGCGCCAAGGGCAGCGAGTACCTGGAGCTCAAGCTTTCGGACGCCTCCGGTGACCTCAAGGCCTTCCTCTGGGACGTGCGGGCCATCGAAGGCGACATGGACGCGGTGCAACCCGACGCCTTCCTCTGGGTGAAGGGCGCCGTGACCAGCTACAACGGGCGTCTCCAGATGAAGCTGGACAAGGTGCGCTTCGCGGCGGACGCGGAGGTGGGCGACTTCTCCCGCTTCTTCCCCGTCAGCGCCCGCCCCGTGCCGGAGATGCTGGCCGAGCTGGACGCGCTTATCGCCTCCGTGGAAGACCCCTGGATCCGCCGCCTGCTGGAGGCGCTGTTCGTGGCCGACGCCGACCTGCGGGCGGCCTTCGCCCAGGCCCCGGCCGCCAAGTCCATGCACCACGTGTTCCTGGGCGGCCTCCTGGAGCACACCCTGTCCGTGGCCGGCATGGCCGACCGGGCCTGCGGCCACTACCGGGCCTTGAACCGGGACCTGGTGCAGGCGGGGGTCCTGCTCCATGACGTGGGCAAGACGGCGGAATTGAGCTACCAGCGCAGCTTCGGCTATACGGACGCGGGCAACCTCCTGGGCCACATCGCCCTGGAAACCGACTGGATCAACCGGGCGGTGGGCAAGATCCCCGGATTTCCCGAGGACCTCCGCCTGCAGATCCTGCACATCGTCCTCTCCCACCATGGCCGGCTGGAATTCGGCTCCCCCGTGCTGCCCAAGACCCCGGAGGCCCTGCTGGTCCACTACCTGGACGACCTGGACGGCAAGCTGGAGGTGATGCTCCGGGTCGCGCAGGACGAGTCGGACAGCGGGTCCTGGAGCCCCTACCACCGGGCCCTGGACCGCATGGTCTACCGGCGGCGGTGGCCCAAGGTGGACGCCGTCGAAAAGTGAACGATACGGTAAATCGACCGGCCACTTCTGGACACATTTGAACGGATTTGCCGTCCTGTGGGCAGGTCTAGCTCGGCAGAAGGTGAAAGGAAGTCCTGCCTATTCAGATGATGTGCTAAACCTGCCCTGATCGCGACGCTCTGGCACGCCTCTGGCCCTATCGGAAGATCCCACCCTTCCGAGGTGCGCCATGAAGCTGTCCCGCAAGGCCAAACGCTACGACGAATCCGTGCTGCCCGGCGAGTTCCAGGGCTTCGTGCCCTTCCGCCAGGCCGATGCGGAGATGGACAGCACCCTGGAGGGGTTCCTCCGCCGGGACGACGGCGGCGTGCAGCTGGGCGAAATGGTCCTGGAGTGCCACGCGCCCAAGCGCCTCAGCTTCGCCAAGCTGAAGACGAAGGCCGAGATGCTCTCCGAGAAGGTGGACTACCTGAAGGAGCGCCTGGAGATCGTGGACCACGACCGTCGGGGGATGTACATCCAGCTTCGCAGCCTGCCGCCCTACAAGGACGACACCCAGATCCAGTTCAACGAGATCAGCCTCGGCAAGAACAAGGTGGTGGTGAAGCGCATCGCCTTCTTCCGCAAGGAGGAGGTGAAGCAGCAGGTGCCCCTCAACCTCTCCGAGCTGGAGCTCAAGCGCCTCCTGTTCGATATTCGACAGGCCATTGCGTAGGGAGCTATCAGCTGTCAGCTCTCAGCTTTCAGTGAACGGGGCGCCGAAGGGCGCCCCGTTTTATTGGCTGATAGCCGTGCGAAGCCGTGGCCAACCTGGGTGTGATGCTCTGCTGGACGGGTGCCCGGCTCGGAACGCGGCACTGCCGCGCCCCTCGCCACCCGTCACAGCATCGCCATCCAGCTCCCCGATTCCCCCCGGACCGGGTTCTCGGGCAGGTCGCTCTCCTTGAACAGGAAGTGGTTGCTGTTCCAGCTGCCGCAGCTGTCGCAGCGGTCCACGTAGTCCTGGGTCTTGTGGCCGCAGACGGCGCACTCGAAGCGGAACTTGAGGACACCCAGGTTCCGCAGCAGCTGGCGGTACTCGTTGAGGGCGGCGTCCAGGCGCGCGCGCCGGCTGTGGATCTTGGCCATGAAGAAGAACAGGATGGGGCTGTAGACCACCTGGCTGCGCACCTCCTGGAACAGGTCCAGGGCCTCGTCCAGGATCTCCAGGCGGTAGAGCATCTTGCCCAGGAAGAACTTGGCGGTGGTGGCGTGCTTGGAGGTGGCGGCCACCTTGCGCATGAGGGCGAGGCCATCCTCGGGGCGGCCGAGCTGGATGAAGTAGTCCTCGATCTCCTGCAGGAAGGTGCCTTCGCCGGTCTTGCGGAAGCCCTCCAGCCAGATCTCCAGACCCTGGGCCTCCTGGTCCTGGAGGATCATGCAGCGTCCGAGGCTGAGGTAGGCGGGCACGAAGTCCGGCTCGTCCTTGATGACCTGCTGGAAGATCTGGGCGGCATCCTTGAACTGGTCCGCCTCGACCTTGGCCAGGCCGGCCTGGTAGGCCAGGGCCGCGCCCTGGGCCTTCTCGCCCTGGGTGAGCTCGGCGGGGAAGTTCGCCTGCAGCCTCTTGTGGGTCTCCACCGCCTCATCCCAGCGCTGGGCATCCATGTGGATGGCCCGCATGCGCCGCAGGGCGCGCAGGGCCTTCTTGGGGTCGTCGGAGGCCAGCTTCTTGAGGACGCCCAGGGCCGCCTCGGGATTCCGCACAGCCATCAGGGCCTCGGCCAGCTGGTAGCGGGCCTCGACGTGATCGTGATCCTCCTCGCAGAGGGCCCGGAAGAGTGTCACGGCCTCTTCGGGGTGGCCCGTCTTCAGGAGCACCTCGCCCATCAGCATGCGGGCCGGCACGTGTTCCTTGCGCTGCTCCAGGATGCCCTCCAGGATCGTCTTCGCCTCGCGCGGCAGGCCGTGGGCCACGAGGTCGCGGGCATCCTGCACGCGCTCCGAGATCCGCTTCACCAGGCGGGTGTCGGCGGATTCGCTCAGGCCGCGGATCAGGCGCACCAGCTCCATGATGCCGGTGTAGAGCACGTTCAGCAGGAACCCCAGCAGGAAGGCCAGGAGGATCACGCTCTGGATCTTGATGTCCTCGCCGAAGATGACGACTTCGCGCACCAGCAGGTCGTGGTTCGTGAGGTACAGGTTGCCCAGCACGAAGAGCACGAAGGCCAGGAGCACGAAGAAGAACACGTTCACAAGACGCATGGGCCGACCTCGAAAGCTGGGCCTAGCATGACATGACAGGCTTCAGTCTTCAGTCTTCAGTCTTCAGTCCTCAGTCTTCAGTCTTCAGTCCTTGGTCTTCGGCAGCCTTGTCCACCCACTCCTTCGCCGCTTTGAGGTCCTCCCAGACAGCGCGGCGCACGTCCTGGGTGTACTGGCGCAGCACGTAGGCGGGGTGGAAGGTGGGCATGACGGGGATCTCGCGGCCCGCGATCCGCACGCGCTTCCACTGGCCCCGCACCTTCGTGATGCCCTCGCCGACACCCACCAGTTCCCGCAGGGGGGTGGCGCCCAGGGTGACGATGACGGCGGGCTGGATCAGCTCGATCTGGCGGTGCAGGTAGCCCAGGCAGGCCCGGGCCTCCTCGGGGGCGGGCGTGCGGTTGTCGGGGGGGCGGCACTTCACCACGTTGGCGATGTAGGTGTCCTCGCGCTTCAACCCGATGGCGCCGATCATCTTGTCCAGCAGCTCGCCGGCCTTGCCCACGAAGGGGCGGCCCTGCAGGTCCTCGTCCCGGCCGGGGCCCTCGCCCACGAACATGAGCCGGGCCTCGGGGTCGCCTTCGCCGAATACGAACTTCAGGCGCCCCGGGCCCAGGGGGCAGGCCAGGCAGCCCTGGACGGCCCGCTCCAGGTCGGCCAGGGTGGCTGCGGCGGCCACGGCCTCCGGGGGCGGGCAGCCGATGGGGTCCGTGGGGCGGACGTAGGCCGTGGGTGGGGCGGACGAGGGGCGTGGCGGGACCGGCCGCTGGGCCACCGGGTTCGAGGCCGGTCTCAAGCCCAGGCGCAGGTCTGCCGGACGGGGACCGGGGGGTGCGGGGATCGGCTCCGGGGCGGCCATCGGCTCTCGGACAAGGCCCATCACCCCCAGGTCCTCCAGGGTGTCGCGCCAGGCTTGGAGCGGGTGGTCGGTCACCCTTCCAGCCTAGCCCGGAACCTCGCCTCGGGTTCGGGCATCCTAGGGTGTCGGAGCCCCGCATGGAGCAGTCCCCCCAGGAAACCCCGTTCGGCAGCGAGGAGGCCTTCCACGGCGCCTTCGCGGAGCTCTATCCCCGGCTGGTGAGCTACGCCCGCCGCTACGGGGCGGTCTTTCCCGAGGACATCGCCCAGGAGGCCTTCGTCATCCTCATGCAGCGGGAGGAGCGCGTGGAACACCCCACCGCCTTCCTGTATGGCACCGTCCGCACCCTGTCCCTCACCGAGCGCCGCCCCATGAAGAACCAGAACCTCAGCCTGGAGGCTGTATCCGAGCCCGGCCTGGCCGGCGGCGCGGACGACCTGGTGCTGAACCAGGAAGTCCGGGAGCGGATGCGCCTGCTTTCTCCCACCTTCCGCGAGGCCCTGTGGCTCTTCGTGGTCGAGGGGCTGTCCATCCGGGAGATCGCGGACATCCTCGGCATTCCCGAGGCCACCGTGAAGACCCGCATCCACCGGGCCAAGGCCCAACTCAAAGATCAGCTCAACCCCTCTGGAGGCGTGCATGTCCTGGTCTGATCCCGCCCGGCGTTTCGAACCCGCCGAGGATGTCCAGTTGCGGGCGGAGCTCCGCGACCTTCTGGGCCTTGGGCCCGTCATCGCCAGCGCCCCCGCGGCCCCCACGGCCGAGCTGACCGCCCTGGCCAGCGACCTGCGCCGGGAGGCCCAGCGCCGCCGTCGCACCGAGCGCAAGCGGCCCACCTGGGGCCTGCTGGCCGCTGCGGCTCTGCCCCTGCTGGCCGTCCTGACCGGCCTGGGCGCCTGGGGCTTCCAGCAGAAGCAGCGGGCCGACGGCTTGGCCGTCCAGGCCCAGCGCCAGGAGCAGGAGCTCACCCGCATGGCCGCCGCCCACGCCGCCGAGGTGGCCAAGGAACGCCAGGCGAAGGAAGAAGTTCAGCAGCAGCTTCAGTTGGCCTCGAAGCAGGGGGGCCGGAAGACTGAACCCTACCTGGTCATCCCCGTGGAGAAGCCCCTGAAGTTCCAGGGCGACGACTACCAGCGTGTGAAGGCCAAGCCCTAGCCGGAGTCGCAATACTGAGTCGATGGGAATGGGGAAAGAGAAGAGCCGGCTTTGCCGGCTCTTCTCTTGGGAGTCCGGGGGGTTTCGCGAAGCGAGGGACCCCCGGAGAGCATCAACCTGCCTGGCTGTGATTCGCCGGGGTCCAGCCCCGCTCGTTCAGGAGCTTCACGCCCTGGATGCGGGTGAGCCGGAAGGCCATCTCCTCCTGGTGGAGGTGGCAGAAGGCCAGCAGGTGGTCCTCCTGGATGGTGCGGGGTGATACCCGCCGCAGCTGCGTGCGGTGGGCGGCCGGGGGCAGGTAGGTCAGCTCCACCATGAGCGTATGGCCGGCCGCGTACTCGAGGATGCGCTGCACCTCCTCGGCCAGCTGGTCCTCGCCCCCCAGGTGCAGCATGGGGATGCGGCGCTGGACCTCCTGGTAGAGGGCCGGGTCCTCGTCGTGGAGCTTCTGGAGGGCCGAGCGCACCATCTGCTGCACGGGCTCCAGGTGGTGGTTCATGCCCTTCTCGTCCACGAAGGCCAGGGCCGCCAGGGCCCACAGGTAGAACTTCTCGTCCCCATCCACGCTCAGGGCCAGGAAGCGGCCGGGCTTGGGCATGAAGCCCGCCTGCTTGAGCAGGGCATGGGCGTTGCCGTCGCCGCGCACCTCGAGCACCGTGTCGGACAGCGAGGCCAGCTTGAGCGGGGCCAGCTCGGGCCGCAGCTTCAGCTCGTCCGCCAAGTGGGCCGTGCGTGCCCGCACGAGGCGCACGCCCTGGTGCACCTCCACCTCGCCCACGCGGCGGGAGAGATCCTCCAGCAGCTGGAGCAGGGGCTGGGGCAGGGTCTGGGTGGAGGCGCCCAGGCGGCGGCCCAGCTCCTCCAGCGGCACGCCGGCATCCAGGGCGCGCACCAGGGTGGCGTGGGCCACCCGGAAGGTGCCCATGGCGTCCAGGGCCTCCACGTCCGCCAGCTGGGCCAGCTGGAGCAGGCGGTGGGGATTCTGGAGCAGGGGTGTGAGGAGCTCCAGGGTGGGCTGGAGGATCATGGGCTGATCGATCTCCAGCGGCTGCCAGTGGGCGGCGGTGCCCTTGAGGTCGCGCAGCAGGTACTCGTGGGCGAGGGCCTCGCCGTGCTCCGTGAGTTTCAGGTGCGCGAAGCCCTCGTCGCCCTGGATGATGCCCATGCGCCCCAGGAAGGGCAGGAACACCGCGCGGGTGCGCTCCTCGTCCAGGGGGTGGAGGGTCTTGAGGAAGGCGAGGAAGGGCTGGACCGCGAGGGCCTGGCCCCGACGCTCCAGCAGGTGCTGCATGAGGAAGTGGCGGTCCTCCGCCGGGGGCATGCCCCAGGCCTTGAGGTCGTGCTCCAGGAGGCTGGCGAAGGCGCGCTCGGCCACCCAGCGGGGCGGATGGCTGGTCACCGCGGGCAGCAGGGTCTCCACGCGGCCCTCGCGGCTCCACAGCAGGCCCAGGCGATGCAGCAGGGTGAAGAGCAGCGTGGCGTCCTGCTCCTCGTGCAGCATGGCGTTGCGCTGCATGAGCTGGCCTAGCTCCTTCTTGGCGGGAAGCCCGCCCTTCAGCACGCGCAGGCCCGCCACGCAGCGCAGCAGCACGCTGGTGAGGGCCAGGGAGAACCGGAACGGCTCCGCGGGTCGAAGCTTCACGCCCTCCGGGGCCTGGAAGTTCAGGGCACCGTCGTCGAAGTCGTCCAGGGCGTCGGCCACGCGCTCGGCCACGGCCCAGTCCCCGCCATCGGGAAGGATCAGCCCGAGGGCGTGGAGGGACTCGACCACGGGCGGGGCCGGCATGACGCCCTCGCCCGCTAGATGTTTGAGGGCCACCAGGGAGCCGCTGTCCAGGTCCGCGAGGGTGTCCGCCAGGCGCTTGTGATCCTCCAGGTGGAACACCATGGTCTTGAGCAGCCGCACGCGGCCCTCGGCCTCATCCTCCCAGCGGAGGGGGATGGGCAGGCGGCGTCGCTCACAGATGGTCCTGAGCTGCTCATCCGAGCAGTTCGAGAGGAGCTGGTAGTGGGTAAGCGCCATGGACACCTGAATACAGATGATCCTCCAGTGTCCCACGGAACCCTTGCACGCTCACGCGGAAAAAATGTCCGCCACGCTGGATGGTTTTCCCGCGTGAGCGCAGACGCCCTATTCGGGGGCCTTGAGATGGAGCGTCCGCCCCGCCACGCCATCGCTGAGGACCAGATCGAACCGCTTCGACCGGCTCGCGAATGTCTGGCGGCCTCCCGAGAGGATGGCGACGACTTCGCCGGAATCCGCGTCCCGGACCAGGAGGGCCGGATGGACCGACACATCCCAGGTGACCTGCACCTTCCCGTCCTGCAGGCGCTGGAACTCGGGCGCCGGCGCCTCGGCGGACGTGGTGCGGAGGCTTGCGAGGGTCTTGCCTTCCTTCACCATCCGCAACCCGGTGATGGCGTCCAGGGTGGCCGCTTCGAGCGGCAGCGCCATGACGAAGTGGCGCTCCCGGCCCTTGGGCCAGCAGCCGAGATCCATCAGCGCCACGGGCGTGGTGAAGACCGTCTGGTTCTTCCGATCCACGCATTCCAGCGCGTAGTCCCCCGAGCGGGGCGCGAGGGTGGGAAGCGACCGGGTGCGGAAGGCCGGGAGGAGGTCGACCTGCCCGTCCGCGTGGACGATCCCCCGGACGATGAGGCACTCGCGGGCCGTGGACTGGGCCTGGAGAAGCGGGGCGTCCTCGTCGGTGCTCCTGATGAGGCCGCCTGGGCCGCTCCTGAAGTCGAGGATCTTCTTGTAGACGTAGTCGCTAACCCAGTTGGGCGAGCAGTAGCCCATGATGTCCTTGTAGGTCGCCGGGGCCTTCAGTAGGCCCGCCGTGGTGTCGTAGCCCCAGACGCCGATGGCCCCGCCCGCATAGGGGTAGTCCGGATCGGCGTCGGCGGCACTGCCGCAGGGGCTGTGGTGGCGGCCCATGTTGTGGCCGGTCTCGTGGGCGAACACCTCGGGGAAGTTGCCCCCATCCTGGTAGCCGGTCTTGTCCCACCCGATGGCGGTGCGGTACTGGAAGGGGCTGCCTGCGTAGGGCACCCACCCGACGCCGGCCGTGCCGGAGCCGTAGGTGACGTCCAGGGCGCCGAAGTAGTAGCGGTCGCTGACGCCATCGGCCAGGTGCTTGGCCGTGAGCTCGCTGAGCAGCGTGTTCCAGCCGGTGCCGTCGGAGCCGAGGGTCACCGAGGACGTGAAGGTGGCGCCCACGGCGACGTCCACGCCGGCCACGGGATACATCTTGGCGAGCCGGGCAACCCAGGCTCCCTTGTTGGCTTCGGTGATGTTCCCGGTGCCCGTGGAAAGCGCGACCGGGAAGATGGTGGTCCGGAAGATGGGGACGGCGATCCCGCTGAAGCTGCGCACCTGCGTGTTGTTGGATTTGTCGGCTTCCGGGATGGCGCCGATCGGGTCCACCTCGGCGCTGATCAGGTAGACACCGTTGGGTCCCGCGGTGGTGAGGTCCGTCCCCGGAACGACCAGGTTCCAGCTGGAGGTGAGGCTGGATTCATCCAGCGTGGCGGGGACGCTGGACCGGGTGGACGCGACGACTTTCGGATAGCCCGGGACGGGCACCGCGTTGTTGTCCATGATCGAGATCTTCACGGAGGGGGCCGCGGTGTTGGCCTGGTTGGCCAGCACGAAGACCCGGATGAGGGCATCCTTCCCGGCCACGATGGGGACGGATCCGTTCAGGTCCTGCGTGCTCTGGGTAAGTTGCACGTTCTTCACGTGGAGGTCGAGGGTGGTGCTGGCGGTGTTGACCGTGAAGGGCCGCGTCGCCGTTCCGCCCGGGGTGCTGATGACCAGGTTGCCGCTCGTGGCTCCGGCAGGGACCGTGAACGTGACCTGGGCGGGGCTGAGGCTGGTGGGCTGAATGGCCTGGCCGTTCAAGGTCAGCGTGGTGCCCGGATAGCCCAGGTAGCTGCCCGTGAGGACCACCGGCGTTCCGACCGGGCCCTGGGTCGGGTTCATGCTGGTGATGGCCGGCGCGCCGTAGATCACGGAGAAGGGCTGGGCGGAGGCGCCCGTGCCCTGGGCGCTGGCGATGAGGATGGGCGCGCTCCCGACGGCGGCATTGGTCGGCACCGCGGCGGCCAGGCTCGTCCCGTCCGTGAGCGTCGGGATCACGCTGGCGCCCCCGATGGACACGCCCGTCACGCCGAAGAAGTTCATGCCCGAGATCTGGACCGTGGCTTCTCCGGGGACGCCGGAGGTGGGCGTGAAGCCGGAGATGATGGGGGCGAGATCCGCGCCCGGCGCCTCGATATCGACCACGACGTCGTCCAGGAGGAAGCTGGTGGCCCGCTGGGAATCCTCCTGGCTCCTGAAGGACAGGCGGAGGATCCGGCCCTTGTAGGGGAGCAGATCCACGGTATAGGCCTTGTAGTCGGACGCGTCCAGGTTGGATTTGGTGAGCAGGGTTCCCAGCAAGCCGCCCGAGGCATCCAGCGCCTCCACGTAGACGTAGTCCTTGGCCCCGCCCGCGCTCGGCTCGGCCGTGACGATCTTCAGGTAGAAGGTGGCAGTGGCGCTCAGGGCTGTCGCCGGGACATAGAAATCCTGGGTGATCTGATCCGATTGCACGGACCCGTATCCGCCCAGCCATGAGAACTGGGTGCCGCCGTGGGGCACCACCTCGGGCTGGCTGCTCGACGCGCCCTGGATGGTGCCGGTGTCCCCCTTCCAGATGATGGGGGAGGCCTGCTCGAAGCCCGTGTTCATGAGCACCTGGACTTTGCTGCTCAGGGCGTACGAGGTGGCGGAGGTGGCGGTGCCGCCGGGGGTGGTCACCGTCAGGAAGCCCGCGGAGAGGCCGGAAGGCGCGGTGGCCCAGATCTGGCTATCGCTGCTGACCGTGAAGGCGGCGGCGTCCACGCCGTTGAACTGGACCCGGGAGGCGCCCACGAAGTGCGCACCCGTCAACGTCACCACCGTGCCCGCCTGGAGGCCGGAGGGCGTGAACGACGTGATGGTGGGGGCCTGGAACGCGTCGACCGTGAAGGTCGACGACGTGGCGGAGCCGTTGGCCGTGGTGATCTTGATGGTTCCGGTCGTCGCATCGTCGGGCACCACCGCATCGATCTCGGCGGCGCTCACCACCTGGTAGGAAAACGCAGGGTGGCCATTGAAGGAGACGGCCGTGGCGCCCAGGAGGTTGGCGCCGGAGAGGGCCACCGTGGTTCCGGGGCTGCCATGGCTGGGCGTGACGCCGCTGATGGATGGTCCCGGCGGCGGCGGGGTGGATGAGCCGCCCCCGCCTCCGCAGGCCAGGAAGATGGCCAGGGCCAGGAAGCAGGTGCATCGGGCGAGCAGGTCCATGGCGGCTCCGGAACCACGGTCTCGCGGATCCGCGATGGCTGGATCCGGGAGAACCCTGGGGCGATTCGATTACTGCGTATGTTGATGCATGAGGCATCTATGATACACGCAGGCCGGAACGTGGGCCTCAGGTCCATCTACTGGGCGGCGAGGGTCCCCACGGTCACGGCGATGGGGGCCACGATGGCTCCGGTCCCGTCGATCACCTGGCACTTGGAGCTGTCGGCGCCGAGGGAGACGGCTCCCGGGGGCTGGGAGGCCCGGAGGTCCAGGGCCACCCGCAGCAGGGGGGCGTTCAGTGAGACCGGGCTGGCGGTGCCCTTCTGCGCCGCGGTGACCTGGAGGGTCCCGCCAGAGACTTTGCCCTTGAGGATCTGGGACGCGGCTCCGAGGTTGAAGGCCGTTCCGTTCTGGACGAAGGTGTTGGCGGGGTCGCCGGCGGCGACATTGGCCCAGGCCACCCGGGTGGCATCCGCGGTGAACGTGGTCGTGACGCCGGTGCCCGTGGTGGACGAGGGTCCCACCAGGTCGAGCACGAGGTGGGTGGCGGTGGAGAGGGCCGCGTTCTTCTTGAGCAGGTAGGTGCCGGTGGTCGGATCCGTGTAGGCCAGGCTGGTGGCCGTGGTCGGTGCGGAGGATCCACCGCCTCCACCCCCGCCGCAGGCGAGTAGGGCCATCAGCGCCAAGGCGGCGGAACCGGAGAGGAGCTTGGTCATCGGGATCATGGGCTTCTCCATCACAGACCGCCGAGGAGGATCGCGAGGTCCTTGTCATCCACCGTCCCATCGCCATTCAGGTCGCAGGTGGGGTTGGTGGTGCCGTAGAACTTGGCGAAGAAGAGCAGGTCCCGCAGATCCACCACGCCGTCGCCGTTCAGATCCAGGGACTTCACCGTGACGGATGCGGTCCCGGAAGTGGTGCCCGGCCAGATGCTGGCGGCGGTGATGGTGTAGGTCCCGGCAGCGGCGGGAGCCGTGTAGACTCCGCCGGCCGTGATGGTTCCTCCGCTGGCGGACCAGCTGACCCCCTGGCTCGGGGCGTTCGTCACCGTCGCCGAGAAGGTTGCCGTGCCGCCCGCCAGGAGGGATGCCGTGGCGGGGGAAACGGATACGGTGACGGAGGCGGGGTTGTAGACCGACACGGTGGCGGAGGCAGAGGCCGAGGGAGCTTCGTTGCTCGCGGCAGTGACCGTGTAGACTCCCGGCGTGGCCGGGGCCGTGTAGGTGGCGGCGCTGCCGCTGGCGGTCTGGGTGGGGCTGACCCCGCCGCCTCCGGCGGACACGGTCCAGTTCACCTTGTTGTCGGCGGTGTAGTTGGTCACGGTGGCGGTGAAGGTCGTGCTGGTGGAGGGGTTCACCGTGGCCGTGGTCCTGTCCAGCGACACGCTGACCTGGGCGGTCTGCAACTCCCACACCCCGCGCCCGAAGGTGGCCGCACGGAGGAAGCTGTCATCCGGGGCGATGTAGAGGTCGCGGGTGGCGACCAGGGGCAGGTTGCTGCCGAACCGGCTCCAGGTGGCGCCTCCATCGCTGGTCACGTAGACGCCGAAATCCGTGCCCACGTAGACCTTGTTGGCCACCAGGGGATCGGCCTTCACCACGTGGACCGGGATGCCGAAGGGGAAGCCGTTGCTGGCGGTTGGGCTGCCGTCGATGGCCGTCCAGCTGCCGCCGCCGTTGATGCTCTTCCACAGGTGGTTGGCGGTGCTGGTGGGGGCCACCGATCCCACGTACACCGTGGTGGGGGTGGTGCGGTCGAACTCGATGCAGCTGAGGTAGGAGGCGCTTCCCGGAAGGGTTCCGCCCTTGGTCCAGGAGCTGCCGCCGCTGGACGTCAGGTAGACCCGCGACTGGTTGGCCGCGATGCCAAGGGTGTTCGGATCGCTGGCGGAGGCCGCCAGATTGCGGATGAACAACTCCGGGTTGGTAGTATTGGTGGTGGTGGAGGACGTGTCCAGCGGCGCCGGAAGGCCGCCGGTGCCAATGTCCACCCAGCTGGCTCCGAAGCTGGTGCTCAGGTAGATCTTCCCGTTGGTGGAGGTGTAGACCGCGGCCGGCCTGGCCGCGTCGCCGGGCACCAGTTTGGGGGCGAAGGGCGCGAGGTCCTTGTTTTTCGCCTCGACGATGCCCGAGATGGACTCGCTGAAGGAGCCGCCCCCGTTGGTGCTCCGGTAGATGTCGGTGTAGTAGATGCTGCCGAGCACCTGGGTGCCGTCTCCCGGATGGAAGAGGGTGGCGAACCCGTCGCCGCCGATCTCATCCTCGAAGGTCCCCTCCGTCCCGGTGAGGGTGCCGCCGGACACCGCCGGCTGGCGCAGGCGCGTTCCGTTGTCCTGCATGCCCAGGGAGATCCGCCACTTTGAATCCGAGGGGCTGAGGGCGGCGGTGGAACCCACGTTGTAGACCAGGTGCGAGGCCAGACCCTTGTTGCGCCGGTTGTCGAGGAAGGAAGTGTCGAAGGAGATGGTGGGGATGGTCACCCGGAAGGGGTCCCGCACCACGGCCAGGCCCCCGTCGTTGCCCACGTAGAGCGTGGCCCCATTGGGCGACCAGGCGGTGGCGTGGAAGTCCGCGTGGGCGTAGACGTGGCCGCTGCCGAACCAGTGGGTCAGCTGGACCCAGCTCAGGCCGCCATCCACCGAGCGGTAGAGGGCGAGGTTGGCCCCCACGAAAACCCGCAGCGGGTTGTTGGGATCCACCGCCAGCCCGTGGTTGTACCAGCCCTGCCCGCCGTCGCCGGACATCTGGGGACCCGTGCCCTGGAAGAGGCCGCCGCTCACGGTGGGGGCCGCCAGCCAGGTCCAGGTCGCGCCCTTGTCGACGCTCTTGAGGACGCCCCGGGCCATGGTGGTGCTGCTGCTGTTCGTGGTGTCCTCGAGGATGGCGTAGGCCGTCGTGCCGTCCCCCGCGGCCCGGATGGTGATCCGGCCGGGGGTGAAGGTAAGGCTGGGCAGGGTGGCCGGGGTCCAGGAGGCGCCGGCATTGGTGGAGTAGTGGATGTTGGCGGTGCTGGTGGTGCCGCTGGTCACCTCTACGGAGCAGAGGAGATCGGTGGCCGTTACCTTCTGCAGGGACCAGACCTGCCCGGTGGCGGGACCCCCGGTGGCCGCGACAAAGGTGGATCCCCCGTCAGTGGAGATCCGGAGGCCGGCGTTCGTCGCCCAGAGGACCCGGTTGGCGTCCAGGGGCAGGATGGCGTAGGAGCGGGTGGCGGTGCCGAGGCTGCTCAGGGGGGCGGCGGTCCAGGTGGCGCCGCCGTCCGTGGTCTTGAAGAAGCCGCGACCTTCGGCATCGAAGAAGTCGCCGGCCCCCATGTAGAGGGTGTTCGGGTCCACGGGGCTCATGGCCAGGGCGCCCACGGAGACGTTGCCCCCGCTGCTGCTGGTGGGGAGGGCGTCCGTGACCGAGTACCAGGTCCAGTCTGTGGTGGAGGCCGGATCCGCGTTGTCGCAGCGGAACACGCCGCCGCCGCTGGTGGCCAGGTAGAGGGTGGGGGCCGTCGGATGGGCCACGATGGCCACGGGGCGCCCGCTGTCGATGTCGGGCGTGGTGCTGGTGAGCTGCGAGAAGGGGCCCAGGTTCGTCCAGACGCCTCCGATGCCGGCCGGCCCGGTCGCCAGGGCCGAGGGAAGTGTGCCGGCGAGCGGCTGGGCGAGCGGCTGGATCAACGGCTGGGCGAGCGGGCCCGCACCCTGGAGGCGCCGCGGCGCCCAGAGGCGGGTCTGCTGCTCGGCGAGCTGGTTCTTGTAGTCCAGATAGGCCGGGCTGGCCTTTCCGCCGAACCAGAAGAGGTTCCACTCCCGGCGCAGGTCCGCCCGGTCGTGTCCGCCGAGGGCGTGGGGGCTCCGGCGGTAGGGCAGGTCCAGGCGCCGCTGGCCGGGGTTCCCCTCCTGGGCGGCGAGTTCCGAGACGGAAGCCGATAACAGGAGGAGAGCGAGGAACTTGGTCGCCCGGTGGTTCATGGCGTCTCCAGGATGGATCCCCCGGGGCCGGAATGGAAACGAGGTCGGGGGCCTAGGGGATCCCAAACTATACGACAGTCAAAGGCCCGCGCCAGTTGGCTTTTGGTAAGTCCGCCAAGGTCTTCTCCGCTGCCTCACGTTGACCCTGCCGCCCGGGGCCCCTAGGCTGGAGGTTTGGGTCTGCCGCCACCGTGATCGCCCTCCGTCCCGACAATCCCCTGATCGTCCAGAGCGATCGCACCCTGCTGCTCGAGGTGGCCCACCCCGCCTTCGAGCAGGTGCGCGACGAGCTGGCGCGGTTCGCGGAGCTGGTGAAGAGCCCCGAGCACATCCACACCTACCGCATCACCCCGCTGAGCCTGTGGAATGCCTCGGCCTCCGGCGTGGCCTGCCAGGACATGATCGAGACGCTGAACACCTGGTCCAAGTACCCGGTACCCCAGAACCTGCTGCAGGAGATCGAGGACCACGGCACGAGATACGGCAAGCTGCGCCTGGTGGCCAAGGGGGACCGCCTGGCCCTGGAGATGGACGACCGGGGCCTCTTCTGGGAGCTGGAGAACCAGAAGTCGCTGCAGGGGATGCTGGCGGAACCCTACCCGGACGAGAAAGGCATCTTCCTCCAGACGGGCATGCGCGGCGAGGCCAAGCTCCAGCTCATCCGCCTGGGTCATCCCGTGCAGGACATGGCCGGCTACAAGCCCGGCGACCCTCTGCCCTTCGAGCTGTCGCCCATCACCAAGCAGAACGGCAAGCCCTTCGGCCTGCGGCACTACCAGCAGGCGGCCGTGGATGTCTTCCACGCCGGGGGCGGGCCTGACGGCGGCGCCGGCGTGCTGGTCCTCCCTTGCGGTGCGGGCAAGACCGTCATCGGCATCGGCTGCATGGGCAGCCTGCAGACCCACACGCTGGTGCTCACCACCAACGGCACCGCCGTGAAGCAGTGGAAGCAGGAGCTGCTGGACAAGACCAGCCTCACGGAGGATCAGGTGGGCCTCTACACG
Organism: Geothrix paludis; assembly: GCF_022808815.1. Lineage (GTDB taxonomy): Bacteria > Acidobacteriota > Holophagae > Holophagales > Holophagaceae > Geothrix > Geothrix paludis. Next base: position 70,335 of record NZ_JAKZLC010000007.1, on the reverse strand, counting down.
GGCGACACCAAGGAGATCAAGCCCGTCACCATCGCCACCTACCAGATCCTCACCTATCGCAAGAGCAAGACCGGCCCCTTCGAGCACTTCAAGCTCTTCGAGGCCGCGAACTGGGGCCTGGTGATCTACGACGAGGTGCACATGCTGCCCGCGCCGGTGTTCCGGGCCGTGGCGGAGCTCCAGGCCAAGCGGCGCCTGGGCCTCACGGCCACCCTGGTGCGCGAGGACGGCAAGGAGGAGGACGTCTTCAGCCTCATCGGGCCGAAGCGCGTGGACGTGCCCTGGAAGATGCTGGAGAAGGACGGCTTCATCGCCACGGCCCACTGCCTGGAGATCCGCGTCCCCCTGCCCACGGACGAGCGCATGGAATACGCCGTGGCGGACCAGCGCCAGCGCTTCCGCATCGCGTCCGAGAACAGCCTCAAGCTGGCCGTCATGGACGAGTTGCTGGCGGGCCATCCCAACGACAGCATCCTCGTCATCGGCCAGTACCTGGAGCAGCTCCGCATCATCGGCGAGCGCCTGAACGCGCCGGTGCTCACGGGCCAGACGCCGGAGAAGGAGCGGGAGGTGCTGTTCCGCCGGTTCCGCGAGGGGGACCTCCGCGTGCTCATCGTGAGCAAGGTGGCCAACTTCGCCATCGACCTGCCGGACGCCTCCGTGGCCATCCAGGTGAGCGGCACCTTCGGCTCCCGGCAGGAGGAAGCCCAGCGGCTGGGCCGCATCCTGCGCCCCAAGGGCGACCGCAACGTGAGCTACTTCTACTCCCTCATCAGCCGCGACACCACCGAGCAGGAGTTCGCGCGGAACCGCCAACTCTTTCTCACCGAGCAGGGCTACCGCTACCTGATCGAGAGCCGCCACTTCGACGAAACGGGGCGGCTGAGCGAGCCCGCCGTGTGGAAGCGGTTGTTAGAAGAAACCGCAGGCTGAAGCTGGATTGAAAAAACTCACGCGAAGCGCGCGGAGGATGGCGGAGGCACGGGGAGAGAATGCGTTCATTCTCCGTGTTCTCTGATTTCTCGGCGATCTCTGCGAGGGTGGTTCTGTTTTTGCCTTACTGCCACAGTTCTGGGTGCAGTAGCGACTGCGCGCCCAGCCACCGGTCCAGGGGCCAGGCGATGAGTGCCGCGAGGAGGCCCGCCAGCACGTCGTCCGCCACCACCCCCCAGCCGCCGGGCAGGTGCTGGGCGCGGTCCACGGCTCCCGGTTTCCAGACGTCGAAGAGGCGGAAGAGCAGGAAGGGCGCCACCAGCCGTGCCGCCCAGAGGGTCCAGGGCTGCGGTTGGAGCGTGCTGGTGAAGAGCAGGGGCGTCAGGGCGATCCAGACGCCAGCCCATTCATCGGCCACGACGAACGAGGGATCCTTCTGGCCGGTCTCCTGCACCACGCCATCCGCCGCCCACACGGCCATCAGGGTGAGGGCCAGGGGCGCCGCGAGGAGCATCCAGGACGGGAGGGCCCAGCCGCGGACGATCCACACCAGCAGGAGCCAGGCGGCCAGCCCCGCCAGGCTGCCCCAGGTGCCTGGCGCCGGCTTCAGATACCCGCTGCCGAAGCCCGTGGCCAGCCACCAGGCGGGGCGAGGGGCCTTCCTTCCTGAGGACTGGGGACTGAGGCCTGAGGCCTGTTTCTCAAACATGTCTCAATGCCTCCACGATGCGGAGCTTCGCGGCCTTGAGGCCGGGGAACAGGGCGCTCACCTGGAGCGTGGCCTGGAGGCCCAGGGCCACCGCGAGATAGACGCCGGGCACGAGGTGGATGTCCAGCTCATAGCCGTGGCTGGTGCCCGGCGGGGCGGGCATCTGGAGGTGCAGGGCATTGAGGCCGGCCCGCAGCAGCAGGGTGGCCGCCAGGCCCAGGGCGCTGCCGAAGAGGCCCAGGAAGGCGCCCTCCCACTGGAGCAGGGCCAGCAGCTGGCCGGGCCGGAGGCCCATGGCCCGCAGCACGCCGAACTCGCGGACGCGCTCCATGACGGACATGAGCAGCGTGTTGGCCGTGGCCAGCAGCACCACCAGGAAGAGCACCAGGCCCATGAAGCCGAAGATGGCGTAGTAGAGCAGCTTCACCTGCCGGTAGAAGGAGGCCAGCTCGAACCAGGGCTTCACCGTGGTTTCGGGCAGCAGGGTCTGGAGCCGCGCCTGCTCGGCGGCCGTGTCGCCGGGGTGCTTGAGCACGACGGAGAGCCGCGAGCGGGCCGGCCCGGCGTCCAGCAGCTGTCCCGCGGTGGCGAGGCCCACGGTGAGGACCCGGTCATTCAGCTCCTTCAGGCCCTGGTCCTGGAGGCCGACGACCTCCACATCCACGGCGTTGAGCGCGCCGTCCTTGGTGGTGGACATGAGGGTGAGCAGGCTACCCACGGAGGCCCCCAGGCTCCGGGCCAGGCCCGTGCCGAGGATCACCTCGCGGGCGGCCGGATCCGTGGACAGCCATCGCGAGCCCGCGCCGCCGCGGGCCTTGGCCCCATCCTTCAGGGAATCAAGGCAGGCCATGTGCTTCGGCTCCAGGGCCGGGTCCACGGCGGTGCCCAGGAAGGCCACGCTCTTTGGGCCGCTGCTGAGCAGGCCCATGAAGTGGATGCGGGGGAGCACCTCGGCCACGGCGGAATCCTGCCGGAGCCGCGCCGCCAGGGCTTCGCCTTCGGGCAGGGCCTTCTCCAGGCTCTGGGCCTCGTCGCCCTCCATGGCGCCGGGGGCCATCACCTGAAGGTGGCCCAAGCCACCGCGGATGGCGCCATCGGCGAGGCCCTGGAAGGTCTGGGCCATGAAGCCCCCGGCCAGGCTCAGGGCCAGGAAGCCCGCCACCACCACCATGAGCGTCAGCGCCGTGCGCCGCCGCTGGCGCAGCAGGTTCCGCAGGGCGAGGCGCGGGAGGATCACCGGTGCTCCTCCTCGATGAGCCGCCCGTCGGCCAGGCGGAAGACATGATCGGCGCGGGCGATGACGGCGGGATCATGGCTGGCCACCAGGAAGGTGGCGCCCCGCTCGGTGGCCAGCTCGGCCATGAGGTCCATGAGGGGGCCGCCGTGGGCGTGATCGAGGCTGGCCGTGGGCTCGTCCGCCAGCACCAGGAGGGGATCAGGCGCCAGGGCGCGGGCGATGGCGGCGCGCTGCTGCTGGCCGCCGCTCAGCTGGCCGGGGCGATGGTGCAGGCGGTCGGAAAGCCCGACGCGCTCGAGGGCCGCCTCGGCCCGGCGGCGGGCCTCGTTCTCGGGCAGGCCCTGGAGCTGCAGGGGCAGCATGGCGTTCTCCAGGGCCGTGAGGACGGGCACCAGGTTGAAGGCCTGGAACACGAAGCCCAGCCGGCCCAGGCGGAGGCCGCAGCGTTCGCGCTCAGAGAGACTGGACACCTCCTGTCCATCCAGGAGGACGGCGCCCTCGTCGGGCTGGTCCAGGAGGCCCGCCAGCTGGAGCAGGGTGGTCTTGCCGCTGCCGCTGGGGCCCGCCAGCACTGCCAGACAGCCCTTCGGCACCGCCAGCGACACGCCGAACACGCCGGCACGCTCGCCGCCGAGTTCGTAGGCGCGGGTGACCTCCCTGAATTCCAGCATCCGCCCAGTGTAGGCGATCCTAAAACTGCATGGCGTAGGCCAGCTTGGCGAACACGCCCCGCTCCACCATGCGCTCGGTGGGCAGGATGGCGAGGGGATCGCGCCGCCGCTGGCCCGACCAGCCCACATAGGCGTTGGTGAAGGCGTTGGGCTGCCAGCCCAGAAAGGCCTTGAGGAACTTGTCCACGCCATCGATCTCCGAGCCGTCGTACCGCACCACGAACGCCTGGGTCTTCAGGTAGAAGGCGCTCGGCATCTGGTAGGTGGCCGTGAGGGCCAGCTTCCGCGCGCGCACGAGCTGCAGGCCGTCGGATTCGCGGTCCAGCTCGGTCTTCTGGGTGGAGAGGTTGTAGGAGACGTCCCCGATCGCGCCGTGGGAACTGAAGCTGAGGGTGTGGATGCGCGCCGGGGCCCCCGAGGCCAGGTCGATGGTGCGTCCGCGGACGGCCCGCAGCAGCATCTGGGCCCAGATCAGCTTCTTCCAGCTCAGGGCCGTGTCGAAGTTGCGGGTGGCGTTGGAGGTCACCTCATCATCCGCCCAGGTGCGCCCCGCGATGTCCCAGTCCAGGCTCCAGGCCCAGCGGTCGGCGGTCTCCACAAAGGTGCTCAGGCCCACGGCGCGGTCGAAGGGATTCCCGTCCCACCACACGAGGCGCCGGGCGCGCAGGAAGAGGTTTGCCTGGGAGAGCTTTCCCCCGTTCCAGTTGCTCTGCCACCCGAAGGTCCCGTTCTGCTGGCGGTAGCCCCGGAGGTCGGTGAAGCCCGAGACCAGCACCAGTCCGGGGCTCGTGGTCTGGCTGACGGCGGTGGCGAACCAATGGCGCGTGTTCCAGTCCAGCTCGGCGGAGGTGGAGGTGCCGCGCTGGGAGAGGAGGCTGCCATCCGCCTGGGGAAGGTGCGAGGTGGCGGCCATGGCGCTGCCGATGAAATGGAATTCGGAGCCCAGGTACTGATCCAGGTAGAGGCCGCCGCTCTGGCCGCCGATCAGTCCGCCGACGGCGTCCGGTCCGCCCATCAGGCGCTTGTCCGTGCCGAGGAAGGACAGGCCCGAGCCGCGCCCGTCCAATTGGAAACGCAGCGCCGCCGCCGTGTCCTGGGTGGGCAGGCCCTCGACGCCCTGGGCACCGTTGGCGCTCAGCATGAGGCCGCCGTCCTCGTCCTTGGCGTGCAGCATGGTCCAGCTGGCCAGCGAGCCCTGGCCCGAGGCCTTCAGGCCGTAGAGGGGGCTCTGGATGGAGCGGCTGAAGAACTGCCGCTGGGCCGCCGGAGGGGAAAGCAGATCCATGCCCTCCAGGAAGAAGGGGCGGCGCTCGGGGTAGAACACCTTGAAGCGGCTGTTGATCTGGAGCGGGTCCACGTCCGCGTCCGCCGTGGCGAAGTCGGGCCGGTAGGTGCCTTCGAAGGTGAGGGCGGTGGTGGTGTAGCGGACATCCATGCCCAAGCGGGCTTTGGATTCCACGGGCGCGGCTGGGTCGGTCTCCAGCGACTGGGAGCGGGTGTAGGTGGCGAAGGGGATCACCAGGAAGGGCGAGCCGGGCTTGTCCACCGGGGCGCCGGAGACCCGGGCCATCTGGCAGATGTCGCACTGCACGTCCTTGCTCATGCGCGGCCAGGAGATGCCGTAGCGCCGCTCCCGGGGAATGATGCGCAGGATGCGGAAGGCCCAGTCGCCGGGCCGCCGGCGCAGGCTGCTGTAGGGGATGCGCATCTTCACGACGTAGCCGTCCGGCGTCAGCACGCCGGTGGAATCCCAGAGGCAGTCGTAGGAGGCGTTCTCGCCGGTGCTGTCCGTCATGATCTCGTCGATCTGGCCGCCCAGGGGCGTCACGAAGAAGCGGGCGATGCTCTGGCCCTTGCCGGAGGGGTCGAGATCGACCCCCACAAAGTCGAAGTCGCCGTTATTGGTGTCGCGCATGTGGCGGGCGGCATGGATCTTCGAGGGCTCGGGATCCTTCGCCTCCACGGCCACGTAGAGCGCGTCCGGACCCCAGCCCACGTGGACGATGGTGGGCCAGCGGTTCTCGCCCTGGTCGTCCGGCATGATCATGCCGAACTCCGTGATCACCAGGGCCTCCTTCCAGGTGGAGAGGTCCGCGTCTCGGGTCATGGACGGCGCCTGGGCCAGCCGGGGGATGGCCAGGTGCAGCGGGTTGGGTACCTGGGAAGCCAGGATGGGCAGGCAGACGAGGGCCAAAGCCGGATGGCGCATGAAAGATCCCCGAAACGGTTCCTATGGCCTACGAGGGACTTCGGAGATCCGTTTAGAACCTTTGGCCTGAACCCCTGGGGCTCAGCGCTTGGCGGGGGCCGGCGCGGTCGCGGGCTTGGCGGCCTTGCCCCGGGGATCATCGGGCTTGGGACCGATGGCCTTGACGTCCTTGCCCTTGGGATCGTCCGGCTTGGGACCGATGGCCTTGACGTTCTTCCCCTTGGGATCATCCGGCTTGGGACCGATGGCCTTGACGTTCTTCCCCTTGGGATCATCCGGCTTGGGGCCAATGGCCTTGGCGTCCTTGGCTCGGGGATCGTCGGGCTTGGGGCCGATCGCCTTGGCCTTGGCCGGGGTCTGGGCGGGCAGCGGGGCGGCCTGGAGCGCAGCGGCCACGATCAGGCCGAGGTGGAGGACGGAAGCCAGAAGGGCGGGAGGACGCATGGAAGCTCCTGGGCGGATGGGTCGGGAGGTCGAGCCCCAGGTTAACCGCATCCGATCCGGACCTTCGTCAGGTTCGTTTCCGGGCGAGGAACGACTGCTCGTAGGCCGCCGTGCTGGCTTCGAGACCGCCCTCTTCCACCTCGCCGATGAGGTCGTAGGCGTGGGCCTTCACGATGCGCACCTTCTGGATGGTGTTCACCTGCGGCGTCCCGTTCACCAGCAGCACGTTGCCGTCGATGTCCGGAGCCTGACCCTGGTGGCGGCCCTTCACGATGAGGTCCGTCTCCTCGTGGGCGCCCTCCACCAGCACGTCGATGACCTGGCCAACCTTCTCCTGGTTCTTCTCACGGGCGATCTTCTGCTGTAGCTCGAGGAGGCGGCGCTTGCGGGCCTCCTTCGTGCGCTTGGGCACGGGGTCGCCCAGATCGTGCGCCGTGGTGCCCTCCTCGGGGCTGTAGGTGAAGACGCCCACATGGTCGAAGCGGGCCTCCTTCACGAAGGCCTTCAATTCCTCGAAGGCCCCCTCGTCCTCGCCGGGGAAGCCCACGATGAAGTTCGAGCGGATGGCGATGCCCGGCACGATGCGGCGCACCTTTTCGATCAGCTTCAGGAACTGGGCCCGGCCGCCGCCCCGGGCCATGGCCTTGAGGATGGCGGCGTCCGCGTGCTGCAGGGGCATGTCCAGGTAGCGGGCGCAGTTCGGTGTCTCGGCGATGGCGTGGAGCAGGCCGTCCGTCAGGCGGTTCGGGTAGGCGTAGTGGATGCGGAACCAGCGCAGGCCCTCCACCTTCCCCAGGGCACGCACCAGCTTCTCCAGGGCGTCCGGATCGCCGAAGTCGCGCCCGTAGTCCGTGGTGTCCTGGCCCACGAGGCTGATCTCCAGCACGCCCTGGGCCACGAGGTTCCTCGTCTCGGTCACCACACTCTCGATGCTGCGGCTGCGCTGGGCGCCCCGGAGCTGGGGGATGACGCAGAAGGCGCAGGCGTGGTCGCAGCCCTCGCTGATCTTGAGGTAGGCGCTGGCCTTGGGGGTGGTGAGCATCCGGGGGCTGGCCTCGGTGTAGAGGTAATCGGGATTGGGATCCAGCTCGTAGGCCGCGCCCGCGCCGATGACTTCGGCGATCTGCTCGATGTCCCGGGTGCCCAGGCAGGCGTCGATCTCGGGCATCTCGGTCATGAGCTCGTCGCGGTAGCGCTCCACCAGGCAGCCGGCCACGATGAGCTTCTCGCAGGCACCCTCTTTCTTCATGGACGCGGCCTGGAGGATGGCCTCGACGCTCTCCTGCTTGGCGGCGTCGATGAAGCCGCAGGTGTTCACCACCAGCACCTGGGCCTCCTCCAGCACGGGGGTGATCTGGTAGCCCTTCAGGCGCAGGTGGCCCAGCATGACTTCCGAATCCACCAGGTTCTTGGGGCAGCCCAGGGACATGAAACCGACTTTGGTCAACGGACCTCCATCCACCATCAAGTGGAACCTCATAGATTACCGCGAAGCGCCGATAGGGTCAGCAGCCCCGTGCTAGACTCGGCCTTCCCCCCGGTTTCCATATGAAGCTCACCCTCCAGGTTGACGGCGCCCTGCATCCCGTAACGCTCACGGAAGAAGGCGTGACCCTGGGCCGGGGCGACCAGGCCACCATCCGCATCCAGGCCAATGCGGTCAGCCGGGTCCACGCCCGGATCTTCCTCAAGGATGGCCAGCCCCACGTCATGGACATGAAGTCCCTGAACGGCACCACGCTCAACGGGGTGGTCCTGGCCGAGCCGGCGCCCCTGCATCCGGGGGATACGGTGCTTCTGGGCGAAGCCGTGGTGCGCTGGATGCCCGAGCCCGTGCCGGGATCTCCGACGCAGGGCCTGAACTTGGCGGGCCGGACCGCGGCCCCGAAAATCTCCCTCGAGGACCGGGCCTTCGATGCCTCGGGCTCGATCCTGGTGCCTCACGCCAGCCTGGAGGCCATGCTGGCCCAGGCCGGCGGCCAGCACCCCGCGGGCGATGCCGTGACCCTGTTCCAGCGTCTGGCCAGCATGGCGGGCACCCTGCTGCGGGCCGCGGGCCTGGCGGAGCTGCTCGAGTCCGTGATGGGCCTGGTGACGGCCCAGATCCCCTGCCAGCGGGGCTTCATCCTGCTGGCGGATGCCAATGGCGAGCTGGTGCCCGAGCTGGTCTGGGAGGAGCAGGCGGGCCAGAACGCCAACCCCATCAGCCGCACCATCGCCCGCACGGCCATGAAGGACCGGGTGGCCATCCTCACCACCGACGCCCGGATGGACCCCCGCTTCAGCGCCGGCGAGAGCATCAAGATCCATGGCATCACCTCGGCCCTCTGCGCGCCCCTCATCGTGGAGAACCAGTCCCTGGGGGTGATCTACCTGGAGACGAGCCTCAGCAAGGGCGGCTTCAAGCGGGAGGACGAGCACCTGCTCAGCGCCATGGCCAACTTCGCCGCCGTGGGCATCCAGCGCGAGCGGGAGGCCAAGTTCCGCCAGCGCCTGGAGCGGTACCACAGCCCGGCCGTGGTGGACCAGATCCTCAAGTCCAGCCAGAACAAGGAGGCTCCAGCCCTCCAGGCCCAGCGCTGCCAGATCAGCGTGCTCTTCGCCGACATCTCCGGCTTCACCCGCATGAGCGAGGGCATGGAGCCGCTCGTGCTGGCGGGCATCCTCAACCGCACCTTCGAGGCCATGACGGACCAGATCTTCAGCCGGGGGGGCACCCTCGACAAGTACATCGGCGACGCCATCATGGCCTTCTTCGGCGCGCCCAACCCCGACCCCGACCATGCCCGCCACGCCGTGGAGGCCGCCGCGGCCATGCAGGAGACCCTGCGGACCCTGAACGAAGCCCGGCCCGAGGGCTACCCTGAGTTGAAGATGCGCATCGGCATCAACAGCGGCGAGGCCTTCGCGGGCGACATTGGCTGCGAGAAACGCATGGACTACACCGTCATGGGCAGCACCGTGAACTTGGCCTCCCGCCTGGAGAGCGGTGTGGCCAAGCCCGGCCAGATCGTCATCGGCCCACGCACGGCCGAGCTGGTGGGCGCGGCCCGCCTGCGCCAGTTGGAGGGTTTCCAGCTCAAGGGCATCGAGCATGAGGTGCGTCCCTTCGAGGTGGTCTGGGAAGAGGACCGGCCGACGGCCGCCTACGGAGGATGAGCAGGGGGCCTGTTCAGGCGTCCCCCGCCGCGCGGGCCACCCGGGATCTTGTATCCGACCCGGGAGGCCTCTAAGCTCTGGACTGATCCCCTTCCCCCCATGTTCCGGCCGTATCCCGATCCGGGTTCCGCCATCTCCAGGAGGCTCCATGTCTCATACCGATTCCAATGCCTTGGCCGCGATGCTCGGCGGCGGCTGCCTGATCTTCGGGCTGCTCATCGCCGCAGTGGGCCTCGCCATCGCGATCTTCTACATCCTCACGATGCAGAAGGCCCTCAATCTCGCCGGCGAGCGCCACCAGAAGATGAAGCCGGCCATGGTCTGGCTCATGCTCATCCCGCTGTTCAACCTGGTGTGGCACTTCTTCGTCGTGAAGAACGTCTCGGACTCCATCAAGAGCTGGGCAGCGGAAAACGGCAAGAACGTGGAAGACGCCGGCTACACCATTGGCCTGGTCGCCTGCATCGCGAACTGCTGCGGCCTGATCCCGATCCTGAACCTCCTCGCGGGCCCCGTCGCCCTGGTGTGCCTCGTCATCTGGTGGGTCAAGGTCGCCGGCTTCAACAAGCTGATGAGCGGCATGGCCTGAGGCTTCTCCCCGCACGAAAAGGCGGCGCCCCGGCGCCGCTTTTTCGTACGGGGACGGGTCATTCCTTGACGAAGTCCTTCCACAGCATCGACGGCTGGATGCCGGAGTTGCGCTGGTACTTGCCGGATTCGTAGCTGTCGTACTCGCCGCTGACGGTGTGGTAGAAGATCTGGCAGATGCCCACGCCGGCGTAGATGCGCACGGGCTGGATGCAGCTGATCTCCAGGGTCCAGAAGCCGCAGAATCCGATGTCGCCGAAGCCGGCGGTGACGTGCACGAAGAGGCCCAGGCGCCCCACGCTGCTGCGCCCCTCCAGCATGGGCACCATGCCGTGGGTCTCCGTGTATTCCAGCGTGCGGCCCAGGTAGAGCGTGCCGGGCTGGAGCAGCAGGCCCTCCGCGGGGATCTTCAGGAACTCGATGCCGTTGGGCTTGGCCATGTCGAGCTCGCGCTCAGTGTAGACGGCCAGGTCATCTCCCAGGCGCAGGTTGTAGCTGTTGGGATTCAGCTGGCGGTCGGACCAGGGATCGATGCGGATCTTCCCCTGGTTCCGGGCCTCGAGGATCTGCTTGCCGGTGAGGATCACCGTCAGCGGTCCACTTTCAGCACTTCGGTCTTGGCCAGCATGTCGCTGAGGCTGATGCGCTCGTCGCCCTTCACGGCCAGGACGATCAGGTTGAGCGCCAGGATGTTGCCGATCTGGCGGAGGATGGCGGGACCGAACTCGATGCGTCCCTGGGGCTGGCCCTCCGGCACCACCCGCAGCTTCATCATCTTCTTGCCGATGCTGGCGCCGTATTTCGAGACGCACCAGGGGATGAAGAGCCAGTAGTAGGCGATCTGGGCGAGGACGCTGACGGGTACCAGGACGCACCCGATCACGGGCACGTGGGACAGGACCATGAAGACCATGGAGATGAGCACCGCGGGCACGGCGTCGATGAGGACGGCCAGGAGCCGGTTCACCAGGTCGCCGCGCTCGCCCACGGTCACAGCGTCATCGGGGATGGAGGGCAGGAGGGAGCCGAGGAAGGACTGCTCGGGAGGCCGGGTGGGCGCCGCGGGCCGGGGCGCGGGCGGCGGGGCCACGGGCGGAACGGGGGGCGCCATCTTGGCGGGGGTGGGCACAGGGCCGGTGGAGGGCTGGATGGGCACCGCGGGGTCCTCGGCCGGCGCCTTCCCGGCATGGATGGCGGCCAGCTCATCCGCGGACATCCGCACGGTGCCGAGAGGGGGCTTGGCCGCGGTTTCACGGTTCACCGCCACCGTGGCGCCGACCTCGGACTGGGGATCCTGGAAGGTGAGCTGCACCTGGCCCAGGGTGATGCGATCCCCGTTCCGAAGGGGGGAGGACTGCACCCGGTTGCCGTTCACGAGCACGCCGTTGCTGCTCTGGAGGTCCTGGATCTCATAGCCCCCGCCCACCTTGCGGAGGACGCAGTGATGGCGACTGATGCTGGGATCCGGGAGCCGCAGGGTGTTGTCCAGCTCGCGTCCCATGTGGACTTCTTCATCCACGATCTCGAATTCGCGGGTACCCGCGCTTTCGTGCACCAGCAGCTTGGCCATGGAACCCTCGGGGAAGGTGGGATGGCGGGAAGTTTAGCGCATCCCTCCGTCATCGTGGCGGCTCATTGGGGGCGAAAGACTCGTATCGGTTCTTTCTTGACGGGTTTTGGTGGAGCGGCCAATCTTCCCTGAAGATCACGCGAATGAATCGCGAGGGTGCAGCATGGTGCTTTTCAACGCGGCCACGAAGGAGTTGACGGCGAAGATCGTCTACTACGGGCCCGGCCTCTGCGGGAAGACGACCAACCTCCAGCACATCTACGACACGCTGCCCGGCGAGGGGCGCGGCAAGATGCTGTCGCTGGCCACCCAGACGGACCGCACCCTCTTCTTCGACTTCCTGCCCATCGACCTCGGGACCATCCGGGGGATGAAGACCCGCGTCCAGCTCTACACCGTGCCCGGCCAGGTCTTCTACGACGCCACCCGCAAGCTGGTGCTCCGCGGCGCCGATGCGGTGGTGTTCGTGGCGGATTCCCAGGCCCCGGCCCTGGAAAGCAACAAGGAGAGCTTCCAGAACCTCATCGCCAACCTCAAGGAGCAGGGCACCGACCTGTCGAAGATCCCCCACGTCATCCAGTGGAACAAGCGGGACACGCCGAACGCGCTGCCCATCGGCACCCTGGACAAGGAGATCAACCTCTTCAGCGTGCCCACCTTCGAGGCCTGCGCCATGCGGGGCGAGGGGGTCAAGGAGACTCTCTCGGGAGTGGCCCGCCTCGTGCTGAAGAGCCTCGCCGAGAAATATGGCGGCGGCGTCGTCGAGGAGCCCCAGACCGTGCTCACGGGAGGAGCGCCACCTCCCCCTCCGCCGCCCCCGACTCCCGCCATGGATTCCAAGCCCCTGGAGGTGGAGGAGCTGTCCGCGGGCGAGCTGCTGGAAGAGATCGACGAATTCCCCGTGGACTCCACCTTCTCGCAAGCCCATGCCCCCGCGCCCACGCACATGCCCCACCGCAGTGTCGTGGAGGTGCCCATCGTGCTGGATCGCAGCCTCTTCAGCGGCGATTCCCCGGTGGAGATCAAGCTGAAGCTCTACATCAAGTAGAGCGAAATACGCCATGCGTTTTTCGTATACGCGCGGGCGAAGCCCGTGCGCTTGAGGCACACTGAGGGTTTGATTTCGAGGCCCCTCATGTCCCGTCAGGTCGTCACCCGCTTCGCCCCGTCCCCCACCGGCATGCTCCACATCGGGGGGGTCCGCACGGCGCTGTTCTGCTGGCTCTATGCCCGCCGGCACGGGGGCCGCTTCATCCTGCGCATCGAGGACACGGACCTCTCACGCAGCACCGACGACAACATCCGGATCATCGAAGAAGGCATGGCCTGGTGCGGCCTGGACTGGGACGAGGGCCCGGTGGTGGGCGATCCCGGCCAGTGGAAGGGACCCCACGGCCCCTACCGCCAGATGCAGCGCATGGACCTGTACAAGGCCAAGATCCAGGAGCTGCTGGAAAAGGACCTGGCCTACCGCTGCCGCTGCTCGAAGGAGGCCCTGGACGAGCGTCGCAAGGCCGTGGAGGCCGCCGGCAAGGTCTTCCAGTACAACCGCGGGATGGACGCGGGGAAGGGTTGCGCCGGCGCGAACCACGACGCCAGCCAGCCCGCCGCCATCCGCTTCCGCATGCCCGTGGACGGCGACATCCTCGTGCCCGATCTCATCAAGGGCGAGACGCGTTTCCCCGCCGAGAGCCTGGACGACTGGATCATCGCCCGCACGGGAGACGGGCCCGGCGAGATCGGCGTGCCCACCTACAACTTCTGCGTGGTGGTGGACGACACCCACATGGAGGTCACCCACGTCATCCGTGGCGACGACCACCTGAACAACACGCCCAAGCAGATCCCGCTGTTCGCCGCCTTCGGGTACGACCTGCCGGCCTTCGCCCATGTGCCCATGATCCTGGGCGCGGATGGCGCCAAGCTCAGCAAGCGCCACGGCGCCACCAGCATCACGGAGTACCAGGCCATGGGGCTGCTGCCCTCCGCCGTGCGCCTGGCCTTGGCCCGCCTCTCCTGGACGCCCAAGATCGGCGGCAAGGCCGTGGAGAGCGCCGAGGAGGAACTGCTCACGGACGAGCAGATGATCCAGCTCTTCGACCTGGCGGACTGCCAGAAGAGCGCGGCCCGCTTCGACATGGACAAGCTCCAGTGGCTGAACCAGAAGCTCATCCAGCGGGCGACCTGGCAGGAGCTGGAGCCGCATCTCAGGCCCTTCGTGCCCGAGATCTGGGAGCAGAAGCCCGAGGCCTGGCGGGCCCAGGCCATCCAGGCCACCCAGAAGGGGAAATCCCTCACCGACATGGCCGAGGCCCTGCGCTTTGCCTTCGAGCGGCCTGCCGCCTTCGATGAGAAGGCCGTGGAGAAGTTCATGACCGCGGCCGTCAAGCCCGCCCTGCGGGAAGTCGCGGAGCTCGCGGACTACAGCCACGAGGGCCTGGAGGCCGGCTTCGCCGCCATCCTGGAGCGCCACGGCCTCAAGACCAAGGACCTGGCCCAGGCCCTCCGCGTGGCGCTCTGCGGGAAGCCCGTCAGCCCGGGCATCTTCGACACCCTCATGCTGGTGGGCCGGGAGGAAGTGGCCGCGCGGCTGGCGAAGTGGCTCTGATGGACCTCCAGGAGTTCACCCACATCACCCTGGCCGTGCTGGAGGACCAGGGTGCCGAGGCCTACGCCCCCACCATCATCGCCGGCGACGCGGTCCAGGTGATCCAGGGCATTCCCGAGGGCATGGACCAGCGGGAGGCCCTCCAGGAGACCATCCTGCGCCTGGGTCTGGAGCAGGCCGACTTCTACTTCGGCGTCCGCTCGGGACCCGGCGAGATCACCACGGGCTTCCACACGCCGGTCGGCACGCAGTTCCAGCTCATCTCCGAGATGCGGCAGGGATTCGTGGTCTCGGACCTGGGCGCCTGCCCTTGGTGGACCCTGGATCGGGGTCGGGACCAGTAGCGGTTTCCGCCTGCCGGAAGGTCCGGAAGGTTTATAGTGATTCACATGATCCTCATCCTGGCCATCCACCCGCGCCCTAGCACCTTGCGTGCGGGGGGGAGTCGCATGATCGGCTGACCTGGATCCAGGTCCCGCCATCCACCCCTGCCCCCCAAGGCGGGGGTTTTTCGTTTCAGGGAGTTTCCATGAGCCGCCATCCCAAGCTCGCCATCCTCGGCTTCGGCACCATGGGCCAGGCCATCAGCGCCGGCCTGGTGGAGGCCTCAGGCTACCCAGCGGGTCGCATCCACGCGGCCACGCGGCACCCGGGCGCGGGCAGGGCCCGGGCCGAGGCCCTGGGCATCGCGCTCTCGAGCGACGCGGACGAGGCTGTCCGCCATGCGGAACTGGTGCTGCTCTGCGTGAAGCCGAAGGAGCTGAAAGGCCTGCTGGCGGGCCTGTCCGCCTCGGGGGCGCTGGACCACCACCCCCTGGTGGTCTCCATCGCCGCGGGGACCACCCTGGACTTCCTGGTGGCCCACACGCCCGCGGGCACGCCCCTGGTGCGGGCCATGCCCAACACGCCCTGCTCCATCCGCCGGGGCATGACGGTGCTGGCGGCGGGGCAGGGGGTCACTGAGGCCCAGCTGGCCCAGGCCCGGGCCCTCTTCGAACCCCTGGGCCGGGTCATGGACCTGGACGAGCGCCACATGGACGCCGTCACGGGCCTCAGCGCCAGCGGCCCGGCCTTCATGTTCGTCATCCTCGAGGCCCTGGCCGAAGGGGGCGTCCAGTGCGGCCTGCCCCGGGCCGTGGCCGTGGAACTGGCGGCCCAGATGACCCTGGGCGCCGCCGCCATGGTGCTGGAGACGGGCCGCCACCCCGCCGCCCTCAAGGACGACGTGACCACTCCCGCCGGCTGCACCATCGCCGGCCTCCTGGCCCTGGAGGACGGCCGCATCCGCTCCGTCGTGGCCCGCGGCATCGAGCGGGCGACGCAGGTGGCGGCGGGATTGGGATGACCATTACCGGGGAAGGCCGGCCAGCGGGTATCTTTGAGGTTTGCATCTTGTGAGCCCCGATGTCCGCCGACGCCCCCAGCCCTGAAACCCGCAGCCTCCACTTCATCGAGGAGATCGTGGAGGCGGATCGCGCCTCGGGCAAGCACGGGGGGCGGGTGCTCACGCGCTTCCCGCCGGAGCCCAACGGCTACCTGCACATCGGCCACGCCAAGAGCATCTGTCTGAACTTCGGCCTGGCGAAGGCCTACGGCGGCGCCACGAACCTGCGCTTCGACGACACCAATCCGGTGAAGGAGGACGTGGAATACGTCGACTCCATCCGGGACGACGTGCGCTGGCTCGGCTTCGACTGGAAGGGCGAGCACTACGCCTCGGACTACTTCCCCTTCCTCTACGACTACGCGGAATACCTCATCCAGCAGGGTAGGGCCTATGTCTGTGATCTCACGGAGATGGAGATCCGCGAGTACCGGGGCAACTTCCACACGCCCGGCCGCCCCAGCCCATTCCGGGACCGGAGCCCCGAGGAGAACCTGGACCTCTTCCGCCGCATGAAGGCGGGCGAGTTCCCGGACGGCTCGAAGGTCCTCCGCGCCAAGATCGACATGGCGAGCGGCAACATGAACCTGCGCGACCCGCTCATGTACCGCATCCGCCGGGCCCACCATCACCGCACGGGCGATGCCTGGTGCATCTACCCCATGTACGACTACGCCCACGGCGTGTCCGATGCCCTCGAGACCATCACCCACTCCATCTGCACCCTGGAGTTCGAAGACCACCGACCCCTCTACGAGTGGTTCCTGGAGCAGGATGCCGAAGGGAAGTTCTTCCAGCGCCCCCTGCCGCGCCAGATCGAGTTCGCCCGCCTGAACCTCACCTACACGGTGATGAGCAAGCGGCGCCTGCTCCAGCTGGTGCAGGAAGGCATCGTGCGGGGCTGGGACGATCCCCGCATGCCCACCATCTGCGGCCTGCGGCGCCGGGGCTACACCCCCGAGGCCGTTCGGGTCTTCGCGGAGAAGGTGGGCGTGGCCAAGCGCGACATGGTGGCCGACGTCGGCCTGCTGGAGTTCTGCATCCGCGAGGACCTGGAGAAGCGGGCCCCCCGCCGCATGGCGGTGCTGCGTCCGCTGAAGGTGGTCCTCACCAACATGACCGAGGCCGAGGCCTTCGAGGTGGAGGTACCGAACCACCCGGACGACCCCGCCATGGGCACCCGGAGACTGCCCTTCACCCGGGAGCTCTACATCGACCAGGACGACTTCCGCGAGGAGGCCCCCAAGAAGTGGTTCCGCCTGGCGCCGGGCGCCGAAGTGCGCCTCCGCGGGGCCTGCCTGGTGACCTGCCGCGAGGTGGTGAAGGATACGGCCGGGAACGTGGTGGAGCTGCGTTGCGAGTGGGATCCCGCCAGCAAGGGCGGCAATGCGCCGGACGGCCGGAAGGTTAAGGGCACCCTCCACTGGGTGAGCGCCGCCCATGCCGTGGCGGCGGAGGTGCGCCTCTACGAGGCCCTCTTTACCCAGGAGGACCCCATGGACGTGGCTGAGGGCCAGGACTGGAAAACCCTCCTGAACCCTGGAAGCCTCGAGGTGCTGGCCTCCGCCCGGCTGGAGCCCAGCCTGGCGGAGGCCCGTCCCGGCGAGCGCTTCCAGTTCGAGCGCACCGGCTACTTCGCCGTGGACCTGGACAGCGCTCCCGGGAAGCCCGTGTTCAACCGGACTGTGGGGCTGAAGGACAGCTGGGCGAAGATCGAAGCCAAACAGTGAGGTGATTCCCTCCTCGCCGGAGCCAGGATCCGGCGGTCGGGAGGGCCAAAATCGAGGCCAAGAGCTGAGAAATCGCGGGCTTCGCCCACGATTTCTCTTGAGCGCGGCCACGCCGTGCGAAATGCCTTGGCTTTTTTACAGGGGGCCAAAGCGCCAGCCTTGGCCCCAGGCTGTGACCCAGGTCGCATCGGCTCCTCCGGAGTTCTTTCCCTCCGTGTCGGGAACGTCACGGCTCTGATAGGCTCGATGGGTTGGGCCTCCCCGCGGGTGGCCCTGCCGGGAAGCCGCCCATGGACAAGCTCGCAAGCCTGCTGCACACCTCGCCTGCCATCGCTTGGATGGTGGCGAAACTCGTCATCGTCTTCGGCGGCGTCTTCTCGCTGGCGGCCCTCTGGACCTGGGTGGAGCGCCGTGGCGCGGCCATGATCCAGGACCGCATCGGGCCCAACCGCGCGGCCCTCTTCGGCAAGATCAAGATCATTGGCCTGGCCCAGCCCCTGGCGGACGGCATCAAGTTCTTCTTCAAGGAAGACCTGGTTCCCAATGACGCCAACAAGGGCCTGTTCTGGCTGGCGCCCTTCCTGGCCCTGGTGCCGGCCCTCATGGGCTTCGCCGTCATCCCCTTCGGGCGCAGCTTCGTGAGCGGCGGCCACGAGTACCACATGGCGCTGCTGGATCCAGGCAACGGCATGGGCCTGCTCTACCCCCTGGCCATCGGTGGCATGGCGGTCTACGGCGTGCTGGTGGCGGCCTGGTCCAGCAACAACAAGTGGGCGATCCTCGGCGGAATGCGCTCGTCGGCCACCATGGTGAGCTACGAGATCGGCATGAGCCTGGCCGTGGTCACCATCTTCATGACGGCAGGAGGCTACGATCCCTCCGAGGTGATCAAGGCGCAGGGGCACCTTCCCTGGGCCTGGAACATCGTCCGCCAGCCCCTCGGCTTCATCGTGTTCTTCACGTGCATGTTCGCCGAGACGAACCGCCTCCCCTTCGACTTCGCCGAAGGCGAGAGCGAGATCGTGGCGGGCTTCAACACCGAATACGGCAGCATGAAATTCAGCCTGCTGGCCCTCTCCGAATACTGCCACCTGATGACGGCCTCGGCGCTCATCGCCACGCTGTATTTCGGCGGCTGGCAGGTGCCCTTCATGCAGAACCCCCCAGTGATGCTCTCGGTGGCCAGCTTCCTGGTGAAGATGCTCTTCTTCGCCTGGGTCTTCGTGTGGATCCGGTGGACGCTGCCGCGGTTCCGTTATGACCAGCTCATGCATCTCGGATGGAAGGCGATGCTGCCGATGTCCATGGTCAACCTGGTCTTCCACGCCTGGCGCATGAGCCAGGGCCACTGAGGAGTAGGCGATGGGTGTCGTCGTCAAGAAGGTCGAGCTGAGCTGGCTGGACCGCACCTATGTCTGGCCGGTGATGAAAGGCATGGGCATCACGCTCAGGCACTTCTTCAGGCAGCTCTTCACGCCCACCGCCAAGCGCTACACGATCCAGTACCCGGACATGAAGAAGGAGATGCCCGAGGGCTACCGCGGCCTCCACGAGCTGAAGCGCTTCGAGGACGGGGCCATCAAGTGCGTGGCCTGCTTCATGTGCCAGGAGGCCTGCCCGGCCCGCTGTATCAGCATCGAAGCCGAGGAGTTCAGCGACCTCAACATCACCCAGGGCTTCGAGGAGAAGCGCCCGGCCAAGTTCAGCATCGACATGCTGCGGTGCATCTACTGCGGCATGTGCGAAGAGGCCTGCCCCAAGGACGCCATCTGGCTCCGCAAGGACTACGAAGTGGCCGCCTACGACCGGCTCGCCATGCAGTACGGCAAGTGGGACCTGATGAACACCTACGCCAAGGCCGACGGCAAGGAGAACATCTCCGAAGATCCCACCCCCTCCGTGCCGCGCCGCACGATCGCGTTGTAAGGGAGCGGCCATGTTCATCACCTTTGCCCTCATCACCCTCCTGGGCGCCCTGGGGATGCTGCTGCAGAAGAACGTCGTCGTGGCGGGCCTCTGCATGGTGGCCGCCTTCTTCGGCGTGGCCGGGCTCTTCGTGCTGCTGGCCAACCCCGTCGCCGCCGCGCTCCAGATCATCGTCTACACCGGCGCGATCATGGTGCTGGTGCTCTTCGTGATCATGATGCTGAGCAGCCACCAGGAAGAGTCGGCCGCCGTCTCCCATCCCGTCCAGCGCTGGCTGTCGGTGGCCCTGCTGGCGGTGCTGGCCTTCGGCGCGGTGAAGCTGGTGTTCGCCTCTCCCGGGGTGAAGACCCTGGCGGTGAAGGGGGCGGCGATGCCCCAGGCCATGACCCTGCAGACGGTGGGCACCAATCTCTTCGCCGACCACTTGCTGGGCTTCGAGGTGGCCGGCCTCGTGCTGTTGGCCGCGATGATCGGCGCCGTGGCGCTGACAAAGCGGAACCTGTGAGGAGCCAGTGATGACCGGCATGGATGCGATCCATCAGATCCTCAACGGCGGCCTCCAGGGATACCTGGTGGTGGCGCTGCTGCTCTTCTTCCTGGGGCTGGCGACGGTGTTGCTGCGCCGGACGCTCCTCCTCCAGTTCATGGGCGTGGAGCTGATGCTCAACGCCGCCAACGTGGTCCTGCTGGCCTTCGCCCGGTTCCGCGGGGGGGACGCCCAGGCCATGGTCTTCTACCTCTTCATCATCGCCGTCGCCGCCTGCGAGGCGGCCGTCGGCCTGGCGCTGATCATCGGCCTCTACCGGCACCGGGACACCACGGACTCGGACCGGGCCGCCAGCCTGAAGCAGTGAGGATGCGATGAACAAGTACTACTGGCTCATTCCGATCCTCCCCCTGCTGGGCGCGGCCTTCAATGGCCTGCTGGGCAAGCGCGCGGGCAAGGGCGCCGTCACCGTCGTGGGCGTGGGCGTGGTCCTGGCCTCGCTGCTGGTCGCCACCTCCGCCTTCTTCGCCATGAAGGGAATGCCCGACCACCGTCTGGTGCTGAACTACGGCGAGTGGATGCTGACCGGCTCCATGGCCGTCCCCTTCGGCCTGGTGATCGATCCCCTCAGCGGCACCATGATGCTGATCGTCGCCGGAGTCGGTTTCCTCATCCACCTCTACTCCGTGGGCTACATGCACGCGGAGGAAGGCTACGCCCGGTTCTTCAGCTACCTGAACCTCTTCGTGTTCTTCATGCTGACCCTGATCCTGGGCTCGAGCCTGCCCCTGATGTTCGTGGGCTGGGAGGGCGTGGGCCTCTGCTCCTACCTGCTCATCGGCTACTACTTCGAGACGGACTTCGCGCCCCAGGCGGGCCTCAAGGCCTTCCTCTTCAACCGCGTGGGCGACCTGGGCGTGTCCATCGGCATGCTGGTGCTCTTCGCCGCCTTCGGCACCCTGACCATCTCCGACATCCTCACCCAGGCCGGTCATCTGGCCCCCGAGGCGGGCTTCGGCATCCTCACCTTCGCCACGCTGATGCTCTTCGTGGGCGCCACGGGCAAGAGCGCCCAGATCCCCCTCTACCTCTGGCTGCCGGACGCCATGGCGGGCCCGACGCCCGTCAGCGCCCTCATCCACGCGGCCACCATGGTGACCAGCGGCATCTACATGATCTGCCGCCTGGCCCCCCTCTACACCCTCACGCCCATCAGCCTCGATGTGGTGGCCTGGGTGGGCGCGGCCACGGCCCTGTTCGCCGCCACCATCGGCCTCTTCCAGCGCGACATCAAGAAGGTGCTGGCCTATTCCACCGTCTCTCAGCTGGGCTACATGTTCCTGGGCCTGGGCGCGGCGGGCTTCGCGGCGGGCTTCTTCCACGTATTCACCCACGCCTGGTTCAAGGCCCTCCTCTTCCTCGGCGCCGGCAGTGCGATCACCGCGATGCACCACGAGCAGGACCTCTTCAAGATGGGCGGTCTGAAGAACAAGACGAAGATCACCTTCATCACCATGGTGGCCGGCACCGTCGCCATCATGGGCTTCCCCGGCACTTCGGGCTTCTTCAGCAAGGACGAGATCCTCTACCTGGCCTACCTGAAGTCCCCGGCCCTGTGGGCGGTGGGCGTCGTCGCCGCCTGCTGCACCAGCTTCTACATGTGGCGCCTCATGGCCCTGGCCTTCTGGGGCGAGCCCCGCGACCGCCATGCCTACGAGCACGCCCACGAGAGCCCGCTGTCCATGACGGTGCCCCTCATGGTGCTGGCGGTGGGCTCGCTGCTCTGGGGCTTCTGGGGCGTGCCCGAGGCCTTCGGCGGCCACTTCGCCATCGGCGAGTGGCTGAAGCCGGCCCTGACCTTCGGGCAGACCCACGCCGCCCACGGCCACCACGAGGGCCCGGCGGTGCTGCTGGCCGCGATCTCCACGACCCTGGGCCTGGTCTTCGGCTTCCTCGGCTGGTCGAAGTACAAGAACGGGCCGGCCTGGGAGCTGGCCTTCGCCGAGAAGTTCCCCACGGTCCACCGGGTGCTGGTGAACAAGTACTACGTGGATGAGGGCGTGGAGCTCTACCTGCTCCGGCCCATCCGCTGGTTCGGCAACCTCATGTGGAAGCTCTTCGACGTCATCATCATCGACGGCGTGGGCGTGAACCTGCCGGGCGCGCTGGCCCGGGTCTCCGGGGATTTCACGGCGCTCTTCCAGACGGGCCGGGTGCGGAACTACGCACTCAGCATGGCGCTGGGGGCCGCGATCCTCCTCTATGTCTTCCTGAAGTAGGTGGGGCGATGACCTGGCTGAACCTCCATCCCCTCACCTTCCTGGTCTTCGCGCCGACCGTCCTGGGCTTCCTCCTCATGGCCCTGCCGCACGCGCTGGGCAAGCTGGCGCGCCTGCTGGGCTTCCTGGGCGCCCTGGCCATCTTCGTCCTGAGCCTCGCCTGGCTGCTGGGCCACGCGCCAGCCGCGGGCGGTACGGTCATGGCCGAGCGCACCCCTTGGTTCACGCTGGTGGGCCTGCCCGTGGACTACGCCCTGGCGGTGGACGGCCTGAACCTCTGGCTGGTCCTCCTCACGACCTTCCTCGTGCCTCTCACCATGCTGGGCACCTGGAACAGCCTCAAGGACCGCATGGGCACCTTCGCGGCCCTGTTCCTCCTCCTGGAGACCGGCATGCTGGGCGCCCTGGTGGCCCAGGACCTGTTCGTGTTCTACCTCTTCTGGGAGGCCATGCTGATCCCGATGTACTTCATGATCGGGGTCTGGGGCGGCGATGAGCGCCGCTACGCCGCCAACAAGTTCTTCCTCTACACCCTGAGCGGCTCGCTCCTGTGGCTGGTGGCGCTGCTCTACCTGGCGAACAAGGCCGGCGGCTTCAATCCCGCCGTGATGGCCCAGGCGGCCTCGGCGCTGCCCTTCGGCGTCCAGGGCTGGCTGTTCATCGCCTTCGCCGTGGCCTTCGCCATCAAGGTGCCGCTCTTCCCGCTGCACACCTGGCTGCCGGACGCCCATGTGCAGGCGCCCACGGCGGGCTCCGTCATCCTCGCCGGCGTGCTGCTGAAGCTGGGCGGATACGGCTTCATCCGCTTCGCCATCCCCATGTTCCCCCAGGCGGCGATGCACTACGCCAAGCCCATCGCCCTGCTGAGCGTCATTGCCATCGTCTACGGGGCCCTGGTGGCCATGGTCCAGCGCGACATCAAGAAGCTGGTGGCCTACTCCTCCGTGAGCCACATGGGCTTCGTGATGCTGGGCCTGGCCTCCATGACCGTCATCGGCACCCAGGGCGCCATGCTCCAGATGCTGAACCACGGCATCAGCACCGGCGCGCTCTTCCTCCTGGTGGGCATGCTCTACGACCGCGCCCACACCCGCATGATCGCCGACTTCGGCGGCGTGGCCGTGAAGATGCCCATCTTCACCACCTTCTTCATGATCGTGACGCTCAGCTCCATCGGCCTGCCCCTCACCAACGGGTTCGTGGGCGAGTTCTGGATCCTCAACGGCACCTTCCTCTCCGGCTTCCCATGGGGCCGCTTCTACGCATGTCTGGCCACCTCCGGCGTGGTGCTCGGCGCGGTCTACATGCTGTGGATGTTCATGCGGGTCTTCTGGGGCCCCGAGAACAAGGACGAGGACAGCGGCACCCACCACCTGCACAGCGACCTCAACGCCCGGGAGATCGCGGTGATGCTGCCCATCGTCGTGCTCATCGTCTGGATGGGCGTCCATCCGAAGACCTTCGTGGCCGCCAGCGAGACGCCCGTGGCCGCCCTCCTCCAGGAGGTGAAGGCCCCGGCGCCCCGGACCTTCGTCCTGACCCCTGCCGTGCATGAGGCTTCCGAGGCCCATGAGGCTGTCGGCGCCGCCGGCGCCCATGCCCCCGAAGCTCCCGCCGCCCACGAGGTGCACCCATGAGCCTCACCCCCAGCCAGTGGGCGGCCCTGCTGCCGCTGCTCATCCCCGCCTTCGGCGCCTGCCTGGTCACCCTGATGTCCATCGACAAGGACCAGGCCACCACCAAGTGGATCCGGGGCGCCATGTACGGCACGGCCCTCCTCGCCGTGGGCGCCAGCTTCTGGTACCTGACCGATCTCTGGAGGACCGGCAGCCAGCCGACCTTCTTCCAGCTCCACATGGACCGCCTGGCCCAGTTCACGGGCATCTTCGTGGCCGTGGCCGCGGCCCTCACGATCCTCCAGAGCTGGGACCACTTCCACCAGGAAGGCTGGGTGAAGGGCGAGACCCTCGCCCTGCTGCTCTTCGCCGTGGTGGGCATGGTGCTCTTCGCCTCCACCACCCACTTCGTGGTGCTCTTCCTGGGGCTGGAGCTGTTCAGCCTCCCCCTCTATGCCCTGGTGGGCACCGTGCGGGCACGCTCCGAGAGCGCCGAGGGCGGCATGAAGTACTTCCTGACCGGCGCCGTGGCCTCCAGCTGCTTCCTCATGGGCGGGGTGCTCATCTACGGCCTGAGCGGGACCTTCGATCTGGCCGCCGCGGCCTCCATCCTCACGGTCCAGGGACTCGCCCTCGATCCCCTGGTGTTGGTGGGCGCCGCCCTGATGCTGCTGGGCTTCCTCTTCAAGGTCTCCGCCGTGCCCTTCCACCAGTGGACGCCGGACGCCTACGAGGCCTCGCCCCATCCCATCGCCGGCTTCATGTCCGTGGCCACCAAGGGCGTGGCCTTCATCGCCCTTCTGCGCGTCTTCCCCGGGAGCTTCGGCTCCCTGGGCCCCGTGGGCGCGAAGATGCAGGCCGTGCTGGCGGTGCTGGCCGTCGCCACGCTGGTGCTCGGCAACCTCACCGCCCTGGTGCAGTCCAACGTGAAGCGCATGCTGGCCTATTCCAGCATCAGCCACGCGGGCTACCTCATGCTGGGCTTCGTGGCCGGCACCCCGGCCGCCTACACGGGCGTGCTGTTCTACCTGGTCATCTACCTGGCCATGAACATGGGCGCCTTCGGCCTCCTGACCGCCTTCGGCCTGGTGGGCGAGCAGACCACCTTCGAGGACTTGCGGGGCCTGGGCTGGAAGCGTCCGGCCATGGGCTTCTCGGCCGCTGTCTTCATGCTGAGCCTGGCGGGCATTCCGCCCCTGGGCGGCTTCTACGGCAAGTACATGATCTTCCGCGAGCTGGTGGGCACGGGCCATGTGGGCCTGGCCATCCTCGGCGTCATCGCGAGCCTGGTGTCCGCCTACTACTATCTGCGGTTCCTGGTGGCCCTCTTCCTCCAGGCCCCCAGCGCCGAGGCCGAGCGCCTGGCCTCAGATCGCCCGGCGGTCCGCGCTCCTCTGGCGGGCGCCGCCGTGCTGGTGTCCGCGGCCATCGTCCTGGCCGGTGGCTTCATCCAGTACGCCCTGGCGGACGGGTTCGCGAAGCGGGCCATCACGGAAGGCCTGGGGCTGCTCCGATAGTTTTTCGGTTTTCCGGCTTCAACCGGGAACCTTCCCTGGTGGTCCATACATCGTTATGCGAAGGTACAGGGCTGGGCCCCTGTTCGGACCCTTGAGAAGCGGAGCGCGGCGTCATGAAACGGAACACCTGGATCGGCCTCGGCATCGGTGTCGTGGTGGTGGCGGGGGGGGCGACCTACCTGCTCACCCGTCCCAAGGAAGAGATCAAGTGGCGCTCAGCCAAGGTGGACCGCGGCAACATCACCCAGCGCATCAATGCCACAGGCGCCGTGAGCCCGGTGGTGCAGGTGGCCGTGGGCACCCAGGTGTCCGGCGTGATCTCGGCCCTCTACGTGGACTACAACAGCATCGTGAAGAAGGGCCAGCTCATCGCCCAGATTGACCCGACCGTCTGGGACACCCAGCTCCAGGACGCCCAGGCCAGCCTGCTCCGCGCCCAGGCCGCCTACGATTTCGCCAAGGCCGACTATGACCGCAGCAAGCGCCTGGCCATGGACAAGCTCCTGGCGGACCAGGATCTGGACACCAAGGAAACGGCCCTCAAGAACGCCCGCGGCAACCTGGAGTCCGCCCAGGCCTCCCTGGCCCGGGCCAAGGCCAACCGCGGCTACTGCGACATCACCGCTCCGGTGGACGGCGTGGTGATCTCCCGGCTGGCCGACGTGGGCCAGACCGTGGCGGCCAGCTTCAGCACGCCGAACCTGTTCCAGATCGCCCAGGATCTGTCGAAGATGAAGGTCCAGGTGTCCATCGGCGAGTCGGACATCGACGAAGTGCAGGTAGGCCAGCGGGCCATGTTCACTGTGGACAGCCTACCGGACAAGCAGTTCGCCGCCACCGTGAGCCTGGTCCGGCAGGAGCCCATCACCACCAGCAACGTGGTGAACTACGTGGTGGAGATGGTGGTACCCAACGAGCCCCTCTCCGGGCCCGGCGGCGATCCCGCCGCATCCGGAACGCCGGGCCGCGGTGCGCGGGACCCCGAGAAGGCCTGGGAACGCATGAAGGAGCGCATGGAGGCCCAGGGCGTCACCAAAGAGCAGTTCCTCAAGCGGTTCAAGGAGCGCCAAGCCGCGGCCACCGCCCCGACGGCCCGGCCGGCGATGAAGCCCAGCGCGGTCCCGGCGGACCGCATGGCCCTCGCCCGGACCCCCGGCGGCGCCAGCCTGCTGGGCGGCCCCAAGTTCACGGGCGACCTGGCCCTCCGGTCCGGCATGACGGCCAACGTCACCATCATCACCAACCAGAAGCGGGATGTGCTGCGGGTGCCGAACGCGGCCCTCCGCTTCAACCCCGCCGCCTTCATCAAGGAGGAGAAGCCGGCCGAAGGTCCGCGGCTGGGCGGGCCCATGATGATGGGGCGCCCGCGCTCCGGCGCCCAGAGCCAGAGCACGTCGGGCAGCAAGGGCGGGGTGGTGGCCAAGCGCGAGGACCGGGTCTGGGTGCTGGAGAACGGGAAGCCCAAGGCGCTGGTCGTGAAGGCCGGCATCTCGGATGGCCAGTTCACGGAGATCACGGGGGAAGGCCTGCAGGAGGGGATGATGATCCTCACCGGCGTGGAGAACACCAAGCCTACCAACGGCGCCTCCGGCGGAACGAACGGCGGACGGCGGTAGCCGGAGGGGTCCATGCGATTCCTGGAATTCCTCAAACTCGCCCTGTTCGCCATCACGCGGAACAAGATGCGGGCCTTCCTCACCATGCTCGGCATCATCGTGGGCGTGGGAGCCGTCATCGCCATGATCGGCATCGGCGAGGGCTCCAAGCGGGCCTCCATCGCCCTCATCCAGAACATGGGCTCCAACATGCTCACCATCTTCCCCGGGGCCGGCGGCAACCGCTTCGGCCCCATGGCCATGGGCAGCGCCGACATCCTCCTGGAGACCGATCCCCCGCTGATCCAGCAGGAGCTCGCCCAGAGCAGCGTGGTGGCGGCCACGGCCCAGGTCCAGACCACCCGGCCCATCATCTACCAGAACAGCAACTACGTGACCCAGGTGCAGGGCACCGGACCCGAGTTCCTGCAGATCCGGGGCTGGGAGGTGGAGAATGGCCGCTTCTTCACCGACACCGAGGTGCGCGGCATGGCCAAGGTCTGCGTCATCGGCCAGACCGTGAAGGACAACCTCTTCCCCAACGGGGAGGATCCCGTGGGCCTCACTGTCCGCGTGGGGGCGCTGCCCTTCCAGGTGGTGGGCGTGCTGGAGAAGAAGGGCGCGGGCATGTTCGGCGACCAGGATGACCTCATCGTGGCGCCCTACACCACGGTCATGCGCAAGATCATGGGCCGCGACAAGATCCAGCGCATCATGGTGAGCGCCCAGGAGGGCAAGGCCGAGCTAGCCGAGGCGGAGGTCACCGCGCTGCTGCGCCAGCGCATGAAGGTCGCCCCCAAGGACGACAACCCCTTCCAGATCCGCAAGCAGGACGACATCGTGCAGATGCAGACCCAGCAGGCGGGCATCCTCACGGCCCTGCTCGCCGTGGCCGCCAGCATCTCCCTGGTGGTGGGCGGCATCGGCATCTCCAACATCATGCTGGTGAGCGTCACCGAGCGCACCCGGGAGATCGGCATCCGCCGGGCCCTCGGGGCGACCCAGCACAGCATCTTGTGGCAGTTCCTCATCGAGGCCATCGTGCTGTCCGTGCTGGGAGGCCTCATCGGCATCGCCTTCGCCTACAGCGCCGTCTTCATCCTCCAGAAGTTCGCCGTGCCCGCCGTGACCGAATCCTGGGCCGTGGCCCTGGGCCTGGGCTTCTCGGGCCTGGTGGGCGTGGCGGCGGGGTTCCTGCCGGCCCTCAAGGCCGCCAAGCTGGATGTGATCGACGCCCTGAGATACGAGTGATCCAGCGTGTCCGACGCGGCGGCGACGCATGATCCCTATGCGGCCCTGAGGGACGGGAACTACCGCTGGTTCATCGCGACCATGGGGCTCGTCACGCTGGGCCTGCAGATGCAGGGCGTGGTGGTGGGCTGGCAGGTCTACGACCGCACCGGCGATCCCCTGGCCCTGGGCCTGGTGGGTCTCTCCGAGGCGCTGCCCTTCCTGGCCACGGCCTTGTTCGGCGGCCACGCGGCGGACCGGGCGAATCGCCTGCGCCTCTGCATGGCCGCCACCCTGGGCCTCGCCCTCTGCTCGGGCCTGCTGTGGACCTTCACCTGGCGGTGCTCCACGGGCCCGCTGGCACGCGCCGTGTGGCCCATCTACGCCGTCATCTTCCTCACGGGCCTGGTGCGGGCCTTCTACCGTCCCGCCAACGTGGCCCTGGGCACGGACCTGCTCCCCAAGGCGCTCTACGCGAACGGCTCCACCTGGCGGGTGTCCGTCTTCCACACGGGCATGGTGGTGGGGCCCGCGCTGGGCGGGCTCGTCTACGCCTGGCGCGGCCCGGCCCTGGCCCACTTCCTGGTGATGCTGCTCCTGGCCTGCGGCACGCTGGGCCTGCTCTTCATCCGCTACGCGCCCCGCCCCGTGGCACCGCGGGCGGGCTCGGTGCTGGCGAGCCTGGGCGAGGGCCTGCGCTTCGTGTTCTCCCAGCGGCTGCTGCTGGGGGCCATCAGCCTCGATCTCTTCGCCGTGCTCTTCGGCGGGGCCGTGGCGGTGCTGCCCGTGTTCGCCAAGGAGGTCCTGAAGGTGGGGCCCCAGGGGCTCGGCGCCCTGCGCGCGGCGCCGGCCGTGGGGTCGGTGCTCATGGGGATCACCCTGGCCCACCTGCCGCCCCTGCGCCGCGCGGGGCGCACGCTGCTGCTCTGCGTCGCGGGCTTCGGCGCGGCCATGATCGCCTTCGCCCTGAGCCGGAGCTTCGCGCTCAGCCTGCTGCTGCTGGTCGCCAGCGGGGCCGTGGACAATGTCAGCGTGGTGCTGCGGGCCACCCTGCTCCAGACCCTCACGCCCGACCACATGCTGGGCCGAGTGTCCTCGGTGAACCAGGTGTTCATCGGCTCCAGCAACGAGATCGGCGCCTTCGAGAGCGGCCTGGCGGCGCGGCTGCTGGGCCTGGTGCCTTCCGTGGTCTTCGGCGGCTGCATGACCCTGCTGGTGGTGGCGACCACCGCCTGGAAGGTGCCCGGCCTCCGCCGGATGGACCGCATCGGCTGAGGGCTTGAAGAAACCGGCCATGGCGGTGATCTTGATCAAATAACTACCCGATGGTCCCCTGAATCGGAGCAAAGCTTCCACACTGGTGGGATCTGCCGTGACCGGCCCCGGGTGACCCATGATCTTCGACCTCCTCCACGTCCGCATCCGCATCAAGCTTCTTGGCCTGGTACTCCTCCCGGTGGTGGGCGGCGCCCTGCTGTCGGGGCTGGTGGTGGCCAACCAGACCCGGCTGCTGGAGCGGATGCAGCGCCTTCGGGCGGCCTCGAGCCTCTCCGTGGAGGTGGGCAACCTGGTTCACGCCCTCCAGGCAGAGTCCTCGGGAACCGCCCTCTTCCTCGGCAGTGAAGGCGTTCTCCAGGCTCCCATGTCGCACGGCCGGGATGCGGTGGACCGGGAGCGGGCGGCCCTGGCGGGCATCCTCTCGGGGACCGAGCCGGAGTTCAAAGCCCTGTTCCCGGCCCAGGTCCGGGATGGGGTCCGCATCAAGGATCTCCGGCGCCGCACGGACCTGCGCGGCGCCAGCCTGGAGATGATCGACGGCTACGCCCGCGAGGTGGACGCGCTGCTCCGGATCCAGAACCAGCTCATGCTACCCGCCGCCGGAACGCCGCTGGAAAGCCGCTTCCAGGCCTTTGGAACCCTGATCCGGGCCAAGGAATCCGCGGGCCTCGAAGGCGCCCTCCTCTCCAACGTCTTCTCCCACGGCACCATGGACGTGGCCACCCAGGAGCGCTTCCTGGCGCTTCTGGACGCCCAGAAGGCCCAGGGCGAGGCATTCCTCTCCGCCGCCCCGGAGGCGGCCCAGGAGGACTACCGGAAGGCCCTGGCGGGGCCCTTCGCTCCCGAGCTCCAACGCATGCGCGACCTGGTCCAGGCCGGGCGGGTGATCGAGGATCCGGAAGCCTGGGCCAAGGTGGCTTCCGAGGAGCTGCAGGCTCTCAAGGGTGTCCAGGACCGCATGAGCGGGGACATCCTGGCCGACGCCCAGGGGCTGGAGCGCGGCGCCCGCACCAAGAGCTGGCTTCTGGCGGCGGGGTTCAGCCTCTTCGGACTGGTGGTGCTGCTCTGGACCTGGCGCGCCACGGTGCTGCTCACCGAGCCCATCCACGCCCTGGCGGACGGCATGGCCCGCATGACGAACGGCGATCTGCGCGTCCAGCTGCCGGTGCGCAGCTACGACGAGACGGGCCGGATGACCGAGGCCTTCAACGCCATGAGCGCCCACCTCCGGGAGCTGGCGCGGACCCTCCAGGCCCATGCCTTCCGCGTGTCCACCGGCGCCACGGGGCTTTCCGCCAGCGCGGAGCAGGTCTCCGCCGCCACGCAGCAGCTCGCGAACAGCAGCCGGGTCCAGCGCCAGGCCTCCGAGGACGTGGCCTATGCCGTCGCCCAGCTCCAGACCTCGGTCCTCCAGGTGCGGGCGAGCCTGGACGCCATGGTGGACGATGGGCAGGCCGCGGGCCTGGAAGTGAAGGGCGCCTGCGGCCGCGCCCAGACCCTGGTGGACCTCCTGCACGGGCTGAAGGCGCGCTCGGACGCCTCGCTCCACCCGATGATCAGCGAAGGCGAAGGTCAGGCCGCGGCCATCCTGCAGGTGCTGATGCGCGTGGAGGAGACCCTGGGAGCGGTCGAGGCGGTGGCGGCCGAGATCCATCAGGCGGCGGAGGAGCAGTCCAAGGTCAGCGGCGAGGTGAGCCGGCGGATGCAGGCCAGCCAGGCCTCCGCGGGAGAAGTCCAGCTCGCCGCCGCCCAGCTGGCGAACACCGCGCCCGAGGTGGCCATCACCACCCGGGACCTGGCCGGCGTCGCCCAGTCCCTCAAGGCCACCGCCGCCACCTTCCAGGTGGAATAGAAAAGCGGCCCCGAAGGGCCGCTCGCGAACAACTGAGGACTGAAGCCCGAGGACGACCTACAGCACCGCCAGCGCGGCGTTGTAGTCGGGTTCCTGCGCGATCTCGGGCACCAGCTCGGTGTGGATCACCTTGCCGGAGCCATCCACCACCACCACCGCGCGGGCGAGCAGGCCCTTCATGGGCCCGTCCGTCAGGGTCACGCCGTAGGCCTTGCCGAAGTCGGGGGCGCGGAAGACGGAGGCGGGCACCACGTTGTCCAGGCCCTCGGCGCCACAGAAGCGCTTCTGGGCGAAGGGCAGGTCCGCGCTCACGCAAAGGATGGTCGTGTTGGGCTTCTCGTTGGCCCGGGCGTTGAACTTGCGCACGCTGGCCGCGCAGGTGGGCGTGTCCAGGCTGGGGAAGACGTTCAGTACCACGCGCTGGCCGGCCAGATCCTTGTTCGAGACTTCGGAGAGGTCCGTGCGCACCAGGGTGAAGGCCGGAGCCGCCGAACCCACCTTCGGCAGATCGCCGGCGGTGTTGAATGGATTGCCTTTGAGGGTGACCTTGGCCATGAGAACTCCTCCTAGAGGACTTCCAGTTTACGCCTCCGGAAGGATTCCGAACGCCATGGGGACGGTTTTGTCCCAAGAGGGGGCCCGTCCGGCACCATCCACCAGGCTGATCGGCGGGGGCAACGCCTGAGGTGCGGCCGGCATCATATGGAAAATTCCGGGCCAATCCCGTCGAGGAGAGACGTCATGGCGATTCAGCTGACCGGTATGGCAGGCGGGAAGGTGGACCTCCCGCCCGAGGCGTTCCAGGCCTTCCGTGGCGCGTTCAGCGGGGCCCTGCTGGTCCCCGGGGATGAGGGCTACGAGGACACCCGGCGGATCTGGAACGGGATGATCGACCGCCGGCCGGGCCTCATCGCCCGGTGCACGGGCACCGCGGACGTGGCCCAGGCGGTCCGCTTCGCCCGGCGCCACGGGCTCCTGCTCTCCGTGCGCGGCGGCGGCCACAACATCGCCGGACTGGCGGTCTGCGAAGGCGGGCTGATGATCGACCTCTCCCTGATGCGGGGCGTGTGGGTGGATCCCGCGGCGCGCCTGGCCCGTGCCCAGGGTGGCTGCACGTTGGGCGACCTGGACCGGGAGACCCAGGCCCACGGGCTGGCCACGGTCCTCGGGTTCGTGTCCGCCACGGGCATCGCGGGGCTCACCGTGGGCGGCGGCTTCGGCTACCTCACGCGGCGCCATGGCTGGACCTGCGACAACGTGGCCTCCATGGAGGTGGTGACGGCGGACGGGGAGATCCGGCAGGTCTCCGCGGAATCGCACGCGGACCTCTTCTGGGCCCTCCGGGGCGGCGGCGGCAACTTCGCGATCGTCACCTCCTTCGAGTACCGGCTGTTTCCCGTGGGGCCCGAGATCCTGGGCGGGGCCCTCGCCTGGCGCGGCGAGGACGCGCGCCAGGTCCTCGAGGCCTATCGCGCCTTCAGCGCGGCGGCCCCGCGGGAGTTGACCTGCGTGGCCGCTTTGCGGACCGCGCCGCCGGCGCCCTGGCTGCCGAAGGAGCAGCATGGGAAGCCGGTGGCGCTCATCTTCGTCTGCCACACGGGGAGCATCGCGGAGGGCGAGGCCCTGCTGGCCCCCCTGCGCCGGACCGGGAGCCCCATCGCCGATACGGTGACCCGCCGTCTCTACACCCAGATGCAGAGCCTGCTGGATGCCACGCAGCCCAAGGGCCGGCGCTACTACTGGAAGTCCCACTACCTGCCCGGCATCAGCCCGGAACTCATCGAGATCGGGGTGGCCCACCTGGGACGCATGGTGTCGCCCCACTCGGCCTTCTTCCTGTTCCACCTGGCGGGGGCCCTGAACGAACTGCCGGCGGGCCACTCGCCCGCGGGGAACCGGGATGCGGCCTACGTGCTGAACATCGCCAGCGCCTGGGAGCGGCCGGAGGACGACGCGGCGAACATCCGCTGGGCCCGGGACTGCTTCGAGGCCTCCGGGCCCTGCTCGACAGGGGGCGCCTACGTCAACTTCCTCACGGAGGAGGAGGGGACGGACCGCATCGAGGCGGCCTACGGCAGGCCCACGCTGGAGCGGCTGGCGGCCATCAAGCGGGCCTACGACCCGGACGACCTCTTCCGCCACACGAAACGGATCTCGGCTTGAGCCGGTAGGCCCTACCGCGGCGGGAACTTGGCCAGGATGTCGCGCACGGCCCTGGGCACGACCTCGTCGGCATCCTCGGGATTGTTCAGGCCTGTGAGCGCGCCGGCGGCCGCGCCCTGCCAGATCATCTGGTTGGTCTTGAAGTCCACGATCTCGATGACGATGGTGCCTTCCTGGTAGGTGTGGACCTGGCTCATGCTGGTGCCCACGCTCCCGTAGAAGGGCCGGTAGCCCCAGCCCCATCCCCAGCCCATGTGGGTGGTGGTGCGGTACCTGCGCTCATGGACGATGGGGTAGTAGGTCACGAGGAAGTCCGGATCGGCCTTGGCCTCCATGACGAAGCCCTTAGCCTGGAGCTCCTTCTCGACGGCGGCGCGTACCCGCTTGTCCATGAGGCTGGTGGTGCCGCCGGTGCCCTTCTTGGAGGTGTAGTAGTCGAAGGTCTTGTAGCGGGCGAACGAGGCGGTCACGTCGTAGTCGTAGTTCACGCTGTAGCCCGTGCAGGCACCCAGGGCCAGGAGTGAGAGCAGGGCGGCGGGCAAGGCAAGGCGGCGCATGGAACCTCCGGTTCACCATTATGGATGTCCCGGAAAGGCCAAGGTTGAGCCGTGGGCTGAGTCGTGGGTTGAACCCTGGAGTTGAGCCTCAGCAACCGGTCTAGGGTGGTCTGGGATATGGCCCGGCCCCCCGCCACCCCGGCACATGGTCTGTTCTGGACTGCGAAATCCATCGTTTTCACCCACGAAATGACCGATCCTGATGGGGATGGTTCTCGATCCCTCCCTCGACCCGGGCGCCTCCAGCCCCCTGTATCTGCAGCTCCAGCGGCGGCTGAGGGGGCTCATCCAGGAAGGCGAGTGGCGGCCGGGCTCGCGCCTGCCGGCGGTGCCGGAGCTGGCCCAGCGCTGGGGGGTCCACCGCCTGACCGTGCTGAAGGCGCTGGCGGGCCTGAAGCGCACGGGCTGGATCCAGACCGTGCAGGGCCGGGGCAGCTTCGTGGCGCCCCGCCTGCCGGAGGCCCCGGGCCTGCGGGCCACCAGCGAGTTCCCCTTCGAGGGCTCGCCCATGCTGGTCCACGACGGCGAGCTGGGCTCCTGGCTGGGCGAGACCCTGGAGCGGGTCCAGGATCGCCACCTGGTGAGCTTCTCCGCCGGCTTCATCCCCTCGGACCTGCTGCCGGGCGAGCACCTGCGCCGGATCACGGCCCAGGTCCTCAAGGAGATGGGCCCCGAGGTCTGGGTCTACGCCGCGCCGGCGGGCCATCCGCCGTACCTCGAGGCGGTCTCCCGCTGGCTGGCCTCCGAAGGCGAACCCATCGACGAAGGCTGGGGCATCCGGTCGCTCCCGGGGGCGCAGTCCGGCCTGGCCCTGGCGCTGGAATCCTTCACGGTGCCCGGCGACCGGGTGCTGGTGGAGAGCCCCTGCTACGTGGGCATCCTGGCCCTCATCCGCGCCCTGGGCCGGGAGGCCGTGCCCGTGCCCGTGGATCGCCAGGGCCTGGATCCCGACCGCCTGGCCTCGGCCCTCCAGCGCAGCGAGGCCAAGCTGCTCTTCACGGTACCCAGCTTCCACAACCCCACGGGCATGACCCAGTCCAAGGTGCGCCGGGAGCGCGTGCTGGCCGTGGCTCGGACCCACGGGGTGATCGTGGTGACGGATTCTGCTTACGGCGACCTGCGCTTCTCGGGCCACTCCCTGCCGCCCTACCGCCGCCTGGAAGGCGCCGACAACGTCATCCACCTGGGGAGCTTCTCCAAGTCCCTGGCGGCGGGACTGCGCCTGGGCTACCTCATCGCCAAGGACGACCTGCTCCGGCGCATGGCCCTCATCCAGGAGGTGCAGACCATCGGCCAGCCGCCGCTCCTGCAGGCGGTGGTGGCCCGCTTCCTGGACACCGGGGGCTTCCGCCGCCACCTGGCCCGCCTGCGCCGCGCCCTCAAGGAGCGCCGCGACGCCATGGTGGAGGCCCTGGCGGAGCACTTCCCCCCGGGCACCCAGGTTTCCGAGCCTAAGGGCGGCATGCACCTGTGGGTGGTCCTGCCCGATGGCTACTCCGCCCTGGACCTGCACCGGGACGCTCTGCAGCACGGCATCGGCTTCGCGCCGGGCCCGCTCTTCTTCGCCGACGGCCGCGGTACCAACTGCCTCCGCCTGAACTTCTCCACGCACGACCCAGCCACCACCCGGGACGCCATCGCGCGCCTCGGGCACCTGGTCCGCCGGGCCTGACTTCATTCCAAGGAGCGCCTGTGAATCCCGCGATGTCCACCCCCACCCTCGAGATCCACCCCTCGGACCACGCCGCCAGCCCCGAGCAGCGCGCCAAGCTCATGACCAATCCCCGGTTCGGCCAGGTGTTCACCGACCACATGGTGGTGATCCCCTACAAGGACGGGCAGGGCTGGGGCAAGGGCGAGCTGAAGGCCTA
The DNA here is from genome assembly GCF_022808815.1 of Geothrix paludis. Taxonomy (GTDB): domain Bacteria; phylum Acidobacteriota; class Holophagae; order Holophagales; family Holophagaceae; genus Geothrix; species Geothrix paludis. Next base: position 34,722 of record NZ_JAKZLC010000007.1, on the reverse strand, counting down.
TGGCCCCATCGAGATGTCGCCAGCCTCCTCCGTGCTGCACTACGGCCAGGCCATCTTCGAGGGCTTCAAGGCCTACAAGCAGAAGGACGGCAGCATCGCCTCCTTCCGCCCCGAGGCCAACGCCCGCCGCTTCGCCACCTCCGCCGCGCGCTTGGCCATGCCCGAGCTGCCCGAGGAGCGCTTCCTCGAGGCCGCCAGGGCCCTCATCACCCAGGACCAGGCCTGGGTTCCCGGCGCCGTGGGCGAGAGCCTCTACATGCGTCCGCTCATGATCGGCACCGAGCCCGCCCTGGGCGTCCACGCCAGCAACGAATACCTCTTCATCCTCATGGCCAGCCCCAGCGGCGCCTACTTCTCCGGCGGCGTGAAGCCCGTGACCGTGTGGATCTCCGATGACTACGTCCGCGCCGCGCCCGGCGGCACGGGCTTCGCCAAGTGCGCGGGCAACTACGCCGCCAGCCTCGTGGCCCAGAGCCAGGCGAAGGGCGAGGGCTGCGACCAGGTGGTGTGGCTGGACGCCATCCACCGCGAGTACATCGAGGAGATGGGCGGCATGAACATCTTCTTCGTCTACCAGGAGAAGGGCGAGACCGTGGTGGTGACGCCGGAGCTCACGGGCACCCTGCTGCCCGGCATCACCCGCGACAGCCTGCTGCAGCTGGCCCGGGAGCTGGGCTACCGGTCGGAGGAGCGGAAGATCAGTGTGGCGGAGTGGAAGGCCGCCGTCGCCGAAGGCCGCATGACCGAGACCTTCGCCTGCGGCACCGCCGCCGTCATCACGCCCGTGGGCCGCGTGAAGTCCCGCAGGGGTGAGTGGCTCGTGAACAACGGCGAGACCGGCCCGGTGGCCGCCAAGCTGCGCGAGTCCCTGCTCAACCTCCAGCACGGCCTCGCGCCGGACCCCCATGGCTGGATGAAGAAGATCGTCGGATAATCCGGACAGACATTCCGGAGGGGGCCATGCCCACCGTCCGCAGCGGGAGACCCGCCTGGAGAGTCCCCCTCTCCGCGGGTCTCCTTTCCGTACTGGCCTGGGGCTGCGCCACCCCGCATCCCCTGGCCTACACGCCCGCGGTGCCCGAGCCGGTCCGGCGGGGAGCCGTCGCCGTGGCGGTGGTGCCGGTGGCCCCCGAGCCCGGGACCCAGGCCCAGCTTGGGGGGGAGATCGGCAAGGGGCGCGCGGCGGGGAAGGGGGCCGCCACGGGGGCCGCCACCGGGGCTACAGCCGGCTTCCTGGCCTCCCTGCAGACCGGCCCCTTCTTCGTCATCCTCGCCCCCATCCTCGTGCCCGCGGCGACCGTGATCGGCGGGGCGAGCGGGGCGGCGGTGGGCTACGCCCATGGCATGCCCACGAAGGACGCGGCGACGGCGAAAGCGGTTCTGGCGCGCAATCAGACCGACCTGTCGGCCGAGCTGGCGAAGGGGGTGGTCCAGCGCCTGCCCGGGACGGGGAAGATCCTGGCCGCCCCCGGCGCCGCGCCGGACCTGCGGGTGGAGGTCTCGGTCCTCTCCTGGGGTTTGTACGGCGGAGCAGGCTCCCATCCCGTGGCCGACTTCGAGCTGACGGTCCTCTACCGGGTGCTGGATCAGAAGGGGACCGTCCTGCTGGCCCGGCAGTTCTCTGTCGGCGGGCCCCGGCGTCCCCTCCAGGAATGGGGCACGGAGGACGGGAAGCGGCTGCAGGAGGCCGTGGGCGCCACGCTGGACTCGGCGGCCGAGGCCATCGCCGATTCCGCCTTCCTGATCCAGGACTTCTTCATCGCGAAGGAGCTGGGCCCCGCGACCTGCGGGCTGCTGCCCCGCCGGCCCCGGCCGGTCCTCCCCCCGACGCTCCTCCCCTTCGGCGGGGCCTCGCCCCAGGTCGAAAGCCTCCGTCCCGTCCTGCAGTGGGAGGCGTTCCCCCGCCGAGAGGACCTCGAACACGATGCCGGCGGCCTGTTCGGGCGCATCACCGACGTCCGGTACGACCTCCGGATCTGGGCCTCCGTGGGAGGCGGTCCGGGGCCGCTGGTCTACGAACGGACCGGATTGCGGCTGGACGCCCGCCGGGATCCCGTGGGGGCCACGCCCCCTTCCGAGGGGAAGCCGCCGCAGCCGGTGGAGAAGGCCTTCGTGGAGCACGGCCTCGACGCCGCCCTGGCTCCGGCCACGGAGTACCTGTGGTCCGTGCGGGCCCGCTTCCGCCTCGACGGGGAGGAGCGCGCCTCCCGCTGGTCCATGAACCAGACCCAGGACCCCCGGACCCGCCCCGCCACCGAGCGCTGGTTCTCCCCGCCGATGTCGGCCCGCGGACCGTGCCTGCACGACGGCATCCCGCCCCTGCGGTACCACCGTTTCCGCACGCCCTGATCGCGGGTTTTCATTCTTGACCTACGGGTTGGATGAAGTGTCCGCCTTAGGCGCGTAGCGTGGAGATCTCTTCCAAGGAGGAAGCCATGGTGCTGATCCGTCCTGTGGTGGTGGCTCTCATCGCGTGCGCGGTTGCCAGCGCGGCTCCGACCCGCATCGGCGCCGCGGCCTGCAAGATGTGCCACAAGGTCCAGTTCGAGTCCTGGAGCGCCTCGGCGCACGCCAAGACGAAGCCCGTGCTGGACTGCGAAGGCTGCCACGGCCCGGGCAGCGAGTACAAGGGCATCCGGGTCATGAAGGATCCCGCCGCCGCGAAGAAGGCGGGCCTGATCATGCCGGATAAGGCCCAGTGCGCCACCTGCCACGGCAAGAAGAAGGTCTCCCCCATGACCGACGCCATGTTCGCGAAGGTGCACGCCCACAAGAAGGGCTGACGCGCCTGGAAATCTGTCGCCGCCCCACACGCCGCGGGGTCAGCCCATCCGCGCGTGCTTGGCGAGCCACGTGGGCAGGGAGCGCAGGTTGTAGTAGGTGCCCAGGTTGTAGAAGCAGGTGGAGGAGCAGTGGGGCAGGCAGGCCTCCTTCGCGGCCCGCAGCGCCTCGGGGTTGAAGTCGGGCTCCCAGATGCGCCCCCAGTCGTAGGGGTGCGTGATGAGGTCGAAGCAGGGCGCGATGGAGCCGTCCGGCTTGATCAGCGCGCCGTTGTGCCCGGCGCGGCAGTCCCAGGGCTCGATCCGGCCGCGCAGGCGGTCCTTCATGGCCCGGAGGTGCTCGGGCGCGTTGACCATGCACCAGCCCTCCTCCTGCTTCTCGATGAGCCAGTCCAGGAGCGCATCCACCTCCTCGTACTGCTCGGGCCGGATGCGCAGATCGTTGTCCCGGTGGGCATAGTGCCCAGTGTCCACCGTCGCCTGCGGGTCCTCCAGCAGGTGGTAGTCGGTGCCGATGCCGTTCTGGCGCGCGATCTCCGTGAGCATCCGCACGTCCCGCAGGTTCGGGCCGCAGATGTTGATGTTGAAGAAGAGGATGTAGCCGTGCCTCTTCTGCTGGGCCACGAGGTAGCGGAACTGCGGCTCGATGGCCAGGAGCGCCTTCGGCAGGCCCTTCCGCGGCGCCACGCCGTCCACGGCCAGGTTGATGGCGGTGACGCCGGCGCGGCCCGCCGCATCAATGAAGGCCGGGTCCATGAGGTAGCCGTTGGTGGGCAGGTAGACGAAGAACCCGTTCTCGCTGCCGTAGCGGATCACGTCCAGGATGAAGTCCTTCCGCACCAGGGGTTCGCCGCCCATGATGGCGAGGACTCGGCAGCCCACCGTCTTCAGCCAATCGATGGCGGAGCGTGCCGTCTCGAGAGACATGCCCGGCCGGTGGTTGTCGTACTGGAAGCAGTAGTGGCAATCCACGTTGCACTTCCAGTCGGTGAAGAGGTAGCAGAGCAGGGGTCGGAACTCATCCGGCCGCAGCCGCGACCCGACGTAGGGAACGGCCCAGCGCCGGATGGCGCGGGCTCCGTTGAGGCCCCGGTACCGAAGCGTGTCCAGCATCGCTTCCTCCTTTCTCGCCCCAGCCGGAGGAGGCCGGCAGGGGAACCAGGAAGACGCCTTGAGCAAGATCCGTCCACCTGCCGACGCCGACCTCGGAGGGCCGACCGGCGGATGCGTCGCCCCATGCTAGGCCCATCTCCGGGGATGGGGGCGGTTTTCTTCGGTCTTCTGGCCTGGGGCCAAGAGTTGGCGATTCAGTGACTTCGAATCCCCCTCTCCCCGCCACGGCTTCGATGATCATCCGGGCAGGCCGGTTAGGGGGATTCCCTCCGGGGTCACCGCTGCGCGGGGTCCCCTCCGGCCGCACGAATCGCACGTCTCTCTGCCTCGGGTCCGACAGCCCACTGGGCTGTCTCCCCGAGCCAAGACGAGGGACGGCGATTCAGTGATTTCGAATCCCCCTCTCTCCGCCACAAAGAAGCCGCCTTTCGGCGGCTTCAGTGGCGGAGAGAGGGGGATTCGAACCCCCGGTACTGGTTTACCCAATACACTCGCTTAGCAGGCGAGCCCGATCGGCCACTCCGGCATCTCTCCAAGGCCTTCCAGATTACCGTTGGGGGCGGTTCGGCACAAGGCTTCTTGCCCAGGGCCGCGCCCAGCCTTCAAGATGGAGGCACGGAGGGATGGCCGAGCGGTTTAAGGCAACGGTCTTGAAAACCGTCGTGGGTGTGAGCTCACCGCGGGTTCGAATCCCGCTCCCTCCGCCACATCAGCGCCCCGCGTCGCGGGGCGCCTTCATGTAAATGTGGCGGGAGCGGGATTCGAAGTCACAGAATCGCCGGCTCTCATCTTGGCTCGGGGAAGCGGAACCTGTCATTCCGTCAATCCTGGCCGGAATTTCTGTTTGCACACGTATAGTCGGGGATCAGTGGTGCGGAGGTCGTGGTGCGGATGCTGCTTTCCTTGATGATCCCTTCTCTCCTGTGGGCGGCCCAGCCGGCCCAGCCGACACGGCCGGTCCACGACCACTACGATCGCCGCCTGGCGCCCCGGATGGTGCCCCTGCTGTCCGAGGTGATCCGCTTCCCCACGGTCGCCGGAAACGCGAAGGCCTGGGCGGACCAGAAGACCTGGATCCAGAAGCTCGCCAAGGGCCTCGGCTTCGAGGTGCGGGACGCGGGCAAGGTGATGGAGGTGGACCTGCCGGCCACGGGTGGGCGGGATGGGGCGCCGGTACTCGGTCTCCTCGTCCATGGCGATGTGCAGCCCGTGGACGATCACTGGAGCATCCCACCCTTCTCGGGGACCGTGAAGGATGGGCGGGTCCTCGGCCGCGGGGCCGCGGACGACAAGGGCCCGATGATCCAGGCCCTCCTGGCCATGAAGGCCCTGAAGGAGGCCGGCCCCACCCGGGCCAGCACCATCCGGCTCCTGGTGGGAAGCGACGAGGAGAGCACCAACACCGACATCACGGACTACCTGAAGGCGAACCGGCCGCCGGACCTCAGCCTCGTGCTCGACTCCGCCTTCCCCGTGGTCGTGGGCGAGAAGGCCTGGAACGCGCTCACCCTCGAGACCCAGCGGCCGACCGCTCCCACGGCGGACCGTCCCTGGACCGTGGCGGCCCTGGAGGCGGGCCTGGCCACGAGCATCGTCCCCGATCGGGCGGTGATCCGCTTGGCCTCCGCGGCTGGGAAGGATCCTCTGGTCGCCCTACGGAAGCGCCTGGAGCGCCGGCCGCTGGACCCCGGATGCCGAGCGGCCTTCAGCCTCACGCCGGAGGGGGCCGGTGCCTCCCTGACCATCACCGTCCAGGGCAAGGCCGCCCACGGTGGCGTCAACCTGGAAGGGGGCCGCAATGCGCTCGTGGCCCTGGCGCGGCTGCTGGACGGCGAGCTGCCGCCAGGCGGGGCGGACGACCTCCTGGCCTTCGCCCGGCAGGCGGGCGGGGACCTGTACGGGACCGGGCTGGGGCTCACGGAACCCGACCCGCTTTGGGGCAGGTGCGCCGTGAACGTGGCCACCCTCAAGCCGGAGGCTGGCGGCGGTCTGAAGCTCACCCTCAACATCCGCGCGACACCGAAGCGCTACGGGCCCGCGCTGGAGGCGCACCTCCGGCAGGTGGTCTCGGCGTTCGCGGCCGCCCGGAAGACGGCCTTCAGCTTCGGGGGCTTCTTCGGGGACACCCCGCTGGCCTTCGATCCCCAGTCCCGGTTGGTGAAGCGCCTCATGGCCGACTATGAGCGCGCCACCGGACGGGTGGATCAGCCCGCCATCTCCGGGGGCGGCACCTACGCCAAGCGCATGCCCCACGCCATCGCCTTCGGCATGTGGTTCCCCGGCCGGCCCTATCCGGGGCACGACGTGGACGAGCAGGTGCCCATCGAGGATCTGCACCGCGGTGCCCACGTGCTCATCGAGACCCTGGCCGACCTCGCCTGCGGCGAACCGCTGAAGGAGCCGTTCAGGCCCTGAGCCCTACCCTCGCTGATCCCAGCCCTCCGCCGCGCGGAAGCTGTGATAGCGCTCTTGGCCGAGGATGAGATGGTCGGCCAGGGGCACGCCCAGGGACTCGCCGGCGGCCTGGAGGCGGCGGGTGAGCTGGATGTCCTCGCGGCTGGGGGCGGGGTCGCCGCTCGGGTGGTTGTGGAAGGCCAGGGCGGTGCTGGCGCCGTATCTCAGCGCCTCCCGGAAGAACTCGCGGGGGCTGATGAGCGTGGCCGTGGCCGTACCCTGGCTGAGGATGCGCTCCGCCAGGAGGTCGCCCTTGGCGTTGAGGGCGAGGAGGCCGAAGCGCTCCTCGGTCCAGCCCTGGCAGCGGGGTAGCAGGTAGCTGCCGGCGGCGCGGGGACTGGTGATGCGGGGACGGTCGGACCCGCGCTGGGCACGCCGGGAGAGCTCCAAGGCGGCCCAGAGCTGGCCCGCCTTGGCGGGGCCGAGACCGGGCTGGCCCAGCCAGTCGTTCAGCCCCAGGGCCAGGAGGCCCGCCAGGCCGCCGGTGCGGCCCAGCACCGCCTGGGCCAGCTCCACGGCGCTGTGGCCCCGGAGACCCGTGCCCCAGATGAGGGCAAGGAGGTCCGCGTCCGAGAGGGTCTCGCCGTGACCGGCGAGCAGGCGCTCCCGGGGACGCTGGTCGGGGGAGAGGTCGAGGATGCGCATCAGGCCCTCACCCACTTCTGGCGGTCCCGCCGCCACCGGAGCACCTGGAGCCGGCCCTGGCCGGAGAGCCGCATGCACAGCGCTTCCTGGCCGTCGTTCAGGAACCAGGTGCTGGCCAGGGCCGTGTGGCGGGGGGTGACCGTGAGGATGGGGTGGGCCTCGCCCGTGCGGGTCGCCACCGCGGGCGCGTCCATGCCCGGGGGCAGGGGGATCTGGGCGGGCTTGCCCCACTTGATCCGGCGGCTGAGCTGCACCGGGAGGTGTTCCCCGGCGCCGCTGGCTTGGCCCAGGGCCACGGTGACATTGCTGCCCCGGGCCCGCGCCAGGCTGAAGGCCTGCTCCAGGCTGCCGCGGATCTCCTGGTGGGCCACCGAGAGCTCGACACTGCCGGGATCCCACTGGGCCAGGCAGATCATGGTCATGACGGCGGCCACGGCCATGGAGACGGTGAGGTCCAGCAGGGAGGTCCCCCGCTGGGAGAGGCGGCAGCTCCGGAGCATGGCCACCCCCTACTTCGCCGCGGCCGCGGAACGCGGCGAGGCCGTGAGGGCCAGGTAGGGCTTCAGCTTGGCGTAGGACTTCTCGCCGATGCCCTTGACGTTCATGAGCTCTTCCGGGCGCTGGAAGCCGCCATGCTGCTTGCGGAAGCTCACGATGCGCTCGGCGGTCTTCTGGCCGACGCGGGGCAGCTGCATGAGCTCGGTGACCGAAGCCGTGTTGAGGTTCACCGGCCGCTGGGGCGCCCGGGGGGAACGGCCGGCCGCGGCCGAGAGGGGAAGGGCCAGGACGAGCGCCAAGGCCAGAGAGGTGAAGGGGTTGGACATGGTTGCCTCCTTTCAGGCAGCCATGTCACATCGAGGGTTGTGCCAGTTTGCAAGTCGTGTGTTTGCAGGTACAAAAATTTTTCTACGAAAAAAATTTGTTAGATAAAAGTGACAAAATACACAAATTAGTTAACAATTATAATTATTTTAATATTTATATTTCGTTACAAAATTTTGAAAAAATTTTGTAACGCGACACCAAGAAAATAGAAACCACTCCACCCCCTGTCGTCACCGCTATCCTGGAGAGGTCCGAGGAGCGCTGCAGGACCCGGCAGATCGGCTGTGCGGGATCTCAGGCTCGGACCCATCCTTCCAGGAACGGCGCTCACCTCAACCCTGAACCGGGGCGATGGGGTGGACGCACCCTCCTGTCGATCCGGCCCTTCGTGGAGGTCCCATGACCGTCGCCACCACCGACTTCATCGTCGCCGATCTCGCCCTTGCCGCCTGGGGCCGCAAGGAGATCGCCATCGCCGAGGGCGAGATGCCCGCCCTCATGGCCATCCGGCGCCAGTACGCCGCGCAGCAGCCGCTGAAGGGCGCGCGCATCGCGGGCTCGCTGCACATGACCATCCAGACCGCCGTGCTCATCGAGACGCTGAAGGCGCTCGGCGCCGAGGTGCGCTGGGCCAGCTGCAACATCTTCAGCACCCAGGACCACGCCGCCGCCGCCATCGCCGCGGGGGGCACGCCGGTGTTCGCCGTCAAGGGCGAGACCCTGCCGGACTACTGGGAGTACACGCACCGCATCTTCGATTTCGAAAGCGGCGCGAACATGATCCTCGATGACGGCGGCGACGCCACCCTGCTGCTGCACCTGGGCGCTCGCGCCGAGCAGGACATCCACGTGCTCGATCATCCCGACAGCGAGGAGGCCACCGTGCTCTTCGCCGCCATCAAGAAGCGCCTGGCCACGCAGCCGAACTGGTACTCCACCCAGCTGGCCAAGATCCAGGGCGTGACGGAGGAGACCACCACGGGCGTTCACCGCCTCTACGAGATGGCCAAGAAGGGCGAGCTGAAGTTCCCCGCCATCAACGTCAACGACAGCGTCACGAAGAGCAAGTTCGATAACCTCTACGGCTGCCGCGAATCCCTGGTGGACGCCATCAAGCGCGCCACGGACGTGATGGTCGCCGGCAAGATCGCCGTGGTCTGCGGCTACGGCGATGTGGGCAAGGGCAGCGCCCAGGCGCTCCGTGCGCTCAGTGCCCAGGTGTGGGTCACCGAGATCGATCCCATCTGCGCCCTGCAGGCCGCCATGGAGGGTTACCGCGTGGTGACCATGGAGGAGGCCTGCGAGCAGGCCGACATCTTCGTCACCTGCACCGGCAACTTCCACGTGATCACCCACGACCACATGAAGCGGATGAAGCACAACGCCATCGTGTGCAACATCGGCCACTTCGACAGCGAGATCGACGTCGCCAGCCTCGAGAAGTACCAGTGGGAGGAGATCAAGCCCCAGGTGGACCACGTGATCTTCCCGGACAACAAGCGCATCATCCTGCTGGCCAAGGGCCGCCTGGTGAACCTGGGCTGCGGCACCGGCCACCCCAGCTACGTGATGAGCTCCTCCTTCGCGAACCAGACCCTGGCCCAGATCGAGCTGTGGACGAAGAAGGGCGGGTACCAGGTCGGCGTCTACACCCTGCCCAAGCACCTGGACGAGCAGGTGGCGCGGCTCCAGCTGGTGACCCTGAACGCGAAGCTCACGACCCTGCGCCCCGACCAGGCCAAGTACATCGACGTGCCGGTGGAGGGACCGTACAAGGCCGACCACTACCGCTACTAGGCTGAAACGCTTCGCGTTTCAGAGAACAGGGCGCCTTGCGGCGCCCTGCTCGTTTCGGGCGTAGACCCGGTCAGGTCGGCATCTCGGTCGGCAGTGGCGACAGGTTCGGGGGAACCTCCACCGCCTTCATCACCGCATGGCGGGTGACGGCTTCGCAGTCCAGCTGGGGCGTCTGCGTGAAGTGGGCAGCGCTGAGGTCGGAACGGATCTTCGCCAGCACCTTGGCCCGGGTGAGGTGGTTACCGCTGGCCCTCGCCTCGCGGCAGAAGTGCCAGCTGAAGGCGCCGTGCCAGTCGCCCTGCATGAAGGCGTCCGCAGCGGTCTGGCTCTCCTTGCAGGCGGTCCAGAGGATGTGGTGCGACAGGCCCTTCTCCAGCAGCTTGAGGTGCCCGGGGCGGGCCCGGCGGTACTCGATGTCGCGGAAGGCCTCGATCGAGGGCGGCGGCAGGTAGCGGGGCTTGCGGTCCATGAGCAGGTCCGCCGCCCGGAGGCCCGCGCCGCTGTGGCAGGTGTCGAGGAGGATTTCCAGGATCACGCTCTGGGGAAGCTGCACGAACAGGTCGTGGAGCTCGTCGTCCACGATGAGGTGGTCGCGGTCCCACTGGGGGCCGCTCTGGGCTAGGTCATGGGGGCAGAAGGCCTCGTCGGCCCGGTCGAACTCATCGAGGTTCAGGTCCGGCACCTGGGTGCCATGCCCCGAGAACGTGAAGACCAGGTGGTTGTAGCGGCCGGCCAAGGCGCCTTCCACCATGCGTCGCAGCTCGCGCATGATGTTGGCCTTGGTGGCGGCTTGGTCCGTCAACTGGGTGATATCGGAATCCTCGAAGCCCAGCAGATCCTTCAGCAGCGAAGCCATGTCGTGGGCGTCGTTCACGCACCCGTTCAGGTTGGCCGCGGGGAAGTTCTGGTACTGGTTGATCCCGATGCAAAGCGCGGTGCGGTGCAGCATGGGAGCCTCCTAGGCTTTGCTTGGGAACATGGGGACGGACGCGCCGAGCCCGCCCCCGGTGAAGGGCGGCGGATCCTGGTCGGATCGGAGGAGGACTGCGACATTCGGCGCACATCCCGGAGGACTCCAATCCTTCACGATAGGCCCAAGTCCCGCCGGTTCAAGCAACGGGGCCTTTTTCCGTAGAATGGACAGAGCCAATTGCGGCGGAGACCCATGAGCGACGACAAGAAAGAACCCTGGCTGAACCTGCTGGCCCTGACGACCGTGATCCTCGCGGTCTGCGCCACCTTGGCGACCTTCAAGGGTGGCGGCCACTCCACGCGGGCCGTGCTGAGCCAGAGCCAGGCCTCGGACCAGTGGGCCTACTACCAAGCCAAGGGCATCAAGGGGAACCTCTACGAGGTGGAGGCCATGCGCCTGCGCCGGGAGCTGGAGTTGGCGCCGAAGACGGCCCTGCCCACCCTGCAGAAGAGCCTCGCGGACGTGGAGAAGAAGGTGGCCAAGTACGACGGGGAGAAGGCCGAGATCCAGAAGGAGGCCCGCCGCTTCGAGGACGTTAAGACCGAGGCCCAGCGGCACGGCGCGGCCTTCGGCCTGGCGGTGATCTTCCTGCAGATCGGCATCCTGCTCTCCTCGATCGCCGCCCTGCTCAAGCAGAAGCCCGTCTACTACCTGGGCCTGCTGGTGGGCGTGATCGGGATCGTCTACTTCATCAACGGCTTCTACCTCTTCCTGGGTGCGTGATGTGGGAGCTCACGGTCGCCGCCGTCATCGAGCGGGAGGGCCGCTACCTTGTCGTGGAGGAGACCGACGGCGCCTCGCCTGAGCGTGTCTTCAACCAGCCCGCGGGGCACGTGGAGCCCGGCGAGGACGTCCTCGCCGCCGTGCGCCGCGAGGTCCGCGAGGAGACGGGCCTGGCCTTCACGCCCGAGGCGTTCGTGGGCATCTATCAGCTCCAGGCGCGGAACGGGAAGGACTACTGCCGCATCTGTTTCCGGGGCACCGTGCCCGAAGGCGCGGAAGCGGCCCCGGAGGATCCGGACATCCTGGGCTGCCGCTGGCTCACCCGCGACGAGCTGGCCGCCGCGCCCCTGCGCTCGGGCCTCGTCCTGCGCTGCGTGGACGACGTCATCGCCGGCGCGGCCCACCCGCTCTCCCTCGCCACAGCACTGAGGCGGGAGCGCTGAAGAAGGAACACCGACAGGCCCTAAACGCCCGTCGGTCCCTCTTGCGGATGGTCGACACCCGCAGGCGGCATGGCCGCCAGCGGCCTGCGCCGGTGGTACTTCACCGCGGCGGCCAGGGACGTGACCAGGCCCGTGATCCAGGTGCCCAGGGCCCAGGAGAAGGCCCGGCCCAGCGAGGTCTGCATGGGGCCCTTGGCCTTCATCACGGCCTCGATCTGATCGGCGCTGAAGCCCTGCTGGACCATCTTCAGGCGGCCCAGGGCCTCCATCTCGGCGAAGTAGCTGGGGAACACCACCAGGGTGAAGAGCAGGCTGCCCACGAAGATGATGGCGGAGGCGATGAGGGTGGCCCCCACGCCATCCTGCACCTGGCGCAGGTAGCCCTGGCTCGAGGCGGTGCCGCGGAGGGCCAGGATCAGGAGGCCGATCTGCAGGGGGATGGCCAGCCAGAGGAGGAAGAAGAGGCTGGGATGGCGGTACCAACCCGTGAAGCCCATGACGAAGGTCCAGAGCACCACCAGGATGCCGAGGACGAGACCTGTGCGAACCGCCGCCATGAAAGCTCCTAGAAGGTGTGCCCGCCGCCGTTCACGGGGAGGGTGGCGCCCGTGACGAAGCCGGCCCGCAGGAGGCCGACCACGGCCTCGGCCACATCCTCCGCCTGGCCGTTGCGCCGCAGGGGCGTGTGCTCCGCCGCCGCCTGCTTGTGCTTCTCCGGCAGGTCCGCCGTGGCGTCCGTGAGCGTGAGGCCGGGCGCCACGGCGTTCACGCGGATGCCCATGGGGCCCAGCTCGAAGGCCAGCGCCCGCACGAACCCCTCCAGGCCCGCCTTGGCCGCGCTGTGGGCGGAGAACCCCCAGCCGGGGTTGCGGGCGAGGCCGCTGGTGATGGCGATGATGGCGCCCTTCTGCTGCGCCAGCATCTGGGGCACCACGGCCCGGCAGCCGTGGAAGGCCGCGCCCATCTCGCCCAGCACCTTGGCCTCGAAGGCCTCCCAGGGGTACTCGAGGATCCCCTTCATGGGAAAGCCGATGGATGCGTTGAGGACCAGGATCCCGATGGGCCCCAACTCCACCTTCACTGCCGCGGCCATGGCCTCCACCTGAGCCCGGTCGCGGGCATCCGCCTTCACGGCCATGGCCCGGCCGCCCCCGGCCTGGATGTCGCCCACCACGGCCTTCGCGGCGGCCTCCGAGCCGAAGTAGTTCACGGCCACCGCGGCGCCCTCGGTGGCCAGGGCCTTGGCCACGGCGGCCCCGATGCCACGGCTGGCGCCGGTGACGAGCGCGACGGAATCATTCAGGGACATGAGCCCTCCTTCAGGCATGATGCACAATTCTCCGCCGGCCTCGCCGGTGGCTCAAGGCTCCGCAAGGTCCTGGATGGCCATGCCGCCGGCGCTGGCGGCATCCCCCGTGAGCACGCGGCGTAGGTATCCGACCTGGCCCAGGTGGAAGGCGAGGTGGGCCTCCAGGTGCAGGAGCAAGCGCCGGGTGGACATCCGGTGCCCGCCGATGGGGGTGGGGAAGGGCGCCTGGAGGGACGCGTCCGTCTGGGCCGCCAGGCCCGCCTCCACGGCGGCGATGGCGGCCTCCAGCTCCGCCGCGACCTCAACCCGTGTGCCTTCCCGCTGGGCGAACTCCCGCTCCCGCTGGCGCACGTAGCCGGTGCCCCCCAGCACGGCGCCCACGAAGTGCCGGAGGTTGCCCGCCGCGTGCAGGGCCACGTTCCCGGCGCTGTTGGCGATGCCCGGCACCGTGCGCCACAGCGCAGTGTCATTCGGGAAAAGCTCCACCTCGCGGATGAGGCAGCGCAGGTCCCGGCGGAACAGCAGGAGGAGGTCGGCGGCGAGGGGCGTCATGGCGACCATCCTATACCCACGGTTCCTGTGGGATTCTGGAGGCATGGACCTCCAAGCCCTCCTCGATGATCTGGCGGCGGAAGCCGCGCCCCTGGCGGCGCAGGGGAAGGTGGCGGACTACATCCCGGCCCTGGCCTCCGTGCCCGCCGCGCGCTTCGGCCTGGCCCTCGCCACCACGGACGGCCAGCTCCTCGGAACCGGCGACTGGCGCACGCCCTTCTCCATCCAGAGCGTGTCCAAGGCCTTCTCCCTGGCCCTGGTGCTGGCCCGGGACGGCGAGGCGCTGTGGAAGCGTGTGGGCCGCGAGCCCTCGGGCAACCCCTTCAACTCGCTCGTGCAGCTCGAGTACGAGAAGGGCATTCCGCGGAACCCCTTCATCAACGCCGGGGCCCTGGTCCTCATCGACCGACTGCTCACCCTCACGGGCGATTCCCTGGGCACCCTGCGGGACTTCCTGCGCATCGAGAGCGGCAACCCGGCCGTGGACGTGGATCCGGAGGTGGCCGACTCGGAGGCCTCGCATGGCCACCGCAATGCGGCGCTGGCCCACTTCATGGCCAGCTGCGGCAACCTGGAGAATCCCGTGGACCGGGTGCTGGACCACTACTTCCGCCAGTGCAGCCTCGCCATGAGCTGCGCGGATCTGGCCAAGGCCGGGCTCTTCCTGGCCAACCACGGCCTGCGGGCGGACGGCACGCGCCTGCTCTCCCGCAGCGAATCCAAGCGCATCAACTCGATCATGCTCACCTGCGGCACCTACGACGCCGCCGGTGACTTCGCCTACCGCGTGGGCCTGCCGGGCAAGAGCGGCGTGGGCGGTGGCATCCTGGCCGTGCTGCCCGAGCGCGGCGTCCTCTGCGTCTGGAGTCCCGCCCTCGACCCCCACGGCAACAGCATCGCCGGCGTCGAGGCCCTGGACCGCTTCACGACGCGGACAGGGTGGTCGGTCTTCTGAGGAAAAGCGGGACAGGATTAACAGGATGAAAGGCAGGATGAACAGGATTCAAAACTTGAAATGCTTTAATCCTGTTAATCCTGTCAGCGCTTTTTCTCGGTTGTCTCCGCCCGTACTAGCCACGCCGCCCAGCCGGTGAACGCCGCCACGGCGCCCAGGATGAATGCCAGGCGGAGCCAGGGCTCGCCGAAGGCCAGGCGCTGGCGGACGTCCTCCACCAGGGTCCACAGCCAGACCAGGGCGCCCAGGGCCAGGGTCCAGCGCACCAGGACCTGGGCCCAGGGCCGCGGGATGAAGAGGGGCGCCAGGAGGGCCAGACAGAGCAGCACCAGGGGTGTGTGCCCGAAGCGGAGGAAGTGGGCCCCCAGCATCAGCAGGGCGAGGAGGGCGGGCAGGCGGCGAAGGACGAACATGGGGACTCCCGGTTCTGGGAATCGTACCTGTTTATCCGAAATATCGAATCACAACCCGGATCCTAAGCCAGACCAAGCTTTCCGCGCATCAGGCGCCAGGAAAGTCCAGGCCAGGAAGCGGCTCTGCTTCTGGCCCTGGGCCATGGGCACCGTGCGGACCTCCACGGCTCCGGCCTGGCGCAGGGCCCGCTGCAGGCCGGGCAGGTTCGCGGAGCTGGAGACGAGCGTGGTGAACCAGCGCACCCGGGTTCCGAGGGTGGCACTTTCGTCGATCATCCGCCGGACGAAGCCTGCCTCGCCGCCCTCGCACCACAGCTCGGCCCCCCGGCCGCCGAAGTTCCGGGCCGTCCCGGCGGATCCCCGCCCCAGCTTCCGCCACTTCGCCTGGGCGGCCTCCCGGGCCTCCCGCGCCGAGGCATGGAAGGGCGGGTTGCAGAGGGTCAGGTCGAAGCGCTCGTCGAGCCCCACCACGTTCCGGAAGACGGCCTTGGGATCGGGTTGCCGGCGCAGGGCGATGGCCGCCGCCAGGTCCGGGTTGGCGGCCAGGATGCGGGCTGCCGAGGCGAGGGACGCACCGTCGAGGTCCGAGCCCACGAAGGACCAGCCGTACTCCCGGTGGCCCAGCAGCGGGTAGATGAGGCTGGCGCCGGTGCCGATGTCCAGCGCGCGCACGGTGGCGCCCCGGGGGATGGGTCCGCCCTCCGCCAGCAGGTCCGCCAGGTGGTGCAGGTAGTCCGCGCGGCCGGGGATGGGCGGGCATAGGGCCTCCGCCGGCAGGTCCCAGCCGCGGATGCCGTAGGCCTCCAGCAGCAGGGCCCGGTTCAGGGCCTTCACCGCGGCGGGATCCGAGAAGTCGATGGTGGGCCCGCCATGGGGGGCGCGCCGCACGAAGGGCCCCAGCTCGGGACTGGCGGCGACCAGGCGCGGGAAGTCGTAGCCGCCGCCGTGGCGGTTGCGGGGGTGAAGGCCCGGCTTGGCGGGTCGATGGGCAGGGGCTGGGGATTTCGGCGCCTGGGCCTGCGGCTTCGAGGCCATGTCAGCGGCCCTCCCCGTCCGGAGCCAGGCGGGTGGCCACGAACCAGAAGCCCAGGGCGAGGAGGAGCGTCAGGACGGCCACGGTGGCGGCCAGGGACCGGCCCTGCCACAGCCCCTCGAACCAGCGCCGGAACTCCGTGACCAGGACGTTCAGCTTCCCCCCGTAGACCTCCAGCTCCCGCAGGTACTTCTTGGTGTCCTCCGGCTCGTAGCCCAGGGGGTTGGCCACCCGGGGCACGGCTCGCAGGTAGATCAGGGCAGCACCGCCGAGGCCCGCGGTCAGGATGCCCGCCGTGACGCGGCGGATGCGGTGCTTCCGGACGCGCGGGTCCGTCCCCAGCAGGCGGCCGGCCTGCGCGGCCTGACGCGCCTCCCGGGACCGGAGGGCCTCCCGGATCTGCGCGAGGTCGCCCTCGGAGACCGCTGCGCCCCGCCGCCGCAGCTCCGCCAGGGCCGCCGTCACGGCTTCGGCCTTGTAGGCCTGGGGCCGCTCCACATAGCGGCGCAGCTCCGCCTCGGAGAGGGTGGGGAGGCGCTCGAGGAAGGAATCTGCCATGCAGCCAGCATAAGCCCCATCGAATCGCCCCTGCCTGGGCCAGGAAGGTGGAACACTCGTGGGCCGGAGGTGCCGCCATGATGCTCGACTGGAACGGCTATCGGAAACAGGTCGGGGCGGGGGTGGGCGATCTCGCCCGGCTGAGCCCCGAGACCGCGCGGGGCTACCGCATGCTGGGGGAGGCGGGTCAGAAGACCGGCCATCTCGACGCCAAGACCCGCGAGCTGATCTCCCTTGCCGTGGCGGTCACCGTACGCTGTGACGGATGCATTGCCGTCCACACCGATGCGGCGGTGAAGCTGGGGGCCAGCCGGGAGGAGATCGCCGAGGCGCTGGGTGTGGCCGTGGCCGTCAATGCCGGTGCCGCACTCGTGTTCTCCGCCCGGGCCATGGACGCCTACGCCGCCCGAGTGGCCGAGGGGGTTCCCGATCACCGGTAGGTGATCAGAACCAGCGTCGGACGGTCCGGAGGTAGGTCTCGTACTCCGCCCCGAAGCGGGCCGCCAGGTGGCGCTCCTCCCGGGCGATGACGTGGAAGCGGATGACGAGCAGGACCGGCAGCAGCATGAGCGCGGGCCAGAGGGCGTTCGCCAGCAGGGCCACGCCGGCATGGAGCAGCGAGAGGCTGAGATACAGGGGGTTCCGGGTGAAGTGGAAGGGCCCCTCGGTGAGGAGTGCCGAGGCGGAGCGATCGGGCCGCACCGTGGTGCGGGCCCGGCGGAAGGTGAGGAAGCCCCAGAGCGCCAGGGCCCCTGAGCCGAGGACGAGCACGGCGCCCAGCAGCCGCGGAAGGGGGTTCCCCGGCACGGCGAAGGCCAGCGGAATGCGGTGCTGGAGCAGGAAGCCAAGACCCAGGCCCGCGATGAACACGACGGGCGGCGGCAGGCGGACCCCGGGGCCGGTGCGGTCCGCGTCCATGTCAGGCCCGGCCGAGGCCGATGCAGGCCTCCGCCCTCATGACGGGCATCCCGCGGCGGGACTGGGTGCGGAGGGCCTCGATGTACTCGCGCCCCACGGCTTCGGTGGCCTCGGGCCCGAGCCGGCTGAACAGGTGGGCCAGGGGCGGCGCCGACCGCGTGAAGCCCGACCAGTAGGCCTCCGGCTCGTCGATCTCCTGCACGGCCGTGGACGTCACGACCTCCACCTCGCGGAAGCCGGCCGCTTCCATGCGGGCCTTCAGCGTCTCGGCGCCGCTGAGCCTCGCCCACACGGGCGGCGCGGTGGGGGGCTGGAACTCGGGGGCGACTTTCTGGACCGCCTGTCGCACCAGCGTCATCAGCTGCAGGTTGGCGGGGTCGCGCCAGCAGACGATCGCGGCGCGTCCGCCTCCACGCAGGGCGCGCCGAAGCTCGGCCAGGCCCCGGTCGATGTTCGGGAAGAAGATCAGGCCCAGCACCGAGGCGCCGGCGTCGAAAGCTCCATCCGGAACGTCCAGGGCCTGCCCGTCCATCACCTCGGCGGAGATGCCCGAGAGCTGTTCTTCAGCAATGCGTTCGCGGAGCCGGTGCACCATGCCCGGGGCGAAGTCCGTCGCGAGGACCTTCGCGCCGGCCCGCGCGGCCATCAGCCCGAAGGCTCCCGTGCCCGCGGCCACGTCGAGCACGCGTTCGCCCCGCCGCAGGCCCAGCAGCCGCAGCGCGTGCGCCGCGAACTGACCGCTCAGGCCCTCGAAGGCCCGCTCGTAGTCCGAGGCGATGGCACCCCAGTTCCCGGCCACTTGGTCTGGACTCAGGTCGGCCATGGGAAGCTCCCTGGGGGGACCGGCGGCGTTCGGGCCGGATCCACGATGTGAGATCGAGACTGCATCCTTGTGGAAGCCACGGGAATGAAGATAGCCCGGTTCCCCCGGGGCGCCAGGGCCCATCGCTTGGTAAAAAGATGGCCCTTGCCTTGGTCGGAGGCCCACGGGCGGAGGGTCAGGCCGTCGTGAAGAAGGCCGGGTGATGCGTGACGAGCCCGCTCGGGATGTCCCCGGAGAAGGGAAGGCACATGAAATTCTCCGGCGGCACGTCGTGGATGCGAAGCGAAGGGACATGCCTGAAGCCGAAGCGGAGGTAGTAGGCGGGATCGCCGACGAGCAGGCAGCCGCGGTCAATCCGCGCGGCTTTCCCGGTACAGCATCGTCGCCAGGGCCCCGCAGAACAGGAACGCCACCAGGCTCATCCAGGAGGGGATGAGGGCCCGGCCGATCTGGACTTCCAGCCCGAGAATCACCCGCACCAGATGGGCCAAGGCGACGATTCCGAGAAAGGCCGTGGCGAGGAACGAAGCAGGCTTCATGGGTACCTCCGCATCGTTTGAGTCGCCCCGCAAGATGGGTGTTCCGATCGATGAAGATAGGCCCGTCCGCGGCTCGCGCAGGTCGGAATCCTTGGCATCCGGTACTTTGCGTCCGGAGTATGATCGTCCTTCTTCTCCGTCATGGGACAGGCCGAGGAGGGTGGTCATGCTGCGCACCAAGATGATCAGGGATCTGGATGAGATGCGCGGCCAGGCCTTCCCGCCGCCGTACACGCTCATGGAAACCCTCGAGACCACAGAGGGCCGCGGCGAGTCCTGGTGGGTTCTCGTCGCCTACGAGCCGCATGGCACCCAGGCAAGGTGGGTGGCCGTGTTTCCCGAGGCCGGGGAGGCCCGGTTCTTCACGGATGGCGATGAGATGAGCGGGCGCTGGGACGCGGATCACGAGATCTTCATCCCGGACGATGGTTCGCCCCTGGATCTTCGGGGGAATCCCGTGTCCCTGGCGGCCATCGAGGAGGATGAAGAGGAAGAGGACGCCGAGGCCGAGGAAAGGCGGCGATAGGGGGGCTTGAATCCCGCGGCGTCTTCTCGCGGTCATGTCCCGCGGCCGTCAGAGCATGGCTGGGCACGCCCGGGCCGGCCGGGACCCGTCTAAGGCCGTGTCATCGGTCTGGGGTGACGACCATGACGATCTTGAGCACCCCGCGGCTTCCACCCTGGAAGAGGCTGTCGAACTCGTCTTTGGGTATTACCAGGGTGGAACTGTCGGACCTGTATTTCTTCTCCTTGGCCGAGATCTCCTGCTCCGTGAAGGCCGCCAGCGCCTGGCCGGAGCGGAGGACCGAATAGCGGAGGACCACCTTCCGGTCGAAGGAGGGGCGCACGTAGGCCGTGGACTGGATCTTCAGCTCCACCCGATTGGCCTTGTCATTGACGATCTTCTTCACCACGACCAGGGGAAGGGACACGTCATCACAGACGAAGGTCCCCTGGTCCGTGAACGAGTACATGTCCCCGGGTTCCGCGGCGTTGAGCCGGTCCATCGGCAGCTCGAGGACCATCGGGGACGAGAACTCGCTTTGCCGCACATCAGCCACGGTTCCCTGGCGGGCGGCCACCTGTCCCATCAAGGGCAGGACCAGCAGCATCCCGAATGCACACCTGGTTCCTAGGCTCATCACGGCTCCATGAAGGGCAGAAAATAAAGGTACGTGAGAGCCCCGGGGTGGAAGGAGCAGCCACGGATATGCGGATCGCTGCTTCATTCTGCCCAGGCGGGAACGGATGCGGAAGGCCATGCAGGCAAGGTCCCGGATGAGCGAGGGTCAGGTCGGCAGGCCCTTGTGGTAGACGTGCTGGCTCTTCTTGCGGAGGTAGCCGAGCGATTCGTAAAACCCATGAGACTCGGGGCGCAGGACATTCGACCTGACACCGAGGCCCGTCCCCGATTGGTCCAGGACCCACGCTTCCGCGGCTTGGACCAGCGCTTTGCCGATTCCGGATCGCCGGGCCGTTCCGTCCACGACCAACCCCACGATCTCAAACTTGGTTCCAGATTCAAGGGTGATGCGCTGCTCCGCGGCGAGCCAGCCGAGGAGGCCGTGGCCCTCCAGCGGTTCTGCCACGAGGACCAGATGCAAAGGATTGGGAAGCAGCACGGCCAGGCGCCGGGCGATCTCCTCGTGCTCGGCGGGGTATCCGAGCGCGTCCGAGAGGCGCGCGATGTCAGAGGCATCTGACAGGGTGGCCGATCGGATCTGGTGGCTCATGGGCTGCCTATCGAAGGAAGGTGGCCGGCACCGCCTGCGCCGGGGCGCCGAACAAGGCCGAGGAAGCGGGGAGGTGAGAGGGCGCGAAGGACCATGCGGTGGGGTCAGAAGTGAACGGAAGGTCCAGCGCCATCGGCCGACCCGGCGACATCACGATTGCCACTACTGCGGCCTGGACGCGACCCCTTCAATGATGTCGGTGTTCTGCGAATCAATGATGAACCACCCGCCGCCTTCCTGGCGCAGCACGTTCAGCAGGATGCCGTTGCGCTCTGGCAGTGGCGCCCCGTCGGGCGTGACGTGGCCCTCGAGCTTCCATCGGCACCGCGCGATCGCGAGGTGCGGCGCCGGGAACCGCGTGAAGACTTCCCCGATGGTCAACCGGCTGTCCCTGAAGAGGGTTTGGTGAGTGAATTCGTGGGCCGCCTGGATCTCTGCCCGCCCCTTCCACCATAGGCCGACCACATTCACGAACTCGGCATCCGCCGAGAACAACGCCCCAAACGCGTTCATGTCGTGTCGGTTCCAGCATGCGGCGAACGATTCGATCACGCGCGTGACGGCTGCGGCTTCTGCTGACATGGTGGGTGCTCCTTGATGAGGCGACCGTCGTCGAGAAGGGTGAATTCAAGGTTTGCCAAACCGGGAGGCGGATTCTTCGTCACCTTGGAGCACTCGAGCGAGAAGGGCATGATCCATATCGTTGTGGCCTGGGGGATGGACTGGCTTGAGCCCGGGGATTACGCCGCAAGGTAGGCGTAGGCCGTTGACATGATCAGAGCGACAAGAAGGGCAGCCACAAAAAGGAGCCAATTGAAGCTGGCAGAGAACCCGATGATGGTCGAACCGGCCATGGAGAGGCCGACGCCGAGCAGGGCCACCGCCACCAGCAGCCAACCGCCAAACGTGTTGGTCTTGAACCAGAGCCGCTCGTTCTGGAGGCTCCTGTGGATTCGAACGCCGTACAGCGGATTCGGGCGGACCCATCTCACGGCCAGTGGAAGGGCGAGGGCGGCGAGGACCAGGGAGGCGATCAGCAGCGGGAAGTTCGGATGCATGTGAACCTCGGAGGCGGTCTGACGAAGGATGTTACCCGTTTCCGCCCGCCCCAAGGCGGCTCACGAAGCCTGGGAAGCGGGAAGGCGGGAATGCGCCGAAGCCAATGCAGGCGGGAGCCCGAGGTGAACAGAGGGGTGGACCGATCACAGGGACAGGCCCAGGAACCGCGCCCCAGGAATGGGGTTGGGACGGTAGGGGGCGATATCGTGAAAACCGAAGGCCAGGTACATGGTCTGGGCCTCGGTCATGGTGGGCAGGGTGTCCAGGACGATTTCGGCGTATCCCATGGACCGGGCCTCCGCGATGAGCCGGGCGACAAGCTTTTTGCCAACGCCCAGGCCCCTGCCTTGGGGCCTGACAAAAAGGCGCTTCATCTCACACCTGGTGGCGGAGATGCGCCGCAAGGCAATGCACCCGAGCGGGAAGCCATCCTTTTTGGCGAGAAGCAGCCTTCCATCGGGAGGCGCGTAGTCGCCTGGCAGGCGGTTGACTTCTTCATCGAACGACTGGAACCCGAGATCGACCCCCAAGAGGGATTGATATTCGAGGAAAAGGTCCCGCGCAGAATCAATGTCCATTCTGGTTGTGGCGATTTCGATGGTGGGCATGAGCCGGAGACCCCTGATGAATGAAGCCAACCGGATCCGCCTGCGTCAGGCCAGGGAGCGGAGCCGAGGAAGCGAATGGTTGAGAAGGGGCGGAAGGCCAGGCAGGCGAAGCCCAAGCAGAACGGAGGGTTGGGCTGGCGCCGAGGTTGATGAAAGAAGCTGGTCGCTTATTGATGCTTACGGCTTCGTGAGGCCAGTACCGCAAAGGTGCCATTGAGAATGAAAAGATACGCTACAAAAGTTGTATTTTCAAAGTTGTGGGTTCGAATCGACAGAAAGCTTATTCCGAAACCGAATGCGCTGACGGCATAGGCAACCCAGCTCTCTGAATGGGGATGGAGATACGACTTGATGAGGGTCGGTATGCCGGCCAGCATGTCGGCCAGCAGCGAGAACAGGATGGCCAGGTTCGGATTGTCGGTCATGGCCCAGAGGACGATGCCGATGATGGCCGCCGCCATCAGGTAGTAGTCGCGGGGCTCGCTTCTCCAATAGGCCTTCTTGTTGAAGAAAGATACAGCAACGATAAGCAACGGCGTAAAGCCGGCGGCAAAGGACGCCCAGGATAAACTCTTTACGCCTTGCGCCCTTTGCGCCACAAAAATAACCATCGGGAAAACACCCCAAAGCAGCCACGTGATGCGGTTGGGTTGGGCTTTGCCGGCGATGGTTTCGTATAAGTAATAGAAGCCGCCGAGCGACCCGATGATGGCACCGATAATGGCGAAGGATTCGGGAAGCATGGAGCGCCTGACGAATGAAGCTAGATGGCCCTGCCTGCACCGAGGCGACGAGCGGAGCCGAGGAAGTGGGAAGTTGAGAGAGAGCGGAAGGCAATGCAGGCGGGGTCCGAGTTGAGCTAAGGGCTAGGCGTCGGATTGATTTTAAGTTTAGATCGACGCTCTTTGTAATTGGCCACGAGAATGGAAACCACCATGCCCACAGTTGCCCATAACAGAATCGCCACGACATCCCAACCGCAGCTGGGGTAAGTGCCTCGGTCCCAGATGGGCAGGAAGATCGAGCATGGTCGCGAGTGCGACCGGGGCACCGTATGCGACCCACGATCGAGCTCTGGGCGAGATTGGGATAGGGGCGATTAGAGCGATAAAACCTGATGCTATCCCCACATAGAGAGCCCCAAGAAGAACTGCGAAGAGGTTGATGAATTCGGTGGGGCGCATCCGAGACGCCTAACGAATGAAGCTAACCGGCCCCGCCTGCACCGAGGCGCTGAATGAAGCCGAGGAAGCAGGAAGCCGAGAGAGGGCGGAAGGAAATGCGAGCGGAGTCCGAGTTGAGCGGTGAGCTGGGCCCAGGAATTGCAAAAAGTGCAAGAATAGTTATACTTTGTTTGAGGTGATGCTGTGAACCTGAGCCCAAACCTTACACCCCTTACAGAAGTGCGACGACACACCGCAGAGATTTTCGAGCAAGTGCGGGCCACCAAACAACCCGTCATGGTCACGGAGCACGGGCGGGAAGCTGGCGTGATCATGGACCCAGAGGCTTACCACATGCTGACGAACCGCCTGGCCGTGCTCGAGGAGATTGCCATGGGCGAAATGGAAATCGGGCAAGGACTGAGCGTTAGCTGGAAGAACGTCAAAGCGGACCTGAAGAAATGGCAACGCTAAGCATCAGGTTTGCTCCACGAGCCCATCGGCAGTTGAACGAGATCCTTCAATTCATCGCGATGGACAATCCTGACGCTACCTCCAAGATTGCTGCGCATGTCGAGAAACTCTTGGAGCACTTGCGAGAGCATCCAGAGATGGGAAAAGTGGTTTTCAAGGGATTGCCTCACCGCGAAGTAACTGCCTATCCCTGTCGAGTCATCTATCGCCGGGCCGGAAGCACCATATGGGTTGTCACCGTGCTTCGGGTAGAGCAACTGCTCAGGCTTGAAATGCTGATTGACAACTAGGTGTGGTCTGGGTGGACACCTTCTCTGGGCCGGGCCTAACGAAAGAAGCTAACCGCCCCGCCTGCACCGAGGCGCTGAGCGGAGCCGAGGAATCGGGAAGTTGAGAGAGGGCGGAGGGCAACGCATGCGGGGCCCGAGCTGAGCGGAGGGCTACCTAAGCCGAACTGTCCGTAGTTGAGCCACTTAATGCCGACGATCCTTTAAGATCGATAAGTAATTCGCCCATGGTCCTACGGCACTGGCGCAAACCTTTGCCATCGTTCGGGCAATCTGTCCAAGATGGTCAAGGTCATGGACAGCCCACGTTGCCAATAGCTGCGCCAATGTTACATTCCCAAGTTCAGGGTGTAGACCGACACGATCAAGGTCTGCGTTCGTAAGGTTCATTTCGAGTAGAACAGAGACGTTATCGCGTCGAAGTGATTCAAAGGTCGTGAGCAACTCTGAAAGCGGTTTGCCTTGGCTTTGATTGAACTGGGCAGTTCTATCGAATGGATCAAATGGTCGCGTCTCTCCAGCCAGGATGTGCCGTGCTCGAGGAATCCAGTTGACTCTCTCGCCATGGATGAGATGGCCGAGGACATCGTACGGGGACCAAGTGTTATCGCCCTCGGTCGCTGTCACCCAGGTTTCAGGTAATCCTTCGAGCAACTTCGCGAGACTAGCGGGCGTTCGTTCCAGCACCGCCACAAGTTCATCAAGAGAAGGCTTGGATGGGTTCATGACAAGCATCCTATTGCTGCTGGGTTTTTAAGAAGGGACCTGGGTTTTGGATTTTCGAGGAAGGCCTAACGAATGAAGCGAACCGGACCGGCCTGCACCGAGGCGCTGAACGGAGTCGAGGAAGCGAGAAGTTGAGAGAGAGCGGAGGGCAATGCAGGCGAGGTCCGAGTTGAGCACAGGGTTAGGCTGCGAGATGGAATCTAGATGAATATCTGGGCTGAGTGGTTTGAGGTACGGGACTTCTCTTATGGCTTTGGTTGCTTGGCGTCAAGAAAGTCATTCACCATCGGGACGATGACGGACATGCGCTGCATCAGCGTCACGTGCGTCGTGGCGGGCAGGATGGCCAATCGCGAGGCGGGGAGCGGCTTGATGTCGCCGTGGATCCCGCCGCCTTTCAGGCGAAACATTTCCGCGACGTGCTCGAGCCGTACACCATCCGAGTCACCGTGGATGAAGAACATCGGCGCCGGGGTGGCCTTCAGTTGATCGTCGCCAATGTCGCGCCCTTTCGAATCCATGGCGAGGACCCGCTTGACGAACTTCGGGAAATCGTCCGGATTCGGGTTCAGTCTCTTGTACTCGACTTCAATGGGCGAACCTTTAAAGGCGTCCGCGGTGAGTGTCGCGAGGGCGTCCTGCCCTTCCTTGACCACGCCGTCCCGGCGGAGCATCGACGAAATGACGACGACCTTTCGCACTTTGTCCGGATGACGGATCGCACACCGCATGGCCACGCCGCCGCCCATGCTGTACCCGAGGAGGTCCGCGCGTGGGATTTTCAGGTAATCGAGCAGAGCCGCCACATCGTCGGCGAGGTTCTCGGAGGTGATGTCGCGTGGGATGTCCGCCGTGCGCCCATGGCCTTGCATCTCGACGGCGATCACTTTCCGCGTTTTGGAGAGCTCGTCAATCCACCCGGTCCAGTTGTTGGTGATCGTCATGAACGCGCCGTGGAGCAGGACCACCGGGTCGCCGCTCCCGTGGATCTCGTAGTACATCTTGAGACCGTTCACCGGGGCGTAACCCGTCGTAGGTTGATGCTGCGCCACTAAGGCAGCTGGCAGAAACATCGTCAGGAGAAAAGCCGTCCTCTTCATGTTTGGACCTTTCCTGTTGGCGAGGTTGAACACGCCGCGCAGCCTAACGAATGAAGCTAACCGGACCCGCCTGCACTGAGGCGCTGAACGAAGCCGAGGAAGCGGAACGATGAGAGAGAGCGGCGGGCAATGCAGGCGGGGGCCGAGTTGAGCGGAGGGTTAGGCGTACCCGGCCCGAACCCCTAATCAAGTTCATCGAATCTTGTCAGAACGAAGACCAACTCTGATTTTAGAGCGCCTGGAACCACTAGGAACGCCAAGAAGTCATGGTTTGGTTTCAAGTATTGCTTCACTTCAGGGATTAAAGAGTCTTGGATTGGGATCCATACCTTGGTGCCTTTGTAGGTAACCAGTATTTCCTGATGGTACATGGCGAAAAACTGAACGACATTTGGCAGGGCCTTCCATGAGGTTTGGAGGCCCTTTAGTAGTTCAGCCTTTCGGCCGGTAATTGGGCGTATCTCATTTAGATATGTCAGTTGGGTTTGATATTTGTGAATTTCCGTGCACACATTAAGGTCTGATGCAGGATCTGCACACGGTTTCCTCTCGATGAGGATCTGATCAAACGACCTTGGAAGATATGCAGCTGCATCTACCTGGGCAGGTAGGGTTGTGCACGCCAGAGAAAGAAGGAACGTGAAAACCGATTGAGCGCTCATGACAACCATCCGGAATGAAGGTGGGAACGCCTAACGAATGAAGCTAACCGGCCCCGCCTGTGCCGAGGCGATGAGCGGAGCCGAGGAGGTGAGTGGATGAGAGAGAGCGGAAGGCAATGCAGGCGGGGTCCGAGTTGAGCTAAGGGTTAGGCAAGGATGTGGGGATTGCTTTTCCATACTGCCCAGGTGAGAACGGAAGCGAAAGACACCCAGGCTAAATAGGGGATAAGCAAAGCACCCGCAAAACGATTTCGGCGCCAGAACATAATTGCGGTGGCGATGATCAACAGCCACAAAAATAGGATCTCAGCGAACGCCAGGGCGCCGAGATGCCAAACAAAGAACAACCAAGTCCATAGGGCATTTACGGCTAGTTGGAAAACGAACAGAGCGAGCTCGGGACCGGCCTTTCGAAGACCGTATTCCCGCCATATAAGCCAGGCTGAAATGGCCATCATGATGTAGAGAACAGTCCAAACCGGACCGAAGAGCCATCCGGGTGGTGCCCATAGTGGGCGAATGAGTGCCTTGTAGAAAGATCCAGCTTGTGCGGAAGCGAGGGCGCCAAGGGCTGCGGTTGCAAAGCAAATGGAGAGCCACCCAAAGAAGCCTAGAACTTGCTTGGACATTGGATATTTGGTCATTAAAGCCCCGAGGGAACACCTAACGAGTGAAGCTAACCGGCCACGCCTGCACCGAGGCGATGAGCGAAGCCGAGGAAGCGGGAAGCTGAGAGAGCGCGGAAGGCAATGCAGGCGGGGTCCGAGTTGAGCGGAGGGTTAGGCGCATCTGGCACCTACTCACTTCCGGGGTTTGTAAGGTAGGTCCAAATCAAATGAGTCTGCAAATTTGCTGAAATTGCCAAACGCGGGCAGGCCAGCAACTGATTCCATGGAACGAAGCGATGGGTTATCTTTCTCAATCGTGTTCGTATTTAAAGAATAAATCATGGCCCAGTGATGATCGAAGTAAACAGTGATTAGATAGATTGAACCTGGCTGACCGCCATTGTGATGACCAGAACCCACGAATAATGTTCCAGCGAATTCATTATTGAGAACAACTGGGCTTGAGAATAGAAGTGTGTAATTCCCGTTTTCAAAATTATGTGTCAAATATTTGGGAATGAAGTCCACCAAATATGTGTCTACTTCCTTCTCGCTCAGGGGCTGCTTGCCCTTCCGGCTTATCCATTCAACAGAAAATAGTTTGGCAGGCTTGAATTCTCTCGAATTCAAGTAAAAATCATAATTCACTATCCCATTGCCCGGGAACTGACACTCAATTGGAACTCCTGGAATTGGGATATCAATCAGGAATCCTAAGTTTCCGATTTTCTTCTGTGTCTTTGGAACAGTGAATGTATTTGGTCCAAGGCAGGCGAATTCACAGATCGCCATGATTGCAACGGATATCAGCTTAATTCTCATTGGAGCGATCATCGATGCGCCTAACGAATGAAGCTAACCGGACCCGCCTGCACCGAGGCGCTGAGCGGAGCCGAGGAAGCGAGAAGTTGAGAGAGAGCGAAAAGCAATGCAGGCGGGGTCCGAGTTGAGCTAGGGGTTAGGCCGATATGCGTCCGTGCGCCTTTAGGACTGCGGGTCGAGCCCGAAGACGCGTAGCTCTTGGTCACAGCGGCAAGCCTTGGCGATCCGTGTAGCCCACGCGATGGCCTCTTCGCGCGAGGGCAGCTCGAGCACGGTGAATCCGCCATCGAGCGTGGGCGCCCACGGGTAACCGCCCATAGAGATCGTGCCATCGGACGAAACGAGCACTGGCGGCACATCTTCGTCGATGCCACCGCCGAAGATGTAAACGCCAGCGGCCTTCGCCTCTTCAATCACGGCGTGCGCAGCGTGGCCCACTGCCTCTAGCTCGCCGCTGGGAACGACCATCGCAGCACTGGGGAAGGAGATCAGGTATTTGGCCATGGTGCTCCGTGCCTGGATCGATGATGGCTTTGAAGATTGTGAGAGGCCTAACGAATGAAGCTAACCGGACCCGCCCGCGCCGAGGCGACCAGCGGAGCCGAGGAAGCGGGAAGCCGAGAGAGAGCGGAAGGCAATGCAGGCGGGGTCCGAGTTGAGCGGAGGGTTAGGCATTCACTCAATCCTTTGGGGACAGGTACTCTGCCCAAAGTCGATGATAAAGCCCACGGACGGGGTCAGGGGTTTGGGAGAGTTCATGCTGTTTTTCGGACCCTAGTGATTCATCACTTGCTTCTTGTGGAGGGCCGGCATCGCCACCCCAGGCCCTCATGGCTACTCTTGGCTTCTCAGGATTGGTTTGGGGCTTGGGCGAGGTAATCGCTGAACGAAGAGACTTGGCTTTCAGCAAGTACGCGTTAGCCCTTTTTGGGTCGATGTCGGTGACTACCAAACCTTGGCCCTGATAGGACCATGCCAATTTTTCACATGCAGATGGATCGCCTTCATCGGCCCCTTTCTCTAAGGCTTTGCGGGCGGATGCTATGTCGCCAGCCAAATAAAATTGACTGGATGCAGCAAGTAGGTTTCTTGGTAGGAAATCTCCTTTCTCCCACATCAGTGCAAGGCGACGACTGTCCTCTTTGGACCAGTGCATATTTCCCGCCTTGAATCGAAATTCCTCCAACAGATGCTTTGAAAATCCAGGATCCTTTGGCACACCTAGACCATCTCGATACATTTTGATCAGTTCAATCCAGGCTTCTGCACTCCATTGGTTTGAACCGATGCCAAGTGCGGCCACATAACAGCGCCCGGCCCGTGTGAGGTCGGGAGGACCGCACTTTGGATCGCGAAGCAGTCGTGCAAGTTTGAGGAGGACGCTTGCCTCTCCGAATGGAGGCTGATTTTCTTCTCCCCAATCTGCATCGAGGCGACAAGCCTCTTCGTAATGCCTTCTTGCCTCCGCATATTTCCCTTCTGCCTCAGCCTTTGATCCGAGTCTTTCAGACAGCTTTGGATCAGCAGCAAGTGCAGGAAGTTCTTGAGGGTTGATCCTTGGCCCCGAGCGAGGGACAAGGACCATAACGACCATCCATAGAACTGTCGAAGCGATCATGGAATGCCTAGCGAATGAAGCTAACCGGACCCGCCTGCACCGAGACGATGAACGGAGCCGAGGAAGCGAAATGTTGAGAGAGAGCGGAGGGCAATGCAGGCGGGGTCCGAGTTGAGCGAGAGGTTAGACAGCCTTGCGATACGACCAAGTTGCTAGCTCCGAAAATCTCCTGGGTTTGTTTCCAGATCAAGAATTAAAAAGGATGGAAGTAATTGATGCATTGTTTTACAAGTACTATTGTAGTCGTCGACTGATTTTGAATATTGAATTTGTAATTTGTTTGAGGAAATCAGAAATTTATTTAGTTCAACTATATCGGATAAATTTTCAGGGACTTCTCGAAATTGTAATTTGCCTAGAATTTCGAAGGCGATGTTATCGAGTAGAACATATTTTGTTTTTATGAATTCGAAATCGTCAGAATTAAACGGAGAAACTAGATGCCCGTGGTTACTTTGGGCTTTGACTTGAACAATGCGTGAGGAAGCATACCTTAAGGCAAAACCTTCTATTGCTGGTGACGATTGAATATAAAAGGAATGAATCAATGCGTATTGGCTGGTCAGTTCTTTTTTGGATCGATAATAGAATACGTTGCAAATGACGGTGTATGTAAACAGGATTGTTGAGATCAAAAATAAGATACTCGCACGAATTTTGAACCGATTTGATTTCGGCTTGCCAATGCCAGGTGATTCTGAGAATTCCATTGGGCTGCCTAACGAATGAAGCTAACCGGACCCGCCTGCGCCGGGGCGCTGAGCGGAGCCGAGGAAGCGAGAAGCTGAGAGAGAGCGGAAGACAATGCAGGCAGGGTCCGAGTTGAGCGGAGGGTTAGGGCGCCAGGCGGTTTGCTTGGTTCATTTTGGGCAGCTAGAAATTCCATACAACGGCCATGTTCAACGTTGAAGCAGGGGGTTGAGATGAGGCCAG
This sequence comes from Geothrix paludis, assembly GCF_022808815.1. Lineage (GTDB taxonomy): Bacteria > Acidobacteriota > Holophagae > Holophagales > Holophagaceae > Geothrix > Geothrix paludis. The sequence goes on along the minus strand of NZ_JAKZLC010000007.1, from coordinate 4,076 downwards.
GAATGCCCCATAAAGCTCAATTCCAACTGCATCGCTAAACCTATAACCAAACCCAAAAACGCCACCGAGTTTGATCGTAGCTTCTGAAGTCGGTGCTTTCACACGGACAGCACCAATTCCATACCGGTCATAGAATCCACCATTTAATCTCGACCTCATCTCAAAGCCTAGGTTAGTTAGAACTGCCGTACCTGAATCCGCGGAGTACCAACCATTTTCGAGATACATGCCTGCACTGGTGTTGGGGGATATAGTCCAGAAACTCCAGCCAGCAGAAATGCCTGGCCCTGCTGATGAGGTCGAATCTTTGAAATCTGAAATCGGGAAACTAGCAACAAGCCCGACCCTGAAGCGTTCCTTCGGCTCTTCCGCTTTTAGCGAAGAGAACGCCATGGTGGTCAATAGAAAGCCAAGGGGAATTTTGAGTTGATTCATGGCGTCCTAACGAATGAAGCTAACCGGCCCCGCCTGCACCGAGACGATGAGCGGAGCCGAGGAAGCGAGAAGTTGAGAGAGAGCGAAAGGCAATGCAGGCGGGGTCCGAGTTGAGCTGAGGGTTAGGCTGAAGAACCAGTTCTGGTTTGGTTTTACAACCGAGCCCCCGGAATGAGAATCATCTCGGTAAGAATGGTGTGTTTAGGCTGGCAGTCGACTCGAATTTTGAAAGGTCGATCCTTACTTCGCCCAAGAATGAAATACGGAGCTTTGTTCCATTTACCAATCCGATCTCCTGGCACTGACCAACGCACAGTTGCTTCATCTGACTGATATTCGATTTTCAATTCTTGCGGAGAAGCCCCTTCAAATGAAATGGAACTCGGATCGATGGTGCCGAAAATTTTAAGTTCAGCAGTGATGCGAGAGTTGTCTTCGTGGCTATACCCTTGGGCGCGCACATACCCGCCTTCGGGACGTGCCCGGACCCAAACAGGGCCGGTGCATCCAGCGAGGGTGAAGATCAGTGAAGTAAGAAGCAAAGGAGCGATGACTTTTCGAGGCATCTTGGTGACTCCTTGTGGTGAAGCCTAACGAATGAAGCTAAGCGGCACCGCCTGCACCGAGGCGATGAGCGGAGCCGGGATAGCAAAATGGTGAGAGAGAGCGGAAGGCAATGCAGGCGGGGTCCGACTTGAGCGAGAGGTTGGGCATGCGGTGCGATTCAATCGATGGACCTAGATAGTTGTACAGCCTCTTTTCGCAGAAGAATGGCTGTATTGCCGATAGATTTCCAAAAGTGAACTGTGTCAAGGCCGCCATATTTTAAGTCCGTGTGCCGATAAGAACGACCGCTTTTTGACTCGGGATATTTTAATGCCTCGTACCACTCATCCACCGATATCGCGTTCGTTCTGAAAAACTGGCCAAGAGGGGAGTAGGGGCACAGCTCTTCCGTGTATTCGCGAACAAGGCTTGAAAGGCGAGTACCAGGGTATTCCTTTTCAAACTCCATAAGAATTTCTGAAAGCCTGTGGTGCCGCGGCGGACTGGCTGCTTTCAATGATAGGAATCCTTTGAGGAGAACTTCGATTCCATGAAAGAAATTGAATAAAATTGCAATCCCAATGCTGTGATCGGACCACTTAGTCGCTTCAAGGTACTCGTCCCAATCTACCGCTCCAATAAATACAACCCCAGATGCATTCTCTCGGCCAACCAGTTCATTACACGCTGCTTCCGCTAAACGTAAGTATTGAATCCCAATGAGCCAATAATTGAACGCTTCATTCATCTGAACGACTCTCTAGAGGCATGCCTAACGAATGAAGCTAACCGGACCCGCCTGCACCGAGGCGCTGAGCGAAGCCGAGGAAGCGAGAAGTTGAGAGAGAGCGAAAGGCAATGCAGGCGGGGTCCGAGTTGAGCGGAGGGTTAGGTAGGCCGGTCACTGCCAAAGTGCAGTTGAGAGGACTTTGTTGGTGGCGATATCAAAAGTTACATCACGGCATTTGCCACCAGGGTTGCCAACGAGAGCCGGGTTCCTGTTTTCCGGGGTGAAAGCACTCTGATGCCAGAGATGGAAAATGAGAGTGCCATTTATCGGTCCCTCAACTACGGCATGGAACTCTGAGGGATTCTCACCGTGTTGCTGAATGGAAGCAGCCACAGCCCTTGCTCCAGGTTGAAATTCCTTTGGGAATGCAGCTGCCTGAGCAAGTGTCGGGGCCTTCTCAGGGGTAGATGAACAGCCAGTGAGCACCGAGACCGCGATAACTAGACAGGCAATTCGCGAGCGCATGTTGGGCTACCTAACGAATGAAGCTAACCGGCCACGCCTGCACCGAGGCGATGAACGGAGCCGAGGTAGCGAAATGTTGAGAGAGGGCGGAAGGCAATGCAGGCGGGGTCCGAGTTGAGCTAAGGGTTAGGGCGATCATTGTTGGGAGATGGAAATCTCGACATTGCCGATGGATTGGCGGACTTGCTTAATTGAGCTTGGACCTGTTGGGGTGACAACTAGTTTGGCAGACGATGCCCAACGAAGGCCAACTGAGGGTGAATTGTCTTCCTCATTGGAAGTGAGAGTAATGCTCGGCTCATCTTGGCCCGGATGGACCACGGCATTCCGTGGAACCACTCGCAACTCTTGCCAAACGACGGCACCACCCATCCAAGGCCCACCAATGATGCGATCCAATCTGGCTTCATACCGGCCATCGGGTGATTCAACGCGGGCCAAGGTTTGAATCTCGGGAATGACGGATTTCCCTGACGAGCAGGCAAGGACGTTCATCAGCAATGGAAGAAGAACGGGCCAGGAATTCCTCATCGAAGTGGGAGCCCTAACGAATGAAGCTAAGCGGCCACGCCTGCACCGAGGCGATGAGCGGAGCCGTGATAGCGAAATAATGAGAGAGAACGGAAGGCAATGCAGGCGGGGTCCGACTTGAGCGGAGGGTTAGGCGCTAGGGAAGCATTTGGCCCGGCTTGAGTTTATGGCGCCCGTTAATGGGAAGAGGCGATTTCTTGCCATCAGACAGGATCTCAACGATGGTGATTTCAATGACCGACTGTTCTCGATCAATTTGGACACCGCCTTCGAAGCGGTTGAGAATTCTGGATTTCGAATCGTATCTAGACCCGATCCGAACCTCCATATTCGCCGAACTGTAGGTATTGGACCTTTCATGAAAGCTCAATTCGAAATAATCGTTCTGCCTGTATATGACTGCACCAGTGCCAATTTTGGGACCGCCATGTGTTTGCTCAACCCAAACAGTACCTGCCCCTCGGTGATCGTAGTGCGCAATGACAGAAGTGCATGAACTGACCAAACAAAGGGCCAACACCATGATCACCTTTTCGGTGGGAAGTGATGTGATCTGCATGGAGCGCCTAACGAAGGAAGCTAAGCGGCCACGCCTGCACCGAGACGGTGAACGGAGCCGAGATAGCAAAATGTTGAGACAGAGCGGAAGGCAATGCAGGCGGGGTCCGACTTGAGCGGAGGGTTAGGCCGATCGCTACTCGCATCCGTGTAGCCCCCAGAGTGGGAAACGCTTAGAATCTTCGCCAATGGTCACGATCAGTAAACCCTGTGTACACCTTTGTGAGTCGTTTTCTTCAATACGATTTTCGTAAATTTCAATTTTGACTTCGTTGTCTGACCATTCCCTGAAGAGCCGATAGGTAGTGCCATCGAATGATTTAGGGCCATTGCGGCTATGACCTTCTGAAAGTTGGAGATGGTGAAGTCGACCATTAATCCGAATGGCGAGTTGATGCGGATCAACTTTGGAGGGAGCGGCGATTTGAGGTGATGTTGCCCATTCGCAGCCAACTCCCTTAGGTTTATCCGTAAAGTAGGCGTAGCTAATTGCGCCATCTTGAAGTTCACTCACCTGTAACCGTTGAATCGAAATCCCCGGCTTTACCTTTGGCGCAGCATCAAGAGCCATTGCGGCTATGACTATGAAACCAGCCTTGAAGATATGATTCATGCGCATCGACGGCCTAACGAATGAAGCTAACCGGCCCCGCCTGCACCGAGGCGTTGAGCGGAGCCGAGGAAGCGAGAAGTTGAGATAGAGCGGAAGACAATGCAGGCTGGGTCCGAGTTGAGCGGAGGGTTAGGGGCC
>NZ_JAKZLC010000006.1 GCF_022808815.1 Geothrix paludis | reverse complement strand
GTCCCGCGGAACCCTCAAAGGCTTCCTATCTTCTATCCGGTTTTCAAAGACGCCCACCGCGTTTCCACACGGTCCAGAAGAACCTTCCAGCCCTTCCCGGCACCCCGCAGCCTCAACTGCGCAGGACGTTTAGATTACCAGGGGAGCGCTTCGGCGCAAGCGGAAATTTTTCAGAAGGGGCGCGCCAATGTTGCATCTCTGGGGAAATCCCCAGGTGGCGCCTAGGAAATCCCCAGTTTCAGGAGGGTCCGCCGCTTCCCCGATTCCACCGCGGGCTGGTCGAAGGGATCCACTTCCAACGCCGCGCCGCAGAGTCCCACCACCAACTGCCAGGCCATGAGGAAGGCACCCAGGGATGCCTCGTCAAGCGTCTCCAAGTGCCAGTGGATGACCGGCACACCCGCGTCTTCGAGGGCCTCGCGGGTTCCTTCCGCCTGGGCGCGGACCACCTCCGCGCCGCCCCGGCGATCCAGTCCCGGGAAGGGGCACTGAACCGGTAGATCGGAAGGCTCCACCGCCTTCCCGGAACCGACGGTGACCATCACTACGCCGACATTGCGCGGACCGTCGAGCCAGCGCTGCAGTTGGGCATGCTGGTCCTGGGGGCCCACGGCGCGGATGGGCGTGAAGCCTCGCCGGCTACCGTCCTTCGCCTGCTTGCCGAGACTCTCCGCGATCAACTGCACCCACCATCCGCCCACGGTCTCCAGGCGCGTGGCGTAGGGCATCATCACCCACTGATCCGTGCCGCTCAGATAACCCTTGGTCAGCGTCCCGACCATGTCCCACACGCGCTCACCCCAAGGGCCCCGTCCCTGCTCCGTCTGCGCCAGCGCCTCGCGGGCGCCGGCGAGGAAGTGCCCGGCATCCCGACCGGCCCAATGCAGCGGAAGCGTCCCGATGGGCGTGAAGGCCGAGTAGCGCCCGCCCACCTCCACAGGAATCGGCAGCAGCGTCCACCCTTCGGCTCGAGCCAACTGGGCGAGCGGGTTCTCATCGTCCTGGGTGATAGCAATGGGCGCTTGGTGCCAGCGGCCCCACCCCTCCTGGGCGCGCAATCTCCCGATCCAGCTCCAGAGCTCCAGCGTGCGCCCACTCTTGGAGGCGAACACCAGCTGATCCTCGGGCTCCAGGCGCAGGCCATTGGGTTCGGGCGAGGTCAGGGGCTCCCAGCGGAGGCGGAACGGCGAATCCGCCAGGGCCTGGATGAGCGCGTCCGCCGGCAGCACGGAGCCTCCGATCCCGCACCAGAGCAGGCGGCCAGGCCCCATGGACGTCGGCAGGGCCGGGCCCTCCACGGACCGCCATCCCGACATGGGATGTCCAACCATCTGCCTCCACAACGTCTTCGGGTCCATCCGGGATCCTCCCATCGCAGCCATCTTAGGCCATCATGATCCACGGAGCCCCTATGCGAACCCTCCGAAAAGCCGTTATTCCCGTGGCCGGCCTGGGCACGCGCTTCCTGCCCGCCACGAAGGCCCAGCCCAAGGAGATGCTGCCGCTGGTCGACACGCCCGTGATCCAGTACGTGGTGGAGGAAGCCATCCGTGCCGGGGTGGAGAGCATCGTGCTGGTGACCGGGCGCGGCAAGGGCGCCATCGAGAACCATTTCGACGTCGCCTACGAGCTCGAGGACACCCTGCGCCGGCGCGGGAAGCAGGAAGACCTCGATATCGTGCGGGACATCACCCACCTCGCGCAGTTCGCCTATGTGCGCCAAGGCGAGCCGCTGGGCCTCGGCCACGCGGTGCTCTGCGCCCGCCATGCGGTCGGCGATGAGCCCTTCGCGCTGCTCCTGGGCGACGATGTCTTCGACGAGCGCGATTCCGCCCTGGAGGCCCTAATCTCGGCCTATCACGCCACCGGGAAGTCGGTGGTGGGCGTCCAGGAGGTTCCGGAGGACCACGTCTCGCGCTACGGCATCGTCAGCGCTCCCCGCAACCGCGAATCCGTCTGGGATGTGACATCGATTGTCGAAAAGCCGAAGCCCGAGGATGCGCCCAGCCGGTGGGCCGTGGTGGGCCGCTATGTGCTGGAGCCCCGCGTGTTCGATCACCTGGCCGCCCTCAAGCCCGGAGTCGGCGGCGAGTACCAGCTCACGGACGCCCTGGCCCTCCTGGCCAAGGAAGGCCGCCTGGTGGCCGCCCCCATCCCCGCGCAACGCTTCGATACCGGGAACAAGCTCGACTACCTGAAGGCCAACGTGGAGTTCGCCCTCAAGCGGGAGGATCTGCGGGATGACTTCGCCGCCTACCTCAAGGAGCTGGCGAAGCGCCTCTAGCTGTTCTACCGCCGCAGGCGCAGGGCGTTCAAGACCACGGTGAGGGAGCTGAGGCCCATGGCCAACCCCGCCAGCATGGGTCCGCCGAACCGCTCCAGCTGGCCGGAGGCGGCCAGGGGCACCAGCACCAGGTTGTAGCCGAAGGCCCAGCCGAGGTTCTGGCGGATCACCCGGTGGGTCCGCAGGGCGAGTCGCCGCGCGGCCAGGATGGGATCGAGCCCCGGCCGCAGCAGCACCAGGGGAGCCGCCGCCATGGCCGCGCCCGTGCCCTGCTCGCCCGCGCCCGAGCCCATGGCGATGCCGCAGTCCGCCTGGGCGAGGGCCGGCGCATCATTCACACCGTCACCCACGAAGCCGACCACCGCGCCACGGGTCTGGAGGTCCCGGATGCGGATGAGCTTGTCCTCGGGGCGCAGGCCTGCGGACACGGAGGAAATGCCGGCGGCCTCCGCCATGCGGGCAGCCGGCTCGGGACGATCTCCGGTGAACAGATGGAGGCGCAGACCCTGCTGCCTCAGCTGTCCGACCACCGCGGGGCTCTCGCTCCGGAGCCGGTCCCCCAGGATGAACACGCCCTTCAGGCCCGAGCCGTCCGCCAGGCCCACGGCGATTCCATCCTCATCCACGGTGGGGAAGGTCACCCCGAGGAACGCGGCGCTGCCCAGCCGCCAAGCCGTTCCTTCGATCTCGCCGCTGACGCCCCCACCGGGGTGGGCCCGGAAGGCGGATACCTCCTTCAAGGCGCCGCCATGAGTCCCATGGGCCAGGACCAGGCCCCGGGCGATGGGGTGCTCGGAATCCCGCTCCAGGCTCGCCGCGAGCCGCAGCAGGTCCGGCTCGGCCATGCCCGAGGTCCCCACGATCCGGCGCAGCCGGGGCCGCCCTTCCGTGATGGTCCCGGTCTTGTCGAAGGCCAGGTCCGTGGCCTGCCCCAGGGCCTCGAGGGCGGCGGCGTCCCGCACCAGCACACCCTTTCGCGCCGCGGAACCCAGGCCCACCATGACTGCCACCGGCGTGGCGAGGCCGAGGGCGCAGGGGCAGGCGATCACCAGGAGTGTGACGGCCGGTCGCCAAGCGTGAGCCAGAGCCCCAGTGGCCATCCACCACCCCGCCAAGGTCAGCAGGGCGAGGACCAGGATGGCGGGCACGAAGACGGCGCTGATGCGGTCCGCCAGATCCTGGGCCGGGGCCTTGGAGCCTTGCGCCTGCGCCACCAGCGCGGCCATGCGGGCCAGCTGGGTCTGGGCCCCCACCGCCTGGATCTCCATCTCGAGCATGGAACCGTGCACCACGGTCCCCGCCACCAGGCCTTCACCAACCCCCTTGGGCACGGGAAGGGGCTCGCCGGTGAGCATGGATTCATCCACCTCCGCCTGGCCGGCGATCACGCGGCCATCGGCCGGCACCGCGTGACCCGGAAGCACCCGCACCCGGTCGCCGGGATGCAGGTCCCCCACCGGGACCTCCACCACAGAGCCATCGGCGCCGAGGCGCAGGGCCGTGGGCGGCGCGAGGGCCAACAGCTCCTTCAGCGCGTCCGTGGCCTTGGCCTTGGCGCGGGCCTCCAGGTACTTGCCCGTCAGCAGGAAGGCCACCAGGGCGGCCGCCGTCTCGAAGCTGAGGTGGTGGACGCCATTCAGCCATTCCGCCACGGCGAACAGCCAGGCGACGCCCGAGCCCAGGGCGATGAGCGTGTCCATGGAGGCTTGGCCATGCCGCACCTGGCGTCCCGCCCGGACGAAGAAGCCCCAGCCCGCCCAGAAGACCACGGGCGCCGAGAGGACCGCCTGGAGCCAGCCCGGCAGGTGGAGCCCCAGGCCGGGGACCATGGCGAGCAGGAGCGGGGCCGTGAGGATGAGGGCCACGAGCATCCGGTTCCGGGCGGGCGCCGGATCGTCGTCTGCCTGCGCGACGACCTGGTCGGCCTGGGGCCGGCCCAGGCCATAACCCGCATCCTCGACCTGCGCCGCCAGGATCTCGAAGCTGGCCTCGCCTTCCACCGTGGCGGTGGCGGTGGCCAAGTTGACGGAGGCGGTCCGGACGCCGGGCGTGGTGGCCAGGGCCTTTTCCACATGCCGCACGCAGGACGCACAGGTCATGCCCGTGACGGTGTAGGTCTCGACGCTCATAAGCCTTCCAGAGGTGGCCTAGGCCTGCTTTGACATCTGGTAGCCGGCCTCGGCCACCGCCGCGGCCAGAGCCTCGAAAGTCGCGGTGCCGCTCACGGTGGCGGAGCTTTTGGAAAGGTCCACCACCACGTCCGTGACGCCGGGCATGGCCCGCAACGCCTTGTCCACGTGACGGACACAGCCGCCGCAGGTCATGCCGGTCACACGATAGGTCTGGATGTTCATGGGTTCTCCCGGGGGTTCAGGCCCGCAGCTCCGTGAGGGCGGGCAGGCGCTTGGCTTCGGCGAGCAAGGTTTCCATCAGGTTGCAGCCGAGATCGCTGCTCTGTCCGTCGGGGGTGCCCAGGGTGACGCGCAGGATCTCGACCAGCAGCTGGATCTCGGCCAGCTTGCTTTCGAGGGCCCTGAGCTTGCCGCCGAGCGCGTCGCGCACGTGGGCGCAGGGCGCGCTGTCCTGCCGCAGGGCCCGGAGGAGCTCCTGCACCTCGTCCAGGGTGAATCCCGCGGCCTGGGAGGCCTTCAGGATGCGCACCCACTGGACGGCCTGGGGGGGGAACAGGCGGTAGCCCTTCGGGGACCGGGGCAGCTCCCCGAAGACCCCGGCATCGGCATAGAAGCGCAGGTTCCTGGCCGTCAGGCCCGAACGGGCGGCAAGCTGGCCGATCTTCAGCATGCGTGGCGCAGCAAACGCCGGAGCAGGTGCTGGGTGGAGGTCAACGACGGTCGACATGGGACCCTCCCGAAGACGAACACCCCCAGTCTAAGCTTCCAGTTACATGGAAGATCAAGGATAAAATCACAAAAAACTATATGCGCGTGGAACGATGGATATGCAGGTGCAGCAGGGTCACGGCGGCCGGGGTGATGCCGGGGATCCGGCTGGCCTGCCCCAGGGTCTCAGGTCGGTGCAAGGTCAGCTTCTCCAGGACTTCCTTTGACAGGCCGTGCAGGTGCTCGATGCGGAAGTCCGCGGGGATCCTCACGTGGTCCCAGGCCCGGTGGCCTTCCAGGAGGCGGGCCTCCCGTTCGCGGTAGGGGGCGTAGCGCAGCTCGAAGAGCAGCAGGTCCCGCTCCCGGGCCGGATCCCACCCGGGCTCCGGATCGGCCCACCCGTCCAGCAGGGCCAGGCAGGCTTCGGCCTGCTCGGGCCCCATCTGCTGCCGGCGGAGTAGGTCCGACAGGGACAGCCCGGCCTCCAACCGCAGCCCGGCGGACGTGGCCACGGGCCCGAAGGGGCTGGTCTGGGTCACCCAGGCGGCCTCGCACTGGGCGCGCAGCCGCTCCCGCCGCGCCACCTTGGCCTCCACCAGGGCCAGTTCCCCGGGCTGGAGGGCCCCCAGGTCCCGGGCGACGGCGAGAAGGCGGGCGTCCGCCAGGTCGCAGGCCAAGCCCAAGCGATGCTCGGCCCGGGCCGTGAGCATGCGGTAGGGTTCGTCCGTGCCCTTGGTGACAAGGTCATCGATCATCACGCCCAGGTAGGCCTGGTCCCGGCCGAGCACCACCGGTTCCCTGCCTTCCAGCCAGCGCGCGGCGTTGATGCCCGCCAGCAGGCCCTGACCGGCCGCCTCCTCGTAGCCAGTGGTGCCGTTGATCTGACCGGCGAACCAGACGCCCTCCAGGCCCGTCACGGAGAGGTCCCGTCGAAGCTGCAGGGGATCGAAGCTGTCGTACTCGATGGCATAGCCGGGACGCAGGATCTCGGCGGCTTCGAAGCCCGAGAGGCTCCGCACCATGCGGAGCTGCACGTCCGGCGGCATGGAGGTGGAGAGGCCCGCCAGGTAGATCTCCTCGGTCTCCAGGCTCTCGGGCTCCACGAAGATCTGGTGACGCCCCTTGTCCGGGAACTTCACGAACTTGTCCTCGATGGAGGGGCAGTACCGGGGCCCGACGCCTTCGATGTGCCCGCCGTAGAGGCTCGACTTCGGCAGGTTCTCCCGCACGATGGCCTCGGTCTCCGGGGTCGTGTGCACGATGTGGCAAGGCACCTGGGGCTGGGGGATCCCCGGGCTGAAGAAGCTGAAGGGCCGTGGCGGGTCGTCGCCGGGCTGGACCTCCAGCCGCGCGAAGTCGATGCTGGCCCGGGCCAACCGCGGACTGGTGCCGGTCTTCAGGCGCCGGTGACGCAGCCCCAGGCTTCGCATCTGCTCCGCCAGATGCGTGCTGGCGGGTTCCCCGGCCCGGCCCGCCTCGATGCGGCGCTCGCCGATGAGGATGCGCCCGTTGAGGAAGGTGCCGCTGGTGACCACCACGGCGTCGCAGGGCAGCACGGAACCGTCCAGCAGCTCCACCCCGCGGAGGCCCCGGGTGCCTTCGGACCAGAGGAGGGCGGCGGCGATGCCCTGGCGGAGGCGCAGGTTCGGCGTGTGCTCCAGCAGGTGGCGGGCGGCGATGCGGTACTTCACCTTGTCCGCCTGGGCCCGGGGGCCGCGCACGGCCACGCCCCGGCTCTCGTTGAGGATGCGGAAGTGGATGCCCGTGGCGTCGATGAGGCGGCCCATGGCGCCGCCCAGGGCGTCCAGCTCGCGCACCATGTGGCCCTTGCCCACCCCGCCGATGCTGGGGTTGCAGCTCATCTGGCCGATCTGGTCCAGGTTCATGGTGAGAAGCGTCGTGGCCAGGCCCAGCCGGGCGGCGATGTGCGCAGCTTCTATGCCTGCGTGTCCTCCGCCAATCACCACCACCTGCTTCACCCGCGCCTCCGAAGGGTGACAGGATACCCTCCCCACTCGGCGCGCTCGGGAGCCGCCGGGATGTGTGAAAATGGCCCCATGCGACCCCGCTTGAGCCCAGAGGAACGCCGCGACCGCCGGAAGCGCGCCATGCGCCGGTCCATGTTCGTGCTGCCCTCCAGCATCACCATGGCCTCCATCTTCTGCGGCTTCTCCAGCGTGGTCATGTCCATCAACGCCGCCGGCGCCACCCCCGAGCGCTATTTCCTCTGGGCCGCGGGCCTGCTGGTGCTGGCGGGGGTCTTCGATGGCCTGGACGGCCGGGTGGCCCGGGCCACCAACACGGCCACGGAGTTCGGCGTGCAGCTGGACAGCCTGGCGGACGTGGTCAGCTTCGGCATGGCCCCGGCCATCCTCGCCTACCGGTATGGTTTCTTCCACCTGGGCATCCAGGATTCTCACCTGCGGGCCGTGGGCTGGGCGGCCTGCTTCGTCTTCACGGCCTGCGGCGCCCTGCGCCTGGCACGCTTCAACGTGCAGGTGGGCGCTGTGGATCCCCGCTACTTCGTGGGCCTTCCCATCCCCGCCGGAGCGGCCTGCGTGGCCTCCGTGATCATCTGGAGGCCCACGCCCCCGGCGGTGGCCCTCCAGGCCTATGCGTTCGCCGCAGGGCTGTTCCTGGTCGGCCTCCTGATGGTCTCCACGATCCGCTTCCCCAGCTTCAAGAAGCGCGCCGGCAGTCCTCGTGCCGCCATGCTGACCAGCTTCACCATCGTGCTGATCTTCGCGCTGATGATCCTTCTTCAGCAGCGGTTCTTCGTGGGCTTCTTCGCCGCCTACATCACCCTGGGCCTTCTGCTGAACCTGGCCTGGAAGGCCGGCTGGCGCGGAATCGAGCCGCCGAGGGACGGAGCCGAGGACCTGGCGCACGTCCACTGATCGGTGCCAACGGAAAGGGGCTGCCGGGCAGCCCCTTTCCGTCGGTGTCCAGCCAGGACGTCAGAAGGTGGTCGCGGCCGGAGGCACCGACACGCCCACCACGTTGGCGACCTTGACGTTGGCCAGCAGCCGGCCCCCAGTCCCGGGCCCGATGGCCAGGACGGCCCCTTGCTTCACGGCCGCCTCGGTCGTGGCCACGGTGGGGATCTTCTGGATCGCCATGCGCTGGATGATGAAGCTGGCCACGGACGTGCCGTCCCCCGCCACATGGTCCCCCGCCAGGAGCACGACCGCATCCGGCTTCCGGCCCGACAGGGCGGCGACCGCCCGGCCCACGTCCTGGGGTCCCTTGACATCCACGACCAGGACCTTGAAGCCGTCCCCGGCCGCGGTCAGGGCCGCGACGGCCTTCTTGCTGCCTGCCGCGTCGCAGACCACCGCGAGGGTCTTCACCTGGGGCCAGGCTTTTCCCATGGTCCCGACGAGGGCGTCATAGTCCCCGGCCGCGAGCGACAGCGAAGCAAGGGCGCACGAGAACACCAGGGTCCTGAAACGGGCCATCCAAACCACCTCCAGCCCCTCCACTCTATCCCTGGATAACGGCTGTTGGAATATCGATTTTTTCGTACTGTTTTTTTCTAGGTCAAGATCCCCGCGATGCAGGCGCTCAGGAAGTTGGCCAGGGTGCCAGCCAGCATGGCCCGCAGGCCCAGGCGGGCCAGATCGCCCCGGCGCTCGGGCACCAGGGCCCCGATGCCCCCCACCTGGATGGCGATGCTGCTGAAGTTGGCGAAGCCGCAGAGGGCGAAGGTCGAAATCAGCCTCGCCTTGGCGGAGAGGTTGGTCATGGCGCCCAGGTCCAGGAAGGCCACGAACTCGTTGACCACCATGCGCTTACCCAGGAGGGACCCCACCTGGCCGGCCTCGATCCAGGGCACGCCCATGAGGTAGGCGAAGGGCTTGAACACCGCGCCCAGCACCATCTCCAGACTGAACCCGGGATGGATGGCCTTCATCAGCCCGTTGATCAGATAGATGAGGGCGATGAAGGCGATCAGCATGACGGCCACATTGAAGGCCAGCTGCCCGCCCTCGAAGGCGCCCCGGGCCGCGGCGTCCAGCACATTGGCATCGTGGGTGGGGATGTCCACCTTGACCTCGCCGGCGGTCTCGGGGGCCTCGGTCTCGGGCTCCAGCAGCTTGGCCATCATCACCGCCCCGGGCGCCGTCATGATCACCGCCGTGAGCAGGTGCACGATGTCCACGTGGGCCACCTGCACGTAGGCCACCATGATGCTGCCGGACACGTGGGCCATGCCCGCCGTCATGATCACCATGAGCTCGCTGCGGGTCATGCGCGCCAGGAAGGGCCGGATGGTGAGGGGCGCCTCGGTCTGGCCCATGAGGATGCTGGCGGCCACGCTCACGCTCTCGGCGCCGGAGACCTTGAGGAAGCGCCCCATGGCCCGGGCCGCCGCGCCCACCACCCACTGCATGACGCCGATGTAGTAGAGCACCGCGAAGATGGAGGCCACGAAGATGATGGTGGGCAGCACCGCGAAGGCGAACACCATGCCCACCTTGCCGCCGGGGCCGTCGGACAGGGACCCGAAAACGAAGCTGGCGCCCTCGTGGGCGTAGGCCATGAGGTGCTCGACCACCACGCGCATCTTGTCGAAGGTGGAGCCCACCAGGTTGCCCCGGAGCAGTCCCAGGACGATGACGCCGAACAGGCCCCAATTGAGGGGCCTGTTCTCGTACGAGGCGAACCGCCGGAGCAGCAGGGGCGTGAACATCAGCAGCAGCACCACCCAGCCGGCTCCCTTCGGGAAGGGCAGGAAGGACAGCAGCCCCGCGATGGCGGAGCCCTTGAGGACGATCAGGGCGAAGACCCACTGGAGCGTGAGGCCCCAGGCGATGGTCCGCCAGTGGATGGCGCTGCGCTTGTGCGACAGCGCGTACGCAATGGCCACAAAGGCCACGATTCCGGCCAGACCCATGAAGCGTTCCATCCAGGCTCCCTACAGTTCGACGTTCAGGGCCTCGACGGCCTTCTCCATGTAGAACCGGGCCCGGCCCAGAAGGCCGTCCCGTTGCATCACCAGCACCAGCGTGCACTGCTCCTTGGCGCCCATCATGAGGATCCAGTGCTGTTCCGTGGCGAAGGCCACCTGCTTCACCTCGCCGCGGTCGAACTCCTCCACCGCCTGCTGCAGGTGCCGCTTCACCACGTGCTGGTAGGCCCCGAGAAGCTGCAGCCCCTCGTTGGAGACCTGGATGGTGCGGGAGCAGATGGGATCCCCGTCGCGATCGTTGAAGGTCGCGGCCAAGGCCTCGGGCACCTGTTCGATGAGCCGATCCAGGAGTTTCTGGAACATGATGGGACTCCGGCAATGCGTGCTGACAGCATGACCGCACTGAGTGGCCATGGCAAAACCCGGGCCCCTAGATCCCCCTGGCCGCCTGGAGCGCCCAGATCCCGGCCAGCAGAAGCCAGGCCCCGAGCCGGAGGCCCCGGGAGTCCGGCAGAGGCGGGTAGGGATCGCCCCGCCAGGCCCGGCGGAGGTCCCAAAGAACCGCCACGGGCGCCGCGGCGGCGAGGATCGCCAGGGCCGGGTACCAATGGAGGGCCGCCCCCCACTGACCCTGCCCCAGAGCCAAGGTTCCGCGCGTCAGCCCGCAGGTGGCGCAGGCGACCCCCGTGACCCGCTTGAAGGCGCAGCCGGGAAGCAGCTCGGCCCAGGGGACCAGAAAGCCCGCCAGCCGGACACCCAGCCCCAGGCCCAGGGCGGCCAGGGCGATCCAGGGCACCCGCCTCACGTGGCCACCCGCAGCATCGCCAGCAGGAGCCCCGCCAGGCCGAGCGCGCAGGCCCCAAGCAGGACCGCATGGACCACGGTGGCGGCCATCCCCCGCCAGGCCCCGCAGCCATGCCTGGCCCCCAGGGCGAAGCCGCGGAAGAGCCACAGGTAGCCGTCCAGGAGCAGCAGCGGAAAGGCCAGCAGCGTGCCCAGGACGGGCACGAAGCCCAGCAGGCCGATCAGCGTACCCAGGGCCGTGATGCGCAGGGCCTCGGCCTCGGCCACCAGGGTGGCCCGGAAGCCGCGCTTCGCCTTCAGCCCTCCCACCAGCCACAACCCCGCGTGGTCCCAGACGGCGTCATGGATCCAGGTCCCCAGCACGCCCAGGGGCACGATCAGCAGCAGCCAGGGCCAGATGCGCTCGAAGGCTGGAGAGGGCGGAAGGGATCGGAGCAGCTCCCGCCACACGTCCGGATCGGCGCCCAGGGCATGCTCCAGCCAGGCTGGCGGGGCCTTCTGTCGAAGCTGGGCATAGGATTCGAGCGTCCGCCAGACCGTCAGGCCGGTGTTGGCCAGGGACAGCGGCACCCACACGGCCAGCATCCGGACCAGGGCCCGGCCCAGGGGCGGCGGTGGCTCGCTGAACGCCTCGGAGGGCCTGACCAATGCTCGAATAGGGGCCCAAAAGGGCGCTCGGATCGCGTCCGTGAAGGGAACCCCCATCACTTCCTCAGGAACAGGGTCTCGAACTCGCGGAGGGCGATGGCATCGCCGTCCCGCTTGAGGGGGCCGTGGAAGTCCTGGGGGCTCAGGTCGGCGAACTCGCCGAAGGTGGCCACGTTCCCGTTGATGTAGGCGATGAACTCATCCTGCCGGTGTTTGATGTAGCCCCGGAAGGGCCGGGCGATGGCCCCCAGCAGGGCGGAATCCAGGGCCGTCCAGGTCTGGAGGTGGGTCTCGAAGCCGTGCTTCCCCTCCCAGTAGCGGTACGAGGTGAGCATCTTCGCCTTCACGGCGAAGGGGGTCTTGAGTCGGCCCTTCTCGGCCACGCCCTCCACCAGGTAGACCCGGTGCCCAGGCCGCTGGTACACGAGGCGGAGCGTGCCCTTCAGCCCGTGCGCGTCGTCGATGCTCCAGGATCCGTCGGGATGGATGAAGGCATAAAAGGCCGGCACGAACTGGCAGTGGCGCCACATGGCCGAGGCCAGCCGGGGATGGTCGAAGAGCTTCTCCATGCTCGCCAGCCGCACATGCTTGGGCTGGGTCTGGGTCTCGAAGATGAAGTCGGCCCGATCGATGATGTCCTGGGCCTCGGCCTGGGCTGCCGGAGGGAGCTGGGCCAGGAAGGCCGGCGGCTGAGCTTGGACGCAAACGGCCAGGAAGGCGAAGATCACGGCACGCATACCCAAGACGCTAGCACCTCCTCGGGGCCGCCGGGGCCCCAACGGCGCCCCAACGGCGCCACCGGTTGGCCCGGACCGGACCGCGGGTCGCGGCTATGCTTTTCCTCTGTCCCGAGGCTTCCATGCTGCCCGCACCCCCCTG
Source organism: Geothrix paludis (assembly GCF_022808815.1). GTDB lineage: Bacteria > Acidobacteriota > Holophagae > Holophagales > Holophagaceae > Geothrix > Geothrix paludis. Next base: position 177,543 of record NZ_JAKZLC010000006.1, on the reverse strand, counting down.
GTCCCGCGTCTGGTCCCGCGTCCCGGTCGCCCTGTTCTGCGCCCTGCCGGTCCTGGTCCAGGTGACCGGGCGCGCCCAGGAGGCCGACCTGGCTGAACGCCTGTACCAGAGCGGCGAACGCGCCTACGCAGCCAAGGCCTACCAGGAGGCGGCGGACACCTGGGGCCAGCTGCTCCAGTCCGCCCCCGGGAGCGCGTTCGCCCCTCGCGCCCTCCTGGGGCTGGCCAGGCTCCAGGTGGAGGTGAACCACAAGCCCGAGGCCGCCATGCCCTTCCTGGACCGGCTCAAGGCCGACCACATCCGAACCCCTGAAGCCGCGGAAGGCCTGCTGCTGAGGGGGACCCTGCTCGCCCGGCAGGCCCGGCGCCCGGCGGAGCTCAAGGACGCCATGGCGGAGTTCAACCGCGTCATCGACCTCTTCCCGGAGTCCCCGGCCGTGCCCGAGGCCCGGTTCCGGCTGGGCCGCGCCTGGCGGGACCAGGGGCAGTGGGGCCGCGCCCTCCAGCTCTTCGTGGAGGCCTTCCGCCTCCATCCCGATGCCGCCGTGGCGCCCCGGGCCATGCTGGAGGCCGCCGAGACCATGGACCTCCTGGACGATCTTCCGGGCTGCCTCCGGATGCTCCAGCGGCTGCGGACCCTCGCCCCCCACACGCCCGAGGCGGAGGAAGCCGCCTGGCGCATGGCCGTACGGGTGAAGCACCGGCTCCAGAAACCTCCCCTCACCAACGAAGGCTCCTGGCCCGCGGGGCGCGTGAAGTGGCTGCGGACGCCAATCCTCCTAGCCACGGCGCCGGACGGGGATCTCCTGATCTACCAGAGCGACCTGGATCGTGCCTTCCGGCTCCACGGCGGTGAGCTGACCCCCACCGGTCCCTCCGCAGCCGGAGCCAAGGCCATGGTCGTCTCGCCCGCCGGCGAGGCCTGGCTTCTCTCCAAGGCCGGCCTCGCGCGGGAGCAGGCGGCCCCCATGCCGCTGAACAACCTGGGTGCCCTCAGCGGGGCCGCCCTGGACCACTGGGGGGCGCTCTGGGTGGCGGATGCGAAAACCCCGGCCCTGACCGTCTTCAACCAGGATGGCACCTCCCGCACCGTGGCCTCCCCCACCGCCAACGCCCTGGCGGCCCTGCCCACGGGCGGCATGGCCATCGCCTCGGACGCGGATCGCAAGCTGCTCTTCCTGGATGCCGACGGTCAGCCCCGCGTGGTGGTTCCCTACGGCAAGGACCTTCCGGCCCCCTTCCGGTACGTGGTCGCCCTGGCCTCGGACGGGGCAGGGCAGGTGGCGGTCCTGGTGGATGGAGGGGACTTCGGGGAAGGCGTTCTGGTCCTCGATCCCCATGGCGCGGTGCTTCGCCAGGCCACCTTCAAGAGCCTGGGCATCAGCGGCCGCATCACGTCGCTCGCCCTGGACCGCTCCGGCGGCCTCATCCTCTGCGACCGCCGCAACGACCTCCTGTACCGGTTGAACTGACATGCGCCTGCACCGACTCCTCCCCTTCGTCTTCCTGCTGAACCTGGGCCTCGGCGCCCAGGACGCGGCCCTCAAGGACACCTTCCTCCAGGCCAAGGCCCTCTGGGCTACCCAGGGGGATCGCGAGGGCGCGAGCACCCGCTTCGAGCAGGTGGTCGGGGCCCTGTCGCCCAAGGCCGCCGTCCTCGATCCCACCTGGGCCCAGGTGCTCTGCGAAAGCTACAACTGGCTGGCGGTGCTGGATGACCGCAGCCCCCAGACCAAGCCCCGGGCCCAGGCGCGCCTCCAGGCGCTCATCGACCTGAACCCGGACTTCGAGGTGGACCGGACCCTCACCTCCCAGCGCCTGGTGGCCCTCTTCGACCGCCTGAGGGCGGAGAACTACGCTCCCGTACGGTTCAGCTACGCACCCGAAGGGGGGACCCTGTCCGTGGATGGCCGTCCGGGATCTCCCCAAGCCCGCCGCTTCCTTCCCTTCGGCTCGCACAAGCTGACCTACAGCCGCCCGGGCTACGCGCCCGTCGACCTGATCCTCGACCTCGTCTCCGGAGACGCCAAGACCGCGGACTTCAAGCTCACGCGCATCTCCTCCACCGTGGCCCTGTACGTGCGGCCGAGCGGCGCAGAGGTCCTGCTGGACGGCCACAGCCTCGGCCACGCCAAGGGCCAGGCGGGCCCCGACGCCGCCCCCCTGGTGATGCCCCTGGGCCTGCGCCCGGAGGATGTCTCCGAACCCTTCATCATCGGCGAGCTGGCCCCGGGCAAGCACCAGCTGGAGCTTCGCGCCCCCTGCCACCGGACCAAGGTGCTCGAGATGCAGGCGGACCTGGCCACACCCTTCGCGGACCACACCCTGGAGCCCATCCGCCTGGACCCCTCCAAGGGCACCCTGTCCGTCCATTCTGACTGGCCCGGGGGCGAGCTCTTCCTCTCCGGCCAGAGCCAGGGCGCCCTGCCCGTGACGCAGCTGCCGGTCTGCTCGGGCCCCTATGATCTGCTCGTCCGCTTCCCGGCCGGCGGCTTCTTCCGGCGCATCACCGTGGAAGAGGGCAAGGCCCTCGCGGTGGAGGCCCGGCCGAAGCCGCGCCTCGCCTTCCTGGGCCTGGAGGGGGAGCTGGAATTCACCGGCCGGGCCCGGCTCCTGTCGCTGCTGGAGGGCCTCGGCGACCGCCTGCAGCAGGTGGCCTATCTGCCCGCCCACCCTGGCGAGACGCCCCAGGAGGCCCTGGCGCGGGTGAAGGCCTCGCGGGAGGCCGAGCTCATCCTCTCCGCCGCCCCGATGCCGGGGAAGGTGGTCCATCAGGTGGAGCTTCGAATCGCGACCCTCGAGGGCGAGGAGGAGCGGCTGCTGGTGAAGCCTCTGGAGGAGGATCCCCTGGGCCCCCTGGTGGCCCGTCTCAACGCCATGCCCCCCCTGCATGAGCCCGGTCTGGGCCTGGCCCTCCTCGACCTCCCCGGAGAGCCGGGGCCATGGGTCCTGTCCGCCTCCGAGGCCGACCAGAAAGCCGGCATCCAGGTCGGCAGGGCCCTCACCCTGGCCAACGGCAAACCCGTGGCCTCGGTCCAAGCTCTGCGTCAAGTGCTGGCGGCCGCGAAAGGGACCGTGACTCTCAGCCAGGGGGGTTCCCCCGTGAGCCTTCCGGTCCAGGAGGAGGCCCTGGAGCTTCCCCTGGGTTCCCCGGCCCTCTGCTACCCGGCCATCCTGGCCCGCCTGCGGCTGGATTACGCAGGGGTGAAGGCGGGCGCCAAGGCAGACGAAGCGAACCTCATCCGGATGAACCTCGGCCTGGGCCTCATGCACTTCCGCCGGTACGACAAAGCCATCGAACAGCTGCGGGATGCCCGGCTCGGCACCACGAGCGGCGTGAGCCAGGGCACCCTCGACTACCACACGGGCCGATGCTTCCTCCGCCTGGGCAGCGCCTACCAGGCCGAAGCAACGCAGGCATTCCGGCAGGCACTGAAGTATCCTCAGGCAACCCTGCTCGGCCCCGATGGCCCCCTCGTCGCCCCCCTGGCCCGGCAGGCCCTTGAAGACCTGAAGTAGCTTGGAGGAACCCATGAAGCGTCAGCGCGGCGAAGGCAAGATCGGCTGCATCGTCTCCCTGCTCGTGTTCGGCACCCTGGCCGCCGCCGGCTACAAGGCCATCCCCGTCTACTACAGCGACAGCGAGCTGGTGGACGCCTGCGACTTCATCGCCAGCAGCGCCGCCAAGAAGCCCATCGAGACCATCGAGCGGGAGGTCCGGGACAAGGCCAAGGAGCTGGGTATTCCTGAGGTCCTGATGGACAAGAACGCCATCCGGGTTGGCAAAAGCGGCAGCGGCGAAGCCGGCACCTGCACCATCACCCTCCGCTACAAGCGCACCATCGACTTCTACGGCACCTACCAGTGGACCAAGGAGACGAACAAGCGCATCTCCAAGCCGATCTTCGAGAACATCGGCTGATCCAGCCTTCGATGGGCTTGCGGCGGGGGGCCGGGCACGGCACCCTGCCATATGCTCCTGTCACTTCCTGAAGACACCTCCCTGCCCAGGGGAGCGGCGCTGCACCCGGTCCGGGTGCCCGGATCGAAGTCCGTCACCAACCGGGCCCTACTGCTCGCGGCGGTGGCGCCGGGCACCAGCCGGTTCCGCGGGGGACTGGAGGCCGAGGACACCCGCTGGATGCGGCGGGCCCTGGCGGATCTGGGGCTCGGCGTCCGGGAGGAGGACGGCACCTGGACCATCGAAGGAGGCGGCCGTCCCCGGACCTCCACCCCCCTCTGGCTTGGCGCCTCCGGCACCACCCTGCGCTTCCTCCTGCCCTGGCTGGCCCTGAAGGCAGAGGGCCCCGTGCGGCTGGAGGGCGACCCGCGGCTCTTCGAGCGTCCTCTGGGGCCCCTGCTGACCCCCCTGGAAGCCCTGGGAGCTGCCTGGGAACCCGATGCGAAGGGCGCCTGGCTGCGCCCCGCGCCGCACACCCCGGAGCGCCTGGACCTGGAGGTGGACGCCCGCCTTAGCAGCCAGTTCCTCACGGGTCTGGCCCTGACCGCGGCGGCCCTGCCCGGCGGCGGCACCCTGCGCTGGACCGCGGTGGCCAGCCCCAGCTACCTGGCCCTCACCACCCAGTGGCTCCGGCGCTTCGGCTGCGAAGCCCGCCTGGAGGAGGGCCGGTGGCTCATCCCCGGCGGCGCCCTGACCCCGCGAGACCTCGATCTGCCCGGCGACTGGAGCGGCGCCGCCGCCTTCCTGGCCGCCGCGGCGGTCACGGGCCGGACCCTTCACCTGGCGCCCCTGGACCCCGACGACGCCCAGGGCGACCGCGCCATGGTGGCCCTCCTCCAGGCTGCAGGCTGTCGCACCCGCTGGACCGGGCCCCAGGACCTGGAGCTGGAAGGCCCCCTCCAGCGCGGACTGGACGCGGATCTCACGGACTGCCCTGACCTGGGCCCCGTGCTGGCGGCCCTGGCGGCCCTGGCGCCCGGCGCTTCCGAGCTGCGCGGCCTCCACACCCTGCCCCTCAAGGAGTGCGACCGTTTGGACGCCTCAGCTGAGCTGGTGCGCTGGCTGGGCGGAGGGGCCGAGGTGATCGGCGACCACACCCTGCGCGTCCAGCCCGGCCCGCGGCCCGGGCCCCGGGCCCCGTTCGACCCCCGGAACGACCACCGCATGGCCTTCGCCGCCGCCGTGGGCGGCCTGCGCTGCGGCGGCGAGGTCCGGGATCCCCATTGCGTGGCCAAGACCTTCCCGGACTTCTGGGAGGTCTGGCGCGGGATGCTGGGGTGCTGAAGGCCTCTTGGCTGGGCCATTGGAAGGCCCCCTGGGGCCTGGACCGGGGACGGCGCTGGGGAGACCCGGCCTGGGCCCTGGCTGCCATCGCCCAGGCCTGGATGCTGGGGGGGCGCGAGGGGCGCTGGCCCCGGGTCGCCCAGGAGGCCCGACGCCCCTTCGGTCCCCAGGTGACGGCGCCGCCCACGGCCTTCGGCCCCCGTCCCGATCCTGCCTGGGTGGCCCTCCTGCGCCACGGCAGCCCCGCCGTGCCGGCGGACCGGCGGGGCGTCCGGGAGAGCGAACTGTCCGCCTGGGCCTGGGAAGCCCTGCTGGAGGGGGATGGCAGTCCGTGGATGGCGGCGGGATCGGTCCTCCTCGACCGGTCCCAGCGCCTGCGCTGGATCGCGGTCCTGGGGGCCGTGGAAGAGGGCAGCCGCCTCGTGCTCCCGCCCTTCCTGGAGATCCTGGTGCCGTCCGACCTCCACTCCCTGCCGCCGGAATGGTGGACATTCCTGCTCCGGAGCCAGGACGCCGAGGGACGCCTGCTGCCGGAAGGCGCCCTGGATCCGGCACTACCCTGGCCGCTCCTGCAGGTCCTGGCCAGCCCCCTGGCCCTCGACGGATCCTGCGAAGAGCTGGCCCCGCACCATGGCGCGCCCTGGCTGGCGGAACTCGCCTCGGGACGGCGTGTGCTGGATCCCCGCCTGCGGGCCTGGGCTCGAGGCATGGGCGCCTCGCCGTCGGGCCTCGACCCCTTGGCGCCCACAGGCCTATCCGGCGGCGGGCTTCCGGATGCATCCCTGGCGGCCTTCCTGCGCCTGGAACTGACCGAGGATCAACCAGCGGGCTGGCGAGGCGTCCTGGATGCGGACATCCACGAGGCGCTCCAGCGGCCCATGCCGCCTGCTCCTTCAGGCCACCCCGCCTGGGACCGGATCCGCATGCGCTGGGGCGGCGAGGCGGCCCCAGCGGCACCGGGCTACCCGGACTGGGGCGCGTCGGCCCATCCCTGCGCCGATCCCTTCCACTGGATGGCCGAGGGCCTGCGGGCGGACCGGGCCTGCGATCCGGAGGGCTCCCTGCGGGCCTTCACCCTGGCCCACGCCCACTTCCTGCGGCTTGGGGCGACGGGCTGGGCGGAGCGGGCCGCCTCCAACGCGGCGCACCTGGCCCTCAAGTGGGCGGACCTCCCGGCCCATGCCCGCTGGGCCGCCCTGCGCGGCCCGCTTCCCCAGCCATGGCAGGACCTGGAGGAGGCCCAGCTCGCGGACGTGAACCTCGATCCGGACGCAGCCCTCGCGCGGATCCGCCGCCTGGTGGAGGTCCATCCCGAGGTTCCGGCAGCCTGGGGTCTCTTGGCCCTGCACGGGGCGGATCGGGAGCGCTGGGACTTGGTCCGCGAGGCCTTGCCCCAGGTCCGGACCCACCCCTACGCCCGGTTCCTGGAAGCCGCCCTGGGCCCGCTGACGGAGCCGCCCCCGGTGGACGCGGATCCCGAGACCCACCTCAGCTGGGAGGCTCACCGGCTCTTCCGGGGCACGGGCGATCCGGGCGCCTTCTGGACGGCCTGGCGAGGCTGTCCCACCCAGATCATGCGCCTGGAGCTGGGCCTGCAGGTGCTGGAGCGGCGGCCGGACCTCCGTCAGGCCGAGCATCTGCTGGCCCTCCAGGCCATCGCCGATCGCGCCCAGGCGCCCCGCCACCAGGAGCGCCTGGCGGTCCTCTGGCCCCCGGCGGAGGCGGCGCCCGCCCAGGATGCCACGGCCGTACTGGATCGCTGGCTGGCCCAGCGATCCACGCCAACATGGCTGGTCTGGGGAACCGGGGCGGAGGTCCGCACGCAGGGCGCCGGCGACCCGCCTCCCGAGGGGGCCCTGGGCCGGCTGGCCCGGGAGGGCGGTCTCGCCCCCTTCCGCCAGGACAGCTGGGTCTGGCGAGGCCATGCCCTGCTGTGGGACGACTGTCCCGTGGGCGGCATCCTGCTCGCCCAGGCGCCGGACACCGCCCCCGCGACCCCGGTGGAACCCCTGCTCCTGGCTCCCTGGCTGGCCCGGCTCCAGGAGGTCCGGCCCTTGGAAGCCCCGGAGGATGGCGGCCTGCTGCTCACGGATGGCAGCGAGCCCATGGCTTCGGTGCTGCGGGAGCTGGACCGCGTGGCCACCTCGGATCTGCCGGTGCTGATCCTCGGGGCCACGGGCACGGGCAAGGAGCTGGCGGCCCGGGAGCTGCACCGGCGCTCGGGCCGCTCGGGCCCCCTGGTGGCCGTGAACTGCTCGGCCTTCGCCGAGGGCCTGCTGGAATCCGAGCTCTTCGGCCACGTGAAGGGCGCCTTCACCGGCGCCGATCGCGATCGGCGTGGCGCCATCGAGGCCGCCCGGGGCGGGACCCTGTTCCTGGATGAGGTGGCGGACTTGTCGCCGCGCCTCCAGTCCCTGCTGCTGCGGGTGCTCCAGGAACGCGAGATCCGGCGGGTGGGCTCGGACCAGATCATCCGCGTGGACGTGCGCTTCGCCGCCGCCACCCATCGGGACATCGACGCCCTGGCCACTGCGGGCGCTTTCCGGCGCGACCTGCTCTACCGCCTCCAGGGCGCGACGCTGCGTCTGCCTCCCCTCTCGGCCCGGCGCCACGAGTTCGCCTTCCTGCTGCCCCGCCTGGTGGTGAAGGCGGCGGCCTCAGCCCGGCGGCCGGTGCCCGCCCTGGCGCCCGGCCTGCCCCAGGCCCTGGCCCGCTTGCCCTGGCTGGGGAACGTGCGGGAGCTGCTGCACGCGCTGGAGCGAGGCCTCCTCCGCTGCGAGGGAGGCACGCTGAGGCCGGCGCACCTGCCAGAACTGAGCGCGCCGACCGTCCAGGCGCGGAGCTGGGAGGAGGCCACCCAGGCCTTCCAGCGGCGGCTCCTGCTGGAGACCCTCCAGGCCTGCGGGTTCCGGGTGGCCGAAGCCGCCGAGACCCTGGGGCTGGCCCGCCCGGCCCTCTACGCCACCGCCAAGCGCCTCGGCGTGGACCTGGTGGCCGAGCGGAGCCGCGCCGCCGTCCCTGCCCCCGGCCCAGGGAGCGGACCGGCTACAGCCGCCGCCCGAAGCTCCGCTCCAGATCGTCGAGGGTGAGCTTCTTGAGGATGGGGCGGCCGTGGGGACGGGCCCCCATCCGTAAGGGCCAAAGGCCCGAACGGGAGCATCGTGCGGGGCACGATGCGATCGGGGGGTGGTCGGCGGAGCCGCGCGGGGGTGTCCCCCCACGGGCGCTTGCGCGAGTGGCAGGCCGCCGATCGGGCTAGATTCGCCGCCCGAAGCTACGTTCCAGGTCGTCGAGGGTGAGCTTCTTGAGGATGGGGCGGCCGTGGGGACGGGGCCCCGTCCGTGAGGGCCGGAGGCCCGTGCGGGAGCATCGTGCGGGGCACGATGCGATCCGGGGGTGGTCGGCGGAGCCGCGCGGGGGTGTCCCCCCGCGAGCGCCTGCGCGAGTGGCAGGCCGCCGATCGGGCTAGATTCGCCGCCCGAAGCTGCGCTCCAAGTCGTCGAGGGTGAGCTTCTTGAGGATGGGGCGGCCGTGGGGACACGTGTTGGGCACCTCGCAGGCCAGCAGGTCCCGAATGAGGCCCAGGGCCAGGTCCGGGGGCAGGACGTGGTGCTTCTTGATGGCGGCGCGGCAGGCCAGCTCGGCGTTGAGGTCCCGGCGGAAGGCGTCCAGGTCCACGCGGCCCTCCCGCTCCAGCCGGGCCAGCAGGTCCTCCAGCAGAGCCTGGGGGTCGCGGTCCGCCAGGAAATCCGGCAGGCCGCGCACCACCAACGCGCCGTCACCGAAGGGATCGGCCTCCACGCCCGCCGCCTCCAGCTCTGAGAGGAAGGGCGTGAGCCGCGCCAGAGCCTCCGGTCCCACCGGCACCACCCGGGGCGGCATCAGGGGCTGGATGGCGGGGGCGTGGCGGCGCAGGAAGAGCCGCTCGAAGAGCACCCGCTCGTGGGCCACGTGCTGGTCCACGATCCACAGCTCGGGACCGCGCTCCCCTTCGATTTCCGCCAACAGGTAGGTCTGCTGGAAGGCGCCCAGGTAGCGGATGGCGCCACTGGGATCCAGGTTCTCGGCAACCCCTGAAGACATCGGCTCGTAGGTGTAGACCGTCTCCAGGGGCCGCGTGTTGAACGCAGCATCAAGCGCCTGGTAGGCCTCCAGGGCTCCGCCGGAGTGATCGGACCAGAGGCGGGGATGCTGGGCCGCGGCTCGGCGCGAGGGGTCCAGCTCGAATTCAGCCTCAAGCGGTTTGGGTGGCAACTCCAGCACCGAGGCCAGTCCGCCGCGGAGCTGCGCCCAGGCCTCCTCGGCCCCGCCCCGGACCCAGGCGAAGATGCGCTGGGGCTCCCGGAAGCGCACCTCAGCCTTGGTGGGATGCACGTTCACGTCCACGGCCTCGGGGGGCAGCTCCAGGAAGAGCACGGCCGCCGGGTACGAGCCCTTGGCGAAGGTGCCGGACCAGGCCTCGGAGAGCGCCGCCAGCAGCAGGCGGTCGCGCACGGCCCGGCCGTTCACGAAGAGGTAGAGGTGGTTGCGGTCGCGGAAGCTGAGGTCCGGCGGCGAGACGAAGCCCCGCAGGCGCCAGGGCGGCTCGCCATTCACGAAGGGCACCAGACGCGTGAGCTTTTCGCCGAGCAGAGGCCCCAGGCGCTGGCCCGGGTCCGCCACGGGCGGCAGCACCAGGGGCGCGCCGCGATCGGGGCGGATCGTCCAGTGGACGCCGGGCGAGCTGAGGGCGAGGCGCGCCACGGCACCCCAGAGCTGGGCGTGCTCGGTGTCCGTGGATTTGAGGAAGCGCCGCCGCGCCGGCAGCTGGGCGAAGAGGTCGCGCACGGTGATGGTAGTGCCCCGGCTGCGCGAGACGGGCAGCACCTCCTTGATGACGCCGAACTCGCAGCGCAAGCGGTGGCCCGCGCCCTCGGACTCCGCGCTCGCGAGGTCGAAGCGGCTGACGCTGGCGATGCTGGGCAGGGCCTCACCTCGGAAGCCGAAGGTTCCGAGATGGCCCAGGTCGTCGGCCGTGCGCACCTTGCTGGTGGCATGGCGCTCCAGGGCGAGGTACAGGTCATCCCGGGCCATGCCCGAGCCATCATCGGCCACCTCCAGCAGGCGCTTACCGCCCTCCTCCCAGGCAATCTCGATGCGCCGGGCCCCGGCGTCCAGGGCGTTCTCCACCAGCTCTTTCAGCACTGAGCTGGGCCGCTCGACGACTTCCCCCGCCGCGATCTGGTTCGCGACCTGGTCGGGGAGCACGCGGATCTTGGCCATGGCCTAGAACGCTATCAGCTATCGGCTGTCGGCTGTCGGCTGTCAGCCCTGGGACGTCTCGGCCAGGGCCCGGGGGACGGGCTGGGCGTGAGGGATGAAGAGGTGGCCCAGGTAGGCCAGCAGGAAGAGACCGGCGCTGAGGCCGTGCACCCAGCTGAAGGCCGTGCGCCAGGCCGGGGTGGTGACCACCTGGACGGCGTAGCCGGACAGCACCATGGGCGCGATGAGGAAGGCGGCGCCCAGGCCCGTGCGCCGGCCCTCTGGCCCTCGCCTGAGCTTGGCCTGGAGGTGGCCGCGCACGGTCATGCCCAGGGCGAAGAGGAGCAGGGGCGCAGTGAGCACGTGCAGGTGCTGGGCCGCCGGGAGCCAGGGGTGGGGTTCGGGACCGAACTCGCCCATGCGCACGCCGAACCAGCGCAGCAGGCCGTCCATGAGTCCCGTCCCGGCGGTGAGCAGGGCCGCCAGGTGCAGGCTCCAGCGCTCGAGCGGGCTCATTTCCCCTCCCGGTAGAGCACCTGGTGCAGGGCCAGGCAGCGGCGGGCGGCGTCCGTCATGGCGTTCGCCGTGAGGGTGGCGCCCGACAGGGGCCGGATGGCGCCCTTGAGGGTGAGCTGCGGGTCGAGGCCCTTCCCCTCGAACTGCCTCACCCAGGCCTCCTTCGCCATGTACTCGGCCGGCTCGTGGAAGGTCACGGCTTCCACACGGAGGACGCGGCCTTCAGGCGAGATGGCCACCAGCAGCGTCTCGTTCAGGGTGCGGACCCGGTGGGTGTCGAAGAATCCGACGCCCACCAGGGTTCCGTTGCGGCGAGCCTCGTAGGCCACGAGCCAGCGCCCCGGCACCTCCACCTGGGCCAGCGCCTTGGCGCGAGCCGCCTGGGGCTCGCTGAGCACGAACTCCTTCCGGGCGAGCTGGGCCCCGGGAAAGGCCAGGGCCAGGGCCTCCTGCGTGGTGGGCAGGGCCGCGAAGAGGGGCAGTGAGAAGGCGAGGGGGGCGAGGACGCGGAGCATGGCGGGTCCTAGAAGTAGAAGCCGAGGCCCAGATTGAACTGGTCGCGGCCGGTCTCGGCGCGGTTCTCGATCTTGTTCCAGTCGGCCTTCACCGCGACGTTGGGGATGGGCTTGTAGCTCACGCCCACGGTCTTCACGGTCACATCGTTGGCGAGGTCGGGGGTGACGCCCTCCACCACGCGCTGCTGGGAGTTCAGGCGCTCGTAGCGGATGAAGGGGATGAGGGCCTGCTTGCCGGTGCCGCGCAGCACGTCGTAACCCGCCTCCAGGTAGCCGCCGAACTGCCGGGTGCCGGTCTGGAAGCCGTCGCTGGCCACGGGAAGGGCCGCCACGCCCGCCTCGGAGTTGGTGACGCGGGAGACGAGGCCGCGCAGCTGGAGGCCCGAGGCGCGGTACTCCGCGTGGACGTCCCACAGGGTGGTCATGAGGGACTCGGCGCCATCCGTGGGGTTGGAGTTGCCGCGGTAGAAGCTGAAGCCCAGGGTGGTGCCGGGGATGGGCGCCCAGTCCAGGCGGCCGGTCCAGGCCAGGCTGTTGGCCTTGGCCTCCTTGCCGAACTGGCGTCCGCCCTTGATGCTCTCGGCCGTGAAGCCCTCGTGGCCGTTGCTTGGATCGGGGTTGGCGTCCATGCCGTTCACCAGGTAGAGGCGGTAACTCAGGTTGCCCGGCAGCTCGCCGTGGAGGCCCACGCCGTTCTCATGCCAGGTGCTGGGAATGATGCGGCGCTCCACGAGCGGGCGCTGGGAGCCGAGGAAGGCGGGGGGCTCGTGCATCTCGTTGATGAAGCCCACGGGCAGCAGCATCATGCCGGCCCGCACGTTGAAGGCCTTGTCGACCAGGAAGTCCAGGTAGGCGAACTCGACCTTGACCTCGCCCCCTGTGGACTCGTCGGAGTAGCCGCCGTGCTCGAACTCCAGCTCGGAGTTGAACACGATGCGGTCCGTGAACTTGTAGCCCGTGTAGAGCACGAGGCGCAGGGCATCGAGGTTGGCTTCCCGGGGGGCCTTCGTCCCGTTCTGCAGCTTGGAGTCGAAGTTCTGGTAGAGGAACTCGCCGTAGCCGCCGATGCTGAGGCCCGCGGGCGCCGCATAGATCTTGCTGGCCGCCGCGCCCAGGCCGAAGCGGCCCTCCTCGCCGGCGGGCGGCACCACGCTGCCGGTCTTCTGGCTCTCGAGCTCCCGGGACATGGCATCCAGGCGGCGCTCCAGATCGGCAATCCGCTTGTCCGTGTCCGGCTTCTCCTGGGCGAAGGCGGGCGCCGCCAGCAGGGCGCACATGAGGGGGGTGAGCAGGGACTTCATCGGGACTCCCGGGCGATCAGGGTGGGGTGGAGGGCGCGGAAGGCCGGGCTCATCCGGACCGTTCCGTCGTTGAGGAGGAAGGCGGCGGCCACGCCCTGGCGTTCCGCCCAGGTCCGGCCCGCGTCGGGGCCCAGGACGTAGAGGGCCGTGGAGAGGACATCCGCCGTGAGGGCGTCCGCGGCCACCACCGCGGTGCTGCCCCAGTCGGGACAGGGTTCGCCCGTGCGCGGGTCGAGGATGTGCCGGCCCCGCTCGGAGGTGCCGCTGCTGGAGAGCGAGGCCTCGCGCAGGGAAAGGGTGAGCCGGGCGAGGCGGCGGTCCCGGGGATCGGCCACGGAGGCCTCCACCGGCGCACCCCAGGCCAGCAGCTGGCCGCCGAAGTCCAGCAGGCCCGCAGGCGTACCCACCGCCTGGCGCAGGCGGTCCAGGGCGTAGCCCTTGAGGAAGCCGCCCTCCTCCACGCCCGCCTCGGGAAGGGCCAATCGGGCGGTGCCCGCGGTCCGATCGAGGATCAAGAGAGGGGCGCCCGAGGCGCGGCGCGCGGCCGCCAAGGCCGCTGGATCCGGCGTCCGGCCCCCCGCCCGGATGGCCCAGGCCCGCATCAGGGCCATCAGGACAGGGTCGAAGGCCCCCTCCGTGCGCGCCTGCCAGGCTTTCATCTGCGCCAGCAGGTCGAGCCACTCGCGGTCCAGCGCCACGGGGCGGCCCTGGGCCGCGTTCAGGCGGCTCCAGGTGGAGGCGGGGTCCCAGGTGGAGCAGGCGGCCTCGAGGCGGGCGACCTCCGCCAGCGCCACCTCCGAGGCCCGGCCGAGGTCCCCGGGGCCCTCGAGGTGCAGGCGCAGCTCGGTCCCCATGGCGAGCACGAGGCGATCCAGGGCCGGCGCGGACCCTTGGACGACCATCAAGGTCGGCGCCGGGGCAGTCGCCGGGAGTGGGAGGGATGGCGTCATAAACATGAGAATGAGTCTCACAACAATGAATCTCGAATTTCAACCCTAAATTTGAGATGAATTCTCAAAACATGATCCCCATCACATCCTGGGTTCACACTGGGGCCATGCGCCTCCGGACCCTGACACCCGCCCTGGCCCTCTTTCCCGCCCTGGTCCAGGCGGCCCCCGCCCGGGTCCAGGCTCCCGATGCGCGCTGGCTCACCTTCGCCACCGCGCACTACCGCATCCATTGCCCCGCGGCCTTCGAGGCCTTCGGCCGGGACGTGGCCTCCCGGGTGGAAGGGGTCCATGCCCAATACCTGGGGCTGGTCGGCTTCGCCTACGAGAAGCCGGGGAAGCCCATCGACATCCTGATCCTGGACCCCGTGATGGAGGCCAACGGCCTGGCCTTCCCCATCCTCCCCCGTCCCCATGTGGTGCTGTGGAAGACGGTGCCCGAACCCGATTCAGTCGTCGGCCACCACCGCGACTGGGCGGAGCTGCTGGTGGTCCACGAACTGGGCCACATGCACCACCTACTGCGCCCGGCCCTGAAGCCCAGCCTCTGGCGGCGCTGGACCGCGGCGCTGGGGCCCCTCGCGGAGAAGTCCCCCCGCTGGGTCACCGAGGGCTACGCCACCCTCATTGAAGGCAAGCTCACGGGCAGCGGCCGCCCCCACAGCGCCTTCCGCGCCGCGGTGCTGCGCCAGTGGGCCATCGAAGGCAAGCTCCCCACCTACGAGGCCCTGAGCGGTACCCAGGGCTTCCTGGGCGGCAGCCTGGCCTACCTGGGCGGCAGCGCCTACCTCGAGTGGCTGGAGATGACCTCCGGCGATCCGAAAGCGCTCCAGACCCTCTGGATCCACCTGGCGGGAAAGCGTGACTTCGACGCGGCCTTCGCCGCCACCTTCGGCTTCCCGCCCAAGGATGGCTACCAGCGCTTCTGTGCTGAGCTGACCCACACCGCCCTGGAGCTGGAGCGCTTCGCCCGGGCCCAGGGTCTGCGCGAGGGCGAGCTGGTCACCCAGCTCCAGGGCTGGGCCACGGATCTGGCCTTGAGCCCCGACGGCACGAAGCTCCTGGCCCGGGTGCTGGCCGCCAAGAAGCCCGGACTCTATGTCTGGGATCTGAAGGCCGCGTCCAAGGCCGCCAAGCCCCAGCCCGGCGAGCCCCCCGACCACGCCCCCCTCGTGCCGGTGCTGCCTCCGGCGCGACGGCTGGGATCCATCGATGGCGCCCTTCCCTGGAAGCCCGTCTGGACGGCCCCGGACGCCATCGCCTTCCAGCTCCGCCTGCCCGATGAAGAAGGGGTGCTGAAGCCCCGGGGCCGGGTCTGGACCTTGGGCAAGGGCGTGCGTGGCACCTCCGTCATCGCGGCGAAGCCCACCGCACCGGCCGGCCCCTCCTGGAAGGAGGTGGGTGGCATCTGGAACGTGGTGGATGCCGCCGGGCGGCCCCTCACGCGCACCCTGGCCGCCGCCTGGAACCCGGTGGCCACGCCGGACGGCAAGTGGATCTACTACACCCAGCTCAGTGCCACGGGCGTCCAGATCCGCCGCCTCGACGCCACCCTGCCGCCCCTGGAGCCCCGCGACCTGCCCCAGGATCCCGCCGCCCTGATCAAGGGCCAGATCCTCCCCAGGTCCGACGAGCCCAGCCCCCTGCCTCCACCGGTCCCCGTCGTTCCTCATCCCTACCGCGTCGGGGAGAGCCACGAGGCCTTCACCCTGGCGGGCTACAGCCTCACCCCATCCGGCGAAAGCATCCAGCTCGGCGCTGGAGGCAACGACATCCTCGGCCGCCTGAACTGGCAGGTGCTGGCGGGGCTGGGCGACGGCGCGGGCCCCCGGGGCGGCATGGCCGGCGCGGCCTGGCGCGGCTGGCGCTGGGCGCCTTCGCTCCAGGCCTTCTCCCTCCTGGAGCGCCCCTCCAGCCAGCGGTTCGCGCCCGTGGCGGGCTTCGACCGCGAGCGCCGGGGCGTGGAGCTGGCCTTCGACCGGGAGGACCTGGGCCGCCCCCGCGCCCACCTCCGGCCCATCCTGGCCTACGAGCGGGTCACGCCCCAGGGCGGGACATCGATCAGCCGGGCCCTCTGGGGCGCGGAAGCGGGCCTGAGCAACTCCTGGAGCCGGGACGGGCAGGGTCTCCGCGCCGCTCTGGCCGCCCGGGGGCAGCAGGGACGCACGGACGGCCGGAGCTGGACCCTGGCGCGCGCCACCCTCACGCTGGGCTGGATCAACCCCTGGTCGCCACTGACGGTGCGCCTGGAGGAGGGTCGCGTCGGCGGCGACTCCTCGGCTCTGGACCGCTTCCACCTGGGCGGCGTGGGCACCTCCCTGCTGCCCGGATCCCTGGACGCCAACCGGGTGGACCAGGCGGCCCTGCCCGCCTACACCGCCATGGGCGATCGCCTGCGGCGCCTGCGGGGAGACCTGGGGCTCGGCCCCCTCACGGCCTACGTGGAGCACGCGACCGTGTGGCAGGACCCCGATCCCCGGCCCTCGGCCCAGCGGGTGGCGGGCCTGGAGCTGAACAGCCGGAACCTGGGACTACCCATGGACGTGGTGCGCCGCCTCGCGGGGAACCTGTCCTTCACCCTGGGTGTGCATCGCCCCTTGGACGGGGCCATGAAGGGTCGTACCGTGGGAACCCTCAGCGTGATCGTGCGGCCGTGATGTCATCCTGGGAATCCTGATGCTCTTCCTCACCGGCCTCGTCCTCATCTTCCTCGTCCAGTGGCTGCACCTGCGCCTGCTGCGACTGGAACTGCCGAGCCGGTACCATCGGGCGCTGCCCTGGATCCTGGGGCTCATCCACATCCCCCTGATCCTCTTCGCCGGGCTGCGCCTCATCGGCCTGGGCGGGCATGGCGCTCTGCCCCTCCTGCGGGGCATGGCCCGGGGGGGATTCTATTTCCAGGCCTTCACGGTTCTGCACCTGCTGGCGGGCATGGCGGCCGAGGGCCTCTGGCACCTGTGGAGCCGCCAGAAGCCCGAGCCGCCGGGCGAGGCCTTGGATCCCGGACGGCGCGCGTTCCTGCGGACCGCCGCCCTGGCGAGCACCGGAGCCGCGGTGGCCTTCGGCGCCCGGGGCTCCCGGGAGGCCTATGGCGATCCGGTCATCACCCGCCACGAGCTGGCCTTCACGAACCTGCCACCGGGGCTCGAAGGCCTCCGCCTCGCCCAGCTCAGCGACCTGCATTCCGGCCCCCTGGTGGGCCCGGAGCTGGTGCGCCGATGGCGGGACCTCGCGGCGCGGGAGCGGCCGGACCTGCTCCTCATCACTGGCGACCTAGTGGACAGCCGGCCCGAGGAGCTGGGGCCGGTGATCGATGCCTTCGCGGGCTTCCCGGCGGCCCACGGGATCTTCGCCGTGCTCGGCAACCACGACTACTTCGACGATCCCCGGCCCATCTGGCGGGACCTGGAAGCCGCCGGCATCCGCTGCGTGGAGAACGCCTCGGCCCTGGTCCGCCGGAACGGCAGCACCCTGGCGGTGATGGGCCTCCAGGATCCGATGGCCCGGAACGGCCGGTTCCGGCGCATGGTCTTCGGGCCCGGCCCCCGGCCCGCGGAGGCCACCCGCGATGTGCCCGTCGACGCCTTCCGCCTCTGCCTGAACCACCGGCCCAGCGAATGGGAGGAGGCCCTGACCGCGGGCGCCCGCTTGACCTTGTCCGGGCACACCCATGGCGGCCAGATCAATCCCATCCCCGGCGTCAGCAGCGCCCACCTCATCGGCCCGCGCACCCAGGGCTTCTACCGCCAGGGTGAGGACGTGCTCTACGTGAGCCGCGGCCTGGGCGTAGTGGGCCTTCCGCTGCGCATCGCCGCCCCGCCGGAGATCGCGATCTTCACGCTGAGGCGGGGCTGACCTACTTCTTCCCCGGCGCGTCGAAGAATCCCACCAGCATCAGGTCCAGCTCCACCTGCCGCTTCAGGCTGATCTTGGCGGCCACGCTGTCGGCCCCCACGCCGTAGTCGAGGCGATCCAGTGGCAGCGTGGCCCGGTAGGCCCACGTGTGGGCCCCGGCCCCGTTCGTGCCCTCCGCGGGCGTGAAGGGCAGGCTCAGCTCCCGGCTCACCCCATGCATCGTGAGCGTGCCGCGTACCACCACCTTGTCTCCCTCCCGCTTCACCTCCCGCGACACGAAGGTGATGGCGGGGTGCTTCGCCACGTCGAAGAAGTCCGGGGAGCGCAGGTGCTCGTCGCGCGTGCCATTGGCGGTGTCCACGGAGCGCGCGTCGATGTCCAGGCGGACCTTCGCGCCCTCCAGCGTGGCCGGGTCGCCCTGGATGTCGGCCCTGTACTGGGTGAAGCGGCCCGGCACGTCGAAGAGCAGGGTGGAGGCCTTGAAGCCCAGCACCGTGTGCGTGGTGTCCACTCGGAAGGTCCGGCTCTGGGCCGCAAGGGAAAGGGTCAACAGAAGCAGGGGCGCGAAGGCGCGGAGTCGCATGGGGACCTCGATGGCTGGGGGATGGCCTGGGGAGAACGCTGGAAAGGATGGATCAGTGGGGCGCGCGGAAGCCCAGGACGGCGCCCTGCCGGCGCAGATCCCGGAGGAGGGCGAGCGCCGGGGCCGGATCGGAGAGGCCCAGGGCCGCCGCGGATTCGGCCAGTGGGCGCGTGCGCGCCTGGACGAGCAGGGTGGCGGTGGCCGCCGTGAGCTCCAGCACCCGGGCCTCGCCTTCCTCATCCCGAAAGGCCAGAAGGTGGGTGGGCCGCGCCTCGGGCACGGGGGCCGCCTCGGTGGCCCGATGCACGGCGTGGGCATAGGCCACCACCTGGGTTCCGGGGTCGAGCCACACGACATCCCCGGGACCCGGCTCGTCATGGAGATCCTGGCGCAGATCGGCCTCCGGGAAGCGGGCCACCAGCACCTCCAGGAGCTCCGCGTGGGCCAGTTCCGCTAGGAAGGGCCAGCGGTCCTGGCCCCAGCCCGTATCCACGAGCCAGCCCAGGAAGCTGGGGGCGATGTCGCGGTAGTGGGTGCTCCGCACCACCCGGGCCGACAGGAAGGCCTGCGCGCAGTCCTCCCAGACCTCCGCACCCTCGAGCAGGGCCTTCAGGACAGGGAAGGTCGTCTCCAGGGGTTCCGTGAGGCTCAGGCGGGCCAGCTCCCGGTACAGGTCCATGGCCTCGGGCTGGTCACGGAAGGCCTGCGGGTCACCCGCCGGGAGCCCCAGGCGTTCCGCCGGCGCGCCGATGTCCTCCGGCTCGTCATCCAGGATCAGGGAGGCCATGGCCCGCTGGAGGCGGAAGGTGCGGGACTCAGACACGGACGACCTCCGCCGGCGCGGCTTCCGTCTTTGCCGGGGCCAGCGCCGCATCATAGGCGGCCTGGATCCGGGCTCGCTCCGCCAGGAGGTCCCCGAAATCCGGAATGTGGTTGTCCCGCTCCAGCAGCACAGGGGCGGGCCGCCCCAGGCGGGCGAGGGTCCACTGCATGAGCTCGATGACGGGATCGATCACATCCGCGCCGTGGGTGTCCACGGTGATGGATCCGAACTTCTTGTGGCCGGCGATGTGGATCTGGGCCACGCGGTCCAGGGGCATGCGGGTCAGCCAGGCCTTGGGATCGAAGCCGAAGTTGAGGGCGTTCACGTAGACGTTGTTCACGTCCAGCAGCCAGCCCACGTCCGCGCCCTCCAGCACCTCGGCGATGAAGGCCGCCTCATCCATCTCGGGCTCGCCGAGGTGGGCGTAGTACGTGATGTTCTCCAGCAGGAGCGGCACGGGCAGGCGGGCCTGGAGGTCCCGGGCCCGGGCGATGGTGTGCCGGGCCGCCTCATGGGTGAAGGGCAGGGGCAGCAGTTCGTGGAGGCAGCTGCCGTCCACGCCCGTGAAGCAGAGGTGCTCGGAGTGCCAGGGCGTGCCCGCGCGGACCAGGAAGCGGTCCAGCTCGCGCAGGTAGTCCCCGTCCCAGGGGTCGAAGCCGCCCAGGGAGATGGCCAGGCCGTGGGTGAGAACCGGGTCCCGGTCGAGGATGGCGGAAGCCAGCCGGTGGTGGCGGCCACCATCCCCGATCAGGTTCTCCGGGCAGGTCTCCCAGAAGGGGACGCCGTGGTCCTCCCGGGCCGCCACCTCGTCGAGGTGGGCGCGCCGGAGGCCCAGGCCCACGCCCTGGAAGGATCCGGGAGATCTGCCCTGAGCCATGCGTCCTCCGCTACTTCTTGTCCGCGGGGGCGTCCTTCTTCGGGTCCTTGCTGCCGCAGGAGCCCTTGCCACAGGAGCCGTCCTTGGCCCCCTTCTTCGCCTTGGCGTCCTTGCTGCCGCAGGAGCCCTTGCCGCAGGAACCGTCCTTGGCTTTCGCGTCCTTGGCGGCGGCCTTGCCCTCGTCCTTGGCGTCCTTGGCGCCGCAACCGGCGGCGGTGCTGAGGGCGGCGTCGGCACCGAAGGGTTCGACGGACACGGCGCCCAGGGTGGCCGGCGCGCCGGCGACCAGGGAGCCGGCTGCGAACAGGGTGGCCGCCCCGATGAGTTTGGTGATCATGGATCCTCCTTGCGGCCAGGGCCGCGCCTGGGGCCGAGCGGCCCCGCTGGTGGGACGAAGTCCCTCCCCCGGGAGCGGGGGGTTGGGACTGTGGTGCTGTCGTCAGCCTTTGGAGTGCCGGGCCGGGGGGCTTTGTGACACTTTAAAATTTCTATGGCTCGAACCGGTCGTCTCCAGGGGCGACGAGGGCACAGGCCTCCTGGCGGCGCCGGAGGCGGGCCACCAGGCGATAGATCCCGTCCCGCAGCGGAACGGGCACCCAGGCCAAGGCGGCGGCCACCGCGGGCCAAGGCAATCCCAGCCGCCCCAGCAGGTGGAGGACGGCTTCCGAGCGGGACAGCACCTCGCCCTCGGCCGTGAGGACCACCAGGCTGTCCGGCAGATCACGGCGGGCCTCCACGGGCACGGTCCGCCGGAAGGTCGGGCCGTCCAGGGGCGCGAAGCGCAGGCGCCCGAGGATGTCGCGCCGGGCCGCGAAGCGCACCGCCCCATGGCAGAGGCCGCAGCCGCCGTCGTAGAAGACGCGGGTCGGCCCCGGGACCAGGCCCGGGACCGGGTTCTGGCTAGGACTCAGCCCTTGATCAGCACCCACAGGCCCACCGCGATGAAGGCCACCCCCGCCACCCACTTGATGGCCGCCTCGGGGATGTACTTGAACAGCACGCCACCCAGGGCCACGCCGATGGCCGTGGCGCACACCAGGGCCGCGCTGGCGGCCAGGAACACGGTCCAGATCTGCCCACTGCGCACCGTCGCCGTCATGGCCGCGAGCTGCGTCTTGTCGCCCACCTCGGCGAGGAAGACGGTGGCGAAGGTGGTCCAGAAGAGGGAGCGGTTCATGAGGCCTCGCAGATCGTGACGAAGGATCATGGTACCGGACTGCCATACTGATCCGATGGTGCTCGACCACTTCGACCTTCCCACGACCTACGTGGATACGCCCGAGAAGCTGCAGGAGGCGCTGCCCCTGTGGCACGCGGCAGGCGTGCTGTCGGTGGACATCGAGTGCAGCCTCACGGGCATGCACCACTGCCTGCTCGCGCTGCTGCAGGTGGCCACCCACGACCAGGCCTGGCTGGTGGATCCGATCCCCCTCGATGGCCTCATGCGGCCGGCCCTGCAGGCCATGGCCCAGGTGCCCTGGATCGTCCACGACTTCTCCGGGGACGGCATCGTGTTCAAGCGCCTCTACGACGTGGTGCCCGACAGCATCTTCGACACCATGCTGCTCTCCCGCGCCCTGGGGTACCCGCAGCCCGGCCTCAAGACCATGGCCAAGCTCAAGCTCGGCCTCGACATCCCCAAGGAGGAGCAGGACTCCAACTGGATGCTGCGCCCCCTGCGCGACACGCAGATCAGCTACGCCAGCCGCGACGCGGCCCTCCTGCTGCCCCTGCTGCGCATCCTGGCGGATGAGGCCGATGCCAAGCGGGATCACCCCGAGATCGGGCCGCGCCTGGCCGCCCTGCCCAAGGAGATGCGCCACCTGCTGAAGCGGGTGCGGGCCTACGCCCCCCCCAAGCACGATCCGGTGGTGGAGAAGGTGAAGCACTTGGGCGACCTGGCGGTGGACCGGGCAAAAAAGCTCACGGCGCTGCGCTGGGCCTGGGGCAACGAAGGGGACGTGGCCGCCGTCATGGAGCTGGGCAACCGCTGGCTCATGGCCCGCCTGGAGCACCCGCCCGCCACCAAGGAAGCCCTGGAGCGCACCATCCCCAACCCCCGCTTCCGCCGCAAGCGCCTGGACGCCCTCTGGGCCGTGTTCGAAGAGGGCGCCCACGAGGCGGTGGAGAACGGCGACGCCGCCGATGACATCATCTGGGAGAGCGGACGGCGCTGAGTCCGGTTGGGGCCGCCTGAGACCAGTGGCTATTTCAGGTACGGCGCCAGGTACTTCCCCGTCACGCTGACCTTCCGCTTGGCGATGTCCTCGGGGGTGCCCACGGCGATGACGCGGCCACCCTCGCCCCCGCCTTCGGGGCCCAGGTCGAGGATCCAGTCGGCGGTCTTGATGACGTCGAGGTTGTGCTCGATGACGATCACGGTGTTGCCCGTCTCCACGAGGCGGTTCACCACCTCCAGCAGCTTCTGGATGTCCTTGAGGTGCAGGCCCGTGGTGGGCTCGTCCAGGATGTAGACCGTGCGGCCAGTGGGGCGCTTGCTCAGCTCCTTGGCCAGCTTCACGCGCTGCGCCTCGCCGCCCGACAGCGTCGTCGCGCTCTGGCCCAAACGCACGTAGCCCAGGCCCACGTCCACGAGGGTCTGCAGCTTGTTGGCCAGCACGGGGATGGGTGCGAAAAGCTCCAGCGCCTCCTCCACGGTCATGTCCAGCACTTCGGAAATGCTCTTGCCCTTGTAGTGGATCTCCAGCGTCTCGCGGTTGTAGCGCTTGCCCTTGCACTGCTCGCAGGTGACGTAGACATCGGGGAGGAAGTGCATCTCGATCTTGAGGACGCCGGCGCCCTCGCACTTCTCGCAGCGGCCGCCCTTCACGTTGAAGCTGTAGCGGCCCGGCGCGTAGCCGCGGGCCTTGCTCTCCGGCAGCTGGGCGAACAGCTCGCGGAGCGGCGTGAAGAGCCCGGTGTAGGTGGCGGGGTTGCTGCGCGGCGTGCGGCCGATGGGGGCCTGGTCGATGTCGATGACCTTGTCCACGGCCTCGAGGCCCTTGATGGCCTTGTGCTTGCCCACGATGTGGACGCCCTGGTGCAGCTGGTTGGCCAGGGCCTTGTAGAGGATCTCGTTCACCAGCGTGCTCTTGCCCGAGCCCGAGACGCCGGTGACGCAGGTGAAGAGGCCGATGGGGAAGTCCGCGTCCACCTGCTTGAGGTTGTTCTCCTCGGCACCCACCACGGAGAGCTGGCCGCGCCTGGCTTTGCGACGGGTCCTGGGCACAGGGATGGTGTCGCGGCCCGACAGGAAGTCGCCGGTGATGGATCCCGGCGTGCGGCTGATGTCCTCCGGCGTGCCCTGGGCCACCACGAGGCCCCCGTGCTCGCCGGCGCCCGGGCCCATATCCACCACGTGATCCGCCGCCAGGATGGTCTCCAGGTCGTGCTCCACCACGAGCACCGTGTTGCCCAGGTCGCGCATCTCCTTGAGGGTGCGGATGAGCTGCAGGTTGTCCCGCTGATGGAGGCCGATGCTGGGTTCGTCCAGCACGTAGAGCACGCCCTGGAGCTTGCTGCCGATCTGCGTGGCCAGGCGGATGCGCTGGCCCTCGCCGCCCGAGAGGGTGGCCGCGCTGCGATCCAGCGTGAGGTAGCCCAGACCCACGTCGTCCAGGAAGCCCAGGCGCTCGCGGATCTCCTTCAGCACCTTCTCGGCGATGACGGCGTCCTTGCCCTCCAGGGCCAGGTCGGCGAACCAGCTCCGGGCCTCGCGCACGCTCTGCGTCACCACCTGGGCGATGTTCAGGCCGCTCACGTAGACGGCCAGCACCTCCGGCCGGAGACGCTGCCCTTCGCAGGCCTCGCAGGGGATGACCTGCATGGATTCCTCGAGCTCGGCCTGGATCTCCTCGCTGGTGGTCTCCCGGTAGCGGCGCTCCAGGTTGCCGATGATGCCTTCGAAGTGGTGGACGAAGTCGTAGCGGCTCTTCTTGCCCTCGTAGGTGAACCGCATCTCCTTCTCGGTGCCGTGGAGGAGCAGGCGGCGGATGTCCGCTGGCAGCTTCTTCCAGGGGGTGTCGAGGCTGAACTTCGCCTTCCGCGCGAGCTGGTCCAGCATCTGGGAGCGCCAGCCGTCGTCGCTCACGCTCTTCCAGCCGCTGGCCTGGATGGCGCCCGCGTTGATGGAGAGGGCCGGGTTGGGGACGATCAGCTCCTCGGCGAACTGGCGCTTGAAGCCCAGACCGTCGCAGGTGGGGCAGGCGCCGTAGGGCGTGTTGAAGGAGAAGGAGCGCGGCTCCAGTTCCGGCAGCCCCAGCCCGAACTTCGCGCACTTCGCGTTGTTGCAGGCGAGCTTGCTCGAGAAGAGCCGCTCGCTGCCATCCAGGTCCACCAAGGCCGATCCCTCGGCGAGGTTGCAGGCGATCTCCAGGCTGTCCGCCAGCCGCGACTGGATGGCAGGGCTCACCTTCAGGCGGTCGATGACCACCTCGAGGGTGTGCTTCTTCTGCTTGTCCAGGTCGGGGATGCCCTCGGTGAGATCCAGCATCTGGCCGTTGACGCGGGCCCGGATGTAGCCCCGCTTCATGAGGTCCTGGAGCAGCTTCTTGTACTCGCCCTTGCGGCCCCGCACCACGGGGGCCAGGATCTGCAGCTTCGTCCCCTCGGGCTTCGCCAGGATCTGGTCCGCCATCTCCTGGATGGTCTGGCTGGCGATGGGCTCCCCGCAGGCCACGCAGGTGGGCCGCCCCGTGCGGGCAAAGAGCAGGCGCAGGTAGTCGTAGATCTCCGTCACCGTCGCCACGGTGGAGCGGGGGTTCTTGCTGGTGGTCTTCTGCTCGATGGAGATGGCCGGAGAGAGCCCTTCGATGCTGTCCACATCGGGCTTCTCCATCTGGTCGAGGAACTGCCGGGCATAGGCCGAGAGGCTCTCCACGTAGCGGCGCTGGCCCTCGGCGTACAGCGTGTCGAAAGCCAGGCTGGACTTGCCCGAGCCCGACAGCCCCGTGATCACCACCAGCTGGTTGCGCGGCAGGCTGAGATCCAGATTCTTGAGGTTGTGCTCGCGCGCGCCCTTGATGTGAATGTGTTCCATAGGTCTCCCAGTTTACGCCAATTTTTCGCTTTCGCGGAGTGCGTCTAGAATCGTCTGATGCATCCGGCCGAGCTGGCGATCCTGCTCCACCGCGCCCTGGAGGTGCGGCTGGCGGCGCTCCAGGCGCTCCTGGCCGTCGAGGGATGGGCCTCGGAGGAGGAACCCCTGCACCAGGTGCGCGTGGCGACCCGGCGCCTGGGCGCCGTGCTGGACCTGCTGGACCCCGAGGCCTATCCCGGCCACAAGCGGCAGCGGCGGGCCCTGAAGCGGCTCGTGGACACGCTGGGCCTCCCCCGGGAACTGGATGTCCACGCCGCCTGGCTGGAGTCGCGCCGGCACACCGCCTCGGATTCCGTCCAGGGCGCCGTGATCGAGCACCTGCAGGAGCGGGTGGACCGGGCCCGGATCCGGGCCCGCCGGACCATGCACCAGGAGCTGGAGGACCTGCGCCTGCCGGATCTGGACCGGCTGCTGGAGGTGCCGAGCCTCCCGGCCCCCTTCCAGCGGGCTTCCCTGCAGGAGGCCGCCTGGGCCTGCCTCGCGCCCCGCGCCGAGACCGCCCTTGGGGATCTGGCGGCCCTGGCCGCCCGCGAGGACGCCTCCGCCCTCCACAAGGCCCGCATCCGCATCAAGAAGCTGCGCTACACCGTGGAAGCCCTGGAGGGGACCTTCTCGGCCCTGCCGGAACCCGTGCTCAAGGACCTGCGCGCGCTCCAGACCATTCTGGGGGAGTACCACGACCTCGCGGCCCTGGAGACCCTGCTGGGGACGGAGGAGGAACAGCTCCTGGCCCGGGACCGCCGCCTCCTCGCGGGTGGCGTGGGAGCCCTGCGGGAGGAGACCAGTCGCCTGCGGGGGGCCGCCTTCGACCGCTTCAAGGCCTTCGCCGGAAGCCAGGGCCCCGCCGCCTTCGCCGAGGCCGTGCGCCCGGCCCTGGGCCTGCCTGGGCCGGAGGGAACGCACCCATGAGCTTCTGGCGCGTGCGGATCCGCCCCCTGGCCTGGCTGCACAGCGTCCACGCCAAGCTGTTCCTGCTGTTGGGCCTCGTCACCAGCGTGCTCACCGTGGCCGTGGCCTACTCCATCACCCGCAACAGCCGCCGCGAGCTGGAGAGCTATTCCCGCCAGCTCACCATCGACACCGCGGGCACGGTGGAGACGGACGTGGTGGAGCGGGATCCCGCCTTCCGGGATGCCGACAAGCTCGATCAGCTGCTGGAGAGCATCGCCGGCCCCGACCGCAGCATCTTCCAGATCGATGTCTTCAAGCGCGTGGGCAAGAGCAATGAGGTGGAGCTGGTGCGCTCCTCCGGGGATGAGGCGACCGTGGAGTGGGGGCCGGAGATCGGCTCCTACCTGACGCTCACCAAACCCCAAGCGGAGCTGGTGGACCTGAACACCGGCGGCCGCGCGTGGAAGGTCTACCAGCCCATCCGGTCCCACAAGCCGGGCCAGGGGCCCCTCGGGCTCATCCGGGTCTACTGCGACCTGGAGCGCTGGGAAGTGGTCTGGGACAACAACCTCAAGCGGACCTACCGCACGCTGCCGGGGGTCCTGCTCGGCGAGTTCATCCTCCTCTGGCTCATCCTGCGGGTGCTCATCAGCGATCCCATCGAGGCCACCGTCCTGGCCATGGAGCAGCTGGAGCGGGGCGAGGCGGGGGCCCGCATCCCCATCCGGCGCAGCGACGAGCTGGGCCTCATCGCCGCGCAGTTCAATGGCATGGCGGTCCAGCTCCAGCGGGCCGGCGAGGAACGCGAATCCCTCATCCGCGAGATCCGCGGCCTCAACGCCAACCTCCAGGACCGCATCGACGCCGCCCTGTCGGAGCTCCAGGCCAAGAACGTCGAGCTCGCCGCCATGGCCGAGCGCAACGCCCTCCTGCGCGAGGAGCTGGGCGGCCAGGAGCGCCTGGCGGTGGCGGGCCAGCTGGCGGCCACCTTCGCGCACGAGGTGGGCACCCCTCTCAATCTGGTGAACGGCCACCTCCAGCTCATGGAGGGCCAGAAGGACCTGCCCGACAAGGTGCGCGAGCGCCTGGGCGTCATCCAGGCCCAGATCCAGCGCGTGAGCGGCATCGTCCGCCGCATGCTCGATCTCACCCGCCGCCCCCAGCTGCACCAGGAGGCCCAGGCGTTCGGGGAGCTGCTGGAGGACCTCCACCAGCTTTGGGCGCCCACCCTCACCTCGCATGGCATCACCCTGGACGTCGATCTGCCCGCCGGCTGCCGGTTGAACGTGGACCGCAAGCAGATGGAGCAGCTCTTCCTGAACCTCATGAAGAACGCCGTGGACGCGATGCCCGGAGGCGGTGCGGTCCGGCTGTCCGCCAGGCCCGCCGAAGAGAGCACGCCCAACGGCCTGTGGTGGGAGATCCGCTTCCAGGACACGGGCCAGGGAATTCCCGCCGAGCTCCTGGGCCAGGTCTTCCGCCCCATGTTCACCACCAAGCCCGAAGGCAAGGGCACGGGCCTGGGGCTCAGCATCTGCCGCGAGATCGTCCGCGGCCACGGCGGCGACATCCGCATCGACAGCGTCGAGGGGAAGGGCACCTGCGTGGTGTTCACCCTGCCGGGCGCGGCCTAAGCATTCAGGCGGAGCCTGAACCCGAAGACCGGCAGTGCGCCCTGCATGAAGTCGAGATCCTGCGAGCGCTCGAACCCCATCCGCTCGTAGAGCCCCCACGCGATCCCCATGGCCTCGGTCGTGTGCAGGACCACTTCGGCGTGCCCCCGCTCCCGCGCCAACCCGATGCAGGCCAGGGTGAGGGCCCGGCCGATCCCCATGCCCCGGAACCTCGGGTCCACGCCGAGCAGGCGGATGCCGGAGGCGTTCGTGACCGCCGTGGCGGTCCCGCCGGAGCCGTACTCGGCCATGTCCCCGAAATAGACGACGCCCCCCATCAGCTCGCCGGAGGATGAGACGGCCACGAGCACCTTGGCGTCCTTCCTGTCCGCGAAGGTTCCGATCCGGGCCAGCATCGCGTAGTAGCCGGGCTGCTCTTCCGGCGTGGGAAAGCCCGCGAGCCCTGAATAGACCTCGATCATCAGCCGGCCGAGCCGTTCGGACTCGTCTTCCCGGAGCTCACGGATGCACAGGTCCTGGTTCATCCCCGCCCTCCCCGCCGTCAGATGTCCACCACTTCCACGTCGCCCAGCGCCTCTTCCAGGAAGCGGCTCCCCACCTCCTTCAGGCGGCTGCTGGCGTCCGTGAGCTGGACGCGGAGGGTGCCGCGGGCGCTCTGCGTGCGGTAGCCCAGGCTGCCCTGGAGCAGGCGGTCCACCACCTTGGCGGTGACCCGGCCGCTGTCGATCCAGTGGGTGCCGGGGCGGCAGCGCTCCAGGCTGGGCAGCAGGGTCGGGTAGTGGGTGCAGCCCAGCACCACGGTCTTCACGTCAGCGGGCAGCAGGTCGAGGTAGCGGCGGCAGACGCTGTCGGTGACGGGATCGTCGAACCAGCCCTCCTCCGCCAGGGGCACCAACAGGGGGCAGGCCACGCTGTGGATGACCTTGGATGGATCCCGGCGGAGGATGGCCGCCTCGTAGGCGCCGCTGCCCACGGTGGCCAGGGTGCCGATGACGCCCACGGCGCCGGGCGCCTCCGCCGCGGCCTCCGCGCCGGGCTCGATGACGCCGATGACCGGGCAGGGGCTCACGGCCTGGAGGGCGGGCAGGCCATGGGCACTGGCCGTGTTGCAGGCGATGACGATGAGCTTGGGATCGTGGCGCTGGAGCAGCTCGCCCATCTGGAGGGTGTAGCGTTCGATGGTGTGGTGGCTCTTGCTGCCGTAGGGCAGCCGCGCCGTGTCGCCCAGGTAGATCAGCTCCTCCTGGGGCACGAGCTGGCGGAGGGCGTGGATGACCGTGAGGCCCCCGATGCCCGAGTCGAAGACGCCAATCGGGCGGTCCGCACGGCTCATGAGGGTTCCCGCGTCGCCAGCACCGCGATCCACTCGCCCTCCTTCAGCACCTTCTCCGGCTTGAACCCGTGCGAGACGAGGCTCACCAGGGCCTCGTCCGTACGCTCCGCCAGGATGCCGCTGGCCACGAGCCAGCCGCCGGGGGCGACCACCTCCGCCATGCGGGGCAGCAGCTCCTGGATGGTCTCCAGGAGGATGTTGGCCAGGAGGCCCGCGTAGGGGCCCTGCACCTGCGGATGGTCCAGGGTGCCCACGAAGCTGTCGTAGGGCCGGTTTCCGGCTGCCATCCCCTTCAGCAGGTGGGCGTTCAGCTCCACCAGCTCGGTCATGGCCGGCCCGCAGTCGGGATCGATGTCGAAGGCTGTGAGGCCGCGCCCGCCCAGCAGGAAGGCCGCCAGGGAGAGGATGCCCGTGCCCGCGCCGATGTCGAGCACCGGCCCCTTCAGGCGGCCCGTGGCGGCCAGCTCCTCCAGCAGCTCCATGCAGAGGCGCGTGGTCTCGTGTCCGCCGGTGCCGAAGGCGAGGCCCGGGTTCACCACCAGATCCAGGCGATCCGCGGGGCCGGGCGTCCCGTCCCAGAGGGGCCGCACGTGGAAGCGCGTGCCCACCTCGAAGGCGCCGAAGCCCTCCCGGCTCTTGGCCAGCCAATCCTCGTCGCCGAAGGCCTCGGCCTCCAGCAGGCGCACGCCGGGGAAGGCCGCCAGGCCCGCCATCTCCGGCGGCGCCTGGTCCGGGGGGAAATAGGCGAAGCAGGCCCGGGGCGGATCCGCCTCGCGGTAGAAGGCGGAGGATCCCCGCTCCTCCAGCCACGCGCACAGCGCCTCTTCCTGGGGGTCGGGGACCTCCAGCTTCCACCTCAGATGCGTCGCGTCCGTCATGCCCTCAGATTAACAGGGGCGCCTCAGGCCTCCGCTTCGGCGCCGTCCGCATCCTCCAGATCCAGGCGCTTCATCTTTTCCAGGAAGGTCGTGCGCTTCAGGCCCAGCAGGTCGGCCGCGCGCTTCTTGTTGCCCCGGGTGATGGCGAGGCTCTGGAGCATGAGGGTCTTCTCCATGTCCGACACCACCTGGTTCAGATCCATGCCCTCGGGCGGCAGGTCCACCCCGAAGGCCGCCGTCGGGGGCGGGAACGAGGCGGCGGCCGGGGGAACGAAGGCAGGAGGCACGAAGGCCGCGGGCACCACGTTCGGGGCCGGCGCCTCCGCGCCACTCGAAGGCAGCCCCATCCGGTCCGCGAGGAAGGTGAAGTCCTCCCGGGTGAGCACCGGCCGGGTGCCCGAGAGCACGATGGCCCGCTCGATGGCGTTCTCCAGCTGGCGCACGTTGCCGGGCCAGGGCAGGGACATCAGCAGGGGATCCACGCTGGGGTGCAAAGCTTTGGGATAGAGGCGGTGCTCGCGGGCCTTGCGGTTGAGGAAGTGCTGGGCCAGGAAGGGGATCTCCTCGACCCTCGTCCGCAGCGGCGGCATGAGGATGGGCACCACTTCCAGGCGGTAGAAGAGGTCCTCGCGGAAGCTGCCGTCCTGCACCTTCTTCCACAGGTCCACGTTGGAGGCGGTCACCACCCGCAGGTCCACCTTCACGGGGGCGCCGCCGCCCAGGGGCTGCACCTCGCGTTCCTGGAGCACCCGCAGGAGGCGCACCTGGGCCGCCAGGGGCATGGTCCCGACTTCATCCAGGAAGATGGTCCCGCCCTGGGCTTCGCGGAACTTGCCGGGCGTGTCCTTCCGGGCGTCCGTGAAGGCGCCCTTGTTGTAGCCGAAGAGTTCCGACTCCAGCAGGTTCTCGGGGATGGCGCCGCAGTGGACGGCCACGAAGGGTTCCGCGGCATCGGCGCTCATGCGGTGGATGGCCCGGGCGATGACCTCTTTGCCCGTGCCGCTCTCCCCCAACAGCAGCACCGTGGCCCGCGTGGCGGCGGCGCTGCGGGCCCGGGCCAGCACCTCCTGCATGGCGGGGCTGGTGCCGATGAGGCCGAAGGCCAGGGCCTGCGAGGCGCTGAGCTGCGTGGTGTTGCCCGAGCGCGGGCGCAGGCCCGGCATGGGCGGCTCGGGCCCCAGCACGCCCCAGCGCACGCTGCCCAGGGCGCCCCACTCGGTGAGGGCCTTCGAATCCATGGGCGGGGCATCCGCCTTCAACCCGAGGAGGATGGGTAGGGCCGCCACCTCGGCCATCAGGCGGTTCATCTCCGGCGGCGGCCAGGCGCCCTTGGCGCTGATCACCCACAGGTCCGAGTCCTTGGGCGGCAGGGCCGGCGAAGCCCCCCGGTCCACCGTCACGTCCCACAGCCCCGCCCACCGATGCTCCAGCCCCCCGGTGTCGTCCCCGAGGGTGGACCAGTGAAGGCGCGGCAGCTGGGTCATGGGCTCCTTGGTTGGAATCAGCCTAGAGGCAGGGGCAGGGCGGTCAAGTCAAAAAAATGACCTCGGCATGGTCTGCTTGCCCCTGGGCGTACATTGGAGGAGCACCCCCGGAGGTCCCCATGGCCCTGACGGAATCCACCATGGTCCCGCTCGGCACGACCTGTCCGGACTTCACCCTGCCGGGGGTGGACGGGCGGCTCTGGTCCCTGCACGACTTCCACTGCCCGGCCCTGTTGGTGGTGGTCATGTGCAACCACTGCCCCTACGTGCAGGCTGTGGACGACCGCCTCAACGCGCTGGCGAAGGCCTACCAGGGGCGCTGCGCGGTGGTGGGGATCAATGCCAACGACGCGGAGACCTACCCGGAGGACAGCTTCGAGGCCATGCGGGCCCGGGCCGCGGCCAAGGGCTACGTCTTCCCCTACCTTTGGGACGAGGAGCAGGCGGTGGCGCGCAGCTTTGGCGCCGTGTGCACGCCGGACTTCTTCCTCTATGACCAGCACCGCCACCTGGTCTACCGGGGCCGCCTGGACGACAACTGGAAGGACGCGGCCCACGTGACCCGGCGGGAGCTGAAGGCCGCCATCGACCGCGTGCTGGCGGGCCAGGAGCCGCTGGAGGTCCAGCATCCGAGCATGGGGTGCAGCATCAAATGGCGGAACCACCGGTGAGAGTGCCTAACAAAACCCCTACGGGTCCGCGCGAGGGTCGCCGGGCGAGCGAGGCGAGGAACGCGAGGAGACGCGTAGCGGGTACTACGCGCGACGAGGGTGACGCTGCATCGCGACGCCCGCCGGCCCTCGCCCTGAGGGAGAAAGCCAGGTGGGCGCCCCGCGGCGTCAGGGCCCTTGAACGATGTCCCGCATCGCCCTGCGGGCCCTTCCTTGCGGTGCATCCCACCTGGCTTTCTCGCGGACCCGTCGGGCTTTGTTAGGCACTCTGCGACTCTTCTTCGCGCTGCCGCTCCCGCCGGCGCTGCAGGCATCCCTGGGGCGCTGGCAGGCGACGCACCCGGAGATCGACCGCTGGTCCCGACCGGAGGGCCTGCACCTGACCCTGGCCTTCCTCGGTGCGCGTCCGGCCGAAGACCTGTCCGGCCTAGAAGCCCTGGGGGCTGAGATCACCGGCCGTCATCGAGTCTTCCCCTTGGCCACGGCCGGGTTGGGCACCTTTCCTACAGGCCCACGGGCGCGGGTGCTCTGGCTGGCGCTGGCCCCCAGTCCCGCCCTCGAGGCCCTGGCCGCGGACCTGCGTGGAGCCCTGGCGGCGGCGGGCGAGGCCTTCGACGCCAAGCCCTTCCGGGCCCACCTCACGCTGGCGCGGCTCCGGCGGCCCCGGCCCCTGGGGGTGTTCGACGCGCCACCCCCCGCCAGCTTCACGGCGGATCGGCTGGTGCTCTTCCAGAGCGGCCCGCAGGGAAGTTACACGCCCCTGCGGGCCTGGAATCTGCGGACGGTATGATCGAAGTTTTTCCGGAGCCCCGATGCGCCTTGCCGTCCTGCCCGCCCTGCTTGCCACCGCCCTGCCCCTCTCGGCCCAGTGGGACCTGCGCCTGGAGCTGCCGCGGCCCTCGGGCCAGAACCTGCCCCAGACCCTGATCTCGGGCACGGGCCAGCTGGTGGCCGGGGACTTCGACACGGGCAAGGGCTTCATCGCCACCGTGAACCACCAGATCTTCCAGGTGGGCCCCCTGCTGAAGCTGGAGGGCGGGCTGGAATACTCGCAGTTCAAGGCAGACGGCAGCCTGGCCACCGGCGCCACCGCCCAGGGCACCGCCCTGAAGCAGCAGGGCGTGGGGGTGGGGCTCAACGCCCAGGTGTGGGTGCCCTTCGTGGGCCTGGCCGGGGAGATCGGCCTCATCCAGCGCTTCCAGCGCTACACCGTGGATACGGCGGGGGCCTCCAGCGCCAAGGACCTGAGCCGCACCTGGCTGCGGGTGGGGGCCCGCTGGCGCATTCCCAGCGTGCTGATCCATCCCTATCTGGCCGCCAGCTATCAGCAGCCGGTCAGCAAGGATCATCCCGTCCAGCTCAGCAGCGCCTCGGACCTGGGCGCCTACTTCACCGCCCAGGGCAGCGGCCAGGAGTTCGAGCGGATGTGGACCTTCGGCGTGGGGGTGACCTTCTGATGCGGCGACTGCCCAATCTCGCCGGCATCCTGGCCGCGACCCTCACCCTTTCGCTCCCCGCCACCGAGCGCCCCCGCCTGGTGGTGGCCATCTCCGTGGACCAGCTCTCCGCCGAGCTGATGCAGACCTACGGGCCCGAGCTGAACGGCGGCCTGGCCCGCCTCATGCGCCAGGGCACCTATTTCACCGAGGCCTACCACGACCACGGCTTCACCGAGACCGGCCCGGGCCACTCCGTGCTGCTGTCAGGCCGGTTCCCGGCGCACACGGGCATCGTCGAGAACCGCTGGTTCGAGCGCGCGTCCGGCCGCTTCGTCTACTGCGTGGAGAACGGCGAAGGCGGCAGCTCCGCCACCTCCACCAACGCCCGCTTCCTGGGCGAGACCCTGGGCGACTGGCTCCAGGCCCAGTCCCCCGGCAGCCGCGCCTTCTCGGTGTCAGGCAAGGACCGCGCGGCCATCCTCATGGCGGGGCGCCGGCCCACGGCGGTCTACTGGTTCTCCGGAACCGCCGGCTTCATCACGTCTCCGGCCTACGCCGAGCGGCTCCCCGCCTGGATGATGACCTTCGACGCCGGCCTGAAGCAGCGCTTCGCCACGCGCAGCTGGCTGTGGACGAAGGAACCGTCGACCCCCGAGGGCCGCGTGGCCACCTGGACCTTCCCCGGCCAGGTCATCCGCAATGGCGCCCTGCCCCGCCTCGTCCAGGGCGCGGGCATGCCCCTCGACAAGGGCTTCGAGACCCGGTTCCGCAAGTCACCCTTCCTCGACGAGGTCACCCTGGAGGCGGCGGAGGCCCTGATGGAGGCGGAGCACCTGGGCCGGGGCCCCGCCACGGACCTGCTGACCGTGAGCTTCTCGGCCACGGACTACATCGGCCACAGCTACGGGATCCTGGGCACGGAGATGCGCGACCAGATCCATCGCCTGGACCGCACCCTGGCCCGGCTGCTGGAGGCGGTGCGGCGCCGGGACCCGGGCGCCTGGGTGGTGCTCTGCGCCGATCACGGCGGCATGGACATTCCCGAAGCCCTGTCCGACAACGGGTTCCCCGCCCGGCGCATCAATGTGCCTGCCTTCCTGAAGGAGCTCCGGGAGTCCCTGAAGGTCGCCTTCAAGGTGGACGCCGACCTCGTGGAGGACTCGCCCGAGCCGAACGACCTCTACCTACGGGAGGCCGCCCTCAAGGCCTCCGGGCTGGACCGGAAGGCCGTGATCGCGAAGGTCCAGGCCTGGCTGCGCGCCCGACCCGAGGTGGCTGACGCCTTCACCGCCGAGGAGCTGGCCGCCACGGATCCCGGCGCCACGGGCAGTCCGCGGGATTCCAGCCTCCGTGTCCTCCTGCGCCGCAGCTTCACGGCCGGGCGCAGCGGCGATGTGCTTGTGGCCTTCAAGCCCTGGACGGTCTTCGGCGTGCCCCCCACGGAATGGCCCACGGGCCATGGGACCCCCTATGCCTATGACCGGCGGGTCCCGCTGATCTTCTGGGGCCCCTGGAAGGCCGGCGAGCGCCCCGAGCCTGTCCGCACCGTGGACCTCGCCCCCACCCTCGCCCGGGAGCTGGGCCTGAAGCCCGGCCCCGTGGACGGGCACCCGCTGGACCTGACGCCTAAGCGCTAGGATGTCCGCATGGCCCTCTCCCGCGACGCCTCGATCGTGATCCTCACCGGCGCGGGGATCTCCGCCGAGAGCGGCCTGCGAACCTTCCGGGATGCCAACGGCCTCTGGGAGAACCACCGGGTGGAGGACGTGGCCACCCCCGAAGCCTTCCAGCGCAACCCCGCCCTGGTGCACCGATTCTACAACGAGCGGCGGCGGAGCCTGCCGAGCGTCCAGCCCAATGCCGCCCACGCCGCCCTGGCGCGCCTGGAGCGCGAGTGGCCGGGCGAGTTGCTGCTGGTCACACAGAACGTGGACGACCTCCACGACCGCGCCGGGTCGCGGAACCTGCTCCACATGCACGGCGAGCTGCTCAAGGGCCGCTGCCTGGCCTGCCGCACCGTCCTGGACTGGCCCGGCGACATGGATGCCGACAGCCGCTGTCCGGTCTGCCGGCGTGGTGGGATGCGCCCCCACATCGTCTGGTTCGGCGAGGTGCCGCTGGAGATGGACCGCATCTTCGACGCCCTGGAGCGCTGCGACCTCTTCGCGGCCATCGGCACCAGCGGCCACGTCTATCCCGCCGCGGGCTTCGTGGCGGCCGTGGGCCCGGAGGCCCGCACGGTGGAACTCAACCTTGAGCCCAGCCGCGTGGTGGACGCCTTCCGCGAGCATCGCGTGGGCCGGGCCACGGATCTCGTGCCGGCCTTCGTGGAGGAGCTCCTGCGGACCTAGGCCTGGCCCATGGCGCTCAGGATGAATCCGTCCTGGGGGTCTCCCTGGCGCCAGATGACGGCCACGTGGCCGCCGGGAGCCAGCACGGCGCCCGGGTTCTGGATGTCCTTGCGGCTGGGCGTGCCTAGGAGGAGCGGCCGCGCGCTCCAGGCCCGGCCATCGAAGCGCCGCACGCAGACCATGGCCTGGGCGGCCTGGCGCTGGAGCCAGAGGACCACGGCGTGGCCCTCGGGATTGACGGCCAGGGCATGGGCCTGGCTGTGGCCGGCATCCTCCACCAGCAGGGTACGCTGCTCGTCCCAGCGCCCCTCGGCGAAGCGCTTGGCGTAGAGCTTCATCAGGCCCGCCGCCTCCTGCCGCCACACGAGGTGGGCACCGCCTCGGGCGTCGATCCCCACCTGGGGCCAGAGGATGGCGCGGCCCGTGCTGAGTCGCGGGGCCCGCGTCCACTCGATCCGGCGGGCGTCCAGGTGGCTGGCCTGCAGGGTGCGGATGCCCGCCTCCCCCTCCTCCACCCACAGCACGATGGCGTTCCCCCGCGCGTCCACAGCCATCCGGAGGTAGATGGAGCGACCCTCGGCCACCCGGGTGGGGTGGTCGCTCCAGCAGCGGCCTCCGGGATCGTAGTGGCAGGCCACGATGCGGTTCCCGCCGGCATCCCAGGCCACTAGGCCCTGGCCCGCGTCATTGACCGCCAGCTGTGGGAACAGGGGCTCGGAGGAAGGATCTCCCAGCGGGATGGGCTGCGGGTCCCATCCCCCGTCACCGGCCCGGTACCCGCTGGTGTAGACGCGGTAGGCCCCGGGCGTCCCATGGCACCAGACGACATGGATGTTCCCCTGGAGGTCCATGGCCGTGTGCAGGCTGTGCACCTCGCCGGGGGCGGCCTGGAGGGTCATGGGGTAGGGCACCCAGGTCTCCTGGCTCCCCAGCATGTGGCGGGCGCAGACCCGGACCTGGTCCCCCTCCTGCTCGTGCCAGACCACCGCCAGTTCGCTGCGGCAGTTCATGGCGATCTCCGGCGCCTGGGCCTGGGTGCGGGCGCTGTCGAGGCGCCGGGGCACCACGTCCCAGCTCCGCTGGTCCGCGTGATAGCGGCAGATGTAGACGCCCTCGTGATCCGCGCTCCGGTGGTGCCATGCCGCCAGGGCGTTCCCCTGGTCGTCCATGGCGATCTGAGGCCGGCCCACCCGGCCCCGGTCCAGGGCCCTCGGCCGTTCCCAGGTGCCGGCGGTGGGCGCGGGCTTCCGGGGCAGCAGTCGACTCAGCAGCGATCGAAACGACACGGGGCGTCTCCGTCCAAGGGCCTGGTTCAGGATGGGATCCTGCGCCCATCCTACTCCCGGGCAGGGCAAAAAATCCCTTCTACCGCGCCACCGGCAGCTCCACGAAGCTGGCCCGGCCGGGCGCGTGCCAGATGCGCTGGGTGGCGCGGCGGTAGTCCTCGGGCCGGGCGAAGAAGATGTTGGGCACAAAGGTCTGGGGGTTGCGCTCGTAGAGGGGGAACCAGGTGGACTGCACCTGCACCATGACGCGGTGGCCCGGCAGGAACACGTGGTTCGCCGCCGGCAGGGCGAAGCGGTAGGTCAGGGGCTCGTCGGGCTTCAGGGCCTTCGGCGCGTCCCAGCCCTCGCGGTAGCGTCCCCGGAAGATGTCCGCGGAGACCATGAGCTGGTAGCCGCCCATCTGCGGCTGGGCCGCCACCTCGTCCGGGTAGACGTCGATGACCTTCACCACCCAGTCGGCGTCGGTGCCGGTGGTGGAGGCCACGAGGTTCGCCACGGGCTCGCCGGCGATGCGGAGCGGCTCCTTCAGCGGCTCGGAGACGAAGGCCAGCACGTCGGGCCGGCCTGAGGCCTCCCGTTGGTCGTCCGTGAGCCACTGGGGCCAGGTGTGCGACGGATCGTAGCCCACGGGCTGGATGGGCCGGGCCCGGAAGGGCACGGGCTTGGCCGGGTCGGATACATAGGTTTCGTACGGGGCGCCGCCGGTCTTCGGGGCGGTGGTGGATACCTTCAGCCCCGCCTCCAGGTAGAAGGGTGTGGCGCGGACGGCGGTGCCTTCGCCGGCCACGGGCCAGGCCGGGAGCTTCTTCCAAGTGTTGGTGCCCGTCTCGAAGGCGCTCACGGGCGCCAAGTCCGCCTTGGCAGCGCCCTTCAGGTGCTGGTCGAGGAAGGGCTTCAGGATCTCGCGCCGGAAGTGCAGGGCCGTGTCCTGGCCGAACTTCAGGGGCCCCAGACCGCTGCCCTCGCCGATCTCGCCGCCGTGGCTCCAGGGGCCCATGGCCAGGAAGAGGCGATCGCCCGCGGTGTCCTTGGACTTCAGCGCCTTCCACACCGCCAACGCGCCGTAGATGTCCTCGGCGTCGTAGAGGCTGTGCACGAGGAGCGTGGGCACCCGGAGGGGCCGACCCGCCAGCACCTTGTCCATGGCCTGCTGCTGCCAGAAGGCGTCGTAGGCCGGGTGCTCGGTGAGCTTGCGCCAGAAGCCCAGCTGCTCCATGCCCCGGCTGGCGGCCAGGGCCCCCGTGGAGCCCGCCCGCAGGAACAGGTCGTAGTCGTCGAAGACATCGGTCCACCACTTCAGGTCGTTCGCGCGGGTGGCCTGCTGCTCGTAGATGTAGCTGAGGTTCTGGGCGCGGAAGGCGCCGTGGTGGAACCAGTCGTCGCCCCGCCAGCCATCCACCATGGGGTTCATGGGCACGACCGCCTTCAGGGCCGGGTGCGGGTCCACCAGCGCCATGAGGGGCAGGAAGCCGTCGTACGAGATGCCCAGGATGCCCACGCGGCCGTTGCTCTCCGGCAGGTGCTTCACGAGCCAGTCGATGGTGTCCCAGGTGTCGGTGCTGTGGTCCACCTGGGTGGGATTGAGGGGCCCGCGCAGGGGCCGGTTCATCACGTAGTCGCCCTCGGAGCCGTACTTGCCGCGGATGTCCTGGATCACGCGGATGTAGCCGCCCTCCACGATGAGGTCCGCCACGTTGTCATAGCCCTGCAGCACCGGCTCCAGGTGCGCGCTGGCGGCGTGGCTCGTCTGCACCGCGGCGCTGTACGGCGTGCGGGTCAGGAGGATGGGCGCGTCCTTGGCGCCCTTCGGCACGAGGATGATCGTCTTCAGCTTCACCCCGTCCCGCATGGGGATCATCACCTCCCGCCGCGTGTGGTCCCAGCTCTCCGAGGCCTCCTTGAACTCGGCGGGCATCTCGCTCGGCAGGCCCGTGCCCTGGGCCATGAGCCCCGCAGCCAAGACCAGCGTGAGGGCCAGCGTGAGGGCCGGTGAGCCCAGGGATCGCGTGATGGACATGGATGCCTCCAGCGCCTCCCGCCGTCGCCGGGGGCCCGGCGCGAAGGCGCGGAGGAGCGGGTCGGCGGTGGAAGGAGATCGGCCAGTCTAGCCTGGGCGGAACCGGCAGAGCCCTGGAAGCAGTCGCGACATTTTTTGCCGGCCACGACATCCGTCGAACCCTGGGGTCGGAAACCGCACCAGGCGCGCGGATCTCGAGGCGGTCCGCCGAATCAGGAGATTCAGGCATCGCCTGATCGCGCCGCCAGGAAATGGCTTGAACGGCCTAGACTATTTCCTGGGGAGGCGGGCATGTCCGATCGACAGCGCCCTTCAGGCCAGGAGGAGGATGGGGCTCGTCCCCGGTCCCCCCTCCTGGACTGCGCCTACCTGGACACTTGCCTCCAGCATGGGATCCCCGAGGCGCGACTCCTGCAGATGGTCGATCTGTTCGAACACCGCTTCGCCGAGGAGGGCCTCCACCTGCGGGAGGCCATCGAGGCCGCGGATCTGGGGCGGGTGCGCGCCTCCGCCCACCGCCTGAAGGGCTCCGCTGGGAGCATCGGGCTGGCGATGCTCCGGTCCCGCGCCGCGGCCATCGAGACGGCCGCGAAGGGCGGCGATCCGGCGGCCTGCCGATCCGCCCTGGCAGAATTCCAGGAGGTCGGCGCCGCCTCCATCCAGGCCTTCCGCGACCACCTCAGGGCCCACGCGCCACAGTGACCCGGCGGTCCGGGGCGGGTGGCGTGGGCCGGCTTCTTCAGCGCCGCAGGCGTCTTTCCAGGGCTCCCTGGACGACCCGGCGGATCTCGTCGGGCCCACAGCGCCCTTTCATGAGCACATGGATGAACGCTCCGTCCG
Organism: Geothrix paludis; assembly: GCF_022808815.1. Taxonomy (GTDB): domain Bacteria; phylum Acidobacteriota; class Holophagae; order Holophagales; family Holophagaceae; genus Geothrix; species Geothrix paludis. The sequence continues at coordinate 137,716 of NZ_JAKZLC010000006.1, read as the reverse complement.
ATTCCACCGACTGGCTGTCCCCGGTGTAGAGGACCACCGGAAAGTCCGCGCCATAGGCCTCGCGCAGGAGGGGCAGCAGGTCGGCGCCGGCTCCGTCGGGCAGCATGCCGTCCAGGACCGCCAGGCCCCAGCGACCCTCCGCAATCCGCTGCCGGGCCGCTTCCAGCGTGCTGACGTGATCGACCCTCGCCACGCCTTCCAGGGCGCTGGCCAGCAGCTCGCTTACCACATCGTCGTCCTCCACATGCAGGATGGCGGTGGGCCGGCCCGGCCCTCCGTCGTCCGGCGCGGAGGGGCGGAGCGACACCGGAAGCTCCAGGCGGAAGACCGTGCGCCCGGGTTCGGATTCGAAGGCCATGGCGCCCCCCATGGACTGGGCGAAGGACCGGGAGATGGAGAGCCCGAGCCCGCTTCCAGGCTGCTGGTGGGGACCGCCGGCCTGGGAGAACTCCTGGAAGACCCTGGGCTGGAAGGCCGCCGGGATGCCGGGGCCGTGGTCCTCCACCTCCACCGCCCAGCCGGTCCCGGATGGCAGGACGCGCGTGACCACGGATTCCCCTGGAGGGCTGTACTTCACCGCGTTCGACAGCAGGTTCACCAGGATCTGGATCACCCGGTCGGGATCCGCGCGAACCTCGGCTTCCTCCGAGCAGAGCTGCAGGGGCAGGTGCACGCCGAAGGAGTCGCTGTAGGCCTGGACCATCTCCACGGCCTGACGGGCGAGGGCCTGGAGGTTGCAGCGCCGCAGAGAGACGGACAGGTAGCCGCGCTTCGCCTGGCCGAGGATGTCGTCCACGATGCGGGCGAGGCGCACGGTGTTGGTGTGGGCCATGGCTGCGAAATCCCGGGCCTTCCCGGACAGGCCGTCGGCGCGCTCCTGCTCGAGCATCAGTTCCAGGCTGCTCCTGATGCTGGAGAGGGGCGTCCGCAGCTCGTGGATGACCGTGCGCAGGAAGCGCTCCTGCATGCGCTCGTGATCGCGACGGGCCGAGATGTTGCGGACGATGCTGAGGACCTGGCCGGGCTCGCAGGGCACGATGCGCGCCTCGAAATCCTCCCCGCGGCCGTCGATGGTGAGGTGGTATTCGATGGTGCGCGTCTCCCCGGTGTCGAGCACCTCGCCGATGCCCTGAAGGAAGGCCATGGCCTCCCCTGGAGGCAGGACCTCGGAGATGGTGTGCCCCAGGAGCTGCTCGGGGGGCTTGACCAGGTCGCCCGTGGAGCGCGCCACGACCTCCAGGTACGTCCCCTGGCGATCCTGGCGGAACAGGAAGTCCGGCAGGGCCTGGAGCATGAGCTTCAGGTGGGCGTCCCGGTCCAGCGCCTGCGGAGCATGGACGGCCGTTCCCGCGGGTGCCACGGCATTCCCGGCCCCCGCGGGGGGATGGATCAGCTCCAGCTCCGCCCAGGCGGCCAGGTCCTGCAGGTACTCCCGGTCCGAGCGCGAGAAGGCGCGGGGAAGGCGGTCGATCACGCAGAGGGTTCCCACCAGGGCGTTCCCGGGGCCTCGCAGGGGCATGCCCGCGTAGAACCGGATGAAGGGAGGGCCGACGACCAGGGGATTGTCCGCGAACCGTTCATCAAGACTTGCATCCTCCACGACGAAGGGCTCCCAGGCCAGGATGGCGTGGCCGCAGAAGGACAGGTCCCGCGGCGCCTCGGTCTGGTCGAACCCCTGCCGAGCTTTGAGCCACAGGCGGGTGGCGTCCACCAGGCTCACGAAGGCGACGGGCATCTGGAAGAACCGGGCCGCCGCCCGGGCGATGCGGTCGAAGCGCGCTTCCGCCGGCGTGTCCAGGAGGCCGAGGCTCCGCACCACCTCCAGACGGAAGGCTTCATCGGGAGGCAGGGGGGGCGGTTGCATGGCGGTGGCCGAAGGACATGATCCCCTGTTTTCCCGGGCCCGGAAACCCGGGGCCCTGCCTCGCCTTTGCGGTACCCTGAAGAAACCCGCGCCAGGCCGCGCGCGGCTCCGGCCCGCCCGGCCCTCCCCTGGATCCCATGTACTCGATTCTGCTCACCGAAGACGATCCGGTCACGGCGATGATGGCCGAGGAGATCCTGAGGACCCGCGGCTGTTCGGTCGAGTGGGCCGCCAACGCCTCGGAGACGAGGGACTGCCTCTCACGGACGGCCTACGATGCGCTGATCATGGACCTGGGCCTTCCGGACGAGGACGGGTTCGAGCTGCTGCGCGGGCTGTCGTACCAGCACCCCAGCCTGCCCATCCTCGTCATGACCACCCGCGACGACGCGGCTTCCGCCATCCGGGGCCTCCGGTACGGGGCCACGGACTACCTCACCAAGCCCGTCACGCCCGATGTCCTCTTCGATGGGCTCTCGGCGGCCATCCGGCAGAAGGCGGAGTTCTGGAACCTCCAGGAGAACGAGCGCCAGCGCCAACGCTACTCGGACCTGGGGCAGCTGGCCGCCTCCTTCGCCCACGAAGTCCGGAACCCCCTCGCCTCCATCCGGACCCTCTGCGAGCTCCTGAACCAGGACCTCCAGCCCGGCCCCCAGCTGGAGTGCGTGGAGCGCCTCCAGAAGCTCGCCCTGCGCATCGAATCGCTCATGAAGGTCTTCCTCGACTTCAGCCGTCCCTCGGTGCCCACCCCCAAGGTCCTCGACGTGAAGTCCATGGTGCTCCGTTCCATGGAGAGCCTGGAGGGCCGCCTGCGTCCCTTCGGCACCAGCCCCACCCTCTCCGTTCCGCCCGGCGGCCTCACGGTCTACGCGGACGAGGTGCAGACCGTGAGCATCCTCGTGGCGCTCCTGGAGAACGCCCTGGACGCGGTGAAGGACCCCACCCGTATCCGGATCGAGGCGGCCTCCGCGGGAACCCTCCGCGGCCAGACCATGACCCACATCCGCATCTGCGACGACGGCCCCGGCATCCCGCCCCAGCTGCTGACCAAGATCTTCTCGCCCTTCTTCTCCACCAAGCCCAAGGGGACCGGGATCGGGCTGGCCATCGCCCACCGCCTGGCCCTGGAGAACCAGGGCAGCCTGGTGGCCACCTCCATCCCCCAGCAGGAGACCTGCCTCCTGCTCTCGCTCCCACGGGAGGCCCCTCGTGCCCAGGGTGCTGTTGACGGAAGATGACGATGACCTGGCCTTCGCCCTCACCGGGCTGCTGAGCCGCCAGGGGTACGAGGTCGAACGCGCCGCCACGGCCGCCCAGGCGAGGAGCCTGGCCGCCCGGGCCCTCCACGACCTGGTGGTGATGGATCTCGGCCTGCCCGACGAGGACGGGCACGACCTGCTCAAGGGCCTCCTGGCCCAGGATCCCACCACGCCCGTCCTCGTCCTCACCGCCCGCGACGAGGCGGCTTCCGCCATCCGGGCCCTCCGCCTCGGCGCCTCGGACTACCTCACCAAGCCGGTGGGGGCCGAGACGCTCTTCTCGAGCCTCTCGGCCGCCCTCGAGCAGAGCACCCTCCGCCGCAGCCTCGAGGCCATGCGGCGCCAGTCCATGGCGGGCGAGGGGATCGTGGGCTCGGCCCCGGCCTTCCAGCGGGCCATGCGGGCCCTCACCCAGGCAGCGGGAGCCGTGCATGCCCCCGTGCTCATCACGGGGGAGACGGGCACCGGCAAGGAGCTGGCCGCCCGCTTCGTCCACCGCGCCAGTCCCCGGAAGGATGGCCCCTTCGTGGTGGTCAACGCGGCCTGCCTGCCCAAGGAGCTGGTGGAATCCGAGCTGTTCGGGCACGAGGCCGGCGCCTTCACGGGCGCCAAGTCGGCCCGCCGGGGCCTGTTCGAGCTGGCCTCTCGGGGCACGCTCTTCCTGGACGAGATCGGGGAGCTCCCCCTCGACCTCCAGCCCAAGCTGCTGCGGGTGCTGGAAGGGCACCCCTTCCGCCGGGTGGGCGGCGAGCGGGAGATCCAGGTGGACGTCCGCATCGTGGCGGCGACCCACCGGGAGCTCTCGGCCTTCGTGGAGGCCGGCCGGTTCCGGGAGGACCTCTACTTCCGCCTCAAGGTCCTGGCCGTGCACCTGCCGCCGCTGCGGGAGCGGCTGGAGGACATTCCGCTCCTAGTGGACTGCTTCCTGGCGAAGTTCCGGGAGAGCATGGGCACCGCCCCTTCGGGCTGCTCCGCCGAGGCCATGGCGGCCCTGACCCGCTACCGGTGGCCCGGGAACATCCGCGAGCTGCGCAACGTCCTCGAGCGCGCCACCATCCTCACGCCCAGGGCCGAGATCCAGCTGGCGGACCTGCCCCCCGAGATCGCGGGCTCCTCCGCCAGCCCCCTGCCGCCCGCGCCCCAGGAGCGCCTGGAGGATACGATGCGGAGCCGGATGGTGGACGCCTGGGAGGCCTCCGGACGCAACCTCAGCCAGACGGCGAGGACCCTGGGCGTGACCCGGGTGACCCTCCGGTCCTGGCTCCGGAAGGCCGGGGCCTACCCGGTCAAAGACTGATCACCTGGTTAATAAATGATCCGAATCGCTGCTTCGGATTCGGCCCCAACGACACGCAAGATCAGTATTTCATTCAATTAATATCATGCAAACACTTGGCCTCCCCATTGCATCTCATTCGACCATGGCCAGTGTCCTGATGGTGGATGACGAAGAGGATCTCCTCTGGTCGGTGTCTCAGCACTTCGCACGCGAGCGCCCGACCGTGGATTTCAAGATCTGCTCCAACCCCATGGAGGCCCTGTCCCTCCTCCATCGGGAGAAGATCGACGTCCTGATCACCGATTTCCAGATGCCCGTGGTGAACGGCATCGACCTGATGATCCAGGCCCAGAAGATCCAGCCGGACCTCTCCATCATCTTCATCACGGCCTTCGGCAGCCCCCAGATGCGCAAGGAGATCGACCAGCGGGGCGCCTTCGGCTTCGTCGAGAAGCCGTTCGCCCCCAAGGCCCTCATCGAAGAGGTCGATCTCGCCATCCAGTCCAACCAGGGCGGCTTCACCGGCTCCCTGAGCCTGGGGTTCGTGGACCTCGTCCAGCTCTACTCCGCCACCCGGAACACGGGCTGCCTGACCGTGCGGCTGGGCCGGCAGACGGGCCGCGTCTGGCTCAAGGACGGCCAGGTGGTCCACGCGGTCCGGGACCAGGTCACCGGGGCCCAGGCGGTCTACGACCTCATCGCCTGGAAGGGCGGCAACTTCGACATGCAGGAGGGCACCGAGGCGCCCATGCACTCCATCCGGGAGAGCACGGCCATGGTGCTCCTGGAGGGCCTGAGGCTGCGGGATGAGGCTTTGCGCGCGCCAGCGGAGGGATCCTCCTCTCCGGAGACCTCCGGCCGGATCCCCCCCGTCATCCAGCCGCCCCCCAGGGCCATCCCGCCCGACCTCCTCCATGAAGACACACGCCCCAGCTTCGAGCCATCCCGGGGCAAGGAGTTGACCCCCGCGGGTGCCCAGCTCCTGTTCCACCCGGCCCCCAGCCCCCCGGCTCCCCTGGACACCCCGGAGATCATCCGCCTCCACGAGGAGGCGCTCCTGATCCACGGCGTGCTGTCCGAACGCATCGCCCGGGCCGCCAAGCTGATCGAGGCGGGCATCCAGGTTCCCCTGTCCACCTTCCAGCAGGAGGCCGACCTCCTGCTGGGGACCGTCCGGCTCCAGCCGGAGAGGCCCGCCCCGACGCCCTCTCCCGCCCGCCACACCGCCCCGGCGGACGACCCCGTGGTCCAGTTCCTCCAGGAGCTGGAGGAGCGCTACGCCAGCACTCCGGAAGAGCTGGCCAAGGTCCACGCCATCACCGTCCACCCGGATTCCGTCGAGGTGGGGGGCATCGGGCTCCGGCGCCACAACGAAGTCGCCGCTCCGGACCACCGGGAGGGCATCTACGAGTTCAACGGGAACACCCTGTTCACCTGGCACGCCGCCATGAAGCTGTTCGGGTCCCGCATCCCCTCGGACGACGAGTGGGGCACGATCTTCGACGCCATCCCGGGGTTGAGCGACAACAGCCGTCTGGCGAATGGTCAGGCCATCCTGGAGATCCCCTTCGTGGGCCACCGGAACCCGTACGGCGACTTCCTGAATCCGGACGACGAATCCAACCTCTGGTCCTCCACCCCGGACGGCAACGTGAAGGCCCGGTGCTGGTACCTGCTGCGGAACTTCCGCGTGGTCACGCGGTACTCCAACTCGAAGATGTACTCCTTCTCGGTGCGCATCAAAGCTGAATAGCGGCCGAGTGGGCGCCTCAGCCCCGCCACCCACGCCGCACGGCGTCCAGGATGGCCTTCGGCAGCGCCTGGAGCGGCACCACAGCGTCCACCCCGCCCCGCTCCACCGCCTCCTTGGGCATGCCGTACACCACGCAGGAGGCTTCGTCCTGAGCCAGGTTGTAGGCGCCGGCCCGCTTCATCTCCAGCATGCCGTTAGCGCCGTCATCGCCCATCCCCGTCATGATCACGCCCACCCCGTTGGACCCGGCGGCGCGGGCGGCGGAGTGGAACAGGACGTCCACGCTCGGGCGGTGGCGGGAGACCAGGGGCCCGTCGCTCACGCGGACCACGTAGCGGCCGCCGGACCGCGCCACCTCCGTGTGGCGGTTCCCGGGGGCGATCAGGGCGCGTCCCACGAGGATCCCGTCCCCGTCCTCGGCCTCCTTCACCTCGATCCGGCAGACCTCGTTGAGCCGCTTGGCGAAGGCCGCGGTGAACAGTTCCGGCATGTGCTGGACGACCACGATGCCCGCGCAATCCACCGGCATGGTGGACAGCAGCTCCCGGAGCGCCTCCGTGCCCCCCGTGGACGCCCCCACCACCACCACCTGGTCCGTGGTGGTCCCCAGCACAGGCACCCCGGTCTCGATGGGCGGCCGGTGCTGGGGCGCGGCCCGCCTCCGGCGCAGGCGGGAGTGGGCGGCGGCGCGCACCGTGTCGATGATCTGCATGGCCGACTCGTGCAGGAAGTCCCGGACGCCGAGCTGGGGCTTGGTGATGACCGACAGGGCCCCCTCCTCGAGGGCCAGCATGGCCGCCTCCGCCCCCCGCGCGGCCAGGCTCGAGCAGATCACCACGGGCAGGGGATCGTCCTTCATCAGCCGGCGCAGGAAGGTGATGCCGTCCATGCGGGGCATCTCGAGGTCCAGGACGATGACGTCCGGCCTCAGGGTCTGCATCTTCTGGAGGGCGAAGATGGGATCCTGCGCGGTCACCACCCGCATGTCCCGCTCCTGGCCCAGGATGGCCGTGAGCGCCTGCCGGACCACGGCCGAATCGTCCACGACCAGGACCTGGATCGGGAGCTGTCCGGGGTTCCGCTGGAGTTCTGACATCGCGCTCCACCTGCCTGCGTGGTCCTGGCCTGGCTAAAGAAGTACGTGGCCCGATGCCGCGAGACAAGAGAATACGTACGTCAGGGTTCTTATCGGCGGCCGTGCCCGGCCCCTGAAATCACGGTCAGCGCAGCCGTGGCAGCTTCTGCCCGCTGAAGTAGGTGGACTGGAGCGGCGCGTAGATGGTGGGTCCCACGCTGCGCGCCTGCTCGGTGAGGCCGTGGAGGCTTTCGGCATGGCCGAGGAGCAGCAGGCCGCTCGGCGCCAGGTGCGCCAGCAGCTCCTCCACCACCCCCGCCTTGGTGGCCGTGTTGAAGTAGATCAGGACGTTCCGGCAGAAGATGATGTCGAACCCGCCGGGCACGGGGTAGGGCCGGCTGTTCAGGTTCATCCGGGAGAAGGAGACCAGCGACCGGATCTCCGGCCCGGCCTTCATCTTGCCTTTCTCGGGGCCCGTCCCTTCGAGCATGAAGGCCTTGAGGTAGGGCGTGGGGATCTCCTCGGCCTTCTCGATGCGCCACACTGCGTCCTTGGCTTTCTGCAGCACCCGGGTGGAGATGTCGGTGCCCAGGATCTCGATGGACCAGCCCTCCGCGGACGGGAGCTGGTCCAGCAGCAGCATGGCGATGGAGTAGGGCTCCTCCCCCGTCGAGCAGGCGGCACTCCAGACCCGAATGGACCGGGGGCGCCTTCCGGCCCGCGCGTCCTCCACCCACCTGGGCAGCACGCGGGCCTTCAGGAATTCGAACTGGTGGGGCTCCCGGAAGAAGTGGGTCTCGTTGGTCGAGATCCGGTCCAGCATCTCGATGCGCTCAGCCTCGTCCTTCTGGACGGCCTTGAAGTACTCCCCGTAGCTGGTCAGGCCCAGGGCGCGGAGTCGCGCGTGGAGGCGGCCGCCCAAGAGGGCCAGCTTGTGGTCCGCGAGGAAGATCCCGGATTCCCGGTGAATCAGGTCCTGGAAGGCGCGGAACTCCTCCTTCCGGATCGAGTAGTCTCCCGCGGCCTCAGACGCGGGAGAGGCGGGACGCCGCGGTTGGTCCATGGCTGGGGGTGGCCTTTCAGTCGCCTGACGCGGGGTCCGCGCCTTCCAGCGCCGCCTCCGCGGCCTGCCCCGCGATGGCGGTGACCGAGGAGAGCTCGGAGGGGGACAGGGCCTTGTCGATGTCCAGGACCATCACGAACTTCTTCCCGGAGCGCCCCATCCCGAGCAGGTACTCCAGCTTGACCTTGGTCCCGAAGTCCGGCGCCGGCTCGATCTGCTCCTCCGGAAGGTCCACCACCTGGCTGATCGAATCCACGATCACCCCCATGGTCGTCTTGTCCTCGCCCGCGCCCACCTCGACGATCACGACGCAGGTCCGCTTCGTGACTTCCCGCTCGGGAAGCCCGAACTTCAGCGCCAGGTCCACCACGGGCACCACGGCGCCGCGCAGGTTGATCACCCCGCGCACCGTCGGAGGGGCCCCGGGCACCTTGGTGACCGTCCCGTACTCCAGGATCTCCCGGGCCTTCAGGATCCTCACCGCGAACTCCTCGTCCGCGATGAAGAACGACAGGTACTGGCTTTGGTCGTGGTTGGCCAGGTCGGCCAGAACGCTCGTGTCCATCCCCGCCTCCTCAGAACCGCTTGAAGTGCTGGTCTTGGCCGAGGGCGACCGCGGGCTTCATGGCCCGGCCCGCCAGCGGGGCGGGTTCCGGATGCATGAAGTGGGCGGCGGGGGCGTGCCGTGCAACCGCCTCATCCCCGGTCACCTTGAAGAAGGCCACCAACTGCTGGAGGGCTTCCGCCTGGGAGGCGAGCTCCTCCGCCGTGGAGGAGAGCTCCTCCGCCGCCGAGGCGTTCCGCTGGGTGACCTGGTCCACCTGGGTCATGGCCTTGTTCATCTGCTTCACGCCGCTGGCCTGCTCGCGCGACGTGGCCGCGACCTCCTGGACCAGCTCGGCGGTCTTGCGGATGGCGGGGACGAGCTCCTTCAGCTGCTCGCCCGACTTGATGGCCACGCCCACGCTGCCGCCGGCCACTTCGTTGATCTCCTTGGCCGCGCCCTGGCTGCGCTCCGCCAGCTTGCGGACCTCGGTGGCCACCACGGCGAAGCCCCGGCCGTGCTCGCCGGCCCGCGCCGCCTCGATGGCCGCGTTCAGCGCCAGCAGGTTGGTCTGATAGGCGATCTCCTCGATGATCGAGATGCGCTCGGCGATCATCTTCATGGCCTCGACGGTCTTCTCCACGCTCTGGCCGCTCTCGTCGGCATCCCGGGCGCTCTGCATGGCCATCTGCTCGGTCTGGCGGCTGTTGTCGGCGTTCTGCTCGATGGAGCTGCTCAGCTCCTCCAGGCTGGCGGTGGTCTCCTCCACGGAAGAGGCCTGCTCGCTGGTCCCCTGGGAGAGCCCCTGCGAGGTGGAGGACACCTGCTGGGCCGCCGAGGCCAGGGCGTTGGCACCCGTCCTCACCTCTCCGATGGTCTGGGACAGGTTCTCCACCATGCGGTTGTAGGCGGCGCCCATCTCGGCCAGCTCGTCCTTGCCTGACACGTCGACCTTGTCCCTCAGGTCGCCATCGGCCATCTTCCGCATGCCCTCGGCCACCCGGAGCAGGGGGACGGAGATGCCCCGGGAGATCCGCCACGCCACCACCAGCGCCGCGACCACCGAGGCGATCGTGACCACCATGACCATCCGGAGGACGGCTTGGGAGAAACCCTGCATCTGCTGGGCCTTCGCGGTCATCTCTTTCTCATGCCTGGTCATCGCCTTTTCCGCAGTGGCCTCGAGCCGGTGGACGGAGTCCTTGAAGGGATCCTCCGCCTTGTTCAGCTCCTGCGAGGTCTTGAACAGGCCCATGTCGATCTGGGGGAGCACGCGCTCGAACTCCGTGCTGTAGGTGCCCAGGTCCAGGCGGATCGCCCGGACGGCATCCTTGTCCTCACTGGTCTCGAGCCGCTTCTCGACCTGGTCGAGGGTCTCGATCAGGGAGGCGTGGGTCTCCTTCCACTTCCGGACGTAGCCCTCCCGCTTGGCCGCGTCCTCGTAGTTGAGGAACACATCCTTCTCGTAGCGGCGCAGGTTGAGGGTATCCGTGCCGATGTTCGTGAAAGCCTCGGCGAGGACGTACTCGTGGCTCAGGATGCCGTTGGCTTCCCGGCTGAGCTGGTCGACGGCGTTGTTGCCGACCAGGGCCACGGCCACGAGGAGGGCGGCGATGATCCCGAACGCCAGGAACAGTTTCGTCCTGATCTTCAGGTCTCGGATCGAGAACATGGGGACTCCTTTCTACTTAACAAACGGATGAAACGGTCTGGGTCTGAAGCGGAAATGGGGGGACTTCCGGCCGGAGCCGCCTCAGGGCGTCTCGCCGCGGGCCGCGGTGCGGATCACCGCCTCGCGCAGGAGGGCCGGGACGTCCAGGATCATGGCGACCCGGCCGTTGCCCAGGATGGTGGAACCCGAGATGCCGATGGTCTGCTTGAACAGGCTGCCCAGCGGCTTGATCACGGCCTGGCACTCGCCCTGGAGGTCGTCCACGGCGATCCCCGCGCGGCCTTCGCCATGGTGGACCACGACGATCTTCCGGCGGCCCTCGCCGCCCGTCCCGAAGCGGAAGAGCTCCTGGAGGCCCAGGTAGGGCAGCGGCTCGCCCCTCAGGCTGAGCACGCCGGAACCTTCCACCTCGCTGCGCTGCTCGGCGGGGAGGTCGACGCATTCGACCACCGCATCCAGCGGGATGACGTAGGACTCGTCCCCGGCCGTGACCCCGAACCCCTCGATGATGGCGAGCGTCAGTGGGAACCTTAGTGTGAACGTGGTGCCCTGGCCCGGAAGGCTCTTCACGGAGATGGTGCCCCGCAGCCGCTCCACGGCGCGCCGCACGATGTCCATGCCGATGCCCCGTCCGGAGAGGTCCGTCACCCGGGTGGCCGTGGAGAACCCCGGCTCGAAGATCAGGGCCTGGAGGTCCGCGTCGCTGAGCCGGTCGACGTCCTCCACGCCGCCCCACTTCCGGGCCTGCGCCAGCAGCTTCTCCCGCGCCATCCCGCCGCCATCGTCGGCGACTTCGATGATCACGAAGGCCGATTCGTGCCGGGCCCTCAGGTTGATGTGCCCGCAGGGGGACTTGCCCGCGGCCCGCCGTTCCACGCCGTTCTCGATGCCGTGGTCGATGGCGTTCCTGAGGAGGTGGATGAGGGGCTCCCGCAGCTGCTCGACCACGGCGTTATCCACTTCCACGTCGCTTCCCTCGATGGCGAGGTCGATCTCCTTGCCCGTGTGGAGGGCCAGGTCCCGAACCGCCCGGGTGTACCCCTGGAAGAGGGTGCCGACCGGCACGAGCCGGGCCTGCATCACATGCTCCTGGAGCTCGATGAAGAGGCGGTCCATGTCCCGGTGGGCGTCCTGGATGGCGGAGGCCTTCGCCCCGGCGAGCGTGGCGATCTGGGTGTCCAGCCGGCCGCGGCTGATGGCCAGCTCCCCGACCAGGTCCAGCATCCGGTCCAGCTTGGCCACCTTCACCCGGAGGGTCTTGGCGGTGTCCCGGGCCCGGGATCGCCGCTCGGCTCCGGCCTGGGGCTCCTGCTGCGCCGTTCCACCCCCGTGCGAGGCGCCTTCCAGCTCGTTCAGGAGCTCCCGGGTGCCGGCCGGCATCAGGCTCGGATCCTCGGCCCCCGCCAGGGCCCGGAGGGCGTCCACGGAGCGCAGGAGGATGGTGGCCAGGGTGGGCGTGAAGGGCTGGGCCCCTCCGGAGATCTTCTCCAGCAGGCTCTCCAGCCCGTGGGCGAATTCCGTCATGGCCGTGTAGCCCACCATGGAGGCGTCCCCCTTGATGGTGTGGGCGATCCGGAAGATGGTCTTGGCCAGGGCCTTGTCCCCGGGCTGCCGCTCCAGCTCGATCAGGGCCCCCTCGAACTCGTTCAGGTGCTCGCCGGTCTCGGCGAAGAACGTGGCGCGGATGGCATTGAGATCGATGTCCATGCGGCCTCCTAGAGCGTCCTCACCAGCACCGCGCCATCCAGGGTCTGGAAGTGGATCTTCCGGCCGCGGGCGCCCTCCACGTCCTCGCTCACCACGCGGATGCCGTGGGCGGCGAGCCGCTCCCGGGCCACCTGCACGTTCTTGAGCCCGAGGTGGTTGGCGCCGGGGGCCGCCGATCCCAGCACGCAGGCCCCGCCGAAGAGCTTGGCCTGGAGCCGCCCGAGGGATCCGCCCGCCCGGGCCGCGGCGCCGATCAGCAGGTCCGTGGCCGAATCGCCGTAGCGCGCCGAATCGGGCTCTCCCGCCGGATGGTGGGCGAGCAGGAAGTGGTTCATGCCCCCGACCCGCGAGACGGGATCCCAGAGGCAGACCGCCACGCAGGAACCCAGGATCGTGGTCATGGTGCAGGGCACGAGGGACACGTGCAGGTGCCCGGGATGCAGGTAGACCGATACACCACCGCTGGCGGCATCCGCCGGGATCCAGCCAGGGGTGGGCGAGTGGGGCATGGGTCTCCTTGGTGCGGTCAAGCGTCGGGGGGTGGCTACTTCCCGCCCTTCACGAATTCCTGAAGCTTCAGCCGGTAGAGGGCCATGGCCGCGTTCGCGGCCAGCAGGTCGAAGAGCTCCCGGTCGAGGGGCTCGAGGCCGGACTTCTGGGGCAGCAGGCGGTACATGGCGACGGCTCCCACCGTCTCGTCCCCGACGCTCATGACGATGCTGGCCGAGGGCCTGGAGACGTCCAACTCATCCATGCTGAGGACCGCCGGATCCGTCACGTGCATCTTCCGGGACTTCAGGTGGCCGGCCAGGACCCCGTCGGGGCGGGTCATGCTGGCCAGGAAGTCCTCGGGCAGGCCCATGGAGTCGCAGATCTGCCATCCGCCGGCACCGTTCGGCTCGAGCAGCGCGAATTCCTCGCAGCCCACCAGGTTGATGACGATCTCCCGGATGGCGTCCACGAGCTCCGCCCGGTCCAGGGCGCTGTTGAGCCGGTAGCTCGCCACGTAGAGGTTCGCCAGGTTGGTGTTCTGTTGCTCGATGGCCAGCTGCTGCTCAGTGGACTTCTGGTTCGCGTTCACCTGGGCGGTCAGCCGCTCCCGCAGGGCGCTCAACTCGCTCATCTGCTGGTTGGCGCCAGCCTCCAGCTCCTCGACCCGTTTCTGGAGCGCCACCCGCTCGCACTCGAGGGTGGCGACGAGCTCCCTCAGCCCCTCGTTGTCCTCGCGGAGGCGGCGCTCGTACTCGCGCGTCTCCTCCAGCACGCGGCGGACGTAGGATTCTTGGTTGGGTTCGTTGGCCACGGAAAGCTCCAGCAATCGGCTGCGGTTGTTCGGGACCGGGAAGGCTCCAGGCGTCAGGAACCGATGAGGTTGTTGATCTTGCTTAGCAGCTCGGATCCGTTGATGGGCTTGGTGACGTAGTCGTTGCAGCCGACCGTGTAGCCGGTCTCGATGTTCACGCCCTCGCCGCGGGTGGTCACCATGATCACGGGGATGTCCTTGATCTCCTCATGGGCGCGGATCTCCCGCAGGGCGTCGAAGCCGTCCATGCGCGGCATCATCACGTCCATCAGGATCAGGTCGGGCCGCTCCTTCAGCGCCGTCTCGAACCCGGCCTCCCCGTCCCGCGCGATCAGGATGTCGAAGGGGCTGTTCTTGAGGATCATCTGCTCGACCATGAGCACCGTGCTGGAGTCGTCGACGAGCAGGATTTTTTTCCGTTGGGTCATGGGGCCCCTCAACACGAGAAGGACCGGGGCGTCAGGGCGTCCCGGCGCTGTTCGAAAACCGGCAGCTACTACAGCCGGGATTGCAAATCGGCGGCCAATCCCGGCCAGCAAATCTATCAATACATATGATACGTGTTACACATTAAGGGTCGACGAATCCGGAATCCCGCTCTTAGATCAGAATCTGTCCATGGCGGTCAATGATTGACCGGTCAGGGAGCCCGGCCCAGCCACCCCCCTGGATGCCTTCAACCCATCGCCGCTTCCAGGCGCGTGACCAGGCGCTCCAGGTGGGAGCTGAGGGCGTCGATGGGATCCGGCGTCTCCCGCCGGCCCCGCTCCGAGCGCACCCAGCGCCGCAGCAGGGACAGGGTCTGGGGGTCGCGGACGCCCAGCTTCTTGGTGGACTGGATGAGGATCTTGGTCAGCCGCGTCCGGCCCGGGCCCGCTCCCTGGGATTCCTGCAGCTGCTGGCTGAGGCGGAAGGCCTCCTTGGCCACCATGAGGTCATGGCTGATGAGGGGCATCCGGGCGTTGATGCGGCCCAGGAATTCCTCCAGGTAGCCGAACAGCTCCTCCACCAGCTCGGTCCCGCTCACCAGCGCGAACTCCAGGTCGCTCTGGGCGTCCAGGATGCGGCCGAAGGCCGCGGTCAGCCGGTCCATTTCCGAGCGGTCGCGGGCCCGAATGAGGAAGAACTCCGGGCTCCGGCGGAAGGCGTTCACGTGGTTGTGGGCCTGGAAGAGCGTGAGCGAAAGCCGCAGGTAGTCCTTCTCGCGGACCTGGGCGCGGAGCTTGGGCAGGAGCCGGGCGAGCTGCTCCCACAGGCGGTAGAGGCGCTGGCGCAGCTGGTCGCCCTCGTCCTTCAGCGTGGGGGAATTCGGGAACATGCTCTGCCGCAGCTCCGCGGAGAAGGTCCTCACCAGGTCGGCCATCAGCTGCCGCTGGTGGTTGATGAGGCCGCTCTTCAGGTGGTCCAGGGTGAGCGCGAGGTGGTCGGCGTCCGCCTGGGCCAGGGCCTCGTGCAGCAGCTCGTGGATGCTGGTCAGGTCCTGGCTCAGGGTGAACACCGCCTGCTGAAGGAAGGCCGACAGCAGCAGGGTCTCCTCCGTCCCCTTCGGGAGGCCCTCCATGATCTTGCTCCGGCCCAGCTGGTCCCCGAGCCGCGCCAGCTCCCGTTCCACGACGAAATAGATGGGCACGGCCGCGTAGCGCTCCTGCTCGGTCATGTTCCCCGCCGGCGGGATCGGATCCACGAGGCCCAGGATGGTCAGGTGGGAGGCCAGGCTGTGGGCGAGCACGCGGAAGGCCTTGGGCTGGGAACCGCGCACCCCCTTGAGGGTGGCCCGGACCTCCTGGGTCAGCATGGATTCCAGCCGCCCGCTGTCATAGCGGGGCAGCGACCAGCCGAGGTGGTTCCAGAGCCAGGTGAGGCTGCCCCGGATCTGCTCCAGGGCCCCCC
The DNA here is from genome assembly GCF_022808815.1 of Geothrix paludis. Lineage (GTDB taxonomy): Bacteria > Acidobacteriota > Holophagae > Holophagales > Holophagaceae > Geothrix > Geothrix paludis. Next base: position 122,307 of record NZ_JAKZLC010000006.1, on the reverse strand, counting down.
AGTTGATCCCCTGGTCCAGGGGCCACAGGAGGATCAGGCGGAGGGTGTCCAGCACGTGCTGGACCAGCAGCAGGGGCTCGACCCGCGAGAGGGTCTCCCGGGGCACGAAGGTCTCCAGGAGGTCCACCAGCCGGTGGATGGCCTCGATGGGCCGGCCCTCCGCGCCCTGGAGGGCCCGGTTGAGGGCCTTCATGCGGCTGTTGAGCTGGGACACCCGCTCCTCGCCCCCGGGCCCGTCCACGAGGACCGCCAGCAGCTCCTTGAAGCTGTCCCGGCGCTCCTGCAGGAAGGCCGCCCAGTCATCCAGGAGCTGGAAGGGGTCCTCCGGCCCGAAGGAGGTGGCCATGGTCCGGAGGGAGGCGACCAGGTCCAGGAGGTAGACCACCCAGGCCGGTTCCTTGTGGGTCTGGAGGACCTCGAGGTGGGCCTCCTGGGCGAGGGCCTTCAGCTCGTTCAGGGCATGGGACAGGACCAGCCCCATGGCCACGCGGTCCTTCCCCTGCTTCGGGCCGGAGAGGTGGTTGAGGAAGACCAGGAACAGGCCCAGGGAGCGCTGGAGCTTCGCCTGCTGGGGCGCGGCCAGCGCGGGCGCCGCCTGGCTGGAACCCGAGTCCAGCAGGGGTCCCAGCTCCCCTTCCGTGAACAGGAGGATCTCCTTCAGCAGCTGGAGATCCTGCTGGGAGAGCGCCTTGCCCCTGACCAGTTTCCGGGCCTGCATCAGGGGGTTGGACTCGCGCTCCACGGAGGACATGGCCAAGAGCATAACCCGCTTCACCAGCCTCCCAGGGCGCCGGGGGCGGCTTGTGACTCAGCCCTTCAGCAGCCGGTCCTCCGCCAGGCGCAGCATGTGCTCGGCGGCCAGGACGCCATCCTGGTGGTTCATGCGCTGGAAGTGGCCGCGCAGGTGCCGCAGGGTGCGGGGGATGGCCGGGGCGAAGTGGCACTTGTGGCGGTGCACGAGCTGATGGCCGAAGGTGCCCAGGGCCTTGAGATTCCGCTGGAGGGCGCTGAGGTTCAGCTCCTCCAGCAGGGCCTCGTGATTCCAGCCCAGCTCGGTCTGGAGGGGTCCCACCAGGGCGCGTCCGGCCTCCCGGGACCAGTCCCAGTAGCCGTCGTAGAGGATGCTGGCCAGGTCGTAGGTGGCGGCGCCCCGGCGGGCGTCCTGGAAGTCGATGACCACCAGCCGGTCCCCGTGGACCATGAGGTTGCGCACGTGGAAGTCGCGGTGGGCGAAGAAGTGGGCCCGGGTCTCCAGGCTGGCGTGGGCCTCCTCCATCATGCGGTCCAGCCAGCGGGGCGGATCCTTCTGGAGGAAGTCATGGAAGAAGTTGACGCGGCAGTACTCCCACTCGAAGGCGAACTTGGCCTGGTCGAAGACGCGGCCCATGAAGAAGGCGTGGGCGGGGGCCCCCAAGGTGAGAGGGCCGGCCAGGGTGGCCAGGAGCCAGCCCGCCTGCTCGGCCCAGCGCAGCTCCTCCTCGGGATGCTCCACCAGGCGGCGCTCCAGGGAGGTGTCGCCCAGGTCCTCCACCAGCAGGCAGCGGTCCCCGTCGTCGCACTGGAGGATGGTCGGCACCCGCAGCACCGGATCCAGATAGGCCTGCAGGGCCCGGAACTCGAAGTAGCTGTCGTCGGGCTTGTCGGGGGTGTCGAGGGGATGCAGGACCACCAGCGCCGTGCCCAGCTGGGGATGGGCCACCCGCGTGTACTGGCGCGCACCCGCGTCCCCGGCAAGGGGATGCGGATCCGACAGGTTCCAGCGCGCCAGGGCGCGGGCGAGGCGGGGGTCCATCCCTTCAGGGTAATCCCAGAGGGTGATCGGAGCATGGCGTTCCTGGCCGGGAATGGGGGGCTCAACCCCACACGATCCCTGTCGTAGACCCCCCATTCCCGGAGCCCCCATGCGCCTGCTCGCCTGCCTGCTGGCCCTCCTCCTCCCCCTGCGGGCGGAGGACGCCGTGGATGCCCTCGTCCGCGGCCACATGGCCCACGCCCACATTCCCGGTGCCGCGGTGGCCATCCTCCGCCAGGGCCGGATCGAGAAGCTGGCCGCCTACGGCACCGCCAGCCTGGAGTCCGGGAGCCCCGTCACGCCCGACACCCCTTTCCAGATCGCCTCCAGCACCAAGCTGTTCACGGGCGTCCTGCTCATGCAGCTGGTGGAGGAGGGCAGGCTCCGCCTCGACGCGCCGATCTCCACCTACCTGGGCGACGTGCCGCCTGCCTGGCGGGCCGTCACGGTGCGGCAGCTGGCCGCCCACGCCTCGGGCCTGAAGCCGGTCATGGCCATGGGCGGACCGATCACTCTGGAGCAGGCCGTGAAGGGCACCCTGGCCGAGCCCCTGGCCGCCGCGCCCGGGGCGGTCTCCGCCTACGGATCCGACGACTTCTCCGTGCTGGCCCTGATCCTGGAGAAGGCCGGCGGCCGCCCCTTCCAGGAACTGCTGCGGGCGCGCATCTGGCAGCGCATTGGAACTGCCGGCTGCGCCTTCGAGGACGCCACGGAGGCGGGCCTCACCCGCACGGCGGAGGTGATCCCCGGCCGGGCCCGCGTGTACCAGTGGCAGGGAGACCGCCAGCGCCTCCACTGGTTCCGCTACCCGCCCCACACCTATGCCGCCGGGGGCGCCTTCGTGAGCCTGCGGGACCTGGCCGCCTTTCTCCTGGCCCTGGACCAGGGCAAGCTCCTCGGTGCCGGGCGGGAGACCCTGTGGAAGCCCTTCCGCCTGAACGACGGCCATCCGGCCTCCTTCGGCGCGGCCTGGGCCGTGGGCACCCTGGCGGGGCGGCCCTGGGGTGGCCACAGCGGTGGCCCCGCCCTGGCGGACGTGATCTACCTCCCCCAGGAGCGGCTGGGCGTCATCGTCCTCACGAACCAGCAGCGGCTCGCCCCGGTGCTGGCCCGCGCCATCGCGGCGCGCCTGCTGGGCCCCGGCCCCCTGGCCCTGGAAGCGGCGCCGGCGGATCCGGACCCCGCCCTCACCACCCGCCATGCCGCCCTGATGGCGGCCCTGGCCCAGGGCCGCGCCGAGGCCTCGGCCTTCAGCGGCGAGGCCGCGAAGAGCCTGCCCGAAGCTGCCGGGTGGCTGGATCTCCAGCTGCCACCCTATGGCCCGGTCCAGCGGATGGTCTTCCTCGGCGAGGAGCGGCGGGAGGGGCGGCGCCTCCGGACCTACCGCGTCTTCCACACCTCGGGCGTGGTGGTGGCGTGGACCTTCACGCTGGACGGCGAGGGCCGCGTCGCGGACTTCGACCTGAAGGAGGAGTAACCCTCAGAGCCCCAGCCGCACCTGATTACCATCCTCCTCGAACCAGAGGGCGTCCTCGTCCGTGACAGCCGCCGGAGGCGCCGCACCGGGTCCCAGGACACAGCGGGTGAGCTGCCCCGCCGGGCGGGCCGTCGGGTGCAGGTAGCAGCCCGGGATCCGTCCCTCCTGGTCGGGCGCCAGGTCCGCGGCGGCCTCGATGAGAGCCCGGGGCGTCCCCACCTCCCGCCAGGGGAAGGGCTCGACCACGACGCCGTGGTGGAAGGGCAGCCGGGGCCTCAGGTCGTTCACCTCGCTGGGGCCCTCCGGCAGCAGGGCCAGGGCCTCCGGGGACCAGGCGGCGGCCCCGGTGAAGTGGTAGGGACCCCAGGGACCCGTCACGCCCTTCGGCAGGACCCGGCCCTCGTGATCCATCCACACGGGGTTCCAGTCCCCGCCGGGGTGGGGCACCAGGAGCCAGCTGAGCGTCGCCCTAACCCCGCCATGGCCCTCGCGGTGCCGGGTCCGCAACAGATCGAAGGGCACCTCGTCGGCCCAGATGTCGGCGTTCCACACCAGCAGCTCAGCCGCCACGCGCCCCAGGGCGTGGCGCAGTCCCCCGGCGCTGCCCAGCAGCTGCGGCTCGTCGCAGACTTCGATCCCGTCGGCCACGGCCCGCAGGCGCTCCGGGTGCAGGTGGGCATTGCAGGCGATCCGCGCGGTCTCGGCGCGGCGCAGGGCCTCGGCCCCCCACTGCAGGAGCGGCCTCCCCCGCAGGGTCCAGGCCGGCTTGGGCAGGCAGGCGCTCAGGGGGCCCATGCGCGTGCCCAGGCCCGCGGCCAGAAGAAACCCATCGAGGGGCTCAGGCATCGGCGTCTTCCGTGGCGCCGTGCTCCGCCGGCAGGGGCTTCAGCAGGAACTGCCCGGGGGCCAGGCCGCGCATGGACAGCACGCGGATGCGCCAGCCCTGGAGCCGCAGCTCGTCGCCCGGACGCAGCACCCGGCCCAGGCGCTCCTGGAAGAAGCCGCCCAGGCTCACGGAGCCCGCCTCGGCCTGGAGGTCCAGCCCCAGGTGATCCACCAGCTGCTCCAGCATGACGTCACCCTGGGCCAGCCAGGCCCCGCCCCGGGTCTTACGCAACTGGATCGCCTCGCGGTCGAACTCGTCCTGGATCTCGCCCACCAGCTCCTCCAGCACGTCCTCCAGCGTCACCAGGCCGTCCACGCCGCCGTGCTCGTTCACCACCAAGGCCAGATGCTGCTTGCGCTGCTGGAACTCCAGCAGCAGGCCCTGGATGGGCTTCATCTCCGGCACGAAGAAGGCCGGCCGGGCCAGGGCCCGCAGGTCCACGGGCGCCGGGCCGTCCTGCATGGCCCAGAGCAGCTCCTTGAGGTGCACGACGCCCACCACCCGATCCAGATCGCCCTCCACCAGCGGGATGCGGGTGTGGATGGTGGTGCGGGCCAGGGCCAGGTTGGCCTCCAGGTCCTGGTGGAGGTCGAAGGACACCACCTGCGCCCGGGGCACGGCGATCTCCTTCACGGTGCGCCGGCTGAAGTCGAACAGGTTCTCGATGAGCTCCTTGCGGTCAAGGTCCAGGCGGCCTTCCGCCTGGCTGCGCTCGAGCATGCGGCGGAACTCGGCCTCGGAGGGCACCAGGTCCTCCACGCCGGCTTCGGGATGGATGCCCACGGCCCGCAGCACCAGGTGGCTCAGGCGGATGAGGACCCAGGTCAGGGGGCGCACCAGGCGGGACCAGGCCAGCAGGGGGGCGGCGGTGCGAAGGGCCCAGGGCAGGGCGGCGCGGATGGCCAGGCTCCGGGGCACCAGCTCCGCCAGCACCACGTCCAGGGTGGTCATCACCAGCAGGGCGAGGCCGGAGCTCACGGGCGCGACCATCGCCGGCCAGGGCAGGTGGCCGAACAGGGCGCGGAAGAGGTGGCTGAACAGCTCCTCTCCCACGGCGCCCAGGGCCAGGGCGCAAAGCACGATGCCGGCCTGGATCGAGGAAAGATGATGGCCCAGCGCGCGATGGACCTCCAGCGCGGAGGCCGCGCGGGAATCGGCGTCCGCCAGGGCCTCCAGCTGCGTGGGCCGTACGCGCACCGCCGCGAACTCCGCCATCACGAAAAACGCGCTGAGCAGGAGGAGGGCGACGCAGACGAGGGCTGCGAGGAGGGACATCGGGATCCTCAGCCCTTGGCGAGGTCGGATCCCCGCCGCAGGTGGTCCTGGACTTCCCGGAGGAGGGTGTCCAGGTTCCGGAGGCGGTCCCGGTGCTCGGAAAGCTGGCCGTAGGCGGCCTGCTTCTCCCGCTCGAGCACCGCGTGGGCCTCCCGCTGTTCCGCCAACTCCTGCTTCAGGCGGGCCAGCTCCGCCTCCTTCTGGTCCATCCCGTTCATCAGCTCCAGCCGCTCGCCGTCGTGCTGGACGAGGGTCTCGTCGAGCTGCTGGCGCAGCCCCGCCACCTGGGACGTGAGCCGGAGGGCCTCCTTCTCGCGCTGCTGGAGCGTCTCCTGGCAGGACTGTAGCTCCTGCTCCCGCTCCTCGGCGCCGGCGACGCTGGCGGCGAGCTTGGCCTCCGCCTGCTTCAGGCGGGCCTTGAGTTCCGTCTGCTCGCGCTCCTGGACCTGCATGGCGGACTTCATCGCTGCCAGGTCCTTCTGGAGCCGGTCCGAGGTCGTCCGGGCGTCCTCGGCCTCCTGCCGGGCCGCGGCGAGATCCCGGTCCCGGGCCGCGATTTCATCGAGGTTCAGGGTGGCGGCCCCGATGCGCTCATGGAGGTAATCCTCGGCCTCCCGGAGCTGCTGGTCCCGCACCCGCAGCTCCTCGCGCAGGGCGACGACCTGCTCCTCCAGCAGGTGGGCGCGAGTGGTGTCCGGGGGCCGCGTGGACCGGCTCTGTTTCGCGGCGGTGGGGACGGGAGCGGGGGGCGGCGGTTCGGGGCTGGGCGACGGCGCCGGCACCGGCGCCGGCTTCGGCGTCGACGGGGCCATGGCGCCCCGCAGGTTGTCCAGCCAGTCGTCGCCCCCCTCCACGTCCGCCAAGTCGCCCAGGGGATTGTCCGGATCCACCGCGCGGGCGGGCACCAGGGGCGAGAGGGCCGCCACCAGGGCGCTGGGGGCGATGGGCTTGCGCAAATAGACGTCCGCCCGGCCCTTGAGGCTCTGGTGCCTGCGGTACTCCTCCTCCGTGGCCTTGGCGCTGATGAGGGCGATCTTCAGCGCGCCCAGGGCCGGCTGCCGGCGGAGGGTCGAGCAGAGCGCGTAGCCCTTGTTGTCCGCCACCTCGACGCAGATGAGCGCGGCCGCGAAGCCGCCCCGCTCCAGGCGCTCCACCACGCCGTCCGGCGAGCTGGCCACCTCCAGATCGAAGGCCGCCTCCAGGCTGACCTTGTGCTCCTTGAGGAAGCTCCGGTCGCTGTCCACAAGAAGGAGGCGCAGGCCCATGATTGATCCTTACCCTGGTTGAACCTTCGAGTTTACCCTGAACGGCCGGAGCCCCGGGTGGACCGGGGCTCCGGATCGGGTCACAGGCAGGTTCAGCGGGGCGGGATGGCCAGGGTGATCTTCTGGGCCCCGTTGGGGCTCTGGATGAAGAGAAGCAGGGTCTTGCCGCCGGCCTTCTTCACCTGGGCGTTGAACTCGGCCAGGTTGTTCACGGGCTGCCGGCCCACCTCGGTGATAACCAGGCCGGGGGCCAGGCCGCGCTCGGCCGCCGGGGAGCGGGGATCCACGGAGGTCACCACCACGCCCTTGAGCCGATGCTTCAGGTCCATGGGCTCCACGGTGAAGCCGTAGGTCTTTTCCAGGTTGATGCCCTTCGCGTCGCCCTGGGACTTCTGGCCGCCCTCATCCTCGGGCTCTTCGCCGGAGTCGCGGCGGCGCTGTTCCTCCAGAGCCTTCCGGTCCCCCAGCGTGGCCGTCAGGGTGAGGGTCTTGCCGTCACGCCAGACGCTGAGCTTCACGGTATCGCCCGCCCGGCGGCCTGAGATCACGCTCACCAGTTCGTCCTGGCTGCGCACGGGCTGGCCGTCCACGGCGGTGATGACATCCAGGCGCTGCAGGCCCGCCTTGTCCGCCGCCTGGCCCTTCTCCACGGTGCTCACCACCACACCCTCCTTGGCGCCGAGGGCGTCCTGGTAGGCCTGATCGAGATCCTGGGGTCCCACTCCCAGGTAGCCGCGGCTCACGGGCTTGCCGCTGCGGAGGTCCTTGATGATGCGGTTCACCTGGCTGATGGGCACGGCGAAGCCGATGTTCTGGCCCGCGGGGTTGATGGCGGTGTTGATGCCGATGACCTCGCCCTTGAGGTTCAGCAGGGGGCCGCCGGAGTTGCCGCGGTTGATGGCGGCGTCGGTCTGGAGGAAGGAGCTGACGCCGGTGTCCAGTTTCCGGCCCTTGGCGCTGATGATGCCCTGGGTGACGGTGTGCTCCAGGCCGAAGGGGTTGCCGATGGCCACCACCCACTCGCCGATCTTCAGGGAATCCGACTCGCCCAGCTTGGCGAAGGGCAGGTGGGCGGCGTCGATCTTGATGAGGGCGATGTCCAGTTCCTTGTCCTTGCCCAGCACCGTGGCCTTGTAGCTCTTCCCGTCGCTGGTCTTCACCTCCAGGGAATTGTCCGCGGCGCCGCCCATGCTGGCGATGACGTGGTAGTTGGTGAGGATCTCGCCCTGGGGGCTGATGATCACCCCGGAGCCACCGGAGACCGCGCGCTGTTCGTCCTCGCCGCCCCTCGGGGACCGCCGCTGCTGCGGCCCGCCGGGGCCGAAGAAGAAGTCGAAGAAGTCATCGCCCCCGACCTGGGGGTGCTGGAAGCGCTGGTTCTTCACGAAACTGGTGTTGGTGATGGCCACCACGGTGGGGTTCAGCTTCTCGGCCACCTCCGCGATGGGCGGGAGGCGATCCGCTCCCCGCGCCTCCACCGTCACCGGCTTCTCCTCCTGCGCCTGGGCCTGCCAGCCGTAGCTCAGGCCCATCCCCAGGGCCATGCAGCCGGCCGCGAAGGCCGACAACCCCAAGATCTGCTTCATCTGACGATTCATGGATTCCTCACTTGCCGGATCCCCGGCATGCCTTTCGATGACCGCAGTCCCATGAAGGTTCCCGCTGGCCTTTCAGGACCGCCCCGGATAATCTGAATGGTCCGACGGCGGCTGTAGCTCAGTTGGTTAGAGTACTGGATTGTGATTCCAGGTGTCGTGGGTTCGAGTCCCATCAGCCGCCCCAATTGCAAAGGCCCCGCTCGCGGGGCCTTTGCAATTGGGGAAGTCCCTGCGGGACTCGAACCCACCCCGGCCACGCGCGCGTGGCCGGGGTCCAGCGTCGAGTGGGACCGCGAAGGCCCTCCGGGGGAGGGCCGGGAGCGGGACCGGCAGACCGCGCAGCGGGATGCGGTTCGAGTCCGACCGGGTGGGTCGAAGGCCTGGGTGGGGCGCCTGATGGAACCCGGCCCCGACTGGACCATCTGAACCCAGGCCTCAGGCCCGCCTGACCCGGATCCACCCCGCTGGCCGCCCCCGCTCGGAGCCCCGGCTTGGAGGAGAGGCCATAAACATTTTTTTTAACCTATTGCTTACAGCTCAAGAGGCATTATTGTTAAATTCCTTCATTATGAGTGCATCATGCATGAAAACACTCCGCAGTCCCCTGACAATGAGGCCAACGAGGCGCCTGGGCCTCTTGGCCTCCTGAAGCGACCAGCCATCCGCCAGGCCTGCAAGCTGGTCCTGGACACCGGGGTGGCGGCGCTCGCCTGGGTCGTGGCCACCAGCCTGGTCCACCAGGATCTGCCGACCCTGTACGGCGCCGCCTCATGGGTGGTCTTCGCCATGGCCGTGAACCTCGCCTTCCGGTACACCAGCCAGCACTTCCGTCTGCTGGGGATCGAGGAGGCCGAATCCTTCATCTTCGGCACCATCGTCATGGTGTCCATCCTCGTCCTGGCCTCCGCCTTCAAGGATCGCCTGGGCCTCGACCTCGATTCGCACAACCTGCTCCTGGTGGCGGGGCTCATCACCTGTCCCATGTGGCTCGCCCTCCGGCTCGTCTTCGTGGCCGGCTACCACCGCCTGTCACAGCGCAAGTTCGCCACGCGGGGCCGGTTGGATCCCGCCGGGAATCGCGACCAGGCCGTCCACCGGACCCTCATCGTCGGGGCGGGCCGGGCGGGCGCCCTGCTCTGCCAGGAGCTTCGCGCGAACCCCCAGCTCCAATGCGAGGTGGTCGGGTTCGTGGACGACGCCCTCGAAAAGCAGGGGGTCCGGATCCACGGCATTCCTGTCCTCGGGCACAGCCACCTCCTGCCGGTCTTCATCAAGGAGCGCCAGGCCACCCAGGTGATCCTGGCCATGCCGCGCGTGCCCGGCGCCAAGCTGAAGCAGCTGAGCGAGGTACTCCAGATCCAGGGCGTGCGGGTGAAGACCGTCCCCGGCATCTCGAACCTCATCGGGGACCGCCCCTGGAAGCCCGAGCTGCGGGACATCGCCATCGAGGACCTGCTCCGGCGGGAGCCCGTGACCCTGGACCTCAGCGCCATCAGCCAGGAGGTGGAGGGTTCCGTGGTCCTCATCACGGGCGCGGGCGGCTCCATCGGCAGCGAGCTGGCCCGGCAGGTGGCCCCCTTCCGGCCCGGACGGCTGGTGCTGCTGGGACGGGGGGAGAACAGCCTGTGGGAGGTCGAGCGCGAGCTGCGCAAGCAGTTCCCCGGCATGAACCTCGCGGTGGAGCTGTGCGACATCCGGAACCCCCTCCGGCTCCAGCGGGCCTTCGAGTCCTGCAACCCGGCCATCGTCTTCCACGCGGCGGCCCACAAGCATGTCCCCTTCCTCGAGCGGAACCCGGAAGAGGCCATCGAGAACAACATCTTCGGCACGCTCAACGTCCTGAGGGCGGCCCTCGCGGGGGACGTCCGGATCTTCGTCAACATCTCCACGGACAAGGCGGTGAACCCCACGAACGTGCTGGGGGTGTCCAAGCGGATCGCGGAATCCCTGGTCATGCAGGCCGCGGACGAGGCCCCGGCGGACCGCCGATTCGTGAGCGTCCGCTTCGGGAACGTCCTCGGCAGCCGGGGCAGCGTGATCCCCCTCTTCCGCGACCAGATCCGGACCGGCGGCCCCCTCACGGTCACCCATCCGGACATGACGCGGTACTTCATGACCATCCCCGAAGCCAGCCAGCTGGTCCTCCAGGCGGGCGTCCTCGGGGAGACGGGGAAGGTCTTCGTCCTCAACATGGGCGAGCCCGTGCGGATCGTGGACATGGCCATGGACATGGCCCGCCTCTCCGGCCTGAACCCGGGCATCGACATCGACATCCAGTTCACCGGCATGCGGCCCGGGGAGAAGCTCTTCGAGGAGCTCTTCACGGATGGCGAGCAGGGGGATGGGGACCCCCAGGCCAAGGTCTTCGAGGCCATGCAGCCCCCTCCCGATCCCTGGCTCCTGGATGTCTCCCTGCAGAAGCTCCGGGATGCCATCCACCTGCCCGAGGGCCAGCGCCAGCGGGAGATGCTCCGCTGCTTCAAGCAGCTCGTGCCTAGCTACCAGCCTTCCTCGCAGGGCCTCGGGCGCTATGCCGAGGCCGCCTCGGGCCCCTCCCCGCCCGTGCTCGAGGAAGTCCCCCTGTTCAACTGACCCTCTGGGATCCCTACCAGACTCCATCCTGGAGGCCCCGCGCCAGGTAGGCCCAGAGGGTGGGGTGATCTCGCAGCTCGGAGGGCAGGCTGGGTCGGAAGGGCTTGAGGTCCCCGCGCAGTGCATCCTCCACGGCCTTCACGGCGATGGGGGGGAAGGTGGCCGCCTGCAGGTAGAAATAGGTGGCGAAGTTGTCCCGGCGGCTGGGGGTGAACCGTGCCTGATAGATCACATCGCCCGTGTCGACGCCCGCGTCCACGAGGTGGACCGTCACGCCCGCGTGGTCGGGATCGCCGTTGACGAGGGCCCAGTATCCTCCTCCCTGCCCGCGGTACTTGGGCGTGATGCCGGAACGGAAGTTCATCACGGGCACCCGGATGGCGCTGAGGGTCTCCTTTGCCGACGGCCCTTGATCCACCCATTGAATCAATCAGGCCATTCCATACGTTATCAAGGGGTGCCAATCTGTCCCTCGAAGCGATCCCGAAGGGAGGCCGTGTGAATTCCGACGGTCCATTTCCGATCCAATTCCGGCCCAATATCCCGCCTCGGCATGGTTTCACGGAGTCCCATTCTGAGAACCTGCTGCGGGATTCGGTGCTCATTGCGGCGGCACTCACGGGCGCGCAGGTGGCCTTGGTCATGCAGGACGAAGGCGGCGCCTGGTACCGTGATGGCAGCGGCCTCACGAGCGAACAGCTCGCGGATCTTGAGCCGGCCTCATCCCAAGGACCCGACCCCGAATCGAGGGCCCGCCTGCTGGAGAAGCACGGGCTTCTGGTTGTCGAGGCCCTGCCTCTGGTCGATGATCGGCGCCTGGTCGTCGGCAGCCTGTGCGTGCTGTCGGCGGAACCGCTTGTTCTTTCCGAGGCCCAACAGGTGGGGCTGAGATTGCTGGCTGAACATGTCCAGATCATCGTGAGCATGGATCGCCAGAAATCCGAGTCGCGCGCCACGCCTCGCTCACCTTCGGCGGCGTCTTTTGTGCCGGGGCTCGTCCATGAACTCGGAAGCTTCATATTCGGGATCTCGGCGAGCCTAGACGCCTTCGAGGCAAGGTTCGCGGACGTGGGCGGGATGAATAAGTACGGAGCCAACATCCGGAGAAGCCTGGACCGGATGAGCGCCTTCATCGTGGAGTTGAGAGAGTACGGCTACCCGCAGGGGCTTTCCTGGACCATGCTCGCGCTCGAGCCCTTGCTGCGGGAAGCCATCGAGCACAATCTTCCCCTGGCGGCGAAAAACGGCCTTGATCTTCAGCTCCACATCGAAGGCTCCTTGCCAGCGGTCAATGCCGACAAGCAGGGTCTGCAGTCGGCCTTCACCCGCATGATTGGCCTGGTCCTGCAGCAGGAGGAACCAGGCGGCCACGTGGTACTCGACGTCACAAGCAGCCATCCTGGACGCAGGACCGTGATCTCCGGGCATCTGGATTTTTCTGATACGAAGATGAAAAACATCGATACGGCCCGTCTGTTCGAACCTTTCTATTTCCGCGTTTCCGGCATAGGCCGGCTCACACTGCCAGGAGCCCGGCGGGTTTTCGAGGCCCATGGAGGAACCCTGACGGCAGGTCCTGGAGCCGAGGGAAGGATGAGGATCAGCTTCATGCTGCCCTCGGAATTGTCCTATCCTTTGCGAGCAGCCAGTCAACCTTGAGGGTTCCATGGCGAAGGCGAAGATTCTGGTCGTGGACGATGACGAAGTCATTGTCTTTGCGATCCGGGATTACCTGGAGCTCCGCGGTTTCACCGTGGATGATGCGGAGACCTGCGCTGAAGCGGAGATCAGGTACCGCGCGGATGTCTATGATGCCGTCACGCTGGATTACTCCCTGCCGGATGGGAACGCCATCGAGCTGCTTCCGAAGCTCAAGGCCATCGATGCCGGAGTTCCCATCATCCTCCTCACCGGGTACGCAAGCATCGAACTCGCCGTTCGAGCCATCCAGCTTGGGGCCGAGCAATTCCTGGTGAAGCCCCTGGATCTTCCCGCCCTTCTCGTGGTGATCGAGCGGGCGCTTGAAAACCAGAAGAACCGCAGGAAGCAGCTGGCTCGCGACTCGGCGGATCAACCCCAGCGCGCGGTGGATCCCTTCATCGGGGAGAGCCTTGCCATCCATAAGCTGGAGGAGCAGTCCCATCTCGCGGCTGCGACCGAGAGCCCCATTCTCATCCTGGGCGAGACAGGCACGGGGAAGAGCGAGCTGGCCCGATGGATCCACCGGAACAGTTCCAGGGCTTCAGAGCCGATGCTCGAGCTCAATTGTGGAGGGCTCAGCAAGGATTTCCTGGAATCAGAGCTGTTTGGGTACGAGAAGGGGGCTTTCACGGGAGCGATCGGGGTCAAGGTCGGCCTGCTCGAAGCCGCCCACCGCGGCACCGTCTTCCTGGATGAAATCGGGGACATGGATGCACAGATTCAACCCAAAGTCCTTAAAGCGCTGGAAGAAAAGCGCTTCCGACGATTGGGTGGACTCCAGGACCGGAAGGTGGATTTCCGCCTGATCGCGGCCACCCACCAGCCGCTGGAGCGGCTTGTCCAGGAGCAGCTCTTCCGGTCGGACCTCTTCTACCGCATCAGTGCCATCCAGATCCTTGTACCTCCATTGCGCGAGCGGGCCGAGGACATCCCCGCCTTCGGCCAGGTCCTCCTGAACCGGCTGACCCACGATTGCGGGCGGGAGCAGATGCATCTCTCCCAGGGCGCCCTCATGAAACTCAAGCATCATTCCTGGCCCGGGAACATCCGCGAGCTGCGCAACGTCCTGGAGAGGGCCTTGATGGGCGCCAAGTCCCCCATGATCGAAGCGCAGGACCTGGACTTCGCCTCCAGCCCCGACGGCAAGGGATCCGTGGGGCCCACCAACCTGACCCTGAAGGAGCTGGAGCAGCACTACATCATCCAGGTCCTCAATGAAGAAGGCGGCCATGTGGACCGGGCTGCCAAGCGACTCAATATCCCCCGGAGCACCCTCTACCAAAAACTCAAGACTTACGGGCCCGAACCGTCCAGATTCTAGAATTCAGATCTGAAGTTCAGACGTGAGCCTTTCCAGGGGGGTGGTCCCTGCTTTGTTTCATTGTGATTAGTCCTCGCAACACGCGATTTAACAAGTTGTGATCCCCTTGGTTCGCGGTGGCACCTCCGTTGCTGTTGGTTAGCTGCGGAGGTTCTAATGCAGGTCAGAAACTTTTTCACCACGCTTCAGGGAGTGGCCATTGTCGGAACGCTGATTCTGACGGCCGCATGCTCTGGGAGTGGCGGCAACAGCGCAGGAAATGCGAGCACGGCTACCCCGGCGGATCCCGTGACCGTCGCTTTGGTCGGTGTCCCGGCCGATGTCAATACCAGTGACACCGTGCCCGTCACGGCCCAGGTCAAGGGCGCCACCAACATGGCCGTGACCTGGACGGTGAATGACATCCCGAACGGCAATAGCGATGTGGGTACGATCGCCGGCACCGGAAACGCCGTCACGTACACGGCCCCCACGGTTGAAGGCAACTACACGCTGGCCGCCACCAGCGTTCTGGATACCACCAAGTCTGCCAAGACCCAGGTGCATGTCCGCAAACCCACCAACACGGCCACCGTGACGCTGAGTCCCTCCGGCGCGACCATCAGCACCGGCGCCACGCAGGCCTACTACGCCGCGGTGTCCGGCACCGACAGCCAGACCATCACCTGGTTCGTGGATAACGTCTCCAACGGCAATGCCACGGTTGGCGCCCTCACTCCCAACGGTGACGGGGCCCACATGCTCTACACGGCCCCGGCCACAGGCGGCACCCACACAATCAAGGCTGTGGCCACCAATGCGGCCAGCGTCAGCGTCAACGGGTCCACCACCGTCACGGTGCAGGGAACCCTCGCGCCGTCCGTGGCCCCCGCCATCACGACTCAGCCCCTGAGCATTGCGGTGAACGCGGGCCAAACGGCCACCTTTACCGTCGTTGCCACCGGCACCGCCACCTTGAACTATCAGTGGAGCAAGAACGGGACCGTGATCAGCGGCGCCACCTCCGCCAGCTACACCACGCCGGCCACCAGCACCGCGGACAGCGGCGCTGCGTTCACGGTGGTGGTGACCAATGCCTCGGGCAGCGTGACCTCCAGCGCAGCGACCCTCACGGTGAACGCTGTGAATGGTGTCCAGACGGGATGGCCGGGGTTCGGCTACGCCACCACCGGAGGCGCTGGGCAGCAGGTGGTCCACGTCACCAACCTCAACGATTCGGGGGCCGGAAGCTTGCGCGCCGCTGCTGGTTCAAACCGGACCATCGTGTTCGACGTGGCGGGGACCCTTCCCGTATCGAGCCCTATCAACTTCAGCTCCTGCGCCAATGTCACCATCGACGGAACCACGGCACCCGCTCCGGGCATCACCTTCACTGGTTACCAAATGGTATTCTCCAGCTGCAATAATATTATTGTAAAGGGAATCCGGAACCGATGCGGTATTGCCGGAAGTAATGGTGAAGGCATCCAATTCCAGCCTGACAATTACAATGTGGTTATCGATCATTGCTCCTTCTCGAACTACGGGGATGAAGGGATCGACATCTGGCACGGGAACCATGACTTCACGATCCAGAACTGCATCATCGGAGCGGGGATGCCAGGGAGCCCCAACTATCCCTGTCTGATCGGTGGTGGGAATTACAATATCACCTTCTACCACAACCTGATTTCGAACGGTTACTATCGCATTCCAGCCATTGGTTGGGATGATGCCAACGGAACCGCCGCTCCTGGGATCTGCGCGGAAGTCATCAACAACGTCGGATGGAAATACTCATCCAACTACGGCATTGAAATCTACTGGGGCGCGAAGGCCAATGTGCTTGGGAACTATATGTATAACGCCGTCAATCCCGGCAACACAGCCGCCGTTCACGTTGACACGAGCAGTGGCGCCCCGGCCCAGTGTTATTCCAGTGGAAACTTCTCAAAGGATGGATCCAGCATTGGCAACAACATGTCCTCTCCATTCACCGTGCCCTCCGCGGCCCGGATCACGGCGACCAGCGCCCTGGATGGAGCCAACTACGTGAAGGCCAATGCCGGATGTCGCGTGGGTGGACTCGATGCTTATGATCAGGCCCTCATCAACGACTTGAGTTTCTAGGCAAGGCGGGAACCAGCCTCCTTGGTCATCGCGGTGCAGCAGTCCCGCCAGATGACCAAGGAGTTGCTGCGTACGGAAAGACGTTCCATTGTTGCGGATCGCGGCGGAGGCCGGTGCCGCGGCCTTCCACCGATCGCACCGGGTGGAACGGTACCCCCCAGGCTCGCCCTGGGTCCCGTCAGCGCTCCTGTCCGTTCCCCGACAAGGTGTTGCGAGAGACGCCCTCCACGGACGAATCGGAGGAGTTGATCCCGCGGCCCAGGTTGCCCGTCACGGTGTTTCCGCTGATGGTGTTCCCCTTGCAGAGGTACTGGAGGATCCCATCTCCGGCATTGCCTGTGATGGCGTTCCCCGTCAGGGTGCAGCGGTCCGCCCCGTTCCTCAGGAGGATGCCGAGACCGTTCTTCGCCACCCGATTGTTGGTGATCCGCACTCCGGCACAATTGGAGACCTCGATGCCGGCCCTTGGTGAGGGACTGAGCGTGTGCGCCCCGTTGCCCGTGCTGATACTGCCATCCACCACGACATGAGAGATCCAGGCACGGCCCGTGTGGGATTGGGGCACTCCGATCTCGAGGCCGTATCCGGCGTTGTCCACGAACGTGCAACCCGTGATGAGGACGTTGTCCACCGTATCGCCGGCGTTGGGCTCGATATCCAGACCGTCCTCCGGAAGGGTGCCCGCGGTGTTCTTGAAGGTGGAGTCCCGGACCACGATTCCCTTTCCGCTGGTGATCGACATCCCCTGGCGCCGGTTGTGGTCCGCGATCACACCGCAGAAAGTCACCTCCTGGCTGGAGGACACATAAAATCCGTCTCCCCAGCATTCCTTGGCGGTGACCCCCGCCACCACCACCTGCCGGGCCTGCGCGAGGGACAGCCCGTGACCCCACTCACCTCCCTGGCCAGTGTGGCCCGCCCGCTCACCCAGGAGCGTGCCGCCGGTGATGGTCACCCGCTCCGCCCTGGAAACCAGGAGGATGGCGGAATGCGCCGAACCGTTCGGGATGGCCTTCAGGACGGCCCCAGGAGCCAGGGCCAGCGTCGTGTCGCTTCTCAGGCGCACCGACACGAGCGCATTGACAAGGTAGGTCCCCTTGGGGATGCGCACGGTCCCACCCGTGCCGGCCACCACGTCCACGGCCCGCTGGATGGCCTGGGTATCGTCGGTGATACCGTCGCCCCGGGCCCCCATTCTGCCGTCCCGGATATTTACGACCAGGGTGGATCTCGGCGCGGGCACGCACCCATGGCCGGGCAGGCCCGTGGGTCGTCGACCGGGCCCCCCCGCCGTACCGATGGTGGCACCTAGAAGGCCAGCCAGCAGCACTCGGAGCAGGGGAGAAGGTGTGTTCATCGCATGCATGGCGGCGGCCTGTCGGATGTCTGTGCGGATGGTAGCCCCGTCGCGGGGGTCCATCAAGACGTGTCGTGCCACTCAATTGCCTTATTTATCTATGCACGGAACCAGAATAATCCGATACTGAAATCGCATTCTATGGGGATTTTATGAGGGATGTATTCCTGCCTTTCAGCCCGCCTTCCATCGGGAACGAGGAACGCGACGAGGTGATGGATACCCTGAGGTCCGACTGGATCACCACGGGTCCGAAAACCAAGGCGTTCGAAACCAAGCTGAAGGGCTACTTCGGCGCGCCGGCCGTGGCGGGCTTCAATTCCTGCACCGCGGGCCTCCATGTGGGCCTGCTGGCCCTGGGTGTCGGGCCCGGTGACGAGGTGCTCGTCCCCTCCATGACCTTCTGCGCCACGGCGAATGTCGTCGAACACGTCGGGGCGAAGCCGATCCTCGTGGATGTGTCTCCGGACACCCTCAATCTGGATCCGGTAGCCGCGGCCCGGGCCATCACGCCCAGGACGAAGGCCATCCTCCCGGTCCACTACGCCGGGCATCCCGTGGATCTGGACGCCATCTTCGCGCTGGCCGACCGCCATGGCCTCCAGGTCCTGGAGGACGCCGCCCACGCCATCTCTGCCCGCTACCGGGGCCGCCTGGTGGGCTCCCGGTCCAACCTCGCGGCATTCAGCTTCTACGCCACCAAGAACATCACCACCTCCGAGGGCGGCTGCCTGACGGGAGATGCGGCGCTGGTCGAGAAGGCACACATCTACGGCCATCACGGGATGAACCGCGACGCCTGGAAACGCTTCGACCGGAGCGGCTCCTGGTACTACGAGGTCGTCCTGCCGGGGTTCAAGTACAACATGACGGATATCCAGGCGGCGCTCGGTCTCCACCAGCTGGACCGGCTGCAGGGGTTCCAGCGGCGCCGCCGGGAGGTGGTGGCCGCCTACGGGAATCGGCTTGGGCGGCTCACCTGCCTGGAACTCCCCGTTGAGCGTCCGGACGTGGAGTCGAGCTGGCACCTCTATGTGCTCCGCCTTCGGCCGGATCAACTCAGGATCGACCGGAACGCCCTCATCGAAGGCCTCAAGACACGCAACATCGGGACCTCCGTGCACTACCTCCCCGTGCACATGCACCCGTATTACCGGGAGAAGTACGGCTACCGGCCAGAGGATTGCCCCGTGGCCGCGGACGCCTTCAGCCGGATGCTGAGCCTCCCCCTGCATCCAGGGATGACCGATCGGGATGTCTCGGACGTCTGCGAGGCCCTGGAAGGCCTCCTTGGTTCGAACCAGGCCTAGGGCCTGTCTTCAAAGTGGGGTGTGGCCGCGCGAGGGGCGCCGCCCAAGCGAGACAAGGAAAGCGACGATGGCAATAGCGGCACTATTGACGAGGAGCTTGACGCAGTATCGCGCCGGGCGCCGCCCCTCGCCGGTTCCGCCCTCTGCCCGGCGGAACGCCGGGCAGGAGCAGGCCCCGCCTGGGGCCTGCGATAGGGAGAGGGGGACGGGCCCAGCCGCGCGCCCAGGTGCGTTGGTGGCCTTGAACGATGTCCCGCATCGCCCTGCGGCCGCCGCCTTCCTGGATCACGCGGCTGGACCCGTCGCGGCTCGCATCCACTTTGAAGACAGGCCCTGACCATGACGCGGCTTTTCGACTTCCTGGGCGCGATCCTCGGGCTGGTCCTGCTATCTCCCGGGCTGCTCCTCATCGCGGCCCTCATCTGGCTCGTGGATGGCCGCCCGGTCTTCTACCGGCAGGTGCGGGTGGGTCGCGGGGGGCGCCCGTTCCGGATCTGGAAATTTCGGACGATGGTCGTGGACGCGGATCGCATCGGACGCCCCCTCACCGTGAGCGGAGACCCCCGGGTGACACGGACGGGAGCCTGGTTGCGGCGCTGGAAAATCGACGAACTCCCGCAATTGATCAACGTGGTCATGGGCGACATGGGGTTCGTGGGCCCCCGGCCCGAAGTCCCACGGTTCGTGGCGCTCTACACCGAAACCCAGCGGCGGGTGCTGGACCTCCGGCCGGGCATCACCGACCTGGCCTCGATCGCGTACCGGAACGAAAGCGATCTTCTGGACGGTCTCGAGGATCCGGAGGCCCACTACATCGAGACGATCCTTCCCGACAAGATCCGGATCAACCTCGACTATGCCGCGAAGGCAGGCGTCTGGCGCAACCTCAAGGTGATCCTGGCCACCCTCGGCCTCCTCGCTCCAGAGCGGGTCTGAAACCGGTTCGCCTCCAACCGTTCCGGAACATCCGCTCAGCTCATGGGCCAGTGAGGGATCGCCGTCCCCTGCTCTCGGGCTTCCATCAGGGCGGACAGGTGCATGACTCCGATGGGGATCGGCGCCTGCTTGGCATACCCCGCGGGGGTTCGGCGGAAGAGCGTGGTGGTGTAGACGTCATTCAACACGAAGGTCATCGAGATCTCTCCGATGACCCAGCCCTTCGGCCCCCGCATGAAATCGTAGGCCATGGAGGTGAAACCATGCCGGTTGCTGATTTCCAGGGCGAGGTCGCAGGCCTCCGTGGGCAGATCCTCAGGCTCGACCATCTCCCACAGACCGCTTCCGCTGGCCCGGAAATCAGCAGGCCGGTTCCTTCGGACGAACACCGACAGGAGGTCGGTGCCCAGGGTTGTGAGGCGCCAGTCCGAATCGGCTTTGATGAATTCCTGGGCATAGATGTAACTGGGACAGGCGTTCAGGTACCGGAGTTTCCTCGCCAGCAGGAGGTCCCCTTTCTCCAGGCGCGGCAGGTAATGGTATTTCGCCATCACCTTTTCCATGAGGCTCTGTGGCCGGAAGATGCCCTTCAGCAGCTTCAGGGCCGCGGCACGATCCCCTAGGCGGACCACACCGCTCGCCGAGGCCCCCATGTGCGTCTTGGCGATCAGGGGGTAGGCCGCACCGTCCAAGTACGTCCGCGCTTCCTCTTCGCTGAAGCTGATGAAGGTCTCCGGTACCGGGTGGCCGTGGGCCTTCAGGAACAGCGTCTCCCGGATCTTGTCGTCGTAGAGCCAGAGCATGAGGGAATTGGGGAAACAGGGGATTCCCATGGCCTCGATGAGCGGAATCTTGGTCCGGATCTCCGCCATTTCGCTCGGGTCGCCCATCGTCGGGCGCCACACGAAGAGATCGACGCCTCTCACTGCCTCCATCCAGGCGTGGCCATCCACCGGCACGCCACGCGTCTCCAAACCAAGTGCGGCGCAGGCCTTTTCGAACTCCCCCCGCCAATCCGCCGGGGTCCGGCACATCCGATCACTCAATCCGACGATCATGGCTCGTCCTCCATGGCAGTGGATGTCTGGAGTGAGGTCTGGAGCCTCTGGTGAGCGCCGTAGGCACCCGCCACCAGCCCCGCGATGAAGTAGAAATGCCAGTGAAAGGCGATGTTCGCGGTGGTGCAGGCCGTGATGATGCAGGGAAGGGCCAGGGCGAAAGGCAGGCCCCCCTCCATCGCGCGGACACGCCAGGCTTGGCTGAGGAGCAGACCGCAAATGATCAGAAAGGGGATGAGGCCGAAGAGTCCCATTTCCACCGCGAACATGGCCATCTGGTTGTGGGCCACGATGCCCACGTCGGAGTCCCCCGTCTTGGACCGATGCCCGAGCTCCACGCGGTAATTCTCGGGGCCCAAGCCATACAGCGGGGAGCGGAGGAACTGCTCGATGAGCACCGGCGCCATCCGGGCTCGGTCCTCGCCGCTGATGTCGGCGTTCACCGCGTGTTCGGATCGCTTCTCGATGATGGACTTGGCCAGACCTCCGCCCACGAGCAAGCCCATGAAGATCATCGACACCAGAACCGCGGGCAGGGACCATCGCGCACGCCGCGCTTCGATGGCCACCACCGTCACGACTCCGATGGCAGCGAAGATGGCAGCCGTGCGTGAGCCCGTCAGGAGAAGGCCCAGGATCACGATGATGCCCGCCCCGAGGAACAACAGCCGCGCCACCCACCCATAGCCCGTGCGGGGCTGGATCACCCGGGCGATGGCAATGACGAAGCCCGTCGCGTAGATGACGCCAAGCACATTCGGGTTCAGCTCAAAGGCGGAAACGCGCTGCTCCCCGAGCGCTTCAACGATCGGGGCGCCGATCCCGATGCCCATCAGATGAAGGATTCCCGCCAAGGTGCAACCCAGAACGAAGATGTCGCAGGCCCGCTTCCTCAGTCGGTCCTCCCTCATGACGGCAGCCAGGATCCAGGCCCAGAGCATGGGCCGGATCATGTTGCGGGTTGAATCAGCCATCTGGTTCGGGAGGGTCGACAGCAGCGAACCGTAGACGTACCGGGTGGCGAACAGAACCCCCAGCCAGACAAGGACGGGTGAAAAGCCCCGCTTGAGAACCCTCGGCGAGAGCAGGAGGCAAGCCCAGAAGAACAGCTGGGTCACGCTCATCATCGAATACTGACGGCCCGTCATCGGAACGAATACGTTCGTGAAGGGAACGAGGGCGATGGTGATCATCGCCCCCCAGGTCACGAAGGCCCAGGTCCCACGCAATTCATAGTTCTGCGCCTCTCCATCCTGGAACAGCTCCGCGACCCAGGATCGGGCCGGGCCTGGGTCCGGAAGCCCGGCCGCACGGCGTACCGTCATCCTCGGCCCTCCTCCGGCGGAGTCGTCCGATCAATCAGGTTATCGAGGGAGGTCCGAAGGGCGCTCCGATGGCTTTCGCAACTGACCAGGTTGTAGATCCTGAGCAGATCAGCCGGGGTCAAGTGGCGGAACAGCCATTCGCGACGGTTCAATCGCTGGAGCCATCTTCCAAACCCGAAAAGTCGCGTCAGGAACCCAGCGCGACGCTGATCACAGAAGGCGTTCCACACCTGGCCGTACCGTTCCGGATCTCCCAGCACGTCCGACTGAGCCCGCAAGGTCTCCAGGAGGGCCTGGGCCTCCCGTTCGGAGGATCGCCGGATGCCACTCCCACCGGGGACCTGCTCGATCGGATGCAACGCCACCTTCGCGGGTTGTCCATCCTGGAAGGTGAGGACCAACCCCAGGCCCTGACCGCCCAGCGGACCGTGATCGGCGTAATCGAAGATGAAGTTCCCCTGCCCATAGAGAATCGTTCCGCCTTGATGGACCTCCATGGAGCCGACGCAGTGGGAATGCTGGCAGACCACGACATCGGCCCCCTGCTCCACCAGGAACCGGCAGGTCTCCCTCAACCAGGGCGCCGGGTACTGGAAGCCTTCGTTTCCTCCGTGCAGGAGGACCACCAGTCGATCGAACTGGCCCCGATGCTCGGCCAAGGTTCGGACGACCCAGATCGGGTCCGCGGGGTTCGCCCCCGGGCGCGAGCTCGTCGCCAGGCAGCGCTCATCTTCCGCGATGGCCAGGAAGGCGATGCGCACGCCTTTCCGCGTGACGATGAGCGGCTTGCGGGCTTCCGACAAGGACGCGCCGGCTCCGAAGGTGGCGAGATCCGCCGAGGCACAGGCGGCCAGGGTGTCCTTCAAGCCGGCCTCTCCGAAATCCATGATGTGGTTGTTGGCGAGGCCCACGGCGCCGAACCCGCTTCGACGCAGGGTCTCCGCTGACCCGAGAAGCGCGCGGAGGTTGGGCCCGGATTTCGGCACCGGCCGACGGCTCTCCTCGGCGAGCGGGCACTCCAGGTTCGCCACGGCGAAGTCGCACCCTCGGATGAGGTCGAGCACATCGCCGAAGACGAGGTCGGATTCACCCCTGCCAAAGGGATCGGACATGCGCCCGATCGGGCAGATGTCCCCACCGACGAAGATCCGTGCGCCCCCTTCAGCCATGGCTCGAGGCTCCTTTGCACCGCTTGCCTAGCAGCCACCAGACGGACACCGAGACACAGGTGAAGGCCACCAGGGAGACCCCCAGGGATGAAGCCGCGATTCCCGGAGCTCCCATCCGCTGCATGAAGACCCAGTCAAGGACCGCGTTCAGGATCGCCTGCAGGACCGCGATCGCGGCGAGGATCTGGTTGGCGCGCATGGCATTGAGGGCCCGCACCAGCAAGGTGGCGGTGATCGGGATCGGCAGGCGCAGCAGATAGAACATCTGGATTCGGGACACGAGCCCGGTATCTTGGGCCGAGAACCGACCCCGCTCGTAGAGGATGGTCGTGATCAGGGTGGACCCTCCCGCAAGCAGGCAGGCCAAGAGGATGCTCAAGGCCCCCACGATGAGAAGGTACTTCCAGAGGGTCCGGCGGAATTCCAGCCAGTTCTCCTCGCTGGCGAACTGCGAGAATCGCGGCAGCACGGCGGTGCCCAAGGCCGCCATGCCCAGGCCCGCGAAGGCCGTGGGGATCTTCATCCCGTAGCTCAAGGCGCTGTTGCTCCCGGGGCCGAGCATCGAAGCCATGCCCTGGTCCACCAGCGACATAGAGGTGATCAGGAAGGCCCCGCTGATGGTGGCCCCATACTGCGCGAGGACAGCCTGGACATGCCCGGTCATCCCATGCCAGTGGGGCAGGAGGGAGTGTCCCCTTCGGAAAAGGGTGACGCCGACCACCCCCGCTTCCAAGGCGGCTCCGAGGAGGGTTCCGGCCAGCAGGGCGCCAATGCCCCAGACCTTGTAGGCCACCGCCAGGGCAACCAGGATCGCGAGTGGATTCAGTGCCGGGGCCATGGCCACGATGCCGAACTTCTCGTGCGCGTTGAGGATCGCCCCCCAGGTCGTGGACAACCCCGTCGCCACCACCATGGGCATGGACCAGTAGACCAGCCGCTGAGCCAAGGCCAGCTTCTCGGGTGAGTACCCCGAGGCGATGATGGGCAGCCACCGGGGCGAGGTCAGGGCCACCGCCAGGGAGAGGACTGTCAGCAGCGCGAGATTGAGCAGCAGCACCGTGGCATAGAGCCGTCCCGCCGAGGCGGGCCCCTCCTTGGTGCGGACATCGATGTAGGTGGGGATCAGGGCGGCATTCAAGGAATTGGAGATGAGGCCGACGGCCACCGAGGGCGCCAGGGTGGCGATCACGAAGGCGTCGAAGGCGTTGGAAGTCCCGAAGGCGGCCGCGACCACCGATTCCTTCACGACGGACACCACCTTGACGCCCACCGCGAAGAACCCGACGGTCAGCACAGCCTTCAGCACGCCCCGGTTGGCCGCGGCCAGGGGAAGGCGGGCCCAGACTCGTCGCAATGCGACCACCACCATGTAGGAATCCACCTCTAGATTGGGCGTCTCAGGGATCTCAGATTCTGATTCGACAGGGTGACGAACCCCGTCGAATGCTCAGCCAGCCGACCAGTTCCACTGGTTTTCGTCATAGTTCCATGTTCTCGTTTCCTGTCAAGGCGTCAACGTGTTAATAACATTTTACAATTCTATTATTTACGTGTTTTTACTAAAAGCCTTTGCAACCTGATCCGGGGTTCACCGAGCAGCGTCCCTCATCGCCTTGGCATCCGATTCGAGTAGGCGCACCAGGCGGCTGGCCAGCGCCGTGCGCAGCGCGAGGAACCCCCACGACGGAAGCTCAGGTCCCATCCGGGCTTTGACGGCCCGGATCCAGGCCGTGGGGATGACCCGCTTGAGGGCGGCCCTCACCGTTCGGCTGGAGGTCGGCGCAAAGGAAGTCTCCGAGAGGTGGTCCAGGAGGCGGGCCCTCCAGGAAGCCGGAAGCAGGGCTTCGACGGTCCCACTTTCGAGTTCCTCACGGAGCCAGCGCAGGTAGGGTTCCGAATGTATGAAGTCGCTACGGTCGTCATCGGCGCCCATCGTCGCATAGGGCACCGGCGGGCCCGCGGCCCTCGCGATCTGACTGAATGCCGCCTTGCTGGTGCGCAAATCGTCTGGCATCTGGCGGACGAAGGAGAGCACCTCGCGAGACAGGAGCGGGCTCGCGATCTCCACGAAGGGCGCCTTCACATCATTCAATGCGGCGAGGCCGACGGGGATCCGGTGGCCATGGTAGAGGCGGTCCCGGTAGGCGGGGATGGATTCGCCAACTCGGTGTTCCAGCGCTTCCGGGAGTCGCTGTGCGCCATCCGCGAGCTCCTCGGCCTCGGCCTCCGTCAGGAAATCCCCCAGCATGGTCAGGCCCACGGAGGTCCTCGCGTGCTGCACGGTCCTCACGGGGATCCAGCCGAAACCCTCGTCACCCCGGATCACCCCCGAGATTCCGCTCGCCGCGAAGGAGGCCCACATGCGCAGGCCATCCAGGTAGGGAAAGAGCTGGTCCGTGGCGCCCCCGCTGGCGGCCAGGAACTGATCCACGACCGCCGCTGGCGGATCCTCCGACCGCTCCGATAGCAAGTAGTCATGGGTGAGGCCATAGTGCGAGGCGATCCTCCGGGCGATGAAGGCATCATTGCCGGGCTGGTGGAGGGAGGATGCGAGTCCCCAGGTCATGGTGGGGGGCCGCGTCCCGGCTTCCACCAGGACCCCGAGGATGAACCGGCTGTCATAGCCTCCCGACAGGGGCAGGGCCCAGCGCGCGGAGGTGAAATCGAATCGCTGGATGGCCGCCCGCATGATCCCCAGCAGCTCCTCCCGGCAGGCCGCGGCGTTCATCGGCCTGGGGTTGAACTCGATCGGGGTGGTGCGAAGGTCCAGGGTCCACCGTTGGCGATCCAGCACCAGGCGAGCGTCCTGGGGCAGGCGGTGAATGCGCCGGTCCCAGCCGTCCGAGGGGCCGAGCGTGCTCGAGGACAGGAACCACGCGAAGGCCGCCCGGTTGAACTCCAGGCCCTCCATGAGAGCGACCAGCGCCCGCTGGGATGTCGAGGCGAGAAAGCGGGTCTCCGTGAGGACGTACCAGAGCGTCCTGGACCCCGCGAAATCGCTGCACAGCTCCACCCGCCCGCCATCGGATCGGACCAGGGCGAAGGTCCCATCCGGCATAGGAGACCCAGGCTCGTGCCAAGCCGGCCAGGAACCCGCGAAAGCTCCCAGATGAGCCGAGGTTCCCCTCGCCGTGGCCGCCCCCACGGGCCCCGTGAGGCACAGTCCCTCCTGGGTCCCCATCACCACCCGATGGGGGTGGCCGGTCACGTTGGAGGGCGTGATCCGGTCCGCCACACGCCTCAGGTCGCCCTCGTTGAGCGCGCCCTGGGGACCACGCCAGCAGGCGAAGATCACATTGGACATGCGACACCTCCCGCGGGGACCTTCCGGCCCCTGGCCTGCTGGATGGCGCCCTCCCACAGGGCCAAGACCCGCTCGCCCGAAAACCGCTGCACCACCTCGCCGGCTCGTGCCGAGAGGCGTGCCCGGCCCGCGGGGTCCGACATCAGGGCGACCAGGGCCTCGGCCAGGGCCGAGGGATCCTCGGGCGGCACCAGGCGCCCATTCACCCCGTCCAGAATGATCTCCCTCGCGGCGCCCCCGAAATCCGTGCACACCACAGGAAGCCCGCAGGCCATCGCCTCCACCAGGGCATTCGGGAATCCTTCGGCGCGGGAGGGCATGACAAACAGGTCCGCCCCGCGCAGGACCGCGTAGGGATCCTCGGTCAGGCCCGGAAGGCGGGTGCACCCGGACAGACCCAGGCCCAGGGCCTGGGCCTCCAACGCCTTCCGCTCAGGCCCCTCGCCCCAGATCTCCAATGTCCATCCGGGCGCCCTCTCCCGGACCAGGGCAAAGGCCCTCAGGAGGAGATCGAACCCCTTGACGGGAAACAACCTTCCAATGGCCACGAGACGGTGGGACGACGCCTTCCCGGGATCCCCCTCCTGAATGGGTGGTGGCGGGGGCACCGGGTTGGGAATGACCACTCCTTTCCGGCGGACCCCGGCGGGAAACCACTCCAGCACAGCCTGCGACTGGAAGACGACTGTGTCGGCTCGGGGGTAGGCCAGATCGCGCAGGAGGCCCCAGCGCCATCCGAGCGATCGCCTGGAGGGATCCGTGCGCTCCGAGATGATGACGGGGATGCCCAGCCCCCGCGACGCCAGGACCGCCAGGATGTTGGCCTTGTCGATGAAGGCGATCAGCACGTCGGGCTGGGCCTCCCGGATCGCCTTGCGAATGCTGCGGAGCCGGCGGAGGTTGTTGAAGAGCCCCGAGAGCAGGCTGTGGCTTTCTCCCAGCAGATTCAGGGGTCTCACCTCGATGGCAGGGCCCAGGTGGTAGAAAGGCGCCTTCCCATCATCCTCCATGGTCAGGACCACGACCCGCCTCCCCCCCGCCGACCAATCATTCGCGAGAAAGGAGAGCACCCGCTCCGCACCGGCGGCTCGAAGGCCCCAGATGAAAAAGCAGATCTTCATGCGTTCCTTCCTCGTGCAGGGGGTGAGGGGCTGGCTGAGGCCAGGGATAGACACGACTACAAAACGTCATTCTATCGATTTTTGACATCCGAATGTATTGTAGATGAAGTCTTGTTGGAGAATCCTGTTCTATGGACACCGGCAGCCTTCCCAACCGATTGCCGCTTCCGTTTTGGCCATCGAATCCGTGGTGAAGGAGACGATCCGCATGACCGATAGCCGCTACCTGGTGCGTTTCGACGACATCTGCCCGACCATGAACTGGGCCATGTGGGAGGCCATCGAGGCTCGTCTGGTCCAGTTCGGAGTGAAGCCCATCCTGGCGGTGGTGCCCGATAACCGTGACCGCAAACTGATGGTCGACCCCCCCCAGGCGGACTTCTGGGCCCGTGTCCGCCGCTGGCAGGCCATGGGCTACACCATCGCGATCCACGGGTACCAGCACGTCTACGTGAACAGGAACCCCGGGATGTTGAAGCTGACTCCGCAGAGCGAGTTCGCGGGTCTTCCGCGGGCGGAGCAGGAGGCCAAGCTGAAATCCGGGCTGGCGATCTTCGCCCAGCAGGGCGTCCGGGCCGAGGCCTGGGTGGCGCCTTCCCATTCCTTCGACCGCACCACTGTGGCGATCCTCGCGGACCTCGGCTTGACCCGCATCAGTGACGGCCTCTGGCCCCGGCCTTTCACCGAGGCCAACGGCATCACCTGGATACCCCAGCAGCTTTGGGATTTCCAGCCCAGGTCCGCGGGTATCTGGACCGTGTGCAACCACCACAACCACTGGACTCCGCAACGGCTGGAGATGTTTGTCGAATCCCTCCGCACCTATGCGTCCCGTCTGACGGATGTCCCCTCCGTGCTCCAGGACTACGCGGGGCGGAGGCTCTCTCTGTCCGACCGTTGGCAAGGGTTCTCGGAATACGTCTGGACGCACCGCATCATGGGGCCCCTCTGGACCGCCCGGCGGCGTCTGCGCGAACGAAGGGCGATGGCCCAATGACTCGGAAACCTCGTGTGCTGTTCCTCATCAATGCCCTGGCGGCAGGTGTCGCCGAGCGGCGGCTGACGCAGTGGGTGCGGGCGATGGACCGGGACCGGTTCGACCTCCACATCGCCGGGCCCGGATCTCGACACGGTTCAGCGACCAAGCCCTGGCCCGGGATATCGAGAAGGCCTTGCTCGACCTCTTCTCAAGAAACCTCCTCCCCGTCCAGCCGGCCGGAGCACCCTCGATGAGCACCCACTTCGACGGTTCACGCTATCTGCTCCGCTTCGACGACATCTGCCCGACCATGGATTGGTCGACCTGGAATGCCGTCGAAGAGATCCTGGTCGCACAGGGTGTGAAGCCGATCCTGGCGGTGGTTCCCGACAATCAGGACCCGAAGCTGATGGTCGATCCGCCGGCACCCGACTTCTGGGACCGGGTGCGTGGCTGGCAGGCGCGGGGATGGGCCATCGGCCTCCACGGGTACCAGCACCTCAGCGTGAATTCGGAGTCAGGCATCCTGGGCTTCCCATCGAAGAGCGAATTCGCCGGCCTCCCCTACGAGGAACAGCTTCACAAACTGAAGCTCGGCATGGAGATCTTCGCCCGCGAAGGGGTCCGGCCAGACGCATGGATCGCGCCTTCCCATTCCTTCGATCTGGTCACCGTGGCCGCGCTGAGGGAGCTCGGGATCCGGACCATCAGCGATGGCTTGGCCTTCGGCCCCTATCAGGACAACCAGGGAACCGTGTGGATCCCCCAGCAGTACGCGATGATGCGGCCCATGCCCTGGGGGGTGTGGACCTTCTGCTACCACCTCGGCCTTCTCTCCAAGGGGGGGATGCCCCTCTTCCGGAAGCGACTGGAGCAGCTGCGACCGAGAATGATCTCCCTCGGCGAGGCGAGGGCCCTTGGCGGCCGGCGCCTCTCCCCACTGGACCGGATGGTGGGCCTCTCGCGGAAGATCCTGACCATGACTCGGAGGCAACGAACGAGGGGGGCCTCGTGATCCGGACCCGCGTCGCGTTCCTCATCCCTTCCCTGATCGCGCACGGGGCCGAGCGGCAGCTGTGCGAGCTGGTGCGGGGGATGGACAAGAGCCGGTTCGAGGTCCACGTCGTGGTGTTCTATGGCCCCGAGGCGCACGGCGAGAACCACCTGTGGGGCGAGGTGGAGGAGATTCCGGACAGCACCTGGCATTGCCTCCACAAGCGCAGGGGTGGTGCGGGGTACCTGACCGCGCTTCCCCGCCTGCTGGCCCTGCTGAGGCGGATCCAGCCGGACGTTCTCCATGGGTACATGGACGCCAACCTGCCGGCCCTGCTGCTGGGGCGCCTTCTTGGCAGGCCAGTGGTCTGGGGCATCCGCCGCGCCAGCAGCGACCTTTCGCTGTTGGATGGCCGGTCCCGGTGGCTGCTCAGGATCTCGGCCCGCCTGTCCCGGTTCACGGATCTGATCATCTTCAACTCTGAGGCGGGACGGACCAGTCACCAGGCCATGGGCATGCGGGCGCCCCGGATGCTGGTCATCCCCAACGGATTCGATGTCACCCGGTTCACACCGGCTTTGCCCAGCGGCCTGGAGCAGCGCCGGGCCTGGAACGTGCCCGCGGAGGCACCGCTCATCGGCATCGTGGGCCGCCTGGAACCGGTGAAGGACCACCCCACCTTCCTGCGCGCGGCGGCACGGATTGTCCGTGATTGGCCTGGAGCCCGCTTCGTCTGCGTGGGCAGCGGGCCGGCGGGCTATTCGGAGTCCCTGAAGCGGCAGGCCGAGTCCCTCGGCCTCAGCGACCGCGTCCTGTGGCCCGGTGCGTGCACAGACATGCCCGCCGTCTATAACGCCCTGACCGTACTCGCCCTGTCCTCGACCGACGAGGGCTTTCCCAATGTCCTGGGCGAGGCCATGGCTTGCGGCATCCCCTGTGTCGCGACCCGGGCGGGCGATTCCGAGCGGCTGGTGGGTGACCCCGAGGCCGTCGTGGAGCCTGGCGATGATCGGGCCCTGGCGGGGGCCATCTCGCGCCTCCTGGGGGAACCTCCAGCGTCCCGCACCGCGAAGGGCCTGGCCCAGCGCGTGCGGATGTGCTCGGAATTCAGCACCGAGACGCTCGTCCGCAGCACGGAAGCCGCGCTGGCATCCCTGCGTCGCGCCCCATCGACCCGTCCCTTCCCCGCCGGTGCCTGAATGTACGACATCGTGTTTCTCACCGATCAATTGGGCCGCGGGGGGGCCGAAACCCAACTGGTCCGAATCTCCACATCCTTGCGCCGAAGGGGCTGGAAGGTGGGCATCCTCTCTCTTTTTCCTGGCAATGACTTCGAGGAGGAACTTCAGGCCTCTGGCATCCGCCAGCTGACGTGCGAGCCTCACCGGACGCTCAAGGACCACCCTCTCATTCCGGTTCGCATGACGCTGCGGCTCCTCCGCCAGCTGCGCGCCTGGAAGCCTTCGGTGCTGATCTGCTTCAGCTACCATTCCGACGTCATCGGCCGCGTGTGCGGTCGATTGGCGGGCGTCCCGGTCATCATCGGCTCCCTCCGGACCGCCTTCACCAAGACCTCGCTTCGTGCAAAGGTCTACCGGATCACGGAACCGCTGGTCGATCTGACCGTCTCGAATTCCCAGGCGGGAATCAATTACATGGTCTCGCGGAAGGTCCTCACGCCGAGGAAGACCCTGGTGATTCCGAATGGGATGTTCACCTCGGATTACCCCTCACCCGTTCCCCGGGAAGAGGTGAGGACCGACCTCGGCGTCGCCCCGGAGGCATTCCTGTGGCTCGCCGTCGGAACCCTAAATCCGGCGAAGGACTACCCCACCATGCTTGAGGCGGCGGCGCGGTGCGCAGCGGCCAACCCCCGGTTCCGCCTGGCCATTGCGGGAGGGGGTGAGCAGATCGACGCCCTCCGGGCGGACGCGGAGAGGCGCGGGGTGGGACAGGCCGTACGCTTCCTCGGGAAGCGCACCGACGTGGCGCGGCTCATGAAGGCAGCGGATGCCTTCGTGCTCTCTTCGGCCTGGGAAGGCCTTCCCAACGCCGTGATGGAGGCACTGGCATCAGGCCTTCCTGTCGTGGCGACGGATGTCGGGGGGGTTCGGGAGCTGGTCGCCCCGGGCCGCTCTGGGTGGATCGTTCCCCCGCGCGATCCGGCTGCCCTGGCGAACCAGATGCTGGCCGCGATGGCCCTGGATGCCCCCGCGCGCGACCGCATGGGTGCGATCGGCCGGGAGCACATGGTCACCCGCTACGACCAGGAACGCATCATCGAGCGGTGGGAGGACCTGGTCCGCCGTACGTCGGCGACGACCCGGAAGCTCCTGCCGAAGCAGGCACCTGCCTTTGTCATCTCCTTGGACTTCGAGCTCCTCTGGGGCCTCCGCGACAAGCAATCCATCCAGACCTACGGGGACCACATCCTGGGGGAACGCGAAGCCATCCCGGCCATGCTTGCATTGTTCAGGCGGTATGGCATCAAAGCCACCTGGGCCGCGGTGGGCATGACGCTCTTCGAGCGGCGCGAGGAGCTCCTCGAGTACTTACCTGACCTGCGACCCACCTACGACCGCGAGGGATTGAATCCCTACCTGGCCCTGGATGAGATCGGAGCCGACGAGCGCTCCGACCCCTACCATTTCGGGCTGTCCATGATCCGCCAGATTCTCGACTGCGAGGGCATGGAGCTCGGGAGCCACACCTTCTCCCATTTCTACTGCCTCGAGAAGGGGCAGACCAAGGCCCAGTTCCGGGCAGACCTGGAGGCTTCCATCGCCGCCATCCAGCGCCTCACGGTCCACCCCGTCAGCTTCGTGTTCCCGCGGAACCAGTACAACTCGGACTACCTGCCCGTTTGCGCCGAGGCCGGGTTCACCTGCTTCCGCGGCAACGAGAAGGCCTGGATGTACCGAGAGTCCGTGGACGAAGGGAACTCCGCCTCCCGGCGCGTGGCGCGCCTGGTGGACCACTATGTCAATCTCTCGGGCTCCAACGGGTTCATACCCGGCGAAGAGGCGGGCCTGGTCAACTGCCCCTCCAGCCGATTCCTCCGCCCGATCCACCCCTCCCTGGAACGCCTGGAGGGCCTGCGTCTGCGGCGCATCAAGAAGGCCATGACCGCGGCGGCCCGGGCCGGAGAGAGCTTCCACCTCTGGTGGCACCCCCACAATTTCGGAACCCGGCTGCAGGAAAACCTGGCCAACCTCGAGGAGCTGCTGCGGTGCCATGTGGCTCTCCGGGACCGCTATGGCGTCGCGCCCATGACCATGGGCGAGCTGGCGGCCCGGACTCGCGCCGGCCTGCCGCACCCACCCATCCACGAAGTCGCCGCGGGAGGACGTGGATGACACCGGTCCGTCGCCCCCCGGAACGCCTGGACGTCTCAGACATGACGTACGCCTACCGCTCCGGCCGGATCCATGAGATCCACGAACAGGGGACCTGGCTGTCCAAGGGTTTATCAAAAATCCATTAGCCACCAGCATCTGATTGAGAAATAATCGCCTCGTCGCACCAGCCATTGGACGACTCGAAAGGTCAACCATCTAGGTCACCGGGAGTGGAGCATCATGCGCATCGCAGTCGTGGGTCTCGGATATGTCGGACTTCCCCTCGCATTGGAGCTGGCGAAGAAGTTCCCCGGCACGGTGGGGTTCGACATCCATGCCGAGAAGGTCGCGGAACTCAAGGGCGGTGTGGACCGCACCAAGGAGGCGGATCCTGCGGCCCTCTGCGGCACGACGCTGAAGATGACGGCGGACCCCGAGGACATGCGGGGCTGCGACTTCATCATCGTGGCCGTGCCCACGCCCATCGATGGCTGGAACCGCCCCGATCTCACTCCCATGCTCAAGGCCAGCGAGACCGTGGGCAAGGTGCTCGGCAAGGGCGCCATCGTGGTGTACGAATCCACGGTCTTCCCCGGCGTGACGGAGGAGATCTGCGGCCCCGTGCTGGAGAAGCACTCGGGGCTCAAGAGCGGTGTGGACTTCAAGCTGGGCTACTCGCCGGAGCGCATCAACCCCGGTGACAAGGTCCACACCGTGGACCAGATCGTGAAGGTGGTGTCCGGCCAGGACGAGGCGACCCTCCGGACCATCGCCGGCGTCTACGGCGCCGTCATCCGCGCAGGCATCCACGAGGCCAGCTCCATCAAGGTGGCGGAGACCGCCAAGGTCATCGAGAACACCCAGCGCGACATCAACATCGCGCTCATGAACGAGCTGGCCATCATCTGCGAGAAGGTGGGCATCCGCACCGCGGAGGTGCTGGCCGCGGCCCGCACCAAGTGGAACTTCCTGCCCTTCAGCCCCGGCCTCGTGGGCGGCCACTGCATCGGCGTGGACCCCTACTACCTCACCACCAAGGCCGAGGAGCTGGGCTACCAGCCGCAGGTCATCCTCGCGGGCCGGCGCATCAACGACACCATGGGCGCCTACGTGGCCCAGAAGCTCGTGAAGCTGCTCATCCAGCAGCAGATCCCCGTGAAGACCGCGAAGGTCGGCATCCTCGGCCTCACCTTCAAGGAGAACGTGCACGACATCCGGAACAGCAAGGTGCCCGACATCGTCGAGGAGCTCCGCCAGTTCGGGGTCGATCCCCTGGTCCATGATCCGCTTGCCGACCACGAGGCGACCCACGAGGAGTACGGGATCCACCTCTCCCCCTTCGAGACCTTCCATGACCTCGATGCCCTGGTCTTCGCGGTCAGCCACCAGGCCTTCCTCGACGGCGGGCCCGCCTCCCTCCGCGCCTGCCTCAAGCCGACCTCCGTGGTCGTGGACGTGAAGTCCTGCTTCCAGCCGTCGGACTTCCCCGACCCCATCTCCTACTGGAGCCTGTGATGAGCCTGTACCAGGCGCTCTGCGAGGACCTCAGGGCCCACCCGAAGCGGTGGCTCGTGACCGGCGTGGCCGGGTTCATCGGCTCATCCGTCCTCCAGAAGCTCCTGGAGCTGGACCAGACCGTGGTCGGGCTCGACAACTTCTCCACGGGGAAGCCCTGGAACCTGGAGAACGTGCGCCAGGGGGTTTCCCCGGCGGCGTGGGCGCGGTTCACCTTCATCGAAGGGGACACCCGGGACCTGGACACCTGCCGGCAGGCCTGCGAAGCCAGCGAGGTCGTGCTCCACCAGGCCGCGCTCGGTTCCGTGCCCCGCTCCATCAAGGATCCCATCGCCAGCCACCAGTCCAACGTGGACGGCCTCCTCAACATGCTCGTGGCCGCCCGGGACGCCGGCGTCCGGCGGATGGCGTACGCCTCCTCCAGCTCCGTCTACGGGGACGACGCCGGCCTGCCGAAGGTCGAGGAGCGCACCGGGCATCCCCTTTCCCCCTACGCCCTCACCAAGGTCATCGGCGAGCAGTACGCCGCCATCTTCGCCCGGACCTACGGATTCAAGACCCTCGGCTTCCGCTATTTCAACGTCTTCGGTCCCCGCCAGAATCCCAACGGACCCTACGCGGCGGTCATGCCCAAGTGGCTCCAGGCCCTGGCCGACGGAGAGACCTGCACCATCCACGGCGACGGCGACACCAGCCGGGACTTCTGCTTCGTGGCCAACGCCGTCCAGGCCAACCTCCTGGCCAGCGTGGCCCCCGAGAGCGCCCTGGGCGAGGTCTTCAACGTCTCCTACGGCGGCACCACGTCCCTCACGAACCTCTACTGGATGATCGTGGAGCGCCTCGCCGCCGTGCATCCCGGGTTCGAGCGCCGCGACCCCCTGTACGGTCCGCCCCGCGAAGGTGACATCCGGCATTCCCAGGCGGACCTCTCCAAGATCCGGGCCCACCTGGGCTACGAGCCCACCCATTCCGTGGCCCAGGGCCTGGATGAGCTGGTCCCCTGGTTCGCGACCCAGGCGGCCCGGCTCTGATGCGGATCGGAGTGCTGGGAGGCGAGGCGAGAGACCTGGTGAACTTCCGCGGCCACCTCATCTCGGAGATGGCCCGGGCGGGGCACGAGGTCTACGGCATCGCCCCGGGCGGCACCGCCGAGATCCAGGCGAGCCTGGCGGCGCTCGGCGCCACCTACGTTCCCATCACCCTCGACCGCACGGGCCTGAATCCCCTCCGGGACCTGGCCAGCCTCGTCCGCCTGCGAAACCTGTTCCGCCACCTGCGCCTCGAAGCCCTCCTGGCCTACGAGGTGAAGGCCGTGGCCTTCGGGACCCTGGCCGCGCGCCAGGCGGGAGTCCGCCAGCGTTTTGCCATGATCACCGGCCGGGGGACTACGCTCCAGGGCACCCCCTCGGGACTCCGCGAGCGGGCGGTCCGGCGCCTGGTGAAGGCCTTCTACCGGCGGGCCCTCCGCCAGTGCCGGGGAGTCCTCTTCCAGAACGAGGACGACCTCGCCTTCTTCCGGAACGAAGGGATGCTGCCGGAGGGCCACCCCTGGCGGATCGTCAACGGCTCCGGCGTGGATCTGGACCACTATGTCCAGTCGCCGCTCCCCCTCGGATCCGTGACTTTCCTATTCGTGGGACGGCTGCTGCGAGACAAGGGCCTGAACGAGTACGTCCAGGCCTGCCGGATCCTCTCGGGCCGGCACCTGGGGGCACGCTTCCAGATCCTGGGTCCCCTGGACAGCAATCCGAACGCGATCAAGGCGGGGCAGGTGGAGGCCTGGACCCGCGAAGGCATCGTGGAATACCTCGGCGAGACCGGGGATGTCCGCCCGGCCCTGGCCGCCGCCCACGTCCTGGTGCTGCCGTCCTACGGGGAGGGGACGCCCCGATCCGTGCTCGAGGCCATGTCCATGGGGCGGGCCGTCGTCACCACGGACGCCCCCGGCTGCCGGGCCACCGTCCGGGATGGAGGCAACGGCTTCCTCGTCCCGGTGCGGAACAGCGACGCGCTCGCCGAGGCCATGGCGAAGCTGGCCAAGGACCGGGGCTTGATCGCCCGCTTCGGGGCGGAAGGCCGGCGGATCGCCGAGGAGACCTACGACGTCCGCCGTGTGACAGCAGACATCCTGGCGTTCATGGAGCTGGCCCCCATCCACCCATAACGCGCGGAGCCTCTGGTCCTTCCCCCCAACCAGCGGTTGCTGGTTCGGCCCCGTGCGGGGTGGCTCGGTGAGGGATCCAAGACTCGAGCGTCAATGCTAGAGATGTACAGGTCCATCGCCGTCGCCGCGATTGAGGTGGAAGCCTGCGGCGCTCTCCTCAAGGGGTTGAAGCAGGGCAGCCAGCTTGGGGGACATGAAAAACGGGAAATTCGAGGGGCCTTCCATGAAGCCCGCGGTTCGCAACGCCAGGCACCAAGCCTGGCTGGCCTGATTCGAGATGACCAGGTCTGACCCGCCATCTTCGAGAACCTTCCTGGAGCAGGCGACGACATCCCGGGCATCGGCGGGCTTGGCGAGGCAATCGACCAGGGTGCCCACTCGCATATCACCAAATTGCTTGTGCCCGGACATCTGAGTATTGAGCAATACCGCCCAGCCCACGGTCTGTCGGTCCCGCATGACCTTCAGGCGTATGAATCGTGGGTTGGTGGCTGGGTACAGGGCATTCAAGATCTGGTGATCGCGCACCGCGATCAGTGAATAGTCGTTTTTACAGCTATCCCAGATGGCGTCGGTCCATTCAGAGAACTCGGGAACAATCTCGTAGGACACATCAGCCGAGGGACGATGGCTGCGTCTCAGGCCGAAGAGCGTCTTGATGCCCAGCCAGCCCAGGCCACTGAACCTGAGGACATCGAAGACGGTCCGCCGAAGGCGGGTGTTCCGCAAGATGGTGATGTTACGCAGGAATGCATTGGGATGAACGACCCTGAACCAGAACGGGACCGGGGTCGTCTGCCATCCGGCTGAAAGCAGAAATTTCGCCATGGGAATATGGAGGCCTCCAATGCCCAGCCCCCACATGTGAGGATGGCTGCGAAGGGCATCCCAGTACAATTTCGCCCCGACCATGGCGTAGGTTCGGTCGGCGATGCCTTCGGAAATCGGGTTCTGGTAATCCTGCATGACCAGATATTCCCCCTTCAGCAGGAAGGGCTGATGTTTCAACCCGTAACCGCCGTGCATGCCTCCTTGTTCATCGACAGCCACGAAATATTCCTGGTACAGATCGAATCCTTCCCGCCGGGGCAGCCACTTGGGAACATGAGATTCCGTGAAATGAAAGGTATACAGGTTGGGGTCGAGGTTTGCCGCGGCGAGTCGTGTGTTGAACGCCCGCACGGCCTCTTCGTGTGCAGCCGTATAGGGGGTGATTTCAATGTGCATGCCACACCTGATGGTTTGAATGAATGAGTTGATTCCGGGGGTGATTCCACCGGGTGGCTGTTCCGGGGCGAAGGCGGCATCTCGAAAGGTCAGGAACGGAGCCCGCACGTCATGGGCTTCCGGTGATGCCCAGCGTCGGTCGACAAGCTTGTAGCAATCCGTTGTCGAACATGATATGACCTTTATTCTTCTGAGGTGATCCCATTCGATGACAGCACTCGGTTACGAGTCCCCGTGGATGACCGACGATACACGGATCTTCCGGCGGACGGTCCGGCACTTCGTCGAGCACGACCTCGTCCCGCACCAGGCCCTCTGGGCGGCGCAGGGCCGCCCGGATTCCGGCGCGTGGATCAAAGCCGGCCAAGCGGGATTGCTGCTGCCGGACGTGCCTGAAGCCTACGGCGGGGGCGGCGGGACTTTCGCGCATGAAGCCGTCGTCGTGGAGGAGTTGGCGCGCGCGGGGATTCCGTTCGGCGCCGGGGTCCAGAGCATCGTGGCCCACTACATTCTGGCCTATGGCAGCGAAGCGCAGAAACGGGCATGGCTCCCCCGCATGGCCAACGGAACCCTCGTCGGTGCGATCGGGATGACGGAACCCGACTCTGGGTCCGACCTGGCGTCCCTCAGGACCCTCGCCCGCAGGGAGGGCGATGACTACGTCATCGACGGTTCCAAGACCTTCATCACCAATGGATGGCATGCGGGTCTCGTGTGTCTCGCCGTGCGGACGGACCCCAAGGCCACCGGCATGAAGGCGCTGTCCTTGCTGGTCGTCGAGACCGAAAACCTCCCCGGCTACCGGATTGGCCAGATCCTGCAAAAGGTCGGTCGGCACCCTCTGGACACGTGCGAGCTGTTCTTCGACGGAGTGCGGGTCCCCGCCAGGAACCTGCTTGGCGCCGGCGAAGGCCGCGGGCTACTGCAACTCATGGAGCAGCTCACCTACGAGCGGCTGTCGATCGGGCTCGCCGCCGTCGCCTCCGCGGAAAGCGCGGTGGAAATGACGACACGCTACGCGAAGGAGCGGCGGATCTACGGCAACCCGCTCATCGACCTGCAGAACACGCGGTTCAAGCTGGCGGAATGCAAGACCGAGGCTAGCATCGGGCGTGTGTTCGTGGACAACTG
This sequence comes from Geothrix paludis, assembly GCF_022808815.1. Classification (GTDB taxonomy): domain Bacteria; phylum Acidobacteriota; class Holophagae; order Holophagales; family Holophagaceae; genus Geothrix; species Geothrix paludis. The sequence continues at coordinate 83,363 of NZ_JAKZLC010000006.1, read as the reverse complement.
CATCCAACAGCACATCGCCGGGCGGCTGGACCCGGTGAGCGCGGCGATGGCCAAGTACTGGCTGACCGACTGCCAATGCCGAATCATCGACGAGTGCGTCCAGCTTCATGGGGGATACGGGTACATGGAGGAATACCCGATCGCCCGCATGTGGCGCGATAGCCGGGCACAGCGAATTTATGGCGGCACCAATGAGGTCATGAAAGAAATCGTGGGGCGGTCCTTATGACAAGCAACCATACGCGCGCCGAATTCCCACCCGTTTGCACACACGAGCTGTTCGAGCAGCAGGCGGCCCGGACCCCCGATGCCGTCGCCCTCGCTTTCGGAGCGCGACAGGTCAGCTACCGGGAATTGAATGAACGCGCGAATAAGGTGGCGCACCACCTCCGCGAGCGCGGCGTGGGTCCGAACGTGCTCGTAGGGGTCTGTCTCGAGCGCTCCCCGGAGATGGTCGTGGCGTTGTTTGGGGTGTGGAAAGCAGGCGGTGCCTATGTCCCTCTGGATCCGACCTACCCACCGGAACGGCTGTCCTTCATGATCGGCGATGCCGGAACGCGGTTGCTGCTGACCGAGGAGAAGTGCCGTCCGGTGCTCGGGTCACTGAGCGTCGAGGTGATCTACCTGGACAGCGGCTGGCCGCTGATCGAACACCAAGCCCCCGACAATCCTGCGCCCGTCGCCCATCCGTCCCATCTAGCCTATGTCATGTACACCTCTGGATCGACCGGCCGACCCAAAGGCGCGATGATCGTTCATAGCGGCTTGGTCAATTATTTGTGGTGGGCGATTCAGGCCTATGCCGTCGGGCCCGGCCACAGGGTTCCGGTTCATTCCTCCGTGTCGTTCGACCTCACGGTGACCAGCCTGTACACGCCGCTGCTGGCGGGCGGTACGGTCGAGCTCCTGCCGGAGGATGCCGGCGCGCAGAATCTGGTGACAGCGTTGCAGCGAGCCGGGGGCCACGGTCTCGTCAAGATCACGCCGTCGCACCTGGAACTGCTGAACAAGCAGGTCAGCCCGACCCATGTGCCGGGCATGGTGAGGGTCTTCGTGGTTGGTGGCGAGAATCTGTTGGCCGAAAGCCTCCAACTCTGGCGCGATCTGGCGCCTGACACGCGGATCATCAACGAATATGGCCCTACCGAGACAGTCGTCGGTTGCTGTGTTCACGAAGTGCGGCCGGAAGATCCCACCAGCGGACCTGTGCCCATCGGGCGACCGATCGCGAACACGTCGCTGTATGTGCTCGATCCCAGTCTGCGGCCGGTTCCGCCCGGCGAGATGGGCGAGCTTTACATTGGTGGTGCTGGCGTGGCGAGCGGTTACCTGAACCGGCCGGAACTCACGGCCGAGCGTTTCCTGCCCGACCCCTTCAGCGGCATTCCAGGCGCCACCATGTATAAGACTGGAGACCTCTCAAGGTACCGGGCGGATGGAATCCTGGAATACCTGGGCCGGATCGACGACCAGGTCAAAATCCGCGGCTACCGGGTCGAGCTTGGCGAGATCGAAGCGGCCCTCGCGGCACAACCGAAGGTATGGTCCTGCGCGGTCCTCGCGCGCGAGGACGAGTCCGGGGTCAAGCAACTCCTCGCGTATGTGGTCGCCCGTGACGACGGTAGGCCGGATGTCGCGGAGCTGCGGTCGTTCCTCAAGGAACGGATTCCGGGATACATGATTCCGGCCCACTTCGTCTTCCTGGATGCCCTCCCGCTCACGCCAAACGGAAAGGTCGACCGGAAGGCCCTGCCGCCCTGGACCGGCGAGACTGCTGGCGCCGAAAAAGGTGGGAAGCCCCGCACCCAGACCGAGCAGGCCCTCGCGACGATATGGTGCGATCTGCTGAAGCGGGATACGGTCGGCGTCGAGGATGACTTCTTCGACCTGGGGGGCGACTCGATGAGTGGCATTGGACTGCTCATCCAGATCAAGAGCACGTTCGGCGTGGACCTCGAGCTCGCGGGCCTGTTCGATCACCTTCGGCTATCCACTCTCGCAAAGGCCATCGATAGCCTAGCGCTGGCGAAGACCCCATCAGACTCATGAGATGGGTCATCTGAACGGGGAATCTTCGAATGACCCATTGCGCCCTGATTCATGCAACTTGGTTCACGGAGGACCTCCGCCGCGCGGCGGCCCGCGGCGGCCTCTGGCGGCGAGTGACGGCCCCGTCGGGGTTCGTCACTCGTACCGGTAGTGGTAGGCGTAGCGGTAGTGCGTGTGGTTCCCCGCGACCCCGAGCGGCTGGACGTCATTGAACACGCATCCCATCACCGGCAGGTCCTGGCGTTCGAGCTGGGTCAGGCAGGTCCGCATCTCGTCCAGGGAATGCGAGCCGTACTTCGTCACCAGAAGCACCCCGTCGACCCGTGCACCGATGATGATGGCATCCGTGACCGCCAGCACCGGCGGGGCGTCCAGGATCACGTAGTCGTAGGCCTTCGAGGCCTGGGCCAGGAAGGAGTCGAAGGTCTCCGCCATCAGAAGCTCGGAGGGGTTCATGGGGATGGATCCGGACATCATCAGGGAGAGCCGGGGCACCGCGGTCTTGTGGACCACCGTCTCCCATTCCGCGGTCCGGGCCAGCACGTCGGACAGCCCGCCCGCGCGATCCTTCGACCAGAACTGGCGATGCAGGGCGCCCTTCCGGAGGTCTGCGTCCACCGCCAGCACCCGGCTTCCGGACCGGGCCAGCACCGCGGCCAGATTCGCCGCCACGAAGGACTTGCCGATGTTCGGCGACGGGCCCGTGATCATGATCGTCTGACAGGAGGCGTTCTTCCGTGAGAAATGGAGGGTGGTGCGCAGGCTGCGGAGGCTCTCGGTGGCCAGATCGTCCGGATTGAGCGCCGCCAGCAGGTGCAGGCCGTCCTCGCCGTTCCGGATGGCCTGGCTATGGGCCTCCTGGGCCTTGCTGTGGGGGATGGTCACCAGCACCGGCAGCCCGAGCTTGGATTCGACGAGGCGATGATCCTCGATGCGCGGATTGATGGCCTTGCGGAGGATGGCGAGGCCGAGGCCGACCAGGAGGCCGAGGAAGGTGTACAGCCCCATGAGCAGGGTCTTCCGGGGCGCCACGGGCTTGGGATCCGCCGTGGCGGAATCCACCACCGTGATGCCCCCCACCTCGCCGGCGCTGGCGATCCGCAGCTGCTGGATGTTGTTCAGGATCGCGGTGTAGAGCTCCGTGTTGACCGCCACTTCGCGGGACAGGCGCACCACCTCCTGCTGGGCTCCCGGCAGGGTGCGGACCTTCGATTCGATCCGCCCGTTCTCGGCTTTGAGCTGGGTGATCTGCTTGTCGAGGGTGGCCACCACGTCGGCGTCCTCCCGGTAGGTCCGGAGAAGTTCCTGGCGCCTCTGCTGGAGGGAGGACACCTGCGTTTTGAGGTTGGTGCTCTGCTGGAGGTAGGCGTCTGCTTCGCGGGCGAGATCCACGGATCCGGTCCGGGTCCGGAACTGGTTGAGCCGGTTTTCGGAATCGTCCAGCTTGGCCTTCACCTGGGGCAGCTGCTCCTTGAGGATCTCCAGGGTCTTCATGGTCGTGGAATTCTTCCCCTCGACCTTGTGGTGGATGTACTGGTCGATGATCTCGTTCAGGATCTTCGCGCCGAGGGCCGGATTGGTGCTGGTGAAGGTCAGCCCCAGCACGTTCGTGAGCTTGCCCTTCTCCGCCACGTCGAGGTTGGCGCGCAGCGAGGCGATCCCGTCGGTCACCGGCCTCCGCTCGACCGTGAAGACCTGCCCGGGCTTGGCCCGGAGCGAGCGGACAACCAGCTTCAGGGGTTCCCCCACGTACGACACCGACAGGGGCTGGCCCACCTCGCCCTTGCCCAGAGGGGCGCCCTTCGGGGAATCCAGCTGGAACGCGCCGTCTCCCAGGGCGCGGAGGCCGAACACCGTTCCGCGCAGGTCGTCCGGCATGTCGAACGACTCCAGCTCGACCTTGGGGGCCTCGGGGTTCCCGCGGTTCAGGGCGGCGCCAATGACGGGGAACAGCTTCGGGCGGGCGCGAAGGTCGAGGCTGAGGGCCTCCACCGTCCGGCCCAGCACCAGATTGCTCTGGAGGATCTCGACCTCGCTCGGCGTATCCGAAGGCGCGGAGAGCAGGCCCTCCATCTTCGCGAAGGCCGGGTCCGAGGGGCCTGTCCGCTTGGCCTGGACCTGCAGTAATGCCTGGACCTGGTAGACCGGGGCCGCCTGCCAGACGTACAGACCACCCAGCCCGACGAACACGACGAGCGCCGCGAGGATGAGGTGCTTCCCCTCCCAGAGGTTGGCGAGCCATTCGACGATCCCCATCTCCTCGGGCTCGTGCAGCCGCTTCAGGGGGCGAGCGCGGGGCTCCTCCGGATCCAGCCGGGAGGGTCGAATGCCGGTGGCGAGGGGGCTGTTCATGCAGACCTCTGCTCATGTGCCAAGCGGGGCAGCCAGTCTGACACGGATAGGCGGATGTTCTCACAGGCAGTGCGAAAAGCCTCGGATCCCTGGCGGAAGGGATCCTGGATCTCCCGGGTCCCTTCAGGGCGCCAGTGCCCCAGGAGGAAGGTCCGGCCTAGGAGGCTGGGGGTCATCTTTTCGCACCAGGCTTTCTGGGGAAGGTCCATCACCAGGACGAGGTCCGCCGCCAGCAGCATCTCCTCGGTCAGCTGCCGGCCCATATGGCCGGAGACATCCAGGCCCGCCTCCGCCATCAGCCGGGACACCTCGGGATCCACCGAGAGGCCCTCCAGGGCGTTCAGTCCGGCGGACGCCACCTGGATGTCGGGAGGCAGGGCGGCGCGCAGCATCGCCTCGGCCATGGGGCCCCGGCAGTGGTTGCCTTCACAAATGACGAGGATGTGGTGAATGGCGGGGGTACAACCAGTCTTCATGGTCTTGTGTTCGACGAGGAGCCCAGGTACTTGGCGCTGACGGCGGTCTGCAGCAGGCCGCTGTAGGCCGGCAGGACGAGGTTCACGACCTGGCCCCAGCGCACCACCGTGCCCTTGTCCACATAGACGATGTCCCGGGGCCGCAGCGGGAACCGATCCGCGAGGATCATGGCCGTCGGATTGCGCGCGTCCAGGTGGAAGACATCCACCGCATTGAGCGACGAACCCTGGCGGATCACGTAGATGCACCTGGGGTCCGCAGTCTGCCCCTGGATGCCGCCAGAGTCCTGGATGGCCTTCGCCAGCGAGAGCTGGCCGTGGACCAGGGGGGTCGTCCCCGGCCGCAGGAGCTCGCCCATCATGTAGATGGGGGCGTCGTTCAGGTGCGGAACCTGGAGTGAATCCCCGTTCTGCAGCAGGACCTGGCTCACCCGGTTGCCCTGGGAAAGCAGGGCCTGGAAATTCAGGGTCCAGGTCTTCTGGCCCCGGGAGAGGAGGATGCGGCTGTCGTCGGCCGTGGGGAGGAGCCCGCCGGCGCGGTTCAGGGCCTCGGTCAGGGTGAGCGGCACATCGTTGACGGGATAGACGCCCGGGTTCCGGACCTCTCCGCCCAGATAGACCTTCTGTGATCGGAAGGCGATCACCTTCACGTCCACCTGCGGGTTCTGCAGCACCTTGTTCAGGAGCGCGGCGAGCTTGTCCCGGACCTGGCCCACGGAAAGGCCCGCGACATGGAACTTCCCGACGTAGGGGAAGAACAGGTCCCCATGTTCATCCACCACGGTGCCGGCGGCGGTGTCCTGCCGGTACTGACCCAGGGGAAGGGTGATCTCGGGGTGATCCCAGACGGTGACCAGCAGGATGTCCTGGGGACCGACCAGGTAGACCGGGGGATTCTGCATGAGCAGGCCCTCCAGCGCGAGCGCCTCGCCGGCCGGCCGCTCCTGGGCCTGGACGGCCGTGAGGTTCAGCGGCTGCAGGGAGACCGTCATCCCGTCGACCCGGGTGGTTTCCGGCCGGGAGGGCTGCTCCCGCAGCTTCATGCCCGGCGCCCTGCATGCGCTGAGCAGCAGGATCGCGCCAAGGGCGGCCCCCAGAGCGAGGGCCGGGGCGGCCTTCGGGGCGGCTTTGACCCGGGGGCGCATCTCCGTCCCCCGGCCTGGAACCGCGGGATGCCGCGAGGCGGAGGGTGCAGAACCGACGGTTTGAATCCGGGCACTAGACGGGTCTTGTGGACACACGGCAGTCTCCGAGAGGAGCTGATAGATATATCGCTATTTACCAGAAGCTCGCAAGGAAAATCAGCACGCTTGAGCGAGTTAGTGGATGATATGGTTCCCATCCAGAGGCCCTCCATGCAGCCCCATCCCCTTCCACCCCCAGGCCCCGGGATCCGAGGGCGCCGCCAGGCCGGATCCGCTTCCCGAGGGGTCTACCTGCCACCCAAGTGGAAAGGCGTGGTCGGGGGCCTGGCGGTCGGCGGGGGACTCCTCCTGTGCACGTGCCACGGAAGTGGATCCTCCGGAGCGACGGGGGGGGTCGCGCCGCCGACGGCGAGCTGCACCCCCACGCCCACATCCTCCCTGGTCGTGAACGTCAAGGATGCGCCCTACGGCGCCAAGGGCGACGGGACCACCGATGACACGGCCGCCCTGCAGAAGGCCATCGATGTCGTCGGCGGCACCGGGGGCACGGTCTCGGTCCCGGCGGGAACCTACCGGGTGAACGCCCTCGCCTCCCTGCTCCTGAGAAGCGGCATGACCCTCTCCCTCGACAGCGGCGCGGTGCTGGCAGCCATCCCGAACGGCGCGGACAACTACACCATCCTGCGGGTGTCCGGGGTCTCGAACGTGAACATCCTGGGAGGCACCCTCCTGGGCGAGCGCAGCGCCCACACGGGCACCACCGGCGAGCAGGGCATGGGACTCCGGATCACGGGCGGCGCCCAGCACATCGCCGTGGTGGGGGTCACCGCGAGGGAATGCTGGGGCGACGGGTTCACGGTGACCGATGCCAGCGACGTGACCCTCTGCCACGTCACCGCGGACCACAACCGCCGCCAGGGGCTCTCCATCACCGGGGGGAACGGCGTCATCGTCCGGGATTCCCGCTTCGTCAACACCGGCGGCACCCTTCCCGAGGACGGCCTCGACATCGAGCCGAACAGCGGCCAGACGGTCAACAACGTGCTGATCACGGGTTGCGTCTTCACGAACAACGCGGGCGACGGCATCGAGGTGGGGGTGCCCATCGCCTATTCCGGCCTGGCCTTCATCTACAGCGTGGTGATCGACGGCAACACCATGAGCGGCAATGGCGTGAGCAGTCTCAGCTCGGGCCCCCGCAGCGGCCTCGAGGCCTCCAACACCGGTGGCCATGTCGTGAAGAACAACACCGTCCAAAGCAACGTGGGGTACGGCATCTACCTGAGGAACGGCGTCGCGGGCACCACCGTCACCCGCAACACCGTGACCAGCAACGGGCGGAACGGCATTCTCGAGTACCTGTCCTCGGGCAACAGCATCACGGACAACACCCTCTCCAGCAACGGGGTGCCGCCATGATCCGCCCCGACCCCCGGCCAAGCCCCGGGAGGGCGGTGCCCCCGGCTCGCCCTTGAAGAGGGATCTTTGATCCAGGAAGCGGCCTCCATCGCGCCATTCGAATGGATGCCCGGCCCCGCTCCCCGCGACCGCCCATCCGGCCAGCGAGGGTGGGGCCTCGTCCGGTTCTGAGAGCTTCGCGGACGTACACGACGGTCCTCGAAGGGGCCCTGGCCAGCCGCGCCGGCCTCACCGGGCGTTAGATTCCGAATCAGGTTCCGTTCAACGCTTTTTTCTTGGGGCAATCCATTCCCCGTGGCGCTGTTCTCACGAGCGCCTTAGGATGGATTTGTCTTCCGGAGCCCATTTGCCGAACGAGCGTCCCCACGGTCTGGATCTCAAGGGCTTTATGCTCAAGATCGACCGTCTCGATGCGATCGGCCGCCTCCGGAACGCCGAGCGGCGTATCCAGGCTCTGGAGCAGCGGGTGTCCGAGCTGAGCCTGCTGGACGGAGTCACCAGCCTTCCCAACCATCGGCATTTCGCGGACCGGCTGTCCCAGGCCCTGCTGGTGGCCCAGCGGCACGGGCACATCGTCGCCGTCCTCCTCCTGGACGTGGACCGCTTCAAGCGCGTCAACGACCTGCTGGGGCACCCGGGGGGCGATGAGGTGCTGCGCCTCCTCGGCCAGCGCCTCCAGGAGGCCCTGCGCCAGGGCGACACGCTCGCCTGCATGGGCGGCGACCGGTTCCTGGTCCTGCTCCAGGAGATCAAGGATGTGGTGGCCGCCGCCCGGGTGGGCCAGAAGCTCCTGGAGGCCCTCCAGGTGCCCTTCCGCGCCGGGTCCCGGGAGATCGACCTCACCGCCAGCATCGGCGTCTGCGTCTTCCCCAACGACGGCATGGACGCCCACATCCTGGAGGCCCATGCGGAATCCGCCCTGGTCCGCGCCAAGGAGCGCGGCGGCAACCGCATCGAGTGCTTCACCAGCACCCTCAACGAAGTCTCCCTGGAGCGGCAGGAGCTGGAGAGCTGCCTGCGGAGCGCCCTGCAGAACGGCGAGCTGCAGATGTACTACCAGCCCCAGTTCTTCATGGACGGCCGCCTCGCAGGAGCCGAGGCGCTGATGCGCTGGAACCACCCGCTGCTGGGCGCCGTGCCCCCCGTGAAGTTCATCCCCCTGGCCGAGGAGAGCCGCCTCATCCTGCCCATCGGCGAGTGGGCGCTCCGCGAGGCCTGCGGCCAGATGGCCAAGTGGCAGACCATCAGCCCCTCCCCGCTGATCCTCGCCGTGAACGTCTCCGTCCTCCAGTTCGCCAACGGGGACTGGGATGCCTGTGTGGCCCGGGCCCTGGCGGACACGGGCCTGGAGCCGGGGTGCCTGGAGCTGGAGCTCACGGAGAGCCTGGTCATGCGGCAGGGCCACGAGGACCTGGCGCCGCTCCACCGGCTGCGGGAGATCGGCACGCGGATCGCCATCGACGATTTCGGCACGGGCTACAGCTCTCTGGGCTACCTCCAGCGCCTGCCCATCACCACCCTGAAGCTGGACCAGTCCTTCATCGCCGCGCTGCAGTCCGAGGATCCGGCCCTCTCCTCCGACGCCATCGTGCGCGCGGTGATCCAGCTCGCCCACAGCCTCAACCTCACGGTGGTGGCCGAGGGCGTGGAGACCGAGGTCCAGCGCGACGCCCTGGAGCTGCTCGGCTGCGACTGCCTCCAGGGTTTCCTGCTGGGGCGACCCCAGCCAGCGGACGCCTTCGAGGCCATGCTGGAGTTCATGTCCACGAAGCAGTTCCTGAGGAAGGCCGCCGGGCGGCCCCGGGAGGAGGCGAAGGTCCCCCAGGGCGTCGCGACGGGCCGCGGACGGGGATCCCGCTAGAGCCCTTGTTCCCGCCCCGCAGGCCATCGCATGGGGCGCATCGCGCATGGTGCCTGGAAAAAACATAATGTGACGACTGCAAACGTCCAAGCAGAGGACAATTGAAATGTCCTTGTGCCTCCGGACCGAAGGGACCCTCCCCGGGCCCCGGAGCCAGGCGCCACCCCGCGGTGCCTTCACAAGGTCCTCACCCGCCGAGGCCCCCATGCAGCGCCGCACCATCGACGTCGACGAACGCCTGCCTCTGCTGCAGACCGCGCCCCTGAGCCTCCAGCACCTGTTCGCCATGTTCGGCGCCACGGTGCTGGTGCCCTTCCTCTTCAAGGTGAACCCGGCCACCTGCCTGCTGATGAACGGCGTGGGCACGCTGATCTACCTGGTGGTGGCCAAGGGCCGCATTCCCGCCTACCTGGGCTCGAGCTTCGCCTTCCTCTCGCCGGTCTTCGCAGTGCTGGCGGCAGGACTGAGCTACTCTGCCGCCCAGGGCGGCTTCATCGTCTTCGGCCTCATCTTCATCCTGCTCTCCCAGGTGGTGCGCGTGGCGGGCACCCGGTGGATCGACATCATCTTTCCCCCGGCCGCCATGGGCGCCATCGTGGCCATCATCGGCCTGGAGCTGGCCCCCGTGGCCACCAACATGGCCGGGCTCACGGCCGGTCCCGCCGTGCTGGGCATGCCGCTGCGGCTGGCCCTGGTGGTCTCGCTGTCCACCCTGGCCGTGACCATCCTGGCCTCCATCCTGCTGCGCGGGTTCCTGGCGGTGATCCCCGTGCTGCTGGGCGTCATCGCGGGCTACCTGATCTCGCTGGGGCTCGGCGTGGTGGACCTCCAGTCCGTGCGCCTGGCGCCCTGGTTCCAGGTGCCCACGCTCTACGCGCCCACCTACAACCTGCAGGCCATCCTCATCATCCTGCCCGCCGCACTGGTGGTCCTGGCGGAGCACGTGGGGCACCTGGTGGTGACGGGGAACATCGTGGGCAAGGATCTGATGAAGAACCCCGGCCTGCACCGCTCCCTGCTGGGCGACGGCCTCTCCAACGTGCTCTCGGGCCTGGTCGGGGCCACGCCCAACACCACCTATGGCGAGAACATCGGCGTCATGGCCATCACCAAGGTCTACAGCGTGTGGGTCATCGGCGGCACGGCCGTCATCGCCATCCTGGTCTCCTTCTCCGGGAAGCTGGCGGCCCTCATCCGGAGCATCCCGGTGCCCGTCATGGGCGGCGTCTGCATCCTGCTCTTCGGCGTCATCGCCGCCGCGGGCATCCGCATGCTCATCGAGAAGCAGGTGGACTACACCCAGTCCCGCAACCTGATCCTCACCTCAGTGGTGCTCATCAGCGGCATCAGCGGCGCGGCCGTGAAGCTGGGCACCGTGGAGCTCAAGGGCATGGCCCTGGGCACGGTGGTGGCCATCGTCCTCAGCCTGCTCTTCTGGGGCCTCGACCACCTAGGCCTTAGCAACGACACCGAAACACAATCCTGATCCCTTCACCCCTTTCGAGGAGTACCGCATGGAACGGTTTTTTGGTCTGAAGGCCAAGGGCACCACGGTGGCCACGGAGGTGCTCGCGGGCACCACCACCTTCATCTCGATGGCCTATGTGATCTCGCTGATCCCCAACGCCTTCCTCAAGGTGGCGGGCATCGCCCCGGCGCAGGGCTTCACCGCCTTCGTGATCTGCGCCATCCTCGCCACCCTCATCGGCGCCTTCTACGCGAACCTGCCCATCGCCTTCGCCTCGGGCATCGGCCTCTCGGCCTTCTTCGCGTTCACGGTCTGCGCGCCGGCCAACCAGGGCGGCATGGGCTACACCATCCAGGTGGCCCTCACGGCCCTGCTGCTGGAGGGCCTCGTCTTCATCGCCCTCAGCGCCATGAAGGTGCGCGAGGCGTTCATGGACGCCATCCCCTTCTCGCTGAAGAAGGGCATCTCCGTGGGCATCGGCCTCTTCATCGCCATCATCGGCTTCGTGGATTCCGGCGTCACCCAGGTGGGCCTGAAGTTCGAGCCCGACGCGATCTTCCCGGTGCTGAAGAACGACCCCTCGGCCCTCTTCGGCCTGCATGACGTGAACAACCTCTTCATCGCGAAGTTCTGGGACCACGGCCACCTCACCCCGGCCTTCTGGTCCGTGGTGGGCCTCTTCCTCATCGCCGTGCTGGTGGCCAAGCGCGTGAAGGGCGCCATCCTCCTGGGCATCCTGGCCATCACCCTGGTGGGCCTGCTGCCCGTGAGCTTCGGCGGCGGCTTCACCCACCTGCCCAAGGGCACGCTCTTCCAGATCCCCAGCTGGCCGAAGATGTTCCAGTACGACTGGAGCTGGACCAGGTCCCTGGGCGGCATGATCAACATCTTCATCATCCTGTTCACCCTGCTCTTCGTGGACATGTTCGACACCATCGGCACGCTCATGGGCATCGGCGCCCAGGGCAAGCTGCTGGACAAGGAGGGCAAGTTCCCCGGCGCGTCGAAGGCCTTCATGGCCGACGCCGTGGGCACCACCTTCGCCTCCATGTTCGGCACCACGGCCATCACCGCCTACATCGAGAGCGCCTCGGGCGTGGCCGAGGGCGGCAAGACGGGCCTCACGGCCCTGGTGGTGGCGGGCTGGCTGGCGCTCGCCCTCTTCCTCTCGCCCCTCTTCCTCATGGTGCCGCTCCAGGCCACGGCCCCGGCCCTCATGATGATCGGCTTCTTCATGCTGTCGGAGATCAAGGAGATCCGCTTCGACGACGTTACCGACGCCATCCCCGCCTACCTGGCGGTGGTGGTCATGCCCTTCACCTTCTCCATCGTCAACGGCATCGCCCTCGGCATGATCGCCTACACCGTGCTGAAGGCCGCCACCGGGCGCTTCAAGGAGATCAACCCGATCATCCTCGTGCTCTCGGTCATCTTCCTCCTCAAGCTGCTCTTCCTGTCCGCCTAGGACCTCGCCCCAACCTGGAGAACCCATGACCAAGCTCGCCCTCGCCCTCCTCGTAGCGGCCGCCCTGCCCCTGGCCGCCGCCGACTGGAGCGACACCTTCATCGGCTACCGCACCGGCACCCAGTTCCGCGAGCCCGGCATCGACGGCACCGTGAAGAAGAACATCCTCCAGCTCGGCCACGTCAGCGGCTGGGCCTACGGCACGAACTTCTTCAACGTGGACATGCTCATGTCCGACCGGAACGACCCCACCGCCAGCGGAAACAGCGGCGCCAACGAGGTCTACGCGCTCTACCGCGGCTCCTTGAGCCTCGGCAAGCTCACGAAGACCGACCTCGGCTTCGGCCCCGTGCGCGACATCTCCCTCACTGCCGGCTTCGATTTCAATTCCAAGGACAATGCCTTCGCTTCCAAGAAGCGCTTCCTGGTCGCCGGCCCCACCTTCAACTTCAAGGTGACGGACGGCTTCTTCGACCTGGGCCTCCTGGCCTGCCACGAGCAGAACTACAACGGCATCGTGGGCCGGTCCGTGGACTTCAAGACCACGTACTACCTCACCGCCGCCTGGGGCATCCCCTTCCAGATGGGCCAGGTGGGCGCCGAGTTCAAGGGCTACGCCAACTACGAGGGCGCCAAGGGCAAGGACGGCTTCGGCGTGGAGACCAAGCCCGAGACTCTGGCCAACCTCTCCCTGCTCTTCGACATCAGCCCCCTCTTCGGCACCAAGAAGAAGGTCTACGTCGGCCCCGGCTTCGAGTACTGGAACAACAAGTTCGGCGGCCCGAACAACGACGGCCCCGCCCCCGCCACCAACAAGCGCGTCACCGCGCCCATGGCCCAGCTGCAGATCCACTTCTGAGCTGATCCGGGAAGGCGCGGCGCCTCTCGCTTCCGTGCCTTCCCGCCCGGCTTACCTGCGGATACCGGAGCGACCCGGAAGGCGATATCCACCGCCGCGGGAGCCCTGGTAATCCTCATCGTCCATGCGGTTGCGGTAGGGGCTGCTGAGCCGGACGTTCGTGAACCCCTTCATGAAGACCACCCGGAGGAGATGGTCGTCCTGCCAGAGAGTCCTCAGGATGGTGATGGCATTGGCAGGCTCCTGGTGGTGGAAGGTCACCAGGCAGGCCGTGGTCCCCTCGGCCGTCGAACGGATGTCCACGTCCACCTCCGGCGCCTCCTGTCGCGTCGCGGGCAGGGGAGCCAGACGGGCCCGCCAGGGCGCCACGAAGGTCGCGAAGTGCTCCTCGGAGCTGAAGGCGTCCGCCAAGTTCCGTTGACTGCCGAACACTTTGCGGGTGCCCTCCTCTGTGGTCAGCGCTGCGACCAGGGCTCTGAGCCGGGTCCATTCCTGCAGGGTCGGCTGGTGTGCCGGCGTCGAGGCCGCACTCCCCGCCCCCTGGGCTCGGACCCCGAGGCCTCCGAGGAGGCAGGAGACCAGGATCCCAGCGCGGATCATTCGCTGCGTTGCAAGATACTCGAGGAGCATAGAGGGGGGACCTTTCCAGATCATAGCGGATCGAGGGGGGCCGCAGGGACCTCCCTGGAGCTCGGGAGCAGGGGAAGGGTGGTCAGCGGCGCCACGGGAGCGACCGCGGATCCGTCACAGCCGTTGGGATGGAGCCGGAGCCTCCAGACCCAGGCGTCATCCGGCCCTATCTGGACCAGGTAGGTCTGCGAGGCCCGGACCACTGAGCTACCCCCCTTGAACCCCCGTCCAGGCCCGAGCCAGTGGGGACCCACGGTGTAGGTCAGGTCGAACGCACCTTCCGGCGCGAGGCCTCGATAGGGCTCCCCGCCGTGAAGGTAGACCGTGAGCACCGCAGCCTGGGTGCCCGCGTCAAGGAGGCTCAGGACGTAATCCTGGCCTGGGTCCGTCTCGATCTGCCATGGCACCGCGGGACGGACCTCGGGCCCCATCTGAAGCCATCCGTGCTCCGGCGGAGGAAGGGCGGGAGACTCACCGGGTGATGCCGGGGGAGAAGCGGGGTCCTTCGGGCCGGAAGGCTGCCCTGCGGTCGTCTCCGGAGGAGGGACGGGGAGTCTGCCACCTGGACGGGGGAGCGGCCAGACTCGCACGCCCACTAGCATGAGGCCAATGGCGGCAACCCATCCAGCCCAGCGCGCCCCATGCGCCCACCCGGGCGCGGAGGGTTTGCGCGCAGAAGGAGGCCGCACCTGCCCGGACAGGAAGGGGTCCCGGGGCAGGCCCAGGCGCGAGCGGGCCTCCGACAAGTCCTGGACGCACGTCAGCACCTGATCGTACTGGGCTTTCCGAACCGGATCGAGCAGCACGAACCGGGCCTGGGCCTCGCGCGTCGCCGAGGGGAGGCCTTGATCGAGGGCCCGTTCCAGCGCCGCGAGGTCGGTCACGATGCCCTGGAATCCCAGGGCCCGATACAAGTCCCTCATGGCTTCGCCTGCATCAGGAAGTCATAGGCTTCCCTGATCCGCCGGAAGGCCAACTCCGCCTCGTGGGTCGCCTCGATGCCATGGGCTGCGTAGTGGTCGGGATGGTGGACCTTGCTGATGCGGTGGAAGGCGCGCCGGATCTCCTCCTTCGTCGCGCCTTCCTCCAGGCCGAGGAGGGCCAGGGCCTTGATCCAAGCGATGCGTCCCCCCTCTCCGGGCGCACCGGTCCCCGCCTTGGGTCCGGGCCTGCCCGCGCCCGCTGCCGGCCACGCCTCCGGGCGGCTGGGATCCCAGAGCGGGGGGAGCCCGGCGCCCGTCCGCTCCCGGCATGCCGCTTCGAGCTCGGTGATCTCCAGGCCCAGGGCCTCCGCCACCGTCCGGAGTACCAGGTTCTGCGACAACGGGAGGCTGCAGCTGCCGAGCGCCAGCTCCAGGGCGCACCTCAAGGCCAGCATCCTGATCGGCCGGGGGCCGGAACGAAGGGTCGCCAGGGCCTGCACGAAGGCCCCGGTCCCCGGGTACATCGCCTGGAATGCGGGCGGATCCCCCATCCGGACGGCCAGGTTCAGCGCCCGCGCCGAGTCACGCACCCGCTTGTCGGCCGCCGCGGTGTCGAGGGCTTCCCACTTGGTCATGGCCGCCATCAGCGTCCAGATCGCCCCGGCAAAGGGCTGCGGAACATCCCCCGGAGGAGAGGTGGATGGAGAGGTTTCTGATTCCATGCAGGTGGTGACCCGATCGAGTTGTCTTATATAATGATCATCTCCTCATCCCAAATCCCTATTTATTCCCCTTACGGACGTGGACCTTGAATCCTCTGAAGCTTGATCCGCCCGGCCCACCTGAAGGTCCAGGCAGTGGCCATCCGCCCCTTGAAGCATCGGTGAAGATCCTGCTCGCGGAGGACACCGCCCCTCCCAAACCCGGTTCCGCGGTCGCGGAGATTCCCCCGGCAGAGGAGGTGTCGGAGCTACCCCACCCGGAGCCGAACGCGCCTCCTCGGCGGCCCGCCCGCCTCGAACCCGTCAAGAACCTGGTGAAGCAGGGCTACTTCGATCCCACCAGGGCCTTTGAATCCACGGTCGATTGGAAACGGTTCCGCAAGGCGCAGATCTCCCTCTTCCTGCTTTCACTGCTGGCGCCTTTCCTCACTCTGCTGCTGCTCGGCTTCCTCCTGGGCGTGGTCTACCTCACCGGGGCTTCGCTGTACTCCGCCACCAGCCCGAATCCTATCTACCAGCTCATGCTCTACCCCCTCGTCTTCGTGGTGGCTCGCGGGTACTGGCTCGCCTACCTGGCCCTGCCTTTCGGCCTCTTCGCGATCGGATGGCTCTGGGCCGCCGCCACGGCCTGGTCCATCTCCCGCCTCGAGGAGGGGACCCTCATCGACTTCAAGAAGGCCCTGAGCATCCTCGCCATGCTCGGCGCCATGCTGGCCCCCTTCACGCTCTTCCCCTTCCTGCGCCTGCTCGCCCTGGCTGTGATCCTCTGGTTCATCGTCCGGCGCCTGGAGGACACCTTCGACATCGGCTTCTGGCCGATGGTGGGCCGGGGAGGGTTGATCCTCCTGGCCTCGGTCTTCCTCTATGGCGCCTTCGAACGGAAGGTCGAATCCTACTTCCCCGCGGGAGAGGAGCTGAGGACCAACCTGCAAGCCTTCATCAAGCAGAAGAAGATGCTCGAGTGGCCCTCCTTCCAGGCCAAGGTCTACATCAACCCCAACGAGCGGCTCTACGCCGATCTGTCGGATTTCAGCCCGCAGGTCCGGGAACCGGCCACCCAGAAGGCCCTGGCCATGCTGAAAGCCGGCGGTGACACTCCCTCCTTCCGGTTCCGCCTGGCAAGCCGCCTGGCCGAATGCGGGCAGGTCGACGCCTTTCTGTTCCTGTCCAGGTACTACGCGACGGGCCAGGGGATCCAGGCCGATCCCTCGGCCGCCCTGGACTGGATCCAGCGGTTCACGGATGCCCGTCCAGACCATCTGGAAGGCGGTCTGGATCGCGCTCGTTTGCTTCTCAGCAACAACCGCCAGCTGGAGGGGAAGCGCTACCTCGTGGGAATCGCCAAGCGGCAGATCACCACCCTCGGCAAGGTGACCGCCTTCATCCAGAAAGAGGGGCTGGGCAGTGTCGATTCCGCGCTCAACACCGAGGTCTTGAGCCTGTACCAGTTCGGGAACACCACGACCCAGGTGGCCGTCTACAACTCCAATTCCAGCTTCTCCCGCTATGGATACGAGACCCAGACCAAGCAGGAGGACCTGCTGAAGCGTCTCTATGTGAATGAGCATGACCAGACCCTCTGGTTCTACCGGGCCCTAGTCTCCGAGTACTCCAGCAGCACCCCCGCAGGCTCCGCAGTCTATGGCGAAGCCTCCTCCGTCTACGGGCAGGCAGAGCTCGATCAGAAAATCCTGGAAGAGGATCCCGTGGCCATGGACATCGCCGCGGACCGGTGCGCGAGCCGCGGTGACCTTGCCAAGGCCCGCCAGCTCTGGCTTTCAGCCACCCGCGTGCTGAACAGCGACCATCGCTCCGCCAATGTGCCCTACTACCTGAAGCTCGCGGGGAGCTTCGATCCAGAAGGGTCCACAAAGGCTCCGGACCCTCACGAGGCGACGAAGTACTACCTTGCCGCCCTGCTGATCTCGAGCTGGCAGGGCCGGGGGAGCGCTGTAGGCATGCAGAGCCTCCAGCGCCTCCAACCCGGCAAGGTTCCCGATCCAAAGGAACAGGCCTTCCTGGATCTCTGCTTGAAATACGAGATCCCCGAAGCCTGGGCCATGATGGGCGATCGCTACCTCAACGGGGACTTCCCGGGTGTCCCCAGAAACCAGGCCAAGGGGCGGGATTGTTTCCTGAAAGCCCAGGCCCTCGGCTACAAAGGTCCCCAGTTCTCCCAACAGCTGGCCCTCCTGGCCCCCAGTGGCGCACCGACGATCCGCCAAGCGCACTAGCCCGTCGGCCGCTTGAGCCCACCGCGCGGGATCCGCCCCATGGCACAGCCGCGGATCCCCGTCAGAGTCCCGCTAGACTATCCCTCGCGCGCCTATAGCTCAGGTGGATAGAGCAGCGGCCTTCTAAGCCGCAGGTCGCTGGTTCGAGTCCAGCTAGGCGCACCAAGTGCGCCCAGCTGGACTTGGACCAGCGAGAAACATCGGCGGCCCGGTAGGCCATCGGCGAAGGGCCGACTTGATGTCGGCCCGGCGCCGTCATGGCCGGGGCCAGCCGATGGCGGTTCGAGGCCGGCGAGAAGTGGGTCGGCGCCCACCAAGTGCGCCTAGCTGGACTCGGGCCAGCGGAAAACATCGGCGGCCCGGTAGCCTACAACGGCTTAGACCGGATGTAGCGCCTTCAGGTACCCCGCCATGGCCTGGTCCGCCTCACCGATGTGCTGCTCGAGCCAGGCCCCCAGGTCCGCCAAGGCCTCCCGGCCGACGGCCTGGCCCTTCATCCGCCGGTACTGGAGGTCGCGCACCTGGAGGACCACCTCCTGGTGCTGGTTCGCGTGGGCGACGCGGCCGGGGAATCCCGCCTCCTTCATGAGGCTCTCTTCGGTCTGGCAGTGCTTGATGAGGTGCCGAGCCAGGGCGGCCAGCGGCTCGTCCAGGAGGGCTCCCGACGCTCCGGCCTCGAGGTCGCCGGCCAGCCGGGCCAGCGCCTCGAAGAGCTCCCGGTGCTGCTGGTCGATGGTTCCCAGCCCGGTTTCGAGCTGGGGGCGCCAGCACGCAGGGGATTTCGCGCTTCGTGGGGCAGGGGCGGGGTTCACGCGCAAAGAATACCAGAGCATCGGGAAGCCCCAGGCCAGAGCGGAGACCAGGATCCTGTTCATCCCCACCACCGCCCGATGGAGATTGGATAAAATCATCCACCCATGCCGACCCATCCCTCCCTCATCCTCGGTCCCGAACTGACCCGCTTCGTCACGGGGGGCGTCTCCATCAACGCGGGTTCGGCGAGCGCGGCGGGCGTCCCCAGCCTCTGCCGCGCCTTCGGCTGCCGCGTGGATTCGGCCGCGGGCCGCCTCCGGCTGTTCTTCGCCGGGCCCCAGGCCGTGGATCTCGTCCGGGACGCCGGGCGGAGCGGGGCCCTGGCCGTGGTTTTCAGCGAACCCTCCACGCACCGCACCATCCAGGTCAAGGGGCAGGACGCGCGAATCGAGCCCCTGGCCGACGGCGATCTCGCCTGCGTCACGGCCTACCGCGCGGCCTTCGCCCAGTCGCTGGTCTTCCTGGGCTTCACGGAAGCCATGGTCCGGACCCTGCTCGATTGTCCTGACGAGGCCCTGGTGGCCGTGGCCTTCACGCCCTCGGTCCTCTTCAACGCGACGCCGGGGGCCCAGGCCGGCACACCGCTGGCCCCGGCCCTGATCCCGTCCTTGATCCCGACCCCACCCCTGACGCCGGGGGCCGTATGATCCCCGTCCGTGCCCTCCGCGACTGTCTGGATGGGGTCATCCCCGGCGTGGTCTCCACCTGCGCCGCGGACGGCACCCCCAATGTGGCCTACATGTCCCAGGGCCAGTACCTCGACGAGGGACACGTGGCCCTCTCCTACCAGTTCTTCAACCGCACCCATCAGAACCTCCTCGCGAACCCTCGGGTCACCCTGGGCCTCATCCACCCGCAGACCGCCCAGCAGTACCGGCTCCACCTCGTCTATGAACGCACGGAGACCCGGGGCCCCGTCTTCGAGTCCATGAAGGCCAAGCTGGCGGGCATCGCGTCCCACACCGGCATGAGCGGCGTATTCCGCCTGCTGGGCTCCGACATCTACCGCATCGAAGGGGCGGAGGTGGTGCCGGGGAGCACGCTGCCCGCCCCGTCCCCCGCCGTGGATCCCCTCCTGGCCCTGCGCACCTGCATGGAGCGGCTGCCCACCAGCCCCGATGCCGAGTCCCTCCTGGATGCGCTGCTGGACGGCCTCCAGGCCCACTTCGCCATCGAGCAGGCCCTGGTGATGATGCTGGATCCCCGGCGCGACCGGCTCTACACCGTGGCCAGCCGGGGGTACGCGACCTCGGGCGTGGGCTCGGAGATCCCGGTGGGCGACGGCGTCATCGGCGTGGCCGCCCGGGAGCGGACGCCCATCCGCATCTCCCACGTCACCTCCGAGTACGCCTACGGCCTCGCCATGCGGGAGGGGGCCGAGCGGCAGGGCATGGGCGACCGGCTGGAGACCGAGATCCCCTTCCCCGGCCTGGCGGCCCCTGGCAGCCAGCTGGCCGTGCCCATCCCCGGAGCCCACGAGCCTCTGGGCGTGCTCTTTGTGGAGAGCCCCACGGAGATGCGCTTCACCCACGCGGATGAGGATGCCCTGGTGGCCCTGGCCACCCAGGTGGGCGGCCTCTTCCGTCTCTTCCTGGCCGAGCTCGAACTGGGCGACGAGGCCCAGCCCGGCGCCGCCCGGGAAACCCGGCCCGAGGGGCCTCCCCTGCGGGTGCGCCACTACGCCGCCAACGACAGCGTCTTCATGGGGGATGACTACCTCATCAAGGGCGTGGCGGGGAACATCCTGTGGACGCTCCTCCAGGACCACCTGGCCCTGGGCCGCACCCAGTTCAGCAACCGCGAGCTGCGGGCGGACCCGCGGGTGCGCCTGCCGGACCAGAGCGACAACCTGGAGGCCCGCCTGGTTCTCCTGCACCGCCGTCTGGCGGAGCGCGGGGCCTGCGTCCAGATGGAGAAGACGGGCCGCGGCCGCTTCCGGCTGCGGGTGGACCGGCCCCTGGAGCTGGAGGACATGGACGCCGGCGCCTGACCCGGACCTGCTTTTCTTAAAACCTTCTTAAAGCCTTGCTAATTCTTTCTTAAGGGTGGAAAAAACCTATAAACAATCGCTCGAGAGTGCGATAAACACCTCATCGGGATTCGACCCGACCCCTTCCCTGATGAGGTGATCCATGACCCTGCTTCGCGCCCTCCCCTACGCCCTCCTGGGCCTTACCTTGGCCCAGGCTGCCACTCCCGCCCAGACCAAGCAGATCCAGCATGGGGGCTACCTGGTCACCATCGCGGGTTGCCACGACTGCCACACGCCCCTGAAGATGGGCCCCAAGGGCCCCGAGCCGGACATGACGCGCATGCTCTCCGGCCACCCCGAAGGCCTGAAGATGCCCCCGGCCCCGAAGCTGACCGAGGCCCCCTGGGGCTGGGCAGGCTCCCTGACCATGACGGCCTTCAGCGGTCCCTGGGGCGTGAGCTATGCCGCCAACCTGACGCCGGACAAGGAGACGGGCCTGGGCAGCTGGACCGAGGCCCAGTTCCTCCGGATGGTCCGCTCCGCCCGCCACCTGGGCCAGGGCCGCGCCATCCTGCCGCCCATGCCCATCCAGAACCTCCAGAAAGTCAACGAGGCCGACCTGAAGGCCATCTTCGCCTACCTGCAGTCCATCCCGGCCGTGAAGAACAAGGTGCCCGCCCCCGAGGCGCCCGCGCCCACGCCCATCCCCATGCACTGAACCTGAGCCCTGCCGTGCGCCCCCTCCTTCCGGCCCTCCTGGCCCTCGGCGCCCTGTCGGGGGCCGCGAAGGCCCCAGCCCCGCCCCGCCTGCTCTCCCAGACCGGCCTCTACGCCGCTCCGGGCGTGGTGGCAGCCCGGAACCTGGCCTACGCCCCCCAGTACCCGCTGTGGACCGACGGCGCGGCCAAGGCCCGGTGGATCCATTTGCCCGCGGCCATCGACGGCCGCGACGAAGGCGGCTGGGTGTTTCCCGTGGGCACCAAGGCCTGGAAGGAGTTCGCCTTCGGGGGCCGCAAGGTGGAGACGCGCCTGCTCTGGAAGACCGGGTCCGCCACCTGGGTCTTCGCCAGCTACGCCTGGAACGAGGCCCAGACCGACGCGGTCCTGGTGCCCGAGGGCGGTCTGCCGGACGCCGCCGAGGTGGCCCCGGGCCTGCGCCACGCCATCCCCTCGAGGACGGACTGCCGCGACTGCCACGGCCAGGAGCAGGTGGAGGTCCTGGGCTTCACGGCCCTCCAGCTCTCGCCGGACCGCGATCCCGGCGCCCTCCACGGCGAGCCCCTCCGGCCCGGCCTGATCACCCTGAAGGACCTGGTGGCCCGGGGCCTCCTCCGGGGCGCCCGGCCGGACCTCCTCACGCGGCCGCCCCGCATCGCGGGCGATCCCGCCACCCGCGCGGCCCTGGGTTACCTCCAGGCCAACTGCGCCAGCTGCCACCGGGCGGACCGGCCCATCCCGGGCCTGGACCTGGACCTGCGCCCCGCCCACGCCCTCCGCACGGCCCTGGCCCCCGGCAGCTTCCCCGTGCCGGGCCAGCCGGAGAGCCGCATCCTCAGCCCCGGCCACCCGGAGCGCAGCGTCCTGCTGCACCGCATGGGCAGCCGAGATCCCATCGCCCAGATGCCCCCCCTGGGCACCGTGCGCGTGGACCAGGCCGCGGTGGACCACCTTCGCCGCTGGATCGCCGACGTCCCCTTCGCCCCGTCCCACTGACCCCCAGAACCCCTTTCCGACGCGAGGTCCCATGACCCCTTCCACACCTGTACCTGTTCCTGCGCCCACCCACCTGGACCTGCTCGCGGCCATGCTGCGCATCCGGGCCTACGAGGAGAAGATCGTGGCCTTCCACGCCGCGGGCCCCTTCCCCAATGTCTGCACCTCCGTGGGCCAGGAGGCCGCCGCCGTGGGCGTGGTCTCGGCCCTGCGCCCCGAGGACCAGATCCTCACCAACCACCGCAGCGCCGGCCACCTGCTGGCCCGGGGCGCCGATCCCGGCCGCATGCTGGCCGAGGTCATGGGCCGCAGCACGGGCTACTGCCAGGGCCGCAGCGGCACCCTGCACATCTCCGTGAAGGAACTGGGCGTGGTGCTCACCTCCACCATCGTGGGCGGCGAGCTGTCCCTGACCCCGGGCGTGGCCCTGTCGCGGGCCATGCTGGGCGGCGAGGGCATCGTCGTCTGCTTCTTCGGTGACGGCGCGGCCTGCGAAGGCATCTTCCACGAGTCCCTGAACCTGGCCTCCGTGTGGAATCTGCCCGTGCTCTATGTCTGCGAGAACAACCAGTGGCAGGCCTTCGTGCATCGCAAGGAGACCATGGTGGGCGACCACGTGGCCCCCTGGGCCGCCCCCTACGGCATCGACAGCCTCACCGTGGACGGCAACGACGTGGAGGCCGTGCGCAAGGCCGCCCTGCACGCCGCCGCCCAGGTGCGCGAGACGCGCCGGCCCTTCCTGCTGGAGGCCTGGACCTACCGCCAGCGCGGCCACATGGAGCCCCACGACCAGTCCTATGTGGATCCTGGGGAGATCGAGGCCTGGATGGCCAAGGATCCTATCGCCCGCCTGGAGGCCCGCCTCCTGGAGACCGGCGAGCTCACGACGGACGGCCTCGAGACCCTCCACGCCCAGGCCCGCCTCGCCATCGAGGACGCCGCCGCCTTCGCCGCCGCCTCGCCCTATCCCGATCCCGCCGACCTCGCCACCGGCGTCTACGCCTGAGGAGCCGAACCATGACCCAGATGAATCAAATGACCTTCCACGATGCCGTCGAAGCCGCCCTCCATGAGGAGATGGCCCGCGACTCCCGCGTGCTCATGTTCGGCGAGGGCACCGCCACCAAGCGCAAGGGCCTGCTCAAGGCTTTCGGGCCCCAGCGTGTGCGCAACACACCCCTGGCCGAGGGCATCATCGCCGGCACCGCCGCCGGGGCCGCCGCCACGGGCCTGCGCCCGGTGGTGGACCTGCTCTTCGCGCCCTTCCTCTGCTTCGCCATGGACGAGCTGGTGAACAGCGCCGGTAAGCTGCGCTACATGTCCGGCGGCCAGTTCTCCTTCCCCATGGTCGCGCTGGCCATGACCGGCGGCGGCTGGGGCGTGGGCGCTCAGCACAACCACAACCTGGAGGCCTGGTTCGTCCACGCCCCGGGCCTCAAGGTGGTGATGCCCGCCACGCCTGCGGACGCCAAGGGCCTGATAAAGGCCGCCATCCGCGACGAGAACCCCGTGCTCTTCTTCATGGACATCGGCCTGGCCTTCGCGCCCGGCGAGGTGCCGGAGGCCGACGAGGTCGTCCCCCTCGGGAAGGCCGCCATCCGCCGCGAAGGCTCGGACGTCACCCTCATCTCCTACGCCAAGACCGTCCACACCTGCCTGGCCGCCGCCGAGGCACTGGCGGCCGAGGGTGTCTCCGCCGAGGTGGTGGACCTGCGCACCCTCAAGCCCCTGGACGAGGCCACCATCCTCGCCTCGGTGCGGAAGACGGGCCGTGCCGTCCTCGTCCACGAGGCCAGCCGCCTCTGCGGCGTGGGCGCCGAGGTGGCGGCCCTGATCGCCGAGCAGGCCTTCGAGGCCCTCAAGGCTCCCATTGTCCGCCTCACGGGCCCCGACGCCCCGGCCCCCTCCAGCTACCCCCTGGAGCAGGCCTTCGCGCCCCAAGCCGACGCCATCGCCGCGGCGGCCCGGCAGCTGGTGGTGCGAACCTTGGAGGCGGCGCCCATCTGGTGAGGGCTACAGCCCGAGGACGGCCACCCGCGGATGGCCCTGGGCATCCGAGACGAACCGGATGGTGGAGTGGCGCCGGTTCCGCTCCGCCAGCGCCTGCACCATCTTGGCCTGTCCCAACCCGAACTCGAACAGGAGGTGCCCCCCTGGTTTCAGGAAGGCCGGCGCCTCCTGCAGGAGCCGCGTGAAGATCGTGATCCCGTACGGGCCGCCGTCGAAGGCCGCCCTCGGTTCATGCTCAAGCAGGCCGGCCAGGGTGGCCTCCAGCACATGGGAAGGAATGTAGGGCGGGTTCATCACCACCAGGTCCATGGTGCCTTCCAGGCCTTCGCCCGCGAGGGCCGCGAAGAGATCCCCCTGGGTGACCACGACCCGGTCTTCCAGGCCAAGGCGGGCCACGTTCGCCCGAGTCAGGCGGACACAGGCATCCGAGATGTCCGCGGCCCACGCCCTCACGGAGGGCACCCCCAGCGCCGCAACGCACGCCAGATTCCCCGCCCCGCAGCCCATGTCGATCATCCGCAGCTCCCGCTCCGGTGCCTCGACCGACTGAGCGCGGAGGAGGGCCAGGACTTCCCGTCCCAGGATCTCCGTCTCCTCCCGGGGGACCAGGACATCCTCCCCCACCAGCAGGTCGACCCCCAGAAAGCGGTGATGGCCGGCCGCAAGCAGGGCGGCGGGGGTCTGGTCCCCTGCGGGGTTCGCGGAGCTGGCGCTTTCGCTTGTCTTGTCGTCTTTCATCGGTTCCTCCCTGGCCATGCCAGATGCTTTCTGTCGTCGCGGGTGGCGGACCTCAGCCTCCGGTCAGGCTGGACTGGTCTCCCCGCCCCTCGAGGACATCCACGATGCGCCGCCCCAGGAGCGGAGCGGCCTTCGTCGCGAAGGCCCGGGAGGGATGGGCATTGGTGGGCCCGTCGGCGTGGGCCGGCTTCAGGTACAGCCCTCCCCCCGTCTCCAGCTCGCGGAAGTCCCACACGAAGATGTTGTCGCCCTTCTCGTCCCAGGTCTCCTTCACCCAGGTGGCGAACTGTCGGGCCCGCTCCGCTTCTTCGGGGGTGGTGGAGGCCTCCGTCAGCGCCGGACCGGTCCACACGATGAAGGTGGTGCGAGGGAACTGGTGCATGCGGGTCTTGAGAGCCTCGTACTGCAGGCGGTAATTGGCGAGAGTCTTCTTCGGGGAGGCCACGCTGGGAACCCCGTCCTCGGGCAGGACCCGGCTGATGGGGAAGCAGTGCTTGAAGACGATGACGTCGTGGGAGGCGGCGAGGTCATCCAGGTTGGGCTCCTGCCGGTCTCTCGCGGTCCCGGCATGGGCCACCCACAGGTTCCAGTAGTCATAGGGGTTGTTCTCCCAGGGGTAGCGGTCGTGCACCAGGCGCCGGAACACCCGCGTGGGGAGCATCCGGTCCAGCCAGGTATGCCCGCCGTTGGCCATCGGATACGTCATCTCGGTGATGGCGTAGCGGGTGCCGTGGTTCGCGTTCCAGGTCTGGAAGAACTGGGGCAGGCCAGCCTCCCAGATGGCCTCGCCGGTGCTGTGGTGCAGGAAGAGGATTCTTGAGGCGGGTTCGTGCGGCACGGCGCGCTCCTTGGATTGGGCGGCTCCGGAGGTTCCCGCCCCGGGAGAACAGGCCAGGAGGAGGAGCGCCGCGACGGTAAGGAAGCCCCTCCTGGTCCACGCCAGGGCAGGCTTCGGGGGCGGGAGTCCGGGCATCGAGGTCATGGGAGCCCTCCAAGGAGGCGGGAGCGGAATCAGCCACCCGCGAAGGCCGGCGTCCCGAGGGAGGTCATGTCCAGGGGAGGGGTCCGCAGGTAGTACGTCGACCGCTTCTTCTGGGTGAAGTCGTCGAAGGCGCGCCGCACCTGGTCGGACGTCATGTCCAGGGCCGCGGCCGTCTCCTCCACGGAGACCTGGTTCTCCAGGGCGTACCAGAGCAGGTCCATGATCCTGAACGGGATGCGGAAGAAGAACTCCTCCTGGGTCGAGGGGGCGCTGTATGTATCCGAGGTCGGCGTGCGTTTTTGGATGACCTCGGGGACATCCAGGTGGCGGGCGAGCTGGTACACCTGCGTCTTGTAGAGGTGGACGATGGGCATCAGGTCCACGCCGCCATCGCCGTATTTCACGAAGAATCCCTGATCGTGCTCGTTCTTGTTGGGCGTCCCGATGACCGCGTAGTTCCTGAGCTCGGCATGGTAGTAGAGCATCGCGGTGCGGGTGCGCTGCTTGAAATTGGACGCGGCCACGATCTGGGCCAGCTCCGCGGGGCGCAGCCGTGCGCTCTTCTCCTCGCCCCCGGGGGTGATGATCGTCAGGGAGAAGACGTTCAGCGTGCCCTGGTCCAGAAGCCCGGGGGGCAGGACGATCTTCGCCTTGTAGCCGGCGCTGGCGTCGTACTCGGGGAAGACCCGCGCGATGGCCTCATCCCGCCGCTGGTAGCAGGCATAGCCGTCCAGGGCCGGCGTAATGACCTCCAGCACGGGCGTGACGCCATAGTGCGCCGCCAGCATCCGCGCCAGATCCTCGGAGGCGGGATCTGAGTCCTTCTCGGGCAGCAGGAGAGGCACCACCCGCTCGGGCCCGAACGCCTTGACGCAGAGCGCCAGGCAGACGGAGGAATCGATCCCCCCGCTGATGCCGAGCACGGCGCCCATGCGGTGGAGGCCCCGCATGTTCTCCCTCAGCCATTGCACGATCCGATCCGTCTCGGCAGCGGCATCGATATCCAGGACTCGCGGGTTCATGGGCATGGGCATTCCTCAGGGGCAGACGCCTCGGCCGATCACGACCTTCACGTCGTCGCCATCGTCCAGGGGAGGGGAAGGTACGAATCCGGACAGGAACTGCGCGTCCACAAGCTGGGTGGAGATGATGCCGGCCAGGGCCATGTCGTCGGTCTCGCCCAGGCCCTGGCCCCGCCGGGCCTTGGCGATCAGATGGTCCACGGCCACGGGATTGAAGAAGCCCGAGGCGCGGATGGCGGAGGGCGAGAGCAGCTCCTCGAGGTAGTCCGGAGGCGAGTCGTTGAAGAAGGCGCGATGGATCGGCGCACGGTAGGGCTGCTTGGGCCGATCGGTGATCTCCGCGGGAAGCCACTCGCGGCTGATCTCCTTCAGCAGGTACTTCTCCTTGAGGCCATGGAGCTTCAGATCCGGGGGAAGCCGGCTGCAGAAATCGACCACGCGATGGTCCAGGAAGGGGAACCGCCCCTCCACCGAGTGGCCCATGGCCACCCGGTCGCTCTGGGACGACAGCAGGTACTGGGACAGGAAGATCGAGATCTCCAGGTACTGGGCCCGGTGCAGGGGGTCCCAGCCGTCGAAGCCCTCGGGGAAGGCGGGATCGAGGTGATTTCCGGAGCCGGCGGCGCGGATCCGATCCGCCATGTCGTCGCTGAAGAAGCGCTTGACCCGGCTGGTGGTGCGCCAGCGGAGGCTGTGGGAATAGCTGGAGGAGGCGGTCTCCTCCAAGCCCAACCCGAAGAAGGCCGTGGCATAGGCCGACCCGCCCTGGGTCAGCCCCGAGATCCAGGGGTAGATCCGGCTGAACAGGGCCGGACGGAGCTTGGAGTCGGGCTGGGCTGCCCAGAACCGGCGGATCTTGGCTTCCTTGAACAGGTCGTAGCCCGCCAGGAATTCATCGGCCCCCTCGCCCGTGAGGACCACCTTGAACCCCTTCTCCCGGACCAGCCCGGACAGGAGGAACATCGGCGCTGGAGAGGTCCTGAGAAGCGGGGTCTCGGCGTGCCAGACCACCTCCGGGAACACCTTCCCGATGTCGGCGTCGGAGGCGTGGACCACGTGGTGATCGGTGCCCAGGTGCCGGGCCATCCGGGTCTGGAACCCGCTTTCGTCATAGCCCGCGTCCGAGAACGAGATCGAGAAGGTCTCCAGCGGACTCGCCGTGTGGTGGCGGATGATCGCGGTGATGGTGGAGGAATCCAGTCCTCCGCTCAGGTAGGCGCCCACGGGCACGTCCGCCCGCAGCCGGATGCGCGTGGCATCGATGAGGAGCTCCCGCAGTTCGGCGGCGTACTCGTCCCGGGAATGCATGGGTTCCGGGCGTCCTTCCGGGAAGGTCAGCTGCCAGTAGGGCTCCAGGGCGACGCGGCCTTCCCGCAGCCGCAGGAAGTGGCCCGGCGGGACCTCCTCGATCCCCTGGAAGAAGGAGCGCGGCGAGAGAGGGCTCCAGAACGTGAAGATCTGGTCCAGCGCCAGGGGATCCACGGCGGCCGCCACGCCGGGGGCGGCCAGGATCGCCTTGATCTCGGAGCCGAACACCAGGCGGCCGTCGGCGAAGGTGTAGAACAGGGGACGCACGCCCAGCCGGTCCCGGGCCAGGAACAGGGCGCGGTTCCGCGTGTCCCAGATGGCGATGGCGAACTGGCCGTTGAACTTCGCCAGGCAGCCCGGGCCGTACTCCTCGTAGGCGTGAAGGACCGTTTCCGTGTCGCAGGCCGTGGCGAACCGGTGTCCCCGCCGCTCCAGCTCCTGGCGTAGCTCCGGGTGGTTGAAGATCTCCCCGTTGAATACGATCCAGAGGGTGCCGTCCTCGTTGGAGATGGGCTGCTGGCCGGTGCTCAGGTCGATGATGCTGAGCCGCGCGTTGCCCATGGCCGCGTGGTCATCCACGTAGATCCCGAACTGATCCGGGCCCCGGTGGCGGATCATGCCCAGCATGCGGCGCAGGGTCGAAGTCTCGGCCGGGGGTCCCCCGTTGAGCGCGCAGATGCCCACGATGCCGCACATTGGCGCCCCTATCGCAGTCCGAGCCGGCTGATCTTCCCGGAGGAGGTCATGGGCAGATCGGTCCTGAATTCGACGTATTTCGGAACCATGAAATCTTCCAGGTGCGCCCGGCAATGGGCGATCACCTGGGCTTCCGTCAGCGGCGTCCCGTTGGCCACGACGAAGGCCTTCACGACCTCTCCGGCCGTGGGGTCGGGAACGCCCACCACCACGGCCGTGACGCCGGGGAGCATGTGGAGGACGTTCTCCACTTCCTTGGGCGCGACCTTCTCCCCGCGGCTCTTGATGATGTCGTCCTTCCGGCTGAGGAAGTAGAAGTACCCTTCGGCATCCTGGCGGAACAGGTCCCCGGAGTAGCAGAGCCGCTCGCCCGGGATGGGGCCCGGGCGGAACCGGTGGGCCGTCGCCTCCGGGGCCTCCCAGTAGCCGCGCATCACGTGCCGGCCGCGCACCACCAGCTCGCCCGTCTTGCCCGGTCCCAGGCGCCGCCCGGATTCGTCCTCGATCCAGGCCTCGGTGCCGGGAATGGGGATGCCGACGGAGCCGGGCCGGATGGCGAGCTGGTCGGGGGGCAGGTAGAGGGTGCGCTTGGTCTCGGTGAGGCCGTACATCGAATAGAGCGCCACGCCCGGAAAGGCGGCCTGCAGCTCGAGGATCCGGCTGGGCGGCAGCGAGGCCGCCGTGTTGGTGAGGTAGCGGAGGCTGGAGGTGTCGTAGGCGCGGAGGTCCTTCTGGACCAGCATCGCGAA
This sequence comes from Geothrix paludis, assembly GCF_022808815.1. Taxonomy (GTDB): domain Bacteria; phylum Acidobacteriota; class Holophagae; order Holophagales; family Holophagaceae; genus Geothrix; species Geothrix paludis. The sequence goes on along the minus strand of NZ_JAKZLC010000006.1, from coordinate 53,757 downwards.
GATGGTGGGAACCCCGGGGAATCCCGTGGGGCGCTCCTCCTGGATCTGCTGGAGGATCACGGTCGGGTACATGAAGGACCGCTCCAGCACCAGCGTCCCGCCCATCTTGAACGCCATCAGGAGCTGGTACAGGCCGTAGTCGAAGGACAGGGGCAGGGCGCTGAGGATGACGTCCTCCGCCCGGTTCTCAAGGTAGGTCATGATGGCGGTGCTGGCGAAATCCACGTTGCTGTGATCGCACATCACGCCCTTGGGCTCGCCCGTGCTGCCCGAGGTGTAGACCAGGCAGGCCAGGTCCAGGTCGATGTTGCGGAGCGGCAGAGGGGTCGCCGGGGCTTCCGCCAGGATCTCCTCGAAGCGCCGCAGGCGCGGATCCGCAGGCGTCTCCTGCGCGCCGCAGAGAATGCCGAGGGAGAGGGAGGGGACGTCCCAGCCTCCGGTCCGCTCCTGCATCAGCAGCGCCTTGGCACGGCAATCGTTCAGGATGTAGGCCAGCTTCTCCGCCTTGGTGGAGGCGTTGATGCACACGAAGGTCCCGCCCGCCTTCAGCGCGGCGAAGATCCCGACCACGGCCTCCACGGAGTTGGGCAGGTGGAGGGCGACCCGGTCGCCACGACCCACGCCCCCCTGGACAAGGGCATTCCCGAGCCGGTCCGTCATGTCGTCCAGCTCCGCGTAGGTCAGCCGCCGGCCATCGCACACCAGGGCGACCTTCTGCGGGAAGCGGGCGGCCGAGCGGGTCAGGAATTCATGGACAAGCACCCGGAACCCCTCATGAATGGCCCGCCAGCTTGCTGGTGATGAACGAGCTCAGCCGACTCACGGAATCGAAGTTGCTGGGCAGGAGCTCGTGGTCGGCCACCGCGATGCCGTACTGCTTCTCCACGAAGGTCACCAGCTCCATGACCCCCAGCGAATCGATGATGCCCTCCCGGAGGAAGGAGGCGTCATCCCCGTACTTGAAGCCCTGGTCGCTGAACAGGAAGTTCCGCGAGATGAACTCGCGGAGCTCGGGGGCAACGGTATTGGAGTCCGCAACCATGGTCTTTCTCCTTCCTTCGGTGTCATGGATTGGGATGCTTGAGGCAATTCATTCCTGGCACCAGCATCCACAGAATGTATGCTTGTTTTACAGCCATTCAATGGATATGACTATTGAAAAAACGGTTCCTGTATATATCGTACCCGTGAATGTGCCAGTCCCTTCCCCCTCCAAATCTTGGAGGGGGCGTCAAACCGCAAGCCTCGCGCCGATCGTGCCTTCTCCGCGATCCGGGGCGCCCGCAGGGGGGTCAATGTTCATCGTCAGTTCCGCGCGGAAAATCTACAATCGCCTCCGGCTCTGGCAGCTCCGGAGGGCCGGTCTGACCCTCCCGGACGATTGCAAGCTGGGAGGGCTTCCGGACTTCGGATCAGAGCCCTACCTGATCACCATCGGGCACCATGTGGCCATGGCCGCGGAAGTCTGCTTTCTCACGCATGACGGTGGCACCCACGTCTTCCGCGACCAGGAGCGCTACAAGAAGGTCATCAAGTACGGCCGGATCAACGTGCTGGACAACTGCGTGATCGGCCAGCGGGCCATCATCCTCCCCGGCGTGACCATCGGCCCCAACTCCGTGATCGCCGCGGGATCCGTCGTGACGCGGAACATCCCCCCGGATGTCCTGGCCAGCGGCAACCCCGCCAAGCCCGTCATGCCCATCCATCAATACGCGGAGTGGTGCCTGGCCGCGATGCCGGACTACGACCCCGCGGAGTACCAGCGGGACAAGAAGGCCTTCCTGCTGAAGTTCCACATGCGGGGGTCGTCCCGGGTGCCCATGGCCGGATCGGAGCCACCTTCCGGGGAATCCGATCCGGGCTGAAGGGCTGGGTCAGGCGGAGAGTCGTGTCTCCACGATCCCACTCGACGCTGGATCCTGGCCACGCCCGCGTGGCCAGCGCGAGTTCGAATCTCGCCGACAGGCTCCGACGGTCTCGGCGACCCACCCGGACTGATTCGAACTGCGTCTGGCTTCGCCAGTCGCCGGCCTTTCTCCGGCAGGACATCTAGTCCTGCCTCCGAAAGTCCACTCGACGCTGGATCCTGACCACGCCCACGTGGCCAGGGCGAGTTCGAATCTCGCCGACAGGCGATTGTTGGAACCCATTGGTCGGAGCGGCGAGATTCGAACTCGCGACCCTCTGCTCCCAAAGCAGATGCGCTACCAGGCTGCGCCACGCTCCGATGGATCCAGTCTACTTACTTTCCGCCGATGGCGACGCTGCGGAGGTTGAGACCGGCGCGCTGGAGGTCGAAGATCTTGGAGGCGAGGCCCACCATGAGCTGGATCTCCATGTCCTCGCGGCCGCGCTTGGTGGCGCCGGCGGGGGGGATGGCGATGAGGTCGTTGGGGGTGCGGGTCTTGGACCAGGCCAGGTCCATGGCGAAGGAGATCTTCTTGTCCTGGCTGGCCAGCTCGCCGGCGATGTGGGACATGAGGCCGTCCCCGCCGTAGCCGAGGCGGAGCCAGCCCGGGCCCTCGAAGCCGCGGCTGCTGTTGGTGAGGTTCACGGCCTGGAGCTTGTTCCCGGCGCCGTAGGCGAAGTCTATGCGGGTGTGGACGCCCTGCTCATCATTCCGGAACTCCAGCCGCTGGGGCATCTGGGTGGCCTTGTCCACGGTCACCTCCAGACGGCCCCGCTTCCAGAAGCCCAGGCTCTGGGCCATGCTCTGCTCGCGGCGCTTGGCGTCCCAGGGCTTGGTGGGGGCGTTGAAGACGAGGTGCTGCAGGGTCCGGCCGCCGCTGGTCTCCTCGCCGGCCAAGCTGGCCTTGAAGGTGGGGGCGTCGATGTAGACGGCCTTGATGTCGTTCAGGGTCTGCCGGAACCAGGACATGTAGGTCCGGGGCGCGTCGGACGGGGGCGGCTCCACCCGGGTGGTGTAGGCGTTCTGCTCCTTGCTATACAGGAAGCCCCGGGTGCCGCGGCGGGTGTAGAGCAGGTTGCCGAAGTCCCCGGCCAGGTCCGTGCGGAAGTCGCCGTTGGCGAAGTAGGTGCCCCGGAGGCGGAGGTTGGCCTGGCCGCCCTGGCTGTTGCCCTTCACCTGGCCCTGGCTGAGGCTGTCCACCTTCTGGTTCACGGCGGCGCCGCTGAGGGCCACGCCGAGGGTGCCCTGCATCTCCACGGAGGTGATGCCCTGGTAGGGCTGGCCGAACCACCCGGCATCCACGGCGTCGAGCACCTGGAGGAAGGTCCGGCGGGCGGCCTCGGAGGTGGGTTCCGCCTTCGCGGCGGTCTTCGGGGTGGGCTTGGGAGCGGGCTTGGCCGGGGCCGGGCCCTGGGCGGGCAGTAGCGACGCGGTGAACAGCAGAGGCAGAACGGTGTGGCGCATCAGATCTCCTGACTCATGAACGGGAGTGCCGGGGAGCGGCCTTGGGTTCCGGCCGATCCTTGGCGTAGCAGGCCCGGCACAGGGCCTTGGCGGGATCCTCGGGCACGAAGGGCAGGTACTCCTGGGCCCCGCAGCTGGCGCAGGTGATGTGCGTGAGCACCCGGGTGGCCTCCTTCCCCCCCTTCCGCTTGTAGGTGAAGGAGCGGCGGTAGCAGTCGGGGCAGAGGTAGAACTTCTGGCCGGTCTCCACCTTGAAGCGCATGCCACACTCGGCGCAGATCTTCTCCCGAGGCGACTTGGGGTCCGGAGGAGCCACGGGCGCCCGCTTGGTCAGCCGGACCGGGGCCTGGCCCGGCCCGCGCGTCGCCTCCGGCGCCGCGTCCCCGGAAGCGGGGTCTTTCGAGGGTTTCAGCCCTTTAATCATCGTTGTATGGTCCTACTGCGGCGCGGGCCGGAAGGTTTAGGGTACCTCATCGGATCCCCCCCGGCGAGTTCCGGTCCCGGCGGGGTGATGGCATCCTGGGCCCATGCCTTCTGCCGCCGATCTCCTGGAGCCCCTGCGCCGCGGGGAGGCGCGGGCGCTGGGCCGGGCCATCTCCTGGATGGAAAATGGCCACCCCGAGGCCCGGGCCCTCATGGCCCGCCTCTGGCCCCACCTGGGCGGGGCAGTCGTGATCGGCATCACGGGATCCCCCGGCGCCGGCAAGAGCACCCTCACGGACCAGCTCGCCCGGGCCCTGCGCGCCGAAGGCCAGCGGGTCGGCATCCTGGCCGTGGACCCCACCTCGCCCTTTAGCGGCGGGGCCATCCTGGGCGACCGCATCCGCATGCAGCGCATCGCCGCCGATCCCGGCATCTTCATCCGGAGCATGGCCACGCGGGGAGCGCTGGGCGGGCTGGCCCGGGCCACCCAGGACGCCATCGACCTGCTGGACGCCGCGGGCTTCGACACGGTGATCGTGGAGACGGTCGGCGTGGGGCAGGACGAGGTGGACGTCGTGAGCTGCGTCCAGACCTGCTGCGTGGTGCTGGTGCCAGGCATGGGCGACGAGATCCAGGCCATCAAGGCCGGCATCATGGAGGTGGCGGACCTCTTCGTGATCAACAAGGCCGACCGCGACGGCGCCGATCAGGTGGAGCAGGAGCTGACGGCCATGAAGTCCATGGCGGCCACGCGGCCCTGGGACCCGCCGGTGCTGCGCACCGTGGCCCAGCGGGGCGAAGGCGTGCCGGAGCTGCTGGCGCAGGTCCGGCAGCATGGCGCCTGGCTGCGGGCCCACGGCGGGCTGGCCCGCAAGGCCCGGGAGCGGGCCCGCCTGCGCTTCGAGTCGCTCCTGGCCGAGGCCGCCTTGCGCCGGGCCCGGGCCCAGGCCGGCGCCCAGCGCCTGGAGGCCGCCATCCAGGCCATCGCCGACCACGCCCAGGATCCCTACACCGCCGTGGCGGACATCCTGGGCGAAGGCTAGGAGATTCCTAGGCCCTGGAGAGGATCCCGTAGAGCTCCGGCCGGCGGTCCCGGAAGAAGCCGAAGGAGGCGCGGTTCCGGCGGATCTCCTCGAGGTCGAAGTCGGCGGTGATCACGCCGGCCCCCGTGCGGCCCAGCTCGGCCACCTTGTCGCCCCGGTGGTTCGCGATGAAGGAGTGGCCGTAGAAGGTCTGGCCGCCCTCGGTTCCCACGCGGTTCGCGGCCACCACGGGCACGACATTGGACACGGCGTGGCCGATCATGGCCCGCTGCCACAGGTCCTTGGTGTCCAGCTCGGGGCTCTCCGGCTCGGTGCCGATGGCCGTGGGATAGAGCAGGACCTCGGCGCCCATGAGCATCATGGCCCGGGCGCACTCGGGGTACCACTGGTCCCAGCAGATGCCCACGCCCAGCTTCCCGAAGCGGGTCTCCCACACCTTGAAGCCGGTGTTGCCCGGGCGGAAATAGAACTTCTCCTCATAACCGGGGCCGTCGGGGATGTGGCTCTTTCGGTAGACGCCGAGCACGGAACCATCCGCGTCCACCATGGCCAGGCTGTTGTAGTGGTGGGGCCCGTCCTTCTCGAAGAAGGAGACCGGAATCACCACGCCCAGTTCCTTCGCCAGGGCCTGGAACCGCGCGATGGTGGGATGCCCCTCCGCGGGCCGGGCCCAGTCGAAGAAGGCGTCCTTCTCCTCGCGGCAGAAGTAGGGGCCCTCGAAGAGCTCGGAGGGCAGGATCACCTGGGCGCCCGTGGCGGCGGCCTCGCGGACGAGACCTTCCACCCGGGCCACGTTCTCGTCGAGGCTTCCCGTGAAGGCGCACTGGGTGGCGGCGACGCGGATGATGCGAGACTCGGGGCGAGACTCGGGGCGGGACTCGGCGCTCATCGGACCTCCGGCTGCTGCTGGGTGATGCAGTGGAAGGCGCCGCCGCCGCTGAGGATGGCGCGGGCGGAGCGGCCCACCACGCGATGGTTCGGGAAGAGCCGCGCCAGGGCGGCCACGGCCTCTTCATCGTAGGGCGTGCCGTAGGTGGGCACCACCACGCTGCGGTTCCCGATGTAGAAGTTCACGAAGCTGGCGGGCATGAGCTCGCCCTCCTCGTCCCGCACCACGCCGGGCGAGGGGATGCGCTCGACCCGGAGCTTCCGCCCCCGGGCGTCGGTCATGGCGGCGAGGTCGGCGGCGAGGCGGTCCAGGGTGGCGGCGTTGGGATCGCCGGGTTCCCGGGCCTCCATGCAGACCACCACGCCCGGCGCCACGAAGCGGGCGAGGGTGTCGATGTGGCCGTCCGTGTGGTCGTTCAGGAGGCCTTCGTCCAGCCACAGCACCTTCTCGGCGCCGAGGCCGTCGGCCAGGGCGGCTTCCAGCTCCCCCTGGTCCAGGCCCGGGTTGCGGTTGGGGTTCAGCAGGCACTGGCGGGTGGTGAGCACCGTGCCCTCGCCGTCCACCTCCACGGAGCCCCCCTCGAGGATGAAGGCGTGGTCGCGCCGGGGCGCGCCGCTGAGGGCCGCCACGCGGCCCGCCACACGGTCATCGCCCGGCAGGAGGTACTTCCCGCCCCAGCCGTTGAACCCGAAGCAGGCGGCCTGCAGGGCGCCCGCGCCGTCCTTCACGAAGATGGGCGCCGTATCCCGCAGCCAGATGTCGCCCACGGGCACCCGGTGGAAGCGCGCCCGGTCCGCCACCGGCGTCAGGGCTCGCCGGGCCGCCGCCTCGGCGGCCTCGTCCCCCACCAGGATGTCCAGGGCCTCGCCGCCCTCCCCGGCGATGGCGAGGCAGAGGGCCGTCCACTCCGCCTGGGCCGGGGCTAGGTTCTCCCGCCAGAGGTGGCCGTGGCCAGGCCAGGCCAGCCAGCAGGCGCTGTGGGAATCCCACTCGGCGGGTTGTCGGCAGGTCGGATGGGACATGGTGCGGAACCCCTGGATTGGATGCGGCCCCGGATGGGAGCACCCTCCAGTTCATCAAAAGGGCCTTCTCCCGTCGAGGCTTATTGCGGGAGGGCAGGTCCTAATTGATGCAATGACAGGGATCCCCCCGGGTGTGCGTCATGCCGCATATCATGATGCCTCGCCCCCGGAGCCTCCATGTCCCTGACCCGCGCCCTTCGCGCCGCGCTCCTCCCGATCCTTCTTCTCGGCGCCCTGGGCGCGCCAGCCGCGTGGGCGGAGGGGCCGGCGGTGGAATCGGCGGCGGCCGTCGCCTCGGTCCGCGACCAGTACGCCAAGCGCGAGGTGCTCATCCCCATGCGCGACGGGGTGAAGCTGTTCACGGCCATCTACACGCCCAGGGCCACCGGCCGGACCTATCCCATCCTCCTGCAGCGCACCCCCTACAGCGTCTATCCCTACGGCCCCGACGCCTATCCGTCCCACCTGGGACCCTCGGCCCCCTTCCAGAAGGAGGGCTTCATCTTCGTCTACCAGGACGTACGCGGGCAGAAGATGTCCGAGGGCGACTTCGTGAACATGCGGCCCCAGCGCGCGGCCAGCGGCGCGGCCGTGGACGAGAGCACGGACACCTACGACACCATCGACTGGCTGGTGAAGCACGTCGAGTCCAACAACGGCAAGGTGGGCCAGTGGGGCATCAGCTATCCCGCCTTCTACACGGCGGTGGGCATGCTGTCGGGCCACCCGGCCCTCAAGGCCGTCTCCCCCCAGGCGCCCATCGTGGACTGGTTCCAGGGCGACGATTTCCATCGCAACGGCGCCCTGTGGCTGCCGCATGCCTTCAACTTCATGGTGAACTTCGGCAAGCCCCGGCCCAAGCCGACCTCGGAGTGGGGCACGCCGTTCCGTCGCACCACCTCGGACGGGTACGAGTGGTTCCTGCGGCTAGGATCCACGGGCGCCACCCGGCAGTACACGAAGGACGTGGCCTTCTGGAACGAGATGCTGGACCACCCCGACTACGACACCTTCTGGCAGGCCCGCAACCTGCGGCCCCAGATCAAGGACGTGAAGCCCGCAGTGCTCACCGTGGGCGGGTGGTTCGACGCGGAGAACCTCTTCGGCACCCTGCAGGTGTTCAAGACCCTGGGCCGCCAGAGCCCCGCCACGGACAGCCGCCTAGTCATGGGCCCCTGGTTCCACGGCGGCTGGGAGCGCAGCAAGGGCGACCACCTGGGACCCGTGCAGTTCGGGGCCGACACCGCGTCCTGGTTCCAGACGGAAGTCCTCTTCCCCTTCTTCATGCAGCACCTGAAGGGCGCGAAGGAGCCCGCCCTGCCCAAGGCCACGGTCTTCGAGACCGGCGCCAACCGCTGGCACCGGCTGGACGCCTGGCCGCCGGCGCAGGCCCGAGACGCGAAGCTCTACCTTCAGCCCAACGGCAATCTCTCCTTGACGCCGCCCTCGCCAGACGGCGGCTCCGACACCTTCCTCTCCGACCCGTCGAAGCCTGTTCCCTTCATCGAGAAGGTCGCCATCGGCATGCCCAAGGACTACATGACCGCGGACCAGCGCTTCGCCGGCCGGCGCCCGGACGTGCTGGTGTTCCAGACCGGGCCCCTCGCCGAGGACCTGACCCTGGCGGGCCCCCTGCGTCCCGAGCTCTTCGTGGCCACCACGGGCACGGACGCTGACTGGGTGGTGAAGCTCATCGACGTCTACCCCGACGACTTCAGGAACCCGGATTTCAAGGAGGGCGGCTCCCCCTGGGACCGCACGCCCAATCCCATGGGCGGCTACCAGCAGCTGGTGCGGGGCGAGGTCATGCGCGGCAAGTACCGGGACAGCCTCTCCACGCCGGCGCCCTTCGTCCCCGGCCAGCCCACCCGCGTGGCCTGGTCCATGAACGATGTCTTCCACACGTTCAGGCAGGGCCACCGGGTGATGATCCAGATCCAGAGCACCTGGTTCCCCCTCATGGACCGCAATCCCCAGGTGTTCATGAACATCAACGAGGCGAAGCCGGAGGACTACCGCAAGGCCACCCACACGGTCTTCCACGACGCTGCGCGGCCGAGTGGGATCGGGGTGGGTGTGTGGATGGAACAATCCAACTGAAACGTCTGTGAGCCGCCTCGCTTGCTGTGGCGGATTCCTGCCTGCCCTGACGAATCGCTCTAGATAGTGTCCAAACCGCCCAAGCACCGACTGTACCGCTTGTGCTACACCCGATGAATTATCATGGGCTGAATTAGATGATTTAAGCGCTGGCGAATGCATGCCCAATATCGCTTTGAACCCGTGCGCACTCTATGTTTCTTAGGAGATCCCCATGCCCATCCGGTCCAGGTCCTGGAGTCTTCTATGCATGTTGTTGGCTCTGAACCTGACATGCGGAGGAGGTGGGTCCACCCCAGGGGCTGGAGGAGGTTCCGTGACGGTTCCACCTTCCTCGCCCGCTTACCCTCATTTCCGGACCCCCCAGATTTTTCCCACAGGCTCGGGCCCCGCGGACGTAGCCGTCGCAGACCTGAACCAGGACGGCACCCCGGATCTGGTAACCGGCGAAGTCAACCTGGGTGAAGGGAAGGGAATCACCTGCCGCCTGCTAAGGCAGTCAAGCGGGACCCTCCAGAGCCTCTCCACACAATGGCAGGACACCCCACAAACGCCCTCCACCGTCGGGACAGCCGATATCAATGGGGATGGGATCCCCGACATCATCACCGTGAATGAGAGCGGCTCCGTTTCGATATGGTTGAATCTCACGCCCAAGGGATCCAGCGCCCTGAAGCTCGCCCCCCGCGTGGATATCCAGTTGCCCGCTTTCCCAGCCAATGGGTTGGCTGTGGGTGATTTGAACAAGGACGGACTCCCAGACCTGGTCGTAGGCCATTTGTATGGACTGACGACCTGGGTGCTCATGAATCAGACGGTCTCAGGCCAGACCTTGGCCCAGTTCAAGGTGGTGGAAGTCCCGGTATCCAGCACCTTGTGGGGTGGTGTTCCGGTGCTCGCGGATCTCGATGGGGACGGGCGGCTCGATCTCGCCCTACCCCTCGGAAGCAACGATCCCAAGCTCCCCACTTTGATAGCAGTGCTGATCAACCAAACCAAGGCTGGCGATAGCCTCCCCACCTTCAATGAACCGGTCGGTATCGTAGTCCCCGCCTTCGGGACGGACCTGAAGGCCGGGGATTTGGATGGGGACGGGCGGTCTGATCTGGTGCTGTGTTCTCGAGCCACTTCCCAGTTGGTGATCCTCAGGAATCTGACCTCGTCAGTGGGAACGCCGACATTCGATGTTCCTTACGCGATCAACATGGGATTCCTCCCCACTTACCTAGCACTGGCCGACATCAATCGAGATGGCGTTCTGGATGTCCTCACCTCCGATCAGGGGAGCGATTCCATTACCGTCCTAGAGAATCGGTCGGTGCCGGGTGGATTACACTTCGACAATCCCATCCACTGGAATACCCTTCGCGCCCCTGCGGGATTCAGGGTTGCCGATATCGACGGAGATGGCTGGCCTGATGTGATGGTCGCGGTCCATGAACAATCAACCGTCGCGATCATAAAAAACCTTGGTACGAAGGGTGGCCGGATTCTATGGGATGCAACCCTCGGAATTCCAGCAGGCGCATTCCCGGTCGCCATGCAGTCCTTCGACATGAAGCAAGATGGGCATCCAATGGTCTTTGTTACAGATCAGGGAGGGGACTCGATCAATCTGATCCACTTTGTGGGCTCGGATGCGGCAGGATTACCGCTGGTTGAATCTACGACCTTACCCTTGGGCGTCCAACAACCACAGGGGCTGGCCCTAGTCGACTTGGATGGAGATGGCGCGCCAGATCTCGCCACATTGAGCGTGCTCGACCAGAGCCTGGTTATTTGCAGAAACATCACGCCTTCCGGCGCCACCAGTCCCCAGTTCGGGGCCCCGATCAAGGTCTCCTGGCCAATCGCCTGGCCGTTTGGCAATGGCTGGACGGACATCAGCCCCTACCACAGCCCCATTCTTCGCGCGATGGACGTCAATGGAGACGGCCGGATGGACCTCGTGGCGGCCTGCGAGGCAGACGCCTCGGTGACTGTGTTCCTCAATCTTCCCACCGGATTTGTGGCCAAGCGATTCGAGATGCCCGCCGGTACCACCCTCTGGAATGCAGACCCAGTGACATGGGCCGGGCATCCTGCCGGCGCACTGATGCTGACCGGCCAATTCTTTGTCAACCAGACTCCGGCTGGGGCCGGAGAGCCCTCCTTCGTCCTTTCTTCTCAATTTTACGGGTCATCCAGCTCGGGCGTCCGAACGCCCATGGACCTCAATGGAGATGGTTTCCCGGATCTTCTGATGTCCTGGGGGGGGGCTTTGGGAGGGGTGCTCATCCTCAACCAAGACCTGACTCAACCGCAGTGTCAGTGGCTCACATGGACACCTTGGCTGAGCTCTCGAAACACCCAGTCAATTCTGGTGGATGACCTGTTGGGGACAGGAACACCCTCTGCCCTGGTGCTCGACGATGATGGTTATGCTCAGTTCTATCGGAATTTCTGGACCGGCATGAAGGGGCAGAACGGGAGCGACAACCTCCAGAAGGACATCGCTTCGGGAGGCGGAGTGGACGGTTTCCACTCGCCTTCCAGTCAGAACATCCTGAGCGTTCGCCTGGGAGCCTCAAAGCGGAAGTGTGTCCTGTCGCTCCATAGTTACGAAGCCAAGCTTTCCATCATGACCATCGTCGACTAGCTCGTCTGGCCCCTTGAAGTATCAATCCCACTTCTGATTGGATCGGCCTGGGACTTCGAAGGCCGTGGCTCAGGCCCTCACCTCTCCCGGTATTCATCGGTCATCAAACCCTCGTCCCTTCCACCCCTCCAGCACCCGGAACCGGCTGCCCATCCGGTCCGGCAGGGTGAGCTGGAGGAGGTTCTCGGTGCGCTTGACGCGCTCGGCGGGGGGCAGGGCCATCCAGCCGGGGGCCCACTGCTCCAGGGGGGCGTGGGTGCGGATCCACTTGCTGAGCTCCATGTGCCCGAGGCCCGTGAAGCCCTCGCCCTCCAGCAGGCGCGCCAGGCGCGTGAAGTCGACATCCGCTGTCAGATCCGCCTCGCCCAGGTCCTCGTGCCAGTTGCCGTCCACGGTGTGGGCCTTGAAGCGGCGCAGGTCCGCGCCCTTGGCCAGCAGCCGGTCCGCGGATTCGCCGTAGTCCACGGCCAGGAAGAGGCCCGCCTCCAGGGGCGCCGCCAGCTCGCGCACCAGGCCCGGCAGGGCCTCGCACCAGATGCTGCCGTCGCGGGGCTCCAGACCGTCGGTCTGCTCGGCGAACCAGGCGCCGGCCTCGCCGGGATCCGCCGCCTGCCACTGGGGACCCGCGGGCGTCAGCACTTCGCGCGTCCAGCGCTCGCCGTCCCAGCGCCAGGGCTGGGCGGGCAGGGCGTCGAAGAGCTCGTTGCTGAACACCGCTCCGGTGAACGGCTCCAGGAGTTCGTTCTCGGCGGCGAATCGCGCGCGATTCGCCGATAGGAAAGGCGCGAGGGCTTCCTCCGCGGCCCTTCGGGCGGCGGGGTTGTCGTCGCGGTGGACGTAGACCAGGGCTTCGGCGAAGGGGCCGGTGACGGCGTTCAGCACGTCGCGGCCCAGCCAGCCGCGGCCGGCGCCGGGCTCCAGGGCCGTGAAGCGCGCCGGGCGGCCCAGGCGCTCCCAGGCCGCCTCCAGGCGCAGGGCCAGGGTCTGGCCCAGCAGGGGGCCCAGGTCCAGGGCCGTGTAGTAGTCCTTGCCCTCGAAGCCCCAGGGGCCCGTCGGGCGGCGGTAGTAGCCGTGCTCCGGATGGTAGAGGCCCAGGGCCATGACCTCCGAGGCGGGCACGGGGCCCTGGGCCAGGCGGCTTTGGAGGAGATCCTGCAGGGGATTCATGTGCGCTCTGTTCCGGTAATTGAGGCAAAACCGTGGAATAACCGCCAACCACAGAGAACGCATGAGAACGCGGAGAAGAACCCGGTGTTCCTCTGCGTTCTCTGCGGTGAGGTGGTCCTTGGGGTCATTTGCGCTCCAACGGCCACTTCTCCAGCAGCACGGGCAGCAGCCACTGGGTGAGGACCAGGGCCAGGGCCACGCCGCCCAGGCAGGCCAGGCCCAGGCCCCGCAGGCCGCGGTAGCCGCTGAAGACCATGCCGCCGAAGCCGGCGAGGGTGGTGCCGGCGCAGACGGCGTTCACGCGGGCCACGCGTTCCGGGGCGTTGGCCTCGCCCCGGGCTCGGTGCAGCAGGTTGAAGGCCGTGTCCACGCTCACGCCCAGGGCGATGGGAATGGCCATGAGGGACAGGAAGGTCAGGGGCTCCCCGCTCCAGCCCAGGGCGCCCAGGGCCCCGGCCTGGCTGGCCGCCAGGGGCACCATGGCCAGCAGGGCGAAGCGCAGGCTGCGGCCGAAGAGGGCAATGACGGCGAAGATGCCCGCCAGGGCCAGGAACACGGCCTCCCGCACGGTATCGCGGGCGATGCCCTTCACCACGCGGAAGAGGGGCTGGGTGCCCACGAAGCGTCCGCCGGCCGCCTCGACCTCCGGCGTGAGCCGGAGCAGGGAGGCCTCGTCCAGCCGGATGGGGACCGTCAGGGCCGGGGCCAGGGGGGTGGGCGCCGATCCGTGGCGCAGGTGGCCCCAGAGGGTCCAGGGATGGTGGCCCTCCGGGGCGGGCGCCGACCGGGGCAGCAGGACCTGCAGCGCGCGCACGGGCTGGGAGGGATCCACCGCGGCGGCGGCCAGGGCCGACAGGGGCCCCTCCAGCCCCGCCGGGTCCAGCCCCGCCTTGGCGGCGGCCTCCAGCACCTGGTGCCGCCAGGTCTCCGAACCCAGGGCGTGCTGCAGGTCCGGGTCGAGGCTCTGCCAGTCGGGCACCGGCAGGCCCGCCTCGCGGAGGATGGGGCTCAGCCGGTTCCACCGGGCCGGAAGACGGTCCGGGTCCTCCAGCGGAATCTGGAGGGCCAGGGGCTGGAGGCTGGCGCCCAGGGTCTTCGTCAGCCGCGCCTGCAGGGTGAGGGCCGGGTTGCCCTGGGCCCGGAAGCGCCGGAGGTCCTCCTCCCAGCGGGTGCGGGGGGCGCCCGCCAGCGCCAGGACCAGCAGGGCCAGGGCGGCCCAGGGGGCCCAGACGCGGCGGCGGGGTCGGGGCGGGGGCGGCCCCGGGGCGAAGGTGCCCCGGCCCCGGTCCAATGCCATCAGCATGGGCGGCATCACCAGGAAGGTGGCGGCCAGGCAGGCCAGCAGGCCCAGGCCCGTGGTGAGCCCCAGGTCCCGGATGCCAGGGAAAGGTGCGAAGGCGAGGGCCAGGAAGGCCAGGGCCGTGGCCAGGGCGCCGGCCACCACGCCGGGACCCGTGCTCAGCATCGCGGCCCGGAGGGCCCGCGCCTTGGCCCGGCCCGCCCGGCGCTCCTCGCGGTAGCGGCTGAAGAGCATGATGCCCACGTCGTCGCCCACGCCCAGCAGCACGGCGCCGAAGCCCGCGGCCATGAGGTTGACGCGCCCCAGGATCCAGCCCGTGAGACCCAGGGCCCACACCATGCCCACGAGCAGGGGCCCCATGACGAAGCCATAGCCGGCGAGGGTGCGGAAGCCCAGCCAGTACACGAGGCCGATGAGGACGAAGCTGAGGGCCAGGCTGAGGAGCACCTCGCCCGTGAGCCGGTGGGACTCCCAGGCGGTGATGGCATGGGCGCCAGTCACCTGGAGGAAGAAGGGCCGGTCGGCCCGGGGGGTCAGGGCCGCCTCCACGGCCTTCAGGGCCGCGGCCGGAGGCAGGGGCCCCTCGGCGCCCCGCCCCAGCCAGGCCAGGACGCGGGTGGTGGCCTTCACGTCCGAGGCGGGAAAGCCCGCCACCAGGGGCACCAGGACGAAGCGGCCATCCTTGGTCTCCAGGTAGCCGGTCCGCATGCGCAGGGTGAAAGCGCGACCCAGCTGCACGGCCTTGGCCATGCCCTCGCCGTTCTGGGGGGCGAGGGTCCGCAGGCCCAGCGGATCCAGCCGTGCCAGGGCCGCCGCGAGCGGCTCCGGCGAGCCCAGGGCCCGGGCGGTGGCCTCCAGGCGGCGCTTCACTTCCGCCGGGTCCCTGAGGGGCTCCAGGCGGTCGCCCAGCCAGGCCGGAGCCAGGGAGTAGAGGGTTTCCGTGGTGAGCCGGCTCACCGCCGCATCGCCTTCGGTGATGGCCCCCACGGCCAGGAGCGCGGGCCAGGGACTCACGCCGCCCGGCCCGGGCACGGGGATGGGATCGGACAGGCGGCCCTCGGCGGCCAGCCCATTGAGGGGCAGGTCGCCCTTGGTGAGCAGGCGGTCCACCAGGCCCTCGGCCCAGGCGCGGCGGGCCTCCAGGTCGGCCGCGTTTCCCTCGGCCACCAGCCAGATCAGCTCCTGCTGGCCGACGCCGGCCTCCAGGTTGGCTCGCACGGCGGGATGCTCCGAGGGCAGCAGGCTCATCAGGTCGAGGGCCCGCTCCACGCGCAGGGTGCCCCAGCCCAGGGCCAGCGTCAGGCCCGCCGTGAGGATCCAGAGTCCCCGGGACCGGGACAGGTGCAGGCGGAGCAGGCCGCGCAGCAGGGCTTTCATCACCGGTCCGCGCCGGCGCGATCGATCCAGGGCTTCAGGGCCGGCACCATCTCCACGCGCTCCGCCCCCCGCAGCCGCTCCATGAGGCTGCCGTCCTCCAGCCGGGCCAGGGGGTGGTTCTCCCGGCGGTCCAGCGTCTCGGGCGGGCCGGCCGCCGTGAGGATGGTGGGCAGCTCCTCGCTGTAGCGGTGGTCGAGCAGCTGCGCCAGGGCCGCGGCCACGCGGAGGTCCGAGTCCATGCGGTCCCAGTCGTCCAGCACCAGGAGGGGCGGATCCTGGAGGGGCTCGATGAGATCGCGCACGCTCTGGAAGGCCTGGTTCTGGAAGCTGCGGATGTCGTAGTAGGCGTCCTTGATGCTCTGGCTGAGGGTCCGCACGGAGACGAAGCGCCCGCCGCGGCCCGTGCGCTCCGTCCAAGCCCGCAGGGCGGCGGCGGCCAGGGTGCTGCGGCCGCTCTGGGCGGGCCCGTGGATCCACCACAGCTCCCAGCCGTGGCGGAACTTGTGCTTGCCGGTGGTGGCCCACTGGGACAGGGCCTCGGCGCCCGCCGGACGGATGCCGTGCTCGGGCCGCTTGCGGAGGGCCGTGAGGAGCCGGGCCAGGTCGTCCCGGAAGGGGATGGGCCCCACCTCTTCCTCGGGCCGGGCCAGCCACTCCTCCAGGTCCGGCACGCGCTCCAGCATGGACCGGGCTCCGCTGGCCTGGGCGTTGTTCCACCACTTCCAGAAGCGGGTGAAATCCGCCTCGCGGTAGCGGGCGGGCAGGCCCAGGGTCTCCGCGTCCGGCGCCACGTCGGCCGTGCAGCCGCAGACCCGCACCGGCTTCTGGGGATCCGGATCGAAGATGAGGCCCTGTCCCTGGCAGTGGGGGCAGTCGGGGCGGCCCTTCACCATGAGGCCGCTCCGGCCGGGCAAGAATCCGCCGCTGCGCTCATGGCCCGTCCCCGCCGCGCAGGAAGCCTCCCAGCACCTCGCGGCGCCGCTCGCGGATGCGGGAGAAGGCGCGCTCCTCCAGCTGCCGCACCCGCTCCCGGGAGATGGGCGGGTTGAACTGCTTGCCGATCTGCTCGAGGGTCAGGGGCTCCTGGCCGCCCAGCCCGAAGTGCAGAGAGATGATCTTGCGCTCCTTCTCGCTGAGGGTCTGGAGGCTGGCCTCGATCTGCTCCAGGAACGCCTCCTGGTCCAGCGTGTGCATGGCGGAGGGCTCCACCTCCTGCTCCAGGCTGTCGCCCACGGTGAGGTCCGAATCGCCCAGGCCCTGCTCGGTGGAGACCGTGGAGGTGGTCTGTTGGAGGAGCTGGAGACGCTCCACCTCCTCCACCGTGAGGTTGGCCGCGTCCGCGATCTCCTGGAGCATGGGCACCCGGCCCAGGGACTGGCTCAGCCGCTGGGTGACCCGGTTCAGGTGCACCAGGTGGCCCGCCACCTTCTGGGGCAGGCGGATCTTGTTCCCGTGCTCGGCGAGCGCGTGGAAGATGGCCTGCCGCACCCACCAGGAGGCGTAGGTGAGGAACTTGTTCTGCCGCTCGGGATCGAAGCGCTTGGCGGCCTCGATGAGGCCCAGGTTGCCCTCGCTGATGAGGTCCAGCAGGTCCAGGCCCATGCCCTCGAACTTCCGCGCCTCCTTCACCACGAAGCGGAGGTTGCCCTCCACGAGCTTGCGGAGACCTTCCGGATTGCGGTCGTTCTGCCACAGGCGCCCGTTGATGCGCTCCTCCTCCGCCGTCAGCAGGGGCAGGTGGCGGATGGAGTCGAAGTACTTGTCGAGCGAACGCTCTTCGAGATGCCGGAGGGGCACGGAACACCTTGGGGGAGGAACCAGCATAGCAAGCGATCCGCGCTACCAGGGCAACTGCGATCGGCCTCAGCGCTTGCGCAATCCGTGGGGCGTGAGCTTCACCAGGCCCGTGCCGCTGGCGGGTCGGGGCACATCCTTCACGCCGGCCGCTTCCAGGGCCTGGGCCAGGCGCTCCAGGTCCTCCTGCATGCGATTGAGGCGGTCCCGCAGGGTGAGCACCACCTCCACGCCGGCCAGGTTGACGCCCAGGTCCCGGGTGAGGTTGAGGATGAACTCCAGGCGCTCCAGGTCCTCGTCGCTGTAGAGGCGGGTCTTGCCTTCGGTGCGGCTGGGCGTGAGCAGGCCCTCCCGCTCGTAGAGGCGCAGGGTCTGGGGATGCACGCCGTAGCGCATGGACACCACGCCGATCATGTAGGCGCCGAGGCGGGGATCTTTAGCCATGGCTCGCACTCCGCTGCTTGCGCACGTCCGCGTCGTTCAGCTCCGCCAGCTCGCGGAGGAGCTCCTTGCTGCGCTCATCCTGGATCTGGGGCGTCACCACGGCGACTTCCGCGATCAGGTCGCCCCGCTGGCTGCCCCTCGGGATGGGCATGCCCTGGCCCTTGAGGCGCAGCTTGGCGCCGGTCTGGGTGCCCGGGGGCACCTTGATGGTCTGGTGGCCCTCCGGCGTGGGGACCTCCACCTTGGCCCCCAGGGCCGCCTCGGAGAAGCTGACGGGCAGCTTCACGTAGAGGTTGGGGCCCTTGCGCTCGAAGCGGGCGTCCGCCTCCATGCTGATCTGCAGGTAGAGGTCGCCGGGTCCGCCGCCGCGGCGGCCCGCCTCGCCCTTGCCGGCCACGCGCAGCTTCGCGCCGTCCTCCACGCCGGCCGGGATGGCGATGGTGACGGTCTCCTGGCGGGGGTGCCGGCCCGCGCCCCCGCACTCGGGACAGGCCGGGGCCCGCATGCCGCGGCCCTGGCAGTCGGGGCAGGTGCGGCCGAAGGAGAGGAACCCGCCGCCGCCGCCCAGCTTGCCCTTGCCGTTGCACGTGCGGCAGACCTCCTGCTTCCGGGAGCTCTCGCCAGTGCCGCGGCAGGCCAGGCAGGGTTCGGAGCGGTTCACGCGCAGGCTCAGGCGCGTGCCCTCGAAGGCCTCGCGAAAACCCAGGCGCACGGTGTGGACCAGGTCCTCGCCCCGCTCGGGCCCGTGGCGCATGGGGCGCCCGCCGAAGCCGCCCCCCGCGAAGCCTCCGAAGATGTCCTCGAAGGAGAAGCCCCCGCCCTGCTCGAAGCCCGGCGGGACCTGGGCCCCGGGGCCGTTGGGATCGCCGTAGGTGTCGTAGTTCTTCCGCTTCTCCGGGTCCGACAGCACCTCGTTGGCTTCCGAGAGCTTCTTGAACTCGGCCTCGGCCTGGGCATCGCCCGGGTTCAGGTCCGGGTGGTGCTTCCGCGCCAGCTTGCGGTACGCCTTCTTGATGTCCTCTTCCGAGGCGGTCCGGGGCACGCCCAGGATCTTGTAGTAGTCGGGGTGGGGCATGGGTTTAGTCTAAAGCACTCAGATTTGTTCTAGGCGCAAAAAAGGGGAGCCCGCGGGCTCCCCTTTTTTGCGTACGACCTAACTGACGACTTCGGCATCGATGACGTTGTCATCCCCACCCTTCTTTTCACCTCCGGGTGCGCCAGGCGCACCCGGAGCCGGGCCGTCACCGGCAGGGGGCTCGCTCTTGTAGAGCGTCTCGGCCAGCTTGTGGCTCTTGGCCGTGAGGGTCTCCAGGGCTTTCTTGATGCGGTCCTTGTCCAGGCTGGCCAGGGCGGCCTTGGCCTCGACGATGGCCTCCTCGGCCTCCTTCTTGTCGGCCTCGGGCAGCTTGTCACCGCTGTCCTTCAGGAGCTTCTCCACCTGGTAGACCATCTGGTCGAGGTGGTTCTTCTCCTCCAGCAGGGCCTTGCGGGCCTCGTCATCGGCCTTGTGGGCCTCGGCATCCTTCACCTTGGCGTCGATCTCCTCCTTGGAGAGGCCGGTGCTGCCCGTCAGCGTGATGCTGGCGTCCTTGCCCGTGCCCTTGTCCTTGGCGGTCACATGCACGATGCCGTTGGCGTCGATGTCGAAGGTGACCTCGATCTGCGGCATCCCGCGCGGGGCGGGCGCGATGTTGCCCAGGTGGAACTGGCCCAGGAGCTTGTTGCCGTCGACCACGGGTCGCTCACCCTGGAAGACCTCGATGTCCACGCCGGGCTGGTTGTCCACGGCGGTGGTGTAGATCTCCGAGCGCTTGGTGGGGATGGTGGTGTTGCGCGGGATGATGACGCTCATCTGGCCGCCGTTGGCGTTGATGCCGAGGCTGAGCGGCGTCACGTCGAGGAGCAGCACGCCCTTCACGTCGCCCGCCAGCACGCCCGCCTGCACCGCCGCGCCCAGGGCCACGACCTCGTCGGGGTTCACGCTGTGGTTGGGCTCCTTGCCGAAGATGGACTTCACCATCTCCAGCACCTTGGGGATGCGGGTGGAGCCGCCCACCATCACCACCTCATCGATCTCGTGGTGGGCCAGCTTGGCGTCCCGCACCGCGTTCTCGCAGGGTCCCTTCAGCTTCTGGAGGATGGGCTCGATCATCAGCTCGAACTTGGCGCGGGAGAGCGTCTGGTTCACGTGCTTGGGACCGCTGGCGTCGGCCGTGATGTAGGGCAGGCTGATGTCGGTCTGGGTCGTGCTGGACAGCTCGATCTTGGCCTTCTCGGCGGCCTCCTTGAGGCGCTGCATGGCGTCGGCCTGCTTGCGGAGGTCGATGCCCTCGGCCTTCTGGAACTCGTCGGCCAGCCAGTCGATGATGGCCTGGTCGATGTTGTCGCCGCCCAGGTGGGTGTCGCCGTTGGTGGACTTCACCTCCACCACGCCTTCGGAGACCTCGAGGATGCTGATGTCGAAGGTGCCACCGCCGAAGTCGAAGACGGCGATGGTGCCGTCCTTCTTCTTATCGAGGCCGTAGGCGAGGGCCGCGGCCGTGGGCTCGTTGACGATGCGCTTCACGTCCAGGCCCGCGATGGCGCCGGCATCCTTGGTGGCCTGGCGCTGGGCGTCGTTGAAGTAGGCGGGCACGGTGATGACGGCCTCCGTGATCTTCTCGCCCAGGTAGGCCTCGGCGGCCTCCTTCATCTTGGTCAGCACCGCGGCGCTGATCTCCTCGGGGCTGAGGTGCTTGTCGTTCACCACTACGGCGCAGCCGCCCTTGTCGGCCCGCTCCACCGTGTAGGGGACGAGCTTCTGCTCCTTGTCGGAGTCGGCGTAGGGCAGGCCCATGAAGCGCTTGATGGAATAGATGGTGCTCTTGGGCTGGGCCACGGCTTGGCGCTTGGCCGGCGCGC
This sequence comes from Geothrix paludis, assembly GCF_022808815.1. Lineage (GTDB taxonomy): Bacteria > Acidobacteriota > Holophagae > Holophagales > Holophagaceae > Geothrix > Geothrix paludis. The sequence goes on along the minus strand of NZ_JAKZLC010000006.1, from coordinate 33,283 downwards.
CCACCAGCCGCTCGCTGGTCTTGGGGTTGAAGCCCACCACGGACGGCGTGGTGTCCGCGCCCTCGGGGTTCGGGATCACCTTGGGCTGCCCGCCTTCCATGACGGCCACGCAGCTGTTGGTGGTGCCGAGGTCAATGCCGATGATCTTGCCCATGGTGTCGCTCCTTCTGAGGGTTGCTGAGGGGGGACAGGCCGGGCTGCGCCCACCCTGTCCCTATAGGATAGAGGAAAGGGACCCCCCGTCAACATGATCTTCTATTTTTAACTCATATTTTCTTCGTAATTGAACAAAATCCATCGAGGGATATGCTGACATCATGACGCTTCGTCCCTGCCCCATCTGCCGCACCCCCACCACCTGGGAGGGCAACCCCTTCAAGCCCTTCTGCTCCGAGCGCTGCCGGCTCCGCGACCTGGGCGCCTGGGCCAGCGAAAGCTACCGCGTCCCGGAGAAGCCCCAGGAGGAGGACGGCGAAGGCTGGAGCGGCGAGGGCGAAGAGGGCTGACCAGGCCTGAACCTAGGCCAAGGCACGGGCCCGGATGGCCTCCAGGCTGGCGGGCGCCGGATGCAGATCCTGGCTGCGCCCCGCGTGCATGACCTGGCTGGGCACGTCGTGGCCCACCAGCTCGGGCAGGCTGCGGGCCGCCGCCAGGAGGCGCGGCAGGTCCACGGCCACGGGGAAGCCCATGGCCTGGAACATGTGGACCAGGTCCTCGGTGCAGACGTTCCCCGTGGCGCCCGGCGCGTAGGGGCAGCCGCCCAAGCCGCCCAGGGAGGCATCGAAGCGGACCAACCCGGCCTCCAGAGCCGCCAAGGCGTTCGCCAGGCCCATGCCCCGGGTGTTGTGGAGGTGGGCCGTGAGTTCGGCCTCCGGGAACCGCACCCGGAAGGCCCCGCAGAGGGAGGCCACCTGGCCCGGATGGGCCATGCCCGTGGTGTCGCAGAGGGTGATGCCCCCCACGCCCCGGTCCAGGAAGCGCTCGGCCAGACCCAGCACCGTGGCCTCGGGGACCGCGCCTTCCATGGGGCATCCGAAGCTGGTGGAGATCGACACGTTCAGGGCCGCGCCGGTTTCCGCGGCCAGGTCCACCACCTCCAAGAGCCGCGCCACGGACTGCTCGCGGGTCATACGGAGGTTGAGCAGGTTGTGGGTCTCGCTGGCGGACATCACCAGGTTCAGCTCATCCGTCCCCGCGGCGAGGGCCCGCTCGGCGCCCCGGAGGTTGGGCACCAGGGCCGTGTAGACCACGCCGGGGACGCGGCGGATCCCCCGCATCACTTCGTCCGCGTCCGCCAGGGCGGGGATGGCCTTGGGCGACATGAACGACGTGACCTCGATCTTCGCCAGGCCGCAGAGGCCCAGGGCGTCGATCAGCTCGATCTTGTCGGCGGTGGGGACGAAGCGGTCTTCGATCTGGAGGCCGTCGCGGGGGCCGACCTCCTGGATGAGGATGGGATGGGACACGCGGTGCTCGAACATGGGATTCCTCAGATCACGCCCTTGGCGCGCAGTTCCGTCATGGCCGCCTCCGAGACGCCCGCCCGGCGCAGCACGGCCTCCGTGTCCGCCCCCAGGGCCGGCGCGGGGCGCTCCACCCGGCCCGGCGTGAGGCTCAGCTTGGGCACGATGCCGGGCACCTCGATGGCCTGGCCGTCCGGCAGCTGGGCCCGGAGGATCATGTCCCGGGCCCGGAAGTGCGGATCCTCCGTGATGTCCCGCGCGTTGTAGATGCGGCCCGCGGGCACCTGCGCCTCGTCCAGGGCCGCCAGCACGTCCTCGAGGGACCGCTCCGCCGACCAGGCGCCGATGGCGGCATCCAGCTCCGCGACCCGTCCGGCCCGTCCATCGTTGCAAGCCAGGCCGGGATCCTCCGCCAGATCCGTGCGGCCGATCTTCGCCATGAGGCGCTGGAAGATGCGGTCGCCGTTGCCCGCGATGAGGGCGTAGCCGCCGTCCGCGCAGCGGTAGGCGTTGGTGGGCGCGATGCCCGGCAGGGCGCTGCCCGAGGGCTCCCGCACCACGCCGAAGGCGCTGTATTCGGGCAACAGGCTCTCCATCATGTGGAAGACGGCCTCGTAGAGGGCCACGTCGATGACCTGCCCCTCGCCGCCGTTCACCTTCCGGTGGTAGAGGGCTAGCAGCACGCCGAGGGCGCCGTGCAGGCCCGCCAGGGAATCGCCGATGGAGACGCCCACCCGCACGGGCGTGCGGCCTGGCTCGGCCGTGAGGTGCCGGAGGCCGCCCATGGCCTCGCCGATGACGCCGAAGCCGGGCCGGTCGCGGTAGGGCCCCGTCTGGCCGTAGCCGGAGATCCGCAGCATCACAAGACCGGGGTTGAGGGCGTGCAGCTCCTCCCAGCCCAGGCCCCAGCCTTCGAGGGTGCCCGGCCGGAAGTTCTCGATGAGGACGTCCGCCTCCTTCACGAGATCGCGGACGATGGCCTGGGCCTCGGGTTTCCGCAGGTCCAGGGCCACGGACTGCTTGTTGCGCGACTGCACCTGCCACCAGACGGAGGTGCCGTCCTTCAGCAGGCGCCACTTGCGCAGGGGATCGCCCGCGCCCGGCGGCTCGACCTTGATGACCTCGGCCCCGAACTCGCCGAGGATCTTGGCCGCGAAGGGACCGGCGATGAGCTGGCCCAGCTCGAGGACGCGGATGCCGCTGAGGACGGAGGCCTGCATGGGGGACTCGCGAGAGGGGCGGGGCCTAGACCACGCCGAGGATGCCGAGGAGCGCCCCGGCAGCCAGGAGCCAGAGCACGTGGAGCCGCGTGCGCCACACCAGCAGGGCCGTGGTGGCGGTCAGCAGCCAGAGGGCGGCGCCCGATCCGGTGTCGTGGGACGCGCGGGCCAGGATCCAGCCGGTGGCCAGCATGAGGCCGATGACCACGGGGGCCATGCCCTGCTTGAAGGCCCGCACCCCGCGCAGGTGCCGGTTCCGGTGCCCCCACTGCGAGGCCAGATGCGTGACGATGGTACTGGGAAGCAGGATGCCGGTCAGGGAGAGGACCACCCCGGCCAGCGCCAGCAGTGGCCCGCCGGAGTTCATGCCCAGGTTCCAGCCCAGCAGGGCCACGAAGAGGATGTTCGGCCCCGGCGCTGCCTGCGCGAGCGTGATGGAGCTGCTGAACTGGGCCTCGCCGAGCCAGCGCTGCTGGAGCACCAGGTAGCGGTGCATCTCCGGGGCCGTGGTGAGGGCGCCGCCCACGGACAGCAGCGACAGCAGGAGGAAGTGGCCGAGGAGCTGCAGCCAGTCCCAGCCGTGCAAGGCGACAACTCCCGGGCCGGCCGTCACGGGTTCAGCCTCGCGTAGGTGGCCAGGCAGGCCACGCCGCCGAGCCCCAACAGCACGAAGGGCATGGGCCAGTGCAGTAGGGCCACGCCTCCGAAGGCGGCCACGGCGAGGGCCCCGCAGGCGGGTCCGCCCAGGGGATGGCCCTTCAGCCCCCCGGAGAGGCGGAGGCCCGCGGCCATGATCAGGCCCGCCGCCACGGCGCCCATGCCGCGCAGGGCCCGGGCCACGGCCGGATGCTGGCCCACTTGGCCGTAAGCCACGGCCAGCAGGAGGACCAGCAGCAGCGGCAGCGCGAGCATGCCGGCCATGGCGGCCAGGGCGCCCCGCCAGCCGAAGCGCCGGCCGCCGATGACCAGCGAGAGGTTCATGACGTTGGGGCCGGGCATGATCTGGGCCACGGCCCATTCCTCGACGAAGGCGGCCTGGGTGAGCCACCGCTTCCGCTCCACCAGCTCCCGGTGCGCCACGGCCATCACGCCACCGAAGCCCTGCACGGCCAGCCAGGTGAAGGTGAGGAAGAGGTCCGTCAGGGAGCGGGGCCCCGGTTGATCCTCGGGAAGGGTCTCGTGGTCGGTCATGGTCATCCGGGGGAAACAGGAAGGGCGAGGGGGACCCGCACCAGACGGGCCCCCTTCGGTGACTGCGAACCTACCAGAGGTGCAGCACCTTCCACCAGGCGCCACCCACGACCACCCAGATGAGGATGTTCACGACGCTGACCATGAAGCCCAGGCGCCACCAAGTACCGATGGGCACATAGCCCAGGCCGAACATGGCCGGGGCGGGGCCCGTCCCGTAGTGGGTCATGCTGGCGTGCAGGTTGGAGAAGAAGCACAGCACCAGCGCGGCGAGCATGGGCGGCGCGCCGAGCGTGATGGCCACGCCCAGGAAGGCCGCATACATGGCGCCGGCGTGGGCCGTCATGCTGGCGAAGAAGTAGTGGGCGTAGAAGTAGGTCACGGCTAGGACCAGGAAGCCGAACTGCCAGCTGTGACCCGCCATGGAGGCGCCCACCACTTTGCTGAACCAGGGGATCATGCCCAGCTTGTTCAGGAAGCCCGCCATCATGATCAGGCCCCCGGTCCAGATGAGCACGTCCCAGGCGTTGTGCTCCTCCAGGACGTCCTTCCAGGTCAGCACGCCCGTCAGCAGCAGCAGAGCCAGGCCCAGGAGCGCGGCGGTGGTGCCGTCGATGCCGAAGGTCTTCTCGCCGATGACCCAGAGCACCAGCACGACGCTGAACACGGCGACCATCAGCCATTCAGACATGGAGGGACGGCCCATCTCCCTCAGCTTGGCTGTGGCCATCTCCACCGCCTCGGGCGTCTGGGTGATCTCGGGCTTGTAGAGCTTGTAGAAGAAGAAGGGGATCACCAGCAGTCCCACGAGGCCGGGCACGATGGCGGCCACGAACCAGCTGTTCCAGGTGATGTTGATGCCGAAGTCCGCGGCGAACTTCTGGGTCATGGGGTTGGCCGCCATGGCCGTGAGGAACATGGCGCTGACGATGAGGTCCAGGTTGAAGCAGGTCATGGTGAGGTAGGCGCCGATCTTGCGGGCGGTGCCGTCCTCGGGGTTGCTGCCGTAGGCCCGGGCCAGGGAGCGCATGATCGGCATGATGATGCCGGCCGTGCGGGCCGTGTTGCTGGGGACCACGGGCGCCAGCACGAATTCGGTGGCGGCGAAGCCGTAGGCCAGGCCCAGGGTGCGCTTACCCAGCAGGCGCATGAAGAAGTAGGCGATGCGCGTGCCCAGGCCCGTCTTGATGAAGCCCCGGGCGAACATGAAGGCCACGATGATGAGCCAGAGGGTCTTCTCCGCGAAGCCGCTGAGACTGTCGGCGATGGGGAGCGTCCCCGTGATGGCCGTGAGGCCCACGCCGATCATGGCCACGGCGCCCATGGGCAGGGGCCGGAGGATGATGCCGAGGATGGTGGCCACGAAGATGGCGAAGAGGTGGAGGCCGCGGACCCAGTCCGCCTGGCGGACCTTCTCGGCCTCGGCCTTGGCCTTGGCGTCCGCCTCCGCCTTCACCTTGGCCTCGGCGTCCGCCTTGGCCTTGGCGGCGGCCTCGAACCTGGCCTTGGCTTCGGCCTCGATGCGCTGGACTTCGAACTCCTTGGCGCTCAGCTTCTTGGCTGCAGCCGCCGGCTTGGGCTCAGCCTTCGCCTCGACTTTGGGCTCGGCCGCCTTGGCCTCCACGGGTTTGGGCTTGTCGGCGGGCTTGGCCGCCTTCTCGCCGGGCTTCGCGCCCTTCTCGCCGTTCTTGGCCTTGGCGGCGGCGCTGCCGGCGAAGAACTTGGCGTCGGGCACCGGCGCGACGCGTGGAAGGATGACGTAGAGGAGGCAGCCCACCGCGAGAGTGGCCAGGAGGCGGAGGGGCTTGGCCCCCTGCCATCCTCCGCCTTGGGATTCCGGATTGGACATGTCAGCACCTGCGGGGAGGGGCCGGGAGACCCGGCGCGTGGGGATTCGCGGAAAGGCCGCCGGGTCCGGGAATTCCGGACCCGGCGGGAATTCGGCTTACAGGGCGCGGATGCGCATGCCGATGGCGAACTCGGTCTGGGAGTCGTGGGGATTGGTGGCCGAGAGCCGGAATGCGTCGTGCAGCTTCAGGTAGTCGAAGACCACGTAGGCTTCCATCTTCTTGCTGAGGTGGCGCCGCACGGCGCCGTAGGTGGTGTCCCGTCGGCCCGACACGAAGAAGGCCTTGTTGGCCGTGTCGGCGAAGGGGTTCTGCCAGGCGCCCGTGGCCGCGCCCAAGCCGGCGTCGTCGGCCTTCATGGACTGGAAGCCCAGGTAGTAGCTCCACTTTGGATCGGTCTGGATGGAGGCGGACACGGTGAAGGCGGCGTCCTTGCGGTCCGGGTGGTTCAGGCCCTGCTCGGCGGTGTAATGGAAGTAGCCGGCGTTCAGGCGCAGCCACGGGAGGGGCTTCACGTTCCCGCCCAGGGAGGCGGACTTCTGCGTGAAGCCGTTGTTGTTGGCCTGGGTGTAGAAGCCGGCCAGGTGGAAGGCCTTGGCGTTGTAGCCCAGGGCCATGGAGGCGGTGGAATTCTTGGTGGTGGTGTTCGGCTCGTAGTTCAGGTTGTAGGCCGCGCCCATGGCGAACCCGCCGTCGGTGACCTTCTTCCACACCACGCCCTTGTCGATGCGGGTCTGGGCCGGCCCGCCCGTGGGGGAGCCCACGCTCACGGCCCCGGCGTAGTAGACCAGGGACTTGAAGTTGTTGTTGTTGGTCCAGCCGCCCTCGTCGTAGTTCACCTCGGCATGGGCGAAGGGGTCGCCGTAGATCACGGCGAAGTCCCGGGCCAGGGTGTTCTGGCGGCCGAAGGTGATCTGGCCCAGCTCCTTGCTCTTGAGGCCCAGCCAGGCGTCGCGGTTGAACAGGGTGTTGGCCTTGCCCTGCTCGCCGTCATAGAGAAAGTACTCGCTCTCCAGCTTGTAGATCACGCTGAGGCCGTCGACGTTGGTCTTGATGGCGCCCTTCAGGCCCCAGCGGCTGCCGCTGAACCAGGACTCCATGAAGTCCACCTTGGTTCGCCCGTCGGCGGTGGCGTTGGTCTTGGAACCCAGGGTGGCGTCGATGAGGATGTAGGGCGTCAGTTCCGCGGGGAACTTGAAGGCCTCGGCCTTGGCTTCTGGTTTGGCTTCCGGCTTGGACGCCAGCTTCTGCTCCAGCTCGGCGATGCGCGCGTTCTGCTTGGCCAGCTCGGCCTTGACGTCGACCTCCTGGGCCGGGAGGAGGGCGGCCGCGGCGAGGCAGGCCAGGGTGCGGAGATGCATGGGAACTCCTTGGTGTGGGGGATGGGTACCGCGGGATCAGAAGGGATGGACAGCCGGAGGCCGCCTCCCGGGAGAGGGATCGGGGCGAAACGGGGTGGATCACTGGGAATCTAGGAGGCCAACCTTTCAGCCAGCTTTCAGTGCCCCCGGATGTGCGTACGGTCACGCGGCGCGTTCGGCGCGCGCCGGTGCGATCATCCTGGAAGACCCCCGAATCCGATCCGGAGCCGCCATGACGTGCACGCCCAGGTCCCTCGCGCTTGCCGCTGTCCTGCTGGCGGGAGCCGCCTGGCCCGGCCGCGCCGCCGAGCGCATCGTCCTGATGGTGGGCGGCATCGAGAAGATCATCTACCTTCCCGTGAAGCTGGCCCAGCAGCTGGGCTACTTCGAGCAGGAGGGGCTGGAGGTGGAGGTCCGCAGCGAATGGGCGGGCGTCCGCGGGGTGGACATGCTCCTTGTGGGCGGGGCTCAGGGCGTGGTCGGCTTCTACGATCACACCGTCTACATGCAGACCCAGGGCAAGGCCGTGGTCTCGGTGGTCCAGTTCTCGCAGGCCCCCGGTGAAGTGGAGCTGGTGTCCTCCCGGTTGCCCAAGGTGCGCACCATGGCCGACCTCGGCGGGCAGACCCTCGGCGTCACCGGACTCGGATCGTCCACCCAGTTCCTCTCCCGCTACCTCGCCCTGTCGGCGGGGCTGCGGCTGAACCAGGTGACCTTCAAGCCCGTGGGCACCGGCGATTCCTTCATCGAAGCCATGAGCAGCGGAACCATCGGGGCCGGAATGACTACGGAGCCCACGGCCTCGCGGCTGCTCGCCACCGGCAAGGCGCGGGTGCTGGTGGACCTCCGCACCCCGGAGGATACGGCCCGGGCCCTGGGCGGCCCCTACCCGGCCTCCTGCCTCTACATGCAGACGGCCTGGGTGAACCGCCACAAGGCCGAGGTGCAGAAGCTCGTCAACGCGCTGGTGAAGGCCCTCCGCTACATCCAGGGCCACACGGCGGCCGAGATCGCCGCCCATGTCCCCGCGGACTACTACGGACAGGACAAGGCCATCTACATCCGGGCCCTGGCGCGCACCAAGCCCATCTTCATCCCGGACGGACGGATGCCCGCCAACGGCCCCGCCAACGTCCTGCGCATCCTGACCCACACGGAGCGCTCCCTCCAGGGGAAGGCCGTGGACCTCGCCAGCACCTATACGCTGGAATTCGTGAACGCCGTCAAGTGACCCCTCCCGGAATCCGCCGCCCATGAAACTCCTGCTGGTCGAGGACAACCGCGCCCTCTCCGAGTGGCTGGCCCGGACCCTGAGGGCGGACAAGTACACGGTGGAGTGCGCCCACGATGGCCTGGAGGCGGACGGCCTCCTCCGCACGGAGGCCTACGACCTGGTGATCCTGGACCTGGCCCTTCCGGGATTGGACGGCCGGGAGATCCTCAAGCGCCTGCGGAGCCGGCGCAATGCCGTGCCGGTGCTGATCCTCACGGCCTTCGACGCCACCCGGGACCGGGTGGAGGGCCTCGATTTCGGCGCCGACGACTACATGGTCAAGCCCTTCGAGGTGCATGAGCTGGAAGCTCGCATCCGGGCCCTGCTCCGGCGCGTCCACCAGCAGAAGAACCCAGTGTTCGCCTGCGGCTCCCTGGTCTACGACAGCAACCGCCGCGAGTTCACCCTGTCGGGCGCGCCCCTGGCCCTGACGCCCCGGGAGCACGCCGTGCTGGAGGGGCTGATGATGAAGGCCGGCCGGACCGTGAGCAAGAAGGCCCTCGCCGAGAGCCTGTACTCCCTGGACCAGGACGTGAACCCGGACGCCATCGAGATCTACGTCCACCGGCTCCGCCGGAAGCTCGAGCCGGGCGATGCGGTGATCGTGACGCTCCGGGGCCTCGGCTACCTCCTGAAGCCCCGCCATGAAGCCTAAGAGGTCATATCAACACCCGACGAGGCCGAGATGAAGCCAGGCTGGATGCACCGCAAGGAAGGGCCCGCAGGGCGATGCGGGACATCGTTCAAGGGCCCTGACACCGCGGGGCGCCAGCCTGGCTTCATCCCTCCGGGCGAGGGCCGGCGGGCATCGCGCGGCCTCGTGGGGTGTTGATATGACCTCTGAGTCCACCCTCAGCCTCCGGGCCCGCCTGCTGCTGTGGCTGCTGGTGCCCCTGGGCGCCCTCGCGCTCACGAACCTCGCCCTGGCCCGGCGGGAGGCTCGGCATACGGCCGACATGGTGCAGGACCGCCTGCTGCTCGGATCGGCCCGCATCATCGCACAGCAGATCCAGTTCGAGGATGGCCTCCTGGACGTGGCCATCCCCCCGGCGGCCCTGGAGCTGTTCCAGTCCAGGGCCCAGGACCGGGTGTACTACCGCATCGCCTCGCCCAAGGGCGTGCTCCTCTCGGGTTACGCGGAGCTGCCGCCCCCGGTGGAGGCACCCCGCCCCGAGGAGTCGGTGTACTTCCAGACGGAAGTCCGGGGCGAGCCGGTGCGCGTAGTGGCATACGCCCAGCCCGTCTTCGCGGCTCCCGCCGAGGGCCCGGTGATCATCGAAGTGGCCCAGACCCTCCAGGACCACGACCAGCTGGCGCGGAAGCTCTGGACCACCACCCTGCGGCAGGACCTGTGGACGCTGGCCCTCGCCGGCCTCCTGGTCTGGTTCGCCCTGCGCTGGGGCCTGAAGGACATCCTCCGCCTCCGGGACGAGGTGGGACGGCGCACGCCGGGCTCGCTGGAACCCATCCAGGCCGGACCCATGCCCCATGAGCTCCGGCCCCTGGTGGAATCCCTCAACGGCTACATCCAGCGCCTGGACGCCCAGATGGCGGTCCGCAGCCGCTTCATCGCCAACGCCTCGCACCAGCTCCGCACCCCCTTCGCCGTGCTCCAGACCCAGGCCAACTACGGCCTCCGCAGCCCGGATCCGGCCGTCAAGGACGAAACCCTCGGGGCCATGTCCGAAGGCGTCCGCCAGGGGACGCGCCTCGTGAACCAGCTGCTCGCCCTGTCCCGGGCCGAGGCCGGGGCCCTGGCCCGCCGGCCCGGCGAGGTGGTGGACCTGGCGGAGCTGGCCCAGCGGGTGCTCGAGGAGCAGGCGACCCTGGCCCAGTCCCGCCGCATCGATCTGGGCTTCGACCGCCCCGAGGGACGCGTGGACCTACCCGCCTCGTCCACCATGCTCCACGAGCTCGTGGCCAACCTCGTGGACAACGCCCTCCGCTACACGCCCCCGGGCGGGCGGGTCACGCTTTCGCTCCGGCGGGTCGAGGGGCGTCCGGTCCTGGCCATCGAGGACAACGGGCCCGGCATCCCCTCCGCCGACCGCACCCGGGTGTTCGAGCGGTTCTGCCGGATCGGCAGCGACGACACGCCCGGGTGCGGCTTGGGCCTGTCCATCGTCCAGGAAGTGGCCCGCGCCCTGGGCGCCGAGGTGCGGCTGTCGGATCCCGCCACGGGTTCCGGCCTGGTCGTCACGGTGGTGTTCCCGGCCGGGTAGGCCTCCGGGATAGATCGGGCCCGCGGCCTACTGCGCCTGGTGGACCTTCTTCACCATGTAGCGGGGCCGGTCGCGCACTTCCTGGTAGATGCGGCCGATGTACTCGCCCAGCAGGCCGAAGGCGATGAACTGGCAGCCCACGAAGAAGAAGAGGATGGCGAACAGCGTGAACACGCCCTGGGCCGTGCCTTCGGGGTGCAGGAAGCGGTAGACCACCAGGCCCAGGAAGAGGATGAAGCCGAAGCCCGCCGTGACGACGCCGAACACGCTGAGGGCCTGGAGGGGGATCAGGCTGAAGCTGGTGAGCAGGTCGAACTGGAGGTTGATGAGCTTCCAGAGGCCGTACTTGCTCTCGCCGGCGGCGCGCTCGGCGTGGGCCACGGGCACCTCGGTGATGCGCTTGGCGAAGCTGTTGGCCAGCGCGGGGATGAAGCTCGAGCGCTCCTTGCAGAGCAGCATGGCGTCCACCACTTCGCGGCTGTAGGCCCGCAGCATGCAGCCGTAGTCGTGGAGCTTCACGCCCGTGGTCTTGCGGGTGACGGCGTTGACGATCTTGCTGGGCATGGTGCGGAAGAAGCTGTCGTTCTCCTGACGGCCCTGGCGCCAGCCACCCACCACGTCGTAGCCCTCCTCCACCTTGGCCACCAGCTTGGGGATCTCCTCGGGCGGGTTCTGGAGATCCGCGTCCAGGGTGACGACGATGCGGCCCATGACCTCGGCGAAGGCGCCGAAGATGGCGCTGTGCTGGCCGTAGTTCCGGTTGAACTCCACGACCTTCACGCGGGGTTCCTCCTTGGCGATGGCCACCAGCAGGACCAGGCTGCGGTCCCGGCTGCCGTCATCCGTGAAGATGACCTCCCAGGGTTTCGAGGAGTCCGTGAAGGACTCCGCCATCACCTTGGACAGGCGCGCCCACAGCGTGGGGATGTTCTCCTCCTCGTTGTAGATGGGGATGACGATGCTGAGATACGGGTCCATGGGCGCTCCAGGCCCCTATTCTAGTAGGATCAACGAGTTGCTGGAGTTTGCCATGCCCGAGCCCAAGATCCTGCTGGTGGAAGATGAGCTCAGCCTCGCCGAGGGCATCAAGCTGAACCTCGAGTTGGAGGGCCTCGCCTGCACCTGGATCCCCCGCGGCGACCAGGCCCTGAAGCAGATCCTGGCCGAGGCCTACGACCTCGTGATCCTGGACGTGATGCTGCCGGGCATGGACGGCTTCACCATCTGCCAGAAGGTGCGCGAGGCGAAGAACTTCACGCCCATCCTCTTCCTCACGGCCAAGAATACCGACGACGATCGCGTGCACGGCTTCGAGACCGGCGCCGACGACTACCTGGGCAAGCCTTTCCAGGTGAAGGAGCTGCTGCTGCGGGTCCGGGCCATCCTCCGCCGGGAGGCCTGGTACCGGAACCGCGAGATGAGCAGCCGCCAGGCCTTCGGCACCCACTGGGTGGACTTCGACAACTACTGCGGCGAGGGGCCCAACGGCCCCTTCCAGCTCGGCATGAAGGAGTGCATGATCCTCCGCCTGCTCATGGAGCGGCCCGGCCAGGTGGTGAGCCGCACGGACATCCTGGACAAGGTCTGGGGGGAGGACGCCTACCCCACCAGCCGCACCGTGGACAACTTCATCGTCCGCATCCGGCGCGTGATGGAGCTGGATCCTCACCATCCCCGGTGGGTGCACACCATCCGCAGCGTGGGCTACCAGTTCGATCCGGAAGGGAAGCAACGGAAGGGCGAGGAGTGAATCGGCCCGGCTGATTCGATCGCTTGAAACTTCGAGCGCGATGGCTTCATTCAATGGGTGTCTTTTACCCACACATCCTCAATGGATGCCATCCGGAGGCTTCATGCCCGTTTGTCCTCGTTTGTCCATCGCGCTGGCCGTGGCCCTCGCCTTCGGGGCGGTCCAGGCCCGGGCCGAGGAGCCGCGCTTCGGCCTTCAGCTCCACGCGAACGTTCCGACCGGCGACCTGAAGACGGCGGTCGACAACAAGCCCGGTGCCGGCCTCGGCGCGCACGTCACCTTCGACCTGGGCGCGGGCCACGTGATCAGGCCGAGGCTCGATGCCGTGTTCTACCCCGAAGGCACGGTCAACGGATTCAAGACCAAGGCGAACGATCTCAGCCTGGGCGCGGACTACCTGTACTTCCCGGCCGGGAAGCCGGATGGCCTTTACCTGACCGCCGGGCTCGGCCTCCACCGCTGGCGCGTGGACACCACGATCCCCGCCATCGGCTCCTTCCCTGCAACGTCGGCGTCCCAGACCTCGACCCGCTTCGGGTACTCGGCCGGGCTTGGGTACACCTTCAATGCCACCCTGGGAGCCGAACTGCGGTACGTCGGGAGCAGCTACGCGAACCAGACGGCCTGGGACCCGAAGGCCAACGCCATCCAGATCGGGATGACATTCCGATTCTGAGCGGTTCGGCTTTCGCGATCCTGGTTCATGCAGAAAGGAGGGGGCGCCTCGGCGCCCCCCCCTTTTTCTGCGGCCGGCTTCCGGCCTACTTGACCTCGATTTCCCGGCTGCGACCCAACTTTTCGAAGGCGGCCATCTGCGCCGCAAGGTCCGCGGCGGGAGCGCCCTGCTTCACGTCGGAGAGCACCTGGCGCTTCTCGTCGCCCTTGCTGAACTTGCTCTCGGCCATCACGGGCTCGAGGGTCGGCAGCAGGGTCAGCTCGCCCGCCGGGCCCTCGGGGGCCTTGGAGGTGGAGATCGCATCGGCGTGGGCCAGCAGGGCGGCGCCGGGCGTGGCGCCGAGGCGGCGCAGGTCCAGCCAGCCGAAGCCGGGATCGCGCAGCAGGTCGAGATCCTCGTTCTCCAGCCAAATCAGCAGGGCGTTCAGGGCCTTGGTCTGCGCGGGATCGGGCACGCTGCGCATCTTCTTCTCGCCCTTGACGTCCACCTCCTGGCGGGTGTTGTCGATCCAGGCCTGGGCCCGCTTCACCCACAGGGCCGTGATGGCCTTCTGGTTGGCGAAGCCCTCGGGCGCCTTGGGCCCCTTGGCGGCCTTGGCCTTCTTGCCCTTGGCCGGCGGCTCGGGCGCCGTCCAGGCCGGGGCGGCGGCGTCCACCTTCGGATCGAGCATGAGGCCCCGCAGCTTGGCGAGGCGCGGCTCCAGCCCCTTGGCGTCGGCCTTCGCGGCGGCCCGGGCGGCGACCTGCAGGTCTTTCCAGGTGGTCTCGAGGAGGAGCTTCTTCCCGTCGGCGTCATAGAGCCCGTGCTGGGCGCGCACCTTGGCCAGGTACGTCTCGACGGCCGGAATGGCGGCCGAGGCCTTCTCCGGGAGGATGGACTTCACGGCCACGAGGGCGCCGAGGGCGTCGCGGACCTCGACGGCCTTGGGGTGGCTCCGGTAGTAGCCCAGCTCGTGGGCGGAGAGGGCGGCGCGCTGCAGGGTGTAGGCCAGCTTCCGCTGGCTGGGGCGGAGCTGGTCGAAGGGCTTCGCTTCGGGTTTTGCTTCGGCCTTCGCTTCGGCTTGGGGTGCGGCCGGGGCCTCGGCCTTCACCTCAGCAGGCTTGGGCTCGGGCTTGGGCTCGAGTACCTGGGTCGGCGCGGGAGCTGGCGCAGGGGCTGGCGCCGGAGCCGGCGCGGGGGCCGGGGCAGGGGCGGGCGCAGGAGGGGGGACGGGTTGGGGCGTCTGGGCCAGGAGGCCCGAACCCACGATGACTGCCAAGACCCAGCGGCGCTGCATAGGAGGCTCCTCGTTGAGGGTGCGATGAGAGTCCCCATTATGCCGCAGCGGGGGGGCTCACGCCTCGATCGGAGTCTCTAGCAATTGCTCCAGGCTTCGTTTCAATTGTTTTAGATCGAAAGGCTTACCCAGGTGGGGCACCTGGTTCGTCTCCAGGAAGTCTCGGGTCCTCGCGTCGAAGGAATCGCCGGTGGTGTAGAGGATGCGGCGGGTCAGGGCCGGCTGCTGGGTCCGCAGCCACTCGAAGAGGTCCACGCCCGACAGGCCCGGCATGCGGATGTCGGAGACGATCAGATCGAAGGTCGCGGCCTTGAGGCGCTCGACCGCCTCATCGCCCCGCCCGGCCGGAGTGACCTCCAAGCCCCAGACCTGGAGGGCGTCCACCAGGCACTCCAGCAGGAAGGCCTCGTCGTCCACCACCAGGGCGCGGCGTCCCTGGAGTCCCGTGGCTCCGGCCGCGGGCGTCGTCGCCGGGTCCGCGGGCCCCGCGAGGGGCAGCTCCATCAGGAAGGCGTTCCCTAGGCCGGCTTGGCTCCGCACCGTGAGCTGCCCGCCGTGCTGGCGGGCGATGAGGTGGGCCACCGGCAGGCCCAGGGCCTCCGGGGTCGAGGCCGAGGCGGGATCGAACAGGTCCGGAAGCTCGGCCTCGGGCAGCGGCGTGCCCGAATCCTGGACCACCACCTGGATGTGGCCGTCCACCGCGCGGGTGGCCACGCGCAGGCGCTTGACCGGACTGGCGGCCAGGGCCTGGAGGCCGTTCAGCATCAGGTTCGTCAGGGCCTGGCGCATGAGGACCGGATCCAGGGGCGCTTCGGGAAGGGCGGGATCCAGGCTCAGGTCCAGGTCGACCTCCATGCGCCGGGCCTTCAATTCCACGAGGTCCACCGCCTCCTGGATGACCTGGTTGAGCTGGGTCCGGACCCGGGCGGGGGAGGGCGGGTTCAGCACCGTCTGGAGGGGATCCAGCAGGCTCTGCACCGAGTCCACGGCTTTCACCAGCCGCGCGGCCTGATCCGCCTGGTGGGGATCCAGGGCGGACTCGGAGATGAGGCGGGCCTCCAGCAGCACGGGGGTGAGGCGGTTCGAGGCCTCGTGGAAGAGGGCCGGGACCAGCCGCCCCAGGGCCTCGTGCTTCTGGGAACGGACCAGCTGCGTCTCCAGGGCCTGGGTCTCGCTCGTGTCCCGCACCAGGGCCGATACCGCAAGGACGCGGTCATCGGCGCCCCGCACCGGAGCGTAGGTGATGCTGGCGGGGAAGGTCTGCCCCGCCTTCCGGACCCGGACCGTGTCGACGTCGCGGACCACCTGGCCCCGGCTCACCTGCTGGATGACCTGGTCCAGGTCGCCCCGCTCCCCTCCGGGGGCCAGCTTGCAGATGCTGTGGCCCACGATCTCCGGCCGGGAATAGCCGAAGATGCGCTCGGCGGCGGCGTTCCAGGTGAGGATCTTCCCGTCGGCGGAGAAGGACACCAGGGCCTCGCCCATGTTTTGGATGAGGCCTTCCAGGTACTTCCGGGTCTTCTGGTTGTCCTGGTTCACGCGCTCCAGCTGGGCGTTGAGCTGGGCCATCTCCTCGTTCTTCTTTTCCAGGGATTCCTTGGCCTGCTTCAGCTCGGAATAGAGCCGGGCCGTCTCCATGTTCGACTGGAGGGCGCTCTCCAGCAGCTCCTGGGGATCCGCCGCCCGGCCGGGCTGGAGGTCGGCCACGGTCACGTTGCCATGCTTCAGGACCGTCACATCCGCCACCGGCGCGGGTTCCGTTCCGGCTTCCGCCCCGGTCGGTTCCGGTGGGGGCGGGAGCTCCCGCAGGGTCGAGCGCACGTTGGACTCGATGAGGGCGAGCATCCCGTCGAAATCCTTGATCTTCTTGTCCAGGTGGTACTTGCGGAAGGTGTAGTCCACCGTCTCCCGGGTGATGGCCAGGAAGGTGTCCAGCACCCCGGGGCCCCGGTTGGCCACGGATTCGAAGTAGGGGACGTTCCGGAAGTTCAGGCGGCGGTTCATGACGCCCACGGCCAGGGCGTCCGGCAGATCCCGCTTGTTGTACTGAAGGACGAAGGGGATCTGCTTGATGTTCAAGCGGTTGGCATTGAGGTTGTGGTACAGGTTCGACAGCGAGTCCACGTTGTCCTGCATCTTGGCTTCGCTGGAATCGGCCACGAAGACCACGCCGTCCGCCCCGCCCAGCACCACCCGCCGGCTGGCGTCGTACTGCACCTGGCCCGGCACGGTGTAGATCTGCAGGTGGATGGAGTTGCCGTAGACATAGCCCAGGTTGATGGGCAGCAGGTCGAAGAAGAGGGTCCGGTCTTCCTGGGTGTTGACGGAAAAGAGCTCGCCGCGCTGCCGGTCCGAACACATGGCGTGCAGGGACTGCAGGTTGGTCGTCTTGCCCGAGAGGCCCGGCCCGTAGTAGACCAGCTTGAGCAGGATCTCATTGGCACGGGTATTGAACTGAACCATGGGTTCGCCAGGGAAAAAGTGGAGTCAAGCCTAACACGGGCCTTCGGAAGACAAGCCGCTCCCCAGCTTTACGGCAGGCCCCGTGATAGCATGACCTTTTTCACCTTTCCGAGGTTTCCGGCGCGATGACCGTCCCGACCCATGTCGCCGTGATCATCTCGGCATCCCCGCTGGGGATGCGCGAGGCCACCCACGCGGCACCAGCCGGCCGGACTGGCCTCTAGGCACGCGATGAGCATCCCGACCCACGTCGCGATCATCATGGACGGCAACGGCCGTTGGGCGGCGCAACGGGGGTGGCCCCGCATCAAGGGGCACAAGGCCGGGGTGCAGGCGGTGGAGCGCATCCTGGAGGCCGCCTCGGACGCGGGCATCCGGCACCTGAGCCTCTACGCCTTCTCCACGGAGAACTGGAAGCGCCCTCCCCAGGAGGTGGCCGCCCTCATGGCCCTCCTGCGCATGTACCTGCGCATGTTCGTCCACCAGCTGGCCCGCAAGGGCATCCGCTTCCACCACCTGGGCGCCCTCGAGGGGATGCCCGGCGGCATCCAGGCGGACATGCGGGCCCTGGAGAAGGCCACGGCGGGGAATCCGGGCATGACCTTCCACCTGGCCGTGAACTACGGGTCCCGCCTGGAATTGGCCCAAGCCGCCCGGCGTTGCGTGGAGGATGGCCTCCGGCCCGAGCAGGTGGACGAGGCCGCCCTGGGCGCCCGCCTCTGGACCGCCGGCGTGCCGGACGTGGACCTGCTCATCCGCACCAGCGGCGAGCACCGCATCTCGAATTTCCTGCTCTGGCAGTCCGCCTACGCCGAACTCTACATGACCGACCTCCTGTGGCCGGACTTCGGCCCCGCGGAGCTGAAGGAAGCGCTCGAGGACTACGCCCAGCGCGAACGGCGCTTCGGGGGGATCTGATGGAACGGACCACGCCCAAGGTCGACACGAAGAACATGACCGTGCGCATCACCACGGCCCTGGTCTTCGGGCTCTTCTTCTTCAGCCTCCTCTGGTTCGGCGACCAGCCCTGGGCCCCCTGGACCTACCTGGCCGTCATGGCCCTCGCCATCCTCGGGGGCGTCCGCGAGATGACCCTCATGGCCCGGGTGCGGGGCTTCAACCCCTCCCTGGCCGCGGGAACCCTGCTGGGCTGGGGCGTCCTCGCCCATTTCTTCCTGGCCACGGGCGGCCAGGATCCCCTGCCGCTCTGGCTGGTCCTCACGGCCGGGGGCCTGGTGATCCACTTCGGCGCTCTCTTCTTCGACCGGAAGCTGGAGGAGGCCCTGCCCAGCCAGGCCATCACCTGGCTTGGGGCGCTCTACATGGGCTTCGGCCTGGGCTTCCAGCAGAAGCTCTTCATGCTCCAGGGAACCCTGCCCAGGACCGGCAGCCGCCTCATCCTGGCTCTCTTCATCATCACCTGGTTCGGCGACAGCGCCGCCTACTTCGTGGGCACCTTCCTCGGCAAGCACAAGCTCGCGCCCCGGGTGAGCCCCAAGAAGAGCTGGGAGGGCGCCCTCGGCAACCTGGGCGGCAATCTGCTCGGCGCCTTCCTCATGAAGGCCACGGTCTGCTCCGAGTGGTCCGTGGTGGACGCCGTGGCCCTGGGCCTCCTGCTGGGCATCGTGGGCCAGCTGGGGGACCTGGTGGAGAGCACCTGGAAGCGCAGTGCCGGCGTGAAGGATTCCTGCGTGGGCGTGAGCATCCCCGGCCACGGCGGCGTGCTGGACCGCGTGGACAGCCTGGTGTTCGCGGCGCCGGTGCTGTTCGCCTATGTGCACTTCGTCCACGGGTTCAATTGACGTGAGACACCTCGCCCTCCTCGGCTCCACGGGGAGCATCGGCACCTCCACCCTGGACGTGGTGCGGGCCCATCCGGAGCGGCTATCCGTGGTGGCCCTGGCGGGCGGGCGGAACCGGGAGCTGCTGCGGGATCAGTGCGACGCCTTCCGGCCCCGCTGCGTGTCCGTGGGCTCGCGGGAGGATGCGGAGTGGCTGCGGGCGAACCTGGCCTACCGGCCCGAGGTCCACTGGGGGGATGACGGCCTCCTGGCCTGCGCCCTCCATGCGGACGCCGACACGGTGGTGGCCGCCATCGTGGGCAGCGCCGGGCTGGCGAGCACCGAGGCCGCCCTGCGCGCCGGCCGCCGGGTCTGCGTGGCCAACAAGGAATCCCTGGTGGTGGGTGGCGCCCTCATGCACGAGGCGGCCCGCGCCGGCGGCGGCGAGCTGCTGCCGGTGGACAGCGAGCACGCGGCCCTGCATCAGCTGCTGGACGGCCGGGACCGGGCCTCCATCCGCGAGGTTCGCATCACCGCCAGCGGCGGGCCCTTTCGTGATTGGCCCCTGGCGCGGATCCAGGCCGCCACCATCCAGGAGGCCCTCAACCATCCCACCTGGAAGATGGGCCCCAAGATCACCATCGACAGCGCCACGCTCATGAACAAGGGGCTGGAGGTCATCGAGGCCTCGGTGCTCTTCGGGCTCACGGCGGACCAGGTCGCGGTCACCGTGCATCCCCAGAGCCAGGTCCACGCCATGGTGGGCTTCTACGACGGCAGCTACCAGCTCCAGGTCTGCGCCAACGACATGAAGCTGCCCATCCAGTACTGCCTGCTCTATCCGGACAAGCAGCCCGGCCCCGTGGCCCCGTACCCCTGGGAAGAAGCTCGCACCTGGACCTTCGAGGCCCCGGACCTGGAGCGCTTCCCCTGCCTGGGCCTGGCCTTCGAGGCCCTGCGGGAGGGCGGCACCGCCCCAGCCCTGCTGAACGCCGCCAACGAGGTGGCCGTGGCCGCTTTCCTCCAAGGCCAGCTGGGGTTCTGGGACATCCAGGCCTGCAACCGGGACACCTTGGCCCGGATTCCCGCCCAGCCCCTGGCCTCCCTGGGCCAGGTGCTGGATGCGGATCGGGCCGCGAGGCGTCATGCTGAAGGATGGGTCCAAGCCCGGGCCTGATCTTTCGGGTATCCATGAACCGCTTCCGCCTGTCCCTGTCCTTCAGCTTCGCCTTCGCCGCCCTCCTCTTCGCCTTCAAGCTTCCCGGAGCCGGGTTCTGGGGCCCCGTGCTCATGCTGGGCGGCCTCATCTTCCTTCACGAGGGCGGCCACTTCCTGGCGGCCAAGTGGATGGGCATGCCGGTCGAGGTCTTCTCTCTCGGTTTCGGTCCGCGCCTGCTGGGCTTCAAGTGGCGCGAGACGGACGTGCGCCTCTCCCTGCTGCCCCTGGGCGGCTACGTGAAGCTGGCGGGCTTCAACCCCGAGGAGCCCGGCGCCGAGGATCCCTACGGCTTCCTCCAGCAGCCCTTCGGCAAGCGCATGCTCTTCTACAGCGGCGGCATCCTGGCCAACCTGGCCACCACGCTGGTGCTCTTCGGCCTCGTGGGCGTCCACCAGGCCCGCGTCACCAAGGTGCAGGAGACCTGGACCGTGGTGGAGGTTGTGTCCGGCAGCGCCGCGGAGCAGGGCGGCCTCAAGGTGGGCGACGAGCTGCGCGGCATCGGCGACCTGAGCTTCCCTGGCGCCCAGTGGGAGGCGGCCGTGGCCTACATCCAGGCCCACCCGGACCAGCCCGTGCCCTTCCGCCTCACCCGGGACGGCAAGCCCCTGGAGCTCCCGCTCACACCCCGGGCCGAGGGCGGCAAGGGACGCCTGGGCTTCATGCCCCTGCCCGTGGCCACGCCCCTGGAGTTCCGCCCCTTCCAGGCGGGCGACCTCCTGACCGGCGGCCGCTACGCGGTGGAGACCTCCTGGCGTCTCACGGGCCAGGTCTTCGGCTTCCTCAAGCGCTTGGTGACCTTCCAGGCCCGCAGCGCCGAGGTGGCCGGTCCCATCGGCATCATCAAGCAAGGCAGCAAGGCGGCCCAGCACGGCTGGGAGACCTTCCTCTTCATGTGCGGGGCCATCAGCCTCCAGCTCGCCATCCTCAACGCCCTGCCCATTCCGGCCCTGGACGGCGGCCACATGGCCCTGCTGGCCTTCGAGCGGGCGCGGCGCAAGGATCTCACCATCGAGCTGAAGGAGAAGATCCTCACGGGCGGCTTCATCCTCCTGGCCTCCCTCATGGCGCTGGTGATCTTCCTGGACCTGATGAAGCTGCGGAAGTAGCGGAAGCCTCGCCCCGCGCGCCGCCCCCGGCCCGCGGCAGCAGCACGCGGAAGGTGGTGCCCCGCCCGGGGGCCGTGTCCACCTGCAGGGTCCCCCGGTGCTGCCGGACGATGTTGTGGACCATGGCCAGCCCCAGGCCGGTGCCGTGGCCCGAAGCCTTGGTGGTGAAGAAGGGCTCGAAGATGTCGGGTACCAGCCCGGGCGCCATGCCGGCGCCGGTGTCGGCCACGTGGATGCCCACGTACTGGCCCGGCTCCGCCTCGATCCAGGCCGCGCAATCCCCGTCCACCAGGGTCCAGTTGGCGGTCTCGAGCCGGATCCGGCCCGGCCCCTCGATGGCATCTCGGGCGTTGGCCACCAGGTTCGTCAGCACCTGCTCGAGCTGGGTCGGGTCGGCCAGCGCGGGCCACAGGTTCGCGGCTGGCTCCCAGTCGATCCGGATGCGCTCGCCCGCCAGCCGGCCCAGGACGGGCAGGAGCTCCGCCACGGCCCGGTTGAGATCCACCTCCTTCGCCTCCAGCGCCCGCCGCCGGGCGAAGCCCAGCATCCGGGAGGTGAGGTCCGCCGAGTGGCGCGCCGCCTTGATGATCTCCTCGAGGTACCTCCGCTCGGGGCGGCCTTCCCCCATCCGGTCCAGGGCCAGGTCCGCGTTCGCGAGGATCACCCCCAGCATGTTGTTGTAGTCGTGGGCCACGCCCCCCGCGAAGCGTCCGATGGATTCCAGCTTCTGCGCCTCGAAGAGCTGGGCCTGGAGCTTCGCCCGCTCCCGGGTGTGGCTGTCCTGCTCCGTGATGTCCCGGGCGATGCCGAGCACGCCGATGAGGGCGCCGGAGCGGTCCCGCATGGGCGTCTTCAAGGTCTCCAGCAGGACGCGGCCGCCGCCGTCCGCCAGGGTGACCCACTCCTCGTTGGCCCGGGGACCCCCGGCGGCCATGGCCTCCCGGTCCTTCTGGCGGAAGAAGTCCGCCTCCTCCTTCGGGAGGAAGTCATGGTCGGTCCTCCCCTGGATGGCGGCCTCCGGGGCCCCGAAGAACCGCTCGAAGGCGGGGTTGCAGGCGAGGTAGACGCCCTCGGGATCCTTCAGCCACACCATGTCGGGGATGGCGTGGATCAGCGTGCGGAACTGGGCCTCCCGGTGGGCCACGCGGGCCACGAGGCGCCGCACCATCAGGAACAGCATCGTGGCGGTGACGGCCACGAAGGCCCAGCCCTTGAGGATGCTCAGGGCCGTCATCCAGGCCGGGTCCGTCGTGAGGGCCTGCACCAGGCGGTCCGAGAACAGGATCCAGGCGGCCGAGAGGATCGCGTAGGTCAGCGCGATCCGGGCTGCGCCGGTGACGGCGGCCTCCGGGGGCGTCGGGCGGAACGGGCTGGATTCGGGCATGGGAAGGTCCAGTCGATTCAAAGGCTAACGCAGATGCGCCCGGAGATCGCTGGTCCCAAGTGTTTTTCCATCCGCCGGGCATGGCTCCCCGGGGGGAGGCATCCAACCGGTGTCCCCGGAGGTTCCTTGCGCGCTGCCCTCGCCCTTTGCCTCGCCCTGTCCCTGCCCGCCGCCGAAAGGAAGGTCCCCATGTCCCTGCACGAGATCACCCTCCGCACCCTGGACGGGAAGTCCCAGTCCCTGGCCGCCTACAAGGGCAAGGTCGTCCTGGCCGTCAACGTGGCCAGCGAGTGCGGGTTCACGCCCCAGTACGCGGGGCTGCAGAAGCTCTACGCGGACTACAAGGACCGCGGCCTGGTGGTGCTCGGCTTCCCCTGCAACCAGTTCGGCGCCCAGGAGCCCGGCACCGCGGCCCAGATCGAAAGCTTCTGCCAGAAGAACTACGGTGTGACCTTCCCCCTCTTCGAGAAGCTGGACGTGAAGGGCGCGCACCAGGCCCCCGTGTACCAGTTTCTCACCGCCAAGCACGGCGAGCCCGCCTGGAACTTCCACAAGTACCTTGTGGGCAAGGACGGCCAGGTGCTCCAGGCCTTCCCCAGCAAGGTCGCCCCGGAGAGCGCCGACCTTCGCGCCGCCATTGAGGCCGCGCTGAAGTAGGAAAAGCTAAAAGCGGAACACAGAAGACACAGAAACGCACAGAGGACACAGAAGAAAGCGTTTTCTCTGTGTCCTCTGTGAACGTCCGCGGCCTCTGTGTTCCCGCTCTTTGACGCCGGGATTACTTCGTCGCGATGATCGCTGCCGGCGGCGTCTCACGCATCTCGACGTAGAGGGCCTTCACGCCGTTGATGAGGAACTGCATGGCCACGGCGGCCAGGATGAGGCCCATGAGCTTGTTCACCACCTTGGTGCCGATTGCGCCCAGGCGGGCGAAGACGGCCGGCGCCTTGCGCAGGAACAGGTAGACGATCCAGGTGTTCAGGAAGATGGCCAGCAGCACCACGCCGTACTCCAGCCAGCTGATGCCCGCGATCATGCCCATCACCGTCGACAGGGTGCCCGGGCCCGCCACCAGCGGGATGCCGAAGGGGATGATGGCGAAGTCCTCCGGCAGCTTGCGGCTGGCCTCGGCCTTCTCGTCCTCGGTGGTGCGCTCGCGGGGATCCTCGCCGTAGAGCATGGCGATGGCGCGGTAGAGCACCAGCACCCCGCCCACGAAGCGCATGGCCAGGGCCGTGAAGCCGAAGAGGCTGAAGATGAACTGGCCGACCAGGGCGAAGGCCAGCATGGCCGCGCCCGCCGTGAGCGCGGCCTTCTTCGCGCTGCGGCGCAGGGCCGGCTGCTCCATGCCCGTGGTGGCGCTGGCGAAGATGGCCGCGGCGCTGATGGGGTTCAGCACCGAGAACAGCGACGTCGCCACGCCGAGGGCGAAGGACAGGGTGGGCAGGGGGCCGAGGTGGGGCATGGCCCACTGTACCCGCTACCATGACCCCATGCGCGACCTCGAGGCCTTGCGGGAGCACCACCAGCGCCGCCTGGCCTGGATGCCCTGGCTGTACTTCGCCCTGAAGCCCCGGCACCTGGCCTGGGCCGAGGCCTGGCAGGCCGAAGTGCAGGCGCGCCTCGTGGCCCAGGAGACCGTGACCCTCGGCGCGGGCTGCTTCATCGCGCCGGACGCCGCCATCTTCGGCGAGCCCGGGCGGGGCGTGGTGATGGGCGACCGCTGCGCCATCGCCGCCCAGGCCTTCCTGCACGGGCCCCTCACTCTGGGAAGCGATGTCAGCGTGAACGCCGGCGCCCGCCTCGACGGCGGCCGCAGGGGCATCACCATCGGCGACGGCACGCGCATCGCCAGCGGGGCGGCGATCTACGCCTTCGATCACGGGATGAAACCGGACCGCGACCTCAAGGACCAGCCCGTGCGCTCCCGCGGCATCCGCATCGGGCGGGACGTGTGGATCGGCGCCAACGCGGGCGTCACGGATGGCGTCACCGTCGGCGACCACGCCGTGGTGGCCATGGGGGCCGTGGTCACGAAGGACGTGCCCGAATGGGCCATCGTCGCGGGCGTTCCCGCCGTGGTGGTGGGGGATCGCCGGCAGCGCTGATCGCGTCGCCCCCTGCCACGCCCATGGGTTCCGATGTTGCATTTCGCGCGGCGCCCCGGCGCCTTCACGAAGCCAACCGTCTTGATGGCTTCACTTCCAGATCTGGCACGACTCGTGAGATGTCTTCCGCACGGGGTGACCCACCCCGCTCCCGCAGGAGGTCCCATGCGCCGTCTGGCCCTGCTCGCCCTCGCCACCCTCGCCGCCTTCCCCCTCTCCGCCCACAACCCCTGGCGCCACCCCCGCCGCGTGGTGATCGTGGAACGGGATGCCTGCCGGGATTCCTACCGCCGCTGGGAGGACGACCGCTGGGAGCGCCGGGGCGACTATCCCGAAGCCTACGTCCGGCCCTACCGCGACGAGGACTGCGATGAGGGCCGCGTCGTTCTCCGGCCCCTGCCCAGGCCGCTGCCTCGGCCCCTGGCCCCGCCCTTCCAGGCCCGCGTGGAGCTCTGGTTCCGCTGAACCAGAGGATCGGGCGGCCATGGATTCGACAGCCCCTGTCCCATGGGTGGGCCCAAGCTGGAAGGGTTCCTCCCCCCTCTTCCAAACTTTTTTCGTGATTCCGCCTTGACGAACACGAATAAAAGACGAATATTTTGGAAACGGGATTGACGGAGCCCCCATGCGGACCTCTTTTCGCAGTTTCGGCTACAAGTTCAGCGGCTACTTCATGGAGTACGGCCCCATCGAGGCCGAGAGCCTCGAGTCGGCCAAGGCCCAGATCCGCCAGCGCCTGGGCGTGAGCCGCCTCCCCCTGGGCTTCCAGGTCTGGGACCTCTCGGAGCGCCCCCTCACCCGCTGGCGGGTGGCCGCCGCTAGCTGATTCAGGCCCGGCGGGCCTTCCACCAGGCGGTGCCTTCGGCCACGTCCTGCGTGATCTGGGCCCGGAGCTCGTCCACGGAGGCGAACCGGGCCTCGCCCCGGAGACGATGGAGGAAGCGCAGGTGCAGGCGGGCGCCGTAGAGGTCACCCTCGAAGCCCGGCAGGTGGGTTTCCACGGTGAGACGGCGGCCTTCAAAGGTGGGTTTTTCGCCCACGTTGGTGAGCCCCAGGCGGGGGCCTCCCAGCGAAGGGTGGTGGTGCGGCAGGAAGGCTTCGGTCACGTAGACGCCGTAGGCCGGCAACTGCTCCTGGTCCCAGGCCAGGTTCGCCGTGGGGAAGCCCAGGTGCCGGCCCCGCCGGTCGCCCTCCACCACCACGCCCGTGAGGGTGTAGGGATGGCCCAGCAGCTCCGCGGCGGCCTCCACTTCGCCCCGGTCCAGGGCCTCCCGGATGCGGGTGCTGGAGAGGCGTCCGCCATCCGGGGCCCGCAGGGCCAGGGTGTGCACGGCGCAGCCATGCTCGGCGCCCCAGGCCTCCAGGGTGTCGACGTTGCCGCTGCGGTCCCGCCCGAAGCAGAAGGCCCGCCCCACGTGCAGCTCCACCGGCGAGAGGGCCCGGCGCACGCCGCCCAGGAAGGCCGCGGGACTCAGCTCCGAGAAGGCGCGGCTGAAGGGGATCACCCAGGCCAGGTCCATGCCCTCGGATTCGAAGGCCTCCAGGCGCTGCTCCAGGGTCATGAGCAGCTTCGGCTTGCGCTGGGGCGCCACCACCACCGTGGGGTGCGGGTCGAAGGTGACCACGGCCGCCCGCAGGCCCGCGGACCGGGCCCGGCTGGCGGCGATGCGCAGCAGCTCCCGGTGGCCCGCGTGGACGCCATCGAAGGTCCCCAGGGTGACGATGGAGGGCCCCGCGGCGGGGGCCGCCTCCAGGGTGTGGCGCCAGACCTGCATCATTCGGCGCCGTCCTGCTCCGCGGGCCAGGCCAGGCTGGCCACCACGCTGCCGGCCAGGATCGCGGCGATGATCACCAGGCTGTACTGCACGGGGATGTGCACCCACTCCGCGACGCACATCTTCACGCCCACGAAGGCCAGCACCATGGCCAGGCCCGTCTTCAGGCGGTGGAACCGGTCCATCATCTTGGCCAGGAGGAAGTAGAGGCTCCGCAGGCCCAGGATGGCGAAGATGTTCGAGGTGTAGACCACGAAGGGGTCGCGGCTCACGGCCAGCACCGCCGGGATGGAATCCACGGCGAAGACCAGGTCTGTCACCTCGATGGTGATGAGCACCAGCAGCATGGGCGTGGCGAAGCGGCGGCCGTTCCGGTATGACCAGAAGTGCTCGTGACCGCCCCGCTCGTCGTAGGGCACGAAGCGGCGGAAGGCCCGCACCAGCGGGTTCTGGGTGGGGTCGGGATCCTCGCCCTTCACCAGCAGCATCTTCACGCCGGTGTAGAGGAGGAAGCCGCCGAACACATACATCATCCATTCGAAGCGATTCAGCAGGGCCGTGCCCGCGAGGATCATCGCGGCCCGCATGACGAGGGCCCCCAGCACGCCCCAGAACAGCACCCGGTGCTGGTGCCGCAGGTCCACCTGGAAGCTCTGGAACACCAGGACGAACACGAAGAGGTTGTCGACGCTGAGGGACTTCTCCAGCACGTAACCCGTGAACCACTCCAGCCCCTTCTGGGTGCCCTCCGCCTGGAAGATCACCGCGTTGAAGATGAGGGCCAGCGTGATCCACACCGCGCTCCAGATTCCGGCCTCCCGCATGCTGGGCGCGTGGATCTTCCGGTTGAACACGCCCAGATCCAACGTGAGCATCAGGAACACGAAGGCGTGGAAGCCCCCCCAGGCCCACCAGGGAGCGGCTTGCAACAGGGCGTCGACCAAGGAGTCCTCCAGGACATCCAGCTTATCGAACGCCGGAAGCCCCCTGGCCAGGGGGAGGGTTCTCCCATGGGATGCCCATGGGATGATGATGCCCGTGAGCCTCCCCCGACTCTTCCTCGCCCCCCCGGCTGACGCCGCCGAGAACGTCATCCTGCCCCTGGGCGCCGAGGCCGCGCGCCACCTGCGGGCCCTGCGCCTCCAGCCCGGCGACGCCCTGGAGCTGGTCCTGGGGGATCAGCCCTGGAAGGCGGACCTGGCCGAGCTGGACCGGGGCCGAGCGGTGGCCCGCCTGGTGGCCCCCCTGCACGAGGACCGTGAGCCGCCCATCCCCCTCCAGGCCTGCCTGCCGATCCCCGCGCAGCTCAGCCTCTTCGACGACTGGCTGGCGCCCCTGGTGGAGCTGGGCGCCACGCTCATCCAGCCCGTGGCCTACGCCCGCAGCGAGTTCGATGCCGCCAAGGCCGCCGCCCGCGCCGAGCGCTGGGCGCGGATCCTCCAGTCCGCCTGCGAGCAGAGCCACCGCAGCCGCCTGCCCGAGCTCCGCCCGCCCATCCCCTTTCCCGCCCTGCCGGCCTGGGACGCGCCCCAGAAGTGGGTGGCCTACGAGCTGGCCACGGGGCAGGCCAACCCGGACCTGCGCCGGGAGGCCCTGGCCTTCACCTGCGGGCCCGAAGGGGGCATCACGGACGCCGAGTATGCGGCCCTGTCCGCCGCCGGCTGGTGCCCCGTGAGCCTGGGCCGCAGCATCCTCCGGGCCGTCACCGCCCCCGTGGCCCTGCTGGGGGCCGTGCAATTCGAGCTGGGAAGGCCCCCCGACAAACCCCGTCTTGCGAGGTAAGCTGGAGGCTCCCTCCGGAGTCCCCATGCGCGTGCTGCCGTTCCTCCTGGCCACGGTCTCTTTTTTCGCCCAGGCGGCGCCCCCCGTGCCGGAGGGGCCCCTTCGCGCCCACCTGGCCTTCCTGGCGGACGACCTGCTAGAGGGCCGCGGCACCGGGCAGCGGGGGGCCGAGCTGACCGTGCGCTACCTGGAGACCCAGCTGCAGGCCCTGGGCCTGAAGCCCGCCCAGGGAACGTCGTACCGGCAGGCCGTCTCCCTGCTGGGCCTCCGCACCCTCACCGACCGCAGTGTCCTGAGCTTCATGGGCGGCGGGGCCTGCGCCACGCCCGCCTTCGGCCCGGGCATCGTCTACGGTTCCGGCGTCGCCCGGCCCGAGCAGGCCTTCGATGCGCCCGTGGTCTTCGCGGGCTTCGGCATCCATTCCTCCGCGGACCGCTGGGATGACTTCAAGGGGGCGGACCTGAAGGGCAAGGTCCTGCTGGTGCTCGTGAACGAGCCCGCCCCCACCGCTGAGGAACCAGGGCGGTTCGAGGGCCCCGACCTCAGCTATTTCGGCCGCTGGACCTACAAGTTCGAGGAGGCTGCCCGCCAGGGCGCCGCCGGCATCCTGCTCATCCACACCACCCCCTCCGCCAGCTATGGCTGGCCCGTGGTGCGCAACGGCTGGGACGCGGAGCGCTTCCGGCTGGCCAAGGGCCCCGAGGGTGCGCCGCTCGAAGGCTGGGTCACCGAGGAGGTGGCCCGGGCCCTGGTGAAGCAGGGGGGCGGGGACCTCGACGCCCTCCGGGCCGCCGCCCAGCGCCGCGACTTCCGCCCCGTGCCCCTGGACCTGCGCCTCAAAGGCACCGTGCAAAGCGCCGTGCGCACCCTGGACCAGTTCAACGTGGCCGGCGTGATCCCCGGCGCCGACCCGGCCCGGAAGGAAGAGGTCGTCATCTATTCCGCCCACTGGGACCACCTGGGCAAGGGCGCCGCCCCGGCCCCGGACAGCCACCCGGGCCACGAGGGGGACGGCATCTACAACGGCGCCGTGGACAATGCCTCGGGCTGCGCGGCCCTGCTCGCCATGGCCCAGACCGCCGTCCACACCCCCGCCCGGCGCAGCCAGATGTTCCTCTTCGTCTGCGGGGAGGAGCAGGGACTGCTGGGTTCCAAAGCCTACGCCGCCAGCCCCCTCTGGCCCCTGGCGAAGACCGCGGCGGACCTGAACCTGGACAGCCTCAACTTCGTGGCCCCCGCCCGGGACATCGGCCTGCCCTTCGGCAACCGCAGCACCCTCGGCGACCTGGGAGCCGCCGTGGCCAAGGCCTCGGGACTCGCCGTCGCCTCCACCCGTCCCGATACCGCGGGCGGCTACTTCCGCTCGGACCACTTCAGCTTCGTCCAGGCCGGCGTGCCCGCCCTCTCCGTGGGCGGCGGCCGGGACTACCTGGGCGCCGACCCCGCCGCCCTGAAGGCCAAGGCCGCCGCCTATGGTCAGCGCTACCACCAGGTCACCGACGAATACGACCCCACCTGGGACCTGCGCGGCATGCTCCAGCAAGCCCAGTTCACCTTCGACCTCGGCCAAGCCGTCGCCAACGCCCCCACCAAACCCACCTTCAAAGCCGCCCGCTAGCCCCCCCCATCCGCCCTTTTTTAGTCTGCCTAATCAGCCACCCGCTTTCCTAGCTCCACAGGATTTTCAACACTTACCATCCCCCACCCCCGGACTAGACGAACCCCAAACCCCTTCCCTCTTATCGTCCAATTTAAAGTTAGGCCTCGAAAAGCGGGTTCGCCTGCTATCCGTTCGGCTCGTCAATTCGCCTGTTCGGCCGTTCTGCTTGGGGTTTTGTGGCTGGCGTGCGTTCATGGTGACAAGCCACACCTTGTCTTTCCAATCTCCGCTCGGTTTCCCCGTCGCCTCGGTTCATGTCGCGTCAGAACTGGCGTCTCGGCCTAACCTTCAGCTCAACTCGGACCCCGCCTGCATTGCCTTCCGTTCTCTCTCAACATCTCGCTATCCCGGCTCCGCCCAGCGCCTCGGCGCAGGCGGGGCCGGTTAGCTCCATTCGTTAGGCCATGAGGAGCATCCGTGGCGAAAAAACAGATCACCGATCGCGAATTAGTCGTACAGAACTGGACTTCTCTGTCCTTTGCAATGGACCGACTAGAATTATATTTCCGTTTTCTACCAGTTCATCACAGCAGGGCGATCGATTACCAAGATAAGGTTGGTAATAATAAACCAGTCACTCCATTTATATTTAAACCAAGAACTGGCCCATTAGTAGACATTCCTGTCCTGGTTGGAAAAGAATGGATTCTTTATATGCAGTCGCCCCTTATGGAATGGGAGACTTATTGGGAATGCGTTTATAAATCAATTTATATTATGAACTATATATCTGGTTATACGGCACTTTCAAACGCGAAGGCGATCTACCAGCATAATTTATCATATCTTCAATCTTTAGAAGATGCGAGGCATACATTTGCGCATTTCGTCAAATGGCTTCCAACAGCTAAAGATGTTGGTAATGAAAAAGCTAGAATGGGTATTAGTTTTGGTCCCAAAAGCTATTCCTTCAAAGGGTCTAAGTGGGATACGACTGAGGATGAGCTCAATAAGTTTTTATCTATTTTAAGCGATTTTATTTCAGCAACAGAGAAGGATTTTGCGTGCTGGTCAAAGTCACTTCCAAAGCCAAATAATGAATAATATTTGTGGCACTTTTCCCGACGATGGCCTAACCCTTAGCTCAACTCGGACCCCGCCTGCATTGCCTTCCGCTCTCTCTCAACATTCTGCTTCCTCGGCTCCGCTCAGCGCCTCGGTGCGGGCGTGGCCGGTTAGCTTCATTCGTTAGGCCGCCCAACCAGCGGAGTACGCTCTAAAATTTATGCTGCATCGCATCAATAGGCTTCACTTGCTGGAAAACCCTCTTCATCCGTGGTTTTTTGGTCTGCCCATCCAAATTGCCCCATTCAATAGCACCACGGTAAAATCAGCAATTACATCCTTCTCAAACCGGATTAGGCGAACTACGAACCACTTCGTCCTCGCCGTCCAAGTCTAGTTAGGGCTCCCATGATCCGTCGAACTCTGACTGTGGCTTCCCTCGCGCTTTCAGTGTTCGGCTGCGTTCGTCCAGGCCGAACGCCTCACGATGGCATGTTCCCGCCAATCGTTCAGGAGTACCACGCTTGCTCAACATGCCGTAGCCTCCATGGCGGTATTTACGGCAAGGGCCCAATTCTTTACCTGAAGGCCAGCGGTGCGGATCAATGCCACCACTCTTGGGTAACCATCACTCGAGCAGAATTCCAATCACGGGCTGAAAAGGAGTTCACAACTCAGTGGGCCAATGCCGCTCCATATTTCAAACTCTCGGCGCAACAATGAAAGCCCATCCTGTCGCCCTAACCCTCAGCTCAACTCGGACCCCGCCTGCATTGCCTTTCGCTCTCTCTCAGCATTTCGCTAACTCGGCTCCGCTCGTCGCCTCGGGGCAGGCGGGGCCGGTTAGCTTCATTCGTTAGGCGTTCAACCATGAACATGGCTCGCACCATCGGCTTCTGCTTGTTACTGACTAGTCAGTTGGCAGTTCATGGGATCGAAAAAAAATCTGGGAATACCCAATCCCAGGCACATAGGATCTCAGAAGGTGAGCGCCTGGGCATACAGGCAGAAAAGGAAGGGCGCTTCGAGGATGCGAGGAAGGAATATGAAGCGGTTTGCCGTCTAGATGCAGATTGGGGTGAATACAATCTCCAACCCTTCGGCGATGCAAGTGCTCTTCTCAAACTCGCAAGATTGCTTAGAGATCCCAAGTGTGGCACTCCTGATCCCACTAGAGCCGGTCGCTGCTATGTAGCTGCGCTAGGTATTGGGGGGAATCAATGGTGCGCTCAGGCTTGGATTGAACTAATCAATATGTATCGCAATGGTGATGGAGTTCCGAAGGATCAAGCGTTCGCAGATCACCTTCTCGGAGAATTCCGATTCAAGGCAGGGAACACCCACTGGTCAAAGGAAGACAACCTTCTTCTGGCAACCATGTTGGAGCGAGGTGACTTCCTTCCTAGGAATCTGCTCATGGCCTCCGATCAGTACTATTTGTATGGAGATAAAGCGGCGGCCCTTAAGGCCCTCCAACGAGCAGCAGATGAGGGTGACCCTTTCGCTTACGACAAACTTGCATGGTCATACAAAGGTTTTGGTTGGGTGGTCACTGAAACTGATCTCAAGAAGGCCGAAGAATGCCTTCAAAGGGCTGCAGCGCTGCGAGCGAAAACAATCGCCAACACACCCAATCCAGCTCCTGGAAAGTCCAAAACCACTGGTAGAGCATGGACTGGCAGCGCCGGACCACCCCAAGAAGATAGTGATGAATTGCTGGGGGAAGAAAAGCATCGAGAACTTCTAAAGAATCCGGGTGATCCAGTGCGAGCTTTTTATCATCTCTTATGGGCAGAATACCTTACTCCAAAGGGCTAACTGAACGCCTAACCTTCCGCTCAAGTCGGACCCCGCCTGCATTGCCTTACGCTCTCTCTCAACATTTCGCTATCCCGGCTCCGCTCATTGCCTCGGTGCAGGCGTGGCCGCTTAGCTTCATTCGTTAGGCGCCAGCGTCGTACCCATGCCTCAATCCTCTTCAGTTCGTCAATTCCAACCATCCGAGTGGAAGACCTATAAAGGCCTTCGACTCCGAGCCCTCGCCGATTCTCCCGATGCCTTCGGAAGCACCCTTGCAAACGAAATTGAGCGCCCTGACGCCCAATGGGCCGAGAGCCTGATGGCAGCTAGTCAATCTGGCTTTGATTTGCCTTTGATTGCCTTCGCGGGGAATGAACCGGCAGGTCTGGCCTGGGCCAAAGTCGATAGCGCTGATTCCTCGGCCATCCAGCTATTCCAGATGTGGGTTGTGCCAGAGCATCGTGGTCAAGGTTTGGGGCGTTTATTATTGAGTACGTCCATCCAATGGGCAAAGACCCGGGGTGCCAAGTCGATATCCTTGGGCGTAACCTGCGGGGACACCTCTGCGGTTCATTTATATACATCAGCAGGCTTCGAACCGATCGAAATGCCGAGGCCTCTACGGCCTGGTTCATCTGTTCAGGCCCAGAGCATGAGGTTGGAGTTCCATCAATGAGTCGCCTAACCATCCGCTCAACTCGGACCCCGCCTGCATTGCCATCCGCTCTCTCTCAGCTCCCCGCTTCCTCGGCTCCGCTCAGCGCCTCGGTGCAGGCGGGGCCGGTTAGCTTCAATCGTTAGGAGCCCTCGATGTTTTCCGCTCACCGGGTTGCATTGTCCATTGTTGTAATTGGAATGCCTGTCTTCTCTCAAACAGCAAAATTCAATTCAATCAGCCCAAGTGCAGAAGAACTGAAGGCA
>NZ_JAKZLC010000005.1 GCF_022808815.1 Geothrix paludis | reverse complement strand
CGGCGCCCGGCGCGATGCTGCGTCAAGCTCCTCGACGATGGGTCCACCATCGCCTTCGTCGCTTTCCTTGCCTCGCTTGGGCGGCGCCCCTTGCGCGGCCACGCCCCACTTTGAAAACAGGCCCTAGGAACCTGAGGGGGCGTGACCCCCGTCACCGCCGGGGCCGATAGACTGGGTTCAGGAGTCACGACTCCTGAACCGGAGCCCGCCATGTCCGAACCCCTTTACGGCCACGACCTGCTTGCCCTGCTGGTGGAGCGGGGCGGGAGCTGCCACCTGGAAGAGCTGCGCGCCGCCTCCGTCGCCGCCCACGGCGCCTCGGCGGTCTACTGCAACTGCCACGGCGACCAGTTCGACTTCGATGGCGTCATCGCCTTCCTGGGCGGCAAGGGCAAGGTGCAGGTCTCGAATGGGACGATCACCCTGGGCATGGCCCCGGCCTGCCAGCATTAAGAGTGCCGGAAGGATGCCGCTAGGATCTCTGCAGGACGTCTTCCCAGCGGATTCCATGGCACCCTCCCGATCCAGCTCTGCCCAGATCTTCGCGCCCAAGCGCTTCCTGCTCCTGCTGGGGGCGGGTGTCCTGGTCCTCAACCTCTTCGTCATCCTCATGGCCTGGGTCTCCCTGCACAAGGGCCTGAGGACCCACCTGGACCAGGCCGCGGCCACGGCCCAGAACCTGGCCCGGGTGCTGGACGACTCCGTGGGGGGGACCTTCGGCAAGGCCGACCTCGCCCTGCAGGCGGTGCAGGAGGAGGCCGAGCGCGCGCTCGCGGACCCCGCCCGGGCCGGTGCGGCCCTGGATGCCTTCATCGGCCGCCAGCAGGCGCGGGTGCCGGAAGTGAAGGCCCTGCGGGTGACCAACGCCCAGGGTGTGGTCGTGCGCGGCCTCGGCGCCGGGATGGCCACCCCCGTCAACCTGTCGGACCGGGCCCACTTCCTCCGCCTCCGGAATGATCCCCACGCCGGGCTGGTGATCTCCAAGCCCCTGGTGGGGCGGCTCACGGGCACCTGGGTGATCGTCCTGGCCCGGCGCATCGAGCGCCCGGACCACAGCTTCGCCGGCATGGCCCAGGCCGTCATCGAGCTGGACCAGTTCAGCCGGACCTTCTCGGCCCTGGATGTGGGGCCCCGCGGCTCCGTGGCCCTCCGGGACCTGGATCTGGAACTGATCGCCCGCCATCCGGAGCCCGTCAGCGCCGGCACCGCCATCGGCCAGAGGATCGTCTCCCCGGAGTTCGAGGCCTTTGCGCGGTCCGGCCACCGTGCCGGCACCTACCGGGCCCTCACGCCCTTCGATCACGTCCGGCGCACCTTCGCCATCCGCCGGGTCGAGGGGCAGCCCTTCTACGTGGTGGTGGGGCTGGCCGATCAGGATGTCCTGGCGGAGTGGCGGCAGGACCTAGCCCAGGAGGTCCTGGAGGTGGTCCTCTTCACCTGCCTGACCCTGGCGGCCTCGTGGCTGCTGCATCGCGTCTGGGTCCGCCAGCAGGCCGCCCATGCGCGGCTGGAGGCCCTCCTCGCCGAAGTGAAGACCCTGGGCGGCATGCTCCCCATCTGCAGCCACTGCAAGAAGATCCGGGATGACAAGGGCTACTGGAACCAGCTCGAGGCCTACCTGAACGAGCACACCGATGCCGAGTTCACGCATGGCATCTGCCCCGACTGCGCCCGGGAGGTCTTCCCCAGGCGGTCGGCGACCTAGCCTTCCCGGCCGGGATCGTCGGAGAATGAGGCCACGGGGGCTCCATGAAACTGCTGCGCATCAACCACCTGGGCATCGCGACGCTGGGCCTGGACGAGGCCGTGGACCGCATGGCGCGGCTCTTCGACATGGCCCCCGACCACGCCGAGGCGGTGCCCGAGCAGAAGGTCCAGACCGCCTTCTTCCCCGTGGGCGAGAGCACCCTGGAGTTCCTGGAGAGCACCGATCCTGAGGGCCCCATCGGGAAGTTCCTGGCCAAGCGCGGTCCCGGCATCCACCATGTCTGCTTCGAGGTGGACGACATCGACGCCGCCGTGGCCGGACTCCTCGCCAAGGGCGTGCGGATGATCGACGAGGCGCCCCGGAACGGGGCGCACGGCTGCCGCGTGGCCTTCATCCACCCCTCGGAAACGGGCGGGGTGCTGATGGAGCTCAGCCAAGGCCGCTGAGGCGCCTTCAGCCCCGGGCGCCGGCCAGGTGGGCGAGCAGGTCGCGCTGGGCGGGGCCGTTCGCGATCCTCTGGTACGGATCGACCATGTCCTCCGTGAGGAGTTCGAGCATGACGCGGTTCTCCACCCAGAACTCGTAGAGCTCGAAGAGCCGGACCTGCGGGTTGGGCCCGCGCCAGAAGTGCAGCGTCCGCCAGCCCTCGCGCGCGCCGATCCGCTCGATGTCCGCCCGTCCGGCCTTGACCGAGATCAGGGCGTGGAAAGCGACGGCCGCGGGCGCCTCGCGCAGCGCGGCGGCGCCCATGCCCGCGTTCTCGCCGGGCACGAGGATGGTGCTCTCGGGGTAGACCTCGACCCCGGTGCCGTGGGCGTCCTCCGCGTAGGCGACCCAGGCGCCGGGGATGGGGCCGACGAAGGGGCCTGCGTAGCCGCCCGTGTGGCCGCCGAGCAGCTCCGCGAGCACCTTGGCCACGTGCTGCGGGTCGCGGGCGGGGATCGAGATGT
Source organism: Geothrix paludis (assembly GCF_022808815.1). Lineage (GTDB taxonomy): Bacteria > Acidobacteriota > Holophagae > Holophagales > Holophagaceae > Geothrix > Geothrix paludis. The sequence continues at coordinate 309,177 of NZ_JAKZLC010000005.1, read as the reverse complement.
GATGGATCATCCTGGCTCCAATGGTCAGTTGACCTGACTAGATATGGTCAGCTAACCTGACTTCATGTCAAGGCCCCGATCCTCCAGCCGCCGCACGGACCCACCTGACCGCCCGCTCCTCGGGGCGCTGCTCCGGCTGGCCAACCAGGTCATGGGGCAGGAACTGGTCCGATGGCTGGCCGCCGCAGGCCACACGGACATCCAGCCCGCACACTGCGCCGCCATCCAGGCCTTGTGGACCCGGCCTGAAGGGGCCCGTCTGACGGAGCTGGCCCAGATGGCGCGCGTCACGAAGCAGTCGATGGGGGCCCTCGTCGACCACCTGTGCCGGGTCGGCCATGCCGAGCGCGTGGAGGATCCCGACGACCGCCGGGCCTCGCGGGTGCGCCTCACGGCGCGGGGGCGTGCCTTCACGAAGGAGATCCGCGCCTTCGTCCGCGGCGTCGAGGCCGACTGGGCCCGGCGGGTGGGCGCCCGCCGCATCCGCGACCTGCAGGAGACGCTGGCGGCGATCGTCCTCGAGCCCGCGGAGAGGTCCTAGCCCACCACGCCCAGGTAGCCCAGCCACAGCGCTCGCCCGAAGAACACGACGATGGGGGTGGCCAGGGCGAGGAAGCAGCCGAAGGGGAGCATCGTCTGGCCGCCGGAGCGCCGCGTGAGCATGAGGGGCAGGCCCACGGCGGCGCCCAGGCCCGCGCCCAGGAAGAGGATTCCCAGCATGGGGCCCCAGCCCCAGAAGGCGCCCAGCCAGGCCAGCATCTTGAAGTCGCCCATGCCCAGGCCGTCGGTCTTGCGGATCCACTTATAGATCTGGTTCAGCAGGGCGGGGGCGCCGTAGCCGATGGCCAGGCCCAGGAGGCTGGCCTGCCAGGTGACCGTGGGCTCGAAACCCCTATAGGCTGGACCGGGCTGGAGGCCGTTGTGGAAGGCCAGGGCCTGGATGAGCGTGTCGCCGCGGCCCCAGGCCTTCAGGAGCGCCTCCGGCCAGGCCAGCTGCGGCAGGGCGAAGAGCACGCCCAGGGCCATGAGGGGGAACTGCAGGACGTCCGGCAGGATCATCTCCGTGAGGTCCGTGAAGAACAGCACCAGCAGCGCATAGGCGCAGATCACCGCCTTGACCCAGATGAGCGTCCCGAAGGGGAAGAGCCAGTGGGCCCCGCCGAGGACCAGGCCGCCCAGCAGCTCCACCAGCGGGTAGCGGGCGGGGATGCGCCAGCCGCAGGCCGCGCACTTCCCCCGGAGCCACAGCCAGCCGAAGAGGGGCACGTTGTGCCAGGGCTTGATCTTCGCCTTGCAGGAGGGGCAGTGGCTGGCCTTCGTCACCACGTTGCGGTCCTCGGGCGCCTCCTGGGGCAGCCGGTGGATCAGCACGTTGCAGAAGGAGCCGATCATCAGGCCGAAGGGGGCCAGGAAGAGGCTGAGGATCCAGGGCGGCAGGTCCAGGAAGGGCATGCCTCCACGATAACGGGGACTTATCCGCCGTTCGCGGCAGAATGGAAGGGAATGCCCCAGGAGTTCCCGTGCCCCGCCTGCTGCCCTGCCTCTTCCTCGCCGCCACCTTGTCCGCCCAGGCGCCGGTCACGGCGCCTCCGGCCCAGACCCCCGCGCCTGCCCCGGTGGCCACGCCTGCCCCGGTGGCCAAGCCCCGCGTGCAGTTCATGACCAGCTACGGACCCATCGTGGTGGAGCTGGAGCCGGCCCTGGCTCCGAAGACCGTGGAGAACTTCCTCCAGTACGTGAAGGACGGGTTCTACAAGGGCACCATCTTCCACCGCGTCATCGAGGGCTTCATGATCCAGGGCGGCGGCCTGCTGGAGAACATGGATGAGAAGCCCACCCGTCCAGCCATCCTCAACGAGGCGCCCGAGACCTTCCGGGGCGGCCTGAAGAACACCCGCGGCACCATCGCCATGGCCCGCACCGGCTCCCCCCACAGCGCCACGGCCCAGTTCTTCATCAACACCGTGGACAACAAGGCCCTCGATCACCGGGACATGAGCGAAGACGGATACGGCTACTGCGTCTTCGGTCGGGTGGTGTCGGGCATGGACGCGGTGGACAAGATCGAGAAGGTGCGGACGGAATGGCGCAAGGGCCAGAGCGGTGTGCCCCAGTACGCGGTGCGCATCAAGGACGCCGTGCTCCTGCCGCCGCAGTAGGCGCCGGTGGGAAGGCCCTTCGTCCGCCCGCTCCTGGTCTGGATCTTCGGCGCCCTGATGCTGGCGCTGGCCGTCTGCCTGTGCTTCCTTCTGGCGCCCTTCCTCGGCGGCCCCCGCGCCTTCTGGATCGTGGCTCCGTGGTACATCCGCGGGACCGCGGAGGCCTTCGGCATCCGGCGTGAGCTGGAGGGCTGGGAGGCACTGCCGGAGGATCTCCGCACGGGCCGACGGCCCGCCGTCTTCATCGGGAACCACACCTCCCTCTTCGACCCGCCCCTGGTGATCTCCACGCTGCCCTGCCATCCCGTCTTCGTGGCCAAGCGGGAACTGGCGGGGATCCCCTTCCTGGGCTGGGTGATCTGGCTGGCGGACTTCATCTTCATCGACCGCCGCGACCGCGCCGCCGCCATGGCGAGCCTGGCCGAGGCCGCGGCCCGCATCCGAGCGGGCCAGGCCATCGTGGCCTTCCCCGAGGGCACCCGCAGCCGCGACGGGAATCTCCTGCCCTTCAAGAAGGGCGCCTTCGCCCTGGCCTTCGAGGCCGGCGTGCCCGTGGTGCCCTTCGCCATCCACGGCGGCCCCGAGATTCTGCCCAAGGGCGCCTGGCGCGTGAAGGGCGGTTCCTACCGCATCACCGTGGGAGTTCCCCTGGAATCCAGCGCCTACGCGGATCCCGACAGGCTGCGCGAGGCCGCAGAATCGGCGGTGCGGGGGCTTCTGGGAAAAACTGAAAACCTCTGACCGCAGAGAACGCGGTGAATGCCTTTTCAGTTCACGATCTTGATGCGCGGCGCTGGTCCCTGGGGGCGCTGGCGGTCCTTGGGGATGAAGAGGGCGCCGAGGACGGAGGCCACCACGCTGGTCACCAGGGCGCCGAAGAAGCCGGCCCAGAAGCCGCTGACGGTGAACTGGAGGCCCAGCCGCGTGGACAGCGTGCCCGCCAGCCAGAATACGAGGCCGTTGATGACCAGGCTGAAGCAGCCGAGGGAGCAGGCCATGGGCACGAAGGCGATGACCTTCAGCAGGCTGCCCACGGTGGCGTTCAGGGCGGCCAGGATGACGGCCACGATGAGCAGATCCAGGAAGGCGCCGTGGCCCAGGCCGGGCACGACGGCGCTGGCCACCAGGAGCCCGATGGCGGAGAACAGGAAGCGCAGGAGGGTGGTCATGCGGGCATGCCGTCCTTTTCGTTGGCTTGGGTGATCACGCTGCCGGGCGGCACGCTGCGGGTGAGCCACACGTTGCCGCCGATGGCGGAGCCCTTCCCGATGGTGATGCGACCGAGCACCGTGGCGTTGGAGTAGACGATGACATCATCCTCCACCACGGGGTGGCGGGGGACGCCCTTCACGGGATGGCCTTCGGCGTCCAGGGGGAAGCTCTTGGCGCCCAGAGTGACGCCCTGGTAGATGCGAACGTTGTGGCCGATGACGCAGGTCTCGCCGATGACGACGCCCGTGCCGTGGTCGATGAAGAACCGCTCGCCGATCTGGGCGCCCGGATGGATGTCGATGCCCGTGAGGCTGTGGGCGTGCTCGGTGATCATGCGGGGCAGCAGGGGCACGCCCAGCTTCAGCAGCTCGTGGGCCAGGCGCTGGTTGGTGATGGCCAGCAGGCCCGGGTAGCTGAAGAGCACTTCGTCGGGACTGGTGGCGGCGGGATCGCCCTCGAAGCCGGCCTGGATGTCCGTGGCCAGGAGGCGGCGGACCTCCGGCAGCCGCGCCAGGAAGGCCCGGGCCAGGCCAAGGGCGCGCTCCTCGCAGTCGCCGCAGGCGGGGTCCGAGGCCATCATGCCGCGCTGGATCTGGTCGGCCAGGCCGTGGAGCACCCGGTCCATGCGGGCGCCCAAGTGGTAGCGCAGGGTCTCCGCGTTCAGCTCGGAGGCGCCGAAGTAGCCGGGGAAGAGCAGGGCCCGCATCTCCTCCACCAGCGCGGCCAGCGCGGTGCGGGAGGGGAACTCGCGACAGCCCAGGGGCATCTCCGTGAGGGCGGAGGAGGCCTCCGCCAGGGCCTCGACCACCGCATGGAGGTCGGGCCGGTTCTCCGGGTGTCGCATGCCGGACATGGGCGCTCCAGGATCCATCCGGGCCAGGCCGGTCCGGATGGACAAGGATGCCATGCGATCAGTCCCTCACGTAGTGACAGGTGTAGCCGCCCGGGTGCTTGACTAGGTAGTCCTGATGGTAGTCCTCGGCCTTCCACCAGGGGCCGGCCGCCGTGATCTCGGTGACGATGGGGCGCTTCCACTTGCCGCTGGCGTCCACCTCGGCCTTCACGCGCTCGGCGGTCTGTCGCTGGGCCTCGCTGTGGTAGAAGATGGCGCTGCGGTACGAGGTGCCTACGTCGTTGCCCTGGCGGTTGAGCGTGGTGGGGTCGTGCATGCGGAAGAAGAAGCGCAGCAGGGCCTCGTAGCTTGTCTTCGTGGGGTCGAAGCGGATCTGCACCGCCTCGGCGTGGCCCTCATGGTGCTCGTAGGTGGCGTTGGGGACGTTCCCACCGGTGTAGCCCACCTCGATGGCGATGACGCCCGGCTGCTTCCGCAGCAGGTCCTCCATGCCCCAGAAGCAACCCCCGGCCAGGGTGGCGATCTCCTCCGCCGGGTTCGGCTTCGGGGCGGGCGCGGCTTTGGCGGTCCGGCCGAAGAGGGGCAGGAGGCGGCCCAGGCCCTCCTGCTCCAGGTCGTCCACGGGCACGAAGCGCAGGGAGGCGGAGTTGATGCAGTAGCGCAGGCCGCCCTGGTCGCGCGGGCCGTCATCGAACACGTGGCCCAGGTGCGAATCGGCGCCCTTGGATCGCACCTCCGTGCGGATCATGCCGTGGGAGGTGTCGCGGTTCTCCACCACCTCGTCGGCGGCCAGGGGTTTCGTGAAGCTGGGCCAGCCGCACTCGGAGTCGAACTTGTCCTTGGAGGAGAAGAGCGGCTTGCCGCTCACCACGTCCACGTAGATCCCCTCCCGGTGGTCGTTCCAGAAGGCGTTCTGGAAGGGCGGCTCGGTGCCGGCCTCCTGGGTGACGTGGTACTGCATGGGCGTGAGCTTCTTCCTGAGCACGTCCTGGCTGGGTTTCTCGGGTGCGTTCACCTTCACCTCACGATCGGTCGGGGCCGGGGCCGGAACATGACCGGGGCGGGGAAGGGCCAGGGCCGCGCCCGCGGCCAGCACCACCGCCGCGGCCAAGGTCAACCAAGTCTTCCCGCTCCACATGGACGGCTCCTCCGGATGCAGGGTTGGATGCCGGGGGAAGCCCGGGCGTTCCGCCCGGGAGGGGCGTGGGGGACAATGGGGCCGGAGGCGCCCATGCGGTTCATCTTCGAGCAGGTCAAGGTGGGCGGGGACCGCAACTTCGGCTACCTGCTGGGCGACCGGGAGGCCGGGGAGGGCGTCCTGGTGGATCCCTCCTACGACCCCGGCGCCCTGGTGGCCCGGGCGAAGGCCCAGGGGCTGCGGATCACGGCCATCCTGAACACCCACGGCCACGCCGACCACAGCAACGGCAACGGCGGCGCCCAGGCCCTCACCGGCGCCCCCGTCCTGGGCGGGCCTGGCCATCCCGGCCCCCTGGACCGCGTGCTGAAGGATGGTGAGCGCATCCCCTTCGGGGCTTGGCGGCTGGGCGTGTGGCACGTGCCCGGCCACTGCCCGGACCACCTGGCCTTCCTGACCGGGGGTCTGCCGGGCGACCTGGTCGCGGGGCTCACGGGCGACCTCCTCTTCGTGGGGAAGGTGGGTGGCACGCCGAACGACCGGGACGCCCGCACCGAGTGGGACAGCCTCCAGCGCCTGCTGCGGGAGTGGCCCGCCCACACGACGATCTGGCCCGGCCACGACTACGGCGCCCGCCCCAGCACCACCCTGGCCTGGGAGCGCGAGGCCAACCCCTTCCTGCGCTGCCCGGACGTGGCGGCCTTCATCGGCCTCAAAGCGGAGTGGCCCGCCTTCAAGTCTGCCCACGGCTTGAAGTGACCTCTCCTGAAAGGACCGACCCCGTGGACCTGTTCACCCCGCCCACCGAGGCAGAGACCGCCGCGGTCGATGCCGCCATCACCAGCCGCCGCTCCATGCGCGCCTTCCTGCCAACGCCCGTGCCGCGAGCCGTGGTGGAGGACATCCTGCGTGTGGCATCGCGGGCCCCGTCGGGCACCAACATCCAGCCCTGGCAGGTCCACGTGCTGACGGGCGCCGCCAAGGCGCGCCTCTGCGACCGCATCCTCGCGATCTACGAGGATCCCGCCGAGCTGGCCCGGCACGAAAGGGAGTACGAGTACTACCCGAGGGAATGGACCTCCCCCTACCTGGAGCGTCGCCGCAAAGTGGGCTGGGACCTCTACGGCCTCCTGGGCATCGAGAAGACGGACAAGGCTGGGATGCACGCGCAGCACGGTCGCAACTTCCGCTTCTTCGACGCGCCGGTGGGCCTGATCTTCAGCATCGACCGGATCATGCAGGTGGGCAGCTGGCTGGACTACGGCATGTTCCTGGAAGCCATCATGGTGGCGGCCCGGGCCCGGGGCCTGCACACCTGCCCCCAGGCCGCCTTCACGCAGTTCCACCGCGTCATCGCCGAGGAGCTGGCCTTCCGGCCCGACCAGATGCTGGTTTGCGGCATGGCGCTGGGCTACGCCAACCCGGCGGCCGTGGAGAACCGCCTGGAGACCGAGCGCGCGCCCGTCGCCGAATTCGCGCGGTTCGTTGAAGACTAGGGTCTGTTTTCAAAGTGGGAGCCACGTAGCGATACACACGGGTAGTGTTGAGTCGCGTCCCTCAAGGCAGACCGTCAAACAATCAATTTGGCATGCAGGTGGGCATGCTCTGTTGAGATTAATGTATGATGTCCATCATGCGAATCAAATCCACCCATCCAAGCGCCAAGCGCGCCACCCAGAGCCGCAAGGAAGTGACGCACGACCGCATCGTCGAGGTGGCCGCACGCGCGATCCGACGCAGCGGTTATGCCGGCACCGGGGTAGCGGATATCATGAAGGAAGCCGGGCTCACGCATGGCGGCTTCTACGCGCACTTCGCCTCGCGCGAAACGCTCCTGGCCGAAGCGGCCGACCGCGCTGGTTCTGAGGCAGTCAACTGGTCGGCCAACATCGCTGCTGCTGCGGCGCCAGGGCAGTCCTTGCAGGCACTCATGCACGCCTATCTGTCACAGCAGCACCTGGAAGGTGTTGAGAATGGCTGCCCGGTAGCCGCGCTTGGCTCCGAGATGCATCGCCAGGCACCGGAGGTGCGGCAGGCGGCGACGCGTCACATCAAGGAGATGATCGATGTGGTGGCCCGCCAGCTGCCCGACTGGGGAACGCCCAATGCGCATGAGCAGGCCATGTTCATGGTCAGTTCGTTGGTCGGCACGATGGTGGTGGCGCGCGCCGTCGATGATCCCAGGCTATCCAAGGCGTTGCGCGAAGCGGCGCTCAAGCATTTTTCAGAGATCGGTAAATAAAGGCCCACCAGGCAGTTCGTGGTTTGGATTTATTTTGGTTGAAAATATGATGATCATCATATTTAATGTCCATGAGGAGGAGCCCCATGAACAGCAAGATCGCGATCGTGACCGGAGCGTCATCGGGTATCGGCGAAGCCACTGCCGAGCAACTCGCCAAGGTGGGTTACAAGGTGTACGGCACCAGCCGCCGCGGCGTCCAAGGGCAAAGCGCCAAGGGCGCGGTTGAGATGCTGGCGCTGGACGTGACCAACGACGAATCCGTGGCGACTGCCGTCAACGAAGTGCTGCGGCTTGAAGGGCATATCGATCTGCTGGTCAACAACGCCGGTTTTGGCGTCGCGCCCGCCGCAGCCGAGGAGAGCTCGATCCGGCAGGCGCAAGCGATCTTCGATACCAACTTCTTCGGTACCGTCCGAATGATCCGCGCCGTCGTGCCGCACATGCGACAGCGGGGGAGCGGACGCATCATCAACATCAGCTCGGTATTGGGTTTTGTGCCGATGCCGTACATGGCCCTGTATTCGGCCACCAAGCATGCACTGGAGGGTTATTCAGAGTCATTGGACCAAGAGCTGCGTACCCAGGGCATTCGTGTTTCGCTTGTCGAACCGGCCTACATCAAGTCACCGTTCGACGCCAACCAGGTGCAGCCCGATGAGGCGCTCGACGAGTATCGCGACCTGCGTGCGGGACTGGATCGGCGCGTGAAGGAAGCGCTGGAAAGTGCGGATGGCCCGGGCGTGGTGGCCGAAACAGTGGTTCGGGTGGCGCTGGCGGCGACGCCGAAGGTGCGCTACACCTCCGGTGCGTTGGCCGGCCGGTTGCGCTTCTTGCGCCGCTTCGCGCCCGCCGCGCTGGTCGAAGCTGGTGTCCGCAAGGACTTGAGACTTGATTCCCAGCCAGCTGTGCGCGGCCGCGCCATGGCCTCGGCGCGGTGATGTCCGAGAACAGGAGCCATACATGAAGGCATTCTTCATCAATCGTTACGGCAAATCTGACGTGCTCAGGTTGGGCGAGCTGCCCGAGCCGAGGCTACGCGACGATGATGTCCTCGTGCAGATTCATGCTGCGGGCGTCAATCCAGTGGACAATAAAATCCGGGCTGGCGAATTCAAGCTGCTGTTGCCATACAAAATGCCGCTGATCCTGGGCACTGATCTGGCCGGCGTGGTGGTGCGTGTCGGCCCACGTGTGCGCCGCTTCAAGGTAGGCGATGAGGTCTACGCGCGACCAGACGACGATCGTATCGGCGCCTTTGCCGAATTCATCGCGATCAAAGAAGATTCGCTGGCTCTCAAGCCGGCCAACCTGTCAATGGAGGAGGCCGCGTCCATCCCGTTGGTGACACTGACCGCATGGCAAACGCTGGTGGAAAAAGGTGGGCTGAAGAAGGGCCAGAAGGTGTTGATCCACGCTGGTTCGGGCGGCGTCGGCACGATCGCGATTCAGTTGGCCAAGCACTTCGGCGCCACGGTCGCCACCACCGCCAGCGAGGCCAATGCCGACATGCTGAAGGGCCTGGGCGCCGACATCGTCATCGATTACAAGAAGGAAGATTTCTCGACCAAGCTGAAAGGCTACGACCTGGTGCTTGACACGCAGGGCGGGGACACGCTGAAAAGATCGCTGAGCGTGCTCAAGCCAGGCGGAAAGCTGATTGGCATCGCTGGTCCGCCGGACCCCGATTTCGCCAAGCTGCGTGGCATGAACGGCTTTCTCAGCCTGTTGATGCGGCTGCTCAGTTACGGCATCCGGAAAGCGGCCAGGCGCAGCAGCGCCAGCTACTCCTTCCACTTTATGACTGCCAGCGGCCAACAACTGGGCGAGATCACCCGGTTGATCGAAGCCGGTCACATCCGGCCGGTGGTCGATCGGGTCTTCCCGTTCGAGGAAACCAGACAAGCGCTGGATTATGTCGAAACCGGTCGCACCAAAGGGAAGGTCGTGATCAAAGTGCACTAGCCTCCAGGACTAGCCTCCTGGGCCTTCATCCTCCGCCCACCAGGGGGAAGAGGGCCAGGGTGTCGCGCTCGCTCAGCGGATGGTCCAGGGGCGCGTGCTGGCCGTTCACCATGACGATGCCCATCTCACCGAGCCGGAAGCCCAGCCCGAGGATGACGTCGCGGCAGGCCACGCCGGGCGGGAACTGGTGGTCGGCCTCCTTGAACCGACCGTTCCGGAAGTGGGCGAAGAGCTTGATGGTGACGGTGATCGACGCCATCTCAGAAGTCCCAGAAGGCGTCGATCTCCTCGTTCGTGAAGTCCCACACGGCCTGGTGGGGCGTCACGGGGTCCGAGCAGAAGAACTCCGGCAGGCGGTCATCCGCGCTGGTCAGGCCCGCAGCCAGGTTGAAGGCGCGCTCGAGCTTCAGGACGTTCTTGCCGAGGCCCGTCACGTCGTCCCCGGTGAGCTTGGCGCCGAAGCGGGCGTTGATCATGTCGATCAACGCCGGCAGGCACTCGGGGATGTCCAGGGCCGGGAAGGCGATGAAGATGCACATGCCCGTGGAATCCACGGCGGCGGTGGCGATCTGGAGGTTCCGGGAGAGCTCGACCTGGCCTTCCTTCTTCAGCGGGTCCACCTGCCCGCCCACGTTGAGGATGTTGGTGGCGATGGTGTAGCCCGCGGTGTGGTCCGCGCCCATGGGGCTGGTGCAGTAGGTGATGCCGATGCCCTTGACCGAGCGGGGATCGTAGGCAGGGATGGCCTGGTTCTTCACCACGGGCACCCGGGTGACGCCGTAGGTGCGGCCCACGGCCCCCGCGCCCGAGCCGATCACGCGGCCCAGCGCGGTGCCCTTGCCGACCTCCTCGCGCAGGATGCGGACCACTTCCTTGCCGTCGCCCCAGGGGAGGATGCCCGCCTCCATGGCCACGCCGAAGGCCACGGCGGTCTCGATGGAGTCGAGGCCGAGGTCGTCCATGACGTTGTCGGCCAGGGCGATGTCGTCCAGCTCGGAGATGAGGCAATTGGCGCCCAGGCCCCAGATGGTCTCGTACTCGAAGCCGGAGGTGAGGTACTGGCCGTCCTTGTCGTGGTAGACCTGGGAGCACTGGATGACGCAGCCCGCGTGGCAGCCGTGCCGGGGCTTGCCCCCGCGGGCCACGATGGTGTCGTGCATGGTCTCGCCGCAGATCTGCTCGTGCCCGTCGAACTGGCCATGGGTGAAGTTGCGGGTGGGCAGGCCGCCGGCCTCGTGGAGGATGTTGACCAGCACGTTCGTGCCGTAGGTGGGGAGCCCCTGGCCGCTCACGGGGTGGTCCATGAGGGCCTTCGTGAAGATGCGGGAGGCGCGCTTGAAGGCCTCGGGATCCGCCATCTGGATGCCGGGCGCGCCCTCGTCGTCGATGGCGATGAACTTGATGCGCTTGGAGCCCATGACGGCGCCGAGGCCACCGCGGCCGTGGCTGCGGATCTTGCCCGAGGGATCCTTTACCGAGATGTTCGCCGAGGTGAGCTTCATCTCGCCCGCGGGGCCGATGGCGATCACGCCGGTCTTCTTGCCCAGCAGCGCCTGGAGGGCGTCGATGACGGCGAAGTTCCCCAGGCCCAGGAGCCCGCGCTCCTCTTCGATGGTGACGCCGTCCCTGCCGACCTTGAGGGCGTACCACCCCTCGCCCCGGGGCATGCCCTCCACGATCAGGGCCTTGATGCCCAGGCGGGCGAACATCTGGGCCGCCGTGCCGCCGACGTTGCTCTCCTTGATGCCCCCCGTCAGCGGGCTCTTGGCGCCGGCGGAGAGGCGGCCCGAGTTGGAGGCCGCCGTGCCCGACAGCAGGCCGGGCGCGAAGACCAGCTTGTTGTTGGGCCCGAGGGCGTGACAGGTGGGCGGAACCTCCTTCACCACGATGGTCGAGGTGAGGGCCCGGCCGCCGAGACCGGCCCACTCGGCGGGCACCTCCTCGACCACGGTGGTCAGGTCGGTCATGTTCACGCGCAGGATCTTGTCCATGGTGGATTCCCCTCAAGGTCTCGGGTGGATGCCCGACCAAGGCAGGAGGTGTACCGGAAGCCCGGGGGACGGAGGCCATTCTTGATCTTGATATCCGAGAAGCCCGGCCGGTCCGGTCGCAGGTGGTAAAATGCGAGGATAAAATTCTCTCGATCCGCCGACGATCCTTCATTTGAAATGTTACTTATTGATCATTTATGCATCGAATCGTACCGTAATGGAACGGTTTGGCGCGATCTGCGGCTGGACTGGCCTCTGGAGGGGCCATGGCACAGAGGGAAGGGCACACCACAGAGTGCTGGGGGATCTGGGACCGCTTCATCCGGGAGGGGACCCTCGAGCCCGGCACGCTGGGGCCTGAATTGGAGGCATCCTGGCGCCGCTGCAAGGCCGCGGGCGTGGATCCGCTGGCCGGACGGTCCACGCTGATCCTGGGATCCGCCGAGTACGCGGCGCTGGCGGAGCGGAAGCAGGACCTGATCCGGGTCGCCAAGCCCTTCATGGAGAACCTGTACAGCCTTGTGGCGGGGTCCAGCTTCGTGGTGCTGCTCTTCGACGAGCAGGGTTACCTCCTGGAAGCCGTGGGGGACCAGGACCGGATCCTCGCCTCCCAGGATCTGAACCTGAATAAGGGCGCGCTCTGGGCCGAAGCCGAGGTGGGCACCAACGGGGCCGGCACACCGCTGGTGCTGGGCCGCCCCTTCCAGGTCTCGGGCGCCGAACACTACTGCCAGAAGCACCACCGGTGGACCTGCTCCGGGGCGCCCATCTTCGATCCGCGGGGGAAGACCATCGGCCTGCTGGACATGACCGGGCCCGTGGACGAGACGCACATCCACACGCTCGGGCTGGTGATGGCCGCGGTGGAAGCCATCCAGCACGAGCTGGAGGTGGGCCAGAAGAACCGGGAGCTGAGGCTGCTGAACAACCGGCTCTCCAGCATCATCCTCACGGTCACCGACGGGGTGCTGGTGCTGGACGTCGACGGCGTCCTCGACCAGATCAACCCCGTGGCGGAGCGGCTGCTGGGGGTCTCCAACCAGCAGGCCGCCGGCAAGCGCATCACGGATCTGGTGCGGGACCTGGGGCCCATCCGCGAGCTGTTGGCCTGGGGCCGGGAGTTCCTGGACCGGGAACTGGAACTGGCCTCCGGCCGGGGGGTCCTCCAGTGCATCGCCAGCGGCAAGCCCATCCTGGATGAGGCCGGCGTGGTCAAGGGGGCCGTGCTGTTCGTGAACCCCATCAACAAGATCAAGGGGCTCATCAACCGCTTCAGCGGGGCGCAGGCCACCTTCCGCTTCGAGGACATCCTGGGGCAGGGGGAGGTCTTGCTGCGGGCCGTCCAGCAGGGCCAGCTGGCCGCCGCCAACGAGAGCAACGTGCTGCTGACTGGCGAGAGCGGCACCGGCAAGGAGATGTTCGCCCACGCCATCCACAACCAGTCGGACCGCCGGACGGGACCCTTCGTGGCCATCAACTGCGGGGCCATCCCCCGGGAGCTCATCGCCAGCGAGCTGTTCGGCTACCAGGACGGGGCCTTCACGGGCGCGGCCCGGGGCGGGCGCCCGGGGAAGTTCGAGCTGGCCAGCGGAGGCACCCTCTTCCTGGACGAGATCGGCGACATGCCCCTGGAGCAGCAGATCGCGCTTCTCCGCGTGCTCCAGGACCGGACCATCACGCGCCTGGGCGGCGACCGGCCCTTCGTGGTGGACGTGCGGATCATCTGCGCCACCCACAAGGACCTTCGGGAGGAGATCCGCAAGGGGACCTTCCGCCAGGACCTCTACTACCGGCTCAATGTCTCCATGATCAGGCTCCCGCCCCTGCGGGAGCATCCCGAGGACATTCCGGAGCTGCTGGAGGCCTTCCTCCACAAGTTCACCGCCCGCAAGGGGATCGCGAAGCTCCGCATCGATCCCGGCGTGAGCGGCGCCCTCCAGGGCTATGCCTGGCCCGGCAACGTCCGCGAGTTCCAGAACGTGGTCGAGCGCATGGTCCACGCGGTCCGGGGCCCGGCGCTCCTCCCGGAGGACATCCCCGAGGAGATCCTCCGTCCCACGGAACCCCCGGCTTCCCTCTCAGGTCCCGCGGCGTCAGGCCCGGGTCGGGCCTCGGGCTCCGCCAGCCTCCGGGAGCAGCTGCTGGAGGAGGAGCGGGAGCAGATCCAGGCCTGCCTGCGCGCCTGGAAGGGGAACATGACCAAGGCCGCCCAGGAGCTGGGGATGGCGAGGAACACCCTCTACCGGAAACTACAGAAGCTGGGCATCTGAGACTGGAGTGACCTCAGGCGGGAAGGTCACGGGCTGGTCCCCCGGCCCCCCCTCCCCATCCTTCGGAAGGAGATCCCATGTCCACCACGAACCGCACCCTGGGCCCCGCGGCCCAATACCGCCACGATCACCCACCCGTGAAGAGCGTGAACGAAGAGGTGATCAAGTCCATGACGCTCGGCCAGCGCGTGGCGGACCGGGTGGCGCTGTCCGTGGGGAGCTGGCCGTTCATCATCGTGCAGAGCGTGCTGCTCTGCGTCTGGATGGGGTTCAACGTCTATCTGGTCGTTCAGGAGCACTCCCGGCCGGGCTTCCTGAAGGCCTGGGACCCCTACCCCTTCATCCTCCTCAACCTGGTGCTCAGCTTCCAGGCCGCATACACCGGACCGGTGGTGATGATGAGCCAGAACCGGCAGTCCGAGAAGGACCGCCTGGCGGCCCAGAATGACTACGAAGTGAACAAGAAGTCCGAAGTGGAGATCGAGGTGATCATGAAGCACCTCGTCCATCAGGACAAACTGCTGCTGGACGCCATCGCCCGGATCGAATCCCTTCAGAACGCGCCGGATCAGGGTGCCGTCGCCAGGATCGACGAGCTGCTGAAGCGCATGGACCAGAACGACAGGAACATCGCGGCGCTGCTGGCGCGCCTGGCCTAGCCTGCCTCCTCGCAGAACCTCCGAGGTTCGGGCGGCCGGCCTCCAGAGGGATGGTCCAATGGACCCGGGGAGTCTTGCGAGAGCCGGAGCGTGCGTGGGGATGGGGGCATGGAGGCTGGGAACGGGGATTCATGGGGCGGCTGCGGCCTACCTGGCGGGGACCGCTGCAGCGCTCTGGCTGCTGAACCAGGCCAAGCGGTCCTTCTGGCTCTTTTCCCTGCTGGTGCTGCCCGGGACGCTCTGCCATGAACTCTGCCACTGGACCTTGGGCCACTTGCTCAACGGCCGCCCCGTCCGCTTCACGGTGGTTCCGCGGCGCGAGGGGCGGGGCTGGGTACTGGGGGCCGTCGCCCTCTCGAATCTGCGCTGGTACAACGCCTTCTTCATCGGCCTCGCGCCGCTGGCCCTGCTGCCCGCGGCATACGGCCTGCTCCTGTGGCGCCTCAATGGCCATCCGCACCTCGGCTGGTCGGAGGCGGCCATGATGTTCCTCTTGGCGAACCTGGTTTTCGGGGCCATGCCGTCGGGGCAGGATCTTTGCATCGCGGCCCGGTCGCCTATCGGATGGCTGCTACTGGCGGGAGTGTTGGCCTGGGGGTGGACGCGGATCGCCTCAGCCCCTGGCCCTAGACCGCTTCGGGGCCGCGCGACGACCTGACACGGTTTCCCGGAGCACGGCCAGGAACGCGGCCAGCAGGGGCGAGGGATCGCCGCTCCGGTGGGCGGCGGCGATCTCGATGAGCACCTGGGGCGGCGCGAGGGGCACGTACGCGACGCCCGCGTGGGCCAGGCGGCGCACGGCGGCGGGCAGCAGGGACACGCCGAAGCCCGCGGCCACGAAGCCCACCACCGTCTGGATCTCCTTGGCCTCCTGGGCGATGCGGGGCGAGAAACCGGCTTGCAAGCAGGCGCCCATCATCAGGTCCAGGATCCCCAGGCCATGGCTGCGGGGGATCATGATGAAGGGATCTTCGGCCAAGGCGGCCAGAGGGATGCGTCGCCGGGCCGCAAGAGGGTGGTCCGCCGGCAGCACGGCCACCAGCGGCTCCCGGAGGACCGTGGTGGTGGTAATGCCGGGTTCGTGGATGGGTGGGCGGAGGAAGCCCACCTGGATCCGGCCCTCCCGGAGGGCGTCCACCTGCTCGCCGCTGCTCAGCTCGTGCAGCGTGATGGCCACGGCGGGATGGCGCTCCCGGTAGGCCCGCAGGACGCGGGGCAGGGTGTCCTCGTAGGAGGCGGAGCTCACCAGGCCGATGGCGATCTCGCCCACCTCGCCCCGGGCCGCGCGCTGGGCCTGGAGGACGGCCCGGTCCACCTGGGCCAGGATCTCCCTGGCCGAGGCGAGGAACTGCCGGCCGGGCTCCGTCAGCTCGACGTGGCGACGGGTGCGGGCGAACAGCGGGACGCCGAGTTCCTGCTCCAGCTGCTTGATCTGCTGGCTCAGGGGGGGCTGGGCCATGTGGAGGCGCGCGGCGGCCCGGCTGAAGTGCAGCTCCTCGGCGACGACGGTGAAGTAGCGGAGCAGGCGGAGCTCCATTGATATCTCCTGAATATAAGATGCCCCTGGTACAGATATTTTCCATAGGTTTTTGCTGCTCCGACAATGGAGAAATGAGCGAAGGTGAGCCTTCCCAGACCCCTCTTCCGGAACCGGACCTGCGCGTGGCCGACGCCCGCCGCACCCTGGCCGTGACCTTCGCGGGCTTCTGCGCCTTCCTGGGCCTCTACGCCACCCAGCCCCTGCTGCCGATGCTGGAGCAGCTCTTCCACGCCAGCAAGGCGACCGTGAGCCTCACGCTCACCGCCTCCACCCTGGGTGTGGCCCTGGCGGCCCCCCTGGTGGGCATCGTGGCGGACCGGCTGGGGCGGAAGCGCGTCATCGTCGCCTCCGCCAGCCTGCTGGCCCTGGCCACCCTGCTGAACGCCACGGCCACGGGGCTTCCCTCCCTGGTCTTCTGGCGGTTCCTCCAGGGGGTCTTCACGCCCGGGGTCTTCGCTGTGACCGTGGCCTACGTGCAGGAGGAGTGGGCCGACGGGGGCGCGGGCCGGGCCATGGCCATGTACGTCACGGGCTCCGTCCTCGGCGGTTTCATGGGACGCATGACCACCGGGCTCATCGTGTCCCACTGGAACTGGCACGGGTCGTTCGTGGCGATCGGGCTCATGGGTGCGGTCTCGGCCTTCGCGCTTCAGGTCTGGCTGCCCCGGGAGCGCCGGTTCACGGGCCGCGTCCAGGGGGAATCGCCCTTCGCCGGCGCGCTGGCCCATCTCAAAAACCCCCGGCTCCGGGCCGCCTTCGCCGTGGGCTTCGGGGTGCTCTTCACCCTCATCGCCAGCTTCACCTACGTGACCTTCCACCTGGCGGGCGAGCCCTTCCGCCTGGGTCCCCTGGCCCTCGGCTCCCTGTTCTTCACCTACCTGGTCGGCGCGGTCATCACGCCCTACGCCGGCCACGTCATCGACCGCTACGGCCACCGGACGGCCATGGTGCTGGCCATGGGCGCCGGCATCGGAGGCATGCTGCTCACGCTGGTGCCGAGCCTCTGGGCCGTGGTGGCCGGCCTGGCCTTCTGCTGCACCGGCGTGTTCGTGGCCCAGGCGGCCACCGCCAGCTACCTCGGCGTGGCGGCGCGCCAGAACAAGGCCCTGGCCGTGGGGATCTACGTCACCTGCTACTACCTTGGCGGCTGTGTCGGCGGCGAGCTGCCGGGCTACCTCTGGCGCTTCGGCGGCTGGTCCGCCTGCGTGGCGCTGGTCATCCTCGTCCAGCTCCTGACCATCGCCATCACCCTCGCCGGCTGCACCGACCCCGCAAAGGAAGCCGGCCCGGTTCTCGAGCCCCTGACCGAGTTCAAGTGAGCCCACGCATGGACAGCGCCCCGGCCCAGGCCTCCACGCCCTCCGCCAGGTTGGGGATCCCGGGTCCGAAGCGGGCCGCGCCGAGCCAGTGGAGGCCCTGCGGGAGCCCCTCAAGCACCCGCGCCACCCGGGCGCCGTGGCCCGGCTCCAGCAGGGGGAAGGCGCCGGAGCAGGCGTCCTCCCGCACCTGCACTGCCTCGCCCAGCTCCGGCAGCCAGCGGCGCAGCTCCCGGAAGACGCCTGGCCAGGCCGCCAGCGCCGGATCCACGGGATAGGCGCCGCCCACGTAGGCGCGCAGCTGCAGCAGGCCCGGCACGCCCCGGGGATCGTCCGCCGCGAAGGACACGGCGCCCAGCAGCCCCCGGCCCTCTGGCGGATGCACCAGCAGGCCCAGGCCCCGCTCCCAGCCCCGCACCATGGGATGGCGGCTGTGCCAGAGGCGGAGGTCCAGGTGGGGGATGGCCGCCAGCTCCGAAGCCGCTTCCGGTGCGAAAGGCCGCAGGAGTGCCGCGGCGGCGGCCGCCGGTAGGGCCAGGATCACCGCTCCGGCCTCCACATGGAGGCCTTCTCCATGAACCCGCCACCGGCCGTCGGGCAGGGGCTCCAGGGCCCGCGCGGCCCGGCCAGTGGACACGCCGCCGAGCCGCTCCGCCAGGGTCAGCGCCAGGGCCTGCGCCAGCGCGCCGGTGCCTCCCACGGGCAGGCGGGTGCGCTCGAGGCCCGTCCGCAGGCCGCCCAGGAACAGGCCGCCATGCGCTTCCAGGCGCTTCAGGCGCGGCGCCGCCTCCAGGCCCAGGCGCTCCGGCGGGGCCGCCAGCACGCCGGCCACCAGGGCCGGCAGCAGCTCCCGGGCGAAGCCTTCCCCCAGGCGGCGGGCGAAGAACGCGTGGAGGGTTTCGTCAGGCCCGGTTCCTGCCGGGATGAAGGGCTCCGCCAGCACCCGCAGCTTCTCGCCGAAGCCGAGGCCCGGAGCGCGCAGCAGCCCCGCCAGCGAGGCCGGCCCGGGGTGCCGGCGCCCGGCCTTGCCCAGCCAGCGGGGGCCCCTGGGCCGGGAGGGGCGCAGCTCGATCGCCAGCGCCCGCAGCAGGCGGTCCAGCGCCCCGCCCCGGCCCACGAGCAGGCCCTGGGGCCCGCGCTCCAGCCAGCCCGGCTCGCCGGCCGGGCCCGGCCAGGGCAGCGTCTGCGCCCACCCGCCCGGAGCCTCGGCAGCCTCCCAGACCACGACATCGCAGCCCTTCTGGCGCAGGTGCCACGCCGCCAGCAGGCCGGAGATCCCGCCTCCCAGGACGACGACCTGCGCGCGCTCCCCGTTCCCGTCCACACCGCTCCGATGTCCGCCCCCGCCCCACCGCGGGGAACCGGGCGCCTGGGGCCAGGATACAGCGGGCGGGCCGCTCCCCAGGTCAGGCCGAGCGGCGGAGGCTCCGGAAGTCGTGGTTCCGGTACACGGTGAGCACGTCCCCCTCGGGGGAGCAGACCACCTGCAGGCCCGCGAAGGGCCGGAGGTCGAGGCCCCGTCGCGCCGCCTTCGCCACCTCGCGCTTTCCCAGCGCGTGGATGCAGGCGCCCCGGACCCAGGCCTCCCGTCCGTGGGCCAGCACCGCCTCCACCGCCGTGGGCGGAATGCGCCGCCCGTCCATCCGGAGCCGGGCGTGGTGCGTGAGGGGGAGCGCGTCGGGCCGGGCCATGGGATCACCTCCTGGTCCCAGGATCGACCCATGGATTGGACAATGACTGGCGGATACCTGGGCTGGGGCTTTCGGGGCTAGGACCACCCCTTCCCGCGGAGGAACCGGGCGCTGGCCTCCAGGTCGCGGCGGCCCCGGGCCTGATGCACCTCCATGGACTCCAGGGCGCGGGTCAGGGCCAGGGGGCCGCCGTCGAAGGGCTGGACCCGGGGCCGGAGGAAGGCCTCGAAGGCATCGCGGCTCACGGTGTCCCACAGGGCCTCGCCCAGCCGCCCGACGAGGCCGCAGAAATCATCGCTGCGGAACTGGGGCGCCACCTGGTCGAAGTGCCGCTGGAGCCAGGCCCAGGCCAGGGGCCGGGTCTCGGGGTCGGCCAGGGCGCCGTCCAGGATCAGCACGGACTCCCGGATGTCGAAGCCGTCCCGGAGCATCAGGTCCAACGCGGCGTTGACGAGGGCGGGGGAACGGAAACCGCCGAGTCCCGCCATGAGCCGGGCGCGCTCCTGGCGGTCCGGCGTCGCGCGGACCTGCGCCACCAGCTGATTGAAGAACGACCGGCTGGAGGTCTGCGCGGCGACGGCCAGGACCGGCGCCACCAGGTCGGGATCCACGCCCTTGTGGGCCTTCAGCCAGCGCCCGGCCAGGGTTCTCGCCTCGGCGGACAGCCGCAGGTCCAGGCCCAGGGAGGCCACGCGGGGCACCAGGAGCGCCCGGAGACGGCGGGCCTCCACGTTCTCGCCGGAGCGCGGCGTCCAGCCCAGGGCCCGGGCCCGGGCGCCCCAGGTGGCCCGGACGTACGCGGCCAGGTGTGTGCGGTCGCCCGGGGCCAGGAGCCCAACCGGGATCCGGCCCGCGAGGGCCAGGGACTGGGCCACGATGAGGCGGTCCGGATCCTGGGCGGCGGCCGAGGCCAGCCGTATCGTCGAGGCCAGGTCCAGGGTTCCGGTCTCGCCCATGGCCTTGGCGTCGTCCAGGAGGCGGAACCGCTCCGGGACCGTCAGCGCCGCAGCGGGTGCCTGCAGAAGGGCGGTCAGCTGATCCGCCTGGTAGGCCACGCGGTAGTAGCCCGATCCGCCCGCGTTGAGCAGGAGCCAGCCGGGCCGCTGGCCGCCGGGAAGGGGGAAGGTGCCCGACTTCCCCGTGAGCACCGCGTAGAAGGGCTCGGCGGTTCGGTTCGTGCGGATGCCCACGGGGAGGGTCCAGACCGCCGGAGACCCGGATTCCGCGCCTGCGGCTAGGAACCGCGCCTGGGTTAGCTCGAGGCTCCAGCCCCCGGGTGTCTGGACGCACCGGCCCGTGACGACCGGAATGCCGGGCTGGCTGATGAAGGACTCGAACACGGACCGGGCCGGGGTGCCGGCGCCTTCCTGCACGGCCTTGAGCCAGTCCTCCGAGGTGGCGTTGGCCCACTGGTGCCGCTGGACGTAGGACCTCACGATCCCCCGGAAGCGATCAGGTCCCAGCCAGCGCTCCACCATGGTCATCAGGGCGTTGCCCTTGAAGTAGGTGAGGTTGTTGTCGAAGGAATTCTCGATGTTGTCCTTGGATGCGACGGGCTGGCGCACCCGCTTGGCCGAGGGCAGGGCGTCCGCCGCCATGGCGTTGGCCATGAGCTGGAGCCGGTTCGCGGGGACCCGCCAGGACGGCTCGAAGGCCTCCATCATCTTGGCGTCGATCCAGGTGGTCATGCCCTCGTTCAGCCAGGTGTCGTCCCACCAGGCCATGGTCACCACGTCGCCGAACCAGTAGTGGCCAAGCTCGTGGACGGCGATGGTGCTGTAGAACTCCTTCCGCGCTGGCGTCTCCTCGCCGGGCTTGATGAGTGTCAGGGGCTGGCCCAGGGCCACCAGCCCGGGGTGCTCCATGGTGCCCCAGTAGCGTGGGACCACGGCCACGTCGAGCTTCCCGAAGGGATAGGGCATGCCGAAGAAGTCCTCCAGCAGGCCTACCAGCCGTGGCGTGGCTTCCGCCGCGTAGCGGGTCTCCGCGCCGCGGCCCTTGGGCACCACGAACCGTAGCGGCGTGCCGTGGTGTCCGGCCGTGCCCGCGGGGATCACATCGAAAGGCCCGACCACCAGGGCCACCAGGTACGAGGGCAGGGGCCGGGACTCCGCGAACGTGATCCGCTTCATGCCGCCGGGCTCGGCGATTTCCTCCCTGGCCGGGGCGTTGGCCAGCCCCACCTGGTCCTGGGGCACATGGAGCACCAGGGTCCAGGGGATCTTGAACCCGGGCTCGTCGAAGCAGGGGAAGGCTCGCCGGGCGTCGATGGGCTCGAAGAAAGTGTAGGCGTACCAGTCGTCGCCCTCTTTCACCCGGTAGAGGCCCTGGCTGCGGGTGGAGTCCAGCGCCCCCTCCCAGGCCAGCGTCAGCTGCGCGGGGCCGGGCGCCACGGGCGCCGCGAAGCGCAGGCCCACCACGTCCTCGTTTCCGGGGATGATTGTGGCGGCCTGGCTCGCGCCGCCGGCGGCAAGCTCCGCGCGCTGGAACTTGAGGCCCGTGGCATTGATCCAGAGGGTCGCCGTGGGTTCCGAGACCGCCAGGTCGTACGTGGCGGTTCCGGTGAAGGCTTCCCGCGAGGGGACGATGGTCAGCTCCAGCCGGCCCCGGAGCGGGCGCACGGAGGCCGGGAGGCGCAGCGTGGGAGGCGTGGCCTCCCCGCTCCAGAGGGCGGCTCCCATCGCGCAAAGTACCGTGCCGACGATCGCCTTGAGCCGCATGCGGAAACCTCCCGGTCCAAGGCCTGAAGCACCCCGGATCCTGGGTTCGATTGGATCACGGGCGGGGTCGCGCGGGTATCCGCGCCGGGAGAGTGCGAGCGACGAGGCGCTTCTCGAGAAGGGGATGCGGAGGCCGCCCTCCACGCGCTTCACTTTCAGACACGGGCGGGTACGGGCCCCCCGTCAGGTCTCCTCGCCTCGGATGCACTCCTTCGTCCGTGAAGTCATGGCCCGGCTGACGGTCAGCTCCACCTGGGGGGCCACCAGCACCTTGATGCGGCCCACCGTGGATGGGCGGATCCCCTTGACCATCTGGGGCCGCAGCAGCAGGTGCCGCTGAATCCGGAGCATGCCAGCCTCCGGGAAGGCCTGCTCCACTTCCGCCAGGGTGGACCATCGGGTCAGGTAGCGGTTCTGGCCCCGGCAGGCCCACACACGGTCGCTCTCGAGCTCGAAATGTGTCACCAGCTCCAGGTCCATGTAGATCTCCCCGTCCCCGGCCCGGATGGGGAAGCGGACGGGAGGCGGCATGAGCGTCTTCAGCTCCGACGGACTGAGCCGCCGGACCAGGCGGTCGCGGAGGCGCTGAAGGCACTTGGCGAGACGGTCCTCGAACACCGGCTTCAGCAGGTAGTCCACCGCGGCGAGCTCGAAGGCCCGCACGGCGTAATCGGAGAAGGCCGTCACGAACACCACCGGCGGGCAGTCCGGGACTTCGGCCAGCACCTCCAGTCCGTTGAGTCCGGGCATCTGGATGTCCAGGAAGATGACGTCCACCTCGGCCGGCTGCTTCAGCCACTGGAGCAGGGCGACGCCGTCTCCGAGCTCATCCACGATGGTGCATTCGGCCTCCTGGAGGAGCCGCGAAAGCCGCTCCCTGGCCAGAGGCTCGTCATCAACTACCAGGGCCTTCAGAGGCTTCATGGGGCCATTCTACTTGGGTCGCCTCGAACTGGATGCAGGCGAGCGTGCCCTGGCCCGAGGGCCCGATGACGAGTTCGGCGCTGGAGCCGAAGTGCAGGGCGAGGCGCGAGCGCAGGTTCTTCAGGCCGATGCCGCTTCCGTTCACCTGGTTCGGGAAGGGCCTGCCGGAGTTCCAGATCTCCAGCCGGACCGAGCCGTCCCGGGAGCGGGCCCGGATGATGATGTCGCCGCCCGGAATGCTCGGCGCGATTCCGTGCTTGATGGCGTTCTCCACCAGGGGCTGGAGGAGGAGCGGCGGAATCTCGATGGAATCGAGCCCTTCGTCCCAGTCCCACAACACCCTGAGCCGGGGCCCCAGCCGGATGGCCTCCAGGGCCAGGAAATCCGAGATGATCTTCCGCTCTTCCCCGAGGGGCAGCCGCATGTGCTCGGAGGCCCGCAGGATGCGGCGGAGCAGGTCCGACAGGTGCCGGATGGCGGTTTCGGCAGCCTTGGGATCCTTGTGGACCAGCTCCGCCAGGCCGTTGAGCGCGTTGAACAGCACATGGGGATGGACCTGCCCCTGGAGCAGGCGGTTCTTGGCGATCTGTGCCTCGGCCTCGGAGGCCGCCCGGAGCTCCTCCGACCGGGCCCGCGATGCGACGAGACCCCCGACGATCATCATGGCTGGCCCCACGAAAGAGCTGTAGACGGCTGTGGCGCGGGCCAGGTTGAACTGGTGGCCCGCTCGTGAGAGCAGCCATCCGTCGAAGATGGGCAGGAGGTAGGAGACGGATTCACAGGAGACCACCGAGACGACGAACCCCACGGCGAACCTCCACGGGGAGGGAAGCCGGCGGGACAGGGTCCAGGGCAGGGGGGCCAGCCCTGCGAAGGCGGTGATGTGCGTGAAGGGCCCGGAGAGGAGGCTGGCCCAGAACCAGATGTTCCCGAGCCGGTGGGCAGTCTGGTAGCTGTAGATGAGGACCGCCACCCAGAGGAGGTAGCAGACCAGGAGGACTCGCCAGTTCCGGGCCAACGGAAAGAGCGAGGCCCATGGGTTTGCCGTGTCTGCCTCCACCGGGAAGACTCCATGTGGATCGTCACTGGATCGTGAAGACCGTGGTGGTGAGGGTGGGCGCCCAGGGTTCATGAGAGGCCCGCTGACCCTGGCCATCGGTGACGGCGACCTTCTGCCGGTTCAGCGTCTCGCTGACGCTGCTCGCCTGCTGGATGGATTCCTTGCGGAAGGAAAGGGTGGTGGTCATGGGAGCTCCCAGGTGGCGCCGCCGGGCGCGACCTCGTTTGTGAGCCCTTGCGGGAGCCCTTCCAACCCATTCCCATGAACGGTATGTAACCACGGCTCGAACCGTTCGGCCCCCCAACTGCTACCGTTCGGCGCTTCCGGAGCCCGCATCCGCGGGACATGTTCTCCTGAGGGGGATTCTCTTCGGAAAGATTCCGGTCCATGCCGCAACCTTCCTGTCAGACCACCGATTTCTTCGTGCTCCGGAGCCCGGGCCTCCCCCTGGATGCGCTCGCCGTGGTGGTTCCGCCGCCGCAGGAAGGCCCGGCGGAGGAGACCCCGGGAGCCCGGCTGGAGCGGGATCGGGAGGCGCTGCGGGCCGCGCTTCGCGCGCAGGTCCGCCAGCCCGCTGTGCGCGAGGCCGTGGCGCTGGCTTCGCCGGACCTGGCCGGGCGCCTGGATGCCTGGCTGGAGGGCGCGCTGGATGACGCGGCGACCCGCGGGGTGGAGCGGGCCCTGGTGAAGTACCTCAGCCGGATGAGCAGCCGCGCCACCCCCTTCGGTCTCTTCGCGGGGGTGTCCACGGGCGCCTGGGGGCCGGAAAGCCGCCTGGCCGTGGCGTCCTGGCGCTCGTGCCGCAAGGCCGTGCGCCTGGACTGGGGCATCCTGGAGGCCCTGGTGAACCGCCTGGAGTGGGATCCAGAGGTGCGGTCCCGCGTGACCTACCGGCCCAACTCCAGCCTCTATGCCTGGGGTGGGTGGCGCCGCTATCTCGAGACCCGCGATACGGAAGGGAAGGGGCGGTCCTATCACCTGGAGGCGGTGGAGGCCACGCCCCACCTCGACTTCGCGCTCCAGCAGGCGCGGGCGGGGCAGTCCTTCGGGGACCTGGCCGTGCGACTGGCGGTGCGCCTGAAGGTCGAACTCGCGGAGGCCCGCGCTTTCCTGGAACAGATCGTGGATGCCCAGGTGCTGCGCGGGGACCTGCACCCGCCCTTGACCAGCCCCGATCCCCTCAGCCACGTGATCGCCGCGCTTCGGGCCCATGCCCTGACCGCGCCCCAGGCTGAACCGCTGGTGGCCCTGGGCCGGGACCTGGACCGTCTCCGCCAGGCACCCCTCGGCGCCTGTCCTGAAGGCTACCCGGCCCACCTGCCGTCCCTCCAGGGGCTGGACCTGCCCCCGGGAATCCGGGATCTCCTCCAGGTGGACCTCTTCCGTCCGGCCCCGGGCCTGGCGCTGTCCACCGGGATCCGCCGGGCCCTGGAAGAGGGCGCCGACACCCTCCGACGTCTGACGCAGGCGCCGACCGACCGGCCCCTGGAGAGGTTCCGGTGGGCCTTCAGCGAGCGGTACGGCCAGCGGTGGATGCCCCTGCTGGAGGTCCTGGACGAGGAGAGCGGCATCGGGTTCGACGGCGCTCCCGCCTACGACGATCCCCTGCTGGAGGATCTGCCCTTCCAGGCGCCGGCGCCCCCGCGGAGCCTGTCGCGCCGGGACCAGTTCCTCCTGGCCCAGTTCCCGAGGTGGGCAGGGACGCGGGTCTGGACCCTGGAGGATGCGGATCTGGACGCGCTGGCCCAGCCGGATCCCCAGCCCTTCCCCGCAGCCTTCGCGGCGCTGGCCACTCTGGCGGCCTCCAGCCCCGCGGACCTGGATCGCGGCGACTTCCAGTTCTGGATGGAGCAGTACTCGGGTCCCACGGCGGCCCGGTGGCTGGGGCGTTTCGCCTCCGGCGACCCGGGTCTCCAGGCCTCCCTCCAGCGGCATCTCCGGAAGGAGGAGGCCCTGCGGTCGGAGGCGGTGTTCGCCGAGGTGGTCCACGTGCCCGAGGGCCGCATGGGCAACGTCCTGGCCCGACCCGCCCTGCGGGAGTACGAGATCCCCTTCCTGGCGACGGCGGGCGTCCCCCAGGATCACGTGATTCCCCCGTCCGACCTCCAGGTGACCGTGCGGGGAGACCGGGTGGTGCTGGCGTCGACGCGGCTGGGGCGGGAGGTGATCCCCCGCTTGTCCTCCGCCCACAACTTCGCCCGCGGTCCCGTGGTCTACCGGTTCCTGTCCCACCTGCAGGACCAGGACGGCCGGGCCGGCGGCTGGTCCTGGGGAGCCCTGGCCGAGCAGCCGTTCCTGCCCAGGGTGGTCCGCGGACGCCATGTCCTCAGCCGCGCGCGATGGCGGATCCGCGCCGAGGAGCTGAAGGCGGCCCTGGCCGCCAGCGGCGAGGGGGCCTGGGGGGCCTTCCAGATCCTGCGCAAGCGCCTGGGGCTGCCGCGGTTCGTCACGCTCACCGACGCCGACAACAGCCTGCGGGTGGACCTGGATCGCGTGCTCTGGGTGGAAACCCTGCACCACCTCGTGGCGGGCCGATCCGCCTTCACCCTCACGGAGTTCTTCCCGGATGCGGGGCAGACGCCGGTCACCTCGCCCGAAGGGCCGTTCGCCCACGAGCTGGTCATCCCCTTCGAAGCCGCTCCCGCCGCGCCGCCGCGGTCGGTGCGGCTCCCGCCGGATCCCGCGGGCGCCGAGACCCGCGCCTACCCGCCGGGCTCGGAATGGCTCTACCTGAAGCTCTATGGCGGCGCCGCCAGCGGGGACCGCCTCCTCGTGGCCCTGGAACCGCTGCTCCGGTGGACCCGGGCTCAGGGATTCTGGGACCGCTGGCACTTCATCCGGTACCGGGATCCGGAGCCCCACCTCCGCGTCCGGTTCCATGGCCTGCCCCTCCGCCTTCTCACGGGCCTGCTGCCCGAGGTCCACCGGCACCTGGAGGACTGCCGCGCCCAGGGCCTCCTGTGGAAATGGCAGGTGGACACCTTCGAGCCCGAGCTGGAGCGCTACGGTGGGTCCCAAGGGTTCGACCTCGCGGAGGCGTGGTTCTTCGAGGACAGCGAGTGGATCCTGAGCCACCTGCTGGTGGGCCTAGGCCAGAAGGACCGCTGGAAGGCCGGCCTCCGGCAGGTGGATGCGATCTGGGCCGCCCTGGGGCTGGATGATCTGGCCCGCCGGGACCTGTCCCGAGGCACGCGGGACGCCCTCCGGAAGGAGTTCGAGGGCGCGGGGCCCGGGGTCGTGGCGATCGGCGCGAGGTTCAGGCAGCTGAGGAAGGATCTGGAGGCGGAATTCTTCCAGCCTTCCGGGGCAGGTGATGCTTTCGGCCTGCGGAGCCTGGGGGTCATCCGCGAGGCCTGCGACCAGGGGCAGCTGCGGGAGGACCGGACCGCCCTGGCCGGGAGCCTGGCGCACATGCACCTGAACCGGCTCTTCCGCACCCACCCCCGGGAGCAGGAGTGGATCCTCATGGAATTCCTGGCCCGCCTTTACGAGTCCCGGCTGGCCAGGCCCGGAGAGGGGAGGCTGGCGCCGGGGCCGGAATCGCCAGGGGTCGAATCCGTTCGGACCTGAAAATCGACCGTTCGGGGGAAAATCTCGCCCCGCCGGCCGGCGGGGCCTAGGATCCCACGTATGGACACGCATCTGGGCCCTTGCCCGGGTGCGGAATCGATCCACAGGAGGTTCTGTGCCCGACAACCTGCAGATCCCATCGTCCGAAAGCCAGGAACTGATCCATGTCGAGGACCCCTACGACCTGCGGGACTGGGCCATCTACTTCAGCATCTCCCGCGAACGGCTCAAGGAGGCGGTCCTGGCCGTGGGGCCCGCCGTGGAGGATGTGAAGCACTTCCTCGGGAAATGACCCCTGTCCAGGTAGAGTCGAAGGCCGGGAGGCCTCGGCTGGCATGGCGCTTTCAGGGTGGGCGACGGACTATGTGAGGCTGGTGTTGGCGGTGGGCCGCCATGACGCCGATTTCGTGGACGCCTACTACGGACCCCCGGCCTGGAAGGCCGAGGCGGAGGCCGGGGATCCGCGGCCCCTTCCGGCGCTGAGGGCGGAGGCCGGGCGCATCCTGGACGGTGTGGCCGCGGCCGAGGTCCCGCCCGGCGAGGCCCCGCGGCGCGACTACCTCCTGGGGCAGCTGGGGGCCGTGGCGGCCCACCTGGCCCGCCTGGATGGCCAGGACTTCAGCTTCGACGACGAGGCTGAAGCCCTCTACCAGGTCCGCCCGCCCCGCACGCCGGAAGCCACCTTCGAGGCGGCCCTGGCGCGACTGGACCAGGCGCTCGGGGGCGCCGGCTCCGTGCAGGACCGCTACCAGGCGGCCCGGACGCGGGTGCTCATTCCAGGGGACCGGGTGGATGCGGTCTTCCAGGCCGCCATCGCCGAAGCCCGCGAGCGCACCCGGCGTCACGCGACGCTGCCGGCCTCGGACCACTTCCGTGTGGAGTACGTGCGGGGCAAGGCCTGGTCCGCCTACAACTGGTACCAGGGCGGCGGCAGCTCGGTGATCCAGGTGAACCTGGACCTGCCCATCGCCATCGACCGCGCCCTGGACCTGGCCGCCCACGAGGGCTACCCGGGCCACCACGTCTACAACGCGCTCCTGGAGCAGCGCTTCGCCCAGGCGCCCCCGGCGGGCCAGGGCTGGGTGGAGTTCACCGCCTACCCGCTCTTCTCGCCCCAGTCCCTCATTGCCGAGGGCACGGCCAACTTCGGCGTGGAGGTGGCCTTCCCCGGCGAGGCGCGCCTGGCCTTCGAGCGCGATGTGCTCTTCCCCCTGGCCGGCCTGGATCCCGCCGAGGCGGAGCCCTGGGCCCGGGTGCAGGCGGAGCTGAAGCTCCTGGCCTTCGCCGACAACGAGGCCGCCCGCGGCTACCTGGACGGCCACCTCCGCCGCGAGGAGGCCGAGGCCTTCCTGGTCCGCTACTCGCTGCGGACCCCGGCCCAGGCCGCCCAGCGCCTGCGCTTCATCGACACCTACCGCAGCTACGTCATCAACTACAACCTGGGCGAGCACCTGGTGCGGGGCTGGGTGGAGCGGCAGGGCGGCACCGTGGCCGACCCCGCCCGCCGCTGGGCCGCCTTCGTGGACCTCATCTCCAGCCCGCGGCTGCCGAAGGCGCTGGGGCTGTAGATCATCCGATCCCGCCCCCTACAATGGGACTCGCTCCCGGGAGCCTCCCCTGCGCCTGATCATCGCCGAGAAACCGAGCATGGGCCGCGCCCTGGCGGAGGCCCTGGGCGTGACCGGGCGGGACCGGAGCCTCCTCGAGGGGAACGGCCTGGTGGTGACCTGGTGCGTGGGTCATCTCGTGGAGGCCCTGAATCCCGAGGGCTACGACCCGGCCTGGAAGCCCTGGCGCTGGGACCGGCTGCCCATCTTTCCGGAGGCCTTCCGCTACGCCCCCATCGCCCAGACCCGGGACCAGTTCGACGTGGTGGCCCGGCTGCTGAACCGCGAGGACATCACCGAGGTCGTGAACGCCACGGACGCCGGGCGCGAGGGCGAGCTGATCTTCGACCTGGTGTACCGGCTGGCGGGCTGCGCCAAGCCGGTGCTGCGCTTCTGGACCTCCAGCCTCACGCCCGAGGCCGTCCGCGAGGCCTACGGCGCCATGAAGCCCGGCGAGGCCTACGCGGGCCTGCGCGACGCCGCCCGCAGCCGCCAGGAGGCGGACTGGCTGGTGGGCATCAACGCCACCCGGGCCCAGACCCTGCGCATGCGCCGGGCCGGGCCGGAGGAGGGCGTGTGGAGCGTGGGCCGTGTGCAGACGCCCACGCTGGCCCTGCTGGTGCGCCGGGAGCTGGAGATTCGGAACTTCAAGCCCCAGCCCTTCTGGACGCTCCGGGCACGGTTCGCGCATCCGGAGGGCACCTACGAAGGCCGCTGGTTCAAGGATCAAGACGGCCAGACCCAGGAGCGTTTCGCCACCGAGGAAGAGGCGAAGGCCCTCGCCGCGCGGCTGGCGGGCAAGCCGGGGAAGATCAAGAGCGCCACGGGCCGCACCGAGAAGAAGAAGCCCGAGCTGCTCTACGACCTCACCACCCTGCAGAAGGAGGCCAACAAGCGCTTCGGGTTCACGGCCGAGGGCACCCTGGCCCTGGCGCAGGCCCTCTACGAGAAGCAGCTCATCTCGTACCCCCGCACCAGCAGCCGCCACCTCACGGAGGCGGATGCCCAGAAGGCGCCGCACTGGATCAAGGCCCTGGCCCAGGGCCAGCTCGCGGAGTTGCAGCCCTTCCTGGACGAGCTCCGGAAGCGCTGGCCCGTGAAGCTGGACAAGCGCTTCGTCAACGACAAGGAAGTGGAGGACCACGCGGCCCTCGTGCCCACGGAGAAACCCGCGCGGGGCCTGGAGGGCGACGAGCTGAGGATCTACGACCTCATCGCCCGGCGCTTCCTGGCGGCCTACTTCCCGGACCGGGTGGAGGCCAAGACCACGATCATCACCGAGGTGGAGGGCGAGACCTTCAAGACCAGTGGCACCGTGGTGAAGGAGGAGGGCTGGTCCGCCGTGGATCCGCCCCACCGAAGGAAGAAGGCGGAGAAGGCGGCCGATCCGGCCGAAGCCGAGGAGGATGCCGACGAGGAGGCCGAAGGCGGCCTGCCCGCGGTGAAGAAGGGCGAAGCCGTGGATGTGGCCTCCCTCCACCCCAAGGAAGGAAAGACCACGCCCCCCAAGCGCATGAGCGAGGGCGACCTGCTGGCGGCCATGCAGGGCGCGGGCCGGGAGCTGGACGACGAGGCCCTGCGCGGCGCCATGCGCGACTGCGGCCTTGGCACGCCGGCCACCCGCGCCAACATGATCGAGACCCTCATCAAGCGCGCCTACATCGAGCGCAAGCGCAACGTCCTGCTTCCCACCGAGAAAGGCATCCGGCTCATCGAGGGGCTGCCGAGCGAAGCCCTGCGCAGCGCCGAGCTGACCGGGAGCTGGGAGGCCCGCCTGGAGCGCATGCGCCGCGGCGAGGAATCCCGCGGGGCCTTCATGGCCGACATCCGGGGCTTCGTCTCCGGCATCGTGACCGAGCTCCAGGATGCTCCCGCGCCGCAGGTCCACGGCGGTCCCTGCCCCAAGTGCGGCCAGCCCCTGCGCATCCTCCCCAGCACCCGCCGCGGCGAGTTCGTCCACCGCTGCATGGCCTGCCGGCATGTGGAGGCGGGGAAGCCCGCCCCGGCGGAAACCGAGTCGCCCCGCTGACCGATCTCCGATCCGAGGGCAGGTTCGGGAATTTCGGGGAGATGTGGAAGTCATGGGAAGTAGACTGGTTGTATTCGGCATTTCCGGCTCGTCTGCCGCAAGGAGAACGGGTGGCACAGGTACGAAGCGTCATCACCGGCACGGGCAGCTGCATCCCCTCCCGGAAGGTTCCGAACGAGGCGTTCCTCGGCCAGGCCTTCTTCGAAGGTGAAGGGCGGCCCTATCCCGCGGACGAGACGGCGCGGATGGTGGGAAAGTTCCGGGAGATCACCGAGATCGCCGAACGGCGCTACGTCTCGGAGGATCAGGTCGCCTCGGACCTGGCCCTGGAGGCCGCGCAGAAGGCCCTGGCCTCGGCCGCCATCGACCCGGAGACCCTCGACTACGTCATCGTGGCCCACAACTTCGGCGACGTGACCGCGGGCAGCCGGCAGCCCGACCTGGTGCCGACCCTGGCCGCGCGGGTCAAGGCGAGGCTCGGCATCGCCAATCCCTTCTGCGTGGCCTACGACCTGCCCTTCGGCTGCCCCGGCTGGGTCCAGGCCGTGATCCAGGCGGACTACTTCCTGCGCTCGGGGGACGCGAAGCGGGCCCTGGTGATCGGCGCCGAGACCCTCTCCCGCGTGTCCGATCCCGTCGACCGGGACAGCCTGATCTATGCGGACGGCGCCGGGGCCGTGGTGCTGGAGGCCCAGGCCCATGACGCGCCCGTGGGCATCCTCGCGCACGCCACCCGGTCCGACGCCCTCGACCACGCCGGACTGTTGAAGATGGGTCCCTCCTTCGACCTCGAAGGCGGCGATCGCCAGCTCTACATCAAGATGCAGGGGCGGAAGCTCTACGAATACGCCATCGCCACCGTGCCGGGACTGGTGCGCCTGAGCCTCGAGCGGGCGGGGCTCTCCCTGGAGCACGTGGACAAGGTGCTGATCCACCAGGCCAACGGGAAGATGGACGAGGCCATCCTCAAGCGCCTCTTCCGGCTCTACGGCAGGGCGGACATGCCCGCGGGCATCATGCCCATGACCGTCTCCTGGCTGGGCAACAGCTCCGTGGCCACCGTGCCCACCCTCCTCGATCTGATCGTGAGGGGCCAGCTGGAAGGGCACACCCTGGCGAGCGGCAACATCGTCGTGTTCGCCTCCGTGGGTGCGGGCATGAGCATCAACGCCATGGTCTACCGCTGGCCCTGAGGCTCAGGCGGCTTCACACCAGCCTCGCCACCAGGGTCCTCAGGGAGGGCAGCACGTCGGCTTCGAACCATGGGTTGCGGCGCAGCCACAGGTTGTTCCGGGGACTGGGATGGGGGAGCGGGACCAGGCGGGGCCAGTCCTTCCTCCAGTTGCGCACCAGATCGGTGAGAGAGGCGGCTCCCGCTCCGTACTCGTGACGTTGGGCGTACTGCCCAATGACCAGGGTGGTCTGCAGGTTGGGCAGGTGTCCGAGCAGCTGTGTGCGCCAGGCCGGCGCACACTCGGGCCGCGGCGGAAGGTCGCCCGACGTCCCCGTGCCCGGATAGCAGAATCCCATGGGCAGGATGGCGATCCGTTCGGCGTCGTAGAACACCTCGCGGCTGATTCCCAGCCACGCGCGCAAGCGCTGGCCGCTCGCGTCATCGAAGGGCAGGCCGGACCGGTGGACCTTCCTCCCGGGCGCCTGGCCGACGATGAGGATCCGGGCCACCGGATGCAGCTGGAGGACCGGATTCGGCCCCAGGGGCAGCTCGTCCCGGCACAGGGTGCAGGCGCGGACTTCAGCCAGGAGCGAGGCGCAGGCGTCCGGATCTGTGATGTTCATGGTCGGGCCGATTGAATCGAATGAGCGGGTGGCGCGTGCCTCAGGGAATGGCGTCCAGGTATCCCTCGATCAAGGATTCGGTGGGCCATTTCTCCGAGTTCGTGCGGGTGTGGGCCAGGAAGCCCGCGGCCTCCGGAGGTGCGGCCGTTCTGAGGTCCTTGAGGGTGGGGTACAACTCGGCCAGGGTCCGCAGAACGGTACCTTCGTCTTCCTTACCAGACATGACATGGCTCCCCGCGCACCGTGATCCCGGTGCAAGGGAAGCCTGCACCCAGAGGCTCGTCCTGTCCACAGGAGGTGGCGGAATGGCGTATCCGTCTTGGCACCAAGGGCATGTCTTCAAGCGGTGAGCTTGCGCTGCTGTGGCCATCCGATCAGGCTTTGGCCCCGCCTCCCTGGCTCATGCAGACATGCGTGTGTAACGGCTCGGAGGTTGGCCCCGCAGGATTGACTCCTCCCCTTGAGGTGCGGGCTGTGTGGGTAGCGATTTCCGTCCTTATTCGAACCGAAGAAGTCTGCTAATCCAGATTGACCCAACCGCTGCCACGAATTGGCACAAGCCAAGAGGTCACGGGCACCCTCTCCCGTTCCGCCAGAGCTGTGGCATACCGATGGAGTTGGTCTCGGTAACTCGCAAGTTCCTCGTCCCCGAAGGACTTGGAGTGCTTGAAGTCAAGAAGGTGAATGCAGTCTTCGCCCCAAACGACAAGATCCGCGCGTCCAAGCCCACCACTCCTGGCGGCACCTGCGAGGGGCAATTCGGTGCGTCGGCGAAGGTGCCGCCAGCCCATGGCCTCGAACTGCTCCAGGAAGCGCAGGGCATTCTCGCGGGCGTGGGCGACTGGTGGGGTGGCGGCCAGGCAGTCCTGGAAGGCTTCCGGATCCTCCCAGCGCACCAGGAGATCCCGGAGGAAGGCATGCATGGCTTCACCGTCCTGGCGGGCCTTGCTGCGGGTATCCCCAGGAAGGTCGTCATGGGCATCCGTAGGCAAGGTGAAATCGGCTAGGGCCGTTCTCAAAGGCGGTAAGTCCGGCCTGAGGGCGACCGGTGTCGGCACTGGCAGTGGCGTCGGTGGATCTGTCAGTGCTTTCCAATTCGGGTGCGTGCTGGCCAGGACCTGCCCCCACTTCGCCCAGGTCTTGAACTCGCTGGGGGGCTTGGGATCTTTGGGATCCTTCGGCTCCTGGAGCAGCAGGCAGAGCCGCCCCTTGGCCCGCGTGAGCGCCACATAGAGCAGGTTGAGTTCGTCGCGCTTCTGTTTAGATTCCACCAAGGGCTTGAGGTCGTCATAGGCGCGTCCCGTGAATTTCCCCAGCTTCCAAGCGAGCAGCAACTCGCCAGTCCCGGGGCACGTGCGCAGGTCACCCTTTCGGAAACTGCGCGGGTTCACGTTGAGCAGGGGCAGGATGACGTCGTCGTATTCGAGTCCCTTGCTGCCATGAGCGGTCTGGATGAGCAGGTCGGCGTCTTCCACGGAGGCGGGCAGATCGCCCTGCTCCAGGCCATTCCGCTCATCATCCAGCAGGGCGAATGCCACGGAGGGGCTGGCGGGCAGGTCTTGGAGCCGGGCGAACAGCCCCGCCAGGTTGCGCCGTGCCCGCAGGGGCTCCAGCGCACCATGAACTTCCAGGGCTGTGATGGCTTGGAGGATGGCTCCCTGTCGTAGCAGGCGGCCTGCGATGGTTTGGGTGGAGGCCTGCCTCAGGTCGAGGAGGAATCGGGTGGCGTCTCGATGTGCTTCCGGCAGGCATTCGGAATCCAATTGGCCCAGGCCGGGCAGCCCAGGACGGCCTTCGCCGCCTTGGGCCAGGGCCGCCAGCTCGGCATCGGTCAGGCCCGCCACTTGGCGCAGCAACGCCGCACAGGGGATGGGTCGCTCTGGGTGCGCCACAGCCTCCAGGGCCGCGAGGACGAGGCGCACGCCGGGACTGTCCCAGAAACCCTCCTTGGCCACCACGTAGGGCTGGATTCCTTTGGCCTTGAGGCGCTGGAGGAGGCCCGGCAGGCGGGTGCGCTGCTTGAGCAGGAGCGCCCGAGTGCGGCTTCCGGGCTTCACAGGAGCGCCGATGGAATCGGTCCAGCCGGACTCTCGGGAGAGGCCCGAGATCCAATCCGACAGTGCCGGAAGGTCGCCCGAAGAGGGTGGCGCAGGCGTGCGGACCAACCCCACCGGAGGCCCGGGTGCGGCGATGGGTAGCTGGGCACCGTCTAGATCACCAACCGAGGGATCCAACTGGGGCCAGACCTGGTCCACATAGGTGTTGGCCAGGGCCACGATCTCTGGCGTGGAGC
The DNA here is from genome assembly GCF_022808815.1 of Geothrix paludis. Taxonomy (GTDB): domain Bacteria; phylum Acidobacteriota; class Holophagae; order Holophagales; family Holophagaceae; genus Geothrix; species Geothrix paludis. Next base: position 274,141 of record NZ_JAKZLC010000005.1, on the reverse strand, counting down.
GGAAGTTGGAAGCGAGGCGGAGGGCACCCTCGCCAGCCGCGGCCAGCCGGTCCCGCAGCAGGTCGGGATCGCCGCCGCGGAAGCCATAGATGGCCTGCTTCACATCGCCCACCCGCACCATGCGCTCGGCGCCAAGGGCCTCGAGGAAGGCATCTTGCACCTTGGAAGTGTCCTGGTACTCATCCACCAGAAGCAGCTTTGGCGCGGGAGTCTCCAGTCCGTGGATCTTGAGGCTGTCCAAGGCCTTGCGAACCAGATCGCCGAAGGTGGCCAGCCCCTGGGCCTGCTTCTCTGCATCGAAGCGCTGGAGTGCATTCACCAGCAGGCAGCGAAGCCAGGCTTCCAGCGCGGTGGCCACCGGCTTGAGGGTCGCCATCGCGTCGCAGAAGGCGTCGGAGTAGTAGGCAGGGGGCGGGTTCGACACGCGCCCGCTCTGGGCCTGGGCCCAGCGGAGGTTCATCTGTAGATCAGTGCCGTCGCCGGGGACTGGGAGGAGGTTCTCCTTCTTGAAGTTATGGAGGCCCTTGCCGCTGGGATGCTTGGCCAGCTCAGGATCTGCGGCGAAGGGTGTCAGCGCGGTCCGGGCTGCAGCCAGGGCACGCCTCAACGCATCTAGGTGGTGGCTGGGGTCTTCACCCGTCAGGTGCCCAAGGGCATCCAGGTGGTTGTCGAAACCCTGGGATAATTCCTCCCAGTTCTGCTCAGCCCAGGCGAGCAGCAATCGGGCGGGCACTTCGTCGGCATGACCAGAGGGCAGGGTCAGTGACTCGCGCACCGTCAGTCGCAGCAGCCGCAGCAGGGAGGGATGACGCACATCGAGAATGGTGTCGCTGCTGCCCTCGCCCTTGCTCAGCACACGCATGGCCAGGCTGTGGATGGTGGACACCTGCAGCAGCTCGGCTTCCCGCCGCAGGCGGCGCCAGTAGGCGCGGGCCTTGGCGGGCGAGCCGAGCCAGGGTGCGCCCGGCCAGTGGGTGGCGGCTTGGGCCACCTCCCCGGCAGACTTCTTCAGGTGCTGGATGCTGGGCAGGTCCTTGAGGATGGCCTCAAGGTCCTTGGCCACAGGCGCGTCGAGGTGGGGCAGCAGGTGCCTCCACTCGGCCTCATCCAGGGCGGACAGCAGATTCAGGGGGTGAAGCAGTCGCTCGCGGAGGTCTGCTGCGGATGCCTCGCTGAAGGTGGTGGCGAGGATTTCCCAGGGGTGGATATCCCCACGACCCAGCCGGGCGGTGACCAGCACCGTGAGGGTGAAGGTCTTCCCGGATCCCGCGCTGGCGCTCACCACCAGCGACTGGTCGAGGATACGGGGATCGCTCAGGTCGAGGGTGCGCATGTCAGTCCCCCTCCCCATCGGTCTCGACGGTCACGTCCACGGGGCGCCCGCAAAGGGCCGCCAACTGGCACTGGCTGCAGTGCTCGCCGGGAGTCGGCGGGAAATCCCCCGACTCCAGCCGCGCATCGAAGCGGGCGAGGTTCGTCAGCAATTTCTCGCGCCAGGCTCCATCGGGTCCGGCTTCGGCCAGGGTGGCCAAGTGCTTGGTGAAGGGCTTCGGCTCCTCGTCACTCAGGGGGAAGAGCACCGCCGTGGCCCGTTCGCCCTCGTAGACCTGCTCCGCAAGAAGCATGTAGAGCGGGGTCTGGAGGTGCGATGCAAAGGGGGCGTCGTCCTCGGAGTAGGCCTTGAGGTAGGTTTCCTTCGAGGTCTTGTAGTCCACCACGCGTAGGAAGGAGAGGCTGTCACTGGTCCAGCGCTCGATACGATCGACCTTGCCACTGACGGCCAAGGAACGCCCATCACCCATATCCAGAGGCACCGGTCCCAGGCTGCCCTCGAGGGCCAGGAGTGTCCGGCGCCAGGTCTCCGGTGGGGGCGCTGACGGCTTCTTCGACTTCGGAGCGGACAGGCGCGTTGGGTCGAGCAACGCGAATTCCCCCTTCTCGGGGGCCTCGGCTCGGACATCCCGCAGCATGCCTGCGGCCAGGTTGGGGAGCAGGGACTCCAGGCGCAGCACGGCCTGGGGCCACTGCTCCTGCGGGATGTGGCGGTCCAGTTCCATCAGCCACTGGTCCTGGTGGTCCTGCCAGAGGGATTGCAGGTGGGGGATGAGGTCATCGGCTCCGGCCTCAGAACCCAGGCCCAGTGCCGTCTGGAAGGCGGCGGGCCAGTCTTCCATGCCCACGAAGGGTGCCAAGGCCTCTTCCATGATGTGGTGGACGAGGATGCCCACGGCCATGGACATCCGGGTGCGCGCATCGAAGGTCTGCAGGCCCCACACCCGCTCAGCGAGAGAGCGGAAGGGGCACTTGGCGAGGCCTTCGAGCGCCGTGGGGCTGGCGCTGTCCTGGCCCTTGAGCCAGGCGGCACGGAGTCCCGGTGCACGGTCGGAGTCCGGCGCTTCCGCCAGTAGCGCCTCGTTGGCTGGGCGGGCCTGGGCGGCGATGGCCCGTGTCTGGTGCTGAGGTGACTGATCGTGGCCTTCCCATCGCCAGCGCAAGCGGCTGTGCAGCGCGGGTTCAGGACGCCACGGAGCCGCGCCCTCCAGTGCCGTCCAGAAGGGCCCCTGGGACTTCATGCGGCCATCCTCATCCTGGGCAGGACTGAGCACCACCAGGCGCTCACGGGTCATGGCCAGCACCTTGTTGAAGGCGTAGGCCTCCCGCTGGAAGGCGCGTGGAATCTGGTCGCCGTGTTCGCTGCGGGGTAGCCAGAACCGCTGCAGAGCAGGGGGGAATGTGGCCGTCGGCTCCGCCTGACTCCAGGCGAGCAGCGCACGGTTTATGGCGGCCTTGCGGTCGCCGTCCAGGTCAGCGTTCTCGGCGGGGCGGCTGGGCCAGGCACCTTCGGAGAGGTCGAGGATCAGGGTAGCCCGCGCGCCGTTCCAGTCGTCGAGGATCGTGCCTGGGGTCACGAGGCGCAGGCCCTCCACGGCTCGGGGGATCTCGCTGCTGCGTGCCGTGTCCAGGAAAGCCTCCAGCGCCAGGAGCATGTCGGCGAAGCTCCAGGTCTCATTGCCCCAGGCCTCCTTGAGCAGGCCCAGCGGGGAATAGAAATCGTCGGGATCCATGGGCAGACGCAGCGTGGTGGCCAGAGATTCCAGGCGCTCGGCCCATCGGTGGGCGGTCTGGGTGGTGGTCCTCAGTGCGGCCAGTTCCTGCCAGATGCCTTGGGCGTACTCCTTCACGCGGTCTCGCAGGTGCATGAAGCTGCCTTCAAACGCGAGCGCCCCGCTCTGGTCCGCGAGAGCCAGGGCGTCCGCCCAGTGGCGCAGGTCGTCGCGCTTGGATGCGCGGAGCCCTGCGGAAACGGCACAGGGGTCCAGCCGCTGCACGCCCATGAGCAGGGTCCAGAGCGGACTCCAGGCTTCACTTGCGATGAGGGGCAGCAGGCCGCCGCGCACGTGGAGGGCCACACCCTCTTCTGCCAGCAGGGGCGCGAGGAAGGCGGCCACCGTCTGAGGTTCAGGGTGGATGAGGGTGATCTCCGAAGGGGGGATCCCAGTGTCCAGCCAGACGCAGACCTGCTCGATGGCATGACGCAGCAGGTCGAGGGGGCCCTCGACGAGGCCCCGTTGGAACGTGTCCGCATGGTCCTTCAGGTCCAGTGGCCCCTCGAACAGGGATTCCAGAGCGAGCGACCAGGGGGCTGATCCCCAGCCCTCCGGTTCAGAAAGGTCGAGGGCATTGGGGAGTCTGTCGCCATGGGCTTCGAGCCCATCAAGGAACCACGCCACGAGGGGCTGGGCGCTGCCGAAGAGGCCGGAGGCCTCGCCGCCTTTTTGGGCCGCGAGCCTGAATGTGGCACCACCCAGGCCAGGTACGCAGGCCAAAGCCCGAAGACGCGTGGGCACAAGGTCGCGGAGCCCGGCCTCCAGCGGCCCATCTGCTTCGGTCCGCTCGATCCAGAGTCCCCGCTTCCCGGCCAGTTCCAGGTCCACGGCCTGCCAGAGGGCCAGGTCCGGCTCCAGGTAGCCGCCCGCTTCCACCTCCTTGAGGTAGGCCTCCATGTGAGCAAGCACGCTGGCCAGGCTGTGGGCGGCTTTGGGAAGCCCCAGGTCCAGCCCATGCTTTTGCAGTTCCCTGAGGGTTGAAGGCAGCAGGCCCTGCGCCAGCAGTTCCCGGCAGGCCTGAGCGCGTGCCTCCAGAGCATCTAGGCTGGGACCCGTAGTGCGACCCTGGGCCTTGGCCAATCTCCGAGCCGCCCGCAGGTGCAGCATGAGGCTGACGGCGCCCGACACAGGCGGTCGGGGGTCGTTCAGCAGCACGCCATCAAAGGGGTCGTAGCTCACGCAGGCATCTCAAGAACGGACTTGGTTCTAGATCATCCTGCCACAGCCGTTTGGACAGAAAATGTCCGTGGGGCACCTCAGACTCCTCCTGTAGACCGCTACCAGGTGGCGAAGCTGGCCATGGGAAGACGCTGAGGCAGGCGTAACCAGAGGTGGAAGCCTGAAGAACAGAATTCACGGCCCCCAGGGGTCATTTGGGGGGCGAATTGGAGCGTTTTGTGGAGCGCGGTCAATTTTTGACCAGTTTGTTTGTCGATTAAAAACAATTAGAGCCTAGATTTCTCTAGGCTCTTTTCTGGTAGGGCTAACGGGATTCGAACCCGTGTTACCGCCGTGAAAGGGCGGTGTCCTGACCCCTAGACGATAGCCCCATGGGGTGGAACTTGGTGGGCCCTGCGGGATTTGAACCCGCGGCCAACGGCTTAAAAGGCCGCTGCTCTACCGCTGAGCTAAGGGCCCTTGCCGGTGGCTTCAGGCCCGCGAGCCCTCGAGCGCGCGGTGCACGCGAGCGTGCGATGCCTGAATGGGCAGGACGACCAGTGTGCCTGCGATAGCGCTGATGGTCAAGCCAGGAGCGGTTCCAGGAAGGTCCCGGGATAGATGCAGCCCTCCTGGCGATCGGGGCCGGTGCTGAGGTAGGCGATGGGCACTTCGACGCTCTCGACCAAGGCTTCGAGGTAGGCGTGGGCGGCGTCCGGGAGCTGGCCGTGCTGGGTGATGCCCCGCGTGCTGGCCCAGCCCTTGAACAGCTTCACTTCTGGCTTCAGGTCCTTCCAGTCGGCGGCGCAGCTGGGGAGCTTGGTGGTGACGGTGCCTTCGCCGGTGCGGTAGCCCACGATGAGGCCCACCTCATCCAGGCCGTCCAGCACGTCCAGCTTCATGATGGCCAGGCCATCCACGCCGTTGGTGCGACAGGCGTGGGCGGTGATGGGGGCGTCGAACCAGCCGCAGCGGCGGGGCCGGCCGGTGGTGGTGCCGAACTCCTTGCCCACCTGGCGCAGGCGCTCGCCGGTGGCGTCGTGCATCTCGGCGGGGAAGGGACCGGAGCCCACCCGGGTGGTGTAGGCCTTGGCGATGCCCAGGATCTTGTCCAGGGCCTTGGGAGGCAGGCCGGTGCCGGTGAAGAGGCCGCCCAGGCTGCAGTTGCTGGAGGTGACGAAGGGGTAGGTGCCGTGGTCGATGTCGAGCAGGGTGGCCTGGGCGCCCTCGAAGAGGATGCGGTCGCCGCGCTCCCAGGCGGCCACCAGGTGGCTCTGGGTGTCGCCGATGTAGGGCAGGAGGGGCTCGGCGGTGCGGAGGAGGCCCTCGACGATGGCTTCCAGGGCGGGCAGGCTGGCCGCTTCGGCGCCCAGGCGCAGGCGGACCTCCTCGTAGCCGGGGCGGATGCGGTCGGCCAGGGTCTCCGGGTGCAGCAGATCGCCCAGGCGCACGCCCATGCGGCCGGCCTTCATCTCGTAGGCGGGGCCGATGCCGCGGCCCGTGGTGCCGATCTTGTTGGCGCCGCCCTCGCGCCAGAGGTCCAGGGCGATGTGGTGGGGCAGGATGAGGTGGGCCCGGTCGGACAGCATCAGCCGGCCGCCCAGGTCGAAGCCCCGGGTCTTCAGGCGGTCCAGCTCCTGCTGGAAGACGTCGAGGTTGAGGACGACGCCGTTGCCCACCACCAGGAAGCAGCCGGGGTGGAGGGCGCCGCTGGGCACCTGATGCAGTGCGATGCTCTGGCCGTCCACCACAACCGTGTGGCCGGCGTTGTTGCCGCCCTGGAAACGCACGACCTGCTGGAACTTGGGGCTTAGGAGGTCCACGACCTTGCCCTTGCCCTCATCCCCCCATTGGAGCCCCAGGATCGCCAGATTGGTCCTAACCAGGCTCATGTCGCCCTCCCAGCCCTCCAGTCTACCGTCGCGAGGGGGTTCTGTCCCGGGTGGAGGCGGGGCTCTGCCCGGGTCAGGGGCTCGGTTCTGTCCCAGCGTGGCCGGGACAACCGGGGTGGAAGGCGCTACCCTGGTAGGCCGCCCCGGAACCATCCTGGCTTCGGAGCCATCCAATCCCCCGTAAGGGCGATCCGCACCTAACCCGAAAGGGTGTCCCGTGTTCGAAAAATTCACTGAAAAAGCACGACGCGTGATGTTCTTCGCCCGCTACGAGGCGAGCCAGTTCGGTGCGGAAAGCATCCAGAGCGGCCACCTCCTGCTGGGGCTTCTCCGCGAGTCGGAAAAGACCAGCACCCAGCTGCTCGAGCGCATGGGCGTGCACGTGAGTGCCCTGCGCGAGCGCCTGGTGGCGGCCCTGACCCCGCGGGACAAGAAGATCACCCCCAGCAGCACCAGCATCGACATCCCCATGGAGGAGGAGGTCAAGCGCATCCTCCAGCACGCCACGGCGGAGAGCGCCAAGCTCAACCACAAGCACGTGGGGGCCGAGCACCTGCTGCTGGGCATGCTCAAGGAGGAGGGCTGCCTGGCCGGCCGACTCCTGATTGAGGCGGGGGCGGACCTCATCGCCGCCAAGGAGATCCTGCTGGAGAGCACCAAGGAGGAGAAGATCGCGAAGAAGAAGAAGGAGCACCCGCTCCTCTCCGAGTTCGCGCGCAACCTCTCGGAGATGGCCGAGCGCGGCATCTTCGACAACCTCATCGGCCGCGAGCAGGAGGTCGAGCGCATCATCCAGATCCTCAGCCGGCGCCGGAAGAACAACCCCATCCTGCTGGGCGAGGCGGGCGTGGGCAAGACGGCCATCGTGGAGGGCCTGGCCCAGAAGATCTACGAGGGCCTGGTGCCGCCCAGCCTGGTGGACAAGCGCATCTACGCGCTGGACCTCAGCCTCGTGGTGGCGGGCACCAAGTACCGCGGCCAGTTCGAGGAGCGGCTGAAGTCCATCATCGCCGAGGCCAGCAAGGATCCCAGCGTGGTGCTCTTCATCGATGAGATCCACAGCCTCATCGGCACCGGCGCCGCCGAGGGCAGCCTGGACGCCGCCAACATCCTGAAGCCGGCGCTCAGCCGGGGCGAGATCCAGTGCATCGGCGCCACCACGCACAAGGAATACGCCAAGTACATCGACAAGGACCGCAGCCTGGTCCGGCGCTTCCAGCCCGTGACGGTGAACCCCCCGGACGAGGCCGAGAGCCTGCGCATCATCGAGGGCATCCGCAGCCGCTACGAGCTGTTCCACCGGGTGCGCTACGCCCAGAAGACCATGGAGGCCTCGGTCTACCTGTCCAACCGCTACATCACGGACCGCTTCCTGCCCGACAAGGCCATCGACCTGCTGGACGAGGCCGGGGCCCGGGTGAAGCTGCGCGTGGGGCCCGGTGGCCAGGACGCCGAGGGCCAGTCCCACGAGGAGGAGCTGCACCGGGTCATCAACGAGATGAACGAGGCGGTCCTCAGCCGCGATTTCGAGAAGGCCGTGCTGCTCCGCCAGAAGGAGCTGCAGTTGCGCGAGGAGCTGCAGAAGGACCGGGGCGAGCTGACGGACGAGGACTACGCGCGCTTCCCCGAGGTGACCGAGCAGGACATCGAGGACGTGGTGGCCAGCTGGACCGGCATTCCCGTGAAGGCCCTCAAGGGCGACGAGAAGGCCAACCTGGTGAACATGGAGCCCAGGCTCAATGAGCGCGTCATCGGCCAGCCCGAGGCGGTGAGCGCCGTGGTCCGCGCCGTGCGCCGGGCCCGCACGGGCCTCAAGAACCCCAACCGGCCCATGGGCTCCTTCCTGTTCCTGGGCCCCACGGGCGTGGGCAAGACGGAATTGGCCAAGACCCTGGCTGCCTTCCTGTTCGGCGATCCCAAGAAGATGATCCGCTTCGACATGTCCGAGTACATGGAGAAGCACGAGGTCTCCAAGCTGCTCGGGGCCCCTCCGGGGTACGTGGGCTACGAGGAGGGCGGCATGCTCACGGACCGCATCCGGCGGAACCCGTACTGCGTCCTGCTCTTCGACGAGATCGAGAAGGCCCATCCCGACCTGATCAACATCCTGTTGCAGATCTTTGACGACGGTCAGGCTTCGGACGCCTTCGGGAACCTGGTGGACTTCAAGAACACCATCATCATCATGACGTCCAATGTGGGCAGCCGGGAGCTGCTGGCGGAGAAGAACCTCGGCTTTGTCGAGCAGGACGCCCGTCCCGACGCGAAGTCCGGCGACGCCATGAAGGTGCTCAAGCGGACCTTCCCGCCCGAGTTCCTCAACCGCATCGACGAGATCGTGGTGTTCAACCGCCTGGGCGACGACGAGCTGCGCAAGATCGTCCGCCTGCTGGTGGAGGACCTCAACGTCACCCTCCAGAAGCACAAGCTCTCCGTGTCTCTCACGGATGCCGCCTGCGACTGGCTGGTGAAGACCACCCTGCGGGATCGCGCCTACGGGGCGAGGCCGCTGCGGCGGGCCATCCAGAAGCAGGTGGAGGATCCCCTCGCCGAGCTGATGGTGGGCCAGGACACGGTGCCCTCGGGACTCGTGAAGTTCGATCTGGTGGGCGAGAAGCTCGTCCCAACCCTGTCTGATTCCGGAGACGTGGCCGCTGGCCAGGAAACCCATCTGGTCGGAGCGCCTGAATGACGCAGCGGAACATGGAATGGAACCGGACTCAGCCCCGGTGGTGGAGCGGCGTGCTTCCCCTGCTGCTGGCTGCGGGGTTCTCCTTCTCCCTGGCGGCCCAGGACATCGAGCCGATCGTCAAGATCGAGGTGATCGGCGCCCAGAAGCAGACCGCCGAGACGGTGATCTTCAAGTCGGGCGTGAAGGTGGGCGACGACCTCCGGAACATCGATTTCAGCGGTGTGATGGGGAAGCTCTGGGCCAGCGGTTCCTTCGATGACGTCAAGCTCGAGGTGGAGGACGCCCCGGGCGGCAAGAAGCTGGTCATCCGGATCAAGGAGCGCCCCCTGATCAAGGAGATCGACTACCGCGGCGGCACCGAGGTGGGCATCACCAACATCAAGGACAAGATCAAGGAGAAGAAGCTCACCATCAATCCGGACACGGTCTACGACCCGGAGGCCGCCCGCAAGATCAAGAACCAGATCGTGGAGCAGGCTGGCGAGAAGGGGTTCCGGAACCCGGTGGTGGACATCACCCTCGAGCCCATGGGCCCGGGCGTGGCCCGCCTGGTCTTCGACATCAAGGAAGGCGGCAAGGCCAAGATCTACCGCGTGGAATTCCGTGGGAACAAAGTGTTCTCCAGCGCCCAGCTGCGGAGCGTCATGAAGAAGACGCGCCGGCACTGGATGTTCAGCTGGCTCACCACGCACGACCTGCTGGTGGACAAGAACATGGAAGAGGACCTGGAGAATCTCAAAAAGGCCTACTGGAGGCTGGGCTACAAGGACGTCTTCGTCGGCAAGCCGGTCCTCGAGGTGGAGGACAAGACCACCGAGAAGCAGAAGAAGAAGAACGAGAAGCGCATCAAGGAGGCGAAGTCCCCCAAGTACGACCTCCGCGCCACCCTCACCATTCCCATCCTCGAGGGCGAGCAGTTCTTCGAAGGGACCTTCAAGGCCGAGGGCGGCAAGCTCTTCCGCGACACCTACTATCCGATGAAGTACGCGGAGGTGAAGCGGGACAACCACTCCTTCCTCAAGAAGTTCTTCAACATCCGGCCGTCGCTGGAGGCTCCGAAGCCCGGCGCCAAGCCGGTGCCCTTCGACCTGGACGCGGTGAACCAGACCGTGGACAAGCTCAAGGAGGCCTACAGCAACCAGGCCTACATCCTCTTCCGCGCGGAGAAGAAGTTCGACATCCGCGAGGAGAACGGCGTCAAGAAGGTGGACACCCTCCTGAAGCTGGACGAGGGCGAGCAGTATTCGGTCCGGCGCATCGAGTTCGAAGGCAACCTGACGACCAAGGACAAGGTGCTCCGCCGCAGCATGATGCTGAAGGAGGGCGACCTCTTCCGCACGGACTTCTTCAAGGATTCGCTGCTGGGCATCAGCCAGCTGAGCTTCTTCGACGTGAAGAACTCCGAGCCCAAGGTGGACCTGGTGCCGGACAAGCCCCAGGTGGACGTGGTGATCCGCGGCGAGGAGGCCGGCGTCAACGAGCTGCTCTTCCAGGGCGGCTACGGGTCGCTGTTCGGCTTCTCCCTGGGCGTGAGCTTCTCCACCCGCAACCTCGGCGGCGGCGGCGAGACCCTGTCCGTGAGCTACAACGGCGGCAAGTTCTCGAAGAACATCTCGGTTGGCTTCACGGAGCCCTTCGTCTTCGACCTGCCGTACTCGTTCTCCACGTCGGTGTCGAACGGGTCCGCCGATTACGACGCTTCCCGCGTGGGCATCGCCAACGCCTACAAGCAGTTCACCCGCAGCCTCGGCGTGTCCGTGGGCGCGCGCCTGAGCAACTGGTTCCCCAACCAGCCCTGGGCCTTCTTCACCACCTACTCCATGGGCTACAGCTTCCGGCTGATCCGCATCGAGGGCGGGCGGAACTACTACTTCCGGGACATGGGCAACCAGCTGACGTCCACCTTCAGCCAGAGCCTGACCTTCAGCACGGTGAACCACCAGTTCAAGCCCACCCAGGGCACCCGGGTGTCCTTCGGCCTGGAATACGGCGGCTGGCAGTTCGGGGGCGACAAGCCCTTCCTGCGCGCCACCTGGGATTTCGCCAAGTTCGCCAACATCGGCGACCGCCACATCTTCGCCGCCAACCTCAGCTACGGCTACCTCCAGAACATGGGCAGCGACGAGCTCCCGCTCTACGACCTCTACCGGCCCGGCGGCGAGAACAGCATCCGCGGCTACCGCTACGGCCAGGTGGGCAGCGTCCTCCTGGACAACTACGGCCAGCCCGTGGTGGTGGGCGGCAACAAGCAGTTCATCGCGAACTTCGAGTACCAGTTCAAGATCGCCGACCAGTTCCGGCTCGTCTTCTTCTATGACGCGGGCAACGCCTGGGGCAGCGGCACGAAGATCTTCAGCAAGGACCTGGTGACCTACAAGGACCTCAGCAACAACGAGTATTCCTACACGAACCCGACCCTGCTGCGCTCGGCGGGCCTGGAGTTCCGGTTCTTCCTGCCCATCAGCCCGGCCCCGCTGCGCCTGATCTGGTCCCGGAAGCTGAATCCGTACCCCTTCGATACGGAGGGCCGGAACGACTTCCAGTTCTCCATCGGCACCACCTTCTGATTCCCGCGAGGGGCCCCATCCCACGCTACAATGGCTCTTTCGCCCTGGAGATCCCCCATGCGCCTGCTCGCCCCGTCCGTGGCCGCTCTGTGCCTGTCCGCCGCCCTCGCCGCGCCCGCCGCGGCCCAGGAGGCTCCCCGCTTCGCCTTCTTCAGCATCAACCAGCTGGTCCGCATCTCCAAGAAGGCCGGTGCCATCTTCTCTGAACTGGAGATCACCGGGAAGAACCTCCAGGAGAAGCTCCAGGCCAAGGGCCAGGAGCTGCAGACCCTGCAGCAGCAGCTGAACTCGCCCAGCATCGACCCCGACAAGAAGGAGGCCCTGGCGAAGAAGTACCGGGACCTGGAGTTCGAGGCCAAGAAGATGCAGGAGGACAGCCAGCAGGAGTACCAGCGCGTGGAGAAGAAGGTGGGCGAGGCCATCACCAAGCTGGCCGGCCCCATCGTCGAGCAGCTGGCCAAGGAGCAGAAGCTCCAGATGGTCTTCTCGGACCAGGCCGTGCAGGTCCTCTCCTGGGGCGACAAGGCCTGGATGGAGAGCTTCACGTCCGAGGTGGCCAAGCGCCTGGACGCCAGCGAGACTGCCGGCGCCCCCGCGGCCAAGCCTGCGGCGCCCGCGCCCAAGCCCGCCGCCAAGCCCGCGGCCCCCAAGAAGTAGCCTGACCCGCCGCCCCACGAGATGACCGCCGCCCGACGGCTGCTCCTGCTGCTCACCGGCATCAACCTGGTGAACTACCTGGACCGGTACGTCGTGGCGGCGATCCTCGAGCCCCTCGGCCGGGAGCTGCACCTGTCCGACGCCCAGCTCGGACGGCTTACCTTCGTCTTCATCGCGGTGTACATGTGCGCCGCGCCCCTCTTCGGCTATCTGGCCGACCGGTTCCACCGCCCCCGCCTCGTGGCCGGGGGCGTCGCGCTCTGGAGCCTGGCGACCGTGGGCGCGGCCTTCGTCCACAGCTACCCGGCCCTGCTGGTGACGCGCTCCCTGGTGGGCGTGGGCGAGGCCGCCTACGCCAGCCTGGGCCCGGCCATGCTGGCGGACGGCTTCCACGAATCAGACCGGGCCCGGACTTTCACTTGGTTCTACCTGGCCATTCCCGTGGGCAGCGCCTTCGGCTATGGCCTGGGCGGGCTGGTGGCCGGGGCCTGGGGCTGGCGGGCCTCCTTCCTGGTGGCGGGCCTGCCGGGCCTGCTTCTCGCCCTCTGGATGGCCTTCCAGATGGACCCCAAACGCGGGGCCATGGATGAAGCCGTGGACCTGGGGGCGGCGGAACCCTACCTGCGGCGCCTGAAGCGCGTCTTCCTGAACCGGATCTGGCTGGCCTGCACCGCCAGCTACGTGGCCTACACCTTCGCCATGGGAGGCCTCAGCACCTGGGGGCCGACCCTGGTCCAGCGCCGGTTTGGCGTGTCCACCGCCCGGGCGGGCCTCGTCTTCGGGGCGCTGGCGGTGGTGACGGGCATCCTGGGGACTTTCCTGGGCGGCTGGCTCACGGACCGCTGGCAGAAGCGCTGGCCCGATGCGGGGGCCGGGATCTCGGGCCTCACCCTGGTGGCCTCGGCGCCGGTGGTGGCTTGGGCCCTGGCCACCGGCCACCTGGGGACGGCCTATGCCCTGTTCTTCGTGGGCATGTTCCTGCTCTTCGTGAACACCAGTCCCGTCAACGCCCTCACGGTCAGCAGCCTGCCCGCCAGCATCCGGGCCACAGGGGTGGCGGTGAACGTGCTCCTCATCCACCTGCTGGGGGACGCCATCAGCCCCGAGCTGGTGGGCCGCCGGGCGGATGCGCTGCACGCCGCCGGACGATCCGGCGGCGACGCCCTGGCCCAGGCCCTCACCCTCGTCCTGCCGGCCATCGTCCTCAGCGGCGCAGCGCTCTGGTGGGCGCGGCACCGGCCGGCGAAGGCCTGACGTGGCGGCCAGCCGGGTCGCGCGGCTGCTGGGGCGGATCTGGTTCCGCGCCCTCCGCCGGGAAGGCCCGGACCTGCCGCCGGGTCCCTGCCTGATCCTCCTGAACCATCCGAACGGGCTGCTGGATCCCCTGGCGGCGGGGGCCCTCCTGGAGCGCCGGGCTGGCTGGCTGGCCAAGGCCACGCTGTGGAAGTTCGCGCCCCTTCGGCCCTTCCTGGCGGCCTTCCGGGCCATCCCCGTGACCCGGCCCAAGGATGGCGGCGCCACGCCGGAGACCATCCAGCAGTGCTTCCGGAAGGTCCACGACGTGCTGGCCGGAGGTGGCTCCGTGGCCATGTTCCCGGAGGGCGTGAGCCACTCGGAAGCGGACCTGGCCCCCCTCAAGACCGGCGCCGCCCGGATGGCCCTGTCCAGCCCCGTGCCGGTGGCCCTGGTGCCCGCGGGCCTGGTCTACGGGGATCGCGCCACCTTCCGCCACAGCGTCCTCCTGCGGGTGGGCGAGCCCGTGGCTTGGGGGGATCTCGCGCCGCGGGGGGCCGATCCGGAGGCCGTGGCGGAGCTGACCGCCCGCATCCGGGCCGCCCTCAAGCCCCTCACCCTCCACGATGAGGAGGTTCGGGTGCTGGCCCTGGCCCAGGAGGTGGCCTGGCTCCTGACAGAGGCGCCCGGCAGCCGCGTGGACCTGGAGGTCCTGCGCCGCCGGGTGCGGGCCCTGGTGCCGCACCTCGCCGCGCTGCCGGAGGAGGACCTGGCTGCCTTAGAGGCCCGGATCCATGGGGTCCAGGCCTGGCTCCGGGCCAAGGGTGTCCGGCCCGATCAGGTGGGGCATCCCTATCCGGGCGCGGAGGTCCGCCGCTGGCTGCCGGGCGCCGCCCTGCGGCTGGGCCTGGCGGCCCTGCTGCTTCCACCGGCGCTGCTGTTCTGGCCCTCCTATCGCCTGGTGGGCTGGGTGGCGGGCCGGTTCACCGACGAGGGGGACCAGGCGGCCACCCTGAAGCTGCTGGCGGGGCTCCTGCTGCACCCCCTCTGGGCGCTGGTCTTGGGGGCCCTGGCCGGCAGCCGCTGGGGCTGGCCCCTCGCCCTGGTCCCGCCCCTGGCCCTGCTGGCGGTCCTCCTCGGCCTCCCGGCCCTCGAGCGAGCCGGAGAGGACCTCCAGGCCATCCGCGGCTTCCGCCGCCGCCGGGACCCGGCTGTGCCGGAGCTGCTGGAGGCGCGGAAGCAGCTGCTCGCGGCCTTCCCGGAGCTGGAAGGGTAGAGACAAAGAGGCGGGGCCGAAGCCCCGCCTCTATTGGACGTAGCCGAGGATCAGTGGCCGAGGATGGTCACCGAGCTGGGGGCCTGGAAGATCATGGACGCGGGCAGGGGCGTGCCCGGCGCGATGGGCAGGGTGGCGCCCTGCTGGGTGGGATCCACGACCAGGCCCGTGCCCAGCCAGTAGGCGAACTGGCGCTGGCCGAGCGTGACGGCCACCGGATTCGCCGGGTTCAGGAGGAAGGCGTGGGCGACCCCCGTCTGGTCGAACTGGAAGTAGCCTTCCTTGGGCGTGGTGCCGAGCACGGAGGCGTCGGCGCTCACCACCTTGGGGGAGGGGCCGGGGTTCAGGGTGAACATGAACGGCGTGCCCACGACGCCGGCCGCATGCGCCGTGGAAGCGCCGCCGACGGTGTAGGTTCCGTTGGCCAGGTAGGCGACCTGATCGAAGTTCGGGCCGACGGCCGCGGCCGCCGAGGTGCCGAGCACGGCCCGGCCTCCCAGGGCGTTCGCGAAGTAGCGGGTGTAGACGTTGCTGATCACCTGGTCGCCGTCGGTGCTGGTGGTGTTGCCGTAGGCGTCGAAGGTGGAGGAGGTCGCCTCCTGGATGGTGAGGCGGCCCGAGAGGCGGCTGGGCAGGCCCGAGGCCAGGGGGGTGGTGAGGGTGGCCGGGTCGACGGGATCCACGATCGCCTGGGTGAGGAGGAAGAAGGCGTTGTAGGTGGGGGATCCCTTGGGGATGCCCGCGGCGCTGAGGCCGGCGTTGACGGCCGGGCCGAAGGCCGGGCTGTTGCTGATGAGGTAGGCCAGACGGCCGCCGGGGCAGTTCAGGAAGCCCTTCATGTCATTGTCGAGGGTGGCCTGCGCGTAGGGGGCGCCGCTGGCGCTCAGGGTGGTGTTGGAGGCCAGGTAGTAGGCGCCCGTGATGGCGCCGAGGCTCACGCCCACGAACTTGATGTTGCTGGGGCTCGTGGTGATGTCCGGGGTCTCGGCGGCGAACCCGGCCGTGGCCAGCGCGGTGCTGAGGCCGCCGGTCTTGGTGACGAGCTCGAGCCGGGTGAGGTTCACGACGGCCTGCTGCATGTTGGTGCGGGTGGCGAGGGGGGCGCCCACGGCCATGAAGTCATTGCCCCACTGGGTGCCGGTGGTGTGGCCCGGAAATGCGTTCTGGCCGTGGAGGGGCAGGTCGATGGCGATGAGGGCATAGCCGCTGGCCGTGAGGGTCTGGGCCAGGGCGATCACCGTCTCCTTCTGGGAGGTGATGCCGTGCTGGTAGATCACCAGCGGGTAGCCGTTCGCCGGCCGGGTGACCAGCGTGGGATCCGGGGCGATGTAGACGAAGTTGACGGTGCGGTCGGTGTGGTAGAAGCCGGTGAGCACATGGTTGGTGTCACGGAAGGCCTGGGTGACGCCGGCGGCGGGATTGTAGGCGCCGGTGGTGCCCGTCAGGTTCATGGTGGCGGCATTGGCCGAGGCCAGCACGGGATCCACGTTCAGGTCGCCGCTGGCGAAGGTGCCGAGCGCGACCAGGCCGACCGTGGCGGGGGCCGTGGCGGTGCCGCTGCCCAGGACGGCTTGCCAGTAGTTGTCGGGGCTGGGCGCACCGCCCTTCACGAACGTGGTGAAGGGACCGCCGGGAAGGGTGTTGGCCGGAATGGTGGCCGCGTTCGACCAGGTCTTGCCGGAGAGGCCGCCCAGGGTCGCGCCGGCGGCGAACTTCCGGAGGGCGGATTCCACGGGCAGCAGCACGGCGCCGGAGGCGGAGGGGCTGGTGGTGGTGGCCGAGATGGCGCCCGCCCCGGTGGTGATGAACCGGCCCATCACGGCGATGTCGGACCGCTGGGCGACGGTGGTGGTGGCGGCGGCGGTGATGAGGTCGTTCATCACCTTGGCGTAGCCGGAGAAGAGGATGGTGGAGCCGCTGAGGACGTTGGCCCGGATGGGCTCCAGCGCCGCGAAGGAGCCGGTGAGCGGGGTGGTGGACTTGAGGGCCTCGAAGTAGGGGGAGGCGGAAATCGGCTTGCCGGCGGTGTCCTTCACGCGGTTGGTGACCACGTAGAGGTAGCGGGTGCCGGGCACTAGGGGGAAGTTCGGGAACAGGAACAGGTCCGTGCCGCCGGCGGTGTAGCGATAGGAGAACATCCCGGAGACATCCGCGAAGCCGAGGGGGTTGTTCTCGGTGCCAGCCGCGTCCGGGGTGATCTGGAAGACCTTGACGTTGGCGGCGGTGACGGTGGTGGCGTCCACGGCGGCGTTGAACTGGATGTAGATCGGGGCGTTCAGGCCGGAGACGGCGTTGGTGCCGCCCATCTCATGGAGGTTCACGTAGGCCAGGGCCTCAGGGGGCGACATGGGCTTGTTCGGGGCCCGGCCCGTCAGGGGGTCCGCGGCCGTGGCCGTGGCCAGGACGTTCGGCAGAGGCACGTTCGCGTTGGCCGGGTCGAAGACCGGGGTGGTGGTGCTCGGCATGTAGCCGGGGCCGGTGACGATCGTGGGGGCCTTGGAGTCCCCGGCGCCGCTGCAGGCCAGGAGCGTCAGCAGGGAAGCGCCGAGGAGCGCCTGATTCAAGCGTGAAAGCATCGCGTCACCTCATTGGGTGGGGTTGAAGTGGAGTCGGTCCTGGATTGGTTTGATGACAATAGGCGGCCCGGCGTGGAATTGCCACACAAAAACAAGGGGCCCCGGTTGGGGCCCCTTGTTGACTCCGGGTAGGTCAGTCGGTGACGGCGAAGACGACCTTGTCGTTCTTGAAGCGGCTCACCGTGATGAGCTCCACGGTGGCGGTCTGCTTGTCGGGGCTGATGGTGAGCTTGTAGTGTTCGTCCTTCAGGTAGGAGCCGGGTACCACGTTCACCTTGCCGATCTTCTTCAGGCCCACATCGGAAGCCTTGATGGTGATGGTCTTGCCGGAGCGGAGGTCGAGGCTCTGGGTGAAGACCTCGTCGCGCCAGTTCTTGCCGGCCCGGTCCTTGGCGAAGACGGGGATCTCGATGACGCCCTCGGACTTCAGGGTGTCGCGGTTGCCGATGACGTAGTGCAGCGAGTTGAGTTTGGCCAACTGGCCGGCGTTGTCGGCCTGCAGCTTGGTGCGCTCGTCGATCAGGTTGGCGCGCTCGGTCTGGAGCCCGGCGATCTCCTCGGTGATCTTCTGCTTCTGGGTCTCGAGGTCCGTGACTTCTTCCTGCAGCTTCTCGTTCTGGGCCACGGCCTCGTCGCGCTCGCCCTCGATCTTCTCGCGCTCCTGGCGCATCAGGTCGTTGGGGGTGATCTTCGCCTTGCCCTGGGAGACCCAGGTGCCGTAGGTGCCGTTGGCGTAGAAGTGGTAGACCTCGAAGCCGGGCGCCAGCTTCTCCATGATGGCCACGCGGCTCACCAGCTTCTTGGCCTCGGCCTCGGACACGCCCTTCTTCTTGAGGAAGCGCATGGCCATGCCATAGTGGCTGTCGTTGGGACGGGCGACGTCAGGCTTGGGCAGGTCGGCCTTCAACTTGGCGATCTTCGAGTTCAGGTCCTTGATCTCCTTGTCCTTGTCGAGCACTTCCTGGAGGAGGGCCTGGTAGGAGCTGTTCTTCTCGTTCTTGATGCGCTCTTCCAGGGCCTTCTTCTGCTCATCCGTGAGCTGGAGGGTCTCGGCATTGGGCTTGATGTCGTTCACGCCGGCCTGGGCCAGCTTCTTCTGCTGCTCCGCGCTGGCCTGGCCGGCCTGCTGGCTGGCCTTGTCGGCCTCGGCGGCCTTCTGGGTCAGTTCCCGGATCTGCGGATCCTCACGCTTGCACGCGGTGGACACCATCAGGATGGACGCGGCCATCAGCGTGAGGGCCAGCGCCGGACGACGGAAGAGAATCATGGGTTCCTCCACTGAGGGGGCTTGGGGCAATCGCTGCGGGGATGGAAACATCCCACCTTAATCCCACAGGTTAGGGCATGGCAAGGTTTCCCGCGTCATCCGAAAGATGTATGAACCTGAGGTCCCACGATATACTTTCCGTTTCCTCCGAGATCGTCCGGAGGAGTTCCCAGGAGTCAGGCATGGCCGCCCAGGGGCGTCATCTCTTCACATCCGAAAGCGTCACCGAAGGCCATCCCGACAAGATGGCGGACCAGATCTCCGACGCCGTGCTGGACGCGGCCCTCAAGGACGATCCTCGCAGCCGCGTGGCCTGTGAGACCCTGCTCACCACGGGCCTCGTGCTGGTGGCGGGCGAGATCACCACCGAGACCTACATCCCCGTCGCCGCGCTGGTGCGTGACGTCGTGAAGGACATCGGCTACGACCACCACATCAAGGGCTTCGACTACGCCACCTGCGCGGTGATGGTCACCATCGACCAGCAGAGCCCCGACATCGCCATGGGCGTGGACACCGGCGGCGCCGGCGACCAGGGCCTGATGTTCGGCTACGCCTGCCGGGAAACGCCGGAGCTGATGCCCGCGCCCGTGCACTTCGCCCACATGCTCACGCGGAAGCTGGCCGAGGTCCGCAAGAACGGCGAGCTGCCCTGGCTGCGTCCCGACGGCAAGTCCCAGGTGACCGTGGAATACGACGGGGACCAGGTCAAGCGCATCCACACCGTTGTCATCTCCACCCAGCACGACGAGCACATCACCCAGAACAGCATCCGCGACGCGGTGGTCCAGGATGTCATCAAGGCGGCCCTGCCCCAGGACCTGCTGGACGCGCAGACCATCTTCCACGTGAACCCCACCGGCCGTTTCGTGGTGGGCGGGCCCATGGGCGATACGGGCCTCACGGGCCGCAAGATCATCGTCGACACCTACGGCGGCAGCGGCCACCACGGCGGCGGCGCATTCTCGGGCAAGGACCCCAGCAAGGTGGACCGCAGCGCCGCCTACATGGGCCGCTACATCGCCAAGAACATCGTGGCCGCCGGCCTGGCGGACCGCTGCGAGATCCAGCTGGCCTACGCCATCGGCGTGGCCGAGCCCGTCTCCATCGCCGTGGACACCTTCGGCACGGGCCAGGTGTCGGACGAAGCCATCGTCCGCGCCGTGCGCGAGGTGTTCAGCTGCACCCCCAAGGCCATGATCGAGGCCCTGGATCTCCGCAAGCCCATCTACCGGGCGACGTCCGCCTACGGCCACTTCGGCCGCCCGGAGTTCAGCTGGGAGAACACGGACAAGATCGAGGCGCTGCGGAAGGCGGCGAAATAGGCTGTCAGCTCTCAGCCATCAGCTCTCCGTGGAAAAGGATGCGGCCCTGCGGGCCGCGTCCTTTTTTGCATTGGCTGACAGCTGATAGCTGAGAGCCGACAGCGGATGGCTACTCCGCCCGTTCCACCCGGTTCCTCCCACCCTGCTTGGCGCGGTAGAGGGCTTCGTCGGCCAGCTTCAGCAGCTCCTCCGCGCCGGGCATCTCGGCCTGGCCGCTGCGGGAGGAGACACCGAGGCTGACGGTCTTCTGGAGGGTGGTGCCGCCCAGGGTGTGAGCCTGGTCGGCGATCTTCAGCCGCAGGCCCTCGGCGACCTGGAGGGCCGCGGCGCCGTCGGTGTAGGGAAGCACCAGGGTGAGCTCCTCCCCCCCGTAGCGCGCGGCCAGGTCCGTGGCCCGGATGGACGCGTTCAGCAGGGCCCCGATGTTGCGCAGCACCAGGTCGCCCATGGCGTGGCCGTAGGTGTCGTTCACGTTCTTGAAGTGGTCGATGTCGATCATCACGACGGAGAGCGGCACCTTGGTGCGCCGGGCGCGCCGTACCTCCTCCTCCAGCCGGGAGTACAGGAGGCGCCGGTTGGCCAGGCCCGTGAGGGCGTCGGTGACGGACAGCCCTTCGAGGCGGGCGTTCATCTCGCGGAGCTCGTCCTGGAGGCGCTTGAGCTTGGTGTGGATGCGGACCCTGGCCAGGAGCTCCTTCTCGTGGAAGGGCTTGGTGACGTAGTCGGAGGCTCCCCGGGCCAGGATCTCGGCCTTGCGGTCCAGGTCGTCCTCGGCGGTGAGCATGATCACGGGGATCTGCTCCAGCTCTTTGCGGCTGGCCTTGAGGCCGAGGAACTTCAGGCCGTCGAAGCCCGGCATCACCAGGTCGCAGAGCACCAGGTCCGGCGGCGTCTCCATGATGGTCTTGAAGGCCGTGAGGCCGTCCGCGGCTTCCAGGAAGTGCGTGAATCCCCCGTCGCGCATGAGGACCGCCTTGATCTCGTTCCGGATCATGGCGTTGTCGTCGACGATGAGGACGCGGGCGCTCATCAGACCCTATCGGCTGCGCTCCGGAGCCGCTTGAGCCAGCCGTCCCAGGCCGCGGCCCCGAAGGGCGGGGCGGGGGGCAGGTGGCGCCGCATGGCCCGAGCGGCTTGAAGGGGGGAGGCCCACAGGGACTCGGGAAGGCGGGTCGCGGCCTCCGCGCAGGCGGTCCAGCCCTCGGGGCTCTGGCAGACCAGCAGCCACTGGTGGCCGGCCTCCAGCGACAGGCGCACCCGGTCGTCCCAGCTCCAATCCGCGCAGCCGCCCATCTCCAGGTCGTCCGGCAGGAAGCGCCCCTGGATGCCCCAGGGGTTCCCGGCCACGGAGCCGCGGTGCAGGCTGGCGGGCAGGGGGGTCGAGGCGGGCGTACGGAGGTGGGCCACCATCACCAGCCGGTCCGCGTGGGCGAGGGGGAGGAAGGCGGCCGCGTTGCGATCCACCTGGGCGGCCTCCTCCAGGCCGGGCAGGCCCTTGTGGCTGTCCAGGGTCGTGCCGCCCAGGCCGGGGAAGTGCTTCAGGCAGCCCCGGACGCCGGTGGATTCCAGGCCGTGGAGGAAGGCCCCGGCGGCGGCGGCGACCTCGGAAGGCTCCCCGCTGGCGGCCCGGTCGCCGATGCCCGCGTCCGGGTGGCCGTCCCAGAGGTCCACCACGGGGGCGAAGTCCACGTTGAAGCCCAGCAGACGGAGACCCTCGCCCCAGAGGCGGCCCCAGGCCTCGCAGGCCGGAGCACCGCCGCCGGTCCAGATGCGCCGCAGGGGCGGGGTGGCTCCCACCCAGGGGCGCAGGCGGCTCACGGGCCCGCCCTCCTGGTCCAGGGCCACGGCCAGCGGCAGGTCCCGTCCGTAGCGGGCCTGGAGGCCGTCGACGAGGGCCCGGCAGCGGGCGGGGCCGGCCGCGGGGTCCGGGTCCAGGTTCCGCCCGAAGAGGATGATCCCCCCAGGGGTGAACGGGAGATCCACCTCCGCGGTGTCGAGGCCCCGGAAGCCGGTCCAGAGAAGCTGCTGCGGGCTGGTCATCCCCTCACCTTACCTTGAGGGCCGGCGCCGGTCATGAGACGTTCGTTCTCCCGTGCACCATGGTGCGCTCGTAGATCCGGGCCTCGATGAAGATGCGCAGGGCCTCGGCATCCAGCAGGTTCACCTTGGCCTCCTGGTCCAGGATCTCCAGGCTGCGCTCCAGGCTCACGGCGGCCTTGTAGGGGCGGTCGGCCGCGGTGAGGGCGTCGTACACGTCGGTCACGGCCATGAGCCGGCTCTGCACCGGGATATCCGGCTCTGTCAGGCGCCTGGGGTACCCGTTCCCGTTCAGGCGCTCGTGGTGGGCGTAGGCGATGTCGGGCACGCCGGCCAGCTCGTGGGTCCAGGGGATCTGTGTGAGGAAGCGGTAGGTGTGGGTGACATGGCTCTGGATCTCCTCCCGCTCCTCGGTGGAGAGGCTCCCCTTGGGGATCCGCAGCAGGTCCAGATCGTCGGGCTCGAAGAGGACCCGGCGGTCCCCGCTCCAATGCTGATAGGTGAGGTCCTCCAGCCGGTCCAACTCCTGGGCCACCTCCTGGGGCAGGACCGTGGGCTCGTTGCTCCGCCGCACCAGGTCCATGATGCGCCGGGTCTCCTCCTCCTGGCGGCGCAGCAGCTCCTCGAGCTGGATCTCGTCGAAGGTCCGCCCCTGTCCCCAGGCCTCGAGGACCCGGTCCCGCAACGATTCGACGGAACGCTGGTGGAGGCGCTGATAGAGGCTCTCCAGCCGCTCGTGGGGCAGCTTCTTGGCCTTCACCAGCACCTGCTCGCGGACCCCGACCTTCCCGAAGTCGTGGAGCAGGCTGGCGTAGCGGATCTCGCGGATCTGGATCGGCGTGAAGTGGAGCTGGCCGTAGGGGCCGTTGGGCGTGCCATTCACAGCCTCCGCCAGGCCCACGGTGAGCTCGGCCACGCGGCTGGAGTGGCCGGAGGTGCTGGGATCGCGGGCCTCGATGGCGGTCACGGAGGCGTTCACGAAGCCTTCGAAGAGCCGCTCGATGTCGTTCTTCAGGCCCAGGATCTCCTGGGTGCGGGCCTCCACCATGCGTTCGAGGTTCTGCTGGTACTCCTCGTTCTCCCGCAGCAGCCGGTAGTGCTCCAGGGCGCGCCCCAGGCTGGCCTCGATCTCCACCAACTTGAAGGGCTTCTGGATGAAGTCGTAGGCCCCGCGCTTGAGGGCCTGGATGGCCGATTCCGTGGTCGCGTAGCCCGTCATCAGGATGCCGAGGCTGCGTGGGTCCTCGTCGTGGATGGCCCGCAGCAGCTCCAGGCCTGAAAGCCCGCCCGGCATGTTGAGGTCCGTGAAGATGACCGGGAAATGCTTCTGGCGGACCTGCTCCAGGGCCCGGGCGCCATCCTCGGCACCGGTCGCGTCATAGCCATGGTCCACCAGGGCCTCCACCAGGAGGTTCCGGAGATCGGCCTCGTCGTCCACGATCAAGATGGGGATGGGAGGAGAGAGAGGCACGCGGGCTCCGTGTACCTGGGCCTCATCGGGTGGGGCCAAGCCTGGGGCAAGTTTCGCACGGATGCGGCGTTTTCTGCCCGCATCTCCCGTGAGCCCAAGCGGAGCGCCGGGTGAACGGCTGCCGGGCGAGGGCGCCTACTGGACGGCCTCACCCTCGACGAGGAGCTGGCCGTCGCGGACCGAGAGCAGGGCCCGGCCGCCGGGCTGGAGCTGGCCCTGGAGGATGAGGCGGGACAGCGGGTTCACCACGGACTGCTGGATGAGCCGCTTGAGCGGTCGGGCGCCGTAGTGGGGGTCGAAGCCGCGGGACCCGCTCCGCGAGGTCAAGCGCAGCGCAGGCCGAGTGGGAGGACGCGCCAGTGGCGCGTCCGTTCGCGGGGGAGCAGGCCCGGCCCGTGAACCCAAGCGGAGCGCGGGGTGAACGGTTGCCGGGCGAGGGCGTCTACTGGACGGCCTCACCCTCGACCAGGAGCTGGCCGTCGCGGACCGAGAGCAGCGCCCGGCCGCCGGGCTGGAGCTGGCCCTGGAGGATGAGGCGGGACAGCGGATTGACGACGGACTGCTGGATGAGCCGTTTGAGCGGGCGGGCGCCGTAGTGGGGATCGAAGCCCTCCGACGCCAGCCAGTCCAGCGCGTCCTCCGGAACTTCCAGGTCCAGCCGTTGCTCCTTCAGCAGGGCCTCCACGCGCTTCAGCTGGATGCGGGCCACGGCCTTCATGTCGGCCTGGTCCAGCGAGCGGAAGATCACCACCTCGTCCAGCCGGTTCAGGAACTCGGGCCGGAAGTGGCCGTGCAGGGCCGCCTTCACTGCGGCTTCGGCCTTGGTGGCATCGCCGCCGGCATCGAAGATGGCCTGGCTGCCCAGGTTGGTGGTCATGAGCACCACGGTGTTGCGGAAGTTGACCGTGCGGCCCTGGCCGTCCGTGAGGCGGCCGTCCTCCAGCACCTGGAGGAAGAGGTCGAAGGTGCGGGGGTGGGCCTTCTCCATCTCGTCGAGGAGGATGACGGCGTAGGGCCGGCGGCGGATGGCCTCGGTGAGACGGCCGCCTTCCTCGTAGCCCACGTAGCCCGGCGCGGCGCCGATGAGGCGAGTGGCGTCGGCCTCGTGCGTGAACTCGCTCATGTCGATACGGACCAGGGCGTTCTCATCGTCGAAGAGGAACTCCGCCAGGGCCCGGGCCACTTCGGTCTTGCCCACGCCCGTGGGGCCCAGGAAGAGGAAGCTGCCGATGGGCCGCTTGGGATCGCCCAGGCCCGCCCGGTTGCGGCGTAGGGCGTCGGAGATGGCCGTGAGGGCAGGGTCCTGACCCACCACGCGCTCACCCAGGCGGGCCTCCATCTTCAGGAGCTTCTCCACCTCGCCCTCGAGGATGCGGCTCACGGGGATGCCGGTCCAGCGGCTCACGATGGCCGCCACGTCCGGCTCGCCCACTTCGAGGCGCAGCATGGCGCTCTCCTTGGGCGAGGTGGCGGTGATCTGCTTCTCCAGGGCCGGGATCTCGCCGTACTCGAGGCGTGAGGCCCGCTCGTACTCGCCCTTCGTCTTCGCCTGGTCCAGCTCGATGCGCAGGTCGTCCAGCTTCTTCTGGAGCCCGCGGGTGCCTTCGATGACCTTCTTCTCGTTCTCCCACTGCGCCCGCAGCTTGCTCAGCTCCTCGTTCAGCTCAGCGAGTTCCTTGTCCAGTTCGGCCAGTCGCGCGCGGCTGGCGGCATCCTTCTCTTTCGTCAGCGAATGCCGTTCGAGCTGCAGCTGCATCTCGCGGCGCTCGCGGACGTCGATCTCCGTGGGGCGGCTGTCGATCTGCATGCGCACGGCGCTGGCGGCCTCGTCCATGAGGTCCACGGCCTTGTCCGGCAGGAAGCGGTCGGAGATGTAGCGCTGGCTCAGCTGGGCGGCGGCCACCAGGGCGGCGTCCTGGATGCGCACGCCGTGGTGCAGTTCGTAGCGCTCCTTCAGGCCGCGCAGGATGGAGATGGCGTCCTCCACGGAGGGCTCGTCCACGAGCACGGGCTGGAAGCGGCGCTCCAGGGCCGCGTCCTTCTCGATGTGCTTGCGGTACTCATCCAGGGTGGTGGCTCCGATGCAGCGCAGCTCGCCCCGGGCCAGGGCCGGCTTCAGCAGGTTGGCGGCGTCCATGCCGCCCGATACCGCCCCCGCGCCCACCAGCAGGTGCAGCTCGTCGATGAAGAGGACGATCTGGCCCTCGGCCTTCTCGACCTCCTCGATGACGCCCTTGAGGCGCTCCTCGAACTGGCCCCGGTACTGGGTGCCCGCCACCAGCGAGCCCATGTCCAGGCCCATGACGCGCAGGCCCTTCAGGCTCTCGGGCACATCGCGCTTGTGGATGCGCTGGGCCAGGCCCTCCACGATGGCGGTCTTGCCCACGCCGGGCTCGCCGATGAGCACGGGATTGTTCTTGGTGCGCCGGGAGAGCACCTGCAGCACGCGGCGGATCTCCTCGTCGCGCCCGATCACCGGATCGAGCTTCCCGGCCTCGGCCAGGGCCGTGTAGTCCTTGGCGTACTTCTCCAGGCTGGCGAACTTCTCTTCGGCCTTCTCGTCCTCCACCTTCGAGCCCTTGCGGGTCTCGCGGATGGCGGCCTCCAGCGTCTTCCGGTCCAGGCCGAAGCGCTCCAGCACCTTCTTGGCGTCCGTGTGGGCGTTGCTGAGGGCCAGCAGCAGGGCGTCCGTGGCCAGGAACCGGTCGCCCAGGCCTCGGCCCGTGTCACTGGCCACCTCCAGGAAGTGCCGGAAGGCCGGGCCCACCTGGGGTTCGGCGCCGCCCACGGCCCGGGGGAGCTTCGAGACGAGCTCATCGGCGGCGTCCACCAGCCCCTGGATGGAGTCGGGCGCCAGCCCGGCCCGCTCCAGCAGGGGGCGCAGCCCGGCCTCGGGAGCCAGCAGGGCCAGCAGGAGGTGCTGGGGCACCAGCTCCGGGTGCTGGTCCGCCACGGCCCGCTCGCGGGCGGCCACCAGGGCGTCGTTGGCTTTCTGGGTGAAGGGAAGGAGGGACATGGACCACCTCGGGTTCCATGGTGATGCAAATATGATTTGATTGCACTAAAATTTTCTTCCAAAAATTATATGAACCCTGAACCTCCTTGGCACCACCTTCGTCACCCCCGAAGATTCCACCCGCCTGTCAAGGCTCTGGCCGAACCCTTCCCCATGAGCCTGCCGACTGGAGGCGAAGCCCCAGAGCGAGGCCTCCGGCTGGCTCGCCCAGTATCGGCAGTTCCGGGAGGCACGCCGACCGCCTGGAGGATGACTTGGACCTCCCGCCTGATCAGGCCAGGCCCCGCCTCGCCGCCTCGCGCTTCAAGGTCGGGTTGAGCTGGAGGGCCTTGGCCGTCAGGCTCCGGGCCTCGTCCGGGCGGCCCTCCCGCTTCAGCCGCTCTGCGTCCAGCAGCTGGGCCCAGCCGTCCCAGGGGCGTGTCCTGGCGACGGCGCGGAGGGCGGCGGCCGCGCCGGGGTCCAGGGGCAGCCGCAGCTCCCGGGCGGCCTCGAGGGCCAGGGCTCCCCAGGCGAGCTGGAGGCCGGGGTTGCCGGGGGCGGCCATCACGGCGCGTCTCTGGAGGGCCAGGGCCTCCCGGGCCATCGCGGAGGCGCGGCCGGCGAGGGCCGAAAGCAGCCGCTCGCGGGCGCTGGCCGCCAGGGCGTCCGCCTGGCCAGGACCCCGGGCCAGAACGGTCCCGATCTCCCGGCGGGCTTCGGCCAGGTCCGCGGTGGCGTCCCGGCCCCGGGCCAGGTCTGCGGCCGCCCGGTCCAGGAGGGCGGTGGCCAGGCCCAGGCGCGAAAGGCGCGAGGAGGGCTGGAGGGTCAGGCCCTTCCGGTGGCAGCGCAGGGCCTCCTCCAGCGCGGCGTGGGGATCGGCGCCGGCCCAGGCCTGATACTGGGCCAGAGTCTGGTAGGCCGCGCCCTCGCTGTAGTCGTGGCCGACCCAGGGGCGCATGGCGGAGGCGGCTTCCAGGTGGTCGGCGGCGGTCCGCACCTCCGGCGTCGGATCCTTCCCGGTCTGGAGCTGGCGCTCGCCCCGCAGGGCGTGGATGTTGCCGAGCGCATCCAGGAGGTAGTCGTGCAGGCGCGGCTGCTGGAGCGCCTTCTGAAGGCCGGCCTCGGCCTTGGACAGGAAGGGCTCCGGATCGCGTCCCTGGGCCATCTCGCGCTCGGCGCGGTTGCGCAGGACCGTGGCCCAGTTCACCCACAGGGCGGCTTCGGCCGGCCGGAGCGCCAGGGCCATTTCGGCGTCCGCCGCGGCGGCGTCGAGTTCGGAGCTGGGATCCTCTCCGCGGTTCAGGAGGTAGGCGGCCCAGCGGCGGTGGATGGCGGTCCCGTAGCTGTACGCCCGCCAGTTGTCATGGTCCACCGTCAGGGCTTCGCGGACGGGGGTGAGTGCCCAGTCCCGATCCACGGGGGTGGCCTGACCCTGGTCCACCTTCAGGCCCAGCAGGACGAAGCGGCGCTGGGCCTCCTCCACCAGGGGCTCGGGGGCGCTGCGGGCGCGGTCCTGGGCCGCCGCGAGCGCGACGCCCTCCTCTCCGATCTGGGCCAGGGCGTCCTCCCGCCGGCCCTTGGCGAGAAGGTCGAAGGCCACCTCCTGGCGGACTTCGGCCTCCAGCAGCCAGGGCTCCGGGAACCAGGGCTGAAGGGCCTGGGCCTCCTTCGCCTTCTGCAGGGCCTCGTCGTGGCGGCCCTCCACGAGGGCGAGCAGCCCCTCGGCGTAGGCGGAACCCTCCAGGCTTCGGCCCTGGGCCTCACGCAGGAGGGCCAGGGCCGGGCCGCGGAGGGTGGACTCCAGGTCCCGGCGGCGCTCCTCCAGGGCCTGGCCATGGAGGCCCTCGAGCTCCGACACATAAAGGCGCGCCAGGGTGGTGCCGAGGGCCTGGGCCGCATCCGGATCCCGGGGCACGGCCTTCCGTGCCGCCTCAAGCTGGATGCGGGCCTGTTCCAGGTCTCCCAGGGCGAGGTGGCCGCGACCGAGGGCGAGGCGGGCGGGCCCCTGGGCCCAGCGCCCCTGGGCCTCGGTTTCCGCCTGGAGCCGCGCCAGGGCGGCGCGGACCTCCAGGAGCTCCGGACCTGTGGGATGGCGGGGCAGGCTGCGCACCTGGAAGATGCGGCTGTTGAGGCGCTCCACCTCCTGGGCCAGCTGCTGGGCGAAGCGCGCCTGGGAGCGGGCCCTCAGGGCGGCGAAGAGGCCATAGACCGCCGCCAGGAGGAAACAGGTCAGGAGGATCGCCGCCGGCCGGTTCCGCCGGAAGAGCCGATCCGCGCGGTAGAGAATGGAAGGGCGCCGGGCCTGGATCGGATCGCCGTCGAGGAAGCGGCGGAGGTCCTCGCCGAAGGCCCGGGCCGAGTCGTAGCGGCGCTCGGGTTCCTTCTCCAGGGCCTTGAGGATGATGGTCTGGAGATCTCGCGGGAGCCCGGGGGCGAGGCGCGCGGGGGGCACGGGCTCGTCCTCGGCGATGCTCCTCAGCAGGGTCAGCGGGGTCGCGCCCCGGAAGGGGGGCACTCCCGCGACGCACTCGTAGAGGAGGGTGCCGAGGGCGTAGACATCCGAGCGGCGGTCCACCTTGTCAGCCCGGCCCAGCGCCTGCTCGGGGCTCAGGTACGCCGGGGTGCCCATGATGGCGTGGGTGTGGGTGTGCGAGATGGCGTCCAGATCCCGCGCCACACCGAAGTCCATGAGATAGGCGTGCAGGCCCTTGTCGGTCTTCTGCAGCATCACGTTGCCGGGCTTGACGTCGCGGTGGACGATGCCGGCGCGATGGCAGGCGTGCAGGGCCTCGGCGGTCTGGAGGATGACCTCCACCTTGGCCCGCAGGCCGAGGTCCGCATTGGCTTCCCGGAGGGTCGGGCCATCCACGAACTGCATGACGAGGTAGGGGTGCCCCTTCGCCTCGCCGACCTCGAAGATGTGGCAGATGTTCGGGTGTTCCAGCTGGGCCTGGACTCGCGCCTCCTGGAGGAAGCGCTCGGTGTCCTCCCGCTCCAGCCGCTTGAGGAGCTTGATGGCCACGGTGCGCTGCAGCTGGCGGTCGAAGGCCCGGTAGACCACCCCCATGCCACCCTCGGCGACCACCTCCAGGGCCTCGTAGCGCCCCTCCCTGGGCAGCGGGAAGCGGGCCAGGAGTTCCTCGTGGCTCAGGCCGGGGGCGCGGTCGCCGGAGCTCTGGGAGGACCCGTCGGCCCGCTCGAGCCGGGTCGCATCCTGGGGCGGTTCCGGGGTGGCGGCGGTCCAGTCGTCCCCGCTTCCGCGGGGGCCGGAAGAGGGCGAGGGAGGATCCGGGAGGAGGTCGGTCATGGACGAGTCTCAGGATTATCGACCCTCGGGCCCACCGTGTCTCAGAAAACCCGGCATCCGCGTGGGAGACCTTGCCGAAGTCCACGTAGAGAACCTCGGCCTTGAAGGTCCAGTGGTCCGGCGTGAAGCGGCGGCCTAGCCCGCCACTTCCACGGCCAGGGCCAGGCTGGCGGTGAGGCCCGGGGATTCGATGCCGAACAGGTTCACCAGGCCGGGGATCCCGTGGCTGTCCTCCCGCTGGATGACGAAGTCGGGGGCGGGTTCGCCGGGGCCATGGAGCTTGGGCCGCATGCCCGCGTACGCGGGCTGGAGGGCGTCGTCGGGGAGGTCGGGCCAGTACTTGCGGACCTCGGCGTAGAAGCCATCCGCCCGGCGGATGTCGACGTCGTAACTCTCGCGGTCCACCCACTCCATGTCCGGTCCGAACCGGGCCTGCCCGGCGAGATCCAGCGTGAGGTGTACGCCCAGGTGGCTGCCGTCGGGCACGGGATAGACCAGCCGCGAAAAGGGCGCCACGCCCGAGAGGGAGAAGTAGCTGCCCTTCGAGAGGTGCAGGGGCGGCACGCTGCCGGGGCGGGCGCCCGCGAAGCCCCGCGCCACAGCTTGGGCGCCCAGGCCCGCGCAGTTGAACACGCGCGCCGCCACGAGGCTCATGGGCTCGGCCCCGCCCACGTCCACCCGCAGGCCTTCCGGCGTGTCCAGGCCGCCGAGGACGGGGCTCTTCAGCACCACGGCCGCGCCCGCGGCCTCCGCGTCCACGCGCAGGGCCCGCATGAGGCCGTGGCTGTCCACGATGCCCGTGCTGGGGGACAGCAGGGCGGCGGCGCAGCGGAGCCGGGGTTCCAGGGCGCGGGCTTCGTCCGCCTCCAGCCACTGGAGGTCCCGCACACCGTTGGCTTCGGCCTTGGCCCGGAGTCCCCGCAGGGCCTCCACCTGGCCGGGCTCCGTGGCGACGATGAGCTTCCCGCAGCGACGGTGCGCCACGCCGCGGGCGGCGCAGTAGGCGTAGAGGGCCCGGTTCCCGGCCACGCAGAGGCGGGCCTTGAGGGAATCCGTCGGGTAGTAGATCCCCGCGTGGATGACCTCGCTGTTGCGCGAGCTGATGCCGGTGCCGATGCGGTCCTCCGCCTCCAACAGCACCACCTCGCGGCCCCGGAGAGCCAGCTCGCGCGCCAGGGCCAACCCCACGACCCCCGCGCCGATGACGATGCACTCCACCCGTTCCATGGCCCCATCATCCCCGCTCGTGGAGGAGGTGGGGAAGGATTTGGTCCACCGATTCCACAGATGGCACAGATGGAAAGCAGAAAGGGGATCCCAGACGCAGGCCCGTCCAGCGCTGAATCTGTGTCATCTGTGTAATCTGTGGATTCCGCCTTTTTCTTTTCGCCGAGTCCCCATGTCCACGCCGATGATGCAGCAGATCGCCGCCCTCAAGCGCGAGGCGGGGGACGCGGTGCTGCTCACGCGGATGGGGGACTTCTACGAGATCCTGGGCGAGGACGCCGTGCGGGCGGCGCCGGTGCTGGAGATCGCGCTCACCATGCGCGGCAAGGGCACGGAATCGGAAACCCCCATGTGCGGCGTGCCCCATTTCGCGCTGGATTCGTACCTGCCCAAGCTGCTGGCGGCGGGCTTTTCCGCGGCCATTGCCGAGCCCACGGCCAAGGCCGAGGAGGTGAAGGGCCTGCTGCCCCGCGCCATCAAGCGCATCATCACCCCCGGCACCTGGCTGGACGACGACGCCCGGTGGCTCTGCGCGCTTCATCGTTCGGGGAGCGCCTGGGGCCTGGCCCTGCTGCAGCTGGCTTCCGGCGCCCTGCGGGTGCTGCCTGGCGAGGGCGAAGAGGCCCTGCGGGCCACGCTGGAGCGCCTGGGCCCCCAGGAGCTGATCCTGGCCGAAGGTGCCGAGGACCTTCCCGACCTGGAGGCCGCCCGCACGCGCCTGCCCGCCTGGCGCTTCGAGGCTTCCCGCGCGAAGCAGCAGGTGCTGGCTTTTTTTGGCTGGCAGCACCTGGAAGGCGTGGGCCTCGACCCCTATCCGGCGTCGGTGGGCGCCCTGGCGGCCCTGCTGGACCATGTGGAGGCCACGCAGAAGGGCCGTCCCGCGCACCTGCAGGGCGTGTCCCTGGAGCTGGGCGCGGCGGGCCCCCTGCTGGACGCCACCAGCGCCCGGCATCTGGAAGTGCTGGCCAATGGCCTCGACGGCGGCCGCGCGGGCTCGCTGCTGGCCCTGCTGGACCAGTGCCGTACGCGGCTGGGCTCGCGCCTGCTGAAGGCCTGGCTGGAGCAGCCCCTGCGCGATCGCACCGCCCTGGAGCGCCGCTGGTCGCAGGTGGCCTGGCTCACGGAGGACCGCCGCCGCACACCCATCCAGGGCCTGCTGGATCAGGTGCCGGACCTGGACCGCCTGCTGGGCCGCGTGGCCCTGGGCCTCGCCACGGCTCTGGAGTTGGCCCAGCTGCGCGAGGGCCTGGCCGTTCTCCAGAAACTACCCGCCCGCATCCACGACGAAGGCTGGGCCTCCGAGGTTGCGGAACTGGGGCTCTGGCCGGCGGAGACTCCGCTTTGCACACCGTTGCTATCGGAGCTTCAGCGAGTCCTCGCGGAAGTTCCGCCCCTGGACCTGGACAAGGGCGGCGCCATCCGCGAGGGGGTGGACGCGGAGCTGGACGCCGTGCGCCGTCTGGCCCGGGACGCCAAGCAGGTGATGCTGGAGCTGGAGGAGGAGGAGCGCGCGGCCTCGGGCATCCAGAGCCTGAAGATCAAGTACAACCGGGTGTTCGGCTACTACTTCGAGATCACGAAGGCCAACCTGGGCGCGGTGCCGGCGCACTTCCTGCGCAAGCAGACGCTGGCCAACGCCGAGCGCTTCACCACGGAGAAGCTGGTGGCCTTCGAGCAGCGGCTGCTGAGCGCCGAGAGCGACCAGGTCCGCCTGGAGGCCCTGCAGTTCCAGCGGCTGCTGGCGCTGGTGCTGGAGCACCGCGCGGACCTCACGCGCCTGGCCCGGGCCGTGGCCGCCCTGGATGTGCTGGCGGCCCTGGCGGAGCGGGCGCGGCTCTCCGGCTGGACGCGGCCGGAGCTGGGCGAGGACCGGGAGCTGGTGCTGGCCTCCGCACGGCATCCCATGCTGGAAGCGCGCCTCGGTCGCGAGTGCATCCCCAACGACCTGCAGTTCACCGCCACGCAGCCCATGGCCGTGGTGACGGGCCCCAACATGGGCGGCAAGTCCACCTTCCTGCGCACGGCGGCCCTGCTGGCGGTGCTGGCCCAGGCGGGCTCCTTCGTGCCTGCGGAGCTCATGCGCTTCGGCCTGGTGGACCGCATCTTCACGCGCATCGGTGCCTCGGACCAGCTGGCCAAGGGCCAGTCCACCTTCATGGTGGAGATGACGGAGACCGCGCGGATCCTCAACCAGGCCACGGCCGCCAGCCTGGTGATCCTCGACGAGATCGGCCGCGGCACCTCCACGCGTGACGGCCTGGCCCTGGCCGAGGCCATCGCCGTGTTCCTCCGCGACCTCAAGGGCGGTGCGCCCCGAACCCTGTTTGCCACGCACTACTTCGAGATGACCAAGCTGGCGGACGACGCCCGCATCCAGAACCTCCACGTGGAGGTGCAGGAGTGGGAGGAGCAGCTGCATTTCCTCCACCGCGTGGCCCAGGGCCCGGCGGACCGCAGCTACGGCATCCAGGTGGCGCGCCTGGCGGGCCTGCCGAAGGCCGTCATCCAGAAGGCCCAGCGCCTGATGGCCCAGGCCCCTGAGACACCCCTGAAGGCGCCCACGGTCCTTCAGCCCGCTCTGCCGTTGTTCGAAGCCGAGGCCGATCCCCTCCGCGCCGAGCTGGAGGCCCTGGACCTCAGCCGCATGACACCTCTGGAGGCGCTGAACTGGCTGGCGATGAAGCAGAAGGACCGTTCATGAGCGCCCCGAGCCACCCCATCCGCCGCCGCGACCGCGCCCTGGACGAGGCCGAGACCCTGCGCCTGCTCGAGGACGCGGAGTGGGGCGTGCTGGCCACGGTGGATGCCGACGGATGGCCCTATGCGGTGCCCGTGAACCACGCGGTGGTGGACGGCCACCTGATCCTCCACTGCGCCACGAAGGGCCACAAGCTGGACAACCTGGCCGTCAACTCGAAGGTCTCGTACTGCGCCGTGACTCTCGCGGAGCCCATTCCGGAGGAGCTGGCCACCCGCTATGCCAGTGTCATCGTCTTCGGTCACGCGGAGCTGGTCGAGGACGAAGCGGAGAAGCGGGCGGCCCTGCGGGCGCTGGGCCTGCGCTTCGCGCCGGACCATGCGGACGTGGTGGATCGGGAGCTCGGCAAGGATCTCTTCCGCACGGCGGTCATCCGCATCCGCATCGAGCGGGCCACGGGCAAGGCCCGCCGCTGATCAGGGCTCGACGCCAAGTGCTTGGAGGGCCGCCAGGAGAGCCGTCGGCCCCGGGTAGGTGATCCCGTGCATTCCAATGGCCCGGGCGCCTTCGACGTTCTCCGGGAGGTCATCGATGAAGACGCAGGCCTCGGGCGGGAGGCGGAGCTTGACCAGCAGGTCCCGGTAGATGCGGGGATCGGGCTTCATGGCGCCCACCTCGTAGGAGAAGGTCGCGGCGTCGAAGAGGGGGAACACCTTGGTGGTCCGGATGCCGTGCTCCGCGTGCCAGGGGCTGGTGTTGGAGAGCAGACCCAGGCGGTAGCGGGGCTTCAGGCGCCGGATCAGGTCGAAGGTGGAGGGAATGGGCGTGAAGATGTCCGTGAAGGCGCGGATGAAGGTGGCCTCGGAAAAGGCGAAGCCGCACAGGGTGGACAGCCCCTCCAGGAAGGCTGACGAGGGGATCTCGCCGGATTCATAGGCCCGGGGTAGGTCCGAGCGGGCCACGCGCCGGCCCAGGTCTTCCCCCGACAGGCCGCAGAGGGCCGAGAGGGCGCGGTACATGCGGCGGTTGTCGAAGGTGCAGACCACCTGGCCGAAGTCGAAGATCACGGCCCGGATGGCGGATGGGGCGGGAGGCGCAAGGGGCATGGGGCGTCCGGAGGCAGAGCCTCCATCCTCGCATTCCGGGCGACCGGGCGTAGACTTCCTCCATGATCCCTCCCCTCAGCAAGACCCGCATCCGCGTGGCCTGGGCCATCGCCCTCGCGGTGGACGCCATCCAGGTCCCAGCGGACTTCAGCGGGCCCATGGGCTGGTTCCTGGGGGCGGGCCTGGATCTCGTCACCATGGTCGTGATGTGGATCCTGGTGGGCTTCCACTGGGCCTTCCTACCCTCCTTCGTCACCGAGGCCGTGCCCTGGCTGAACCTGGCCCCCCTTTGGACCCTGGCCGTGGCCCTGGCCACCCGGGGCCGGGGCGGGGAGGCCCTTCCCCAGCCTCCGGCTTCGGAGGAAGCCAAGCCCCCCATCAAGGTGATCAACCCCGGGGAGTGACCGGCCCTCAGTCCACCGCCGCGCCGCGGAACTCGTCCTGCTCGTGCCGGTTCTGCTCTTCCATGAGGAGCAGGCTCAGCTCCTTCTTCAGGGCGTTGAAGGCGGGGCTGGCCACGTCGCGGGGGCGCGGCAGGTCCACGCGCAGGTCGCGCTTGATGGTGCCGGGGCGGTAGGTCATCACCACGGTGCGGTCCGCCAGGTAGAGGGCCTCCTCGATGCTGTGGGTGACGAAGAGGATGGTCTTCTTCAGCTCGGTCCACAGACGCAGCAGCTCGTCCTGCAGGTTGCGCCGCGTGAGGGCGTCCAGGGCGCCGAAGGGTTCGTCCATGAGCATGATGGGCGAGTCCAGCGCCAGCACCCGGGCGATGGCCACGCGCTGCCGCATGCCGCCGCTCAGGTCCTTGGGGTAGCGCTTCCGGAAATCCTGGAGGTGCAGGAGCTCCAGCAGGTTGTCCACCTTGGACTGGATGGCGGCCTTCGGCTGCCCCTTGATCTGGAGGCCGAAGGCGATGTTCTGCTCCACGGTCATCCAGGGGAACAGGGCGTACTCCTGGAACACCATGCCGCGGTCGGGGCCGGGGGCGGTGATGGGCGCCCCGTCGACCTGGATGTGCCCGGAACTGGGCAGGCTGAAGCCCGCGACGGCGTTGAGCAGCGTGGATTTTCCGCAGCCCGAGGGCCCCAGCAGGCAGACGAACTCGCCGCGGGCGATCTCCAGGTCGATGGCCTTGAGGGCGTACACGTCCTGGCCTCCGCTCTGGAAGACCTTGTGGACGCCCTGGACGGAGATGTGGCTGTCCATGGCGCTCATCCCTGCTCCAGGCCGCGGTGCCAGCGCAGCATGCGCGAGCTGAGGCGGCTCATGACCGTGTCGATGCCCAGGCCCAGCAGGCCGATGGTGAACATGCCGGCGATGATCTTGTCGGACCAGAGGTATTCGCGGGCCTCCAGGATGCGGTAGCCCAGGCCGTTGTTCACGGCGATCATCTCGGAGACGATCACCACGATGAAGGCCGTGCCCATGCCGATGCGCGCGCCGGTGAAGATGTAGGGCGTGGCGGCCGGCAGGATGATGCGCGTGAACTGGGTGAACCCCGAGGCCCCCAGGTTGCGGCCCACGCGAAGGTAGATGCTGTCCACGTTCTGCACGCCAGTGACGGTGTTCATCAGGACGGGGAAGAAGGCCCCGATGCTGATGAGGAAGATGGCCGGCGGGTTACCCAGGCCGAACCACAGGATGGACAGCGGGATGTAGGCGATGGGCGGGATGGGCCGCAGCACCTGGATGAGCGGGTTGAAGAGGGCGTAGACCACCTTGCTGTACCCCATGCCCAGGCCCAGGGGCAGGGCCAGGCCCGTGCCGATGAGGAAGCCCACGAGCACGCGGTAGAGGCTCCCCATGGCGTCCTGCGGCAGCTCGCCGGAGAAGCACCACTTGAGGTACGAGCCCTGGGCCGGATCGAAGGCCTCCAGGGGCCGCAGGTAGGCCCACCACTTGGTGAGCACCTGCATGGGAGACGGCAGGATGGTGGCGTTCACCCAGCCCTTGGCGGACAGCAGCTGCCAGAGGGCCAGGGCCGCCAGCGGGACGAGGATGCCGGAGGCGGCGTGCCTGTAGCGCTTCATCCCTTCTTCACCTTCTTGGCGGGGGCCGCCTTCTTGGGAGCCGCCGCCGGCTGGTCGATCTTCAGCTGTTTCTTGGCCTCGGCCAGGAGGTCGAGCTTCACCCAATCGGACGCCTTGGGCGGTGCGGCCATCTTGCCCACGCCGTACTTGGCCATCAGGTCCGTGGTGATCTGCACATGCTCCGTGGTGATGTCATAGCTGAAGGGGGAGTTGCCGATGGCGTCCTGGTAGTCCTCGGCGCTGATCTGGCTCTTGAACATGTTCTCGCGGACGTATTTCTCGGCCAGCTTGGGATCGTCGATGAACTTCTTGGTGGCTTCCACGAAGCAGAGCAGGAAGCGGCGGGCCACGTCGCGGCGCTCCTTGTAGAGCTTTTCCGTGATGACCAGGGCGCGGATGGGCTCGCCGAGGGGCGTGTCGTAGGGCTTCAGGAGCTCCACGCCGAACTTCCGGTTGATGGCCTGGGAGCTGTAGGGCTCGCTCTGGCACATGGCGTCGATGTTCTTGGCCATGAGGGCCTGGTTCAGGTCCGCGAAGGGCATGTAGAGCACCAGCACATCCTTGCCGGGCTTGTCCGACCAGGTCAGGCCGGCCTCCGCCAGCTCCGCCAGCAGCAGTAATTCTTGGGCTCCGCCCCGGGCCACGCCCACTTTCCTGCCCTTGAGATCCTTCAGCGATTTGATGCCCGTGGCGGCGTTCACCACGATGCGGGCGCCGCCCTTGGCGAAGCCGGCCACCACGCAGATGGGCACGCCCTGGGCCCGGCCCGCGATGGCGGCGTCCAGGGCCGCGGCGCTGGCGTCGATCTCCCCGGCCACGATGGCCGGGTTGATGTCGATGCCCTTGGCGAACATCCGCTCATCGATCTTCAGGTTGTACTTCGGCGCGATCTCCTTCATGTAGGACACGGCGCCGTAGTGGGCGAACTTCAGGTTGCCCAGACGCACCACGTCCTGGGCCAGCAGGCCCAGCGTGGATAGCGAGAGAAGGAAAGCCAAGGGCTTCATTCGCATGGGGCGCTCCGGGGGTTTGGACCATTCTAGGCCAAGGATTCCCGGAGGGGCACCGGTCAATCCTGCCGGCGCCTGGCCACCATCAGCAGCTCGCGCCCCGCCCGGCGGGGATGGCTGGCGGACGCTCGCGCGAGGTGGAGGATTTCGAAGCGCGGGAGGGCGAGCTCGCGGCAAGTCTCCAGCGGGATGGCATGGGGCGGGCCGGGACGTCCCTGGACTTCATCGAAGACCACGGCCATCCACAGGCCGCCGGGCCTCAGGTGGCGCGCGCAGGCCTCCACGTAGTCCCGGCGCCGCTCCGGGTCCATGGCCACGAAGCAGGTGTGATCGAAGATGGCGTCCCAGGGTCCGAGCGCGGGAGAGAACCAGTCCGCCGACGACCAGATGATCCGGTCGCCGTAGCGCGCCCGGGCACCCTGGAGGGCCCGGGGCGCGAAGTCCAGGCCCGTGACCAGGAAGCCCTCGGCCTCCAGTCCGGCGGCATCGTGGCCGAAGCCGCAGCCCGGCACGACGACGGAGGCGCCCGGCGCCAGTCCCGCGGCGGAGGCGTGCGTCAGGGCCTCCGCCAGCACGGGCGTGGGTCGCGCCATGTCCCAGCCGGGCCGGGCATCATCGTCGTAGAAGGCATTCCAGTAGTCGGGGTGGGCGGTCATGGGAGCAGGATCTCCTCGGCGCCCACGAAGGTGGCCAGGCGTTCCAGGGCATCGTCCAGGCCGCGCTTCCGGGCTTTCGTGGCCTTGATTCCGGATTCCCACCAGAGCCCCCGGACCTCCAGCAGGCCGCGGTCGCGGTGCAGCTTGGGATCGAGGCGGCCCACGAAGCGCTCGCCCTCGAGGATGGGCAGCACGAAGTAGCCGTACTGGCGCTTGGGCTCGGGCACGAAGGCCTCGAAGCGGTAGTCGAAGCCGAAGCGGCGCAGGGCGCGCGTCCGGTCGCGGAGGATGGGGTCGAAGGGGCAGAGCAGCCGCGTGCGCTCCGGGGGCTCGGGCAGCTTCGCCAGGCGCTTCTCCCAGTCCGTCAGTGCGAAGGCGGGGCGGGCTTCGCCGTCGGCGCCCTC
Organism: Geothrix paludis; assembly: GCF_022808815.1. Classification (GTDB taxonomy): domain Bacteria; phylum Acidobacteriota; class Holophagae; order Holophagales; family Holophagaceae; genus Geothrix; species Geothrix paludis. The sequence goes on along the minus strand of NZ_JAKZLC010000005.1, from coordinate 235,450 downwards.
CACGGCCAAGGGGAGAATGCGGCCGGCCTTCGCCGCGCGGTCGCACCAGGCCTTGGCCTCGGCAGCCTCGATGGAGGCCCAGAACTCCGCCAGTTCCTTCGGCGTGAAGATCACGAGCCGCTCGGCGGCGCTGGCACAGGCCCACTCCACGTGCGCCTCGGGGTCCGGGCAGGGCAGGGCGTGATGGTCCGGCAGCACCCGCTCGGTCAGGTCGTACAGCTTCTGGAAGCCCTCGCGCCGCGGGATCATCAGCTCACCGCTGCGCCAGAGGAAATCCAGGGCGGCCTTCTGCGGCTTCCAGCCCCACCATGGGCCACGCTTCTCCGGGTGCTCGAAGTCCGAGGATTTCAGCGGGCCCTCGCGCTCGATGCGGGCCTTCACATCCCCCACCACCCGGGCGCCATCCGTCCCGCGGAAGTGGTTCTGCCACCAGGCGTGAGCGTGGATGCGCTCCCGGTCCCGTGCGAAGCGCGGCTTCCAGTGCCCGAACCAGGCCGTGGGAATGGCGGAGGCGTCGTGGGTGAACCCCTCGAAGAGGCTGCGCCGGTCCTCCAGCAGCTTCCGCAGCTGCTCGGGCCGGTAGCCGTCCAGGCGGCTGAAGAGCGTGAGGTCGTGGGCCCGGGCCACCACGTTGATGGTGTCCATTTGCACGAAGCCCAGCTTCTCGATGAGCGCCTGGAGCGATGGCACCGTCGCCCGGCGAGCCGGGTCGTCCAGCAGGCCCTGGGCGCCCAGGAACAGGTGCCGCGCGGCGGAGGCGGAAACGGTGGGAATCACGGATCACCCAGAGAAGAACCGCCAACCGCAGAGGACGCGGAGAGCGCAGAGAAAGGAAACCGATTCCAGGATGCCGGACCATGAGACCCGCGAAGAAGATCTTTCCTGCTTATCGGCGAGCCTCGGCCGGAAAAGCAGGGACACGGAAGGCACAGAAGCGCCCGTTGGGCGCACACGGAGGGCGCAGAAAAGACTCGACCCACCGCGGACATCCGCTTATGGATGCCTTTTCTGCGCCCATCTGCGGTTTCAGACTTCCAGGCTGAGGCTCGCCGATAAGCAGGAGATCTTTTCCTCTGCGCTCTCCGCGTTCTCTGCGGTGAATGATTATTAGATCTTCGCGGCCAGCTCGGCGCCCTGGCGGATGGCGCGTTGGGCGTCCAGCTCGGCGGCGAGGTCGGCGCCGCCGATGAGGTGCACGGACACGCCCCGCTCCGTGAGGGGCGTGGCGAGGCTGCGCTCGGAGACCTGACCGGCGCAAAGGATCACGCTGTCCACCGCCAGGCACCTGGAGCCCGCGTCCTTGCCATCGCGGATCCAGAGGCCCTCGTCGTCGATGCGCTCGTAGTGGATGCCGCCCATCATCTTCACCTTCATGGCCTTGAGGCCGGCCCGGTGGGCCCAGCCGGTGGTCTTGCCCAGGGTGGACCCCATGCGGTCGGTCTTGCGCTGGAGCAGGTACACGGTGCGGGCCGGCGCAGGCGGCTGGGGTGCGGGCAGCAGGCCGCCCCGGTGGGCGTGCGCGCCGTCCACGCCCCATTCCACGAGGTAGCGGGCGCGGTCCGGCCCGTGGTCGGTGTGCACCAGGAACTCCGCCACGTCGAAGCCGATGCCCCCGGCGCCGATGATGGCGACGGTCTGTCCGGCCACCTTCCGGCCCGAGAGCAGGTCCGGGTAGCTGATGACCTTGGGATGGTCCACGCCGGGGAAATCCGGGGTGCGGGGCAGGACGCCGGTGGCTAGGACGACCTCCTCGAAGTCCGCCAGCTGATCCACGGTGGCCCGCTCGCCCAGGCGCAGGGTGACGCCCGCGGTGGCCAGGCGGCGGCCGAAGTAGCGGAGCATCTCGTAGAACTCCTCCTTTCCCGGCACGCGCTTGGCGTAGTTGACCTGGCCGCCCAGTTCCTTCTGGGCCTCGAAGAGGGTGACCACATGCCCGCGCTCGGCGGCGTGGCACGCGAAGCTCATGCCCGCCGCTCCGCCGCCCACCACAGCGATGTGCCGGGGGGCGATGGTGGGCTCGAAGACCAGCTCGGTCTCGTAGCAGGCCCGGGGGTTCACCAGGCAGGTGGCGCGCTTCTGCTCGAAGACATGATCCAGGCAGGCCTGGTTGCAGGCGATGCAGGTGGCGATGTCCAGGGCGCGGTCCTCGGCGGCCTTCTTCACGAATTCGGCGTCCGCCAGCAGGGGACGGGCCATGCTCACCATGTCCGCGCAGCCCTCCGCCAGCACCTCCTCGGCCACCTCCGGCGTGTTGATGCGGTTCGTGGTGACGAGGGGGATGCCCACCTCGCCCTTGAGCTTCTTCGTTACCCAGGCGTAGGCGCCGCGGGGCACCATGGGGCCGATGGTGGGCACCCGGGCCTCGTGCCAGCCGATGCCCGTGTTGAGGATCGTGGCGCCGGCGGCCTCGATGGCCTTGGCGAGTTGGACCACTTCCTCCCAGGTGCTGCCGTCGGGGACCAGGTCCAGCATGGAGAGGCGGAAGATCACGATGAAGTCGGGGCCCACGGCGGCGCGCACGGCCTTCACCACCTCCACCGGGAAGCGCATGCGGTTCTCGTAGCTGCCGCCCCATGCGTCCGTGCGTCGGTTGGTGCGGGCGGCGATGAACTCGTTGATGAGGTAGCCCTCGCTGCCCATGATCTCCACGCCGTCGTAGCCGGCCTTCTTCGCCAGGGCGGCGCAGCGGGCATAGTTGCGGATGGTGGCCCGGATGCCGCGCGGGGAGAGGGACCGGGGCTTGAAGGGCGTGATGGGGCTCTTGAGGGCCGAGGGCGCCACGCTCAGGGGATGGTAGCTGTAGCGCCCGCCGTGGAGGATCTGGAGGGCGATCTTGCCGCCGGCCTCATGGACGGCTTGGGTGACTTTGCGGTGCTTCCCCACCTGCCAGGGCCAGGAGAGCTGGGAGCCGAAGGGTGAGAGCCGGCCGCGCAGGTTGGGCGCGATGCCGCCCGTGACGATGAGGCCCACGCCGCCCCGGGCCCGCTCGGCGTAGAAGGCCGCCAGCTTGGCGAAGCCGCCCTTGGCCTCCTCCAGGTTGGTGTGCATGGAGCCCATCAGCACGCGGTTGCGCAGCGTCGTGAAGCCCAGGTCGAGGGGGGCCAGCAGGTGGGGGTACGGCATGGAGGCTCCGGTGGGTGATGCCAGTGTACGGTGCCCGGGAGATCCGCGATGCCGGCATGAATGCCTCGTGTCGCTACAGGCCATTGGCCCAGGCCGGGTTTTCCCTGGGCGCATGCCACGGGCGCTGGCTCTTGCATGGGCCGATTTTCCGCATCTTGACCTGGTCCACGCTGGGCCTTCCAATGATGGACCACTCAACCCGTCGATCCTCCTTGATTGGTAAGTCCCTGGCCATGCCCTACTCATCGCTCCACCCCTTCCCCCGCAGCACCCCTTCCGCCGGGGCCGCGGGAATCCGCGCCTTCCCGCCCCCGGAGCGCGCATGAGCAACCTCCGGGGCCTCCTCGAGAGCATCAGCATCACGGACGTGGTGCAGCTGCTCCATCTGAACAAGAAGACCGGCCAGCTGCTGATGCAGAACGGCCGCTTCCAGGGCGTGATGTACGTGAGCGGCGGCGCGGTGGTCCACGCGGAAACCTCGCGCTCCACCGGCGAATCCGCCGCCTTCGAGCTGCTGGCCTGGGAGCGGGGCGAGTTCGAGTTCCAGGCGGTGCCGGTCAAGCCCGTGGGGAGCATCCGGCGGAGCGTGCCGGACCTGCTCATGGAATCGGCCCGCACCCTGGACACCCGCCGCCGCCTGGGGGCCTACTTCCCGTCCCTGGACGCGGTGCCCTGGACCTTCCTGCCGGAGCCGGCCCTCACCGCGGGCCTGAAGCTCACCCCCGAGGCCCTCAAGGCCATCGCGCACTTCGACGGCTACCAGGACTTCCACCAGGTGATGGCCTCAACCCAGTTGAACGAGACGGCGGTGCTGGAGGCGGCCTTCGCCCTGCTGGGGGCCGAGCGCCTCCAGGTCTTCGAGCCTGCCGTTCCGCTGGCCGTGGAGACGATGAAGACAGGGCTGTTCAAGAAGGGCGACCACGTGGCGCTGGGCGTCATCCACGAATCCCGCTGGCGGGGCCTCCAGCCCTACAGCCACGGCTTCATCACCCAGGTGCGGATCCAGTGGCGGGGCGGCGTGGCGCACGAGGCGGCGCGCTTCGTGCCCGGCCTGGCCGACGGCGTGATCTCGGTGCCTGAGCCCCTGCTCAAGAGCTGGGGCCTCGGCCCCACCGAATCGGTGGTGGTGCGGCCCGCGCCCTGACGATCTTCTTCCGGAGCAAGACCATGGTCCAAACCATCGCCGATCTGTTCTACCAGGCCTGTGCCTTCCAGTCGCCGGATGCCCTGGCCTACCGGAAGGGCGGCGGCTACGTGCCGATCTCCCACCAGGACCTGCAGGCCCGGGTGGAGCGCCTGGCCCTGGCCCTGGAGGCCCGCGGCCTCAAGGCGGGCGAGCCCGTGGCCCTGATCTGCGAGAACCGGCCCGAGTGGGCGGTGGTGGACTACGCCTGCGCCATCTCCGGTCTGCCCACCGTGCCGGTCTACCCCACCTTGAACGCACCCCAGAGCGCCTTCATCCTCAAGCACTCCGAAGCGCGCATCGTCTTCTGCTCCACGGCGGATCAGGCTCGGAAGGCCCTGACCGCGCAGGGGCCCGGCTCCGCCCTGCAGTGGGTGGTGCAGATGGACGGCATCCCCGCCGATTCAAGCGTGATCCCCTTCTCCACCCTCATGGCCGAGGGCGAGGGTCTGGAGGCCCGCCGTGCCGAGGTGCGGGCCTGGGCCAAGGCGCGGAAGGCGGAGGACCTGCTGACCCTCATCTACACGTCCGGCACCACGGGCGATCCCAAGGGCGCCATGCTCACCCACGGGAACCTGGTGTCCAACGTGGAGCGCACGCTCCAGCTGCTGCAGCTCAAGAAGGGGGACCGCTGCCTCTCCTTCCTGCCCCTCTCCCACATCCTGGAGCGGATGGCGGGGCACTACTCCACCTTCCGCATCGGCGCCAGCATCTACTACGCGGAGAGCATCGCCACCGTGGCCGACGACCTCCAGGCCACCAAGCCCACCATCATCATCAGCGTGCCCCGCATCTACGAGAAGATCTACGCCCGGGTGCGGGAGAACGTGGCCTCCAGCAGCCTCGTGAAGCGCTTCATCTTCCACTGGGCCATGTGGGCCGGCGACATGTCCGTGCCCTACCTGTACGAGAAGCAGAACATCCCGATCTGGATCCAGTTCCAGCTCTGGTGGAGCCGCCACCTGGTCTTCCACAAGATCCTGGCCCGCACCGGCGGGAACATCCGCTTCGCCATCAGCGGCGGCGCGCCCCTGGCGCCCAAGGTCATGGCCTTCTTCTGGGCCGTGGGCCTGCCCATCACCGAGGGCTACGGCCTCACGGAGACGAGCCCCGTGGTCTCCTTCAACCGCTTCGGTGAGGTTGTGCCCGGCAAGGTGGGGCGCCCCATCTACGACGCGTGGGACGGCAAGCCCTACGTGAAGATCGCGGAGGACGGCGAGATCCTCGTCAAGGGCCCGAACGTGATGAAGGGCTACTGGAAGAACCCCGAGGGCACGGCGGAGGCCTTCGATGCGGACGGCTACTTCCGCACCGGCGACATCGGCGAGCTGAGCGCCCGTGGCCTCCTCAAGATCACGGACCGCAAGAAGGAGATCATCGTCACCAGCGGCGGCAAGAAGGTGGCGCCCCAGCCCATCGAGGAGCTGCTCAAGACGGACAAGTTCATCACCCAGGCCGTGCTGCTGGGCGACAAGCGGAACTACATCTCCGCCCTGCTCATCCCCAACTTCGACAGCCTGCATCGCTGGGCCCACCAGAAGAAGATCCACTTCTCCAACAACCGCGATCTGGTGGCCCGCCCCGAGGTGCACGAGCTGATGATGGAGCGGGTGGAGACCGTCAACCAGCACCTCTCCAACTTCGAGCAGGTCAAGAAGGTGGCCATCCTCGACCACGAGCTGAGCCTGGAGAGCGGCCAGCTCACTCCCAGCCTCAAGGTGAAGCGCCGGGTGGTGAACGAGATGTACGCCACCCTCATCGAGTCGCTCTACAAGGGCGCCTGAACCCCGCCCGCGCTCAGTCCGCCGAGGGCCCCTTCAGCTCGATCACGTTGCCCTCCGGGTCCCGGAGGTAGACGGACGGGCCGGTGCCCTCGGCCCCGTAGTTGTCATGCGCCTCGCTCAGCTCGATGCCAAGGGCGGCGAAGCGGGCCCGCAGGGCGGCCTCGTCGAAGGGCTCGATGCGCAGGCAGAAGTGGTCCTGGTTGCGCCCTTCCGCGCCCGGCGCCGCGCCTCCGGACGCGCCCAGTTTCCCACCCACGGAGATCAGGTCGAGCATGGAGCGTCCCGCCCGGAGGTGGACGAGGCCCAGGTGGGGCACCTGCCGGTCGAGCGCCAGGCCGAGCACCCGCGTGTAGAAGTCGGTCATGGCCTCCAGGTCGGTGACGCGGAGGACCAGGTGGTCGAGGGCGAGGATGCGCATGGCTGGGGTGTCTCCGGGCCCCAGCATAGCCGGGGTGTCTCCCGGCCCCAGCATCGCGAAACAGGCCCGGCGGGAGCGCCGCCGGGCCCAGGCGACTCGGACGCGGTCAGAACCGGATGCCGGCGTAGATGCCGATCTGGCTCTTGGGGGCGAGGCTCTTCAGCAGGTCCGCCGCGGAGGCGAAGTCGTTGCTCTTGGAGCTGAGGGGGAAGGCCGCCTCGACACCGATGAAGGGCTTCACCAGGGGGCTGGGGAAGGCGTACCCGGCGTTCACGCGGGCCCACACGCGGTTGTAGGTGGTGCTGTCCCCGGTGGTCTCCTTCAGGGATTCGGAGCGGAACTCCAGGCCCGCGCCCACGGCGATGACGGCCTTGAAGTTGAACATGGCCCCGGCGGACCAGTGGCTCTGCTTCAGCTCGCTCTCGGCCATGGGCGCGCCGCCGAGGCTGGCCTTGAGGGTCGACTTGGATTCCGGCTGGTAGCCGGCGGTGAGCTGGAGCAGGACGGGGCCGAAGTCCACCACCGAGTAGCCGAAGCGGGCGCCGACGACGGTCTTGTTGTCCGCCTCCACCTTCAGCGTGGTGCCGGGCGCTACGTCCATGTGGGGCGAGGGGTACTGCTGCTGCCCGACGAAGAGACCCACCTCGAAGGACTGTGCCGCGAGGGGGGCGCCGAGGAGCAGGGCGCCGAGGAGCAAGGCGGGCGCGAGGGTCTTTTTCATGGTTGTCTCCTGATGGAAAAGGGGAAGGCGGCCCATCCTTCCATCGCCCCTTCCGGAAATCAAGAAGATTGAGGTGTCATCAATCTGGGGCGCCCCCGGGCCCCGCTTTCTGCTTCCGGACGCGATGGTAGTGGCGGCGGGCCTTCTCCCGGTTGCCGCAGCTGGTCATCGAGCACCAACGCCGGGAGCGGCCGCGGCTGAGGTCCAGGAACAGCCAGGTGCACTGGGAGCCACCGCACTCCCGGACTGGGACCGGCTTCTCCGCGGTCAGCAGGTCCGCCGCGGCCCGGGCGATGGGCCAGAGGGGGGCCGTGAGCTGCCGTTCCATCTCCCCCCAGCGCCAGGCGGGGGAGGCCGCCTCGCAGGCGAGGCAGAGGTGGGGCAGGGCTTCCCGGAGGGCCCGGTTCAGGGTGGCCAGGTCCCCGGGGGGCACCGCCCGCCCATGGGCCCGGGCCGAGAAGAGGCCGTACAGGGCCTCCCGGAGGGCCCGGGCGGCCTGGAGGGCGGCCTCGGCGGCGGCCGGGTCCGCCTGGGCCTGGGCGGCCAGAGCTTCCGCCACATCGGCGGCCACCAGGTCCGTCTGCCGGGCGAAGGCCAGGAGCCGCGGGTAGGATCCCAGGTCGTCGGTCTCGGGACGGCCCCGGTCCCCCCAGGTGTTCGCGAAATCCAGGCTGAGGTCGCCTCCGGAGAGTTCGAAGGGGGCGGACGGGGCCGGCTCGGGGGCCAGGTTGGGGGCCAGATTGGGGGAAGGTTCCATGGGAGAAGACTAACCTGTCTTGGACGCTTGACAGGTTAAAAGATCGGTCCATATTAACCCACATCAAGCATCAAGGAGGTTAGTCATGTCCGAACCCTGCGACACGGCCCCCACACGCCTGGCGGACCAGCTGGAGCGCGCCTTCCGGGGCGGTGCCTGGCACGGCCCCGCGGTGATGGAGCTGCTGGCGGGCGTCGATGCAGCCCGCGCGCGCTGGCGGCCGGGGCCCTCGGGCCATTCCATCGCCGAGCTCGCGGGACACCTGGCCTACTGGATGGAGGACGCCCGGCGCCAGATCCTCGGCGAGGCCCGCACCTCCCCGGAGGCCGGCGGGGACTGGGAAGCCGCGGCCCCCGGGTCCGACGCCGCCTGGCAGGCCCTCTGCCAGGCCCTGGAGGCGGCGCACTGCGGCCTGCGGGACGCGGTGCGCGCGCTGGAGGAGGCCCGCCTGGACGAGGCCAGGCCGGGCTCCGACACCACGCTCCGGGGGCTCCTCCTGGGCACCCTGCAGCACAACGCCTATCATGCGGGCCAGATCGGCCTCCTCCGCAAGCTGTCCGAGGCCGCCCTGGGGAAGCTGCCATGACGCCCCTCGAAGCCCGGACCCTCGAGCGGCTCACCGCCCGGCGGGACCACCTGGCCCGCCTGACCGCCTCCCGGAACGAGCACCGGTGGGTGGACCTGATGCGGCGGGTGGACGCGGCCATCGGCTCCCTCGAGGTGGGGACCTGGGGCTTCTGCGCGGTCTGCCACGACCCCATGGGCTCGGAGCGCCTGGCCGAGGATCCCCTGGTCACGGTCTGCCTGGAATGCCTGTCGGAAGCCGAGCGCCGGGGCCTGGAGCGGGACCTCCAGGCTGCCGGGAAGGTGCAGCGCACCCTCCTGCCGCCCACGCACCTGGTCCAGGCCGGGTGGGAGGTGGCCTACCACTGGGAGCCTCGCGGCGTGGTCTCCGGCGATCACGTGGACCTCATTCCGCCCTCCGCGCCCGGATCCTCCCTCCACCTGGTGCTGGGGGACGTGTCGGGGAAGGGCGTGGCGGCGGCCCTGCTCCAGTCCCACCTGCACGCCCTGTTCCGGGCCCTGGTGCCCACGGGCCAGCCGCTTCCGGACCTGTTCAAGCGGGCCAACGAGCTCTTCGCTGAGGCCACCTCCTCGGTCAGCTACGCGACCCTGGCCGCCCTGAGGTTGGAATCGGACGGGCGCTTCTTCATCGCCAACGCGGGGCATCCCCGGCCGCTGCTGGCGGACGGCCGCGGCGTGCGGCCCCTCGAAGGGGGCGGCCTGCCGCTGGGGCTGTTCGGCGATTCCGTCTACACCGAGCGGGAGCTGGCGCTGGGCCCGGGCCAGACCCTGCTGCTCTACACGGACGGGTGGACCGAGGCCGCCCGCGGCGAGCGCGAGTTCGGCATCGGGCGGGCGGCCGCCTCCCTGCGCCGAAGCGCCGGCCTCCCCCTCCCCGACCTGCTGACGGCCTGCCGGGCGGACCTGGACCGCTACCTGGCCGGTGCCCCCCACGGCGACGACCTCACCCTGGTGGCGGTCCGGCGGGCGGCCTAAGCGTCAATCGTCCCCGGTCTTCTCGATCACGATCACCATGCGGGTGACCACCGCGGCCAGGGCGCCCACGGCGGCGAACACCGGCAGCAGGGCCGCGCCCACCACACCCACCGTGAGCGGGATCTCGATGAGGGTCTTCCCCTCCTCGTTCTTCAGGGTGATCCGCCGGATGTTGCCCTGGTGGATGAGCTCCTTGATCTTGTCGAGGATCTTGCCGCCCTCGAGCTTGAATTCCTCGGTGCGCGTGGCCATGGGATCTCCTTCAGGGCTTGACCAGCAGGTGGCGGGCCAGCCAGATCTGGAAGCGGCCCAGGAGCAGGGCCAGGTGGAGGGTGAGGGGTAGGAGGGCCAGCCCCGCCAAGCCGCAGAGGACCACCGCCAGGCCCGGGTGGGCGGAGATCCAGACCACCCCGCCCACATCGCCGGTGAAGCTGCCGCCCACATGCAGCAGATGCAGCACCGGTATGGCCAGGAGGGCCAGGCTCGTGGTCAGGAGGCTGACCAGCAGCGTGAAGTAGGCGGTGCCCAGGGGCAGGAGCAGCACGAAGTAGAGCAGGCTGGTCCAGGTGCGGGGGTCGCCCACCAGGGCTTTCGTGCGGGCCAGCCACCCTTCGCCCGCCGGCAGCAGGTCCGGGGCCTCGGGGGTTCCCTCGCCCACGAGCGCCCCCAGCAGGCGCAGCTCCGCCACGGAGAGCAGGCGGGCGCCCGCCAGGAAGGCCAACGCCACCGGGATGCCGATGATCAGAATGGCCAGCCCCAGGCTCAGGGACAGCCCCGTCACCGCGTAGGTGAAGGCGAAGATGCCCGTGACGAGGGTGAGCAGCAGGTAGAGCAGGGTCGTGTAGGCCCGGCGCGTGGCCAGGACCTCGAAGAAACCAGGGTGGGGAGGGGACTGCAGGGGCATGGGATCTCCCGGGGTGTCTCCAATCTAGGGAGAGTTCCCCCCTGCCGGGGAGCGAACCGGCGAACCGCGGGTCCGGGCCGGCGAAGGACCGGGGACCGCGGCCGTCAGGGGCCTTCGTAGCAGGGCCCGGTCTCGCGCACCTCGACGGTGGCCCACTCGGCGGCGGGGCAGGCCAGGGCGATGGCCACCGCCTCCTCCCGGGTCTGGCAGGTGAGGTAGAAGAAGCCGCCGACCATCTCCTTGGACTCGGCAAAGGGGCCGTCGAGCAGGGAGGGCCTCCCGTTCCGCACCTCCACGCGAACCCCATCGTGATCGGAGTGGAGCGAACTGGTGAGCTTGAGCAGGCCCCGGCCCTGGAGATCCTCGGCAAACCGCAGCATCCGGTCGTAGACGGCGCGGCCCGCCTCTTCGCCGCGGGCGGCGCGTTGTCCTCGGGGTTCCATGATCAGCAGCATGTAGGGCATCGGAGGCTCCTGGTTGGTTGGGTCCGGAATCCGGGCCGGGGGGTCACGCGTCGCCGCAGGCCGCCGCCCGCTCGAGCAGGAAGCCGCGTTCCCGGGCGTTGCGGGTGAGCGCGGCGGCTTGCTCGAAGGCCGCCTTCGCCTCCTCCGCGCGGCCGAGCTTGGCGAGCAGATCTCCGCGGACGCTCGGGAGCAGGTGGTAGCCCTTGAGCGAAGGCTCGGCGGCCAGCGCCTCCACGGCCTCGAGCCCGACGGCGGGGCCGAAGGCCATGCCGAGGGCCACGGCGCGGTTGAGTTCCACCACGGGAGAGGGGGTGACATGGGCGAGCTCGCCATAGAGGGCGGCGATGCGCGCCCAGTCCGTGTCGGCGGCCGTGCGGGCGCGCGCGTGGCAGCCGGCGATAGCCGCCTGCAGCGTGAAGGGCCCCGGGGGCTCGCCCAACTTCACGGCCTGGGCCAGGGCCCGCTCCAGGGCTTCCAGGCCGCGCCGGATGAGGAGCTGATCCCATCGCCCGCGGTCCTGGTCGAGCAGGAGGATGGGTTCGCCCTCGGGCCCCACCCGCGCCCGCAGCCGGGAGGCCTGGATCTCCAGGAGGGCGACCAGGCCGTGGACCTCCGGCTCCTGCGGGGCCAGCCCGGCCAGGATGCGGCCGAGCCGCAGGGCTTCCTCGCAGAGCCCGGGGCGGACCCAATCCTCGCCGGCGGTGGCGGAATAGCCTTCGTTGAAGATGAGGTAGATCACCTCCAACACCGAGTCCAGGCGGTCGCGGAGCTCGGCCCCGCGGGGCCCTTCGAAGGGAACCCGCGCCTCGGCCAGGGTCCGCTTGGCCCGGACGATGCGCTGCGCGACGGTGGGCTCCGGCACAAGGAAGGCGCGGGCGATCTCCCCGGTGGTCAGGCCCCCCAGCAGCCGCAGGGTGAGCGCGGTCCTGGCCTCGGGCGAGAGGCGCGGATGGCAGGCGATGAACATGAGCCGCAGCAGGTCGTCCCCGATGGGATCGTCCAGCTCGGCGTCGAAGGCCTCCATGGCCGTCTCCTGCTGGGCCTCGAGCTCCCGGCCCAGGGCCTCGTGCTTCCGCTCCATCAGTTTGATCCGCCGCAGCCGGTCGATGGCCCGACGCTTGGCCGTGGCCATGAGCCAGGCCCCGGGATTCTCCGGGACCCCCGTCCCGGGCCACTGCTCGAGGGCGGCGACGAGGGCGTCCTGGGCGAGCTCCTCCGCCAGGTCCAGGTCGCGCACCATCCGCAGGAGCCCCCCGATGAGCCGCGCGGATTCCATCCGCCAGACGGCGTCGATGGCTCGATGGACGTCGGATGTCATCACACGGGAATCAGACCAGCTTCCTCGGCGGGCCGCAACCTCCCGGGGCGCCTCAACCTTTCCGAGGGGTGGGAATCAACCCCGGAGGGCCGCTTCAATGGCAGCGATGTCGATTTTCGTCATGGGCATCATGGCTTCGAAGGCACGCTTCGCGGCTGGGCCGCCCTTGGCCATCGCGTCGGTCAGGATGCGAGGCGTGATCTGCCAGCTGATGCCCCACTTGTCCTTGCACCAGCCACATTGACTTTCCTGGCCGCCGTTCCCGACGATCGCGTTCCAGTACCGATCCGTCTCCGCCTGGTCTTCCGTGGCGATCTGGAAGGAAAAGGCCTCGCTGTGCTTGAACTGGGGCCCGCCGTTCAATCCGATGCACGGGATGCCGGCGACGACGAATTCCACGACCAGGGTGTCGCCGGCTTTTCCATCCGGATAGTCAGACGGGGCCTTGTGGATGGCTCCGAGACGGCTCTGCGGGAAGGTCTCTGTGTAGAAGCGGGCGGCCTCTTCGGCGTCGCGCTCGAACCATATGCAGATCGTGTTCTTGCTCATGTGGCAGCCTCTTTGGATCGTGACGATCGGGGGTTAGGTCTTCAAGGGTCCAGCGGTCTTGTACGTGTTGAAGATGATGCCGGACTGGAAGGCCTTCGTGCTGGCGAGCTCGAATGAACGGGGTGGGGTTCCCGCCGCGAAGAAGCGCTTTCCCGTGCCCAGCAGGACCGGATAGACGGCCAGCAGGACTTCATCCGCAAGCCCATGTTCAAGCAGCGCCGAGGTCAGCGTGGAGCTGCCCGAGAGGATGAGGTCCGGGCCGTCCTGGGCCTTGATGCGGCGAATGCCCTCCACGACGTCCGGCCCAAGGCCCTCGAACGGGCCCCATTCAAGGCTCTTCGGACGGTGGGTCGCCACATATTTGGTGGCCGCATTGAGGCCGTCGGCCATGGGGCTGCTCGGCGCCTTCGGCCAGTAGCGCGACCAGAGGTCGTAGGTGCGGCGGCCAAGCAACAGATCGAAGCTCCCGCCATACGCCGCCAGCATGGCATCTCGGCCCGCGGGTGACCGGTACGGCACGGTCCAGTCGCTGTGGCGGAAACCGTCGTCATCGGCGGAATGCTGGATCACGCCGTCCAGCGAGATGTGTTCGATGATCTTGAGCTTTCTCATGGGAGCCCCTTCAACCGGCCTGCTGGTCATGGGGGATCGCCGACGGATCCATCCACACCGGCCCCCAGGCGTGCCCGTCCGGGTCGGCGAAATCGCGGCCGTACATGAAGCCGAGGTCCTGAATGGGGTTGATGTCGGCCTTTCCACCATGCGCGGCCGCGGCGGCGTTCATGGCATTCACGGCCTCCCGGCTCTCGCAGGAGAGGGAGAGCATCACTTCGCTGGAGGTGGCTGGAGGAATGGCCCGGGTGGTGAACGTGCGCCACTTGGCATGGGTCAGGAGCATCACGTAGATGGCCTCGCTCCAGACCATGCAGGCCGCCGTCTCGTCCGAGAACGCGGGATTGTTGGTGAAGCCGAGGGCGGTGTAGAACGCCATCGACGTCTTGAGGTCGGCGACGGGCAGGTTCACGAAGATCATCTTTGGCATCGGAGGCTCTCCCTGGTGGCGTGGCGGAGGTGGGGCTGGTGCGACTAGGCTTTCCCGGCGATCTGGGCGCGCAGGCGTTCCTCCTGCTCCCGCAGCTCGGGCGTGAACTCGGGACCGAAGTCCTCGGCTTCGAAGACCTGGCGGAGCTCGATCTCGGCCGTCTCCCCCGTGGGATTCGGGCAGCGCTTGATCCATTCCACGGCCTCCGCCATCGACCGGACCTGCCAGAGCCAGAAGCCGGCGATCAGCTCCTTCGTCTCCGTGAAGGGCCCGTCGATCACGGTCCGCGCCGCGCCGGAGAACCGCACCCGCACGCCCTTCGAGCTGGGGTGGAGCCCTTCCCCCGCCAGCATCACGCCTGCCTTCACCAGCTCGTCGTTGTAGCGGCCCATGTCGGCCAGCAGCTTCTCGTCGGGGAGGACGCCCGCCTCCGTGTGCTGGGTCGCCTTGATCATGACCATGACGCGCATGTTCATTCCTCCTTGGAAAGGTTGAGGTTGGGGAAGTCGATCGTCTGGGGCATGGACGGGAATCAGGGTTCCCAGACCTGGCGGATCTCGCTCTCACCGTCGCCCGCCGTCCGCAGGAATCGCTTGGTATGTTCGATCGCCTCTTCTTTGGTTTTCACTTGGATCAGCGCGAAGCCCCCCACCAGCTCCTTGGACTCCGTGAAGGGGCCGTCGGTGACGGAGAACGCTCCGTTCGAGAGGCGGACGCGCACGCCCAGGGCGCTCGGCATGCAGCCTTCGGTGGCGAGCAGGACGCCTGAGGCCTGCATGTCCTTGATCAAGGCGCCCATCCCGGCCATTTCCTGGTCGCTGGGTGGGGTGCCTTCCGGTCGCCTGGGTTTGTAGAGGCAGAGAAATCGCATGGTGGGTCTCCCGGATTCGGGGTGGGATTCGGGGGCGGGATGCCTCGCGCGGGGTGCCTGGCGCGGAGCTACTTCCGGAGCGGGAGGAGCGCCCCGAGCCGCGCCTCGCGCAGGTACAGCCCTCCCCACACCAGCGCGGCCACATAGGTCGGGAAGAGGATGTGGGAGAACAGGGGATCGCCGACCCGCACATGGGTGGCCACCGCGCCGCCCAGGTAGCCCGTGAGCAGGATGGCTCCGAGCACGGACGTCCTGGGGACGGCGTAGAGGACGACGCAGGCGAGCAGGGTGATGCCGAGGGGACCCGCGACGTTTTCCGAGTAGCCGAGCTTGGCGCAGCCCTCGAGGACCGGCGGGAGCCGCATCATTTTGGCGACGCCGTCGAAGGCCAGGAGCAGGACAGGCAAGGCGCTGAGAATGCGGCCCGTCCAGAGCCATCGGGCCAGGGTGGGGGCCGGGGTGGGGACGGGTGGGGTACTGGTGGTCATGGGGCCTCCGCTGGACGCGCTTCAGGTGGGAACCGCGGGGTGGCTTCCGCACGGATGGCGGCAGATCCCGGATTCTACTCATGCGACGAACGGGAGGCGGCGGAATCGACAGGCTTTGAAACTTTTTTGAGATTAATTGTTAAGCCATTTATTTGATGCAAATAAACACATGGATTCTCCGGCCGGCTTAAGCCGGAGCCATTCATTCGCCTTCCCGGAAGGGAGGAGGGAGGCGTTCAGCCCAGATCGGGCACGCGCCAGAGGGCCAGCTCGTCGCCGGGGGTGGGCGCGGGCAGGAGGCCGTTCTCCACGGCGCCGTCATCGCTCTCGGCCTCGCAGAGGTAGGCGGCGATGGCGCCCAGGGGCTGGTCCGTGGGCACCAGGGACCAGCCGACCGGGGCCTTCCGCGGGCCGCGCCGCCAGGACACGGACAGCTCGCCCACGGCGGCGGCCTCCAGGATAGCCCGCCCGCCTTCGGTCTCCAGGGCCTCCACCACGGGGACTTCCACATCGAAGGTGCCCAGGGCCTCCTGGAGCGCGAGCCCGTGCAGGCGCAGGTGGGCGGCCACGGGCGGGGGCACCAGGTAGGCCGCCGGGCGGTCCACCACCAGGCTACCCACGAAGCGGCCCAGGTGGGGGATCGTCACAGCGCTGGGCGCGCCCTCCAGGGTGCGGGGGGTGCGCGTGAGGATCTCCACGGGCTGCTGGAAGGTCTTCAGGTCGTAGCGCACGGCGATGCGGTTCCGGGGCGCGCGGCTCTCCGCCACGGTCTGCACCACCTCGTCCCGGTGGGCCGCCACGTACTTGAAGGTCTCCAGCATGAAGGCGTAGGCCGTGCGGACGCGCTCGGAGAAGGGGATGTAGCTGTAGCACTCCAGCAGCAGGTCCATGCGGCTGGTGAGGCCCCGGTAGTTGCTGCCGAAGCGCGGGTGGTGCGGGTAGGTCATCCAGCCCTCGCGCACGGGGGCGCCTGGCTCGGCGTCGCGGTCCGCGTCCAGGGCGCGCTCGTCCTCCACGAAGTTGCCGTACCAGCCCGCGTCCAGGCCGTGGTTGGCCTTCAGGGCCGCCGTGACGGGGGGCAGTAGGCGGTTCCGCATGTACTCGATGGGCTCGCCTCTGCCGCTCTCCACGGTGTGGGGGATGTCGTAGGTCATGGAGAAGCGGTGGACCGAGCCGTTCGTCGCATGGTTGTCGATGGTGAGGTCCGCGGCCCAGGGCTGGCACACGCGGGTCTGCAGCAGGCGCATCTCCGCGCCCTCGTATTTCAGGTAGTCGCGGTTCAGGTTGATCTTGGCGGCGTTCACGCGGGTGCCCACGCCGCTGTCGGGCCCGAGCTGGCCCGTGAGCTTGGGCAGGTGCAGCTTCCGGTTGCCGGGGTCGATGGCGTCGTTGCCATCGGGGTTGAAGAGCGGCACCACCACCAGCGTGAGGCTCTCCAGGAGCTGGCCCGCGTCCAGGCCCGGCTTGCCGTCCAGCAGGTCGCGCACCAGCATGAGGCAGCCCTCCTTGCCCTCCACCTCCCCGGCGTGGATGCCGCTGATGACCAGCACCACGGGAAGGCCCAGGCTGCGGGCCTGCTCGGGCGTCGTCGCGCCGTGGGCCGAGAGCACCAGCAGGGGCAGCTCACGGCCCTGGGGGCTCGTGCCGAAGCTGGTGACGTGCAGGCGCTTGTCGCCCTTGGCCTGGAGGCCCGCGATGAAGGCCATCACGTCCGCGTGACGGCTGGTCTCTTCGTAGCGGGTGGCTTCGGCCCGGGTGAGCGGCGTGCTGGGCAGGGACATGGGGGCTCCGGGAGTGGAGGGGTATTCTCACGCCCCGGCCAGCCGGCGTCCATCGGGAGGGCCCGTCCGGGGTCGGGCATTCCCGCAGAAGGCCGCCAGGCCTACATCCGCTTGAGCACCTGCTGCCCCAGGTGGGACACGCGGTAGTGCCCGACCGGACGCTCGCGGATGAGGTCCTGGCGCTCCAGGTAGGCCAGGTCGGCCTCCGCCGCCCCGGCCTTCAGCAGGTGGTCCCGGGCCACGTCGGGGTGCTGGGCCACCAGCTGCAGCAGCATCTTCTGGCGGGGCGTGATGGGTTCGGCCACAGGGGCTCCTAGGGTTCGCTGGTCTGCCGGCGGTAGCTGGCGCGGTGCAGCTCGCTGACCTGCACGGTGAGGTTCAGGCGCATGGCCGCCGAGGTGCGGGGGAAGGCATTGGCCAGGAGGGCCATCAGAGCTTCGCTGAGCTGTGCCTTCACCGCGTCCTCGCGGCCTTCCATGATCTGCAGGTCCAGGGTGACGAAGGCGCGGTCGGGCGCGCCGTCCCCCACTCGGAAGGTCCGGTGCAGGATGACCCGACTCTTGAGGTCCTCCTCCCGGAAGAGGCCCGTGGCCGTCAGGGTTCCATGGAGCCGCTCCAGCAGGCCCGCCCAGTCCGGTGCGTCCAGCAGGTTGTCCGAGGCTTCGAGGATGCAGTGGGGCATGGCCGGCTCCTACCTTCCCCCGAGGGGCCTTCCCGCCAGGGGCTTGCGCGCCACCTTCTTCTTCGCGCCCTTGTCCCAGTAGTCGGACTCGTCGGCGAAGCAGATGTCCGACAGCTCGCTCACGCGCTCCTGCACGCAGGCCTGGGCATCGGCCACCGCCTGGTTGTAGATGGCCGGGCCGAGCTCCACCAGGCAGAAGCGCAGGAAGGTGTCCGCTCCCAGGTCGCCGAGGCTCACGCCGTATTCCTCGTTCACGAAGCGCTGGATGGGGCCGCGCAGGCGCTTCTCGATGTCGGGGGAGAGCTTGATGTCCATGGGCGACCTTCTGCCGACGGGCGGCCGGGCAAGTGTACAGTGGGGACTCTCCGGGAGGTCCCATGCCCTCGAATGCCCGCCTGGACGCCGACGGCCGCCTCCTCTTCCTCACCCGCGCGGCGCGGATGTTCTCGTACGGCTTCCTGTCCGTGGTGCTGGTGCTCTACCTGGCGGGCCTGGGCTTCAGCGAGGGGCGCATCGGCCTGCTGCTCACGCTGACCCTGGTGGGCGACACGCTCATCTCGCTCTGGATCACCCTCCACGCCGACCGCCTGGGCCGGAAGAAGATGCTGATGGTGGGCGCGGCCCTCATGGTGGCCGCGGGCATCCCCTTCGCCCTCAGCGGCGATTTCACGGTGCTGGTGCTGGCGGCCACCTTCGGCGTCATCAGCCCTTCCGGCAACGAGGTGGGGCCCTTCCTGGCCATCGAGCAGGCCGCCCTCTCCCAGGTGCTGCCCGGGGAACGCCGCACCGGCGTCTTCGCCTGGTACAACCTCACAGGCTCCTTCGCCACCGCCCTCGGGGCCCTGGCCGGGGGCTGGTCCGCCCAGGCCCTCCAGGCCGCGGGCCACACCCCCGTGGCCAGCTACCGCGTGTTGGTCTTCGCCTACGCCGCCGTGGGGCTGCTCCTCGCCGTGCTGTTCACGCGGATGTCCGCGGCCGTGGAGGCGCCGCCCGCCGCGGCCCACGCCAGCCGCTGGGGCCTGCATGCCTCCAAGGGCGTGGTGCTGCGCCTCTCGGCCCTGTTCTCGCTGGACGCGTTCGCCGGGGGCTTCGTCATCCAGAGCATCATGGCCTACTGGTTCCACGTGAAGTTCGGGGTGGCGCCGGGGACCCTGGGATCGATCTTCTTCGCGGCCAACATCCTGGCGGGCCTCTCCAGCCTCTACGCCGTGAAGCTGGCGGGGAGGATCGGCTTCGTCCGCACCATGGTGTTCACCCACGTCCCCTCGAACGTGCTGCTGATCCTCGTGCCGCTCATGCCGAACCTGCCCCTGGCCGTGGCCATGCTGCTGCTGCGCTTCAGCATCTCCCAGATGGACGTGCCCACACGCCAGGCCTACACCATGGCCGTGGTGGCGCCGGACGAGCGCTCCGCCGCCGCCGGCGTCACCGGCATCGCCCGCACCACCGGCGCCGCCGTCTCGCCCGTCCTGGCGGGCCACCTGCTGGCCGTCCCCGCCCTGGCCGGGGTTCCCTTCCTCATCGCCGGCGGCCTGAAGATCCTCTACGACCTGCTGCTCTACCGGAGCTTCAAGGCTTCGGATGTGGGGAAGTCCGAAGGGGCGTGAACTGGACAGCTGGTGTCCATGGCGTGGCGGAAGACTGGAATCTGCCCATCCATGGAGGCACCCGTGGTCGCGATCATCCTGGACTACTTCGGCGACTGGAAGACCCGCCGCCTCACCTGCCCCGCCTGCGGGTGGACTGGCACCTTCGAGGAGGGTCTGACGGAACTCTACGATTCCCTGCAGGACTGCCAGTGCCCCGGCGAGCACGGCTCCGCGAGCGCACCCATGCTGGCCGTGCTGCCCTATCCGACCCTGGAGGAATGGCAGGCCCACGCCGCGCAGCTCTCCCCCGGCGAGCGGACCTACATCGGGCAGATCGAGAACGGCCGGGAGCGCTTCAACCGCATGAAGCTGCGGTTCGCCAGCCAGCTGCCCGACCTGACGGAGCCGGTGTTGGACCTGGCCTGGGACCAGGAGGGCGAGGAGGTGGTGATCCGCCTGGGTGAGCGCAAGATCTGGCGCGAGCCGGTCCGCTACGAGGCCCTCTGGCGCTACGAGCAGGTCCTGGCCCTGCTGCAGGCGAAGTACGGCTCCCGCCTGCGCGACCTGGCGCCCACGCCCGCCGCGGAGTACCACCTCTACGGCGACAAGGTCGCCTACCCCGCTGCCGTCCAACGTTTCAGGAGCCGGCTTCGGCGGGCCTGGGAGGCTTCCGGTCACCGGCCTCCAGGTTCGTGATCGCAAAGGGGATAGGATTAAAACGATTCAATATCCATGTTGATACATAAAAAATACTAGATAGGAGCAATGAATGGGGGCTACTCTCGGGTCCGCCCTCTGGAGGTGGGCTCCCATGAAGCGTTCCTTCCTCTCCCTCGTCCTCGCGGTCCCGGCCCTCCTGGCCCCATCCTTCGCGACCCTGCGGGCCCAGAGCGGTCCCCAGCCGCCGCCCCCGCTCATGATGTTCTACCGCGAGGCGGTCAAGCCGGGCCACGGCGCGGCCCATGCCGCCACGGAAGCCTCCTGGGGCCACATCCTCACCAAGGGCAAGTCCACGGACCACTACCTGGGCATGAGCTCGCTCACGGGGCCCTCGGAGGCCTGGTTCATCATGGGCTACGGTTCCTACGCGGACTGGGAGGCCAAGCAGGACGAGGCGGACAAGAATCCGGCCCTGAAGAAGGAGGTGGACGCCATCGCACAGAAGGATGGCGAGCACCTGAGCGAGACGCGCAGCTTCCTGGGCACCCTCCGCAAGGACCTGAGCTTCGGGCCTCCGGTGGAGATCGGCAAGATGCGCTACATGCGGGTGCGCACCTTCCGCATCAAGCAGGGCATGGGGAAGGTCTTCGAGGATGGCGTGAAGACGGCCCTCGCCGCCTACGAGAAGAGCCACTTCCCGGCGTCCTTCGCCTTCTATGAAGTCGAGGCCGGTACCTGGTCGCCCACCTACGTGGTGCTGCGGCCCATGAAGTCCCTGGCGGACATGGATGTGATGGATGCCGCCAACAAGGCCTTCATGGACGCCCTGGGCGACGAGGGCCAGAAGGCCATGCAGAAGGCGTTCGTGGATACGGTCAACGGGGTGGAGAACCAGCTCTTCGCCTTCAGCCCCAAGCTGAGCTACCCCGGTCCCGGCGTCATCGCCAGCGACCCCGCCTTCTGGACCGTCAAGCCGCCGGCGGCCACGAAGTAGGCGGGAAACTCGTCATTCTGAGTCGAAAAGCGACGGAAGCCCCGGAATGACACGGATGAGCGCAGGTCCACCTCATCCGTGTTCATCCGTGTTCATTCATGGCTGATCTTCCTTCTTCTCTTCAGCCGGCTTCGCGAAGCGCTGGGCGCGGAGGTGGAAGTCGTCCGTGAAGACGCGGCGCACGGGCGGGGGCGGGGCGGCGTCGGCCACCCGCTTCGCCTTCCGCACCCGCCACAGGCCCCAGGCAGCGGGCAGCAGCAGCAGCACCGGGTATTCCAGCAGCACGCGCAGGGGCGTCAGGCGGAACTGGGTGGGGCGCAGGCCGTCGGCGTACCAGGCGTCGAGGATCCACACCTCGTCGTCCGGGCGCAGCTCCGCGGCCTCGGCCTTGGCCATCTTGAGCACCTGCTCCGAGTCCCCGTGCTTCACCGTCACGAAGTCCGTGATCTGGCTGTCGAGATCCCGGTCCACGCTGCGCACCTCCACATGGGCCACGCCGGGCCGCTGCGCGTGGCAGAAGGGATTCAGCGCCAGCAGGAAGACCTGCACCAGCAGGATCCACAGCACCGCGCCCACCACCGCCCAGAGGGCGATGAGGACGGACCAGCGGATCGCGGGGCGGGCGAGGAAGGGCATGGGGCGAGTATCCCATCAGCCGGGCTTCGGCAGGCGGCCCAGAAAGGCCTCGATGGCCTGGACGCAGGCATCGGGGCGCGTCTGCAGGAGCCAGTGCGGGCCCTGCAGGCGCACGATGTCCAGGTTGGGCAGGCGGGCGCGGAGCCAGGCGGTGGCAGAAGGGGGCACCAGGCGGTCCCGGGCGGCGACGAGAGCCAGGACGGGCACGCGGAGGCGGCCCAGCAGCGGCGTCTGGTCCACGGCCACCACGGCGCGCAGGCGGGCCTTCACCGTGGCGGGTGGCACCTGCGGGACCAGGGCGCGCAGCAGGTCCAGGAGCGGCGCCGTGGCCCAGCGGCCCAGGAGCAAGAAGCGGATCACCGCCGGCGGCAGGCGGTTGGGCAGGATGGGCAGCAGGGGCGCCAGCCGGCCCAGGCCGGGCCGGGGGTTCTTCGCGAAGGTGCCGCAGAGCACCACGCCCACCAGGTACTCCGGCGCCTCCGCCGCCAGGGCCAGGGCCACGGGGCCCGAGAAGGATTCCCCCAGCAGCAGGAAGGGCCGGTCCCGGGGCAGCAGCGTGTGCGCGAAGTGGGCGCAGGCGGGGTAGGACACGAGGGCGGGCGGATAGCGCACCACCCGCGCCTCGAAGCCCGCGGCCTCCAGGGCCGCCACGAAGGGTCCGAACATGAGCCCCGTGCCGTCCAGGCCGGGCAGGAGCACCAGGAGCGGGCGCTCAGCGGGGGCCGGCGAAGGATCGGGACCTGGGAGGGACATGGGGGCAGTATCCCAGCTTCGCGCGGGAGCGCCTCAGAGGCAGAACGCCGCGGCCTGCAGGAAGGCTCTCGGCGCCACGCCCACGGCGGCCACGACCTGGCGGATGAAGTGGGCCTGATCGTAGTACCCCGCGTCCAGGGCCAGCCTGGTCAGGGGCGTCCCCGGGCGATGGGCGCCGAGGGCCCGCCGCAGGCGGAGGATGGAGGCCACCTGCTTGGGGGAGGCCCCGACGCTGCGGCGGAAACGCTTCTCCAGCCCATCCACGCTCAGGCCGAGGTCCCCCGCGAGGGGCGCGACGCGCAGGGATGGGTCGGCGCGGATGGCCCGGAGCGCGGCGCCCACCACCGGGTCCCCGGGCCAGTCCCGGCGCGCCCTCTGCGCCAGCAGGAACCGCTCGAGGGCGTCCACGCGCGCCCGGTGGTCGCGGGCGGCCCGGATGCTGGCGGAGGCCGCCTCCACGGCCCGGGGGTCCACCAGCTCCTCCAGGGGCAGGGTGGCCCCGAAGAGCTGATGCAGCGGCGGATCGAAGAAGGCTCCGGCCGCGCCGTCCCGGAACTTCGCGAGGACGATCCCGCTGCCGGCGGCGGTGACCATGCGGCGGGCCGTGGCCCGCAGGCCCGTCACGACGTGGTCCGGGACCTCGAGCCGCGTGGCGCCTTCCACCAGGCTCGACGAGCCCGCGTAGCGGAAGCCGAGGATCAGCCCCGTCTCCGGAATGAGCAGCTTCTCCATGGCGCCGTCCGCCTCGATGATCTCGAAGGCGCGGACGAAGAGGGCAAGCGCCTCGGTCGGGGCGAAGGCGTGGACCTGCATGGGGTGATCCTACTCCTGCCTGGAGTTCCTGAATTCATACAAGTTCCAGATGACCGTCGCGACAAGCATTCAGGGAGCGGTACGATCCGTTCCGCCATTCCCCAGGAGACCCCCATGTCCACCTTCTCCATCGACCTCGACCGCGAGCCCGGGCTCTACTTCCTGCACGACGCCTTCACGGTGCCCGAGGCCGACCGGGCGGCGTTCACGGACCGGATGCAGCAGAACCTGGCCTTCATCCGCACCCTGCCCGGCTTCCGGGGCCATCTGGTCCTCGAACAGCGGGACGGGGCGTCCGCCTTCAACCTCGTGACCCTCGCCGCCTGGGCCAGCCGCGAAGCCTATGAAGCGGCGGGCCGCGAGGTCCGCGCCCATTACCAGCGGCTCGGGTTCGACCTGCCCGCGGCCCTGAAGGGCTGGGGCGTCGAGATGGTGCGGGGGATCTACCAGGCCGCCGAGGTCAGGACTTCCCGGCCGTGAAGCCGCCATCCACCATCAGGAGGGAGCCGGTGGTGAAGCTGGCCTCGTCGCTCAGCAGGAAGGCCACGGCGTGGGCGACCTCTTCCGGGCGGCCCATGCGGCCCAGGGGGTGCAGGTCGATGAGCGCCTGGCGCACGTCGGGGTCCAGGCCCGAGAGCAGGGGCGTGTCGATGTAGCCCGGCCCCACGGCGTTCACCCGCACGCCCTTGCCGGCGGCCTCCAGCGCCAGCGTGCGCGTGAGGTTCACCACCCCGCCCTTGGCCGCCGAGTAGGCCGCCACCATGGTCTGGCCGAACACGCCCAGGATGGACGCGCAGTTCACGATGCTGCCGCTGCCCTGCGGGTACATCTGGCGCAGCGCGGCCCGGGCCACGCGGAACACGCCGATGAGGTTGATGTCGATCACCCGCAGGAAGTCCTCGTCGCTGTAGGCGTGGGCCAGGCTCATGCCGCCGATGCCCGCGTTGTTGAACACGCCGTCCAGGCGGCCCAACTCCTTGACGGTGTCGGCGATGAGCCGGTCCACCTGGTCCGTGGCGGTGACATCGCAGGGCAGGAACAGGCAGCGGCCCGCGTGACGGCCGTTCAGGTCCTTGGCGTGAGCCACGCCCTGGGAGGTGGGAAGGTCCGCGAGGACGACGCCGGCGCCCTCCTCCAGGCAGCGCCCCGCCGTGGCCAGCCCGATGCCGCTGGCGCCGCCGGTGATGAGGATGGACTTGCCCTTCAGGCGCATGGGAACCTCCTCACAGGGCCCGGCGCGCCGGGCGCCGCCCGGGAAAGGCCGATCTTTGCGGATCTACATGTCCACGAGCTTCGGGTGGGTCAGGCGCTCGAAGTCCTTGTAGGCCATGCGGATCAGCTCGGTGTGGGAGCCGGCGTTGAAGGCGATCTCCGGGTCGGCCGCCAGGTGCGGCTCCACGTAGACATCCATGCCGTACAGGTTCCCGAAGGGTGGCATGGCGCCGGGCTCGCACTCGGGGAAGTCGCCGATGAACTCCCGCTCGTCGGCCAGCTCGACGTTGACGGCCCCGGTGGCCTGCCGCAGCCGCTCCAGGTCCACCTTGCGGTCGGCGGGCAGCACCGCCATGGCCAGGTGGCCGTCCAGGCTCACCATGACGGTCTTGGCCATCTCCTTGCCTTTGATGTGGGCGGCCCCTGCCACCGAAGTGGCTGTGAAGGCCAGCGGATGATGGATGATCTGGTGGACCACCCCGTTCTGGTTGAGGAATTCCTCCAGCTTCGTCGTGGCCATGGCAGCCTCCTTCGACACAGCGCACCCCCAAGGATGGGCGGAACGCGGCGGGGGGCCACCGGAGAGCTACCAGGCGGGAGGCCCGCGTGATTCAGCCCTTGAGCGCCGCGGCCACCGAGGCGGCCATGGGCGTGGTGGGCCGGCCGATGAGGCGGCTCAGGGTGCGGGAGTCGTCGAAGAGGCCGCCCTTGGCCGCGCCCGTGTCCGATTCGGCCAGGAGGCGGGCGATGGGCTCCGGCAGGCCCGCGCCGGTCAGGATGGCCATGAACTCGGCCTCGGGCAGGTTCTGGTAGGCCACGGGCTTCCCGGCCTGGCGGGCAACCTCGGCGGCCAGGTCGGCCAGCGTGTAGGCCGAGTCCCCCGCCAGCTCGTAGACGCGGCCCGCCTGATCGGGCTTCAGCAGGATGGCGGCGGCGGCTTCGGCGTAGTCGGCCCGGGCGGCCGACGCGATCTTCCCCTCCCCGGCGCTCCCCAGGAAGACCCCGTGCTGCAGGGCGGGGGGGATGCTGGCCATGTAGTTCTCCGTGTACCAGCCGTTCCGCAGCAGCGCGAAGGGCAGGCCCGAGGCCTTGAGGTAGTCCTCCGTCTGGCGGTGCTCCAGACCCACGGGCAGGGGCGAGGTGTCGGCGCGCAGCAGGCTCGTGTAGGCCAGGAACGGCACGCCGGCGGCCTTGGCCGCGTCGATGGCCGCGCGGTGCTGGGTGAAGCGCTGGCCCAGCTCGCTGGAGGAGATGAGCAGCACCTTCTCGGCCCCGCGGAAGGCTTCAAGCAGGGTCTCGGGGCGGCCGTAGTCGGCGCGGCGCACCTGGATTCCCAGGGCGGCCAGGTCCTGCGCCTTTTCTGGGCTCCGCACGGCGGCCACGAGCTGGCCCGCGGGAACCTGCTTCAGGAGGGACTGGAGGACGAGGCGGCCGAGCTGGCCGGTGGCGCCGGTGACGACGAGGGGGGCGGGCATGAGATCTCCTGTGGATAATGCAACCGAATCGGTTGCGGATTTGAACACAAAAAAATCAGGCGGGCTGGGCCTTCACGTCCTCCAGCAGGTCGCGGAGGCTGACGCGGGCCAGCTCCCGTTCCATGGCGGCCTGGGCGGTGCGGAAGTGGCCCGTGAGGATGGCCTGGATGGACCGGCCCACGGGGCAGGCCAGGTTCGGGGGCGTGGCGTGCAGGGGGAAGGAGGCTTCCGTGTCCACGGCCCGAAGCACGTCCAGGAGGCTCACGGCCTCCGGGGCCCGGAGCAGCTGCCAGCCGCCCCCGGGGCCGCCCTGGCTGCGCACCAGGCCAGCCTCCCGCAGGCCCGCCAGGATGCGGCGGATGACCACGGGGTTGGTGTTCACGCTGCCGGCGATGAATTCCGAAGTGAGGGCCTCGGGCCCCGCGTAGGCCAGCAGGGTGAGCACGTGGATGGCGACGGTGTAGCGGGTGTTGGTCATGCGGATCCCAAATCGTAACCATGATGGTTTCGATTTGGGATCCTGTCAAGGGCGGAGGCCCAGCGGAGCGCTGGTGACGGTCTTCAGCAGCCAGCCGCTAGCGGAGCCGCCGGAGGCATCACAGGTGGGGTTGTCGACGGGCCTCCCGGAGGAAGGGGGCGGGTCGGAGGCCGCTACTTGGGGCCCATGGGCACGGCGGCCCTCAGGTCGGGCAGGGCGAAGGTGGTGGACCCGTTACCCCCGTAGGTGGTGCCCAGGATGGAGAACAGGGCGGTGTTCTGGGCGATGGACAGGATCTGTCCATTGCAGAAGGCCCATCCGTCCGGCGCGAAGTTGCCGGCGAAGAGCCGGACTTCCCCGATGATCTGCTCCGAGTAGCTGGTGCTGCCGCTGCCGGAGTTGGGCGGGAAGATCCCCACCAGCGCGATGATGTAGTTGAGTCCCACCGCCTTGACCGTGCCGATCTGCTGGGCGCCGAGGGGGATGGTCGAGATGAGCGGGGGCTGGGGGATCGTGAAGTTCAGGATCGCCGCGGTGGAGGTGCCCGAGTTGGTCACCGAAGCGGCGGCCCCGGGCGCGCCGGTGGTGGTGGTGCCAACGGTGACCGTGCCCGCGGGGCCGGTGGGACCCTGGGCGCCCGTCGGCCCCATCGGTCCCATGGGACCCTGGAGGCCCATCGGCCCGGTGGCGCCGGTCGCGCCTGTGGCGCCAGTTGCACCGGTGGCCCCGGCGGGGCCCGTGAGTCCCTGCGGTCCCTGGAGGCCTTGAGGGCCGGTGGCACCGGTGGCGCCGGTCGCACCCTGCGGGCCCGCGGGGCCCACCGCGCCCCGGGCTGCCAGCAGCGCCCAGGTGGTGCCGGACCCGGCCACGTCGAGGGCGGGATCCACATTGAGGTTGGCCGTGAGGGCGATGTAGCTCGACCCGTTTTCCGCCACGGTGTCGCCGATGGCGTAGACGGTGCTGCCGCTCCAGGCGTTCTTGAAGGAGACGGGGGGCCCGATGGGGCCCTGGGGGCCGGTGGCGCCCTGCGGTCCGGCGGGGCCGAACGGACCCATGGGTCCCGTCGGGCCTGCGGGGCCGGTGAGTCCCTGGAAGCCCTGAAGGCCCTGGGGGCCCATGGGTCCGGTGGGACCGGCCGCGCCCGTGGCTCCGGTGGCGCCGGCGGGGCCCATGGGGCCCATGGCACCTGCGGGGCCGGTGGCGCCCTGGATGCCGGGCAGGCCCTGCGGACCGGTGAGGCCCGCGGGACCCACCGGGCCGGCGGGTCCCGCGGGGCCAGGCACGCCCGCCACGGTGCCGGGTGTCCAGGCCGTGCCATTGAACACCAGGCCCTGGCCCGCGGCGGGGGCCGCGGCGTCGAGGGGGATGCCGTTAAGGCGCAGCACCACCGTGGCGTTCTGGGTGCCGGTGACATCGCCGGCCAGGGGGCCGGAGAACTCGAAGGCGCTGCGCGCCTGGAGGGCGGGGACCAGGTCCGTGTCCGGGGTGAGCGCCACGCCGTTGATGGCCACGCGCAGCTTGAGGTTCGGCGTGCCCAGCAGGGCGGCGGGGATGGTGGGCTGGCCCGTGCCGCCCAGCACCGCGGCGTAGAGGCCGTTGTTCACGGAAACGTCCTGCGGGCCCGAGGTCCACAGCTCCGTCCCCTGGGCGTCGAGGATGGCGAAGGTGAAGCTGCGGGTGCCGGTGACGGCCAGGCCGGCTTCCGTCAGACGGCCCTGGTAGGCCACCTGGGGGGCCGGGGCCGCGACGGTGGGGGCGGGCGTCCCCTGGCCGTGGAGGCCCGGAATCAGGCTGGGGGCCAGGCCGACGGTCAGCGCCAGGGTGAGAAGGAAGGGGCGGAAGGGCATGGCGGCTCGCAGGGAAGGGGGTGGAAGGGATCAGTTGGCGGGCGCGGCGGGGTGGAACCCGTGGCGCAGGGTCTGGACCTGGGCGGCGTCCGAGGCGGGCCGGGCGGCCACGGGCTCCTGGACCACCGGCGTGTTCGCGTAGGTGCCGCCCTGCTGGGCCTGGCCGCTGGCCTGCACCAGGTCGGCGCGGAGCTGGCCCGGGGGCAGGGGCGCGGTCACGGTCAGGTCGAAGGTGGCCACGGTGGCCAGGCCCGGCGCGGTGACCTTCACCCGGAGGCCCTGGAGCGCCTGGGGCGACAC
The DNA here is from genome assembly GCF_022808815.1 of Geothrix paludis. Taxonomy (GTDB): domain Bacteria; phylum Acidobacteriota; class Holophagae; order Holophagales; family Holophagaceae; genus Geothrix; species Geothrix paludis. The sequence continues at coordinate 207,048 of NZ_JAKZLC010000005.1, read as the reverse complement.
GGACGCGTCCACCCAGAGCGACAAGGTCCCCGTGGCCCGGTCCGCCGGGATGGTCCCGCTGCCGGTCACGCCGGCGGGGGCCTGGTCCAGGCTGAGCGTCAGGGGGCCCTGGAGGTTGGGGAAGTGGGGCAGGGCGCGGGCCGTGGTCACCGAGACGTAGCCGCCGCCGCCGGCGGGGATGCTCAGGCTCCCCGGGCTCACCTGCGCCAGGAAGGCCCCGCCGGCCGTGGCGGCCGGTCGGCCGTTGCCGAAGCAGGCCAGGAGGGGGAGGAGCAGACCGGCAACCAGACCGGCGCCCGCGAGTCGATGGCGTATGCGCATAGAAATCTTTCAGCAGTGGAAGGTCTTATTCTTCCTAGATCCATTGGCGTATGTCAAGACGATGAATGATCATTTTTTAATAGTTGTATTCAGCAACGACGGGCTTCTGTAAACAAGCTGTAACCTGCCAGACTAACTGCTGACTTGGGGTGAATTGAGGATGAAGTCATCGCCATCCGCCTCGGATCGGAACCCCGTTGTAACTGCATCTACAAGGGCCTTTTTCGCCACCGATTTCGCCGATGACGCTGATTTCGCGCCGCGAATTTTCCGCATGGGCCCGCCGGAGACGGCTTCCGGCGTGGCCGGAAGGGAGTCGGGGGGGGGGGGGGGGGGGGGCCCCCCCCCCCCCCCGGGCCCCCCCCCCCCCCCCCCCGGCTCCGCCCACGCTGCTTGGTCGCGGGGAATCACTGAAATCAGCGAAATCGGTGGCTAAAGGTCTTTTCAATCGGCGGCTGATTCAGCCTTTCGGCTTGGACGTGGGCGGTGAGCCGTTCTTCGGTGAGGCCGACGAGGGGCAGGCGTCGCAGGCGGGGCCCCTTTCGCGAGTCCCCGTTCCTGGGTAGGCTCTCTCCCCACCCCCACGGAGGACCCCATGGCGACCACCCCGGAACCGCAGGACGCCACAGCCGCCTACCGGGCGAGAATCCTGGGCTTCCTGGGGGACCGGGATCCGCTGGAGGTGCTCGGCTCGACGGGCGATGTGCTGGCCGGCCTGGTGCGGGACCACGCCGGGAAGCGGCTGCAGACCCGGCCCATCGCCGGGAAGTGGACGCCCTGCGAGGTCATCGGCCACCTCTGCGACTGCGAGTGGGTCTACGGCTACCGCACCCGGCTCATCCTTTGCGAGGAGAACCCGCCCATGCAGGTCATGGACCAGGATCAGTGGGTGGTGGGGCAGCGCTACAACGAGCGCGATCCCCGGGAGCTCGTCGAGACGTTCCGTGCCTTGCGCCCCCACAACCTGCGCCTCTGGCGGAGCCTGACACCGCAGGAGCTCGCGCGCGCCGGCCGGCACAGCGAGCGCGGCCCCGAGTCCCTGGGCCAGCTCCTGCCCATGCTCGCGGGCCACGACCTCCTGCACCTGGACCAGCTCCAGCGGCTGCTCATGGCCATCGTGTAGCTGCGGAGGAACACGGATCCAGGGCTGGAAAGCATGGAAACCAGTGATGAACGGTGATAGGACTTCTTTCATCACCGTCCATCACTGTTCATCACCGGTTCATTCAGCTTTTATCGGTGTTCTGTTCTTGCCTTCCCCGGGTGTGGCCGGGCTAGAAAGGCAAGGGAACCAGTGATGAACGGTGATGAACAGTGATGGAATGGGTCTGATCACCGTTCATCACTGTCCATCACCGGTTCATTCAGTTTTTTGTCTTGATCAGTGTTTATCAGTCTTTATCGGTGTTCTGTTCTTGCCTTCCCCGGACGTGGATGCGGCGGCGAGCTGTTCTTCGGTGAGGCCGAAGAGGGGGGCGACGGGGCGGCCGCGGAGGCTGGCCATGAGGTAGAGCTGGCCGCGGTGGTGGGCCTCGTGCTCGGCCATGGCGCGGAGCCATTTCCATGTGGCCATAGAAGCCCCGGCCGGGTTCACGCAGGGGGCCAGCAGGTCCGCGTCCGTGAGGGTGCCGAAGATGGCCAGGGACTCGGCGTGGCAGCGGTCCACGTAGGCGCGCACGCCGTCGAGCCCTGCGGCCAGATCAGAGTCGTGGCCCGGGTAGGCGCTGGGGCGGCCCTGCACGTTCTCCGCATACATGAAGCGCTCCAGTCCCGCCAGGTGGCGGAACAGGTCGCCGAAGGTGAAGGCCCCCGGCACGGGCGCCCATTCCAGGTCCTCCGGCGTCAGCGCCTCCAGCACCCGAACCGTGCGGGACCGGGCGTTGCGCCAGTAGGCGAGGAAGGAGGGCGTGTCCGGGAGCATGGAGGATTATCTCAAGACAGAGAAACCGGTGATGAACAGCGATAGACGGTGATGAAAAGAAGGGTGGTGCCCATCACTGTTCATCACCGTGCATCACTGGTAAAAGAAGAACACCGATGAACACCGAGAACTGAATGTTGAACACCGATAAAGCAGAGCGACCTGAAGCCATGCTTTGTCTTTATCGGTGTTTATCAGCATTTATCGGTGCTCATCGGTGTTCCGCTTTTCATACCCTAAGAGTTGGAATCAAAGGCCCTGTACGTTCTCTGTGTACATGAAGCGCTCCAGCCCCGCCAAGTGGCGGAACAGGTCGCCAAAGTTGAAGGCCCCCGGCGCCGGCGCCCACTCCAGATCCTCGGGCGCCAGCGCCTACAGCACCCGCACCGTGCGGGGCCGGGCATTGCGCAAGTGGGCGAGGAAAGAGGGGGTGACTTGGAGCATGGACCAGTATCCCAGGAAGCGAGCAACCAGCCGAAGAACTGGATTCGCCTGGGGTAACCACGGATGGGAACGCTAAGGGGATCTATGAGTAACAGTAGGAAGGGTCTGTTTGTTCACCATTCCTCACTGATTGATTATTCAAGCTTTAATTTGGATTTGATGGATAGAATTGCTTTGCCTATGTCTGTGGCTGAGTTTTTTGCTTGTTGATACAAATTAAGAATTAATCTGAACTCTTTGGGGTTTGTTAATGAATTTATTTCAATTTTCTCGATAAATTCAAGTTTATTGTTCAATAGTCCGAATGCTATTGGAGAAATTGGTCCTGCATTATCTTGATAATCTACAACAACGGAGTATTCTCCAAAATTTGAAATAAATGCGGTCCTATTGTTTGCTAATTTCCATGTAATCTGACCATTTTTTGTATTTTCGGCTAAGGCAGGTATTAGGGCTAATAGTTCGCCATTAATCATGATTCCTCCAATCGCGAGATGGGGTTGGTAAGCTCTAAAATTTTTAATTGAATTTCATTAATAATTTTAGCCATTAGGGAAAAATCAAAATCATATTTTTTGTTGATTACTTTTTGATCGATCATGTCTTTTATTGTATTAATTTTATCAATTAACATCTGAACTTGTTCTAATTTTGTGGGGTAATAGTGCTTGGAATGAATGAGTTTTTCTAAAATAATCAAACAGGCAAATCTCGCGGCTTCAAATTCTTTGTTTTGGATACATTTGAAAAGATAATCAAAATAGTTTTTGATGTTAGATAGATGGTCATGAAGCAATTGTTCTTTGGTGAAGGAAATTGTTTTATTAACAGCATTTTGGTGTGTTTCGGCTGTTTTCTTGAGTTTTCTGAATTGATTAATTTGGATAATAAAACCAATTATTGCAATAATTGCAACATAGGGATTAACATGTTGATTGAGGAAATTCTCAATGAGCCAATAGGTGCTCACCCCATCATCTCCTCATGCCCGCACTTGGGGCAGAGCAGCACCTGGATGGGATCCTTGCCCCGCGGCTTCCGGGTCTTCTCGCCCATGCTGGGGTTCTTGCAGGCGGGGCAGGTGACGGGGACGGGCTTGTCCCAGGCGGTGAAGTCGCACTTGGGGTAGTTCACGCAGCCGTAGAAGACCTTGCCGAAGCGGGTCTTGCGGGGGCTGAGGCCGCCGCCGCACTTGGGGCAGGGGACGGCCAGGATCTCCTTCTTCACGGTCTTGCAGGTGGGGTAGTCGATGCAGCAGATGAACTCGCCGTAGCGGCCGTGGCGCTTGACGAAGTCCTTGCCGCAGTTGGGGCACTTCTCGCCGATGGGCTCGTCCGGCGGCACGGGGATGCCCTTGGGATCGGCCTTCACGATGCCCTTGCACTTGGGGTAGTTGGGGCAGGCCCAGAAGGGGCCCCACTGGCCCTTGCGCAGGTTCATGGGCGTGGTGCCGCAGAGCGGGCACTCGGGCGCGTCCTCGGGCTCCTCCATCTTCTCGAGGTCCGCCGTGTAGTCGCACTTGTCCTTTTCATTCTCGGCGCTGTAGTTGGTGCAGCCCACGAAGAGCCCGTTGCGGCCGATGCGCTTGAGCAGCACGCCCGGGTGCTTCTTCCGGTCGCCGCACTTGGGGCACTTCCCGCCCGTGGGCACGCCGGCCTTGAGGTTCTGCATGTCCGTGCCGGCGGCGGCCAGGGCCTTTTCGAAGGGGCCGTAGAAGTCGGTCATGGCCTTCTTGAAGGTGAGCTTGCCGTCCTCGATGAGATCAAGGTTGCCTTCCATGCCCGAGGTGTACTTGCTGTCCAGCAGGCGCGGGAAGCCCTGGATGAGCAGCTCGGTGACCACCATGCCCAGCTCCGTGGGCTTGAAGCGGCCCTCGTGCTTCTTCACGTAGTCCCGGTCCTGGATGGTGCTGATGATGCTGGCGTAGGTGGAGGGCCGGCCGATGCCGTCCTCCTCCAGCTCCTTCACCAGCGTGGCTTCGTTGAAGCGCGCCGGGGGCTTGGTGAAGGACTGGTCGGCGTCGAGCTGCTCCAGCTTCAGGGCCTCGCCCAGCTTCAGGGCCGGAAGCTGCTCCTCGTCCTCGTCCTCCTCGCCATCCCGGGTGCCATCCTTGGTGGCGTCGGCGATGGACTCGGCCTCGGTTTCCGTCTTCTCGGCGCGGTAGACCGCCAGCCAGCCGGGGAAGCGCTCGATCTCGCCCTTGGCTTCGAAGAGGGCCGTCTCCTTGCCCACTTCCGCCTCGGTCTGCACCACCGTCTCGTCGAAGCGCGCGGCCTCCATCTGCGAGGCCATGGTGCGCCGCCAGATGAGGGCGTAGAGGCGGAACTGGTCGGGCTCCAGGTGCCCGCGCAGGCTCTCGGGGGTGCGGGCGACATCCGTGGGGCGGATGGCCTCGTGCGCGTCCTGGGCCCCGGCCTTGCCCGTGTACACGCGGGCTTTGGCGGGCAGGTATTCCTTGCCGTATTTCTTGGCGATGAGCTCGCGGGTGGCCTCCACGGCCTCGGGGGCCATGCGGGGCGAGTCGGTGCGCATGTAGGTGATGAGGCCCACGGGGCCTTCGCCGAAGTCCACGCCTTCATAGAGCCGCTGGGCGTTCTGCATGGTGCGGCTGACGCTCATCTTGAGCTTCTGGGCCGACTCCTGCTGGAGCTTGGCGGTGGTGAAGGGGGCGGCGGGGTTCCGCTTCTTCTCTTTCGTTTCCAGGCTGGTGACCTTGTAGGCGGCCTTTTCGAGCTTCGTCTTCAGGTCCTTGGCCTGGGCGGCGTCCGCCACCCGGCGCTTGGCCTCCTTGTTGCCGAGCTGCAGGGCCTCACCCCCCACCTTCACCAGCTTCATCCAGAAGGATGGCGGCAGCTTGGCGGCGAACTTGCCCTTCAGCACCCAGTACTCGACGGGGTTGAAGGCCTGGATCTCCTTCTCGCGGTCCACGATGATGCGCACGGCCACGCTCTGGACGCGCCCGGCGCTGAGGCCGCGGCGCACCTTGTCCCAGAGCACCTGGCTCACCTTGTAGCCCACGAGGCGGTCCAGCACGCGGCGGGCCCGCTGGGCGTCCACCAGCTTCTTATTAATGGAGGTGGGCGCGGCCATGGCCTTCTGGATGCCCGCCGGGGTGATCTCGTTGAAGAGGACGCGGCTGACGGGCAGGCTCTTGGGCGGCTTGATGGCCTCCAGCAGGTGCCAGGAAATGGCCTCCCCCTCGCGGTCGGGGTCGGTGGCGAGCACCAGCTCGTCGGCGGTCTTGGCGGCGGCCCTCAGCTCCTTGACCACCTTCTCCTTGGCCGGGCTGATCTCGTATTCCTCCTGGAAGCCGTTCTCGATGTCGACCCCCAGCTTGCGCGGGAGGTCCCGGATGTGGCCCACGGAGGCCATGACCTTGTACCCCTTGCCGAGGTACTTGGTGATGGTCTTCGCCTTCGACGGGCTTTCGACGATCACGAGTTTCTGGCCCTGCTTCGCAGAACCAGAACTTGGCAGCGAACTCGAATCGTCGTGGTTCGGCTTTCTGGTCACGGCACTTCTCCTTGGAGGCCAGGCCTCCCATTCACAGCACTTGGACATTCTCAAAAGCCAGGGGGCGCAGGGCCCGCCCCGGGGCCGCCCGAAAAACGCCATCCGCCCCGAACGGCCCCTAAGGATGGATCCTGGCCCTGCCGGTTTGTCAAGTGCGGGGGGGGAGGCCCAGGTCCTGCAACAGGCCCTCCGGGGATAGGCAAACCCGTGCAGCGCCTTCCCTTAATAAAAAGTTCGGACCTTCGGCGGAAGGATCCTCCGGAGACCCGGGGCACACCCAGAGGTCCTTGCCCAGGTCCAGGGCGAGGCGGGCGGTGACCATGGACCCGGACTGCCACCGGGCCTCTACCACCAGGACGCCCTCGGACCAGGCCGCCAGCAGCCAGTTCCGGCGGGGGAAGTGCCACTTCCGGGGCGGGGCCTCGGGCGGGAAGGGGGTGATGACGCCGCCTCCGGCGGCCACCATGCGGTCCATGAGGGGGGCGTGCTCCGGCGGGTAGGGATGGTCCAGGCCCGAGCCCAGGACGCCCCAGGTGCCCGCGCCGCCCGGGCCCGCGTCCAGCGCCCCCAGGTGCGCGGCGACGTCGATGCCCCGCGCCAGGCCGGAGATCACCGCCACGCCTGCCTCGGCCAGCACCTTGGCCCAGCTCCGGGCGCGGTCCCGGCCGTGCCGGCTGGCCTGGCGGCTGCCCACGATGGCCAGGCTATGCGTCCCGCCGGGCACCGGCGGAGGCAGGTTCCCCCGCACCCACAGGGCCACGGGGTAGGGCAGGGGCGCCAGCAGGGCGTCGGCGCCCTCGTCGCCCGGCAGCAGCAGGCGGGCGCCGCGGTTGAGGGCCTCCTGGCGCCGCCGGGGCAGGCTGGCCTCCAGGCGGACCAGGGCCGTGACCTGGTCGGGGGACAAGGCTGGCTCGACCCCGGCCTGGACCGCCGCCCAGGCTTCGGCCTTCTGGCGCTCGGGCCAGTCCAGAACCGTGAAGGCTAGGGCCCAGAGGGCGAGGTCCATGGGATTCCCGGGCGTGGAGGCTATCCTGGATGGGGCGGGGCGCGCGGTGCAAGCCCTTTCCCCTTGCATTTCCCAGACATCCGATTACACTGGGTCTCTTGGCTATTTCCCTTTCCGGCCCGTGAGGTTCCCATGTCCCGTCAGTGCGAAGTCTGTGGCAAGAAGCCCCAGTTCGGGAACAACGTCTCCCATTCCAACAACGTCACCAAGCGCCGCTGGAATCCGAACATCCAGCGCGTGCGCGCCCTGGTGGGCGGCGCCCCCAAGCGCCTGCGCGTCTGCACCTCCTGCATCCAGGCCGGCAAGGTCCTGAAGGCGGTCTAGGGCTTTTCTCGATACGCGAAGCGGCGGCCGACCGGCCGCCGCTTCGCGTATGGGCGCGGCGCGCCTGTCAGACTGATCCCATGCTGCTCGCCCTCGACACCACCACGGAAATCCTGCACCTGGCGCTGATCCGGGGGGACCACGCGTGGACGCGACGGGTGGTCTCGGGCGTGGGACGGGGGCACAGCGAGCGCCTGATCCCCACGCTGGACGAGCTCATGGCCGAGGCCGGCGCCGCCCCGGGCGACCTCGCCGGCGTGGCCGCCTGCCTGGGCCCTGGGGGCTTCACGAGCCTGCGCATCGGCGTGGCCACGGCCGAGGGCTTCGGCCTCACGGGCCTGCCCACCTGGGGCTTCTCCGCCTTCGCGCTGCGGGCCGAGGCGCTGCGTCAAGCCAGCGTGACCGGGCCCCTGTGGATCCTCCTGGACGGCCAGCGAGGCGAAGCCTTCCACCAGCGCTGGGGGGCGGACGGCCCCACGGAGCCCGCCGCCAAGCATCCCCTGGCGGACCTGCCCGGGCGCGTGGGCGATGAGGCCTGGTGGGCGCCGGAGGCCTTCGCGCCGAAGGTGGCGGCCGTGCTGCCGGACCACCGCATCGCGCTGGCCGACGAGGGCGCGGCCACCCTGGCGGGCCTGGTGGCGCTGGCCCGGCGGGTGTCCCAGGGCGCGCCGGAAGCGCCCCTCAAGCCCTTCTACCTGCGGGAGACCGACGCCGAGGTGAACTTTCCCCACGCCGCCGCCCACCTGCCGGAAGCCCTGCGGAGGGGCGTGGCGCGATGACCCGGCCCCACGCGGTCCACCGGCTCCTGGAGGGGGCCCCGCTGCCGCCCTGGGTGGTGGCCCTGGACCGCCAGGCCTTCGGGGAGCCCTGGGGCGACCTGGCTGGCCACGAGGCCCTGTGGATGGTGCCGGAGGTGGGCTTCGCCCTGTGGTCGCGGGCGCCCCGGGCGGGGGAGGCCGAGCTGGTGCGGATCGTCGTGGCCCCGGCGGCCCGGGGCCGCGGCCTGGGCCGGGCCCTGCTGATGACCAGCCAGCGGGAGCTGGCGGCGGACGGGATGGACTGCCTGTACCTGGAGGTGCGCCCCTCGAACGAGGCCGCCGTGCGGCTCTACGAGGCCTGCGGCTGGTCGCCCTGCGGCCGGCGCCCCCGCTACTACGCCGACGGCGAGGACGCGCTGCTGTACCAGCGCCTGGGCTGAACCGGGCCGCCGGGACCGCAGGCCGGCAAAATGGGAGGGAACAAAGCGTCCCTTCGTGCATCCCTTCCTGTGAGCCGCTGAATCGGCCGGTCTCACTGGAGATGCCATGACGATCACTCGAACCCCGCTTGCCATGCTGGCGCTTGCCGCATTCACCACCGCCTTCGCCGGAGATGCCGGAACGCTGCCCGCCCATCAGGCCACGGCCTGCCAGGCATCCCAGTGCACCATGGACATGGCGAAAGCCGTCCACGACGCGCCCGCTCCGGAGGCGACCGGATCCTGGTACCTGCCGACCTGGGAGGAGGCGAACGCCGCGTCGAACGGCACCATGGCCTGCGATGAGACGCAAAGCACCGCGGCCCCGGCGAAGCAGGACGGCGCAGCCGCCTCCTGGTACCTGCCGACTGCGGAGGAAGGCGCCAGCGCGGCGGTGGCAACCATGGCCTGCTGCGAGACGCCGTGCACCATGGAACAGGCCGGGGAGCAGGCCGGGGAGCAGTCCAGCCACGCCAAGTCCGCCCCTGCCGAAAATCCCGTCGACGCCTGGTACTTGCCGTCCTGATCCGTCCCGTGCTTTGGTGGAATGGCCCGCTCCGCCACCGTTCCGGTCGCCCTTGCGGGGGCGCCGCGCGGGGTTGATGCCCAGGGCAGGCGCGTCGAGGACGGCATGCAGGACATCCCTTGGACCTGACATCGGAATCCCTGGTGGAGGCGCATCTTGACGCGGTGTACGCCTATGCCCGGGCGAAGCTCCGCCAGGAGGATCTCGCCCGGGAGCTCGTGCAGCGGACCTTCCTCAAGGCCTTCGAGAAGCTCAGCCAGCTTCGGGACGCCCTGGCGGCCCGCGGCTGGCTGCTGTCCATCCTCCGCCACGAGATCGCCATGGAGTTCCGGGCCAGCGCCCGGTTCGAGGTCTGGGACGACGAGGCCTTCGAGAACCTTCCGGGCCCCGAGGTCGACGAAACCGTGGACCCTTCGCTGCTCGCGGCGCTGCCCGCCGCCCTCGACCGGCTTCCCGAGGCGGCACGGTCCATCCTGCTCCTGCGATACCAGCAGGAGCTTCCCTACGACCAGATCGGCAGCCTCCTGGACCTTCCCCTGGGCACCGTCCAGAGCCGGATCCACCGGGCCAAGGCGGCCTTGAAGGCAGCCATGGCGGAAGAAGGGATCTCCGTGAAGGGAGGTGTGGTATGACCCGAAACACGGCCCCCACCCCTGGGTTCGACCAGCAACTCAGGGACGCCCTGCGCCCCGGCGCCGCCCCCGACGACCTGCGGCGCAGCCTGCTGCGCGCGGCCGGGAAGCGGCGTTCGCGCTGGACATGGCCGGCCCTGGGGATTGCCGCCCTGCTGATGGTCCTCCTGGGCGGGGGGACCTGGGGGTGGATGGTCCATGGGCGCGGCCAGGAAGGCCCGCGGCTCGGCCGGGCCGCGATCCAGATGTTCAGGGAGGCCCCGCGCATGGCGTTCACCGCGGAGGCCTCCGGTCCAGATTCCGGGGAGCAGGGCCGGCGATGGTCCGCGCAGGCCGCCGGATTCTCCGCCGCGCTGCCGAAGTGCCTGGCCGGGCAGGCCATGAAGGGGGGCTGCGTGTGCGACATGGAGGCCTGCCGCGCCGTCTGTTACTACCTCCAGGATGGCCGCGCCATCTACGTCTTCGACCGCACCCTCCGGGGCCTGCCCTTTGATTCGGATCAGCCTCGCCGGATCGCCGCCGAGGGACACCGGGCCCAGGCCTGGAACGAGAACGGCCGGGCCTATGTCCTCGTCGAACCGCCGGGATGGGGCGGGCAGGGCTGAGCAGGCCGCGCGAGGGGCTTCCGGAACCGGCGGCGGCCGGAAGCCCTGAAACGGGATAGAGTGCCCTGGATCGCTTGCCGCGGGAGACTTCCATGGCTCACGAACACGGGCACCCTCATCCGGCTCCGCTTGACGCCACCCCGGCTGCCCCGGCGGGGCCCTCCGCGTCTTGGTACGTCTGCCCCATGCATCCCGACATCCGCCGGGATCGGCCCGGCACCTGCCCCAAGTGCGGCATGGCTCTGGAGCCCGAAGTCCCGACGCAAGCCGCGACGGAGTACGTCTGCCCCATGCACCCGGAGGTGGTGCGGGACCGGCCGGGCACCTGCCCTATCTGCGGGATGGCGCTGGAGCCCCGCGCCGCGGCCCTGGAGGAGGGGCCGAATCCCGAGCTGGCCGACATGACCCGCCGCTTCTGGATCGGCGCGGCCCTGACGCTTCCCGTGTTCCTCATGGCCATGTCCGAGCTGATCCCGGGCGACCCCGTGCGCGCCCGCCTCGGGGCGGCTGTCTTCACCTGGATCCAGCTGGCGCTGGCGACGCCCGTGGTGCTCTGGGCGGGGTGGCCCTTCTTCGAGCGCGGCTGGGCCTCCATCCGGAACCGCTCCCTGAACATGTTCACCCTCATCGCCCTGGGCACGGGCGTGGCCTACGTGTACAGCCTGTTCGCGGCCCTGTTCCCGGAGGCGCTGCCCCACAGCTTCCGGGGGCACGGCGGCATGGTCCCCGTGTACTTCGAAGCCGCCGCCGTCATCGTCACCCTGGTACTGCTGGGGCAGGTGCTGGAGCTGAAGGCCCGCAGCGCCACGTCGAGCGCCATCAAGGCGCTGCTGGGGCTCGCCCCCCGGACCGCCCGGCGGGTGGAGGCCGATGGCGCCGAGCATGACGTGCTCCTGGCGGAGGTCCAGGTGGGGGACCGCCTGCGGGTGCGCCCCGGCGAGAAGGTCCCCGCGGACGGCGTGGTGCTGGAGGGCGCGAGCGCCGTGGACGAATCCATGGTCACTGGCGAATCCATCCCCACCGAGAAGGCCCCCGCCTCGAAGGTGATCGGGGGGACCCTCAACGGGACCGGCGGGCTGTTGATCCGCGCCGAGCGCGTGGGCCGCGACACGCTGCTCGCCCAGATCGTGCAGCAGGTGAGCGAGGCCCAGCGCAGCCGCGCGCCCATCCAGCGGCTGGCGGACCAGGTGGCCGCCTGGTTCGTCCCTGCCGTGGTGGTCGCCGCCGCGGCGACGGCCCTGGTCTGGGCTCTCCGGGGGCCCGAGCCCCGCCTGGCCTACGCGCTGCTCAACGCCGTGGCGGTGCTCATCATCGCCTGCCCCTGCGCCCTGGGCCTCGCCACGCCCATGTCCATCATGGTGGGGGCCGGGGCCGGGGCCCGTGCGGGGGTGCTGATCCGCGACGCCGAGGCCCTGGAGGCCATGGAGAAGGTGGACACCCTCCTGGTGGACAAGACCGGCACGCTCACCGAAGGCAAGCCCCGGCTGGCATCGGTGACGCCTCTCGAAGGCCAGGACGACGCCGCGCTGCTGCGACTGGCCGCGGCCCTGGAACGGGGGAGCGAGCACCCGCTCGCCGCCGCCATCGTCGAGGGGGCCGAGGCCCGGAGGCTGGTCCTGCCGTCGGCGGAAGGCTTCCAGTCCGTCACGGGCCTGGGGGTGACGGGGACCGTCGAGGGCCATGCGGTGCTCCTCGGCAACGCCGGCCTGCTCCGCGACCGAGGGGTCGACCCTGAAGCCCTGGAGGCCAAGGCCGAGGCGCTCCGCCGCGAGGGCCAGACCGTGATGCTCGTGGCCCTGGACGGCCGCCCGGCGGGCCTCATCGGCGTGGCGGACCCCATCAAGCCGAGCACGCCCGAGGCCCTCGCCCTGCTGCGGAAGGAGGGCCTCCGCATCGTCATGCTGACGGGCGACAGCCAGGCCACGGCGGCGGCCGTGGCGGCGCGGCTGGGGATCGAGGCCTTCGAGGCGGAGATCCTCCCTCAGGGCAAGGGGGACGTGGTGAAGCGGCTCCAGGCCGAGGGCCGCGTCGTCGCCATGGCGGGCGACGGGGTGAACGACGCCCCGGCGCTGGCGCTGGCCCAGGTGGGCATCGCCATGGGCACGGGCACGGACACCGCCATGCAGAGCTCCGGCATCACCCTGGTGAAGGGCGACCTGCGCGGCATCCTGCGGGCGATCCGGCTGAGCCGCGCCACCCTGGGCAACATCCGGCAGAACCTGTTCCTCGCCTTCATCTACAACGTGATCGGGATCCCCCTGGCCGCGGGCGTGCTGTACCCGGTCTTCGGGCTGCTGCTGAGCCCCATGATCGCCAGCGCCGCCATGAGCCTGTCCTCGGTGTCGGTTATTGGGAACGCGCTACGGCTGCGGTCGGTGAAGCTGTAGGGGGGCGCGAAGCCCACGCGCCGAAGGCATTGAGAAGGGGACTCAATCATCCTCAAAATTGTTGACCCATGGGTATTGACCAATGTGACTGGTTGGGTAATGTTAGTGAAACAGTCACATTCCGGGGCCCCATGATCGGCATCTCCAGACAGACGGACTACGCGGCGCGGCTGGTGCTTCACCTGGCCACGCTCGAGCCCGGCACGCGCGTCTCCATCGGCGAGATCGCCCAGCTCCGCCTCCTGCCGGAGGCCTTCGTGCGCCGCCTGTCCGCCAGCCTCGTGAAGGCGGGCATCCTCCGCACGGCCCGGGGCACGGGGGGCGGCATCAGCCTGGCGCGGCCCGCCGCGGAGATCTCGCTGCTCGACATCATCGAGGCGGTGGAGGGCGGCATCGTCCTCAACCAGTGCCTCGACGGCAAGCACATCTGCCCCCTGTCGAAGGGCTGCCCCGTGCAGGGCGCCTGGGCCGCCGCCACGCAGGCCCTGCGCGATCACCTGGCGGGCGTGCGCTTCGACGCCCTGGCCCACGATTCCGAGGCGCACCTCAGCGCCCACCTCTCCCGCCACGCCGCCGTCCGGACGGCGGCGTCGGCCTGTAACGTCTCCTAGCGCTCCCACCCAACCCCCCCTGAAAGGAGGACACCTTGGATGTCCTAGCCCTGTCGCGCCTGCAATTCGCGGTCGCCACCTACTTCCACTTCCTGTTCGTGCCCCTGACGCTGGGCCTCTCGATGCTCGTCGCTCTCATGGAGACGCAGTACGTGCGCAGCGGGGACGAGGACTACAAGCGCATGGCCAAGTTCTGGGGGAAGCTCTTCCTCATCAACTTCGCCATCGGCGTGGTGACGGGCCTGACGCTGGAGTTCCAGTTCGGCACGAACTGGTCCCGCTACTCGGCCTACGTGGGCGACATCTTCGGTTCGCTGCTGGCCATCGAGGCCACGGCGGCCTTCTTCCTGGAGTCCACCTTCATCGCCGTGTGGCACTTCGGGTGGAACAAGCTGTCGAAGAAGGCCCACGCGGTGACCATCTGGCTGGTGGCCATCGCCTCGAACCTCTCGGCCTTCTGGATCCTCGTGGCCAACGCCTGGATGCAGCACCCCACGGGCTTCGTGCTGCGGAACGGTCGCGCCGAGCTGGCGGACTTCTTCGCCGTCATCACCCAGCGCTTCGCCATCCTGGAGTTCATCCACACCCTGGGCGGCGCCTACATCACCGCGGGCTTCTTCGTGCTGGGCATCTCGGCCTGGCACCTGATCCGCAAGCACGAGACGGCCTTCTTCAAGAAGTCCTTCCGCCTGGCGGCGGCCTGGACGCTGATCTTCGCGCTGTTCGAGATCGCCCAGGGCCACATGAATGCCGAGATCCTCAGCACCGCCCAGCCCACCAAGCTGGCGGCCATGGAGGCCCACTGGGAGACCGGCCGCAACGTGCCCATGCACCTGCTGGCCTGGCCCGACGCCGCGAACGAGCGCAACGCCGTGCAGTCGCTCTCCGTGCCCAGCGGCCTCAGCCTGCTGGCCACCTACTCCACCGGCGGCGAGGTGAAGGGCCTGAAGGACTACCCCGCCGACCAGCGGCCGCCCGTGCTGCCCGTGTTCCTGAGCTTCCGCGCCATGGTGGGCCTGGGCATGCTCTTCCTGGCGCTGGGCCTCTGGGCCTGGCTCAAGCGCGATCGCATCGAGGAGCAGTCGCGGTTCCTGAAGGTGCTGCCCTGGCTCATCCCGCTGCCCTACCTGGCCAACGAGCTGGGCTGGACCCTCGCGGAGCTGGGCCGCCAGCCGTGGATCGTCTACGGCCTGATGAAGACCTCCGACGCCGTCTCGCCCCTGGCCACCTCGCAGGTGGGCACCTCGCTCGCGGCCTTCTTCCTCGTCTACGCGCTGCTGGGCGCCGTGGACATCTACCTGCTGTTCACGTTCGCCCGCAAGGGCCCTGACGCCGCCGCCGCGGCCGCGAAGTGAGGGAGGCGACCATGCTGGAATCCATCTGGTTCGTGATCTGGGGCGTGGCCTGGGCCGTCTACTTCATGCTCGACGGCTTCGACCTGGGCCTGGGCACGCTGTTCCCCTTTCTGGCCAACGATGAAACCGAGAAGCGCATCCTCGTGAACGCCATGGGGCCCTTCTGGGACGGCAACGAGGTGTGGCTCATCACCGCGGGCGGCGTGACCTTCGCGGCCTTCCCGCGGGCCTACGCCATCATGTTCAGCGGTCTCTACACGCCGCTCATGCTGCTGCTCTTCGCGCTGATCCTGCGGGGCGTGGCCTTCGAGTTCCGGGGCAAGGTGGACAGCGCCCGCTGGCGCGCCACCTGGGACGCCTGCCTCGTCGTGGGTTCCTTCCTGCCCGCGCTGCTGCTGGGCGTGGCCTTCGCCAACATCTTCCAGGGCCTGCCTCTGGACGCTGCGGGCCTCTTCCACGGCAACCTGCTCACGCTGCTGAACCCCTACGGCCTGCTGGGCGGCGGGCTCTTCGTGGTGATCTTCGCCGTGCACGGCGCCCTGTGGCTGGCCGCGCGCACCGAAGGCGAGCTGCAGGCCCGGGCCGGCCGCATGGCGACGTCCCTTTGGCTGATGGAGGTCGTCGTGGCCGTGGCCTTCCTGGTCCTGACCTGGTTCAGCACCCGCCTCTGGCAGAACGTGCTGGCCAAGCCCGTGCTGCTGATTCTGCCTCTGCTGGCCGTGGCGGGCCTCCTGCTGACGCGGGTCTTCGCAGGGCAGGGCGCGTGGTGGAAGGCCTGGTTCGCCTCGTCGGCCCTCATCCTCGGCGCCGTGCTCTTCGGCGTGGCGGGCCTCTTCCCCAACCTGCTCCCCTCGAGCCTGGACCCCGCGGCCAGCGTGACGGCCTTCAACGCCGCCTCCAGCCCCCTGACGCTGAAGATCATGCTGGGCGTGGTGCTCTGCTTCCTGCCCGTGGTGATCGGCTACCAGCTGTGGGTGTACCTGACCTTCCGGGACACCGTGACCGCCGAGAGCATCGAACGTGGCCCAGCGTATTGAACCCACTTGTTTATCGGCGAATCCAGGCCAGGAAAAGCTCACCACGAAGGACGCGAAGGCGCCCTTTGGGCGCACGAAGGGCGCGAAAGGGGCTCGACCCATCCCTGACATCCCTTCGCGGGCGGCGGCCATGGCGGCCTCTGGAAGCCGCCCGGTGCCGCCGCCCGTGAAGCCGGCCGCGCCACGCGCGGCCGGGGGCCGCAGGCCCGGATGTCCTTAGACGGGACGTCAGCGCCTGCCTTCGTGGCCTTTGAGTTCTTCTTCGTGTGCTTCGTGGAGGCTTTTCACCCTCGGTCCTGCCTGAACTGACCAGATCCACCGCGTTTGAACCAGCTCCCCGCCCCATGGCGGGGTGGGGGGCCTTTGTGTCCCATGCCCCGCTTCCGGGGCGATGCCAAGGAGATGTCCCATGAAGTCCCTCATCCTGCCGGTGGCTCTGGCCGCCGGGCTGCTGAGTTCTGCCCCGCTCCAGGCCCAGGAGGGCCCGTGGATGGTGCGCCTGCGCGCCGTCTCGCTCCAGCCCGCCGACAAGTCCGACGGGGCCTCCGGCCTTCCGGCGGACGCCATCCACGTCAGCTCGAAGACCATCCCCGAGGTGGACATCAGCTACTTCTTCACGAAGAACCTCGCCGCGGAACTGGTGCTCACCGTTCCCCAGGAGCACGACGTCACCCTGTCCGGCACGAAGATCGGCACGTTCAAGGAGCTGCCGCCCACCCTCACGGCCCAGTGGCACTTCCTCCCGGGCCAGACGGTGGATCCCTACGTGGGCCTGGGCCTGAACCTCACCCTGATCTCTGACGTGAAGCTGGCGGGTGGCGCCCTGGACCTGGACAAGACCAGCGTGGGCCTGGCCGCCCAGGTGGGCGTGGACTTCAAAGTAGCGAAGCAGTGCTTCATCAACCTGGATGCGAAGGTCGCGCAGATCCGCAGCGACGTGAAGACCACCGCCGGCGCCAAAGTCACCACGGTGAAGGTAGATCCGTTCCTGTTCGGGGTGGGCGTCGGCTACCGGTTTTAATGCTGTCCGAGGACGTAGGCTACACGCTGAGTCCTCGGAACCAGCTCAGGAGATGGGGATCGGCGCCTCGCCTGCGACGCGGGCGAGGCGCTCGTCCAGGGTGGCGCGGAAGGCGGCCACCGCGTCGTCGGCGTAGGCGCGGAAGTCCTGGGGGAGGCTCCGGTACCGCGCCTGCACCTGGGCCAGCACCCGGTCGCGGGCGGCCCTGAGCTCGGCCAGGCGCTGGGGCACGTCCTGGGCGCGGGCGGTCTGGAGGCGTGCTTCGAAGGCTCGCGTCAGCTCCTGCAGGCTGGCCTTGAACCGCTCCAACTCGAGCAGGCTGCGGGTGATCTTGAAGTAGTGGTGGCCCTTCACGGCCAGGGTGACGGTCTCGGGCACCATGAGGGGCCGCGCGAAGAAGCCCTTCACCAGGAAGCGCCAGTAGGCCCAGCCGTAGCGCGAGAAGGTCTGGACGAGGAGGGACCGGACGAAGGCCCGGAGCTCCATGGCGTGCAGCTTCCGGCGCGTGGTGCGGTGGGGCTTCAGGGTCTTCAGAAGCCGCAGGCAGCGGTCGAAGTAGTGGTCCGGGTGGTAGATCTCGGCCAGGAGGCGCTTGTAGCCGTCGACGAGCTTGCGGGGCTCCATCGTCGGGCGGAAGTTGAGGCGCAGGTCGTGGGTGTTGTTGCCGCCGCCGGAATCGCCCGTGAGGCGGCCCTCCGCCGCCAGGCGCCGGTGGAGGCGGGTGCGGGGCAGGGCGGTGAGCAGGCCCACCATGGCCGTGGGGATGGCGGCCTCCTGGATGAAGCGGGCCTGGCGCTCGAAGATGTCGCCGCGGTCGCTGTCGAAGCCCACGATGAAGCCGCCGCAGACCTCCATGCCCTTGCGCTGGATCGTCCGGATGCTGGCCAGCAGGTCGGCCCGGAGGTTCTGCTGCTTGCCGGCGGCCTTCAGGGCGCAGAGGTCGGGCGTCTCGATGCCCAGGAACACCATGTTGAAGCCCGCCTGCACCATCTGGTCCATCAGGGGTTCGTCGCCGGCCAGATCCAGGCTGGCCTCGGTGAAGAAGGAGAAGGGGTGGTGGTGCCTCCGCTGCCAGGGGATCAGCTCGGCGAGCAGGGCCTTCACCTCCCGGCGGTTCCCGATGAAGTTGTCGTCCACCAGGAACAGGGGGCCCCGCCAGCCTTCCCGGTGGAGGAGCTCCAGCTCGTGGAGGAACTGCGCCGGGGTCTTGGTGCGGGGGCGGCGGCCGAACAGCTCGATGATGTCGCAGAACTCGCAATCGAACGGGCAGCCGCGGGAGAACTGCAAGGCCATCTCCGCGTAGTCCTTCCGCCGCACCAGGTCGAAGCGCGGCGCGGGCGTGCGCGTGAGGTCGGGCTTCTCCGCGCTGGCGTACAGGGGCTTGGCCTCGCCCCGGGCGTAGTCCTGGAGGAACAGCGGAAGCGTGACCTCCGCCTCGTTCAACACGAAGTGGGCCACGCCCTGGATCTGGTCATGGCAGCTGGTGGGGTAGGGCCCGCCCGCCACCACCGGCTTGCCCAGCGCATTGCAGCGTCGGACGACCTGCGCCATGGATTCCTTCTGCACGATCATGGCGGAGATGAAGACGAGGTCCGCCCGCGCCAGGTCAGCGTCACGCAGGGGCGCCACGTTCAGGTCCACCAGGGAGACCTCGACGTCGGCGGGCAGCAGGGCCGCCACCGTGAGCAGGCCCAGGGGCGGGAAGACCGCCTTCTTGCCGATGAAGGGCAGGGCGTAGCGCATGCTCCAGTAGGTGGGCGGCATTTCCGGATAGACCAGCAGGACTCTGAGTCCCAATCACGCCCCCTTTCTGATTCAGAAACCGGGATCAGGGTCGGTCCTTCCCGGGCACCGCGCCAACCTGCATAGGCCGGGCCAATCAGGCCTTCTCGAACAGCACGATGCGGTTGCTGTTGGTGCCTTTGTCGTTGTTGTCCACCCCCCAGATGTGGGCGGTCTTGGTGAAGACCTGGGTGTTCACGAGCACCCCGTGGGCGCGGAAGCCCGCGGCCAGGCCCAGGGGCAGGGCGACCTCGTCGAGCTTGAGCTTGCCGCCCCGCACCTCCCCCACCTCGAAGGCCACGAAGCCGCCGGGCCGGGTGACGCGGAACAGCTCGGCGAAGACCTCGCCCATGGCCTGCGACCAGCCCTCCACCGTGCGGTGGGTGCTGAGGCCCCGGCCGATGGCCTGGGCGTCCAGGCCGTTGAACCAGCAGCGCAGCCAGTTGTCGCCCACGTAGTCGACCACATCGAGGAAGGGCGGCGAGGTGACGGTGAGGGTCACGGAGCCGTCCGCCAGGTCCGGCGTGGACCGGGCCTCGCCGGTGAGGAACCGTGCGTCCTGCGCCGCGGTGGCGAGGTTCCGCAGGGCCAGGGTGTCGAGGCCGGAGAGGAGCTGCCGCGTCTTCTTCAGGATGAGCGCGTGGGTGTCCCGGTAGGGGGGCACCTGCTGGCGCTTCGCGTTGATCTGGCGCTGCTTCTCGGCGCTGACGGCCTGGTTGGGGGGCAGGGTGTAGACGGAGAAGAAGCCGGGGCTGTGGCCCGTGAGGCGGTTGGTGGCCACCATGCGGATCCAGGCGTCCAGGGCATCCAGCTCGCCCGCGGTCTCGCGCGCCAGGCACCAGGTCCGCAGGCCGCAGACCTCGGCCTCGGTGTCGGCATGGAAGAACATGGACAGGTCCAGCCCGCCGGAGGCGCCGGCGCGGGGGATGTCCGCCAGGCGCGCAGCCACGGCGGCGGGCTCGGGTGGCGTGAGGCGGGGCTCCGCCAGCATCCGGGACAGGGGGTTGAGGTCGTTGGCGGCCACGCGGCGTCCCATGAGGGCCGCCTCCAGCGCGGTGGTGCCCCGGCCGCTGAAGGGATCGTAGACACGCTCGCCGGGCAGGGTGAGGCGCTCGATGAAGTGGCGGGGCAGCTGGGGCTTGTAGCAGGCCCGGTACGAGATCTCGTGGAGGTTGGCGGCCTGCCGCTGGCGGGAGGTCCAGAACTCGGCCGAAAGGCGGGGACGCCGGCCGGAGGCCGTCTCCACCTCGTCCCAGGCCGCGTCCTCCACCGGGGCGAGGTCGGCCAGGAAGGCCCTGCTCGCGGCTGTCTCCTTCTCCATCCCTGCCCTTCCCTGATCAACCAGGATAGCCTGCTGGCATGGTCCCCAAGCCGCCCAAGCGCCACCCCGAGCTGACCCGACTCTACGTGGCGGTGGGACTGGGCGTGCTGATCGTCATGATCATCCTCAGCTACAAGGCCGTGGGGAACCGCGTGGCAGAGGGCGGGCTGGACGCGCCCTCGCGCTGGGCCCTCATCGCCCTGGGCCTGGCCAACGTGCTGGCCATCGGGACCCTGCTCTTCATCGTGGCCCGCAGCCTGGCCAAGCTCTACTTCGAGCGCAAGAGCGGCATCCTGGGCTCCCGCCTGCGCACCCGCATGGTGCTGACCCTCTTCATCGTGGGCATCGTGCCCAGCCTGATCCTCTTCCTGGTGGGCCGGAACTTCATCAACAAGAACGTGGAGCGCTGGTTCAGCCCCGAAACGGAGGTGGCCATCCGCGACGGCCAGAAGGTGGCCGGCGACCTCCGCGCCGCCGCCGAGGCCCGCTTGGACTTCGGCGCGGGCCGCCTGCTGGAATCCCCTTCGGCGGAGGCGCCCGCCCTCCGCACCGCGACCGACCTCGACCTGGTGGCCTTCCTCGGGCCCAGGGCCGGCGAAGGCGGGAAGGGGAGCGAGGGCGGCGTGAAGGCCATGGACCTGCGCGCCGGCCTTGAGCCGCCGGACTTGGCCGGCCTGGGGGCTGAGGGCGCGCGCGAGACGGGCGCGGGCCTCTGGCTGCTGCGCACCGTGCCCCGGGGCGACGGGACCTGGGCCGTGGGCATCCTCATGCCGCGGGAGACCCTCGAGCGGGTGCTGGCCCTGGAGCAGCGCTACCGGGAGAGCCAGCAGATCCGGGCCGCCCGCGCCACGCTCCAGACCCTGCCCCAGAGCACCTTCCTCTTCCTCACCCTGCTGACGCTGTTCTTCGCCGTGTGGTCGGGCCTGGCCCTGGCCAAGTCCCTGAGCGAGCCCATCCGCGCCCTGGCCAAGGCCGCCCAGCGCGTGGGCAGCGGGGACCTGGAGGTGCAGATCCCGGAGATGGGTGAGGATGAGCTGGCCTTCCTGGCCCGTACCTTCAACGCCATGATCCGCGACCTCAAGACCAGCCGGGCGGCCATCGAGGCCCAGGCGAGCCGCATCGAGCAGCAGCGGGCCTACCTGGGCCAGATCCTGGCGGCCCTGCCCGTGGGCGTCATGAGCTGGCGGGCGGACGGCGAGCTGCGCACCTTCAACGCCGCGGCCAAGACCTGGATGGGCCTCGAGTCCTTCGATCCCTCGGAGGAGAGCTGGGGTTCCGTGGCGGCCCTGCCGCGGCTGGGCCGCCTGCCCGAGCTGCTGGCGGCGGTCCGCGAATCCGGCCGAGGCGTGCAGGAGGAGCTGCGCCTCGGCGGCGAGGGCGAGGGCCGCCCCGTGCGCGCCATCCTCGAGCCGCTGGAGGGCGGCGGCGTCCTGGCCGTGCTGGAGGACCTCTCCCTGCTGGCCCAGGCCGAGAAGCGCGCGGCCTGGCAGGAGGTGGCCCGGCGCATGGCCCACGAGGTGAAGAACCCCCTCACGCCCATCCAGCTCACGGCCCAGCGGCTGCTGCGGCGCACCCGCGAAGGGCGCCTGGATCCCGAAGCCGTGCAGGAAGGCGCGGAGACCATCCTGGCGGAAGTCGCCAGCCTCTCGCGCCTGGTGGACAGCTTCAGCCGGTTTGCCCGCCTGCCCTCGCCCCAGTTCGCGCCCTGCGATCCGGCGGAGCTGCTGCGCCAGGTGCTGGCCCTCTACGAGCCCAACCAGCCGGGCATCCGCTGGACCCTGACCTTCCCCCAGGGCCCCCGGGAGGCCTTCTGGGACGCGGACATGGTGAAGCGGGCCCTCATCAACCTGGTGGACAACGCCGTGGCCGCCGTCGAGGGCCAGGGCCACGTCTCAATGTCGCTCACCGATACGGATGGGCGGCTGCGCTTCGACGTGGAGGACGATGGGGCCGGCGTGGCCGAGGCGGAGCGGGACCGGCTCTTCGAGCCCTACTTCTCCACCAAGTGGAAGGGCACGGGCCTGGGCCTGGCCATCGTGCGCCGCATCGCCCACGACCACGGCGGGGACGCCTGGTACGAGCCCCTGGCTCGGGGCAGCCGCTTCAGCCTGGCCCTGCCGCCCCAGCTCTGAGGTACTGGCCCCGAGGCGGCCTCGCCGGGTCAGGTGGTCCGCCGGTGGCGGCGCCGCAGCCAGAGCCCCACGGGACCGATCACCAGCCAGGCCAGCACGACCATCTTGAACAGGGGGGACACTGGGACTCCGAATGGGGGCGAGGCCCCGACCAGCCTCTCACGACGGACGGGTATGCTGGCCGGATGACGCATGGACTGGCTGGATCGGCGGGAACCTGCCTCATCGCGGGTTGCGGCTACACGGGAGCGCGCCTGGCCCGGAGCCTGGCCGGGCATCTGGTCGGCCAGGGCCCGGTGCTGGCCCTCGTGAGGTCGGCGGCCTCCGCCGCAGCCCTGGCCTGCGAGGGCATCCAGGCCGTTCCGACGGATTTCGACGGGACGGCGGCGTTCCCCGTTCCGCCGGACCTCTCGGCCGTGGTCTACCTGGCCCCCCCGGCCGGACCGGACGGCGAGGACGCGCGGGTCCGGCGCTTCCTGTCGGCCCTCGGCCCGGCCAGGCCCCGGGTGCTCGTGTACGTGAGCACCACCGGCGTGTACGGAGACACGGGCGGCGCGGCGGTGGATGAGTCCACCCCGCCGGCGCCTGCGGATGACCGCGCGCGCCAGCGACTGCACGCGGAAGGTCAGGCCCGGCGCTGGTGCGAGGCGCGGGATGCCCGCTGCGTGATCCTGCGCGTGGCGGCCATCTACGGGCCCCACCGCCTGCCCCTGGACCGCCTGCGCCGCGGCGAGCCGGTGCTCCGGGCCGAGGACTCGGGTCCCGGCAACCGCATCCACGTGGACGACCTGGTGTCGGCCTGCCAGGCAGCCCTGGCGCGGCCGGTGGCGGGCGTGGTCAACGTGGCGGACGGCTGCCCGGAGGGCATGGCCGCCTTCACCGCGCGGGTGGCGGCCCTGGTGGGCCTGCCCGCCCCCCGGGAAGTCACTTGGGCGGAGGCCCAGGGCACCATGAGCCCGGGCCTCCTGGCCTTCCTGCGGGAGTCCCGGCGGGTGCTCACCCCGCGCCTGGTGCGTGACCTGGGTGTGACGCCCCGCGGGCCGGAGGCCGGCATCCGGGACAGCCTGGAGGAGATGGGGCTGATGGGTGGAAGCCCGCCAGGGGAAAAGACAACTGCGGAACGCGAAGGGCGCTAAGAAAAGCGCGAAGGTTGAAGGGTGTCTTTCCTTGTACCTGGTTATCGGCGAGCCTCAACCGGAAAAGCAGGGACACGGAAGGCACAGAAGCGCCCGTTGGGCACACACGGAGGGCGCAGAAGGGGCACAACCCATCGTGGGCATCCCTTCGCGGGCGGCGGCTCCGGGCGGCTTCCAGGGGCCGCCATGGCCGCCGCCCGCGAAGCAGGCCGCGCGAAGCGCGACCTGGGGCCGGAGGCCCGGATGCCCTGGCTGGAGCGCCCGGTGCATGCTCTTTCCTCCGCTGTCCTCGGCTCCTCCGCAAACCTCCGCTTATGGATGCCTTTTCTGCGCCCATCTGCGACACATGCGGCTTCAGACTTTCAGGCGGAGGCAAGCCGATGGCCAGGATGTCCTATTTGAACCGAGCATCCATTCGCGGTCTTCGCGCTGTTCTTCGCGCGCTTCGCGTTCTGCCTTTTCCTCAGTACCGCAGCACGCTGAACACCGGCAGCCCCTCGACCTTCTCGCGGCCGGGCAGGGAGGTCAGCTCGATGAAGACCGTGAGCGCCACGGGCTGGGCGCCGGTGCGGTTCACGAGGCGCTGGGCGGCGGCGGCGGTGCCGCCCGTGGCCATGACGTCGTCGACGATGAGCACCCGGTCGCCGGGGCCGAAGGCATCCTTGTGGATCTCCAGGGCATCGCTGCCGTACTCGAGGCCGTAGGCCTCCTTGTGGGTGGGCATGGGCAGCTTGCCGGGCTTGCGGGCGGGCACGAAGCCCACGCCCAGCTTCTGGGCCAGGGCGCTGCCGAAGATGAAGCCCCGAGATTCCAGGCCCAGCACGTGGGTGGGCTGGAGGGTGAGCACGGGCTGGGACATGGCCTCCACGGCCTCCCCGAACGCCTCGGCGTGGGAGAGCAGGGGCGTGATATCCCGGAAGAGGATCCCGGCTTTCGGAAAGTCCGGGACATCGCGGACGAAGGCAGTGAGGGGAGTCGTGAGGGTCATGGCTACCTGATGATCTGGAAAGGAAGGGGAAGCGAGGATCGCACATCCAGGGCCTCCCAGTCCAGCCGCCCCACGGCCGAGAAGGCCGGGCCTTCCGCCAGGCGGGCGCGGAAGGCCGCCAGGGCGGCCTCGGGGCCTTCCACTTCGCCGCTCACCGATCCATCCAGCTCGTTGCGCACCCAGCCCGCGAGGTCGAGGGCCCGGGCCTCCCGCTCGGCGAAGCGACGGTAGCCCACGCCCTGGACGGCGCCGTGGACGCGGAAGCGAATGGGCACGGGACTAGTCCCCCGTCGGCCCATTGAAGGCCGAGTCGAAGTCGGCCTGCCGCGCCAGGGTCTCGGGGCAGCCCAGGTCCAGGCGCAGGGGCGTGACGCTGGCCCAGCCCTCGAACACGGCCTCGGCGTCGCTTCCGGGGGCCTTGGCGTAGGTGGGGCCCGCGTCGCCGCCGATCCAGAAGTAGGGGGTGTTCCGGGGATCGGCCCGGCGCTCCACCAGGTCGTGGTAGGCGCGGCTGTCCTGGCCCGTGAGGCGGAAGCCCTGGGGCTCGCCCTTGGGGAAGTTCACGTTCCAGATGCGGTTGGCCGGCAGGTCCATGGTTTCCCAGCGTTCGAGGAAGCGGCCGATCCAGGGCTCCGCCTGCTCCAGGGAGCCCCGGGGATCGATGGAGAAGGCCGCGGCGCGCGCGCCCTGGAGGCGGCCTTCGAAGGCCGCGCCCACGGTGCCGGAGTAGAACACGTCCTCGCCCAGGTTGAAGCCGTGGTTGATGCCGGAGAGCACCCAGTCGGGGCGGCGGTCCAGCACCTCGCAGACGCCCAGCAGCACGCAGTCCACGGGGGTGCCGTCGCAGGCGTGGCGGTCGGGTCCGATCTCGTGCAAGCGGAGGATGTTGTGCAGGCTCAGGGCGGAGGAGATGGCCGAGCGGTTGCGGTCGGGGGCCACGGTGACCACCCGGCCGAAGCGGGACGCCACCCGGGCCAGGACCGCCAGCCCCGGAGCCCAGAGGCCATCGTCGTTGGTGAGCAGGATCAGGCGTTCGGACATGGAACCAGTGTACCCGCCGGGCCGAGGCTTCAGTCCTGGGCCAGGTATTTGTGGTAATCCCGGTCCGAGCCGAGGATGTGCCCCTTCACCAGGTCGAGGGCCAGGAACCCGAGGATGGCCGGCAGGTCCGCGCTATCGCCTCCCATCTGCTGCTGGAGGGTCTTGGCCTTGGCGAGGAGGCGGCCGTGCTCCTGGGCGTGGGCGGTGAACTCCGGGTACCCCACCCGGGCCAGGATGGCCTCCTCGTCGTGGAAATGCTGGGCCACGTGGGCGATGAGGAGCTGCATGTGGAGCTTCGTTTCCTCGGGGTACCGGCCCTGGTTGATGGAGGCCAGGAGGCCGTTGGAGAGGCGGTAGAGCTCCTGGTGCTGGTGGTCGATCAGGGCCTCGCCGCAGGCCAGCACCGGATCCCAAACGAGGGTCAGGAAGGATGGCCGGTCCTCCCCGTCGGCCACGCCCACGTCGAGGGAGGCCTCGGTCTGGTTCCGGCCCCGGCCCTTGGCTCGATAGAGGGCCTCGTCGGCGCGGCGGATCCAGCCTTCCAGCGGTTCATTCTCCTGGCGCTGGGCCACGCCCAGGCTGATGGTCACCACGCCGACCTGCGGGGTGACGCGGGCCTCCACGGCCTGGCGGATCTTCTCGGCCAGGATGGTGGCCCCCGCCAGGGTGGTGGCCGGGCATAGCGCGATGAACTCCTCGCCGCCCCAGCGCGCCAGCGCGTCCGAGGCGCGAAGCTGGCCGCGGACAGCCTCCGTGACGGACCTGAGCACCTCGTCGCCCACCTCGTGGCCGAAGGAGTCGTTCACGCGCTTGAAGTGGTCCAGGTCGTACAGGATGAGGCTGATGGGCGCCTCGCCGCGACCGGCGGCGGCGACGAGCTGGGCGGCGCCGTCCTCGAGCCAGCGGCGGTTCCAGGTCCCGGTGAGGCGGTCTGTGGCGGCCGTGCGCTCCAGCTGGTCCAGCGCCCGCCGGAGCTCGGCGTTCGCCCGTTCGCTGGCCTCCCGGGCCCGGGCCATGGCCTCCAGCTGGTGCTGGCAGTCGGGATCGATCAGATCCGCCGGCCGGTGCCGCCGCCGGTACCACAGGCGCGCGGCCAGGGCGCCCAGCAGCCCGGAGAGGACGGAGGCGAGGAGGACCACGAAGATCGACAGTGCCAGGGGCATGGGATTCTCGGAGTGGGGCGGGGACGGGTCATTCTCGGATCAGGACCGGCTCGTATCCATCTTGCCGTCCGCACCCCTGCCCAGGCCAGTCAGCCTTGGCGGTTTTCCTGCCAGGATGGAGCGCGCCCCATCCCCGCCATGGATCCCGACCTCCCGATGACCTCCGCCCTCCCGATCCCCGACGGGGAGGCTGGGGACGTGGCGGCGCCGGGGCGGCTCGAGGTCCTGGCCCGCCTCCGTGAAAGGATCGTCGCCTTCGCGGCATCCCGGGGTGCAGGCGCCCATGCGGAGGACCTGGCGCAGGAGGTGCTGGTGCTCATCCACACGAAGTACGGCCATCTGGAGCGGGCGGAGGACCTGGTGCCCCTGGCCTTCCAGATCCTGCGCTTCAAGCTGGGGGCCCACTTCCGCAAGGCGGCCCGCCGGGGCGAGTTCGACGCCGTGGACGTGGATGCCTTCCCGCCCGCCTCGAACGCGCCGGATCCCGCGGCCATGCTGGAGCGGAAGGAGCTGCTCACCCGGCTCATGGGCGGCATCTCCCGCCTGGGCGAGCGCTGCCGGGAGCTGTTCCGGCTGAAGCTGGAGGGGCGGAGCTTCCCCGAGATCCAAGGCCTGATGGGCGCCGCCACCCTCAACACCGTCTACACCTGGGACCACCGCTGCCGGAAACAGCTGCTCGAAGCCCTGGGCGGCCGGTGGGAAGGGCCGGGGAGGGGGGCGTCGTGAAGCGCGCCACGGCCGAGAAGCTCCTGGGCGGCTACGCCACCGGCACCCTCACCGCCGAGGAGCGGCGCACGCTGTTCGAGGCGGCCCTGGCGCACCAGGACCTCTTTGACGCCCTGGCCGACGAGGAGGCCCTGAGGGAGCTGCTGGCAGATCCCGCGGCCCGGGCCCAGGTGCTCGCCGCCCTCGCGGCCCCGAATCCGGCTTCGGCGAAGGTCGTGCCCTTCTGGAAGCGGCCCGGCGTGCTGGGTGCGGCGGCCGGGGTGCTGATGGCCTCCCTGGCGGGCCTGACCTGGCTGCGGAATCCCCAGGCGCCATCTCCGGCCCGGCAGGCGCCACCTCCGGCCCGGCAGGCGCCCGCGAGCCCGAAGGCCCTGCCCTTCGAGGCTTCCCCGGAGGCGCCCGCGGAACCGAAACTCGAGCGACGTGCGCCGACACCTCCGGCCCCGAAGAAAGCCACTGAGCCAGAGGCCGCACCCCCGCCGGCCGCTGGCATCTCCGCGGATGCCGCCTCCGCGCCCGCAGCACCGCCGCCCCCGCCCGTGCCCGTACCGGTGCCGGTGGCCGCACCCGCCCCACGCCCGGTTCCAGTGGTCCAGGGCAACGCCCAGGGGCCGGCCGGGGCCCTGCAGGATCGCCTGGCTCCGCAGGTGCTGATGGAGGTCCGGTCCACCGCCTCCCAGGCCCCGGCCCGGGCCAAGGCCGCCAAGGCCGAAGGCCGGCTCACCGGCGCCCCGGTCCCGGAGCCCCCCACCTGGACCCTCACGCCCCAGCCGGACGGGACCACCCTGGTGACCGTCACCGCCCCGCCCCAGACGCAGGTGTGGCTCCTCAAGCGCGGGGGCGGGGGCGTGGAAGTCCTCCCGGACCGCGCCGTGGCGTTCAAGGAGGTCCGGGAGGCCCAGCGGCGTTACCAGGTGCGGCTGAACGCGGGGGACGCCCTGGACCTCTATGTGCTGACCCATCCCGTCGCGGACCCCGCGAAGCTGCCGGAGACGGGCCCCGTGGCGGGCTTCCGGGCGCGCATCTTCCCCGCCGAGAAAAAAGATCCTGTTCCGTGAAAGGGATCTGACGGAGGCGGCATTCCCTCCTGAACCGCGCTGTCGCGCGGCCACCGGGAGGATCCCATGTCGCACCGCGCCACCGCCTTCATGCTCGCCTGCTGGACGGGGCTGACGCCCCTGGCCTGCGCCCGCAGCCGTCCCTTGAACCCCTCGGCCTTCCGCCCCGACCCCCAGGGCGAGGCTTCCGCGGACCGCACCCTCTCGCCCTACTTCTTCGTGAAGGGCGAGGATGCCGCCCTGGATCGGCTGCCTCTCAAATCCACCTCCGCCAAGGTGGCCATCGCGGGCGTCATCGCCGACGTGACGGTGACCCAGGTCTACCGCAACACCGGCACGAAGCCGCTGGAGGCCCTCTACGTGTTCCCGGGCTCCACGCGCTCGGCGGTCTACGGCATGACCATGCGCATCGGCGAGCGGTTGCTGAAGGCCCAGATCAAGGAGCGCGGGCAGGCCCGGGCGGACTACGAGCAGGCCAAGGCCCAGGGCCGCAGCGCCTCCCTGCTGGAGCAGCACCGGCCCAATGTCTTCCAGATGAACGTGGCGAACATCCTGCCCGGCGACGAGATCCGCGTGGAGCTGCGCTACACCGAGCTGCTGGCGCCCACGGACGGCACCTACAGCTTCGTCTATCCCACGGTGGTGGGCCCGCGCTACGCCGGCAAGGCGGGCACGGATTCGTCCACGGGCGAGCCCTGGGTGGCCAATCCCTATACCCACGCCGGCGAGAAGCCCGCCACCACCTTCGACCTGGAGGTGAAGCTGTCGGCGGGCCTGCCCATCCAGCGCATGGCCTGCGACACGCACAAGACGTCCATCGCTTACGACAGCAGGGCCGAGGCCACGCTGAAGCTCGATCCCAGCGAGGCCCACGGCGGCAACCGCGACGTCATCGTGAAGTACCAGCTGGCCGGAAACGCCGTGCAGTCGGGACTCCTGCTGGATCAAGGCCACCGTGAGGGCCGGGACGAGAACACCTTCCTGCTCATGGCCCAGCCGCCCAAGCGCGTGACGCCGAAGGATCTGCCGCCCCGCGAGTACGTCTTCATCATGGACGTCTCTGGAAGCCAGATGGGCTTTCCCATCGAAGTCTCCAAGGTGCTCATGAAGGAGATGATCCAGGGCCTGCGGCCCCAGGATCTCTTCAACGTGATGGTCTTCGAGGGCACCTCGGCCTTCTGGTCGCCCAAGGGGTCCCAGCACGCCACGCCCGAAGCCGCGGCGCAGGCGCTCGCC
Source organism: Geothrix paludis (assembly GCF_022808815.1). Classification (GTDB taxonomy): domain Bacteria; phylum Acidobacteriota; class Holophagae; order Holophagales; family Holophagaceae; genus Geothrix; species Geothrix paludis. Next base: position 177,525 of record NZ_JAKZLC010000005.1, on the reverse strand, counting down.
TTCGTGGGCTCCCAGCACGGCGGCGGAGGCACGGAGCTGGGCAGCGCGCTGCGCAAGGCCCTGGGCCTGCCCCGGGTGCCCGGCATCTCGCGCACCTTCGTGGTGTCCACGGACGGCTACATCAGCGCCGACGGCCAGGTCTTCGACCTCATCCGCAAGAACCTGGGCGCCGCGAACCTCTTCGCCTTCGGCATCGGCAGCTCCGTGAACCGCCACCTCATCGAGGGCATGGCTCACGCGGGGCAGGGCGAGGCCTTCGTCATCACCAGGCCCGAGCAGGCCGCGGCCGAGGCGGAGCGCTTCCGCGCCTATGTCTCGTCGCCGGTGCTCACGAATGTGAAGCTCACCACGAACGGGTTCCACATCCAGGACCTCGAACCCCTGCAGCTTCCTGATGTGCTGGCGGACCGGCCCGTCATCTGCCTGGGCAAGTGGACCGGCGAAGCCAAGGGCACGGTCACACTCTCGGGCATGACCGCGGCCGGACCCTGGAGCCAGACCTTCGAAGTGGGGAAGGTGAAGGACCGTGACCACGGCGCCCTGCGCCAGCTCTGGGCCCGCCAGCGCATCCAGGCCCTGTCGGACTACGACCAGTTCGGCGCGGACGAAGGCCGCAAGGCCGAGGTCACGCGGCTGGGCCTGGCCTACAACCTCCTCACGGCCTACACCTCCTTCGTGGCGGTGGACACTCAGGTGCGCAACGCGAACGGTACGTCCACCACCGTCACCCAGCCCCTGCCCCTGCCGGAAGGTGTGTCCGACGCGGCCGTGGGCAGCATGGGCGGCGTGGCCACCAAGACCATGGCCTACGCTCCGGCGCCGCGGATGATGTCCCTGGAGGCGCCCGCCGCCGCGGCGGCGGAAGTCGTGGCCCAGGATCAGGCCCGGCGCGAGCGGGCCAAGGGGGTCAAGGCCGCACCCCGGCTCCGCATCCTGGCCTTCTCGGGCCTCACGGGGACGTCGGATCCACGCTCTCTGCGGGGCGAACTGGAGGCCCGGCTGATGGATCCGGCCCTGGCGGCGGCCCTGGCCAGCCTTCCCTCCGCCACGGACCTGGAGCTCAAGGTGGACGCCTCCGGGCAGGTGACCGCCGTGACCTTCAGCCAGCCCTTCCCGGGGGCCGCGAAAGCCAAGGCCCTGATCCTGGCCTGGCGCCTGCGGAGCTGGACCGGCGGCCTGGCCGGGCAGCTCGAGCTCACCCTCGGCTGATATCAAACCTTCGACCTACGCGCATCCCGGGACTGCCCGGGATGCGCGCTGGCGCAGACCCCCGTACGGGATACCTTCGAACCATGCGATGGCATCTGGGAGTGACCTTGATGCTGACCCTCGGGGGCTGTGACCCGGAACCCGCCCGGCCCGCTGTTCCAGTGGCGGATGCGGCGCTCGCGCAGGCACGGATGCGCATGGTGCGCGAGCAGATCGTGGCCCGGGGCGTCGCCGATCCCCGGGTGCTCGAAGCCATGGGCCGGGTGCCCCGGCACGAATTCGTCCCGGCCGCCGTGCGCAGCCAGGCCTATGAGGACTGGCCTCTGGCCATCGGCTACGGCCAGACCATCTCCCAGCCCTACATCGTGGCCTTCATGACGGCGGCGCTGGCGCCGCGGCCCGGGGACCGGGTGCTGGAGATCGGCACGGGCTCGGGGTACCAGGCCGCCGTGCTGGCGGGCCTGGTGGCCGAGGTCTACACCATGGAGATCGTGGAGCCGCTGGCCCAGCGTGCCGAAGCCGACCTCAAGCGCCTCGGCTACGCCAATGTGAAGGTCCGTGCCGGGGATGGCCATCTCGGCTGGCCCGAGGCGGCGCCCTTCGACGCCATCATCGTCACCTGCGCGCCCGAAGACGTGCCCCAGCCGCTGGTGGACCAGCTCAAGGTGGGCGGCCGCATGATCATCCCCGTGGGTTCCCAGTGGGGGGCCCAGGAGCTGTACCTGCTGCGGAAGACGGCCACGGGGCTGAGGCGCCAGGGGGTGCTGCCGGTGCGGTTCGTGCCGATGGTGAAAGGCCATTGACGAGGCCGCCATCGTCTGATGAACTGTTTCTATGCATAGAAACAGTCTGGACCGTCTGCCGGAGCTGGCCTCGCTCTTCGACGAGGCGCGGGATCCGCGCCTCGTCGAGCAGTTCCTGCGGGAGATCCTCACGCCCTCGGAGATCCACGGCATCAGCTCCCGCTGGGAACTGGTGAAGCGGCTGGACGAAGGCGAAAGCCAGCGCGCCATCGCCGCGGAGCTCGGCCTGAGCCTATGCAAGATCACCCGGGGATCCCGGGAGCTGAAGAAACCCGGTTCGGCCCTGCGGGCCATGCTGGACCGCCACCGACGTCAGGGCTGAGTCCCGTTCCCGTTCAAGGAGCACCCCGTGTCAAGCCGCGCCATTCTTTCCGACCAGGACATCCCCCGCCAGTGGTACAACCTCGCGGCGGACCTGCCCCACGCGCCGCTGCCGCCTCTGGGACCGGACGGGCAGCCCGTGGCCCCGGAGGCCCTGGCGGCCGTGTTCCCCATGAACCTCATCGAGCAGGAGATGAGCCAGGAGCGCTGGATCAGCATCCCGGACGAGGTGCTGGAGATCCTGCTGCGCTACCGCCCCACGCCCCTGCACCGCGCCCGGGCCCTGGAGACGGCGCTAAAGACGCCCGCCCGGATCTACTACAAGAACGAGAGCGTGAGCCCCGCGGGCAGCCACAAGGTGAACACCGCCATCGCCCAGGCCTACTACAACAAGGTGGCCGGCATCCGCCGCATCACCTCCGAAACCGGCGCGGGCCAGTGGGGCAGCTCCATCGCCTTCGCCTGCGGCCAGTTCGGCCTGGAGTGCAAGGTCTACATGGTGCGCGTGAGCTTCGACCAGAAGCCCTTCCGCAAGATGATGATGCGCACCTGGGGCGCGGACTGCGTGGCCAGCCCCAGCCCCGAGACCGCGGCGGGGCGCGCCATCCTGGCGGAGGATCCCGACTGCCGCGGCTCGCTGGGCATCGCCATCAGCGAGGCCGTGGAGGCCGCCGTGACAGATCCCACGGGCCAGACGCGCTACACCCTGGGCAGCGTGCTCAATCATGTGCTGCTGCATCAGACCATCATCGGCCTGGAGGCCCAGAAGCAGCTCGCCGCCCTGGGCGAGAGGAAGGTCGACAAGGTCATCGGCTGTGTGGGCGGTGGCAGCAACTTCGCCGGTCTCAGCTTCCCCTTCGTGAAGGAGAAGATCGCGGGCGCGGACATCGACATCATCGCCGTGGAACCGGCTTCCTGCCCCACGCTCACCCGCGCGCCCTACGTGTACGACCACGGCGACGTGGCGAAGATGACGCCCCTGATGGCCATGCACAGCCTCGGCCACACCTTCATGCCGCCGGGCATCCACGCCGGCGGCCTGCGCTACCACGGCATGGCGCCCCTGGTGAGCCAGACGGTGGTGGAGGGCCTCACCCGGGCGGTGGCCATCCAGCAGCTGGAGTGCTTCGATGCCGCCGTGCGTTTCGCCCGCACCGAGGGCATCATCCCCGCGCCCGAATCCAGCCACGCCATCGCTCAGGCCATCCGCGAAGCTGAGCAGGCCCGCGAGGAGGGCAAGGAGCGGGTCATCCTCTTCAACCTCAGCGGCCACGGCCTCATGGACCTGAACGGCTACGCCGACTTCCTCGACGGCAAGCTCTCGGACCACGCCCTCTCCGACGCGGAGATGGCCCGCAGCCTGGCCTGCCTGGAGGGCCTGCCGCGGCCCGCGGCCTTCTGAGGACGCCTTCCGGCCAAGGCCCCCACGGTTCCCGGTCGGGTTCGTGGGGGCCTTGGGCTTGAGGCGAGCGCTTCAGGAGCCTGGCGTCGCGGGAGCCTTTGCGGGCGCGGGCCGGCCGGGGCGGTCCCAGCCGCCGCCCAGGACCTTGTAGAGGCTGACGAGGTTGCCGTACTTGGCTTGCCGGAGGGCGATGAGGCCCCGCTGCGCGGCGTAGTAGGACCGCTGGGCGTCCAGGACCCCCAGGTAGCCGTCGATGCCCGCGGTGTAGCGGGCCTGGGCGAGGCGGTAGGTGCCCTCCAGGGCCTGTGTGAGCGATTCCTGGGCCGCCAGCTGGTCGTCGAGGGTGCCCCGCTGGGCCAGGGCGTCGGCCACTTCCCGGAACGCCACCTGGATGGCCTTCTCGTACTGGGCCAGGGCGATGTCGCGGTCGGCGTTCGCCGCCTTGAGGTTGGCCCGCCGCGCGCCCGTGTCGAAGATCGGGAGGACGATCTGGGGCGAGAAGGTCCAGGCATCGGAGCCGGACTGGAACAGCCCGGAGAGCTGGCGGTCCATGGTGCCGACGTTCGTGGTGAGCGAGATCCGGGGGAAGAAGGCCGCCCGGGCCGCGCCGATGTTGGCGTTGGCGGCCTTGAGCTGGTTCTCGGCCATGAGGATGTCGGGCCGGCGGGCCAGCACCTCGGAGGGTAGGTCAGGGGCGACGTCGGCCAGGGCGGTCACGCTGCCCAGCGCGTCGGGCAGCCATTCCGCGGGCACCGACGAGCCCACCAAAAGCTGCAGGGCGTTCTGGTCCATGGCCACGGTGCGGGTGTACCGGGCCATGTCGCCCCGCGCGGTCTCCACACTCACCTGGGCGCGGTACGAGTCGATCTCGGAGACGACGCCCACGTCGAACTGCCGGCGGACGAGCCGGTAGGCCGCCTCCTGGTTCGCGAGGGTCTCCTGGGCGAGCTTCAGGCTCTCGCGATCCGCCGCGAGGGCGAGGTACACGTTGGCCACTTCCGCCAGCAGGGAGACCTGGGCGCTGTTGCGGGCCTGCTCCGTGGCGAGGTACTGCTCCAGGGCCCGGTTCTTCAGGCTCCGGACGCGCCCGAAGAAATCCAGCTCCCAGGCGCTGATGCCCACGTTGGCGGCGTACTGCTCGGCCACGATCCGCTGGCCGGTGCCCGAGACACTGGCGGGCAGCCGCTGGCGGTTCCCGTAGCCGACCGCGTTGACCGTGGGAAACAGCTCGGCCCGCTGGATCCGGTAGTAGGCCCGCGCCTTCTCGGTGTTCAGGGCCGCGATCCGGAGGTCCCGGTTGTTGCGCAGGGCGAGGTCGAGCACCTTCCGCAGCCGCTCATCCGCGAAGAAGGCCTGCCAGGGGAGGTCCGCGGCCGGCTGGCCTGACGAGGTGGCGCCCTTGTAGGCGGGGCCCTCCGGCCAGGCCTTCGGCACGGGCGGCTCCGGCGTCCGGTAGCGCGGGGCCATGGAGACGCACCCGGTCATGGCCAGGGCGAGGGGAAGCATGGACCAGGCTTTGGGCGACATCATGGCTGTCCCTCCTCGGAAACCGCGGCCTGCGCCGGGGCGGGCTCCTGGGCCTTCTTCCTGAACAGCTGGCTCACCAGGACGAAGGACAGGGGGATGTAGAAGATGGCGATGAAGGTGGCCGACAGCATGCCGCCCACCACGCCGGTTCCGATGGCGTTCTGGGCCGCCGCGCCGGCGCCCCGGGTGAGGGCCATGGGCAGCACGCCGAAGGTGAAGGCCAGGGAGGTCATCAGGATGGGCCGGAGCCGCAGGCGGGAGGCTTCCATGGCCGCCTCGAGGAGACCGGCGCCCTGGGCGATCTGCTCCTCGGCGAACTGCACGATGAGGATGGCGTTCTTGGCGGTGAGGCCCAGCGTGGTCAGCAGGCCGATCTGGAAATAGACATCGCTGGACATGCCGCGGGACCAGGTGGCCAGGACGGCGCCGAAGATGCCCAGGGGCAGGATCAGCAGGATCGAGAAGGGGATCGTCCAGCTCTCGTAGAGGGCCGCGAGGCACAGGAAGATCACCAGGATCGAGACCGCGTAGAGGGCGGGGGCCTGGGCGCCGGCCTGGCGCTCCTGGTAGGAGAGGCCCGTCCATTCGAAGCCGATGCCGGCGGGGAGCTTCTTGGCGAGCGATTCCATGGCCAGCATGGCGTCGCCGGTGCTCTTGCCCGCGGCGGGCTCACCCTGGATGTTCACGGACGGGAAGCTGTTGTAGCGCTGGAGGTTGGGGGATCCGTAGCTCCATTCCCCGGCGGAGAAGGCCGAGAACGGCACCATCGCACCGGCGGTGTTCCTGACGTAGAGCTTGTTCAGGTCCTCCAGCTGCATGCGGAAGGGCGCGTCGGCCTGCATGTAGACGCGCTTGACCCGGCCGCGGTTGATGAAGTCGTTCACGTAGGAACCGCCCCAGGCGCTGGCGAGGGTATCGCTGATGACCGGCAGGGGGACACCCAGCGCGCCGGCCCGGTCCTGGTTGAGCTTGACGTTGTACTCGGGCTGGTCGTCCAGCCCATTGGGGCGCACGGCCTTGAGGTTGGGATCCTGGGCCGTCAGGCCCAGCAGCTGGTTGCGGGCCTCCATGAGCTTGGCGTGGCCGACGCCCGCGCGATCCTGCAACTGGAAGTCGAAGCCCGTGGCGTTGCCGAGCTCCAGGATGGCGGGGGGGGCCACGGCGAAGACCATGGAGTCCCGGCGCGAGGAGAAGGTGCGCATGGCCCGGCGGATGACGGCCTCCGCCTTCAGCTCGGAGCGGTCCCGGAGGTGCCAGTCCTTGAGCTTGACGAAGGCCATGCCATTGTTCTGGCCGCGGCCGGCCACGCTGAACCCGCCCACGGTCAGGCAGGAGGCCACCGCCTCCTTCTCGTCGTCCTGGAAGTAGTGCTGGACCTCGGACATGACCTTCTGGGTCTGCTCCAGCGTGGATCCGGCGGGAAGCTGGACGAGGGTCATGATGATGCCCTGGTCCTCCTCCGGCAGGAAGGCGGTGGGCAGGCGCAGGAACAGCACGCCCATGCCGGCCACGATCACGCCGTAGATGACGACGTAGCGGCCCCATTTGGAGAGCACCCGCTCCAGCTGGCCCACGAAGATGTGGTTGAGCTGGTAGTAGACCCGGTCGAACCACAGGAAGAAGGGCCGGGTGACCTTCCACCCCTTTTCGGCGGCCTCGTGGCCCTTCTCGACGGGCTTGAGGAAGGTGACGCAGAGGGAGGGCGTGAGGACCAGGGCCACCACCACAGACAGCATCATGGCGGTGATGAGGGTGAAGGAGAACTGGCGGAAGATGATGCCCGTGGACCCGCCGAAGAAGGCCATGGGGCCGAACACGGCGGACAGTACTAGGCCGATGCCCACCAGGGCGCTGGTGATCTGGCCCATGGACTTCCGGGTGGCCGCCAGGGGAGACAGGCCCTCCTCGTGCATGATGCGCTCGACGTTCTCGACGACGACGATGGCGTCGTCCACCAGGAGGCCGATGGCCAGCACCATGGCGAACATCGTGAGCATGTTGATGGACATGCCCACGTACTGGAGGATGGCGAAGGTGCCCAGGAGCACCACGGGGACCGCGATGGTGGGGATCAAGGTGGCGCGGAAGTTCCCCAGGAAGAGCAGCATCACCAGGAAGACGAGGATCACGGCCTCGATGAGGGTCTTCACCACTTCGTTGATGGCCACGGACACGAAGGGGGTCGTCTCGTAGGGGTAGTCGACTTTCACGCCCGGCGGGAAATAGGGGGAGAGCTCGTTGAGCTTGGCCTTGATGAGCTTCGAGGTGTCCAGCGCGTTGGCGCCCGAGGCCAGGCGGATGAGCATGCCGGCGGCGGGCTGGCCGTCGAGCCGCGTGTCGCTCTCGTAGGATTCGGTGCCCAGCTCGGTGCGGGCCACGTCCCGCAGGCGGATGGTGGAGCCGTCGGGGTTGATGCGCAGGGGGATGGCCGCGAACTGCTCGGGCGTCTGGAGGAGCTCCTGCACGTTCACGGTCACGTTCAGGCGCTGGCCCTTGACGGCCGGCAGGCCGCCCGCCTGGCCGGCGGAGATCTGGGCGTTGTAGGCCTTCACGGCCTGCCGGATGTCGTCGGGGGCGATGTGGTAGCCCACCATCTTGTCGGGGTTCAGCCAGATGCGCATGGCGTACTGGGTGCCGAAGGACAGCACCTCGCCGACGCCCTCCACGCGGCTGATGACGTTCTCCACGTTCGAGGCCAGGTAGTCGCGCAGGTCCTCGGCGTTCATGCTGCCGTCCGTCGAGGTGATGGACAGGATCATGAAGATGTTCTTGGTGGATTTCGTGACCGCGATGCCCATCTGCTGCACGACCTGGGGCATCAGGGGCTTGGCCAGCTCCAGCTTGTTCTGGACCTTGGCCCAGGCGGCATCGGGATCGGTGCCGGGCTGGAAGGTGAGCGTGACGCTGCCGTGGCCCGCCGAGTCGCTGGAGGCGGACATGTAGAGCAGGCGGTCCAGGCCCGTCATCTTCTGCTCGATGATCTGGGTGACGGTGTTCTCCACGGTCTTCGCGGAGGCGCCGGGATAGAAGGCATCCACGGAGATGGAGGGCGGAGCCACGGGCGGGTACTGGGAGATGGGCAAGGTCTTGATGGCCAGGAGGCCCGCCAGCATCATGACGATGGCCACCACCCAGGCGAAGATCGGCCGGTCGATGAAGAAATTGACCATGGACGGCTCCTCTTACTTGCCAGCCGCGGGGGCGGTGGCCGATGTGGAGGTCGACGCGGGCACGACCTTCACGGCGCTGCCCGGGCGGATCTTCTGCAGGCCTTCCACGACCACGCGGTCCCCGGCGGCGAGTCCTTCAAGGACCAGCCACTTCGGGCCGATGGCGCGGTCCACCTTGAGGGTCCGCTGTTCGATCTTGTTGGACGGGTTCACCACCATGGCGATGGCGTTCCCCTTGGGATCGCGGGTGACGCCCTGCTGGGGCACCAGGATGGCCTGCTCGGCCACGCCCTCCTCGACGATGGCGCGCACGTACATGCCCGGCAGCAGGACATGGCGGGGGTTCGGGAAGACCATGCGCAGGAGCTGGGAGCCCGTGCTGGGATCCACGGTCACGTCCGAGAACTTCAGGATCCCCGTCTGGGGATAGGGCGTGCCGTCCTCCAGCAGCAGCTTCACGCGGGCGGAATCCGCGCTGCCCTTGATGCGGTTGGCGGCCAGGTTCCGCTGGATGCCGAGCAGGATGGCGCTGGACTGGGGCGAATCCACGTAGACCTGGTCCAGCTGCTGGATGGTGGTGAAGGCCGCGCCCTGGTAGGCCGCGGCCAGGGCGCCGGGCGTCACGCTGGACTTGCCCGTGCGCCCGGAGATCGGCGCGGTGATGCGGGTGTAGCCGAGGTTGATGCGGGCGGACTCGACGCCGGCCTTCAGGGACTGGACCTCGGCCTCGGACTGCTTGAGGGCGGCGGAGGCGTCATCGTAGTCCTGCTGGCCCACGGCGTGGACCGCGAGCAGTTCCTTGAACCGCTCGGCGCGCTTCCGGATGGCGGGCAGGTTGGCCTCGGCCCGGGCGAGTGCGGCGGCGGCCGTGTCGTAGGCGGCCTGGTAGGGCCTCGGGTCGATCTGGTAGAGCACGTCGCCCTGCTTCACGTCGGCCCCCTCGGTGAAGAGCCGCTGCTGGACGATGCCGTTCACCTGGGGATGGACCTCGGCCACGAGGAACGCGGACGTCCGTCCCGGCAGCTCGGAGGTGATCGCGACCTTTTCCGGCTGCAGGGTCACCACGGAGACCTCGGGCGTGGCCTTCGCCTGCTCCTTCTTGCCGCAACCGATGGTCAGCGCACCTGCCACCAGGGCGCCGGCGACGACGATCATTCCACCTCGATAGGGAGTCTGCATGGGAGTGCTCCAGGAAGGGCTGAGAAAAATCTGGTTGCCTGAGGGGGAATCAGGAACGGCGGATCGTCAGTATCAACGCTGACGGAGGCCGTGATAAGTGAAATCAGCCAGGCGGTCGGCCATGACCTCGAGGGTCAGCGAGGGGTCGGCCGACGTCCAGGCCAGGTGCTTGATCTCGTGCATCAGCGTCTGGTGGATGCAGCTGCCATGGAGGGCGATGCCCCAGAAGTCGATCTCCTCGGGGGACAGGTCGGGGCGGATGGCGCGGAGGCAGGCCCGGGCTTCGCGGACGTAGGGCTCCATGCGCGCCTGGAGGAGGTCCTTGACCTCGTGCCGGGGGGCCTGCAGCTCGTTCATCCACAGGCGGCAGGCCGGTTCCCGCAGCGGATCCGAGGTGTCGAAGTGGGCGTCCACGTCGTGGAGGACCCTCTGGATGTGGGCGCGGAGCCGTGCCCGCCCATCCCGGGGGTCCACCGTGGCTGGATCCGCGTCCTGGGGCCCCCCGTCGCCCGTCTTGGCGGCGAAGTGGGCCAGCACATAGCGGAAGACCTCCCGGTACAGGCCCTCCTTGCTCTTGAAGTAGTAGGAGATGAGCGAGGAGTTCTTTCCGGCCATGGAGGCCACGAGCCGGATGGAGGTGGCTTCGTAGCCGTACTTGGCGAAGCAGGCCAGGGCCGCCTCGATCAGGGCATCGCGGGTGTCGGGGGATGGGGTGGCATCGGAGGGGCACATGCGGCATTTACCCTTAGTCGTTCGACCGACCAATAGAATCAACCGATTGATCAATTTTGGCAAGTCCGATTTTTAAAAACGTTCAATTCAATAAATAAATATATTTGTAAATTAAAATAAAATTGCATGGTATTGATAAATGCAATAATGAATGTTGATCAATCGTACTGCTAAATCGAATGATGGCCTGAACTACCTCTACCTACCAGCCAGCCAGCCTGCGTGGCTGGCCGGAGATCCGCTTTCCATCGGAACCGGAACAGCCTCGGTATGGCGAAGGTCGACACGGCCTGTCCAGGAAAGCGCGGATGGCACCCCGGACGCCGGGTGCGGCGCTTCATCACCCTTCGCGGGAGATCGTGAGGCTGGTCCCCAGGCCGTGCAGACAGAAATCCACCAGCAGCTCCGCCTCCTGGAAGTGGCTGCCGAAGGGTGGGTACTCGCCCCACAGCACCTTGTTGAGGCCCGACATCGTCCCGTGGCCGGCCACCTGGCCCATGATCGTGGCGCCGAGGAAGGCCACCTGCGCGGCGTTCAGCTCGGGGCGGAGCACCTGGATGCAGTCTCGGATCAGGTTGGTGGCGGGGCCCAGGTACTGCTGGATGAGCGGACGGAGGCTGGCTCGGGGGGAGCGGAACTCCCGCAGCCAGAGGCGGGCCCGATGGTCCTGGAGAGGCCTGGCCGCGACCGCATCCGGAGCCGCCTGCTGATACATGAAGTGGATCTGCTCCCGCAGCAGGCGGATGGCCGCCTGCGGGTCCCGCTGCTCCAGGCCCGAGGACAGCGCGGGATTCGGGAGCTGCGGCGCGGAGGTTTCGAAGATGTGCTTGAACACCTCCAGGTACAGCCCCTCCTTGTTCCCGAAGTGATGGGAAAGGAGCGAAAGGGGCCGGCCCGCCTTCTCCGCGATCATCCGCATGCTCGTGCCGTCGAATCCGTGGTCGGCGAAGCACACCAGGGCAGCCTGGAGCAGCGATGTGCGCGTGTCTGAGGTTTTGGGTTCCATACCGGTCCCCAGGATATCCCCAGTTGGATTCGAACTGCGTCTGGCTGCGGCGGACCCGCTCCGGCGTGCGCACGGGCTGTCTCCGCGATCCCACTCGGAGGTGGGCCTTGCTCCGTATTTGAGATCGACCCATCGGGGCGAGATTCGAACTGCGCCTGGCTGCGCCAGTCGCCGGTCCCGCTTCGGCGTGCCATCAAGGCACGCCTCGGGCGGTCCCACACGGAGGTGGGCCGTGCTCCGTTGTTGGGATCGACCCATCGGGGCGGGATTCGAACTGCGCCTGGCTGCGCCAGTCGCCGGTCTCGCTCCGGCGCCACATCTAGTGGCGCCTCCACGATCCCACTCGGAGGTTCGAACCCACGCGCCCCGACGGGACAAAACACCAGAAGGGCCCTCTTTCGAGGGCCCCTCTGGTGTTTTGGTCGGCGCGAGAGGATTCGAACCTCCGACCCCTACCACCCCAAGGTAGTGCGCTACCAGGCTGCGCCACGCGCCGTGAATCATTGACTCTAGACCGGGTGGGGCCTCAGGTCAAGGTTTGACTGGATGGGACAGCCGTTCGTGCAGGGCGCGCACGGACTTGAGGATGGGCTGGAGGTCGGAGCTGGTCCGCAGAAGCCGGGGGATGGTGGGCTTGGGCCTCACGGCGGGGGCTGCGGGAAGCTCCTCTGCGTCGAGGCCGAGGTCGAGGCGCTGCACGAGGTGGCCGTGGGCCAGCAACTCGGCGCAGTCAGCCACGGTGAGGCCTTCGGCCAGCCAGGCCTTGATGCGCCTCAGGCGGGGCAGCTCGTCCACGTGGTAGTAGCGGAGGTTGCCCTTGCTGCGGCGGGGCTTGATGTCGGGGATGACGTCTTCCCAGTAGCGCAGGTCCTTGGGGCCGACGCCGATGAGTAGGGCGGCTTCACCGATCTTGAACCACTTCTTGTCCGCCATCGGGACCCTGCCTAGCTCTCCCTGGGCTCGATGCCCAGGGCCTTGAGGCGCTTGTACAGGTTGGAGCGATCCACGCCCACGCGCTCGGCCACGCGGGTCATGTTGCCGCTCTGGAGCTTCATCTCCCGCTGCAGGTACTGGGCCTCGAACCAGTCGCGGGCCTCCCTGAGGCTGGGGAACTCGGGGAAGGAGAAGGGATCGGTCTCGGCCAGATGCCGGGCGGCCAGGGCACCCAGGTCGCGGGGGCCGATCTCGGCGCCGCGGCCCAGGATGACGGCGCGCTCCATGAGGTTCTTCAGCTCGCGGACGTTGCCGGGCCAGTCGTGGCGCAGCAGGGTGTCCTTGGCCTCGGGGCCCAGGTGCCGGGGCGGGCGCCCATACTGGCGGCCGATGCGGCTGATGAAGGCTTCCGCCAGCGGCAGGATGTCCTCGGGGCGCTCGCGCAGGGGCGGGATGCGCAGGGGCACCACGGCCAGCCGGAAGTAGAGGTCCTCGCGGAAGCGGCCCTTGGTGATCTCACCGGCCAGGTCCTTGTTGGTGGCGGCGATGACGCGCACATCCACGCCCACGGCGCCGCCGCCGCCCACGGGCTCCACGCGGCCCTCCTGGAGGGCGCGCAGGACCTTGGCCTGGGTCTTGAGCGACATGTCGCCGACCTCGTCGAGGAACAGCGTGCCGCCGTCGGCCTCGCGAAACTTGCCCTTCTGGTCACGGACGGCGCCCGTGAAGGCGCCCTTCTGGTGGCCGAACAGCTCGCTCTCGATGAGCTCCTCGGGGATGGCCGCGCAGTTCACCTCCACGAAGGGGGCCTCTTTGCGGGCGCTCTGCTGGTGGATGAGGCGGGCCACCTCCTCCTTGCCGCTGCCGTTCTCGCCCGTGAGCAGCACGCGGCCCTCCGTGGGCGCCACCAGGGCCACGTCGGCCATGAGGCGCTTCATGGCGGGGCTGTCCGCCAGGAAGAAGCGCCCGCCCTCGACCGCGGCATGCAGCCGCTGGTTCTCCTGCTCCAGCCGGGACTGCCGCAGGGCATTGCCGGTCACCAGCAGGAGGCGGTCCAGGTCGATGGGCTTCTCGAGGAAGTCGAAGGCGCCCAGCTTGGTGGCCTGGAGGGCCGTGTCGATGCTGGCGTGGCCGGAGATCATTACCACGGGCAGGTCGGGGCGGATCTGCTTGGCCTGCTTCAGGGTCTCCAGGCCGTCCTGGCCCGGCAGCCAGACATCGAGCAGCATGAGCTGGATGCCCTCGCCATCCGGGTTGTGGAGCAGGTCGATGGCCTGCTCGCCCCGCTCGGCCTTCACCACGTGGTAGCCCTCGTCCTTGAGGGCTTCGCCCAGGGACCGCCGGATGCCCGGCTCGTCATCCACCAGGAGGATGGTCGTGGGGACAGTCATGGCTCCATGCTGGACGCGGGGCAAGCCTTTGTCCAGCAGGGGGTTGCCTAGATTTCCGCCAGTGCCTTCCCGGTTTCAGGCAGCAGGGCCGCGGCCAATTCCGAAGCGGCCAGGTAGTACGGATGGGCCTGCACCTGGGGCAGCTGCTCGGCCACCACCGCCGTGAAGGGGCGCAGGTGCTCCTGAATCAGGCGCTGGGCCAGTTCCACGTACCGGTCGCGCTCCGCCAGGTCGCCTTCGATCACCTGGGCCAGGAGGTAGCTGAGGCAGGAAAGCTCCAGGCCCAGGTGGTCGGGTGGGATGCCGAGATCCTCCTGGAGGCTGATGTCGGCCTCGTCATAGATGGCCTTGAGGGGCTCCAGCACCTCGGGGGCCATGTGGTGGCCCCGGGCCTGGACGGACTCGAAGAGGTGGACCGTATCCGTGTCCTTGGCGTGGAGGAAGAGCCGGGCGTATTCCACGGGCTGGTCCTGGGCGGAGAGGACGGAAGACGCCATCCGGCCCAGGGGCGAGGCCAGGGAGGGGCTGGCGCAGCCGTCCAGCAGCTGCTGCAGTCCCTCCTTGAGGTCGGCGTCGGGCTCCAGGAAGGCTTCGGCGAGGATCTGGGCGAGGTCCGCCAGGAGCGCGAGCGACATGTCGAGGTTCCTCCTGAAGCACGCAGAATCAGCGGGTAGAAAGATTTACCACCAAGACACCAAGGCACCAAGAAGGACGAAGGTAATGGCAGTTCTTGGTGTCTTGGCGGCTTGGTGGTGATCAGTTGCTTTGAACGCAGTAGCCGTGCCTCAGCGCAGCAGCCCCATCCGATGGAAGCTGCTCACTTGGCCAGCGTAGACGAAGATGTACCGGAGCAGGAAGCCTCCGAAGAGCACGAGGCCCGCGGCGGTCAGGGCCATGCGGCGGCTGCCGTGGAACTCGCGGCCCTTGAAGATGCTGGGGAAGAGCTCGTAGACCTCGATGGCCAGGGGCACCAACAGACCCAGGAAGAGGAAGAACACCCAGAAGACCACGGTGTAGGGGCCGCCCAGGATGAGGGTCAGGGCGTCCTTCACGGCCTGGGAGGAGAGCTGCCCGTGGATGATGTAGGGCAGGATGATGAACAGCTCCAGGGAGATGAACACCACGTCCAGGGTCACCAGGAACTTGGTCTCGTGCTTCTCGACGGGGTTCTTCCGGTCCAGCAGCATGGCGAGCAGCAGGGCCGCGGAGCCGCTGGAGAGGGCGGAGAACAGGAACATCTGGGCCACCAGGTTGGTGTTCCAGAACGGCCGGGCCGAGACGGCTCCCAGCAGTACGCCGGTGTAGATGCCCACGCCGATGGAGAAGGGGAAGCCCACCATAGCGATCTTCTCGCGCCAGGAGGAGATGTCCACGTTCAGGCGGTGCACCTGCTTCCAGGTCGCGGGGATCTTGCTGAAGATCCACTTGCGCTCATCCTCCTTAAGCCAGGCGAAGAGGTAGACGAAGGCGATGAGGGTGAAGATGGTCAGCAGGTAGGAGCCGATGGACATCGGGCTCTGCCAGCGGAAGTGCAGGAACAGCTTGTAGAAGCGGTACCAGTTCCCCAGGTCGAGGATGAGCAAGCCGGAGCCGATGGCCACGGGCCAGGGGGCCAGCAGGGCGCCCATGCGGGCGACCTTGGCGTAGACGGGCTTGTCGTCGACGGTCAGGTAGTTCGCCAGGCCCGCGGCGAAGAAGAGCCCCGCGGAAAGGCCACCCAGGAACAGGTAGACGACAATGAGGAGACCCCAATTGAACTCGTGCATGGCTTCCTCCTAGAGCAGGTAATAGAGTTGGGGGCCGTTGCCCGTCTGGGGTTCCTTCACGCGATAGCGTCGCGTGGAGAGCAGCTCGTGGATCCGGGCGGTGGGATCCTCCAGGTCGCCGAAGACGCGCACCTTGGAGGGGCAGGTCTCGACGCAGGCCGGGATGTCGCCCTTGTCCACGCGGTGGCTGCAGAAGGTGCACTTGTCCACCACGCCCTCCTCCTCGTTGAAGTAGCGGGCGTCGTAGGGGCAGGCGACCATGCAGTAGCGGCAGCCGATGCATTCGTCGTAGTTCACGAGGACGATGCCGTCCTTGCGCTGCCAGGAGGCCCCGGTGGGGCACACGCGGACGCAGGAGGGATCCGCGCAGTGATGGCACTGCTCGGGCTCGAAGTTGATGCTCAGCTTGGGGTACTCGCCCTTCCGCTCCTCGTTGATGCGGTTCCGGAAGTTCCCCACGGGGACCTTGTTTTCGGCCTTGCAGGCGACGACGCAGGCCTTGCAGTTGATGCATTTCCTGGAGTCGATGACCAGGGCGTAGCGCTTCTTCTTGATGGCCATGGCTCGCTCCTACGCGTTCGCGACTTTGACGAAGGTTTCGTGGAAGGCCGCGTTCCCGGAGACCTTGTCCCAGGCGGTTTCGAGGATCACGGCATCGCTGGCGCCCACGTTGTAGACGAGGCTCTGCATCTTCGACTTCTTGCCGAAGCCGTGGAGCATGAACACGCAGTCCGGGCGGATCTCCTCGGTGACGCGGGCCTTGAGCTTCACGCTGCCCACGCTGCTACTGACGTTCACGTAGGCCCCGTCCCGGATGCCCAGGCGTTCCGCCGGCTTCGGGTTGATCCAGAGGTCGTTCTCCTTCACGAACTCGTGCAGCCAGACGTTGTTGGACTGGTTGGCGTGGGTGAAGTAGCCCACGCGGCCCAGGATGAGCCGGAACTGGTCGTTCCGGGGCTGGGGCTGTGCCGTGTAGACGGGCAGCGGGTCGTGGCCGGCCTCCTGGAGGCGCTCCGAGAAGAGCTCGATCTTGCCGGTCTTGGTGACGAAGCGGTGGTCCGAGTTCAGGGTCTTCCCATAGCTGGGCTGGCCGCTGGCGGCCCAGACACCGTGCTTCTTCATGTGCTCGGCGGCCATGGGGATGGGCAGGTCCTTGAACTCCGCCTCGACCCACTGGTCGATGGTGTAGTCGAAGTAGTCGCTGAGGCCCAGGCGCTTGGCGATACCCTGGACGATCTCCAGGTTCGGCTTGGTGTCGTGGATGGGCTTCACCACCTGCTGCCGGAAGACCACGGCGGGCCAGATGCCCGGCATCACCTCCACGGGGTCCGTGCGCTCCAGGTAGGCGCTCTCGGGGAAGACCACGTCCGCATACCAGGCCATGTCGCTCATCTGGACGTCGATGACGCCGATGAAGTCCATCTGGTCGATCATCTTCATCGTCTTGGCCTGGTCGGGCAGGGAGTTCATGGGGTCCTGCTTGTAGACCATCCAGCCCTTCACGGGGTAAGGCTTCCCGCTGAGCACGTTCTCGCGGAGCTTGAGGTAGACACCGTCGCCCTTGGCGGCGAGGGGGAAGGCGGTCTCGATCTCGTCTACCCGGGGGGCCTTGGGCTCGTCCCAGGGCATGAACAAGAACTCGCCCTTCGGCAGCTTGGCGTTGGGCACCATGCCGCCCATCTGGTCCCAGTTGCCCACGATGGCGTTGAGGATGGCCTGGGCGCGGCGCATCTGGAAGTCGTTCTGGTACCACGAGGACCGGCGGCCCGCGTAGTAGAGGGCCCGGGCGCCGGCATCGGCGAACTCGCGGGCGATGCGGACGATGTCCGCGGCGGGGATCTCCGTCTCCTTCTCAGCCCACTCCGGCGTGTACTGCTTCACGTGCTCGGCGAGCTGGTCGAAGCCGGTGGTGTAGGTGGCGACGAAGTCCTTGCTGTGGCGGCCCTCCTTGATGATCACGTGGATCATGGCCAGGATGAAGGCGAGGTCGCTGCCGGGCTTGATGGGGTACCACTCGTCGGCCTTGGCGGCCGTCACGGTGAAGCGGGGATCGAGGTAGACCAGCTTGGCCTTGCGCTCCATCACCCCGCCGATGAGGTCCATGGTGTCGGGCGTGATGATGCTCTCGAAGCGGTTGGCGCCGGACATGATGACGAACTTGCTGTTCAGCAGGTCGAAGCTGGGGACAGTGCCGAAAGTGGCGCTGTAGGCCAGGTTCACCGAGGCGAGGCACAGCGTCGGGTGGCGCACGAGGTTGGGAGAGCCGAAGGCCAGGCCCAGGTTCTTGAAGAAGACCTCCTGGAAGCCCTCGGTGGAGGACCAGAGGGTGCCCTGCGGGCCGTACTTGTCCTTCACCTCGGACAGCTTCTTGGCCGCGAAGTCGAAGGCCTCGTCCCAGCTCACGGGCTTCCACTTGCCCTCGCCGCGGGCGCCCACGCGGATCATGGGCTGCTTGATGCGGTCGGGGTCGTAGACCTGCTTGATGGCCGCATTGCCGCGCGCGCACAGCATGTCACGGGATTTGGGGTTCTCGGGGTTGGGGTTCAGCTTCTTGACGAAGCCGCCCTCGACCACGGCGATGGCCGAACACTTGTTCGGGCACAGTTCGCAGGTCGTCGGGATCTCCTTCGTTTCTGCGGCGGAGCTGCGCCCCTTCTTGAAGTATCTGAGGCATCCCACCTGTGTGGCGGCGACGGCCCCCGCGGTGGCGCCCGCGCTTTTCAGGAACAGCCGGCGATCCATGCGAATCGTTCCCATCGTGGTCTCCCTGGTGATGCGAGGAAGGGTGGTGGAGGAAGGGCCGGGGAGTCGCCTCCCCGGCCCGGGTGGTTCAGGTGCTAGAAATGCACTTCGATGGAGGCGTAGAGGTTCTTGACCGTCTCCGGGTAGGCGTACTGGAGCATGGGGTTGTTGCCCAGGTTCATGGCGGACACCCAGTCCTGGCCGGGCTGCACGGAGGGGCCGATCTGCCAGCCGCTCATCGCAGTGGTGTACTTGTAGTCGATGTAGCCCAGGCGGAGGGCGGCGTTGTGGGCGAACCGCCACTGGATGTAGCCTTCCCACACGTCGCCGCGGGCGCCGAGCTTGTCGGTGTACTCGCCGGTGGCGGGGGTGTAGGTCCACCAGCGCGGGGAGCCGTGGTTGAACTCCACGCCCACGCCGAAGGTCGGGGTGGGGTCATAGCGCACGCCGGCGTAATAGGCCGTGGCGGTCTGGCTGTTGACCGGGTCGCCCATCAGGCCGCCGAAGCCGGACAGCTGCACGGTGTTGCCGCCCATGGAGGCCGGCATGGTCCAGTAGGCGCCGTACTGCGAAACCTGGCCGTTCGGGTGGCTCTTGAGATATCCGCCGCTCACGAAGTAGGTGAAGGTGTCACCGATCTTGTGCTTCCAGGTGGCCGTGAACTGATCCATGTCGCCGAGGTTGGCCGTGGCGGTGACGTACTGGGTCGAAGGCGTCTGGCCGGGGATCGGGAAGTTGATGGTGTTCCCGAAGGGGATGTCGGTCATGTTGCCCATGCGGTTGTAGCCCAGGTACAGGTTCGCGCTCTGGACCGAGTCCCCGATCTGGAAGAGCAGGGGCATGTCGAACATGGCGCCCAGCACCGTGGTGTCCTTCAGAGGCCCGATGTTGCCCACCACCGGCGTGATGGCCGAGGGGTTCGTCCCGTTGAAGTTGGTGAAGTTCATGCCCACGATGGTCTGGTTGGACTTGACGTTGCCGCCGCCGCCGAACCCGCTCTCGTAGCCCACGCCGTAGCAGAATCCCAGCAGGGTGCCTTCAGGGAAGCCGATCTTTTCGAGCTGGAACTTCCAACCGATGCCGTCGATGGTGGCGTTCACGGCCAGGGCCTGCGGGGTGGCCTGACGCTCGCCGCCCTCGCGGACTTCGAACGGCGGGCCATCGGAGGTGTTCTGACGACCGATGGACAGGATGCTGGCGACCGAGTTGAAGTGGTAGACCAGGCTGGCCCGCTCCACCCGCAGCGCGTCCGTAGCGGGCGTCTGGCCGGTGGTGAAGGACGTGGCGATGGTGTTGGGCGTGCCGTTGAAGGTGGGCACGTCGGCGCCGCCATGGACCTTGTACATCACGAGGCGGCCCATGATCTTGGCGTTCTCGTTGATGGTGATGCCCATGTTCAGGCGGAGTCGGGTGGACCACTGGACGGAGTTGGTCCAATCCTGCGCACCCACCGGCTGGGCGATGGGCGCGAAGGGGTACGGATTGGAGGCGCTGGGGGTGTTCTGCATGAACCCCATGAACTGGGTGTAGGGCTTGAAGTGCTGCTGCGTGCTGTCGAAGCGGGTGCGGAGTTCTCCGCCCCACTGGATGTTGTCGCCGGCGACCTTGGTCTCGACCTTGGTCAGGCGGGTGTCCACTTCCTGGGCGGCGGCGGCCTTCTCTTCGACGGCCTTCAACTGGACCTTCAACTGCTCGATCTGCTTCTGCAGGTCCTGGGCGGACTGGGCGCTGAGGGCCGCGGGCGCCAGCATGGCGACCAGGGCGAGCGCGATTCTGGAGTTCATGGTGTGTGTCTCCGGGGTGGGGGGTTGAGAGGTAGGGGTCTGAGGAACGCTGGATGGACGGGGATCAGCCGCCGCAGGTTTCGGGCTGGGGGGAATCCGAGGCGTGGTTCACGAGGAAGGTCTGGATGTCCTTGACCTGCTCGGGCTTCACGACGGAGTCGATCTTCTCGGCGCCCTTCTTGTGCTTGCCGGCGGCGAAGTAGGCCTTCCACTGGGCCTGGGTCTTGGAGAGGGGGGTGATCTCCTTGGCGGCGCTGCCGGGGGTGTGGCAGGACTTGCAGGTCTTCTTGAAGAAGAATTTGCCCTTGGTGTCGCTGCCGCCCTGAGCGGCGAGGGGCACCGTGAGCGCCGCGAACACGGCGAGGAGCTTCAGGGTGTTCCGCATGGAGCACGTCCTTTCTGGAGTGGGTGAGGAAGGGATGGCGCCTGGCCAGGCAGGCCGAAGGCACCGGATCCCGGGGATCCTGTGGGAGCTTGCTACGGGCGCGGATGGGAGCGCCGCTGAATAGAGGATGAACGGGTGATTAACGAGGTCAAGTCGTACGTGACTATGGTCACCAATAATTAAATAACCACTAAGTAATTTGATTCGAAACCTTCGATTGGCATGGATCTGGAACCTGGCCATTGAAGCTGGAATGGACTGTTATCTTGAGGGTTGCGAGGCCCCCATGGATGCATCCCGTCCCCTCCCCACCCCCGAGCAGGACGCCGCCGTGACCCCGGTGATGGGGCCCGCATTGAAGCGGCAGGTGCTGGTCTGTACCGGCAAGAGCTGTACGGCCAATGGTTCCGAGGCGGTCCTGGAGGCTTTCAAGGCCCACCTGATTGAGGAGAACCTGCTGTTCTACAAGGGCAACCGGGAAGGCGAGGTGCAGTGCATCCACTGCGGCTCCGTGGGCTTCTGCGCCATCGGCCCGGCGGTGCTCGTGTATCCGGACGGCATCTGGTACGCCCACGTCACGCCCGCCGAGGTGCCCGAGATCATCGAGAGCCACCTCAAGGGCGGCGTGCCCGTGGAGCGCCTGGTGCGCAAGCGCCTGGGCTGAGCGTTTTCGCGGTCACCAGCCCCTAGCCTTAGCCCTAGTCTTAGCTCTCATCCTCGAAGGCGCGCCGCTCTTCCGGCGTGTCCACGTCCAGCCACTCGGGGCCCTCGGCGGGCAGGACCAGGTGCGGGAGGGACTCCGCCAGGGCAATGAGCGAGCGGGACGTCGCGGCGGCGATGGCCGGGCGGAGCGCGCTGGCGACCCAGCCGCCCAGGGGCTGGAGGTGGCCGCGGTGGCGCGCCATCACCCATTGGAGGGCCCGGGGGTCAGCGGCCTCGGCGCGGCGGATCCAGTCCTCCAGGCGCTCCGGTGTCCAGCGCACCTGGTCGCAGGCCAGCACCCACCAGCGGCGGGCGGCAGGCGCCTCCCCCGCGGCCCAGGCCCGGAGGGCCGCGGCCGGACCCTCGCGGCGATCCTCCACCACCGCCAGGTCCGGGCGGTCGGGCAAAGGCTCCCCCAGCACCTGGATGGGCGCCCCGGGGAACACGGCTTCGAAGACCTGGACGAGGCGCGCCCCCCAGGAGCCGCCGGCCGGGTGGGCCAGGGCGTGCTTGGCCTCGCCCATCCTGCGGCCCTGGCCGCCGCTCAGGAGCAGCAGGCCGGCGCGCGTGGACCTCATCCACCCACCTGCCACATGCCGCTCGAGAGGACCGGGGCCTCCCCGCGGCGCATGGGGTGGCAATCCAGCTTCTCGGTGAGGGCCTGGCGGACGAGCCGCGCGAGATCCTCGTGCGAGGCGTGGTTCCGCAGGGGTTCCAGGAGATCCACGGGCCTGTTCCCGAAGAGGCAGGCCTTCAGCTCGCCGCGGCTGGTGAGCCGCACGCGGTTGCAGCGGTCGCAGAAGTCCGCGCTGAGGGTCGAGATGACGCCGACCTTGCCTTCGCTCCCCGCCAGCTTGAAGATCCGCGCAGGGCCTTCCTCCAGGCCCACCACCGGCTCTTCCTCCAGGGAGGTCCCGAGGCCTTCCTGGACGGCTTGCAGGATCTCGCCGGCGGGCATGAACTGGTCCCGCCCCCAGCCATTGCCCTGGTAGGGCATGAACTCGATGAAGCGCACCTGGATGCCCTCCGCCTGGGCCAGCCGGGCGAGGGGGGCGATCTGGTCTTCGTTCCAGCCCTTCAGGACCACCGCGTTCAGCTTGGTCTTGAGGCCCGCGGACCGGGCGGCCTCGATCCCGGCCAGCACGCGGGACAGGCCATCCTTGCGGGTGAGGCGCTCGAAGGAGCCGCGCTCCGCGGCGTCCAGGCTTACGTTCACGCCGCACAGGCCGGCGTCCCGCAGGCCCCGGGCCCGGCGGGCCAGGTGGATGCCGTTGGTGGTGAGGTGCACCCGGCCCTCCACCTCCGGGCTGATGCCCGCGACGATGGTCTCCAGATCCCGGCGCATCAGGGGCTCGCCGCCCGTGAGGCGCACCTTGCGGATGCCCAGGCTGGTGAAGACCTGGGCGATCTGCACCAGCTCGTTCCGGCTCATGGCCGGGGGTTCGGCGCGCTCCTGGGCTCCGGTCCTCGGCTTGCAGTAGACGCAGGCCAGGTTGCACTGCTCGGTCACTGAGATCCGCAGGTAGGTGATGGCCCGGCCCAGGCCATCCTTGAGGCCGTCCTTCAGCCTGAGCATCCGGGGGGGCTGGCTGTTCATCGGCATGGGGAAAGAGGGGGGCACAAAGTCTCCGGGTCCACCCAGGATGCGCGGAACGGCCCCGACGTGCCTGGGGTTTATGCCCTCGGTCACAGGGTCAGGATTCCTGCAGCGGGAGCTCCACCATGAAGCGGGCGCCCCGGCCGGGCTCGCTGTCGATCTTCATCTCGCCCCGGTGCGCGTCGATGAGGCTCCGGCAGATGAAGAGGCCGAGCCCCCATCCATGGGCGGCGTCGCCGGCCTGGGTCTGGCGGAAGGGCATGAGCAGCTCCTCGACCTTCGAGACATCCAGCCCGCGCCCGGTGTCCCAGACCTCGAGGCGCCAGATCCGGGCCTCCCAGTCCACTGAGGACCTGACGCCCACCGCGCCCCCCGCCGGGGTGAACTTGAGGGCGTTCTCGAAGAGGTTCAGCAGGATCTGGTGGAGGGTGGCCGTATCGGCGAGGATGTGCGCCCGCCCGGCGTCCGGGGAGACCTCGAGGTGGAAGGTGAGGCCCCTGGCCTCGGCCTTCAGGCGCAGCACATCCTCGAAGCCCTCGGTGACCTCGGAGGGGACCGTGGGCACCAGCTTGAGGCTCTGCAGCAACGCCTCGGAGCGGCTCTGGTCCAGGAGGTTCCGCAGGAGCGTCTCGATGCGGTTCGCCTCCCGCTCCATCACGTCGAGCAGGTTCAGGTTGGCGCGGGGGATCAGCTCGCGCAGGCGGTCCAGGGTGAGGAGGATGGTGGTGAGGGGCGAGCGGAGGTCGTGCGTGACCATGTCCAGCAGCTTCAGCCGGCTTTCGAGGCTGCGCTTGATCTGCTGGTGGGCGTGCTCCAGGGCGCGGTTCTGCCGGTCCAGCATGAGAGTCCGGTTCTCGATGGTCTCCTCGAGCTCGCGGGAGCGCATGGCGAGGCTGTGGCCGCGCCACCAGAGCACCCAGGCGAGCAGGCCGATCAGGGCCAGGGCGATCAGCCCCCGCATCAGCCAGCGCTCGTACCAGGCGGGACGGACTTCGATGGAGACCGGCGCCGCCTCGGCCCAGGTCACGCCATCGCTGGAGGCGCGCAGGTAGAACTCGTAGTGGCCCGCCCGGAGGTTCCGGTACTGGAGCGTGAGGCCCTGGTTCACGGGCTGCCAGCCGTCGTCCACGCCCTGGAGGCAGGCCTGGTAGTGGAGCTGGGAGGGCACCAGCGGGTCGCCGGTGTCGAAGCTGAGGTCCAGATAATCCGGGCGCGGGGGGACGGTCGCTTCGTCCGGAAGCGCCTGGGAACCCCCGGGCCACCGCACGTCGAGAAGGGTGGGGGGCCGCAGGGGCGTGTTGTGGAACGCCAGGGCGTCCTGCAGGATGCAGACGCCCCCGATCATGCCGATCCACAGGCGGCCCTTGGAATCCAGCAGGAAGCCGTCGTGGTTGGTCTCCTCGGAGATCAGGCCCTGGCTGCGGCTCAGGTGGTGGAGGTTCCGACCCTCCAGCAGGGTCACGCCCTTGTTGTGGCCGAAGGCCATGTGCCCGCGTCCCACGTCGGCGATGAAATTGATCCCCTCGTCCGGCAGGCCCTCGTTGAGCCCGAAGCTCGTCCACAGGTCGTCCCGCCACAGATGGAGGCCCTTCATGGTCCCGATCCAGAGCCGTCCCCGGGAATCGATGGCCATGGCCGTGACGGTGGAACTGGCGAAGGGCGCGTCGGGGAAGGCCCGCTGGAGCTTTCCACCGGCCAGTTCCCACAGCCCGTAGCCCGTGGCCAGCAGGAGGCGGCCCTGGTACCGCAGGATGTTCGAGACGGTCTCGTTGCCGGCCTCGGGGGGCAGGCGGTGGTGGGCCAGCAGGCGCCCCTGGCCATCCAGCTCGAACAGGCCCTGGTCGGTGCCCGCCAGGATGCCGGAGCCGTTCTTCACCAGGGTCAGCACCGCCGCCTTGGACATCTGCGCCGGGCCCGCGGGCGACACCCGGCCGTTCCTCCAGCGGGCGAGGCCGCGATCCGTGCCCACCCAGGCACCGCCGGCGCCATCGGCGAGCATGCCCCATGTCTCCGTGGCGGGGAGGCCGTCGCGCTGGGTCCAGTGGGCGGTGATGTTGCGGCCATCCTCGACCAGGTAGACGCCGGTGCTGGCGGCGAGGAGGTACCTCTGGGGATCGAGCTCGAGGATGCCCGAGACCGCGGCCAGATCCTTGCCCAGGATCACGCTGGAGCTGTCGAGGGTCAGCAGCTCCGGCAGCGCCTGGGCCGCCAGCCCGTCGCCGTCGGAACCGACCCAGAGCACGCCTCGGTGGTCGCGCATGGCGACGAAGATCCGGTCCCGGGGAAGGCCGGTGTCGGAGGTGAGGATGCGGGTGCGCCCATCGGGTTCCCGCACCATCACGCCATCGCCGCCCAGGGAGATCTGGAACCCCTCGCCCTGGGCATTGAACCGGAGGCTGACCATGCGGGGAACGCGGGGAAGACCGGTCAGCGGCTCGTTCACCCACCGGCCCCGGTCCATGCGGAGCAGCGCGCCGTCGAGCAGCACCCAGGCCTGTCCGCGGACATCCACCTGGAGGTCGCGGACCCGGCCGCCTGGATGCTTGGGGGACAGGGAATACATGCGGAGGCCCTGCGGGTCCCAGCGGGCCACGGCGCCGTCCTTGCCGAGGATCCAGATGCCCTTGGCGTGGTCCCGGGCCAGGCGCCGGATCGGTCCACCGGGCCAGGGCGCCGGCAGCTGGACCGGAAGGAACTTCCCCTCCTCCAGCCGGAACAGCCCCTGGCGGTTGCCCACCAGGACGCGATCCCGGTCATCCAGGCCGAGGGCCAGACCCTCGAAGACGCCTTCTCCTTCGGGGAGGCCGTAGTTCAGGACCGTGTCGCCGCGGATCTCGGAGACCCCTTCCTGGCTGCCCACCCAGATGCTTCCGGAGGGGGATTCCATGAGGGCGTAGATGAACAGGGCCTTGAGTCCCTGCGGCGCCGCGAAGGTCCGGAAGCCCGAGGCGCCCAGCCGGGCGACGCCACCGGTGTTGGTGCCCACCCACAGGAATCCGTGCTGGTCCTCGATCAGCGCCGTCACCTGGCTCTGCGGCAGGCCATCCCGCAGCCCGAAACGCCGGAACGCGGGCTGCTGTCCCGCCAGGGGCAGGATGGCTCCGACCAGTCCCAGCCAGAGCCAGGCGATGAATACGAGGGGTGTTGAGCGCATGAAACCGAGGCCAAGAGAGTCATCGGCGCGGAAGCGCGCAACGTGATTCTTGGATGGCATGGGACTATGAAAGCATGCTTGTGGACGCCCACTGCCATCTCACGGGAACCCACCTGGCCGAGGGCCAGGTGGAGGCCACCCTGGCCCGGGCACGTGCGGAGGGGGTAACCGGCTTCATCGCCGTTGGCACCGATTTGGAGGATTCCCGCGCGGTGCTCGACCTCGCGCGGCGCCTTCCAGGCGTCCAGGCCAGCCTGGGCGTGCATCCCCACGAGGCCAAGACGTGGTCTCAGGATACGGAACCGGCCCTGGCGGCCCTGGCGGCCGACCCCGCCGTGCGCTTTGTGGGCGAGACGGGCCTGGACTGGCATTACGACCTGAGCCCCAGGGACGAGCAGGAGGCGGTGTTCCGCGCCCAGATCCGCCTGGCGAAGGCGCTTCGGAAGCCCCTCATGATCCACACCCGTTCGGCTCCCGAGGCCACGCTGAGGATCCTGGAAGAGGAGGGCGCCGACGCCGTGCGGGGCATCATCCACTGTTTCAGCGAGGACCGGCCCTTCGCCGCGAAGGCCCTGGACCTGGGCTTCTACCTGAGCTTCTCGGGCATCGCCACGTTCAGGAAGGCCGAGGCGGTGCGGGACGTGGCGGCCTGGGCCCCGGCGGACCGCATCCTGGTGGAGACGGACGCGCCCTTCCTGGCGCCGGTCCCCTACCGGGGCAAGCCGAATGAACCGGGCTTCGTGCGCTTCACCGCCGAGGCCGTGGCCGGCCTGCGCGGGATCTCCTCCCTGAAGCTGGCTGAACTGACCACCCGTAACCTGGAGGCCCTGTGCGGCTGGGCGCCCTCTTCCTGACCGGCGCGGCACTGGCCGCCGCCACCCCTCAGCTTCCTCCCGCCGCCGCCCTGGGAGCGCAGAGCCACCCGCGCCTGCCCTGGGAGCAGGCCTCCCCCCTTGCCTGGCAGGCGGAACCCTGGGCACCGCCGGCGGATGTACCGGGCGTTCCCGCGGCCTCGCAGGGACCCATGACCGTTCACCTGAGCGGGGACGGCACCCTGCGGGTCAGCGACGCCCGGGGCCTGATCCTCCTACAGGCGGGGCTGCCCGGGCGACCCCTGCGGGCCTGGCGGGATGGCGGCGTGCCGCTCGCCTCGGCCTGGGGCGTCTGGGGCTTTCCCACGGATTCCCCGCTAACCCAGGGGCTGGGCGGGCTCCGCTGGGCCGCCGATGACTTCCGCCCCTTCCTGCGGGGCCTGCTCTGGGTGCTGGAGGACGGCGAAGGCTTCCTGACCGTGGTGCATCCCGCCACGGCCCGGGTCGTCCATCTGCCCCTGCCGCCGGGGCGCGACCTGCGGATCCGGTTCCTCCCGGATCGCCTCGAGGTGGCCGCCGGGGACGTGGAGAAGGGCGCCCCGCGCCAGTGGTCCATCCCCTGGATGGGCCTGCTGCCGAGGCTGGCGGCCCTGGGACCCCATGCCGAAGCTCCCAAGCTGGGCACGGCCCTGGCTCCCTTCCCCAAGGATTGAAAACCTGAAAAGAGTCGGGCTTTCAAAACTGGCACGCCCCTGGCTCAGTAGCCCCCGGAACCGACCCTATGGGAGTCGGCATCCAATCCAGCGGAGGTCCCATGAACGCGTCCTTCACCCATTCCCGTTACGCCGCGGCCCTGTTGCTTCCTGCCGCCCTCCTCAGCGCCGCTCCGCAGGCCGCCAATCAGAATCCGGTGGACGATGAAACCTACCAGGGCGAGGCTCCTGAACGCTATGCCATGGTCCGGGCCCTGGAAGGCGAAGTCCACATCCGCAAGGGTGACGTGGACGAGACCCTGAGCCGCGGCACGCCCGTCGGAGAGGGCGATGTCGTGGAAAGCCGCGGTCGTGGCGTTCTGCAACTGGGCGATGGCACCCGCATCGCCTTCGGAGGCGCCACCCGGTTCACCGTTGCGGCCCTCTTCACCAATCAGAAGGGTGAGAAGCAGGTGTTGCTGCGCCTGGACTACGGCCGGATGCGCGTGCTGCTGGGCGGCCAGTCCGATGCGCGCTTCCGGGTGGACACGCCTTCTGGCACGGCCACCTGCTTCGACAGCGGCTCCTTCACCATCGAGGCCGAGCGTGACAACGTGGTGCGGCTCAAGGTCCACAGCGGCCGCGTCTCCTTCGCCAACGAGCGGGACGAGAACCGGATCGCCGCCGGCGAGCGCCTGACCGTGTACAGCCCCCAGGACCGCCTGGACCGCATCCGCGACTTCAACACTTATGACGGCGACGACTTCGACCGCTGGAGCGAGCGGGCCGTGGTCATCCGGCGCGGCGAGAGCTGGGACCGGGTGCCCCCGGAGATCCGCTACTACGCCGACGAGCTGGACGACCACGGCCGCTGGGTCCACTCCGACGAGTTCGGCTGGGTCTGGCAGCCGGCCGGCGTGGCCGAGGACTGGCGGCCCTACTACGATGGCCGCTGGGCGCCCTACTCCGGCGGCATGACCTGGGTTTCCGACGAGCCCTGGGCCTACGTGGCCTACCACCACGGCCGCTGGCACTGGAGCCTCGGCGTGGGCTGGTTCTGGATCCCCGGCATCTACTACAGTCCCGCCTGGGTCGCCTGGAACTACACGCCGGGCTACTACGGCTGGGCGCCCCTGGGCTACTACAACACCCCCTGCCACTGGGGCTATGGCGCCTGGGGCGGCGGCTACGCCTGGAACGTGGTGTCCGTGAACTACATCAATGTCGTGAACGTCCGCGGGCGCATCTACTCCGACGCCAACGTCCTCCGGACATTCAACGGCCCCACCGGCGGTACCACCTGGACCGGTGGCGGCCGGGACCTCCGGGCGCCCTGGCAGCGGTCCCCGCTGGTGGTGTCTCCGACCGAGTTCCGCAACCCGGCCCAGATCCAGCCAGTCTTCCAGCGCGACGTGAACCGCCAGCGCCTCGCGGCTTATGAGCGCCAGGCCCAGGCCACCACCGGCCGGACCATCATCCGCCGGGAGCTGCCCCCCGCCGCGGCCGGGGCCCGACCGGGCACCGCTGGTACCGCTGGCGCCCCCGGGGCTCCGGGAGCGGCCGTAACCCGCGTGCCCTTCGAGGACCGCGGCCGGAGGGTCCAGCAGGGCGCCGATCGCCCCGCCGCCTCCCCCCGCGAACGGGGCTTCGAGGATCGGCCGAGGGACCGGGCGCGCGAGCTGCCCGCCACCCAGGACCGCAAGGCTGATCCCGCTCCCAGGGAGCGCGGTGCGGACCCCCGCGGACGCACGGAGGATCGGCGCCAGGAGCCCGTCACGCGGGAACGCCCTGCGGAACCCAGGCCCCGCGTGGAGGAACGGCGCCAGGACCCCCAGCCCCGGGAATCCCAGCCTCGGGAAACCCAGCCCCGGGAACGCGGCTACGAGTCCCGCCCTTCCGCCCCGGACCGCCGCCCGGAGGCCGCCCCCCGGGAGCGCCCCGCGGAACCCCGGCCTCGGATCGAGCGCGAGGAACGCCGCCCGGACCCTTCGCCTCGGCCCGCAGAGCGGGAGTCCCGCCCCGCGCCGCGGGTCGATCCGCCCCGAGAAGAACGCCGAGAGTCGGCTCCCGAGTCCCGCCCCACCCAGGCGCCCTCCCGGCCTTCCGGCGGTGAAGGACGGGGCGGCGGCCGCGAGGTCCGGCGCTGAACCGACATCCTGAATGCAGAATGGGCCCCGATGGGGCCCATTCCGTGTCTGCCGCTACGCTGGTTCAGATGACTTCGACCGGGTAGCAGCCTTTCTGAATCAGCTCGCTGGCGATGCGGCCCCGCAGGCGAGCGCTGCTGGTGGGGTGGAACTCGGTGAAGGCCTTCACGCCCGCCAGGGCGTGGCGCAGAGCCTCGCCCTCGACCACGTCCGCGCAGAGCATGCGGGCGTCCCCGTGGACCTTGTGCCAGCTCTCGTTGACGTAGAGCTCGGTCATGTCGCGGGCGATCTGGGCCCAGCGGTGGCCAGACTCCACCATGCGCTCGGCGCGCACCACGGCGCTCTCCATGGCGTAGATCTCCATGAGCATGTTGCTCATGCGGGCCATGACCTCCTGGTTGTCCACGAGCTTCTGGCCCAGCACCTGCACCGCCAGGCCCGCGGCCAGCATGCACTGGCGCTTGCTGAGCTCCACGCCGTGCTTGAGGCGGGCCAGGGGGCCCGTGAAGCTCTCGGCCTTGATGGGATTGGAGATCTCCTTGGCCACCTGCTGGCCGAACTGCATGAGGGGCAGCTCGCCCTTCATGGCGCGCTTGAGCAGCGTGCCGGCGATGAGGAGGCGGTTGATCTCGTTGGTGCCCTCGAAGATGCGGTTGATGCGGCAGTCGCGCTGGGCCTTCTCGGGCGGGTACTCGGCGCTGAACCCGTAGCCGCCGAAGGCCTGCACGGCCTCGTCCGCCACGTTGAACAGGGCCTCGCTGGCCCACACCTTCGAGATGCTGCACTCGATGGCGTACTCGTCGATGGCGGCCATCTTGTCGGCGCCGGCCGTGGGGCTGTCCCAGCTGGTGGCATGAAGGGCGTCGTCCAGGTAGCCGATGGTGCGGAAGTTCAAGGCCTCGGCCACGAAGATCTTGGTGGCCATATCCGCGAGCTTCTGCTGGATGAGCCCGAAAGAGTTGATGGGCTTGCCGAACTGGAAGCGCTCGCCGGTGTACTTGATCGTGTACTCCAGGATCCGCTTCATGCCGCCCTGGCTGCCCACGCCCAGCTTGAACCGGCCGATGTTCAGGATGCCGAAGGCAATCTTGTGGCCCTTGCCGATCTCACCCAGCAGGCGGTCCTTGGGGATGCGGCAGTTCTCGAGGATGACGGTGCGGGTGGAGCTGCCCTTGATGCCCATCTTCTTCTCTTCGGCGCCGGTGCTCACGCCGGGATCCGTCTTCTCGACGATGAAGGCGCTGAAGTCCTTGCCGTCCACCTTCGCGAAGATCACGAAGACATCGGCGAAGCCGGCGTTGGTGATCCACATCTTGGTGCCGTTCAGCACCCAGGTGTCCCCGTCCAGCACGGCCGTGGCCTTTGCTCCGAGTGCGTCGGAACCACTGCCGGCCTCGGTCAGCGCGTAG
This sequence comes from Geothrix paludis, assembly GCF_022808815.1. Taxonomy (GTDB): domain Bacteria; phylum Acidobacteriota; class Holophagae; order Holophagales; family Holophagaceae; genus Geothrix; species Geothrix paludis. The sequence continues at coordinate 146,662 of NZ_JAKZLC010000005.1, read as the reverse complement.
GCCGCCAGCCACTCGCCGGTGGCCAGCTTGGGCAGGTAGGCCTTCTTCTGGGCCTCGGTGCCGAAGTACACGATGGGCAGGGTGCCGATACCCGTGTTGGCGCTGTAGCTCACCGCGAAGCTGCCCTGCTTGCTCATCTCCTCGAGCACGAGCATGGCGGTGCGCTTGTCCACGTCCATGCCCTCGTAGGCCTCGGGGATCTCCAGGCCCAGCAGGCCCAGCTCGCCGGCCTTCTTCATGAGCTCGATGGTGAGGGGGAGGTCGAGCTTGTCGATGGCCTCGTCCTTGGGGATGACCTCGCCCTCGATGAAGTCCCGGGCGGCCCGGGCGAACTCCTTGGCGTCATCGCCGAATTCCTCGGCGGTGAACTGGGGCAGCGCCCCAATGGGGGTCAACAGGAAACTGCCTCCCTTGACCTGCTCTGCAGCGGCGGTGCTCATCTCTGTCCTCCAGATTGGGGTAGGGACCACGATGGGGGCCCGCAGGGCTCTTGGCTAGCCTCTACCCTCGGTCAACGCCTGGGATACCTCAGGTAGGTCCCCTCTCTGGTTCAATGGAGGTTCCCAGGAGGTTGGATGCCGGAAGGCCGTCATGTGCAGCAGATGTTTTCGGCCATCGCCGGGAAGTACGACCTCCTGAACCACGTGCTGTCGGGCGGCGTGGACTTCTGGTGGTGGTGGCGCATGGCCCGCCGCGCCGGGGCCGCGCCGGGGAAGCGCTTCCTGGACGTGGCAGCCGGTACCGGGGATTCCAGCGTGGCCCTGGCCCGTCGCGGCGCCGAGGTGGTGAGCACGGACTTCACCCACGCCATGCTGCGCCTGGGACCGGCCAAGTTCCGGCGCAAGGGCCTGGCGGACCGGATCTGGGCCTCCAGCGACGCGGATGCCCAGCGGCTGCCCTTCAAGGACTCCACTTTCGACGGGATCACCATCTGCTACGGCATCCGCAACGTGGAGGTCCGGCCCCTGGCCTACGGGGAGTTCCTGCGGGTGCTGAGGCCCGGCGGTCAGCTCACCATCCTGGAGTTCAGCACGCCGGTGGTGCCTGGGCTGAAGGCAGTCTACGACTGGTACAGCCTGCGGGTGCTGCCCCGCATCGGCGCCTGGATCAGCGGCGACGCCTCGGCCTACACCTACCTCCCCGAGAGCATCCGCGGCTTCCCGGACCAGCGGGCCCTGGCCGCCGAGCTGGAGACCGCGGGCTTCCGGCAGGTGGGCTGGACGAACCTCACGGGCGGCATCGCCGCCCTGCACACGGGGATTCGCTAGCTATCCGATGGGGTAGCGCCCCTGGTCCATGAGGGCCAGGGCGATGCGGTTCCGCAGGACGGAGAGGGGCGCCGGGGCCGGGGCGCGCATGGCGAGCAGGTCCGCCATGAGGGCGTCCAGGGCCGCGCCGGAGGCCAGCTCGCCCGCCAGCATGCGGGCTTCGGACTGGACGCGGTTCCAGGCCTCCTGGGCGTAGACCTCGGCCAGGTCCCGGGCCAGGGGGGCCCAGCGGTGGCCGGCGGCGGCCATCTTCCCCGCCCGCACCGCGGCGGACTCCATGGCGTAGAGCTCCACCAGCAGGTTCGCGATGTGGGCCGCGGCCTCCTGGTTGTCGAGGATCTTCGGCCCCTGCTCGGCCTGGGCCCGGGCGATGACCTTCAGGGCACGGGCCTTGGCCAGGGCCACGGTGGCCAGGAGGGGATCCGCGGGCAGGTCCAGGTCCGCCGCCGCGGCCTCGGCCAGGGGCAGCCCCTCCGTGCCGCCGCAGCGCTTGAGGAAGGTGCCGGCGACGAGGAGGCGGTTGATCTCGTTGGTGCCCTCGAAGATGCGGTTGATGCGGCAGTCCCGGTAGATCTTCTCGGCCGGGTACTCGGCGCTGAAGCCCGCCCCGCCGAAGGTCTGGAGGGCGTCGTCGGCCGTGGCGAAGAGGGCCTCGCTGCCCCAGACCTTGGCCATGGAGGCCTCCACCGAATACTCCTCGATGGCCTTCATTTTGTCGGCGCCGCCGGTCTCGCTCTCCCAGCTGGTGTGGGCCAGGGCCTCGTCCAGGTAGCCGATGGTGCGGAAGTTCATGCTCTCGCCCACGAAGATCCGCACAGCCATGTTGGCCAGCTTCTGCTGGATGAGGCCGAAGGCGGTGAGGGGCTTGCCGAACTGGGTGCGCTCCCCGGCGTATTTCAGGGTGTATTCCAGTACCCGCTTGCCGGCCCCGGCGGAGCTGGCGCCCAGCTTGAAGCGGCCCACGTTCAGGATGCCGAAGGCGATGCGGGCGCCCTTGCCCTTGCCGCCCAGGATGCGGTCTGCGGGGATGCGGCAGTTGTCGAGGATGACGGTGCGGGTGGAGCTGCCCTTGATGCCCAGCTTCTTCTCCTCGGCGCCGGTGCTCACGCCGGGGTCGGTCTTCTCGACGATGAAGGCGCTGAGGTGGGTGCCGTTGACCTTGGCGAACACCACGAAAACATCCGCGAAGCCGGCGTTGGTGATCCAGGCCTTGGTGCCGTTCAGCACCCAGTGGCCATCCTCCAGCACGGCCGTGGCTTTGGCGCCGAGGGCGTCGGAGCCGCTGCCGGCCTCGGTCAGCGCGTAGGCCGCCACCCATTCGCCGCTGGCCAGCCTGGGCAGGTACTTCGCCTTCTGCGCGTGGTTGCCGAAGTAGACGATGGGCAGGGTGCCGATGCTGGTGTGGGCGCCATAGCTGGTGGAGAAGCTGGCCTGCTTGGCCATCTCCTCCAGCACCAGGAGGGCGGTCTTCTTGTCCAGATCCAGGCCGCCGTAGGCTTCGGGGATCTCGATGCCGAGGATGCCCAGCTCACCGGCCTTGCGCAGCAACTCGCGGTTCAGCTCCAGGTCCAGGTGATCGATCTCCTCGTCGCGCGGCATGACCTCGCCGCTGACGAAGTCGCGGGCGGCCTCGGCGATGGCGAGGGCCTCCTCGCTGCTCTCCTCGGCGGTGAACTGGGGCAGGGTGCCCGCGGGGTGGAACATGAAACTGCCGCCGCGCACGGACAGGATGCTGGTCTCGGCCATAACGGACCTCCCGACCTCCTGATCATCTACCCGGAGTCAGGGGCCCTCCAGGCAGGAATGGGGGACCTGGGTCACATTCTCCCTAAAACAGCCGTTTCTGGCCCTTGGGATGGCTCAGGACGACCTCCTTGACCCGATGGATCCAGCCCGGCCGATCCTTGGGATCCAGGCGCTCGTGGACTAGGTTCCGCTCGTCCAGGAGCCGGTCCACCAGCTTGTCGATGGACTCGGCGAAGAACGTGTCCGTGTCGCGCACGCCATCCGCCGCCAGGTGGCCGGAGAAGGGGACCTTGAAGAGCAGGTCGTAGCTCTTCATCCAGTGGTGCATGAAGCGCTCGATGGCGAGCTGGCGGCCGAAGGCCAGCATCATGTAGGCGTAGTTGTCCAGCACGCTGCGGTCGCACACCACGACATCATGCTGGCTGCCGGACCGGATCTCCTCCGCCATCTGCGTGAAGAAGATCCAGGTCTGGGCTTCCAGCGAGGTCTTCTGGTTGATGGGCAGGGGCGAGAGGCGCGCCACCTCCTTCACGATGTCCACGTGGACGCCGTCCCGCTTGAGGGCCGCGGCCAGCTCGTAGCAGAGGGTGGTCTTCCCCACGCCGTGGGTGCCGATGAAGGCGATCTTCAAAGCTCGTCCCCTTCCGTCCTCTGGGCGCGGCGCGCCTGGATCTCTTCCCGAAACTTCTGGGCGCACTCGGGGCAGACGCCGTGGGTGAAGGTGGCTTCGGTGTGCTCGGACAGGTAGGTCTCGATCTGGCTCCAGTAGCCGTGATCGTCGCGTACCTTCTTGCAGTTGCTGCAGATGGGCAGCATGCCGCTGAGCTGCTTCACGTCGGCCAGCGCATGGGTGAGGTCCTGGATCAGGCGCTCGCGCTCCACCTCCAGGCGCTTGCGTTCGGTGATGTCCCGGGTGACGCCCTGGAAGCCGAGCAGGCGGCCCTCCTTGCTCCAGACGATTCGCCACTGGGCTTCCACCTGGATCTCCCGGCCATCCTTGCGCGTCACGGCCGACTGGAGCAGGTCCTGCTCGAAGGGCTGGGAGCCGGGGGGAAGCTGGCGCGCCTTGTCCATCCGTTCCCGGAAGATCTCGCTGCCCTTTCGGGAGAGGGCCCGGTTCTCGGGGGCGAGCGCCATGAACTCCTCGGGCGTCCAGCCGCGCTGGCGGAGGATGGATGGGCTGACGTAGGTGAGGCGGCCATCCGGATCCATGGACCAGATGACATCCGTGGCGTTCTCGGCCAGCAGGCGGTAGCGGGCCTCCTGGGCGACCAGGCGCTCCTGGTCCGCCAGTTGCCGGATCCAGGAGGCCCGGGCCTGCCAGCCCAGGGCCAGGGTGAGGGCGGCCAGGCCCAGGACCGAGGCCACCGCGAAGATGACTTGGTGGCGCCAGATCCGGAGGTACTCCGATTCCGCCAGGCCCACCAGGATGAAAAACCGGGGATCGTCGGTGCGGCGCAGGGTGTAGATGCGGCGGGTGCCATCCAGGATCGAGCGCTCGGAGAAGTGGTAGGTGGTGGCCCCGCTTCGTACGGCCTCAAGATAGGCCCCCTGGATCTGGGTCTCGCCGGTCATCCGCTGCTGGCCTTCGAAGTCGGGATAGCGGGCCAGGAGGCTCAGGTCCGCGCCCCGCAGGGAGACCGATCCATGCCGGCCCACGTCCAGCCGGGACATGGCCCGGGCCAGCTGTTCGGTGGGGAGCTGGGCGAAGACCACGCCCGTGAACTGCCCGTCTTCGCGGACCACCCGGCGGGCCAGCACGATGACCCAGGCGCCCGAGGAGCTCCGCACGGGCGGCGAGATGACCAGATCGTCGCCGGTCCCGGCCCTGAGCCTGAGGAAGAAGGGCTGGTCGCCCACGCTCCGTCCGGCCCCGGCCGGAGCCGCGTGGAGGACCCTCCCCTCGGCGTCGGCCATCTGGAGGGAGGCGAGCAGCTCCACCCGTCGGAACTGCGTCAGGACCAGAGGCCCCAGCCGCCGATGGGTGGGGTCGTGGCGCTCCTCATCCCGGACTGCCTGGAGGGCCAGGTCGATGCGCTGGATGGTGTCCGCCACATTGTCTTCCAGGACCTCTGCGAGGTTCCGGGTGGCCGACTCCGCGCGCTCCACCTGGTGGCGGCGGTTCATTGTCAGCAGCCATACTGCGGCGACCAGGGCCACCAGGTTGAACAGGCCCAGCAGCGCCCCCATGGCCTTGATGAAGGTCGGAGGCGTGAGCCGGGGAGGACGCAGCTGATCCGTCATGCGGTTTCGTCAGAACAGGCTCTTCCCGTCCATGACCTCGGGCTGGGAGAGGCCGAACAGCTTCAGGAGGGTGGGGGCCACGTCGTTCAGGGCGCCGCCGCCGCGGAGCTGCCGGGCCTCGAAACCCTGGGCCACGAGGACCGCGGGGACCGGATTCAGGGTGTGCGAGGTGTGGGGGTTGCCGCCTTCGTCGCGCATGCACTCGCAGTTGCCGTGGTCGGCGGTGATGAAGAGGGCCCCGCCCGCGGCCAGGGTGGCATCCACGATGCGGCCCACGGCGGCGTCCACCGCCTCACAGGCCGTGATGGCGGCCTTCAGGTCGCCCGTGTGGCCGATCATGTCGGGGTTGGCCAGGTTGCAGACCAGGAACCGGTACTGGCCGGAGCGGATGGCGGCCTCGAGCCCCTGGCTCACGTCCGGCAGGCTCATCTCCGGCAGCAGGTCGTAGGTGGCCACCTTGGGGGAGGGCACCAGGCGCCGCTCCTCGCCCTCGAAGGGCGCCTCCCGGCCGCCGTTGAAGAAGTAGGTGACGTGGGCGTACTTCTCCGTCTCCGCCGTGCGGAACTGCTTCCAGCCCTGCGCGCTGACGAGCTCGCCCAGGATGTGCTCGAGGCTCTGGGGCGGGTAGGCCACGGATACGTACGGATCCAGCTCGATGTCGTAGGCCGTGAAGGTGACCAGCTTCACCGCCGGACGGTGTTTCGGCGCGAAGCCCTTGAATCCCGGATGGACGAGGGCATGGCACATCTGGCGGGCTCGGTCGGCCCGGAAGTTGAACCACAGCACGCCGTCGCCGTCGGCGATGGGGTGGAACGTGTCTAGCTTCGTGGGGGCCACGAACTCGTCCGTCTCGCCCCGGCCGTAGGCGGCCTGGATGGCGGCCAGGGCGTCCGGCGCGGCCTGGGGGGCCTCGCCGTCCACGTAGAGCTTCCAGGCCTGCTCGGTGCGCTCCCAGCGCTGGTCGCGATCCATGGCCGTGTAGCGCCCGCAGACGGAACCAATGGTGACCAAGGGGGTGTTCCGCAACTGGAAGGTCAGCCACTGGAGGTAGCCGTCGGCGCTCTTCTGGCCCGTGTCCCGGCCGTCCGTGATGGCGTGGATGGTGGTGGGCACGCCTTCGGCCTGGGCCCACTGGGCCAGGGCCACGAGGTGGTTCTGGTGGCTGTGGACACCGCCGTCGCTCACCAGACCCATGAGATGCAGGCGCTTTCCGGAGGTCTTGAGGCTGGCCAGCAAGGCGCCCATGGCCGCGTTCTCCCGGAAGGTGCCTCGCCGGATGGCGGCGTCGATGCGGGTGAGTTCCTGCCAGACCACCCGGCCCGCGCCCAGGTTCATGTGCCCCACTTCCGAGTTGCCGAACTGCCCGTCGGGCAGGCCCACGGCCTCGCCGCTCGTGAAGAGCTGGGTGGTGGCGTAGGTCTTCCGCAACTCATTGAAGAGCGGCATGGCCGCCACGAAGGTGGCGTCGAAGGCGTTCCTCGGCCCGTCGCCGAAGCCGTCAAGGATGAGGAGGGTGATGGGGCCGGGGATCATGGCGGGCTTCATCCCTTCTTTCTGTCGCGCTGCTGGGTCTTCAGCCCATGGGGCAGGTCTTCTTCGTTGACGAAGCCGATGGGCCGCTGCTTCGGGGCGCCTTCGACTTCCTCGCCCTGGATGACCTTGATGAGCGTGTCCAGCTTCTGCTCCAGGGCCGTGACGCGCAGGGACAGCTCGGCTTGGGCGGTGATCACGTGGCGGGCCTCGGCGAAGGCGGGCAGGAGCTTGAGCAGGGCCGGCTCGTGGCCGGGCACCAGGCCCGCCAGAAGAGCCGCCCCGGCCTCGGTGAAGGCCAGCACAGGCGCGTCCGGGATGCGCTGGCGCTCTTCGGCGGTCAGGTGGAAAACCAGGGCCTCTGGGAAGCGGTCGGGCTGGGTGGTCACCAGAGCCGCCAGGGCCTTGGTCTCCAGCCCCAGTTGATCCGCCAGGGCTTGGTCCGGCAGGGCCGCGGCATCACGGACCCAGAGCAGGCGGGAGAGGATTTCGACGGGGGCGGCCATCAGGGCACCTGCTCTCCGTGGGGATGGGACAGCAGGTAGAGGACGGCCATGCGGACGGGCACGCCGTTGGTGACCTGGTCGAGGATGAGGTTGTTGGGGCCGTCGGCCACGTCGCTGGTGATCTCCAGGCCTCGGTTGATGGGGCCCGGGTGGAGCACCACCACGTCCTTCTTCGCCTGCTTCATGCGCGCCGGGTTGAGCTGGAAGAAGCGGCTGTACTCGCCCTGGCCGGGGATGTAGGCGCCGGTGCCGCGCTCGAACTGGGCCCGGAGCATCATGATGGCGTCCTGCTCGGGGATCACGGCGTCGAAGTCATGGCTGATCTTGATGCCGGGCCAGGTGGCAGCCATCTCCTGAGGCACCAGGGTGGGCGGTCCCACCAGGGTGACCTTGGCGCCCATGCGGGTGAGCAGCCAGAGGTTGGAGCGCACCACGCGGCTGTTGCGGATGTCGCCCACGATGGCCACCCGCAGGCCCTCCAGGCTGCCGAAGTGCTTCCGCAGGGTGTAGGCGTCCAGCAGGGCCTGGGTGGGGTGCTCGTGGGCGCCGTCGCCGGCGTTCACGATGCTGGCCTTCATGTGCCTGGACAGGAGGGCGTGGGCCCCGGGGGCGCTGTGGCGCATGACGATGAGGTCCGGGTGCATGGCCTCCAGATTCATGGCCGTGTCGATGAGCGTCTCGCCCTTGTTCAGGCTGCTGGTGTCTGCGTCGAAGTTGATGATCTCCGCCGAGAGGCGCTTCTCGGCGATCTCGAAGCTGTTGCGGGTGCGGGTGCTGTTCTCGAAGAACAGGTTCACCACCAGCTTCTTGCGCAGGGCCGGCACGATCTTGATGCTGGGACGCTCACAGACCTCCTCGAAGGCCCGGGCCTGGTCGAGGATCGCCGTGATGTCCTGCGGGCTGAGGGGCTCGATGCCCAGCAGGTGCTTATGGGGAAAGACGTAGCGTTCGGACGTCATCAGCAGGCCTCCACGGTCACGCCGTCTTCACCATCGATTTCCTTCAGCCGCACGGCCACCCGGTGGCCCGGCGGCACCTCCACCCGCAGGCCAGCCAGATCGGCCTGGATGGGCAGCTCGCGGCCGCTGCGGTCCGCCAGCACCAGCAGCATCACCCGGCGGGGCCGGCCGTGGTCCAGCAGGGCGTCCAGCGCCGCCCGAACCGTGCGGCCCGTGTAGAGCACATCGTCCACCAGCACCACCGTGCGCTCCTTCAGGGTGAAGGGGATCTCCGTGGGCCGGACGATGGGGCTGCCCACCATCTCCGTGAGATCGTCCCGGTAGAGGGTGATGTCCAGGGCGCCCACGGGAACCGCGGCCCCGGTGGCGGCGCGGAGGTGGGTGGCCAGACGCTCGGCCAGGGGCAGGCCCCGGGAGCGGATGCCCAGGAGGACGACTTCCTCCTCGGGGCGGAGGCGGGTCACCAGGTCTGCGGCCAGCCGCCGGAGGGTGGCGTCCATCTGGCCGGGGTCCATGGGGCAGGGGCCTTGGGCTTCGGGCATGGAACCTCCGGGGTGCGCCCCCGCGGGGCGCGCGCACGGGACCCAGTCTATCCCAGCCCGATCCCGGACCGGGGGCCGCTGGGGCCAGATTTGACGACGTTCCAAACCGTTCTGATTGGGAGACAATGCCGGGAGCGCCCCGGGCGCCTCCCCTTCCCTGGAGCCTCCGTGAAGATCCTCGTGGTGGACGATTCCCCGACCATGCGGCGCATCATCATCGGCAACCTCTCCCGTCTGGGGCATACGGACGTGGTGGAGGGCGAAAACGGCCGGTCCGGGCTGGAGCAGCTGGATCGGGGCGGGGTGGACCTCATCATCACCGACTGGGACATGCCGGAGATGGACGGGATCGCGTTCGCCCGGGCCGTGCGGGGCCGGGGCGCTAGCATGCCCATCCTCATGGTCACCACGCACGCCGCCACCCAGGACATCGTCCAGGCCCTCGAGGCCGGCGTGAGCACCTACGTGGTGAAGCCGTTCACGCAGGAATCGCTCAGGGAGAAGATCGACTCCTTGTTGGGCTAGGGCCTGTTTTCAACGTGGGGCGTGGCCGCGCAAGGGGCGCCGCCCAAGCGAGGCAAGGAAAGTGACGAAGGCGATGGTGGGTCCATCGTCGAGGAGCTTGACGCAGCATCGCGCCGGGCGCCGCCCCTTGCCCTCCGGGACGCTGACCAGCCGCACCCCTGGCTGCGTTGCCGGCCTCGAACGATGTCCCGCATCGCCCTTCGGCCGTCGCCTTGCCATGAGCGCGGCTGGGCAGCGTCGCGGCGGCGTCCCACTTTGAAAACAGGCCCTGGGGCCCTGGAGCCGGCTCCTTTCCCCGGGCACAATAGAGGTTTAGGCCCAGGAGCCCCCGTGAGCAGCCAGCCCTTCACCGAAGTCCGATTCCTCGCCGGCCAGGTCGGCGAGACTGTCCGGCTGCGGGGCTGGGTCCGCAATGCCCGCACCAGCAAGACCCGCTTCATCGAGCTGCGGGACGGCTCCGGCTTCGTCCAGTGCGTCGTCGGCGCCGCCGAGGTGGACCCCGAGAGCTACGAGTTGGCCGGGAAGCTCACGCAGGAATCCTCCATCATCGTGACCGGAGTCGTCCAGCAGCACCCCAAGACTGGCCAACCGGAGCTGCTGGTGAAGTCGCTGGAGCTCGTCGGCGGCAGCGTGGACTTCCCCATCACCCCCAAGGAGCACGGTACCGAGTTCCTCATGGAGAACCGGCACCTCTGGCTGCGCAGCAAGCGCCAGTGGGCCATCCTCCGCATCCGCCACACCCTGGTGAAGGGCATTCGCGACTTCTTTGACGGCGACGGCTTCACGCTGCTGGACGCGCCCATCCTCACGCCCAGCGCCTGCGAGGGCACCAGCACGCTGTTCGGCACCGAGTACTTCCACGAGGGCACGGCCTTCCTCAGCCAGTCGGGCCAGCTCTACCAGGAGCCCGGCATCGCCGCCTTCGGCAAGGTCTACTGCTTCGGCCCCACCTTCCGCGCCGAGAAGAGCAAGACCCGCCGCCACCTCACCGAGTTCTGGATGGTGGAGCCCGAAGTGGCCTTCGCCCATCTGGACGACGTGATGGCGCTCGGCGAGCGCATGACCAAGTTCCTCATCCAGCGCGTGCTGGAGGGCCGCCAGGAGGAGCTGAAGATCCTCGAGCGCGACACGGCGCCCCTGGAGACGGCCCTGAACACCACCTTCGACCGCATGACCTACACCGAGGCCGTGGAGAAGCTGAAGACGCTCGGCAGCGACATCAACTGGGGCGAGGACTTCGGCAATGATGACGAGACCATGCTCATGAACGCCACGGACAAGCCGCTGTGGGTGCATCGCTTCCCGAAAGCCTTCAAGGCCTTCTACATGGAACCGGACCCTCTCGATCCCCGCCTGGCCCTGGGCGCCGACCTGCTGGCCCCCGAGGGCTACGGCGAGGTCATTGGCGGCGGCGAGCGCGCCACCAGCCTCCAGTACCTCCTAGACCAGATCGAGCATGAGGGCCTCAGTCGCGCCGACTACGAGTGGTACCTGGACGTCCGCAAGTACGGCAGCGTCCCCCACGCCGGCTTCGGCATGGGCCTCGAGCGCGCCGTGGCGTGGATCTGCAAGCTGCCGCATGTGAGGGAGACCATCCCTTATCCCCGCATGATGGGTACGCTCAGGCCGTAGCGCTCGGCCACGACACCGCTCGTTCCTCGCGGACGGCAGCCTCCGCAGGACTTGGCCCTGCTCCGACTCGGGCCGGCGGGACCCCGCTTCCTCCCTCGCCGCATGCACGGGAGACCATTCCGTATCCCCGCATGATGGGGACGTTGAGGCCGTAGGCCTCAGTCCTCAGTCCTCAGTCTTCAGTGGAATAAGGATGCGGCCTTCCGGCCGCGTTCTTGTTTTCAGGCGCGGGCGCTGCCCACGCCACCGAGGTCTGAGGACTGACCCCTGAGGACTGCCCTCACAACTGCATGACCACGCCAGGAAGCTTCTGGATCGCCTCCCGCAGGGGCGTCTCGGCTTGGCTGTGGGGCAGGGTGACCCAGAAGGTGTAGCTGATGAAGGCGCCCTTGCAGGCGGCGGTGTGCTGCTCGTCGCCGTCGGCCTGGGGCCCCAGGTGGGCGAGGATCAGCTCCATGACCATGTCGGGGCGCAGTTCCTCCAGGCGCCCGATGATCTTCATGGGGATGCGGTTGGGGTAGGTGACTTCGGGGCGGCGGCAAGCTTCCATGACGTCATTGTACCCCTTGGTAGGCTGGAGGGTCGGAGGCCCCCCGTGCTGGATCGTCTGAAGGACCTGGAAGCGCAGTCGCGGCTGCTGGACCCCGGAGCGGAGGCGCGGGCGGCGCTGTGGGAGGCGGCCCGGGGCTATGCCGAGGGATTCCTCGGGGCCCTGCCGGAGGCCCCTGCGTTCGTGGAGAAGGACCGGCCTGGGGCCGGCCTGGCGGACTTCCCCATCCCCGAGGCGGGGCGCCCCTTCCCCCAGGTGCTGAGCGCCTTGGGCGAGCACGTGGATGGCGTGGGGGCCAACGGGGCCTCCGGCCGCCACCTGGCCTTCATCCCGCCCTCCTCCCTCTTCACGGGAGCCCTGGGCGACCTGCTGGCGGCCCTCACCAACCGCTATGCGGCCTACTTCTTCGCGGGGCCCGGCGCCGTGCGGATGGAGAACCAGGTTCTCGGCTGGCTGGCCCGGGAGATGGGCCTGCCCGAGGGCAGCTCGGGCAACCTGGCCGCGGGGGGCAGCATGGCCCACCTGGTGGGCGTCTGCACGGCCCGGGAGGCTGCGGGCCTCAAGGCGGCGGATTATCCGAAGGCCTGTGTGTACCTGTCGGACCAGGCCCACCACTGCCTCGTGAAGGCCCTTCGCGTCGCCGGCATGGGCGAGGCGCTCGTGCGGGAGATCCCCACGGATGCCTATTTCCGCCTGCGGCCCGAGGTCCTGGAGGCCGCCATCCAGGCAGACCTGCGGGCCGGGCTACGCCCCTGGCTGCTGGTACCCACCGCCGGCACCACCAACACGGGGGCCGTGGACCCGCTGGAAGCCTGCGCAGACCTGGCCGTCCGCCACGGCCTCTGGATGCACACGGACGGTGCCTACGGGGCCTCCTTCGCTCTGACGGACCTGGGGAAGGCCGCTCTCCGGGGCCTGGAGCGCAGCGACAGCCTGGTGCTGGACCCCCACAAGGGCCTCTTCGCGCCCCTGGGCCTGGGGGCCCTGCTGACGCGGCACCTGGAGCCCCTGCGGCGAGCCCACGCCTTCCAGGCGGACTACCTGCCCTCGCCGCCGGAGGACCTGGAGGAACTGAGCCCCTCGGAGACCACCCTCGAATTCAGCAAGCACGCCCGGGCCCTGCGCCTGTGGCTGCCCCTCCAGGTGCATGGCGTGGCGGCCTTCCGCGCCGCCCTGGAGGAGAAGCTCCTCCTGGCCCGGTACGCCTACGAGCGGCTCCAGGGCATGACCGGCGTGGATCCGGGGCCCGCGCCCCAACTCAGCGTCCTGGCCTTCCGGTTCCTGCCCAGGGCCGGCGACGCCAATGCCTTCAACCAGGCCCTGCTGCAGCGCCTGACGGCCGAGGGCCGGGTCTTCCTCAGCGGCACCAAGCTGAACGGCGCCTTCCACTTGCGCCTGGCCATCCTCGCCGCCCGCACCCACAAGGACCAAGTGGACGAAGCCCTGGACCGCCTCCAGGCTGCGGCTTCCGAGCTGGTTGGATAGACCCTCGCTGATCTGCAGACACTGGCGGTTCGGGCCTTCAAATGTCTCCACGAAGGGCACGAAGCGAAAACCGAGGGCACGAAGGTCTGTTCCGGGGCTTCGGCACGGGGCATCCGGGCCTGCCGCCCACGGGCGCGCGGGAGCGCGACCGGCTTTGCGGGCGGCGGCCCCAGGCGGCTTTGAAGGGCCGCCATGGTTGTCGCTCGCAAAGGGATGCCGAAGGTGTGTCGAGACCCATTCGTGGTCTGTGTGAGCCCGCAGGGTGCCTTCGTGTCCTTCGTGGTGATCTTTTTCTGCCCCCAGGGGCTACACCGGAAGGCGGCCTACCCGACCTCGATCTCCCGCAGGTCCTTTCCCGGCTTGAAGCGGATGCTCTTGCCCTTGGGGATCTGGACGCTGGCGCCGGTCTTGATGTTCCGGCCCATGCCGCGCTTGCGGGGACGGGGCTCGAAGACGCCGAAGCCCCGGATCTCGATGCGGTGCCCGTTCAGGAGGGCGTCCTTGAGGCGCTCCGTGAGGAGGTCCACCACCTGGAGGGCGGTGGCGCGGGAGCAGGGATGAACCTTCATCAGCGAATTGGCGATGTCGATCTTGATCATCGGCGACCTCGGTTCGGGGGTGGGAGAGCCAGGATAAGGGGAAGGGCGGTCAGCGTGCCAGGGTGATTTTCACGTCGGTGCCCGGAGGCATGGCCATGGGCATGCCCGGGGCGGGGGGCTGGACCTGGGGCGGGGCCGACGGCGCGCCGGATTCCCGGCCTCCGCCCTGGGCGATGGACATGCCGCGCTCCATGTTGGCCCGGGCCATGTCCGCCGTGGCCATGACGCCTTCGAGCCGCAGCTTGAACTCGCCCACGTTGGTGGCGCGCAGCAGGGCCTCCTCCTCGGTGATGAGACCCTGGCGCAGCAGGAAGTAGAGGCTCTGGTCGAAGGTCTGCATGCCGTACTGGGCCGTGCCCGCGGCGATGACGTCCTTCAGCATCTTGGTCTTGTCCTTGTCCTCGATGCAGGTGCGGACGGTCTCGGTGGCCACCATGACCTCCACGGCGGGCACACGGCCCTGGCCGTCGGCCCGGGGCACCAGGCGCTGGGAGATGATGCCCTTGAGCACAGCCGCCATCTGGAGGCGGATCTGCTTCTGGTGGTGGGGCGGGAACACGGAGATGACGCGGTTGATGGTCTCCGTGGCATCCAGGGTGTGCAGGGTGCTGAAGACCAGATGGCCTGTCTCGGCGGCGTGCAGGGCCGTCTCGATGGTCTCCAGGTCGCGCATCTCACCCACGAGGATCACGTCCGGGTCCTGGCGGAGGGCGGCGCGCAGGGCCGTGGCGAAGGTCTTGCAGTCCGCCTCCACCTCGCGCTGGTTCACGATGCTGAGGTTGTCCCGGTGCAGGTACTCGATGGGGTCCTCGATGGTGAGGATGTGCTCGGACCGGGTGGCGTTGATGAGGTCGATCATGGCGGCCAGGGTCGTGGACTTGCCCGATCCCGTGGTGCCCGTCACCAGCACGAGACCGCGCTGCTCCTGGCAGATGGTCTTGAGGACCTTGGGGAGCATCAGGTCGTCGATGGTGTAGATCTTCCGGGGGATCACGCGGAGGACGAGGCCCACGGTGCCGCGCTGGTTGAAGATGTTGCAGCGGAATCGGCCGAGGCTCGGAACGGAATAGGCGATGTCGAGGTCGAGGTTCTCCTTGAACTTCGCCTTCTGCTTGTCGCTGGCCATGATGGCGTAGGCCATGGCGATGGTGTCCTCCTGCACCAGGCGCTTGAACTGCGTCATGGGCGTGAGTTTTCCCTTGATGCGGGCGATGGGGTGGTTGCCGACCTTGAGGTGGAGGTCGCTGGCGCCCTGCTCGCAGACCACGGTGAGCAGTTCGTTGATATGCATGGGGTTCTCCCGAGGAGGGTCCGCTTATCTTAGACCCCTGGCGCGACAATGGAAGGGGTTGCAATCAGGGCTCGGAAATCGGCCTCGCGTCTGGTAAAATCAAAGGTTCTGCCTGGCTTGTGCCTGGGCTGCCGGGAGCCAGATGACCTCGCTCGAGAAGATCCGCAACATCGCCATCATCGCCCACGTCGATCACGGCAAGACCACCCTCGTGGACGCCCTGTTCAAAGGCGCCCACATGTTCCGGGACAACCAGCGGGTCCAGGAACGGGCCATGGACAGCAACGACCAGGAGCGCGAGCGCGGCATCACCATCCTGGCCAAGACGACCTCCCTGCACTGGGGAGGCTACCGCTTCAACATCGTGGACACCCCCGGCCACGCCGACTTCGGCGGCGAAGTGGAGCGCGTGCTCTCCATGGTGGATTCCGTCCTGCTGGTGGTGGATGCCTTCGACGGCCCCATGCCCCAGACCAAGTTCGTCACCCGCAAGGCCCTGGCGCTCGGTTTACGCCCGATTGTCGTCATCAACAAGGTGGACCGCCCCGGCGCCCGCCCCCTCTGGTCCCAGGACCAGGTCTTCGACCTGCTCATCGAGCTGGGCGCCACGGAGGAGCAGCTGGACTTCCCCTGCGTCTTCGCCAGCGCCAAGCAGGGCTACGCCATGCTGGACATGAACGACGCCAGCGAGAACCTGGACCCCCTCTTCGACACCATCGTCAAGCACTGCCCCCATCCGCAGGGCAGCCCCGACGCGCCGCTGCAGATGCTCGTCACCCTCATGGATTGGAGCGACTTCGTCGGCCAGATCGGCATCGGCCGCATCGTGAACGGCCGCCTCAAGGTGGGCGAGACCGTGGCGGTGGTGAAGCGCGACGGCAGCGTCCAGCAGCACAAGGTCACCCAGCTCTACGGCTTCGAGGGCCTGTCCCGCATCCAGCAGACGGAAGCCAGCGCGGGTGAGATCGTGGCCCTGGCGGGCATCCCCGACATCCGCGTGGGCGAGACCATCGCCGACGCCGCGAGCCCCGTGGCGCTGACCTATGTGGACATCGACGAGCCCACCATCTCCATGATGTTCATGGTGAACGCCGGGCCCTTCGCGGGCCAGGACGGCAAGCACGTGCAGAGCCGCCGCATCCGCGAGCGCCTCCAGAAGGAGCTGCAGCACAACGTGGCCCTGCGCGTGGAGGACACCGACAGCCCCGACTCCTTCAAGGTGAGCGGCCGCGGCGAGCTGCACCTCTCCGTGCTCATCGAGACCATGCGCCGCGAAGGCTTCGAGCTTTGCGTGAGCCGCCCCGAGGTGATCCTCCATACGGATCCCGAGACCGGCGAGAAGCTGGAACCCTACGAGGACGTGACGATCGACATCCCCGAGGCCTTCATGGGCGTGGTGATGGAGCACATGGGCAACCGCAAGGCCGAGATGCAGGACATGGGCAACGAAGGCGGCCGGCTGCGCCTGCACTTCAAGATTCCCTCCAGGGGCCTCATCGGCTTCCGCAGCGAGTTCATGACCGACACCCGCGGCGAGGGCATCCTCCACAGCCTCTTCAGCCACTACGGCCCCTACAAGGGCGAGCTGCCGGGCCGCAAGAACGGCGTGCTCATCAGCATGGAGTCGTGCGAGGCCGTGGGCTTCGCGCTCATGAACCTGGAGGAGCGCGGCGTCATCTTCATCCACCCGAACACCCGCTGCTACGAGGGCATGATCGTTGGCGAGCACGCCCGCGAGAACGACCTGGTGGTGAACGTGGCCAAGGGCAAGAAGCTGTCGAACATGCGCGCCAGCGGCAGCGACGAGGCCACCCGCCTCACCCCGCCCCGGGAGCACACCCTGGAGCAAGCCCTGGAGTACATCGAGGCCGACGAGCTGGTGGAAGTCACCCCCAACTTCATCCGCATGCGCAAGCGCGTGCTGGACACGAACGAGCGAAAGAAGTCGGAAAAGCGCACCGAGGCCTGAGATTAGGCACCCTAAAGCGCCCCGGGGCTTGAGTCCCGGGGCGCTTCCCGTATATGCTCCAGGGCTCATCCCTTTTTTCCTGGAGCGTGGCTGAGGGGCAAACCCCTTCCGGCGCGTTCTGGCCCGGAGGTCCCCCCATGCGCCTCGCCGCCGCTTTCCTCGGTCTGGCCCTCTCCGCCCTGGGGTCCGCCCAGGGGGTGCCCATGCCCATCATCGCCAAGGCCGATCCCCAGATGGTCTATCCCGGATCCCCGGGCTGGCTGGATGAGTACGGCCGCGTGCTCATCTACCTCACAGGCGCGAACCTGGGCCCCCCGGACCGCGACATGGGCCACCCGGCCGGGCCCGAAGGCGGGTACCAGCACATCTATGTGCGCGGTGTCTCGTCCAGGAACGTGGCGACCCCCTGGGTTCCGGCGGTCTGGGACAACGGGGCCCGGGTCCTCGGAGCCTGCACCGACACGGTCATCCTGCTGGGCGTGGATCCCTCCCGCTTCCTCAGCGAACCGGGCAGCCACCTGCAGGTGAAGCTCTGGGTGTCGGCCGGCGCGGACGGAGCGGACGATCCCAGCGGGTCCCACCAGATGGCCAGCCCCTGGTCCGCCATCAAGACCATCGACGTGGCGCCGGCAGGCGCGGTGAAGCCCGTGGTGACGCCTCCGCCCAGCGCCCCGGCGGCCCTCACGCGCATCGTGCCCGCGGACATCCAGATCGGTGACGCCAAGGCCTCCTACCGGCTGAAGGTCTATGGCACCCACCTGAGTCCCAACGCGCTGAAGGTGGTCTTCAACGGCGATCGCGACGGCGCGGTGCCTGCGGAGGACCGTGTCCATTACTACGACGATGACGGCAGCTTCACGAAGGGGGGCGAAGGCCTCATCCACGTGACCATCCCGGAGCGCTACCGCCTGGCCAAGCCCGGCCAGCTCCGGATCGCCGTGATGGACGACAGCGGCGCCACGCCGGAGAAGGTGGTCTCCTTCAGCCTCCCGGTCCGCACCTCGGCCCGGCCCGCGGTCCCCGCCCTCTCCCAGGCGGCCGCGGTGAGTGCTGCCCGGACGGCGGCCCCCGGTGCCCAGGCCGGGACCGCGAATCCGGGCACCACGATTCCGGGGATCATCGGCCCTGGGCCGCAGATCACGCGCCTGAACCCGACGGAGCTGAAGGTGGGCGACCGGGCCGCAGCTTTCCGCATCCGGATATATGCCAGGCACCTTGGGCCGGAGGTGCCGAAGGTGGTGTTCAACGGGGACGAGGCCATGGCCATTCCCGCCGAAGACGCGGGCCGGACCGCGGACGACGATGGCGCCAGCCTCCAGGCGGGCGAGAAGGTGCTGCACGTCACGATCCCGGACCGCTACCGCCGCGCCACGCCCGGCCCCCTGTCCGTGAGCCTGCTGGTGGGGAAGGCGAAGAGCGTCCCGGTTCAGCTCCTGTTCAAGGGGCCGGAGCCGGTTCAGGCGGTGCGTCCCCTCGCCCCGGCGCTGCGTTCCACCACATCACCCGCTGCGCCGGCCCCCGCGCCGCCTCCTGTGGTGGCGCCCACCATCCGCCGCTGACCCCGGCGCCGGCCGGGATGGCATCCTGAAGCATGGCGCCGGACCGTCCCTACACCGCTCCGCCCCGGTCCACCTTCCTGCAGAAGTTGGGACCGGGGGGACTGGCGTCCTTCCTCCTGGCCTCGGGTTCGGCGGTGCTGCTGCTGGGCCTGCCGGTCTGGTGGCGGATGCGGCGCGTGCTCCGGGGGGCGGGCGGCGATCCCGTGGAGCCCTCGGACCTCATCCTGGTGCTGGGCCGGCGGCTGGAGCGGGACTGCCCCACGAAGACCTTCGAAGCGCGGCTGGCCCACGCCGCGGACCTGTGGCGGCGGGGTCTCGCCCCGCGGATCCTCGTGGCGGGCGGGCTGACGGGACGCGCGCGGATCAGCGAGGCCGAGGCGGGCTGCACGTGGCTGCGCAGCCGGGGAATCCCTGATGAGGCGCTCCGGACCGAGGATCAGAGCCAGCACACCCTCGAGAACCTGTTCCATGTGCGGGAGACGCTGCGGGCCGAGAGCTGGAGGAGCCTCCTTCTGGTCTCCGACGGCCTGCACTTGGCCCGGGCGGGGGCTCTGGCGCGGGGGCTGGGCCTGGCGGTGCGCTGCAGCCCCGCGCCCGGCTGCCCCCCGTCGCCCGGAAGCCCGGCGTGGTGGCGGCGGGCCGCCCTCGAGGCCTTCTTCCTGCACTGGTACCACACGGGCCTGCTCTACAGCCGCCTGATTCGCAGCGACCGGCAACTCAAGCGTGTAACGTAATTCGGGTTGGCTGGCACGAATCGCGTGTAGGCGCTGACAATGTATCTTAAAAAAAGATATATTCGTGAGCATTTTGGCGTAGCCTCATGGGCCTCACTCAAGGAGGAGTCCATGGACACCCGGATCCTGCTCTGCCTTTCCCTCGGCGCCACCCTCGTGGCTGGCGAACCGCCGGTCCCGAGCTGGCCCAAGGTCCTGCGCATCGGCGTGGAGGACGTGAAGCCCGGCAAGGAGGCCGCCCACCAGAAGAACGAGTTCGCCTGGTCCAAGGTCTTCGCCCAGGCGAAGAGCCCCTACCACTTCCTGGGCCTGGTGCCGGTCGTCGGCGCGAATCAGGCCACATGGGTGTGGTTCTACGATTCCCTGGCAGGCATGGAGGCGCAGCAGGCCTACATGGAGAAGCACCCGGCCCTCAAGGCCCAGGTCGAGGCGCTGGCCGTCAAGGATGCCGAGTACATCACGACCTACAGCAGCGTGGCCTACATGCTGCGCGGAGACCTCAGCCGGGAGATCGGGAACATGGCGCCCCGCTACTACTGGACCTCCACGATCCAGGTGAAGCCGGGCCACGACGCCGAGTTCACGGCCGGCGCGAAGAAATACGCCGAGCTCTACGAGAAGGCGGGCCTGAAGCCCCGGTGGGCCGTGTACCAGGCCGTGGCCGGTACCGCCAACCCCACTTTCCTCTGGGTGGTGCCGCTGCACAGCCTGGCCGACGCGGATGCGACCATGGCCGATGACGAGAAGATGGCCAAATCCGCTGGTCTCGAGGAGCTCAAGGGCCTTTCGAAGCTCGTCGCCGACTGCTTCCTGCGGGAGGACGCCCAGCTGCTGGCCGTGGATCCGAAGATGAGCTACCCGGATGCCGGGGACCTTGCCGCGGACCCCGAGTTCTGGAAGGTCTGGGCGACCAAGCCCGTACCCAAGGCGGCGGCAGCGAAGTAGGTCTCGGAAACCGGACCGGAGGGGGGGCGTTGCGGATGCGGCGCCCTCCGCCTGCCCTGCCAGAATGAAGCCATGGCCGGCCACCTCATCCTCGTTCCCACGCCCATTGGCAATCTCGGCGACCTCACGGACCGCGCGAAGGAGGCCCTGGCGGAGGCCGACCTGGTGGCCTGCGAGGACACGCGCCGCACCGGTGGACTGCTGAAGCATTTGGGGATCGAGAAGCCCCTGCTGCGCTTCGACGATCACGCGGGCGCCGCGGCCTACGAGCGCATAGGCCTGGAGCTGGCCTCGGGCCGCACCGTGGCCTACTGCAGCGACGCGGGCATGCCCGGCATCAATGATCCCGGCTTCGAGATCGCCAGAGCCGCCCGGGCCGCCGGAGCCAAGGTCACCGTGCTACCCGGTGCATCGGCCGTGTTGCTGGCGGTGGTGGCCTCGGGCCTGCCCAGCCACGCCTTCAGCTTCTGGGGCTACCTGCCCAACCGCAGCGAGCCGCGGCGCACCCTGCTGAAGAAGCTGGGCGCTGAGGAGGAGACGGTGGTGGTCTTCGAGACGCCCCATCGCATCCACGAGACCCTGTCCGACCTGGCGGAGCTGCTGCCGGACCGCGAGATGGCCCTGGGCCGCGAGCTGACCAAGCTGCACGAGACCTGGTACCGCGGCACGCCGGACCAGGTGAAGGCCCAGCTGGGCCGCGAGGACCGCGGCGAGATGGTGCTGGTGCTGGCGGGCGCCGGGGCCAAGCGGGTCGTCAACGACGAGCCGGCGACGTTCGACGGCACCCTGCCGGATTGGGCCAAGGCCTACCTTGCCGCCGCTCGCGAAGGCGGCATGACCCTCCGCGAAGCGGTGAAGCCCCTGGCCAAGCACCTGGGCGTGTCCGCCTCCGAGCTCTACCGCCTGGCGGCCGACCTCTAGGGAAGACCGGATCCTCCGGCGGGCCGGTCCCAGCCCTCACCCCGACTCGTGCCCGATGCCGTGGGTCGCGACCATGTGGGTCGCGGAGCAGGCTCCGGGGGAGCCTGCAGAGCGGGGCCCCACAGGGAGCGAGTTTGACCATGTGGGTCGCGGAGCAGGCTCCGGGGGAGCCTGCAGAGCGGGGCCCCACAGGGAGCGAGTTTGACCATGTGGGTCGCAGAGCAGGCTCCGGGGGAGCCTGCGGAGCGGGGCCCCCACAAGGAGCGAATCATGCCGAACTCGCGCGCTGGACTAATCAGGTTCCGAGCCGATGCCGTGGGTAATGCTCTGGTGCCCGAACACCTCCCAGGCCAACTGCCGGAACCGCTCCGTATGGCCCCAGTCCCGCTCCCGGTCCATCCAGAGCTTGAAGTGAATCAGTTCGTGCTCGAGGATGCGCCGCTGGATGTCGTCGGGCGTGTGGCAGTTCATCCCGCAGACCGGCTGGGGCCAGGGCCAGTCCCGGCGGCGCAGCAGGGGGATGCTGAGGCGGATCTCCGGATGCCACTTGCCACGCGAGTCCTTCTCGATCACGAAGAGCCCCGCGCACCGTGCCATGCGCGGGGACCAGATCACAGGTGGCGGCGCGAGTTCCCATCCCGCCTCTCGGAGGATGGCCTGGGCCTTGTGGCGGAGCGTGAGGTTCAGGTTTCTGCTCTCCAGAGGATTCGATGGCTTGTTTGTGATTGTAGGAGCAGATCAAGAGATCGGGCCCGGTTCCGCGGCACCGGATTCCGGGGTTTCAACGCCCCACTCGCCGCCCTCAATTCCAGTTGTCGATCTTCAGGTCGCCGGGCGAGGGCTTTCCGGCACCCGCCTCCGCGTAGGCGCGAAGGCTCAGGAGGAAGGTCGCCCACTTCATGCTGCAGTGGGCCATGAACTCGGTCGACTCAGCCCAGTTCCGGTGACCGAACAGGACGATGGTCTGATTGTCCTGCCGGGAAAGCTGGAACGTGATCAAGGTTCCCAACCAATCCGAAGGCCCCTCGGTGCAGAGCCATCGCACCTCGTCGGGAGCCTTGAGCTCCTGGACCGTCATCGCCATCTTTCCGATGAGATCCCCGGCGGGCGACCGGAAGGAGAACTTGATGGCTTCGCCAAGCGCCGCATTCCCTTCCGTGTCTTCAGTCCACCAGTGCGCCAGGCCTTCGAGGGTCGTCAATGCGGAGTACACCTTTTCCGGTGAAGCCTTGATTCCCACGCGATGAATGATGTCGACCATAGAACCTCCGTTGTGTTTTCGGGACACAGCCCGCTCCACCCGCATTTGCAGGTGATCAATCGGTTTCGAGTTCATTTCAGTACATGAAAAGGGAATGACGCCAGGCACGATCAGCGGGTCCCTCGAGCCCGAAAAGGGCTGCATAGGGTCAGGACTGGGGCATGGGCCTCCTCTGGATGTCAGGTTTCGACGAAGGCCTTGAGCCGCCCCAGGGCGACGTCCCACTCCCTGGACAGGCGCTCCAGGTACTGGTGGGCATCCTCGAGGCGCTTGGGCTCGAAGGTCCAGATGCGCTCTCTTCCCTGGCGGCTGCTCTTCACGAGCCCCGCTTCGGCCAACACGTCGAGGTGCTTGGTGATGGCCTGCCGGGAGACGTCGAACTGGCCGCTGAGACGCGTGACCGTGAGCGGTCCGCCAGAGCAGAGGCTCACGAGCAGGCCCAGGCGCGTCGCATCCCCCAGGGCGGCGAAGAGCGGGGCCGCATCCTTCAGCCGCGTAGGGGAGAGGGCCTCAGCTCGTGACATGGCGTTCGATCCTGACCAGCTGGCTCGTCCAGCCCCCATCGTTCATGCGGAAGGCCTCGTCGCGCCGGTCCGGGGGCAACTGGTCGAAGCCGGATTCCACCACCTTGAGCAGGGTGCCGCCCTCGGCCGCTTCGAGGTGGAACTCCACGAGGGTCATGGGCTCGACTGAGTAGTCCCGCTTCATGTCCATGGGATAGGGGTGCCAGCGGTAGGAGAAGAGGCGCTCGGCTTCCATACGCTCGATCCTCATCTCCACCTGGATGTGCGAGTAGTCGGGATGGGTGATCCGTCCGAAGACCGGCTGGCCTGGCACGAAGCGACCCTCCAGCTTCATCCCGAACCAGGTGCCGAACTCCTCGGCGTCCGATAGTGCCTTCCAGACCCGCGTCCGGGGCGCACGGAGATGGATCTCCTTCCGGATGCAGTCGGTGCTCGATGTCGTCACGTGTAACCTCCTGGTTGCATGTTAAGCGAGTCGGGGAATGATGCAACCCCCTGGTTGCATTTTTTCTTGCCAGGGCCGATGCGGACCTTCCGGCTCGGCGTAGGCTTGGATCGGGTCACTCCCGGACGGGGGCCGGGGGAAGGAGACGCGCCATGATGAGGGCCCTTCCACTGCCAGAGGTGTACACCTTGTTGGAGCCGGGACCGGTGGTGCTCCTCACCACGGCTCAGCGGGGGCGCGCCAACGTCATGGCCATGTCCTGGCACATGATGATGGAGTTCAATCCGCCCCTGGTGGGCTGCCTGGTGAGCGGCGCCAACCACAGCTTCGAGGCCCTGCGGAAGACGCGGGAGTGCGTGATCGCGATCCCCGCGGCCGGGCTGGTGAAGCAGGTGGTGAAGGTGGGCAACGCCTCGGGCCGCGACCTGGACAAGTTCGCGACCTTCGGCCTCACGCCCCTGCCGGCGAAGAAGGTGGCCGCGCCGCTGGTGGCCGAGTGCTTCGCGAACCTGGAGTGCCGGGTCGCGGACACGCGCTTCGTGAACCGCTACAACCTCTTCGTGCTGGAGGTGGTGCAGGCCTGGATCGACCCCGCGCAGAAGAAGCCGAAGACCCTCCACCACCAGGGGTATGGCGTCTTCGCGGTGGACGGCGAGACGATCCGGTTGAAGTCCGGCAAGCCCTGAGGCTGGGCCGCTCAGCGCCCGTAGGTGCCCATCCAGGTGCCCTCGGCCAGGACCTTCCCCTTCATCGCCGCGTCCACCTGGGCCCGGCTGGCGCCGGCGGGAAGGCCCAGCGGTGCCGAGAGGGCCCGGAGCCGGAAGAAGTAGCGGTGGGGCTTGCCGGGCGGGGGCGAGGGGCCGTTCCAGCCCAGGCGGCCCCAGCTGTTCTTCCCCTGGTGCGCGCCGCCCGGAAGATCCGTCGTGCGGGGCTGGTCCTCCGCCAGGGACCGGGCCGTTCCCGGCAGATCATAGAGGACCCAGTGGACCCAGGTGCCTGCAGGGGCGTCCGGATCGTCCACGATCAGGGCGAAGGCGGCGGTGCCGACGGGAGGGTCGCCCCACTGGAGGGCCGGGGAGCGGTCGGCGCCGTCGGCGGTGTGGGCGCGGGGGACCGGGCCGCCGTTCGGGAAGGCTGAAATCCGGAGTTCCATGCGGGCCTCCTTCACCGGCGCGATGGCCAGCAGGGCGGGGAGCAGCAGGATGGGGATCATGGGCGTCAGAAATCCTGGATGGCAAGGGGGATGCGTCGGCGGCCGAAGGACTGGGGATCGGCCTCGAAGTGGCCCGGGATCACGGTGCCGCAGTCCGGGCAGCGGCCATCCGGACCCAGACGGTTCCGCTCGATGCGGTACCAGTCTCGGACGATGAGCGGGGCCTGGCAGCCGGGACAATGGGTCGTCCCCCCCGCGGCATCGTGCACGTTGCCGGTGTAGACGTACCGGAGGCCGGCGGCGAGGGCGATCTCCCGCGCCCGGGTGAGGGTGGATGCGGGCGTCCGGGGCAGATCGGTCATCTTGTAGTCCGGATGGAAGGCGGTGAAGTGCAGGGGGACATCGGGGCCCAGCTCCCGGGCGATCCAGGCGGACAGCGCCGCGAGCTCCTCGCTGGAATCGTTCTGTCCCGGGATGAGGAGGGTGGTGATCTCCAGCCAGGTGTCCGTCTCGTGCCGGAGGTACAGGAGTGTGTCCAGCACCGGCTGGAGGTGGGCCGCGGAGAGGCGCACGTAGAACCCCTCCGTGAAGGCCTTGAGGTCCACGTTGGCGGCGTCCATCTTCGCGTAGAAGGCCCGCCGGGGCTCGGCGTGCATGTAGCCGGCCGTCACGGCGACGGTGCGGAGGCCGCGCTCGTGGCAGGCATCGGCCACGTCCATGGCGTACTCCGCGAAGATCACCGGATCGTTGTAGGTGAAGGCGACGCTCCGGCACTCGGAGGCGGCGGCAGCCCCAGCGATGCCCTCCGGCGAGGCCCGGTCCGTGAGGCGGTCCATGTCCCGCGCTTTGCTGATGTCCCAGTTCTGGCAGAACTTGCACATGAGGTTGCAGCCCGCGGTGCCGAAGGACAGCACCCGCGAGCCCGGGAGGAAATGATTCAGAGGCTTCTTCTCGATGGGATCAACGCAGAAGCCCGACGAGCGGCCGTAGGTGGTGAGGACCATCGCGCCGCCCAGGTTCTGCCGGACGAAGCAGGCACCGCGCTGGTCCTCGCCCAGCTTGCAGTCGCGGGGGCAGAGGTCGCACTGGATCCGTCCATCGTCGAGGCGGTGCCACCAGCGAGCGGAGTGGGAGGTGGGATCCATGGCGTTACCCCGGACTGCCCACCTCGGCCTCCTCGTGGAAGCGCGTCACCGTGAACCGGGTGATCCGAATTCCGTCGTCCCAGAAATCCATGGGCAGGCCGGCCTTCCGCTTCAGGTGGGTCAGGAAGTCCTCGGATTCGGGCAGCTGATCCCAGACCTGGGGCAGGAAGGCGCCCCGCAGCCCCTGCCATTCCAACACCAGGCCGTCCTCCCCCGGCCGCAGCAGGGTCAGCAGATGGGCCTGGCTGTTGAAGGGGAGCGGCTCGAGGCCGGAGAGAAGGGACACTTCCACCCGGAGGTCGGTGAATTCACTGCGGGCCAGGGGCGGGAAGCGGGGATCGTGGAAGGCCGCCTGCCGGGCGTTCTCGGCCACATCCTCGCCGAGGGGCCGCCGGGGCTCCAGGGTGCCCATGCACCCCCGGAGCTGGCCCAGGCGATGGAGGGTGACGAAGGTGGCGGCGGGCTCCTCGAGCCAGGCGGCAATCGGGACCGGCGACGCCGCCATGCCCAGCTTCTCCGCGATGGCGTCGCGGGCGATCCGCAGCAGGGTGGGGCCCCAGTCAATGCTCGTGTGCGGATAGGTCATGGGCGCCCTCCTGGACGAACGCGAAGGCGGCATAGCCCACCACGTGGTCGCGGTCCCCGGCCGTGTCGCCGGAGTTGCGCAGGTCCATCAGATGGGGCGTCAGCCGGTGGTGCCGGGCGGTCAGCAGCAGCCCGTTCACCGCCGTGGCGCCGCAGGCCTGGTCGTGGCTGGCCAGCAGGTCCAGGTCCGAAATGCTGGCGCAGGTGCGGCGGTCCAGGGCCTGCGCCCGCTCATAGGGCAGGTAGTGGGACAGATCGGAACTCACCACGATCAGGGTCTCCATCCCTCCCCAGACGGCCTCGATGGTCTCTGCCACGCGCTCGGCGGTGGCATGGCCCACGGCCAGGGGCACCAGCTGGAAGGTGCCCAGGGCCAGCTGGAGGAAGGGCAGCTGGACCTCGATCGAATGCTCCCTCGCGTGGGCGGCGGGGCTTGTCGTCACGCCGGCCAGAGGCCGGAGGGCCTCCGCGGCCGCAGCATCCACGGGGACCCGCCCGAGGGGGGTGTCGAACGCCGAGGCGCCGGGCAGGGCCAGGCCCACCACGGGCACGTGATGGGCCGGGCCCAGCAGGACCACCCGCCGGATGATGCCCCGCAGGCGGTGCAGGGACGCGTAGGCGCTGGCGGCGATGGGCCCGGAGTAGACGTAGCCCGCATGCGGGACGATCAGGGCTTTTGGCGGCCCCAGCCAGGGATTGGCCCCGGTGGCGTCCGCGAACATCGCCTGGATGGCCTGGCTCAGCTCGCTGCTCTCCCGCGGGTAGAAAATTCCGGCCACCGCGGCCGCACGGACATCCATCGTCGTGTCCATGCCGCAAAAATAACCCCTGGACCGGACCGGGCCAGGGGTTGCGGAGAGAAAGGGCGGGGAGCGGGTCGCGCTCAGGGCATGAGGAAGGTCGTGGCGATGCCGGCGGGGGTCACGGTCCTGAGCAGGTGGTTGGCCGTGTCGGCCACCGCCAGGTTGCCCGCGGGGGTGATCGCGATGCCGCAGGGCCGGTAGAAGAGGGCCGCGGTGCCGGTGCCGTCGGCGTTGCCGGCCGAGCCGCCCGTCCCGGCGAGGGTGCTGACCGTGCCATCGGTCCCGATGCGCCGGATCGCGTGGTTCTGAGTGTCGGCGACCCACAGGACCCCGGCGGCATCCAGGGCGATCCCCACGGGGGAATTGAACTTGGCGGCGGAGAGGCCGTTGCCGTCGGCGAAGCCGTAGGTGCCGGCCTGCCCGGCCAGGCGGGTCACGATGGCGCCCGGCGCGATGGCCCGGATGCAGGAATTGCCATAGTCCGCCACGTACAGGGTTCCGTTCGGCGCCAGGGCGATCCCGTTGGGCTGGTTGAACTGGGCGGTCGTGGCGGTCCCATCCACGAGCCCCGGCGCGCCGGCCTTGCCGGCGTAGGTGGAGACCGTTCCGTCCGCGGCCAGGTAGCGGATGGTGTGGTTCTGGGTATCGGCGATGTAGGCTCCGCCGGTGGCGTCCACGGCCAAGCCGAAGGGGGCGTTGAAGCGGGCCTGGGCGCCCGGACCGTCCGTGGTCCCGGGCAGTCCCGCGGCACCGGCCAGGGTGGTCACGGTGCCGTCGGGCGCGATCCGCCGGATGGTGTGGTTGCCCGTGTCCGCCACCAGCAGGTTTCCGGCGGGATCAATGGCGAGGCCGCCCGGGTGGCTGAACCGCGCCACCGCGCCTTGGCCGTCGGCGGAGCCGGCCAGTCCGGAGGTGCCCGCCAGGAGGGTCTTGTGGTTCGTGGCGTCCATCTTCCAGATGGTGTGGTCGTTCATGTCGGACACGAAGAGGTTGCCCGAGGCGTCGTAGGCCAGGCCCACGGGCGCCGGGAACATCACGGCGGCGGTCACGGTCAGCGTGGCGATGCCGCTGGTGACGGTACCGTTGGGATTGGTGATGGTCACGGTGTAGGCGCCCGCATCCTCGACCCTGGGCTGGAAGAGGGTGAAGCTGGAGCTGATGGCGCCCAGGATGCTCTGGCCATCCTTGGCCCACTGGTAGGACAGTGTGGCGGCCCCGGTGGCGGTGACCGTGAAGGTGACCGGGCGGCCGGTGACGGTGCTGGCGCTCGTCGGGGCGGCGGTGATGGCCGGCGGGGTGCCCGGGGCGGAGGCGTCGGCGGACTTGTGGCCGGAGCAGGCCACCCCAAGGCTCAGGAAGAGGATGGCGGAGAGGAATAGGAGCCGGGCCCGCATCGAACCGGCGGCCCCGACCGGGCTAGGACATCCCTGGATCATCGAATCTCCCCGAAAACTAGACCCTGTGGGCCGAAGCGTGATGGAAGGGTGGACCGGGTCTCGCCGAACGGGAGGATCCCATGAATGGTGGCCGCTCGACCGGTTAGGTTCCACGGAGGGCCTCAGAACTCGAAGGTCGGCCCGCTGAGGGTCTGGGCATCGAGGATCTGGCCCTGGGCGTCGAGGGTGACGAGGCCCTGGGCCTGGCGGGGCGTCATCTGGCTGATCTGCTGGAGGGCCTGGCCGCGCAGCTCCGGACTTCCGCCTTCGGCGCTCTCGAAGAACACGGCGCCCACCCGGTAGGTCTGATGGGATTCCTGCATCAGGTGCAGCTCGCGGAGCTGGCGCTCGTCCACGGGGCTGGGGGCGTCCGTCATCAGGCAGCGGGCCTGGGCGGTCTTGGGGAAGGCGATGACTTCGCGGATGTTGTCCACACCCGCCAGCAGCATCACGAGGCGGTCCAGGCCCAGGGCCAGGCCGCCGTGGGGCGGGGCGCCGTAGCTGAGGGCATCCAGCAGGAAGCCGAACTTGGCCCGCGCTTCCTCGGGCCCGATGCCGATGGCTCGGAACATCCGCTGCTGCGTCTCTGCATCGTGGATGCGGATGCTGCCGCCGCCCACCTCAAAGCCGTTGAGCACCAGGTCGTAGGCCACGGCGCGGCAGCGGGCGGGATCCGTCTCCAGCAGGTCCAGGTCCTCCGGATGCGGGCTGGTGAAGGGATGGTGGCAGGCCACGAAGCGGCCCTCCCCGTCATCCTCGCCGCTCCACTCCAGCAGGGGGAAGTCCACGACCCAGAGGAAGTCGAACCGGGACTCGTCCAGCATCCCGAACTGGCGGGCGAGGCGGAGGCGCAGCTCGCCCAGCACGCGGCTGGTCTGGGCGTCGGGTCCCACGGCGAAGATGGCCAGGCCATCCCCTGTCGCGCCGAGGCGCTGTCGTAGGGCGGCTTCATCCGCGGGTTCGAGGAACTTCTTGAAGCTGCTGGAGAGCCCGTCCTTGCCCCACTTGGCATAGGGCAGGCCGCCGGCGCCCAGCTGCTTGGCCGTTTCGCCCAGCTCGTCCAGCTGCTTGCGGCTGAGGGAACCCGCGGCCTCGCCGGGGAAGAAGAGGGCTCGCACCCGGCGGTGGCCCTGGCTCTCGGAGGCGGCCCGGAAGAGGTTGAAGCCGCTCTGGGCGAAGAGGCCGGTGACGTCCTGGATCTTGATGGCGCAACGGAGGTCGGGCTTGTCGGATCCGTACCACTCCATGGCGTCCCGGTAGGGGAGGCGGGGGAAGGGCGCGGTCACGTCCTGGCCGATCATCTTCGCCAGCTTCACCATCAGCGGTTCGATGACGCCCTGGACGTCTTCCTGGCGCACGAAGCTCATCTCGATGTCGATCTGTGTGAACTCGGGCTGGCGGTCGGCGCGCAGGTCCTCATCGCGGAAGCAGCGGCAGATCTGCACGTAGCGCTCGAAGCCGCTCACCTGGAGCAGCTGCTTGAAGAGCTGGGGGCTCTGGGGCAGCGCGAAGAACTCGCCGGCGTGGACGCGGCTGGGCACCAGGTAGTCCCGGGCGCCCTCGGGCGTGGACTTGGTGAGGATGGGCGTCTCGACCTCGATGAAGTCCAGCTCCCGGAAGTGGTTCCGGGTGAGGTTCGCCACCTCGCTACGGAGCACCAGGTTGCGCTGGAGCTGCTCCCGGCGCAGGTCCAGGAAGCGGTAGGTGAGGCGCAGATCCTCGCCCACGCCCTCGTCCTCCAGGGGGAAGGGCAGGGGCGCCGCGGTGTTGAGTATCCGGAGGCCCGTCAGGCGGATCTCGATGTCGCCCGTGGGCAGGTTGGGGTTCTTGCTCTCCCGCTCGGCCACCACGCCTTCGACGGCCAGCACGAACTCGCTGCGCACGGCCTTGAGCCGGGCCAGCAGCTCGGGATCGGCGGTCTCCTCGTTGGCCACCAGCTGCACCAGCCCCCAGCGGTCGCGCAGGTCCAGGAACACGAGGGAGCCGAGGTTGCGAACACGCCGGCACCAGCCGAGCAGGCGCACGGTCTGGCCCGCGTGGTCAAGGCGCAGGTCGCCGTTGCGGTGGGTGCGTTGGAAGTCGCCGAGCCGATCGAGTTTCATAGCCTTCCAGGATCGCACCCTGGGGGGCGAGGCTCAAGCGGGGCGAACGGATCTCCACGAAGGACACGAAGGGGAAAACCAGGCTGGTCACGGAAGACACGGAATTCCACGGAAGACGGGAAGGAGGACTGTGCCCCGAGGCAGGCGCTCAGGCCTTTTCCGTGTCTTCCAGCTTTCTTCCGTGCCTTCCGTGACCAGCGCTCTAATTAGTGGCCTTGGGGTACCTTCATGTCATTCGTGGAGGGCTTTTTCCAGGAGTGACGCACCCTTCCGTCCGGCCCGGTAGCGTGCCCACCGCAGCCGGGCGCGGTCCATGTAGAGGTAGATGACCGGGGTGGTGTAGAGGGTCAGGAGCTGGCTGAAGAGGAGGCCGCCCACGATGGCGATGCCCAGGGGGCGGCGCAGCTCAGAGCCGGTGCCCATGCCGATGGCCAGGGGCAGGCCGCCCAGCAGGGCCGCCATGGTGGTCATGGTGATGGGCCGGAACCGCAGCAGGCAGGCCTGGAAGATGGATTCCTCCGGGGTCTTGCCCTCCCGGCGCTCCACCTCGATGGCGAAGTCGATCATGAGGATGGCGTTCTTCTTCACGATGCCGATGAGCAGGATGATGCCGATGAAGGCGATGACGCTCAGCTCCGTGCGGAAGGCCAGCAGGGCCAGCAGGGCCCCCACGCCCGCGGAAGGCAGGGTGGACAGGATGGTCAGCGGATGGATGAGGCTTTCGTACAGGACGCCCAGCACGATGTAGACCACCAGCAGCGCCGCCGCCAGGAGCAGCGGCTGGTTCGCCAGGGAGGCCTTGAAGGCCTGGGCCGTACCCATGAAGCTCCCGCGGATCGATCCGGGCAGGCGGATCTCCTGCTGGGCCGCGTCGATGGCCGCCACCGCGTCGCCCAGGGCCACGCCGGGCGGCAGGTTGAAGGAGAGGGTCACCGAGGGCTGCTGGCCCTGGTGGTTTACCGAGAGGGCCGTGTTCCGCCGCTCCAGCCGGGTGAAGGCGCTGAGGGGCACCAGGTCGCCCGAGGTGGCGCGCACGTAGGTGTGGCGCAGGCCGTCGGGGGTCTGCATGAAGGGCGTGTCCACCTCCATGACCACGTGGTACTGGTTCAGGGTGGTGTAGATGGTGGATACGAAGCGCTGGCCGAAGGCGTCGTAGAGGGTGCTGTCGATGGCCTGGGGCGTGATGCCCAGGCGCGAGGCGCTGGTGCGGTCGATGACCAGCGAGGCCTCCAGGCCCTTGTTCTGGAGGTCCGTGTTGACATCGGCCAGCTGGGGCACGGTGCGGAGCTTCTGGAGCACCCTCGGGGACCAGTCGAACAGCTCCCGGGCGTCATCGCCCTGGAGGGTGTACTGGTACTGGGAGCTGGAAGGCCGGCCACCGATGCGGATGTCCTGGACGGGCTGCATGTAGAGCGTGCCGCCGGGCAGGTGGGCGGTCTTCCCCCGCAGCCGGGCGATGACCTGATCGGCGGTCTCCTTCCGCTGGTCGTTGGGCTTCAGCGAGCAGAACATGCGGCCGGTGTTGCCCCCGCCGATGAAGGCGGTGACGTTCTCCACGGCGGGGTCCGCCTGGACGATGGCCACGTAGCCCGTCATCAGCTTCTCCATGCCCGCGAAGGAGATGTCCTGGGCGGCCTGGATGGAGCCGGTGAGGCGGCCCGTGTCCTGCTGGGGGAAGAAGCCCTTGGGGATGACCACGTAGAGGCCCACGGTGGCGAGCATGGTGCCCAGGGCCAGGCCCAGGGTGAAGCGCTGGTGCCGCAGGACCCAGGCCAGCGAGGTCTCGTAGTGGCGCATGACCCACTGGAAGGCCCGCTCCGTGGCCATGAACATGCGGCCGTGCCGCTCCTCGGCGTGGGGCCGCAGCAGGCGCGAGCACATCATGGGAGTGGTGGTGAGGGAGACCACCATGGACACCAGGATGGCCACGGAGAGGGTCACCGCAAACTCGCGGAAGAGCCGCCCCACGATGCCGCCCATGAGCAGGATGGGGATGAACACGGCGATCAGCGAGATGCTGATGGAGACCACCGTGAAGCCGATCTCCTTGGCGCCGTAGAGGGCGGCCTCCATGGGCTGCATGCCGTCCTCGAGGTGGCGCGTGATGTTCTCCACCACCACGATGGCGTCGTCCACCACGAAACCCGTGGCCACCGTGAGGGCCATGAGCGAGAGGTTGTCGATGGTGTAGCCCAGCATGTACATGGCGCCGAAGGTGCCGATGAGGGAGATGGGCACCGCCACGCTGGGGATGAGCGTGGACCGCACGCTGCGGAGGAAGACGAACACCACCAGGATCACCAGGCCGATGGAGATGCTCATGGCCAGCTGCACATCCTTCACCGAGGCCCGGATGGTGCGGGTGGCGTCGATGAGCACCTTCAGCTCGATGGTGGGCGGCAGCGAGGCCTGGAGCTGCGGGAGGATGGCCCGGACGCGGTCCACGGTGTCGATG
This sequence comes from Geothrix paludis, assembly GCF_022808815.1. Taxonomy (GTDB): domain Bacteria; phylum Acidobacteriota; class Holophagae; order Holophagales; family Holophagaceae; genus Geothrix; species Geothrix paludis. The sequence continues at coordinate 113,748 of NZ_JAKZLC010000005.1, read as the reverse complement.
ATGTTGGCGTCGGGCTGGCGGAAGATGGGGATGATGATGGCGGGGACGCCATTCGAGAGGCCGCGGTTGCGGACGTTCTCCACGGAATCGGTGACCTGGGCCACGTCCGACAGGCGCACGGCGTTGCCGTTCCGGTACCTCACGATGAGGGGCTGGTAGTCCGCGGCCTTCATGAGCTGGTCCGTCGTGGACAGGGACCAGGTGGCGGTGGAGTTGGCGATGTCCCCCTTGGGCCGGTTGATGTTGGCGGCCGCGATGGCGAGGCGGACATCCTCCAGGGCCATGCCCTGGGCGTTCAGCGCCGAGGGGTTCACGTCCACCCGCACCGCCGGCAGCGCGCCGCCCCACACGAAGACCTGGCCAACGCCCTGGACCTGGGACAGCTTCTGCTGGAGCACCGAGGAGGCCACGTCGTACATGCGTTCCCGGGGGATCATGTTCGACGTCAGCGCCAGCATGAGGATGGGCGAGTCGGCCGGGTTCACCTTCCGGTACCAGGGGTTGTTCGGCAGGTTCGAGGGCAGGTCGCCGCGCGCGGCGTTGATGGCCGCCTGCACGTCGCGTCCCGCCGCGTCGATGTTGCGGCTCAGGTCGAACTGGAGGGTGATGTTCGTGGATCCCAGCGAGCTGGCGGAGGTCATCTCCGTGATGCCCGCGATGCGGCCGAACTGGCGCTCCAGGGGCGTCGCCACGGAAGAGGCCATGGTCTCGGGGCTCGCGCCGGGCAATCCGGCCGAGACCTGGATGGTGGGGAACTCCACCTGGGGCAGGGGCGAGACCGGCAGGAACTGGTAGGCGATGGCGCCCAGCAGGGCCAGGGCCACCGTCAGCAGCGTGGTGGCCACGGGCCGGTGGATGAAGGGGGTGGAGATGCTCATGACCCGATCAGTTCAGGCGAAGCCTGTTCTGCGCCGCGCCAGCGGCGCAGCCTCCGCGCCAGACGGTCAAAGGCCAGATAGATCACGGGCGTCGTATAGAGCGTGAGGATCTGGCTGAAGATGAGGCCGCCCACGATGGCGATGCCCAGCGGGCGGCGCAGCTCGGCGCCGACGCCGGTGCCCAGGGCCAGGGGCACGCCCCCGAGCAGGGCCGCCATGGTGGTCATGATGATGGGCCGGAAGCGCAGCAGGGAGGCCTGGTAGATGGCCTCCTCGGGCGGCAGGCCGTCCTTGCGCTCGGCCTCCAGCGCGAAGTCGATCATCATGATGGCGTTCTTCTCCACGATGCCGATGAGCAGGATGATGCCGATCAGCGCGATGACGCTGAAGTCGGTCCGGCAGATCATGAGCGAGAGCAGGGCGCCCACGCCGGCCGAAGGCAGGGTCGAGAGGATCGTGACGGGGTGGATGTAGCTTTCGTACAGCACGCCCAGCAGGATGTAGACCGTCAGGACCGCGGCGAGGATGAGGAAGGGCGTGTTCGTGAGGGAAGCGCCGAAGGCCTGGGCCGTGCCCTGGAAGCCCGCCTTGATGCTGGCGGGCATGTCGAGCTCGTTCCGGGCGCGCTGGATGGCCTTCACTGCGTCGCCCAGAGAGGCGCCGGGGGCCAGGTTGAAGGAGACGGTGGTGGTCGGGAACTGGCCCTGGTGGTTTACGGCCAGGGGCGCCGTGACGGTCTCGATGCGGGTGAAGGCGCTGAGGGGCACGGATCCGCCGGAGGCCGAGCGGACGTAGATGTTCTGCAGATCCTCGGGCCGCTGGTACTGGCCAGGGGGCGCCTCCAGCACCACGCGGTACTGGTTCAGCTGAGTGAACATGGTGGAGACCTGCCGCTGGCCGAAAGCGTCATAGAGCGCGTCGTCCAGCATCTGGGGCGTGATGCCCAGACGCGAGGCGGTGGCGCGGTCCAGGACGATGCGCACCTGGAGGCCGGCGTTCTGCTGGTCGCTGGCCACATCCCTGAGCTCTGGAAGCGACGAGATGCGCTCCACAAAGCGGGGGACCCAGGTGCCCAGCTCCTTCGGATCCGCGTCCTCGAGGGTGTACTGGTACTGGGTACGGCTGACCCGGTCCTCCACCGTGAGGTCCTGGATGGGCTGGAGGTAGAGGCGGATGCCCTGGATCTTCGCCAGCTCGGGCTGGAGGCGGTGGATGACTTCCATGGCGCTGAGGCCGCGCTCCTCGAGGGGCTTGAGGTTGATCTGGATGCGCCCGCTGTTGAGGGTGGTGTTCGTGCCGTCGATGCCGATGAAGGAGGACAGGCTCTCCACGGCCGGATCCTTGAGGATCTCCGCGGCGAGGGCCTGCTGTCGCTCGGCCATGGCGGAGAACGACACGGTCTGGGAGGCCTCGGAGATGCCCAGGAGCACGCCCGTGTCCTGCACCGGGAAGAAGCCCTTGGGGATGGCGATGTAGAGCAGCACCGTGGACGCCAGGGTGGCCACGGCCACCACCAGGGTGCCGGTCTGGTGCTTGAGCACCCAGGAGAGGGTGCGGCCGTAGAAGGCGATGATCCGCTGGAAGACCCGCTCCGAGGACTGGTAGAAGCGGCCCTGTTCCGAAGGGGGCGTGTGCTTCAGCAGCTTGGCGCACATCATGGGCGTGAGGGTGAGCGACACCACCGCGGACACCAGGATGGTGACGCTCAGCGTGACGGCGAATTCGCGGAAGAGGCGGCCTACGATGTCGCCCATGAAGAGCAGGGGGATGAGCACCGCGATGAGCGAGACCGTGAGGGACAGGATGGTGAAGCCGATCTGGCCCGAGCCCTTCAGCGCCGCCTGGAGGGGCGGCTCGCCCTCCTCGATGTAGCGCATGATGTTCTCGATCATCACGATGGCGTCGTCCACCACGAAGCCCGTGGAGATCGTCAGGGCCATGAGCGTGAGGTTGTTCAGGCTATAGCCCAGCAGGTACATCACCCCGAAGGTGCCCACCAGCGAGAGCGGCACGGCCACGCTGGGGATGACCGTCGCGGCCAGGGTGCGCAGGAACAGGAAGATCACCATGACCACGAGGGCGATGGTGAGCATCAGCTCGAACTCCACGTCCGCCACCGAGGCGCGGATGGTGACCGTGCGGTCCGTGAGGATGTTGAGCTCCACGGCGGCGGGCAGGGAGGCCCGGAGCTGGGGCATCAGGTCCTTCACCCGGTCCACCACGGCGATGATGTTGGCCCCGGGCTGGCGCTGGATGTTGAGGATGACGGCGGGCGTGCGGTTCATCCAGGCCGCGAGCCGCGCGTTCTCCACGTCGTCGGCGACGGTGGCCACCTCCGACAGGGTCACCGGCGCGCCGTTCTTGTAGGCCACGATGAGGGGCCGATAGTCTTCGCTGGAGAGTAGCTGGTCGTTGGCGCCGATGGCGTAGGCCTGCCGCAGGCCATCGAAGCTGCCCTTGGCCTGGTTCACGTTGCTCTGGGCCACGGCGGTGCGCACGTCGCCCAGGGTGAGGCCCTTGATCGCCAGGTCCGTGGGGTTGGCCTGGATGCGGACCGCGGGCTTCTGGCCGCCGCTGATGCTCACGAGGCCCACGCCGGGGAGCTGGGAGATCTTCTGGGCCAGGCGGGTGTCCGCGAAGTCCTCGACCTTCGACAGGGGCAGGGTCTTCGACGTGAGGGCCAGGGTCAGGATGGGCGCGTCGGCCGGGTTGATCTTGCTGTAGATGGGCGGATTGGGGAGGTCGCGGGGGAGGTAGGTGCCCGCGGCGTTCACGGCCGCCTGCACCTGCTGCTCGGCCACGTCGATGTTCAGGTCCAGCACGAACTGGAGGGTGATGATCGAGCTGCCGCCGGAGCTGGAGGAGGACATGCGGTTCAGGCCCGGGAGCTGGCCGAACTGGCGCTCCAGGGGGGCGGTGATGGCGGAGGCCATCACGTCCGGGCTGGCGCCGGGATAGAAGGTGACCACCTGGATGGTGGGGTAGTCCACCTGGGGCAGGGCCGAGACCGGAAGCTGGCGGAAGGCCAGCAGGCCCACCAGGAGCAGCCCGGCCATCAGCAGCGAGGTCGCGATCGGCCGGAGGATGAAGGGCCGGGATGGATTCATCGGGTCAGCCCTTCGCGGCCGGGGGTTTCGGAAGGGCGACCTTGCTGCCCGGACGGAGCTTGTCGAGGCCATCGGTGATGACGGTCTCGCCGCCTTCCACTCCCTGCTTGAGGGCGGTGTCGTCGCCATCGGTGGCGAGCACCTCGACCGGGCGCATGTCTGCGGTGCCGTCCGCCTTCACCACGTACACGAAGGCTCCCTGGGGGCTGCGCTGCACCGCGGCTGTGGGCACGATCACCACGCCGCGCAGGGTGTCGACCAGCAGCCGGGCGTTCACGAACTGGTTGGGGAAGAGGGTGCGGTCATCGTTGGTGAAGAGGGCCTTGAGGCGCACGGTGCCCGTGGCGGAGTCCACCTGGTTGTCGATGGCCGAGAGGGAGCCGGTGGCGAGGCGGGCCTTGAGGTCGCGGTCCCAGGCTTCGACGGGCAGCTTCGCGCCCTTGGCGGTCTGCCGCAGCACGTTCTGGATGTTGTCCGCGGGCACCGCGAACAGGACGTTGATGGGCTGGATCGGCGCGATGACCGCCAGGCCGTTGGCGTCGCTGGCCCGTACCATGTTGCCGGCGTCCACCTGGCGCAGGCCCACCCGGCCCGAGATCGGCGCGGTGATGCGGCTGTAGGTGAGGTTCAGCTTGGCGCTCTCCACCTGGGCCTGGTCGGCCTTGAGGGTGGCCTCGTACTGGGCGACGGAGGAACTCTGGGTGTCCAGCTGCTGCCGGGAGATGATGCCCTGCTGGACCAGTCCCTGGAGCCGGTTCAGGTCCGCGAGCGCGTTCTGGTACGCGGCCCGGTCCTTGGCCAGCTGGCCCTCGGCCTGCATGAGCTGGACCTGGAACGGCCGGGGGTCGATCTCCGCCAGCAGGTCGCCCTGGCGCACCATCTGGCCCTCGGTGAAGGCCACGCGCACCAGCTGGCCGTCCACGCGGCTCTTCACGGTGACGGTGTTCAGGGCGGTGACCGTCCCCAGGCCCGTGAGGCTCACGGGCATGTCGCCCTTCCGGGCAGGAACCGCCACCACGGGCACGGGGCGCCCCGCCGCGGCGTTCTTGCCGGCGTCCTTCTTCGCCCCGCCGCGGAAGAAGATCGCCCAGACGAGGATCGCGGCTGCTCCCAGGACAGCCCAGAGACGCCAGCCGCTCAGGAGGGCAGGGCGGGCGGTGCTGGATTCATACGAGGGGATGGGATCGGTGGCGTCCATGCGGGAATCGAAGCCTTTTCAAGGAGGGGGCGGAGGGCGGGCTCAGCTCCGGACCAGCGATGGGTCCAGTGGTTGGACCATCCAACCGGGCATCCGGTTGGCCGTGAAAGAAGAAATCATGCTCCCGACGGGCCGAACATGACCCCGATCGAATGGGGCAGATGAAGCAGGCCGGGGCCCGGTCATGGCACCGGAGCCTGATCCGCGCCCTGGGCGACCGTGGCGGCATACATGGCCTCCAGGTTGCCGACCATGGTCCGCAGGCTGTGGGTCAGGACCCGTTGGTCTTCTTGAGACAGGCCGGCCGTCATGGACTCCCGGATCTCCGTGGCCAGATCCCGGAGCTCGTGGGCCAGGGCCAGGGCGCCCGGGGCGAGCTCGATGAGGATGCGGCGCCCGTGCCGGGGGTCGGGTTTGGCGGTGAGCCAGCCCTGCTTCACCATGGCCTTCACCACCCGGCTGGCGGTGGGATCGTCCATCCAGACCTGCTGGGCCAGCGGGTGGAGGGAGGACGGGCCCTGTTCGAGGAGCACCAGCATCACCCAGAACTGCTGGGGGCTGAGGCCGTAGGGGGCCAGCCTCGCCCAGACCACCTGCTTGAGGACCCGCCGGACGGCGGAGGCCAGGGTGCCGGGGTTGGCGTCGGAGAGGGAGATGGAAACCCGATCTTGCATAAGCAACAAGGCTGCGCCCCATCTACCCTCGTGTCAAGGGGTATAAGCGCCTTTGTCGACCCGGCAAGTCGCCTGATTACTTGCCTCGGGTGCTGGGTCGGGCCGGATGGCGGCCGCGCTCGCCCCGGGGGGGCTGGCCCTGGTCGGAGCGGGCGCCCGGGCGGGAGCTGCGCGCGGGACCGCGGCCCCGGCCACCGCCCTGGCGCCCGGTCTGGATGGGCTCGGCCGGGATGCTGGGATCCGGGGCGTAGCCCGTCACCACCTGTTTCGGCAGCTCCTTGCGGAGCAGCTTCTCGATGTCGCGCAGCAGTTTGTGCTCGTCCACGCAGACCAGGGACAGGGCCTCCCCTTCCGCGCCCGCACGGCCCGTGCGGCCAATGCGGTGGATGTAGTCCTCCGGCACCTGGGGCAGCTCGTAGTTCACGACGTTGGGAAGCTGATCAATGTCCAGGCCGCGGGCGGCGATGTCCGTGGCCACGAGGACGCGGACCGCGCCCTTCTTAAAGTCCTCCAGGGCCTTGATGCGCTGGGGCTGGCTCTTGTTGCCGTGGATGGCCATGGACGAGATGCCGTCCTTGTCCAGCTGTTCGGAAAGCCGGTTGGCGCCGTGCTTGGTGCGCGTGAAGACCAGCACCTGCTCGAGGTTGCGGCTCTGGATGAGGTGGGCCAGCAGGGCGCGCTTGCGCTCCCGGTCCACGGGATGCACGACCTGGCGCACCAGCTCGGCGGCCGTGTTCTGTGGGGTGATCTGCACGGACGCGGGGTTCTTGAGGAACTTGGAGGCCAGTTGCTTGATCTCGTCCGTGAAGGTGGCGGAGAAGAGCAGGGTCTGACGGCTGGTGGGCAGCAGGGCGAGGATCTTCTGGATGTCGCGGATGAAGCCCATGTCGAGCATGCGGTCGGCTTCGTCGAGGACCAGGATCTCGAGCTGGCTGAAGTTCAGGTTGCCCTGGCCCTGATGGTCCAGCAGGCGGCCGGGGGTCGCGACGAGGATCTCGACGCCGGCCCGCAGGGCCTTGGTCTGGGGGTTGATGTTCACGCCGCCGAAGATGGTGGTGGAGCGCAGTGGGATGTGCTTGCCGTAGGCGCGGACGCTCTCCTCCACCTGCATGGCCAGCTCGCGGGTGGGCGTGAGGATGAGGGCGCGGATGGGGTGGCGCGCGGGCGAGGCCGAGGTGCTGGCATGGGGGGCCAGCAGCTGCAGCATCGGCAGGGTGAAGCCGGCGGTCTTGCCGGTGCCGGTCTGGGCGCGGGCCAGCAGATCGCGGCCCTCCAGCACCAGGGGAATGGCCTGGGCCTGGATGGGGGTGGGGGTTTCGTAGCCCTGCTCGCGTACGGCGCGCAGCAGCTCGGGCATCAGCCCGAGGGTATCGAAGGACATGGTCGCTCCTGGAAGGGCCCGCCCGCGGATGGTTCCGGGGGCCCGGTCAGGGCGAGAAGGGGGTATTCGGACTGAAAAGAGGCGGAGACCGGGGGTCGCCTGCGATCACGAAGCCATTAGTTTATCTGAATGGTCAGGATTTCGCCAGCCACCGTTCCAGACACCGCTCCTGGCAGGCATTCCCGGCCGGCCGGAGAACCAGGGACGATGAGGCCTCAGATGGAAGACGCCGTGCGCAGCAGGGCATCCGCGGGCGCCGGGCGCCGGGCACGGCGATGGCGGCGGTGCTGGTGCCGGCGGTGGACCTCGAAGGCGAAGGCGTCCAGGGCCTCGGAATCCGGGGGCTCGCCGTTGAGCGACAGGGAGAGCGTGAGCAGCCCCTCCCGTTCGGCCACGTGGACGAACTGGGCGTCCGCCAGCTTGGAGGGCATGCACTCCAGGGGGCCCACCAGGACAGCGGCGTCGATCTCGCCCCGGCGCCAGCCCAGGATGGGCGCGCCGAGGGTGAGCACGGCCTCCCCCTCCAGGGCCTCGCGCAGATAGGGGGCGGAAGCCTCCAGGACCCGGGGCAGGGACCCGCGGCGCGGCCAGCCCAGCTCCGCCTCCAGGAGGCCCTCGGCCACGGCCAGGATCCGCTCGCGGATCCAGCGCTCCACCTGGGTGGCGGGGCCTTTCTTGGCGCCCTGGGCCCGCGACGTGTACTCGGAATACTGGATGAACTCCGTGGTGGCCTCCATGTCCACCCGGAGCCCCCGGGACGCGAGGGCACGGGCGGCCTCCCCGTTGGCGAAGGGATCCAGGCGCACGTAGATCTCGCCGGTCAGCAGGACGCGGGGCAGGTCGGCGCCGCTGTCCGCCTGCCGGAGCTCGCCGAGGGCCTGGCGCAGCAGCGCGGTCAGGCCGTAGATCCGCCCCGTGGCGACCTCGGTGATCACGCGGGTCGCGCTGAGGTCGCCCTTGGCGGCCGCTTCCAGGTGGGCGGCGAAGCGGCCGGCCCAGCGGTCCCGGATGGCCTGCGCCTGGCCCGGCAGACGTTCCGCGGCCCGGACCAGGCCAAGGGCGCGCTCCAGCGTGCCGAAGGCCGCCATGCCCGCGAAGAGAATGGCCTTGAAGCCGGCGGGCAGGCCGCCGAAATAGTCGCCGTAGGGGGGCGACCAGATCCGCACGCGCCCCGCTTCGCCCAGCCGCTTCAGCACCAGCTGGTGCAGGGTGCGGTAGGCGCCCATGCGGCAGGGGCCCGAGGCGGCGGGGAGCAGCAGGATGACGCGCTCGCCGGGATGGCGCTCCAGGTGCGCCAGGAGGTTCCCCAGCACGAGGGTCATGGGCAGGCACTCCTTCCCGGAGGTCTGCCGACGGCCCAGGAGCAGGGCGGTGTGGTCCGAGGGGGGCAGGGCTTCCGCGTTCACGCCCACGCCCCGCAAGGTGGCCGCGGCGGCTTCGGATTCCGGGCCCATGGGCGGGATCAGCAGGCGCTCGCCCAGGCTCTGGATCTCCCGGAACGTACGGGTGCCCACGGACAGGTCCGACGCGTCCCGCGGAGCGCTCCGGGTGGTCCGCTGCCGGTCCTCGCGGACGCAGTGGAGGAAGGCCTCCACGCGCGTCTTGGTGCCCGCGTCCCCGGAGTGGCCGTCGGTCTCGATCACGGCGTAGGGCCGGCCCTCCATGAGCCAGGCGAACATCGGCACCGTGAAGCTGTCCGGCCCGCAGGCGTAGTTGGAGCAGAAGATGCTGTAGAGATCCGGCGTCCTCCGGACCTGCCAGGCGGCGCGCAGGATGCGCTGGCTGTGGCCCCAGAAGATCTCGTCGAAGATGGGCGCGTCCTCCGCCACGGGCAGGCAGTCCAGGGGGATGCCGATGGCTCCCTGTTCCCGGAGGATGGCGGGCACGTTGGAGTTCAGCACGTCGTTGTGGAGGGTGTAGCCCCGCCCCAGCAGGACCACCGGCACGATCCCGCGCTCCCGGCAGAAGGCCAGGGCCCGGCGGCCCATCTCGCGCAGGTCGGCCTCGAAGGCGAGCTGCGCGGCGCGGGCGATCCGCCAGGCGGGGCGCCAGCTCAGGGGCCGGCCCAGGTCCGTGGCGAGGGCGCGGCAGACGGCGAGGAAGGTCCGGGAGTCGAAGGCGCCGGCGCCATGGTCCACCACGGGCGAGAGCACCTTGGGCCCGCCCTCGCCCAGCAGGAGCCGGAGCACGTCCGGCGCGCCCTGGGAGATGGGGCAGACGACGGAATGGGTCTCTCCGCCCACCCGCGGGAGCTCGCGCATCATGGGCAGGAACAGGTAGTCCGGGCGGGCGCCCGCGATGTCAGCCATGCCGGCCACGAGGCCGTGGTACTGCTGCATGGGGGCGCAGAAGGGTACCCCGGCTTCCTCGATGCCCCGCTTCAGGGCCTCGCGGCCCGGGGTGGGCGCCACCTGCAGGTCGAAGCCCAGCTCGTGGAGGAAGGTGGCGAAGAAGGGGAAGGTGCCCTGCAGCTGGAACTCGCCGCTGATCCCGATGAGGGGGCGGCCGCGCCGCTCGGAGAGGCGCTCGGAGAGCCGGGTCACCCACTCGCGGCGCTCCCGGAAGGGGTCCGGGGCCAGGTCGGGCAGCTTGGCGCGGCGCGTCCCCTTGTCCCACAGCGAGCAGCCGCCGCCCCAGGTGAACTTCGTGACCCGGCCATCCACCCGGGTGGTGAGCCGGTCGATGCGGCACTTGTTCCCCGCGCCGCCGCACCCCTGGGTGGCCGTGCAGACGAACTGGTCCTTGGCGGCCACCTCCGCTTGCAGGAAACGAGCGCCGTCGAGGGGCTCGGCCTCTTCCCACGCCAGCTCCCGCGCCGCCAGGAGCGCGATGCCCACGGCGCCCATGAGGCCGGGCCGCGGTGGCACGATGACCTCGGCTCCGGTCTGGCGGGCCACCGCCGCGGCCAGGGCGTCCGACGCGAAGGGCATACCCTGGCAGAAGACCACCTGGCCCACGGAGCGGCTGCCCTTCACCCGGTTCAGGTAGTTCGCCACCACGGAGTCGTAGATGCCCGAGATGATGCTGGCCTGGGGCGCGCCAGCGGCCACGGCCTCGTCGATGACCTCGGCCATGAAGATGGAGCAGTGCTGGCCCAGGGAGATGCAGCTGTCCGCCGACAGGGCCACCTGGCCCAGCTGAGCCACGGACTCGATGCCGGTGAACCGCCGCCCCTGCTCCTCGATGAAGGAGCCCGTGCCGGCGGAGCAGGCCTCATTCATGGCGGCGTCCACCACCTTGCCGTCCGCGAGGCGGATGTACTTCGCGTCCTGTCCGCCGATCTCGAAGATGGTGTCCACCCGTGGATCGCACTGGAGGGCGCCGGTGGCGTGCGCGGCGATCTCGTTGATCACCCAGACCGCATCCCGGCCGTAGCACACGGAGAGGAGGGAGCCCACGATCTCGCGGCCCGACCCCGTGACGCCGAAGCCCTGGATGTGGTGGGTGGCGGCGGGGCTGGCGAGGAACTCGCGCATGAGGGCCTGGGCAGCGGCCACCGGCGCGCCGTCCGTGGGCAGGTAGCCCTCCCAGAGCACCGCGCCCAGGCGGGCATCCAGGGCCACGGCCTTCGAGCCGGTCGAGCCGATGTCGAAGCCCAGGATCACGTCCCGGAACTCTGTCTCCACAGGGCCAGCCGCCAGATCCGACGGCTCCGCCAGGCGGCGGACCCGGTTCAGGTGGAAGGCCAGGGGTTCGGTCACCTCCAGGGAGGCCCGGTTGGGCGGGCGCAGCAGGGCGTCCAGTCTGGGCACGGCCGCCGGAGTCTCCGCAGCCAGCACCGCGCAGCCCAGGGCCTCGAGGAAGAGGCGATCCTCCTCCTCCGTCTCCAGGAAGGTCATGCCGTGGGCCGCCGCATGGCGCCGGAAGTGGGCCTGGACGCGCGCCGAGCGGGCCACGCCGCCGGCCAGGAGGAGGCGCTCTGGGCAGACTTTCGGCTTCATGAGGGCCTGCACGTTCTCGGCGATGGCGTCGAGCAGGCCCGCCAGGATGCGCTCCCGGGATTCCCCCTTGTTGGCCAGGTGGGTCATGTCCGTCTTGAGGATCACGGGGCAGCGCCCCGACAGCGGCGCCGGGTCGGCCACGCCCTCCGCCAGGGCGGACGCCTCCTCCACCGTGAGGCCGAACCGCCCCACCAGCTGTTGCAGGAAGTTCCCCGTGCCTTGGGCGCAGCGGCCGTTCTCCCGGAAGATCTCCCGGCCCTCCCCCCGGAGTTCCAGCACGGAGAACCCCCGGCTGCCGATGGACACCACGGTGGCGGGCGTCGCGCCGTGGCGGAGGCGGAACCCCGCGGCCAGGGCCTGGCGCCCTGGCACCCGCGCCAGCGCCACGGGGCGCCCCATGCGGCCGGTCACCGCCGCGCCGTCCACGTGGTCCCAGCCCCATGCGCCGAGCAGGTCCATGAGCACTTTGCCGGGTTCCTTCCCATGGGGCACCCGGGCCCGGCGGGTCCAGGTCCAGGCCCCGGCCTCGCCCACCAGCTCCACCGCCTTCAGGGTCTCCGCGCCGAGATCGAGGCCGATGAAGCGTGCCATGGCGTCTCCCTTCGATCACCCGATGGGTTCCCGGGCAGGATGGGTACGACCAGAGGCCAGCGGCCAGCGGCAAGGCGCGGGTGTCGTCCTTTGTCGTGCCCTTCCGGGATGGGGTAATCCATCCATGAATCCGAGGTTTTGGTTTGACGGTCAAGGGGGTTTCGGTAGAATTCCGTTGCAATTTTAATGGGATCATCCGGCGTCAGGAGGTGGAGGGAAGGTTCTCCCCGGGAGTGACGATGGCAGACGAGGTCCTGGAGGAGCGGCTGGAATCCTGGAAGGAGATCGCGGCCTACCTGGACCGCGATGTCCGGACGGTCCAGCGCTGGGAGAAGGGGGAGGGCCTCCCCGTGCACCGGCACCTCCACGACAAGCAGGGCAGCGTCTTCGCCCACCGCTCGGAGGTGGACGCCTGGCGGGCCGGGCGGATCCTGGCCCCCGACGCGGAGGGACCGGCCGCGGCGCCCGAGGCCGTCGCCGCGGCGGAGCCCGCGCCGGTCGAGGTGATCCGGCCGGAACCGCGGGGTGTGGTGCCCTGGGTGCTCTGGTCCCTCACCGCGGCGCTGGTGCTGGCGGGCGGCCTCGCCCTCGTCTGGCGCCTGGGCTTCAGGCCCTCCCGGCCGGGTCCGGCCCTGGCGGTGCTCCCCTTCGTCGATCTGGGCGGTGAGCGCGGCCAGGAGTTCTTCAGCGACGGCTTCACCGAGGAACTCATCACCCAGCTTGGCCGTCACCAGGGCGAGGGTGGCCGCGTGGTGGCCCTGCGTTCAGCCCTGGGCTACCGGAACACGGAGAAGCGGCCCCGCCAGGTGGCCCGCGAGCTGGGCGTGGACTACCTGCTGCAGGGGTCGGTGCGGCGCTCGGGCGACCGGGTGCGGGTGGCGGTGCACCTGCTGCGCGGCGCCGACGAGACGCACATCTGGGACAGCAGCTTCGACCGGGACGTGCGGGACGTTCTGGTGCTCCAGCGAGAGGTCGCGGACGCCATCGCCAGCGGGATCAGCCTCAAGCTGGAACCCGGACGAGCCCACCCCAGGCCCGTCAAGCCGGAGGCCTACGAGGCCTACCTGCGGGGCCGGTTCCTCTGGAACAAGCGCACCCCACAGGACCTCTACCTCGCGCTGGAACGCTTCCAGGAGGCCGCGCGGCTGGATCCCACCTTCGCCCCCACCCACGTGGGCATCGCGGACTGCTACGCCCTCCTGGGATCCGCCGAAATGGGCGCCATGAGGCCCGGGGAGGCCATGCCCCTGGCCAAGCGGGAGGTGATGACCGCGCTGGAGCTGGACCCCGCGTCGGCCGAGGCCCACGCCTCTCTCGGCCACATCCGGCTGATCTACGAGTGGGACTGGGATGGGGCCGAGGCCTCCTTCAACCGGGCCCTCGATCTGAACCCGGGCTACGCCACCGCCCATCAGTGGCACGCCCTCTACCTCAGCGCCGTGGGCCGGAGCGACGATGCCCTGGCCGAGCTGCGGAAGGCCGAGGAGCTGGATCCGCTGTCGCCTGCGGTGAAATCCGCCGTGGCCGAGGCCCACTACTTCAACCGGCGCTACGGCGAGGCCGTCGCGGCCTCGCAGAAGGCCCTGGAGCTGGACCCGGGGTTCATCCTGGGCTACCTGAACCTGGGCCGGGCCCTGGTGATGCTGGGACGCCACGACGAGGCCATCACGTCCCTGACCGAAGGCTGGGAGCGCTCCGGCCGGGCTCCGGGCATGACGCTCTTCCTGGGGCTGGCCTACGCGGCCAAGGGGAACCGCGGCAAGGCCCAGGAGATGCTGAATCTCCTCAACCACCCCCCGGACTTCCATGGGAAGCCGGTGTACGTGCCGGCCCTCTATCTGGCCGGGCTCCAGGGCGGCCTGGGGGATCGGGAAGGCGAGTTCCGCAGCCTGCAAAGGGCCCTGGAGGAGCGCTGCGAGTACCTGATCTACCTGGACCGCGAGCCCATGGCGGACCCCATCCGCCGGGACCCCCGGTTCAAGGGCCTGCTCAAGACCGTCCGGCGGTAGGGCTGGTCAGAACCGTTCTGGTGATAGGGGACGGTCACCGGCCCAGGCGCCCCGCCAACTCGTCCAGGGGCCAGCTCTCCTGCTCGCCGCTGGCCATGTGCTTGACGGTGATGGTGCCCCCATCCAGCTCCCCGTCGCCGAGGATGAGGACGGTCTGCACGCCGGTGCGGTTGGCGGTGGCCATGGCCTTCTTGAGGGCCCCGCCGCGGGTCTCCAGCTGGAGGGCGATGCCTGCGTCCCAGAGCTGCCGCGCCAGCTTGAAGGCTTCGACGGCGGCCCGCTCGCCAAGTGGGATGAGCAGGGCGGGAGCGGCCTGGGGGGCCTCCCCACGCACCTGCTGCAGCACCATGGCCAGGCGGTCCAGGCCGATGGCCCAGCCGAAGGCGGGCACGTCGGGGCCGCCCAGGTGCTTCACCAGCAGGTCGTAGCGCCCGCCGCCCAGCAGGGCGCTCTGGGCGCCGAGGTCGGAGCTGAGCAGCTCGAAGGCCGTGCGGGTGTAGTAGTCCAGGCCGCGCACCAGCCGCGGGTTCTCCTCGAAGGGGATGTCCAGCTCCGTGAGCAGGGCCTTGAGGCGGGCGTGGTGTTTGGCCGAGGCCTCGTCGAGGAAATCCGTGATGACCGGATGACCTTCCAGCGCCGCCTGGCACTTTTCATTTTTGCAGTCCAATACGCGCAGCGGATTGGACTCGATGCGCCGGTGGCAGTCCTCGCAGAACTGCGCTTCCCGCGCCGCGAAGAAGGCCCGGAAGGCCTCATAGAAGGCGGGGCGCGACTCGGGCGTGCCCACGCTGTTGATGGAGAAGACCATCTGCTTGAGTCCCAGCTCCTTCAGGAAGCTGTGGAGCATGAGCAGGCTCTCGGCCTCGCTCTCGGGCGTGGCCACGCCGAAGCTCTCGGCGCCGATCTGCCAGAACTGGCGGTAGCGGCCCGTCTGCATGCGCTCGTAGCGGAACTGGGGGCCGATGTAATAGAACAGGGCGGGATCGCTGGAGGCCAGCAGCTTGTGCTGGATGGCCGCCCGCACCACGCCGGCGGTGTTCTCGGGGCGCATGACCACCTGCCGGCCGCCCTTGTCCGTGAACTCGTACATCTCCTTGTTCACGATGTCGGAACTTTCCCCCACGCTGCGTTTGAACACGTCGAGTTCTTCGAGGATGGGCGTGCGGATCTCCCCGTAGCCGTGGCGGCCGAACACGCGGCGGGCGGTTTCCTCGATATGCTGGAACCAACGCAGCTCCCCTCCGAACAGATCCCGCATACCTTTCACCGATTGGGCCATGATCCGACTCCTGAGCTTTCTGTCGCTCGTCACCTTCAGCCTACTGTCTTGGGCCCAGAGTCCCAAACTCGCCGGTCCGGCCCCCCATCCCCCGCGCCTGAAGGTCATGGTCGACCCGGGGCATGGCGGCGATGACGGGGGGGCCCGGGGCCCCAAGGGCCTGAAGGAAAAGGCGGCGGCCCTGGAGATCGGCAAGGCCGTGGCGGCCAAGCTCGAGGCCGCGGGCTTCGAAGCCGTCCTCACGCGCGGGGACGATACCTTCATCCCCCTCTGGGACCGGGCCAAGGCCGCCAACGCCCAGGGGGCCGATCTCTTCATCAGCCTCCACCTGAACGCCGCCCGCGCCCGGGCCGCCCGGGGCTCCGAGGTCTACTTCCTGAGCCTGGGGAAGGGCGATGACGAGGAGGTGGTGGCGGCCGAGAACGCCGGCGCCGGCGACGCCCCGGCCAGCGCGGACACCGTGGTGGCGAGCATCCTCGACGACCTGGCTCAGAAGGCATTCCTCCAGGATTCCGAGCGGCTGGCTGTGGCCATCCAGGGCCAGCTGAACCGGCTGGCGGGCATCAAAGAGCGGGGCGTCAAGCAGGCCCCCTTCATCGTCCTTCGGGGCGCGGCCATGCCCGCCGTGCTGGTGGAGGTGGCCTTCATCTCCAATCCCAAGGAGGAAGGGAAGCTCAAGGAGGCCGCCTTCCGCGCCAAGGTGGCCGATGCCATCACCCGTGGCGTTCGCCGCTACTTCGCCCAGGCCAACGGCAGCGTGCGCCGGAAGACCGTGGCCGGACCGGGCTGAACGCCCCTGAATGCCCTTGGCCTCCGAAGCCAATGGTCGCGGGAACCCCGCTTCCCGAGCCTCAACCTTGAACGGAACGCCGATCGCCGCCATGATGGAAGGCCGCAGTACCCGTAGCTCAGTTGGATAGAGCGTTGGCCTCCGAAGCCAAAGGTCGCTGGTTCGAATCCAGTCGGGTGCACCAACAAAGCCAGGGGGGCCAACGGCCCCCCTGGCTTTGTTGATGGTCTCTGGATTCGAACCAGCGAGTGGACCGCCCAAGGCGCCACTAGATGTGGCGCCGACGTGGGCCGGCGACGCGGTTCGAATCCTGATCGTGCCGCATGGCCCCCCCTGACTTTGTTGATGGTCTCTGGGCTTGAACCAGCGAGTAGACTGCCCAAAGCGCGCCTAGATGGCGCGTCGAAGCGGGCCGGGGCGGCGCAGCCGCACGGTTCGAACCCCGACCGGACCGCATGCCCCCCTGGCCACTGGGAAGTTCCTTCCCGTGAAAACATTTGCGGGGCACCTTGACTGACCTCATTTTGCGAGGCACAATGATCGTGCCTAAACCGGAGGTCCCAGTGGATCGTGAACTCCTGAAAGGCAGCACTCCCTTGCTGCTGCTGTCGCTGCTCTGCGAGGGGCCCATGTACGGCTACCAGATCATCGAGACGGTCCGCCAGAGAACGGGGGGAACCTACACCCTCAAGGAAGGGGCCCTTTATCCGGCCCTCCACAAGCTCGAGGCGACCGAGTTCATCACGTCGTACTGGGAAACCCAGGAGAACGGGCGGGAACGGCGCTATTACGCCATCCAGCCCGCGGGGCAGGCCTTCCTGACCGCCAAGAAGAAGGAGTGGAACCAGTTCGTGGACATGGTCCAGGCCTTCGTCGGGCCGAGGGCCTGAAGGATCCATCACCGTGTCCCGCGCGCTCGACGGCTACCTCGCCCAAGTGGCTGCTGGCCTGAGGGGGGTGTCCCGCTGGCGGCGCCTCAGGCTGCTGCGGGAACTGGAGACCCACCTGCTGGACGAGGCTGAGGCCCGGGGCATCGAGGGCGAATCGGCCATGGCGGCCCTGCTCGCCGAGAAGGAGCGCCCCGGCCTGCTGGCCGGGGAACTCGCCGCTGGCGAGGGCCAGGACGCCAACCACCGTGGGAGCACCGCCCTGGCCGCGGGCATGATCATCGGGATCGCCACGGGCAGCCACATGTGGTTCGAAGGCTGGCGCTGGTACATCTGCGTGGCCTTCGCCGCGGCCCAGGGCCTGGCCGTGGGGGCTGGCTACTTCTGGGCCCGGCGCCACTGGCTCCGGCTCGATCCCTGGGCGAGAACGGCCGTGGCCGTGCTGCTCACCTCCCTGCTCTCGATCCCCCTCGGGTTCACCACGGCCCACGGGTTCAAGCCCACGCGGCTGTTCTATGGCGCCTACACGGGATTCCTCCTGGAGCGCCACAGCCAGGAGCGCCCGCTCTGGCAGACCCTTCTGGAACCGGTCCTCTTCACGGCCTTCATGTTCGCCCTCGAGACGGGGTTCCTGGGCCGGATCCGCTTCCGGTGGTGGCAGGTGCCCCTGGAGCTCAGCTTCAATGCCACCTTGCTGGTCAGCGTGATGCTGGCGCTGAAGCTGCGCCGCGTCCTGGCCGAGCGCTGGGTGCTGACGCCCCAGGAGCAGGAGGGCTGATCCAGGCCTGTCTCCGGGCCCTGTTTCGGGAATCCTCCTTGAGGGACGGGCGGTTTGGCGATAAGCTATCCATCTTGCGTGGACAAGCCGCGTGCGTTCACCCCGCCCATGGGGGCATCCGGTCGGTCCCAGGAGGAAGAGATGAAGGAAAAGATCCACCCCGAACTGCACGATGTGAAGGTGCACTGCGCCTGCGGCAACGAGTTCATGACGCGCTCCACCAAGAAGGAGCTGCGCGTGGAAATCTGCTCGGCCTGCCACCCCTACTTCACCGGCAAGCAGCGCCTGATGGACACCGAGGGCCGCGTGGAGAAGTTCAACAAGAAGTACGCCAAGAAGGAAGCCCCGGCCGCCGCTCCCGAAGCCGCCGTCGAGACGACCGAAGCCTAGCTGCACCATTCCGAGGGAGGGGCCGATCTTCGGCCCCTCCCTTTTTCGTACCGGTGCTCTGGAGGTCCCATGCTTGACCAGCTAGAAGCCGTGGATGCCCGCTTCCAGGAAGTGGAGGCGCAGCTGCAGGATCCCGCCGTGGTGTCCGACCCCAAGCGGCTGCGGGAGCTGACCAAGCTCCGCGCGGAGCTGGAGCCGGTGGTCCAGGCCTTCCAGGCCCAGCGCACGCGCCTCAAACAGCTGGCGGAGGCCGAGTTCATCCTGGGCGACAAGACCATGGACGCGGATCTCCGCGAGATGGCCGAGATGGAGATCCCCGACCTGAAGAAGGCCATCGCCGAAGGCGAAGCCGAGATCAAGCGCCTGCTCATTCCCAAGGACCCCGCTGACGCCAAGAACGTGATCCTCGAGGTCCGCGCCGGCACAGGTGGCGAGGAGGCGGCGCTCTTCGCGGCGGAACTCTTCCGCATGTACATCCGCTTCGCCGAGCGCCGGGGCTTCAAGGTGTCGGTTCTGGATGAGAGCGACGCCGATGCGGGCGGACTCAAGGAGGCCACGGCGGAGATCCAGGGCGACGGCGCCTACAGCCTCTTCCGCTTCGAGAGCGGCGTCCACCGCGTGCAGCGGGTGCCGAAGACCGAGACCCAGGGCCGCATCCACACATCCGCCGCCACCGTGGCGGTCATGCCCGAGGCCGAGGAGGTGGACATCGAGATCCACCAGAAGGACCTGCGCATCGACACCTTCTGCTCCGGCGGCAAGGGCGGCCAGAGCGTGAACACCACCTACTCCGCCGTGCGCCTCACCCATCTGCCCACGAACACCGTCGTGAGCTGCCAGGACGAGCGCAGCCAGATCAAGAACATGGCCAAGGCCATGACCGTGCTGCGCAGCCGGCTGCTCCAGAAGGCCCAGGACGAGGCCGATGCGGCCCACTCCGCCCTCCGCAAGTCCCAGGTGGGCAGCGGCGACCGCAGCGAGAAGATCCGCACCTACAATTTCCCCCAGGGTCGTGTCACCGACCACCGCATCGGCGTCACCATCCACCAGATCGACAGCTTCATGTCCGGCCAGCTCGAACCCATCATCGAGCCCCTGCGTGCCGCGTTCGAGGCGGAGCGACTGCAGGCGCTGGAGGCCTGAAGCTCCGCCGCTGAGCGCTCGCCGCTGCGCGGCTCTGCGCACGCGGCTCCTGGCAGCCCGCGATCGGGCGGTCCCCCAGACCGCCCTCCCGTTCGCCCGGCCCCAGGGGTCCGGGCTCCCGGAGCGGGGCCCCCCATGTCCGGCCAGATCGAACCCATCATCGAGCCCCTGCGCGCCGCGTTCGAGGCGGAGCGGTTGCAGGCACTGGAGGCTTGAGCAGGCTGTCAGTTATCAGCTGTCAGCTCTCAGTAAATGCAGAAGCGGGAGGCACGCCTCCCGCTTCCTTTTTTGGCCGATAGCTGACAATTGATAGCTGATGACTACTTCTTCAGCGTCACCTTCTCCGGCGAGGTCAGGCTGAAGGCGACGGGCTTGCTCGCTGGAATCTTGATCACGGTGTCGGCGGTGCCGGCGGCCACGGCGGTACCGGCGGCGGCGCCGATGGCCGCGCCGCCGAGGGCGTGGTCACCCTGGTTCTTCTTGTCGGAGAGGAGGCCCACCAGGGCGCCGAGGGCTGCGCCGCCGCCGATGTACTTGGCGTTGCGCTCGCCGCGGGCGGTGGCCACCACCACGTGCGTGTCCGTATCGATGCCGACGCCGGCGATCTCGGTGAGACGGATGCCGAGGGCACCCTTGCCGTTGCTGAGACGGCCCGCCGCGGCGCTCTGGGTCACGACGCCCCGGGCCGGGCTGCCGGCGCTCCAGACCAGCTTGCCGTCCACCACGACGTCAGAGGCCAGCGAGCCCTCCCAGGCATCCCCGGCCTGGTCCTTGTCCGTGGCCAGCTCGCGGGCCAGGGTGATCTCGAGCTTGGTGCCGGTGGGCACGTCGACCACCACGGGCTTGGGCGCCTCCTTGGCGACGGGGGCGGTAGCCAGCATGGCGGCTTCCTGCTTCTTGGCCTCGGCGCGCTTCTTCGCGTCGGCCACCTGGCGCTCCAGGGCCTTCACCTGGGACTTGGTCACCTGCTTGACGGTCTCGGCGTCCTCTCCGGTGACCTTGCCGGACTTGGCTTCGGCGAGCTGCTGCTCGAGCTGGGCAACTTTGGCCTCAGCCGCCTTGGCCGCTTCATCCGCCTGGATGGCGGCTTCGCTCTTGCGGTTGCATCCCACGGCCAGGACAAGCGCCGCGGCGAGGGACATTCGGATCAGGGCTGTGCGCATGGGACCTCCGTTGCGGGTGTATATAGTATGACAGCCCGCAAAGTTTACCCACCATGGCCACTCCCAACCTCAACCCCCGCGGCGAATCCGTGCTCCGCACCCTCATCGAGGCCTACCTGGAGGCCGGTGAGCCCGTGGGCTCGCGCCTGCTGTCCAAGCGGTTCCCGGAGCCCCTCTCCAGCGCCACCATCCGGAACGTGCTCTCGGACCTGGAGGACGAATCCCTGGTGGCCCAGCCGCACACCTCCGCCGGGCGGGTCCCCACGGAGCGGGCGTACCGCTACTACGTGGACCGCTGGCTGAAGGCGCAACCCCCGGACTCCGAGCTGGAAGGGCGCCTTGCCACGGCGTTGGACGGCCTCGACCTGGATCCCGAGTCCTGGGCCCGGCACGCCAGCCGGACGCTGGCCGAGGTGATGGGAGGGGTCTGCCTGGCCCTGCCCCTGCCGCTGACCCAGAGCCGCCTCGTGCGCCTGGAGTTCGTGCCGGTGGGACCGGGCCGCCTGGTGGCCATCTGGGTGGGGAGCCTGGGCGAGGTGGACCACCGCCTCATGGACAACCCATGGAATTACAGCGATACGGTGCTTACCGAGCTGGCGAATTTCGCCACCGCCCAGTTCGCGGGCCTCACCCTGGGCGAGATGCGGTCGAGGCTGCTGGACGCCCTGCAGGCGGGGGCCCGGGAAGGCGAGACCCTCCGGACCCGGCTCCAGGGGCTGGCCTCCCAGTGGCCCGAGGAGCGCCAGGCGGACGATCCCCCGGTGCTGGTGTCCGGGCTGGGGCGTCTTGGCCAGCTTCCCGAATTCGAGGACGTGGCCCGGTTCCGGGGCCTGGTGGCCGCCTTCGAAGAGCAGGGCCGCCTGGCCCGTCTGCTGAATGCCTTCGCGGACCGGGCCTCCCAGGACATCCAGCTGCTGCTGGGGTCGGAGAATCCCTACCTGGAAGGCTGGCCTCTGGCCACGGCCGTCCGCACGGTGGGGCTGGGGCCGGCCGGCTACGTGACCTTCGCCCTGGTGGGGCCGCTCCGCATGGACTACGGCCGGGTCATGGGCGGCCTGCGGTGGTGGTCCCGGCAGGTCCAGCGGCGGCAGGGCGGATCCTGAGACGGTTCCCCGCTGGACTGCGTATACTGCTGCGATGACCACCGGCACTCCCCGCGAGCCCAACGACCTGCCCGCTCCACCCTCCGGCGAGCCCGAGGATGTGGTGGATCTCAGCCTGGACGATGCCCTGGACGCGGATCTCCAGTCCGTCGCGGACGAGGTGGCCTCGGGATACCCCGCCCCGTCCCTCGAGGAAGGCGAGCTCACGGAGCTCGACGGCTCGCGGGAGGGTCTGGAGGCGGCCCTCACCGAAGCCGAACGGCAGATGGAGGAAATGCTCCGGCGCGAAGGCGAGCTGATGGATCAGCACCGGCGCCTGGCGGCGGATTTCAACAATTTCCGCAATCGCGTCCAGCGCGACATCGCCCTGGCCGTGGAGCAGGCCGAGCGGAAGATCCTCCTCGAGGTGCTTCCCGTCCTTGACAACTTCGAGCGCGGCCTTGGCGCCTCCTACCAGGATGTCGACACCTTCCGGGGCGGTGTGGAGCTGATCCAGAAGCAGTTCGTGGAGGCGCTTCGCCGCATGAACGTCGAGCCGCTTCCGCTGAAGGTCGGCGACGCATACGATGCCCTCCACGCCGAGGCGCTCACCACCTTCAGCGATCCGAACCTTCCCGACGGCGCCGTGGCCGCGGTCTACGAACGCGGCTACAACCTCAAGGGACAGCTCCTCCGTCCCGCCCGCGTGGTGGTGAATCGGCTGCAGGACTCCGGGAAGCCCTAGCTGCCGCCCGCCTCTGCGATTTTGATGACCCATGAATCCGATTTATCATGAAGTTGCAAATCCCCGGGAGTTCCACCCATGGCAGGCAAACTGATCGGCATTGACCTCGGCACGACGAACAGTTGCGTCTGCGTGATGGAGAGTGGCGATTCACGGGTGATCCCGAACCGGGAGGGGAGCCGCACGACTCCCTCGGTGGTGGCTTTCACGGACAAGGGTGATGTCCTTGTGGGTCACATCGCCAAGCGCCAGGCGGTCACGAACCCGCAGCGCACCCTGTTCGCTGTCAAGCGTCTCATCGGACAGCGGTTCAATGCCCCCAAGGTCCAAGAGGCCACCGGCCGGCTGCCCTTCCCCGTGGTGTCCGCGCCCAACGGGGATGCCTGGCTTCGCGTGGGCGAGCGGGACTATGCGCCGCCTGAGGTCACGGCCATCGTCCTGCGCTCCCTGAAGCAGGCGGCCGAAGCGTTCCTCCATGAGGACGTGATGGACGCGGTTATCACGGTCCCGGCGTACTTCGACGACGCCCAGCGCCAGGCCACCAAGGACGCCGGCAAGATCGCCGGCCTCAACGTGCAGCGCATCATCAACGAGCCCACGGCGGCGGCCCTGGCCTACGGCTTCAACAAGAAGGGCCTCAAGCAGATCCTGGCCATCTACGACTTCGGCGGCGGCACCTTCGACTTCACGCTGATGGAGATGAACGACGGCGTGTTCGAGGTGCTGGCCACCAGCGGCGACACCTTCCTGGGCGGCGAGGACATTGACTTGGCCATCCAGAACTGGCTCGTGCAGCAGTTCCGGGAGAAGACGGGCATCGACCTCTCCTTCGACCGCATGGCGCTCCAGCGGCTGAAGGAGGCCAGCGAGAAGGCCAAGTGCGAGCTGTCCACTCTGGAGCGGGTGGAGATCCGCCTACCCTTCATCGCCCAGGCCCCGAGCGGCCCCCAGCACCTCGAGGCCACCCTGACCCGCGACCAGCTCGAGGAGATGGCCCGCGCGCTGGTGGAGCAGACCCTGGTCCCCATCAAGGACGCGCTGGAGCAGGGCGGCAAGACGGCCAAGCAGGTGGACGAGGTGATCCTCGTGGGCGGGCAGACCCGCATGCCCATGGTGCAGCGCCTCGTGCGTGACTTCTTCGGCAAGGAGCCCAACCGCAGCATCAACCCGGACGAAGTGGTGGCTACGGGCGCCTCCATCCAGGGTGCGGTCCTCAAGGGCGACATCAAGGACCTGGTGCTGCTGGACGTCACGCCGCTCAGCTTGGGCATCGAGACCCAGGGCGGCGGCTTCGTGAAGATCATCCAGCGCAACGCCACCATCCCCACCCGCGACGCGCGCACCTTCACCACGGTCACGGACAACCAGAGCCGGGTGGAGATCCACGTGCTGCAGGGCGAGCGGGAGCTGGCCGAGCACAACAAGAGCCTGGGCCGGTTCGACCTCATCAACCTGCCGCCCCTCCCCAAGGGTGTGCCCCAGATCGAGGTGGCCTTCGACATCGACTCCAACGGCATCGTGAAAGTCTCGGCTCGGGACCTCATGACCGGCCTGGAGCAGAGCATGAGCATTCGGCCCAGTTCCGGCCTGTCCGAACTGGAGATCCAGCGCATGATCCGAGAGGCCCTGGCCAACGCCGAGACCGATGTGAAGAAGCGCGACGCGCTGAAGTACATCGCCTCCGCCGAGGGCCTGATCTTCTCCTGCGACAAGAGCTTCGCGGAATGCGGCAAGTACCTGGCGGAGGACCAGCAGATCATGATCCGCGAGGTGCTCTCCCGCGCCCGGCAGGCCGTGGCCTCGCAGGACTCCGCGGCTCTCCGGGCCTGCGAGGGCCAGCTGCTCGAGGCACAGAACCTGCTGACCGACGCCGTCCTGGCCGCCAGCGAGGCCATGATGGCCTCCCTGGATGGCGAGGATGAAGGGGCGGGACCGAATTAGGCCGGCCCATCGGCTATCCTGGAATCCAGGATGGGTGCATGAAGCGTGACTACTACGAAGTCCTCGGCGTTTCGAAGGACGCGGGGACGGATGAACTGAAGAAGGCCTACCGCAAGCTGGCCATGGAGCTGCATCCCGACCGCAATCCGGGCAACAAGGAGGCGGAGGAGAAATTCAAGGAGGCCGCGGAGGCCTACAGCGTGCTGTCGGATCCCGAGAAGCGCCGGGTGTACGACCAGTTCGGCCACGCGGGCCTGGGCGGCGCGGGGGGCGGCGGCCAGCAGTTCCAGTTCGACCCGAACCAGTTCGCGGATTTCGAGGACATTCTCGGCAGCTTCTTCGGCGGCGGGCTATTCGGGGACCTCTTTGGCGGCGGCCGGCGGCGGGCCAGCGGCGAGGAGCGGGGCTCGGACCTGCAGTACAACCTGAAGCTCAGCTTCAAGGATGCGGTCTTCGGCAAGGACAGCGTGGAGCTCAGCATCCCGCGCCTGGAGGCCTGCGGCACCTGCCATGGCTCGGGCTGCGAGCCGGGCACGCGTCCGGAGACCTGCCCCCAGTGCCGGGGCGCGGGCCAGGTGGCCATGCGCCAGGGCTTCTTCCAGATGCTCACGCCCTGCCCCCGCTGCGAAGGCAAGGGCCGCATCATCCCGAAGCCCTGCCGCGAATGCCGCGGGGAGGGGCGGGTCCATCGGAAGGCCAAGGTCAGCTTCAAGGTGCCCGCGGGCGTGGACCGGGGCACGCGCCTCCGCCTCCAGAACCAGGGCGAGGCCGGGCGCTTCGGCGGCCGCACCGGCGATCTCTACGTGGTGTTCGACGTGGAGCAGGATCCGAAGTACGAGCGGGACGGGTTCGACCTCCACCAGCGGTTGGAGGTGTCCTGGCCCCTGCTGGTGACCGGCGGCGCGCTCGAAGTCGAAACGCCCTACGGCGCGGACAAGGTGAAGCTGGCGGCGGGAACCCCCGCGGACCATGTGGTGAAGCTGGTGAACGCCGGCGTCCCCAGGCTCCAGGGCAGCGGCCGCGGCGACCTCTACCTGCACCTGCGGGCGGCCGTGCCGAAGTCCATCACGGCCGAGCAGCGCCAGCTGCTGGAGCAGCTCCGTCGAAGCCTCGACGGCGAGCCCGCCGGGGAGGGCGAAGAAGGCTTCCTGGCCAAGGTGTTCGGAGCCGAGAAGGGCGGGAAGAAGAAGCGGAAGTAGGGGACTCGGGCTTCAGGCCTCAGTCTTCAGTGTCGCGCCGACCCATTGGGAGGATCCGTCTGGGGACGTATCTTCCTGAGGACTGAGGACTGAGGACTGAGGACTGAGGACTGCCCCTCAATCCGCCACTACCACCTGCCGCTTGCCTTCCCGCTTGGCGCGCAGGAGGGCGCGGTCGGCCTGTTCGATGAGGTGGCCGGCCCCATCGGCGTGCTCCGGGAAGGCGGCCACGCCGGCGCTGAGGGAGATGGTCAGGCGGTCATTCCCGATGGCGACGGGCTGGCCCAGGATGACCTCGATGAGGCGCTCCGCCAGCTTCTGGGCCCCCGGGGATCGGGTGCTGGGCATGATGAGGCAGAACTCATCCCCTCCGTAGCGGTAGAGGCGGTCATGGGCGCGGCAGAGACGCTGGGCGGTCCGGGCGACGGCCTCGAGCACGATGCTTCCCGCGGGGTGGCCGTACTGGCTGTTCACCTGCTTGAGGTCGTCCACGTCGATGAACACCAGGGCCACGGATTCCCCCTTGGCGGCGGCCTCGCGCACCGTCTGGGGCAGCTCCGTCTCCAGGCATCGGCGGTTCTGGGCCACGGTGAGATCGTCCTTGAAGGACAGGGCCCGGCTCTCTTCCAGGCGCCAAGCGTTGAGTAGCAGGGGCTCCACGTCCTCGAAGCCCAGGAGGAAGCGCTCGGGCGGCTCGAGGGGCTCCAGCAGGCGCAGGAGGCCCAGCTGTTCCGAGGCGGCCAGGAGGAAGGCCTCGCCCCGGCGCACCAGGTCCAGGGCCTCGTGGCGGGGCAGGGGGGCTTCCGGGAAGGACCCGTCGCCGGCCCGCTGGTAGAAGCGGTTCTCCTTCCGGAGCCAGATCGCGCCGCCCTTCGCCCGGGACTGCCGGATGGCGCGGCTCAGCATGAGCTTCAGCAGCTCGTCCAGGGAAGCCAGGTGGAGCATCTGGCGCAGCCATCCTTCGCTGCCGAGGTCCCGCTGCCGCAGGTGCCGGAGCGCCTCCCGGGCCGCCTCGAGGGGGCGGTCCTGGCGCATCACCCAGCCCGGCCGCTGTTCCAGCACGGCGCTGATCTCCTCCGCCTCCGCCTCCTGGACCCACCACAGGATTTCCGATCCTTCCGCGGGGATCAGCCGCGGATCGGGCCGTTCCGCCACCAGCACCAGCGAACCGGGTCCCGGCCCAGGCACCACGTCGTGACCCCAGGCCTCCAGGGCCGATCTCAAGGCATGGCCGGCCGTGGATGGTTGCGGTTCCAGCCAGTGGATGTGGTGCATGGGGCTCCGGGGAGGTGGGGGTCAGGTCGTTCGCGGGCGGTCAGCCCAGCGCGGCTTCGAGTCTCATGGCAAGTTGGCCGAGGTGGGCGGCGAGCGGCTCCAGGACGGGAAGCGAGCCTTCTCGCTGCCCGCGCTCGGCGCGGATCCAGCGCTTGAGGAGGACCACGGCCTGGGCATCGCGCACGCCGAGGCGCTTGGTGCTCTGGATCAGCTTGTGGGAAAGGCGGGCACGCTCGGATCCCGCCGGGCTTCCCCTGAGGCCGGCGATGAGCTGCAGGGCCTCCTGGGCCACTTCCAGGTCCTGCCGGATGAGGGGCACCCGGGCGTTGATCCGGAGCAGGAACAGCTCCAGGAATCGCAGCAGCTCGCCCAGCACGTCCATGGCATCGCGGAGGGCCTGATGGACTTCCTCCGGGGATTCCAGCAGCTGACCCAGGTCCTCGATGAGCCGCTCCGCCTCCTCGCGGTCGGGCCGCCGCATCAGGGGGAACTCCGGGCTGCGGCGGAAGGCCAGCAGGTGACGGTAGGCCTGGGCCAGTCCCAGGGCGAGCCGCGGCCAGTCCTGGAGCTCCAGGCTCAGGAGGAGGTGGGTGTGGATGGGCGGGACCTGTTCCCAGAGCCGCTGGATGCGCAGCCGGAGGCGATCCCCCTCTTCCATCAGGCTGGGGGAGTCCGGGAACAGGCGCTGTTGCACGTCGGGGGAGAACAGGCCCACGAGCTCGCCCATGAGCTGCTTCTGGTGGTTGATGAGCAGGCCGCGCAGGCTGTCCTGGGCGTGGGCCACCTGCTCCGCGTCGGCCCCGGCCAGGGCCTGCTGCAGGAGGCTCCGCAGGGTCCCCTGGTCCTGGCGCAGGCTCAGCACGGCCTGGCGGAGGTAGGCCCGGAGCCGGGGCGCCTCGGGCCGGTCGGGGTCCACCAGGGCGGCCCGGCCGGGGTCGTAGGCGCGCTCCGCCACCCGGCCCAGCTCGGATTCGATGACCAGGAAGGTGGGCACGGACGCGTAGATCTCCTGGGAACCGGTCCCGGCCGAAGGTTCCAGGGATTCCATGAGTCCCAGGAGGGAGATGTGGCTGGCCAGGGCCCGGGCCACCACGGAGAAGAGGGCTGGATCCCCGGCGCGGAGATCCCGGAGCAGCTGCCGCAGCTCGGCCGGGGTGCGGTCCCTGAACAGCTCGGCGTCCATGCGGGGCAGCACCCAGCCCAGGTGGTCCCAGAGCCAGCGCAGACTTCCCCGCACCTGCTCCACCGCGGGCCAATGGATGCCCCGGTCCATGGGCCGCATCAGGCCTAGGCGCAGGTTGGACACCACGTGCTGCAGCAGCAGCAGGGGCTCCACGCGGGCATGGAACTCCGGAGGGATGCAGGCTTCCAGGTGCTCCGCCAGCCGGGCCAGGGATTCCTCCAGCCGGCCCTGCCCCTGGATGGCCCGGTTGACCACCTTCATCTGGGCGTTCAGTCGCGCGACAGCTTCCGGCCCGTCCTTGCACGTCTGCAGCGCGGTCATGATCTGGCGGAAGGAATCGCGGTGGTCTTCCAGGAAGGCCGCCCACAGGGCCTGAAGGGTTCCGGCTTCCTCACCCGGCGGGGCGGCCATGGTGCGGAGCGAGGCCAGGAGATCGAGGAGCAGGCCCACCCAGGCCGGCTGCTCGTGTTCCACCATCAGCTCCCGGTGAGCGGTGCCGGTCAGGTGGGCCAGCCGCCCGAGGCTATGCTGCAGCACCAGCCCCATGGCGACCCGAGCCTCGCCGAGGCGGCGGGGCGAGAACTGGTGGAGGAAGGCCAGGAAGAGTCCGAGGTTGCGTCGCAGGTTGGCCTGGGCCGGGGACTCCCCGGTACTGGCGGTCTCGCCGGAAGGCGCTTCCAGCAGGGGATCCAGATCCCCGGCCCCTTCCCGGAGGATGTCCTCCAGCAGGGCCAGGTCCGTCCTGGATAGACCCTTCTCCCGGATCAATTGCCGGGCCAGCATCAGACGCTGGGGCGGAGTCCCTGGGGCAGGCATGGCGAAAGCATACAATGGGCCGGGCGTGGGATACCTCCGGGAGGTGTTACCATCGCATCACCCCATCCGGAGGCAGCCAGTGGTCAGCAAGCTAGGGGAAATGCTAGTCAAAGCTCAGCTCATCACGGATGCCCAGTTGGAAGAAGTGATCCGGATCCAGCGCCGGGAAGGCGGCAAGCTGGGCAGCATCGTCGTGCGCCAGGGCTACTGCTCGGATCAGGACATCGTGAGCTTCCTGGGCATGCAGTACGGCGTCCCCGCTGCGGACCTGGAGCAGTGGCCGCCCATCGATCCTGCTGTCATCGCACTGATTCCGAAGGACCTGGCCCAGCGCCACAAGGTGCTGCCCTTGCAGCGCACCGGCAACGTGCTGACCCTGGCCATGTCTGATCCCACGGACATCTTCGCCATGGACGATGTGCGGTTCCACACCGGCTACAACGTGGATCCCGTCGTCTCCAGCGAGATGGGCCTGGTGCGGGCGGTCGAGAAGTACTACGGCGGCTCCAGCGGCCTGCGCCTGGCGGATGCCCAGGGCGCGCGGGCCACCATGAGCGGCGCGGCGGCGGCCGGTCCCACCGACACCGGCCCCGCCAATCCCTTCAACGAGCAGGACGAGCACTTCGACCTCCAGGAGCTTGAACAGGAACTGGATGCCGACGCCGAGTACGAAGCCACGGACGATGACGAGGAGAGCATCAACGTCGGCGCCCTGAAGAAGGGCAGCGAAGACGCCCCGGTGGTGAAGCTCGTGAACATGGTGCTCATCGACGCCATCAAGCGCGGGGCCTCGGACATCCACATCGAGCCCTACGAGAAGAACTACCGCATCCGATTCCGCATCGACGGCATCCTCCAGGAGGTCATGCGGCCGAACCTCAAGCTGAGGGATCCCCTCACCTCCCGCGTGAAGATCCTGGCCAAGCTCAATATCGCCGAGAAGCGCCTGCCCCAGGACGGCCGCATCAAGCTGCGCGTGAACATGGGCGGCCGGCAGAAGGTCATCGACTACCGCGTGAGCATCCTGCCGACGCTCTTCGGCGAGAAGATCGTGCTGCGGCTGCTGGACAGCGACAAGCTCATGCTCGACCTCACCAAGCTCGGCTTCGAGCCCGAGAGCCTGGAGCGCTGGGACCGGCAGATCTCCAAGCCCTACGGCATGGTGCTGGTGACGGGACCCACGGGATCGGGCAAGACCAACACCCTATATTCCTCCATCGCCAAGCTCAACACGGTGGACACCAACATCCTGACGGCCGAGGATCCCGTCGAGTTCAACTTTCCCGGCATCAACCAGGTGCAGATGAAGGAGCAGATCGGCCTCAACTTCGCAGCCGCCCTGCGCTCCTTTCTCCGGCAGGATCCCAACATCATCCTCGTGGGCGAGATCCGCGACTTCGAGACCGCCGAGATCGCCATCAAGGCCTCGCTGACGGGCCACTTGGTGCTCTCCACCCTGCACACCAATGACGCCCCCAGCACCATCAACCGCCTCATGAACATGGGCGTGGAGCCGTTCCTGGTGGCGACTTCGGTGAACATCATCTGTGCCCAGCGCCTCGTGCGCCGCCTCTGCGGTAGCTGCAAAGCCGTTGACACCCACCACCAGCCCGAGGAGGCCCTGCGCGAGGTGGGCTTCACCCCGGAGGAGATCCAGCGGGGCATCACCTTCTACAAGCCGGTCGGGTGCGATATTTGCAACAAGCGCGGCTACAAGGGCCGCGTGGGCCTCTACGAGGTGCTGGAGATGTCGGAGACCCTGAAGGACATGATCCTCACGGGGGCCTCCGCCATCGAGCTGCGCGAGCAGGGCCAGAAGGAGGGCATGATCACCCTCCGCCGCTCCGGCTGCCGCAAGGTGCTCGACGGCGTCACCACCATCGAAGAGATCATCCGCGAGACCGTGTTGTAGGCGCCGACCCACACCGGCGAAGTTCTTTGACAGGATTAACAGGATTAAAAGCTGGATTAACAGGACTTCAAAAGCAGGATGGCTGGGTGGACGTGGCTGTTTTGGATGAGCTTTCGGGGCGCGTCATTGGGGCGGCCATGAGGGTGCACTCCGTCCTCGGGCCAGGGTTCACTGAGGCCGTCTACCAGAACGCGCTGGCACTCGAGATGGTGATGGATGGCATTCCCTTCGAGCGAGAGGTGAAGCTCGAGGTTCGCTACCGGGGCGAGCTGGTCGGGCAGTACCGAGCAGATCTCCTGGTGGACGGATCCCTGATCCTTGAATTGAAGGCCGTGCAGGCCGTCCTCCCCGAGCACGAGGTGCAAGTCGTCAATTACTTGGCTGCCACCGGCCTGGAACGGGCCTTGCTCCTGAATTTCGGAGCCCGGAGCCTCCAAGTGAAGAAGAAGTTCCGCTCCCCGCGCCAGCCTGAATCCTGTTAATCCTGCTTTTCATCCTGTGAATCCTGTCCAGGCAGTTGTCTTTCCCGAGGTTCGGCATGAGTGAAATCGGTTCCAACTACGTAGCTCCGCTGCAGCAGCTGCTCAAGACGATGGTGGAGTACGGGGGTACGGACCTCCACATCACCACGGACTCGGCACCGCAGATCCGCATCGACGGGCGCATGGTGCCCCTCAAGCTGCCTCCCATGGACGCGTCCCAGACGCGCTGGCTCTGCTACGGCGTCATGACCGATCAGCAGAAGCACCGCCTGGAGGAGGACCTGGAGGTGGACTTCTCCTTCGGCCTCCAGGGCGTGGCCCGCTTCCGCGCCAACGTCTTCAACCAGCGCGGCGCCACGGCGGGCGTCTTCCGCACCATCCCCGAGAACATCCGCAGCTTCGACCAGCTGGGCCTGCCGCCCTCGGTCCAGGCCCTCTGCGACAAGCCCCGCGGCCTGGTGCTGGTCACCGGTGTGACGGGCTCCGGCAAGTCCACGACCCTGGCCGCCATGGTGGACAAGATCAATGCCGAGGAGCCCGTCCACATCCTCACCATCGAGGACCCGGTGGAATACGTCCACAAGCACCGGCGGGCCCTGGTGAACCAGCGCGAGATCCACGCGGACACCCACAGCTTCAAGAAGGCCCTGCGCTCGGCCCTCCGCCAGGATCCCGACGTGGTGCTGGTGGGCGAGCTGCGCGACCTGGAGACCATCGAATCGGCGCTCACCATCGCCGAGACAGGTCACCTCACCTTCGCCACCCTGCACACCAACAGCACCGTGCAGACCATCAACCGCATCATCGACGTGTTCCCCAGCCACCAGCAGGCCCAGGTGAGGGCCCAGCTCTCCCTGGTGCTGGAGGGCGTCATCTGTCAGAGCCTCATTCCCAAGGTGGGCGGCAAGGGCCGGGCCCTTGCCCTGGAGATCATGATCCCCAACTCCGCGATCCGGAACCTCATCCGCGAGGACAAGATCCACCAGATCTACGGCACCATGCAGTCCGGCCAGACGAAATATGGCATGCAGACCTTCAACCAGAGCCTCTCGGACCTGGTGCTCCGCAAGGAAATCAGCCAGGAGCAGGCTTTCGAGTACACCTCGAATGCCGACGAACTGAGGGAACTCATCAACCGGGGCGTGGGCGTCGGCGCGGCCGGCGGCCGCGGGGCCACCGCCGCCCAGCCGGCCGCCACCAGCAATCCCGCGCTGGGAGGCAGGAATCCCAACATCAAGTACACCTAAACCTTTCTCTGCGACCCATTAGCTCTTCACCACTGATCCATTCCTGCCTATCCTGAAGGCACCATCGTTCCCAGCTGTCCGCCGAGGTCCGCATGCCCGCATACGCATGGAAAGGCAAGAATCGAATGGGGGAGGCCCAGGAGGGCGTCCTGGTGTCCGAATCCCGGGATGCCGCCGCCGCCACCCTGAAGCGCAACGGCATCGAAGTTACGGGCATCAGCGCCATGGCCGCCAAGGGCACCAAGTCCTTCGGCAAGGTGAAACCCAAGGACCTGGCCATCTTCACCCGGCAGTTCAGCGTGATGATCGACGCCGGCCTGCCCCTGGTGCAGTGCCTGGAGATCCTGGGCGCCCAGCAGGTGGACAAGGGTTTCCAGAAGATCATCGAGGCCGTGCGCGAGGACGTGGAGAAAGGTCTTACTTTGCAGGCAGCGCTTTCCAAGCACCCCAAGGCCTTCAACGACCTCTACGTGAACATGGTGGGCGCGGGCGAGAGCGGAGGCATCCTGGATGTCATCCTCCAGCGTCTGTCCACCTACATCGAGAAGGCCGTGAAGCTCACGGCCAAGGTGAAGGGCGCCATGACCTACCCGGTGGCTGTCATCACCATCGCCATCGCCGTGGTGGTCATCATCATGGTGAAGGTGATCCCCGTCTTCTCCGCCATGTATGACGGCCTGGGCAGCAAGCTGCCTTTCCCCACCCTCGTCTGCATGGCCCTCTCCAGCGCCCTCATCAACTACAGCTGGCTCATCATCATCGCGATCACTCTCATCGTGGTGGGCCTGCGCCAGTACTACAAGACGCCGGCAGGCCGCCTCCAGATCGATGCGTTCATGCTGAAGATCCCCATCATCGGCGACGTGCTCCGGAAGACGGCCGTCGCCCGGTTCTGCCGCACCCTGGGCACCCTCATCAGCTCCGGCGTGCCCATCCTCGAAGGCATGGATATCACGGCCCGCACCTCCGGCAACATGGTGATCCAGAACGCCATTCTCAAGTCCAAGGACGCCGTGGAACAGGGCCGCAACATCGCCACACCCCTGGCGGAGACCAAGGTCTTCCCGCCCATGGTGGTACAGATGGTGGGCGTGGGCGAGGCCACAGGCGCCCTGGAC
Source organism: Geothrix paludis (assembly GCF_022808815.1). Classification (GTDB taxonomy): domain Bacteria; phylum Acidobacteriota; class Holophagae; order Holophagales; family Holophagaceae; genus Geothrix; species Geothrix paludis. Next base: position 80,539 of record NZ_JAKZLC010000005.1, on the reverse strand, counting down.
GCCATGCTCTCCAAGGTGGCGGACTTCTACGAGGACGAGGTGGACAACGCCGTGGCCAACCTCACCAGCCTCATGGAGCCCATCATGATCGCCATGCTGGGCGGCATCATCGGCTTCATCGTCATCGCCATGTATCTGCCCATCTTCAACCTGGCCAACGTGTTCGGGAAAGACTGAGCGGGCGCCGTTCCGCACGCGCTTTGCATGCTTCCCTGAACATCCTGGAGGTCCTCTCATGTCCGGTCTGCTGTCCCGCCTGTCGCCCCGCCGTGCCGGCCGGGCGCGGGGTTTCTCCCTCATCGAGCTCCTGCTGGTCCTGGCCCTCATCGGCATCCTCAGCGCCATCGCCATCCCCAGCTACCTGGGTCAGCGGCGCAGGGCCCGGGTCATCGGCGATGCCATGTCCAACGCCAAGTCCCTCCAGATGTCACTGGAGAACCGCAAGGCCGAGACGGGCATCTATGCGGTCAAGGGCACCTATGAATGGAAGGCGGACGGCAGCGCCAGCACCGGCCCCACCCTTCTCCCCACGTTCCAGCCCAAAGGCAACAGCCTCATGAACTACACCGTGGCGGTCGATGACAGTGGCCTCACCTACACTCTGACCGTTACCGACACCACCCTTGGTGGTGCCACTGCCTACCAGACCAACCAGTCTGGCGAGGAACTGGCGCGCCTTAAGTAAAGCAGGGAGACACCAGAACTCAATGGGCCCCGCCATGACCATGGCGGGGCCCATTGAGTTCTGACATGAACCTACCGGGTCGACGGCAGGGAGAGGGGCCTCAGGTATTCAGCTTCGATCTCATGTTTGGCTTTCTGGAAGGAGACCTCGTCGATCTCAACCATGCTCTTTAGAGCAAATCCCTGGTACGTGATGTGGTGGGCGCCGCCGCCTGCTAGCGGCTTGTAGATGTCGAGCCGATCCTCTTCAGCGCGGGCCACGCTGATTTCCTTCTGTCGCTCGTCCAGATCTGCTTGGAAGCGGAGCAACCAGACTCCGTGAGGCAACATGGCCGCCCCTTGGACGATATTCTTTGAATCGTAGGCAAGGTAATGGACTCCGTCCGGATCCGGCCGGTAGATGTCAGTAGAGAGGGTATGGTAGCGAACGGCTGCAAAAGGCCGAGACCCGAAACTGGCGGGGGTGATGGGCTTCTGTGCCAGGAGCTTCAAGGCCATGGCATCACGGAGTTCCAGCATGTCCACAGCCTGCTGTGGGCCTGAGCCGTTCCTGAATGCGGGGCCGGCCACCACGAATGGAACCCGCAACTCCCAGGGGTCTAGGTCATAGCCGTGGGTGCCCTGCAGTCGGAGGGTCTCTGTGGCATGGTAGAACCGTTCTCCATGATCCGCGAAGAGCACGCGGGTCGCCTGGGCATAGTCGGGGTCTCGCTGGAGATCTTGCCACATGGGCTTCCAGGCGGTGAGCAGATGGCGCACCCGGATGCGATAGGTGCCGAGTGGATCCTTCCGAACATCGGTGTTGGCCACGTCCTCTGGGCGGACCGCCGGAAGCCCAGGCACCGGCCGGAGGTCCATTGGGCGCAAGGTCCACCAGTGAGGAATGTCCTGTAGTTCAGGCCGACTGAGGAAGATGGGTTGGTGTAGGTGGCAGGAGTGGAACATCACCACATCCGCGCCTCGTCCACGTTCCAGAGTCTCCCTCAGCCCCGCTTCTAAAGCGGCCCAGGGATTGGTGGAGGGGAACACCCGAAGTGTGTCCAGCCAACTGGCATAGAGGGGAAGATGGACGGCCAGGTTCGAATTGACGAAGTTCTCCCATCCAGCAGCAGGCATGGCGGTGTCATCGAAGAAACTGGACCCTCGGCCCGCCAGACCGATCGTGCCGCCATCGTCGATATAGAAGCGAACCTTCAAACCCCGGGCGCGGTAAGCATCCAGGAGGGCATAGCGCAGTTTCCCATTAATTTCCTCCTCGGAGGGCAGGGCGGTTCCGATGCTGAACTGAGCGGGGTCGCCCCCCCAGAGCAGGCTGTAGAAGAGACGGGTGGCTGGCACCATGGTGTAGGCATTCGGGTAGTGCGTGCCGGACCAGGTTCCTAAGCCTTCAGGTTCGGCGATATCCGGCCGAAGCGCGTCGATGCCCAGCAGAAGAATCTGTACGGGTCTTCGCCCGGGTGGTTCCGTTGGGATACGGCGACTCAGAAGGAAAGGTGTCTGAGCCAAGGCGGACCAGATAAGCAACCATCCTGGTACCAAGTACCATGCCCGACGCCCCCAACGAAGGCTGGCCCATCGGGCCATGGGGCCTACGATGAGCAGAATGAGCAAAGGAAAGGTGAGGAAAAAGGGCAGGTGCTGAACAACAGGAATCACCCAGAGGGCGGATGGCACTCGCCACCAAAGGGCAAGGTGGATCCAAGCTATTGCTGCAAGGGTGAGCCCAAAGGCCGTTCCGAAGCCCCAGTTTTGCCCCCAATTCCGATCAAAAATGGTGCCCCAGGCTAGGGATACCAACCAGAGGAGGATTCCCGCGCCCAGGTAAAGAGGAAGTACTTCTCGCAAGAGCAGCGAGATCGCGAAGGCTCGCGCCGTGGGGTTATGGAGGCCGTCAGCCACGAACCCCGAGAGGCCCACGGCTGGTCCCCGGTAGTAAGTCCAGAGGGCGGCGAGGCTCAATAGGAGGACGAAACTTCCGGCCAGGAACGGGGCCAGGAGCCGCAGGCGGCGAAGCAGAAGCATCGGAACTCCAGCACGAGAACGGGGGGCCGCGGCCCCCCGTTCAATTAAGATATGTCGAGATTGAAGGCTACTCGAGGCTGGAGACCTTGATGACCACATTCTTACCAGACACCTTGTTCTGCACATAGACCGCGCCACCAAAGAACCCGGGGGCACCCGAGGCCGTGGGAATCTGGTAGCTGAACTGGGCCTGACCGAAATTACCCGTGGTCGCCGTGCCCGAACAGGCGGTGGCGAACGCACTGGCGGTCATGTTGCCGGTCTGAGTGTTGAACGACGCATTGAAAGCAGTAGACGGAGCGCCGGCCGTGCCGTTCCAGGGGTTCTTGTCAGCGCCGCCGGTATTCGTCAGATAAGCCTGCATGCTGGCGATGGCACCCGAAGCAGGCGTGCCCGCCTCACGGGACTTATCCCACTGGCCCACCAGATCGCCCACACGGCCGACCATGTTGTCGATGGAAGCTTTGTCGCGGGCCCGGGCGCGCTGGCTGAGCAGGGCCGGGATGGCGATGGCGCTGATGATGCCGATGATCGCGAGGACCAGCAGCAGTTCGATGAGGGTGAAGCCGGACTGCTTCTTCATGAGGCGTCTCCTTTGTGATGGGGCCGAGACTAGGTTTCAAATCTCGTGCCAGGGGCTGTATGAAGGGATTCTAGGCCCATCTAACCAAGGTGAACAGAGAGAAGGCGAGACTTACTTTGGTCCCGAAGGAGGCGTGGGTGCCCTGGGGCGTCACATTAATGGCGCGATGGGGCATTCGGGTGTGGGTTTATAGGGGCATGCCCAGCCTGTTCCGGAGAAGGCCTGCGGTGGGGCATCGGGGAATGGGCGGAACGATGCCGCAGTGTAGACTCCTGGGATACCATCCGGGGTTTTCATGCACACCTCAGGCGACCAACGCGTGAAGGGCATTGTCTTGGCCGGAGGAAAGGGCACCCGCCTCTACCCCCTCACCAAGGTCACCAACAAACACCTCCTTCCTGTGGGCCGGGAGCCGATGATCTTCCACCCGGTACGACAACTGGTGGGGGCCGGCATCCAGGACATCCTCATCATCACGAGCACGGAGCACATGGGCGAGGTGGTTCGCCTCCTGGGCAGCGGCAAGGCCTTCGGCTGCCAGTTCACCTACCGGGTGCAGGAAGATGCGCTGGGCATCGCGGATGCCCTCGCCCTTGCGGAGGATTTCGCTGGGGGTCAACCAGTGACCGTATTGCTGGGCGACAACATCTTTACTCATTCCATTCGGGGGTTTGTGCGACGGTTTCTCGAGCAGGACCGCGGCGCCCGGGTGCTCCTGAAGCGTGTGGACGATCCCTCCCGCTATGGCGTGGCGGCGCTGGATGAGAAACAAGTCCTCGAAATTGAGGAGAAGCCTGCCAGCCCCAAGAGTTCCTATGCGGTGGTGGGCGCCTACTGCTACGACTGTCAAGTCTGGGACCTCATCCGGGAAATGGGGATCTCCCCCCGGGGCGAGTACGAAATCACGTCGGTGAACAACTGCTACATCCGGCTCGGGCAACTGAGCTACGACATCGTGGAAGGTGGCTGGACCGACGCGGGAACCTTCGAGAGCCTTGCAGAGGCGAACGCCATGATGCTCGCCTGCGAGAACAGGATCGGCGGACTTCAAGAAGAGAAAGGGGGTCGGCCATGATCCGAACGGTGCTGGTGACCGGGGCTGGAGGTTACATCGGAAGTGTGCTCGTCCCGAAGCTCCTCGACCGTGGATACCGCGTGCGGGCCCTGGACCGGTTCTTCTTCGGGCTGGACAAGCTCCCGTCCCAGGAAGGGCTCGAAGTCGTCCAGGAGGACTCGCGGCGGCTGGGGCCGGAGCATCTCGCCGGGATCGACGCCGTCATCGACCTGGTGGCCATTTCCAATGACCCGAGCGGGGAACTATTCCAGGAGGCCACGTACCAGATCAACCACGCTTCCCGAGCGGCGACGGCCGGCCTGGCGCGGGACCTCGGGGTGCAGCGCTACCTGCTTCCATCCTCCTGCAGCATCTACGGGTTCCAGGGCGAGGATCGGCTGGTGGATGAAACCGCTCCGACGAATCCCCTCACCACCTACGCGAGAGCCAATGAGATGGCGGAGCAGGCTGTGCTCCCTCTGGCTTCTGACACCTTCACCGTCGTGGTGATCCGCCAGGCGACCGTCTATGGGGCCTCCCAGCGGATGCGCTTCGACCTTGCGATCAATGGTATGACCTACGGGGCTTGGAAGAACGGCGTTATCCCGCTCATGCGGGACGGGAGTCAGTGGCGACCGATGGTCCACGTGCAGGACACCACCGACGTGATGTGCCTGTTGTTGGAGGCGGAGCCCTCCCGCATCAACGGCGAGATCTTCAACGTGGGTTCCGACCGGAACAACTACCAGCTCGGGCCCCTTGCCCAGGAGATGGTCAGGGTCATGCCCCGTCCCGTCTCCATCGAGTGGTACGGCGATCCGGACCATCGTTCCTACCGCGTGGCCTTCGGTAAGGTTGAGCGGACCCTGGGTTGGACGGCCCGCTGGACCGCGGCCGATGGCGCCCGAGAGATCTGGGAGGGCCTTGAGGCCGGCCGGCTCGCCAAGGACAGCACCACCATCACCCTGGAGTGGTACCGGAAGCTGGAGACCTGGCACCGAATCATCCGGGAGGTAGAGCGGTACGGCGGAATTCTTCAGCTACCCTAGAACCAGGCCTGAATCTTGCCCACGTGCTGAACGCCAGCTATGGAGGTTGTTGCGATATGGACGAGTTGTACACCCGATTGGCCGAGATCCTCGATATCGAAGAAGTCAGGCCGGACGATGTCCTTCGTGATTTCGCCGACTGGGATTCCCTGACCGTGCTCTCCATCCTGGCCATGGCTGATTCCGCGTACGGGGTCACCATCACTCCGGAGGACATCTCCAAATTTATCAAGGCTTCGGATCTGGCGAATTTCCTGGCAAGCCGTACCAGCAGGAAATAGCTGTCTTCATGCCCGGCGCTCGGACCCTGATCACAGGAAGTACCTCAGGCATCGGGCATGCGATTGCGATGTCGCTTGCCCCGCAGAGGGCTCTCCTCCTTCATGGCCGGGATCCTGCGCGCACCTGTGCGTTGGCGGAAGCGTGCCCCCGTCCTGGGCACCACCTCGAATGGGTGGCGGACCTGCGGGACTTGGGGGGGGTCAAGGATGGGCTTTCCGCCCTCCTGTGGGGGGGCGAGCGCGTGTCGTGCCTGGTTCATTGCGCAGGGATGGTGCAGGTGGGGGCAGTCCGGGAGGCCCGGCCTGCCATGGTCAGGGAACAGTTCCGGGTGAATGTGCTTTCCGCCGTGGCGATGTTGCAGGCCATCCTCCAGGGGCCTGATCCACAGAGCTTGGAATCCGTGGTGCTTGTGTCGAGTGCCGCAAGCCGGAGGGGTGAACCGGGGGCAGCGCTGTACAGTGCCACGAAGGGCGCCCTGGATGGTCTTGTGGCGGCCCTGGCTGTCCAGCTGGCGCCACAGGTGCGAGTCAATGGGGTGCTGCCTGGCATTGTCCCGACGCCCATGTCCAAGACGACTCTTGAGGGTCCGGATTTTCTTTCGAAGGCTGCTTCGAAGTACCCGTTGGGCATCGGCCGGGTCGAAGACGTGGTGGCGGCCGTGCGGTTCCTGGTCTCCCAAGAAGCCCGGTGGATCACGGGTATGCTCATGAGCGTGGATGGCGGTCGCACGGTGGTTTGATTCGGGGGAACAGCATGAGGACCACGTTCGGAAACAAGGCGATCGAGTCGATGGTGGTTACCGTTCCACAGCAGGAATTGCGGTTCGATGAAGAGTTCAAGAACTACCAGCTCACGGAAGAGAAGGCGCGGCGGTTCAAGAAAATGATGGGCGTGGACCGGCACCGGATCGCCCCTCCGGATGTGACGTCGGTTGATCTTTGTGTGGCGGCCTTCCGGCGGCTCCTGGATTCGGGCGCTCTAGGCCGGGATGAAATCGGGGCCATCGTGTTCGTGTCGCTCACCCCGGACTATTTCGTTCCTCCTTCAAGCAACGTCATCCATGGTCGGATGGGCCTTGATCGGGAGGTCCTGTGCATGGATGTGCCCCAGGGATGCTCAGGCTTCCTGCTGGGACTCATCCAGTCGTTCATGCTCCTGGATCTTCCGGGCATGCGGAAAGTGGTGCTGCTGTGCGGAGATACTGCAAGCAAGCAACTGTCTCCCCTCAACCGGGTTTCCTGGCCCCTGGTGGGTGACGCCGGTTCTGCCACGGTCGTCTCCCGGACCGAGGGAGTCGCGCCGACATTCATGAACATCCGGACCGACGGTTCCCGCTTCGATTCGATCATCGTGCCGGCCGGGGCCTACCGCCAGCCTTCCACCCAGGAAACCCTCCAAGTCGTTCCTGTCGAGGAGGGGGTCCATCGCAGCCTCGAGCACATTGCCATGAACGGGGCAGGCGTCTTCAATTTCACCCTCGAGGATGTGCCCCCGCTCATCGAGGAGATTCTTGTGTTTTCAGGTGAGACCATCGACAGCATCGACCGGTTCCTGTTCCACCAGCCAAACCAGTTCATCCTTCAGCAGATGGCGGACAAGCTGAGGATCCCCAGGGAGAAGCTGCCGAGCAACATCGTGGGGATCTACGGCAACAGCGCCTCGGTCAGCATCCCCACGAACATTACCCACAACCTGGGGTCCTCGCTCCTGGAGAAACGGATCCGGGCCTGCATCGCCGGGTTCGGGGTCGGCCTCGTCTGGAGCTCAATGGTGATGGACCTGGGTCCTCTTCGGATGTGCGAAATCGTGGACTACCCCTCATCCGTGAGCTGAACCTTGGAACACCTGCTCACCCTCATTACTGGTGCCACTTCGAAGGCAGGCACCGCCATCGCGCTCCATCTGGCCAGGACCCGAAGGTTGCTGCTGGCGGATCAGGACGCCGAGGAACTCGAACGGCTGCGCCGATCCTGCGTCCCTTCCGCGCCTCACCTCATCTGGGCGCAAGAGCTTTCGGAAGTCGAAAGCCTGGAGGCCGCTCTCGGAGCGAAGCTGAAATTCGAGGACGCCCTCATCCAGAATCTGGTCCATTGCGCCGTGACGGAGCCCGGATCCGATCCGGAGCCGCTGGATTGCCTTCAGTTTGAATCCGCTTTGCGGCGGGATGTCCACTGCGGCATCGAACTCTGCCGATTGGTGGCCAGCCGTCGATTCAATCAGGAGGCCCTTGGCACCGTGGTCTTTGTGGCTGGCGTGGAAGCGCATTCGGCCCGGCGGGGCGACACGGAGCGCGCGGTTGGATCTGGCGCGCTCGAATCGTTGACGCGCGCCCTGGCCGTGGAGTGGGCGCCGAGGATCAAGGTCAATTGCCTGCTGCTGGGCCTTGGCGGGCCTAGGGAGAAAGTTCCTGCATCTGACCCGGGAGGTGCTGTCGCCTTCCTGCTTTCACAAGCATCCACAGGCATCACGGGACAAACGATCGTGATGGATGGCGGGCGTTCCATTAGTTGAAATGCATTGAGCGGATTCGAGGGTGTGAGCATGCGCGCTGAACTCAATCAGATTGATTCGTACGTTCTGGGCGGTCCCGTCGTTGAGATCCAGGATTTCGATCCTGCGGTGGACTTCCATCAGTTTGAACAGGCCTCCGTCCTGCCCTTGAGGCCGAGGTATGCGTCGCTGCGGCTACCTGCGGAGGATGTGGCCTCGATCAGGAGCCTCGAATCCCAGGGTTTCCGGTTTGCGGAATTCCAGCTCCAGCTGCGACACCGCATGAAACTGAGACCCGAAGTGAAGGGTTATCCCTACCGGTTCGAGGTGGTCACTGAGGAGGCGGGGCTGGACCCGGTGCTGGAACTCGCGGCTGACATCTTTGCCCACGATAGGATCACGACTGATCCGATGCTCGGACCGGAACTCTCGGGGCGCAGGTATCAGGCCTACGTCCGGAAATCCTTTGCCGACCCCCAGGAGCATGTGTTTGTGATGAGGAGCCTGGAGTCGGAGGAGGTAGTCAGTTTCGCCACCATCCGTCGCACGGGACCCGACGAGGCGAGGCTGCTCATCGGGGGGGTTTCCAATGAATTCAAGGCTTCCGGACTTGGGGTGATCCACGATTACGTGGGGTTGGCCACCTACTTTGATATGGGAATCCGAGACATTCACACCTCAGTGTCCGCCATTAATCTGCCGATCATGAACCTGGAGGTTGGCCACCTCGGGTTCAAGGTCGTGCGGTCTTGGCTGGTCATGCACAAACATTATGAAATAATCGGCCCAGACCAGGTCCATCCATGAACAAAGGAACGTCTTACTTCTTCATCCTTCTGTCGCTCGGCTTTCAGATCTTGTCAGCGGTGTTCGGGAAACGGGCGGCCATGGTCATGACCCCCTTCACGGTCGATAGGCTGTCGCATAACCATTACTACTTGGCCTCGTTGGGGTGCCTCGCCCTCCAAGCGCTGTTCTGGCCGCTGGCTCTTCGCCGCGTTCCTCTTTTCAAAGCCTACCTGTTCATGAGCGGCATCTACCTGGCGATCCCTCTCATCAGCCGGTTCGTATTCAACGAGCACCTGACGTCATTCAACCTGGCGGGATCCCTTCTGATCGCCGGGGGGATTGGCTGTCTGATGTATCCCGGGAAGGCGGCCCGCCATGCTTAGGTGTTTCCTGATCGCCTACCTCGGAGCCTTGCTGGTGGCAGTGGGGCATGTCCTGTTCAAAATCGGAGCCAGGCAGAGCCTGGGGCGTCCCTTGCTGAGGGTCTACCTCAATCCCCATACCCTGGTGGGGTACCTCATCCTGCTCGGAGTCACGGTCATGAACCTCTATGTCTACCGGACGCTCCCGCTGAAGTACGCGGTTGTCATCCTTCCGTTCAACTATGTATTCGTGGGCTTGTTCTCCGTCCTTTTCCTGGATGAGCGCATCCACCGCAGACAATGGATTGGGGCGGCCCTGATCCTGGCCGGCATTGTCCTGTTCAACGCCTGACCTACGGGGCGCGCCTCAAGCCGTGATATTGGACGTACGTCCTCCATCCACGATGAAGGGCTGGCCCGTGATCCACCGCGAGCGCCCGGACAACAGGAATTCGACCATCTCTGAAATATCCTGGGGTTCCCCGATCCCCAGGGGGTAGTCCCGCTCGAATTTCGAAGCCATCTGTGGATCCCCTAGGATGCCCTCGGTCATGGGGGTTTGGATCCCACCGGGAAGGATCGAATTGACCCGAACCTCTGGCGCGAGTTCGATAGCGAGTGATTTCATCAGGGCGTCCATGGCGCCCTTGGAGGCGGCGTAGGCACTGAAGCCCTTGGCCCCGAATTGACTTGCGATGCTCGAGATGAAGACCACATTCCGGAGCTGTCTCTGGTTCACTTTCCGCTTCATGAGGGCCTGGAGGATGGCCACTGGAGAGGCCACCGAGACGTTCAGGCCCGCTTGCACCATCTGGACCGTGAGGCTGCGCAGAGGGAGGATCTGAAGCAGTGCGGCCGAATGCACGAACGCCTCGACCAGGGCGCCGTGCTGCCTCAGGAAGGCCTCGAGGGAGCCGCCGGCCGCCTCCGATTCAAGAAGGTCGAAAGGCCAGATCAGGTGCCCGCCGGGGGCGGGACGGCACCTGTCCCTTGTCTCTTCAAGCCTCTGAAGGTTCCTGCCATTGAGAAGCAGGCGATGGTGGGCAGAAAGGTGAATGGCGATCTCCCGGCCCAGGCCGGAGGAAGCGCCAGTGATCAGAATGCAGGAGGGGAACGGGTTCTCGGGCGGGAAGGTCACACCATGCTCCTTGAAGGATGGATGCTCATCTGGCGAGGTAGCCGCCATCCACGACCAGCACGCTTCCGGTGATCCACCGGCCGGTGTCGGCCAACAGGAAGGCTACAGCATGGGCCACATCTTCGGGTTCGCCAAAGCCCAGAGGGTGCAGGGATTCGACCGCTTTGGCCTGCTCTGCTCCCCATATCCGACTGGTTCTCTCGAGGAGGGCAGTCTTCACAAATCCAGGCGCGACGCAATTCACCCGGATGCTTCGCGGCGCGTACTCCAGGGCCAGGGACCGCGCCATGCCGTGTAGCGCGGCTTTGCTCATGGAATAGGCGATCGCACCCGGGGAGCCCACCAGTCCCATGATCGAAGAGATGAACACAATGGACCCCCGTTCACCACCATAGATCTTCCGGCTCTGGAACCCCTTGGCGAGAGCCAAGCCAGCTTCGGCATTCACGGCGAATACCTTCCTCCAACTCTCCACGGTCAGGGATTTGGCCGGGAGAACCTCCTGAATCCCGGCAGAGTGGACCATCCCGTAGAGCCGGCCACCGGCATTCACCGCCTGCCTGAGGAGGTCATCAGCTTCTTGGAGGTTGGAGAGATCAGAGAGCAGGGTGCGATGTCGGCCTGATCCCAGTAGGGACAAGGACTCCTCCAGTCCGGAGGGGGACAGATCGACGAGGCTCAGCGTGGCCCCGAGGCGATCCAAAAGGGTGGCCACCGATCGGCCGATGCCGGAGCCTGCACCCGTGACCAGGACATGCCGCCCTGTCATATCCATGGGATTTACACATGCTGGGACCATGGTGACCTTGCCTATTGGAAATCGATCAGATCACAGAAACCCAACGGTCCGATCTCCATGAGCATCGAGGCCCAGGTGAGGCCCACTCCGAAGCCTCCGAGGCAGGCGCGGATCCGCTCATGGAGTACCTGTTCCCGCAGATTGAAGGCCAGGGCCAGGGGAATGGTGACGCCGCTCGAATTACCGAAATGTTCGACGATGTTGCTCGGCATCTTCGCGCGCGGCAGTCCGATCTTGTCGGCCAGCTTCTCCAGCATGAAACGGTTCGGCTGGTGGAAGAGGAAGGCGTCCACCTCGTCCAGGCTGCGGCCCGCGGTTTCCAGCAGGGACTCGATCATCGGGGGGACCTCGACCTGGACGAAGTTGAAGACGGCCGATCCGTCCATCACCAGGTTGTCAGGGGCCCGGAAGTTCCCCTCGGCATCCTCCGATTCGATGGCCGTTTCTGGAGAGGAGGGTTGGCGAAAGCCGCCGGCGGGAATCATCAGCGCCTCCCGGCGGGTGCCGTCCATCTTCAGGTTCATGTGGATGGGAGCGGCCCCTTTCTGGCGCTCGAGGATGGCGATGGAGGCAGCGTCGCCGATGAGGGGATAGCTGTTGCGGTCCCTCGGCGACACCTTGCGGCTGAGAAGGTCGACGTTGGCGAGGACCACGCGCCGCACGGAAGGCTGGCCGAGAAGCAGGAAGGCCTGGAACAGGCCGATGAGGAAGCCGGCGCACCCCTGGTTGATGTCCATGCAGAGGAGGTCCTGCTTCAAGCCCAGGCGGCCTTGTACGACATTGCTGGTGGGTGGAATGAAATGGTCCGGCGACTGCGTCACCAGCACCAGGGCGTCGAACCCGTCCTTCTCGAGCAGGCCGTGGCTGAACAGGTGCTCCAGGCCGAAGCAGACGAGGTCGGAGGCGCAGACCGGGCCCTGGACGATCCGGTGCCTGTCGTACCCCATGACCTCCTTGAGCTTTAGGGACCGCTTCAGCGGGAAGTTGAAGTTGGCCATCTCGTCCACGAAAGACCGCTCGTGCGACGGCAGCACCGTGAGCAGTCCCGTCAGGGCGCACCCGTCGAAGAGGAAGTTCACGCCTTCACTCCGTACTTCTCCAGGAGGAGCTCGATGGTTCGGAGGTTGGCGAAATGCTCCGGAATGATGTCCAGGCCGTCGATGGAGATGCCAAAGGTTCGGTCGAGGTCCGAGACGAGGGTCACCATGTCCATGGAATCGAGCAGGCCGTCGGCGAGAAAGTCTTCGGAAGCCGAGAAATCACACTCGGGGCGGATGTCCTGGAGGATCTCGAGGAGAGGGGTCATATGGAGGCTCCTTCCGGAAGAGGATGACGGATCAGGATACGGTCGACGGCATTCTCCTCCTGGAATCCGTAATGCCGATACATGGCCAGGGAATTCTGGTTGTCCGACATCACCCAGAGGCTCGTCCGGGTCACTCCCTGGGTCAGGCGGAAAAATTCGTGGATGAGTCCGGAGCCGATTCCGGCATGGCGGCATGCTTCATCCACGTGCCAGAAGAGGAGCCTACAGGACCTGCCTTGGTACTCGAAGATGAGAACGCCTGCCAGGCGTCCGTCTGCCCGCGAGGCCAGCACCCACCCCTGGGAGGCCCAATCCGCAACCTCGGCCGCTTCCGGGATCTGTTCCGCGAAGCGGTCCAGCAGGCGCTCCAGGAACGCGACGATCTCCCCGGCCTCCTCCGGCCCGGCGGACGCCACCGAAGGATCCCGGAAGGCGCGGGGTTCCGGGTGGCCCGTCCGTCCCATACGCACCAGGGACCGGTGTTCCTGGAATCCGTGGCCCAGGTACCCGTCCGCGATCCGGGACAGATCCTCCGGCCGCCCGACAAGGTCAGCCACGAGCGTCCGGTCCTTCCATGCTGTGGGAAGGGCCTGAAGAAGGCCGGGTAGCGCCCCAGGCTCCGGGACGAGATGGTGGAGGTGAAGGAAATCGCGATCCCTCCGGGCGATCAGAAGCCCTTCGCGAGTGAGGAGGAACTCGATCCGGCCGGCGGCGAGCCAGACCTCCAGCTGGGACATTCCCGCGAAGAAGGTGGTCGAGAAGCCAGGGCCGGAAGCCTTGATCGCCTGCAGGGCGCGCCGGAAATCCTCGACGCTGCGGATCCCCAGGCTCACGGGCGCTCCTCCAAGAGCCCCTGCAGCCCATGGCGGTCGATCTTTCCGTTGGGGTTTCGGGGTAGGGTCTCCAACTGGTGGAAGACCGTCGGGATCATGTACTTCGGGAACACTTCGGCGAGGGCGAGACGGAGGGTGGCCGGAGTGACCGTCCCATGGGCCGATTCATAGAAGAGCGTGATCTCCTTCCGGCTCCGGTGGTACAGCACGCATGCATTCCGGATGCCGGGAAGGGCCAACACCTGGTGTTCGATCTCCGGGAGCTCGATGCGATAGCCCATGTGCTTGATCTGGTAGTCCATCCTCCCGACGAACATGATCTCGCCTCGTTCGTTCAGGTAGACCAAGTCGCCTGTCCGGTAGATGCGCTCGGGATAGCAATCCTGCAGGGGGTTCTGGACGAAGGCTTGGGCGGTCTTCTCCGGGTCGTTCCAGTACCCGTGGGCGACAGAACTTCCGCGGACGCAAAGCTCTCCCTGCCGCCCAGGAGGGCAGGGACGGTCGTTTTCGTCCAGGATGAGGATGTCCGTGTTCCGGCATGGAAACCCGATGGGGAGGGGCTCGTCGTCCTGCAGTTTCCTCTCCACGATGAAGTAGGTGCAGTCCACATGGATCTCGATGGGACCGTAGAGGTTCACGAACACCGCCTCCGGGAGGGCTTTCCTCCATAGGTTCAGGTGCCGGGTGGGGAATACCTCCCCCGCGAAGAAGATGGTTCGGAGGCTCGCCACGGGCAGGGTTTCGAGCAGCCCCTGGTTCGCGATGGTGACCATGATGGTGGGTACCCAAAAGAGGAAGGTGATTTCCCGCTCCCGGAGTAACCGCATGAGGCTGGCCGGAAAGGCCGCTATCTCCTCCGGGATTATCACAAGGGTGGCGCCCCTGGCGAGGCAGAGGACCAATTCCAAGAGGTAGATGTCGAAGTGGAAGGGAGAAAGACTCCCGATTCGTTCGGTTCCGTCCAGTGGCAGGGTCTCGAAGGCCCATTCCATGAAGTCGATGAGCCCCCGGTGGTGCAGGACGACGCCTTTGGGAGTCCCGGTGGAACCGGAGGTGTTGATGATGCATAGGGGATCGGTATCCAGGATCCCCCGCCGTCGCTGGTCGAGAACCGCGTCGTCTGGGGAGGTGGTTCCGTCGAGCACGTCTTCCACGAGGACCAGCCGGGAGTTATCGAGGCCGAGTTCTGTCAGCCATGGAGCCAAGTTCCGGGATGTGACGACGAGCGCCGGATCGAGGTTGTCCAGGATGTTCCGGATGCGCTGGGCGGGGGATTTCACGTCCAGGTTCGTGAAGAGGTTTCCCGTGGAGAGGATGCCGAGGTCCGCGAATACGACCTCTGCGCATTTGGGAAGGAAGACGGCTATGGGCCGGCGCCGGATCTCCGTGAGTCGGAGCAGGTGGGTTCCGAAGATTCGACCGACGCGTTCCACTTCCTTGAGCGTGAAGGACCGATCCCCGTCTAGGATGGCGGGACCGACCTGGACGCGGCCAGGTCGCTCAGAATCCAGGTAGTCCAGGATGGTCGTCAGCATGCCAGTTCCTCAGACTCCATCCTGTTCCTGGTCGAAATTGAGCGTTTTCCGAATGATATAGAGCGGTCGACCTTTGACTTCATCGAACACCTTCCCCAGGTAGAGCCCTAGGATCCCCATGAATGCGAGGATCATGCCCGAGAGGAAGTACACGGAGACGACGGTGCTTGTCCACCCAGGGACTGGCACAGCATGGAACAGGTACCTGAGGATCAGGTACAGGCCGTACAGGAAGGCCGTGAAGGAGATGGAAAACCCCACATTGATGGCCATCCGGAGGGGCTTGTTGGATAGGGAGGTGATGGATTCCAGCGCTAGGTGGATGGACCGACCGAGGCTGTAGGAGGACCGTCCGGCGAACCGGGCGCCATGCTCCACAGGGAGGTATCCCACCCGGAACCCGCACCAGAGGATGCCGAGTCCATAGGATCGGCTGGATTCCCGGAGTTTCCGGTAGGCGGTAATGACCTGCCTCGAGGCGATGGAGAAGTTGCCGATGGTCGGATCGATGGGAAGGCTGCTGAGGGTGTTGATCAGTAGGTTGAAGGCCCGGGAAAGGAGAACCTTCATTACCGGATCTTGGCGGAAGACCCGCTGGGCGAAGACCACGTCGAAATCCCCGGCCATGGCCTTTTCGTACAACCTTGGGATCTCCTCGGGCCGATCTTGGAGGTCGGCGTCCATGACTACCACCCAGTCTCCGTCCGCATGGTCGACACCTGCGCTGATGGCATGGTGCTGACCGAAGTTCCTGGAGAGGTTGATGCCCTTGATCCTGGAATCCGAGGTCGCCAGTTCCTCGATCCGTTGCCAGTCGTCCTCCGGGCTTCCATCGTTCACCAGGATTAACTCGAAATCCGAACCCGGCATCCCTGCGAAGGCCGAGACGATCCGCCGGTGCAGTTCCACTAGGCAAGTCGAGCAGCGATAGGTCGGGGCCACGATGGATATGCGCGGGGAAGGGTGGGGTGCCATGGGATCCTGGGGAATTCAGTACCAGTTCACGAAGAGGTTGAGGTGGCTGCCCGGAGCCAGCCGGGGAACCTTGTCGAGGCTGGGACCGAGCCACACGATGATGGCCCGGGCAGGGGATTCGGTCCTGACCTCGTGGGGGCCCCGGGTCAGGTTCAGGACCGATTCAGGCGCCACGGCGCGTCCGTCCACCTCGATCGGAGCCACCTTCCCGGCCTCCGGTGGCCCGGCGAGCATGATCTCGTAGCGGCCGGGCTGGAGGCAGACGTAGGTTCCGCCCCCGGATGGCATGGTGGAGCCCAACACGAGAAAGTCATCCGCCAGGGCGACGTAGTGGCTGGTGAGGAAGCTGCGGTCAGCTGCGGGAAGCCAGTTTGTCCGGTAGTTCGGGATGACGATCGGGGCCGGATTTTTTTCGAGCAACTCGCGCACGGAGGGCCAGCTACCATCCTGGAAATGCCTGAGGGTGAGGGAGTGCACCAGCCAGTGGTACCCGACGGTGGCCCGGGTGGGAACGAGACCGGTGCCGTCGAACACCCTGTCCCGGGCGGGGTCTGTCATCCGCTCTGCGAGTGTCATGAGCTCTTCCTGCCGGTCGTTGGTTCGGCCGAAATGGCGGTACGTCTGGCTCAGGAAGGGCACGAAGTGGCAGAAGGCCGCGGTGGCGACTGCCATGGCTACGACGGCCGGTCGGCGCTCCGGAAGGACCCGGCGGACGAGCCCAGCCCCGGCGATCAGGAGGAAGGGGGCCAGGAAGAGCAGGTTGTATGGGAAGGGGGTCGGGTTGGCCAGGAAGGAGGCAAGCAGGCAGGTCAGGAGAACTAGCTCCGGGAACGCTGTCCCCCAGCCTACGAAGGACCGTCCCTCTGCAACCCACCGGTGGATGGCGGCCGCGGCGGCTGCCATTCCCAAAGCCACCACTAGGGGAGTTTGACTGACCATCCGGAACAGGGCGGGGAAGGGGGAGAAGCGTTCCACGGAGGCAGATACGGATACGCCTCCCCGGAATCCCTCCAGGGCCACGCTCCAGCCGCCCCCGAGGGCGTAGGCGAGACGGACCAGGACGAGGCCGAGGAGCGCGCCCCCGAGCCATTCGAGCGCCAGTCGCAATCGCCCCGACGGCTGGACGGCGGGAGGCGGGAACAGTAGGATGGCCAGCGTGCAGGGAATCCAGTAGAGGAACGCCTTGAAGGCGATGAACTGGAGGACGATGGCAAGCAGGCCGGTGAAGCCCGCAGTGACCCAGGAACGCCGGGCTTCGCCCCGGACCAGCAGCCACAGGAGGAGAATCCCGGTGAGGAGCAGGTTGTCGTGCCGGATCTCGAAGCCGTAGTCCCAAACTGGCTCCAGGGTGGCCGCGAACAGGAGCCATGGCAGGAAGGACCGGTTGCGCCAGCCGCCCGCGCAGATCCGTGCGAGGAGCAGGAGGTTGATCCAGAACACGACCAGGTAGATCAGCCGGTCCCATGTGAACATGTCTTTGGCCGTGCCGGCGTGATGCGCCACCCAGGCCATGGGTCCCAGGTGGTGGAGCGGCGCGTAGGTGTAGAAGCTCGAAGACTGGCCCCGGGCTAGGATCACCGACTGGAAGACCTGCTGGGCCTCGTCCACCTGGAAGATCCGGTTCACCGCCAGATATATTGAGGTGAGCACCAGCCCAGCCACGGTCACCCATCCCAGTATCCTGAGCAAGGAGCCTTCGCGAAAAAGGCTGCCCGGCCCCTCCTCCGCCGGTCGATCCGTCGAATCCTGCGCGTTTGCGGTTAACATTCCGGAATTATGGCAGATACCTCCCACCTGAAGGCCTCGATCTCGGCTTCCGCCACCGTCTTCCAGAGGTTGGCGTGAAACGTTGCCCGTCCTGTGCCCGGCTTTTCGAGGAAGATGGGTGGCACTGCCCGGCCTGCGGGTGGGAGCCGGAATGGACCGGCGGGATCCCTCTCCTCGGTGGTCCGCGCCCCTCGGAGGGGCAGGGCTACTCCGCCACTTTCTACGAGGCCTTGGCCAGCCGGGAGGTCGGGCACTTCTGGTTTCGGGCGAGAAACCGGCTGCTTCAGTGGGCATTCAAGCGGTATGTCGAACCCGAGGGAAAGTTCCTAGAAATCGGGTGCGGCACAGGATTCGTTCTGAAGGGAATCGCCGAGGTCCATCCGGACCTCGAGCTGAGCGGAGCCGAGCTGTTCGTGGAGGGGCTGGCCTACGCCGCCGGACGGCTACCGAGCGCGACGTTCCTCCAAATCGATGCCCGGAAGATTCCCTTCTGGGAGGAATTCGATGCCATCGGTCTCTTCGATGTGCTGGAACACATCGAAGAGGACCAGCGCGTGCTGGACTCGGTGGCGGAGGCCTGCAAGCCCGGGGGGGTGGTCCTCATCACGGTGCCCCAGCATCCGTGGCTTTGGACTGTGATCGACGAGAAGTCCTTCCACGTCCGCCGGTACCGACGGAAGGACCTGCTCGAGAAGGTGAGGCGTGCCGGATTGAAGCCCCTCCGCGCGGGCTCCTTCGTGTCCCTGCTGCTCCCAGCCCTCGCTTTCAGCCGCCTGCGCATCCAAAGGAAGAAGGACTCCTTCAATCCCCTCGCGGAGTTCGACCTCTCGCCGTGGAAGCAGAGCGTCCTGACAGCGGTGCTGACGGTTGAACGGGCCTTCATCAGGGCTGGCATGGATTTTCCCGCAGGGGGATCACTCTTCCTCGTGGCGCGGCGGACCTAGCCGAAGAACTGGGTGACGGCCTCGACCACCCGGTCGACCTCCTCGTGCGCGAGCCCCTCATACAGCGGGAGGCGGAGCAGGCAGTCCGTGAACCGGTCCGAGTTCGGAAGGGCGCGGCCATCGTGCTGGTCCCGGTAGAAGGCGCTCTGGTGCAGGCTCTGGTAGTGGAAAACTGCGCCGATGCCCCGTTCCTTGAGGTGGGCCATCAGGCGCGAGCGGGTCTCGAGGGTGTCGGTGACCAGGTAGAAAACGTGAGCGTTCTGGCTGGCGTAGGGTGGAAGGACTGGCAGGATCACATCGCCCCTGCGCGGGAGGTCTGACAGGCCAGTCGCGTAACGCTCCCAGATGGCCACCCGCCTGGCCTGGATGGCGTCCACCTCCTCGAGCTGGGCCAGCAGCACGGCAGCCGCGAACTCGGAGGGGAGGAAGCTGGAACCGACGTCCACCCAGCCGTACTTGTCCACCTCGCCCCGGAAGAAGGCGGCACGGTTCGTGCCCTTCTCGCGGATGACCTCGGCCCGGGGGGCGAGCTTCTCGTCGTTCACCGCGAGGGCACCCCCCTCTCCGCAAGCGATGTTCTTAGTCTCGTGGAAGGAGAAGGTGCCCAGGTGCCCGAGGCTCCCGAGAGGGCTGTCCCTGAAACGCGCATCAATGCAATGGGCCGCATCCTCGATCACGAGAAGGCCTCGCTGTTGGGCCCAGCCGAGGATCCTACCCATGTCGCAGGCGACTCCGCCGTAGTGCATAACCACGATCGCTCGGGTACGGCTGGTTGCCAGGGCCTCCAGCTGGTCTGGATCCAGGTTCGGGTGGCGGGGAAGGCTGTCTGCGAACACCACCTTTGCTCCACGGAGAATGAAGGGGTTGGCCGTAGAGACAAAGGTGTAGGAAGGGATGATGACTTCGTCGCCCGGGCCGACAGCTGAAAGGAGGGCAGCCATCTCGAGAGCGTCCGTGCAGGAGGGTGTGAGGAGGACTTTACGGAATCCAAATCGGGATTCGAATAGGGCTTGAGCTCGCTGGGTAAAGACTCCATTTCCGCACCACCGCTCACTTTCGAGGGCTTGATGGAGATAGGTCCTTTCTCTGCCTATGGCGCGTGGGCGATTGAATGGAATTGGTGAGAGGTTCATGGAAGGGCTCACAAACAAGGTGTTTTCAGCGCTAGACATTTATCTGGACAAGATCTCGAGTTCGCTAGGGTATGTCCATCAGCTCCCTCGCCCCCCGATGCTTCGGATCCAGCCGCAGGGCCTCCTGGGCGGCCTTGCGGGCTTCGTCTTTCCTTCCGAGGTCACGCAGGATCTGGCCTTTGCGCCACCAGGTGCCGGGGTAGCCAGCGGCGCCGCCTTCGAGGGGCTCGCGGAGGACCTGGTCCAGGGCAGCCAGGCCTTCAGGGCGGTGGAGACCGCTGACGGCGGCCACTTTGCCGAGCTGCAGGCGGAGGAGGCTGGGGGCGTCCACCTGGGCGAGGTGGTCCTGGACCACTTGCCAGGCGAGGTCGGGGCGGCCGCCGTGCAGGTAGGCGTCGCTGGTGGCGGCTACGCCCCGGGCGCGGGTGCGCACGCCGGGCAGCAGACGAGCGGCCTCGGCGAGCAGGCGGGCGTTCTTCCCGGCTTCGCCCAGGGCCTTCTTGGCGGGGCGGCGGTCCAGGGCATCGAGCCACTGGCCCACCACTTCGGGATCCTGCGGCGCCTGGGCCAAGGCGCGACCGAAGTACGGCTGGGCTTCCCACCACTTGTCTTCTTCCACCAGGACCAGGGCCTGGAGAAGGTCCCCCCGGGCCGGGGCCACGCGGCGGAGCTGGTCGGCGCAGCGCAGGGCCTTCCGGGTGGAGCCGCCCAGGATGCCCGGCAACATCTCATAGGCCAGACCGAGGCTCATCCAGGCGGGGGCGAGGGTGGGATCGGCTTCGGTGGCGGCGCGCAGGTCGTCCATGGCGCCCAGGGCGCCGCGGAGGCTGCCGAGGTCCCGCTGGCGGATGGCCTCGCCCGCCCGGGCCAGGCCCCGGGCCAGGAGGGCGTCCGCCAGGCGGGGGTTCGCGGCCAAGGCGCGATCTGCGGCCGAGTGGGCCTCGGCGAAGCGCTGGAGGCTGGAGAGGGCCTGGGACTTGGCCGCCCAGGCCGCGGCATCGTTCGGGTCCTGGCGCAGGCGGGCTTCCGCGTCCGCGAGCACCTTGAGGTAGCGCCCGGCGTCGAGGTCGGCCCGGAAGGATGGCGCCGCGGGCTGGGCCAGGAACACAAGGGCGATGGGGACGGGGAGGGGCACGGGCATCCTTCAAGCGAACGCGAAGACAGGATTAACAGGATTGAAGGCAGGATGAACAGGATTGGGGTGGGAATCTGGAAGGTTTTCCATGAGAATCCGGCAGCCATGGGCAACGGTCCCATCCTGACCCCGGGTATAGCGTGGCGGCGCGGGTTCGGCTATGCTAAGTGATTGTTTGCACATGGCTCTGGAGGAGATCGCATGAGCGCCAAGGGCGGATTGTTGGAAGGGAAACGGGGCCTGATCATCGGCGTGGCGAATAAGCGGTCCATCGCCTGGGGCATCACCCAGAAGGTGGCCGAGGCCGGCGCCCAGCTCTGCCTGACCTACCAGAACGAGCGCCTGGGCGAGAACGTCCGCGAGCTGGCGGCGGAGCTGAAGAATCCCCTCCTGCTACCCATGGACGTGGGCAGCGACAGCCAGATCGTCATGGCCTTCGACGAGATTCGCAAGAAGTGGGGCAAGCTCGACTTCCTGGTGCACGCGGTGGCCTACGCGCCCCGGCAGGCCCTGGAAGGCCGCTTCGTGGAGACCAGCCGCGAGGACTTCCGCGTGGCCCACGACATCAGCGCCTACTCCCTGGCGGCCGTCTGCAATGCGGCCCAGCCCCTCATGGCTGAGGGTGGCTCCATCGTGACCCTCAGCTACCTGGGCGGCGAGCGGGTGGTGCCGGGCTACAACGTGATGGGCGTGGCCAAGGCCGCCCTGGAGTCCACGGTGCGATATCTTGCCGCCGACCTGGGCCCCCAGGGCATCCGCGTGAACGCCATCTCCGCCGGCCCCATCAAGACCCTGGCCTCCTCGGCCATCCCGGGCATCGGCTCCAAGCTGAAGGCCCACCGTTCCCACACCCCGCTGCAGCGCGACACGGACCAGCTGGAAGTGGGTGATGCCGGCGTGTTCCTCGTCAGCGACATGGGCCGCGGCATCACCGGCCAAGTGCTCTACGTGGACGGCGGCTTCAGCATCATGGCGGGGTAGGCGGCGGCACACCGAAAGGCTTGGACAGGATTAACAGGATTAAGTGCTGGATTAACAGGATTAAAAAGGAATCGATGCGATTTGAATCCTGTTAATCCTTCTTCTCATCCTGTTAATCCTGCCCCCGCTTTTCCGCTGGCAGGGACTTCATTAGGTCCTCGGCGCGCTGGGTGGCTTCGGCGCGCTGGGTGGGTGGGAGCTGGGCTTCGGCCAGGTGGACGGCGATGACCCTGAGGCCGCGCAGGCCCAGGCGCTCAGCCACTTTCATCCAGGCCACACCCTCCACAAGGTCTTTGGGCGTGCCCTTCCCGTAGGCCATCATCAGCCCCTGGGCGAGGCAAGCCTCGGGATCACGCCGGGCGATTCGGGGGCGGAGAGCTGCCAGGGCTTGCTGGTACCAGGTCTCGGCAGCAACGGGATCCGACGGTCGCAGGAGGTCCCCCGCCAGCACCATGGCATCATCATCGCCCTGCCGGGCGGCGGACTCGGCCCAGGTCAGGGCTTCGCCGGGATTCCTCGGAACTCCCGTACCGGAGGCCAGGGCCCGGGCGAACAGGTACTGGGCACGCGCGTCGCCGCCGTTGGCCGCCTTCCGAAACCAGGTGGCTGCCTTGGCCGGGTCCTTGGCAAGGAACCCCTCGCCATGGGAGCGGAGGAGACCCATCACCCGTTGGTCCACGGGTCGGCCGAGGGCCGCTCCAAGGAGCCCGCGCCAGGTGGCCCGGCCATCCCACAGGGTTGCGGCCACAAAGGCCAGCGGGAACACCAGCGCCATCGTCCGGAGGAAGCGGCCTAGCGCCACCCGGCTGCTCCCGCCCTGGCGGTGGAGTCGAAGGGCTTGGATGGCTCCGGCCAGGAGCGTCGCCGCGAGGGCGAGGGTGAGCGGCAGGAGGGCCGCGATGCCGAGGTAGGACCAGTTCATGTCAGCCCTTCAGCTTCTCGAGCGTTTCCATCACCTCCTGCACGTGACCCTTCACGCTCACCTTGGGCCAGGCGTGACGGACGACGCCCTTGGAGTCGATGAGGAAGGTGCTGCGGATGATGCCCTCCACTTCCTTGCCGTACATCATCTTCTTGCCGAAGGCGCCGAGGGGCTTGAGGAGGGCGCACTCGGGATCGGAGAGCAGGCGGAAGGGGAGGCTTTGCTTGGTGATGAAGTTCTGGTGGCTCTTGAGGCTGTCGCGGCTGAGGCCGTAGACCTGGGCGCCCAGGGCTTGCACGCGGGTCCAGCTGTCGCGGAAATCGCAGGCCTCCGTGGTGCAGCCGGGGGTGCTGTCCTTGGGATAGGCGTAGAGCACGGTCCAGCGGCCTTTGAGGTCCGCGGCCGTGACCGTGGCACCCTGGTCGTCCTGGAGGGAGAAGGCGGGGAGGGGATGTCCGATCAGCGAAGTCATGGGCCGTAGCCTAATACGAGTCGGGTCCCCGGCGTGGGGGAAGCCGCCTGAAAGAATTTTTTAGCCACCGATTTCGCCGATTTCGTTGATGAAAAGCGGATTCCTGTTCCATCGCAGCAGGGGTTCCATGGGAGGCATCCGAGGCGCAATCACTGCAATCGGCGAAATCGGTGGCGAAATAGCATTTCTCACGGAACCCGTTCCTCCTCCGCCTGTGACCGGGGACATGCGGTCTTGCGGCCAGAATGGGGGCCGCGAGGTTGTCCATGGATCTGACCGAGTACCTGTCCGCCGAATGGAAGCCGGCCCTGGGCTGCACGGAACCCGCGGCGGTGGCCTACGCCGCCTGCCTGGCGGCCCGCCAGGGGCGCGGCGAGCCGCGCATGGCCCGGCTGGTGCTCGATGTGCGCACCTACAAGAACTGCCACGCCGTGGGCATTCCCAACAGCGGTGGGCGCACCGGGGTGCTCTGGGCGCTTGCCCTGGGGGCCGTGCTTCCGGACCCCGCGCCGGCGCTGCAAATTTTTGAGACCGTCACACCCGAAGCGCTCGAGCAGGCCGGACGGCTGCTGGACCGCGGCGCCCTCCACGTGGAGGTGGATGCCTCCCGGCCCGACCTCTACATCGACTGCACCGTGGCCTGCGAAGGGGGCGTGGGCCGAGCGGTACTGGAGCAGGAGCACACCCGCCTCGCGCGGCTGGAAACGGATGGCGTGGCGGCGCCCCTGGCCGCGGCCCAGGCGGGCTCGGACGCGGGGGACCGCGTCCGCGAGCAGGTCGGCGGCATGTCTCTGGTGGAGCTGGTGTCCCTCGCCGGAACGATCACCGAGGTGGACCGGGCGCGCCTGCGGGAGGGCCTGGCGCTGAACCTGGCCATGGCCGAACATAGCGTCGGGCACCTGCCGGCGGGCTTCGTGCCCGGGCCGGAGGGCGAGCCCTGGCTCCGCATCCCGCGGCTGGTGAGCTCCGGCGTGCTGGGGCGCATGTCCGGCGAGCCGCTCACGGTCATGTCCCTGGCGGGGTCCGGCAACAAGGGCATCACCGTGTCCGTGGCGCTGGGGCTGTGGGCCCGGCGCAAAAATTACGAGGAGGCCCGCATCGAGGAAGCCCTGGCCCTGGCCTGTCTGCTGACCACGGCCACCACGCATCGCCTGGGCACGCTCTCCGCGGTGTGCGGGGCCTCCAACGCGGCCGGCATCGGCATCGCCGTGGGCCTGGTGCACCTGGGCGGCGGCGGGATTCCGCAGATGGAGCTGGCCATCCACAACATGGTGGGCAACCTGGCGGGGCTCATCTGCGACGGGGCCAAGATCGGCTGCGCCATGAAGGCCATGACGGGCGTGGAGGCGGCGTTCCGTTCGGCGGAGCTGGCCCTGGCGGGCTTCGGCATTCCCGGGACGGATGGCATCGTGGGCGCCACCGGCGAGGCCTCCCTGGCCCACCTGGGCCGCCTCGCCCAGCAGGGCATGGCCTGCGCCGACGGCGAGATCCTGGACATCATGCAGGCCAAGCTGGACTGAGAAGGGAGACAGCCTCAGAGGCTCGTCCGCCTGGGCACGGACGCCCAGGCCAGGCCCAGCACCAGAGCCAGCGCGGCCCATCCGAGGGGAGTGGGATCCGTGGCGAGGCGGGGGAGCTGTTCCAGCAGCAGGCGCCCCAGGCTGTCGTGGTCGGGACCGGGACCCAGGCCGAGGGTGGACAGGGTGGCCTCGCCCCACAGGGCCCCGAGCCAGGCGCTGGGGAACAGGCCCGCAGCCTGATCCAGGGCCCAGGGGGACCAGCGGCGGAAGGTGGAGGCCGGTGTGGCGCCCAGGGTCCGCTCCGCCGCCCAGGCCGGCGATTGCCGGAAGGCGTCGAGCTTGATGCGCAGGGGAGGCTCCAGGTGGGGGGCCAGCAGCAGGCCCAGCAGCAGGAAGAGGGTCGCGACGCCGAGGCCTCCGACGGCCGCGGCCAGGGGGAGCAGGAAGAGCACCGGCGGCAGGCTGCGCAGGGCGGACAGGGCGCCGGACCAGCGTCGGCCGTGCCAGGCGAGCAGCAGCGCGGTCCCCAGCCCCAGCAGGGCGCAGGCGCTGGCGAATCCCACGCTGCGGGAACCCGCCAGCAGCAGGCGCAGCAGGGCATCCCGCCCCAGGTCGTCCAGCCCCAGCGGATGGCCGGGCGAGGCGGGGAGACCCCCGTGGAACGGGTCGAGGGGCAGGTCCGGCAGGGCCAATGCCAGAAGGAAGGCGAGGTGCCATTTCACGGCGCGGCCTCCGGATCCATCCGCCTGGACAGCAGCCAGAGCAGGGCCAGCGCCACCACCCAGGCGGAAAGTCCGGCGCGATCCCGCCCGGCCACGCGGTCCATCCAATCCATGCCGAAGCCCGGCACGCCCAGCATCCGTTCCAGGACCAGCGAGGCCGTGAGCCAGATGGGCAGCCGAGCGGCGATCCAGCGGCCCGTGAGGCGCGCGAGGGCCAGCCTCCGCGCCCGGAGCGTCACCGCCCAGCCCCAGGCGGCGGGGAAGGGCACCTCGCCGGGAAGCGCGGTCGCCAGCCACCGGACCTCGCCGGGGAGGGCGGCCAGGAGGAAGGCCGCGAGCCAGCCTCCCTGGCCCGGCGGGCCCCAGGCCGCGGGCCAGAGGGCGAGCAAGGTGCCGGCCCAGAGCAGGTCGGGCGGGGCTTCCAGCAGGGCCAGGGAGTTCCGGGCCGCCAGGGTGGGCCCGCCGAGCCAGGCCAGCAGCGGCGCCGCGATGGCCAGGGCGCCCAGGGCGAGGGCCGCCGGAAGCAGGGCGTGGACCGGGAAGGGCGGGGGCGGAGCCGGTCGCCAGAGGGCGCCGGGCAGGCTCCAGGCCAGGGCCAGGGCGAGGCCCCAGACGGCCACGCCCTGCAGGCTAGCTCGCCTCACCGGTTCCAGCGCCAACCCGCGGCCCCCGGCGTGGCCAGGTACAGGCCCAGGGGGCTGGGCGTCACAGAGAGGCGCTTGTCCACCCAGACCACGCTCTGGAAGTCGAGGATGGGCAGCGCTGCCGGATGCTTGGCCCAGACGCCCTGGAGCTCGCGCCAGCCTAGGTCGCCCGCCTGCCGGAGCCCGGCGGCCAGCGAGGCCACCTGGGGGTCGGACCAGCCGGTGACGTTCATGGGGCCCTTGGGTTCGAGGTATTCCAGGACGGCCCACGGATGCGGCTCGAAGACCACCACGGAACAGGCCAGCTCGAACTCGCCCTTGCGGAGCCGGTCCACCAGGATGGCCTGCTCCAGGGGCATCAGCTGGAGGTCGAAGCCGTCCTTCCGGGCCCGGTCCCGCAGCGCCAGCAGCAGGTTCTCGGTGGACGCCTCGCCTGCGGCATAGAGCAGCTTCAGCCGGCCCGGGGGCTTGGGCGGATCGGCCGGACTGTCGATGGCCTGGGGGTCGAAGCCCAGGCTCTCGGGCCACAGGCCGCGGCTGGGCCGGGCGTTCTGCCCCAGCAGGCCGGGTGGGAAGGCGTCGTGGCGCCAGCGCTCCAGGAGCTGCAGGGGCCCCGTGCCGGCATGGCTCCAGACCACCAGCTGGGCGTTCATGGGCTGGACCACCACGCGATGGGAGGTGGGCGGCGGCAGGGGCCGGGGTGGCGGGGCGCCGATGGTGAGCCAGCCTTTCTGGAGGGCCTGGAGCACCGCGGTCGGGTCGGGCAGCAGGCGGAACCGGATACCGTCGATGCGCGGCTTCAGGAAGTGCTCCCGGCGGTAGAAGGTCCAGGCCGCGGGATCCTTCTGGAAGCGGAAGGGCCCGGAGCCGCGCTCGGGATGGTCCTTCTGGGCCACGGGCACCCGGGCCAGCTCCAGCAGCAGGCGACCGGCGGGCTTGGGCGAGCGGATCCAGACCCGGCCGTCCTGCTGTCCAGTCACCGCGCCGTCGAGAATCGCCCGCTTGGTGGCGCTGGCGGAAGGGTCGCGGCGGATCTCGGAAAAGGTCCAGAGCACGTCCTCCGGCGTCACCAGGCTGCCGTCGGTGAATCGCGCGTCGTCTCGCAGGGTGAAGGTGATGAGCCCATCCCTCTGGATCTTCCAGGAGGCGGCCAGCCTGGGTACGACCTGTCCCTCGGACCCGAGGCCCACGAGCGCGTCGCCGGCCAGGGACTGGAGGATCCACTGTTCGTAGCTGTCGCCGCGGATGAAGTCCAGGGGCCCGGGATCCCGGGGCAGGGACTCCTCGACCATCTGGCCCCAGGCCGGAGCGAGGGCGGAGAGGAAGACCAAGGTCAGGGCGGCAAGGCGATTCCGCATGGCTGGGGGCTCGAGGAAGTTTCCTCCAGCATGCCCGGATGCCCGGGGCTTAGCCAGGGGACACCGCCAGGGGACTCCACCGGACGATGGCTGTTGCTACTCTGATTGGCGGAGGCCTCGTGGCGGATCTTTCGGAATCCAAGCTGTTCTGGTGGTGGCCGCTGATGGATCGCCACCGGCGAACCCTCTACTGGGGCCTGGCGGCCACGGTCTGGTGCAGCGTGGCCGCCTCCGTGGTGCCCTACTGGTCCGGCCGGGCGGTGCATGCCCTGGAGCGCCAGGACTGGCACGGCTCGCGGGTCTTCCTGGCGTGGATGCTGGCCTTCACGGCGGCGGCGGGGATCGGCCGCTACCTCATGCGCAACACGCTCATCGGCCTCAGCCGCGACGTGGAGCGGGAGCAGCGCGAATCCCTCTACACGTTCCTGCTGTCGCGCCCCTTCGCCTTCTACGAACGGCAGCGGGTGGGCGACCTCATGTCCCGGCTGGGCGACGACGTGGGCACGGTCCGCATGGCCACGGGGCCGGGTCTCATGAGCTTCCTCCAGGTGCTCTCGATCCTGCCGGTGACGCTGGGCCTGATGTTCAGCACGAGCTGGAAGCTCACCGTCGCGGTCATGCTGCCCTTCTCCTTCCTGGCCATGGGCTACTACGTCATCGGGAAGTGGAGCCATGTGGTGCAGCAGAAGCTGCAGCTGGCCTTCTCGGCCCTCACCACCCACAGCCACGAGACCATCAGCGGCGAGCGCGTGGTTCAGGCCTTCGGCCTGGAGCGGATCCGGGTGGCCCAGTTCAGCGAGCTCAGCCGCCGCCACGCCTCCCTCAGCATGAAACAGTCCGTGATCTTCAGCGCCTACGCGCCCCTGTCCGCCTTCATCAGCGGCGTGTCGGCCCTGGTGCTGGTGTCCTACGGCGGCAGCTTGGTGGTGCGGGGCGTCCTCAATCTGGGCGACCTCACCGCCTTCACGGGTTTCCTGGTGGCCCTGGCCTGGCCCATGATGAGCCTGGGCTGGTCGGCGAACCTGTTCCAGCGGGCCAGGGCCGGGCAGGAGCGGCTGGACCAGCTGCTGCGCAGCCCGGAGACGTCCCTGCCGCCCGCCGAGGCCATCGCGCTGCCGGAGGTTCCCGCCGCGCTGGTCCTGGATGGCGCGAGCCACCGCTTCGAGACCGGCCGCGGCCTGGGCCCCCTGGACCTCACCCTGGCGCCGGGCGACAGCCTGGCCGTGGTGGGCGGCATCGGCTCGGGCAAGACCCTGCTGCTGCAGATGCTGGCGGGCCTGCGCGCTCCCCAGGCGGGGCACTTGCTGGTGGACGGGGCGCCCCTGTCGGATGCCACCCTACGCCGCCACTGGGCCGGCCTGGGCTGGGTGCCCCAGGAAGCCTTCCTCTTCTCGGACACCCTGCGCATGAACCTAGCCATGGGCCGCCCCGAGGCCACCGAGGAGGAGATCTGGGAGATCGCCCGCGTCGTGGCCATGGACGACCTGATCCACCGCCTGCCCCAGGGGCTGGACACGGTGGTGGGTGAGCGCGGCGTGGCCCTCAGCGGCGGCGAGCGCCAGCGGACGGCCCTGGCCCGCGCCCTCCTGCGCCGCCCCCGCCTGCTCCTCCTGGATGACGCCCTGTCGGCGGTGGACGCGGAGACCGAGAGCCGCATCCTCGAGAATCTGCGAGCCTTCCTCGGCAAATCCACGCTGGTGCTGGCCACGCACCGGGTGTTCGTGGCGGAGACCTGTACCCGGGTGCTGGTGCTGGAAGAGGGCCGGGCGGTCCAGCTGGACACGCCCGAGGCTCTGGCCACTCAGCCGGGCCTCTTCGCGCGCCTCAAGCGGCTGCAGAGCCTCGAACGGGAGCTGGTGAAGGGAGCGCTGTGAAGGCCTTCGCCATCGACCGCGCGGTGGTGTCGCGGGGGCTGGTGCTGGCCCTGTCCGCCTGGGTCGCCTTCACCATCGCCACGCTGGTGCATGTGCAGAACGCCTACTGGGCGGCCATGCCGGTGTGGGTGGTGGCCCAGGCCTCTCGCGGGGTGCTTCTGGAGCGGGCCCTGTTCCGCGTGGTGGGCACCCTGCTGGGGGCGGCCGTGGGCTTCGCGATCCTCCATGTGCCTGTCCACCCTTACGCCCAGTTCGCCCTGCTGGGCCTGTGGGTGGCCCTCAACGGGGGTCTAACCCACGTCCTGCGGGGCGTGCACGGCTACGGGGCGCTGCTGGCTGGGATCACCGCCGCCATCGTCGTCGTCCCTTCCGTGCTGGCGCCCGGAGCCTCCCTGGAGCTCGCCACCGCGAGGGTGGAGTGCACCCTCATCGGGGTGCTGGTGGCCACCGTCATCACGGGACTGGCGACCCCCAAGTCACCGGCCCAGGCCTTCTTCCTCCAGATCCGGCACCTGTCGGCGGACGCCTTGGCCTATGCCGCGGATGTGCTGCGCCACGGGGCCCCCGCCATGGGCGCCGAGAAGCGCCGCATCCTCGCGGAGATCAGCGAGGTGGAGGCCTCCGCCCGCCTGACCCTGGCGGGTTCCTTCGAAGGCTACCGGCGGCTGCATGACGTGGATTCTCTGGTGGTGGGCACGCTGGGCGTCATGAGCGCCGCGGTGGCGCTCCGGTCCCAGGACGCGGCGTCGGCCGGCCGGACGGAGGGGCTGGCCTCCAGGCTGACCTCCGTAGCGGAGCGCCTGCGCTCGACGTCGGATCTGCTGCCGGAGGAGACTTCTCCCATCGGTCCGGGGGCGGGAGGCGAGCGCCTCTCCAGCGCCCTGGCCCGCCTCCTCGAGGCCAATGCCGCGCTGGCCCGGCCCCTGGGGCCCTCCAGGGCGCTCCCCTTCCAGCGGGAACTGGCCGTCCTCGCGCCGCACCGGGAATGGCCCCAGGCCGGGCGCACGGCCCTGGCCTCCGGAGCCGCCGCCTTCCTGGCCGCGGCCCTGGCCCACGGGACCGCCTCGCCCCTGGTGGTCCAAGCCGCGATGGGCCTTTGCATCTTCCCCCTGGTGCTGGGATCCATGGCGCTGCCCCAGCGCATCGCGCCCAAGCTGCTGACCGGCGTGGTGGCCGGGGCCTTCGTGGCGGCGCTCTACCGCCTCCTGCTGCAGCCGATCTTCCCCTCGCCCCCGGCGCTGTGGTGGACCCTGGCGCCCTTCCTGCTGGTGGGCGGCTTCCTGCGGGCCCACCCCCGCACGGCCATCGCGGGCGTGGACTTCAACATGTGCTTCCTGCTGGCCAGCCAGGCCGGCGCCACGGCGGCCGTCAGCCCCCTGGCCATCGTCGGTGGCTCGGCCGCCCTGGCCACCGCGGCCTGCCTGGTGGCCGGCGCCTACATCCTGATGCCGCGCAGCTCCGTGAAACAGGCGGAGGAAGCCGTCAGTGTCATCCGCCGGGACCTGCTCCGGATGGTGGAGCCCGGCCCCGGAGACGCCATCGGCGACTGGCGGGCCCGCGGCGCGCGGCAGATCCTTCGGCTCTCGCTCCACCTGGGGCGGGCCAAGGACCTGGGGTGGCGCTGGCCCAAGGGGATGCTGGCGGTGCTGAGCCTGGGGCACGCCATCGAGGCCCTCCATGAGCTCCCGGAGACCGCGGACGGATCTACCAGGGCGGCGGCCTTCGGCGCCCTGCGGCGGCTGGTGGAGGATCCCGGTGGTACCGCTGGAGAGCTGCGGCGCCTGGCCGCCGTCACCCCGGACGTCCCCTTGCGTCAGGTGCTGACCGACCTGGCGGATGGCCTGGAGACCTCGGCGGAGCTGCTGACCTTCGGGCGCTCTGCCTAGCCGGAATTCTGCTAGTCTGCGGGCACCATCCCACGGTCGTGCTCCATGAGCCTCGCGCCTGGAACGAACCTCGGCCCCTACCGGATCCTCGCCCTCCTGGGGAAGGGCGGCATGGGGGAGGTTTACCGAGCGGAGGATCCCAAGCTCCGACGGGAAGTGGCCATCAAGGTGCTGCCTGGGGCCTTCGCGGAGGATCCGGAACGCCTGCGGCGCTTCGAGCGGGAGGCGCGGGCGGCGAGCGCCCTGAACCACCCGAATATCCTGACCATCTACGAACTGGGGCTCAGCGACGGAAGGCCGTACCTGGTAATGGAGCTTCTGGAAGGGCAGACTCTCCGAACCCTGATGGACCATGGGGCCCTTCCTGTGGAGCGGGTGGTGGATCTGGCCGAGCAGATTGCGGCAGGGCTTGCCGCGGCCCATGAACGGGGGATCGTCCACCGGGGACTTGAAGCCGGAGAACCTGTTCCTTACGCGGGACCGGGTGGTGAAGATCCTGGACTTCGGCTTGGCGAAGCAGGAGTCGCTGGGAAGGGCGGATTCGACCGAGGAGACCGCGGCGGGAGCGGTGCTGGGCACCACCTCGTACATGAGCCCCGAACAGGCCTGCGGCCGCCCGGTGGACTTCCGTACGGATCAATTCAGCCTTGGGGTGGTGCTGTACGAGATGTTGAGCGGGTGCCAGCCCTTCATCGGGCATTCGGCCGCTGAAACGCTCGTGGCGATCATGCGCGAGGATCCGGCTCCCCTGGTGCCGCCTTGTGCGCTGGCGGATGTGGTGGCGCGATGCCTGGAGAAAGTGCCGGAGAGGCGATATGGCTCGACGAAGGAACTGGCGCGACAGTTGGGTTCCCTGCACCGGCAGGCCGCTTCCGGCGGAGATCCACCCGCGAAGGGCTCTCCGCAGGGGCGGAGGCGCCGGGCCAAGCCGGCCCTGATTGGAGCCGCCCTGGCGGGGGCGGTCATGGCGCTGGGCTGGCCCGTCTGGAGGTTGAGATCCCAGAAGCCGCCCGGGAACCCGAACCTGGTAGTGTTGCCCGCCAAGGTGGTGGGGCCCGCCGAATCGGCCTTTCTGGCGGACGCCATTCCCGACACGCTCTCGACCCTGCTGGCAGGTGTGGAGGGGCTGGATACGAAAGTGCCTCCCACCAGCTACCAGGTGGAAAAGGTGCATGGGGACCTGGGGAAGATCGCGGAGGCCTACGGGGTGAAGAACCTGGTGGTGACCTCAGTGATCGCGCAGGGGGAGAGACTCACCCTGACGGCCCAGTTGGTGGAGTCGGCCACCTTGAAGGTCAAGTGGGCGGGTCGGTTCGAGGGGCCACGCGGGGCCTACCATCATCTTCTCGAACAGGCGGCGGACTCGCTCATCGGTTCCCTGAAATTGTCCAGTGCCCCTCAGGATCCTCGTCGGATTGGACGTGGCCCAGCGGAAGTGGAGGTGGCGCTCGGCCTCCGGGAGGGGGTGTTCTTCCAGCAGCGCTACGCGCGCAGCAAGGATCCGCGGGACTTCGACCTGGCACTCATGGCGTTCCAGCGCGTCCACGGGTTGGAACCCGCCAATGCGCGACTGGCCGCGGAGATCGCCGGGCTCTTCGACTCCCAGAACTTCGTCATGAGGGATGCGCGGGCCGCCGCGGAGGCGGAGCAGTGGGTAGCGCGGGCCTTGGCTCTGGATCCCCGCTGCGGCCGAGCCTGGGCCGTCCGGAGCCGGATCGAGGTCAACCGGCCCAAGGTCGATCCCGTGGCCGTGGCAGCATTCGCCATCAAGGCGACGCACTATGCGCCGGCCGAGGTCCGGGGCTTCATCACGCTGGGATCCGTGGCCCCCACGGCCGGATTCCAGCAGGCCGCCGGTCTGAGGAGCGTGGAGCTCGATCCCCTGAACCCGCTGGGGTACTCGTGGGCGGCCATGTGCCTGACGATGCGGGGGCGCACAGCTGAAGGGGTCGCGATGGCGGAGCGGGCCGCGCGGGTGGAGAGTCAGCCTGGGTTCCATACCTGGATCCTGTATTTCTCCCTGTTCCATGCCGGTCGCTATGACGAGGCCCGGAAGGCCTACACCGAGATCCAATGGGAGGCAGTCTCCCGGCTCATGCGGTTCCTGATGGACGGGGACCTGGAGAGCGGGAGGCGGCTGGCGCGGAAGGTCCACCAGAGCTGGCGCAGGGCGGACCTGGGCGCCATGGATTGGGTGAATCGCGCCGTGTTCTACGTTCCCCTCCTGGTCCGCCTGGACCTGCGGGATGAAGCCCTCTGGCTATTGGAGCAGTGCGCGAACTCGGGATTTCCACCCTTCCTGGACTGGCTGCTTGTGGATCCGGACGTGCAGAAGCTCCATGGCGACCCGCGATACGCCCGGGCCGTTTCGGCGGCCCTGGCGTACTCCACCACCTTCCTGGCGGAAGCCGAGGCGGCGAGGGCCCGGGGCGAATTCCCCAGGTCGCTCGAGTCGGCTCTGGCGGAACTCCGGGAGCTGGTGAAACGCACCAAGGCTCCGCCGAATGCGAACTGAGTGGAGGTGATCAGGCCCCGTCGCGGAAGGTCACCTTGTTGATCTCGGCGAAGGTGGTGATGCCCAGCCGCACCTTCTCGATGGCGCTCTCCCGGAGGAACTGCATGCCGCCCCGGCGGGCCGCAGCCTTCACTTCGCGGGTCGGCGCCCGCTGGATGAGCAGCTCGCGGATCTCGTCGTTGAGGCCCATGAACTCGATGATGGCCTGCCGGCCTCGGAAGCCCGTGCCGTGGCAGTCCACGCAGCCCACGCGGTCAAAGAGGGTGGCGCTGCGAAGCCAGGCCTCGTCCACGCCGTTCTCCTCCAGCTCCTGGGGGGCGGGAAGCGGGGCGGGGCGCTTGCACTTGGGGCAGAGCACGCGGATGAGGCGCTGGGCCAGGATGCAGTTCAGGGACGACACGAAGTTGTAGACCTCGACGCCCATGTGCTGGAAGCGGCCGATGACATCCAGCACGTTGTTGGCGTGGACGGTGGTGAAGACCAGGTGGCCCGTGAGGGCGGACTGGATGGCGATCTGGGCCGTCTCGGGGTCGCGGATCTCGCCCACGAGGATCTTGTCGGGGTCGTGGCGCAGGATGGAGCGCAGGCCCAGGGCGAAGGTGAGGCCCTTCTTCTCGTTCACGGGGATCTGGGTGACGCCCTCGAGCTGGTATTCGACGGGGTCCTCGATGGTGATGATCTTGTCCTCGGGGGCCTTGATCTCGCTGAGTACGGCGTAGAGGGTGGTGGTCTTGCCCGATCCCGTGGGGCCCGTCACCAGGAACATGCCGTAGGGCTCGCGGGAGAAGCGGCGCAGGCGCTTCAGTTCGTGCTCGGAAAAGCCCAGGATCTCGAGGCTGAGGGCCTGGAACTCCTCCGTGAGATTCTCCTTGTCGAGGATGCGGATGACCGCGTCCTCGCCGTGGATGGTGGGCATGATGCTCACGCGGAAGTCGATGGCCCGGCCGCGGACCTTGAGCTTGAAGCGGCCGTCCTGCGGCTTGCGCTTCTCGGCGATGTCCAGCTCGGACATGACCTTGATGCGGCTGATGATGGGCGAGGCGAAGCGCCGGTCAATGGGCTCGGCGGCCGGATACAGGCTGCCGTCGATGCGGTACTTGATCTGGAAGCCCGTGGCCGTGGTCTCGAGGTGGATGTCGGAGGCCCGGCGCTGGAGGGCGTTGAAGACGGTGGTGTCGACGAGGCGGACGATGGGGGCCTCATCCTTGTCGGTCAGGCGCTCGAGGTCGAGCACCTCCTCGTCCAGGTCCTCCTCGTGGAGCACCTGGATCTTGAGGGCTTCGCCGGCCTCGTCCATGACCTTCTGGCCGCTCTCGGATTTCTTCAGCACTTCCTGGATCTGCGCCAGGGGCGCGCCGGCGAAGCGCAGGGGGCGCTTGAGCTGCTGGCGCAGGAGGTCCTGGGTGGGAATGTCCAGGGGGTCGGCCATGGCTAGCCACAGCACGCCCTCCCGCTCCTGCACCGGCACGAAGTGGTGCTTGAGCATCAGATCGAGCGGGATGGCCTGGAACAGGGCGAACTCCACCAGCTCCCGGGTCAGGTCCAGGGTGGGGTACAGCTCCCGGGCCGGTCGGAAGCCAGTCAGGCCAGGATCGCCGGTCTCGACACTATCCGCGGGCTCCGGGGGATTGGGAAAAGTCATGGAATCATCCTACTGGAAGGCGTGCCCGCCCGGATGCGCGGAATCGGACCTGGATCACAAAGGACGCCCCGGTTGGCTTCGATCGTTGACCTGCGCCGTACCTGCGCCGCACAATGACTGGTCCTGGAGGCTCCATGCGTGGGTACGCGTCCATCCTGCTGCTGATCCTGGTAGCAGTGGCCCTGCCGATCATCATCCTGAATCTGTCACGGCTCTTGCGCCCGAGTTGGCCAAGTGCCGCGAAGTATTCCACTTATGAATGCGGCATCGTCACCACCAGCGGGGCGCGGGAGAAGTTCTCGGTCCGCTACTACTTGGTGGCGGTGATGTTCCTGGTGTTCGACGTGGAAACCGTCTTTCTGATGCCGTGGGCCATTCAGATGAAGGAACTGGCCGTCTTCGGCTTCATCGAGCTGGGCCTGTTCCTGTTCCTGCTGCTGTTCGGCTACGGCTACATCTGGTCCAAGGGAGCCCTGACATGGGAATGAACCAACCCACCGCCCTTGAGCACATCCTGATCACCACCAAGGTGGAGAAGGTCATGAACTGGTCCCGCGCCACCAGCGTGTGGCCGGTGACCTTCGGCCTGGCCTGCTGCGCCATCGAGATGATGGCCGCGGGCGCCAGCCGCTTCGACTTCGACCGCTTCGGCGCCGGGATCTTCCGCGCCAGCCCGCGCCAGGCCGACCTGATGATCATCGCGGGCACGGTGACCTACAAGATGGCGCCGGTCATCAAGACCCTCTACGACCAGATGCCTGAGCCGAAGTGGGTGATGGCCATGGGCTCCTGCGCCACCGCCGGCGGCCCCTTCGACTCGTACCACACGATCCAGGGCGTGGACAAGGTCATCCCGGTGGACGTCTACATCCCGGGCTGTCCGCCCCGTCCCGAGGCGTTCATCTACGGGTTCCTGAAGCTGCAGGACAAGATCATGACCAGCAGCCTGGCCGACCGGTACAAGGACATCTTCGAGGAGGTCGGCTGATGTCGGAACCGAACGTCCCCCAGACTCCGGAAGCCGCGGAGGTGCCCGCGGGCCCCTACGTGTACGACTACAAGGCGGCGCCGTACCGCCAGATCACCATGCCGAAGACGGTGCCCCTGCCGAGCTACCACGCCTACGTGGCCGAGCAGAAGGCGGCCGCCGAAGCGGATGAGGCCAAGTGGCAGAAGACCCTGGCCGACTACGAGACCGCCAAGGCCAAGGCCGAGGCCGAGGGGAAGGATGCCCCCAAGCCGCCGGTCCGGCCCGTCCCCCGCAAGGACGACAACGACATGAAGCCCCCGGTTCCGCAGGAGGCGACGGATGCCGATCTCCTGAAGCTGAAGGAGCTCCTGGGCGACAAGGTAGAGGAGATCTTCGAGCAGGCCGGCGAGCTGGTCTGCCAGGTGAAGAAGGAAGCCATCCACGAGGCGCTGGCGTTCTGCCGCGACGAGGCGGCCCTGAAGTACGAGATGCTCGCCGACCAGTCCGCCACCCACTATCCGGCAGCCAAGGACTACGCCTGCAGCGTGGTCTACCACCTGACGAGCATCAGCCGCCGCAAGCGGCTCCGGCTCCGCATCCTCGTGCCCGAGGGCTTCGCGCCGGAGAGCGCCTGCTCGCTCTACCCCAGCGCCAACTGGATGGAGCGGGAGATCTACGACATGCTCGGGATCCGCTTCCAGAACCATCCCGACATGACCCGCATCCTCTGCCCCGAGGACTGGGAAGGCTATCCGCTCCGGAAGGACTACCCGACCGTGGGCTGGGGCCAGCGCGACATCGCCTTCCGCGAGGACCGCGGCGGAATGCTCGAGCGCATCGCCCTCCAGAAGGCCGGCCAGCTGGGCATCAACCTGAAGCAACCCAAGGCGGACTAGGAGCGGACGGTGTTCAAGAACGAGGAAATGGAAATCAACCTGGGCCCGCAGCACCCGTCCACGCATGGTGTGCTCCGGGTGAAGCTCCGGTTGGATGGCGAGACCGTCACCCACTGCCGGCCGATGATCGGGTACCTGCACCGCGGCGTGGAGAAGATCTGCGAGAACCAGTCCTTCTTCCAGGGCCAGGTCTGGACGGATCGCATGGACTACTGCTCCGCCGTGGCCAACAACCTGGGGTGGGCGGAAGCCAATGAGAAGCTGCTCGGCATCACCGTGCCGCGCCGCGCCCAGTACATCCGCACCCTGCTGAACGAGTTCAACCGCATCGCCTCGCACCTGATCTGGCTGGGCACCCACGCCATGGACATCGGCGCCTTGACGGTGTTCCTCTACGCCTTCCGCGAGCGCGAAGACGTCCTCGACATCAACGAGGCCTTCTGCGGCTCCCGCCTGACCACCACGGCCTTCCGCATCGGCGGCCTGCGCGAGGACCTGCCTCCCGGCTTCGAGAAGATGGTGCGGAAGTTCCTGGCGAAGTTCTCAGACTGCCTCGAGGAGTACGAGGCCCTGCTCACCGAGAACCGCATCTGGAAGAAGCGCACCATCGGCGTGGCCCGCCTCAGCGCCGAGGACGCCATCGCCCTGGGCGTCACTGGCCCCATGCTGCGCGCGGCCGGCGTGGCCTACGACATCCGAAAGGCCTTCCCCTACGCGGCCTATGCCGAGATGGACTTCGAGATCCCCACCCGCACCGAGGCCGACACCTACGCCCGGTACCAGGTGCGCATGGCGGAGATGCGCCAGAGCGCCCGGATCATCCAGCAGTGCATGGACGGCATGCCGGAAGGCCCCGTCATGGCCAAGCTGCCCAAGATCCTGCGCTCCGAGGTCAACGAGGTCTACCACGCCACCGAGTCGCCGAAGGGCGAGATCGGGTACTACCTCGTGGGTGAGAAGGGTTCCCTGAACCCCTACCGCTTCCACGTGCGGGCTCCCGGGTTCATCAACCTCCAATCCCTGCCCAAGATGGCCGAGGGAGGACTGATCGCCGACGTTGTCGCGGCCATCGGATCCCTGGACATCGTGCTCGGCGAGATCGACCGCTAGCCGACGAGGATCCCAAGACATGCCGACCCCGACCCTCACCCAGTCCATCGTGATCACCTTCATCCAGTGCCTGATGGTGGTGATCTTCGTCTTCGTCGTCGTCCCCCTCACGGTGTTCGCCGAGCGCAAGGTGCTTGGCCACCTCCAGCAGCGCCTGGGCTCCACCCGCGTCGCCAGCGGCCATGTCGGCTTCAGTGGCTGGATGAACCGCAGAATGTGGAAGATGGGCAAGGTGCCCGTCGTTTCCTACTGGCGCGGCATCCCCGGCCTCGTGGGCGACGTCCTGAAGCTGATCCTCAAGGAAGACGTCATCCCGGCCAAGGCCGACAAGTTCGTCTTCTTCCTCGCGCCGTCCATCAGCATGGTGGCCGCGATCGTGGTGTTCGCCGCGATCTCCTTCGTGCCTGGCACCTTCTTCACGTTCCCCACCTGGTTCCCCTACCTGGGTGGCCTCCCGGTCTCCGGGGGCATCTCCGACATCAACGTGGGCCTGCTCTGGATCCTGGGCGTGGCAACGGTTGGGGTGTACGGCATCGTTCTGGCCGGCTGGTCCTCGAACTCCAAGTACCCCCTCCTGGGCGGCCTGCGCAGCGCGGCCCAGATGGTGAGCTATGAAGTCCCCCTGACCCTCAGCCTCCTCGCGCCGGTGGTCCTGTCCGCCAGCCTCAACTTCAGCGAGATGGCCACGCGCATGGCGGTCGGCATGCCGGTTTGGGCCCTGATCCCCCAGGTCATCGGCTTCCTGCTGTACCTCACCTGCGGCTTCGCGGAGACCAACCGCCTGCCCTTCGACATGCCCGAAGCCGAGAACGAGCTGGTGGCGGGCTTCCACACCGAGTACTCCGGCATGAAGTTCGGCCTCTTCTACCTGGCCGAATACATCAACATGACCGTCGTGTCGGCCCTGGCTTCCGCCTTCTTCCTGGGCGGTCCCTGGCTGCTGCCCTTCGGCTTGCAGGGCCTGCTGAACCCCTACCTGCCCGGATTCCTGTCCTGGTTCGCGGCGCCTCACGCCATCTTCTTCGTGGCCAAGATCGTCTTCCTGCTCTTCACCTACATCTGGGTGCGCGGCACCATCCCCCGCTACCGGTACGACCAGATCATGGCCGTGGGCTGGAAGTACCTGATCCCCCTGGCGCTGGTCAACCTCCTGCTGGCGGCCGCCATCCGCTGCTTCGTCGTCTAAGGGGCCGACCATGAACAAGTTCCTCAGGACCCTTCTCCCCGCCGACATCGCCAAGGGCCTGTCCGTCACCGGCAAGCACTTCCGCCAGGTCTTCTTCACGGCCAACCGGCGCAAGGTGCCGTTCCACATCGTCTCCGAGTACCCCGAGGTTCCCGCCAAGGTCCAGCCGCGCTTCCGCGGGCGCCTGACGATGCTGAAGGACGAGCAGGGCGTGATCAAGTGCGTCTGCTGCCTGGCCTGCGAAAAGATCTGCCCCACCCAGGTGATCACCATCGAGAAGGGCAAGCAGGAAGGGCGCAAGATGCCCTATCCCGTGCGGTACGACTTCGAGATGGAGCGCTGCATCTTCTGCGAATTCTGCGTGGAGAGCTGCGGGTTCGACGCCATCATCCTCAACCACCAGTTCGAGCTGGCCGCCTACAACCGCGAGGACTTCTCCCTCGGCACGGAGGGCCTAGGCCAGAACATGTTCGAGCCCTCGCACGTGGGCAAGTTCAGCGTGGCTGACGACTGACTCCATCCCTTCGCGCCTATCCAGAGGACGTCCCATGGAACATTTCATCGAAACGATCGGCCGGAACATGTTCGCCATTTTCGGCGTCCTGGCCCTTGTCGGCGCCCTGCTCATGATCGGCGCCAGGAGCGCGATCCACAGCGTGCTGGGCTTCCTCTTCGCGATGCTGAACATCGCCGGCTGCTTCCTCGCGCTGGAGGCCGAGTTCCTGGGCGTGGCCCAGATCCTGGTCTACGCGGGCGGCATCGTGGTGCTCTTCCTCTTCGTGGTCATGCTCGTGGAGATGAGCAAGAAGCACGAGGGCGAGGTCTTCCAGCTGCAGTCCCGCTACGCGGTGCTGGCCGTCGCGGGCGGCGTGGCGCTGTTCCTGGGGGTGTTCCGCAAGGCCATCTTCGGCGCTCCCTCGCCGGAGGCCCTAGTGCTCCGGCCTGAGCTGGCCAAGGGGCTCGACGTGGCCCACCAGAACGCCCAGGCGGTGAGCCGTGGCCTGTTCGCGGACTATCTCCTGCCCTTCGAGATCCTCAGCGTGATCCTGCTGGTGGCCCTGGTGGGCGCCGTGGTGCTGGCAAAGACGGAGCGGGTGTGATGGTCAGCCTGAACGCAGTCCTCGTCATCTCCTTCCTGCTGTTCTCCATCGGCATCGCGGGGGTGCTCATCCGCCGCAACGCCCTGATCATCCTCATGTGCGTGGAGCTCATGCTCAACGCCGCCAACCTGAACTTCATCGCCTTCGCCCGCCACAGTGGGTCCGCCTCCGGCCAGGCCTTCGCCCTGCTCGTGATGGGCTTCGCGGCCGCCGAGGTCGCCGTGGGCCTCGCGCTGGTGGTGGCCCTCTACCGGCGGCGCGACACCGTCCAGGTGGACGACATCAACCTGCTGAAGGGATGACGACGACCATGAGTGCCGAAATGACCCTGACGCACGCCGCCACAGCCGCCTCCCAGGCCGGCAGCTACCTCTGGCTGATCCCCTTCCTGCCCTTCTTCGGGTTCCTCATCAACGGCCTCAGCGGCCGCAAGCTGCGGAACACCGCCATCGTGGACACCCTCGCCCTCGGCAGCGTGGGCGTGGCCTTCCTGCTCACGATCTGGCATTTCGTCCAGCTGGCCGGCCTGCCGGCCGAGGGCCGCTCCATCCACCAGAGCCTCTGGACCTGGTTCGACATCGGCGGCGCCCATGTGCTGGGAGGGATGACCACCTACAAGATCGAGTGGGCCTACAAGTTCGATGTGCTCAGCGGCTGCATGGCCCTGCTGGTCTCGGGCGCCGGCTTCCTCATCCACCTCTTCAGCACCGGCTACATGGCCGAGGAGCGCAACGACGGGCGCTACTACCGCTTCATGGCCTACATGAACCTCTTCGTGTTCAGCATGCTGAACCTGGTGCTGGGCGCCAACATCCTGATGATGTTCCTGGGCTGGGAAGGGGTGGGCCTCTGCTCCTACCTGCTGATCGGCTTCTACTTCGACAAGGAGTTCGCCGCCGTCGCCGGGAAGAAGGCCTTCGTCACGAACCGCATCGGCGACTTCGGCTTCATGATCGGCTTCTTCCTGATCTTCCAGGTCTTCGGCACCCTCGACTACGACACGCTGATGGGCTCGGTCCGCGGCATCGCTAACATGCCGGCTATCACGCTCTACGGTCACACCGCGAGCCCCACCTGGTGGTTCAACCTCATCGGCTGCTGCCTCTTCGTGGGCGCCATGGGCAAGTCCGCGCAGATCCCCCTGTATGTGTGGCTGCCGGACGCCATGGCGGGCCCGACGCCCGTCAGCGCGCTGATCCACGCCGCCACCATGGTCACCAGCGGCCTCTACATGATCACCCGGCTGAACTTCATCTACGTGAACGCCCCGGTGGCGCTCGCCGTGGTGCTGGCCTTCGGCTCCCTGACGGCCTTCGTGGCCGCCACCATGGGCCTGGCCCAGTACGACATCAAGAAGGTGCTGGCCTACTCCACCGTGTCCCAGCTGGGCTTCATGTTCATGGGCATGGGTGCCGGGGCCTTCAGCGCCGGCATGTTCCACGTCTTCACCCACGCCTTCTTCAAGGCCAGCCTCTTCCTCGGATCAGGCGCCGTGATCGCGGCCTGCCACCACGAGCAGGACATGCGCAACATGGGCGGGCTCAAGAAGCTGATGCCCATCACGGCCATGAGCATGATCCTGGCGACCTTCGCCATCGCGGGCATCTTCCCCTTCTCGGGCTTCTTCTCCAAGGACGAGATCCTCTGGAAGGTGTTCGAGGGCTGGTACCAGCACGGCCACTACACGGGCCCCACGCTGAACCTGGTGGCCTGGATCCTGGGCATGCTCGGCGCCTTCTGCACCGCCTTCTACATGACGCGCCTCATCGCCATGACCTTCTACGGCAACTACCGCGGCGCGGGGGACGATCCCTGGGGCCTGTCGGTGCAGTCGGAGGCCCACCATGGCCACGATGACCACGGCCACGGCGATCACGGTCATGTGGCGCATGCTCCGGAGGTTCCCGGCCACCTCGAGAACCATGTCCATGAACTTGGCAAGGCGCACGACCATCACGTGGATGACCCAGAGGACCACGACTTCGTCCCCGGCCACCATCCCCACGAGGTCTCCTGGCGCATGTGGCTTCCGGTGGCCATGCTGGCGGGCCTGGCGGTGGTCGGCGGCTTCCTGAACTACCCCGAGAGCCTCCATCGCGTCCTGCCCATCGTGCCGGCCGAGCTGTTCAGCAAGTGGATCGAGCCGATCCTCTACCAGGCGGCGCCCGTCCACCATGGCGAGCACGTGCCGCCCGCCATCGAGTACGGCCTCATGGCCTGGGCCACCCTGCTGTGGGCGCCGGGGGCCATGCTCCTGGCCTGGTGGATCTACAAGGTGGATCCCAGCTGGGGCCGGGCCAAGGCCTTCGTGGCCCGCTTCCCGAACCTCTACCGCTGGGTGAACGCCAAGTACTACGTAGACGAGTTCTACGAGGCGGCCCTCATCGAGCCCATCAAGCGCTTCTCCGCCCAGCTCTGGAGCTTCGACACCTGGGTGGTGGACGGCATGGTGAACGGCGCGGCCCGCATCACGATCCTCTGGGCCGAGCTGTCGCACTGGATCGACGAGTACCTGGTGGACGGCACCGTCGACCTCGTCGAGTACATGGTGCAGGAGACCAGCCAGGTCTTCCGCAGCGTCCAGAGCGGCCGTGTGCAGCACTACGCCTTCGTGATGTTCCTCGGCTTCCTCGTCATCGCCTTCTGGAAATTCCTCGTCTAGTCCTCATTGGTCGGAGTCCCCATGTTCACCGCAAACACGACACTGATGCTGGTGGCGACCTTTCTGCCCCTTCTGGGGGCGCTGGTCCTGCTTCTCGTGCCCAAGGACCAGCGCCGGGTCTTCGAGATCGGCTCCCTGCTGGTGATGATCGTCAGCTTCCTGATGAGCGCCGTTTTCTGGTTCGGCTATGACCGGGCCAGCGACGCGGTCCAGTGGGCCCAGGCCTGGAATTGGATCCCCTCCATCGGGGTGAAGTTCAGTGTGGGCATGGACGGCATCAGCCTCCTGCTCTGGCTGCTGACCACCTTCATCGGCCCCATCGCCATCGCCTGCTCCTTCAGCGCCATCACGGAGCGCCACAAGGAGTACTACATCTGGATGCTGGTGCTCCAGACGGCCATGCTCGGCGTGTTCATCACCCAGGACATGTTCCTCTTCTACCTGTTCTGGGAAGTCATGCTGGTGCCGATGTACTTCCTCATCGCCATCTGGGGCGGCCCGCAGAAGCTCTACGCGGCCATCAAGCTCTTCCTCTACACCCTGGCCGGCGGCGTGCTGATGCTGGTGGCCATCCTGGCCATCTACTTCCTGCAGCACAAGACGACGGGCGTCTACGACTTCTCGCTGGCCAGCTTCCACGCCATGGCCCCCGTGATCGCCCAGCAGACCAAGACTTACCAGATCCTCCTGGCCCTGGCCTTCTTCATCGGCTTCGCCATCAAGGTCCCGATGTTCCCCTTCCACACCTGGCTGCCGGACGCCCACGTGCAGGCACCCACGGCCGGTTCGGTCATCCTCGCCGCCATCCTCCTGAAGATGGGCACCTACGGTTTCGTCCGGTTCCTGCTGCCCATCCTGCCCGATGCGACCAAGATGCTGCTGAAACCCTTCCTCATCCTGTCCCTCATCGGCATCATCTACGGCGCCCTGGTGGCCATGATCCAGAAGGACATGAAGAAGCTGGTGGCCTACTCCTCCGTGAGCCACCTCGGCATCTGCATGCTGGGCCTCTTCGCCCTGAACCCCTACGGCATCAAGGGCGGCATGTTCCAGATGATCAACCACGGCATCAGCACCAGCGGGCTCTTCCTCGCGGTGGGCATCGTCTACGAGCGCCGGCACACCCGCATGATCGCGGACTT
Source organism: Geothrix paludis (assembly GCF_022808815.1). Taxonomy (GTDB): domain Bacteria; phylum Acidobacteriota; class Holophagae; order Holophagales; family Holophagaceae; genus Geothrix; species Geothrix paludis. The sequence continues at coordinate 36,057 of NZ_JAKZLC010000005.1, read as the reverse complement.
CGGCGGCCTCTCGAAGAGCATGCCCGTCTACGCCACCATCTTCATGATCATGACCATGAGCAGCTTGGGGCTGCCCCTGCTGAACGGGTTCATCGGCGAGGGCGTGGTCCTCATGGGCGCCTTCCAGGCCTTCCCCTGGGCCGCTGTCGTCGCCACCCTGGGCATCATCCTCGGCGCCGCCTACCTGCTGTGGATGTACCAGCGTGTGATGTTCGGACCCATCACCGCCGTCAACGAGAAGATGGATGACCTCAACCTCCGCGAGGTGCTCTACTTCGCGCCCCTGGTGGTGACCGCCTTCTGGATCGGCATGTATCCCAAGCCCATCATGGATGTGATGGACGCGCCGGTGCGCAAGCTGGTGGAGCAGATCACCCCCGGCTACCACGCCGCCCAGTCCCTGGCCGCCCAGCAGGCCGTCGCCGCCAAGCTCGGCATGCAGGGGATGACCGCCCCGGCCCACCACGAGGAAGCGGCGCCTGCCGGCCATGAAGCTCCCGTCCACGAAGCTGCTGCCCCCGAAACCCATGGCCACGGCGGAGGCCACTGATGACCGGCTTCGCACAGGGGCTTCTGGACGCGCTCCTTCGGGACACGCACCTCATCACGCCCCAACTCTTCCTGATGGTCGTGGCCACGCTCATGCTGTGGCCCGGCGACCTCTTCTTCAACCGGAATGAGAAGCATCGGTGGGCCCCCATCACCCTGGTGGTCCTCGCCATCACGGCGGCCCTGATCGGCCGCACGCCGGACGGGGAAGGGTTCTCCCGCATGTTCCGCATGGACGGCCTCACCCGGGGCTTCGAGATGCTGTGCGTGCTGGGCGCCGCGGCCACCGTGGCCCTCAGCGTGAAGCTGCTCAACGGGCTCAAGCAGCAGACGGTCGAGTACTACGCCCTGATCCTGTTCTCCCTGGCGGGCATGCTCTTCCTCTGCGGCGCCTCGGACCTGATCTCCGTCTACTTCAGCCTCGAGCTGATGGCCATCTGCATCTACATCCTGGTGGCCTACCTCCGGGACCGCGCCACCAGCGTGGAAGCGGGCGTGAAGTACTTCCTGCTCGGCGCCTTCTCCAGCGGCATCCTCGTCTACGGCATCAGCCTGCTCTACGGCGCGGCCGGCGGAACCACCACGAACCTGGCGGACCTGAACCAGGCGCTGGCGCTGACACCCACCACCAGCAACCTCCTGGTGTTCTCGGGCGTGCTCATGGTGCTGATGGGCATGGCCTTCAAGGTGGCGGCGGTCCCCTTCCACATGTGGTCGCCGGACGCCTACGAGGGCGCCCCGACGCCCATCACCATGTTCATGGCCACCGCTCCGAAGGCCGCCGCCCTGGCCGCCTTCCTGCGGGTCTTCGGCGCCGGCCTCCACGGCGTGTCCAGCGACTGGGTCCTGCCCCTCTGCTACATCGCCGGGGCCAGCATGATCCTGGGCAATGTCACCGCCGTCCGGCAGGAGAGCATGAAGCGCCTGCTGGCCTACTCGAGCATCGCCCACGTGGGCTACATGCTTCTGGGCGTCCTCTCGGGCGATCCCAGGGCCGGGGCCCAGGCCGTGTGGCTCTACATGCTCATCTACATCGTGATGAACACCGGCGCCTTCGCCGTGGTGATCTACCTCCAGGGCAAGGGCGAAGGCGAGCGCATCGAGGACTTCAAGGGGCTGGGACGCAAGCATCCCGTGCTGGCCTTCGCCATGATGGTCTTCATGCTCAGCCTGGCCGGCATCCCGCCCCTGGCGGGCTTCTTCGGCAAGTTCTACCTCTTCAAGCTGGCCATCGAGCAGGGCTTCGTCACCCTCACCGTGATCGCGCTGCTCACCAGCGCCGTGGGCGCCTACTACTACCTGGGCGTGGTGAAGGAGATGTACTTCCGGGAGCCCGAGGGCGAGGCCGTTCCCATGGGCGCCACCTCGGTCTTCGTGGTGACCCTGGCCTGCGCTCTGGTCCTGGTGGCCACGGCGTTCGGGCCCTGGCTGGTGGACTGGGCCTCTAAGGTTACGTGGGTGTAGGCCTCGGCCGTACACTGGAAGGCGCGGGGTGACCCGCGCCTTTTCTTTGGGGGGCACCGGTGATCTTCAGGCGCGGCGGGGACGCGGATCCCGGGGAACGGGCCCTGTGGGGCGACCTCATGTCCCTGGGCCTGACCTTTCCCATCTGCATCGCCCTGGGGTTCTTCCTCGGGCGCTGGATCGGCGGGCGCTTCGGCCACGCGACGGCGGGGCAGTGGGTGGGCCTGGTCTGGGGCATCGGCACGGCCTTCTGGGAGCTCTACAAGGTGAACCAGCGCATGGCGAAGCGGGATGCGGAGGAGCTGAAGCGCCTCAAGGACGGGAAGGACCGCCATGAGTGAGGGCGGGAGCGCAGGCACGCACGAGGGCAGGGGTGAGGGCAGGGACGAGGGCGAGGACCATCTCCGCCGGGTGACCTGGGCCATGGTGGCCCTGGGCCTCCTGGGCGTTCCCCTCTGGGGGTTCCTGCGCTCCTGGACCGCGGCCCTGGCCTTCGGCGTGGGGGCCCTGGCCAGCCTGGGCTTCTGGGTGCTCCACCGCTACCTGACGGCCCGCATGCTGACGCCGTCGGTGCGCCGGAGGTGGCTCTACGGCTTCCTGTCCATCGGCAAACTGGCGTTGATCGCGCTGGTGCTGCGTGGGATGATGGGGAGATACCCGGCGGAAGCCCTGCCGCTGGCCATGGGAGTGCTTCTCTTTGTGGCCGGTATCCTGCTGGAAGCCCTCCGCCTGGCCTTCCGGAAACCCGAAGCCACGCCGCCTGATTGAGGTCCGACCGAGATGGAACACCACGCATCATTGCTCGCCCAGTGGCTCACCCAGGTCCTGCACCTGTCGCAGCACCCCTGGCCCGGGTTCGCCCATGGGGCCGCCCTGTCCATCCTCGAGCGCTATGACCATCTGCTGAACGCGGCCCTGGCGGCTCTGGTGACCATGCTCTTCACAGCCCTGGTGCGGAAGAATCTCTCCCGGATCCCCGGCCCCCTGCAGCAGATGTTCGAGGGCGTGGTCGAGTGGCTCAAGGGCATGATCAACGACAACATCGCCCATCACGGGGAGAAGTACCTTCCTTTCATCGGGACGATGGCGCTCTTCGTCTTCTTCAACAACCTCTTCGGCCTCCTGCCCGGCCTCAGCCCCGGCACCAGCAACTGGAACGTGACGCTGGGCGCGGCCCTCGTGGTGTTCGGCTACTACAACTTCCATGGGATGAAGGAACAGGGCTTCCTGAAGTACTGGGCCCACTTCGCCGGCCCCATCTGGTGGTTGTCGATCCTCATGTTCCCCCTGGAGATCCTGGGCCTGCTCAGCCGAATCCTCAGCCACTCCCTCCGTCTCTTCGGCAACATCGCCGGCGAGCACGTGGTGGCGGGCATCTTCTTCGGCCTCATGCCCATCCTCCTGCCGGTGCCCATGATGTTCCTGGGCCTCTTCTTCGGGCTCATCCAGACCTTCGTATTCACGATGCTGGCGACGATCTATCTGAGCGGCGCCGTCAGCCACGAACATTGATCCTACGAAAAACGTGAGCGGGCATGGCTCGCTTACGTTTTTCGCATGTGAAAAGATTTCAACCGCCTGCGGGATTCCGAACCCTTCGGGCACCACCTAGGAGCACCACCATGAAGAAGTTCCTCACCACCGCCTTCCTGTTCACCCTGGCCGCCGTCGCCTTCGCGCAGGGCGCCCCCGCTGCTGCCACGAAGAGCCTCTTCGAGGGTCAGTTCACCGCCCACATCGCCCTCGCCATCGCGGCCGCCGGCTGCGGTCTGGCCCAGGGCAAGGCCGTGGTCGCCGCCTGCGAGGGCGTGGCCCGCAACCCCCAGGCCGCCGGCAACATCCGCACCACCATGATCATCGGCCTGGCCCTCATCGAGGCCCTCGTGATCTACGTGCTCGTGGCCGCGTTCGCCATCAAGTAGGATCGAAGCGGTTCCAACAACGGGGCGTTCCTTTTTCGGAGCGCCCCGTTTTTTTATGATTCATACTGAGGAAAGTCGGTGAAGATGCTGGACGTCATGCGTCACCATGCCCTATTTCCCATGCCGCCGGAGGTCACCCAGGTGATCCTTGGCGGGGGGTCGCCCATCGACCTGGAGGGCCTGCGCATCCAGTCGTCCGACGAGGCCTGGACCTTCGCCCTCAACTACGGCTACGACATGAGCGTCCCCTCGCAGCGGGCCAAGGTCGTGAAGATCTACGAGGACGCCATCGACTTCCTCGAAGGGGTGGTGCTCGAAGGCACGAACCTGCATGTCCCGAACGAGCTGCGCGCCGTCGGGGATCCCCTCGACCTCCTGGTCTGGGCCTCGGAGCGCCCGCGCACCCTCAGTGGCCGCTGGGCCTGTGCGATCCTCCGGGTGATGCACACCCTCTTCCACGTGGACCACAACGTGAACCTCCGGTACCTCCCGGAGATCCAGCGCCAGGTGTTCAGCCGCTACGACCAGTTCCTGGTGTGCGAAGAGGGGCGCTGGCTGCTCCGGGGCGCCTACGAGGTGCCGCTCGTGGCCGTGGAGCGCAAGGAGAACAAGGATCGCGTCTCCATGCTCCTGAAGATGCTCCACAAGCCCGAGAACGTCGCCGAGACCATCTACGACCAGATCGGCATCCGCTTCGTGGCCGAGGACCGCCTGGGCGTGCTCATGGCCATCCGCTTCCTGCTGGACCACCACGTGCTGATGCCGACCCACATCAAGCCCAGCCGCAGCCGGAACCTGATGATCGACCTGAACGCCCTGGCCGCCTGGACGGAGACCCTGCCGCCCCTGTTCCAGATCCAGGACCTGAGCCCCGAAGAGCGGCAGGTCCTCAGCAGCACCCTGGCCCTCAAGACCGGCGGCATTGAACAGAACCCATTTTCCAGCAAGGATTACTCAGCCATCCAGTTCACGGCGCGCACCCTGATCCGCCTCCCGGGCCCCGGCGCCTCCGTGCTTGAAACCCTCCAGGACCGCCTCCGTGGCCTGGGACACGGGGACCTGGCGGACCTCGCCCGGATTCCAGAGTTGATCCAGGAACAGGAGGAGTTTACTTTCTTCTTCGCACACGAAGTCCAAGTGATGGAACAATCAGGGTTTCAAAGCTCACGTTCAGGTCCAGCATCCCATTCGGAATACAAACAACGCCAGCGTGACGCTGCGCGCCGGAGAGTGCTTCAGGGAATTCTTCAGGAGGAGCCATGTTGAACATCCAGACCCGCCAAGAGGGCACCGCTTCCGTGGTGTCGATTCAGGGCAAGGTCAACTTCGAAGTGACCGCCCAGCTGCGGGATGTGATCCGGGAAACGGTGGCCACGGCCCAGCCCAAGCTCCTGGTGATCAACCTGGAGGGTGTCAGCTTCATTGATTCCTCAGGCCTGGGCCTGCTCGTCGCGGCCCGGAACAGCGTGGACAAGTCCGGCGGGAAGCTGCACCTGTCCTGCCTTCCCGCGCCCGTGAAGAAGACCTTCGACCAGACGAACCTCACCAACTACTTCTCCATCTTCGCCACGGAGCAGGACGCCCTCCGCGGGGCGTGACAGCCCCGCAGGGGCCTTCCTGAAGGGTCTGAATGGCCAAGGGCGTGGTCCTGGTGGTGGATGATGAAGCGCCCATCCGGGACATCCTCAGCTTCTACCTCAAGCGGGCGGGCTACCAGGTCCTGACCGCGGGCCACGGCGTGGAGGCGATCGCGGAGATGGCCCGCCTGAAGCCGGATCTCATCATCTCGGACCTGCGCATGCCCGAGATGTCCGGCGACGAGCTGTGCAAGCGGGTGAAGAGCGATCCCGCCACCCAGGACGTCTACTTCATCATCCTCTCGGCGCTGGATGGGACGGCCTCGCGCATCGGCAGCCTGTCCCTGGGCGCCGATGACATGATCCCGAAGCCGTTCCACGCCCAGGAGGTGCTGGCCAAGGTGGATTCCACCTTCCGCCTCATCGGGATGCAGAAGGAGATCAAGCGCCAGAACAAGGAGCTGACCGCCTTCCAGGAGCGCGTGCAGGAGGAGATGGAGCTCGCCGCCGCCCTCCAGATGGGCCTGCTGCCCAAGCTTCCCGGCGAGGGCCCCGGGGTGCGCTACACCCACTGTTACCTGCCGGCCGCCGGCATTGGCGGGGACATCTACGCGGTGCTGCCGCTGCCGGACGGCAGCACGGCCATGATGATCGCCGACGTGAGCGGCCACGGCGTCACCGCCGCGCTCATCTCCGCCATGGTGAAGACCTCCTTCGAGAATCAGGTGCGGCTGGGCGGCGAGCCCCTGGCCTGGGCCACGGGCATGAACGAGGACCTGTGCCGCTCCACTCTGGCCGAACAGTTCGCCACGGCCTGGCTGGGCCGCCTGGACCCCGCTACGAACCGCATCCGCTACGTGGCGGCTGGCCACTGCGCGCCGCTGCGCATCGTGCGGGGATCCCAGGGCGGGCTGCAGCGCTCCGAGGTGCTGCGGGGCAAGGGCTTCATGCTGGGGCTGGACGTCCAGCTGCCCTTCATGGAGCACGACGCGGAGTTCCTGCCGGGAGACCGCCTGGTGCTGTACACGGATGGCCTGGTGGAGGTGGAGCGGGAGGACCGCACCATGCTCGAGGAGGCCGGCCTGCGTCGCATCTGCGCCGAGCTGCCCGCCGGGGCGGAGGACGCCGCGGCCGCCATCATCGCCCAGACCCGCAGCTTCAACGCCCCGGCGCCCTTCGTGGACGACGTGACGCTCGTGGTGCTGGACCGCAGGGGCTGAGGATCCGGCCCTAGATCTCCGCGAGAGTGGCGGTGATGCCGGCCTCCAGCTCCGTGAAGGGCGCGGTGTAGCCCGTGGCGCGGAGGCTGCGCACGTCCGCCTGGGTGAAGCTCTGGTACTTCCCCCGCAGGGCGTCAGGGAAGGGGATGTACTCGATGCGGCCCTGCCCCAGGTGGGCGATGAGGGTCTTCGCGATGTCGTTGAAGCTGCGGGCCTTCCCGGTGCCCGCGTTGACGATGCCCTTGGCCATGGCTCCGCCGCCGAAGTGCAGGTTGATGGCCACGATGTCGCCCACGAAGATGAAGTCGCGCCGCTGCTCGCCGTTGCCATAGCCCTCTGTGCCCTCGAAGAGGCGGCAGACGCCCTCCTCCTTCAGCTGGCGAAGGAGCTGGTGCAGTACGGACATCATGCGGCCCTTGTGACCCTCCCGCGGGCCGAACACGTTGAAGTAGCGCAGGCCCACCACGGGGCTCTGGATGGCGGCCATCAGGCTCCGCACGTGCTGGTCGAAGGCCAGCTTGGAGTATCCGTAGACGTTGAGCGGGCCCTCGTTCGCCGGCACCGGCTCGAAGTCCGTGCTGGCGCCGTAGGTGGCGGCGCTGCTGGCGTAGACCAGGGGCGTCTTCCGGGCCAGGCACCAGTGGAGCAGGGCTTTCGAGTCCCCGTAGTTGTTCTCCATCATGTAGCGGCCGTCGGTTTCCATGGTGTCGGAGCAGGCGCCGTTGTGGAACACGGCCTCGGGCCGCAGGTCCAGCGTTCCCGCGTCCAGGCGGGCCCGGAACTCCCGCTTGTCCATGTAGTCCGAGAGGGTCAGGTCCGCCAGGTTCCGGGCCTTCTCCGCCCGGGCCAGGTTGTCCACCACGAGGATGTCTGTGTGCCCCCGGCGGTTCAGCTCCCGCACCAGGTTGCTGCCCACGAATCCCGCGCCGCCCGTGACGATGAACATGCCCACTCCTCTACCCCACTAGGATACCGGCTATGTGGGAGCGGTCCGAGGCCCTCCCGAGTTGGAAAGCCGGAGCGCAGAGGGCACAGAGCACCGCAGAGGACACGGAGAAGGGCGCTGGTCACGGAAGCCACGGAATCTCACGGAAGACACGGAAGGGGCCGTGGCGCTCGTCGCGCGGGTCCGCCGAAGGCGGCTTCCGGCGCAGCCGGAAGTGATCCCGGGGGCGCCTGGGCCGTGCTTCCAAGGACACGACCCCATGCGCCCCCGGGATGCACCCCGCGCTTGCGGAGCAGACGCTCCTGTCCTTTTCCGTGCCTTCCGGCTTTCTTCCGTGGCTTCCGTGACCAGCAGAAACCTGGAGGACCCGCCGGTTCATGCGGTGGAACCTCGCTTCGGGTCCTATCCGATGGCCTCTTCGGCCTCCGGCCGCTGGAACCGCTTCAGCAGTCTCGGTCCCAGTTCGGCCACGAAGGTGGCGGCGAAGATCAACAGGCCGCCGGCGAGCTGCGTTGGGCTGAGGTGCTCCCGGATGCCCGGGACGAAGCCGCTGACGGAGATGGCCAGCGTCCAGACCGGCTCGAGGCTGAATAGGATGGCGCTCTCCGTCGCCCCCAGACGGGCCTGCATGGTGCTCTGCACGTAGAAGGCGAGGGTGGTGGCCAGCAGTCCCATGAAGCCGAGGGAGACCCAGGTGCCTGCGTGGGCGAGGGCGGGACCGGCCCCCTGGAAGCTGTGAGGCGCCGGGAGCGCCAACGTGATGGCGAGGGAGATCGCTCCCGTGACGGCCACCTGGATGAAGGCCAGCACCCACCCGGAGGACCGGCGCGAGAAGTGGGCCGTCATCACGATGTGGAAGCCGCACAGCACCGCCGCCAGGAGTGTCTCGGAATCGCCCCGGGTCCAGCCCCCCCAGGCCGCGCCGGGAACCCGGACCAGCAGCACCAGGCCCGTGACGGCCACCAGGGCGGCCAGCCCGTGCGAAGCCCGCAGGCGGTCGCCCGCCAGCAGCGCCACGAGCGGGGTGAAGATGACGTAGAGCCCCGTGATGAAGCCAGACTTGGACGGCGAGGTGAACCGGAGGCCGTCGGTCTGCGCCCAGAAGATGGTGGCCAGCACGAGCCCCAGCCAGAGGCCGTCCAGGGCGTCCCGGCGCCGGATGGGTACGCGCAGCACCAGCAGCATCAGGCCCAGTCCCGCGGTCCCGATGGCGAAGCGCAGGGTCAGCAGGGTCCCCACCGAAAGCCCCGCCTGGAGGCAGTACTTGGTGGCGGGGAAGCCGCCGCCCCACACGGCCGCGATGGAGGCCATGGCGAAGACGGCGAAGAGGTGGGACCTGCGGGACTCCGGCATCCCTCCAGGCTATCGCCCCATCCGGGGTGGACGAAGGAGGAATCGCGAAGACCTTGACGTTCTGCTGTTATTTCAAGATCGCGGCCAGGCGGATCGTCAATTCCGGCTGGTCCGGGTCGTCGGTGGCCAGGGACAGGACCTCGCTGTACCGGCCGGCCTTCAGGGAGGCGGGCAGCACCACGGACAGCTCCTGGCTGGCGGAACGCTGGCCCAGGCCCTCCACCCGGACGCCCGTGAGGGAGCAGCGGCTGCCGGTGACGCGGAAGGCGCGGCCCTCCGCCTGCTTGACGGCGATCTTCTGCCGCAGCTCGCGGCCGGCAGCGTCCTGGAAGACCAGCTCGACCGGCGTGGCCTGGATCGAAGGCTTCAGCTCCCACTGGATGTTCAGGCCCATCTGGCTCATGCGGGGGTTCGTGAAGTGCACCGTGGCCTGCTCCACGCCGCGGAACCGGCCGGCGGGCACCTTGCGGCCATCGAAGGCGACCTCCAGCACCAGGTCCTTGCCCTCCTGCCGGTAGGCGAAGGCGAGGAAGGGCGCGCCGGGGGCCTTCACGTCCACGATCTGGACCGGCTCGCCGGTGCCGCTCGTGTAGCGGACGAGGCTGCGCGAGGTGGAGGACTTGGGGGCGTTGTGGAAATAGACGGATTCGACGGAGGGCATGATCTCCTGCACCACCTCCGCCTCGAGGGTCAGGCTGGTCGCCGGGGCCTTCGGATCGTTGCAGACCACCTCGATGGACTTGCGCACGCCGCCCTTGAGGCCCCGGGGATCGAAGGTGGCCTCCAGGTCGGTGCTCTCGCCCGGCGCGATGGACCACTTGCCGATGACCGTGGCCGTGCAGCCGCAACTGGGCCGCACCTGGGTGATGCTCAGGACGGCGTTGCCGGTGTTGGTCACGCGGTATTTCGCGGCCACCTTCCGGTCCGGCGTGATGCGGCCGAAGTCGTGGTGGGTCTTGTCGAAGTGGATGGCGGGGGCCTGGGCCATGAGGGTGACGGCGGCGCAGGCGAAGAAGAGGCGGCGGAGCATCGGGACCTCGTGGGGAAGAGTTGTGATTCTATCCGCAGATCAGGTCGCGGAGGGCGGCCCAGACCTGATCCGGTCCGATCTCCGCGAGACAGGGGTGGCCGGGGGTGAAGCAGTCCCGCTTGAAGCAGGGCGCGCAGGGGACGCCATCCTTGCGCAGGCCGCGGCTCTGCGGTCCCCAGGGGGTGGATCCGCCGGGGTCTGTGGCGCCATAGAGGGCCAGCACCGGCGCGCCGGTGGCGGCGGCCAGGTGGCTGAGCCCGGAGTCGTTGCCCAGCACCGCCGCGGCGCCGCGCATCCAGGCCGCGGCCTCCTTGAGGGAGGTCTTCCCGCAGAGATCGAGGCCCTCGGCCCCGGCCACCGCCGCGCAGGTGGGGGCCTCGTCCGGCGAGCCCAGCACCGCCACGGCGTACCCTTCGGACCTGGCCTTCAGCAACAGGCTCCGGTAGTGCTCCACGGGCCAGGCCTTGGAGGGCCAGGTGGAGCCGGGCATCAGGCAGATGTAGCGCTCCGCGGGCTTGTCGATGGCCACCTGAGGATCGAAATCCGCGTAGGGCATGGGCGGCAGGTCCGGCCAGCGCCGCTTCAGCACCTCGTGGTAGCGCAGCAGGAAGGGGCCTTCCGCGTCCCAGAAGGGGCCACTGTGGGTGTTGAAGGGGCCTGCCAGGCTCTCATCCACGCCGATGCGCTCGGGCACCCGCGCCAGCCAGGCCGCCAGGGCGGGCCGCAGGGACTTGGGGAAGTGGATGCTGCGGGCGGCGCGGTGCTCACGGAGGATGCGCGCCATGGCGAAGGGGCCGGGCTTGCCCTCGTCCGGCAGGGCCGCGTCGCAAAACCACGTATCCGCCACCAGGCCCACGGTGGTCTTCGGCCCCCAGACGACCAGGGGGCCGGCGTCGATCTGCCGCAGCAGGCGCAGTACGGGAAGCTGCATGGCGGCGTCCCCGACAAACCGCGGGAAGCGGACCCAGGTGGCGTGCTCGGGGATCACAGCCACGGCGCCACCGCCTCGCGGAACTTCGCCGCGGCGTCGTAGTCCCGGGTGAGGGCCGTTCCGAAGGCGTGGGCCTTCGCGCGCTGCGCTTCCCAGGCGGCGGGATCCGCCAGCAGGGGGGCGATCCGGGCAGCGGCGGCGCGCAGCAGGCCATCTTCGATGGTCTTGCGATCGTCGGGCTTGGGGATGAGGAAGCCGCCCTCGCCGTCCTTCAGCATGGTTCCGATGCCGCCCACGGTGGGCGCCAGGACCGGCACGCCCCGTTCCAGGGCCTCGATGAGGGCCAGGGGGAAGAAGCCCTCGTTGCGGCTGGTCATGACGTAGAGGTCCAGGGCCGTGAAGGCGGGGCCCAAGTCGGGCAGGGGGCCCAGGCGGCAGGTGCGGCCCTTCAGGGGCGAGGTGTCCAGGGCGGCCTGAAGGGTGGCAGCGGTCTCCGGCTCTTCCCGGCCCGCGAAGAGCAGGGCGGCCTCACCCCCAAGGGCTTCCGTGAAGCGCAGGACGGACACGGGATCCTTCCGGCCGTCGATCTGGCCCACATACCCCACCACCACCCCGGTGCCAGGTAAGCCCAGCTGCTGGCGGGCGGCGGCGCGGTCCTTGGCGGTGGCAGCCCGGGCCTCGGCCCGCGGATACAGGGGGTGGATGATACTGCACGGGGCGGTGCCGAGGTGCTGCCGCACGGCGGTGGTGAAGTCGTAGGTGCAGATCCACCGGTCCACGAGGTTCCGTACGCCGCGGTATTTGCGCAGGTGGCGCTCGTAGTGCTCGTGCAGGGTGAGGACGGTGGGGATGCGCAGGCCGAACCGCGCCAGCCAGGGTAGGGCCCGCTGCACGCCCTTGTGGTTGCAGAGCACCAGCAGGTCGGGCCGGGTCCGTCGCAGCCAGCGGAAGGCGCCCACGGCGCCGGGGAGGTGGAGCACCTCGGCCACGTTCGGATTCCGCTGCCGCAGCTCGGGCTCGATGTCGCGCTTCCCGGGCTCCTTCCGGAAGATCACGCTGACCTTCACGGGCAGCCCCGCCAGGGCCGCCACCTGCTCCAGGAGCACCCGCTCGCCCCCCCCGAAGGACAGTTTCCGGTGCGCGAACACGACGTGCTTCACGGGACTCCACGAAAGGGTTCAAGATAGGGTAACTGACCTAACGCGTCACTTCTCCAGGTTGCCATGTCCCTCGCCTCAACCCAACGGATCCTGCTGGTGGAGGACGAACCCGGCCTTCGGGAGGTGCTGACCCTGGCCCTGGAGGGGGCCGGCTTCAAGTGCGAGGCCGCTTCGGGCATCGAGGAGGGGCGGCGGGCCCTCCGGGAGACCACCTTCGACGGCGTGCTCTCGGACCTGAAGCTGAAGGACGGCTCCGGCATCGAGCTGCTCACCTGGATGAAGGAACAGGGCCTGGAGACGCCGGTGGTGATCATGACCGCCTACGCCACCACGGAGACCACCGTGCAGGCCCTCAACCAGGGCGCCGTGGACTTCATCACCAAGCCCTTCAAGCACGAAGAGCTCATCGGGACGCTGAAGGGCCTGCTGGCCGCTGCGGAACCCGAAGTCCCGCTGCCGCAGGACCTGGGCGAGCTGGTGGGCGTGGGTCCGACCATGCGGAAGATCAACGCCCTCATCGGCAAGGTCTCGCGCGCTGACACGACGGTGCTGCTCACCGGCGAGAGCGGCACCGGCAAGGAAGTGGTGGCCCGGCTCATCCACCGCTATTCCGACCGGGCCAAGGGCCCCTTCATCCCTGTGAACTGCGGGGCCCTGCCCGAGGCCCTGCTGGAAAGCGAGCTGTTCGGCTTCGAGAAGGGGGCCTTCACCGGAGCCGGCGCCATGAAGCGCGGGCTCTTCGAGGAGGCCGGCGGCGGGATCCTCTTCCTGGACGAGATCGGCGAGATGCCGCTGCCCTTGCAGGTGAAGCTGCTGCGGGCCTTGCAGGAACGGCGGGTCCGCCGGCTGGGGGCCACGGAGGAGCGGCCCGTGGACGTGCGCGTCATCGCCGCCACCAACCGGGACCTGCGGGCCCGGGCCGAATCCGGGGCCTTCCGCGAGGATCTCTTCTACCGGTTGAACATCCTCCAGATCGAGCTGCCGCCCCTGCGGGAGCGTCTGGACGATCTGCCCATCCTCGCGGAGCACTTCATCCGCCGGTTCTGCCAGAAGCTGGGCAAGCCGCCCATGCAGCTCCACGCGGACACCATGGCTCAGCTCCTGGCCTACCGGTTCCCGGGCAACGTGCGGGAGCTGGAGAACCTCATGGAGCGCTGCGTGGCGCTCAACGCCGGCGGACCCATCACCCGGGACCTGCTTCCGGACGGCTTCGGCCAGGCCGGCGTCAGCGAAGGCGCGGGACGCCCGGCTCCCCTGACCATCCCCCCGGACGGTTTCGACCTGGAGACCTGGATCAACGCCCTCAAGGGCCACTTCCTCAAGCGCGCCCTGGAAGAAGTGGGCGGGGTGAAGACCAAGGCGGGCAAGCGACTGGGCATGAGCTTCCGGGCCTACCGCTACTGGCTGGCCGAACTCGGGGGCCTGGAGGCCCTGCCCCAGGACTTCCCCTGGCCCGCCGACTTCCCGCCCGTCCCGGTGGACGAAGGCGGCGGAACCGATGGGCCGAAGGACGCATGATGCCGATGGATCCTTGCTTTTTCAGCCATTTCTGGCACACTGTAACGCTCGGATGCGCCGCAGACGAGCCCTCACCCCGGACCCTCCCATGACCCCGACCCACGCCTGCCGACGAGACCGCGGATTCTCCCTGCTGGAGCTCCTGGTGGCGATGATGATCATCGCCGTCCTGGGCACGCTGGGCTTCTCGCAGTACAAGAAGCACTCGGCCCAGGCCCGCTACCTCAAGGCCCAGGACGACCTCAAGATCGTGGCCGAGGGGCTCGACCAGTACTACCTCAAGCATGGCCGCTTCCCGGATTTCGGCAGCTTCGACGCCATGGTGGACGGCAACTCCTCGCTGGTGAAGGAGAGCCTCATCAAGGTGGGCATGGCCGCCCAGGATCCCTTTGGCCAGCCCTACGAAGGCAAGTCCAGCCGGGCCACCTACGAGCTGAAGTGCGCCGGCGACCCCGGCAATCAGGAGGACGCGGGCCCCATCACCCGGACCCCCGGCCAGGTGACCGGTTCCTCCCCCGTCAGCGGGGCGGGCAGCACGGCGGCCCCCAAGGCGGATGCCCCGGCGGCGGATGCTGGAGCCAAGAAGTGATCGATCTCCATAAGCTGCCCCTGGAGGGCCTCCGCCTGAACGGCACCACCGACCAGGTGGCGCTGGAGGGTGGTGTCTCCCTGCGGGACCTGGCCTGGTCGGTGTTCGCGCTGGCCTCGGACGGCGATGTCTTCCTTGAGGTGAAGGGCCAGGCGGTGTGGCAGGGGGCCTGCAGCCGCTGCCTCGCGCCCCTGGACCGGCCCATCTCCGTGGAGAGCCAGTTCCTGGGCAGCAAGGATCCCGACCTGGTGGGCCGCGGCTCCCATACCCTGGGCTCCCAGGACCTGGACGTGGTCTTCCTGCCGGAGGACACGCTGGACGAGGCCGAGCTGGTGCGGGAGCAGTTCGAGCTCCAGGCCCCCATGCACCCCCTCTGCGCCGAGGACTGCAAGGGGCTCTGCCCCACCTGCGGCAAGAACTGGAACAAGGGCCCCTGCCAGTGCCCGACCGGATCGGCGCAGGCCCCCTCCGCCCTCAACCGAGCCCTCACGAAGGCGCTGGCGGGAATCAAGCTGGACCCGGAATCCTGAAACCCTTAACCTGGAACTTTGCGTTTTTCCCCTAGGAGCAAGCCATGCCGAATCCCAAGCGCCGCCATTCCAAGGCCCGCCGCGACCGCCGGCGCACCCACGACGCGCTGGAGGCCATGAGCGCCAGCACCTGCCCCAACTGCCAGACCCCCAAGCTGCCCCACCGGGTGTGCCCCAGCTGCGGCTTCTATCGCGGCAAGCTGGCCGTCCGCGTCGCCGAGAACGCCTAAGAGCCGTCCAGTGGACGGTCATCGCATCGCACTGGACGTCATGGGGGGCGACCACGCTCCCCATGCGACGCTGCTGGGCGCACGGGAGGCCCTCCAGGCCTGGCCGGGACTCTTCCTCCTCCTCGTCGGGGATGAGGCGGTGCTCCGTCCGCAGCTGACCCGCCACGGCTTCACGCCGGAGCTGCTGACCCGCGCGGAAGTGGTCCATGCCTCCCAGACCGTGGTCATGGAGGACAAGGCCACCAGCATCCTCAAGGAGAAGAAGGACAGCTCCATCCGCATCGCCGCCCAGCTCGTCCGCGAGGGGCGGGCCCACGGTGTGGTCTCCATGGGCCACACGGGAGCGGCCATGGTGGCCTCCAGCCTCGTCATCGGCAAGCTCGAGGGCGTGGACCGGCCGGCCCTGGCCAGCGTGATGCCCAACATGAAGGGCGGGCCCACGGTCCTCCTGGACGTGGGCGCCAACGTGGACTGCCGGGCGGAGCACATCGCCCAGTTCGCCGTGATGGGCTCGGTCTACGCCGAGGAAGTGCTCGGCCTCGAGCGGCCCCGCGTGGGCATCCTCAGCGTGGGCGAGGAGGACGGCAAGGGCACGGACGTGACCAAGGACGCCTCCGCCATGCTCCGCGAGATGGAGATCCGCTTCGAAGGCAACGCCGAAGGGCGGGACATCTGGAACGGCAACTTCGACGTCATCGCCTGCGACGGCTTCGTGGGCAACGTGGTGCTGAAGTCCAGCGAGGCCTTGGCCGAGGGCATCATCGGCGGCCTGCGGGACAGCTTCATGGAGTCGCCCATCACCAAGCTGGCGGGCCTTCTCGCGAAGCCCGCCATGAAGCGGTTCAAGCAGAAGCTCGACTATGCCGAGTACGGCGGCGCGCCGCTGCTGGGCGTCAAGGGCGTGAGCATCATCGGCCATGGCCGCAGCGACCACAAGGCCGTGCGCAACGCTATCCGCGCCGCCCTGCGCGCCGCGGAGCACCGCCTCCACGAACGCATCCAGGAGCGCGTGGCCATGCTCCTGCCGCAGGACTGAGGGGAAAGATCACCACCAAGACACCAAGACACCAAGAAAAGCAAAGAAGCAGATCTGTCTTTCTTGGTGCCTTGGTGTCTTGGTGGCAAGCAGTTTTTGTCTGGAAATTCAGGAGGGTTGTATGAGCAAAGTGGCTTGGCTGTTTCCGGGGCAGGGATCGCAGGCGGTGGGCATGGGCGTGGCGCTGGCGGGGGCCGAGCCGGCGGCGCGGGTCGTCCTCCAGGACGCGGACGCGGCCCTGGGCTTCCCGCTCTCGAAGCTCATGGCCGAAGGGCCCGAAGACACGCTGAAGCTGACGGAGCACACCCAGCCCGCCATCCTGACCCACAGCACCATGGTGGTGCGCGCCTGGGCCCACCGCCTGCCGAAGCCGGACTTCGCCGCGGGGCATTCCCTGGGCGAGTACAGCGCCCTGGTGGCGCTGGGCGCCCTGGGCTTCCAGGACGCGGTCCGCACCGTGCGCGAGCGCGGCCGGGCCATGCAGGAGGCCGTGCCCGTGGGCGTGGGCGCCATGGCGGCCATCCTGGGGATGAGCCAGGCGGACGTGGAGGCCAGCTGCGCCGAGGCCGCCGCCTCGACCGGGAAGATCGTGGTACCCGCCAACTTCAACGGCCCCGGCCAGATCGTCATCGCCGGCCACGCCGAGGCCGTGGACGCGGCCCTGGAGGCCGCCAAGGCCCGCGGCGGGCGCAAGGCCATGAAGCTGCCCGTGAGCGCCCCTTTCCATTCGCCCCTGATGGAGCCCGCCCAGGCTCGCATGGAGCCCATCCTGCGGAGCCTGGCCTTCAAGGCCCCCATCTGCCCCCTGGTGAACAACGTGGACGGAGCCGCGGTCTCAGAACCCGAGGCGCTGCGGAACGGGCTGGTGCGCCAGATTCCCGGCGCCGTGCGCTGGCAGGCCACCCTGGACCTGCTGCTGGACCAGGGCGTCACCTCCTACTTCGAGCTGGGCCCGGGCAAGGTCCTGGCGGGCCTGGTGAAGCGGCAAGCCAAGGAGCGGGGCCTGGAGGTGACCGCGCTGAGCCTCGGCGCCCCCGAAGACCTCGCCCAGCTGGGCTGACACCGCAATGGCAGGGCCTTCCCGCCGGGAAGGTGTGATGAAAAGCAATGCCCCCCGGGGGTAGGGTGGATGGAACGACACTGCGTCTTCCAGTGGGCGGCGGCGGGCGGCGGAAAGTGGCCCGGTGCCGCGCACATCACCCTCAGTCCGAGGTGCCCATGCGCAAGGATCTTGTCTTCGGAATGGCCGGTTCAGGAGGCGATGGCATCGTCTCCGCCGGCGACTCCCTTCTCCAGGCTGCTTCGGCGGAGGGTTATCACGGCGTGATGACCAAGAGCTTCGGCTCCCAGATCCGCGGCGGCGAGTCCTCCTGCCGCGTGCGCATCAGCACGGACCCGGTCCTGAACCCCGGCGGCAACCTCGACGTGGCCGTGGCCCTGAACTGGGAGGACTTCCTCAAGTTCGGCGCCGAGCTGCCCGTGGCCGGCACCACCGTGGTGATCTACGAGGCCGCCACCGGCGTGCCCGAGAACCAGATCCCCCTGGTGGGCGTGACGCCCCTCCAGGTGATCGCCGTGCCCATCGCCGCCATGGCCAAGGAGACCGCCGGCACCGAGCGCGCCAAGAACACCGTGGTGCTGGGCCTCATCGCCGGCTGGTTCGGCATCGGCGGCGAAGCCGTGATGAAGGGCATCTCGAAGAAGCTGGCCAAGAAGAGCCAGGAGCTCGTCGAAGCCAACCAGAAGGCCTTCGACGCGGGCGTGGCCTTCGCGAAGTCCCATCCGCTCAAGGCCGACATGACCGTCGTGCCTTCCTCGAGCAAGGGCGCCGTGAAGCTCCTGACCGACGGCAACGACATGTGCGCGGCCGCCGCCCTCTTCGCCGGCTGCCAGTTCTTCGGCGGCTACCCGATCACCCCCTCCACCGAGATCATGCAGTTCTTCACCAACCACGTCTGGAAGTACGGCGGCGCCGTGCTGCAGGCCGAGGACGAGATCGCGGGCATCGGCGCGGCCGTGGGCGCCTCCTTCGCCGGCAAGAAGTCCATGACCGCCACCAGCGGCCCCGGTCTCTCCCTGAAGTCCGAGATGATGGGCCTCGCCAGCATCGCAGAGCTGCCGCTCGTGATCGTCGACGTGCAGCGCGGCGGCCCCTCCACCGGCCTGCCCACCAAGACCGAGCAGTCCGACCTCTTCGCGGCGGCCTTCTCCGCCCACGGCGACGTGATCCGCCCCGTGCTCGCCCCCACCTCCGTGGCCGACATGTTCCGCACCACCGTGGAGGCCTTCAATATCGCCGAGTACTACCAGACGCCGGTGATCATCCTCTCCGACCAGGAGATCGCCTCCCGCAAGGAGACGCTGGATCCCATCGACACCAGCACGTTCAAGATCATCAACCGCCTGGTCCCCGCCGGCGCGGACCTGCAGGACTACAAGCGGTTCAAGCAGACCGAGAACCACATCAGCCCCATCAGCCATCCGGGCATGCTGGGCGGCACCTACCTGGCCTCCGGCATCGAGCATGTGGAATCCGGCGCGCCCACGAACAGCGGCTCCGTCCACCAGCGCATGAACGACAAGCGCATCAAGAAGCTGGACCCCCTGAAGGAGCGCAAGGACCTCTTCGAGATCACCGGCAACCCCGACGCCCCCCTGGCTCTGGTGGCCTGGGGCAGCGTGGCCGGCGTCTGCCGCGAGGCGCTGCAGATGGCCCAGGCCGAGGGCCTGGACGTGAAGCTCATGGTGCCCTACCTGCTCTACCCCGTGGCCGAGCAGACCTACCGCGACTTCTTCGCTTCGGTTCAGAAGGGGCTCGTGGTCGAGCAGTCCCACTTGGCCCAGACGTTCAAGGTGCTGCGCATGCACCTCGACCTGCCCAAGGGCCTCCAGTCCCTGGCCCGCAGCGGCGCGAACCCCTTCCTGCCCGGCGAGATCGTCGCGGCCCTCCACCATCTCCTCTCGGAGCTGCAGCGCAGCCACGAGGGCAAGCTTCAGCCCCAGGAGTGAGGTTCACCATGAGCGCTACCATGACCACCCCCGGCGAATTCCAAGCGAAGGACTACAAGAGCGACCTGAAGCCCATCTGGTGCCCCGGATGCGGCGACTACTCCGTGGTGCAGGGCATCTACCGGGCCCTGGCCGCCGTCGGCCGCCCGCCCCATGAGGTCGCCTTCATCTCGGGCATCGGCTGCTCCAGCCGCATTCCCGGCTACACCACGGCCTACGGCTTCAACACGGTGCACGGCCGCGCCCTGCCCATCGCCCAGGGCATCAAGCTGGCCAACCCCGACCTGCTGGTGCTGGCGGCCGGCGGCGACGGCGACGGCTTCTCCATCGGCGGTGGCCACATCGCCCACCTGATCCGCCGCAACATCGACATCACCTACATCGTGATGGACAACCAGATCTACGGCCTCACCAAGGGCCAGCTCTCGCCCACCTCCCAGAAGGGCCGCACCACCTGCACCTCGCCCTACGGGAGCCTCGAGAACCCGGTGAACCCGCTCCTCTACGTGCTGGCCTACGGCGCCGGCTTCGTGGCCCAGGCCTCGCCCACGGACCTGGCGGGCATGGCGGCCACCCTCGAGGAGGCCATCCGCTACCCCGGCTTCGCCTTCGTGAACGTCCAGTCCCCCTGCGTCACCTACGGCGAGGAGGCCCAGCAGATCAAGGGCCTCAAGGCCATCAGCGAGAGCCTCTCCGCCATCGGCCACGACCCGGCGGACCGGCTGGCGGCCATGGACCTCGCCCAGCACTACGGCGAGAAGCTGCACCTGGGCGTGTTCTACAAGAATCCCGAGCCGCCTCCGACCTACGACGCCCTGATCCGCGAGCGTCAGGCCCAGCTGTCCCAGGGCGCCCTCCCCAAGGAGCGCATCCTGGATCTCTTCATCAAGAAGTGACGGGAGGCCCCATGGCCGCACGGATCGATTTCGCCAGCCTGAGCCTGATGGATGCCCTCGATCTGGCCGTCCTGATCGAGGACGAGGCCAAGGAGCGCTACGAGGAATTCGCGGCGCAGATGGACCAGCACCGGACACCGGATGCCGCCAAGTTCTTCCGCCTCATGGCGGTGAACGAGGCCAAGCACGGACAGGAGCTGGCCGATCGCCGGAGCCAGCTGTTCGGCGGCGTGACGCCCACGGTCACCCGGGCCATGGTCTTCGAGGTGGAGGCCCCTGACTACGACCAGGCCCGCGCCTTCATGAGCCCGCGCCAGGCCATGAAGGCGGCCCTGGCCTCCGAGGTCAAGGCCCACGCCTTCTTCGTGGCTGCCCTCCCCTCCCTGAAGGACGCGAAGGTCCGCGCCCTCTTCGAGGAGCTCCGCGACGAAGAGGTGCAGCACCAGGCCCTCGTCAAGGCCGAGCTGGCCAAGCTCCCCCCGGACAGCGGCCTCTCCGACGACGACTTCGTCGACGAGCCTACAGCTCAATAGACTCCTCGTCCGGCCGTCGCCAGACCTCCACCAGCACGAAGGCCGCCGCGGCCAGGTAGCTCGCGGCCAGCAGTCCCAGGGCCACCCAGGGCGCCCAGGCGGTGCCAGGGTGGCCTTGGCGCATCCACCAGAGGGTGGCGTCGAACAGCACGGCCACCGCGCAGCCCCCCATGAGGAGGTGGCGGCCCGGCCACCTCAGCCGCCGCAGGTAGAGGACCGCCACCGCCAGGAACACCAGGGGGAAGGCGGCGAGATGGAGGCCCCGGGCGCCGATCGTGGCGTAGAGGCCCTCGGAGGTTTCCTCCAGGGCCAGGGGCCGCAGATCCTCGTAGCTCGTGAGGCGCGGATACTGGCCGCCGTCGCCGTGGCAGCTGGCGCAGTTGTTGGCGATGATGGCCTCCACGGGCGCGAAGCTTTCCCGGGTGGCGCCGCCCTGCACCCAGGTCCGGAAGACCGCGACCTGGGCGGGGTTGGTGTTGGGCGCCATGACGCCTTCCAGCACGGTGATCAGGCGGGATCGGGCCGGCGGCGCGGCTGCCGCCGGGCGCTCCTGTCGCGCGGCGAAGGCCAGGCCGCCCGCGAGGAAGGCCCCCAGGGCCAGGACCACGAAGGTGGCGAAGGCGCGTTCGGAGGAGGGCAGGGTTCGAAGCGACATCCGCCCATGGTATCCGCTCACTCCAGCGGCATGTCGCCGGTGGCGAGGCTCCGCCGCATGAGGAAGAGCAGGGGGAAGAGGCAGAAGCAGAGGATGCCCATGAACCAGAAGGTGTCCGCGAAGGCCATCATGGTGGACTGCTTCACCACGGTGCCATAGGCGGCGCCCTGGGCCATGTGGGCCGCGTCGGTCGGCGACAGCCCCCCGCGCAGGACGCCCAGCTGGGCGGTGCGGTCCAGGAAGCCCTGGTAGGCCGGGTTCCCGGGCGACAGGTGGCCGATGAGGTTCGCCTGATGCACCTGGGATCGGCGGGCCAGCATGGTGGTGGCCAGGGCGATGCCCGTGCTGCCGCCAATGTTGCGCACCAGGTTCATGAGGCCCGTGGCGTAGGCCGTCTTCTCATGCGGGATGTGCTGGAAGGCGGAGACGTTGATGGGGATGAAGAGGAAGGCGAAGCCGAGGCTCTGCACCACGCGCGACCACATGGCCGTGCGGAAGTCCACCTGGAGGTTGAAGCCCGCCATCTGGATGAGGCCCAGGCCGCAGGTGAAGAACCCGATGCCGATGAGCCAGCGGGTGTCCACCTTCTTCAGCAGCATGGCTACCACCGGCATCATCAGCATGATGGCCAGGCCGCCGGGGCTCAGCACCCAGCCGCTCAGCAGGGCCGTGTAGCCCAGCAGGGTCTGGAGGAAGATGGGCAGCAGGGCCAGGCTGCCGTAGAGCACGAAGCCCAGCACGAAGAGCATGAGGATGGACACGGCGAACGTGCGGTCCTTCATCAGCCGGAAGTCCACGATGGGCCGCGTCTTGCGCAGCTCGTAGAGGACGGCGAACACCAGGGCCACCGCGGCGATGATGGCGAAGAAGACGATGAAGTTCGAGGAGAACCAGTCCTTGCGCTGGCCCTCGTCCAGCACGATCTCCAGCGAGGCCAGGCCCAGGGTGAGGACGCCGATGCCGAAGTAGTCGAACTTCGCGCCCTCCTTGAGCGAGATGCGGTGGAAGGTCGGGGGATCCTGCACCAGGGCGCTGGTGAGCGTGAAGGACAGGAAGCCCACGGGGATGTTGATGAGGAAAATCCAGTGCCAGCTGAAGTTGTCGGTGATCCAGCCGCCCAGCACCGGCCCGATGATGGGCGCCAGCACCACGCCCATGCCGTAGACGGCCATGGCCGCGCCGCGCTTCTCGTGGGGGAAGGTCTCCACGAGGATGGCCTGGGAGATGGGCTGCAGGCCGCCGCCGCCGAGGCCCTGGAGCACCCGGAAGAAGATGAGCCAGCCCAGCGAGGGCGCGATGCCGCAGAGCAGCGAGGCTACGGTGAAGGTGGTCACGCAGGTGAGGTAGAACCGCTTGCGGCCCATGAGGCTGGAGAAGTAGCCGCCCAGGGGCAGCACCACGGCGTTGGCCACCAGGTACGAGGTCAGCACCCAGGTGGTCTCCTCCACCGTGGCCGACAGGTCCCCCGCGATATGCGGGAGCGCCACGTTCGCCACGCTGGTGTCGAGGACCTCCATGAAGGTCGCGATCATCACCGTGAGGGCGATGATCCAGGGGTTGATGCGGCGGTGTCCGGTCATTCGGATCTACTCAACGATGGTGAAGCATCAAGTCAAAGGGAGAGAGAAAACGCCAACCGCGGAGAACGCCGAGAATGCGGAGACAACAGGGCATTCCTCTGCGTTCTCGGTGGTGAGATGGCTTTTTATTTCACGATCACCGTGGCCTCGACATTCATGCCGGGGCGCAGGACGACCTTCTGGGCTTCGGACTCGTCGATGTGGATCTTCACGGGGATGCGCTGGACGACCTTCACGAAGTTGCCCACGGCGTTCTCGGGGGGCAGCAGGCTCATGCGCGAGCCGGTGGAGCCGGCGATGGAATCCACGTGGCCCTTGAGCACCACGCCGTTCATGTCCACCTTGACCTCGGCCTCCTGGCCGGGCTTCATCTTCGCGAGCTGGGTCTCCTTGAAGTTGGCCGTCACCCAGGTCTGATGCAGCGGGATCAGCGTCATCAGGCCCTGGCCCGGCTGGATGGTCTGTCCGGCCTCCACGAACTTGCGGGTCACCACGCCGTCCACCGGCGCGAGGATCTTCGTGTAGCCGAGCTGCAGCTCCAGTCCCTCCTGGCTGGCGCGGGCCTGCTCCACCTGGGCCTGGGCCGAGGCCAGGCGGGCCTCGGCGGCGCCCACGGCCACGCGGCGGATGTCCGCCTCGCGCTGCAGGGAGCCTAGCTTCTGCTGGGCGGCGCGCCAGTCGCCGTCGGCCACCTCGGCCTGGGTGCGGATGCCGTCGAACTGCTGGGCGGAGATCTCCTCGCGTTCCGCCAGGGGCTTCATGCGCTGGACGTCCATCTTCGCCTTGTCGAGACTGGCCTTCTTGGAATCCAGGTTGGCCTTGGCCGTCTCCAGGTCCGAGCCCTTGGCCTGCTGGAAGGCCACCTGGGCCCGCTCCAGATCGGCCCTGGCGCCTTCGACCTGGGCCTTGGCCTGGGCCAGCGCGGCCCTGGCCTGGTCGAGCCGGGCCTGGATGTCGCGGGGGTCCACGGCCACCAGGGGGTCGCCGGCCTTCACGGCCTGGTTGTCCTCCACCAGCACCTTGTCCACGGTGCCGTAGACGCGGCAGGAGACCGGCACCAGGTGGCCGTCCACCTGCGCGTCGTCGGTGCTCATGCGGTTGCGGGAGTAGAGCCACAGCCCGCCGCCGACGAGGAGCACGATGGGCGTGCCGATGAAGAGGGCCCGCATGGCCTTGGAGATGCCGGCGGCAGCGGCGCCGCTGGGGGTTTCCGTCACGGGGGAAGCATCTTGGTTCATGGGTGTCTCCATCAGCGGGCGAAGGTCTGCTCAAGCTGGCCGGTGGCGCGGGCCAGGTCCACGCGGGACTGGTTGAGGCGGTAGAGGGCGTTGATCTGGTTGTCGTTCGCGCGGGCCAGCTCGTCCTGGGCGTTGATCACTTCGATGTTGTTGCTCACGCCGGCCTCGAAGCGGTGCCGGGCCTGGGTGAGGGCCTCGGTGGAGAGACTCACGGCGAGGTTGGCGACCTCCACCTCGTGGGTCGCGGCCTCCAGCTCGGCCTGCGCCACCTGGACTTCGTATCCCACCTGGGCGCGCACCTCGCGGCGGGCTTCCTGCACGCGGGCCTGCTCGGACTTGGCGCGGGACACATGGGAGGACACCAGGCCGCCCGTGAAGAGTGGCACCCGGAGGCCCAGTGAGATCTGATAGGTGTGGGCCCAGGATTCAGACTGGAGACTCGTGGTGCCGTAAGTCCCGCTGGCCACGAGGGTGGGCAGGCGCAGGCCCTGGGCGGCCTGGCGCAGGTTCTCGGCGGCTTTTTCGCGGGCATCGAGGGCCGCGAGCTCCGGGCGCTGGGTCAGGCCGGCCTGGTAGGCCGCCTCGAAGCCGCCCGTGGGCAGGGCGGGTGCCGAGAGGGTGTCGGCCAGCTCGATACGGGTTCCGGGTTTCAGGTCCAGCAGCCGGCCCAGGCCGGCCAGGGCGGTGGTGCGCTGGGTCTGGGCCTGGATGAGGCGCTGGCGCTCGGTCTGCAATTGCACCTGGGACCGCAGCGTGTCGAGCTTGGTGCCCACACCCTGCTTCTGCTGGTTCTCGGCCAGCTTGGCCAGGGCTTCCGCCAGTTCCACGCGCGATTCCCCCGCCTTCACGGAGGCGGCGGCGCGGAGCGCGTGCAGGTACTGGCCCACCACCAGGGCGGCGATCTCCTCGCGCACGGTGCGGCCCTGGGCGCGGGCGGCGTCCTCCGCATGGCGGGAGGCCCGCCACTTCTTCCAGAGGCTGAGGTCGAACAGGGAGACCTGGGCCTCCACGCCCACCTGGCCCCAGTTGAAGGGACCCACCACTTCGGGCCCGCCGGGCTGCGGAATGCCCATCAGCGCGTCCAGGTTGTACTTGTTACGCTGGCCGAAGGCCTGGGCGCTCACCTGGGGCATGAGGGCCGCGGCGGCGGCCCGGCGGTCATCTCCGCTTTCGGCGATGGTCAGGAGCGACTGCTGCAGCCGCGGATTCTGCTCCAGGGCGGTCTTGAGGGCCTGGGCCAGCGTGAGCTGCACGGCGGGGTAGGCGTTGACAGCCGCGGCCGTGGCGGAGGTGGCGGAAGGAGGAACCTGGGCCCAGGCGGCGCCCGCGGTCAGCAGGGCGAGGGAGAGCGCTCGACCCCGGCCGGGGACACGAGGGGCGCCAAAGGCCCGGGAGCGGGCCCGGGAACTGGTGCGGGACATGCGAACCTCCATCTGTCTCGAAACATCGCGTGGGTCGGTCATGAAGGCAGCTCGCTGTTGGCCCGGATCCGGTTCAGGAATCCCTTGAGCTGGTCCAGCTCCTCCCGGGAGAAGCCCTTCAGGTGCGCGTTCAGCACCTTGATGGCCACCGGGGGCAGGTGGGGCAGCAGGTCGTGGCCCGCTTCCGTCAGCTCGAGGAGGGTGATGCGCCGGTCCTTGCTGCTGGGCACCCGGCGGATGAGGCCCTTCTCCTCCAGGCGGTCCAGCATGCGGGTCATGGAGCCGGTGTCGCAGTGGCCGAAGCGGCAGAGCTCGGCGGCCGTGGACGCGCAGCCCCGGGCGATGCGCATGAGGATGACCCACTGGGCTCCGGTGATGCCCATGCCCTGGCTGGCCATCTCCTCGTCGAAGCCGGTGAGGATCCGCCGCGAGACGTCCGCGATCAGGCGCCCCAGGCTTTCCTCCGGCTGGTAGTTCTCGGGGGTGTACAGCGGCTCGGTCTTCTCGGGTTCGACAGGCATGGCGATGTCCTGATTGGGTGCCTAAGCAATTACTGCCAGAGCAGCAATCTTGGAGACCTCGCGAGCTTCCGTCAACCGCCCTGGCCGCCCGCGGGCCTCTCGAAGGAAGGTGGTCTAGATTGGAAAGTTCTGTTTTTGTGTCTTGTTATCAATTGAGTAATGGTTAAAAACAGGCTCAAAAAAATAACGAAATTCGGTTTTTGGCGAGCTTCAGCCAACAAAGATGTCCACGAAGAGCACGAAAGCACCCTGCGGGTGCACGAAGGGCACGAATGGAACTCGCCCCATCGCGGGCATCCCTTCGTGGCCTTTCCTTTCTCCATTCGTGTTCTTCGTGGAGGGTTTTGAATCCTTTGATTAGGCTGAGGCTCGCCATCACCGAGTGACGGAAAACGAACCTCGTCCTCCCCATTCCCCACCCGCCGAGAGGACAATGGAGGCCTTCGCAGGAGGTCGCCATGGTTCGCGCACCCTTGCTCAAACGGATCCTGCCTGCCGCCCTGGTCGGCGCCCTGCTTGGCGGCGGTCCCCTCAACCCACAAGCCACGCCAGCGCCCGGTCCCGGCGGGCTCCTGGCGCTGCCCCCGCCCGTGGCGGGCACCGTCCCGCTGGACGCCGCCCTCCGGGAACGACGCACCACACGTGCACTGGCGGGTCCGGCCCTCTCCCTGGCGGAGGCCTCCCAGCTGGCCTGGAGCGCCCAGGGCGAGAACCGCCCGGGGCGGCGCACGGTGCCGAGCGCCCATGCGAGCTATCCGCTGGGCCTGTACCTCGTCACCGAGGGAAGCCCCACCTTGGGAGCCGGCACCTACCGCTATCAGCCGGGCGCGCATGGGTTCATGAGCTCAGGGCCCAAGGGCGTGGCGGCCCTACTCGGCCCCATCCGCGCCATGCAGCCCTGGATCGTCAGGGCGCCCGCGGTCTTCGTGGTCACGGGAAAGCCCCTGAAGATCTCCTCGCGCGAGCCGGCGCCCAGGATGGACTACACCTTCTGGGAGGCGGGCGCGGCGTCCCAGGCCCTGCTGCTGCAGGCCGCGGCCCTCGGCCTCGGGGCCGGCGTGGCTTCCGGGGTGGACCTGGCCTCGGTGGGCGCGGCTATGGGCCTGGGCCCGGAGGAGAAGGTGCTCGTCCTGCTGCCGGTGGGGCGCCTGAAAGGGAAGTGATCCCCAGCGAACCTTCATCCCCGCGGGCCCATTGAAGGAATGGGCCCACGCTTCGTCTACCCTGGACCGAGGGGCGCCCGCGACCCTGGAGACCTCATGAACCCTGCCTGGCCCTGCCTTCCCCTCACGGCGCTCGCGGCGTTCTCCCAGGCGGTCCCGGCTCCCGCCCCAGCACCAGTTCCAGTTCCTGTCCCAGCGGATCGCGAGATCACCTTCCCCGGCTTCAACGCCTTCCCCCTGAAGGGCAGCGTCAGGGCCGGTGGGGCGCACCGCTACTTCGCGGTGATGGTGGCCGGCTCCGGGCCCACGGACCGCGACTGGTCCAATCCCCTGATCCCCGTGCCCAGCCATGGCGGCCGCGACCTCGCGGCCTGGCTGCAGGGGCAGGGCATCGGCTCCCTGCGCTACGACAAGCGGTTCATCGGCTCGAAGGATCCGAAGCTCGACATCTCCCTGGACGCCCAGGTGGGAGACCTCAGGGCCGCCCTGCAGGCCGCCCGCGCGCTGCCGGAAGCGAGGGGGAAGAAGCTCCTGCTGGTGGGCCACAGCGAAGGGGCGCTGCTCGCCCTGCTGACGGGCGGGGAGGCGGACGCCGCCCTGCTGCTGGCCATGCCCGGCCTCAGCATGGGGCGCGTGATCCTGGCCCAGGTCAAGGCGCAGCTGGACGCCGCCGGGGCGCCCGCGGAGGTGGCCCAGGCGAACCTCGGCTACCTGGAGGTGGCGGAGGCCTCGATCCGCCAGGACAAGCCCCTGCCCGAGGCGGGCCCCCAGGTCGCTCCGGGCGTCCTGCGCCTGGCCCGGGTGCTGGCCCAGCCGGAAAGCCGGGGCTTCGTCCGCGACACCCTCGACCTGGATCCCTGGGCCCTGGCCCAGCGCCTGCCCGTGCCCTGCGCCGTGGCTTGGGGCGACCGCGACGTGCAAACCTGGCGGCCTGACGCCGTGCCGCCGGGCTTCAAGGGCACGGTCATCGAGCTGCCGGAGGCGAACCACCTGCTGAAGCGCGAGACCCGCCCCCGAGCCTCGCTCGATGGCCGGTCGGCCGCCTCCGCCTACGGGGACGGCACGCCCCTGGCAGACCTGGGGCCGGTGGCCCGCTGGTTGGAGGGACTGAAATAGCCTTGGAACGGAGCTGGAAGTCGCTTCATCATAGGAAAAGATCTCCGAGGTTTTCCATGTTTCCTATCCGGCTCCTTTCGCTGGTGATCGTCCTGTCCGCGGCCCGGGCCGCCTTCGCCACCGAGTCGTGGGACGCCGCCGCATCGCGGCTCCAGGCCCATGTGGACGCCCGGCAGGGCCAGGGCGCCGTGGTGCAGGTCGAGCGGCTGGATGCCCAGACGGTGCGGGTCCGCCTCAAGACCCTCTGGCCCCGGTTCATGCGCGCCAGCCTCCAGGGCGCGGGGGGCCGGCCGGGCCACCGCCTCTGCCAGATGGAGGGCCGGGGCGGCGAGACGCTCGAGGGCACCACGCGGATCGAACCCGGGACCACCCGCCTGGAGGTGCGCCTCCATGGTTCCGACTTCAACCCCAAGATCATGCTGAAGCTCCCGGAGACGGGCCAGAGCGAGGTGGGAGTGGTGCTCGTGACGGCCAGCCCCGAGGCCAACACTGGGGCCAGCTTCGAGGCCAGTCCGGAGGCCTGAACGTCCGGGATGCCGCGCGGCTAGACTGGACCTTCATCCGTTCGGAGGTCCCATGTTCAGCCTTCAGGGCAAGGTCGCCCTCGTCACCGGTGCCAGCCAGGGCATCGGCGAAGCCATCGCGAAGCGCCTCGCCGCCCAGGGCGCCACGGTGGTGTGTGCGGCGCGCACGCTGAGGAAGCTCCAGGAAGTGGCGGACGCCATCACTGCCGCGGGCGGCAAGGCCGATGTGGTGGTGGCCGACCTCTCGGACGGCACCTCCGTGCGTGCCGCGGTCGCCACGACGGTGGAGCGGCACGGCGCCATCCACATCCTGGTGAACAACGCCGGCATCACCCGCGACAAGCTGCTCATCCAGATGAAGGAGGAGGACTGGGACGCGGTGATCGACACCAACCTCAAGGGCGCCTGGACCGCCATCCAGGCCGCCACCAAGCCCATGATGAAGCAGCGCTGGGGCCGCATCATCAACATCGCCTCCGTGGTGGGCCAGATGGGCAACCCGGGCCAGGCGAACTACGTGGCCGCCAAGGCGGGCCTCATCGGCCTCACCAAGTCCGTGGCCCGGGAGCTGGCCAGCCGCAACGTGACGGCGAACGCCGTGACGCCCGGCTACATCGAGACCGCCATGACCGCGGGCCTGCCCGACGAGGTGAAGGCCGAGTTCACCAAGCAGATCCCCCTGGGCCGCATGGGCACCGCCGACGACATCGCCGCTTCTGTGGCCTTTCTCGCCAGCGACGAGGCGGGCTACATCACGGGCCAGGTCCTCAGCGTGAACGGCGGGATGCTGATGGCCTGAGGCCGCCATGCTCCAGCGCGCCAGGGACCTGATACGCCGCGGCTGGGCCGCCTTCCGATTCCGCCGCCACTGGCCCTGGGTGCTGGTGGTCCTCGGGCTGCCCCTGGCCCTGAAGCCCGTGGACTCGGGTTGCGCGGCCTTCCTGGCCTGGATCGGGGCCCTGGTCCTGCTGGGCCGGGCCCTGCGCTGGATCTGGGACCGGCTGCTGTTCCGGGTCTCCCGGCGGCTCTGGGTGATCCTCGCGCTCATGTCCGTGCTCCCCGTCGTGGCCATGGCCGTGATGCTCATGGCCCTGGGCTGGCTGGGCCTCGGCGCGCAGGTGAGCCGCTCCACCCAGCAGACCCTGGCGGCTTGGGAGGAGGCCCTGCGGAGCGCCAACGGCGAAGCCTCCGACGCGGCGGCCCTCCAGGCCCTCCGAACCTACGGCGGCGCCTGGGTGGAGCACGTGCGCCAGTTGCCCGAGGGCGTGGATGCCGCCTTCGTGGGCATGGTCTGGGCGGACAGCCACGATGCGAAAGATGGCGCGGATGCCGAAGCGGGCCGGAAGGACACCTACCTGCGGGCCGTGCGCAAGGAGGCGGGCGGCTACCGCATCCTGTCGCTCAACCTGGGCGTGCTGGGCGACCGGGCCCAGGCCTTGGCGGGGGGCCAGGTGGTGTTCCAGCTCACCCCCCGGCGGGAAGGCCGGGCGCGCGACGAGAAGCTGCAGATCAAGGCCGGCGGCCGGCGGAGGGACACAGAGGCGCCCATCCTCGTGGGCCAGCGGGAGACCCTCGCAAGCTGGACCAAGGGCCAGGCGCTCCAGGGCTCCGGGCTGTTCGCCCCGTTCAACCTACCGCCCCTGGCCTTCCCCATCGTGGACTGGGCCACGGGCCGGTCCATGGTGCTGACCGCCACGCCGGAGACCAACCTCTACGCCCTGTTCGCCGGCTTCCGCTCCGGCGACCGGCAGGCGCTGTCCGAGGGCACCGTGAAGGCCATCGTCGTGGTCTCCCTGGTGCTGCTGGCCCTGCTCATGGCCCAGGCGGTGGCGGCGATCCTCGGGCTGGTGCTGGCCTGGTCCCTGGGCCGCGCGGTGAACGATCTGCATGGCGGCGTGAAGCGCCTCAGCCTCGGGGATTTCTCCACCCGCATCCGGCCCCGGGGCCGCGACCAGGTGGCCCAACTCTCCGCCGCCTTCAACGAGATGGCGGGCCGCCTCCAGGCCGCCGCCACGGAGCGGGACGAGCGCCTGCGCATGGAGGAGGAGCTGCGCGTGGCCCGCGAGGTCCAGATGCGGCTGCTGCCGGACCTGGAGGCCCTGCGGATGCCCTCGGTACGGGCCGCCATCCTGCCCGCCCTCGAGGTGGCGGGGGACTACTACGACCTGTTCCCCCTGCCGGACGGCAGCCTGGCCTTCCTCATCCTCGACGTGAGCGGCAAGGGCACCAGCGCCGCCTTCTACGCGGCCGAGACGAAGGGCGTGCTGTCCGCCCTGGACAAGCAGGCCCTGGGCCCGCTGGAGGTGGCCGACCGCCTGAACGCCATCTGGTGCCAGGGTCACGACCGGCGTCTCTTCCTCACCCTGGCCTACGGCACCTTCCACCCCCGCACGGGCCAGTACCAGTTCGTGCGGGCGGGCCATCCCCCGGCCTTCCTGCGCGGCGCGGACGGCCGCGTGGCGCGCCTCCAACCCAAGGGGCTGGGCGTGGGCCTCAGCGCCACCCGGTTCATGGCCTCGCTGGAGCTGTGCGAAGGCGTCCTGGAACCCGGCGACAGCCTGATCTTCCACACGGACGGCCTGTCGGAGGCCCAGGCTCCGGACGCCTCGTTCTACAGCGAGGACCGCCTGGAAGCCCTGCTGGCCGGCCCTTCCGAGGACCTGCAAGCCACCATCCTGGCGGACGTGATGGCCTTCACCCAGGGGCGGCCCCTGGCGGACGACCTCACGCTGCTGATCCTCAAGCGCTGACCAGCCTCAAATACGGATCAGAACGGTTCAGCCCTGGGCCGCCGCCTTCAGCTCCCGCACGATCTCCGGGGCCTGGACGCGGGCCCCACCGAGGGCCTTCGCGAACAGCAGCTTCGCCTCGTCCAGCCGCCCCTCGGCGCGGGCCAGCCAGGCCTGGGCCCGGAGGATGTAGGGCGTCTCCTCGGTGGAGAGGCCGCGGCTCCGGTCCAGCAGGGCGCGGGCCATGCCACGCCGGCCCTCGCGGGCCATGCATTCCGCCTCCGCCGCCAGGCAGTGCGTCTCCATCAGCGTGTCCGCCAGCTCCTCATGGAGGGCCAGGGACTGCCGGTAGAACGTGCGCGCCGCGTCGTAGCGCCCGGCATCGCGGTTGATCTCGCCCAGGTTGTAGAAGGCCGTGGCCTCCATGGGCTTGAGCTGGGTCTTCCGGGCCTGCTCGAGGCACTGGCGCTCCAGGATCTCCGCATGGTCCAGGTCGCCCCGCGCCTGGGCCACGCTGGCCAGGCCCATGAGGGAGTAGACCAGGCCGTTGTCGTCGCCGATGGACTGGCGCAGCGCCTGGGCCTTGCGGAAGAAGGCCTCCGCGCGGTCCAGGCCGCCCTCCTGGGCGAGGGCGAGATCGCCCAGGTTGTTGGTGATGAAGGACTCGCCCCAGCGGTCGCCGTAGGCCTGCACGGTCTGGAGGGCGCTCTGGTAGCGGGCCTCCGCATCCTTCAGGTGGCCGCGCTCCTTCTCCATCACCGCCAGGTTGTTGAGCGACCGGGTGGCGTTCAGCTTGTCGCCCACCTGCTGGTACAGGGCCAGGGCCTTCTGGTATTCGACCTCGGCCTCCGCGGACTTGTGCTGGCGCTGGAGGTTCACGCCGAGGGTGGCGTGGATGCCGGCTTCGAAACCCAGCTCCCCCATGGCCTGGGCCAGGTCCAGGGCCTGCTGCCCGGCGAGGTCGGCCGCCTCCCACTGGCCCCGGTCGCCGTAGCGGATGGCGAGATGGTGGAGGGCTCTCATCTCGTGCACCCGGTCGCCCTGGGCCCGGGCGGACCAGCGCGCCCAGTGGAACACGGGCTCCGGGGGCGCGTCCGCCATGCGGCTGAGGCACTGGGCGTATCCCAGCACGGCCGGCGTGAAGCCGGAGGACTTCAGGACGGCGGCCTGGAAGGCCGGTGCCGCCTCCCGGAAGGCGCCCTTGTCCATCAGCTCCACGCCCCGGGTGTAGGCTTCCAGGGCCCCGTCTTTCAGGTTGGGCAGCAGGAGCTTGGGAGTCGAGGAGAAGGGGTCCACGGCCTTCACGAGATCCAGGACGACCCGGCGGGCCAGCGGCACCGGGGTCGCCGACGGAGAGCCCTTCTCGGAGACGGTGCCCGCCCGGCGCACCTTCCCTTCGGCGTCGCGCAGCTCATAGGCCAGCACCAGGGCGCCGCCATCACCCCGGGAGAGGGTGCCCCGCAGGATGAGCCGGGCGCCGAGGGCCGCGGCGAGGCTGGCCTCCTCGTTGGGTCCGAGCGGTCCCTTGGGCGACAGGTGCAGGGCCACGCGAGCCCGGGCCAGGTGGCTCACGTCGATGGGTGTCAGCCGGGGCAGGTCGTGGAGGGAACCTTCGATCAGCTCGGGGAGCACCGTCTGCACCAGGGAGTCGAGGCGGGGATCCCCCGTGGCATTGGTGAACGGCAGGACCGCCAGCCGCGCCGGGCGCTGGCGGGTGAGGTCGGCGATGATCCCCCGGGAAGTGAACCAGTTGAAACCCAGCGCCAGCACCAGGGCGCCGAAGATGGAGGCGGCGGCCCAGCGCAGGGCGCTTCGGGGCCGGAGCAGATGGTCGAGGCGCCGGGCCACCTGGGCGGCGGTGGGGCGCTTGAAGGGGTGGGCCTCCAGCATGGAGAAGAGCAGGTCCGACACCCCCGAAGGCAGGCCGCGGACCTTCAGCTCCCGGTGGCTGCCCTGCACGATGGCGACCATCCGCGCGCGCCCCTCGCCGGGAAAGGGATGGTCCCCCGACAGCAGCTCCCAGGCGAGGATGCCGAGGGAGAACACGTCGCTGGAGGAGCCCGCCGCCTGGCCCTGGATCTGCTCGGGGGATGCGTAGCTGGGGCTCCCCATGAAGGTTCCCGCCTGGGTGAGCTTGTCCCAGGTGCGGCCGCCGGAGGGCTCTTCGCCCACAGCCTCCTCCTTGGCCCGCCCCGCCTCCTCCACCGCCATGAGGGCCCCCAGGTGCGGCACCCCCGAGGGCGTGGCGACGCGGGGGTAGTCCCCGGTAATGGGCTTTACGGCGTCCGCCAGCTTCGCCAGGCCGAAGTCGAGGACCTTCACCTGGAGCTTCCGCCCTGCATGGCCATGGCCCTGGGTCACCATGATGTTCCCGGGCTTCAGGTCGCGGTGGATGATCCCCTTCGCGTGCGCCGCTTCCAGAGCGCGGGCCACGCCGCTGACGATCTGGAGCTTCTCCCGCACGTCGAGTTCCGGAGCCACCTGGTCCAGGGTCCGCCCCTCGATGAGCTCCATGGCGATGTAGGTGCCGTTGGCGTTCTCCATCCAGTCGTGCACCTGGCACACGTTCGGGTGGTTGAGCTGAGCCAGGGCCAGGGCCTCGCGGCGGAAGCGCTCCGGCGCCGTGGCCTCGCGGTCCGGACCCGTCCGGAGGGCCTTGAGCGCCACGCTGCGCTCCAGGGTGGGATCCCAGACGCGGTACACCTCGCCCATGCCTCCGGTGCCCAGGAGGGACTCCACGCGGAAGCGGCCCACCATGGTGCCGGGCTGCAGAATCCGCCTCTTGGAAGAGGGAGCGGACTCGGCATCGATTTCATTGGACATTTGAGCACCAGTGATTTTTTTTTACGTTATCACGCGACGCGGCCCGAGGCGCATATAAGGTGGTCTCCATTTACCGGCTTATCGGCGCCTCAGCCAGAAAAGCAGGGACACGGAAGGCACAGAAGCGCCCGTTGGGCGCACACGGAGGCCCGGATGTCCTGGCCCCAGGAAGCTGGGCCAGCCTTCGTGACCTTTACGTTCTTCTTCGTGCCCTTCGTGGAGATCTTTTCCTGGCCGAACTCCGCCGAATCCAGCCGCCTAGTCCAGCCGCGCCTTCCGCTCGCCGTCGCGCCAGCGCAGGCGGAGGCCAGCGCCCGCAGGCAGGGCCCGGGCCGTGGTCACCGGACGCCCCTCGGCGTCCAGGGCCAAGACGAAGCCTCGCTGGAGGGGCCCGGCGGGGTCCAGGCCCCGCAGCCGCTCCGCCAGCACGGCCAGGCGCTGGTCCCGGCGCTGGCAGGCGCTCAGGACGGCCGGCACCAGGCGGCGCCGGGCCTCGTGCACCCGGGGCAGGTCCAGCTCGCCCGCGGCGCGGCCCGCCGCCTGGCCCAGGCGATGCCGCAGGAGGGACAGCCGCGCGCCGGCGGCGTCCAGCCCACGGCTGGGGTGGGCCAGGGCCAGCCGCTGGCCCAGGGCGGTCAGGCGCGTTCCGCCCGTGGCCAGCGGTTCCGCCCGTTGCAGGCCGTGGTCCACCAGCAGGTTCAGCGTGGTCTCCAGGCCCCGCAGGCGCCAGGCGGTCCTGGCGGCCAGGGCCTCCTCCCGGCGGCGCAGCTCCGCGCCCAGGGCCGCGCGATCCGGCGTGGCCAGCTCCGCGGCCTGGCTGGGCGTGGCGGCGCGGCGGTCCGAGGCCAGGTCCACCAGCGTGGTGTCGATCTCGTGGCCCACGCCGGTGATGACGGGGATGCGGCAATCGGCCACGGCCCGCACCAGCTCCGGATCGTTGAAGGCCCAGAGGTCCTCCAGGCTGCCGCCGCCCCGCACCAGCAGCAGGGCCTCGCAGCCCCAGTGGGGATCCTGAAGCTCCTGGATCGCCAGCAGGATCTCGGGCACGCAGCGCTCGCCCTGGGCCGCCGCCGGGGCGATGAGCAGGTGGATGCCCGGGGCGCGGCGGCTCGTCACCTCCAGCACATCGCGCAGGGCCGCGCCGCCCAGGGCCGCCACGATGCCGAGCTTCTTGGGGAAGCGGGGCAGGGGCCGCTTGGGCCGGTCAAAGAGTCCCTGGGCGCGGAGATCGGCCTCCAGCGCCCGCAGCCGCGCCTGCAGGTCACCCACGCCCGCGGGCTCGCAGTGCGTGACCGCCAGCGTGATCGTGCCGCCCGCCACGTAGAGGTTGAGGCTGCCCTTGAGCACCACCCGCTGCCCGTCCGCCGGCCTGTGCTGGAGGAACCGCTGCTGGCTGGCCCACACCGCGCAGGAAAGCGCCGCGCCTTCTTCCTTCAGCGTGAAGTACCAGTGCTTCCCCGACCCCCGGAAGTTCGACACCTCTCCCACCACGCAAACCGCCGCGAACGGCGGCTCTAGCCGGGCCTTGACCTGCTCCAGCAGGCGCTTGACGGAGAGAGGGGCGTCCATCCCGGCATGATCGCATGGGAAGCGTTTAGCCACCGATGGGCCCCGATCCGACCAAACCTTCCATGGACTTACCTCGGTGGTTCCTGAGTTGGTTCGCCGTGGCGCGGAACGATGAACTGAATGTATTTGCCACCGATTTCAGTGATTTCAGTGATGCCTGCCCCGAGGCAGCATGGGCTCATGGGGGGCGGCAGGGCCGCGCCTTTTTGGGAGCGCGGCCCTGCC
>NZ_JAKZLC010000004.1 GCF_022808815.1 Geothrix paludis | reverse complement strand
GGCCCCTAACCCTCCGCTCAACTCGGACCCAGCCTGCATTGTCTTCCGCTCTATCTCAACTTCTCGCTTCCTCGGCTCCGCTCAACGCCTCGGTGCAGGCGGGGCCGGTTAGCTTCATTCGTTAGGCTCTACTTGGAGGCTTGAAACATGCCCTACTGGCTGCAAGTTCTACAAGGCCTACTCACCCCATTGATCGCACTCATAACTACCTACATCGCTTGGCAGCAATGGCGCGCAGCAGAACTCAAAATCAACATGGATCGGTATGAGCGCAGATTAGCAATTTATCAGGCCACACACAGATTTATTTCATCAGTCATTCAAACGGCGAAGCCAGACATTAATGAAATGTTCGGCTTTTATGCAGCTACCGCAGAGGCTGATTTCCTGTTTCCTGATGAAGTCAGACAATATCTTGATGCTGCATTTTCACATGCAAATCATCTACACACCGCCAACCTTCAGTACTGTGACTACACCATGGAGCCACCTCCAAACTACAATCACAGGCAGGTCGTGGATACCATGCATGAAAACCTCACCTGGTTCACAGAGCAACCAGCGGCCGCAAAAGCTCTCTTCAAAAAATACCTCAGCATTACAGCCTGAGCCTAACCCTCCGCTCAACTCGGACCCCGCCTGCATTGCCTTTCGTTCTCTCTCATCATTTCGCTATCTCGACTCCGCTTGTCGCCTCGGTGCAGGCAGGGCCGGTTAGCTTCATTCGTTAGGCGTCAGATATGCTCTGGCTCGACACCACCAATGTCTCCGATGCGGCAGTCCGACAAGTCGAGTTCTGGAGTAGCCTACGCGAAAGCATTCATGAGGACACTTTTTGGGCAGACCGAATCAAACAAATGCGAGATCAGCCAATTGAACGACTGAAGCTCGCAATTGAAAATCTCCCCCTCCCAGGGGCATTCCGTGAAGCAGCAATTGCGACTAGAGCACTCATTCGGGCGCGCAGAAAATCGTCATCACCCTTCTCCGGGGAGTTAGCTCTTTTGTATTGGCTCGCCGCCATCGAGTCGTTCGGTGTTCCATACTCCGACTACCTTCAGCAACCTGGCTTCAATGTATTTCAATCAGTCCCAGGCGCTGTCATGAAGTCGCTTCCCTTCACCTATGATCGACTCGGGTACAACCAACTTCCTCTCCTCACCAAGGCCGATACCAAATGGCTCGTATCGCTCTGGGGTGAGCCAGCCTCGCACAGCACTTTGAACAAGGTATACCGCGACCTCTGGAACAGCTATGAAGTGGCTGAAAAACAACGTCAGCTTCAAGAACGAATTAAACTATGGTCCAGCTAACGCCTAACCCTCCGCTCAACTCGGACCCCGCCTGCATTGCCTCCCGCTCTTTCTCTTCGTTCCGCTTCCTCGGCCTCGCTCGTCGCCTCGGTGCAGGCGGGTCCGGTTAGCTTCATTCGTTAGGCTTCACCATGGATACCCCGGAAATTGACGAAGCTGAAGTTTCAGCCCTAGTAGCTGACCTACTTCGTGAGGACGACCTTGGCGTGGTCATAAGGGCCCATATTCGAATTGAAAGCGCCCTTTGTGAGGTTGTTGATGCCTTATTGAGAGAACCTTCCTATCGAAGTAAATTAAACTTAGACTACTTCAACACAGTCATTCTTGCGATCGCCGTAGGAATTAATACGGAATACGGTCCATCCCTGAAAGCAATTGGTACGCTTCGAAATAGTTTTGCTCATGATTTAGAAACCAAGCTTGATGGCAATTCGATTTCAGCTCTTTACGCAGCGCTCGTCCCGCGCCACAAAGACAAGGTTCAGGAAATCAGCCGAAATCTATGGGTTGATCATAATTCAACAATGCCATATCCAACATTCAAAAATCTATCTCCGCGGGATCAGTTCATTGCGATTGCGATCGTTCTTTGGGGGGCCGTAAAGGGTACTGTCCTCCACCTACGCAATAGACCCCGTGAAGCCTAACCCCTAGCTCAACTCGGAC
Organism: Geothrix paludis; assembly: GCF_022808815.1. GTDB lineage: Bacteria > Acidobacteriota > Holophagae > Holophagales > Holophagaceae > Geothrix > Geothrix paludis. The sequence goes on along the minus strand of NZ_JAKZLC010000004.1, from coordinate 458,556 downwards.
CCCGCCTGCATTGCCTTCCGCTCTCTCTCTCAACTTCTTGCTTCCTCGGCTCCGCTCATCGCCTCGGTGCAGGCGGGTCCGGTTAGCTTCATTCGTTAGGCTGCAGTCCATAGGAGAAATGTAAATGCCACAGACCGCCTCAACATGGATTGCAATTGGGATTGCGAGTGTTTCAGCTATATGCGCCTTGGCAGTTTTTGTAGTTCATCTCAAGAATCTGAAAGAACGGCGCCATGGGGAAATCACCCAATCAATTTCAAATCTATTGGGGCGAGCTTTTTCATTAAAAAAACAAATCAAAGCATATTCACTTCATCTCAAAACAATCAAATTATTACTCCGCCATTTACGAAACGAAAATATAAAATCATCTTCTAATGAAACCTTAGAAGTGGTCGTAAAAATACAGAACATCGCTACTGATAAATTGGATAAATTGATAAAAATATTAGAAAATATTAATATCCAAAAATTTAATAACACAAAGACTTTATATATAATGCGTGATTCCGATATTGACCTAAAATCCATAGAATCAATAGCAATTGATCTTGATGAGAAGATTCAGGAAATCATTTCTAAAGTAGAAAATATTATTGATTCAGAAAAAACAACACAGCTTTAATGCCTTCAGCAACGATTGGTTTATGATCGGCCTAACCCTCCGCTCAACTCGGACCCCGCCTGCATTGCCTTCCGCTCTCTCTCAACTTCTCGCTTCCTCGGCTCCGCTCAGCGCCTCGGTGCAGGCGGGGCCGGTTAGCTTCATTCGTTAGGCCGCTATGCCACGCGCAAGGAAAAACAAACCGCGCCAAGCCAAACCAGAAAGCCACCTTAATCCATGGTGGATTATCCTCAGCTTCCTAGTCGGCTTTGCCTTGCTCGCCTTTGCCGCCAATAGCCAAGAGCACACACAAATCCTGATCGCTTGCTACGCCTTGTTCCCCTTCTCGATCTTCATCACCTGGTTTGTACTCCGCTCGGGCGTCATCTACCTTCGAGGGTCTGCAATCAATCGAGTAGGTCAACCTGCTCAATTCTGGACCGCGCTAATCTTGGTAATCCTTCCACCACTCGCAATTTCAGGTTTCTTGATTGCGGTGCATCTTTGGTCACTCGTAGCGGCCTAACCCTTAGCTCAACTCGGACCCCGCCTGCATTGCCTTTCGCTCTCTCTCATCTTCCTGCTTCCTCGGCTCCGTTCGTCGCCTCGGCACAGGCGGGTCCGGTTAGCTTCTTTCGTTAGGCCTCGAATGGCAGACCTGGCTGCATTCCGTTCAGCCGGCCAATTCGCCTGTTCGGCCGTTCTGCTTTGAGTTTCCTGGCGGGCGTGCGTTCATGGTGGCAAGCCCTTCCTCGCTCTTTCCAACCTCCGCTCGGTTTTCCCGTCGCCTCGGTTCATGTCACGTCAGAACGAGCGTCTCGGCCTAACCTTCAGCTCAACTCGGACCCAACCGCCCTTGCCTTCCGCTCTCCCGTCTTGGTTGGGATTTCCTCTCCCCTCTCAACGTCCGGCTGCGGTTGGGCCGGTTAGCTTCATTCGTTAGGTTGCTTTCCCCCACAGAACTAGCACTCCAGCACTCGGAGGTTATCAATATGTTGCAGTTGAAATTTCATCCAGATTCAGTCGTAAGGCGGTCCGTTGTGTCCGCTGGGATTATATTCCTGACAGCTTGTGGCGCTGTTCAGAAACAAACTCATGAATCTCAAGCACAAGTCATCGCGGGGCTTGCATCGCAGGCTAGTGAATTTGAAAAAGCCATCATCCATAAAGACATATCGGCAATCGAGGCGGCTTTGACTGATGACTTCAGGCTCATTCGAAGCAGTGGAGAAGTGGACAACAAAGAAACATTTCTCCAGGGATTCAAGTCAGCCGACCTGACTACTGACCCATACACAGTGGAAGATCAAAGCATCCGGCTGTACGGTGATTCAGCCTTGGTGAGTGGGAAGGTCAAAATGACTGGGATCACTGCTGGCGTTGCCTTCACCCTCCACTACCGTTTCATCCACACATTCATCCGTTCGGGCGAAAAGTGGTTGATTTGTAATTCCCAAATCACACCCATACAGCAACGATCCGCAACCTAACCCTCCGCTCAACTCGGACCCCGCCTGCATTGCCTTTCGCTCTCTCTCAACATCTCGCTTCCTCGGCTCCGTTCAGCGCCTCGGTGCAGGCGGGGCCGGTTAGCTTCATTCGTTAGACATTCCATGGTGCGCACATGAAATTCTTAATCCTTCTCCTATCGATTGCCCTTCAGGCTCAGGCACCGCAGGTAAAGGTGTCACCTGAACTTGAGGCACAACTCTCTCGACATATGAAGCGCGGGCAAGAAATTTTTGAATATGAGCGGCTTGCATGGGTAGCCACAGACCTTCTCATGGAAAAGAAACCTGATCTTTCCCGTCTAGGTCTTTGGGTCGAAATGCCAATCAAGGAACGACGGTACATTTTCTTCGGTCGGTTCAAAAAGGACGGGGACTCGGAAAAGCAACCGGAAGGATTCGCAGTTACTTATGGGTTCTGGGCTCCGCTTGGGAAACCCGATGAGGTTCATGAGATGAACCTCCAAAATGAAATACCTTCGATCAGTGAAGAGTTAATGAAACTCCCCGATTTGGCTGATGCTGCGGCATTGGCACAGAAATATCCTTCACCGATCAATCGTGCTTGGAACTACAGCGTGTTCCGAGAAACCGATGGAACAATCACGGCTTACCTACTCCCTGCGAACAGCGATGCGAAAATAATTCCGATCGGCTCCGACTACCGGCTCACCATTAGTTCAGATGGAAAGAAGATTCTAAATTCTGTGGTTCTTCATAAATCCTTCCTCCAACTCCCCCTCCAGAAAAATGCGGCAGGTGGGTATCACACCCATACCCTGCAGGAAGACCTTCCTCCCGAAACCGATCTGGCTGTTCTGAAACTCTACCCTGGTGGTACTCCTCATTTCTTCACCACTAGAAAGGGCATGTTCTCCTTTGATGGTACTAAGCTTACTTATTTAGGTCGCACCGAAGATGTCCTGAAATGACCGTAAACGTGGTTCACGAATGTCTAACCCTCCGCTCAACTCGGACCCCGCCTGCATTGCCTTCCGTTCTCTCTCAACATCTCGCTACCTCGGCTCCGCTCAGCGCCTCGGTGCAGGCGGGGCCGGTTAGCTTCATCCGTTAGGTTGCTCATGGACTACACGGCTACTGTGAAGCATGCCTACTCTGAATATTGCGAAAGAATTCAGGGGCTCAAACCCTCATCAGAACAGCCATTCTTGCAACACAATTATGCTATTGAAGCCTCGGAACTTATCTATCAAATGATGGTGAATGAATTCACCCTAGAGCTGATCAATGAGTGCAACCATCTCTCTCGATCTTTATTACGTTTGAGTGTCTGGGAACCAATCTTGCAAAGCCGCAACGAAGAAGAGCGGATAGCCATTCGGTATGAATTCACATGGCCTCTTCTAATGTCCGCGCTACAACTTCCTTACTCTTTTCGAAACAGGTTGGTTTTTTCATCGACGAAACTATCGCTTCACGCCGGTTCTGCAATGGGAATCATTCCCAATTCAAAGATTCCACATGATTCTCGCATCAATTACAGAACACTAGAATCCTTATCACCGTTATTTCCGGCCATCACTCCACTTCTCGACTCGCTCCAGAATATCAACGACAGCACTTTCCTTAAGAGCACGCGCAACTTTCGCCACAGAAAAAATCACGCCATTTCTCCTCATCTTGATATTGGAATTTTAAACTCCATTTATAGAGTGCCTTCAGCACCTGGCCGAACAACCATCACTGTTGGGTTTGAGCCACCCTTATCGTCCAAAGAGGCAATACAAGCCTTGGCGAAACAAACACCTAAGATGATTTCAGGGTTCTTGGCGTATTGGGATCTCGTCCAAGAGCATGTCCGTATTCTCGGTCAGCAAGCCCCAGCAACCTAACCCTCCGCTCAACTCGGACCCCGCCTGCATTGCCTTTCACTCTCTCTCATCCTCTCGCTTCCTCGGCTTCGCTCGTCGCCTCGGTGCAGGCGGGGCCGGTTAGCTTCATTCGTTAGGTCGCCCAAGGAGGATCCATGCAGCACACAGTCCGAGTTTGGGATCACTCCTACGAAGTATCTGTTCATCAGAAGTCAAAAACAGTCTGGATTGCCATCGGCGACTACGATGGGCGTCGCATCGAAACCAAAGGGCGCAGCGAAAGCCAGGCTCTCGCCAGTTGGCGTGAAGCGGCTCGTTACCAAGGAAACTTGTGATTCCAACAGGCGGCCTAACCCTTAGCTCAACTCGGACCCCGCCTGCATTGTCTTCCGCTCTCTCTCAGCTTCTCGCTTCCTCGGCTTCGCTCAGCGCCTCGGCGCAGGCGGGTCCGGTTAGCTTCATTCGTTAGGCAGCCAATGAACATCGTTGCCATCATCGCAGTCATTCTCGTCGTCATCGGCGGTCTCTGGTATGCCTACGAAATTTGGCAGAGAGAAGATCTCCTATGGGCTCTCCTCCTTCTCCTTGTTCCATTTCCATTGCTCGGTCTCTATATCTGGTACCGGGCTGGTTGGGATAGCTGTTATCGAACACCGGCCTCTCTTTACTTTGCTGGGTATGCCTTAGCTTTACTTGTCAACTTTGCTCATTAACCCTTCTACTCCCATCGGGGTCCTGTGGCCTGCCTAACCTTCCGCTCAACCCGGACCCCGCCCGCATTGCCTTCCGCTCTCTCTCAGCATTTCGCTATCTCGGCTCCGCTCATCGCCTCGGTGCAGGCGGGGCCGCTTAGCTTCATTCGTTAGGCGTCATGCTCTACACTCCAAGCACCAGCCCACCTACACCCGGTTTTGCGCTTCTCGGTTGCGCGGTTGGAATCACTTTGTTCGCAGTCGGTATGAAGGCAATTATCAAACGAGAGATCCGTCTAAGGCCTAGCAGAGGTGCACCACTAGTAACCCATCGTGGAAGTGAAGCTATTTATGCGGGTTTGGGCTTTTGCCTTATCTCCCTCTTCCTATGGCTCCCGGCAATAATCTATTTACTCAAGCATTTCATCTTTTCGTCACACGCCTAACCCTCCGCTCAACTCGGACCCCGCCTGCATTGTCTTGCGCTCTCTCTCAACTCCTCGCTTTCTCGGCTCCGCTCGTCGCCTCGGTGCAGGCGGGTCCGGTTAGCTTCATTCGTTAGGCCCACCCATGAGCTGTCAGATCTGCCAAGCACCCAATCGCGAGCTTTGGCCACCAGGCAGAGGGCCAAAATTCGCTTCAACCGGGTTGGGTGGCAATTTTATCGGTTTAGATATTTGCCAGACTTGCTCCCAACTCTGGGTAGTAGCCGCTCATGAACCCTATGCCTCCTTTCCTTACACAGTTCGGTGGCCGTTCTTCGAAAGTGATTTCGTAGAACTGTTCCAGCGCGACATGGGCGATATCCTTCACGATTGGCATCAAGGCGAAATAAATCGACTTGGCCCAACACTGGCCGGCGGAGATTCCGCAGCAATCCAGGCCCATTCAGCGCGCAGTGGCGGCCTTGAGCCTTACAATAATCATCGTCAATTCAACCCACCAAATCTCTTGGCCCTGCTCGGTAGGGCCTAACCCTCCGCTCAAGTCGGACCCCGCCTGCATTGCCTCCCGCTCTCTCTCAACATTTCGCTATCTCGGCTCCGCTCATCGTCTCGGTGCAGGCGCGGCCGCTTAGCTTCATTCGTTAGGCAACTTCATCAACCAAACAGGAGTAGTCATGGCGCGATTGACCAGATTTCTTCTTGTTGTTGTTCTCGCCACTTTCACGGCCACCCAAGCTCACGCTTGCGATAAGACTGCTGCGAAAAAGGCCTTGGCCAAAATGCGCCCGTATATCGTCGCCAGTGTCGCAGTAGAAGACGGGTGGGTAGTAGTCACCCTTGGACAGGACTACTTCTCCTGGTCCGACCGGCAAACGGAAGGGATCGTCACCACGTATGCAAACGCTGATGCCTGCGTAACAGGCCAAGCTCGAAGTTTAGAATTCCGCTCTCCATCAGGGAAATTGGTGGCTCGTGCCGACCGGCTTCGCGGTATTCAAATGAAATAGCATTGTGGCCCAAGTTGCCTAACCCTCCGCTCAACTCGGACCCCGCCTGCATTGCCTTCCGCTCTCTCTCAGCATTTCGCTTCCTCGGCTTCGTTCAGCGCCTCGGTGCAGGCGGGTCCGGTTAGCTTCATTCGTTAGGCCTCCGAGGTACCACATGCACCAAGTGCCATACACACCTCCGACGTATCTCCTTGATGGGTTTAATTGCCCGTTCTGCCATGCGTTCTCAACTCAACATTGGGGAAAGCCCTATCTCGTTGCCGGTCAAAATCAGTATGGTCCATCAGATTTGTATTGGATGTGTCGATGCAATAGGTGTGGAAAGTGGTCGTTTTGGGTAGAAGGGGAGCTCAAATTCCCACAGGCCAACCTCGCACCAACACCAAATGTCGATCTTCCCGAAGAGATCGCCGCCGACTTTGAAGAAGCTCGTGCCATTTTGCAAAACTCTCCAAGAGGAGCCTCCGCTCTACTTCGCCTGTGCATTCAAAAGCTTTGTGTACATCTGAAACAGCCGGGTAAGAACATCAATGACGACATTGCCACACTCGTCCAACTTGGATTACCGATCAAGATTCAACAGGCTCTTGATATAGTCCGTGTGGTTGGCAACAACGCGGTGCATCCTGGCCAGTTGGACTTGAAAGACGATGTCACCACTGCAACTCAACTGTTTGGGCTCGTCAACATCATCACCGATGCATTGATATCTCAACCCAAGCAGATCGAAGCCATGTATAGCTCAGTCATACCTGAGGGCCAAAGAAACGCGATTGAAAAGCGAGACAAGGCCTAACCCTGCGCTCAACTCGGACCCCGCCTGCATTGCCTTCCGCTCTCTCTCAGCATTTCGCTATCTCGGCTCCGCTCAGCGCCTCGGCGCAAGCGGGGCCCGGTTAGCTTTCTTCGTTAGGCCTCACTTAAGGAGAACCCACATGGCGCTGGAAAATCCTTCACAATCAAACAAGAAGAATTACGCATGGATATTTTTTGCCGCAATTGTTGTCGGACTGAGTGCGTTCTTCAAGGAATTCGTATTACCCAAGTCGCCTCATACTGAGACTTCTAAAGCATCCCTACATGAGATGCTTCAAAAAGCGAGTCTCGATACCAATAGAAAATGCCCGATAGTTGGCGATGACCCTGCGTTTAAATTGGTTTCGACTGAAGTAGGCCCAAACGACATATTTGTATATAATATTGTTATTAATTTTGATTCGAAACAAATTGATAACAATGGTTTCGTGAATGAATATCGCCCCAAATTGATCAACGCCTATCAAAATTCACCTCAGATGAAATTCTTCAAAGAAAATAAGGTGAAACTAAATTATAACTATGAATCAAAGAATGGCATTCCCATCGCGGTGATTTCGATTTCACCCGAGGATTCGATTTAAGCTATTGCCATTATTTATTAGGAGTTCCGATGCTTCGAGAAAGTAAAGATTCAATCGTCTACTCATTCGATCTCCGTCCACCAGGTCTTCCTATCAATTTCTTAGCTAAGACTTCCCCAGAAAGACGCATTGTTATTGGTGACCAAGTCGATCTTCGTTGTAATTCCACTTGGATTCAAATTCGAGTCGAAAACATTATCGACACCGCCACTTTTGAGGGAACGATTATCGGGTTCGACCCCGTCTGCATTGCATTCAATGGGCTGACACCCAATCAACATAACGTTCAATTTAAAGAAGAGAATGTGATCAACTGTAGGCACCTCAAGGCCTAACCCTTAGCTCAACTCGGACCCCGCCTGCATTGCCTTCCGCTCTCTCTCATCGTTCCGCTTCCTCGGCTCCGCTCAGCGCCTCGGTGCAGGCGGGGCCGGTTAGCTCCATCCGTTAGGCCTCGTAGGAGAACGCTATGAAATCCGCTCTCGGCACAGGGTTCGGCGTATTCATTGGAACGGCCATTTACACCTTCGCTGCTCATTCGCCCCATCGGATCGATTGGCTCCGAGCTTGCTTTGTCGGCTTCATCGCTTTTCTTTTATCCTGGGCCATATTCTCGCTAAAGCAAAAGAAACAAGCCAACGTTTCGGCCTAACCTTCAGCTCAACTCGGACCCCGCCTGCATTGCCTTCCGCTCTCTCTCAACTTCCCGCTTCCTCGGCTCCGCTCAGCGCCTCGGCGCAGGCGGGTCCGGTTAGCTTCATTCGTTAGGCTTCCTCGTGAACAGCCTGAGTGCATTGTTGGCAATCCTACTCATGGCGCCTGCCATGGCCCAACAAACCGAGCCCGTACGCCTGGCGGACAGTCAAATCCGTCTGGCCTCAGTTCAGATTGGTTCATCCCAGAAAGAGGTAACTCATCGGTTTGGTCGGCCAATTCGAAAAAATTCAACCGCAGATCCAATGTTCTGCAACTCCGAAATCGAGCTGAAGTACAAAGGAATCAGAACTTACTTTTGCGATAAAAGTTTGGTGAATCTCGTTTGTACCATCCGAAAATACGCAACTCCGGCCGGGGCTCGGGTAGGTATGAAATCCAGCCAGGTGATCGCACTCTACGGCCATCCCGAAATTCTTAGCAAAGACAACCAGACCGAATTGATCTACCGCAGCCTCACGTCTGAAACCGCCCTTGTCTTTCATGTCGAGAACGGCAAGGTCAATTCAATAGAGTTGTGGTGTGATTTCACGTAGGGGGTATTAACTTAAGGCGTCCATCATTCAAGAACCCGCCCCGTCAGCCTAACCCTCCGCTCAACTCGGACCCCGCCTGCATTGCCTTCCCCTCTCTTTCAGCTTCTCGCTTTCTCGGCTCCGCTCAGCGCCTCGGTGCAGGCGGGTCCGGTTAGCTTCATTCGTTAGGCCTCTCGTGAACACCTCACTTCAATCCCCAGAATTCGACCAGGTGGTTTCGCTCCGCGATTCCTACCGAATCATGGAATTGTTTGTTCAGTCATACCTCTCTCGCGGCGATAGCCCCGTTTCTGATTTCCTTCACACCTACGCTGGTTCGAGTCCAAATGGGTCTACTACAGATCCCGCTGCCTCCCAGGACTACTTGGCGGCATTAAGGTTGGTTCTCCAACACCAGCAAGGCTAGTGATCGGCCTAACCCTTAGCTCAACTCGGACCCCGCCTGCATTGCTTTCCGCTCTCTCTCAGCTTCTCGCTTCCTCGGCTCCGTCCAGCGCCTCGGTGCAGGCGGGTCCGGTTAGCTTCATTCGTTAGGCGTCATCGACTAGGAATCGCAGCAGCCAACATTCATCAAAACCGACCAGAAAGGGGCACTGTAATGCACATACTCATCCCGGTCGTCCTTCTTGCCGTTTCGAGTTCTCTCGCGGCTCAGGCTGTTCGCATTAAGGTCAAGGACCAGGGGCTGCCTCCCGGGTATCGGATTGAATTCAAGATCGGAGCCACTGTCCTGGGCATTCCCGAAAAGATGGGCAAATCGGATGACCTGAAAGAACGGATTCTTGGTGAGTCTGTCAGTACCCATGAGGTCGTTCTGCTTTCGGGCCAGTCGGAGGGGCTTACCCTCGATATTCCGCTTAAAGCCGCTCCACTAGAGGCTCCAGGCCTTCGCGTCCTCCTCGGCCTTCCAGCTACTTACACCATTTACGATTCGGCGAATCAGGTGGTTCGTTCCAGCTCTGTGAGATTTCACGCTCTGACAACCACCTTCGATGACGGTCGAATTGTGTTGTACGCCCGACAGAACGGGCTTACCCAGGACGGCAAACCAAACATTCTCGTTGGCACTGAAATAGATGGGCAACCGAAGGCAAAAATCATCGCCATACCTAAAGCCAAGTAGGCCTCCACCAGGGCGCCTAACCCTCCGCTCAACCCGGACCCCGCCTGCATTGCCTTCCGCTCTCTCTCAGCATTTCGCTTCCTCGGCTTCGTTCAGCGCCTCGGTGCAGGCGGGGCCGGTTAGCTTCATTCGTTAGGCCTTCGGAGACGTCCCATGAACAAATCGGAATTCGAACAGGCTGTAAGAACAGAATTAATGCGCGTTCCAATTGCGGAACGGCGCACCTGGGATAACAATAAACTCTTCTTTTGGTTCATGAAGGCAAAGACGGACAATCCGCGCCTGACTTGGGACCGGTGCCCAGGAGATCCCTGGCAATGGGTACCCGGCATTTGTAAACACTTGATCGGTCCCAATGCCTTTTGACAACCCATAACCCTAAGCCAAACCATGGCCAGACAGCCATTATTCCATACACTCTTTCTTATTCTACTGACACACTTGCTAGAAAGCACCTTTACTATATCAACCTCAAATCAAATAAAGGGAGCATCATGAAATTTTTACTTCTTATCACTCTCCTCTTTTTTGTAGCGATTGGTTGCTCTAGCCCCGAAGCAGACCAGACAAGAGGCGTCAGAACTTCCATGTTTGGCCAGGCGAATCTAATGCAGAAAAACCCCGATGAAGTCGAAATCTACATCAGCAGAAAACCAACTAGACCGTACAAAGAGATCGGGATGGTCCAGTACCTTGATTGGAGCTACCGCCCAGATGAGGGAACGATTTTCGGTAAATTTCGAATTGCCGCTGCTCGCGCAGGCGCAGATGGTCTAATTGTGCTAGATACCCGGATCGTTAACGACCATGACTTAAAGGGAAATCCCGACCAGGGAAATGATTATCGAGCCACACTTATTGCATTTACAGATAAACAGTAAAAATAAGCAATCATCTCCAATCCGTTTCCTATATCAACAAATTATACCCATGCTGCGGCCTAACCTTGCGCTCAACTCGGACCCCGCCTGCATTGCCTTCCTCTCTTTCTCTTCGTCTCGCTTCCTCGGCTCCGTTCAGCGCCTCGGTGCAGGCGGGTCCGGTTAGCTTCATTCGTTAGGCCGCCGATGAAAATTGTGCAAATCATCGCACTCTTGCTGCTCATTCCTATATGGGTGGTCGTAGGGATGCCAACATATCGCGCTCTCGGGAAACTAATTCCAGCGCTTTATGCTATCGACAAGGATCTCTGGTCCAATGAAGGCAAGCCCCACGTTGCATTTCTCTGGGAGCCACCTGAAGGCAAATCCCTCGGGGGTAACATCGCGTATACGGTATTCGGACTTAAGCTCGTTTTCACCACGCCAACTTGGCTTCATCGAATCCCAGAAGGAATTGCGCTTCAAAAGAAGCTTAGAATCTCATTTCTTCTTCAACTTCCGGTCTTTATTACAATCTTCTGTATAATTTTGTCCCTCACTTAGTAATTAATCTCGGTCGGCCTAACCTTCAGCTCAACTCGGACCCCGCCTGCATTGTCTTCCGCTCCTTCTCTTCATCTCGCTTTCTCGGCTTCGCTCAGCGCCTCGGTGCAGGCGGGGCCGGTTAGCTCCATCCGTTAGGTTGCTCGTGCCATCATCCATCCCACCAAGATTCAAGCAAACCCGGGCTCCCCGAAGGTTTGCAAGGTTCTGCCTGATGTTCACTTTTCCACTCACCACATTTTGGGGATCAACAACCACGCAGCCTCGAAGTGGAGTGGTCAACGGCGTATATGCTAGGCGCGATCAGTTAAGTTCGGATGCAGAAAGAATCAAGTTGGCGTGGCAGGCCGCAAAAGACTCTGAATTGTCTGACCAAGATAAATTCAGAATCGTCCTTGAATTAACCCTATCAATGACCGAGAAAGGCCCTTTTGTCTGGGAGCAAATGCGATCCTATCCAAATTGGGAGAACACAATGCGTTTGTTCTTGAGCGGGCCCGGGATCACATCACAGGATTACCCTTTCCTCAAGAAGTGGAGCGCTGGCAGGCATAACGAAGAGCTTTGCAATATGCTCATCAAGATGGGCTATTTAGATCAATCTGGTCAGAACGGACGGAAAAGACATTTTTCTGACCCAGACAAGAGACAAATTCTCGATTTCGCCATCAAGGCGTATGAAAAGGCGCTCTAAAATCGAGGGCAACCTAACCCTCCGCTCAACTCGGACCCCGCCTGCATTGCCCGCCGCTCTCTCTCAACATCTCGCTTCCTCGACTCCGCTCAGCGCCTCGGTGCAGGCGGGTCCGGTTAGCTTCATTCGTTAGGCGCTACCTCAGCCAAGAGTAAAAGCCACCTTCTTTCATTTTGAGAAAACAAATGTCTACTCGAGCTCAGAACTTGCTTTCAGCTTTATTTATTAAGAATTCGGACGATCTTTGGGCAGGAAAGCCCAACGAATGGCTGCGAAAATTACCAAGGGCTGGCGCTGGGAAAGTGGGCGAACAACTCGCTCAAAAAGTCATCGGTGGCAAACTGCTGCCCAACTCAAGGTTTGGTTACGATCTGGAGTTTGAAGATAAAAAAATTGAAGTGAAAATGGCAACTCTATCAATTACGAATGATAAAAAAATTTTTGCCTGGATGGCAATTCGTCCGAGTGATCCATATACACATATATGTTTTATCGCTGTCTATCCTGAGGACGTAAGGTTATTCCTTGTTCCAAGAGAAAAGATTCCGATCGAAACTTTCCCACGATCGAACAGCACAAGTGAGCGCAAAGTGGACATGTTTCAATTATTCACAAGAAAAACAAACACACTCCTCCCGTGGATGACCCCTTATGAAATCCTATAATTATTCTCGCGCCTAACCCTCCGCTCAACTCGGACCCCGCCTGCATTGCCTTCCGCTCTCTCTCAGCTTCTCGCTTCCTCGGCTCCGCTCAGTGCCTCGGTGCAGGCGGGGCCCGGTTAGCTTCCTTCGTTAGGCGCATCCATGAACCCAACCCCGGAATGGATTATTCGCGGCAAGACCGTTCGTGCCCTCATCAAGGAGCTGGCCAGCTTTGAGAACCAGGATCTAGAGGTTCGGATTTCCCTCGATGGCGGCGAAACTCACAAATGCATCAGTCTGATTGGCAAGGTGGATGGCAAGGCCGTATTGATGAACTGTGAATCCGAAGGCAAAAACTAATCAGGATTCCCGATGTGCCTAACCTTTAGCTCAACTCGGACCCCGCCTGCATTGTCTTCCGTTCTCTCTCATCGTTTCGCTTCCTCGGCTTCGTTCAGCGCCTCGGTGCAGGCGGGTCCGGTTAGCTTCATTCGTTAGGCGTTCTCTCGGGGCTTTAATGACCAAATATCCAATGCCGAAGCAAATTCTAGGCTTCTTTGGATGGCTCTCTATTTGCTTCGCAGCCGCAGCACTTGGCGCCCTCGCCTCCGCACAAGCTGGATCTTTCTACAAGGTGCTCATTCGCCCACTATGGGCACCACCCGGATGGCTCTTCGGTCCGGTTTGGACTGTTCTCTACATCTTGATGGCCATTTCAGCCTGGCTTGTATGGCGAGAATACGGCCTTCGAAAGGCCGGTCCCGAGCTCGCTCTATTCGTTTTCCAACTAGCCGTAAATGCCCTGTGGACTTGGTTGTTCTTTGTTTGCCATCTCGGCGCCCTGGCCTTCGCCGAGATCCTATTTTTGTGGCTGTTGATCATCGCCACCGCATTTATGTTCTGGCACCGAAATCGTTTTGCGGGTGCTTTGCTTATCCCCTATTTAGCCTGGGTGTCATTCGCTTCCGTTCTCACCTGGGCAGTATGGAAAAGCAATCCCCACATCCTCGCCTAACCCTTAGCTCAACTCGGACCCCGCCTGCATTGTCTTCCGCTCTCTCTCAACGTCTCGCTTCCTCGGCTCCGCTCAGCGCCTCGGTGCAGGCGGTGCCGGTTAGCCACATTCGTTAGGCCTCCACCTCAAGGAGCGTCACATGCCGAAATTCATCCAATCAGCACTCAGCGTTGGCATTGGCACACTCCTCTACGAGCTTGTTGTTCATGGGCTTCACCAGGCCAAATGGAGTCGGGTGGCTTTCATCGTGCTCCTCTCATTACCCGTTTTCTGGCTGTATTACCGGGCTAAAGAAAGACAGGTCGTGGCCAAGGCCTAACCCACCGCTCAACTCGCACCGCGCCTGCATTGCCCTCCGCTCTTTCTCGTCATCCCGCTTCCTCGGCTCCGCTCAGCGCCTCGGTGCAGGCGTGGCCGGTTAGCTTCATTCGTTAGACCTCTCACAATCTTCAAAGCCATCATCGATCCAGGCACGGAGCACCATGGCCAAATACCTGATCTCCTTCCCCAGTGCTGCGATGGTCGTTCCCAGCGGCGAGCTAGAGGCAGTGGGCCGCGCTGCGCACGCCGTGATTGAAGAGGCGAAGGCCGCTGGCGTTTACATCTTCGGCGGTGGCATCGACGAAGATGTGCCGCCAGTGCTCGTTTCGTCCGATGGCACGATCTCTATGGGCGGTTACCCGTGGGCGCCCACGCTCGATGGCGGATTCACCGTGCTCGAGCTACCCTCGCGCGAAGAGGCCATCGCGTGGGCTACACGGATCGCCAAGGCTTGCCGCTGTGACCAAGAGCTACGCGTCTTCGGGTTCGACCCGCAGTCCTAAAGGCGCACGGGCCCATATCGGCCTAACCCCTAGCTCAACTCGGACCCCGCCTGCATAGCCCTCCGCTCTCTCTCAACTTCTTGCTCTCTCTGCTCTAGTTGGCTTCTTTTGTAGGGCCGCTGCATGATGGGTAGGAATGCGTGCCGCATTCCTGAATCACGGGAGCGCCGTTGACCGATCCCATTCGGGTGAGAGCTGTTGAGAAGGGTGATTTCGATGCCTGGTTGGCACTCTGGGATGGATACAACGCCTTCTATGGCCGAGCAGGGCACACGGCGTTACCGCCAGACATTACCCGGATGACCTGGTCGCGGTTCTTCGACCCCTATGAACCCATGCATGCATTGGTCGCAGAACACTCTGGCGAATTGCTTGGCCTGGTTCATTTCCTCCTTCATCGAAGCACCATTCAGATTGTTCCAAACTGCTACCTTCAAGACCTGTTTACCGTCGAAGCCTCACGAGGCAAAGGCGTGGGCCGTGCGCTCATCCAGGCTGTGTACGAATTTGCCCGGGGTGCGGGAATCAAGCGCGTGTATTGGCAGACCCAGGAAACCAACACCGCGGCGATGAAGCTCTATGACAGCCTGGCCGAGAGGTCCGGTTTTATCGTCTATCGAAAGCTGCTATAGCCACGCGCTGCCTAGGTGGAAAAGCACGGAACATCCATCCAGCCGGCCGAAGCTTCCGCTCGTCGCCCCCATGCAAGCGTGTCCGGTTACCTTCATCCGTCAGATCCTGTCATGACAGAAAGGGGGACACGATGGATCACGAACAGACGGCTCCCGAAACGAAGGGCGTCACGGTGAAACACCTCGCCTCGGTCGACCTCGGCCCCGAGATCGAGGGCATGGCGGGGCGCCAGCTTCGAATGCGCATGGTGACCCTCGAGCCCGGAGGGGTCTTCGGGCCGATCCACGATCACAAGGACCGACCCGGCACCGTCTACATCCTGCAGGGAACGATCACCGACCATCGGAACGGCGTCGCCACGGACTATGGGCCGGGCGTGGGCTGGCCGGAGGATCGGAACACGACCCACTGGCTGGAGAACAGGGGAACGATCCAGGCGGTGGAGATCTCGGTCGATATCGTCCGGCAGACCTGACCCTCCGCTCAACCTGGGCTCCGGCCGCGCCGGCCCGCGCCCTCCGGCGCCGTTCCGTCCTCCCGGCTTGCCACCCTCCGTGGCCCCATCAAACCGATGTTCAGGTCGCCTGATGCGGCTTGAGGCTCCGTTCCACCCACCAAGTGGTTGCGGACGGTCCGATTACCTCCCATCGTAGGGCCACAGCATCTGGAGGCTCGACATGGAAAGGTTGTTCCCTGACCAGGGGCATCCCTACGGGATGAACCCCTCGCCCTATTTCTCCCTGCGGGACGGGAAGCTCTACCCCGATGTCGGCCATCCCGAGGGCGTGGGAACGAGGCCCTGGTTCTCCGTTCGCGGCGACAAGGTGTACCCCGATGTTGGCCACCCCGATGGGGCCGGAACCGCACCCTGGTTCAGGATCGAGAAGGGCAAGCTGTACCCCGACCAGGGCAACCCGGATGGCGCCGGGACCTCCCCCTGGTATGCCATCAGGTGAGGTCCGGCCCAGCCCCCTGTTCCCCCTGGCCCGCTCCGGGGTCCGGCGGCCCGTGTCGCTAGATCCTTCGGATGCCGACCCTCCTCTCCCATCCGGCGGTTCCCCTGGCCTTGGGCGTGGGATTCGGCCCGAAGGCCGCCGTCCCCGCGCTCCGATTCTGGACCCTGCGCCGGGGGCGCCGCCTCCCCGTCGGGCCCTGTCCTGACCCCATTCGGCCTGGCCTGCCCTCGCCACCCGACCTCCCCCGGGGGAACCCATGAAGGTCTTCGCCTACACCGCCGTCGCCGTGGTTCTCTTCTTCGCCCTCGCGATCCACTTGGTCCAGAAAGAGGAGCGGCGGCGCTCCGAGCGACGCCTGGAGGACCTCCCGGTCCTCCCGCCCGATCCCAGACGGCGGGACCGTCGCCGGGGGAATGTGTTCTCGTACCTCGGCTGGGTGCTGCGGTCGCTGGTCTCGAAAGCCCGCCAGTAGACGGTCTCCGGTCGCGGAAGCCGCCTGCCTAGCTCGAGCGCTGGACGGCGAAGGCCTGGAAACCCTCGCCCTCCCAGCGGAGGGGGTGGGGGCGGAACAGGTCCGTGACCTCGCGCCCCGATCCATCGGCCACGCCCAGGGCCGCCGGCCAGACCTCTGCCGGGCGAAGGTCGGAGCGGGCCTCCGCCAGCCAGTCCCGGTGGGCGACGCCCTCCTCGGGCAGCCAGGAGCAGACCGCATGGATCAGCAGCCCGCCCGGGGCCAGACGCCCGGCGGCGGCGGCCAGGAGGCGGCGCTGGATCCCGGTGAGGCGGGGCAGGTCGTCATGGGCCAGCCAGGGCCACTCGGGGTGCTTCTGGAGGGTGCCACTGCCCGAGCAGGGGGCATCGAGCAGGATGAGGTCGAAGGTGGCGTCGCTGGCCTCCAGCCACTCCGCCGCGTCCGCCTGGATCACCTGGGCCGTCACGCCCCGCTGCTGGAGGGTCTGCCGCAGCCGGGCCGCGCGCCGGGGGTGCACTTCCAGGGCCGTGAGCGCGGCCCCGGGGTGGCGCAGGGCCAGGGTGGTGGTCTTGCCGCCCGGGGCGGCGCAGGCGTCCAGGATCCGCGTCACGGGGCGATCCCAGCCGTAGGCCAGCAGGGCCTGGGAGCTGCGGTCCTGCACCATGCCCGCCCCGGATTCCAGCCAGGGCCGCGGGAAGGGGGCCCCCTCTTCCAGCCGCAGGCAGCCCGGCCATTCCGGGTCTGGCGCCAGGCCTTCGGGAACCTCGCCCCGCACGAGGCGGAAGGCGGGGCGGGGGGGCTGCTGGAGACGGGACCACAGGGCCTCGACTTGGTCCAGGGCCCCGTGGGGCGCCAGGGCGGCCCTCAGGGCGCGCTCCGCGGCGGGAGGCCGGTCCAGGGAGGAGGGCAGGGCGTCCAGCGCCGCGGCCAGGGCGGCACGGTCCTTCGCCGCCCGGCGCAGCAGGGCGTTCACCAGGCCCTTGTGGGGATGGAAGCCCAGGTCACGGTCCCCCGCCAACGCCACGGATTCGTTCACCGCCGCGTGATCGCTGACGCCGGGCAGCCAGGCCAGCTGCGCGAGGCCCATGGCCAGGGCCACCTGGGTGCCCAGGGGCACGCCCCGGGCGGGCTCCTTCAGCTGGGGCTTCACCCAGGCCTGGAGGCGGCCCCAGCGGCGCAGGCAGAGGCCGAGCAGGGCCTGGGCCAGGTGCGCGTCCTCGCCCAGGTCCCGGTCCCAGATGTCCGGCACCCGGCCCTTCTCCCCGAAGACTTCGTGGAGGGCGTGGGCGACGTGGAGACGGGCGGGCGTGGGCATGGGGCTCCGAAGGACAGAACCCCGATTATCCCCCGTTACAGCTCCTTCAGGATCTCGGCCTTCTTGGCCTCGTAGTCCTTCTTGTCCAGCAGGCCCTTGCGGTAGAGCTCCTGGAGCTTCTGGAGGCGGGCCTCGGGGCTCGCTTTGGCAGGACCCTCGGGTCCCGGCTGCGACCCAGGCTGCGGCTCGTTTCGCGGGGCCGGGCGGTCGGGGCGCGCGGCCTCTTCGCTCCGGGTTTCGGACCGGCGCTCGGACCGGCGCAGGGCCTCCTGGAGCGCGATGGCCTCCTGGCATTCCTTCAGTGCCGTCTGGAAGATGCTGGCGTCCGGCTGCATGTCCAGGGCCGCGCGCAGGTGGGACAGGGCGTCGTCGTACTGGCCCAGGATGAAGCGGATGATGCCCACGTTGTACTCGGCGCGGGGGTAGTACTTGGGCTTCTGGCCCTTGTCCTCGCGGGACTGGTCCAGCCCGCCGAGGGCCAGGTCCAGGGCGCCCCGGACGTCCTGGGCCTTGAGGCGCTCGTGGGCCCGGCCCATGCCGAAGACATCGTCATCGAAGAAGGTGAGCTTGCGCACCTCGCTCCAGGCCAGGAGCAGACGCTGCACCTTCACCTTGGCGGCCTCGAAGGCCATGCGGCGCACGTCGGAGTCCCGGGGGTAGGCGGGGAGGCCTTCGTACGAGGTGTTGCTGAGGCTGGGCGCATCCTCCAGGCGCTGGGCGCCGAAGACGCGGCCGGTGCTCAGATCGACGACCTGCACGGTGGCGCTGAAATCCAGGCTGGCGGTGGCGGTGCGCTTGAGGCGGACGAGCTCCTTCTTCGTCTTGTAGTCGGTGCTGCGCTCCTCCTTGGCGGACTGGGTGCGGCTGAGGTCCGAGCGGTTCACGTTCACGATGACCAGCACGCTGGGGCCGAGGAGCTTGCCGAGCTTGGCGATGGTGGCGGGCTCCACGTAGCCGCTGGCGCCCAGCTCCTGCTCCTTCAGCACCGCATCCAGGTGGGCCCGGTCCACCACCTCCACCTGGCGGCTCTGCACCAGGTCGGCCGTGAGGGCGTCCGCCAGCTCCCGGGAGTTGAGGTCCCGGGCCGGGGCGAAGGCCAGGCGCTCCACCTTGAGGCCCAGGCCCGGCGGATGGACCAGGGTGACCTCCACCTTGGGGTTGGCGATCTCGCTCCAGAACTGGGCCTGGGCGGGCAGCGACAGCGCGACCAGGGTCGCGGGGATCAGCAGGCGCATGGGGGCTCCGGAACGTCGTTCCAGGTTAGCAGGAGGGTGTGTGGCATCCTGGGCGCAGGCTTTCCGAGGAGAACCCCATGGCCCACCGCTATCCCCTCACCCTCTCCTGGACCGGCAGCACCCACGACGCCACCTACTCCCGCAACGCCACGGTCACCACCGCCGGCAAGCATCCCCTGGCCGTGAGCAGCGCCCCGGAGTACGCGGGCGACGCCGGCCGCTGGAACCCCGAGGATCTGCTGGGCTCGGCCCTCGCCACCTGCCACATGCTCACCTTCCTGGCGCTCTGTTCGAAGGCCAAGGTGGAGGTGGTGGGCTACGAGGACCACGCCGAAGCCGTGCTCGACACCATCGACAAGGTCACGCGCATCACCCAGGTGCACCTGCGCCCGACCCTCCGCGTGCCCCGGGGCACCAGCATGGCCAAGGTGGTGGAGCTCTTCGAGAAGGCGCACAAGTACTGCTTCGTGGCCAATTCCGTGACCTGCGAGGTGGTGATGGAACCGCGGGTGGTCGAAGTCTAGACGCTGATCCGGAGCATCCGTGCGCTGTCCCTTCTGCGGGCACCTCGAGGACAAGGTGGTGGACTCCCGCGAGTCCCGCGAGGGCGATTCCATCCGCCGGCGCCGGGAATGCCTGTCCTGCGCCCGCCGCTTCACCAGCTACGAGCGGGTGGAGGAGGTGCCCCTGGTGATCCTCAAGAAGGACGGCCGGCGGGAGCCCTTCGACCGGCAGAAGCTCATGAAGGGCCTGCTGCTGGCTTGCCAGAAGCGGCCCGTGTCCCTGGCCCGCATCGAGGAGCTGGTGGCCGACATCCACGCCCGGCTCATGGAGCGGCCGGACCGCGAGATCCGCAGCCGGGAGCTGGGCGAGCTGGTCATGGACGAGCTGAAGGGCCTGGACCAGGTGGCCTACGTGCGCTTCGCCAGCGTGTACCGCGACTTCAAGGACCTGCCGGACTTCGTGAAGGCCCTGGAGGGACTCATGCACAAGGAGGCGGCCACCGGACGGAACGGGGGCGGCCCGGTCACACCGGTCAAGCCGACCTCCTCATCCAGCGCCCCCCAGCCTCCCACGGCAGAACCCAAGCCCATGCCCCAGGCCCTCTTCCCCGGCGAAGCTGCGCCTCCGCCCCCGAAGGTCCGGAAAAAGTAGGGGTATCCTGAGGGTCGAGGTTTTTCCGTGGCCGACGACGTTCTCCTGCCCCCCCCTCCCGACGAACAGCCCAAGCTGCCGGAAGAGCTGCCGGTGCTGCCCCTTCGGGACGTGGTGGTCTATCCCTACGTGATCCTGCCCCTCAGCGTCAGCCGCGAGAAGTCCATCCGCGCCGTGGACACGGCCCTGGTGGAGAACCGCATGATCCTCCTGCTCTCCCAGAAGCAGGTGGAGATGGACAACCCCAAGCCCGAGGACCTGTACCAGGTGGGCACGGCGGCCCTCATCATGCGGGTGCTCAAGCTGCCGGACGGCCGCATCCGGGCCCTGGTGCAGGGCCTCCAGCGGGTCCGCGTGGAGTATTTCACCGAGACCGAGGCCCTCTTCAAGGCCCGGGTGGAGCCCCTGGCCGAGCCCGAGCTGAAGGTGCCGGACCTGGAGCAGGACGCCCTCCTGCGCAGCGTGAAGCAGACGCTGGAGAAGGCCGTCGCCCTGGGCAAGACCCTGCCCCAGGAGGTGCTGGTCATCGCGGGCAACCTGGACAACCCGGGCCGTCTGGCGGACCTGGTGGCCTCCAACCTGGACCTCAAGCTGCAGCAGACCCAGGAGGTCCTCGAGATCGCCCACCCGGGCCTGCGCCTCAAGCGCGTGAACGAGCTGCTCCAGCGGGAGATCCAGCTGCTGGAGGTCCAGCAGAAGATCACGATGGAGGCCCGTGGCGAGATGGACAAGAGCCAGCGGGAGTACTACCTCCGCCAGCAGCTCAAGGCCATCCAGCAGGAGCTGGGCGAAGGCTCCGAGCTGGCCGAGGAGATCCAGGCCTTCCGCGACAAGCTGGCCAAGATGACCGTGCCCGAGGACCCGCTCACGGAGATCGAGCGCAACCTCAAGAAGCTGGAGCGCATGCATCCCGACTCCAGCGAGACCGCCGTGACGCGGACCTACCTGGAGTGGATGACCGAGCTGCCCTGGGGCTCCTTCACGGAGGACAACCTGGACCTCGCGCAGGCCCAGACGGTGCTGGACGAGGACCACTTCGGCCTGGCCAAGATCAAGGACCGCATCCTGGAATTCCTGGCCGTCCGCAAGCTCAAGCCCGACCTCCGCGGCACCATCCTCTGCTTCGTGGGCCCCCCGGGCGTGGGCAAGACCTCGCTTGGCAAGTCCATCGCCCGGGCCCTGGGGCGCAAGTACTCGCGCATCTCCCTGGGCGGCGTGCACGACGAGAGCGAGATCCGGGGCCACCGCCGCACCTACGTGGGCGCCATGCCCGGGCGCATCGTGCAGGCCCTGCACCAGGTGAAGAGCATGAACCCCGTGATCATGCTCGACGAGGTGGACAAGATCGGCCGCGACATGCGCGGCGACCCCAGCGCGGCCCTGCTGGAGGTGCTGGACCCCGAGCAGAACCACACCTTCCGCGACCACTACCTGAACGTGCCGCTCGACCTGAGCCAGGTGCTCTTCCTGGCCAACGCCAACGAGCTGGAGCCCATCCACCCGGCCTTCAAGGACCGCATGGAGATCATCTACCTCAACAGCTACACGCTGGAGGAGAAGCTGGGCATCGCCGAGCGGCACCTGATCCCCAAGCAGCTGGAGAAGCACGGGATCACGCGCCAGCAGCTCTCCATCTCGAAGAAGGCCCTGAAGGCCATCATCACGGGCTACACCCGTGAGGCGGGGCTGCGCCAGCTGGAGCGCGAGATCGGCGCCGTCTGCCGCAAAGTAGCGCGCCGGGTGGCCGAGAACGCGCTGAAGAAGAAGCTCGTGCTCACGGACGACGCCATCCACGAGCTGCTGGGCCCCGTGAAGCTCCTCCAGGACGAGCGGCTGAAGGCGCCCCGGGTGGGCGTCGTGACCGGCCTGGCCTGGACCTCCGTGGGCGGCGACGTGCTGTTCGTCGAGGCCCTGAAGATGCCGGGCAAGGGCCTGCTCACGCTCACGGGCCAGCTGGGCGACGTGATGAAGGAGAGCGCCCAGGCAGCCCTGAGCTACATCCGCAGCCGGGGCGAGGCGTTCCAGATCGACCCCGAGGTCTTCCAGAAGCAGGATCTCCACATCCACTTCCCCGAGGGCGCCATCCCCAAGGACGGCCCCAGCGCGGGCCTGGCCATCGCCACCGTGCTGCTGTCCGTGCTCAAGGACATCCCCGTGAAGAACACCCTGGCCATGACCGGCGAGATCGACCTGCGCGGCGAGGCCCTGGCCATCGGCGGCCTCAAGGAGAAGGCCCTGGCGGCCCTCCGGCTGGGCATCAAGGACATCCTCATCCCCCACGCGAACCAGAAGGATCTGGAGGAGATCGATCCCGAGCTGCGGGGCCAGCTGCACTTCCACCCCGTGATGCACGTGGAAGAGGTCTTCGAGCAGGCCCTGGTGGGTTGGAAAAGACCGGAGGCTGTGGTATCAAAATCCAAGCCCGCCGCCAAGGCCCGCCCCTCCCGCTGAGGTCCCCATGCTGATGCCCGTCGCCGCGGTCCCCCCGCCCAAGCCCCCGGCTGTCCAGGCCCAGGTCCTCGAGGTGGGCACCCAGGGACTTCCACCCGCCCTGGAGGCGTTGATCCAGGCCGACGACTGGCCGGGAGTCGCGGACTGGTTCGAGAAGGCCTCGCCCAAGGTCCGGCGGCAGTACTACGAGTACTGGCTCCAGGCCCTGAACCGGAGCCAGCGCTGGGCCCGCCTGGCGGACGCCTGCAAGGCCCTCACGCCCCAGATCGAGGGCCGCGGGAAGCCCCGCCTGGGCACGTACCGGCTCTACCGGGCCCAGGCCCTCAGCCAGCTCGGGCGCCACAAGGAGGCCATGGCGGCCCACGCGGAGAACGGCCGGCTGGGCCAGCCCGAGGGCTACGCCAACGCCTGTGTGGAAGCCCGGCTGGCCGGGGATTGGAAGGCCCTCCTGGCCTACTCCGGGGCCATCCTGGCCCGGAAGCCCACCGATCCCGAGGCCCTGGGCTCGAAGGGCGAGGCTCTCTCCCACCTGGGGCGCTTCGACGAGGCGACCGCGGTACTCAAGCAGGCGGTCCAGGCCAACCCCAAGGCCGCCTCCGCCTGGAACAATCTGGGGCGCGCCGCCCTGCAGCACAAAGCCTGGGCCGACGCCCAGGCCGCCTTCGACCGGGCCCTGAAGCTGGAGCCGGGGCAAATGGAGGCCCTGTTCAACCGCGGGATCGCCCGGTTCAACCTGAAGCAGTACGCCGCCAGCCGGGACGACTTCAAGGCCGCCCTGGCCCTGCGGCCGGGCGACCCGGTGCTGCAGGAGAACCTGCGGCAGGCGGAGAAGATGGCCGCCGCCTACCCGCAACCCTGAGCTTCTTGCCGACGCCGGCTCCGAAGCCCATGCTGTCGCGGGGTGACCTATGCTTGCCGAAGCCTTCGCCCTCGTCCTCCAGCTTCCCCCCCTGGCCTTCAGTCCACCGGCCCCCGCGGCCTTCCGGCCGCCGTGGGAACTGACCTGTCCAGTCGGGGACCTGGGCCGGCCCTGGTCCCCGCCTTCGCCCCGGCCCCTCCGGTCCGTGCGGCTCTCCGTGGACCCCCGCGACCTGCGCCTCCGGGAGCCCGCCCACCTCGTGAACCCCCTGGCGGACATCCTGTTGCTCTTCGCCCTGGCGGGCTGGGCCTCGAGCACGGGCGGCACCGTGGACTTCCGGCCCTGGCCGGATCGGAACCCCCTCTTCGCCGCCCCGCCGATGACGCCTTACGTCCCGCCGGGTTCGTGGGCAAAGCCTGGGTTCTAGTCCAGTTGTTCCACGTGGAACGCCGTTAAAGAGGGCCGGAAACCGGGGCCCTTCGGTAGACTGGATCCGCGAGGTGGGCGTGGGGCTTCTGGGCGGTCTGTTCGACAAGTTCAAGCAAGGGCTGAAGCGCACCCAGGATCTGGTGCTGGCGCCCATGGGCCGCCTCCTGGGCCTCCGGCGCCTGGACGAGGAC
This sequence comes from Geothrix paludis, assembly GCF_022808815.1. Taxonomy (GTDB): domain Bacteria; phylum Acidobacteriota; class Holophagae; order Holophagales; family Holophagaceae; genus Geothrix; species Geothrix paludis. Next base: position 434,397 of record NZ_JAKZLC010000004.1, on the reverse strand, counting down.
CAGTTGGAGGAGCTGGAGGACCTGCTGCTCCAGGCGGACCTGGGCGTGCGGGCCGTGGACCAGCTCATGGCCCGGCTCCGCTTCGAGCTGAGGGGCGGCTCCGAGATCGACCCCAAGGCCGTGCTGAAGGACGAGCTGCTGAAGCTGCTTCGGCAGCGCCCCGCCCGGCCCTTCACGGCTGAAGCCACCCAGGTCGTGCTGCTCGTGGGCGTCAACGGCGTGGGCAAGACCACCACCCTGGGCAAGCTGGCCGCCCACCTCAAGACCCGGGGCGAGGAGGTCCTGGTGGTGGCCGGCGACACTTTCCGCGCCGCGGCCATCGACCAGCTGGAGCGCTGGGGCGAGCGGGCCGGGGTGCCGGTGATCCGCAATCAGATGGGCGGCGATCCGGCGGCCATCGCCTTCGACGGGGCCACCAGCGCGCGCGCCAAGGGCACGCCCTGGGTGCTCATCGACACGGCGGGGCGGCTCCACACCAAGGACCACCTCATGAAGGAGCTGGACAAGATCCGCCGAAGCCTCCAGAAGGTCATCCCCGAGGCGCCCCATCGCGTGCTCCTGGTGCTGGATGCCACCACGGGCCAGAACGGCCTGCAGCAGGCGGAGGTCTTCGCACGCACCGCCGGCGTCACGGACCTGGTGCTCACCAAGCTGGACGGCAGCGCCAAGGGCGGCGTGGTGGTGCCCATCCTGGACCGCCTGAAGCTCCCCATCGCCTTCGTGGGCGTGGGCGAGGGCGTGGACGACCTCATCCCCTTCGACGCCGAGGCCTTTGTCGACGGGCTGCTGGATGCCTGAGCCGGACCTGACCCCAGGGCTGGCCTGGGCCCTGGCCACGGGAGGCCCCTGGCCGGACCCGGAATCCCTGTCGGGAGATGCCCGCTTCATGGCCCTGGCCCTTGCGGAGGGCCTGAAGGGTGTGGGCCTATCGAGCCCCAACCCGCCCGTGGGCTGCGTGCTGGTGAAGGGAGATCGGGTGATTGGCGCCGGCGTCCACACCCGGGCCGGCGATCCCCACGGCGAGATCATGGCCCTGCGGGACGCCGAGGCCCGGGACGAGGATGTGCGAGGCGCCACGGCCTACGTGACCCTGGAGCCCTGCTGCCACCAGGGACGCACGGGCCCCTGCACCCTGGCCCTCCTCCAGGCCGGCGTGGCCCGGGTGGTGGTGGGCGTGCGCGATCCCAACCCCCGGGTGGACGGCGGCGGCCTGGCCATCCTGCGGGCCCAGGGCGTGGCGGTGGAGGAGGGCGTGCTGGGCGAAGCCTGCGCTCGCTTCCACGCCCCCTTCTTCAAGTTCATCCGCACGGGTCTGCCCTGGGTGAGCCTCAAGCTGGCCCTGGGCTCCGATGGCGCCCTGGGCCCCGCCGGGCGGACCACCCCCATCACGCCCCCAGAGGTCCAGCGCCTGGGCCATGCCCTGCGGCGAGCGGCAGAGGCCATCATCGTGGGCCGCCACACGGCCGAGGTGGACGATCCCCAGCTCACGGACCGCTGGCACGCCCCCACGGCGCCCCACCGGATCTTCCACCGGGTGGTCATGGACAACGCCGGCCAGGTGCCCGCCGGGGCCCGCGTCTGGCTGCCGGTAGCCGGTCAGCCCGCCCTGCGGGCCGTCACCGGGGATCCCGAGCCCCTGCGGGGCGTGGAGGACCTCCATCTTCCCCCGGGCCCCCGGGGATGCAGTTTGCGCCACCTGTTGCACGAGCTCGCCGCCCGGAACGTGGGCCGGGTGCTGGTGGAGGGCGGCGGCACGCTGGCCCAGGCCTTCCTCGAGCAGGACCTCGTGGATGAATTCCACCGCTTCCAAAGCGATCGGCCGGCCGGCGGAACCCCGCTCCCGCTGGCCCTTCCGCCGACCTGGGCCCTCCGCGCCGCCGGCCGCTGGCCGGGGGGGCGCTGGGAGGTCTGGCGCTAGACTGGCCTCTGCCGTTTCCTGGCACGACCTTTGAGAAGCCCGCTCGACCCCACCACCTCAGGAGTTCCCATGCCTCCCCGATCCTGGCGATTCCTCCTCGGCCTCCTGCTTCTCCTGCCCTTCGCCGCGTGCGGCGGAGGATCGGATTCCTACGTCAGCCCCGACGCGGTGATCACCCTCCAGGCCCAGTATGAGAAGCCGACCCTCACCCCCGCGGGCCTCGGCGCCACGACCCTGCGCCCCGCGCGCTACTGCTGGGCCGAGGTGCGGGACGCCTCCTCCGGCAGCCTCCTGGCCTCCGGCTACCTGGGAAGTGACGGCACCGGTCGCACCACGGTGCCCAAGGGCCTCCAGGTCTACGTGCAGGTCTTCGCGGACTACCAGGTGCCCTGCGCCGATCCCACCAGCTTCTTCATGCGGGGCAGCGTGAGGAACGCGCCCCTGCCGGCCCTGCCGCTATCCAAATCCACCTTCGACGCCTTCCCGGAATGGAGCGTCACCAGCAATACCTTCCTGGCGGACCGGGACGGCACCCTGTCCGTGACGGCCCTGGCCTCCAACCGCATCGCCGGGGCCTTCAACATCGCCGATCAGGCCGTGACCTTCGGGGCCGCCGTGCGGGACATGGACGGCTCCACCACCCTGCGGCTGCCGGACCTCCACACCTTCTGGACCACCAGCACCAATGCCGCCGATCAGCAGCGCACCTATCCGGCCGTCCTGACGGGCTCCGGGTCCACCATCCTGGTCTCCGGCCAGAGCCGGGCCCTCTTCGGCCACCAGATCTATGGCCAGGGGAGCGGCGCCCCCAACACGGAAACGGATGAATGGGACGATGGCGTGCTCCAGGAGACCTTCGCCCGCCTCCTCTTCGCGGACTACAGCTTCAAGCCCGATGGCAGCAGCAGCCTCTCCCTTCTCCGCCGGGACAACGACAATGTCTGGGTGGACCGGGGGGTGCAGAGCGAATCCACCGCGGCCTTCGTGGCGGGCTATTCCGATTTCCTCGCCGGGGCCGTGCGAAACAACAGCCAGATCCTCGACAGCTATGTGGACGGCGCGGGCGTGGCCCGGGTGGACGTCTTCGACCTCACGGACCACGCCTACGTGCCCGCGGCCGCCAAGGGCGAGTTCGCCCGGGGCTCCGTGGCCGTGAGCCTCTGGGGCCTCTGGAAGAACGTGCTGGGGGGCGGCTCCACGGGCCTGAACACCCTCTGGGCTGCCGTGCGCTCCACCGCCGCCTACCCGAACGGCACGGGTGAGTACGAGCAGGCCACCCTGGGCTGCTACCCCACCTACCTCCAGGGCATCGCCAGCCGCACCACCGCCACCACCTGGCAATCGGCCCTCAACGAACTGGCCCTGGAGTCGGTGCCGAGCCCGGACGCCACCTACTTCGCCGGCACGGCCCTCTGGCTGACCCGGAGCCTCCCCTTCGCGGATTCCGGGAGCCTCCAGACCTACGTCCCCAGCCTCGGCTACTACTACGACCGCAACCAGAGCCAAGCCTGGCGGTTCGTCCACATCGGAGGCGCCCGCACCATCACCATGACGCCCACCAGCGGCCAGGACTTCTACCTCGAGCTGATCGGCCCCGGCGGCTGGGTGGCGGGGAGCTACAGCAATCCCGGCACCACCCGAACCCTGACGTTCACCAACCTGGCCGCGGGCACCTATGTCGCCCGCGTACGGGCCGGCGCCACCACAGCCACGGGGACGAACACCTACTCGATCAGCGTGAACTGAGTCAGCCGCCGCCCACCAGCCGCACCACCTCCAGCCGGTCGCCCTCCTTCAGGGGGGTGGCCGGGTGGTCGGCCCGGCGGATGACCTCGCCGTTCAGCTCCACGGCGCTGCCGAAGGCCGGCAGGTCCAGCCAGGCGGCCAGGTCCGCCACCGTGGCCAGGGCCGGGGTGTCGCGGGTCTCCCCGTTGATGCGCAGCCTCATCGGGCCACCGCTGCCGCCTGGAAGCCCTTTTCCAGATCGGCGATGAGATCCGGCTGATCCTCGATGCCCACAGAGAAACGCAGGAGGCCGTCGGTGATGCCGAGGCGAGCCTTCACGTCCGGCGGCGTCCTCAGGTGGCTCATGCTGGCGGGGTGCTGGATGAGGCTCTCCACGCCGCCCAGGCTCACGCCCCGAGTGATGACCTCCAGGGCCTCGCAGAAGCGCTGGCCCGCCAGCAGGCCCGCCCGCAGCTCGAAGCTGATCATGGCGCCGAAGCCCTTGTCCATCTGCCGGGCCGCGACTTCGTGGCCCGCGTGGGTGGGCAGGCCCGGGTAGTCCACCCGGGCCACGGACGGTTGCCACAGCAGCCACTGGGCCAGGGCCTGGGCGTTGTCCGACGCGCGGTGCACGCGCAGGGGCAGGGTCTTGAGGCCGCGGTGCAGCAGCCAGGCGGCCATGGGATCCAGCGTCGGCCCCATGACCTTGGTGAGGTGCCAGCAGGCCACCACATCCGCGTCCGAGCCGGCGATGACGCCCGCCACCACATCGGAATGGCCTGCCAGGTACTTGGTGGCCGAGGCCACGCTGAGGTCGATGCCGAACCGCAGGGGCTTGGTGTGGAAGGGGCTGGGGAAGGTGTTGTCGGCCACGGTGCGGATACCGTGCTTCTTCCCCAGGGCGGCCACGACGGCCAGATCCGTCACGGCCAGGGTGGGGTTGGAGGGCGTCTCCACCCAGAGCATCCGGGTCTCCGGGCGGATGGCCGCCTCCCACTCCGCGCCGTCCAGCGTGTTCTGGATCCAGGTGACCTTGAGCCCCCGCTCCGCCTCCCAGCGGCGGATGAGCTGCTCGGTCCCCAGGTAGATGGCGGCGGGCGCCACCAGGTGGTCCCCCGTTTTCAGGAAGGCCTCGAAGACCAGGGCGAAGGCCGCCATGCCCGAGGCGGCCACCAGGGCGCGTTCGGCGCCCTCCAGGGCCGCCAGCACCGACTCGACCTCGCTGGCGTTGGGATTGCCCCAGCGGGTGTAGAAGGCCGGGGGTTCGACGGCCGCCGCGAACTCCGCGCCCTCGCGATTCTCCAGCAGCTCGAACACGGAGGTCTGGAAGATCGGCGTGGTCACGGCCCGGGTCGGGTTGTGGTGCTTCCCGGCGTGGATGGCGGTGGTGGTGGGACCCCAGGGCGTGGGCATGTCGGCCTCGTCAGGTGCGCGGGAGCGCCTTGGCTCCTGGTTCCCAGCATAGGCGCGGAAGCCCGCTCCGGCCTACCACTTCCAGAAGATGAGGGCGAGAGCCACCACCGCCAGGCCGATCACCGCCACCAGGCGCCAGACCGAAGCCCGGCCCGTCGGGCGCCCGCTGGGCTCCTGGTCCGTCAGGGCCGCTCGGGTCAGCTCGTCCATGTCCGAGGGCGGCGCGGGGGCCTGGCAATCCAGACAGAGGAAGGGCTCGCCCGGCGTCTCCACCGCGTCCACGATCACCCGCCCGCAGCCCTGGCACACATGGCCCACGCCAGGAAGGTAGGCCGAGAGGGAAGGGGGGATCTCGTTGCTCATGGCCCAGCATGCGGTGCGGATCCGCCCTTGGCCAGCCCTTCGGCCAACACTTCGTTCACCACGCCGGGATCCAGCCGGCCGCCTCCGGCCTTCAGCACCTGGCCCACCAGGAAGCCCCGGAGGTTCGTCTTCCCCGCGTGGAACTGGGCCACCGGCCCCGGGTGGTCCGCCAGCACCCGGGCCACCAGCGCCTCGATGGCGCCCCGGTCGCTGACCTGGGCCAGCCCCTTGCGCGCCACGATGTCGCCGGCCCGGCCTTCGCCCGCCAGCAGGGCCGGGTACACCTGCTCCTTGGCCGTGCCGAAGCTGATCCGGCGCTCCCCGACGAGGCCCACCAGCTCCGCCAGGCCCTCCGGCGAGACGGGGAAGGCCGCGATGCCGCCCCCGCGCTCATTGAGGGTGCGGCTCACCTCGCCCAGCATCCAGGTGGCCGCGGCCTTGCCCTGGCCCGACGCGGCGGCCAGCGCCTCGAAGTAGTCCGCGAAGGCCGGCTCCTGGAGCAGGGTGAGGGCCTCCTCCTCACCGAGGCCGAAGGCGGTCCGCCAGCGCTGCGCCCGGGCCTCCGGAAGCTCGGGCAGGGAGGCCCGCATCGCGGCGATCTCGGCCCCGGATACCTCCAGGGCCGGCAGGTCCGGCTCGGGGAAGTAGCGGTAGTCCATGGCGGCCTCCTTGGTCCGCTGGGCCCGGGTCTCGCCGGCCTCCGCGTCCCAGCCGCGGGTCTCCTGGACCACAGCGCCGCCCGCCTCCAGCAGGGCCGCCTGCCGCGCCACCTCGTGGGCCAGGGCCTGCTTGACGAACCGGAAGGAGTTGAGGTTCTTCACCTCCACCCGGGTCCCGAAGATCTGGGTTCCCCTTGGCCGGAGGCTCACGTTGGCGTCGCAGCGGAAGCCGCCCTCCTCCAGATTCCCGTCGCCGATGCCCAGGAAGACCACCAGGCGGTGCAGGGCCTTGAGGTAGTCCGAGGCCTCTTGCGGACTTCTCAAGTCATGCATTCCCACCACTTCAAGTAATGGCACCCCGGCCCGGTTGAGGTCCACCAGGGTGGCGTCGGGCCGCTGGTCGTGGAGGCTCTTGCCGGCATCCTCCTCCAGGTGGGCCCGCTCGAGGCGGATGCGCACGGGGCCATCCTCCCCGCGCACGGCAGGGTCGCCGGGGATCTCCAGGGACCCGCCCTCCACCAGCGCCACGGGCCCCTGGGTGATCTGGTAGCCCTTGGGGAGATCCGGGTAGAAGTACTGCTTCCGGTAGAAGGTGCTGCGCTCGTGGATGCGGGCGCCCAGGGCCAGACCCAGGCGGAGCCCCAGGCGCACGGCCTCGCCGTTGAGCACGGGGAGGGCCCCGGGCAGGCCAAGGCAGACGGGGCAGGTCTGGGTGTTGGGGGGGGCGCCATAGGCGTTGCGGCAGGCGCAGAAGAGCTTGGACCGGGTCCGCAGCTGGACGTGGACCTCGAGACCGATGATGGCTTCAAATCCAGGCTTCACGCGCCCTCCTGGGGCCAGTCTACTTCGCCGGGCCTATTTCCCGAGGCAGAAGCCGCTGAAGAGTTCGTCCAGGGTGCGCTCCGCGCGGTCCTCCCCCGTGAGCTGGGCCAGCAGGCCCCAGGCCCCTTGGAGGAGCGAGGCCGGCAGCTCGGGCGGGCAGCCGGGTTCCAGGCTGGCCAGCAGGTCCAGCTGGCGGGCGAGGTCGTCCAGGAGGTCGGCCTGCCGCTGGGTGGCCAGGGCCCCCAGGCAGGCGTCCGGAGCCAGCCCTCCCAGGACGCGGTCCTTGAGGGCGCCCTCCAGGGCATCCAGCTCGCCGCGGTGGGCGGCGATGGCCACGCCGGGCACCTCGGCCTGGTCCCCGAAGGTGCGGACCTCCAGGACCTTGCCGGCGAAGGGGGCCAGGGCCGCCTGAAGGGCCGGATCGGGCGCCGCGTCCGGGGCCGGCCAGAGGTGCAGGACCAGGTCGGCCCCCTCCAGGACGGGGGCGACGCGGGCCACGCCGAGCCGCTCCACCGGATCCTCCGTGTCCCGCAGACCCGCGGTGTCGTAGAGGCGGAGGGGCAGCCCCCGCCACTCGCAGCGGACCTCCAGCACATCGCGGGTGGTGCCGGGGATGTCGGTGACGATGGCCCGGTCCTCGCCGGCAAGGGCGTTGAACAGGGTGCTCTTCCCGGCATTGGGACGGCCCGCCAGGGCCAGGCGGAGGCCATCCTGGAGGTGCCGGGCGGCCCGACAACGCGCCTGTTCCACGTGGAACCGTTGTCGAAGGGGCTCCAACGCTCGGTTCAAGATCAACAAATCCAACAAGATATCTTCTTCGTCCCCGTAGTCCACGGCCGCCTCGGCCCGCGCCACCCAGGGCGCCAGGGCCTCCCGGGCGGCCAGAATCCAGGGGGGAAGCGCCCCTGCCCGCGCCTGGGCCAGCCGGATCTGCGTATCGGTCTCCGCGGCCACCAGGTCCCGCAGGGCCTCGGCCTCCAGCAGACCCTGCTTGCCATTCAGAAGGGCCCGGCGGGTGAACTCGCCCGGCTCCGCCAGGCGGACACCCAGGGTGCCCAGGTGCTCCAGGAGCCGGCGCACCAGCAGCGGGTTGCCGTGGACCTGGAGCTCCACCAGGTCCTCCCCCGTGTAGCTGGACGGAGCTGGAAAGAAGAGCACGAGGGCCCGCTCGGCAAAGCCGCCCCAGCGCAACGTGCGCAGCGACGCCACCCGAGGTTCCGGCAGCGCCAGCAGGGGCGCGAGGACGGTCGGCAGGCCCGTCCCCGAGACGCGCACCACCGCCACCGCCGAGGGCAGCAGCGGCGTGGCGGGGGCGCAGATCGGATCCGGGGTCACCGGGCCAGTCTACTTCCGGAACACCTTCACGGGCTTGAAGGTGCCCGTGCCTTCGCTCTCGGTGCCCAGGCCCTCCTCGCGGCTCACCACCAGGTGCACCCAGCGGCGCTCGCGGGGGCTCAGGGCCCCGAGGGTGTGGCTGCCCAGCTCCCGGGCCCGCTCGGCCGCGAAGCGGCCCATGGCCATGACCTCCTGCATGCGGAAGAGCCGGGCGCCCTTCGCGTCCAGATAGGCCAGCTTGGCGTCCTCGCGCTCGCCCTGGGCCTCGTGGACCAGGAACTGGAGGGCGTCCAGGCCCGCGCCCCGATTGGCCGCCAGCCAGCCCGCGTCGGGTCCGGACACGGACAGGCGATTGGGGAAGGCCTCCTCGTCTCCCGAGGGGGCGGACTTCGCCTCCACGGACAGGCCCAGGTGGCTCATCCACCGGGTGATGAGCTCAGGGACGGACTCCAGGCTGGCGCCGCTCTTACGCATGGCTGTCTCCTAGACCTTGATGGGCTGGGGCTGGTAGGACTTCATGATCCACCAGGTCTGGGCGATGCCGATGAGATTGAAGACGAAGTAGTAGATCACGAGCCCGGCCGGGCTCTGGGCGAAGAAGAAGGTCATCATCGCCGGCATGAGCACCAGCATCATCTTGCGCTGGGCGGGATCGCCCACGGCGGGGGTCATGTACTGCTGGGCGAACATGGAGGCGCCCATCAGCACGGGGTAGATGAAGTAGGGATCCTTGGCGGAGAGGTCGACGATCCAGCCGAAGAAGGGGGCGTGGCGCAGCTCGAAGACGGCGTTCAGCATGGACCAGAGGGCCAGGAAGATGGGCATCTGGAGCAGCATGGGCAGGCAGCCGCCCATGGGGTTGTGGCCGTTCTTCTTGTAGAGCTCCATGAGCTCCTTCTGCATCTCAGCCTTCTTGGTCATGTCGCCGCCGAACTTCTCGTACTTGGCCTGGATGGCCTTCTGGTGCGGCTCGAAGTCCTTCATGCGCAGCATGGAAATCGTCTGCTTGGTGTTCAGGTGCCAGGTGGCCAGGCGGATGATCACCGTGAAGAGCACGATGGCCCAGCCCCAGTTGCCCACCACGCGGTAGACCATGCGCAGCATCCAGAAGAGCAGCTGGGCCACGGCGCCGAAGAAGCCGTAGTCGATGACCCGGGTGAAGGGCTTCTCGAAGGCCAGGAGCGGCTCGGCCTGCTTGGGGCCCAGGTAGAGGGAGGCCTCCAGGCGGCCGTTTTCCGGTAGCAGCTGGTAACCCGAGGCATCCCGGCCCGCGGGGCGGGGCAGCTTCCACAGGGCGGCGAAGTAGTGGTTGCGCTGGCTCTTGGCGTCCTTCTCCACGCCCGCGTCCAGGCCCAGGCGGCTCGAGGAGGGCGGCAGCTCCTTGCGCTTGGCGCCCAGGAAGCTGAAGAAGGGGTCGTGCAGCATCTCGGTCCAGGTCACGGCCTGGATGGATTTCTCAGACAGGGTGAACACGCGGCCCAGGTGCTTCACGGGGTCGTCGCCGGTGGGGTTGGCGACCAGCTGGAGGGCGGCGTTTCGGGGCGAGAGGCCTTCGAGGCGGATCTCGAGGCCCTTCTGGGGCACCAGGTAGCTCAGGCGATCGCCCGCGGCGTTCTCGAAGGTGACGGTGGTGATGCCCGTCGCGGCCTTCTCCTCGCGCACCGTCTCGAAGCCCGGCCCCTGCAGGGCGCCCAGGCCCGGGAAGGCGTCGGGGAAGAAGGAGGTGCCGTCCTGGAGCCAGATGGCCTGCTTCAGGGCGCCGGTGGCCACCTGCCAGGTCAGGCGGTAGTCCGCCGTGACCAGGGTGTGGGTGGCGGCGGGATCCGCGGCCTTCACGCCCGTGGGCGCCGTCGCCGCGGCAACCTGGGCCACGGAGGCCGCAGGGGAGGCCGCGGGGGCCTGGGCGGGTGCGGCGGCGGTCGGCTGGGACTTGGCGCCTTCCGGAGCGGGCGCCTGGACCTGGGCTGGCGGGACCGGCTTGGCGTACCGGGAACTGAGCCAGAACTGGGCCCCCAGCAGGATCATGCTGCCGATGACGAAGTAGAGGACATTGCGGTTTTTCATGGCGTGTCCATGGGGAGGAGACGGCGCAGGGCCAGCCCGAGCTGAACCTCGATATCCCGGAAGGTGAGCCGATCAAGGGGGGGCGCGCTCCGGGCGGGGCGCACCCAGACGACCCAGGGCTGGCCGGCGAGACGCCCGGAGAGCGACAGAAAGGCCATGCGGACCTGCCGGCGGAAGCGGTTCCGCCGGACGGCGGGGCCGGTCTTCCGGGGGGAGGTCACGAGCAGGAGCGGCAGGGAGCCGCTGGGCCGCCGCCAGGCGCGGATGTCCAGATACGCCTCATGCCCCAGCAGCGGCCGGGGCAGGGGCGTGGGCACAGCGTGGTCCCGCTGGCGGACCGTGCGGAAGCGGCCCTTGAAGATCACGGGAGCGGCGTCAGACCGCCAGGACGTGGCGGCCCTTCGCGCGGCGGCGCTTGAGCACCAGGCGGCCATTCTTGGTCTTCATGCGGCTCAGGAAGCCGTGGGTCTTCGCGCGGCGGCGGTTGTTGGGCTGGAAGGTGCGCTTCATGGTTCCACCTCGGGGGTCCCCTCCCGGGGAGGAGGACGAACCTTCGAGGGTATCAGCGGTGGGCGCGCCACTCAAGGCCATTTCCATCCTCCCAGGAGCCCTCCGGGGTGCTAGATTTGGGATCCTCCCCGCGAGTCTTCCGTGGCCGGGTGGCGTGCGAAGCCCGCCCCCGAGGTTGCGTGCCCACGCGCTTCCGCCACGCCAGCCGCCCCACCCACCGCCCCGGTGAACTCATGCGCTCCACCGATCCCACCGCCCTCTGGGACACCATTCGACTGGGCCTGTCCAAACAGCTCCCCGAAGCCAGTTTCAAGGAGTGGATCGCGCCTTGTGCCCCCCTGAAGGTCGAGGATGGGACCCTATGGATCCAGGTCCCCAGCGCCGCCGCCAAGCTCTGGATCGAGCAGCAGCTGCCCGAGGAGTTCAACGACGCGCTGGCCCAGGGCGGCCTGGCGGACCTCCACCTGGTGTTCCAGGTGACGGGCGCCCCGACCATGGAACCCGCGACCGCGCCCAGAAAGAGCGAGTCCAGCTCCCATTCCGGCTCGCATTCTGGCTCCCATTCCGCCGCCGAAGCTCCCACCTCCTTCCCCTACCTCTTCAACCGCTACACCCTGGACCGCTTCGTGGTGGGTCCGGGCAGCCAGCTGGCCTTCGCCGCGGCCAAGGCCGTGGTGGACAGCTACGGCAAGGCCGCCACGCCCCTCAGCATGAATCCCCTGTTCATTTACGGCGGCGCGGGGCTCGGCAAGACCCACCTCATGGTGGGCATCGGGAAGGGCCTGCTGGCGCGCAATCCGAAGCTCCGCGTGGCCTACCTCAAGGTGGACAACTTCTTCAACGAGCTCACGGTCGCCATCAAGGCCAAGAACACGGAGCCCATGCGGAAGAAGTACCAGCAGAACGACGTGCTGCTGCTGGATGACGTGCAGACGCTGGGGAAGATGGAGCGGACGCAGGAGGAGATCTTCTACATCCTGGAATACCTGCTCCAGCACGGAAAGCAGATCGTCCTCACCTCGGACAAGCCGCCCCAGCGGCTGGAGGGCTGCCACGAGCGGCTCATCACCCGCTTCAAGTGGGGCCTCACGGCCGACATCCAGCCCCCGGATTTCGAGACCCGCATCGCCATCCTGAAGAAGAAGCTGGAGGACGCGGACTTCAAGAACGTGCCCCCCATCCCCGAGGACGTGCTCACCTTCATCGCCCACAAAGCCAAGGGCAGCGTCCGCGACCTGGAGGGCTTCCTCACCCGCGTCATCTTCCAGGCCAGCCTCATCGGCGTCCCCCCCACCCTGGAAGTGGCCCACGCGGCCTTCCAGGGCCAGAGCGGGGAGGAGCCCACCGCCGGCGTGCCGCCCGAGCGGATCTACCGCATGACCGCCGAGACCTTCAACGTCTCCTTCGTGGACCTCATGAAGAAGCGCTCCCGCCAGCAGGTGATCCTCGTGCCGCGGCAGGTGGCCATGTACCTGGCCCGGGAGATCGCGTCCGCGCCCTTCACCGACATCGGGCGCTCCTTCAGCATGCACCACTCCACCGTCATGAACGCCATCGACTCGGTGCGGGAGCGCATGAAGCGCGATCCGGAATTCCACAGGATGGTCCAGGCCCTCCTGAATAGCATTCATTGATTTGATTGTGGTTGTTTTGTTTTCAACAGGAAGTCAGCCCGGGGAATCCGCAAACCGGCCGACCAGGCTGCGCGGAGGGGTCCCGACCCCTGGATTCCGCACCTCCCCGGAGGCTCTCCACAGCCTGTCCCGAGCGGGGAAACTCCGGTAGGATAGGGCTTTGAGACGTCATTCCACAGGTTGTCCTGGGCTTCAGCATCATCAAGGGTGATACATGAGTCTTCAGTTACAGGTTTCCAAGGATCGTCTGGATCGCACCCTGGGGATTCTGAAGCACGCCTTGGACCGTCGGGTCACGTTGCCCATCCTCCAGCACATCCTGGTGGACGTGCGGCCCAAGGAGGTCGTGCTGAAGGCCACGGACATGGAGCTGGCCTTCGAGGCCACCGTGCCCGGCGAGGGGCAGGGCGAGTGGACCATGGCCGTGCCCGGCAAGAAGTTCATCGAGACCGTGCGGGTGTTTCCGGAGGGGCTCCTGAGCCTGGAATGCCCCGATGCCGGCGGCCGCCTGTGGCTGCGGGCCAAGGGCATGAACTCCGAGCACAACATCCAGCCCGGCGAGGGCTTCCCGGAGCTTCCCGGGCCCGGCAACCAGCTGCCCGTGGTGAAGATCCCCGTGCTGCGCTTCAAGCGGGCCATTCAGCTGGGCTCCATCGCCGTAAGCAAGGACGCCACCAAGCCCACCCTCTCGGCGGTGCTGGTGCACCTCTCCAAGCACCACGTGCGCGTGGTCTCCACGGATGGCTTCCGGCTGGCCGTGGCGGAGGTGCCCTGCGACACGAAGCTCAAGGATGAGGTCCGCCTCATCGTGCCCAAGCGAGCCCTGGACCTCATCCCCACGCTGCTGGGCGACGAGGGCGAGGTGGAGCTCTGCTGGGACGGCACCACACTCTTCCTGGACCAGCCCGGCCTAAAGTTCAGCACCCGCCTCGTCACGGGCAACTACCCCGCCTACGAGAAGGTCCTGCCCGCCGAGCTGCCCAAGCGCGTGATCATGGACCGCGAGGTCTTCCTCCGCACGTTGCGCTTCGTGGGCCTGAAGAAGGACGACTACAACAAGAACGTGCGTCTGTTCTACGAGTTCCCCAACCTGCGCACGGTCTTCCAGCACCCCGACGAGGGCGTGAACCAGGCCACGCTGCCTTTCACGGGCGAGGAACAGCCCTTCGAGCTGGCCTTCAACATCGACTACCTCACGGAGCTGCTGGAGCGGCTCCCCGGCGAAGAGGTGGTCTACCAGTTCAAGGACGAGGTGGGCCAGGGCGTCTTCATGTCGCCCAGCCTGGAGGACTTCAGCTTCCGCTACGTCCTCATGCCCGTCCGCTTCGCCACCAGCGCCACCGCCTGAACGGCGCCCGCACCACCGCATTCCACCGTACCCAACCAAGTGAGTCTTGATGTCTGAAGAAGTCTCCCGCGCCCGTGTCCACACCCCCCAGGAATCCGACAGCTACACCGCCGACAACATCACGGTCCTGAGAGACCTCGAGGCCGTCCGGAAGCGGCCCGGCATGTACATCGGCGACACCGATGACGGCAGTGGCCTGCACCACATGGTCTACGAGGTGGTGGACAACGCCATCGACGAGGCCCTGGCGGGCTTCTGCACCCGCGTGGACGTGATCCTCCATGGCGACGGCAGCTGCAGCGTGGAGGACAACGGCCGCGGCATCCCCGTGGACATCCACAAGGAGGAGGGCCGCAGCGCCGCGGAAGTGATCATGACGGTGCTCCACGCCGGCGGGAAGTTCGACAACACCAGCACCGAGGGGAAGAACGCCTACAAGGTCTCCGGCGGCCTCCACGGCGTGGGCGTGTCCTGCGTGAACGCCCTCTCGTCGAAACTCTGGCTCACCGTCTGGAAGGAGGGCCAGGAGCACGCCATGACCTTCTCCCAGGGCAAGGCGGACGCCCCCCTGAAGGTGGTGGGGCCCACGGCCCGGCGCGGCACCCGTGTGCGCTTCCAGCCCGATCCCGAGGTCTTCAACAACGTCCTCGACTTCAGCTTCGAGACCCTCAGCCAGCGCCTGCGGGAGCTGAGCTACCTGAACCAGGGCGTCCACATCCGCATCACGGACGAGCGCTCGGGCAGCACCCACGACTTCATGAACGCCGGCGGCATCAGCGCCTTCGTGGAGCACCTGAACCGCAACAAGCCGGTCCTCCACAAGCCCCCGATCCTCATCAAAGACGAGAAGCAGGACACCACCGTGGAGGTGGCCCTCCAGTGGAACGACTCCTACCAGGAGACCCTCTACTGCTTCACGAACAACATCCGCAACCGCGACGGCGGCGCGCACCTGGAGGGCTTCCGGGCCGCCATGACGCGCGTCATCAACGCCTATGCCGAGAAGAACAACCTGCTGAAGAGCGCCAAGGTGAGCCTTTCCGGCGAGGACATCCGCGAGGGGCTCACGGCGGTCATCAGCGCCAAAGTTCCTGATCCCAAGTTTTCCAGCCAGACCAAGGACCGCCTGGTGTCCTCGGAGGTCAAGGGCATCGTCCAGACCATCGTCTACGACAAGCTCTCCAGCTTCTTCGAGGAGAACCCCCGGGAGGCCAAGGCCATCCTGGAGAAGGCCATCGAGGCCGCCCGGGCCCGCGAGGCCGCCCGCAAGGCCCGCGAGCTGACCCGCCGCAAGGGCGCCCTGGACGGGGGCGGCCTGCCGGGCAAGCTGGCGGACTGCCAGGAGAAGGATCCTGCCCTGTCCGAGATCTTCCTGGTGGAGGGCGATTCCGCCGGCGGCAGCGCCAAGCAGGGCCGCCACCGGGCCACCCAGGCCATCCTGCCCCTCAAGGGCAAGGTCCTGAACGTGGAGAAGGCCCGCTTCGACAAGATCCTCGGCCACAACGAGCTGCGCGTGCTCATCCAGGCGCTGGGCACGGGCATCGGCAAGGAGGAGTTCAAGGTCGAGAGCCTCCGGTACCACAAGATCGTGCTCATGACCGACGCCGACGTGGACGGCTCCCACATCCGCACCCTCCTGCTGACCTTCTTCTACCGGCAGATGCCCGAGCTGGTGGAGCGGGGCCACCTCTTCATCGCTCAGCCGCCCCTCTACAAGGTGAAGAAGGGCAAGACGGAGAAGTACCTCAAGGACGAGCGGGCCCTGGAGGAGTTCCTCTTCCAGAAGGCCCTGGACGGCTGGACCCTCAGTCTGCCGGACGGCACCGAGCACAAGGGCGCCACCCTGGTGCGCGAGATGAAGAAGTGGGGCGAGGTGCAGCAGCTCTTCGGCAAGCTGGACCGCCGCGGCTACGCCCAGCCCCTGGTGCGCGCCCTCCTGGCCGAGGGCCTGCTGGACCCCGAGCGGTTCCAGACTCGGGAGGCCCTGGAGGAGCTGGCCGCCGCCATCACCCGCCAGAAGCTGGGCACCTGCGAGATCGAGACCATCGAGGCCATGGAAGTGCCCTCGGACGAGGAGGGCGGAGCCCCAATTTCCGTGCCCGCCTCCCACCGCCTTCGCCTGGTGCGCATGCACATGAGCCGCCCCATCACGCTCTGGATCGACAGCCAGGTGGCCCACTGGGGCGAGTTCCGCCGCCTGGCCACCCTCCAGGTGGAGCTGGCGGGCTTCCGGGGCGGCGAGCTGCGCCTCCGCCGCCTCAAGGACGTCAAGGAAGCCCCGAAGGACAAGGATGCCGACGAGGAGACCGAGGAAAGCACTCCCAAGCTCGGCAAGGAGCAGGTCTTCTCGGATCCCGAGGCCATGCTGGCCATGGTCCTGGAGGAGGGGAAGCGGGGCCTTGGCATCCAGCGCTACAAGGGGCTGGGCGAGATGAACCCGGAGCAGCTCTGGGAGACCACCATGGACCCCGAGCGCCGCACCCTGCTGCAGGTCCGCGTCGACGACGCGGTGGAGGCCGACGAGATCTTCACCGTCCTCATGGGCGATGCCGTGGAACCCCGGCGCCGCTTCATCGAGACCAACGCCCTCCTCGCGGAGAACATCGACATCTAAGTCCTGTTTTTGCAGGATGTCGAGCTGCGTTCCACGTAGAACACCGGGAAACACATGAACCTGAATCGCATCGAGCCCCTGGAAATCGAAAAGGAAATGCGGAAGTCCTACCTGGACTACGCCATGAGCGTCATCGTGGGCCGGGCCCTGCCCGATGTGCGGGACGGCCTCAAGCCCGTGCACCGCCGCGTGCTGTTCGCCATGGGGGAGGCGGGGAACGACTGGAACCGGGCCTACAAGAAGTCCGCCCGCACCGTGGGCGACGTGATGGGTAAGTACCATCCCCATGGCGATTCGGCCATCTACGACACCCTCGTCCGCATGGCCCAGCCCTTCTCCATGCGCCACGTGCTGGTGGACGGCCAGGGCAACTTCGGGTCCATCGACGGCGACTCGGCCGCGGCCATGCGCTACACCGAGGCCCGCCTGTCCCGGCTGGCCAACGAGATGATGGGCGACATCGACCAGGACACGGTGGATTTCGGCCCCAACTACGACGGCAGCATGCAGGAGCCCCTCGTCCTGCCCACCCGCTTCCCCAACCTGCTGGTGAACGGATCCCAGGGCATCGCCGTGGGCATGGCCACCAGCATCCCCCCCCACAACCTGCGGGAGTGCTGCTCGGCCCTGGTGACCCTCATCGACCACCCCGCGACGGGCCTGGATGGCCTCATGGCCCACATCAAGGGGCCGGACTTCCCCGGGGGCGGCCTCATGCTGGGCACCGAGGGCGTGGTGGACGCCTACCGCACGGGCCGCGGCCGGTGCGTGGTGCGGGCCAAGTCCCACGTGGAGCAGATCCGCCGGGCCGGGGACCGGGAGCAGATCGTCTTCACTGAGCTGCCCTACCAGGTGAACAAGGCCACGCTCATCGAGAAGATCGCCGATCTGGTCCGCGAGAAGAAGATCGACGGCATCAGCGACCTGCGGGACGAGAGCGACCGCGAGGGCATCCGCCTGGTGGTGGAGCTGAAGAAGAACGAGCCCAGCGACATCGTGCTGAACCAGCTCTACCAGCTGACCCAGCTCCAGAACAGCTTCCCCATCACCATGCTGGCCATCGTCAACGGCCAGCCCCGCATCTGCACCCTCCGGGAGGTGCTACAGGAGTTCATCGGCTTCCGCCGTGAGGTGGTCACCCGCCGCACCCTCTTCCAGCTGCGGAAGGCGGAGGAGCGGCACCACGTCCTGCTGGGCCTCAAGATCGCCCTGGACCACCTGGATGCGGTCATCAAGCTCATCCGGGCCGCCAAGACCCCCGAGGAGGCCAAGGCCGGCCTCATGGCGGGCGCCTTCGCCAGCGCCGCGGCCCTCAAGAAGGATCCGAGCCTCTGCCTGTCCGCCGTGCAGGCCCAGGCCATCCTGGACATGCGCCTCCAGCGCCTCACGGGTCTGGAGCGGGAGAAGATCCTCGACGAGCTGGCCGAGCTGGAGAAGCTCATCGCCAAGCTCAAGGCCATCCTGGCGGACGAGAAGCTGCTCCTGAAGGTCATCAAGGAGGAGTTCCAGCAGGTGGCCGAGCAGTTCGGCAACGACCGGCGCACCGAGATCACGGGCTACTCCGGCGAGATCCGCATGGAGGACGTGGTGCCCGACGACCCCATGGTCGTCACCATGTCCAAGGCCGGCTACATCAAGCGCACGGACCTCACCGCCTACCGCCGCCAGCGCCGGGGCGGAAAGGGCAAGGTGGGCATGAAGACCAAGGACGAGGACTTCGTCGAGCAGCTCTTCATGACCAAGGCCCACGACACGCTCATGGCCTTCACGGACAAGGGCATTGTGTACGCCTTGAAGGTCTACGACCTGCCCGAGGCCGCCGCCTCCACCCGAGGCAAGCACATCCGGAACCTCATCTCCCTCAAGGACGGGGAGAACGTGGTGACCCTCATGGCCCTGCGGGACTTCCCCGAGGGCGAGAACCTGGTCTTCGTCACCAGCGACGGCACCGTCAAGAAGTCGAGCCTGGCGGCCTACGCCAACATCCGGTCCAACGGCCTCATCGCCCTCAACATCGACGATGGCAACACGCTGGTGGCCGTGCGGCGGTCCACGGGCCAGCAGCAGATCGTCCTGGCCACGGCCCAGGGCAAGGCCATCCGCTTCCCGGAGGAGGATGTCCGGGCCACGGGTCGCGCCACCACGGGCGTACGCGGCATGAAGCTGGCCAAGGGCGACCACATCGTGGACATGGAGGTGGCCGACCCCCTGCCGGACCTGCCGGAGGGTGTGGAGCCCGACGAGAGCACCGAGGACCACGGCATGCTGCTCACGGTCTGCGAGAAGGGCTACGGTAAGCGCAGCCTCCTCCAGGACTACCGGCTCCAGGGCCGGGGCGGCACCGGCGTCATCAACATCCGCGCCGGCGTCCGCAACGGCCAGGTGGTGGGCTTCAAGCTGGTCAAGCCCGGGGAAGGGTGCCTCCTTATCAGCCAGGAGGGCATGGTCATCCGCTTCCTCATCGACGAGGTCCGCAAGACCGGCCGCAACGCCCAGGGCGTCAGCCTCCTCAAGCTGGCCAGTGCTGAGGACCGCGTGGTGGGCCTGGCCAAGATCGATGCCAGCGCCATGGCCCTGGACGAGGAGGAGGAGCTGATCGAAAGCGAGGCCGCCCATCCCGGCCCCGACGAGGGCGGCGAACAGCCGAAGCTGGGGTTGTAGTTGCCCTGGCTTTAGACATGCGAAAAACGGCGCGGTTCGCGCCGTTTTTCGTCAGAGGTAAGACGCCCAGTCCCCGCTAGGAAGCTCCATGGCCTCCCGCTCCAGCCGGGGCAGGCGTTCCACATGGAACACATAGATCCAGGCGCGGTAGTGGTGGCCTCCTTCGAGGATCACGGGGCGGATCTCGCGGGTAAAGAGGTCCTCCTCCACACCCTCCAGCGGGTCCAGGTCGGCCAGGGCGGAATCGAGATCTCCCTCGTCTTCGTAGCCGACAAAATCGCCCCGCACCCAGCCGGGGCCCGGTGGCGGCTCTCCGGGATCGGGTCCCGGAACCAGGGCGGGGTAGCCCGCCGGCAGGTGGAAGAGGCGCCCTGCCACCCAGGCCCGGGTGTGCCCCTCGGGATGGGTCCGCATCAGCCAGGCGTGGTTCGACCCGCCTTCCCGCAGGGATCCGTATACGAACAGTCCATCGGCCACCATTCTGATCTTTTCTCCCGAAGAGAATCATGCCCCAGGCGCTTTGGCGTCTGGGGCATGATTCTCTTACGTAAAAGGCGTGGACTACTCAGGGATCGGGAACTGGTCCGTGAGGTGGAAGACCTCCTGGCGGACGCGGGCGAAGGTGCATTCATCCGCCCGATGGCGCAGGGTGACATCGAAGAAGCGGGCGATCTGGTCCATTTCCTCCTCCTTCATGCCGCGGGTGGTGAGGGCGGGGCTGCCCAGGCGCACGCCGGAGGGCTTGAGGGGCGGGTTGGGGTCGAAGGGGATGCCGTTCTTGTTCGTGGTCATGCCCGCCCGGTGGAGGCAGGATTCGGCTTCGTGGCCCAGGAGGTCGTGGTCCCGCAGGTCCACCAGGAAGAGGTGGTTGTCCGTGCCGCCGCTGACGATGCGCCAGCCGCGCTCCTGCAGGCCCTTGGCCAGGGCGTGGGCGTTGCGAATCACCTGGCCGCTGTAGGCCTTGAACTCAGGCTGCATGATCTCGTGCAAGGCCACGGCCTTGGCGGCGATGACGTGCATGAGGGGACCGCCCTGGACACCCGGGAAGACGGCACGATCCAAATCCTTGGCATATTGGGATTTGCAGAGAATCATGCCGCCGCGGGGGCCCCGCAGGGTCTTGTGGGTGGTGGTGGTGACGAAGTCCGCGTGGGGCACGGGATTGGGGTGATGCCCCGTGGCCACCAGTCCGGCGATATGGGCCATGTCCACCATGAGCATGGCGCCCACCTCGTCGCAGATCTCCCGGAAGAGGGGGAAGTTCCAGGTGCGGCTGTAGGCCGAGGCCCCCACCACGATCATCTTGGGGTTGTGCTGCTTGGCCAGGGCGCGCACCTCGTCCATGTCCACGCGCTCGTCCTCCTGGCGCACGTGGTAGGGCACGAACTTGTAGAGGATGCCGGAGCTGTTCAGCGGATGCCCGTGGGTAAGGTGGCCGCCGTGGGCCAGGTCCAGGCCCATCACCGTATCGCCGGGCTTGAGGGCGGCCAGGTAGACCGCCATGTTGGCCTGGGCGCCGCTGTGGGGCTGCACGTTGGCGTGCTCGGCGCCGAAGATCTGCTTGGCGCGGTCGCGGGCCAGGTTCTCCACGATGTCCACCTGGCTGCAGCCGCCGTAGTAGCGCTTGCCCGGGTAGCCCTCCGCGTACTTGTTGGTGAAGTGCGATCCCATGGTCTGCATGACCGCGCGGGACGCGTAGTTCTCCGAGGCGATGAGCTCCAGGTGATGCCGCTGGCGCTGCACCTCCAGCTCCAGGGCCTGGAACACAGCGGGATCGGAGGTTCGGATCACTTCGTACATGGCGGAGGCTCCAGGGTGATGCCCTATCCTAGCCGCGCTTCGCGGACGGCATGGAAGCCTCTTCGTGAGCGGAATCACAGGTCGGAGCCTGTGAGACACTGGAAGGCCGGAGTTCCCATGCCTTTCCTCCCGCCCCACGACGGATCCGACCTGGAGCGTTTCGAGCATCCCCTGGCCAGCCGCTACGCGAGTAAGGCGATGGTGCGCCTGCTCTCACCCCTCTATCGCCAGCGGGTCTGGCGCCGCCTCTGGATCGCCCTGGCGGAGGCCGAGTCTGAGCTGGGTCTGCCGGTGACGAAGGCGCAGCTCGCCGAGCTGAAGGCCACCCAGGATGCCGTGGACCTGGACGCCATCGCGAAGCACGAGTCCGCCCTGCGCCACGACGTCATGGCCGCCATCCACGCCTGGGGCGAGCAGGCGCCTGGTGCCCGGCCCATCATCCACCTGGGCGCCACCAGCTGCTTCGTCACCGACAACGGGGACCTGCTGATCGTGCAGGAGGCCCTGGTCCTGCTGCGTCGCCGTCTCCAGGACGTGATCGCCGCCCTGGCCGCTTTCGCCAACCAGTGGAAGGACCAGCCGACGCTGGGCTTCACCCACTTCCAGCCCGCCCAGCCCACCACCGTGGGCAAGCGCGCCAGCCTCTGGATCCAGGACCTGCTGCTGGACCTGGAGGACCTGGACCACCTCATCCGCACCACGCCCGTGCGCGGTGTGAAGGGCACGACGGGGACCCAGGCCAGCTTCCTCGAGCTCTTCGAGGGCGACGGCGACAAGGTCGAAGCCCTGGAGCGGCGCTTCTGCGAGAAGGTGGGCTTCCCGGCCATTCCCGTCAGCGGGCAGACTGCCACGCGCAAGCTGGAGGACCGCATCGGGCAGGTGCTCTGCGGGATCGCGGCCTCGGCCTCGAAGTTCGCCTGCGACCTGCGCCTGCTCCAGCACCTCAAGGAGGTGGAGGAGCCCTTCGAGACGAAGCAGATCGGATCTTCCGCCATGCCGTACAAGCGCAACCCCATGCGGTCCGAACGCATCAACAGCCTCGCCCGCTTCGTGCTGGGCCTCATGCCGTCCAGCTACCAGACCAGCGCCAGCCAGTGGATGGAGCGCACCCTGGACGACAGCGCCCACCGGCGCCTCACCATCAGCCAGGGCCTGCTGGCGGCGGACGCCATCCTGGTGCTCTTCCGCAACGTGGCCTCGGGCCTCGTGGTCTACCCGAAGATGATCGAGGCGCGCCTGGCCCAGGAGCTGCCCTTCATGGCCGCCGAGGTGCTGCTCATGGAGGCCGTGAAGCGGGGCGGCGACCGCCAGGACCTGCACGAGCGGTTCCGCGTGGCCGCCCTGGAGGCCGGACGCCGCATCAAGGCCGAGGGCCGTCCCAACGAGCTGCTGAAGCTCCTGGCGGCGGATCCCGCCTGGGCCATGACCGAGGCCGAGCTGGCCGCCCTGCTGGACGCCGGCCGCTTCACGGGCCGGGCCGGCGACCAGGTGCGGACCTTCCTGGCGGGCCCCGTGGCCGCCGCCCTGAAGGATCACGCTCCGGCCGACGAGGCCGCCGTCCGCGTCTGACACTGACATCGAAAGGTTCGACATGCTAAAGCTCGCCGTCATCGGCGCCCAGACGCTGCTGGGTCGCGAACTCGTGAACGCGCTGGAGGCGCAGGATGCCTCGGTGGTGCCCCTGTCCATCGGCCCGCTCACCGTGGCTGAGGAGGAGGGCGATCTGGTGGTCTTCGCCCCGGATCCGGCGCTGCTGGAGGGCCTGGACGCGGTGATCCTCGCCGACTCGCCCGAGCCCTCCTTCCTGGAGGGATTCCCGGGGCGCATCCTGGACCTGCGGGCCGAGCCCGAGGCCCGGGTGGACCCCATGCCCCTGGCGGGCGGGTGGCCCAAGGGCGCGAAGTCCCTGAGGGGGCGCCCGGCCCTGGAGCAGGTGCTGGCGCTCCTGCCCTCCCTGCTGGAGGGCATCGGCGACGTGGGTGGCACCCACCTGCGGTCCGTGGCCTGGATGGGCGACCGGGGCCTGGATGGCCTCGTGGAGCAGACCCTGGCCGTCCTCAACGGCGAGGATCCCGATCTCGCCAAGCTGGGCTACCGCCAGGCCTTCGAGGTGGTGCCGGTCCCGCCTGCGGCGGGCAAGGGCAGGCTCATGGAGATCCGCGTGCCCTCGTTCCACGGGGACCTGCTGATCCTCCAGATCCGCGCCGCGGAGGGGCGCTCCCTGGCGAAGAAGGCGGCTCCGGCCGGCGTGGCCTGGGTGGAGGCGGCGCCCAGCTCCCGGGACGTGGCGGTGAGCGCGGATCTCCTGGCCCACTTGGACCTCACGGGAGACGGGAAGGCCGCCGTCCTCACCCTGGGCTTCGACCCCGTGCTCTGGGGGACCCTGCGGCCCACCATGCGGGTGCTGGGCCTGATGGACTGAAGGCACCATGACCAAGAAGCTCGACGAACCCCAGGAACGAGGCGACTTCTTCAAGTCCCTCGGTACCTTGTTCGCCGGCTTCGTGGCCAATAGGGTCGAGGAGGCGGTGACGAACCTGGGGCCCAAGCTGCTGCGGCCCCCCGGTGCGCTGGACGAGCTGGAGTTCCTCACCAAGTGCACCCGCTGTGACAAGTGCATGCGGGCCTGTCCCGAGAACGCCATCCTCAAGGCGGGCCCCAACGCAGGCCTGGGCCTGAAGACGCCCTACCTCGACCCGCGCAGCATCCCCTGCTTCCTCTGCACCACGCTGCCCTGCGTGGCCGAATGCGACGACGAGGCCCTGGTCTGGCCCCGGCTCATCCGGAAGGATGGCACCGTGCTCGAGGGGCCGAAGGCCGTGCGCATGGGCACGGCCCGCGTGAAGCCGGGCCTCTGCGCCACCTGGGGCGACCTGGACCGGGAGCCCCGCGCCTGCCGCGTCTGCGTGGACCGCTGCCCCTACCCGGAGGAGGCCATCCGCATCGCGGAACCCCGCGAGGGGGAGACCGTGGGCCATCCGGTGGTGGAGGCGGATGTCTGCACGGGCTGCGGCCTCTGCGTCTTCGCCTGCCCGGCGGAGCCCGTGGCCATCGTGGTGGACCCGCGGCGGGACTGAAACCGCGAAAGGCGCGAAAGCCCTGCGGGCGCGCGAAAAGCTCGCGGTTCCCGAGTGCTTCTAGGCGATGCTGATGCCTTCCATGCCTGCCACCTCGTGGGCGTTGAAGCTGGAGCGCACGAGGGGCCCAGCGTAGACGGTCTGGAAGCCGAAGGCCTTGGCCTTGGTGCCCAGGACCGCGAACTCGTCCGGATGCACATAGCGCTTCACGGGCAGCTGATGGCGGGTGGGGCGCAGGTACTGGCCCAGGGTGAGGATGTTGACGCCATGGATCGCCAGGGCCTCGAAGGTGGTCATCAGCTCGGCTTCGGTTTCACCGAGCCCGAGCATGAGGCCGCTCTTGGTGCGGAAGGCGTCGCCATAGAGCGCTTTCCCCATTTCCTTCGCGTGCGCCAGCACGCGAAGGCTGCGCTCAAACCTGCCCGCAGGCCGTACCTCGGGGTAGAGGCTGGGCACGGTCTCGGTGTTGTGGTTGAACACGGCGGGGCCCGCGGCCACCACCCGGGCCACGGCGTCTAGGTCACCCAGGAAGTCGGGCACCAGCACCTCCACGCCCACGCCGGGGTTGCGGCGGCGGATGGCGAGGATGGTCTCGGCGAAGTGGGCGGCGCCGCCGTCCGGCAGGTCATCGCGGTTCACGGAGGTCAGCACGGCGAAGCGCAGGCCCAGCGCAGCCACGCGCTCAGCCGTCTCCGTGGGCTCGTGGGGATCCAGGGCCCTCGGCTTGCCGCTCTGGATGCTGCAGAAGCCGCAGGCCCGGGTGCAGACCTCGCCCATGAGGAGGAAGGTGGCCGTGCCATGGGTGAAGCAGTGGGTGCGGTTGGGGCAGCGGGCCTCCTCGCAGACCGTGTGCAGGTGCGAATCCCGGAGGCCCGCCTTCATGCCGTGGAGGTCTCCGAGCTTCACCCGCTCCTTGGTGATCCACTCGGGGAGGCGGGGATGTCCTTCGAGCACTTCGCGGCCCACGCGCTTCGAGAATCGGGGCATCCGCCCTCCTTGCGAACCTCCAGTTTCCCGTAGCCGACCGGAATCTCCAACCCGTCCTCCCCGGCGGATGGGCCCCAGCGCCTGTGGCGTCCGTCAACCCTTGTCGCCACAGCCTGCGCCTGCCCCCATAATGGGTTCCTTTGGGGTGTGCCGGGTATGGCGTGGTTGGGTTGGGCAATGGCGGCGATGGTCCTCATGGGCCTGGGCAACCTGGGCATGAAGGCCGCGGGTCACCACGGGTTGCCGCCCGCGGCGGTCCTCTTCTGGGTGGTGGCCGGCGAGGTGCCCCTGGCGCTGGCCTACTGGCTGTGGCGCGGGCGCCCCGGCGCGCCCGCCGGAGCCACGGTCTGGGCCCTGGTGGCCGGGATCGCCACCGCGGCGGCCCTGATCGCCGTGAACGAAAGCTTCTTTCGGGGCGCCAAGGCCGCCGTGGGCGTGGGCATCATGAATGCGAACTTCATCCTCGTGGCCCTGATGGCCTTCCTCCTCTTCCGCGAGCAGCTCCAGCCCTCCAAGCTGGTGGGACTCGTGGCCACCCTCTCCGGCCTCTGGCTGATGGCCCGCTGAACCAGGAGCCTTGAACATGGCCAATGTCCGACGCCTCCTGCTGGGCCGCCGCCTCGCCAGCGAGGAAAGCCACGAGGCCCGCATCAGCAACCCCGTCGCCCTGGCGGTGTTCAGCTCCGACGCCCTCTCCTCCGTGGCCTACGCCACCGGCGAAATCATGGCCGCCCTGGGGCCCTACATGGCCATGGCCGCCTTCGGGCCGGCGGTGCTGTCCTGGTCCTGGCCCGTGGCCGTGGGCATCGTGCTGCTGCTGACCATCCTCACCATCAGCTACCGGCAGACCATCTTCGCGTATCCCAGCGGGGGCGGCGCCTACATCGTGGCCAAGGAGAACCTGGGCGAGGTGCCGGCCCAGGTGGCGGGCGCCTCCCTGCTGGTGGACTACGTGCTGACGGTGGCTGTGAGCGTCTCCGCCGGCGTCACCGCCATCACCAGCGCCTTTCCCGGGGCGGACGCCCACCGGGTGGCCCTCGCCCTGGCGGTGGTGGCCTTCATTGGGCTGATCAACCTGCGGGGAGTGAAGGAGAGCGGGGCGGTGTTCTCCGTTCCGACCTACGGGTTCGTGATCTCCATGTTCGCGATCATCGCGCTCGGGTTCTGGCGCTACTTCGCGGGAGGCGTGGCGGCGGGAGAACATCACGCGGTGGTGGCGCCGCCCCTGCCGGGCTGGATCGCCATCTGGGTGTTCATGAAGGCCTATGCGGCCGGCTGCACGGCCCTCACGGGCGTGGAGGCCATCTCCAACGGCGTCTCGGCTTTCCGAGAGCCCACGGCGCGGAACGCGGGCAAGACCATGATCGCCATGGTGCTGATGCTCGGCGCCATGTTCCTGGGCATCACCTGGCTGTCCAACCACTTCGGCATCATGTACACCGGCGAGGGCGAATCTCTGCTGTCCATGCTGGAGCACCGGATCCTCGGGAACGGCCCGGGGCTTCCCCACATCACCTACCTGCTCATGCAGGCCTTCACCATGCTGATCCTCTGCCTGGCGGCCAACACGGCCTACGCGGACTTCCCGCGCCTGGCGGCCATGATGGCCCGCGACGGCTTCCTGCCCCGCCAGTTCTCCAGCCAGGGCGATCGCCTGGTGTTCTCCAACGGCATCTTCATCCTGTCCTTCCTCTCGGGCGTCCTCCTGTGGATCTTCAACGCCCGTGAGCATCACCTGCTGCCGCTCTACGCCGTGGGCGTCTTCCTGGGCTTCACGCTGTCCCAGATGGGCATGGTCCGGCACTGGCTGAAGCTCCGCGGCCGCCGGTGGGTCTTCAAATCGCTCATCAACGGCGCCGGGGGCCTCACCACCCTGGTCGTCATGACGGTGATCATCCTGACGAAGTTCACCCACGGGGCCTGGGTGGTGGTGCTGGTTCTGCCCCTCATGGTGATGACCTTCTTCAACATCCACCGGCACTACATCCGCGTGAAGTCCATCCTGGCCGGCAGCCGGGCGGATTTCATCACGCCCCGCAAGAACCGCGTGGTGGTGCTGGTCTCCGGCATCCACTCCGGCGTGGTGCAGTCCCTGAACTACGCCAAGGTCATCGCGGATCACGGCGAGGTGGAGGCCCTCACCGTGGATTTCCCGGACGAGCACGGCCGCGACAGCGCGGCCCTGGAGAAGCTGCGGTCCGACTGGCCGCGGTACTGCGAGGGCATCCCCCTGCGGTCCATCCGCAGCCCCTACCGCAAGATCGTGGAGCCCATCGTGGAGGAGCTGGACCGCATGCGCCGCGTGGAGCCGGAGTACACCATCACGGTGATCCTGCCGGAATTCGTCACGGGCCACTGGTGGGCCAACCTCCTGCACAACCAGACCGCCTGGCGCATCAAGGGCACCCTGCTCATGAAGCCCAAGACCGTGGTGATCTCGATCCCCTACCACCTGGAGCCCATACTGGAGTAGCGTTCTGTCCGGGAGACACGGATGCAGAGCTTGAGGCGGATCCTGCTGGGACGTCGGCTCTCCAGCGAAGAGACGCAGCACACCAAGATCAGCAATCCCGTCGCCCTGGCGGTATTCAGCTCCGACGCCCTGTCCTCCGTGGCCTATGCCACCCAGGAGATCATGGCGTCCCTGTCCAGCACGATGGGCCACGCCCTCGGGGCCGGGGCCCTGGCCGGAGCCGCTGGCTACGCCATGTTCGGCTGGTCCATCCCGGTGGCCCTGGGCATCGTGGCGCTGCTGGCCATCCTGGCCGTCAGCTACCGGCAGACGATCCTCGCCTATCCCGGCGGCGGCGGCGCCTACATCGTCGCCATGGAGAACCTGGGCGACCTCGCCGCCCTGACCGCCGGCGCATCGCTGCTCCTGGACTACATCCTGACGGTGGCCGTGTCCGTCTCCTCGGGCGTGGCGGCCATCACGGCGGCCCTGCCGGCCCTGGAGGGCCACAACGTCGCCCTGACCCTGGCGGCCATCGGCTTCATCGCCCTCATGAACCTCCGTGGGGTCAAGGAGAGCGGCGGCCTGTTCGCCATCCCCACCTACGGCTTCGTCATCAGCATCCTCGTGGTGCTCGGCTACGGGACGCTGAGGCTGGTGATCGCGGGCGGGCCTTCGCCGGTCCAGGCTCAGGCGGCTGTGGAGCAGGGCACGCACCTGGCGGGCCTCACCATGGCCTGGGTTTTCATGCGGGCCTACAGCGCCGGATGTACCGCCCTGACCGGCGTGGAGGCCATCAGCAATGGCACCACGGCCTTCCGGGACCCCGCCGGCCCCAATGCCGCCAAGACCATGCTGTGGATGGTGGGGCTGCTGGCGGTCATGTTCCTGGGGATCACGCTCCTGGCCCACCGGTTCGGCGTGACCTACCAGCACAGCGCGGATCCCGCGGTGGTGGCCGAGACGCTGCTGTCCAAGCTGAACAAGGCCATCCTGGGGGATATCAGCCACGGGTTCCCCAAGCTGGTCTACTACGTGGTCCAGGGCTTCACCTTCGCCATCCTGGTGGTGGCGGCCAACACGGCCTTCGCGGATTTCCCCCGGCTGGCGGCACTCCAGGCCCGGGACGGGTTCCTGCCCCGCCAGTTCGCGAGCCAGGGCGACCGCCTGGTGTTCTCCAACGGCATCCTCATCCTCTTCTTCTTCTCGGGGGTGCTGGTCTGGCTCTTCCATGCCAACACGGACATCCTGCTGCCCCTCTACGCCGCGGGCGTGTTCATGGGCTTCACCATCAGCCAGACGGGCATGGTGGCCCACTGGCGGAAGGTCCGGGGCCGCCACTGGCACCTGAAGGCGGCCATCAATGGCCTGGGGGCCATCACCGCCTTCGTGGTGCTGCTGGACATCGCCGTCACCAAGTTCATCCACGGGGCCTGGATCGTGATCCTGCTGGTGCCGGCCCTGGTGGTGGTGCACTTCAACATCCGCCGCCACTATGTCGGCGTGAAGGGCAAGCTGGCCGCCAGCCGGACGGACGCCACCCTGCCCACCAAGCACCACGCCCTGGTGCTGGTGAACAGCATCCACCGGGGCGTGGTGCAGTCCCTGCTCTACGGCCGCCACGTCGCCGGGGATCGCGTGGAGGCCCTCACGGTGGACCTGGGCTCCGACGGCGTCCGGGAGAGCAGGGCCATGGAGAAGCTGCGGGCGGATTGGACCATCTACGGCATGGGCGTGCCCCTGCGCTGCATCCCAAGCCCCTACCGCAAGGTCGTGGAGCCGATCCTGGCGGAGGTGGACCGCATCCGGCTTGCGGAGCCCGAGCTGGTCCTCACGGTCATCCTGCCGGAGTTCATCGCCCCCAAGTGGTGGCAGCAGTTCCTGCACAACCAGAGCGCCCTGCGCATCAAGGCGGCCCTGCTCGTGAAGCCCGGCGTGATCGTCACGTCCGTGCCCATGCACCTGCCCCAGTAAGCCTCAGTAGATCCGAGCAGGGAGACGCGTCCCTCAGCGCATCCGGCCCGTGGGGCGCGTCAGCAGCTCCTGGCCGCTGAGCAGCTCCCCCAGGGTCTGGTGCCTGGGGCTCAGCACCATGCAGAGGAAGCTGAGGGGGAAGCAGGCCACGGAGATGAGGTGCACGAGCGAGAAGGTGATGCGCCGCTCGGGCGCGTTCTCCGGTAGGGTCACCCCGAAGGGCGCCATGAGGGGAGACTGGCCCGTGAGCACCAGCGGCGCCATGAAGAGGATCCAGGACGTCGCGAACAGGTAGGGCACCACGAAGGGCCAGGCCCCGGCGAGAAGCCGCAGGGGGGAGATGCCCAGGGCCCAGGCCGGGAGGACCAGGGCCAGGCCCTGGACGAGGATGAGCAGGAGCGCCTCGGTGGCCTCCACCTTCACCAGGGGCCAGAAGCTGGAGCTGGGGTCCTGGATCCCGAGGGTGGCCTGGGGGTGGAACCCGGGGGCGGGGAGGGGATCGCCGGCGTCGGAGCGCTGCAGCTCCTCGGGGGCCACCTCCACCGCCACCTCCGGCACCCGGCCCAGGGCGGGGGCGGTCAGGGCCCGGGGGGAGGCCTCGAGGGGCACCTGGGCCAGGGCCGAGGCCTGGAAGAGCATGGGACGCCCCTGCCGCGGCGGCGCCAGGGCCAGGCCGCACTCCGGACACTCCGCCGCGAGGGGGGAGAGGCGGGTCTGGCAGCTGGGGCAGGTGCGCCGGGTGGAGGCGGTCATCATGCACCACTATCGGCCAGGGGCGGTTTCGGGGGAAGGGCGGCCCATACGAGAGCGCCCCGGCCGGGGCCGGGGCGCTGCAGGCGGAGCGGAGGAGCTACTTCACGTTCACCGCGAGCCAGGCGGTGTTGACGGAGCTGTATTCGGCGGACCCGGCCCCGTAGAGGTCCGTGGCGGCGCTGAGGGTGGCGGTGCGGGCGCCGGCGTAGTTCGTGCTGCTGGTCATGTAGACCGTGAGGGCGCGGAACCAGATGCGGGCGGCCTTGTCGTTGCCCACGCCGGCGACGCTGGTGACGCCGTTGGCCATGGGGGACTGGACGCCGTCGGAGAAGCTGTCGATCTGGCTGCCGTGGGAGAGCAGGAAGTAGAAGTGGTTGGCCACGCCGGAGCTGTAGTGGACATCCAGGCGGCCGAGGGTCTTGGACCAGGCGTCGGGGCTGGAGCCGTCCAGGCTGGGCTTGTACATGAAGCGCAGGGGCCTGGTGTACTTGCTGGTGGCCAGCTGCTCGCCGATCAGGTAGTTCGCGGCGGGGACGGCCTTGCTGGTGGAGGGCGTGGGGGTGGTGGCGCCCGTCCAGTAGACGTTGATGGTCGAGGTGATGTTGGTGTAGTTGGGCACGGTGGTGGTGCCGCCGCCGTGGGCCATGAACTCGACCATGGTGCCCATGATGTCGGAGTTGGCTTCGTTCAGGCCGCCGGACTCGCCGCGGTAGGTGAGGTTGGCGGTGCGGGCGCAGACGCCATGGCTCATCTCGTGGCCGGCCACGTCGATGGACTCGAGGGACTTGAAGGAGGAGCCGTCGCCGTAGGTCATGCAGAAGCAGCTGTCGGACCAGAAGGCGTTGTCGTAGGCGCTGCTGTAGTGCACGCGGCTGTAGGTGGCCGTGCCGTTCCCGTCGATGCCGTTGCGGCCGAAGATGTTCTTGTAGTAGTCGTAGGTGAGGCCCACGCCGTAGTGGGCGTCCACGGCCGCGGTCTGGCCGTTGGCGGAGGTGGTGGCCCCGCCGTTGTAGTTGAGCCCGTCGCCCCAAGTGTTGTCGGCATCGGTGTAGGTGGTGCCGTTGCCGCTGGTGGCGTGGTTCAGGTCGCGGGTGTCGAAGTTCATGCCGCGGACCGTGTCCCGCAGCTCGTAGCCGCTGGCCAGGCTGTTGGTGTTCAGCGTCACCACGCCGGAGTACTGGCTGTTGCCGGTGCCGTTGGCGGCGGTGGTGTGCAGGGTGCTCCACTGCTCCAGGATGGCGCCGCTGTGGGCGTCCACGAGGAAGTCGGTGTGGCGGGTCTCCTCGGCGCCGTTCTCCAGCTCCGTGTGGACGTGGTAGGCCAGGGTGGGCTGGCCGACGGTCACCACCACGAGCTCGGAGGTGGGCGTGTGGGCGTAGGCGCCCTTGGGGGCCAGGGACTGGTGGGCCACGGCCAGGGCCTCGGAGGCGCCGAGGGTGGGGGTCACATTCAGGTTGAGGCCGCGGACCAGGGCGTCCGTGCGGCCGGTGACAATGCCACCCCGCATGTGGACGATGGTCTCGCCCTCGAACACACGCACGCCCTTGTAGAACTGGTTCATGCGGACGTGGGCGTCGCCGGTGGCCTCTTCCAGGATGTTCTTGGTGGCGAAGCCGGCGTTCCGGTCCAGGCCCAGCTGGAAGACGCGGGCGTCCAGGTGGCGGGCCGCCTCGTTGGCGAGAGGGCTGTCCACGGGACGGGCGGCGAAGGCCGGGACCACCAGGAGCGCGGCGGCGGCGAGGCGAAGGGTGAGACGGGATGGCATGGTGACCTCCAGGGAGTCTGAGCTCCGGATGGGTGGATGGGGATGACAAGGACTGGGGTGCGTGGATGAATCCTAGGCGGCAGAAGGCAAATCACCCCTGTTAAGAGTTATGAATTTTTATGAGAATCAATTCTATTTGCGAGGTTTGGGGAGGCCCCTGTCACCATCGGGGAACCGAACCGTCCCGGCTTTCCCCCTTGTTTCCGCTGTCGCCCTGGCCCACCTGAGGACCCCACGATGACCCCCGCGATTCCCGGCGCCTTCCATCCGAGTTCCCGGCTCTACCGGTTCACGATCCTGATCTTCATCAGCCTGCTGGTGCTGGGGAGTTACTTCGCCTACGACAGCATCGGGGCCCTCGAAACCACGCTGATGCGGGAACTGAACCTCGACCGGAGCACCATCGGCAACCTCTATACGGCCTATTCCGTGGCCGCCATCGCCATCGTGTTCTTCGGCGGCATGCTCTATGACAAGCTGGGGCCCCGCAAAGCCAGCCTGCTGTTCAGCACCCTCGTCTTCCTGGGCGCGGTCATCGTGGCGGTGGCGAAGGGCAAGTGGATGCTCATCTTCGGACGGCTGATCTTCGGCGCCGGCTCCGAATCCCTCATCGTGGTCCAGAGCGCCATCATCAGCCGCTGGTTCAAGGGCAAGGAGATGGCCATGGCCTTCGGGATCGCGCTGACCCTCAGCCGCGTGGGCACGCTGTTCTCCTTCAACACCGAGGAGCTCATCGCAGACCACTTCCACAGCTTCCGCACGGCCCTTTGGGCGGCGGCGCTCCTCTGCCTCTTCTCCGTGGTCTGCAACCTGGTCTTCATCGCCATGGACCGGCACGGCGAGCGCGAACTGTCCCTGCCGAAAGCCGGCGCCGGCGACAAGATCGTCTTCGCCGACGTCAAGAAGTTCACCTCGTCCTACTGGTTCGTGGTGCTGCTCTGCGTGACCTTCTACAGCGCCATCTTCCCGTTCACCGCCCTCTCCACGGACATGTTCCACGACAAGTGGGGCCTCCCCCTCGTGAACGCCACGAACGGGGGCTTCCTGGCCCGGGTGTTCTACAACTTCACCCACATGTTCAGCACCGCGCCGGGAATCACGAGCATCGCCATCGCCGCCTCGATGTTCTTCGCGCCCTTCGCGGGGGATCTGGTGGATCGCCTGGGCCGGCGCGCCTCCCTGATGGTGGTGGGCTCCCTGCTGATGATCCCGGCCCACCTCCTGATGGGCATCACCCACTGGAATCCCATCCCGATGATGGTAATGCTGGGCGCGGCCTTCGTACTGGTGCCCGCCGCCATGTGGCCTTCGGTGCCCCTAGTGGTGGAGGAGAACCGGGTGGGCACGGCCTTCGGCCTGATGACCGCCATCCAGAACCTGGGCCTGGCGCTGTTCCCCTACCTCAACGGCAAGCTGCGGGACGTGACGGGCACCTACACCTCCACCCAGATCATGTTCGCGGGGCTGGGCCTGGCGGGACTCGTCTTCGCCTTCCTCCTGCTGCGGGCGGACAAGCGGCATGGCGGCGTCCTGGAAGCCGGGTCCTCCAAGGCCTGATCACCCCGCAAGGCCTGCCACCCCCGGGAGAGCCCGGATAGACTGGAGGCCCATTCCGGAGCGCCCATGACCTGCTGGCGGAGGACCCTCGCGCACCTGGCCGGTGGCTTGGCGCTCCTGGCCGCCCTGGTGGCCCCGCTGGCCTGCGGCCCCGAGGCGGCGTCTCCAACCCAGCCATCGGCCCAGCCGCCGGCCCAGGTGCGGCAGGCCCCGCCGAACGACCCGATTCCCGCGCCGGCCCGGGAGACCCTGGCCTATGTCCGTCAGCACGGCTACGCCCCGCCGGGGTACATCGGAGGGCGCGTCTTCGGGAACTACGAAGGGGTGCTGCCCCGCTACGACGCCCGCCGCAAGCGCCTCGAGTACCGGGAGTGGGACGTGCACCCCAAGGCCGAGGGGCGCAACCGCGGCGCCGAACGCCTGGTGACGGGCAGCGACGGCCGGGCCTGGTACACGGCGGACCACTACCGCACCTTCACCGAGGTGAAGTGATGGCCGGCGTGGACTGGTCCTTCCTGGCCTCGACCCAGCGGCCCCGCGTGCATGTGTGGTCCGGGTCTGCCTCCGCTCTGGTGGATGCCGCGCCCGTGGAGACGGGCCGGATGCTCCGCTGGCTGCGGGGCGACCGCATGCGGACCCGCCAGGGCCTCCTGGACGAATGGGCGGCCGCGGCGCAGTTTCCGCCCCACTTCGGCGGCACCTGGGACAGCCTGCGGGACTGCCTCTCGGACCTGCCCGAGGGCGGCGCCTTCCTGGTGCTGGAGGCGGACCAGCTCCTTCAGGACGCGCCGCCGGAGGATGGGGTCACGCTGATGGCTGTCCTGGCTGATGCTGCCGAGGATCTCGCCCCCCAGCCCTTTCACCTGGTGTTCCAGGTGGACCCCGCTCGCCGGGGGGACCTGGTGGCCGGCCTCCGGGCCCTGAATGTGGCCTACGGAGATCTCTAAAACTGGGCCTTGAAGGCCTCGAAGGCCTGGCGGAGGTCCGCCAGCTCCTCGCGCAGCGAAGCGATCTCGGCTTCCAGCTGCTCCACCCGGCCGGGTGCGGCCGGAACGGTGGGCCTGGCGGGAGCGGCCTCGGCCGCCACCGGGCCCGCGAGCAGGTGCGCCACCCGCGCCTCCCGGGCGCCCGGAGCGCGGGTCAGGCGCAGGGCCAGGGGGGGCTCGGCTTCCATCAGGGCCGCCAGGCAGCCCTCCAGCTCCGCCAGATCGGGGAAGGCGTACATGCGCTTCGTGTTCGTGCGCAGCTCGCCGGGCGTCTGGGGGCCCCGCAGCAGCAGCTCCGCCAGCAGGGCCGCTTCCTGCACGGAGAGGTTCCAGGTGGGTTTGGCCGTGTGGGCGAACTTCGTCACCCGGCCCGGCCAGGTCTCCACCAGGCCCCGCGCCATGAGCGCATCCGCCGCCGCCTGGACTTCGGCCTCCGGCACCGCCAGCACGGGTTCCCGGTTGCTGGACTGGTTGCAGGCGTTCACCAGGGCGTTCAGCGAGAGCGGGTAGACGTCCGGCGTGCTGAGCTGCTTCTCCAGCAGGCAGCCGAGGATGCGGCACTCCAGGGGGGCGAGGTCGAGATCGGGCATGGACGCATTATGCCTCCAGAGGAAGCCGCCCCAGGTCCTCCAGCAGGGCCCGCTGGGTGGCGGGGCCGAGCGAGGTGCCGGCCGCGAGCTCCGGCAGGTCTACCTCCAGGCCCGAGGGGACGCGGTCGCCCACGGGGAAGATGAGGAACTGCACGGAGGAGAGGCGGGCCTCGTCCATCTGGGTCGCATCGAAGCGGGCCGCCTCGCGGCTGCCGTCCGTGAAGGTCAGGTGCAGGTGGCCCGGAAGGCCCCGCCAGCGGCGGAGGAGCGCGGGACGCAGGGCCGCGTCGGGGATCTCGATGAGCAGGGTGCAACCCAGTTCCCCCTCGCCGCCGAGGAGGGCGTTGTAGGTGTCCAGCTCATGCTGGATGTCCGATTCGCGCACCATCTGCTCGGCCCGCACCATCTCCTGGATCTGGTAGCGGATGGTCTCCCGGTTCTCGAAGAGCAGGGTGAGGTGCTCGCCCAGGTGGACCCGCCGCAGGTCCTTGGCGGCCATGGCCGAGGCCCGGATGGCGTCCCGCCGATCGGTGTAGGTGAGGAAGTCCAGGATCTCGGCGCGCTCGACCCTCGCCGTCATGGTGTCTCCGGGGCGATGGGGTTCGGGAAGCCGTCCTTGCGGTAGGCCCGGGCGAGGATAGTCATGGGATGCAGGGCCCGCCGCCCGGCGTGCTGCTCGAACTGCATGCCCGCCAGGGGGCACTCCGTGGCCCAGACCGCCGCCTCTTCCGCGGCCTGCATGCCCGCGAAGGCCTTCTGGCCCACGCGCCGGCTGGCCTCGTAGGTCTCGGCGCGCATGGCGTAGGTGCCGTCGTGGCCGCAGCACTCCATCACAGAGGCGATGGAGACGCCAGGGATCTTCTTCAGCAGGTCGCGGCCCTTGAAGCCCACCCGCTGGGCGCGGAGGTGGCAGGGGGCGTGGTAGGCGATGGGGCCCGGGCTGGATTCGAAGCTCCAGTTGGCCCGGGGCTCGTTCCGGATGGACCAGAGGAACTCCGCCGGGTCGCGCACGGCGGCGGCGAGCTTCTTCGCGCGCTCGCGGTCCTCGCCCTCCAACAGCTCCGGGTACTCCTGGCGCAGCATCATGGCGCAGGTGGGGTTGATGGCCAGCACCAGCGAACCCGCCTCCACGTGGGGCATGAGGGCATCCAGGTTGGCGTGGGCCTGCTTCCGGAGGCTGTCCAGGTCGCCGTGCTCCCAGGCCGGCATGCCGCAGCACTGGAGCCCTTTCACGCAGCCCGCCCGGCAGCCGTTCTTCTCCAGCACCTCCAGGGTGTCCTTGCCGAGCTGGGGCTCGTTGTTCTGCACGATGCAGGTCTGGAAGAGCACGGCCTCGGCGCCGGGCTGCGCCTGGATGCGCCCGCTCTTCTCGGCCCAGGCCTCGAAGGTGGCCGAGGCGAAGTCCGGCAGGTGGGCCTCCCGGTGGATGCCCAGCGCCTTCTCCATGAACCAGCGGTGGATCGCCACCCGGTTCATGGTGTTGGCCAGGCCAAAGGAAGCCCGCGCCAGCTTCGCGGAGAGGTCCGGGTCGCCCAGGAGCCGATTGCGGAGGGTGCCGCCCTCGCGCTTCCGGCGCTGGGCCTGGTAGCGGTGGACAAGCTTGGGGAAGTCCAGGGCGAAGGCGTGGCCCTCCCGGGGCGTGTAGGGGCACTGCACCTCGCAGAGCTTGCACTGGAAGCAGTCGTCCATGACGCCGTCGCGCTCGGCCTTCGTGAGGGCACGCACATCGCCGTGGTGCCTCTCGTCCAGCAGGGCGAAGAGGCCTGGGAAGGTGTCGCAGTACTTGAAGCACATGCGGCAGCCATGGCAGATCTCGAAGGCCCGCTCCACCTCCTCCTTCAGCAAGGCCTCGTCCCAGTAGCGGGGATCCGCGGCGTCGTAGGTGGTGCCCTTCCCGGCCACGTAGCTGATGCGCTCTCCCGGCGTGGTGTGCGGGCGCGCCTGGTCGCCCATCTCGTAGCGTTCGGCCATGGCTCTGCCTCAAAAGACCTTTGGAACGCGAAGAGCGAAGGTGGCGAAGGACGCCAAGCAAGGCTTTCTATTCGCGGTTCTTCGCCCTATTCGCGCCCTTCGCGTTCCTCCTTCAGCTGATGGACTCGAGCATCTTCTGGAAGCGGCCGGCGTGGCTCTTCTCGGCCTTGGCCAGGGTCTCGAACCAGTCGGCGATCTCGGCGAAGCCCTCCTCGCGGGCGGTCTTGGCCATGCCCGGGTACATGTCCGTGTACTCGTGGGTCTCGCCGGCGATGGCGGCCTTGAGGTTCAGGGTGGTGTCGCCGATGGGCAGGTCCGTGGCGGGGTCGCCGACGGCCTTCAGGTAGTCCAGGTGCCCATGGGCGTGGCCGGTCTCGCCATCGGCGGTTTCCTTGAAGTTGCCGGCCACCTCCGGGTAGCCCTCGATGTCGGCCACCTTGGCGAAGTAGAGGTAGCGGCGGTTGGCCTGGGATTCGCCCGCGAAGGCGTCCTTCAGGTTCTGGTGCGTGCGGGTGCCTTTCAGCTTGGTCATGGCTCCTCCGGGATCGGGTCACCAACATAGGTTCTGGGACGCCCGTGGGCCGATACTTCTTGCGAATCGGACTGATAGGGAATGGCTATCGGGCCCGGGGTGAAGTCTTGGCTTTTTCGATCGGCGCTGCCATGCTCGGCGCCCATGGCGCGGCCTTCGGACCTTTCCCTCCGGCAGCTGGAGTACCTGGTGGCCCTGGCGGACACCCTGGGCTTCCACCGGGCCGCCGAGCGGGTCCACGTCTCCCAGCCCTCCCTCAGCGCCCAGATCCAGCAGATCGAGGCCACCCTGGGCCTGCGTCTCTTCGAGCGGGACCACCGCCGCGTGCTCCTCACGCCCGCGGGCGAGGCGGTGGTGGCCCGGGCCCGCCGCATCCTGCGGGAGACCCAGGATCTGCTGGCCTCGGCCCAGGCCTGGCGGGATCCCTTCCAGGGCACCTGGCGTCTGGGGGTCATCCCCACGGTGGCGCCCTACCTGCTGCCGGAGGTGCTGCCCGCCGTGACCGCCGCCCACCCGGACCTGCGCCTGAAGCTGCGGGAGGAGCGCACCCCCGTCCTGCTGGCGGAGCTGGCCGCCGGGGGCCTGGAGGCAGCCATCCTGGCGGAGGGGGCGGACCTGGGCGACCTGGTGCGCACGCCCCTGCGGGAGGACCCCTTCCTGCTGGCGGCGCCCCTCCACCATCCCGCGGCCCGGAAGGCCCAGGTGAGCCTGCGGGACCTAGCGGGCCAGCCCCTCCTCCTGCTGGAGGATGGCCATTGCCTGCGGGGCCAGGCCCTGGCCTTCTGCGGCGAGGCCGGGGCCCGGGAGGTGGACTTCCGGGCCTCCAGCCTGCCCACCCTGGTGCAGATGGTGGCTGCGGGCCTGGGCCTCACCCTGCTGCCCGGCCTCTGCATCCCGGTGGAAGCGAGCCGCGCGCCGCTGGCCCTGCGTCCCTTCAGCCGCCCGGCGCCGGGGCGCACCCTGGTGCTGGCCTGGCGGCGGGAGTCACCCCTGGCCGAAGCCATGGGGATCTTCGCAGAGGATCTGCGGAGGGCCTGGCCGGAATCCGGCTAGCGTCCCACCACGCCCGCGACCGGGCTGCTGGCGCTGGCGTAGAGGCGCTTGGGCATGCGCCCGCTCTCGAAGGCCAGGCGCCCCGCCTGCACGGCGTGGTCCATGGCCTGGGCCATCTTGGTGGGCTCGCCAGCCTCGGCCACGGCGGTGTTGAGCAGCACGCCGTCGGCGCCCAGCTCCATGGCGAGTGTGGCGTCGGAGGCCGTGCCCACGCCGGCGTCGACGATCATGGGCAGCTGGTAGGCCTCCACGACCTCCTTGATGAGCAGGAGGGTCATGGGGTTCTGCACGCCCAGGCCCGAGCCGATGGCGCTGCCCAGGGGCATGATGGCCGCGCAGCCCGCGTCGCAGAGCTTCTTGGCCAGGATGGGGTCGGCGTTCACGTAGGGCAGCACCGTGAAGCCCTCCTTCACGAGGATCTTCGCGGCCTCCAGGGTCTCCTCGTTGTCGGGGTAGAGCGACTTCTGGTCGCCGATGACCTCCAGCTTCACCCAGGGGGTGTCCAGGGCCTCCCGGGCCAGGCGGGCCACGCGGAGGGCCTCCTCGCGGGTGTAGCAGCCGGCGGTGTTGGGCAGCAGGGTGATGTCCTTGGGGATCCAGTGGAGGATGTTGTCCTCGCCCTTGGCATTCAAATCGAAGCGGCGCACGGCCAGGGTGACCATCTCCACCCGCGCGGCCCGGTAGCAGGCCTGCATGGTGGCGAAGTCCTTGTACTTGCCCGTGCCGAGGACGAGGCGGTTGCTGAAGGTCTTGCCGGCGATGACGAGGGACATGGGGCGCTCCGAGGTTCCAGTGTACCCTCAGGGCCCCTGGCTGCTCCGGGCGCTCTGGACGGTCAACGTCAGGTTCCGCTCGCCCATGGAACCCCGGAAGATCACCTGCACCGCCAGAGGCGTGCGGGAGTCCGGAGCGCGGAGGAAGATCAGCCCCCGTCGGGTCCCGCCAGCCGCCAGCCGGCCCGGGGCCCAGGCCTGCTCGCGGAAGAAGGCTTCCAGACGCCGATTGCTGCGGGCGGCGACGATGGCGTTGGGCACGCCGATGCAGGCGCCGGCGATGGTCAGCCCCTGGAAGACTGCTTGATCGGAAATAACCACGGGACCGCTGCTGGACTTCCCCGCGGCCCCCAGGCCGGCCAGACCCGGGAGAAGTGGGTAGAGGAGGTAGGCGACGCTCTGCTGCTTCACAAGGCTCGTCGCGGCCTCGGGCGGAAGGGCCGTGGCTCCGACCGAGGGGTCCAGGCGCAGGATCTCGAGGTCGGCCGAAGAGGTGTTCTCGAGGGTCAGCGTGAGGACGCACAGGTTCGCCTGAAGTGCCTTCTGCTCGTACCTTGAGTTGTCGCCCCAGGGCTGCGGCGCCAGCTGCCCAGCCAGGCCTTCACCCTGGACACTCGCGGGAGGCGTGGCGAGGGCCACGGGCCGGTAGATCCGAGCGCAGCCCAGGCCCCCGACGACCGCAAGCAGGGCGCAGAGCAGCGTTCTCATGGAGCCTCCCGGAGAGGCTGGGATCAGGCGGGATGGGGGCGAGGCCAAGGCGGCAGCGCGGAGGCGAGGCCCAGGAGAACGCCCCACCGGTGGGCGGCGGTGAGGGTCTGCCAGCCGTCAGGGTGGAGCAGGAAGCTGCCCCCGAAGGCCGCCTCGGCGCCCAGTTTCAGCCCGAGTCCCCCGAGCATCAACAGACCGACGGGTGTGGATCCCTGCTGTCCGGCTAGGCGCAGGCCCGCCAGGGCCCAAAGGGCGCAGGCCAGGCCCGAGGCGCCGCGGTATTCGCCGCCACCCAGGGAGGGCAGGAGGAGCAGGCTCACCAGGGGCGGGAGGACGAGCATCGCCAGGGCCAGCCGCCGCCGGTTGCGGGGGGCGGCCAGGATCCAGGGCACGGCCAGGGCCACGGCGTTGGCCAGGGCGTGCTCCCAGCCGAAGTGGACCAGGTGCCCGGTCCAGAGGCGCCAGGGCTCCCGCAGGGCCTCCGCGGTGAGGGCGAGAGTGTCCATCAGCCCCGCCGGAACCGGAGAGCGAGGCCGAGCAGGGCCAGGGCGCCCAGGGCCTCGATCCATCCGAAACTGCCGCCGAAGTTCCGGCCGCCGCTCTGGCGCAGGGACACGCCCTGGCGGTCCACCACGTCCACGTCCTTGCGCTCGCCCCGGGCCACCTCAGCATTGAAGGCGCCCATCTCGGCGTCGAGGTTCTTGGCCAGGTCCGTCATGGCCAGCTCCAGGCCCTTGGCCGAGTGCTCGCGCAGCTGCTTCTCGCGATAGGCCCAGGTGGAGCTGCCCTTGACCTGGCTCTGCCCAGGGGCGCGCAGCAGGAAGGTGTGGCTGGCCACGTCGTAGACCGCGGCGTCGATGAGCGTGTTCGTGTCGTTGGCGTCGCCCGGCAGCACGTAGGCGCCCACGATGGAGAGGTAGGTGAAGCTGTACCAGCGGGGGTCGGTGTTCTGCACCTGGTCCACGCTCACCAGGGCCATGACGTCCACGCCGTACATCCGGGCCACCTGGTCCATGTTCTCGAAGCCGCCGCCCGGACGGAGGTAGGCGCCGGGGACGAGCTTGATCTCGGAGATCCAGGGCCGGTCCTGGAAGCTCCGCTTCACCACGTCCAGAAGCTGCTTCTCCTGGCCCGGGGCCATGAGGTTCTGGACCCGCCAGGAGGCCGTGCCGCCCGGGACGAAGGCCACCCCCAGCTTCAGGGGCAGCTTGAGGCGGGCCCCGGCGGGGTTCGGCATGGGGGCGGCCTTCTCCTTCGGATAGAGATAGTCCATGAGGCTGCTGCGGCGGACGTGTGTCTCCGGCATGTTGCAGCCGAGGAAGGCCAGGAGGGCCAAGGCGGCGGCGAGGAAGGGGCGGCGGGACATCGGAACTCCTTGGGAACCGCACTCAATACGCATGCGTATGGATGCCATACGGTATGGTATGGTAAGCTGCCCTGTTCACCTGTCAAGGCCGCCATGCCCGCTCCCCGCAAGAAGCCCCGCCGCCCCGCCGAGCCCCTGTCCCCTGAGGTCTGGGTGAAGGCGGCTCAGGCCCTCATCATCCGGGAGGGCGTGTCGGCCGTGGCGGTGGAGCCGCTGGCCCAGGCGCTGGGGGTCACGAAGGGAAGCTTCTACTGGCACTTCGACAGCCGGGACGCCCTCATCAAGGCGGCTCTGGCGGACTGGGAGCAGGACCAGAGCGCCGATGTGGTGACCCGCTATGGGGGCATCGCCGACCCCCGACGGCGCCTGCGGGTGCTGCTCTTCGCAGCCTTCGAGGACGTGGAGAACGGCCTCTTCTTCGCGGCCCTGGCGCTTTCCGGCGAGGACCCCCGCGTGGCGCCCTTCCTCCGCCGCGCCACGGAGCGCCGCCTGACCTTCGGCGCCGAGGCCTTCCTGGCCCTGGGCCTGACGGAAACGGAGGCGCGCCAGCGGGCCCTGCTGGCCTACGCCGCCTATGCGGGCTATTTCCAGCTGCTGCGGGCCACGCCCAAGGCGGTGAAGGAAGTGACGGACCTCAGCGGCTACGTGCGCCAGCTGGCGGATGCCCTGGTGCCCGCGCGGGCCCCAAGGAGGACTTGAACTCCGGCGCCGGTGGGCGTTCCATGGAGCCATCCCACGGTGATCCATGGCCGCCATCCTGATCGTCCCCGGCTATCAGAACTCGGGCCCCGGCCACTGGCAGAGCCTGTGGGAGGGCAGCCTGAGGGACGCGAAGCGGGTGGAGATGCCCAACTGGGAGTTCCCCCACAAGGTGGACTGGGTGGAGGCCCTGGACGAGGCCATCGCCGGTTGCACGGAACCGCCCATCCTCGTGGGCCACTCGCTGGGCTGCCTGGCGATCGTCCACTGGGCGAAGGACCATGACCGCGAGATCCGAGGAGCCCTCCTGGCGGCGCCCTCGGATGTGGAGCGTCCGGACGCGATGCCGGTCCTGCGAGGCTTCGCGCCGATCCCCCGACAGCGGCTGCCCTTCCCGGCCATCCTGGCCGCCTCGTCGGATGATCCCTTCCTGGCGCCGGCCCGGGCCCACACCCTGGCCTCGGATTGGGGGGCCCGGCTGGTGGACCTGGGACCCTGCGGGCACCTGAACCTGGCCTCGGGCCACGGCCCCTGGCCCCGGGGCGAGGGCCTGCTGGCCGACATCCGTTAGCGGGTTGCGGAAGGGGCCCCCGGCATGGGAAGGTGGAGGTTCCGATGGAGGAGCGGTCCCCATCAGTACTGGCGGCGAGGGCGATGAACCCGATGACCCGGTGGGAAAGGGGAGGATCGCCGAAGGGTTCGCGAATCATCGGCGCGGCCCCTGGACGTCGAGGCGAAAGCCCGGCGGCTGTCGTGCCGGTCACCCGGCGCGGAGGGCCTGAGGCGCGGCGGTGGGATCCTTCCCCCCGCGTTCCTGATGGCACCGTCGGCCCGCCGAGGTTTCCATGAACGCCACCCCCGCTGATCTCCGAAGCTGGCTCACCGGCAGCCTCCAGCGGCTCTGTGCGCGCGAGACGACCTCGGGCCAGGAGGACGCGGGCCTGCCGGAGCTGCGGGAGCTTCTCCGGGAGCTCGGCGCCACGGTGGTGGAGCAGCCCGTGGCCGAGGGCCGCACCAACGTGCTGGCCACCTGGGGCCGGCCGAAGGTCCTCTTCTCCACGCACCTGGACACGGTGCCGCCCCACCTGCCGCTCCGCCTGGAGGGCGAGGTCTTCCATGGCCGGGGGGCCTGCGACGCCAAGGGCCAGGTCGCGGCCCAGCTCGGCGCCGTGAAGACGCTCCTGGCCGAGGGCCGCGAAGGCCTGGCCTGGCTGGGGGTGGTGGGCGAGGAGACGGACAGCGCCGGAGCCACCGCGGCCCTGGGCCTGGCGGACCGGCTGCGGGACCTGCGGGTCCTCGTCAACGGCGAGCCCACGGACCTGAAGCTGGCTACGGGCCAGCGCGGGGCCCAGCACCTGCACCTCCGCTGCGCGGGTCGCGCCGCCCACAGCGGCAGCCCCGAGCTGGGCCACGACGCCGCCTGGCCCCTGCTGGACTGGCTCCAGCGTCTGCGCGACCAGCCGCGCCCCGTGGACCCGGCGCTGGGCCCGGAGGTCTGGAACCTGGGCATCCTCCGCGCGGGCGAGGCCCTCAATTCCGTGCCCGCGGCGGGGGAAGCCCGGCTCATGATCCGCACCCTGCCCGGGAGCACCTTCGTGGACGAGGCCCGGCGCCTGGCGCCGCCCGAGGGCTCCCTGACCCTCACGCTGGACGAGCCGCCGGACCGCTATCCCGAGATTCCCGGCTTCGAGCGGGCCCCCATGCCCTTCGGCTCCGACGCCCCCACCCTGCGGGCCCTGGTGCCGGACCGCACCGTGGTGCTGGCGGGGCCCGGCAGCATCCGCGTGGCGCACACGCTGGAGGAACACCTCAGCCTCGTCGACCTCGAGGCGGGCGTGGCGCTCAATCACCGATTGGCCTTGCACTTCCTGGGAGACTGAACCATGACCGCCAAAATCCCCGTCACCGTCCTGGGCGCCACTGGCGTCGTCGGCCAGCGCTTCGTGCGCCGGCTGGCCAACCATCCCCTCTTCCGCGTGGAGCATCTGGCTGCCAGCGAGCGCAGCGCCGGCAAGCGCTACCGCGACGCCTGCGCCTGGCGCCTGGATGGCGAACCCTACGGCGGCCTGGGCGACCAGGTCATGGCCGAGGGCACGCCGGAGTTCGCCCTCTCGCCCGTGGTCTTCAGCGCCCTGGACACGGGCCCGGCCAAGGAGCTGGAGCCCGAGTTCGCCCGGGCCGGGGCCATGGTGTTCTCCAACGCCGCGGCCTTCCGCATGTCGCCGGAGGTCCCCCTGCTGGTGCCCGA
The DNA here is from genome assembly GCF_022808815.1 of Geothrix paludis. Taxonomy (GTDB): domain Bacteria; phylum Acidobacteriota; class Holophagae; order Holophagales; family Holophagaceae; genus Geothrix; species Geothrix paludis. The sequence goes on along the minus strand of NZ_JAKZLC010000004.1, from coordinate 390,040 downwards.
GGTGAACGCGGACCACCTGGGCCTTCTGGACGTGCAGCGCCACCACCACGGCTGGAGCGGCGGGATCGTCACCAACGCCAACTGCACCGCCACGGTGCTGGTGATGGCGCTCGCGCCCCTGCAGCGGGCCTTCGGCATCGAGGCCGTGATGATGACCTCCATGCAGGCCATCAGCGGCGCGGGCTATCCCGGCGTGGCCAGCCTGGACATCCTGGGCAACGTCATCCCCTTCATCCGCAACGAGGAACCCAAGGTAGAGGAGGAGACCCCGAAGATGCTGGGCCGCTTCACGGGCAAGGAGGTGGAGCTGGCGCCCATGCTGGTGAGCGCCCTCTGCCACCGCGTGCCCGTCATCGAAGGCCACACGGAGGCCGTGAGCGTGAAGCTGAAGGGCAACCCGTCCCTGGAGGCGGTGCGCGACGCCTGGCTGGCTTGGCGGCCCGAGCCCCAGCAGCTCAAGCTCTTCTCCGCGCCGCCGGTGCCCATCCATGTCCACACCCTGGAGGATCGCCCCCAGGTGCGCCGCGACGTGGAGAAGGATGAGGGCATGAGCGTCCACGTGGGCCGCCTGCGGCCCTGCCCCATCCTCGGCGTGAAGTTCGCGCTGCTAGGGCACAACACGGAAAGAGGCGCCGCCGGCGGCAGCATCCTCAATGCGGAACTCGCCCACGCGAAGGGGTACCTCCGATGATCGTCCTCAAGTTCGGCGGCAGCAGTGTGGCCGACGCGGCCTGCATGCGGCAGGTGGCGGGCCTGGTGAAGACGGCGCTTCCGCAGGCGCCCCTGGTGGTGCTGTCCGCCATGGGCAAGACCACCAACGGCCTCTTCGATGCCGCCAAGGCGGCCGAGGCCGGCGACCTGGGCGGGGCCATGGAGCGCCAGCGCAAGCTCATGGCCGCCCACCGGAAGGCGGCGGAGGATCTCTTCGCCGGCGCGGTGCCGGAGGATCTGGACGCGGCCCTGACGGAGCTCTTCGGGGAGCTGGAGCTGCTGCTCCGGGGCGTGGCCATGCTGCGCGAGCTGAGTCCCCGCAGCATGGACGCCATTGCCTCCCTGGGCGAGCGGCTGTCCACTCGGATCTTCGCGGCCTTCCTGGGCGGCGCCTGGGTGGACGCCCGCACCGTGCTGCGCACGGACGCGGTCTTCGGCGAGGCGGCCCCGCAGCCGGAGGCCATCAAGGCCCTGGCGGCGCAGCACCTGAAGCCGCTGGTCATGCCGGGCCGCTCCGTCATCACCCAGGGCTACATCGGCGCCACGGAGGACGGCCTCACCACCACCCTCGGCCGCGGCGGCAGCGACTTCTCCGCCGCGCTCTTCGGCGCGGCCCTGGGGGCGGCCGAGGTTCAGATCTGGACCGACGTGGAAGGCGTGCTCACCTGTGATCCCCGCATCGTTCCCGAGGCCCTACCCATCCCCGAGCTGAGCTTCGCGGAAGCGGCGGAGCTGGCGGCCTTCGGCGCCAAGGTGCTGCATCCGGCCACCATCCAGCCGGCCGTGGAGGCCCGCATCCCCGTCACGGTGCGCCACACGCAGAAGCCGGAGGGCCGCTTCACCACCATCTCCGCCGAGGTCCGCACGGGCCGGCCCATCACGGCGCTGGCCAGCCGCGGGCCCGTGACGGTCCTCACGGTGAGCAGCTCCCGCATGCTGGCCCAGAGCGGCTTCCTGGCCCGCCTCTTCGAGGTGTTCGGGCGGCGCGGCGTGAGCGTCGACCTGGTGGCCACCGCCGAGGTGAGCGTCTCCCTCACGGTGGAGGCGGACATGCCCCTGAAGGCCCTGATCAAGGACCTCTCCGCCTTCGCCACGGTGGAGGTGAACGAGGACCGGGCCATCATCGCCGCCGTGGGCGAGCGGCTCAAGTCCACGCCGGGCCTGGGCGCGCGCCTGCTCTCGGCCCTGGGCGACATCAACGTGGAGATGATCAGCATGGGCGCCAACGAGATCAACCTGAGCCTCGTGGTGCGCCGGGAGCAGGGCGACGAGGCCCTGCGCCGCCTCCACAAGGTGCTGGTGGGAGGGGCGCCGTGACCCTCCGTCTCGGCCTCTTCGGGAAGGGCCGCCTGGGCTCGGCCATCGCCGCCGAGGCCGGGGAGGCCCTGGCCTGGCACGTCGGCCGAGGCGAGACCCCGTCGTCCAGGGTCGAGGTGGCCATCGACGCCAGCGTGGCCGAGGCCGCGGAGGCGCACCTGGCCTGGGCCCTGGAGACAGGCACGGACCTGGTGATCGGCACCACCGGCTGGTCCATGCCCGATCTCGAGATCCGGGTCGCCGGCCGCATCGGCGTGCTGACCGCCTCGAACTTCTCCCTGGCCGTGGCCCTGATGGCCCGGATGGCCACCGTGCTGGGCCGCTTCGCCGCCCTGGATCCCGCCCGCGATCCCTACCTGGTGGAGCATCACCACCGGCTCAAGGCCGATGCGCCCTCGGGCACCGCCAAGACCCTGGCGGCGGCCCTGATGGCGGGCTGCCCCCGCAAGACCGAGTGGACCCTCGGCACCCCGGCGCCGCACCAGCTGAGCCTGGGGGTGGTCCGGGCCGGCGCCGAGTTCGGCACGCACACCGTGGGCCTGGACGCCCCGGCGGAAGTGCTGGAGCTCACGCACCGGGCCCGGTCCCGCGCCCCGTTCGCCCAGGGCGCCCTGGCGGCCGCCCAGTGGCTCCACGGCCGCAAGGGTGTCTTCGGCATGGATGACCTTGCCGCCGATCTGCTTGATCCCCTCTTTGTGTTTGGAGACAGACCATGACCCTCGATCTCTCCGGCCTGGCCGTCGCCCTGGCCACGCCGTTCACGGCCTCGGGCGAGGTGGACCTGCCCGCCTATCGCAAGCTGGTGCGCCACGTGGCGGCCGGCGGGGCGGACTTCCTCGTGCCCCTGGGTTCCACCGGCGAGGCCGCCACCATCCTCGACGCGGAGCGCGACGCCATCATCTCGGCCTGCCTTGAGGAGGCCGGCGGCCGTCCGGTGGTGGTGGGCACGGGCCACAACGCCACGCGCCAGGCCGCGGCGATGACGAAGCGGGCCCAGGCCCTTGGCGCCCAGGGGGCCCTGGTGGTGACGCCCTATTACAACAAGCCCACGCCGGACGGCCTCGTGGCCCACTTCGCCACCGTGGCCGAGGCCGCGCCGGGGCTGCCGATCATCGCCTACAACGTGCCGGGCCGCACCGGGCTGAACGTGACCCCGCCGGTCCTGGCGCGCCTCTGGGAGAACCCCCAGGTGGTGGCCGTGAAGGAGAGCAGCGGCAACCTGGCGCAGATCGCGGAAATCGTCCGCCAGCTGCCCAAGGGGAAGGTCCTGCTGTCGGGCGACGACAACCTGGCCGTGGCCTCCATCGCCGTGGGGGCCTCGGGTCTGATCTCGGTGCTTGGGAACGCGCTGCCCCGGGAGACCGCCGCCCTGGTCGCCGCCGCCCGCCGGGGGGATCGAAATGAGGCGCTCCGCCTCCACCAGCAGCTGCTGCCCCTCATGGACGCCCTCTTCCTCGAGAGCAACCCCATCCCGCTGAAGGCCGCCCTCCGCATGCTGGGCCTCTGCGGGGAAGGCCTGCGCCTGCCCCTGGTTCCCGCCGTCGCCGCCACGCGCACCCGCCTGGCCGAGGCCCTCTGCCTCTCCACCGAGGGCACCTTCCCCGGAGTGATCTGATGGTCGTCGACCTCGGTACCATCCACCGCTTCTTCAGCCGTCCTCCCGAGGACCTGGCCGCCGATCCCGAAGCCCCGGCCATGCATCAGGTGCTTCTCTCCGCCCTGGAGAGCGGGATCGTGCGGGCCGCCGAACAGCAGCCGGACGGCAGCTGGCAGGCCAATCCCTGGGTGAAGCAGGCCATCCTCTGCGGCTTCCGGCGCACCAACATCGTGGAGATGCCGGGCCCCGGCTTCCCCATGTTCGACAAGACCGCCTATCCGGCCCGCCACTTCGGATTGGAGGACGGCGTGCGCCTGGTGCCCGGCGGCTCCTCCGTGCGGCGCGGCGCCCACATCGCCAAGGGCGTGGTGATCATGCCGCCGGCCTACGTGAACGTGGGCGCCTTCGTGGACGAGGGCACCATGGTGGACAGCCACGCCCTGGTGGGCAGCTGCGCCCAGATCGGCAAGCGGGTGCACCTCAGCGCCGCCGCCCAGATCGGCGGGGTGCTCGAGCCCGCCGGGGCCCGGCCCGTGGTGGTGGAGGATGACGCCTTCGTGGGCGGCCTCGTGGGCCTCTTCGAGGGCATCGTCGTGCGCAGGCGCGCCGTGCTGGCCTCGGGCGTGGTCATCACGGGCAGCACGGTCATCTACGACCTGGTCCACGGCCGCGAGCTGCTTCGCGAGGTGCCGGAAGGGGCCGTGGTGGTGCCGGGCTCCCGGCCGGCCTCCGGGGACTTCGCCCGGGCCCAGGGCCTCCAGCTCTCCGCGCCCTGCATCGTCAAGTACCGCGACGACCGGACCGACGCCGCCACGGCGCTGGAACAGGCCCTGCGGTAGTGGGTGGCGAACAACATGCAAACGGCCAGGACACCAGGGCGCCAAGAACTGCAAAAGCCTTTTGTCTTTGCTTGGTGTCTTGGTGCCTTGGTGGTGATCTGTTGCTTTTGAGGTCTTGATGAAGCCCGCCTCTCGCCTGTCTTTACTGAAGCCCTCGCCCATCCGCGCCATCACGGACGGCACGCCGCCCGGAGCCATCCCCCTGGGCCTGGGCGAGCCCACCTGGGACCTGCCGGAGGTGGGGCGGAAGGCGCTGCTGCGCAACCCCGGGCCCTGCCCCTACGTGCCGCATGTTGGGTTGCTGGACCTGCGCAAGGCCGTGGCCGCCTTCCACGGTGCCCACGTGGACGAGGTGCTCATCACCACCGGCTCCCAGGGGGCGCTGTTCTCGCTCTTCCAGGCCTGGGTGGATCCGGGCACGAAGGTGCTGGTGCCGGATCCGGGCTTCGTGGCCTACCCGGCCCTCGCCCTCATGGCGGGCGCCGAGGTCGTGCCCTACGCGCTCTCGAAGGACCGCTTCCGTCTGGATGCGGAGGCCCTGATCCGCGTGCTGGATGCCACGCCGGACGTGTCCGCCGTGATCCTCAACCTGCCCTCGAACCCCACGGGGGGCGGCGGGAGCCTGGAGGCCCTGAAGCGCGTGGCCGACGCCTGCATCGCCCGCGGCGTGCTGCTCATCTCGGACGAGGTCTACCGCGATCTGCACTTCGGCACCCGCTGCCCCAGCCTGCGGGACGTGACGGACCGCGGCGTGGTGACTAGCTCCGTGAGCAAGGGCTGGGGCGCCCCGGGCCTGCGCGTGGGCTGGGCCGTGGGCGATCCCGTCTGGCTCCTTCCCGCCCGCACGGTGCATGGCTACGCGGTGACCGGCACGGCCACGCCGGCGCAATGGGCCGCGCTGGCCCTGATCGAGCACTCGGACACCGTGCTGGCTGAGGCCCGCGCCGCCGTGGGCGAGCGCTGGGAGGCTCTGGCCGCGGCCCTGCGCGAAGAGCTGGGCCAGACGCCGGCCCCGCCCGACGGCACCTTCTACCACTTCATGGCCCTGCCCGAAGTTGCCCACGCCGATCCCGTGGCCTTCTGCCTGAAGCTGCGCGACGAGGCCAAGGTGGTGCTCATCCCGGGCCTCGCCTTCGGCGAAGGCGGCCGCGGCCACGCCCGCCTCAGCTTCGCCGCCACACCCGAGCAACTGCGCGAAGGCGTGAAGCGGCTGGCGCCGTTCTGGAAGAACTGATCCACGGCTAGAGGTTCTTATGCTTTTCGCCTTTGATGACGCCCAATGCCGGTCCCTTGTCGAGGCTCACGGCACGCCCTGCTTTGCCTATTCCGGCGTGGTGGCGAAGGCGGGGTTCCGCGCGCTTCGGGCCGCGATTCCCGACCGCGTCCGCATCGCCTACGCCGTGAAGGCCAACCCGCACGCGGACCTGCTGAAGTGCTTCGCATCCCTGGGCGCGAGCTTCGACTGCGCCTCCATCGGGGAGCTGGAGCGGGTGGAGGCGCTGGGTCTGCCGGCGGGCCGCACCTTCTTCGCGGGGCCGGGCAAGCGGGTGGCGGAACTTCGAAAAGCCCTGGAGATGGGCGTGCGGGTGCAGGCCGAGGGCTTCGAGGACCTGGCTCGCATCGATGCCCTGGCCACCCGGGAGACGGCGGTGAACCTGCGGGTGCATCCGGCCTTCGACATCGACGAGGGCAACCGCATCATCGGCGGCAGCGGGCCCTCGGCCTTCGGCGTGGATGAGGAGGACGTGCCGGCCCTGCTCGAGAAGGCCGCGAGGCTAGCACACGTGCGCATCAAGGGCTTGCACGTCTTCGCCGCCAGCAACCAGCGGGATGCCGCCAAGCTGAAGGCCATCCACGGCGCGGTGCTGGATCTGGCGAAACGCCTGCACGAGGCCCACGGCCTCGCCTTCGAGCAGATTGACCTGGGGGGCGGCCTGGGCGTGTCCTACGCGCCGGAGGAGGCGCCCCTGGACCTGGCGGTTTTTGGGCAGGGAGTGTCCGATCTGCTGGCGCGGCATGCCTGGTTCAAGGGCGAGCTGATCCTGGAGCCCGGGCGCTTCCTGGCGGGCCCCTGCGGCGTCTACCTGGCCCGGGTGGTGCGCCTCAAGGAGAGCCGCGGCACCCGCTTCGCCATCCTGGAGGGGGGCATCAACCACCTCATCCGGCCCCTGCTGACGGGCCAGCCCTTCCCGGTGAAGGTGGTGGGGAAGGACGCGGTGAAGGCCGGGGGAACCGTGCCCTACACCCTGGCCGGTCCCCTCTGCACCAGCCTGGACCGCCTGGGCGAGGTGCGCCTGCCGGAATTGGCGGCGGGGGATCTGCTCGCCTTCGGCACGGCGGGCGCCTACGGCCTGAACGAGGGCATGACCCACTTCCTCAGCCACCCGGTGCCGCCCGAGGTCTGGGTGGCGGGCTGATCGCCGCAACATCCGGGTGGGAGCGGAGCGCTCCCGGACCCACCTTGGCAGGGGAGGTCCCCATGGCCAACAGCGACTACAGCCGGGTGGAGCGGGCCATCCGCTTCCTCGCCGATCACGCGGAGGAACAGCCCAGCCTGGAGCGCGTGGCGGAGGAGGTGGGCCTGAGCCCCTTCCACTTCCAGCGGCTCTTCCAGCGGTGGGCGGGGGTGAGCCCCAAGCGCTTCCTCCAGGTCCTGACCCTGGCGGAGGCCAAGCGCATGCTCGCCGAGTCCCGGAGCCTGCTCGACGTGAGCCACGCGGTGGGTCTCTCGGGGCCGGGCCGCCTGCATGACCTCTTCCTCCGCCTGGAGCGGATGACCCCCGGGGAGTACAAGGCCCAGGCCGGAGGCCTCACGATCCACTGGGGGGTAGCGGAGACGCCCTTCGGTCCGGCCCTCTTCGCGGCCCTGGACCGGGGCCTCTGCGGCCTGACCTTCATCCAGGAGGAGGGGCTGGACGGCGCCCTGGCCGAGCTCCGGGGACGCTGGCCTGGGGCGCGTCTGGAACGGGGGGACGCCCTCATCCGCCCCTATGCGGAAGCCTTCGAGGCTCGCATGCGGGGCGGCGTGGGCCAGCCCCTCAGTCTCGTCCTCAAAGGCACGCCCTTCCAGCTCCGGACCTGGGAGGCCCTGCTGCGGGTCCCTCCGGGCCAGGCCGTGTCGTACCGAGATCTGGCCACCCTGTCCGGCGCCCCGGACGCGGTGCGGGCCGTGGGCACGGCCGTGGGCCAGAATCCCATCGCCTGGCTCATCCCCTGCCACCGCGTGATCCAGGCCACCGGGGCCCTGGGCCAGTACCACTGGGGCGCCCCGCGCAAGCAGGCCATCCTCGCCTTTGAGCGGGCGAGGACGGCCTGAATGCTTCCTGGGTCCCTCCTGAGCCGAGGCCTCAAGAGGCCACCGGCGGACGCCAGGCCCGGGCCAGCCGGGAGGGCAGGAGGGGCGCCCCGGTCAGGCTGAAGAAGTCGCAGAAGCTCATGATGAGGGGCTGCCAGAGCTGGGGATCGATATAGTCCCCTTCCCGCGGCATCATCAGGCTTTCATCGATGTGAACGCGCACCACCTGGGCCTCGATGCTGACCAGATGGCTATCCTCGCCGCCGATCGGGCGGATCCCGCGGACTCGGGCCTCCAGATGGACCGGGCACTCCAGGGCCCTCGGCGGCTTCACCAGGTCCGCGGGAACCGGGGTGAGGCCCGCGGCCTCGAACTTCCGGGGCTCATGCCGGTAGCCCATGGCGGCCTTGTAGGGAGGCACCGGGTCGCTCCCCGTGAGGAGCGCCAGGCGATCCACGGCGGCCACCAGGGCCGGGGAGGGCAGGTTGAGGACGCACTCCTCCTCGCGGGCGAGGTTCTCCACCGTCCGCGACCGGTTGCTCATTCCCAGCTGGCAGGTGTCCCCCAGCCACCAGGCCGAGGACATGGGCGCCAGGTTGGGCGAGCCATCGGGGTTCAGCGTACTGATGAGGACCACCGGGGTCCCGAAGTACAGCATCTTCGGACGGACGACCTTGTGCATGGCGCACCTCCCAGGCGGGAGGCACCAGGTGCTCCCGTGGGCCCAGCATCCGGCGCGGCGGCAGCCCGGGGCGACCCGGTTCTTGCCGTGATATGCCGGCGGGGAAGCCTACCCCAGCAGGGGAAGCCAGGCCGCCTGCTGCGACTTGGGGAGGGTCTTCACCCGCTCGAGCAGGAGCAGGCGTGCCTGCCAGGACTTGTCGCTGGGGAACAGGGCCCGGCCCTGGCGCAGGTCGTCCGCGGCCTCATCCCACTTGGCCTGGCCGGCGTGGGCCGAGCAGAAGGCCAGGTGCAGGCGGGCCGCCTTGGCGCGGAGGGCGGCATCATCGGGCTGGGCCCGCAGGAGCGCGTCCATGACCTTGGCCGCGGCGTCGAGATCGCCGGCCTGGAGGTGCTTCTGGAACTCGGGGAGGCTCGCGCCGGCGGCCCCGCCGGGCAGGGCGGCCTTGGCCTTCTCCAGCAGCTGGGCGGCGGCGGCATCGCCGGGATTCTGGGCCAGGATGTACTGGGCCCGGAAGTAGGCCAGGAGGGGATCCGCCTCCAGGGCCGACTCGCCCTCGCGGAGAATCGCCGCGGGCGTTTCGGTGAGGTCGGGCGACAGGGCCTGCTGGGCGACGGGAGCGATGGCCGCCTGGCGGGCGGCCTTGACGGCTTCCTTCAGCTCCTGGTCCCTGCGGTAGGAGTGGATCGCGTAGAGGGCCACCGCCAGCGTCAGGGTGCTCCCCCCGGCGATGGCCCAGACCTTGGGCTCCCGGAGCCAGGGAAGCTTGGACGAGGCCTCCTGGAGGCGGGCGGGGAGGCTGAGGCCCTCCCGCGGGGCCGGGGCGCTCCGGGTCATGGACGCGGGAGGCTCCACGCGGCCGGGATCGGTGACGATGAGGGTGGGCTCCTCCTCCACCATGGCGATGCGGTCCGGGAGGTCCAGGCTGATGCCGGAGCTGGAGGAACCGGCCTGGGGCCGGGGCCGCTGGCAGCGCTCGAGCCCTGCCAGGGCCTCGGGGTTCCCCGGCGCCAGCCGGAGGGCCTGCTGATAGGTGAAGGCGGCCTCATCGGGGCGCTGGAGCGTCAGCAGGTGCTCGGCCTGCCGGAGCTTGAGGGCCAGGGCCTCCGCCTCGGGGGCCGGAGCCTGGGCGGGGATGGTGGCGGGGGTTGGCGCGGGCGCCGGTGGCTGGACAGGCGTCGGCGGAGCCGCGGCCTGGGTCACTTCCATCCGCGCCTGGCGGAGGTACCCCCGGATCTCCTCCCGGTGGGGCTCCAGGGCGAGCACGTGCTCCCACTTGGAGATGGCCTCTTCCGTCAGCCCCATGTCGTAGAGCTGGACCGCCTCGCGAAGCAGCTTGTCCACATCCTCGTCGACCCGGGGGGCCAGCTCCTCGACGGGGGCGGCGAGAGCCGTTCCCTGCAGGGGCGGGAGCCCGAGCTCGCGGCGGGCGCCATTGGCGTAGCCCAGGGCCAGGCTTTGGGTGGGATCGATGGCCAGGGCCTGTTCCCACTTCTGGAGGGCGTCGGCCACCTGACCCATGTCGTAGAGCGTGCAGCCCTCGATGACCAGGCGTTCGGGCTCCACCTGGGTCGAGGCCGGTGGGGGTGGAAGGGGAGCGGAGGAGGCTGGGGTGGGAGCCACGGGCACAGACGAGGGAAGAGGCGAGGCAACAGTCGAAGGGGAGGGCGCGGGAAGGGGTGTGGCGGGCACCGCGACGGGGGCCGGAGGTGCGGAAGGCGGAGCCGGGGCAGGCTCGGGACGGGGAGCCAGGGGGACGGGCAGGGCCGGGGCGGCCGCGGCGCGCTCCTCCTCCTGCCGCTGGGCCAGCAGGCGGTCGCGCAGGGCCAGGAGGCGCTCCCGGGCTTCGGCGTGGGCGGGCTGCTGCTTGAGGATCGCCTGCCAGATCTGTCCGGCCTTGACGATCTCGCCCTGGGCGAACAGCTGGTCCGCCTGGCGGAGATAGGGCGCGTAGGGATCTGGCGTCATGGCTTGGCTCGGTTCAGGTCGTGGGAATGGCGGAATTCAGTGCAGCGGGTACTCGGAGGTGTTGCGCACCAGCAGCATGAAGGTGCTGTTCCCGCAGGTGAATTCCTGCTGGCTGACGAGCTGGACCGGACCTGTGATGCGTTCGCCGTTGACCTGGGTGCCGTTGGTGGAGTCCTGGTCGGTGATCCACACCGACCCGTCCGCCCGGATCTCCAGCAACGCGTGGCGGCGGGAGGTCTCGGGATCCTGGGTGATGACGTCGCCCTCCTCCCGTCCGATGACGATGAGGGGCCGCTCCAGCACCTGCACGGTGGAGGCCTGGGGACCCGTGAGGAAGGCCAAGCTGAACTTGAGCCCCGCGGGCAGACCACCGGGCTGGATGCCGGCGGCGGCCAGGAGGGAGTCGCGGTCCCGGCGGGCGGTGGACCGGGCGGAGGCCAGCGTCGCCTCCATGGCGGGATCCTGCTCGGGGAGGGGGGCGGTCATGACCAGGGGCCGGGTCGGCGGCGCGGGGATGGGTGCGGGGATGGGTGCGGGGATTGGCGCCGGCATCGGCTGCGGGGCGGGAGCCGCCGGCGCCGTCGGGTTCGCCACCTCGAAGACGTGGGCACACTTCGGGCACTTGAAGCGCTTGGTCCGGGCTTGGCCGAACCGGCTGTCGTCGTACTGGAAGCGGGCCTGGCAGGCCGAGCAAACCACAATCATCGGGCCCCCGTCTGATCTCCTGTGCAGTCTACCGCTACTTCTTGCGGGTGGCGAAGAAGCTGAAGTCGCTCTTCAGGGGAATGCCCTCGGGAAGCTTGAAACCGGTCACCGCGGCCGGCAGGGCCTGGTTGATCCGGAGCGGGCCCAGCTCCACCAGCCAGGAATCCCCGCTGCGCTCGACCCACTGGACCTGCCGGGGCAGCCAGGTCTCCTTGTCCACCCAGAGGTTCAGAGCCTGCATCCGCTTGCGCATGGACAGGGTGCGGGGCGTCATGGCCAGCAGCCAGGCGCCGGGGAGATCCTTGGATTCCCCGAGCTGGATCTGGAAGTACTCCGACAGGTAGCTGAGCCTCTGGCCCAGGCCCAGGAACTTGCGGTTGGCGTTCTTGATGAGGCCGATCTTCATCAGCTCGCCGGCGCGGGCCTCGGGGCTGTAGGAGATCAGGGCCTTGGGCGTGAGATGGAGGATCAGGTCCTCCGGCGGCTGGAAGGCGAAGTGGACGAAGTCGGAGCCCTGCAGGTAGAGGGTTCCCTTCGTCACCGAGGGGGTCTTCAGCAGGGCCCGGCGCAGGGTCAGGGTGAAGGGGCACTGCAGGGTCTGCACCTGGGCCTGCGCGGCGTCGAAGCGCTCCACGGCTTCGCGCAGGGAAGGGGGAGCCCCCTGGGCGCCCAGGGACGTGGCCAGGGCGGGCAGGACCAGGAGGAGGTGGGCCAGGGCGCGTCGAAGCATCGGTCTCCTTGGGGCCTCAGGCCACGGCCGGGGGCAGGGTGAGGGGGTCTCGCTGGTGGGCCAGGTGGAGGGCCACCTCGGTGCCCCGGAGGACCTCCTCCGCGGCGAAGCGGGCCAGGTCGGGATCGTTGTTGGATTCGCTCAGGTGCGCCAGCACGACCTGCTTGAGGCGGGGCGTCAGGACCCGGCCCAGCAGCTCGGCCATGGCGGCGTTGCTCAGGTGTCCCACGCGGCTGAGGATGCGTGCCTTGAGCTGGGGCGGATAGTCCCCTTCGCGCAGCATGTCCACATCATGGTTGGCCTCCAGCACCAGCAGGTCCAGATCCTGGAGGTGGTCCGCCACGAGGGCCGTGGGATGGCCGAGGTCGGTCACCACGGCCGCGGCGGACGCCCCCGCCTCGATCCGGTAGGCCACGGGATCCTCAGCGTCGTGGGGCAGGGCGAAGGGCAGCAGGCGCCAGCCCTCCCAGTCGCGGGGCCGGCCGGCCTCCACCTCGATCCAGCGGGAGGCGGGGATCTCGATGCCCTGGATCCGCTCGACGGCCTCGCGGGTGGCGGCGGTGGCGAGGATGGCCCAGTCCGTGCGCCGCAGGATCACGCCCACCGCGGCGATGTGGTCCGAGTGCTCGTGGGTGAGCGCCAGGGCGCGCACGGAGCCTGAGTCCAGTTCCAGGGCCTCCATGCGCCGGCGGATCTGGAGCAGGGAGATGCCCGCGTCGATGAGCAGCGTCCGCCCTCCCTCCGAGAGGGCATGGCAGTTCCCCTTGGAACCCGAGGCCAGGGCCGCGTAGTGCATGGCCCAGGATAACGCCTACACTGACCGCATGAGCCCTTCCCTCCGTCCCTCCACCACCGCCGACCTGGACATTCACGTGGCCCATCGCGTGGCCTTGTTCCGCGACATGGAGAAGGCCTCCGAGGACGGACTGCGGCGCATGGCGGAGACGTTCCGCGTCCTGCTCAGGAACTGGATGGTGTCGGGGCAGTGCCGGGGCTTTTTGATGGAGGAGGACGGCCGGCCCGTGGCCGGGGTGCTCCTGCTGATGAAGGAGTCCCTCCCCACACCCGTGACGCCGCTCTCCGTCCGGGGCTACCTCTTCAACATCTACACCGAGCCGTCGCACCGCCGCCAGGGCCTGGCCGCCCGCCTCACGGACGCGGCTATGGACCTGGCCCGCGAATGCGGGCTGGAGATCATGGAGCTGCACGCCAGCGTCGAGGCGGAGGGCCTCTACCAGCGCATGGGCTTCGTGCCCACCAGTGAGATGCGCCTGGTGATGGGGGCCGGGATCAAGACGCCGAAGCAGTGGAAGCACCGCCACTAGGCCAGCCCTTCCACCGCCACAACCCCAGCACGGCCGCGCCGCAGACCAAGGCGCAGACCGCGCTGGCCTCCAGGCCGAAGGCGCCGCCCGTCAGCCACTCCGGCCGGCCATGGAAGACCGGCGTCCACCAGCCCGGCGCCTCGGTGCCGCTCACGCCGAAGCCCAGGAGGTTGCCCTGGGTCCAGTTCCAGCCCAGGTGCACGCCGATGGGCAGCGCCAGCCTGCCCGTGCGCTTCCAGCACAGGCCCAGGAGCAGGGCCGCCAGTGCGATGTTCAGGGTGGCCCAGGCCTTCGTGGCGCCGGTCATGCCCGGGTTCCCCCAGTGCACGAGGGCGAAGGCCACGGCGAAGAGGGCCTGGGTGAGGCTGAAGCCCAGACCCCGGACGGCGCGCTGGAAGGCGTAGCCGCGGAAGAGGATCTCCTCGAAACAGGCCACCGCCAGGAAGAGCCAGGCGCCCGCCGCCAGGCTGGCCGGTCCCGTTCCGGGCGTGCGGACCCAGTGGAAGCCGCCCAGCCCGCGGATGAGCCCCGCGGTCGTCAGCATCAGGAGGCAGCCCCCTGCCGTGCCCACGAGGATCTCCCGCAGGAAGCGCCTGTCGGGGCGGAGGCCAACCTCGGCGAGGGGGGCCCGCTCGGCGCGGAGGCAGAGCCAGGTGACGGCGAGCAGGAGGGCGACATCGAGCCATCGCCCCGGGAACAGGGTCCCCCAGGCGGCGGGCCAGAACCGGGCGAGGGGGGCCGCGCCGGAGGCGGCGAGGCCGAAGAGGGCCACGAATCCAAACACCTTCCAGCCGTTGCGGACTGCGCCGCGGCTGTCAAAGAACACACTGCGCATGGGGCTCCTGGGGATCGAGGCCGGGCGCGGGCGGATCCCGCGCCGAATCGGGTCCAGAGTCTAGGGGAGGGTTTCCAGGGGCCGCAGGTCCCACTCCGCATCGAAGGTGACCTGGAGGGCCGGGCCCGCCTTGGGGTCCACGCCCGCGCGCCAGATCGTGAGCGTGTTGAGCCCACGCCAGCGGCCCGGAGCGCTGCTGTCCGGCCGCATGTCCCAGGCCTGGTCTTGCCGGCCGGCCTCCGGGGCGTCCCCCTGGGCGATCTTGTATCCGACGAGATAGACGCGGTCCTTCTGCATGAACCCGGACACCGGGGGCAGGGCCGGGCCTTCCACCCAGTGGGCGGCGGCGCCCACCTGGAGGAGGGGCGCCGCCGGGTCGGGCTTGGCCACCCAGTCCCTGGGCCAGGATTCCGATTCCTTCAGGAGGGTCTTGTCGTGGCCCGAGATGTGCCGGATCTTGACCCGCGCCTTCGTGATCCGGAAGCTCCGGACCGCCAAGGGCTCGGTTCCCCGCTCCGGGCGGCCGGTCTCGACGGCCTTGAGCAGCGACTCGTAGTCGAACATCGCCGGCGTGTCCTCCGCGGAGGCATGCAGGCTTTCCAGCTTCCCGCCCTGGGCCAGGACCGCCTGGGCATGGCGCTTCATCGCGTCCCACTCTCCCAGGTGGGCCGATACGAAGAAGCAGTGGATGAGCTCGCGGGGGTTCAGGGCGGGCTGGGCCGCCACGGCCGCGTAGGCGGCCTTCATCCGGTCCGGGTCGAGCAGGCGCCAGGCCACCTCCAGCCGCATGGCGTTCCGGGGGCGCGTCAGGTCACCGCCCACGGTCTCCAGCAGCGTCCAGGCTTTCTGGAGTTCGACTTGCCCCCGCGCGGCCTTCAGATAGGTCCCATCCACCCCGTGGTTGAGGCCCCGGATCAGGCTGGTGGCCCAAAGCCAGGACGCCGCGGCGTAGCGGGCCTTCTCGGGCTCCTTGGCGGGGTCCATGGCCAGCGCGGTGGCGCGCAAGGGGCTGCCCGCTTCCAGGTCCTTCTTCCCGGCCGGGTCCTGCTTCTCGAGCCGGGCCATGGATTCAAGGAAGGCCCGCTCGTCCTGGGCCGCGAGGGCGAGGGTGGCCAGGGCCAGGAGGATGGGGCGCATGGCGGCTCCTAGAGCGGGATGTTCCCGTGCTTCTTGGGGGGCATGGTGTCGCGCTTGGTGTCGAGGAAGGCCAGGGCCTTCACCAGCTTCTGGCGGGTTTCGCGGGGCAGGATGACCTCGTCCACGAAGCCGTGTTCGGCGGCGATGTAGGGGTTGGCGAACTTCTCGTTGTACTCCGCTACGAGCTCGGCCTTCCGGGCCGCGGGATCTGGCGCGATGGCGATGGACTTGCCGTGCAGCACGTTCATGGCGCCCTCGGCGCCCATGACCGCGATCTCCGCCGTGGGGTAGGCGAAGTTGAAGTCCGTGCGGATGTGCTTGCTGGCCATCACGCAGTAGGCACCGCCGTAGGCCTTGCGGGTGATGACGGTGATCTTGGGCACCGTGGCCTCGCAGAAGGCGAAGAGCAGCTTGGCGCCGTGGCGGATGATGCCGCCGTGCTCCTGGGTGACGCCCGGCAGGAAGCCCGGCACGTCCTCGAAGGTGATGAGCGGGATGTTGAAGGCGTCGCAGAAGCGCACGAAGCGGGCGCCCTTCTCGCTCGAGGCGATGTCGAGCACCCCGGCGTAGAAGGCCGGCTGGTTGGCCACGATGCCCACGCTGCGGCCGTCGATGCGGGCGAAGCCCACGACGAGGTTGGGCGCGAAGGCTTCGTGCACCTCGAAGAAGTGGGCGTCGTCCACCACGCCGCGGATGATGTCGCGAATGTCGTAGGGCTTACTGGGATCATCCGGCACCACCTTGTCCAGGTCCGGGTTCTCCAGGGGCATCTCGCGCTTGGGGGCGCGGCGGGGGGCCTCGCCCAGGTTGTTGCTGGGCAGGAAGGAGAGCAGCTCCCGGGTGTGGGCCAGGGCCGCCAGGTCGCTGGCGGTGACGAAGTGGGCCACGCCGGACTTGGCCGCGTGCGCGCTGGCGCCACCCAGGTCCTCCTTGGTGACCTCCTCGTGGGTGACGGCCTTGATGACGTCCGGGCCGGTCACGAACATGTAGCTCGTGCCCTTCACCATGGTGATGAAGTCCGTGATGGCGGGGCTGTAGACCGCGCCCCCCGCGCAGGGGCCCATGATGAGGCTGATCTGGGGGATGACGCCCGAGGCCAGCGTGTTGCGCAGGAAGATGTCGGCGTAGCCGCCCAGGCTCACCACGCCCTCCTGGATGCGGGCTCCGCCGCTGTCGTTGAGGCCGATGACGGGGCAGCCCACCTTCATGGCCAGGTCCATGATCTTGCAGATCTTTTTGGCGTAGGCCTCGCTGAGGGAGCCGCCGAAGACCGTGAAGTCCTGGGCGAAGACCGCCACCGGGCGGCCGTCCACGCGGCCGAAGCCGGTCACCACGCCGTCGCCGGGGATCTTCTCCACGCCCCAGGCCCGGTGGACCATGAGGGCGTCCATCTCCTCGAAGGAACCCTCGTCCAGGAAGGCGGCGACGCGCTCCCGGGCCGTGAGCTTGCCGCCCTCGTGCTGCTTCTGGACCCGCGCCTCGCCGCCGCCGGCCAGGGCCTGGGCGTGCTTGGCTTTCAGGATCTCGATCTTCTTCTCGAGGGACATGGCGGCTCCAGGTTCGGGCAACGGGCAGTGGGCAGCGGGCAACGGATCGCGTGGGGATCGGCTGCCAGTTTAACCGACCACGAGGGGGCCCCGCAGGCCGAGCCTGAGCCTGCGGGGCCCCCGGAAGGGGTCATGCCAGGGGGATGGAAGCTCCTAGCGGATGGGCCGGGGCCGGGTCATGGCCTCGAGGCTGAAGGCCTCGTCCAGCTCGGCAGGGCTCAGGTAGGCCTTGCGGAGGATGATCTCGCGCACGGCCACGCCGGTCTCCAGGGCCTCCTTGGCCACCTCGGTGGCCCGCTTGTAGCCGATGGCCGGCATGATGGCGGTGACGATGCCGATGCTGTGCTCCACCAGGTCGCGGCAGCGGTCCCGGTTGGCGGTGACGCCCACGATGCACTTGGTGGTGAGGACGTTCACGGCGGCCGTCAGGGTGCGCAGGCTGGTGGCCAGGCTGTAGGCCAGCACGGGCTCCATCACGTTGAGCTGCAGCTGGCCGGCCTCGGCCGCCAGGGTGATGGTGAGGTCGTTGCCGATGACCGAGTAGGCCACCTGGTTCACCACCTCGGGGATCACGGGGTTCACCTTGCCGGGCATGATGCTGCTGCCGGGCTGCATGGGGGGCAGGTTGATCTCGCCGAAGCCGCAGCGGGGGCCGCTGCTGAGCAGGCGCAGGTCGTTGCACATCTTGCTGAGCTTCACGGCGGCGCGCTTGACAGCCCCGGAGAACATGACGAAGGCGCCGGTGTCCGGGGTGGCCTCCACGAGGTTCTCCGCCAGGACGACCTCCAGGCCCGTGATCTTCCGCAGCTCCTCCACCACGGCCTCCGGATAGCTCGGATCGGCGCAGATGCCTGTGCCGATGGCCGTCCCGCCCATGTTCACCTCGAGGAAGAGCCGGGCGCATTCCTGGAGGCGCAGGATGTCCTCGCCGGTGGTGACGGCGAAGGCCTCGAACTCCTGGCCCAGGGTCATGGGCACGGCGTCCTGGAGCTGGGTGCGGCCCATCTTGATGACGTCGGCGAACTCCCGGCCCTTGTCGTGCAGGGCGGCCTTCAGGCGCTCCATGGCGTCCAGGAGGTTCCGCAGCATGAAGATGGTGCTGAGGCGCAGGGCCGTGGGGTAGACGTCATTGGTGCTCTGGCCCAGGTTCACGTGGTCGTTGGGGTGGCAGTGGGCGTATTCGCCGCGCTTGTGGCCCAGCAGCTCCAGGGCCCGGTTGGCGATGACCTCGTTGGCGTTCATGTTGGTGGAGGTGCCCGCGCCGCCCTGGACCATGTCGGTCGGGAAGTGGCCGTGCCAGTGGCCGTCGATGATCTCCTGGGAGGCCCGGTCGATGGCCGCCGCGATGGAGAGGTCCAGCAGGCCCAACTGGGCGTTGGCGCGGGCCGCCGCCTGCTTGACCATGGCCAGGGCGCGGATCATGGCCGGGAAGTGGCTGGTGGGCGTGCCCGTGATGGGGAAGTTGTGGACGGCGCGCAGAGTCTGGACGCCGAAGAGGGCGTCCTCGGGCACGTCCAGGGGGCCGATGAGGTCCGATTCCCGCCGCGTCTGGCCGCTGGCGTAGGCCTGCTCGCGCCCGGTGCGCGGGGTGGCCGAGTACAGGATCCGCCGGTGGAGCACATTGGCGACCTTGCTGAGCACGGCGATGGCGGCGGCGCCGTCCTGGCCGAGGCTCTGGAGGACGGTCTCGCGGTCCAGGTCCAGAAGCACGGCGGGGGTGAGGGTGGTGGCCGTGGCCGAGTGGGGGCTGGGGGCCAGGAAGGACTGCTCGCCGGCCACGTCGCCGGGGCCCAGGATCACCACGGGCTCGGGCCCGTCGCCGTTGTCGCGGGTGATCTCGACGCGGCCCTCGGCGATGACCGTGGCGCCCTTGCGGGGGTCACCCTGGGTGAAGAGGCGGGTGTCCGCGGGCACTTCCCGCCGACGGGCGGCCTTGGCGATCAGGCCCAGGTCCGGGTCGGACAGGCCCGAGAAGATTTCGCAGCGGCGCAGGACAGACGTGATGGCATCCATACAGGACCTCCGGCCCGAGTGGGGCCAGGGGCCATGGTATCGAGGCCTCTTTACGATTCGGTCACGAATTGGCGGAACGACTTAACGCTCCGCTTGACGAACGAATCGGGGGGGCTATCGGCCGCTCTTTTTCCAATCCGCCAGGAAGCCTTCCACGCCCTTGTCGGTGAGGGGGTGCTTCAGCATCTGGTCGAAGACCTTGGTGGGGATGGTGGCCACGTGGGCGCCGGCCAGGGCCGCGTCGGTGACATGCCGGGGCTGGCGGATCGAGGCGGCCAGGCACTGGGTGTCGAACTCGTAGTTCTCAAAGATGGCCACGATCTCGCGGATCAGCTCCATGCCGTCGAGGTTGATGTCGTCCAGGCGGCCCACGAAGGGGCTCACGTAGGTGGCGCCGGCCTTGGCGGCCATGAGGGCCTGGGTGGCGCTGAAGCAGAGGGTCACGTTGGTGTTGATGCCTTCGGAAGTCAGGGCCTTGCAGGCCTTGAGGCCCTCGGCGATCAGCGGCAGCTTCACCACCACGTTCTCGTGGATCTTGGCCAGCTTCAGGCCCTCCTGGATCATGGCGGGGGCCTCCAGGCCGATGACCTCGGCGCTGATGGGGCCGTCCACGATGTCGCAGATCTCCGCGATGATGGCTTCGAAGGGCTTGCCCGTCTCCTTGGCGATGAGGCTGGGGTTGGTGGTCACCCCGTCCAGCACGCCCAGGGCGTTGATGCGCTTGATCTCGTCGATGTTGGCGGTGTCGATGAAAAACTGCATGAGGGCTCCTGCGGACCTTCCATTCTCCCAGGGCCGGCGCGAAGCTGGAAGCGCGGAGTCTTCCATGACACATATCGAGATCAAGGTGCTGGACAAGGGGTTCGTCCGCCTCATCGACCACATGGGGTCGGACCTGTCCGTGGTGAACGCGGCCCGGGTGTCCTTCGGCAAGCGGAAGGAGGCCTTCGAGGCGGGGGACGCCAAGCTGATCGGCTACCTGGCCGAGCACGAGCACACCTCGCCCTTCCGCCACACGGCCATGACCCTGCACGTGAAGGCGCCCATCTTCGTGTTCCGCCAGTGGATGAAGCACCGCATCGGCTCGGAGTTCAACGAGATCAGCGGCCGCTACGTGGAGTTCCCCGAGGACGAGTTCTTCGTGCCCGCGACCTTCCGGAAGCAGGCGAAGGTCAACAAGCAGGGCAGCGAAGGCGAGATCGACGCGGCGAACCGGGCCCGGGCCATGGAGTGCTACCTGGAGAGCTGCCGGGGGGCCGTGGCCCACTACAAGGAGCTGCTCGCCCTGGGCGTCTGCCGCGAGCAGGCCCGCTGCGTGCTGCCCGTGGGCCTCTACTCCGAGGTCTACTGGACCGTGAGCCTCCAGGCCGTGGCCCACTTCATCCGCCTGCGGATGGACAGCCACGCCCAGTGGGAGATCCAGCAGTACGCCGCCGCGGTGCGCCAGGTGGTGGAGCCCCTCTTCCCGGTGGGCCTCAAGGCCCTGCTCGCGGACCGACAGGGATGAGCGCGCCGCCCCTCGATCCCGCCCTGTTCCACCTGGACCCGGAGCGCCTCTGGATCATGCACTGCGGCGAGGGGCCGGTCCCCCGGGCGGCGCTGGACGCCGTGCAGGCCTTCATGCGCAAGGAGCTGCGACCCTGGGAGGTGCGCTGGGAGGAGGACTTCCAGGGGATCCCGGCCGCCACCCGGGCGGAGGCCGCGGCGCTGCTGGGCGGCCGACCCGAGGACATCACCCTCACCCACAGCACCTCCTCGGGCCTGGTGGCCGTGGCCCAGGGCTTCCCCTGGCGGTCCGGCGACGAGGTGGTGGCGCCCCTGGGGGAGTTCCCGGCCAACGCCTGGCCCTGGCTGGCCCTCCAGGCCCGCGGCGTGGCGTTCCGGGAGGTGCCCCTGTGGGAGGGGCATCTCGCCGGAGCCGCCGCCTGGGCGAGCCTGCCGCCCACCGCGGAGGCGGACCCCGAGGCCCGGCTGGTGGAGGCGCTGGGGCCTCGCACGCGGATCCTGGCCCTCTCCTGGGTGCGGTTCCAGGACGGCCTGAAGCTGGACCTCCCGCGCCTCGTCACGGCCTGCCGCGCCCGGGGCATCCACCTCGTGGTGGACGGCGTCCAGGCCGCGGGCACGGTGCCCGTGGACCTGGAGGGCCTCGCCGCCTTCGCCACCAGCGGGCACAAGGGCCTGCTGTCGCCCCAGGGCATGGGGTTCCTGTGGACGGACGAGGCTTTCCGCCGGTCGCTGGCCCCCTCGGGTTCCTGGCTCTCCGTGGAGGAAGCGACGGATTTCTCGCGGCCATCCACGGACCTCCACCGGGCCTGGCTGCCGGACGGACGGGCGCTGGAGCCCGGGGGACCCAACCTGCTCCACCTCTCCGCCCTGCTCGAATCCCTGCGCCTGATCAACCGGGCGGGCGTCCCGGCCATCGCCGCCCACGGCGAGGCCCTCCAGGCCCGGCTCCTGGAGGCGCTCCGGGGCTCGCGCTGGGCCGCCGAGCACGACCGCCTCGGCGCCTTGCGGGAGGCCGGGCGGGTGGGATCCTTCCTGGCCTTCCACCACGGCGGCCGGGGGCCCGGCGGGATGGACGCCCTGCTGAAGGCGGGGGCACGCCGGGGGATCTTCGCCTCCGTGCGGGAGGGCTATCTCCGCGTGGCCTTCCACGGCTTCCACACCGAGGGGGACACGGACCGCGTGGCCGCCTGGCTCCTGGAGGCCTGACCCGCACCCCTTGTGGACGCCCCTAGCGGAATAGCCAGGTCACCTTGGCCTGCACCACGTCGTCCGAGGGCAGGTGCCGCAGGAGGGCGAGATCCGGCCGGGGGGCCAGGCTGGCGCGGTCGTTGATGAGGGCGTCCGTGCTGGCGCCGTGGGTGTAGACGAGGAAGAAGGTGGAGCCAGGACGGAACTCCCAGCGCGTGATGAGGTTCAGATTCCAGGTCCGGTAGCTGAAGGCCGTCTGGGGCGTGGTGCCCGCGGGCTGGTCCTCCGGAAGGCCGGGCTCGAGGGTCTCGTCGTCGACGTAGTGCTTCAGGTCCCGGTAGTTCCAATTCGCGGCCAGCCACTGGCTGAAGAGCTGGAGCGTGAGGGTGGGGTTGAAGGCGTAGGCCACCCGCACGGTCTGGTTGAGCTGGCTGAGGCGGCGCAGGCCCACGATGGGCGTGGCCGCCGGGGTCTCCAGCCACTTCAGCTCCCCCTCGTCCCGGGTGACGGAGGTCGTGACCTGGATCTCGAGGTTGGGGGCGGGCCGGAGGGTCTGGAAAAGGGTCGTGTCCGTGGAGGGCCCCCCCTCTTCCCAGGCCCGGCTGGTGTTGAGGCGGAGGTACCAGGGGCGGTTGCCGGGTGTGTCGAAGCCCAGGTTCGCGTAGGGCACGGCGGAGCGGGCCAGGTACTTCTTCTGCGGGTCAGAGTAGGTGCGCAGCTCCCGGTCGTCCTCGGCGGGAAAGTCCACGCCACCGCCGCCCCAGAGGGCCCAGAAGCTGGTGAAGTCGGTCCGGCCCCAGGTGTTGAGGTTGCGGATGAAGGTCTGGCCGGCCTGGTCGCGGGCGTAGGTGTGGCCCAGCCCCCAGGCCCAGTTGCGGAAGGCGCCCCAGGTCCGGTCCCAGCGGCGCGAGACCTCGCCATACAGGCGCTGCTCGTCGGCGCGGCCCAGGTAGCCGACATCGTTGGGGTTGTAGTCGCGCCCCGCGTCGATGGCCTGGAACTCGGCGCTCCAGCCGCTGCGCCACTCCTGGTGGGCCCGGAGCCGAGCCCGCCAGCCCTGGTCCTGGGCGCCGACGGGGCCGGTCTGGCTGCGACTGAGGGTGGTCTCCAGCGTCCCGCCCCGGTCCTCGGTGCGGTAGACCCCGTCCAGCGCCTGGACATGGGCGGACCGGCCCGCCGCGCCCGCCTGGTCCATCTCCGAGGCGAAGGTGCCCACGTAGCTCCCCCGGTCGTCCAGGAGCTGCTGGATCCGCACCACGCCGAAGTTGGTGAGTGGCGAGATCTCGCGCCGGGACCGGGTTCCGGCCGCGTCGGCCACCGTGGCCCGGGCGGGCTCCACGCTGGCGCCCAGGAGGCCCACCTTGGTGTCCGAATCGTACGTGGCGGTGTACTTCGCGGCGGCGGTGATGTCCGTGGCGTTCGGGCGATCCTGCAGGGTCTCGCCGGGGGCGAGATCCGGATCGGACAGACCGTGTCCAATGCGCCGGCTGTAGAAGAGGTCGGGGCCGGCTACCCGGAAGAGGTCCATGCCCTCCAGGAAGAAGGGGCGCTTCTCCGGGAAGAAGGTCTCCACGGTACCGAGGTTCAGCACGGCCTGGTCCACCTCGACCTGCCCGAAATCCGGGCGGATCGAGAGGTCCACCTGGGCGTGGGAGTTCAGGCTCCAGTGGGCGTCGAGGCCGGCCCGGGTGTCCCAGCCCCGGTCGTCATAGCCCCGGGCAGTCTCGAACTTCCGGGCGGTCCCCAGGTAGGGCACGTACTCCCGGCGCGGCTGGGGGGCCAGTCCCTCCAGGCCGCTCAGGTCGGGGAAGCGGCTGACGAAGCCGCTGTCCCCCCGCGGCACGACCATCCAGCGGCTGGATTCCCGCACCACGCCCTGGTCCGTGCGGCTGAAGTTGATGCCCCAGGTCTGGGGTTCGGAGCTCTCCTTGAACCGGAGGAGGGACAGCGGGATCTTCAGCTCCGCGGTCCAGCCGTCGGCATCCACCGACACGGCGCTCTCCCACACGCCGTCCCAGCTCGGATCGAAGGTGCTGTCGTTGTAGATGATCTGATCCTTCTGCACGCCGGCCGCGTTCACCTCGAACAGGAGCGCCGTGCGCCGGTCGTGGCTGGAGTCGATGGCCACCCCGAACCAGTCGCTGGGGCTGTCCTGGTCGCGGCGGTGGACGCGGCGCACCACGTGGGCCCGGCCGCCCTCCAGGCGGCGGTTGTGGAGCATCCGGGCTCCCACGTAGAGGTACCGGGCGTCGTAGAGCACCCGCACTTCCGTGCGCTGGCGGGCCGGCCGCCCGCGCTGGGGCCACTCCTCGGTGAACCCCGAGGCGAAGGGCGCCCGTTTCCATGCGGGGTCGTCGAGGTGGCCATCCAGCTGGATGGCCGCGCCGACCCGCAGGGCCTGGAGCCCGGTCTCCGGACCCGGGGCGGCCATGGCCAGGGCACCGAGGAGGAGGGCGGAACAGGTGGGAGCGCGCATGATCCTCCGAGCCGGCGGGAAGCTCCATGTTGCCACATCTTGCGAGGTATCATGGATTTTGGAAGCCTTCCGTCCCCTCCAGGCACTTCTACGGATAATGGAATCCCAGGAGTCGACATGCGCACGATCTTCGCCATCCTGCTCTCCCTGCCCCTGTGGGCGGGCGGAGGCACCGTGGCCTTCAAGCAGACGGCCTTCATGGCCGAGGTGGCCGCCACGGACCAGGAGAAGGCGAAGGGCCTGATGTACCGGCAGAGCCTGGCCAAGGACCGCTGCATGTTCTTCGTCTATGGCGAGGAGGGCTACCACGCCATCTGGATGAAGAACTGCCTCATCGCCCTGGACGTGGCCTGGGTGGACGCGGAGGGCAAGGTCGTGGAGACGGCGGAGCACGTGCCCCCGTGCAGCCCCATGCGCGGCGATGACTGCCCCACCTACGGGGGAAGCGTGCCGGCGCGCCACTTCATCGAGTTCGCCGCGGGCACCTTCAAGCGCATCGGCCTGAAGAAGGGCGATCGCCTGGGCTGGGACCTGGTCCTGGATGACGGCCGGGCCGTGCGCGGCGGCACGCCAATGCCCAAGGCGAAGAAGAAATAAACAAGCGGAACGCGAAGGGCGCGAAGACGCCCTTCGCGTTCCGCTTTTGATGGAAGGTCTGGTTCCGGGCGCGGCCTATTCGCCGTTCTTCGGCGCGCCCTTGCGGGGCGGACGGGTGAGCGTGCGCAGGGCCTCGGGAGCCGGGGGGAGGTCCGTGAGCTCCAGGGGGCTCAGGCGATCCGCCAGCAGCTTCCAGGCCCGTGCCTGGCGGGGCAGGCGCTCGGCCTGGATGACCTCGAAGCCCTGGGCGTAGCTCACAAAGGGCGGCATCACCAGGGCG
This sequence comes from Geothrix paludis, assembly GCF_022808815.1. Lineage (GTDB taxonomy): Bacteria > Acidobacteriota > Holophagae > Holophagales > Holophagaceae > Geothrix > Geothrix paludis. Next base: position 365,292 of record NZ_JAKZLC010000004.1, on the reverse strand, counting down.
AAGCCCGTGTAGAGGAAGGCGGGAAGCCGCATCCAGTCCGGATCCCCGGCGGGCCCGATGCCGGGCACGGCGAAGAGGGGGTGCACGCCGCCGTTGATCCAGAAGCCCTGGGGCGAGTCGTGGCGGGGATAGACGAAGATGCGGCGGCGATGCATGAGCGTGAATGGGCCGACCCGGTGCTGCTCCACGGGTTCGATGCCGGTGCCTTCCAGGGCCGGGCCGCAGCTGCGGTCCGGGTGGCCCACCACCTGCACCACCTGGCGTCCGCCGGCCTGGAGCTTGCGGAAGATGGTCCGGAGCTCCTCGGCCTCGTCGCCCTCCACCGTGCCCTGGCTGGGTTTGAGGTCGCCCAGCAGGGCGATCTGGGCGGGGGCGTAGTCGTCGATGAGGCTGAACAGCCGCTCCCAGATCTCGGTCTGCTGGGGCGGGGGTAGGGGGTCCGGGCGGCGGCGGCGGGCGGCGCCCAGGCCGAAGAAGAGGTCCGCCAGCACCAGCGTCTTCTGCCGGGGGAGCCAGATCGCCCGCCGGCTGTCGAGAATCACATCCTGGTTGAGCTGGACCTGCACCGGCGCCTCCTGCCTTCCATTGGAACACGGCGGAGGCCAGAATCCGGGGATGGGGGACCGGTGCGGCACGGCCAGAGCCACTACCTGAAGCTGGAATGGCAGGGCGAGGCCCGGCGGGTCCTGGTCCATGATCCTCCGGCGGCCTCGGATCAGGAACTCCCGCTGGTGCTGGCCCTCCACGGGACCGGCGGCACGGGGCGGCTCATGGCCGCCTTTTCGGGCCTGGGTCGCCTGGCCGACGAGCGGGGGTTCCGCGTGGCCTACCCCCAGGCTCTGGGCGAGGCGGGCACGGAGGATCCCGGGCTCGGAGCCGCCTGGAACGTGGGGCCGGGGCTGGGGTGTCCCGGCCACGCGGAAGTGGACGACGTCGGGTTCCTCGGGGCCGTGGTCGACCGCCTGGGCCACCGCGGGATCGTGGATCCCCGCCGGATCTTCGTCGTGGGCTTCTCCAACGGGGCCCGCATGGCCTATCGCCTGGCCCTGGAGGCGCCCTGGGTGGCGGCCATCGCGCCCGTGGCCGGGGCGCCGATCTGGGGCCCTTCCCCGGCCCGCTCCGTGCCCACCCTGGCCTTCCATGGGACGGAGGATGGCCACATCCCCTACCTGGGCGGCGTGGGGCCGCAGGGGCGGCGGGTGCCCGTCCTGGCCGCCCAGGATGCCGCGGCCCGCTGGGCGGCCCTCATGGGATGTGATGAGGGGCCCGCCCGCGAGGCCATGGACCCCCATCACCTCGATCTCTGGTCGGGCGGCGGATGCGAGGTGGGCCTCTGGACGGTGGCCGGCATGGGCCACGCCTGGCCGGGTGGAAGGCCCTACGCGCCGGGCGCGGATCGGCCCGCCCCGGATCTCTCCGCCAGCCACCTCATCTGGGCTTTCTTCGAAGCCCATCCCCTGGAGGCGCCGTGATCGCGGATCCGAACCATTTCATACCCGGCCTGGGCACGGGCCTGGCCGGCGGCGTGCTGTCGGGCCTCTTCGGGGTGGGCGGGGGCGTGGTGATGGTGCCCCTGCTGGGCCTGTTCCTGCACCTGGACCAGCACCGCGCCCAGGGCGCCACCCTGGCGGCGATGCTCCTGCCCACGGGCCTGCCCGCCGTGCTGCAGTACCGCAGCCGGGGCATCCACACCAGCCTGCGCCTGGTGGGTGTGCTGGTGCTGGCTTTCCTCTTCGGCATCTACGGCGGCGCGCGGGTGGCGAACCTCATTCCTTCGGGGCCCCTGCGCTGGGGCTACGCGGCCTTCCTGGTGCTCCTGGCCTTCAAGACCTACTTCCGGCACGAGCCCCCGGCCGTGGACCGGACCGTGGAACCCCTGGACCTGTCCTCGGGTCTCTGGTCCGCGGGCCTGCCCATCGGCCTGCTGGCGGGGGTGGTCTCGGGCCTCACGGGGCTGGGAGGCGCCGTGGTGGTGATTCCCCTGCTGGCTTCTCGCTTCCGCTTGACCCAGCACGAGGCCCAGCTCACCAGCCTCATGATGCTGCTGCCCCCCATCGGTCTGCCTGGCGTCTATGTCTATGCCCAGGCCCAGGGCGGGCTGCCCTGGATGGTGATCGCCGGGGTGGCCGTGGGCTTCGCGACCGGCGCGCTGGCCGGGGCGCGGGTGGCCACGCGCATGCGGGGGGCGAAGCTGAAGCAGATCTACGCGGTGATCGTGCTGTTCATGGCCCTCCTGGTGGTCCTGCGGGGCCACTGACCGGAAGCCCGTCCAGGGGACGCACGGCGCGGCCTTGCGCTATCCTCGACCCGGAGGTTGCCGTGCCCCTGGATGCCCCGACCCCCCTCTACGTGGGGGAGCGCCTGCGAGACCTGATCCTGTGCTACGCGGGGCCATGGGCGTTCCTGCCCTACATGCGGAACCGCGAGGACCCGGAGCTGCTCTGGCACGCGCGCCAGGGCGTCATCCTGGCCTTCGCCGAGTGCGCCCTGACCCTGGCCATGCTCATCCTGGGCCTATTCCCCATCTTCGGCGCCGTGTCCATCCGCTTCTTCCTGCCCCTCTGGCTACTCTGGTGCCTGGGCATGTCCGTGACGAGCATCCTGCAGGCCACCAAGGGCAAGCGGCACCGCATCCCGGTGATCCACCAGTTCATCGACTATCTATAGCTCTCCGGGGGGACCGCCCGGCCGCAGGCGGCCTCTGCGTTCCCCCGGACCCCCACGAGAAGCGTCGGCGGAGCCGGCGCTTCTCGTCGCCGTCTCGAGCGGAGAACTGCTAACGGGAGGGCCCGGCGTTCAGGATCAGCATGGCGTCGCCGTAGCTGAAGAACCGGTACCGCTCGCGCACGGCCTCCGCATAGGCGGCCTGGGCCAGGTCGAGGCCCAGGAGGGCGGACACCAGGACGAACAGGGTGCTTTCCGGCAGGTGGAAGTTGGTGAGCAGGTGGTCCGCGGTGCGGAGGCGGTAGCCCGGCGTGATGAAGAGGCGCGTGGCGCCCTCCCGCGCGAGCCGCGCGCCGTCCCAGGCGCCTTCGAGCGTGCGCAGGGAAGTGGTGCCCACGCAGAGCACGGGCCGCGCGCGATCGCGGAAGGCCGCTTCCAGGATCTGGGCCGTGGCCTCGGGGATCTCGAAGCGCTCCTCGTGCATGGCGTGGTCTTCCAGGCGCTCGGCGGTCATGGGCCGGAAGGTGCCCAGGCCCACGTGGAGCCGCACGGGATGCCAGCCGCAGCCCCGGGCCTCCAGGGCGCCGATGAGCTCCGGCGTGAAGTGCAGGCCCGCCGTGGGGGCCGCCACGGCCTCGCCCTCCCGGGCCGCGAAGACCGTCTGGTAGCGGGTCTCGTCCTCGGCCTCCGCCAGGTGCTCGATGTAGGGCGGCAGGGGCAGGCGGCCGATGCGGTCGATCTCGTCCCAGTCCAGGCCATGCTCCGAGTGCACCCGCACGGCCCGCAGCCCCTCGGGCAGGGTGTCCAGGATGTCCAGGCGGGCCAGCTCCACGTGGGTGACGGGATCCACCACCGCGGCGGAAGCTCCGGGTTTGAGACGGGCGCCCGGCTTCACCAAGGCCTCGAACCGCCCCTGCCCCAGGCTCCGCAGCAGGAGCGCCTCGCCTGCGCCGCCGCCTGCGCGGCGCAGGAAGAGGCGTGCGTGGCGGACGCGCACGTCGTTCGGGACACAAAGGCTTCCGGCGGGCACCAGGTCTGGCAGGTCGCGGATGGTGCGGTGGGACCAGGCCCTGGTCTGCGCGTCCACCACGAGGAGCCGCGCGCCGTCGCGGTCCGGCGCGGGGTGTTGCGCGATGAGTTCCTGGGGCAGGTCGAAATGGAAGGCGGAGCGGAGCATCAGAGGGGCATCACGCTTCCGCGAACTGCAGCCGGTGCAGCCGCGCGTACTCGCCCTGGCGCGCCAGCAGCTCGTCGTGGGTGCCCTGCTCCACGATGCGGCCCTGCTTCATGGCGCAGATGCGGGTGGCCCGCTGGATGGTGCTGAGGCGGTGGGCGATCACCAGCGTGGTGCGGTCCTGCATGAGGGTTTCCAAGGCGGCCTGCACGGCGCGCTCGCTCTCGGTGTCGAGGGCGCTGGTGGCCTCGTCGAGGATGAGGATGGGCGGGTCCTGCAGCAGGGCCCGGGCGATGGCGAGGCGCTGGCGCTGCCCGCCGCTGAGGCTGGAGCCCGTCTCCGCCAGGGGTGTGTCGTAGCCCCGGGTCAGCCCCTGGATGAAGTCGTGGGCATGGGCCTTCTTCGCGGCGGCGATGACGGATTCGCGGCTGGCCTGCTTGCCGTAGGCGATGTTGTCGTGCACCGTGTCCATGAAGAGCAGGGTCTCCTGGGTGACGATGCCGATGAGCTTGCGGAGCTCCCGGGGGTCGAAGTCGCGGAGATCGAGGCCGTCGAGAGTGATCCGCCCGCCGGTGGGATCGAAGAAGCGGGGCACCAGGTTCACCAGGGTGGTCTTGCCGCCGCCGCTGCCGCCCACCAGGGCCACGGTCTCGCCGGCGCGCACCTCGAGGTCGATGCCGCGCAGGACGGTGTGCTTCTCGTCGTAGGCGAATTCCACGCCTTCGAAGCGCAGGAGGGCCGGGCGTGCGGGCACGGGCACCGGGTCCGGATTCACGGGCAGCTCCGGATTCCGGTCGAGCATGGCATAGACCCGGTCCAGGCTGGCGGAGGCCACCTGGATCTCGTTGTTGAGCTTGGTGAGCCGGCGAAGGGGGTCGTAGAGCGCGTAAATGGCCAGGATGTACGTGAGGAAGTTCTCGGTGGTGAGGGTGCCGGACTTGAAGCGCCCGGCGGCGTAGGCGGCGAGGCCCGCCAGGAGGAAGCCCCCCACCAGCTCCATGATGGGCGTGGAGAGGGCCGAGGCCCGGGCGCTCTTCATGCCCAGCCGGTAGAGCTCCTGGTTCTGGAGCTGGAAGCGGCTCACCTCGTAGGACTCGCGGGCGAAGCCCTGGACCACGCGGATGTTGCTGAAGACCTCCTTCAGGCGCTGCAGAAGCCGGCTGGAGGCCTCCTGGTTCCGGTGGTTCACCCGGCGGATGCGCTGGCTGAGCTTCTTCACGGGCAGCACCACCAGGGGGCCGGCCAGGAACAGGGTGAGGCTCAGCTTCCAGTCCATGTAGAGGACCGTGGCGAGCATGGTGAGGGCCACGCAGGTCTCGCGCACGGCCTCCGCCAGCTGGTTGCTGGCGATGCCCTGCACGGCGCCCACGTCGCTGATGCTGCGGGTGATGAGCTCGCCCACGGGGTGCTTCTGGAAGAAGGCGGGCTCCTGGGTCAGCAGGTGCGCGAAGAGGCGCTCGCGGAAGGCCTGGGTGGCGCGGATGCCGCTGCGGACCATGAGCAGGGTGCCGGCGTAGGTGAAGAGGCCCTTCAGGGCGAAGAGCAGCACCAGCACCAGGGGCACCAGCAGGCCCGTGCGCAGGGCGGAGGCCTCGGGCATGCGGGTCAGCACCCAGGTCCGGAGGTGCTCGAGCTGGCCGAAGAGGCCTGTCTGGGCCCCGCTCAGGGCGTGCGCCTTGCCATCGTCGAACACGAACTTGATGGAGGCGATGAGGGCCCCCTGGCAGAGGCCCGCCAGGAGCAGGAGCAGGGAGGCCCCCGCGATGAGGGGGGCGTGGACCCGCAGATGGTCATTGAAGAAGCGCAGGAGTCGCGACATGGTCAGCGACCAGCTTAGCCGCTCTGGCTCATGCCACCGTCACGGGCGGCTACTCGACGGTCACGGTCACCGTGCTCTTGCCGTCATCCAGGCTGAAGAGTTCCGTGCCCTTGGGGGCGTTCAGAGCCTGGTCCATGAGTCGCTCCAGGTCCACCCCCTTCTTCTTGGCCTGGCGCAGCTGTTCGTCCGAGAGGTAGCCGCCCACGGCCCGGGCGAGGCCCACGGTCAAGCGCACGGTCAGGGCCTCGGGCTTGGCCCGCTCCTTCACGCGGATCACCAGGAACCGGCCCTGGGCGGGGCCCGCGGCCTGGGGCTGGACCCCCATGGCCAGCAGGGCGAGGCGGCAGGCCTCGGAGGAGGCGTCCACCCGGAGGCCGGCCTGGAGAACGGGCACGGCGCGGGCGTCCCGCCGCTTGGCCAGCTGGAGGGCCGCGGCGATGCGGACCTCCTCTCGGTCGTCGGACAGGGCGCCGGCCAGGCCGGCCTGGGCCGCGGGGCTGTTCCACTGGCGGATGCCCCAGCAGCGGACACGGTTCAGCCGGGCTTCCTTGCCCAGCATCCGCTGGTCGGGATGTTTCGCAAGGAACTCGGTGTAGGCCTCGGCGGCCTCGTCCCACCGCTGGTCCTGCTCCAGGCTGGAGGCCAGCCAGTAGCGGGCGTCCGGCACCCGGGAGGAGCGGGGGAACTCGCGGATGAGCGAGCGGTAGGCCTGGGCCGCCTCGTACCAGCGCTGGGCGTAGCGGAGGTCGCGGCCCTGCCGGAACAGGGCGTCCGCGGGGTTCTCCGGGCCCGCCAGGACGAGGGGGAGGGCGGGCTCCGGGGCGGTGGGCGCGATCAGCGCCGGCACGGCCACGAGGAGGGAGAAGGTCATGCGCCGTCTCCCCTCAGGCGCCGTTCCATGCGCTCGGACGCGCCCTCCAGATCGTGGGCCGCGGCCCACTGCCGGAGCTCACGGGCTCGCTCGGTGCTGAGGCAGTCGTCCTCGAAGGCGACCTCAGAGAGCCAGGCGTGCAGGTTGGCGCGGATGGCCTCGGCCTCCTGGATGGGCGCGCCCTGGGCGGCGAGCTGGTGGCTGGCCTCCAGCAGGGTCAGGGCCATCTCCCGCTCCTGGCGCCGATCCTCCTCCCCCTTCTTGCACAGGGTCGGGTCCTGCTCGAAATCCTGGAGCAGGGTGGTGCTCTGCCGGAAGAAGGCGATCCAGGCGCGGTCCTGGGTGCGCTTGCGGGCCAGCTGCTCCAGCCGGGCCGTGTCCTGGGCCTGGGCGCGGAGGTTCTGGGTGTGCAGCACGGTGTAGGTGGCCGGGATCAGGGCCACCAGCAGGACGGCGGCGGCGGCCAGGGTCCAGGATCCGGTCCAGCGGAGGCGGGGAGGCGGGGCCAGGCTTTCGGCGAGGCCCGGCCCGTGGCTTTCCAGGGCCAGGTGGAGTTCCAGCAGCTCGGCCAGCTCGGCCTGCTGCGCCGGATCGTCAGGCCAGAGCTCGGGCCGCTCGAGCAGCTCGAAGCGGCGGGCCTCTTCCTGGGGATCAAGGCGGTTGGGGTCGGGGGCGGGGGTCATGGCTGGGGTCCAAGGGTCTTGCGGAGCTTCTGGAGGCTTTGGAACAGGGTGGCTTTCACGGTGCCTTCGGCGCAGCCCAGATCCTGGGCGATGCGTTTCACCGGGTGCTCGTGGACGTAGTAGGCGAGCACCATGGCCCGCTGGCGGGGGGTGAGGCCCTCCAGAGCCCCGCGAAGGGCCTGGATGCGCCGGCTTTGGTCCACGGATTCCCAGGGTGAAGCCTGCTGGGGATCCGGTGCGTCAAAGGTCTCGGGAGGGGGTACCTCTCTCCCCCGTCTACGGAGGTGGTCGGTCGCCGCATTAGCCGCCAGCGTAAAAAGCCAGGCAGCCACCGGGCGGCCCTCCTCGAATCGCTGACAATGCTGGAGACACTTGAGAAAAACCTCCTGGACCAGCTCCTGGACCACCCCGGCCTCGCCCTGGAGGCGCCGGTGGAGGAAAGCGCAGAGGGGGCGCTCGAAGCGGGCCATGAGGTGGGCCAGGGCCTCCTCCCGGCCGGCCTTGAGCTGGGCCATCCAGAACTCGGGGGATTCCGTCTCCGGCGGAAGGGGGGCGTCAGCCGGCGGCTGGGGGAGGGCCGCGCTCATGCCTTGGGGGCTCGGGCGGGAAGGGTGAAGGAGAAATCCGGCTGCCCCAGCTTCTCCATCACCAGCTTGAGCTGCTCGGGCGTCAGCGCGCAACGCAGCCCCACGCGGCGCTGCTCCTGCAGCAGCTGCGGGGCGGCGCCGGGGGCCGCCTGCACGGCATTGGCGGCGGCCACCAGCCGCTGGAGCCACGGCGTGACCTGGTTGATCCCTTCGGGCGTGCCCGCCAGGGCCAGCTCGAAGCGGATGGCCTGCTCCTTCCCGGCAGGATCCTTCGCGGCGGGCGGCGTGATGCTCCAGAAGAGGGCATGGACCCCCTGGGGCAGGTCCTTCACGAGGGTTCCCTCCAGGTTGCGGCGCAGCCCGCCCAGCAGGGCCTCGGGCTGGAGGTAGCCCTGGAAGGGCGCCCGGGGGTTGATCCACTCGGCGGCGAGGGCCGCGTCCGGCCGGGTGGCCAGGCTGTCCTTGGCCGCCATGCGCTGGAGGGCTTCCAGCGAGCCGATCCAGACCTGGCCCTTCTCGTCGCTGGCGGCCCGGATGTGGGCCTTCGCCCCGCCGGCCTCCAGATCGAGGATCACGTGGAGCGGCCAGTCCCGGCCCTGGAGGCGCAGGCTCCCCTCCTGGGGGAAGGATTCGGAGAGGGCTGCCACCAGCGAGGTCGGATCGGCGAACTGGTTCAGCTGGATGAGAACGTGCTCAAGACCCTTCTGGATGTTCGACTCGCCCTCTTGCGGCACACCGATGACATGGAAGGTCACTCGGCCCGTCTCCGTGCGGGGGTTGATGCGGGCCTTCTGGAGGAAGAGGTCGAGGGCGCGCTCCACCGAGGGATCCCGGGAGATGAGGGATTGGACCTCTTTGTGGGTGAGCATCCAGGCCGCTTCACCGGAGAAGGAGGCCACGCTGTCGGTCGGCGCGGACTGCACCCAGCCGGGAACGCGGGGCTTGGGCCGGCAGGAGGTGGCGAAAGGCAGACAGACCAGCGCCACCGCGACGGGGATCAGAATGGCGGCGGGGCGGCGCATGGGGGGCTCCTGGATCTGGGTTACGGGGCGGTCCTGGCCCCGTTTACCCGAGGGTCCGCAGGGTCACGGGCAGGTGCGGGCTGCGGAGGAGCTGCTGCTGCTCGGCCTCGGACAGCAGGCCCCAGATGCGGGCCGAGGCTTCCCGGGGCGTCTTGGGGTTCAGCAGCAGCTCGGACATGATCGCGGCGTGGGCCATGAGCACCGGATGCCCGGCGATCTGCTCCAGCACGGCGCGGGGGGTCAGCTTGTTCCGGGCGAGGCGGAGGAGGATCCCGGGATCCAGCTGGCGGTCGGACACCATGCGCCGCAGGGTCTCCTCGTCCTGGAGCACCTCCTGGGGCAGGTGGCGCATCAGCTCGCCGCCGGAGGTGCGGAGGGCGGTGATCCGGTCGGAGACGTCCATGGCCAGGTAGAGGGTGCGGAGGGTCTCCAGGGCCCGGCGCTTGACCTCCAGATGCTGGAGCCGCGGATCCCGCAGGATCTCGATGGCGGGCTTGAGGCCGGGCAGGTTCGCGAGCAGGCGGAGGGCCGTGGCTTCCGTCAGGTGGGGGTGGTGCACCAGGGTCTCCGCCACCAGCGGATCTTCCTGCCACTTGGCGTGCGCGGCCACCTGCTCGGCCCGGTCCCGGTCCAGGGTGGGCAGGGTGGAGGCCAGCATCCGCGGCGTGAGGGCCGGGTTGTCCAGGGACAGGCGGAACACCTGGGGATCCGGGTCCTTGAGCACCTGGATGAGCTGGTCCTCCTGCGTGGCCTGGGTGGCGAGGAACACCCGCTCCTCGAGGCTGGCCCAGCGGCCGTCCTCGCCGCGCTCGGGCAGGGCGGTGGACAGCCCCGACCGCTGACGGATGAGGCGGTCGTAGAAGTACTTCACCACCCGGAGCAGGTGCGGGGACTGCCGCTTGGCCCAGTAGGTGACGAACTGGTACTCGCCTTCCTCCAGCTGGGAGAAGAGGCTCACGATGCGGCGCAGGGAGGCCGGCTTCGAGGCGCCCCGCTCCAGCGTCGTCACGAGGAGGCGGGAGAGGGCCAGTCGCCGCGACAGCCCAGCGGGGCATCCGGGGGCCTCCTGGATGCCCTCCCGCACGGGCTCGCGGAAATACCAGCGGGCTTCGGCGTACACCTCCTCGAAGAGCTCCGGCACGGCGCTCTGGCCCAGGGCCCGGAGGAGGAGCTCCTCGGAGATGAGGGGATTCTGGAGGGCGGCTAGGCGGAGGTCTGCGTCCGGATCCACGAGGAAGCCCACCAGTTCATCCGGCTGGGCGGTCTGCTGGGCCCGGGTGAGCCGATCCCCCTTGTTCGCCACCGGCGCCGGCGCGGGCGTGGCGGGGGCTTCCGGCAGGGCCGTGAGGGTCTCCCAATCGGGATCCTCGCCGGGCAGGGGGGGCAGCTCCTGGGTGGAGCCGGTGGCGGAGACGGACTTGGCGATCTGCTTCGCCAGGAGCTTGGCCACGGGCTTCAGCTCGGGATTCAGCTGGGCGTAGAGCGTCTTCACCGCCTCGGAGCGGTCCACCTTCTCGGCGGTGGGCGCCTGGTCCATCTCCCGCATCTGGCCGAAGAGGGAGACCACCATCTCCAGGTCGCGGCGGATGGCCTCCGGGGTGGCCTCGTTCTCCGCCAGCCCCAGGAGGATGGGCCAGTGGGCCAGCCAGTGGGGCGTGCGGGCCATGAGGGTCAGCAGGCGCGGCGAGTCCAGGGACCGGGCCAGGCCCTCCAGCATGAGGATCTGGCTTTCCGACGGCAGCTGCGGGCGCACCAGGGCCAGGTGGCGGAAGTGGATCCGTTCCGGTTCCGTTAGGCTGGCGAGGAACGCGCCTTTCGGTTCCGTCACGATTCCTCCGGTCAGGCGCAGGCGGCTTGGAGGAGAGCCAGGAGTCCGGGATCTTCGCGGAAGAGGAGGGCGTCGACCAGGGCCCCCTTGAGGCCGAGGTGCGTGGGCGCGGCGTCCAGATGCCGGAGGGAGGTGATGCTGCCGCCCATGACCAGCGGCAGGCCGGTGGCGGTGGCCAGCGCCGTGGCGGTCTCGAAGTCGGGATCGGCGCCGGGCACTTCGGGGATGTCCACGAAGAGCAGCCGTTTGAAGCCATAGGCCTTGGCACGCAGGGCGAGGTCAAGGGCGCTGAGGTTGGCCGTGTCCACCCAGCCCGAGCGATGCACCCTGCCGCCCCGGGCGTCGATGGCCGCGGTGAGGAAGGGCTGGAAGCGGGCCATGAGCTGTTCCGACACGAGCGAGGACTTGTGGAGGATCGTGCCCGCCACCAGCCAAACCGCGCCGTGATCGATGAAGAACTGGGCCTGGTCCGAGCTGCGGATGCCGCCGGCCACCTGGATGCAGACCTTCCGCCCCCGGGCATGGCAGCGCTGGAGGATCTGGGCGATGAGCTCGCGGTTGTTGCCCTTACCCATGGCGGCATCCACGTCCACCAGCGCCATGCGCGTGGCGCCCTCGTCGAGCAGCCGAGCGGCGAGATCCAGCGGAGCCTCCGCCGAAGGCTCGCCCTGCCCCGTGGTGGGGATGACGCGGCCATGCTGGAGGTTCAAGGTTGGGTAGATCTTCAAGCGGACACCCCGGTAGACCGGTAGATGTGAGTGTAACGCAAGGGTTACGCCTGTGAGGATCCCGTCAGCAGATCCAGGAGGTGGCGGGCGGCGTCGCTTTCGGCCCGCTTGCGGGAGGGCCCCTTGGCGTCGGCGCTGTGATCGCCCACGGCCACCCGCACGGTGAAGAGCGGGGCGTGACCGGGACCGGACTGGGAGACCAGGGTGTATGCGGGGGTGGGCAATCCTAGCCTGGCGGCAGTCTCCTGGAGGGAAGTCTTGGGGTCCAGGCGGGACCATGCATCCGGATGGGCCTGGCGGATGGGCTCCAGGAATCGGCCTTCCGCCAGGGCCAAGGCGGCGGCCTGCCCGTCCCTTCCCGAAGCCAGGGCGTCCAGGTAGACGGCCGCCAGCAGGGCCTCCAGTGCATCGGCCAGGGGCTTGGGGCCCATGGGCGGGGCCTTCCGGGGGTGCGCGGCGCTCAAGGCGCGATCCAGGCCCAGATCCAGCGCCCACCGGTGCAGCGAATCCGTGCACACCAGCACGCCCCGGAACTTGCTCATGGGGCCTTCCTGCCAGTCCGGCCGCTCCCGATGGAGCAGCAGCGCCACGCAGAAATTCAGGAGGGCATCGCCCAGGAACTCCAGCCGCTGGTTGTCCCGGCCCCGGGCGGCGGAGGTGTGGGTCAGCGCCTCCTGGAGCAGGGCGGGATCCGCGAACCGGTAGCCCAGCGCGGCCTCCAGGGCGGCCCGTTCTTCGGCGCGTTTCGCCATGGTCAGTCCGCCAGATCCGAAGGGAGCTTCCGGTTGAAGCGGGCCTGGTTGAGGACGGCCCGGAAGCGGACGTTCCGGGCGGCCATCTGGCCGAGGATTCCCTGGCGCCGCGCCTCGCGCAGCTCTTGGACGAACTCGGCATGGCGGCCCTGATCGTAGAGCACGGTGGCCAGCCAGGCATGGGCGTTCACGTTGGTCGGATCGGCCTTGATGGCCTGCCGGAATCCGTGGATGGCCTTGTTGGGCTGGCTGTCTGCCAGCTGGATGGCCTCGCTCATGGACACGTTGCCGAGGTTCAGGCGCTCGTGGGTCTGCAGCTTGTCGAGCTTTTCAGGCTGATAGAGCTCGGGCTGGTCGATGGATCGGGATGCGGCCCGGGGCTCGCCGGTCCTGGCTTTGCCCGCATTCGACTCGGTGGGCGCGGGATCCTGGGCGAGCGGTTGCGCCGGCTCCGCCATCTGGGAGGCGCGGGAAGACGCAGGCTCGGGTTTCGCACCTGCGGGAGCCGAAGCACCGGCGCCGGCGGAGGTGGGCGCTTCGGCGGACAGAGGAGGCGCCACTTCCCGGGTTTCCGTGGAGAGCGCGGGCGCAGGAGCGGCGCTCCGATGGAGGGCCCACCAGCCCGCACCACCGGCGCCCGCCAGAACGAGGGCCGCGAGGCCGATCCAGAAGGCCGGCTTGCCTCCCGTCGGGCGGGTCGGGGGCGGGGCCGCCACCGGCGGACGCAGCGCGGCCGGGGCCTGCATCGTGGGCGCCGAAGAAGCGGGTGTCAGGGTGGGCGCCGGGGTTAGCGTCGGGGCGGGTGCCGGCGGCACCACAGGCGCGGTGGGGGCGGCGGCCTGGAGAAGGGCGGTCGCCTCCTCCAGCTGGCCCGTCCATGAGGGATCCTTCGCGGCGCGCAGGGCCTTGGCAAGATCTTCGGCCGTCTGGAACCGCGCGTCCGGATCCTTCGCCAGGGAGCGGTCCAGCACCGAGCGGATGGCGGGGCTGATGCCCCGCAGCATCTCCACCTCGAGGGGCTCGGGCGCCTCGTTGACGATCTTATAGAGGACCGTGGGCGTGGTGTCTCCGGCGAAGGGCTTCCGTCCGCTCAGGCACTCGTAGAGCATGACGCCCACGGCGAAGAGGTCGCTGCGGGGATCGGGCTTGCCGGTCCGGATGTACTCCGGCGCCATGTAGCTCACCGTGCCCATGACCATGCCCGTGGCCGTCATGTCCGAGTTGCTGATCTTGGCCACGCCGAAGTCCATGACCTTGGCGTGGAGGCGCCGCCCGTCGCGCTGGACGCGGACGTTGGTGGGCTTGATGTCGCGGTGGACGATGTGCTGCCGGTGGGCGAAGCCCAGGCCGTCGCAGACCTGGGCCAGCACCTCCAGGGCCTCGGAGCGGGTGAGCGACTGGTCCCGCAGCAGCTCGTCCAGGTCGTGGCCCTTGACGAACTCCATGGCGATGTAGAGCACGCCCTGGTCCTCGCCGAACTCGTAGATGGTGACGAGGTTCGGGTGGTTCAGCACGCCGGCGGCGCGGGCCTCGCGGGCGAAGCGCTCCTTGGCTTCGCCGCCCTGGGCCGCGGAGGGAAGGATGGTCTTGATGGCCACCTCGCGGCCGATGGAGGGGTCGACGCCGAGGTAGACCTCGCCCATGGCGCCGTTGCCGAGAACGCGCTTGATCTCGAATTTCCCGAGCTTCTCGAACATGGGAAGGTCCCCCCGGATGGGATGAGGATGGAGGGACAGCATAGGTCCTGTCCCGCGCAGGTCCAAGGACTTGGGATAATTCGGCATCCGGAAGTCCCGTTTGGGCTGGCATCCAGGCAGGGAACATGCAAACTAGAATCCACCCTCCGGAGCCTCCGGTGCCCGAAGTCCGTCTCCGCTACTTCCTGCCAGCCCTCATGGGCTCGCTGCACCAGCAGCGGGCCGAAGGGGAGCTTGTGCTCGAGCAGAACGACGGCACGCGCCGGCTGTACTGGCGGGGAGGGGACCTCGTCTACCTGCGGAGCGACGCCGTCGGGGAGCAGTTCGGGAACTTCCTCATCCGCCGCGGCGTGCTGGACATGGCCGCGCTCAAGGAGCTGCTGGCCGACGGGGAAGGCTCCCGCATGGGCGATCGCGTGGTGCAGAGCGGGCTCATGACGGTCGCCGAGCGGGACAAGCGCCTGCACGAGCTGCTGGGATCGGTCCTGCTCCACGCCATGGAGCACCCCATCCTGAAGATGGCCTGGATGCCCGGCGTGCTCGAGGACAACCTGAGCGGGGATCTCCAGTTCTGGCTGGATCATCGGCGGCTCGTGTGGGACACCTTCCAGAGCGCCAAGGTTGACCTCGAGCTGGTGGAGATGTTCCAGAGCGAACCGGATTGGCGGTGGGAGGCGAGGGCGGATCTCCTGGAGTCCCTCAGCGACCTGTCCCTCACGCCGACCTTGGCCTATGCCTTGTCGCTGCTGGGTTCGGAGCCGCTCGGCTACGAGACCATCAGCTCCCTCTCGGGGCTTTCGCCGGGAGAGTCGGCCCGGCTGGTGGCCACCCTCTGGGCCCTGGGCGGCCTGAACCTGGTCCGGGGGGACCTGCCGCTGCTTCCCCGCGAATCCGCCCCACCCGCCCCTGCGCCCGAATTCCCGGAACCTCCCGAGCCCGTGTTCGAGTCCATTCCAGTCCTGGAACCCGAAGCGCCGCCGGAGCCGATCCTGCTGCTCGAGGAGGAGGACTTCCCTCCACCCCGGGCCCACACGCCGCGCTCCCTGCCCCCGCCACCGCCTGAGACCGTAGAGCGGGCCTTCAATGAACCCACGCCGTCGGTGCTCCCCTTGCTTCCTTCCAAGATGGATGAGGAGTCGCTCCCCTCGACGGATCGGGCCCACCACCTCCTGGTGAAGGCCAAGTCGTACGTGATGCAGAACCGCACCAGCGAGGCCATCCGGGCCCTCGAGCAGTCCATCAAGCTGGACGGCGATTCCCCGGCCGCCTATGAAGCCTGGCTGCTGCTCGGCCGGTTGAGGCTGACCAATCCCGCCTGGTCCACCCGGGCGGTCGAGGCGCTCCAGGTGGCTTCGCGCATCCGTCCCAGAGCGGCGGAACCCTGGGCCCTCATGGGCGAGCTCTACCACCGGAAGGGATTCCGCGCCAACGCGCAGGGCTGTTTCCGCCGGGCCCTCGAACTCGATCCTTCGGTAGCGGTGCCTTCCGATTGCGGCGACCAGGAAGGCTCCGACGCCGCCCGGAGCGAGGGTGGGCTCATGGGGCGCCTGCGCTCCATGCTCGGACGCGAAAAGGGCTGATGGGCCCGTGCGTGTCCGAGGGGCCTAGGCGGTTCCGAACAGCCGGTCCCCTGCGTCGCCGAGGCCGGGAAGGATGTAGCCCTTCTCGTTGAGCTGGCGATCCACGGCGGCGACGACGATGGTGAGATCCGGGTGGTCCGCGATCAAGCGATCCAAGCCTTCAGGCGCCGCGAGCAGCGCGACGAGGGAGAGGTTCACTGCGCCCGCGCCCTTGAGCTGCCGCACGGCTTCGGAAGCGCTGCCCCCGGTGGCGAGCATGGGGTCCAGCACGAAGACGGGACGGTCCTCAAGCAGGGGGGGGAAGTTCCGGTAGTACGGAACGGGCACGAGGGAATCGTGGTCCCGGTAGAGTCCCAGGTGCCCCACCTTCGCCGTCGGCAGCAGCTTGAGGAAGGAGGGGAGGAGGCCGAGGCCTGCGCGCAGGACGGGCACCAGCACGGGATCCAGGGACTTCAGTCGCAGCGTGCTCGTGCGCTCGAGCGGGGTCTCCACCACCATCGACTCCACGGGGAGGCCGCGGGTCGATTCGGTCGCGAGGATCAGCCCCACTTCCTCGATGAGCGAACGGAAGAGGATGCCGGGGGTCTTCCGGTCGCGAATGAGGGAGAGCTTGTGATGCACCAGCGGATGGTCGAGCACGTGGATCGTCATGGGGGCCTCTCGTCGCTTCCGGCGGGACCGCGAATGCCGCTTGCACAGGGCCCGGGGCGGAAAGCGCGAGTTGAAGCGTAGCAGGCGCGGACCCGGATGAGGGACACGAACCCCCCGGGTTCCGGAGCTCTCCGGAGAGGGTTCTCTGGGATCGCCGGGTGACGAAAGTGCGCGATGCGACGGCGCATGGATCGCGGCTGACGGCGCGGGTTTCAGAGGATCCACATCGCAGCCGGCGGTGCGTGTGATGCGTGCATGATGACTCCCGTAGCGGACTCGGAGATCGTCCGAGAGGGGGTCCGGGAGGGCGGAAACGAATGGGGGGTGGGCGGGGAGGTAGCGTCAAAAAAAATGAAGATTTTTTTGATTTCTCTGTTGACCTCATCCGAATCACTGGTTTGATGTTGAATCAGAGGAAAAACGACCGATCATCTTCCCCATAGGGCCAGCAGCGAGGTATCTGAGATTTGGAGCGTGGGAAATGCTAAAGAAAGTCGCCATCTTCAAGGCCCTCGACGTAGAAATCAAAAAGCAGAGGGGTCCTGTGGCGGTGAAAGATGCCTACAAGGGCCACCACTCCCTGAAGGAAGAACTCAGCCAGCCTGGAATCACGATCTTGGGTGAAGTTGCCGGGGGGGATCCCGGCCGGGGTCAGGTCCGGGATTCTTACAAGGCCTCCACCCACGCCAAGAGTCTCGCCGAAAACGGCGCCAGGGTCCTCTCGGTCGCCACGGACAAGTTCCTCTATCACGGCGACGACAAGCACCTGTCCGAGGTCAGGGCCCAGGTGAAGCTGCCCCTGATCCGCCGGGACTTCATCTTCGAGGAGTACCAGGTCGAGGAGAGCAAGATCCTCGGCGCGGACGCGATCTTCCTCATGCCCGCCCTCCTGGGCCAGGAACGGCTCGAGACGCTGCTGAAGTTCGCCACCAGCAAGGGGCTCGACGTGGTGGTCGAGGTGACCTCCGAGGCCGAGCTCCAACGGGCCGTGGAGGCCGGGGCCGACATCATCTGCGCCGTGGGCCGCAACCTCGATACCTGGGAGCCTTCCTGGGACCAGGCGGTGTCCCTGGTCAAGAAGATCCCCAAGAGCTGCCTGAAGCTGGTCGAGGGAGGCATCCACCGGCTGGATCAGATCAAGCAGATGGAGGCCCTGGGCGTCCATGGGCTGCTGATCGGCGATGCCCTCCTTGATGACTATTATCCCGGCAAGCGCCTGGCGCAGATCCTGGCAGGCGTGGAGCCCCCGAAAAAAGCCGCGAAGCCCAAAGGCAAGACCGGCTCTGCCGCCGATGCGGCGCATCCCCCCGCGGCTGCTGCCGCAGCCAAGGAACGCATATCCTCCCAGCGGAAAGACGCGACCCCATCTGGCACGAAAGGTGCCACTGACAAGCCATCTTCCCGCACGACCCCTTCCAACCTCGCCCAAAAGGGCGTAAAGGAGCCACCCATGGCCGAACTGACCAACATGGTCGCCACCCCCGCCGCCCCCGCGGCTGCGAAGCCCGCCGCCAAGAAGCCGGCTGCGAAGAAGGCTGCGCCGAAGAAGAAGGCCGCCGCCAAGAAGCCGGCCGCCAAGAAGGCCGCGCCGAAGAAGGCCGCCGCCAAGAAGCCGGCCGCCAAGAAGACCGTGAAGAAGGCCGCGCCGAAGAAGGCCGCCGCCAAGAAGGCCGCGCCGAAGAAGGCTGCCGCCAAGAAGGCCGCGCCGAAGAAGGCCGCTGCCAAGAAGGCCGCGCCGAAGAAGGCCGCTGCCAAGAAGGCCGCGCCGAAGAAGGCCGCTGCCAAGAAGGCCGCGCCGAAGAAGGCCGCTGCCAAGAAGGTCGTCAAGAAGGCCGTGAAGAAGGCCGCGCCGAAGAAGGCCGCCGCCAAGAAGCCGGCCGCCAAGAAGACCGTGAAGAAGGCCGCGCCGAAGAAGGCCGCGAAGAAGTAGACGGATTCCACCGAATCCATCTGCGCAACCTGGCTAACATCAGAGAGGCGCGCCAGCGCGCCTCTCTGAGCCGGGTGACGACATGATTACCATCGAACGGGTCTCTGCCCTCGAAGTCCTCGACAGCCGGGGGAACCCCACGGTTCTCGCCCGGGTGGAGCTCTCCGACGGGACGGTGGGACAGGCCCTCGTCCCCTCCGGTGCCTCCACTGGCAGCCGGGAGGCGCTCGAGCGCCGCGACGGCGACAAGAAGCGCTACCTGGGCAAGGGTGTGCTCGGGGCGGTGGACGCCATCAATGTGGAACTGGCCCAGGCCCTCCAGGGCATGGATCCCTTCCAGCAGGCCGAGCTCGACGAGCTGATGTGTGACCTGGATGGGACCGAGAACAAGGCCCGTCTGGGCGCGAACGCCATCCTGGGCGTCTCCATGGCCATGGCGGACGCCGCGGCCAAGGCCTCCCGCCTGCCCCTCTATCGCTACCTCGGCGGTGCCTCGGCCCGCCTGCTTCCCGTGCCCATGATGAACATCCTCAATGGGGGTGCCCACGCCGACAACAACGTGGACATCCAGGAGTTCATGGTGCTGCCCGTGGGGGCGCCGACCTTCCGGGAGGCCCTCCGCTGGGGCGCCGAGGTCTACCACAGCCTGAAGGGGGTCCTGAAGGCCCGCAAGCTGTCCACCGGCGTGGGGGACGAGGGCGGGTTCGCCCCGAACCTCGGTTCCAACGAGGAGGCCCTGGAGCTCATCGGGGAAGCCGTGAAGAAGGCCGGCTACAAGCTCGGCAAGGATGTCTTCCTGGGCCTGGACTGTGCGGCCAGCGAATTCCATGACGGCAAGGCCTACGCCCTGGACGGCGCCAAGAAGACTGCCGCCCAGTTGGTGGACTATTACCAGGGCCTGGTGTCCCGGCATCCCGTCATCTCCGTCGAAGACGGCTTCGCCGAGGGCGACTGGAAGGGCTGGAAGCTCCAGACCGAGGCCATGGGCGCCAAGACCCAGCTCGTGGGCGACGACCTCTTCGTGACCAACCCGGCCATCCTGGCCAAGGGCATCCAGGAGGGTGTGGCCAACGCCATCCTGATCAAGCTGAACCAGATCGGCACCGTCACCGAGACCCTCCGGGCCGTGGACATGGCCCACAAGGCCGGCTACCGGGCGGTCATCAGCCATCGCAGCGGCGAGACCGAAGACAGCTTCATCGCCGACCTGGCGGTGGCCACGGGGGCAGGCCAGATCAAGACCGGCGCCCCCTGCCGCACGGACCGGATCGCCAAGTACAACCGCCTGCTCCAGATCGAATGGGAGCTGGGGGCCGCGGCCCGCTATGCCGGCCGGGAGGCCTTCGGGTCCCGCCTCTAGGGACGCCATCTAGGAGGCTCCATGAACGCCAACTGGCTCCTGAAGTCCTCCACCCTGTGGGGCGTGTTCGGGGCCTCGGCCTTCCTGTCCCTCATGGCGCTGCTCTTCTCCCAGGGGGGGCTGCCTGAGCTGCGGAAGCAGGAGGCCGAGCTGGCGGCGACCCGCACCCGGCTGCTGGAGCTCAACAAGCGCAACCGCGAGCTGCTCGAGGAGGTCCAGCGTCTCGCCGCGAAGGACCCCGAGCTGATGGAGGCCCTGGCGCGGCGCCAGGGCTACGCGCGCCCCGGCGAGACGGTCTACACCTTCGGAAACCGCGGGAAGTAGGTTGGACCTCTTCCTCGCCTCCGCGGCCGGCAACGTCTTTGGCTACCTCTGGGAAGAGGAGGCTAAAGGTTACAGCGGCTCGGATTGGACCAAAATCCTTTGTCCACGGGGGGCGGGGTTCGGTTTAGATGGCCTTTTTTTGATGCAAAGGCCCGGAACGGGTCCCTGGGTTCTGGAGCACTGGGATACCGACGGATCCAAGTCCTTTTGTTCCAATGGTAGCAGGGCGGCCCTGGCGGTTCCTGGGGCCCCGGATGGGCCCCTGGTCGAAGCCATCTCCAGCGGCGAGCGCATCCTCCTCCGGCAGGGTCGCGAGGAGGGTGTCGGCATCCGCATGCCCGAGGGCGAGGGCTTCGCGCTTCGCGAGGTCCCCATGCCGACGCCCCATCCCGCGGGCTTCGGCTGGATCGGCAATCCCCAGCTGGTGCTCGAGGTGCCCTCGGTCGCGGCCCTGGACCTTCGCGACTACGCCCCACCGCTGCGCCACCATGCCGGGCTGCCCGGCGGCACGAATGTGAACGTGGTCGAGGTGATCGCCCCCGGCGAAGCGAGGATCCGTTCCTGGGAACGCGGCGTCGAAGGGGAGACCCTCTGCTGCGGGACCGGGTGCGCCGTCGCCGCGGTCTGGCTGGCGCGCGACGGCGGACCTCACGCCTGGCGGCTGCGCACGGCCAGCGGAGAGGACGTCACCGTGACCTTCCTTCCCGAGGCAGGTGGTGGCTGGCGGGACTTGTGGCTTTCCGGCCCGGTGCGGCGGCTGGGGCACGTGCAGCCCGATCCCTCGCTCCACCCTTGAACCCCCAAGGCTCTTCTGGGCTCTCTTGGCCGTGGAACCCGACCTGCTAGACTGGCGTGTTCCACACCCGAGGGGATGCCGAGATGCGTGGTTTGACCAGCGCCTGCGCGACGATGAGGGCCGCCTGATGCGCGCCCGGGTGGTGGCTCTCGCGAACCAGAAGGGCGGGGTGGGCAAGACCACCACGGCCATCAACCTCGCCGCGTCCCTCGCCATGATGGAGAAGATGGTGCTGCTGGTGGATTTCGATCCCCAGGGCCACAGCACCACGGGGCTCGGCTTCCCGAAGCCCGACCATCGGGCCGGCGCCTACGCGCTGATGAAGGGCGCGCCCGCCGAGGCCCTGGTGCTGAGCACCGAAGTCCCGATGATGCAGGTCATCCCCGCGGGCAAGGACCTCGCGCAGCTGGAGTTCGAGCTCTTCGAGCTGCCCCAGCTCCAGGTGCTGAAGCAGGGCCTGGCCCCGCTCATGGACCGCTTCGACTACATCCTGATCGATCCGCCCCCCAGCCTCGGCATGATCACCCTCAATGCCCTCAGCGCCGCGGACGAGGTCATCGTGCCCATGCCCTGCGAGTTCTTCGCGCTGGACGGGCTCGCGGAGCTGACGGAGACGCTTCGCCGCATCCAGGCGGGCCCGAACCCCAACCTGCAGCTGGGCGGCATCCTGCTCACCATGGCCGAGGAGCGCACCAACCTGGGTGCCGCCGTGGCGAGCGAAGTCCGCCATGCCTTCCCGGGCAAGGTGTTCGAAACCGTGATCCCCCGCAACATCCGGCTCGCCGAGGCGCCCAGCCACGGCAAGCCCGTGGCCTTCTATGACCTGCGCTCCAAGGGTGCCCAGGCCTACCTCAACCTCGCCAAGGAGTGGTTGGGACTGGAGATGCCCGCGAGGAGGGAAGCCTGATGACCCAGCTGAAGCGTCCGGCCCTGGGCCGCGGACTGACCTCGCTCATGAGCCAGATGGCCCCCGAGGATGCCAACCAGCGGGAGCTGCCCCTGGGCAAGCTGGTGCCCAACCGGGCCCAGCCCCGCACGCACTTCGACGAGGCGGCCCTGGCCGAGTTGGCGGAGAGCCTCAAGCAGCACGGCATGGTCCAGCCCATCGTCGTGCGCAAGGTGGGCGAGCAGTTCGAGATCATCGCCGGCGAGCGCCGGTGGCGGGCCGCGCGCCTGGCCGGGCTCGCCATGGCCCCGGTGGTCATCAAGGAGGTCCCGGACGACCGTCTCCTGGAGTTCGCCCTGGTGGAGAACATCCAGCGCCAGGAGCTGAACCCCATCGAGGAGGCCACGGCCTACTGGCAGCTGGGCGAGCACCTGCGCCTCACCCAGGAGCAGGTGGCCGACCGCGTGGGCAAGTCCCGTCCCCAGGTGGCCAACACCCTGCGCCTGCTGCGGCTGCCCGCCGAGCTGAAGGCGGATGTGGCCCACGGCCGCCTCAGCACCGGGCACGCCAAGGTGCTGCTGGGCGTGCCCGATCCCCGGATGCAGGAGCAACTCGCCCACGAGGTGGTGGCGCAGCAGCTCAGCGTCCGCGCCCTGGAGGCCCGCATCCAGCAGCTCCAGAAGCAGGCCAAGGCCAAGGGGGGGAAGAAGAAGCATCCCCAGGAGCTGTTCATCAAGGCCGCCGCGGAGGAGCTGACCCAGTCCTGGGGCACCCGCATCGAGATCAAGGCCAAGGGCAAGACGGGCACCCTGGTCATGCACTACGGCAGCGAAGCCGAGCTGGATCGGCTCTTCGAGGCCCTCAAGCAAGGTCCGGTCAAGGGCCGGTAGGAGTCGTCATGTCCTGGTTCGTGAAGAAGCGTCAGCAGAAGACCGCCGTCGAAGAAAAGACCGTCCGGGTGCCCGAAGGCCTCTGGATCAAGTGCGAGGCCTGCAAGGAGCTGATCTACCGCAAGGAGCTGGTCAACACCCATAACGTCTGTCCTAAGTGCGGCTACCACTTCCGCATCGGCGTGGCGGAGCGGCTCGAGAACCTCCTGGACGAAGGCTGGACCACGCTGTTCAGTGACCTGAAGAGCGGCGATCCCCTCGGGTTCGTCTCCACCAAGAGCTACAAGGACCAGCTGAAGAAGTTGGAGCAGGCAGGTGAGACCGAGGATGCCGTAGTGGTGGTGGAGGGCACCCTGTCCGGCCAGCCCGTGGTGACGGCCATCATGAACTTCGACTTCCTGGCCGCCAGCATGGGCAGCGTGGTGGGCGAGAAGCTGCGCCTGGGCGCCGAGCGGGCCCTGGCGAAGCAGTGCCCCTACCTCATCGTCAGCTGCAGCGGTGGGGCCCGCATGCAGGAGGGCACCCTGTCGCTGATGCAGATGGCCAAGGTCAGTGCGGCCCTGGCCAAGCTGGACAAGGCGGGCCTGCCTTACCTGAGCATCCTGACGGATCCCACCACCGGCGGCGTGAGCGCCAGCTACGCCATGCTGGGCGACCTGAACATCGCCGAGCCCAAGGCCCTCATCGGGTTCGCCGGGCCCCGCGTCATCGAGCAGACCATCAAGCAGAGCCTGCCGGAAGGCTTCCAGCGCTCGGAGTTCCTCCAGACCCACGGCATGGTGGACAAGGTCGTCACGCGCGACCACCTCAAGGACTTCATCGCCGCATGCCTGGCCTGGATGACGCCCTCGCCCAGGGACTGATGCGCGAAGGTCTCGAACTCGTCTTCATCCCGCGCCTCCAGGCGCGCGGCCACATGGGGATCAAGTGCGGCCTGGAGAACATCCACGCCCTGCTCGACGGGCTGGGCCGCCCCGACGCGAACTTCCCCGTCATCCTCATCGCCGGCACCAACGGCAAGGGCAGCACCGGGGCCTTCCTCGCCCACATGCTGAAGGCCGCGGGCTTCGTGGTGGGGTGGACCACCTCGCCCCACCTGGTGGACGTCACCGAGCGGATCTGGGTGGATGGGGAGCCCATCGGCGAAGGGGCCCTGGAGCTGCTGCTGGGCGAGGCCTTCGATTCCGAGGCCCGCACCGGCGTGAACGCCACCTACTTTGAATTGATGATCACGGCGGCCCTCTCCGCCTTCCGCATGACCGGCGTGGAGGTGGCGATCCTGGAGGTGGGTATGGGTGGGCGCTGGGACGCCACCAACGCCACGAATCCCATCCTCACGGTCCTCACCAGCGTGAGCCTGGATCATCAGCAGTACCTGGGGGACACGCGAGAGGCCATCGCCCGGGAGAAGCTCTGCACGGCCCGGGACGGCCGGCCCCTGGTGCTGGGGCCGACCTTGGATCCGGCGTGGATCCGCCCCCTGCTGCCCTGCGAGCCGGTGCTCTGCCCGGCCACGCGCCTGGGCCCGGCGGACATCCGCTGGGACCACTCCCGCGTGACGGGCCAACGGGTGGGACTGGCGGGCCTGCACCAGCTGGACAACCTGGCCACGGCCTTCGAGGCGATCCATCAGCTGCGCGGACTGGGTTTTCCCGTGCCCGAGGACCGGCTCTGGGAAGGTGTGGCGGCCACCCGCTGGCCCGGCCGGCTCTGGGCCCCGCCGGGGCTCCAGGGCGTGTGGATGGACGGCGCCCACAACCCGGATGGCGCCCGGGTCCTGGCGGACCATGCCCTGGCCTGCGGCGTGCGCCCCCACCTCTTCTTCGGCGCCATGGGCGACAAGGACCTGGCCGGTGTCGCCCGGGAGATGAAGCGCATGCGCCCCCTGTCCGTCACCTTCCTCCAGGGGGAGGCGCCCCGCTACGCGAAGGCCGAGGCCCTCCGGGAGGCCTGGGGTCTCGAGGCCCCCATGCTCGACCTGCGGGAAGCGGCGGAGAGGCTGCGGGGGCCCGCGGAAGCTCCCCGCCTGGTGACAGGCTCCCTCTACCTCCTGGGCGACCTCCTGCGGGAGCTGGATATCCGGGCCTTCTGAACCGTGCCTCCTGGTCCGGCCCTATGCTGGATCCATGTCCACCGGATCCACCCGCGCCATCGCCCTGGCCCTCGCGGCCAACGGAGGCATCGCCGTCTCCAAGTTCGGCGTGTTCCTGCTGACCGGCAGCTCCAGCCTCCTCACCGAAGCCATCCACTCGACCGCCGACTGCGCGAACCAGGTGCTGCTCTTCATCGGATTGCGCCAAGGCACCCGGCCCGCGGGGCCGAAGCATCCCCTGGGCCATGGCCAGGCGGCCTTCGTGGCCAGCTTCCTGGTGGCCCTGCTGCTCTTCAGCGTGGGCGGCCTCTATTCCCTGGTGGAGGGGATCCACAAGATCCGCCATCCCGAGCAGCCCCACCACCTGGGCTGGGCCGTGGCCCTGCTGGTCTTCGCCATCCTCCTGGAGGGTGCCTCCCTGCGCGGCGCCCTCCGCGCGGCCGAACCGGAACGCCGCGGTCGGTCCATGGTCCGCTACCTGCGCCAGTCCAGCCGCACGGAGCTCGTGGTGGTGATGGCGGAGGACATCGCGGCCCTCGTGGGCCTGGTGATCGCCCTGGCGGCCGTGCTGCTCACGATGACCACGGGCAATGGCGTGTGGGACGGCGTCGGCAGCGTGGCCATCGGGCTCCTCCTCATCGCCGTGGCCCTCTTCGTGGGCGTCGAGGTGGCGAGCCTGCTCATGAACGAGGCGCCGCCCCTGGCCCTGCGCGCCGCCCTCCGCAGCGCCGTGGAGGAAGCGCCCGCCGTGGACCAGGTGCTGGGCCTCGTGGCCGTCGTGGTGGGCAGCGACCGGCTCATGGTGGCCCTGAAGGTGAAGTTCCACGACCAGCCCAGCGGGGCGGCCCTGGTGGCGGCCATCAATGCCCTGGAGCGGGACCTCCACCAGCGCTTCCCCCAGATCCAGCACCTGTTCGTGGAGCCGGACGAGGCCTGATCAGGGCAGCTCGGAGGGGCCGAGGCTGAAGGTCTCCCCCAGGGCGCCGTAGTTGGGCCCCACCACGGAGGCCAGCCGGACGACGGGCGTCCAGAGGCTGGCGTCGGCGCAGTCGTGCTCGGCATTCCAGATGCGCTCCGCGGCGTGGGCCATCACCACGTCCAGCAGAACCAGGGTGGTGGTGGGCCCCAGGTCCAGCTCCCGGTTCAGCCGGCACTCCAGGGCGACCGGGGCATCCCTCAGGCGGGGCGGGGCCACCAGGAGGGAGGTCTCCGTGGCCAGACCCAGGCGAGCCACCTCGCTGATGTCCGGTTCCACCTCGGCACCGCTGGCGTGGAGGGGCCCCAGCAGGGGCAGGTCCGCCAGGTGGACCACCGCCTGGCCGTTCGCCTTCAGGTTGCGCTGGGTGTCCTTCAGGGAGCCGTCCCGGCGGCGGCTCACGGTGAAGGCCAGCATGGGCGGCCCAAAGATGCCCATGAAGCTGCTGAAGGGAGCCAGGTTCACCCGGCCCGCCTCGTCCACCGTCGTGATCCAGGCGATGGGGCGGGGGATCACCAGGCTGGAGAGGATGCGGTAGGCATCGCGCCTGGGGAGGGAGGCGAGGTCGCGGCTGATCATGGTCACTCCCCGATGATCTTGATGAGGATGCGCTTGTCCCGGCGGCCGTCGAACTCGCCGTAGAAGATCTGCTCCCAGGTGCCGAAGTCGAGCTGGCCGCCGGTGATGGCCACCACCACCTCGCGGCCCATGATCTGCCGCTTGTGGTGGGCGTCGCCGTTGTCCTCGCCCGTGCGGTTGTGGAGGTAGCCTCCGGTCGCGGGGTCGCTGCCGGCGTTGAAGGGGGCCAGCTTCTCCAGCCAGCGGAGGTAGTCCTGCTTGAGGCCAGACTCCTCGTCGTTGATGAAGACGCTGGAGGTGATGTGCATGGAGTTCACCAGGCAGAGGCCCTCCCGCACGCCGCTTTCCCGGACCGCGGCGGCCACTTCGGCCGTGATGTTCACGAAGCCGGTGCGGCCGGGCAAGTGGAGGGTGAGGACCTTCCGATGGCTCTTCATGGGCGAAGCATAACGAAAAACCCCGGGCCGGGGCCCGGGGTTCCTGGAACGCGGGTGGATCAGTAGCCGACGATCAGGAAGTCGTCGAAGTTCACCCGGTTGGCGGATCCGTCGGTCTTGCGGATCTGGAAGCGGATGGCGCCCGTGACGTTCACGGTGAAGCTGGCCGTGGCCAGGGTGGTGGAGGTGGTGGTCACGCTGCTTCCGGCCTGGATCCAGGTGGAGCCGCTGTTGGTGGAGTACCAGAGGCCCCACGTCGAGCTGGCGTCGGTGCCGTACTTGGCGTGTTTCACGGAGACGGTCTTGGCGCCCGTGGCGAAGTTGAAGTTCATCGTCACCTTGCCGCTGTTGCGGGTGCGCACGCTCTGGGCGCCCACCTTCGGGTCCGAGGTGGTGTTGCCCAGGAGGGCGTCATCCAGGGTCCAGGAGCCGGTGGAGAGGGTGACGCTCCCCACGGCATAGGCGGTCTTGGTGCCGGTGTCGAAGGTCTCCTTCAGGCTGCTGCCGGCGCTGGCGGCGAAGGCGGCGGCGATGGTGTGGGCGGCCGTGACGTTGCTGAAGGTGTAGGAACCCAGGGCGCCCTGGTTCACGCCGTCCACCGTGACGCTGCTGATGACGTAGCCCGCGGAGGGGCTGATGGTGAAGGTCTGGCTGCCGCCGGAGGCCACGGTGACGGTGCCCGTGGGGCTGATGGTGCCGCCGGTCCCGGCGCTGGCCGTGATGGCGTAGGAGGCCGGGGTCACCGTGATGGTGCGGCTGGCGGAGGCGGACTTGCCCTGGTTGCTGGTGGCCGTGAAGGTGGCGGTGTAGGTGCCCGCCGACGCATAGGTGTGGCTGACGGGCCCCAGCACGGCGGCGGTGCCCCCGTCGCCGAAGGACCAGCTGTAGGTCAGCGCGCTGCCGTCCGAGATGGTGGCGCTGCCCTGGAAGCTGACGGAGCCGCCGGCCGTGATCGTCACGTTGCCGGCGGGGGAGGTGATGCCCACCACGGGCATGGGGGCCTCGGGACCGGCGTCACCGGCCAGGTAGGTGGTGGCGTTGAGGTAGAAAGCCCGGTTGCTGTTGATGGAGTAGCTGGTGTGGAGGGACTTGCCGGCGGTGGTGGTGGTGCCGTCGTCCGAGGGGGAGCTGTCGCTGATGGCCACCACGCGGCCCGATCCCACGGTGCAGGTCACGATGAAGGAGCCCGTGTCCCCGCTGATCTGGGTGTGGAGGATCTCCTTCACGTTCGGGTTCTGGGCGGTGTTGAAGTTCAGGTACGAGTAGGAGTGGAAGTCCATCAGGCCCAGGCCGCCGTAGGCGCCGTGGATGATGGCCTGCTCGGCGGGACTGGTGCCGGTGGCGAAGGCGGTGCTGGTGGTGTTGGCCAGGGTGTCACCGGGACCATGGCCGGGCACGAAGGTGAAGCCGTAGGGGTTGCCGCCGTTCACGGCCACCAGGTCGTTGAACACGGTGTAGGCGTCCGTGCCACCGGTGCCGCTGTAGCGGATGGCGCCCGGGTGGTTGCAGACGATGAAGAGCCCGCCCCCGTTCTGGACGAAGCTGAGGATGGCCTGCTTCTCCGCCGCCGTGAACAGCAGGTAGGGCTCGGGGATGACGTAGACGGCGTAGTTGGAGAGGTCCTGGGCGTTGGTGGCGTCCCCGTAGGTCACGCGCCCCGCCGGGGGCAGGGACTGGACCTTGTAGCCGGCCTTGTAGAGGTCGAAGGCCCAGGCGCTGATGCCGCCGTTCCAGTCCGTTTCGGAGACGGGGGCCGCCGGGCTCGGATCGGGCTCGCTGACTGAGCAGATCACCCACTCGGCGGAGGTGCCGGCCTCTTCGTGGCGGGTGTGGTCGAACAGGATCTTCTTGGGGGTCTGGGCCCCGAGCGCCACGGCCAGGGCCAGGCTCAAGAGGACGTGGAAGACACGCATGGTCACCTCGGGAAGAAAGGGTTCCCTCCCATTCCACCCAGACCGCCTGTGACCGCGAGGTGTATTTGATGCACTTAACAACAATTAACATCCAGGCGCTCCGCCGGCCTCGCGGCACACTGGAGTGACCTTTCCCGGACCCCACATGCTGCTCCTTCCCGCCCTCCTCCTTCTGATGCAGACGCCTCCGGCGCCGGCCAAGCCGGACCCTGCGCCAGCCAAACAGGATCTGGTCCCACCCGCCCGCATCGAGCTCACCACCCCCTTCCCGGTCCACCTGGGCAGCGTGGGGCCGCGCGAGATCCGCGAGGCGGCCTACGGCATCAAGAGCCTCCATGACCGGCCCTTCCACCTGCGCGTGCTGGACCTGTCGCTGGGGCTCAGCCTGGACGAGGCGCAACTGGCGGCGCCCCTGCAACCCGGCGAGGTCCGCCTGGTGAAGGTGAAGGTGGACCCCACCGGTTTGGTGGGGCCCATCAAGGGGGCCTTGCGCCTGGGCACCGACGATCCGGGCCAGCCCAATTACATCCTGCGCTACGACATGATGGTGCGGCCCGAGGTGACGGTGGACGCCGAGCGCAAGAGCTTCGGCGGCGTGGCCCCCCACGAGAGCCCCGAGCTGGACTTCCGCTTCCGCCGCGAAGGGGGCGATCCGCTGAAGCTGGTGCTGGCCTCGGAGGTGGCTCCCTACCTCGACGCGGAGCTGATGCCCGGGGATGGGGGGGAGGACCTACGGCTGACCCTGCGGCCCCGGCGCCTGAAGCCCGGCGTCACGGCAGGCCTGGAGGTGCTGAAGGTGGCCACCAACGCGCCGAAGCAGCCCCTCTTCACCCTCTACCTGGACTGGCGCATCGCCCTGCCCGTGGTGCCCGAGCCTTCGCGCGTGGTGTTCACGGAGCCGAAGAACACGCTCCTGGCCCTGGATCTCCGCGCCCGGGACGGGAAGCCCTTCCGCATCCTGAAGACGGAGATCCAGGGGCGGGGCTTCCAGGTGCTGGATGCGCCCGGGCCCGAGGCCGCACGCCAGGTCCTGCGGATCCGGCGCACGGGGACGGTGCCGGAAGCCCTGCTGCTGATCCACTGCTCGAACCTGGACGAACCCCTCCAGGTGCCCCTGCACTACCTCGACCCCAAGGCTCGCCCGGCCAAAGGTTCAGTGCCGCCCCCGGCCACGCCGGAACCGCACCACCACTAGATGCTCGTGGGCTCCTTCTTCTTTGGAGCCTTGAGGTTCAGCTTCACTTTGATGACCCGCCCATCGCGCAGGACGTCGAACACCACCTCGTCGGCGGGGGACTCGAGCTCGAGCATGGCCATGAACTGGCCTTCGTTCTCGATCTGCCTCCCCTGGTAGCCCAGGAGGATGTCGCCCATGGTCTTGACGCGGCCCGACGCATCCACTTCGAGGGCGCGGAGGCCGGCCCGGCCGGCCGGCGAATCCGGATCCACCACCTTGACGACCAGTCCGCGCGTGATGCCGAAGATCTGCTGGGCCTCGTAGCTTCCCAGGGTCTCGAAGCCCATGCGGGGAGGCTCCAGCCGGCCCTTCGCGATCAGCAGGGGCACCACCCGGTTCAGGGTGTCCACGGGGATGGCGAAGCCGATGCCCACGGAGGCGCCCGTGGCGGCGGCGATGGCGGTGTTCATGCCCACCAGGCGCCCGGCACTGTCCAGGAGGGGGCCGCCGGAGTTGCCGGGATTCACCGCGGCGTCCGTCTGGATGACGTTCAGAATGTGGGTGTTGTAGCCCGTGCCGATCTCCCGGCCCAGGGCGGAGATGACGCCCCGGGTGAGGGTGTGATCCAGGCCGAAGGGGTTGCCGATGGCCGAGACGGACTGGCCCACCTGGAGGTCGGAGCTGCGCCCGATGGGGACGGGCCGCATGGCGCTGAGGGGCGCGAAGACCTGCAGGACGGAGATGTCATAGGCGAAGCTGGTGCCGATGACCCGGCCCTTGTAGGTCTTGCCGTCCGCGAGGGTGACCTCCACCTCGTTCACGTCGCCGATCCGCTTGCCCTGGTCTTCCACGGTGATGACGTGGTGGTTGGTGACCACGTGGCCCCACTCGTCCCACACGAAGCCGGTGCCCGTGCCCGTGGGGATCTTGGTGATGTCACGAGTCCGCAGGTCCTGGACGGGGGCGATGGCGGAGACATAGACCACGCTGGGCTTGGTCTCCTTGAAGCGCTGGATGGTGTTCCGCTCCTCGGCGCTGAGGGGGGGGCGCTTCGCGACGGCGCGGGGGGCCGCGTGGGCGCGGAAGCGCTGGATGGTGGCCTCCTCGCTGGGTGCCTGGGCCGCCGGTTGGGCCATGAGGGGCCAAGCCGCGAGGGTGGCCGCGAGGCAGGCCACAAGGGTGGCCAGGACCGATAGGAGGCGGCGGGGGCTGAGGTTCATGGCGGCTCCTCGGAGATTATGCGGCCTTGCGGGGAGGTGGGGCCAACCGGGTACTCGGGCTTTGCCAAGCCACCTTCCTCCTTTGGGGGATCATGAAAAACCCGTAACCTTGAATGACCCGATGCGTGAATCCGCCTTCCATCCCCGCCGCCCAGCCCTGGTCCTGGGCCTGCTGTTCCTTGCCGTCCTCGGCGCCGGAGGGGGCTTGGCCTGGTGGCTGGCCGCCCGGGGCCTCCGCAGCCCCCTCCGCGTGCTCTTGATCACGCCGTCCCCGGGGCCAAGCGCCGGCTCGGGCGAGGGACTGGGCGCGGGCCTCGACCCGGCCTCCTGCCGGGCCATCGGGGCCCTGGTGCAGGATCACCTGGAGGCCTTCGGGCAGGCGGCCGTCACCAGCGTGACGGAGCTGCCCGCGGATCTGGAGGACCTCCGCACCCAGGCCCAGACCCTGGTGGTGGAGCTGCAGCCGTCCCGGCAGGGAGAGGCGCTGGCGCTTTCCTATCGCTATGTCTGGGGGGATGGCCTGAGGAAGGGGACGCCCCCGTCCTGGAAGCGCGTCCAGGCACCGCCATTGAAGCCTGCGGAGGCCTTCGAAGCCTTCCTGGGTGGCTTCCCGAAGCGCATCCGCGTGCCTTCGGCCTCCCCGCTGGTTCCCCGGCAGCCCGCGAGCTTCTGGGACCTGATCCAGGCTGGCGCCTGGCGCCTCAGGAACGAGCACCTGGACGAGGCCCTGGCGCTGGCGGAGCGGTCCGCCGCGACGGAGCCGTCCTGCGCCAGCACCTGGATCCTCATCGGCAACCTCCGCTACCGGCGCATGTTGAACAACCCGGCGGCCTTCCGCCAGGAGCAGGCGGAGACGGAGAACCTCATCCAGCGCGGGCTGGACCTGGCCCCCTACCATCCCCGGGGCCTCTTCCTGCTGTCGCTGCTGAAGACGGACGGCGGCGACCAGGGCGAGGCCCTGGACCTGCTGATGCAGGCGCGACGCCGGCAACCCTACAACCCCACGCTGCTCACCGGCATCGCCTATGCGGCCCGGGGGGCCGGACTCCTGCCCCTGGCGCGGCGCGCCATGGACCTCCGGGACCGGCTGGCCTTCGCGCATCTCCAGCCCCAGGCCGTGGACATCACCTGCCTCTACACCGGGGAGATCCAGCGCTTCGAGGCCAGTCTCCAGGAGCAGCCGGGCCACCTGCGCAGCACCTCCGGCGTGCTGCCCTTCTACCGGGGCTACCTGGCCCTGGTGCTGGGGGACCAGGCGAAGGCCCAGCGGGAGTTCAAGACGGCGGGCACCCTGGCCAACGGCTACCCGAACATCCGCCGCCTGAGCCAGATCTACGACCTGATCCTGGAAGGCCACAAGGACGAGGCCTGGAAGCGGCTGCGGGAGTACGACCAGGAGCGCATCGGCATGCGCGAGCCCGATGGGGAGTTCACCCTCCGGCTGGCGGAGGCCTATGCCCTGATCGGCGATCGGGCCAGCGCCATGGACATGGCGGGACGGGCCTTCGCGCGGGGCTTCGGCTGCACGGCCTGGTACGAGCGCAGCCCCATGCTGGAGCCCCTGCGCGGCCTGCCCAAGTGGAAGGCCCTCATGCAGCACCTGAAGGAGCGGCAGAGCCTCATGGAGGACCGCTTCCCCATCGGCCTGCTCGAGGACAACTGACCTCCAGGTGAACAGCCCTTCGAGAGGGGCGCAGGGCCCGGGTAGACTGGGGGTTCGCCCGATGGGGGGATCCATGTCCACAATCGCCACGCCCGATGCCGCCCATGCGACGGAGGGCTATACGCCCAAGCACAAGATCCGGTTCGTCACGGCCGCCAGCCTCTTCGACGGGCACGACGCGGCCATCAACATCATGCGGCGCATCATCCAGGCCACGGGCTGCGAGGTGATCCACCTGGGCCACAACCGCTCCGTGCAGGACATCGTGGAGACGGCCATCCAGGAGGATGCCCAGGGCATCGCCCTCTCCAGCTACCAGGGCGGCCACGTCGAGTTCTTCAAGTACATGGTGGACCTGCTCCGGGAGCGGGGCGCCGGCCACATCCAGGTCTTCGGCGGCGGCGGTGGCGTGATCGTCCCCGAGGAGATCCGCGAGCTGGAGGCCTACGGCGTGGCCCGCATCTACAGCCCCGAGGACGGCCGCC
Source organism: Geothrix paludis (assembly GCF_022808815.1). Lineage (GTDB taxonomy): Bacteria > Acidobacteriota > Holophagae > Holophagales > Holophagaceae > Geothrix > Geothrix paludis. Next base: position 332,508 of record NZ_JAKZLC010000004.1, on the reverse strand, counting down.
ACATGGGTCTCCAAGGCATGATTGACGACATGGTGGCGCGCTGCGACTTCGATCCGCAGGCCAAGCCCGCGGCGCTACCCCTGGCGCGGAAGATCACCGAGGTCGAGGCGGGCGCCGCGGGCAGGTTCGAAGCGCCTGCGAAGAAGGTGCCCGTCCTCGGCATCACCGGCACCGGCGGTGCCGGCAAATCTTCCCTCATTGACGAGCTGCTCCGCCGCTTCCTGGTGGATTTCCCCGAGAATCGCGTCGCGGTTCTCAGCGTGGACCCGACCAAGCGCAAGACCGGCGGCGCCCTGCTGGGCGACCGCATCCGCATGAACTCGCTCTATCATCCCCAGCTCCGGGACCGGGTCTTCATGCGCAGCCTGGCCACCCGCGGCGCGGCCCACCGCGCCACCAGCGAGGCCTTGGTGGCCAGCATCGCCGCCGCCAAGGCCGAGGGCTACGACCTGGTCATCGTGGAGACCGCGGGCATCGGCCAGAGCGACAGTGAGATCGCGGACCTGGTGGATCTGTCCATGTACGTGATGACGCCGGAATACGGCGCCGCCAGCCAGCTCGAGAAGATCGACATGCTGGACTTCGCGGACCTCGTCGTGCTGAACAAGGCCGACAAGCGCGGGGCCGAGGACGCCCTGCGGGACGTGCGGAAGCAGTACCAGCGGGCGCACAAGCGCTTCAGCGAGCCCGCCGACGACATGCCGGTCTACGCCACCTGCGCCAGCCAGTTCAACGACCCCGCCACCAACTGGCTCTTCGTGAACCTGGTGAAGGCCCTGGCGGCGAAGACGGGTGTGGCCTGGGCCCCGACGCTGGAGGCCGAGCCCGGGAGCCCCCGCCGGGCCGCCATCATCCCGCCCGAGCGGGTCCGCTACCTGGCCGAAATCGCGGATGCCGTCCAGGGCTTCAAGGCCTGGGCCCGGCGGCAGGCCGAGACCGCCGAGTTGGCCCACGCCCTCTGGACCAGCCTCTTGGCCCTGGGCGACAAGGTGCCGCCCGCGGGCGGCTTCTACGACGCGGCCCGCCTCACGGAGGCCGGTGAGGGGGACCAGGGCACGGCCATCCTGGTGCTGCGCCAGCGCTACCAGGAGCACCTGGGCGAGCTGCACGCCGAGAGCCGCCGCCTCATCCACGACTGGGCCGAGCTGAAGCGCAGCTACACCGAGCCTGAGAACGTCTACGTGGTGCGTGGCAAGGAGATCCGGACCCAGAACTACACCGTCTCTCTCAGTGGCTCCATGGTGCCCAAGGTGGCCCTGCCGCCCTTCTCGGGCTGGGGCGAGCTGTTGCGCTGGCAGCTGCTGGAGAACCTGCCGGGCCGCTTCCCGTACACGGCGGGCGTCTTCGAGTACAAGCGCGTGGGCGAGGACCCCACCCGCATGTTCGCCGGCGAAGGCACACCCGAGCGCACCAACAAGCGCTTCCACTACGTGAGCAAAGGCCAGCCCGCCGTGCGCCTGAGCACCGCCTTCGACAGCGTCACTCTCTACGGCGAGGACCCCCACGTCCGCCCCGACATCTACGGCAAGATCGGCAACAGCGGCGTCTCCGTCTGCACCGTGGACGACGCCAAGAAGCTCTATTCCGGCTTCGACCTGCTCTGCCCCACCACCAGCGTGAGCATGACCATCAACGGGCCCGCGCCCACCATGCTGGCCTTCTTCCTCAACGCCGCCATCGACCAGCGGGCCGAGGCCTGGCTGAAGGAGCACGGGAAGCTCGACGAGGCCCAGAAGAAGATCGACGCGATGTACGCGGCCAAGGGCATGACCCGTCCGCGCTATGGCGAGGCGCTGCCCGAGGGCAACGACGGACTGGGCCTGGCGCTCCTGGGCGCCACCGCCGACGAGGTGCTGCCGCCCGAGGTCTACGCCAAGCTGCGGACCGAGGCCCTCCAGACCGTGCGCGGCACGGTGCAGGCCGACATCCTCAAGGAGGACCAGGCCCAGAACACCTGCATCTTCAGCACGGAATTCAGCCTCAAGGTCATGGGCGACATCCAGCAGACCTTCATCGAAGAGAAGATCCGCAACTTCTACTCCGTGAGCATCAGCGGCTATCACATCGCCGAGGCCGGGGCAAACCCCATCAGCCAGCTGGCCTTCACCCTGGCCAACGGCTTCACCTTCGTCGAGTACTACCTCTCGCGCGGCATGCACATCGACGACTTCGCGCCGAACCTCAGCTTCTTCTTCAGCAACGGCCTGGATCCCGAGTACAGCGTCATCGGCCGCGTGGCGCGCCGCATCTGGGCCGTGGCCATGAAGGAGAAGTACGGCGCCAACGACCGCAGCCAGAAGCTGAAGTACCACATCCAGACCTCGGGCCGGTCCCTCCACGCGCAGGAGATCGACTTCAACGACATCCGCACCACGCTGCAGGCTCTCTACGCCATCTACGACAACTGCAACAGCCTGCACACCAACGCCTACGACGAGGCCATCACCACGCCCACGGAGGAGAGCGTTCGCCGGGCCATCGCCATCCAGCTCATCATCAACCGGGAGCTGGGCGAGGCGAAGAACGAGAACCCGCTCCAGGGCTCCTTCCTCATCGAGCAGCTCACGGAGCTGGTGGAGGAGGCCGTGCTGGCGGAGTTCCGCCGCATCGCGGACCGCGGCGGCGTGCTGGGCGCCATGGAGACCATGTACCAGCGCGGCAAGATCCAGGAAGAATCCATGCACTACGAGCACCTCAAGCACAGCGGGGAGCTGCCCATCGTGGGCGTGAACACCTTCCTGAACCCCAAGCCCGCCGAGCTGGGCGCGCCCGAGCTGATCCGCAGCACCGAGGCGGAGAAGCAGCAGCAGATCCGGAACCTGGAGGCCTTCCACGCCCGCAACGCCGACCGCGCGCCCGCGGCCCTGGCCCGCCTGAAGGAGGTCGCCCAGGCCCGCGGCAACCTCTTCCTGGCCCTGCTCGACGCCGCCAAGGTCTGCAGCCTCGGCCAGATCAGCAGCGCCCTCTACGAGGTGGGCGGGCAGTACCGGAGGAATATGTAAGCGACCGCCGGGTGGCGAAGCGGAGGACTTGATGTCCTCCGCGAAGCCGGGACCCGGCGCGGAGCTTATGCCACGCGACCGTGGGGGCGAAGCCCAGACGGGTGGCGAGGGGCGTGGCAGTGCCGCGTTCCGAGCCGGGCACCCATCGGGCTGAGCATAGCAACCGGGTTGGCCACCACGCGGGGCAGCCTGCGAAGTCGGGATCCCACGAGGAGGCTATGCCACGGACGGCCAAGCGGGCCTGGAAAACTCCGTGCACGTATCATGGAGTTCGATGGTCCGCCCGGTCCTCATCCTCCCCTTCGCCGCCCTGGTGCCTGCCCTGATGCTCGGCGCCGGGATGCCGAAGGCTTCCAGGGCAGCGAAGCCGGGCGTCACCTACCTCTACACCTACTACGACAAGCAGGGCCGGCTGGTGATCAACAACCTGCCGCCCAGCTACGTCAAGAGCCAGGGGCTGGTGCTCAAGCATGTGGGCGTGGGCAAGGTGCGCCTCGCGGTGACCTCCGCGGAGATGGCGAAGGCGCTCCGGAGCCCTGAGCTCATCGCGCTGGTGGACGAGATCGCCCAGGCCGAGGGCGTGGACATCCACCTGGCCCGGGCCATCATCCAGGCGGAGAGCGCCTTCAACTACAAGGCCCGGTCGAAGGCCGGGGCCCTGGGGCTCATGCAGCTCATGCCCTCCACGGCCGAGCGCTTCGGCGTGCTCGACCCCTTCGATCCCCGCCAGAACATCAGTGGCGGCGTGAAGTACCTGAAGTGGCTCCACGGCTACTACGAGGGCGACCTGAACAAGGTGGTGGCGGCCTACAACGCCGGCGAGGGCGCCGTGAACCGCTACAAGGGCATCCCCCCCTTCCGCGAGACCCGGGCCTACGTGCCCAAGGTGCTGGACCTCTACCAGCGCAAGGCCGTCCAGCCCGATCCGAAGCTGGCGGGCAGCATGGCCCTGCTCAAGAAGGGGCGCGGCGGGTTCAAGGTGGATGAGGAGAAGACCGTGCCTGAACCCACGGTCCAGCAGCGGGCCGCCACGCGCATCTACCAGTGGACCGACGCCACGGGCCGGGTGCAGATCAGCGATCAGCCGCCGCCCAAGGGCACGGTCGGCGTGAAGTCCTTCGGCGAGCCCTGAACCCTACTTGGCCTGGCCCTCGCGCACATAGGCCTCCAGGGCCGCGAGGCTCTCCTGGAACAGGGCTTCCAGGCGGGGGCGCAGATCGGGGCCGGCCTCCACGGAGCCCTTGCGGCCCAGAGCTTCCAGGTCCGCCGCCAGGGCCCGGAGCGCCTTGGCGCCCAGGGCGCCGGCGCCGCCCTTGAGGGCGTGGGAGGCCCGGGAGAAGGCCTCGGCATCGTCCTGGCCCGCGGCCGCGAGGATGTCTTCGATGCGCCCCTGGGTGTCGTCCCGGAAGATGCCAATCATCTCGACCACCAGCCCGTGCTGGCCATCGTCCAGCTCCACCAGGTTCTGGAGCGTCGTCAGATCGAGCAGGTCCGATAGGGCCACGGGAACTCCTGCCCTCATGCTGAACCAGGGGAGGCCCATCCGTCCAATGGGATGCGTCCGGAAGCGGCGGTAGTAGGCTGGGGTCATGACCGAAGCCGTCCCCATGTCCGCGGCGGAAACCGCCCTGTCCCTGCTGTTCCGCAAGCTGCATCCCCACCTGGAGGACGCGGCCCACGCCCTGGCCCGGGGGGCGGCCCGGCGCGACCTGGAGCGCCTGCACCTCAAGCTTCTCGCGGCGCGGCTGAAGACTGTGGCGCTCCTGGAGGCGGAGCTCGAAGGACTGGCCGAGGACGCCCCCCTGGCGGAGGTGCTGGAGACCCTGGCTGCCAACCTCACCCCGGTGGGGGAGAGCTATCGCCAGAGCCTGATCCTCACCCAGCTCTGCCTGGAGGAGGCCCCGGCGGACCTGCTGCCCCACGCGCCCGAGGGCTACGTGTCCGGTTCGACCTGGGGCCCCCGAATGGCGGAGTTCATGACCCGCCTGGAGGATCCCGCCTTCCAGGCCCACCGGCGGTGGGAGGGCATCGAGGAGGACATCGGGGAAACCGAGGAAGGGTGATTCCCGGTCTGTGGTCCCGGCCCGGCCTGGTAAAAAGCCAAAAAGAATAATCATGAAATACAGTAAGCTGGAACTTTCCGGGATCTTGTAAGGATCCTACAAGTCCGCTTCCTCATGATTTCCGCGCTTGCATTAGGCAGGAGTTTCCGTGCGCCCATTCTTGCTCGCCATCGCCACCAGCACCCTGCTCCTCGGCCAGGGCGTGGTCCAGCACGCCTCCAAGCTGGATCCCGGCCTGCCCTCCTACGCCGCGACCCAGAACGTGAACGCGACCATCGAAAGCATCGGGGCCGACTCCCTGACCGACGTCTGGGAGGAGTGGAAGACCGGGTTCCGGGCGGTGCAGCCCATGGCGCAGTTCCGGGTCGTCAACGGCTTGTCCACCACCGCCGTGAAGGCGCTGATGGATGGCACGGTCCCCATGATCCACATGGCCCGGGAGCTCACCCTCGACGAACACCAGGCCTTCGAGAAGAAGTTCGGCTACGCGCCCACCAAGCTGGTGGTCTGCTACGACGCCTTCATCGTCTTCGTGAACGCCGGCAACCCCATCAAGGACATCGGGATGGACCAGCTCGACGCCGCCTTCTCCACCACCCGAAACGCTGGCTACCACAAGGACTCGGCCGTGGACACCTGGGGCGACCTGGGCATCCGGGGCGACTACGCCAAGCGCCCCATCCACCCCTACATGCGGGCGGAGGGCACGGCCTCACGCTCGGCCATCCGCGACCTGGTGCTCCTGAAGGGCAAGTACAAGACCACCGTCCATGACGAGGTGGACTGGCCGAGCATCGCGGAAGCCGTGATGACCGACGGCAACGGCCTCGGGATCGCCACGCTCTCCAACTGGCTGTCGCGGAACAAGACGCTGGCGGTGACGCCGCTGCAGGCCAAGGACCCCGTGCCGCCCACCCAGGAGAACGTGGTGTCGGGCAAGTACCCCCTGTCCCGGACCTACTACTTCTACCTGAACCGGGCTCCGGGCAAGGCTCTTGCCCCGGCCCTCTCGGAGTTCCTGCAGTTCATCCTGTCCCGCCAGGGCCAGACGGCCGTGACGCAGGCCTCCCTCTACCCGCTGCCCGCCGAGATCGCCCAGCTCTACCGGAAGCGGCTGCGGAGCAACTGAGCGCCGTTCGACCCCCCGAAGCTGCGATTCGGCCCCCTTCTTCTGCCGCTCGCAACCTGGGCTCCACCTTTCCCCTTCGGGGGGCATCTCCTGGTGTGGACGGATGACCCGTCCCCGAGCCTCCAGGAGCTTCCCATGATCTCCCATCCCTTCCGATTCACCGCGCTCGCCGCCGCCATGCTGGTGCTCGGCACATCCCTCGCCGCGCAGGGCCGGGGCCCTGGATTTGGACCCGGCTTCGCGTCTGGTCGGGCCCTCCGGGCCCTCCACCTCACCGAGGCCCAGCAGACTCAGGTGAAGGCCATCCATGAGCGCCACCAGGCGGCCATCCAGGCCAAGGTGGAAGCCGCCCAGGCGGCCCACCAGGCCCTGCGGGAGGCCATGGCCAGTGCGTCCACCGATGCCAAGACCCTCCAGGCCCTGCACGAGAAGGTCTCCGCCGCCCAGTTCGCCGTGATGCTGGAGCACCGCGCCGTCCGGCAGGAGATCGTTCCGCTGTTGACGCCTGAACAGAAGGCCCAGTTCGAGAAGATGCCCATGGGTCCCGGCATGGGCTCCGGTATGGGGCGCGGCGCGGGCATGGGGCCTCGCCACGGCCGCGGCCCCGGCGCCGGCCCGGGCATGAATCCCGATTGCCCGATGGCCCAGTAGCGCCACCGATTATCCTGAAGCTCCATGCGCGCTTCTGCGGTCTTCCAGGCCACCTGGCAGCGGACGCGGCGCCCCCGGACCTGGGGCGCCGCGCTGCTGTTCGGCCTCGCCTGGAACGGGGCGAGGCTGCTCCTGGGGGGGCCCGGACCGGACCTCCTGGATCTGCTGGCGCCCTCCCTGTGGGTGGTGGTCTTCCTGGTGCTCGCGCCGCTGCCCTGGCAGTGGAGCAGCGACGGGGCGCCCATGGCCTCACCCCTGCGGGGCGCGGTCCAGGCCCTGCCCTGGATGGCGGCCCTCACCTTCGCCGTGCTGCTGGCCCTGGCGGCCACGGGCGCCTCGCCCATGCCCATGGGCCGGGGGCCTGGGCCTGGGCCTGGCCGGGGCGTGGGCATGATGGAACACGGCGGCCCCCGACGGGGCCCCGGTCTGATGTCCGGTTCGATGATGGGGCCGGGCGCCGAAGGACATGGGTTCCCCATCCATCCGCGCTTCTGGGCCCTCGGTGTGGCCCACCTATGCTTCGGCCTCCTCCTGGGCTGGGTGCTGGCGGACCGCGAGCGCGCCGAGCTCCAGGAGGCGGCCGCGCGCCGCGCCGCCAAGGAGGCCCAGACCCGCGCCCTCCAGGGCCAGATGAATCCGCATGTGCTCTTCAACGCCATCAGCGGGCTCACGGAGCTGGTGCGCGAGGATCCGCAGGCCGCCGAGGCCGCCCTCGTGAACCTGTCGGACCTGCTGCGGGCCCTGCTGGACCAGGGCTCCCGCCTGCGGGTGCCCCTGGGCGACGAGCGGCGCCTCGTGGCGCACCACTTGGCCCTGGAGCGCATCCGCCTGGGCCGGCGCCTTCGCGAGCGCTGGGACTGGCCCGCCGGGCTGGATGCCGTGGAGGTTCCGCCGCTCATGATCCAGCCCCTCGTCGAGAACGCCCTGAAGCACGGGGTGTCGAAGGCCGTCGGGGGCGGCGAGCTGGAGGTCGTGGTGCGCGGCGAGGGGACCCGCCTCCACATCCGCGTGGCCAACACCGGCCCGGCGCCGGACGGCGAGGGGAAGGGCGTGGGGCTGTCGAATCTGCGGGAGCGCCTGGATCTGCTGGGCGCCGGTCCGGATGCCCTGCGGCTGCGCCGGGAGGGCGACTGGACCATCGCCGAGCTGGACCTGGAGGTGGCGCCGTGAAGCCGCTGCGCGTGCTCGTGGCCGAGGACGAGCCCTTCAACCTGAAGCGCCTAAGCCGCCTCCTCCGCGAGGCCGGCTGCGAGGTGGTCGCCGAGCTCGAGGACGGCCCCTCCGTGCTGACCTGGCTGGACCGCGGCGAGGCCGTGGACGCCCTCTTCATGGACATCCAGATGCCGGGCCTCACGGGTCTGGACGTGTCCGCCGACCTGCCCCGGGACCTCCCCGTGGTGTTCGTGACTGCCTACGCGGAGCACGCCGTGAAGGCCTTCGAGCAGGCCGCGGCGGACTACCTGCTCAAGCCCGTCACCGCCGAGCGGCTCGGCGCCACCCTCCAGCGCCTGCGGACGCGCCTGGACCGGGAGGACCCCCGTCCGGGTGGTCCCTTCCGCTTCCCCGTGCGCGCGGGGGACGGGCTGGTGTTCGTGGACCTGGCCAAGACCACGCACTTCGCCTTCGAGGAAGAGGCCGTGTGGGCCTACGCCGGAGACCGCCTGCGCACCACCTGGAAGACCCTCGCCGAGGCGGAGACGGCCCTGGGCCCCCGGGTGGTGCGCGGCCACCGGCACCTGCTGATCCGGCCCGAGGCCGTGGTGGGTGTCCGCACCGGTGACTTCGGCCGCCTCCTCGTGCGCCTTGCCGGAGGCGCCGAAGTGGAGGTCAGCCGAGGTGCCGCGCCCGCCCTCAAGGCGAGGCTGGGCCTGGGCTAGACCTCGGCGATCAGTTCGATTTCCACTTTCGCCCCGCGGGGCAGCGCGGCCACGGCGACGGTGCTGCGGGCGGGCTTGGCGGCGCCCAAGGCCTTCTCGTAGGCGGCGTTGAAGACCGCGAAATCGCCCATGTCCGCGAGGAAGACCGTGGTCTTCACCACCCGGTCCCAGCCGGTATTGGCGGCGGCGAGCACGGCGCTGAGGTTCTTCAGCACCTGCTCGGCCTGGGCCTCGATGGGGCCGGTGACCATCTCCATGGTTTCGGGGACGAGGGGGATCTGGCCGGAGGTGAACAGGTGGCCGCCGGAGATCTGGGCCTGGCTGTAGGGGCCGATGGCGGCGGGGGCGTTCGGCGTGGCGATGGCGCGCATGGGAACTCCTGGAACAGACTATTGTCCTTGTTTTTTACCCCAGCGCCGCTTCTTGTGGCGCCAGTTGCGGCCGGCCTTGGCCGGGGGCGGCAGGGGCGTGTCGAAGGGCGAGGCTGGCTGCTCGGGCTCGCCCTCGCCTTCCCCGTCGTCGAGGCGGCGGGGGCCTTCTTCGATCTGCTGCAGCACCCACTGGGCCGTGCGATGCATGAGGGCCGCCAGGCAGAGGCTGGTCTCGATGCGGGCGTGGGGCAGGGGGCCCAACTGGGTGAACACGGACGGGTCGGGCGGGATCACGCGGGGGATGGCGACCTCGGGAAGGGGCATGGGCAGGGCATCGTAGGCCTCCTCGGGGAGGTGCCGCCACGGCTCGGGCTGCGCCTGCTCCCGCTTGAGGAGATCCGCCACCGTCGTCTGCTTCTTGGGAGGACGGCCCCGCTTCTTGGGGGCGGCCACGGCGGCGGCCTCCAGGGCGGCCTGGAGGGCCTGCATCACCTCGTCGCGGCTCTTGCCGCGCAGGTCGAAGAGCAGCCAGGGATCGCGGTCCAGGGCCTCGGCCATCACGTAGCAGACGGCGGCCACGTGCTTGCAAGGGTTGGCCCAGTCCGGGCAGTCGCAGTGGGTCTGCAGTTCCTTGGGCACGCGGGGGTAGAGGCTGGCGCCCGCCTCGCGGAAGGTTTCGTCCAGGCCCTGCGGCATCTCGCCCGCCAGCAGCGAGGCCACGAAGCGGCTCTCCTGCGCGATGCGGGCCAGGGCCTTCTCCCACTGGGCGGCGGTGAGGGCGGGCAGGCCCAGGGTCACGTTGTAGGTCTTGCGGCCATGGACGCGGGCCTGGATCTCGCCGGGCTGGACGCCGAAGTGCGACACATGGCCGTCCTCCGCGTACTTCTTCCCGCGGGGCAGGCGGTTCTCGTAGTCGTCCCCGAGCTTCTCGAGGCCCTGGATCCAGAGGCGGCCCCACCAGGTGGTGCCGAAGCGGTCGGCGTGGCTGATCATGGCGCCACCTCCTTCGCCTTGCGGCGGACCGGCCTGGGGGCCTGGTCCTCTCCGCCGCCTTCATCGGCATCCATCAGCTCGGCGTCTGGATCCAGCGCCACCAGGCGGCGCAGGGCGTCGTCGTCCAGCTCCGTGAGCCAGCCTTCGCCCGTGCCCACCACGCGGTCCGCGAGGTCGCGCTTGGATTCCAGCAGGGCGTCGATCTTCTCCTCCAGGGTGCCGATGGTGACCAGCTTGTGGACCTGCACGTTCTTCGTCTGGCCGATGCGGTAGGTGCGGTCCGTGGCCTGGTCCTCCACGGCCGGGTTCCACCAGCGGTCGAAGTGGAAGACATGGGTGGCCGCCGTGAGGTTGAGGCCCACGCCGCCCGCCTTGAGGCTCAGCAGCAGCACCGGCGAGGAGTCGGGATCCTCCTGGAAGCTGCGCACCAGCTCGTCGCGGCCTTCCCGCGTGGTGCCGCCGTGGAGGAAGGGCGGCTCGAAGCCCAGGGCGTCCTGGAGGTGGACCTGGAGCCGGTCGCCCATCTCCTTGAACTGGGTGAAGACCAGGGCCCGCTCGCCGGCCTCGACGACCTCCTCGAGCATCTCCGTGAGGCGGTCCAGCTTGCCGCTGCGGCCGCGGTACGGCCCCTGGGCCTTCAGGAACTGGCTGGGGTGGTTGCAGATCTGCTTGAGGTGGGTGAGCAGGGCCAGGATGCGGCCCCGGCGCTCGATGCCGCTGGCGGCGGTCAGCTCCTCGTCCATCTTCTCGACGCGGTACTGGTAGAGCTCCGCCTGCTCGCGGCTGAGCGTCGTGAAGACCTTCATCTCCTGCTTGTCCGGCAGGTCCTGGATGATGGCCCGGTCGCTCTTGAGGCGGCGCAGGATGAAGGGGCCGATGCGCTGGCGGAGCTCCTGGGCGGCGTCGGGATCCCGGTACTTCTCGATGGGCGTGGCGAAGCCCTCCTTGAAGTGGGACTCGCTCCCCAGGTAGCCGGGCAGGGCGGCGCTGAGGATGGACCAGAGCTCCGTGAGCCGGTTCTCGATGGGCGTGCCCGTGAGGGCCAGGCGGAAGCTGCCCCGCAGGCGCCGGACGGCCTTGGCCTGGGCCGAGCCCGCGTTCTTGATGGCCTGGGCCTCGTCCACCACCACCATGCCCCAGGCGCGGGCGGAGAACGTGTCCTCCTCGCGGCGCACCACGCCGTACGTGGTGAGCACGAGGGTGTGCGGCTTGAAGGTGCCGGGCAGGGGGTCGCGGTTGTTGCCGTGGTGCACGAAGACCGGCAGGCTGGGCGCGAACTTGGCCAGCTCGCGCTCCCAGTTGCCCAGCAGGGAGGTGGGGCAGACGAGGAGCGTGGCCGGGCCGTGCTGGGGGCTCTGCTCCTGGCGGTGCAGCAGCAGGGCCAGCACCTGGATGGTCTTGCCCAGGCCCATGTCGTCGGCCAGGATGCCGCCCAGGCCCAGGCGCGACAGGCCCTCCAGCCAGGCCAGGCCGCGCAGCTGGTAGGGGCGTAGCTGGCCGTGGAAGCTGGCGGGTTGGGTGATGGGTTTGTCCGGGAGGATCTTGAGGTCCTCCAGGGCGGCGCCGAAGTCGCCGGCCACCTCCACCTCGATGGCCTCGCTCACGCCGGGGATCCGGGCGGTGCCCGTGAGGGCCGCGGCCAGGGCCTCGCCCTTGGTCATGCTCTCGAAGCCGGCGCCCCGGCTGGCCTGGAGGACCGTGGAGATCTGCTTGAGGGTCTCGGGATCCAGGGCCACCCATTTGCCCTTCCAGGCCACCAGCGGGTGCTTGAGGCTCGCCATCTGGGCGAAGTCCTCCACGCTCAGGGCGTCGTCGCCCAGCATGAGCGACCAGTCGGCGCTGACGCTGCCTTCCAGACCCACCTGGGTGGCGGGGGCCGACTCGATGACGCTGCGGGCGCCCAGGCGCACCTTGGCGCGCAGCCGCTTGGCGCCGCCGAAGTCCGCCAGGGCCTCGGGAATGTGGACGAGGAAGCCGGCCTCCTTCAGCTGGGCCGCGCCCCGGGTCAGGAAGCTCCAGGCCTCGGTGGGGCGCAGCAGCAGGTCCTCGGGGCGCTGTCCCGCCAGGGCCCGCTCCAGCGCGGGGAAGAAGGGCACGGCGCGGGCCAGGCCCCGCAGCAGGACCTGGCGCGCCTGGAGCACCTCGGGCTCGGTGCTGGGCTCCCAGAGCTTGGCGACGCCGATGTCCACGCCCGCCTCGGTCTCCAGGCCCACCTTCAGGATCCACCCCTCCTCCACGAGCCGGTCGGCCTCCTGCACGGCCTGGCTGTGGGTGGGCACGGGCGGGGCCTCCAGGGCCAGGCGGGGCCGCAGCCACTGGGGACGGGCGCCCTCGCTCCACTGGGCCAGCTGTTCGCCCAGGGTGCGCTCGGTGATGCCGATGGTGGGGAACTCCGGCAGCTGGTGGGACAGGGCCACCATGAGCCGCTCGTCCCAGGGAAGGCGGTCCCGCTTGTGCCCCCGCAGCCGGTGGATGAGGCCCAGGCGGGGATCATCGCCGGCCCGCAGGCCGCCGGCCACGAAGCGCATGATGAAGTCCGCCCCGTCCTCCAGGAAGGCCGACAGCACGGCATCCACGGAAGGCGGCATGGCCAGGTCGTCCTCGATGTCGAAGGCGTCCAGCTCGCCGAGGGCCACGGTCTTGGTGAAGGCCCAGGTGTCGTTCTCGGGGAAGGCCAGGGCCGCGGGGGGCATGGCCTCCGCTAGCTGGCGCAGGGCGGTGCGGTCCGAGGGGCTGGTGAGGCTCACGCCCCAGCGGGCCTTCCACGGGTTTCCGCGGGTGTCCAGCTGGGGCAGCAGGGCGCCGCGGACCACCAGGGACTGGAGCAGGCGCAGGGCCGTGGCCCAGTAGCGCAGGGTGGGGCCGGCGTGGGCCGGGCGCAGGGCCAGGGAGGAGAGCCAGGGGTAGGCCCGCTGCCAGCGGAGGGGCACCGCGTGCATCTCCACCAGGGTGGCGTCCGGCAGGAAGATCTGGGCCTTGGCGGGCGTGAGGCGCTCGCGGCCCTGCAGCTCGCCCGGGAGGGTCCGGAGGGCGCGGGCCCACTCGGCGGGTTCCACCGCCTCGGGCATGCAGAGCAGGAAGCCCCGGTCCTGGGGTCGGTACTGGAGGAAGGGGTTCAGCATGAAGCGGCGGACTCTAGATATCGGACGGCGCGCGCGCTGGCCGATGTAGGCTTGGGGCTATGGGGCGCGGCCCAGGGAGCAGGACGATGAGACTCGGCTTTGCAAGCGATCATGCGGGGTTCGACCTGAAGGAACGGCTGAAGGCGTGGGCCCTGGGTCAGGGACATGAGGTGGTGGATTTCGGCACGGATGGGACGGCCTCGGTGGACTACCCGGATTTCGCGCACCGGGCGGCGCAGGGCATGGATCAATGGGAGCGCCTGGTGCTGGTCTGCGGCTCCGGCATCGGCATCAGCATCTCGGCCAACCGCCATGCCGGCATCCGCTGCGCGCTGGTGACCTCCCCTGAGCACGCGGCACTGGCACGGCAGCACAATGACGCGAACGCCATCGCTTTCGGCCAGCGGCTGACGGATCCGCTCAAGGCGGAATACTACCTGAAATTGTTCCTGGAAACACCTTTCGAAGGGGGGCGGCATCAGGGCCGCGTCGAAAAGATCGAGTGGAAGGGGTGCTGATGCGTCGCGGCGACGACCTTCGAAGCCTGGAATTTGAAACCGGCGTCCAGCTCCACGCGGCCGGATCCTGCCTGATCCGCATGGGCCGCACCCACGTGCTCTGCGCCGCCAGCCTGGAGGAGAAAGTGCCGGGCTGGATGAAGGGCCGGGGCACGGGCTGGCTCACGGCGGAATACGGCATGCTGCCCGCGGCCACGAACACCCGGTCTGACCGCGAGGCTGCCCGAGGCAAGCAGCAGGGTCGCACGGTGGAGATCCAGCGGCTCATCGGCCGCAGCCTCCGCCAGGCCGTGGACCTGTCCGCCCTGGGTGAGCGCACCCTCACGGTGGACTGCGACGTGCTGAACGCCGACGGGGGCACCCGCTGCGCCTCGATCACCGGGGCCTGGGTGGCCGCGGCGCTGGCGCTGCGGTCCCGGGGGCTGGAGGCGGCCCTGGTCCGCCAGGTGGCCGCGGTGAGCGCGGGCATCGTGGAAGCCGGCGACGGGCGCCGGGGCCTGGTGCTGGACCTCGAATACGAAGAGGACCACCTGGCCGCGGTGGACTGCAACCTGGTGGCGGCCCGTGCGGCAACCGGAGGGGGCGAGCTGATGCTGGTGGAGCTCCAGGGCACGGGCGAAGGCCGTCCCTTCAGCCGCGCCGAGGCCGACGGGCTGGTGGACCTGGGTCTCGCGGGATGCGCGGCGCTGATGGAGGCGCAGCGGGCCGCGCTCGCATGAGGCGGAGGCTGCTGGCCCGGGCCATGCCAGCCCTGCTGGCTCTGGCCGTGTCGGCGGAGCTGGCGGCCCAGGCCGTCCCCCCCGCCCAGCCGCCTGCCCAATCACCTGCCCAGCCGCCCGTCCTTCCCCGGCGCATCGAAGTCACGGTCCAGCCGCCGGACATGGTGTTCCGCTTCGTGCCCCGGGTGGAGATCCCCGGCATGCCGCGGGTGGCCCTGGCCCTCAGCGGGGGGGGAGCCCGCGGCCTGGCGCATATCGGGGTGCTGCAGCGCTTCGAGGAGGTGGGCTTCCCCCTGGACAGCGTCACAGGCACCAGCGCCGGGGCCCTGGTGGGGGCCCTCTACGCCAGCGGCTTCACGGGCGGCGAGATCGAGAATCTCTTCCGACGCCTGGACCTGACCCGCGCCTTCCTGGAGCCGCTGCTCCGCAACCCCGGCGAGACCCTGGACGAGCAGGAGGACCGCGAGTCCACCTTCATGTCCATCGAACGCAAGAACGGACAGACGACCTTTGCGCAGGGGCTGCGCAGCGGCCTGGAGGTGCAGCGCACCCTCCAGGGCCTGCTGGCCCGGGGCGCCTACTTCTCCGAAGGGGACTTCGACCGGATGCGGCGGCCCCTCCGGATCCTGGCCACGAACCTGGAGACGGGCCAGGGGCGGGTCTTCGGCAACGGGGACCTGGTGGAGGCCGTGCGCGCCTCCATGGCGGTGCCTGGGGGCTTCCGGCCCGTGATGATCGAAGGGCAGCAGTACGTCGACGGCGCCCTAGTGGAGAACCTGCCCGTGTCCACGGCGAAGGAGGCCTTCCATCCCGACGTGGTCATCGCCGTGGACATCAGCAACCCCCTGGAACACCGCCAGGCCACCAGCATCTTCTCCGTGGCCTCCCGCAGCCTGGACCTGGTGGTGGAGCGCCGCCAGTGGGAGAGCCGCGCGGCGGCGGACTTCCTCATCCGGCCCGATATCCGCGACGCTCCCTTCCTGGAATACGGGAGCCTGGCGCCGAAGCTGGTGCTTCAGGGCCGCGAGGCCTTCGATGCCCGCCTGGAGGAGCTCGCGACCTTCCTGCGCGGGAAGACCGCGGGGCAGGAGGTCCTGCCGGCGGATCGGGTGGTCTTCGAGAGCCCCCTTCCAGTCGGGGAGACCCTGGAGGGGATCCTGTCCGCGACCCTGAAAACCGGCCCCAGTGCTGCCCCCGGTGCGGGCGGGTTCTCCCTGCTGGATGTGCGGATCCTCCTCCAGCAGGTCCTGGTCCACGGCCTCGCGCGGGAGGCCTGGGCCACCGTGGAGCCCGACCGAACCCTGACCGTCCACCTGCGGCCCTATCCGCCGGTGACCGAGCTGGCCGTGAACGCGCCGCCGGCCTGGATCCCCCGCGTCGAGCGGGCCCTGGCCAGCCGGATCACGGTCGGCGCCCCCTTCAATCCCAAGACCTTCGGGGACGTGGTGTCCCAGGTGGTCTACGGCCTCCTGATGGACGGCAGTCCCCTCGTGGATGCGCGCGGATCCGGCTTCGACCCCGAGTCCGGCCGCCTCAGCGTGGTCCTCCGGGAACCCCTGATCACCCAGGTCAATGTGTGGCCCGCGTCCGGCCCGGCGGTGGACGAGGCCCACCTGCTGCGGATCCTGGGCCGCCTGGAGGGCGGACCCTTCCGGCCGGTCACGCTCCAGCAGCGCATCGCCCTGGCCGAGCACCGGCTCCACCTGGCTGAGCTGCACTACCTCACCCGCCCCGACGGCCGAGGGGGAACCGTCCTGACCCTGATCCCCGTGCCCCAGCGGCAGGACCGGCTCGACCTGTCCCTCGGCTACGAAAGCACGCTGGGCGGGCAGCTGGGCCTGACCTACCAGGCCCTCAACCTGGGCTTCACGGGCTCGGAACTGGAGCTGAGCGCGGCCCGCAACCGGCTGCAGCAGCAGGCCACCCTGGCCCTGCGGGCCCCCTTCAGCTTCTCGCCGGGGGCCGGGATGGAACTCAGCGGGAACTACTGGCAGCAACGCCTGGAGGTGCCCCCGCTGTGGCCCGCCCCCCAGCTGCCCGTCGGCGGCGCGGAGGGGCGCATCAGCGCCTCGGATCTGGTGCTGCGGACCTACTTCCGGTTCAGCAACCTGGGGACGGGGAAAGTGAGCTTCGACCTGGAGCGGCGGAACGTGGCCTTCCTGGAGGGGGGGCTGCGCCAGACCCAGGCCCAGGACGCGGCCTTCCTTTCCGCCGAATGGGACAACTTCGACCGGCACACCCTGCCCCGGGAGGGGCTGCTCCTGAGGCTCCGGGGCGGCGCGGGCCGGACGAAGGCCGGAACCCTTCCCGGCGGCGACTTCCAGCAGGCCTACTTCCGGGCCCGGGGCCTGCACGCCTTCACCGAGTTCGTGGGGGCCGACCTGGACCTGGAGTGGGGCCAGGGCCGCCGGCTGCCCCTGGATCGCTGGTGGGTGCTGGGGGGGCCCTCCTTCGTCCTCGGCTCCCGGGCCTCGGGCCTCGTGGCGCCCAATTTCGGGGTGGCGAGGTTCGGCGTGCCCTTCCGCATTTACAGCGGCCTGGGTCTCACCCTGGAGGTGGTGCCGCGCTTCGACCTGGCCTGGTTCTCCCGTGAGGCGGATACCCTCTTCCACGCGGACACCGACTACCGGGCCGAGGGCAAGGGGCTCCTGGTGCGCACCACGCTCCTGTCCAAGTTCTATGTGGAGCTGTCCTATGGGTTCCTCAAGCTGAGGACCCCCCAGGAAACCCGTCCGGCCACGGGGAGCTTCGATGTGGTCATCGGAACCCAGCCCTTCGACTTCTGGAAGCGAAGGTAAGGGCGGTGGTCTGCACCAGGGTGGTCTGTGATCGCCTGCACAGGAGGGGCTCCCGCCCCGGGCTGATACCCTGAAGAGCCGGGATTTCATCCGCTCTCACCCGAGGCCGTCATGCGCTACCTGCCCTCTTCTCCTGTCGAAGATCGAGCCCTCCTGGACACGATCGGCGTCGCCCGCGCCGAGGATCTCCTCTCGGGCATTCCGGAGGGGCTGCGCCTGAACCGGGGGCTGGACCTGCCCACCCAGGGCTCCGAGCAGGAAGTGGCCTGGCAGATGCTGGACCTGGCCAACAAGAACACCCGCTTCTGCGCCCAGTTCCTCGGGGCCGGCGCCTACGACCACTTCGTGCCCGCGGCCATTGATGCCATGGTGAGCCGCCAGGAGTGGTTCACAGCGTACACGCCCTATCAGCCCGAGATCAGCCAGGGCACGCTGCAGCACATCTTCGAGTACCAGACGCTCATCTGCGACCTGACGGGCCTGGACGTGACCAACGCCAGCCTCTACGACGGCGGCACCGCCTGCGTGGAAACCGCCCTCATGGCCGTGCGCGTCCAGAAGAAGCGCCACACCGTGCTGGTGAGCCGGGGTCTCCACCCCCTCTACCGCGACGTGCTCCAGACCGCCTTCGCGCCCCACCAGGATCTGCACCTCGTCGAAGTGGGCCTCAAGGACGGCGTGACGGACCTGGCCGACCTGCAGGCCAAGCTGAACGAGGACGTGGCCGCCGTGATGGTGGGTTACCCCAACTTCCTGGGCGCCGTGGAGGACCTCACGGCCCTGGCCGGCCCGGTTCATGCCGCCGGCGCCCTGCTGGTGAGCGTCACCCAGGAGGCCCTGGCCTTCGGGTGGCTGGAGGCGCCCGGCAAGGTGGGCGCGGACATGGCCTGCGGCGAGGCCATGAGCTTCGGCAACCGGCCCACCTTCGGCGGACCGTACCTCGGCTTCCTGGCGGTGAAGGACACGCACAAGCGCGAGATTCCCGGCCGCGTGGTGGGCCAGACCAAGGATCTGGACGGCAAGACGGGCTACGTGCTGACGCTCACCGCCCGCGAGCAGCACATCCGCCGCGACAAGGCCACCAGCAACATCTGCTCGAACCAGGGCCTCGTGACCCTGCGGGCCAACATCTTCCTGCAGCTCGCCGGCCCCGAGGGGCTGAAGGGCCTGGCGGCGCAGAACGTGGCCAAGGCCCAGCACCTGCGCCAGCGCCTGCTGGACCTGCCGGACATGGAGCCGGTCTTCGACGCCCCCTTCTTCAACGAGTTCGTGCTGCGCTACAAGGGCGACCTGGCCGCGCTGCAGGAGGCCTGCCTCGCGGAGAGCCTGCTGCCGGGCCTGGACCTGGGCCGCTTCTACCCCGAGTACCAGGGCTGCATCCTCTGGTGCGCCACCGAACTCCACACCCGCCGGATGATCGAGAGCCTCGTCGAGATCCTGGCCCGCGTCCCCGCCACGGTTTAAGGAGAGGTCACATGTTCCTTCGTCAGCGCGAACCCCTCTCCTTCGAACGCTCCGTCCCCGGCAAGCGGGGCATGGACCTGCCGAAACTCGACGTGCCGGCGGCCAAAGACACCCGCCCCGCCCACCTCAAGCGCCAGGGCTTCGACGCCCTGCCCGAGCTGAGCGAGGTGGAGGTCATCCGCCACTTCACGCGCCTCTCCAAGTGGAACTACGGCGTGGACGACGGCATCTACCCGCTGGGCTCCTGCACCATGAAGCACAACCCGCGGCTGAACGAGAAGGTCGCCGGGCTGCCTGGCTTCACGGACAGCCACCCCATGGCACCTGACGCCCTCGTGCAGGGCAACCTGGAGCTGCTCTACACCCTGCAGGAGTGGCTGAAGGAGATCACCGGCCTGCCCGGCGTCACCCTCCAGCCCAGCGCCGGCGCCGCCGGCGAGCTCACGGGCGTCATGCTGATCCGGGCCTACCACGTGGCCCAGGGCGCCAAGCGCCGCGTGATCCTCATCCCCGACAGCGGCCACGGCACCAACCCCGCCACCGCCGCCATGGCCGGTTACGACGTGGTGGAGCTGCCCTCCCGTCCCGACGGCACCATCAGCTTCGAGGACGTGACCGACCCCGTGAACGGCAAGGTCCGCAAGGGCCTGAAGACCCTGGTGGGCGAACTGGGCCCCGAGATCGCCGGCGCCATGATCACCAACCCCAACACCGTGGGTGTCTTCGAGTACCGCTTCAAGGAGATCAGCGACCTGCTGCACAGCGTGGGCGCCCTGGTCTACATGGACGGCGCCAACATGAATGCCCTCGTGGGCGTGGCCCGTCCCGGCGACTTCGGCGTGGATGTCATGCACCTGAACCTGCACAAGACCTTCTCCACCCCCCACGGTGGTGGCGGCCCCGGCGCCGGCCCCGTCTGCGTGGGCGAGAAGCTGCTGCCCTTCCTGCCCGTGCCCGCCGTCGTGCGCGACACGGTGAAGGTGGGCGAGGGCGAGGTGCCGAAGCACACCTACCGCTGGGACTGGAACCGGCCCCAGAGCATCGGCAAGGTGCACACCTTCTTCGGCAACTTCGGCATCCTGGTGCGCGCCCTCACCTACTGCCTGAGCCACGGCTCCGACGGCCTGCGCGAGGCCACGCTCCGCGCCATCGTGAACGCCAACTACATCCGCGCCCGCCTCAAGGGCGCCTACGCCCTGCACATCGATTCGCCCAGCCTGCACGAGGTGGTCTTCAGCGACACGCTCCAGGCCAAGCACGACGTCCACACCCTGGACATCGCCAAGCGCCTCATCGACCACGGCTATCACCCGCCCACGATCTACTTCCCGCTGATCGTGCCCGGCGCGCTGATGATCGAGCCCACGGAGAGCGAGGACAAGGGCGAGCTGGACGCCTTCTGCGACACCATGCTCGCCATCGCGAAGGAAGTGGAGGAGAACCCCGAGCCCTTGCACCACGCCCCCACCCTCGCCCCCATGCGTCGCATGGACGAGACCACGGCCGCGCGCAAGCCCGTGCTGCGCTGGACCAAGGCCTGACCCGAGTTTCCACGAAGAACGGGCCCCGATCGGGGCCCGTTCCGTGTCAGCGCCGGTCGAAGCGCGCCGCCATCACCAGCAGGGTCTGGGTGGAGGCGATGCCAGGCAGGCGGGCCACCTCGTCGCGGATGCGGTTGAGGTCCTCCAGACGATCGGCCTCCAGCTGCAGCACCAAGTCGATGTCGCCGCTCACGCTATCGGCCACCCGCACCTCGGGAAAGGCCTCCAGCCTCTTCAGAGCCCGCTCGTGGCTGGGGCCGCTGCCGCGCACCAGCAGGTAGGCCCGAACCCCGGGCCGGGAGTCTTGGCCCAGGCGCAGGGTGTAGCCGAGGATGACGCCATCCCGTTCCAGGCGCTTGAGGCGCTCCTGCACGGCGGAGCGGGACAGGCCCACCCGCGCCGCCAGGGCCACCTGGGTCAGCCGCGCGTCGGCGCCCAGTTCCGCGAGGAGGCGGCGGTCCAGGTCGTCCAGGTCGGGCTTGGGCATGCGGCATGATGGCACCCTGCCGGTCTTTCGGCATCCTGCCGGCTAGACCGGGATGCGGGTCCGCGCGAAACCTGAGTCATCCAGGAGGCCCCATGCATCCGTTCCTTCCCATCCTGCTGCCCGGCCTGATCCTCGCCCTTCCCGCGCAGGAGCCTGCCCCCGTCCGGCCCGACCAGCGCAAGGCCGTGGTGGAGACCCTCGCCCGAGAGCTGAAGGCCCGCTATGTCTTCCCCGAGGTGGCCGAGAAGGTCGGGACCGCCCTGAAGGCCAGGGCGGCCGGAGGTGCTTATGACGGCGCAGCCACGGCCGGGATCTTCGCCGAGGCGCTCACCCGGGACCTCCGGGATCTGGGCCAGGACGGCCACTTCCGCGTGCGCTACGACCCGGCCTTCAAGCCCATGAGCGATGACGAGGACAAGCCGCCGACGCGGGAGGAGCTGGCCGAAATGAAGCGGTTCGCCCAGCGCGTCGCTTTCGGTGTCGCCCGGGTGGAGCAGCTGCCGGGGAACGTGGGCTACCTGGATATCCGGGGCTTCGGGCTCACGGAGGCCGTGGGTCCGGCGTTCTCCGCGGCCCTCTCCCTCCTGTCGGGCACCGAGGCCCTCATCCTCGACCTGCGCCAGAACGGGGGCGGCGATCCCGAGAGCGTGGCCTACCTGGTGAGCCACTTCTTCGAGGAGGGCGATGCGCGCCACCTCAACTCCATCTACAACCGGCCCCGGAACGCCACGCGCCAGTACTGGACCACGGCCACCGCCTCCCCCCGCTACCTGAAGCCCATCTACGTCCTCACCTCGAAGCGGACCTTCTCTGGTGGCGAAGAGTGCGCCTACGATCTCCAGGCCCAGAAGCGGGCCACGCTGGTGGGCGAGACGACGGGTGGTGGCGCCAACCCCGGCGGTGCCGTGCTCCTGGGCCACGGTTTCCACGCATTCATCCCTACCGGTCGAGCCATCAACCCCGTGACGAACACCAACTGGGAGCGAGTGGGTGTGAAGCCGGACGTGGCCGTCCCGGCGGCCGAGGCGCTTCGGACGGCCCACACGGCCATCCTCCGGTCGCTGCTGGCCCAGGCGTCGGATCCCGCCGGGCGGCGCGACCTGGAGCGGACCCTTGCAGACCTCGAGCGGGGCGCGGCCAGGCCTTGATCAATCGTGCGGAATGAGGTGCACGGCGGCGGCCTTGAGGACGGCGCAGACCTGGTCGCCTTCGGCCAGGCGGAGGTCCGCGCAGGCCTGGCGCGTGACGAGGCCCTCCAGCGGGAAGCCGGCATCGAGGGCGACCCGCACCAGGGAGCCTTCCCGCTGCAGGGCCGTGATGCGGGCGGGCAGGCGGTTGCGGACGGTGGACCCGGGTCCGGGGCCGCAGCCGCGCTCCACGGCCACGTCCTCCCCGCGGATGCAGACGAAGACCTGCCAGCCGAGGCTGCCTGGATCGGCCGCGTGGATCTGCGCCGTGCCCACGGCGATGGTGGCCATGCCGTCGGCGATGGATTCGATGCGGCCCAGCACCACGGTCTCCACGCCCAGGATGCGTGCCACGGCAGGATCCGTGGGCCGGTCGAAGACCTGCTGGATGCCTCCGCTCTGGCAGACGCGGCCCTGGTCCATCACCACCAGGCGGTCGCCCAGCTGGAGCGCCTCGGCACGATCGTGGGTGACGAGGACCGTGGGAATGTCGAGCGTCCGCAGCAGCTCACGCAGCTCCTTGCGGAGACGCTGCTGCGAGGGCTGGTCCAGCGCCGACAGCGGCTCGTCCAGCAGCAGCAGGCGGGGCTTCCGGGCCAGGGCACGGCCCAGGGCGACGCGTTGCTGCTGGCCTCCAGAGAGCTCTCCGGGGAGGCGATCGCCAAGTCCCTCCAGACCGAGCAGGGGGAGAAGTTCCGCCACGCGGGCGGCCCGCTCCGGCGCCGCCAGGCCGTAGCCGAGGTTCGCGGCCACCGTGAGGTGGGGGAACAGGTCGTAGGCCTGGGAGAGGAAGCCCAGGTGGCGGGCCTGGGGTGCGCGGTGGATCCGGGCCGCGGCGTCGGACCACGTCTCGCCTCCCACGCGGATGGCGCCGCGGTCCGCGGGCTCCAGGCCCGCGAGCAGGCGCAGGGCGGTGGTCTTGCCCGATCCCGACGGGCCGAAGAGCACGGTGATGGAGAAGCCGGGGCCCGGGATCTCGAAGCGCGCCTCGACGGTGGGCCCGCCCGGGAAGTGGCGCTCGGCCTCCGCCTGGAGGTAGGGGCCGCCGGAGTTCAGGTGAGTGTCCACGGCTTCCTCTGGCGGCGCTGCAGGGCGTAGGTGAAGGCCAGGACGAGGAAGGACACGCCCAGCAGCAGGGCGGCCGTGCGTCCCGCCGGCGCGTAGTCCATGGCCTGCACCTGGTCGTAGATGGCGATGCTCACGGTGCGGGTGCGGCCCGGCAGGTTGCCGCCCACCATGAGCACCACGCCGAACTCGCCCAGGGTGTGGGCGAATGTGAGCACCAGGCCCGTGAGGATGCCGGCCCAGGAGAGGGGCGCGATCACCCGGAGGAAGGTGCGTCCCCGCGATTCGCCCAGGCACCAGGAGGCCTCGATCAGCCCCCGGTCCACGGAGGCAAAGGCCGCCGCCAGCGGCTGGATCATGAAGGGCAGGCTGTAAAGCACGGAGGCGATGAGCAGGCCTTCGAAGGAGAAGGGCAGAGTGCTGCCGAAGAGGCTCTCCCAGGCGCGGCCCAGGGGGCTGCGGGGGCCCATGGCCAGGAGCAGGTAGAAGCCCAGCACCGTGGGCGGCAGCACCAGGGGCATGGCCACCAC
Organism: Geothrix paludis; assembly: GCF_022808815.1. GTDB lineage: Bacteria > Acidobacteriota > Holophagae > Holophagales > Holophagaceae > Geothrix > Geothrix paludis. The sequence continues at coordinate 308,991 of NZ_JAKZLC010000004.1, read as the reverse complement.
CGCCTCCACCAGGAACTTCCAGCGCCGCCGCGAGAAGGCCAGCCAGTAGGCCAGGGGCAGGCCCAGGACCAGCAGCGCCGCCGTGGTGAGCGAGGCGAGCCAGAGGCTCAGGCGGATGGCCTGCCAGTCCATCAGGGGGCGTCCGTGGTGAAGCCGTACTTCCGCAGGATGGTCTTTCCCTCCGTGGACCGCATGAACTCCCGGAAGGCCAGGGCGGCGGGGCGGTTCCGGGCGTGGTTGGGGATCACGCCACCCTGGTCCAGGGCGGGGTAGGCCTCCAGGGGCAGCTCCCACAGGCGGCCCGTGGCCGTCATGGCCGGGGCCTTGGCCAGGGACAGGGCGAGGATGCCGATATCCGCGGCGCCGGTCTGCACGAACTGGGCGGTCTGGGCGATGTTCTCCCCGAAGACCAGGCGGGGCTTCACGGCCTCCAGTAGGCCGAGCTTCGCCAGGGCGGCCTCGGCGGCGCGGCCATAGGGCGCGTGGCGCGGGTTGGCGATGGCCACCTTGCGGGCGGCGGGATGCAGGAGCGCCTGCATCCCCTGCTCCACCGGGATGGGTGAGCCCTTCGGCACCCACAGCACCAGGCGGCCCCGGCTGTAGCGGAATTCCGTGCTCCCGTCCGCCAGGCCCGCCTCCACCAGCTTCTTCGGGTAGGCCAGGTCCGCGGACAGGAAGAGGTCGAAGGGCGCCTTGTTGGTGAGCTGGGTGTAGAAGTTGCCGGAGGAGCCGTAGGTGATGGCCACCTCCTGGCCCGGATGGGCGGCCATGAAAGCCGTCCTCACCTCGGCCAGGGCGAACTGCAGGTCCGCCGCCGCGGCGATGGCAAGAGGCGAGGGCGGAGCTGCGGCGGGTGCCGCGCCGCCGAAGCCCAGGACGCCGAGGGCCACGAAGACGGAGCGCAGGCGGAAGCGGAGGGTGGGCATGGTGGGTTCCGGGCTGGGCGGCGGAGGCCAGGGCGCTGGTTCGATTCTAAGCCGGCGGGGCTGGAAGCATTGCCGCCAGCGGGGCGTCCCGTCATCATTCCACGGAACCACCGCCACACCACTGGCCGGACCCCAGGGGTTCCCATCCTGGGCCGATCCAGCCATCGGACCCCGAGGGAAGGCCGCATGACCGTGTTCCTCAGCCGGTTTCGCATCGCCACCAAGCTCTGGCTGGGATACAGCGCCGTGGCGGCGATCCTGGCGGGGCTGGCGCTGATCCAGCTCGGGCTGCTCCACCAGGAGGAACAGCAGGCCATCCGGGTCTTCGAGAACCGCATGGTGCCCGTGCGGCACCTGAAGGTGGTGTCGGACGCCTACGGCATCCGCATCCTGTTCGCCGCCCGCCAGGTGCGGGGGGGCACCCTGGAACCCGCCGAAGGGCTCGCGCAGGTGCGCTCCGCCCGGCGGGAGGCGGGCCGCCACTGGGCGGAGTTCAAGGCGTCCGCGCCGGCCCAGACGGATGCGGACGCGCTGGTCCGCGTGGACCACCTCTCGCTCTACCTGGCCACGGACCTCGACCGGCTGGAGGGGCTCCTGGCCGAGGGCCGCCTGCCGGAGCTCGGGCGCTTCGTGGACGACGACCTGCTGCCGGAGATCCTGCCCCTGACCAACCTGCTGGCCGGACTGGTGCAGGCCCAGGAGGACGGGGCCCAGCAGAGTCTGGACGCCATGGCGGCGCGGGCCCGCCGGACCCGGGTGCTGTCCTACGCCATGATCTTCGCCGGGCTGGTCACGGCCCTGGGGCTGGGCTACCTGATCGCCCGCGACCTCTCCGGCAGCATCCGGGGAATGCTGACGCAGGTGCGCCGCGCCGCCGAGGGCGACCTGACGGCCCGGGTGGAGGTCCAGGGGCGGGACGAGCTCGCGGACCTGGGGCACGAGCTGAACCGCATGGTCGCCCGGCTGCGGGAGACCATCCAGGCCCTGGCCGAACAGGAGGCCGGCGAGCGCGCGGTGCTGCAGAACGCCCAGGTGGCCGTCATCGTCCGCGACCGGGACGGCCTGGTGCGCCGGTTCAATCCCTATGCGGAGACCCTGCTGGGCTACCGGGCTGGCGAGGTCCTGGGCCAGCCGTCCGCGATCTGGCTCGATCCGGAGGAAGTGGCGGCCCGGGCCGGGGAGCTGGCCCGGCGGGCGGGCCGGCCGGTGGCCACCGACCTTGAGCTCATCCGCCTGCTCACGGAGGCGGGGCCCGACCAGCGGGAATGGACCTTCCGGGCCAGGGACGGGCGGCGCATCCCCATGCTGGTGGCCCTCTCCCAGGTGACGGGCGCCGAGGGGGAGCCGATGGGCTACCTGAGCGTCGCCTCGGATCTGTCGGAGCGGAAGGCCCTGGAGGCCGGTCTGCGGGCCAGCGAGGCGAAGGCCCAGGCCGCCAACCGCGCGAAGAGCGCCTTCCTCTCCAACATGAGCCACGAGCTCCGCACGCCGCTGAACGCCATCCTCGGCTACGCCCAGCTGATGGCGCGGCGATCCGGCCGCAGCCCGGAGGATCACGAGCAGCTGGGCCGCATCCTGGCCGCCGGCGAGCACCTGCTGTCCCTCATCAACGACGTGCTGTCCCTCAGCAAGATCGAATCCGGCGGCCTCGAGCTGCGTCCGGAGCCCTTCGGCACCGCCGCCCTCCTGGAGGGCGTGGTGGACATGCAGCGGATCCGGGCCGAAGCGAAGGGGCTGGCGCTGCGGCTGGAGGTGGATCCCACCCTGCCGCCCCACCTGGAGGGGGACGCGCCCAAGCTCCGGCAGGTGCTGGTGAACCTGCTGGGGAACGCCGTGAAGTTCACCCGGCAGGGGTCGGTGACCCTCCGGGCGGGCTACGTCGCGGGGCGGGCGACCTTCGCCGTGGAGGACACGGGCCCGGGGATCTCCGAGGAGGACCAGCGGCAGCTCTTCCAGGCCTTCTTCCAGGCCTCCACCCAGCCGCTGGCGGCCGAGGGCACGGGCCTGGGCCTCCACATCAGCCGCTCCCTGGTCCACCTCATGGGCGGCGAGCTGCGGCTCCAGAGCCGGCTGGGCGAAGGCAGCCGCTTCAGCTTCGAGCTGTCCATGGAGGAGGCGGAACCGCCCCTGGAACTGGCGGGAGGCGGCCAGGTGGTGGGCCTGGCGCCCGGTCAGCGGCGTCCCGCGGTACTCGTGGTGGACGACCGGCCGGAGAACCGCGACCTGCTGGCCCAGCTCCTGGCCTCCGTCGGCTTCCAGGTGCGCACGGCGGCCGATGGCGTCGAGGCCTTGGAGCTCTGGGAGCGCCACCATCCGGATCTCATCTGGATGGACCTCCGGATGCCGCGCATGAGCGGTTTCGAGGCCCTTCAGGTCCTCCGCGGGAAGGAGCTGGAGCAGGGGCTTCCGCACACCTTCGTCGTGGCCATCTCCGCCAGCGTCATCGACCTGGACCGGGAGACCCTCCGCAAGGCGGGCTTCGACGACTTCCTGGGCAAGCCCTTCCGCGAGGCGCAGCTCTTCGAGGTGGCCGGCCGCCTGCTCGGCCTGCGCTTCCTCACCCGGGAACCCGAGGCCCCGTCAGCGCCGGGCGACCTGTCCGGCCTCCAGCTCCAGCCGGAGTCCTGGCGGGCCTCGCTGAAGGAGGCGGTCGTCACGGGCGACACCGAGGCGGCCCTGGGCCTGGTGGACGGATTGGGCCACGGCGCGCTGGCGGAGGACTTGCGGCGGCTGCTCAAGGCTTACAAGCTCGAGGCACTGCTTGACGCGCTGAACCGATGAATCAGGAGACCGACATGTTGGTGCCCCAGGGCGACATCCTCATCGTGGACGACAACGCGGCCAACCTCGACCTGCTGGGCGCGGTGCTGCGGGAGCGCCAGTACCGGGTTCGGGCCGTGCCCTCCGGCGCCATGGCCCTGGCGGCCGCCCGCCGCCACCCGCCCGAGCTGGTGATGCTCGACGTGAACATGCCCGGCATGGACGGCTACGAGACCTGCGAGGCCTTCAAGCAGGATCCGGTGCTGGCCCGCATCCCCATCATCTTCATCAGCGCCCTGGACGACCCGCTGGACAAGGTGCGGGCCTTCCGGGTGGGCGGACGTGACTACGTGACCAAGCCCTTCAGTGCGGAGGAGGTGCTGGTGCGGGTGGAGCACCAGGTCAGCCTGGGCCGGCTCCAGCGCGAGCTGGAGATCCAGAACCAGAACCTGCTGGATGCCAACTTCAAGCTCAAGGAGGTGAACACCCTCAAGACCAACTTCACCACCATGCTGGTCCACGACCTCCGTTCGCCCCTGACCGTGCTGGGGCTCGTCCTGGAGCGGCTGCGGGAGGGCTCGGCGGGAGACGGGGCGCTGGACAAGGCCGAGGCCTCCGTCGGGCGGATCAAGACCCTGCTCGACGAGATGCTGGAGATCTACCGCAGCGAAAGCGGGCAGCTCCCCATGGAGTTCGGAGAGATCGACCCGGGGCCCTGGCTGCGGGCCCTGATGTCCCCGTACCCGCTGCGGGCCGCCTCGGCCGGCCTCGAATTCCAGGTGGCGGTCCCCGAAGGCCTGCCGACGATCCGCGGGGACGTGTCCAAGCTGGATCGCGTCCTCGTGAACCTGGTGGACAACGCCTTCAAGTTCACCCCCCGGGGCGGGGCCGTGCGGATGGAGGCGGGGGTCGAGTTCGGCTCCGGCGTGGAGTCCGGCCTGCGTTTCCTCCGCCTGTCGGTCATCGACACCGGGCGCGGCATCCCGGCGGGAGACCTCCCCTACATCTTCGACCCCTTCCGCCAGTCCGAGCGCAGCGACGCCAGCAAGGGGGTGGGGCTGGGCCTGGCCATCGTCCAGCGCCTGGTGGCGGCCCACAAAGGCCAGATCCGGGCCCAGAGCCAGGTGGGCTTCGGCTCCAGCTTCAGCATCCTCCTCCCCTGCTGACGGCCACCCGTCCCGAAGGCACAATAGAGGGTTCCCCGGAGCCCCGCATGCGCCTCCTCCCGTCCCTTCTCCCCGCCCTTGTTCTTGGTGCCCCCCTCATGGCCCAGGCCCTCTCGCCCGTCCAGGAACGGGCCGACCGCTTCCTCAAGCTGGTGAACGCCGGCTACCAGTCCCTCTACTACGTGAGCCAGCAGGCCACCTGGGCCGCCTCCACGGACGTGAAGCCCGAGCACGACGCCGCCGCCGAGTGGGCGGGCAAGGCCTTCGCCGCCTTCAACGGGAATCCGCTGGTCATCACCGAGGCCAAGGAGCTGCTCAAATCCCGGGCCCAGCTCGACGAGAAGACCGTGCGCCAGCTGGAGCGGGTGCTGCTCATGCCCTACGGCGCCGAGGGGCCCATGACCAAGCCGGAGCTCGTGGCCGCCCGCATCGAGGCGGAGACGAAGCAGGTCTCCATCATGAACGGCTACCAGTTCAAGGTGGGCGGCCGGCCCGTCAGCGCCAACGACATCGACAACAAGCTGGCCTCGAGCCGCGACCTGGCCGAGCGCCGGCAGTGGTGGGAGGCCAGCAAGGAGATCGGCGTTCCCCTGAAGGACGGCCTGGTGCGCCTGCGGGACCTCCGCAACGGCGTGGCGCAGGAGCTGGGCTACCCCGACTACTTCGCCCTCCAGGTGGCCCGCTACGGCCTCACCACGGACGAGATGATGGCCTTCAACCGGAAGTTCCTGGCCGAGCTGAAGCCCCTCTACCTCCAGCTGCACACCTGGGTGAAGTACGAGATGGCGAAGAAGTACGGCCAGCCCGTGCCCAAGGCGATCCCCGCCCACTGGATCAACAACCGCTGGAGCCAGAACTGGACGGGCTTCGTCAGCGCCGTGGACTTCGATCCCTACTTCAAGGGCTGGCAGCCCGAGCGCATCGTGAAGACCGCCGAGGCCTTCTACGTGGGCCTGGGCTTCGATCCGCTGCCCGCCAGCTTCTGGGCCAAGTCCGACCTCTACCCCGTGAAGGCCGGCGACCCCCGCAAGAAGAACGCCCACGCCTCCTGCTGGCACCTGGACCTGGACCACGACATCCGGTCGCTGATGAGCGTGGAGCCGAACGCCGAGTGGTTCGAGACGGTGCATCACGAGCTGGGCCACGGCTACTACTTCATGAGCTACACCCGGCCCGACGTGCCGCCCCTCCTGCGGGATGGCGCCAACCCCAGCTTCCACGAGGGCGTGGGCGAGCTCATCGCCATGGCCACCCGGCAGATCCCCTACCTCAAGACCGCGGGCGTGCTTCCGGCGGACTACAAGGCCGACCAGATGCAGGTGCTGCTGAACGACGCCCTGGAGGTGGCCATCCCCTTCATGTACTGGGCCTGCGGCACCATGCCCGAGTGGGAGGCGGAGTTCTACGGCAAGAAGATGCCCGCCGACCAGATGAACGCCCGCTGGTGGAAGCTCGTGCGCGACGAGCAGGGCGTGGAGCCGCCCAGCCCCCGCGGCGAGCAGTTCTGCGACGCCGCCACCAAGACCCACATCAACGACAACCCCGCCTACTACTACAGCTACGGCTGGGCCACCGTCTTCAAGTTCCAGATGCACGACCACATCGCGCGGAAGATCCTCCACCAGGATCCCCGCAGCTGCAACTACGCCGGGAACAAGGAGGTGGGCGCCTTCCTGAAGAAGATCCTCGAGAAGGGCGCCACCGAGGATTGGCGGAAGGTGCTGAAGGAGGCCACGGGCGAGGACCTCTCCACCCGCGCCATGATGGACTACTTCAAGCCCCTGATGGCCTGGCTGGAGCAGCAGAACAAGGGCCGGCAGATCGGCTGGGAGTAGCGATGGCCGACGTCCCCAAGGCCCGCGTGGTCAAGTCCCTCACCCGGGACCGCCACATCCGCCTGTCCTCGGTGGACGCCAGCCCCCTGTGGGACGGCGTCCGGCGGGGGCACCCGCACCTGGAGCCCGCGGCCTGCGGCTGCCTCACGGAGCTGCTCACCTCCACCGCCCTGCTCCAGAGCCGCACGTTCTTCGCCGAGCGACTGCAACTGCTCGTGAAGGGATCCGGTCGGGCCAAGGCCGTGGTCTCGGACAGTTGGCCCGACGGCACCATCCGGGGCGTGCTCGACCCCGGGCCCGAGGACGTCGCGGCGTGGATCCAGGGCCCCGGCGTCTTCCAGGTGATGCGCTCCAACGCCACGGGCCAGCCCTACGTGGGCCACCTCCCCGTGGTGGAGGGCGGCATCCAGGTGCAGGTGGAGCACTACCTCCAGCAGTCGGAACAGATCCAGGCCAGCCTCACCCTCTGGTGCGACGCGGGCACGGGCGAGGCCGGGGGCCTGCTGGTGGAACCCCTGCCGGACTGCCCGCCGGAGCGCCTCGCGCGGCTCGTCCAGGCCATCGAAGGCCTGGAGGTGGTGCCCTTCTGGGAGCGCACGCCGGACTTCCTGGCCGCCTGGGTGTCCCAGGGCGAAGGCGCCGACGAGCTGGCCGCCACGGACCTCTTCTACCGCTGCCGCTGCACCCGCGAGGCCCTGCTGGAGACCCTGCGCCGCTTCCCCGAGGACCAGAAGGAGGACCTCTTCAAGGAGCCGGGGGCCCTGGAGGTCCGCTGCGACTACTGCGGGACCACGTACCCCATCACCCGCGAGGACCTGCTGCCATGAAGACCCGCGTGGCCATCGCCGAGCGGGGGCGCCCCCTGGGCTCGCCCCTGTCCGTATGGCTGAATTTCCGCGTGGTGCCCTTCCTGGTGGCCGGCCTCACCAAGCTCTGGTCCTACACCCTGCGGGTGCGCCGGGAGGGCTTCGGTGCCGTCGAGGATCTCGTGGACCGGGACCAGCGCATCATCCTGGCCTTCTGGCATCGTCGCCTCTTCATGATGCCCCTCTCGTACCCCTTTCATCGGCGGAACGCCCAGGGCGAGACGCGGGGCGTGGCCATCCTCTCCAGCGACAGCAAGGACGGCGAGCGCAGCGCGGCCACCTGGCGCTGGTTCGGCATCCACGCCGTGCGTGGCACCGCCAGCGAAGACGGCGCCAAGGCCCTGGTGCGCATGATCCAGGCCGTGAAGCAGGGCTGGGACTTTGGCATCACCCCCGACGGCCCCCGCGGACCCCTCATGCAGTTGAAGCCCGGCACGGTCGCCCTGGCCCGCAAGACGGGCGCCTGGATCATCCCCGTGAGCCTCAGCTACGACCACAGCTTCCAGCTGAAGACCTGGGACCGCATGGTGATCCCCTTTCCGTTCGCCACTTGCGTGGTCAAGTACGGGGCTCCCTACCAGGTTCCGCCGAAGGCGGACGATGGCGCTGAAGCCGTGCGGCTCCAGCGCGAAATGGATGAGCTGGAGACGTGGGCAGAGGACTTCTCCCGTGGCTGAGCTCGCCGTCGTCTCCCTCTCCGGTGGCATGGATTCCTGTGTCACCGCCGCCATCGCGAAGGCCCAAGGCTTCGAGCTGGCCCTGCTCCACGCGGACTACGGCCAGCGCACCCAGGCGCGCGAGAAGCGGGCCTTCCGAGACATCGCTGATTTCTACGGCGTGCCCGAATCACGGCGCCTCATCATCGGATTCGATACCCTCAAGGCCATCGGCGGCTCGGCGCTCACAGATGCCTCCATCGCCCTGCCCGAGGGCGACCTGGACCGGCCCGGCGTGCCCGTCAGCTACGTGCCCTTCCGCAACGCCCACCTGCTGGCCACCTGCGTGAGCTGGGCGGAGGTGCTTCGCGCCAGCGCCATCTTCGTGGGCTTCGTGGAGGAGGACAGCAGTGGCTACCCCGATTGCCGCGAGGCCTTCCTGAAGAGCTTCGAGCAGACCGCCAACCTGGGCACCAAGCCCGAGACCCAGCTCACCTTCCACGCCCCCCTCATCCACCTCCGGAAATCGGAGATCGTGCGGAAGGGCCGCGAGCTGGGCGCGCCGCTGCACCTCAGCTGGTCCTGCTACCAGGGCGAGGCGGAGGCCTGCGGCCACTGCGACTCCTGCCACCTGCGGCTGCGAGGGTTCAAGGAGGCGGGGCTGGCGGATCCCATTCCGTACGCCTTCATCCCGGAAGGGCTGAGGCCCGGTGGTATCGTCTAGAACGACGCCCAGCCGTGATATAGGACACGGGAGCGCCCCTCCTTCCAGGCGGTCCATGCGAGTTACCCTGGTCCACCCTTCGGGGTTCAACTTCATTCCCGGACAGCCGGACTTCTCGGTGCTGGCCAACCGGATGGCGCCGCTCGGCATCCTGTCGCTGGCCGCCTGGCTGGAACGACATGGGCACGCCACGGCGGTCTACGATTGTCTCGGCCCCCTGGCCCCAGCCTCCCTGGAGGCCCGGGTGGCTGAGATCCTGGGCACGGAGCCGGACCTCGTGGGGTTCTCCGCCACCACCTCAGGATTCATGGATGCGGTGGACCTGGCAGCCCGGCTGAAGGCGGCCCGGCCCGAGCTCCGCATCGTGGTGGGCAATGTGCTCGCCTCGAGCCTGGGGGCGCCGCTGCTGGAATGCTTTCCCGAGCTGGATTTCCTGTGCGTGGGCGAGGGCGAAGGCCCGCTCCTGGACCTGGCGGAGGGTAAGGTCCCTGCCGCCATCCCCAATCTGGTGTGGCGCGACGGAACCCGCATCGTCTCCAATCCGCGCCGCCCGCGGCTCATGGATCTGGATGACCTTCCGTTCCCCGCCTACGAGAAGCTGGCCGGATTCCCCAAGGGCTACCACCTGCCCCTCTTCAGCTACCGGCAGCGGCATGGCGCCTCGATGATCACCTCGCGGGGCTGCCCCTACACCTGCTCCTTCTGCGACCGGACGGTCTTCGAGCACCAGTACCGATACAACAGCCCGGCCTACATCTATGCCCACATGAAGCACCTGCGGGACCATTTCGGCGTCCATCACGTCAATTTCTACGATGACCTCTTCACCGCCCACCAGGGCCGCATCGCCGAGCTGTGCCGGCGCCTCATCGATGAACCCCTCGGGATGGAGTTCAACTGCATCATCCGGACCGGGCATACCTCGGACGACCTGCTCCGCCTGCTGAAGCGGGCCGGCTGTGTCATGGTGAGCTTCGGCGTGGAGAGCGCGGATCCCGGCCTGATGGCGCGGCACAAGGCGGGCGTGACGCTGGAGGCCGTGCGCGCCACGGTGGAGAAGGTCCACGGCGCGGGCCTCAGGGCCAAGGGGCTGTTCATCTTCGGCCTCCCCGGGGAGACGCCGGAGACCTTCCAGCGCACCAGCAATTTCATCCTGTCGCTGGACCTGGACGACATGAACCTCACCAAGTTCAGCCCCCTCCACGGCGCGCCCCTCTGGGCCGAATGCGTGGCGGGCACCGAGGGCGAGTTCATCGAGGACTGGCGGCTGCTGAACTGCGTCAATCCGGTGTTCCTGCCGAAAGGCTTCGATTCCCGGGAGCAGATGGACACCCTGTACAACGCCCACATCGAGCGGTTCTACAAGAGCAAGGCCTACCAGCGCCGGTTCGGCCGCCGGATCTGGGAACACCGGTGGAGTCTCTGGCATCTGCTCCGCCACCTGCCAAGGGTGTGGGCCGCCAAGCGCTACTTCACGTCCAAGGCGTCCGGCGGCGCGAAGACCTATGACCGGCACCCCCGCCAGCCGGTGGGGCTGGTGCCCGTGCCCCTTGGCCATGGCATGTCTTCTTGAGAGAGGGTTGGCAGGGTTTTTTGGGACAATGGGTGGCTTCGGCATCTGCCTCACCCTTCTTCTGCTGGATGGACCATGGCCACTCGTAAAACCCCCCAGGCGTCACTCCCCGATCCGCTGCCCCAATTCGTCGTCACGCGCCCCACGGGGGAGCTGGACACCTTCGCCAGCCCGCGGCCGGGGCGGCCGTTCACCATCACCTTCGAGACGGAGGAGTTCACCTGCCTCTGTCCGCTGACGGGCCAGCCAGACTTCGCCAAGCTGCGGATCCTCTACCAGCCAGACCAGCTCTGCGTGGAGTCGAAGTCGCTCAAGCTCTACCTCTGGAGCTTCCGCGACCGGGGCGCCTTCCACGAGGCCGTCACCAACCAGATCCTGGACGACCTGGTGAAGGCCACGAAGCCCCAGTGGATGCGTGTGGAGGGCGACTTCCTCATCCGCGGCGGCATCCGCACCCTGGTGGTGGCGGAGCACGGGAAGAAGCAATGAAACCGCGAAAGACGCGAAATGGTGCGAAAAGGGTGTGTCTTGCTTTCGCGCCTTTTCGCGTGATTTCGCGATTCCCATGAAGGCCGTCATCGCCCTCGGCTCGAACCTTGGCGACCGCCGGGCGCACCTGGCGGCCGGGCTGGCGGCGCTGAAGACGCTGGGAACCGTGGTTCCGTCACCCCTGGTGATGGAGACGCCGGACGAGTCGGGCCGGGGGCCCGCCTACCTCAACACCGTGGCGATCCTGGTGACGGACGAGGCCGACCCCCGGCGCCTGCTGGAGTCGCTGCTGCGCCTGGAGCTGGCGAACGGGCGCGACCGCAGCGCAGGGAAGAACGCGCCCCGCACCTTGGACCTAGACCTCATCACCACGGACGGCCCGCCGGGACGCTGGGCCTGGGAGGCGCCGGAGGACCTGCGCCTCCTCGGGCCCGAGCTGACCCTGGAGCTGCCCCACCCCCGCGCCTTCAGCCGCCCCTTCGTCCTCGAGCCCTGGCGGGCGCTGTCCGACCCGGGGGCGTGCGGCGGCGTGATTCCTCAGGGCCGCGCCTGAAAAAACCCCCGGAGTGCGGGGGCTTTTTCAGAGGATCGAGGCAGCCTACTTCGTCCAGCGCTCGCACCAGCCGAGGACGGTGTCGTACCAGAGCTTGCTGTTCTGGGGCTTGAGGACGAAGTGGAACTCGTCGGGGAAGTAGAGCAGCTCGCTGGGGACGCCGCGCAGCTGGAGGGTGTTGAAGAGCTGGAAGGCCTCGCCCACGGGCACACGGTAGTCCAGCTCGCCGTGGACGACGAGCATGGGCTTCTTGAAGGCGGCGGCGGCGCTGCTGGGGCTCTGGGACTGCCAACGGGCCTTGGTCTCGGGGCTCTCCCAGGGCCAGCCCTTGAACTCCCAGCGGGGGAACCACAGTTCCTCGCTTCCCACCTGCATGCTCTCGGTGTTGAAGATGCCGGCGTGGGTCACGAAGGCGGCGAAGCGGTCCGCCTGGTGCCCGGCCAGCCAGTTGGTGGCGTAGCCGCCGTAGCTGCCGCCGCAGGCCACCACGCGCTTGGGATCGGCGTTGGGGAACTGCTTGAGCACGGCGTCCAGGGTATTCATGAGGTCGGTCATGACGGCGCCGTTCCAGTCGCCGCTGATGGCGTCCGTGTAGGCCTGGCCAAAGCCCGTCGACCCGCGGGGGTTGGGCAGCACGGTGATGAAGCCGCGGCCGGCCCAGGCCTGGGCGTTCCAGCGGGGGTGCCAGCTGTCGGCCCAGGCACCCTGGGGGCCGCCGTGGATGACGAAGGCGACGGGGTAGGTCTTGGCCGGGTCGTAGCCCACGGGCTTCACGACGAAGGCGTGGGCCTTGGTGGGTTTACCCTGCACGGGCACAGTGTCCACCCAGAGGTCCTCGCCGGGGTTGAGGCCCAGCTCTTTGGCCAGGGCCTCATTGTGGTGCGTGGCGCGAGCCACCTTGCCGGTCTTCAGGTCCAGGGTGTAGAGGTCCTGGGGTGTGCTGAGGCTGGTGGAGACCAGCACGGCGTGATCTTTCGCCACGGCGGAGCCGCTCGGGGGCAGCGCGAAGCCCTCGACGTGCAGGCCCTTGCTGAGGCGCTGGAGGCCCTGGTCGTTCCAGCGGAAGAGGTCCGCGTGGCCCTGCTGGTCGCTGACGGCCACCAGGTCCTGGCCCTGCCACTGGAAGTCGCCGAAGCTCTGGTCGAAGGCCTGGGTGGTGCGCACGACCTTTCCGGCCGTGCGATCGAACACCCACAGCTCGAACTTGTCGGATTCGAAGCCCGGCCGGCGCTGGGCGCGCCAGGCGAGGGCCTTGCCGTCCGGCGAGTAGCGGGGCGTGGTGTCCATGGCCGGGTTGTCGGAGAGCTTCTTGGCGGGGCCGCCGGAGAGGGCCACCTCGTAGATCTCGCCGTTGGTGCTGGTGGCCTTGGTCTGCTCGGGGTGGGTCTCGAAGGCCAGGGCCTTGCTGTCGGGGGCCCAGTCGAAGCCGTCCCCGGCCGCCACGTCGGCGAAGTTGGGCACGTCCGTGGCGAGGCCGGCCGTGAGGTCCCGGGGCGCGGCGCTGCCGTCGGCGGGCACCACGAAGAGGTGGCTCACCTGCTGGTCGTCCTTCCACTCGTTCCAGTGGCGGTACATGAGGTGGGTGATGACGCGGGCCTTGACCTTGCTCTCCTCCTGGCGCTTCAGGAAGGCCACGTTCTCGGCCTCGCTCCCCGAAGGCACGGTGGTGGAGAGGAAGGCCAGCCACTTGCCGTCCGGGCTCCACACCTGGCCTTCGGCGCCGCCGCTCAACTTCGTGAGCTGGCGCTTCTCGTGGGTGCCGAGGTCCACGATCCAGATCTGGCCGCTGGACTGGTAGGCCAGCTTCTTGCCGTCGGGGCTGAAGCGGGGGCGGGTCTGGCTGCCGGCGCCCAGGTCCAGGGCCTTCGCCTCGCCGCCGGCGGGCTTGTACCAGACGTGGGTGGTGGTCTTGTTGGCGGCGACATCCGCCGTGCCCACCTGGTAGGCCAGGGCGCCCGTGGCGGAGAGCTGGGGATCGGTGACGCGCTTGACCTTGAAGAGGTCGTCCACCTGGAGGGGGCGGGCGGCCAGCAGGGGCAGGCCTGCGGCGAGGAGGATGATCTGAGCCTTCATGGGGACTCCGGGATTAGACGTGGTGGCCGGGCTTCGTCAGGACACCGCGTGGGGGTGCACGAGGGGGACGCAGAGGGCGCGAAGCGGCCGGGCGGTCTCCCCTTGTTCATGTCAGTACTCAGAGAGCAGGTGGCGGGCGATGACGGTGCGCTGGATCTCGCTGGTACCTTCGCCGATGGTGCAGAGCTTCACGTCCCGGTAGTACTTCTCCACCGGGTAGTCCTTGATGTAGCCGTAGCCGCCGAGGATCTGCACAGCCTGGTCCGCCACGCGGCAGGCCACCTCCGAGCTGTAGAGCTTGGCCATGCTGGCGGCCTTGGCGTAGGGAAGGCCCTGGTCCTTCAGGCCCGCGGCGCGGTAGATGAGCAGGCGGGAGGCCTCGATCTCCGTGCCCATGTCCGCCAGCTTGAACTGGATGCCCTGGTGGTCCGCCAGGGGCCGGCCGAAGGTGTGGCGGATCTTGCTGTAGCGGAGAGCCTCCTCGAAGGCGCCCTGGGCCATGCCGAGGCCCAGGGCCCCGATGCTGATGCGGCCGCCGTCGAGGGTCTTCATGGCCTGCTTGAAGCCCACGCCCTCCTCGCCCAGGAGGTTGGCCTCGGGCACCTTCACGTCCTCCAGGATGAGCTCGGAGGTGTCGCTGGCCCGGAGGCCCAGCTTGTTCTCCTGCTTGCCGGCCCGGAAGCCGTTCATGCCCTTCTCGAGCACGAAGGCGCTGATGCCGTCGGCGCTGCTGCGGCCCGGAAGGGAGGGCCGGGTGCGGGCCATGACCACGAAGATGTCGCCCACGGTGCCGTGGGTGATGAAGGTCTTGGTGCCGTTCAGGACGTAGTGCGAGCCCTCCTTCTTCGCGGAGGTGCGCAGGGAGCCCGCGTCGCTGCCCGACCCCGGCTCCGTGAGGCCCCAGGCGCCGATGGCCTTGCCGCTGGCCAGGGGCTTCAGGTAGGCCTGCTTCTGGCGCTCGTCGCCCATGGCGTAGATGTGGTTGCTGCAGAGGCTGTTGTGGGCGGCCACGGTGATGCCCACGGAGCCGTCCACCCGGGAGAGCTCCTCCACCACCACCGCGTATTCCTGGTAGCCCATGCCGGCGCCGCCGTACTCCTCGGGGAAGATGACACCCATCATGCCCATCTCGCCCAGCTGCTTCACCACGCCCATGGGGAAGGTCTTGGTCTCGTCCCAGGCCATGACGTGCGGGCGGATCTCCTTTTCGGCGAACCGGCGTACTTCCTGGCGCAGGGCTTCGACGTGCTCGGGGAGCGTGACATCCATGGGGGCCTCGATTCAGCGGAGGGTGGCTGTGCTGGGAGCGGGGGCGCGGCTCAGGAGCTGCTTCTTTCGGAGCAGGGTCTCGGCCTCTGGCATCACCTCCAGGCCCTTGAGGATCACCGGATCCTTCTCGCACTGGAGCTTGAAGCCGGCCTCCACGCCGAAGGCGACGTTCTGCATCTCGATGGAGAGCTGCTCCCGCATGGCTTCCAGGTGGGTCTCCCAGTCCTTGTCGCTGATGGTGAGCTTCTGCTCCTGGGCCCAGGCGCGGAACCGCGCCATCACGGCATCATCGGCGCGCTCGCCGGGCCGGATGCCGAAGCGCTCCTTCTCCTGCACCGCATACCGGAAGAAGGCGGAGTAGCGGAAGCGGAGGTTGATCATGAACTCATCGAGGCGGACGAGGGGCATGGGATAGTCCGGATTGATACCGCCCCCGCCGTAGACCGTGCGGCCCAGGTCGGTCTTGAAGGCCGGACCCTGGGGCTTGGGGTCCTTCTCGTCCTCGGGGTTGTAGTAGTCGTCCAGGCCGTGGGTGTAGTCCCGCTGGATGCTGCGGCCCGAGGGGGTGTAGTAGCGGGCGGTGGTCAGGGCCAGGCCCCGGGAGCGGTTGATGGGCAGCACGCTCTGGACGAGGCCCTTGCCCCAGCTGGTCTGGCCGACGACGACCCCGCGGTCGTGGTCCTGGACGGCCCCGGTGACGATCTCGCTGGCGCTGGCCGAGCCGCGGTTGATGAGGACCACCAGGGGGAAGGGGTCGAGCTGGGCGCCCTTGCTGGTGCGGGTCTGGTTCTCGTCCCGGCCGTCCCGGCCCTTCTGGCTCACGATGAGCTGGTCGGGGCCCAGGAGCTGGCGGCAGATCCCGATGGCCGAATCCAGGACGCCGCCGCCATTGCCGCGGAGGTCGAGGATGAGCTGCTTCATGCCCTGCTTCTTGAGGGTGGCCACGGCCTTCTCGAACTCGTCCGAGGTGGTTTCGCCGAAGTCCTTGATGAGGATGAAGCCCGTCGTGGGATTCAGCATGAAGCTGTAGTAGACGCTGTTGGTGGGGACCTCGGCGCGGGGGATGGAGAAGCGCAGCAGGTCGGCGATGCCCGAGCGCTGCACGGCGATCTCCACCAGGGTGCCCTTCTCGCCGCGCAGCTTCTGGAGGGCGGCGTTGGAGGTCATGCCCTCGGTGCTCGTGCCGTCGATCTCCTTGATGATGTCGCCGGACCGGACGCCCAGGCGCTCGGCCGGGCCGCCCTTCATGGGGCTGATGATGGCGATGCCCTGGTCGTGCTGCTGGATGATGGCGCCGATGCCGAAGAAGGAGCCCTTCTGTTCCTCGCGGAGCAGGCGGAACTCGCTCTCGTCCATGTAGTTCGAGTGGGGGTCCAGGGTGTGGAGCATGCCCTGGATGGTGGCGTGGGTGATCTGGCGGGGGGTGGGCGGCTCGGGGCTCTGCTTCTGCACCAGGTCCATGACCTCGGTGAGGGTGTCCAGGCCCCGCTGGCGGGCGCCTTCGGCGCCGGACCGGGCCAGCAGGGGTCCCGCCACGGCGACCGTGGCGGCCACCACCATCCACATCCAATTGCGCGTGATGAAACGGGCCATGAGGCTCCCGGGGAGTGTCCCTCCAGGATACGCCCCGCCCGCAGGGTGGGCGAAGCGCGGTTTTATCAGAACCCCTCGAGGATCCGCCGGGCCGTGGGGGCCATTCGCTCCCGGCTGGCCCGGGTGGCGTGGACGATGCCCTCGAACTGCCGGTAGGCGAGTTCAAGGTCGTCATTGAGGATCAGGTAGTCGTAGGCTGGGTACAGTTCCAGCTCATGGCGGGCGTGCTCCAGGCGGATGCGGATCTGCTCGTCCGAGTCCTTGCCCCGGCTGCGCAGCCGCTGCTCCAGGGAGGCGGCGGAGGGGGGCAGGATGAAGATCATCCGGGCCTCGGGCATGGCCTGGCGCACGTTCAGGGCGCCGGTGGTCTCGATGTCGAGCAGCACGTCGCGCCCCGTGCCCAGGACGTCCTCCAGCCAGGCGCGGCCCGTGCCGTACCGGTGGCCGTAGACCTGCACCCACTCCACGAAGCCACCTTCCGCCACCATGGCGTCGAACCGGGCGTCGTCGATGAAGAAGTAGTCCCGCCCGTCCACCTCGCCGGGGCGGGGCTTCCGGGTGGTGAAGGAGATGGAGAAGATCAGGTCCGGGACGCTCTGCACCAGCCGCTGGGTCAGCGTGGACTTGCCCGCGCCCGACGGCGCGGAGACCACGAACACGTTGCCGGGATGCTGGGTCAAGGGCCCCTCCTCCCCCCACTTTAGCGGAAGCCGGGCTGGCGCCGGGTTCCGGCGGGGGTAGCATGGGCGTCTGGAGGTCCCATGCGCGCCCTGATCCTCTCCCTCGGCTGTGTCCTGGCCCTGTCCGCCCAGGAGAGCCCCCTTCCCAAGCCCACGGCCCATCACCTGGCCATGAAGGAGCAGGCCGGCACCTGGATCGCCGTGGCGAAGATGTACATGGACCCGTCCAAGCCGCCCGTGGTGTCCAAGGGGACGGAGACCAACACGCTTGTGTCGGGTGGGCTGTGGCTGAGGTCCGAGATGCGCGCCGAGATGATGGGCCAGGCCTTCGAGGGGCATGGCCTCTTCGGCTACGACACCCTCCAGAAGGCCCACGTGGGCGCCTGGGTGGACAACGGCGGCACCTGGATGGCGGTGTCCAAGGGGACCTGCACGAACGACTGCCGGGAGATGACCCTCTTCTTCGAGGGCCACGACGAGGCGGGGAAGCCCCTCTCCTTCAAGGAGGTCCACACCCAGCCGGACCACGACCACCGCTTCGCGTCGATGTTCGTGAAGGGCAAGGACGGCGCCTTCGTGAAGCTCATGGAGATGGAATACACCCGGGCGAAGTAGGCGCGACGCTCCTCGACGTTGCTACTGGAACTCCTCCGGCTCCTCGGGCACGGGCTCCGGCGCGCGCTTGAAGATGGCCGAGGCGCTGCGCCGGCCGTCCATGACGATGT
Organism: Geothrix paludis; assembly: GCF_022808815.1. GTDB lineage: Bacteria > Acidobacteriota > Holophagae > Holophagales > Holophagaceae > Geothrix > Geothrix paludis. The sequence goes on along the minus strand of NZ_JAKZLC010000004.1, from coordinate 291,103 downwards.
GGACGGGCTCGTCCAGCCGCGTGTGCACCAGGCAGCCCGAGCGCCAGACCTCCGGCTGCCGGCGCAGCCAGTCCCAGTCCAGGAGGCTCGTGCCCCGGGGGTAGGGCACCGTGAAGTAGCCGATGTTCAGGGACGTCACGTTGTGGAAGAAGTGCGAGCCCAACGAGGCGTCCGCCTGGAAGTTCTCCATGGCGTACTCCACGATCACTTGGGCGCAGGAGATCATGGACCACACGATGGGGATGCCCAGGTGGCGGTCGTTGCTGCCCCAGCGCCCGGGCCCCAGCAGGACGTACTTCCCGCCCTCGGCGCGGAAGCGGTCGTTGAGCTTCTCGATCTCCGCCGCCAGGGCGGGCGTCTCGAACTTGTCGAAGCCCTCGGGGTCCACCCACACGACGTCCCGCAGGCCCTCCACGATGCCGTTCCCCACACACTTCTCGGAGAAGAGGAAGAGGTCCGCCGGGTCGAGGTCCGCCGGGGACAGGTTCACGTCCCCCGTCTCCATGAGCTGGTGCTTAATCTGGAGGAGGGTGAAGGTGGGCTTGCCGTTGTGGGGATCGGGGTCGAGGTTCACGGCGAACTCGAGCTCCACGGGCGTCTCCATGGCCCCGCGGATCAGCTCCAGCAGCCGCTGGAGGATCGGGGCCAGGGGGAACTGGTCGTACTTGAGGATGTTGCGGAAGTTCACGATGCGGGGCCCCGGGCGGTCGAGGCCGTCCTGGATGCGGTCGTCGTTCCAGTCCCAGACGGAGGCGCAGTGCTGCAGGGCCCCATCCGCCTCCGCCTCCTGGATGTCGAGGCTGAGCAGGGTGGCGTCCTCCCCGGCGTAGAGGTCCACGGAGGTTCGGCTCATGTCCAGGGCGTAGAAGCGCTTCTGGGTGGTGCGCAGCTGCTCCCTGGGGGGCAGCATGTCCATCTCGGGGTAGGGCGGCGCGAAGCAGTAGGCCTTCTCGCCCTCCACCACGTACTTGCCCAGCCCCACGGCGATGCTGGCGATGCCGTCCTGCGGCAGCGTGTAGGCCACGGGGTAGTAGTTGAAGGACTGGGCCACGCCGGAGATGTGGGGGTAGAAGCGGCTGCCGAAGCGGCGTCCCGAGACCTCCTGGATGAGGATGGCCATCTGCTCTTCTTCGATCTTGTAGTCGATGGCCTGGAAGTAGGCGCGGGAGGCCTTCGAGTAGACCGAGGCGTAGACCAGCTTGATGGCCTCCATGAGCTGGACTTCGCGCACGGCGGGATCGGCGTCGTTGTTGGGTAGGAAGAAGGTGCTGTAGAGGCCCGCGAAGGGATGGGAGAGGCTGTCCTCCAGCAGGCCCGAGGAACGCACGGCCAGGGGCACCTTGGCGTGCTTGGTGAGGAAGAGCCGCAGCTTGGCGATCAGCTCCGGCGACAGGGAGCCCATGAGGAAGCGCCGCTTGATGGCGTCGTCGTCGGCGTCGCTCTGGACCATCTGCCTCAGGCCGTTCCGGTGGATGAAACCGGTGAACTCCTCCGTGCCGATGATGGCGGAGCGCGGAATCCGGATGTTCGCGCCGGGGATCAGGCTCTCCAGGTCCAGCCGGGAGAGCAGGGAGTGGGTGAAGGCCACGCCCCGCGCCTTGCCTCCCATGGAGCCGGAGCCCAGGCGGAGGATGTTGGGCTCGTCTCTGGGCGTCGATTCCGTGAGGGGGATCACCTTGCCCAGGGTCCGCATGCGCTGCACGTAGTCGCCCACGTCGATGAGGAAGGTGCGCATATCCTCGGGGTCGCGGTAGTCCGAGATGCGGAAGCGGGCCAGGACCTTGGCGACCTGGACCTCGCCGCGGGCCATGATCCAGGAGGAGAAGTGGTTGCGCAGGGCGTGGTAGACCAGGGACTCGGCGGGCACGGTGCGCAGCTTCTCCCGCAGGTCCTCCATGTCCGTGGCCCGGGCGATCTCCTCGCCGGCCTGGTTCCGGAAGATGAAGTCGCCGAAACCCAGGCGTTCGTAGAAGAAGCTCGAAAGCTCCGCGCCCAGGGTGAACGAGTTCTTGTTGAGGAAGCCGCTGCCCAGGGCCGTGGCCCAGGATTCCTTCAGCGGATCCGAGGACTGGAGCAGGGTCGGCAGGTCCGGGATTCGCTCCTTCAGGGCGCGGATGAGCTTGATGCCGGCCTCGCGGTCGAGGGTGCCGTCCTTGGGGAACTTGCGGTCCGAGATGACGCAGAGCAGGCAGTCCTGGAACTGGTCGCAGAAGGCCATGGCCTCCTCGTACGAGGTGGCCAGGATCACCTTGGGGCGGACGCGCATGGACAGCGTGCGCGTCATGCGGTCCATGTTCTGTTCCTTGGCCAGGCGCGTGGTCTGCTTGAGGATCTCGCTGTAGAGGATGGGCAGGTACCGCGAGTAGTAGCGGATGCTGTCCTCCACCAGGAGGATCACGCGGGTGAGGCCCACCTTGGTGTCGTTGAGGACGTTGGCCCGGTCCTCCATGAACTTCACCATGGCCATGAAGATCTCGGGGTTCCCGTTCCACACGAAGATCTGGTCGTAGTGCCGCAGCAGCTCCTGGCGCCGGCGGTCCATGACGCCCACTTCCACGTTGTCGTTGAGCAGCAGGTAGATGGGGATCCGCGGCGCGGCCTTCCGCAGGGCCCGCGACAGCTCCACGTGCCCGCCCTGGCCCAGGCGGCTCATGACGATGATGATGTCGAAGTGGCGGCTGGCGCAGCGATCCAGGGCCTCGTCCACCGTGGACACGTTGGTCACCCGGGGCGGGTTGCTCATGTTGAGCTGGTAGTAGCCGTCGAAGAGGATCTCGGTCAGCAGGCCGTCCTGCTCCAGCGTGAAGGCGTCGAAGGCCGGGGCCACCAGGAGGATCTCCCGGGTGCGCAGGGGCATGAGCTCGTGGAAGATCTCCTTGTCCGTCGCGTACTTGTGGAAGATCTCGTTGAAGTCGCGGCTGATCATGCGGGGGCCTCGGTTCCACCGCAGTTTACTGGCCTGGGCACAAAAAGGGGGGCCGCGGGCGGCCCCCCTTTTTGTGCCTTGTTGCAAAGCAGAAAGCGGCTACACCAGGCCCTGGTCGAGCATGGAGTCGGCCACCTTGATGAAGCCGGCGATGTTGGCGCCGTTCACGTAGTTGCCGGGGGTGCCGAAGCGGGCGGCCGCGTCGGCGCAGGACTTGTGGATGTTGATCATGATCTGGTGCAGGCGGGCGTCCACCTCTTCAGCGGTCCAGCCCAGGCGCATGGAGTTCTGGCTCATCTCCAGGCCCGAAGTGGCCACGCCGCCGGCGTTGGAGGCCTTGCCGGGGGAGAAGAGGATCTTGCCGGTGTTGGCCTGGAAGAACTCCACGGCGTCCAGCGTGCTGGGCATGTTGGCGCCCTCGATGACGGCCATGCAGCCGTTGGCCATCAGGTTCTTGGCCTCGTCGAGATTCAGCTCGTTCTGGATGGCGCAGGGCAGGGCCACGTCCACCTTCTGCTCCCAGGGGCGCTTGCCGGCGTGGAACTGGGCGCTCTTGAACTTCTGGGCGTAGGGGGCCACGGACATGCGGTCGATGCGCAGCATCTCGGTCATGTACTCGATCTTCTCGCCGGAGATGCCGTCGGGATCGAAGATGTAGCCGTCGGGGCCGGAGATGGTGACGACCTTGGCGCCCAGCTGGGTGGCCTTGGTGACGGCGCCCCAGGCCACGTTGCCGAAGCCGGACACGGCCACCTTCTTCCCGCCGATGGACTCGCCCTTGGTCTTCAGCGCCTCTTCGGCGAAGTAGACCACGCCGTAGCCCGTGGCTTCGGGACGGATGAGGCTGCCGCCCCAGTACTGGCCCTTGCCCGTGAGCACGCCGGTGAACTCGTTCCGCAGCTTCTTGTACATGCCGAACATGTAGCCCACCTCGCGGCCGCCCACGCCGATGTCACCGGCCGGCACGTCCGTGTCGGCGCCGATGTGGCGGAAGAGCTCCATCATGAAGGACTGGCAGAAGCGCATCACCTCGGCGTCGGACTTGCCGTTGGGATCGAAGTTGGAGCCGCCCTTGCCACCGCCCATGGGCAGGCCGGTGAGGCTGTTCTTGAAGATCTGCTCGAAGCCCAGGAACTTCAGGGTGTCGAGGGTGACGTTGGGATGGAAGCGGATGCCGCCCTTGTAGGGCCCGATGGCGCTGCTGAACTGCACGCGCCAGCCTGGATTGACGCGGATCTGGCCCTTGTCGTCCACCCAGGGCACGCGGAAGCCGATGGCGCGCTCGGGCTCGATCAGACGCTCCAGGATGGCGTTCTTCTTGTACTTGGGCTCCTTCTCGAGGACCGGGGCCAGGGAGTGGAGGATTTCGGTGGCGGCCTGGATGAACAGGCTTTCCCAGGGGGCCTTCTTCTTGAGGCCCTCAAGGACTTCATTGACGTACTGGCTCATGGTTCCTCCGGGAAGGAAGGGGGTGTGGAGGCGGAAGCGGGGCTCCGGCCGGGAAAAGCATTCGTGCTGAGATCCCGCGGGGCCGTCCCGAGGCGTCCGCGGCGCGATGCGGTGGCAAAAACAGGACGACATGACTCTAGCCGCACGGGCTGCCTCGAGGGAGGGCGGAGTATCAAGAGGTGATGCGAAGCACTAAAAGAGGGCTATGTGCGGGGGGCATCGGGCATTTTGTTGACGATCCGTCAAAAGGGCCAACCCGCCCGCAGGTCCACCCGGTTGTCGTAGAAGGTGCTGCCGCCGCCGCGGTCCGTGAGGCGCTGGGAGGTCAGGGCGTTCACGGTGCGGTCGCCGGGAGCGTGGCGGCGCCACCACACCCCTTCCGCCACCGCCACGCCCACGGGCACCTTGTCCGTCACCTCCAGGGTGAAGGCCACCTCGCCCAGGCCGTTGAACGCAGTCACCGAATCACCGTCCGCCAGGCCACGGGCCGCGGCCTCGGCGGGGTTCAGGCGCAGGGCCATCCGGCCCATGCGCCGCCGCAGGTCCTCCCGCTCGTGGAAGGTGGAGTTGAGCCCCTGCACGGCCGGAGCCGTGACGAGCTGGAGCGGGTGCGGGTCCTCGGCGCTGTGCGCCGGCAGGAAGCGGGGCAGGGGTTCCGGGTCGCGGGGGTTGAGGACTTCCACCTTGCCGCTGGGCGTGCCGAACTGGAGCGTCTGCTGGTGAGGGTCCAGCTCCACGGCGAAGCCCTCAGCGAGCCGGCCTTCGTCCACGCCCGCCTTCCAGGGATGGGGCTCGGCCAGGAGGGCGTCGATGAGGTCGTCCGCAGATTGCGAGAACACTTCCTCCGTGAAGCCCATGGCGTGCGCCAGGGCCTGGAACACCTCGAGGTTCGAGCGGCTCTCCCCCACGGGCGGCACCACGGGCCGCGCCCGCTGGATGGCGTAGTGTCCGAAGGCGCGGTAGAGGTCGCTGTGTTCCAGGGAGGTGGTGGCGGGCAGGACGAGGTCGGCGAACAGGGCCGTGTCCGTCATGAATCGCTCGTGCACCACGGTGAAGAGGTCCTCGCGGCCGAGGCCCTTCAGCACGGCGTTCTGGTCCGGCGCCACCACGGCGGGGTTCGAGTGGTAGACATAGAGCGAGGCCACCGGCGGGTCCTGCAGCTCGTTCAGGGCGCGGCCCAGCTGGTTCATGTTGAGGGTGCGGACGGGGCGGGGCAGCAGGTCTTCGCGCTCGATGAGGCGCATGGGGAATATGCCCCCGGTGCTGGTTGAGGCGAAGGCGCCGCCGCCGGGCTTGGCATAGGCCCCCACGAAGGCGGGCAGGCAGGCCAGCGTGCGCAGGGTCAGGGCGCCGTTGCCGTAGCGGGAGATCCCGTTGCCCGGGCGCAAGTGCGGATCGCGGGCGCGGCCGTAGGCCTCCGCCAGCTCGCGGACCGTGGCCGCGGGCACGCCGGTGATCGCCTCCACGCGCTCCGGCGGATAGTCCGGCAGGATGCGCGCCCGCAGCTCGGTCGCGCCCTGCACGTGGGCGGCGAGGAAGGCCTCGTCGCAGAGCTTCATCCGGTCCAGGAGGTGGAGGATCCCCAGGGCCAAGGCGCCGTCCGTGCCCGGGCGCACCAGCACCACGCGGTCGCAGAGGGGCGCGGTGGCGTGGGCGTAGGTGTCGATGAGCCAGACCTGCGCGCCCTTCCGCTTGGCCTCGCGCACGGCATGGAGGCCGTGGACGTTGGTGGCCGCGGCGTTGATGCCCCAGAGCAGGATGAGGTCGCTGGCGGCGCAGGCGTCCGGGTGCGGCGCGGGCGTGCCGCCCATCACCAGGGCCCAGCCCTCGTTCTTGGCCGGCGAGCAGATGGTGCGGTCCAGCTTCGAGGCCCCCATCCGGTGGAAGAAGGCATGCCCGGCATTGCGCTGGACCAGGCCCATGGTGCCCGCGTACGAGTAGGGCAGGATGGCTTCGGCGCCGTGGGCGGTGATGATCCGCCGCCAGCGGTCGGTGATCTCCCCGATGGCCTCGTCCCAGGAGACGGGCGCGAAGGCGCCGTCCCCCTTCGCGCCGGTGCGGCGCAGGGGCGTCGTCAGGCGCTCCGGGTGGTGCACCGTGTCCTGGTAGCGGTTCATCTTGGGGCAGAGGGCGCCCCGGGTGAACGGATGTTCCGGATCGCCCGCCACCGCCACGGCGCGGCCGTCCTCCACCTCGACCACGAGGCCGCAGGCGTCGGGGCAATCATAGGGGCAGACGGAGCGGTGGCTGGTGCGGGGCATGGGACACCTCCCGGGGGGTTCCATCATGGCCGCAGGCGCGGCTCCTTCCTAGTCGCTCTGGAAGTCGCCCTGGAAGGCCCGGCGGTAGGCCGTGGGCGAGGTCTTCAGGAGCTGGCGGAAGTGCAGGCGGAGGGAGACCGCCGAGCCGAAGCCGGCCAGGGCGGCCACATGCTCCACCGGGTGCCCGGTGGTCTCGAGGAGCCGCTGCGCGAAGGTGAGGCGGCGCTGGAGCAGCCAGGCCCAGACGGTGGTGCCGGTCTTCCGCCGGAAGTGCCGGGTGAAGGTGCGCCGGCTCATCCGCGCGCGTGTCGCGAGGGTGTCCACGGTGAGCGGGTGGTCCAGGTGCCCCTCCGCCCAGGCCAGGGCCTCCGTGAAGGAGTCCCGTCCCGACCCGAGCGCGACAGGCTGCTCGATGAACTGCGACTGGCCTCCGTGGCGGTGGGGCTGCACGACCATGCGCCGGGCTACCGCATTGGCGACCTCGGCCCCGCACTGGGATCGGAGGAGGTGGAGGCAGCAATCGAGACCCGCGGCCGTGCCCGCCGAGGTCACCACATCCCCCTCGTCGACGTAGAGCACGCCTGGGTTCAGCCGGACCTCCGGGAATTGCCGGGCGAACCTTTCGGCCCAGTTCCAGTGGGTGGTGGCCTGGCGCCCATCCAGGAGGCCCGCCTCGGCCAGGACGAAGGCGCCCAGACAGAGGCCCACTACCCGCGCGCCCCGGGCATGGGCCTTCCGGAGGGCGGCGAGGAGGGCTTCGGGCGGGCGCTCCTGGGGATCCCGCCAGCTGGGGACGATGATCGTGCCCGCGCCGCCCAGCCCCCGCAGGCCATGGGGGGCCTGGAGGGTGAAGCCGGCCGAGGTGCGGAGGGGGCCCGCCTCCACCCCGCAGATCCGGATGCGGTAGGACGGGACGCCGAGGTCCGGCCGGTCCTCGAAGACCAAGCAGGGCACCGAGAGGTGGAACGGACTGATCCGGTCGAAGACCACCACGGCCAGGGTGAAGGGGTCCAGCGGGAGAGACGCCATGGCCTGATCTTATCGAACATTGTCATTCAGGCCACTTTCCCATTCCCGTCGCGGGGCCCAGCATGAGCGCAGCCCGGTTCCACCGGCCCCTTCAAGGAGATGCCCATGCCCGCCTCCCCCCGCCGCGCCCTCATCGTCATCGATGTCCAGGAGGAGTACGTCACCGGCGACCTCCCCATCGAGTTCCCGCCCATCGCCGAGTCCCTGGCCAACATCGGCGCGGCCATGGACGCCGCCCGGGAGGCGGGCATCCCGGTGATCGTCGTCCAGAACCACGGGCCCGCCGGGGCGCCCCTCTTCGTCAAGGGCGGTCCCGCCTGGGAGCTCCACGAGGTGGTGCGCTCGCGCCCGCACGACCACTACCTGGAGAAATCCCTTCCCAGCGCCTTCCCCGAGACGGATCTCGCCGAGTGGCTGGGGGCCCGGGGCATCGACACCCTCGCCGTCGTGGGCTACATGACGCACAACTGCGTGGACTCCACCATCAAGCACGCCATGCACGCCGGGCTGGCGGTGGAGTTCCTGGCCGACGCCTCGGGCTCGGTGCCCTACGAGAACGCCGCGGGACGGGCCAGCGCCGAGACGATCCACCGGACCTTCTGCGTCGTCCTCCAGTCCCGCTTCGCCGCCGTCACGGACACCCGCACCTGGGTGGCGACCGTCCAAGGCGAGGCCCCGGCACCGGCCCGCGGCACCATCTACGAGTCCAATCAGCGGGCCCGGGGCCACCGCCCGAAGTGACCCCGAACCGAAGGTGCGGCTGGGGGGAAGGAGGTATCCTGGCGCCGGGATATCCCCATGGCCCACGCCCTCCTTCCTTCCGGCCACGGCACCTACGAGCGCCTGGTGGCTCGCCTGAACCGGTTCCCCCAGGGCGCGCCGCCTTCGGAGCGCCTGTTCCAGATCCTCCGGCTCCTGGTGAGCGAGGAGGAGGCCGGTCTGCTGGCGCAGGTTCCCATCCGCCCCTTCACGGCCCGTCGCGCCGCGGCGATCTGGAAGGTCCCGGAGGCGAGGGCGCGCCGGATCCTGGAGGCCCTTGCCGGGCGCGCCATGCTGCTGGACATGGTCCGGGACGGCGAGACGCGCTACGTGATGCCGCCGCCCATGGCGGGCTTTTTCGAGTTCTCGATGATGCGGGTGCGGGGCGATGTGGATCAGAAGGCCCTGGCGGAACTCTTCCACCAGTACCTCAACGTGGAGGAGGACTTTCTCCGCGCCCTGTTCACGGGCGGGGAGACGCAGCTGGGCCGGGTCTTCGTGGACGAGACGGCGCTGCCCCGGGAGGACAGCCTCGTGGTGCTCGACCACGAGCGGGCCAGCGAGGTGGTCCGAACCGCGGGGGCCATCGGGGTCGGCACCTGCTACTGCCGCCACAAGATGGCCCATCTGGGGAAGGCCTGCGACGCGCCCATGGAGATCTGCATGACCTTCGGCACCTGCGCGGATTCCCTGACACGCCATCAGGTGGCGCGGCGCGTGGAGGCCGCGGAGTGCCTCGACCTGCTCGATCAGGCCCGCGAGCGGGGCCTGGTGCAGTTCGGGGAGAACGTGCGCGACCAGGTGAGCTTCATCTGCAACTGCTGCGGCTGCTGCTGCGAGGCCATGGTCGCGGCACGCCGCTTCGCGTTCATGAAGCCCGTCCACACCACGAACTTCCTCCCGGAGCTGGATGACGGGCGGTGCACCGGCTGCGGGAAGTGCGTCGGGGCCTGCCCCGTGGAGGCGCTCGCCCTCGTCTCGGCCCACGATCCCCGCCGTCCCGCCGCGCGGCGGGCGAGGCTGGACGAGGACCGCTGCCTGGGCTGCGGCGTGTGCGTGCGGACCTGCGCTCCGAGGGCCATCCGGCTCAAGTCCCGCCCGGCGAGGGTGCTGACCCCCGCCAACACGGCCCATCGCACCGTGGTGATGGCCCTCGAGCGCGGCCAGCTGGCGGAGCTCCTGGTGGACGGGCAGTCCAGCCACGGGCACCGTGCCGTGGCCGCCATCCTCGGCGCCGTGCTCAAGCTCCCGCCCCTCCAGCGGGTCCTCGCCTCCAAGCAGGTGAAGTCCCGCTACCTGGACCGCCTGATGGCGGAACGCTAAGGGGGGTCAGGCGCAGGGTGCGCGCCTGGCCCCCAGCTCCCTCGAGGCGTCGGCAGCCTCCGTCATTTCGAGCCACCGAGGTAGGTACCGCGGTCCGGGAGGAGGACGGAGATGTGGCCGATGAGCTTGTCGGACACCAGCAGTTGCCCGCCCGTGGCTTCCCCGATGGCGAACGCCGCGCCCTGGCGCACGGCCCTGGCCGTGGTCCCCACGCTCGGGATCCCCAGTCCGGAAAGGTCCCGGATCAGGAAGGTGCTGCCGAACCCGCCGTCATGGAAGACGGGATCCGCCGGCATGAGGACGACGTAGTCCACATGCTTCGCGCGGAGGGTGGCGACCGCCTCGCTGACCTCGGCCACGTCCCGGGTGTCCACCACGGTGATCGTGGTGCCGGTCCCCATGGCCTCGCTCAGCGCGAGGATCTCCTTCTTGTCCGATGCGGCGTCGCAGATGACGCCCACATGATGTTTGTCCGCCCAGGTGCTCTTGGCCACCGTGGCGAGGGGGGAGAACTCGGAGGCGGCCAGCCCGAGGCAGACGAAGCCGAGGGCCAGGGCTCCAAGCGCAGATGACGAGCGACGCATAGGACCTCCTTGATGGATCGGGCCGCCGAAGGGCGGCCACGGGTTATGAAAGATCTGCCGCGCTCCCGGGAGCGCGGCAGGTGGATGACGCAGGATTCGATCGTCCGTCGGGGGGAAGGGTTGAGCCTCGGGTTCGACATTTGGAGGGCGCCAGGCCACCCCGGAACTCCTTCTGGAGGATTGGGCTAGAAGTTCGGAGCATCAGGCAAGCCGACCGGCCGCCTGCTTCCTACACTTCCCCATGCCGCTCCGTGAACCAAGCGGCCCCGCATAAGAAAGTCCGCGGGCAGGGTGGACGACCCTCGCCCCTGACATGGAGGAATGCATGACTCTGAACGTGCTCGGCTACGCCGCCCAGTCCCCCACCTCGGACCTGGCCCCCTTCCCCTTCGAGCGCCGCGACCCCCGGCCCGACGATGTGGTGATCGACATCCTCTACTGCGGCGTCTGCCACTCGGACCTGCACACGGCCCGCAACGACTGGGGCTGGACCACGTACCCCATCGTTCCCGGCCACGAGATCATCGGCCGCGTCCGCGAGGTGGGCGCCGCCGTCACCCGTTTCAAGGTCGGCGACGCCGTCGGCGTGGGCTGCCTGGTGGACTCCTGCCGCCACTGCAAGCCCTGCGAGCACGGTGAGGAGCAGTACTGCCAGAATGGCTTCACCGGCACCTACGGCGGCACGGATCGCCACGATGGCCGGCCCACCCAAGGCGGCTACTCCGACCAGATCGTGGTCTCCGATCGCTTCGTGCTGAAGGTGCCGGAGAGCCTGGACCTCCGCGGCGCGGCGCCGCTCCTCTGCGCCGGCATCACCACCTGGTCGCCCCTGCGGCACTGGAAGGTCGGGAAGGGCAGCCAGGTGGCCGTGGTGGGCCTGGGCGGCCTGGGCCACATGGGCCTGAAGCTGGCCAAGGCCCTGGGCGCCGAGGTGACCCTCTTCACGCGATCCAAAGGCAAGGAGGCCGATGCCCGGCGCCTGGGCGCGGACCGCGTGGTGCTGTCCACGGACCCCGCTCAGATGACCGAGGTCGCGGGCCGCTTCGACCTCATCGTCGACACCGTGCCCTACGTCCACGACCTGAACCCCTACGTCCCGACCCTCGCCACGAACGGCACCCTCGTGCTGGTGGGCTACCTGGGCGGCCTGGAGCCCATGCTCAACACCGTGCCCATGGTCCTCGGCCGGAAGTCCGTGGCCGGCTCCCTCATCGGCGGCATCCCCGAGACCCAGGAGCTGCTGGACTTCTGCGGCGAGCACGGCATCACCTCGGACGTGGAGGTGATCCGCATGCAGGACATCAACGGTGCCTACGAGCGCCTGCTGAAGAGCGACGTGAAGTACCGCTTCGTCATCGACATGGCCTCGCTGAAGACGAAGAACTGAACCTGATCCACAAGGAGATCGTCATGCAGAAACGAATACTTGGAACCAAAGGCCTCGAAGTCTCCGCCCTCGGTCTGGGCTGCATGGGCCTGAGTTTCGGGCTCGGCCCCGCCGTCGACAAGCAGGAAGGCATCGCCCTCATCCGGGCCGCCGTGGAGAAGGGCGTCACCTTCTTCGACACCGCCGAGGTCTACGGACCCTGGATCAACGAGGAGCTGGTGGGGGAGGCCCTGGCCCCCTTCAAGGGCCGGGTGGCCATCGCCACCAAGTTCGGCTTCGCCATCGACCAGGTCTCTGGGCAGAACCCGGGCGGCCTGAACAGCCGGCCCGAGCGCATCCGGGCCGTGGCCGAGGCCTCCCTGAAGCGCCTGCGCGTCGACGCCATCGATCTCTTCTACCAGCATCGCGTGGATCCCGAGGTGCCCATCGAGGACGTGGCCGGCACGGTCAAGCAGCTCATCCAGGAAGGCAAGGTTCGGCACTTCGGCCTCTCGGAAGCCGGCGCGGCCACCATCCGCAAGGCCCACGCCGTGCAGCCCGTGGCCGCCCTCCAGAGCGAGTACTCGCTGTTCTGGCGGGAGCCGGAAGTGGAGATCATCCCTACGCTGGAAGAGCTGGGCATCGGTTTCGTGCCCTTCAGCCCCCTCGGCAAGGGCTTCCTCACGGGCAAGATCGACGAGACTACGACCTTCGATCCCAACGACTTCCGCAACGTCGTGCCCCGCTTCACGCCCGAGGCCCGCAAGGCCAACCTCGCCCTGGTGGAGGTGTTGAAGGCCCTGGCGGCCGCGAAGGGAGTGACCCCGGCCCAGCTCGCCCTCGCCTGGCTGCTGGCCCAGAAGCCCTGGATCGTCCCGATTCCCGGCACGACCAAGCTTCATCGCCTCGAAGAGAACCTGGGGGGCGCCGCCCTCGAGCTCAGCGCCGAAGACCTGAAGGCCATCGAGGCCGCCGCCTCCCAGGTCGAGCTCCAGGGTGCCCGGTACCCCGAGCACCTGCAGAAGCTGGTGGGCCGCTGACCGGCCCACGACCGGCACCCATGCAGGCAAGGAGGATGTGATGACCTTTTCAGAAACCGCCGAGCGGAACCATGAGCGCTGGTTTCCGGGCCACACGTCCACCCTGAAGGTCACCGACCCGGAGTTCATCGAGCTGTTCGACACCTTCGCCTTCGGCGAGGTGGATGCCCAGGTCCACCTGGACGACCGGACCCGCCTGATGGTCATCCTCGCGGCCTTGATCGCGGGGCAGGCGCTCGGGGAATACCAGGTCATGCTCCGGGCCGCCCTGACCGCGGGGGTGACGCCGGTCGAGGTGAAGGAGATCGTCTACCAGGCGGTGCCGTACTGCGGCATCGCCGTGGTCTTCGACTTCCTCCACGCCACCAACGAGATCCTGGCGGGCGCCGGGGTGAAGCTGCCGCTGGAAGGCCAGTCCACGACCACGCGCGAGACGCGGATGGCGCGGGGGCTGGCGCTCCAGAAGGCGATCTTCGGCGAGGCGATCGACCAGATGCGCGAGGCTGCGCCGGCCGACCAGCGCCACATCCAGGACCACCTGTCCGCCAACTGCTTCGGGGACCACTACACCCGGACGGGGCTGGACCTGCGCCTGCGGGAGCTGCTCACCTTCTCGATGCTGCTCTCGCTGCGGGGCTGCGAAGCCCAGGTGAAGGGGCACGTCCGGGGCAACCTCCAGGTCGGCAACGACCGGGCCACGCTGCTGAGTGTCGTCACGCAGCTTCTGCCCTACCTCGGCTACCCGAGGACCCTCAATGCCCTGCAGACCCTGAATGAGGTCCTGCCTGCCTCCGGACTGGCCTGAAAGGAGACAATGGTCCATGGCCCGCCTCCCCAAGCCACCCTCCTCCGACAGCCTCGAACCGGAGCCCTCCCGGCCGGACGTGGCCCGGCTCGCGGACCTGCTGAAGGCGCTCGCCCCCTACGACGGCACCTTCGAGCTGCGGCTTCCGGGGGTGCATGTCTCCCGGGCCTCCCGGGCCCACGCGGACTTCCACCACGCCGTGCAGCGGCCGGCGCTCTGCCTGGTGGCCCAGGGCGCGAAGCGGGTGATGCTGGGGCAGGAGCTCTACGAGTACGATGCCTCGCGGGTGCTGGTCTATTCCGTGGATGTCCCCGTGTCCGCCCAGGTCACCCAGGCCAGTCTGGATGCGCCCTACCTCGGCCTTCGGATCGACCTGGATCCGGCGCGGATTGCCGACCTGACGGCCAAGGTCTACCCCCTGGGCCTGCCCCGCCGGGGCGAGGGCCGCGCCATCTGCGTGGACCAGCTGGACGTCCCGGTGATCAACGCGGTGGTGCGGCTGATGGAACTGGCCTCCCGGCCCGACGAGGCGGAGCTTCTGGCCCCCCTCGTTCTCGACGAGATCCTCATCCGGCTCCTGCGGAGCCAGCTGGGCCCGCGGGTGGCGCTGATCGGCCAGGAGGAGAGCCAGCTCCACCGCGTCGCCAAGGCCGTGGCCTGGGTCCGCACCCACTTCGACCAGCCCCTGGACGTGGAGCGCCTGGCCACGCTGGTGCACATGAGCGCCTCCTCCTTCCACCAGCACTTCAAGGCCGTCACCGCCATGAGTCCCCTGCAGTACCAGAAGGCCATCCGCCTTCAGGAGGCGCGGCGCCTCATGCTGCTCACCCGCCTGGACGCCGGCACCGCCGGCCGCCGCGTGGGCTACCAGAGCCCCTCCCAGTTCGCCCGGGAGTACGGCCGCTACTTTGGCAGCGCGCCGACCAAGGATGTGGCGCGGCTGCGGGAACAGGCGGAGGGGGTGGGGGAGTGAATAGCTGAGGGTCTGGTCGAGAGGCTGGACCCAAGAAACCCTGCGCAGGAGGCCCGGCCGCATCCCCGGTGGTGGGACTCCCTCCGCATCACCCCTGCGGGGTGACGCTCCGGCCGCGCGAAAGGCTGGCACGCCGCTTTACGCCTTCGGCAGTCCCCCGGACTGCCGAAGGCTACGGCTACCTGCCAGCCTTTCAGCGACTTCAACTCCCGCCTTATCGTTTCCACCAAGCAAAAACCCCCGCAAAGCGGGGGTTTTTGCTTGGTGGAGGTGGTGGGAGTTGAACCCACGTCCAAGACATGCCGGATGGCGGCTCTTCCACAGGCTTGGTCCGCTCTTGAAACCTCCCGGCGGGGAACGGACGAGCCGCTCGGGACGTGTGCCCCCTTATCTCGGCCGCTGTCAGGGGGCGTCGCGGCGGCCTATCTGGTGCCTCCGTCCGGCAGGCCGAAGCCACCCTTTCAGAGGTTTAACGAGCCCGGTACCCAGAGATCCCGGGGACTCGCTCGGAACCTAGGTTGCCCTAGGCAGCGAGAGCCAGTTCGAAGTTATCGTTGGCAGTTTGATTTGGGCGGCTTGATAAGGGGGCCAGCCGTCCAACCCCCGCCTGCACCAGGCACCCGGATCACGACCTGTCGAAACCGGTCACCCCCGTGTGTGGTGATCACCAGATAGGGTGTGCGATTGCTCCCGCATCCGGCGCCGTCCGTCCGGCCCCCTCAAGGGCGCGAATCGAGCGGATCCTGAGTATGGGTGCGGGATGGCGGATGCACAAGAGCGCGTTCAGTGCCCCTGCTTCCGCCGGGCGGTCACGGTCTCGCCGCCAATGCCCCAGTTGTCCGTCTCCACCTCGTCGATGACGACAACGGTGGTCTGGGGGTTCTTGCCCAGCACGTCCACGAGGAGCTGGGTGGCGCCCTGGATGAGCCGGGCCTTCTGCTCGGCGGTGGCGCCTTCGCGGGTGATGCGGATGTTCACGTAGGGCATGGCGGCCTCCTGGACGTTTCCAAGATAAGCGCCTCAGCGGGGGAGGAGGGCGGCCCGCCGCAGCACGGCCCGGCTGTCCCCGTCGGCGAAGCGCCAGGGCCGGGCCTGGTCGGCCGCGGTGGCGAAGGCGATGCCCAGGCGCGGGCCCGCGAGGATCACCGTCGGGGCCGCGCCGGGCCGCAGCTCCAGTCCGCCGGGGGCCAGCAGGTCGTGGCCGTCGAAGGCCCGGTCGAGGCCCAGGGCCTGGGCCACCTTGCCCGGGCCCGCGCAGAGCTGGGGCGTGGCCTTGGCCGCACCGCGTCGCGCCAGGACGGTCTCGAGCCCGGAGACCACCTCCGCCCCGCGGATGAGCACGGCGGAGGCCTCGCCCTCGGGCCCGGTCACCACGTTCAGCATCCAGTGCACGCCGTAGCAGAAATAGAGGTAGGCCCGGCCCGGCGGGCCCCACATGGGCGCGTTACGGGCCGTGCGCCCGTGGCGGGCGTGGCTGGCGCTGTCCTCGGGGCCACCGTAGGCTTCCACCTCCGTGATGCGGAGGGTGACGTTCTCACGCACCAGCCGCATGCCCAGCAGGAGACGGGCGGCGCGGTCCACGGGCCCTTCGAGGGTCATGGCCGCAGCAGCTTCCGGGCCCGGAGGAAGGCCTCCAGCTCGGCGGCGGCGGGGCCTTCGAGGGCGCGCTCGGGCACGAGCACCGCCTGCGAGGGGCCGACGCGGAAGATCCAGAACCCGCTGCGGCGGACGACCCGGGTGAAGGCGCTCCAGGGCAGGCCGCCCTCGGTGGCCTCCGTGCTCAGGGAGAGGCCCTCGTCGTCCAGGCGCACCTCCATGGGCGGGTAGACCTGGCCGCCACGGCGCCGGCGTCCCCAGCGCAGCACCGCCTCGGGGAGGACCATCAGGAGCAGGCCGTTGAAGGCCAGGAAGAGGCCCGGACCCGGCTGCCCGGGCGTAAGCCCTGCTCGGCCGAGCCCCCCCATCAGCAGCAGGGCGCCGCACAGGACCGAGAGGGCGTACCAGAGGCGCTTGAAGGCGCGGGTGCCCCGGAGGGCCTCATCGGGCGTCAGGGTGTAGGTGGCGAGGATCTGCATGGGCGTTCCGGAAGGCTCGGGCCGCGCCTGGGGCCCGAGTAGAAGAAAAGCATTCCATCAAAACGGGCCCGCAGCGCGGGCCCGTTTATCTCTGTTCGTGGAGCGATCAGAGCCTGCCTCACACTTCATCGAAGAAGTAGGGCTTCAGCACCTGGATGCGCTCCTCGAAGTCGTCCGGGTGGATGAAGTGCAGGGCGGCGGCCACGCTGGAGAGCAGGCTGTTGCCATCCTGGGGCGTGAAGCAGAAGCCCACCACGCGGGTCTCGCTGGGCATGGTGAGGGTGCTGAGGGGGATCACGGTCTGGTTGAGGATGCGGCCGTAGTGGCCCTGGTCGCGGCCGAAGGAGAACACGGTGTTGGCGTCCTTCTTCTCGGTGATGGCGATGCGGTCGTTGGCCTTGATGCGGGCCTTGAGGCTCTCCAGCGTGGTGGGGCGCTTGAGGCGCAGGTCGAACCAGAGGCTGTGCATGTACTGGGTGGAGAGCTTGATGGCGCTGCTGAACAGGTTCAGCTCCAGGCCCTTGGTCTGGAACAGGTGGTAGGCGTCGCGGGCGTGGTGGGTGCCGAACTTGCCGTCCTTGTGGGTGCCCACCTGGGGCGCGGGGCAGAAGTCCTTCACCTGGCTGATGTCGTTGGCGCGGCGCATGCAGACGAAGCTGCCTTCCAGCAGGTTGTCGTCGCCCTCGGCCAGGGCCAGGGTGTCGATGATGCAGGAGAGGTTGTGGGTGTTGCAGCTCACGACCTGCACGTACTGGCCGCTCTTCTTGAGCACGTCGTCGTTGATGCCGCGGGCGTACATGGTGCCGAAGCCGAACTCGCTGCCCTGGGCGATGAAGCCCTTGGTGTTGTGCTCGTAGTGCGTGTAGAGCTTCTCCTTCATGTCCAGGCCCTTGGGGCTGCAGTCGATGACGACCGTGGCCTCGTTCAGGGCCTGGTCGTGGAGCATGGCGGGCTCGATGCCCCAGGACTTGAAGCCCTCCACATTGTCGGCGTCCACCACCAGCTTCGCGCCGCGACGCAGCAGGGCCTTCACCTTGGGACGGTCGCTGACGCTGTTCTTGTGGAACGTCACGTCATCGATGCCCAGTTCCTTCTTGTACTCGGTCAGCAGGCCGATCAGCGGCTCGCCGATGGTGCCCGTGCCGACCACGTGCACGATGTTCTTCTTGGACATGGGTCCTCCCTGGCCGGATTTTCGGGACGCCCCCCGGCCCAACTGAGGATTTTCCCAGGCGGCCGGAGGAAAAGCCACCCGCAAACGGCGGATGCGGACCCCTTGTGACGGGGGGCCCCTACCAACCCCTCAGTTCGTTGGCCTTCCGCACGCGGTCCAGGGCCAGGACCAGGGCCCCGGTGCGCCAGGTGCAGTGGTGCCGGTGCACCTGCTCCTCGACGTCGCGGAAGGCCTGGAGCAGGACCTTCTCCTCCTTCTCGAAGATCTCGGCCTCCTCCCAGAAGAGGTGCTGGAGGTTCTGCACCCACTCGAAGTAGGACACGGTGACGCCCCCGGCGTTGGCCAGGATGTCGGGCATCACCAGGATGCCCCGTTCCCGGAAGATCCGGTCGGCCTCGGGGGTGGTGGGGGCGTTGGCGCCCTCGACGATGAGGCTGACCTTCACGGTCGGAGCGGTGGCTTCGGTGAGCACGCCCCCGAGGGCCGCGGGGATGAGGATGTCGCCCTCCTGGGCCCAGATTTCAGCGCGATCGAAAGGCTCGCCGCCCGGGAAGCCGGCCACGGTGCCCCGATTCTGGCGCGCGTGGGCCAGGAGGGCCGTCACGTCCAGGCCCTCCTGGCGCCGGACCGCGCCGCCCAGATCGGCCACGGCCACCACGCGGGCGCCCATATCGGCGAGGAACCGGGCGCTGTGGCCGCCCACGTTGCCGAAGCCCTGGAGGATCACCCGGGCGCCCTTCAGGTCGCGGCCCAGCACGCGGGTCCAGGCCTCCCGCGCGCAGATGGCCACTCCCCGGCCGGTGGCGGCTTCGCGGCCCTGGCTGCCGCCCAGCTCCAGGGGCTTGCCGGTCACGCAGGCGGGTTGGTGACCGTTCTTCCGGCCGTATTCGTCCATGACCCAGGCCATGATCTGGGCGTTGGTGTTCAGGTCGGGGGAGATGATGTCCCGGGTGGGGCCCAGCACCATGGAGATCTTGGAGATGTAGCGGCGCGTGAGCATCTCCAGCTCGTGCAGGGACAGCCTCGAGGGATCGCACTGGATGCCCCCCTTGGCGCCGCCGAAGGGGATGTTCACCACCGCGGTCTTCCAGGTGTTGAGGCTGGCCAGGGCCCGCACATCGTCCAGGGCCAGATCCGGGTGGAAGCGGATGCCGCCCTTCTGGGGGCCGCGCACGCCGTTGTGCTGCACGCGGTAGCCCTTGAACACGCGCAGCGTCCCGTCCTCCATGCGGATGGGCATGGCCACCGTGATCTCGCGGTAGGGCGTCTTGAGCAGCTCCCGCAGCTCCTGGGAGAGCTGGAGGATGTCCGCGGCCTCGTCAAACTGCCGGTTCACGTTCTCGAAGAGGTTCATGGCTCCGGTCATGGGAACCCCCATCGGCGCCTAGCATAGCGCGCATAGCACGGCCCCGGTCGCCCGGGGCCGCGTCGGGGGAAAGAACGCCGCTACTGCTTCAGGCCCTGGAGGGAGACCAGGTAGCGCATGAAGGAGACGCCGTAGGTGCCATCGGGCTTCTTGAGGCAGCTGACGGAGAGGATCTTGTTGCCGTCGAAGCCCAGGGACATGTCCTTCACGATGGTCTGGGCACCGAACTGGCGGGCGGCCGTGTTGTCCACGATGCCCATGTGCCGCATCTTGCCCCAGGACTTGGCGGTGAGGCCCTTGGTCAGGCGGTAGATGCCGGCGTTGTAGGCCAGGCGGGCTTCCTTGACGGTGTAGTCGGGGAAGTTGACGGCATCGGGGCCGCCGGGCAGGGCATCGAGCTTGGCGGCCAGCTTCTCGTCGATGCCCAGGCCCTTCAGCTCCTCGGGGGTCAGGGTGAGGCCCAGGGCCTTGGCGTCCATGTGCATCTGCCGCGCGGAGGGGAACACCACGTCCGGCGTGATGGGCGCGATCAGCGTCACGTGCTTGTAGTCCTTCCGCACGGCCAGGTACTGCAGGTGGTAGAGGATGTCGGCGGGCTCGGTGGCGGCGGGCGGGGGCGTGGTGGGGATCTCGTCGCCGCCGCAGCTTATGAACGCAGGCACGAGGAGCAGGCTGGCAAGGGGCAGCATCAGGGTACGTCGCATCGATAGGCCTCCGGGACGGGTTGGTCTGGATGATTGTGAGGATGCAGTCTTCCCACTACGCTGCCAAGGGAAATTCATCACAATGGGATCATGTATCCCGTTGGAGTCATTGCCTTCGGCCGCCTGCGCCTGGAACCCTGCCGGGGGCTGGAGCGGCACTACCTGGACATGCTGCGCCCCTACGCCCGGCTGGAGCTGACGGAGCTGGCCGAAGGGAAGGGCGATCCGGCGCGGCAGCTCCGGGAGGAGGCGGAGCGCCTGCGGCCGAAGCTGAAGGCGGTGGCCTGCCCGGTCCTGCTCACGCCGGAAGGAAAACTCCGGGACAGCGAGGGCCTGGCCAAGTGGCTGGGTGAGCGCATGGACCGGGGTGAGAGCCTGGCCTTCGTGATCGGCAGCAGCCACGGCTTCGACCCTGGGTTCAAGGCCGAGGTGAAGGAGCAGCTCAGCCTCTCGCCCCTGACCTTCCCCCACGAGCTGAGCCGGGTGATGCTCCTGGAGCAGCTCTACCGGGCGTTCACGATCCTGCGGGGCAAGGATTATCACAAGTGAACTGAACCACCATGCCTTCAAAGGCTGTTGCTTGTCACGGAAGACACGGAAGACACGGAATTCCACGGAAAACACGGAATGGGCCGTGGCTGTCGTCGCATGGGCCCGCCCCAGGATGGAGCCCATGCCTTCCGGCTTTCTTCCGTGGCTTCCGTGACCAGCGCTTTTCT
Source organism: Geothrix paludis (assembly GCF_022808815.1). Lineage (GTDB taxonomy): Bacteria > Acidobacteriota > Holophagae > Holophagales > Holophagaceae > Geothrix > Geothrix paludis. Next base: position 270,550 of record NZ_JAKZLC010000004.1, on the reverse strand, counting down.
CGGCATCCTTGACGGTGGGTCTTCCCTTGTCGACATTCGCCCTTTTTCCGCCTTTGAGGGACACTGGTCCGATGGCGCATCCCATGGACCGCTACTTCGCCCCGCCGGAGGGACGGATCTTCGCGTGCTTCCCCGGCGCGGAGGACCGGCCCGGCCAGCGGCGCATGGCGGAGCTGGTCCACAACGCGGTGGTGGAGGGCGGTGCCCGCTTCCAGGCCTGGCGGGACCGGGGCGGGGAGTCCGAGGACCGGCCCGAGGCCGTCATCCAGGCGGTGGAGGCCGGCACGGGCACGGGCAAGAGCCTGGGTTACCTGGTGCCGGCCCTGGCCGCGGGGCGCCATCCCATCCTGGTGGCCACCCGCACCAAGCAGCTCCAGCGGCAGCTGCTGGAGGAGGACGTGCCCCGTGCCGCGGGCATCCTGGGCCGGCCCATCAAGGCCGTGCTGGCCAAGGGTCGCGCCAACTACCTCTGCCGCACGGCCTGGGAAGCCGTCTCCACGGATCCGCACCTGGAGTTCACCCGCGCCGACCAGCAGCTCTGGCTGGCCCTCCAGCGCTGGACCCGCGAGACCCAGGACGGCGACCGGGAGGGCCTGGGCCGCTTCGGGGAGGGCGAGTCGCCCCTGTGGGACAAGATCAACGCCCGGGCCGAGCGCTGCACGGGCCGCCAGTGCCCCCGCTTCGAGGACTGCTACCTCACGAAACTGCGGGCGGAGGTGGCCGAGGCGGACCTCATCATCGTCAACCATGCGCTGCTGCTGGCGGACCGGGTGCTGCGGGAATCCGCCTTCGGTCAGGTCCTGCCGGACGCGCCGGTGCTCATCCTCGATGAGGCCCACGACCTGGAGGAGCAGCTCACGGAGAGCTGCGCCGAGGCCTGGTCCAGCCGCGCCATGCAGCTGCTCTTCACGGACCTGCGCGACGCGGCCAAGGGTTCGGGCGCGGGCCTTCTGGCCCTGCTGGAGCCCTGGGAGCGCGCCTGGGCGGACATCCTCACCTGGGTGCCCCTGGAGAGCGGCGTGCTGCCGCTCCTGTCGCCGGGCCCGGAGATGAAGGCCCTGGCGGATGCCGTGGGCGCCTGGGTGGAGGCGGGCCATCCGCTGTGGATGGAGGCGCGGCGCCTGGCGGGGGCCGATCCCGAGAACCCGCTGTGGATGCGCCTGGCGGAGCGCGTGGGCACGGCGTTCTCGCGCATGGAGCAGATCTTCGCCCAGCCCGAGGGCTGGGTGTCCACGGTGAACCGGGAGGGTTCGCACCTCGTCCACTTCAAGTCCAATCCCGTGGACGTGCGTCCCTTCTTCCACCAGCACGTGCGTCGCGGCTTCGAGAGTGTGGTGCTGACCAGCGCCACCCTGCGGGACGGCCGGGGCTTCAACGGCCTGGGCCTGCGCCTGGGCCTCACCCGGCCCGAGGTGGAGGCCGCCGAGCACGTGGAGAGTCCCTTCGACTTCGAGGCCCAGGGCCTGCTCTTCGTCCCGCCGGACCTGCCGGAACGCCGGGCCTCCGGGGGCGGCGTGGGCGATCCCGCCTGGATCGAGGCTTCGCTCTCCGCCATGGAGCGCATGCTGCGGGCCAGCCGGGGCCGAGCGCTGCTGCTCTTCACCAGCCGCAAGATGCTGGCGGCCTTCCGCCCGCGGCTGGAGGACGCGCTGCCGGAGTTCACCTTCTTCGTGCAGGGCGACGGCCTCTCCCGCACCCAACTCCTGGACCGTTTCCGCGCCACGCCGTCGGCCGTGCTGCTGGGCCTCGCCAGCTTCTGGCAGGGCGTGGACCTGCCGGGCGATGCGCTCAGCCTCGTGGTGGTGTCCGCGCTGCCCTTCGCGCCCCCGGACGATCCCGTGCTCCAGGCGCGCATCCGCGAGGCGGATGCCCAGCGCGACGGTCTCGGCTTCATCGGCATCCAGGTGCCCCAGATGACGCTGAAGCTCAAGCAGGGCATCGGCCGCCTCATCCGCACCCGCGGCGACCGCGGCGTGGTGGCCGTACTGGATCCGCGCCTCATGCTGCCCAGCGAGGACCGCCTGGGGAAGCGCTACGCCGCCCAGGTCCGCGCGGCCCTGCCGCCCTTCCCGGTGACCCGGGACTGGGAGCGGGTGGAGGCCTTCCTGCGCCTGCTGTGAATCGGGCCCACATTCGGGCCCGATTCACAGGTAGAGACAGACTTGTTCAGTTCCCGAGTTCCGCGGGTGGCGCGGGCGGCGCCGGAGGCGCGTCCGGCACTGGGGGCGGCGGCGGGGGAAGGGGTGCAGGCTCGGGGGGCTTCGGGGCCCTGGGGGCCTTGGGTGGCTTCGGCGGGGTGGCCACCTGCTTCTGGAGCTGGTCCAGGCGCTTCTGCATGGACGTCATGGCGGACTGGAGGGCGCGGATCTCCGCCTGGGGATCGGCTTCGACGCCCGGGTGGTCGATGTGGATCTCGGGGATGTGGATGGGCGGGATGTCGATGTCCCCGGGGACCTCCACGAGCATGTCCTCCTCATCGGGGCCCACGAAGGTCCAGGTACCACCCTCGCCCTTCTTCGCGCCACGCACCTTCACGCGCTTCTCGATGACCTCCTTGCCGTCCACCCGCTTGCGGATCACGACGGTGCCGGGGCCCACGTCCTCGGTGAGGATCTCCACATCCTTCCCGGCTTCGCCCTTCTTCCGGATCACCTCCATCCGCACCTTCCGGCGCTCGGCCCGGGCCTTCTCGATGTCAGCTCGCGCCTTGTCGATGTCGGCGCGGACCTTGGCGCGCTCTTCGGGGCTCAGCTCCGGGAGGCGATCCAGGTCCTTCAGGTGCGCGTCGAGGTTCTTCAGATGGGTATCGAGTTCGCGGGTCTGGGTATCCAGGTGCCGGGTGCGGATCTCGATGCGGCGGGCCTTGTCGCCGGCCTTCTGGGCCTTGGCGGCGTCCTTCACGGCCTCGCGCAGCCAGGCCTCGCCTTCGGCGTCCAGGGGCTGCGCCTTTCCGTCCACTGTGTAGGTGCGCTGACCCTTGGAGGCGCTGTAGGCGCGGGTCTTCCCGGCCTTCTTCTCCTCCACGCGGAAGCTGCCGTCGCCGGGGACGGTCACGGGCTCCTTGGCGGCGGCATCGAGCTGCACGTCGCCCTTCATCTGGAGGTCCAGCTTGCGGTCGCCGTCGATGACCTTCATGCGGGTGGCCGGCTCGGCCTTGGGGGTGGATTCCTTTCCCTGGTTCTGGAGGACCACACCGGCGCCCAGGAGGGAGGCGGCCAGGAGGGTCAGGGCCGCGGCCCGGGCGGCGTTGGAGGCGGGCAGAGAGGGCTGGAGCAAGTGGCGGACGCGGTGCATGAGGGAACCTCCGTTGGCGGCCAGGGCCAGGTGGGGGGCAGGGGACGCGGCCTCGCGCAGGGCCTCCAGATCGGTGAGGGCGCGGGCCAGGAGCAGGGGATCACCGCAGAGGGCGGCGGCCACGTCGTCGCAGCAGAGCTCGCGCTCGTGCCGGATGCGGGCCGACAGCCACCACACGGCGGGGTGGTAGAAGAGGGCGACCTCCACCAGGGACTGGAGCAGGTTCACCAGGAAGTCGCCCCGGCGGATGTGGGCCAGCTCGTGGGCGAGGATGGCCTCCAGCTGCTGGGGCGCGAGACCTGCCAGAGCGCAGGCGGGCAGCAGGATGACGGGGCGCAGCCAGCCCAGGGCCGTGGGCACCTCCACCGCGGCGGACCGGAGCAGGCGCACGGTTCGGGAGAGCTTCAGCTCCCGGCAGAGCCGGGACAGCACCAGGTGCCACTCCGCGGGGGCCGGGGTGGTCCCCTGCTGGCGCAAGCGCTGCACGCGGGCCCAGCCACCGAGGAAGCGGGCGGAGAGCAGGACCACGCCCAGGGCCCAGGCGCCCAGCAGCCAGGGCAGGGCGGGATCCAGGGCCATCTTCAGCCGCAGGGGCAGCGGCGCGTCCGGGATCAGGATCCCGGAGGCTTCGGCTCCCAGGCGCAAGGGCTCCGCCAGGGCGGCCTGGCGCTGGAGGAACAGGAAGGTGGCCACCGGCGCCGCGGCCATGAGGAGGAGGGCGGCGCAGGCCACGCCATAGCGGGCCCGGGCGCTGGCGCCCCGCAGCAGGGCCAGGGCCAACCAGGCCAGCAGGCCCAGGGCGACGCCCTGCCACAGGAAATGGAGCAGGCTCCAGCCCAGGGCCTGGGCCCAGGGCTCGCGGACGACAGAGAGCAGGGGATTCATCGCTTCCCTCCTTCGGCCTGGTCGAGCAGTTTCCGGATCTCCGCCAGCTCCTCGCGGCTGGCCCGGCGGGTGGCCAGGGCCTGCATGACGAGGCTCAAGGAGGAGCCCCCGAAGGCCTTGTCTAGCAGGTCGTCCAGCAGGTGCCGCTGGGTCTGGACCTGGGTCTCGCGGGCGGAGAAGACATGGGTCCGGTCCGTGACGTCCCGCGCCACCAGGCCCTTCTCATCCATGATCTGGAGCATCTTCAGCACGGTGGTGTAGCCCAGCTCCCGCTCCGAGGACAGCACCTCGAAGACCTGCCGCACCGTGCTGGGCCCCCGCTCCCAGAGCACCCGGAGGATGGCGAGCTCGGCGTCGGTGGGCCTGGGGGCAGAGGTCATGGGAAGGGGCTCCGGAAGGGGGATGCGGAAAAGATACGACAAGTTTCGTAGTAGTCAACGAAGATTGTCGTACTTGGTTTAGTCCCCGGCTGAAAAACCGTCTCTCCATTTCCTGGGCCCTCGCCCATCCGGGGCCCGGCGGTATGCTGGCCGTCCCGATCGAGGAGCCCCATGCCGCTTCCTGCCGCCCTGCGCCCGACCCCTCCTGTCTCCGGCGCCGCATGGCGGAACGCGCCCTCGGCCCTGGGCCGCATCCTCCTCCTGGCGCTGGGCCTGGTGCTGGGGGCCGGACTCCGGGCCCAAGTGCCTGTCCGCGATGCCGCGGACCTCCGGAAGCAGCTGGATCGCCTCCAGACCGTGGGCAGCGTCCTCTACATCGCAGCCCACCCGGATGACGAGAACACCGCCGTGCTGGCCACCCTGTCCAAGGGGCGCAACCTCCGCACGGCCTACCTGGCCATCACCCGGGGCGGGGGCGGACAGAACCTCATCGGCCCGGAACTGGGCGACGGCCTCGCGGCCATCCGCACCCAGGAGCTGCTGGCCGCGCGGCGCATCGACGGGGCCGAGCAGTACTTCACCTCGGCGGTGGACTTCGGGTTCTCCAAGACGGCGGAGGAGAGCATGCGGATGTGGGGCCACGAGCGGGTCCTCGCCGAGGTGGTGCGGACCGTCCGCGCTTTCCGGCCGGATGTCATCCTCACGCGGTTTCCGCCCGATGCGCGGGCAGGGCACGGCCACCACGCCGCCTCGGCCCTGCTGGCCATCGAGGCCTTCAAGGCTGCGGCGGAGCCGGCCCGCTTCCCGGAACAGATCGCGGCCGGCCTCCGCCCCTGGCAGGCCACGCGGCTGCTGTGGAACCACTACCTCTTCACCGATGAGGCCCCTGCGCCGCCGCTCGGAGGCCTGACCCTGGATGTCGGCGCCTACGATCCCCTGCTGGGGCGATCGTACGGCGAACTGGCCGCCGAGAGCCGCAGCCAGCACCGCAGCCAGGGCTTCGGCGTGCTGGCCCAGCGGGGCCGGCGGCTGGAAACCTTCGAGCGGCTGGAGGGCCGACCCGCGACGGCGGACCTCTTCGAGGGAATCGACCTCACCTGGTCCCGCTTCCGGGGGACCCGCGACGTCGCCGCCCTCCTGCGCGAGGCCCGCGAGGGCTTCCGGCCGGAGCACCCCGCCAGCGTCCTGCCGCCGCTGATCCGCGCCCGGCAGGCCCTTCGCGCGTTGCCGGCCGAGACTTTGTCTGAGCCCCTGATTCAGGCCAAGGCCGCGGAGCTGGAGGACGCGATCCGCGCGGCGGCCGGGCTCTGGGTGGAAGCCATCGCCGACCGCCAACGTCTGGCGCCCGGCGACCGGCTCACGGTGCATGCCGCCCTGCTGGCGCGCGGCGGCGCTTCCCTGACCCTCGACGCCCTCGCGCTGGAATCGGTCCGGCCGGAGGGAAGCCGCGTCCTGGACTCCCGGAAGGAGGGAGCGGTCCTGCTCGACAATGCGCCCCGGAAGGTCGCCTTCTCTTTCACCGTGCCGGCGGATACGCCCCTTAGCCAGCCGCACTGGCTGGGAGGGCCGGGCGCGGAGGCCTGGGCGGGCCTGCCGGAATCCCCGGCGCCCTTCCGCCTCCGGGCCCGACTGAAGACTTCCGACGGCCCCTTCGAGGTCACGGTGCCCGTGCAGTACCGGTTCAGGGATCCGGTCCTGGGCGAGCGGTACCAGCCGCTGGCGGTGGTGCCGGCCGCGCTCGTGAGCTTCGCCGACTCCGTCCTGGCCTTTGAGACGCCGGCTGCGAAGGAGGTGCGCCTCCAGGTGCTGGCCGGCGGTGCGGCCGCCTCCGGACGCGTGCGCCTCCGGGTGCCCGCGGGCTGGGCGGTGGATCCGTCTGAGCAGGCCTTCGCCCTGGCCCAGGCCGGCGAGAAGAAGGAGCTGAGCTTCCACGTCACGCCGCCGGCCTCGGCCGCGTCCGGCGAGCTCCGCGCCGAGGTGGACCTGGGCGCTGGCTTCACGGGCGCCCGCAGCCTCGTGGTGGTGGACCACCCGCACATCCCCCTGCAGACCCTGCTCCCCGAGGCGCGCGTGCGCCTGGAGCGCTTCGACCTGAAGCACGACGGCCGCCGCATCGGCTACGTGATGGGCGCGGGGGACGAGATCCCCCGCGCCCTGCGGCGCATCGGCTACGAGGTGGAGCTCCTCACGGACGAGGCCCTGGCCCGGGAGGACCTCGGGCGCTTCGACGCCCTCGTGCTGGGCGTCCGCGCGTTCAACACCCGCCCGGCCCTCCAGACCCTCAAGGAGCGGCTCCACGCCTATGTGGCCGCGGGTGGCACCGAGCTGGTGCTCTACACCGTGAACACGGGCATCCCGGGGATCAACGCCGCCATGGTCACGGAGGCCATCGGTCCCTATCCCTTCAAGGTGGGCCGGAAGCGCGTCACCGTGGAGACGGTGCCGGTCCACCTCCTGAAGCCCGACCATCCTGTGTTCCACTGGCCCAATGAGATCACGGCGGCGGACTTCGACGGCTGGGTGCAGGAGCGCAGCCTCTACCATGCCGAAGGCTGGGATGCCCGCTACATGCCCCTGCTGGGCATGGCGGATCCCGGCGAGACCGAGGACGCCGGGGCCCTGATCGTGGCGCGGCACGGGAAGGGGCACTACGTGTACACGGGGCTCTCCTTCTTCCGCCAGCTGCCGGACGGGGTGCCTGGCGCCACCCGACTCTTCGCCAACCTGCTGGCCCTGGGGCACGCCCATGACTGACGCCCCGCCCCTCCTGGGCACCTGGAAGCGCCTCTACCTGATGGTTCTCGGCGAGCTGCTGCTCTGCATCCTGGGCCTTCGCCTCCTCGCCTGGGCCTTCTCATGAGCCGGCTCGACTGGCTCGTTCTCGGCGGCGCCCTGCTGGCTGTCGTGTGCTGGGGCCTCTACAAGGGCCGCGGCGCCACCTCGGGCGAAGCCTACATCGGCGGCGGGCGCGACCATCGCTGGTGGCTCATCGGCCTCTCCATCATCGCGACGCAGATGAGCGCCATCACCTTCCTCTCCACGCCGGGCTTGGCCTACGTGGACGGCATGCGCTTCGTGCAGTTCTACTTCGGCCTGCCGCTGGCCGCCATCGTGCTCTCGATGACGGCCCTTCCCCTCTACCACCGCCTGAAGGTCTCCACCGCCTACGAGATCCTGGAGGCCCGCTTCGACCTGAAGACCCGGCTCCTCGCCGCCGGCCTCTTCCTGATCCAGCGCAGCCTCTCGGTGGGCATCACGATCTTCGCGCCGGCCCTGGTCCTCTCGGTGCTGCTGGGCTGGAGCATCCACGCCAATATCCTGCTGGTGGGCGTGCTGGTCATGACCTACACGGTGGTGGGCGGCACCCGGGCCGTGGCCTGGGCGCACAGCTCGCAGATGGTGATCATCGCCTTCGGGATGATCCTGGCGGGCGTGATGACCGTCCACCGCCTGCCCGCCCACGTGAGTCTCGGCGATGCCCTGCATGTGGCGGGAGGGCTCGGGCGGCTGAACGCCGTCGACCTGCGCTTCGACCTGAACAACCGCTACAACCTGTGGTCGGGCCTCATCGGGGGCTTCTTCCTCATGCTCTCCTACTTCGGTACGGACCAGTCCCAGGTGCAGCGCTACCTCGCGGGCAGCTCGCTCACCCAGGGGCGCCTCGGCCTCCTGCTGAACGGCATGGTCAAGGTGCCGCTGCAGTTCCTCATCCTGCTGCTGGGCGTGATGGTCTTCGCGTTCTACCAGTTCCACGCGCCGCCGCTCTTCTTCAACCCGGGCCCCGTGAAGCAGGTCCTGGCGGGTCCGGACGCCCCGGCCTACCGCGCCCTGGAGGCGGACTACGCCCGCGCCCGCGACATCCAGCGCCAGCGGGCCGAGGCTTTCGTGGCCGCCCGGCACGCCGGGGACGCGGGGACGATCGCTGACGCCAAGCGGCAGCTCCAGCAGGCGCAGGCGGGCAGCGAGTCGGTGCGGCAGAAGGGGCTGGCCCTCATCGAGAAGGCCAATCCGGGCACCCATCCCAGCGACGTCAACTACATCTTCCTCGCCTACGTGCTGAGCAGCCTGCCCGCCGGGCTGGTGGGTCTGGTGCTCGCCGCTGTGTTCTCCGGTTCCATGTCCTCCATGTCCGGCGAGATCAGCGCTCTGGGCGCGACCACGGTGGTGGACTTCTGGCGCCGCCTCATCGGCGGTAGCCGCGGCACGCGCGAGGTTTGGGTGGGCCGCGCCGCCACCTTCGGCTGGGGCTGCTTCGGCATGGCCTTCGCCGAGTACGCCGCCCGCCTGGGCTCCCTCATCGAGGCGGTGAACATCCTCGGGTCGCTGTTCTACGGCACCATCCTCGGCATCTTCATCACGGCCTTCTACGTGAAGCGGGCCCACGGCGGCACGGCGTTCTACGCGGCCCTGGCGGCCGAGGCCGCCGTCCTGCTCTGCTTCGCGTTCACCTCCATCTCCTTCCTCTGGTACAACGTGGTCGGCTGCGTGGCGGTGGTGGGACTCGCGTATGCGTTCAGCTTCCTTCAGCCATCGGCCGAGGCACCGGGAGGCCCGCTCGAAACCGCGTGACCTCATCGGTGGAAGGACTACACTACTGGCCCTGGAGGATTCCGCCATGGCGCAGATCGAATCCACTCCCGCGTTCGTGAAGGCCGTCTACGACCGCATGGCCGCCAACCTGAAGGCGGTGCGCCAGCGTCTGAACCGGCCCCTCTCCCTGGCCGAGAAGATCGTCTATGGCCACCTCGATGCTCCGGAGGCGGCCGAGATCATCCGGGGGAAGAGCTACCTGGAGCTGCGCCCGGACCGCGTGGCCATGCAGGACGCCACCGCCCAGATGGCCCTCCTCCAGTTCATGACCTCGGGGCTGCCCGAGGTGGCCGTGCCCTCCACGGTCCACTGCGACCACCTCATCCAGGCCGAGGTGGGCTCCGGGCCGGACTTGGCCCGGGCCAACACGGAGAACCAGGAGGTCTATGACTTCCTCTCGTCGGTGTGCGACAAGTACGGCCTGGGCTTCTGGCGCCCGGGCAGCGGCATCATCCACCAGGTCGTGCTGGAGAACTACGCCTTCCCCGGCGGCCTCATGATCGGCACGGACTCGCACACGCCCAACGCGGGCGGATTGGGCATGGTGGCCATCGGCGTGGGCGGGGCGGACGCCGTGGATGTCATGGCGGGCCTGCCCTGGGAGCTGAAGGCCCCCAAGCTCGTCGGCGTGAAGCTCACGGGCGCTTTCCGCGGCTGGACCTCCCCCAAGGACGTCATCCTCAAGCTGGCGGGCATCCTCACGGTGAAGGGCGGCACCGGCGCCATCGTGGAGTACTTCGGCCCCGGCGTGGACGCCATCTCCTGCACGGGCATGGGCACCATCTGCAACATGGGTGCCGAGATCGGCGCCACCACCAGCCTCTTCCCCTTCAACCACCGCATGGCGGACTACCTTCGGGCCACGGGCCGTGGCGAGATCGCGGCGCTGGCCGAGGGCTTCGCAGACCATCTGAAAGCCGACGAAGGCTGCGCCTACGACCAGGTGGTGGAGATCGACCTCAGCACGCTGGAACCTCACATCAACGGCCCCTTCACGCCGGACCTGGCCTGGCCCCTGTCGAAGTTCGCCGCCGCCGTGAAGGAGAAGGGTTATCCGGAAGAGCTGAAGGTGGGCCTCATCGGCAGCTGCACCAACTCCAGCTACGAGGACATGGAGCGGGCCGCCAATGTGGCGAAGCAGGCCCTGGACCACGGCGTGAAGGCCAAGTCCACCTTCACCATCACGCCGGGCAGCGAGCAGATCCGCGCCACCATCGCGCGCGATGGGCAGATGGCGATCTTCACGCAGGTGGGCGGCACGGTGCTGGCCAACGCCTGCGGGCCCTGCATCGGCCAGTGGAAGCGCCACGACATCCAGAAGGGCGAACGGAATTCCATCATCACGAGCTTCAACCGCAACTTCGCGGCTCGGAACGACGCCAACCCCGAGACTTGCGCCTTCGTGGCCTCGCCGGAGATCGTCACCGCCTTCGCCCTGGCGGGCCGCCTCACCTTCAACCCCGAGACGGACACCCTCACCGGAGCGGACGGCAAGCCCTTCAAGCTCCAGCCGCCCAGCGGCGACAGCCTCCCGAAGAAGGGCTACAACCCCGGCCAGGCCACGTACCAGGCGCCGCCCTCGGACCGGCACCGCATCGAGGTGAAGATCGATCCCGCCAGCCAGCGCCTCCAGAAGCTGGAGCCCTTCCAGGCCTGGGAAGGGAAGGACCTGGCGGACCTGCGCATCCTCATCAAGGCCCAGGGCAAGTGCACTACCGACCACATCTCTGCCGCCGGGCCCTGGCTGCGGTTCCGGGGGCACCTGGACAACATCAGCAACAACCTCCTCATCGGCGCCACCAACGCCTTCAGCGGCTCCGTCAACCGGGTGAAGAACCAGCTCACCGGCGCCACGGACGAAGTGCCCAAGGTGGCCCGGGCCTACAAGGCCGCCGGCATCGGCTGGGTGGTCATCGGCGACGAGAACTACGGCGAAGGCTCCAGCCGCGAGCATGCGGCCATGGAGCCCCGGCACCTGGGCGGCCGCGCCATCATCGTGAAGAGCTTCGCCCGCATCCACGAGACGAACCTCAAGAAGCAGGGCATGCTTCCACTGACCTTTGCGGACAGCAAGGACTACGACAAGCTCCTGGAGGACGACCGCCTCTCCATCCAAGGGCTGACCACCTTCGCGCCCGGCAAGCCCCTCACCCTGGTGGCCACGCATGCGGATGGCCGCGAGGACCGGATCATGCTGAACCACACCTTCAACGAAGGCCAGATCGCCTGGTTTAAGGCCGGCTCGGCCCTGAACCTCATGGGCAGGGCCCGGGGGTAGCCCCGTTCAGGCAGTTCGCCGCCCGAAGCGGGGCATGTTCCAGCCGAAGCGCAGCGACAGGTAGCGCAATCCGAAGCAGGCCAGGAGGCCGGGCCAGGTGGCCCAGGCCGGACTCGCGTGGAAGTGGTGCGCCAGCACCACCAGCAGCGACCCCAGCAGGGCGGCGGAGGCGTAGATTTCCCGCTCCAGCACCACCGCCACCCGGCTGAGCAGCATGTCGCGGAGGATGCCACCGCCCACGGCGGTCATCATCCCCAGGAGGACAGCGGTCTCGGCATTGCGACCCATCCCCAGCGCCTTCTGGGTGCCGGCCACGGCGAACATGGCCATGCCCAGCGCGTCGAAGAGGAGCACCGGGTAGCGCAGGCGCCGCACCCAGCCGTAGGCGCCGATGGTGGCCAGGGCGCCCAGGGTGGCGCAGGCCAGGTAGCGCCAGTCCGCCAGGCCCACAGGGGGCAGGGCGCCCAGGCAGAGGTCGCGCACGATGCCGCCGCCGCAGGCCGTGACGAAGGCCAGGGCCACGATGCCGAACAGGTCCAGGTCCCGCTGCCGGGCCGCCGCGGCGCCGCTGATGGCGAAGACGAAGATGCCCGCCAGGTCGAGGAACTCGAAGATCGCGCGCTCAGGCATGGGGGGTGGACTCCCCATCGCAGAGCCAGGCCCCGGCCGCCGCCAGCATGGCCTGGAGGCCCGTTTTCAGGGTGGGATGCAGCACGGGCGCGTACCGCGACGAGTGGTTGCTGGGGATGCGGTTGATCTGCCCCTCGGCTTTCGCCTTGGCGTAGACCTCAGGATCGGTGCCGCCCACAATCCAGAACACGTAGGGCGTCTTCCAGGCCCGGCCGAAGAGGCTGAAGTCCTCGCTGGCCGCGGCGGGCGCCGTCTCGTAGGCCCGCTCGCCGAACTGGGCCTGGAAGGCCTTCGTCACCCGGGCCGTGGCGATGGCGTCGTTCACCGTCATGGGATAGCTGTTCAGGGGGGTGAACTCGGGGTCTCTCGGGGCGTTCGAGGCCGCGCACTCCGCGCAGCAGATCCGCTTCACCGCGGAAAGGACATGGTCGCGGACGCCCTCGTCGTAGGTGCGGATGTTCAGCTTGAGGGTGGCGTCCTCGGGGATGATGTTCTCCTTGGTGCCGGCCTGGAGCGAGCCGATGGTCAGCACCGCGCTGTCCAGCGGCCCCACCTCGCGGGATACGATGGTCTGGAGGCGCAGGACCGTGGAGGCCGCCATCACCACCGGGTCGATGGAGGTCTGGGGCTGGGAGCCGTGGGAGCCCCGCCCGAAGAGCCGGACTTTGAGGCTGTCGCCGGCGGAGAGGATGGTGCCGCTGCGCGTGCCCACGGTGCCGGCTGCTCCCACCATGACGTGCTGGCCCAGGATGACGTCGGGGCGAGGGAAGCGCGTGGTCATGCCGTCATCCACCATGGCCCGGGCGCCTCGGGCGACCTCTTCGCCCGGCTGGAACACGGCCAGGAGGGTTCCCTTCCACAGATCCCGGTGCTGGCTGAGCGCCTGGGCCGCGCCCATGAGCCAGGTCACGTGCAGGTCGTGGCCGCAGGCGTGGGACACGCCCACGTCCGCGCCCTCGTCGTTCGTGGCCCGGACCGCGCTCGCGTAGGGCAGGCCCGTGGCCTCCGTGACGGGCAGGGCGTCCATGTCCGCCCGCAGCATCACCGTAGGCCCAGGCCCGTTGCGCAGGAGTCCCACCACCCCTGTGCCACCCACCCCGGCGGTCACCTCGAAGCCGTGCTTGGCCAGGTGCTCGGCCGCCAGCTTCGCGGTGCGCACCTCCTGCATGGACAGCTCCGGGTGGCGGTGGAGGTCCTGGTAGATCGTCTCCAGCTCCGGCAGGAGCGCGTCCAGGTGGGGATCGAGCAGCTTGGCCAGCGGGTCCATATGCCCTCCGTGGGCAGATATCTTGCTCCGATTCCAGGCCCGGGTGGGGAATTCCAGGGGTCGCGCCGGGTCCCCCGGGGGCGACCCAGGCTGATGGCGGAGGGATTTCCTTGTAGAATCAAGGGTTCTACCGGAGTTTCGCCATGCCCTTCCAGCCCCTGACCCAGGAACCCGAGATCCAGCGCCGCTGGCTCGAGTCCGGCGCTTTCCGCGCCAAGCGGTCGGGGGAGCTGCTGCCGGATTCCAAGACCTTCTACATGTTGGTGATGCTGCCCTACCCCAGCGGGCGCATCCACATGGGCCACGTGCGGAACTACACCCTGGGCGATGTCACGGCCCGCTTCCGCCGGATGCGGGGCTACGAAGTCATGCACCCCCTCGGCTGGGACAGCTTCGGCCTCCCGGCAGAGAACGCCGCCATCAAGCACGGCATCCACCCCGCCATCTGGACCCGCAAGAACATCGAGGAGATGAAGGGCCAGATCCAGAAGATGGGCATCAGCTACGACTGGGACCGCGAGATCGCCAGCTTCCAGGACGACTACTACCGTTGGAACCAGTGGCTCTTCCTGAAGATGTGGGAGGCGGGGGACGTGTTCCGCGCCATGCGCACCGTGAACTGGTGCGAGGCGCTGGGAACCGTGCTGGCCAACGAGCAGGTGGTGGACGGCAAGGACGAGCGCACGGGCTTCCCCGTCGTGCAGAAGCCCCTGGAGCAGTACTTCTTCAAGACGACGAAGTACGCGGACGAGCTGCTCGAGTGCCTGGATGGCCTCGACTGGCCCGAGAACGTGAAGACCATGCAGCGCAACTGGATCGGCCGCTCCGAGGGCGCGCGTCTGGCCTTCGACCTGGAAGGCGACAGCCGGATCCTAGCGGGCATCCGCCAGGTGGAGGTGTTCACCACGCGCCTGGACACGCTCTTCGGCGTCACGTTCATGGCCCTCAGCACCGAGCATCCCGCCATCGAGAAGGCCGCCGAGACCGATCCCGCGCTGAAGGCCTTCTGCGACCAGGTGGCTGCCGTGAGCCGCGAGGAGCGACTCACCAGCGACGTGAAGCTGGGCCACCGCACGGCCCTCTCCGTGATCCACCCCTTCACGGGCGAGAAGGTGCCGGTCTTCGCTGCCAACTACGTGCTCATGGACTACGGCACCGGGGCCGTCATGGGCGTGCCCGCCCATGACGAGCGCGACCACGAATTCGCGAAGAAGTACGGCCTGCCCATTCCAAAGGTCATCGAATCGGAAAGCGAATGGGACCTCGGCACCCTGGTCAACAGCGGCGACTTCACGGGGATGAAGAGCGAGGATGCCGTCACGGCCATGATCGCCAAGCTCGGCGCCCGCGCCGAGAAGACGACCACCTACAAGCTCAAGGACTGGGGCCTCAGCCGCCAGCGCTACTGGGGCACGCCCATCCCGACGGTGCATTGTGATGCCTGCGGCGTCGTCCCCGAGAAGCCCGAGAACCTGCCCGTGCGCCTGCCCGAGGATGTGGCCTTCACCGGCCACGGCCCCTCGCCGCTGACGACGTCTTCCTCCTTCTTGGACACGATGTGTCCAAGCTGTGGCAAGCCGGCCAAGCGCGAGACCGACACCATGGACACCTTCGTGGACTCGAGCTGGTACTGGCTGCGCTACCTGGACCCGAAGAACACGGAGCTGCCCTTTGCCAAGGCCGAGAGCGATGCCTGGATGCCCGTGGATCTCTACGTGGGTGGCATCGAGCACGCCACCATGCACCTCATCTACGCGCGGTTCTTCTACAAGGTGCTGCGCGATCTCGGCCTGGCTTCGGGCCCCGAGCCCTTCCAGAAGCTCATCTGCCAGGGCATGGTGCTGAAGGACGGCTCGAAGATGAGCAAGTCCAAGGGCAACATCGTCGATCCCGACGAGGTGATTTCGAAGTACGGGGCGGACGCCCTGCGGCTCTTCATGATCTTCGCCGCCCCCATCGAGAAGGAGATCGACTGGACCGGTTTCGAGGGCATCGAGGGCGCCAGCCGCTTCCTCAAGCGCGTCACCCGTATGGTGGAGGACCACGCGGTGACGGGCGACGCCCTGCCGACCAAGGACCAGCTCGCCGCCGCGGAGAAGACCCTCCTCATCAAGCTCAACCAGACCATCGCCCGGCTCACGGACGACCTGGAGCGCCGCTACCAGTTCAACACCGTGGTCTCGGGCCTCATGGAGCTGTCCAACGCGCTCTCCGACCTGCCCGCGGACGCGCCGCACCGCGGGGCCGCGATGCAGCACGCGCTCGACGCCTTCGTGCGCATGATGTCGCCCGTGGCGCCCCACCTGGCCGAGCAGCTTTGGAGCCAGCTCGGCAAGGCCGGCCTCTGCATGCAGGCCGCCTGGCCCGAGGCGGACGCGCAGTATCTGGAGGCCGACGAGGTGCTGGTGGTGGTGCAGGTGAACGGCAAGGTGCGCGGCCGCATCACCGTGCCGGCCCACGCCGGCGAGGCGCAGCGCCGCGAGGCCGCCCTGGCCTGCGCCGAAGCCCAGCCCCACCTGGCGGGCAAGGAGATCGTGAAAGTGGTCCTTCCTCCGGGCGGCAAGCTCGTGAGCATCGTGGTGAGAGGGTAGACTCTTTTTTTCTGCCCTGAGGTCATCAATGAATCCCGCGCCCTCCTTGCGTCGCCACATCTTCCCGATGGCTCTATGCGTCCTGGGGTTCTTGGTTGCCTGTGGTGGGGGTGGAGGGGGCACCCAGCCCACCCCGCCTCCTCCGCCTCCACCTCCGCCTCCCGCGTCGCCCCTGATCTCGACCTTCACGGCTGCCCAGGCGGTGGTGCCCATGGGTTCGTCCACGGCCCTCACCTGGACTCTGGACGCTTCCGTAACCGCCGTCTCGCTCGACGGCCAGGCCCTGTCCGGGACGTCGGGGAGCACGACCGTCGCGCCCAGATTCAGGCAGTCCTACACTCTGGTGGCCACGGACGGCAAGCGCACGGAAACCCGGGTGGTCAAGGTCGCGGCGCAGGGGCTGGACCTCGTCGCCGGAGACCTGGGTGGGAGCGGCTGCCTGGACGGCATCGGCCGGGAGGCCCGGTTTTCCTGGCCCTGGCTGATGGCCTCTGACCCGCAGGGAAACCTGATCGTCGCTGATCCCAACTTCTGGTACAGCGTGCGCCGGGTGACGCCCGCAGGGGTGGTCACCACCCTGGCTGGGAACCCGGCCGAGGCTGGGTACGTGGACGGACCCGCAGGTTCCGCCAGGTTCGGCCAGATCGCCGGCCTGACGGTGGCTCCGGATGGAACCATTCTCGTCATTGATTTCGGGAACCAGAAGATCCGGAAGATCGCCCCCGATGGAACCGTAAGCACGTTCGTGAGCTTCGCGCAGGGAGGTTCCGGCGCCTTCCAATACAACCCAGCGCTGGACGCTTCTGGAAACCTGTATGTGTCTGCCTATTTCAAGGGAGAGATCCAGCGCATCACGCCTTCCGGCGTGGCCACCCAGTTCTCGACCGGGTTCACCTATCCTGGGGGTCTGACCGTCCTTCCCAACGGCTCATTGCTGGTCATCGAGACGTTTGACGGCACGCTCTGGTCCGTGGATGCCAATGGCGCAAGATCCTCTGTCCCCTTGACCTTTGATCTGGCGGACGTCCAGAGCGGGTACATCTCGAGCATCCAGGCGGTGGCGTCGGACCCCAGTGGCGGAATCTACCTGTCGACGTCTCGGTTCGGGCTCCTGTACCGGGATGCCGCTGGTCTGGTCCACACGGTGACCGGATGGAAGGAGGGCCGGTTCCTCGGAGGCGGGTTCCCCTTCGGGCTCGCCTGGATGGGAGACCGCCTCGCCCTGGGTGTGGCGAATTACGGAGGAGAGATCGCCACCCTGCTCCCCGGTGGCCGGCCGGCATCCCTGGCGGGCTGGAGCGCCGGAGGGGTCTTCCAGGAGGATGGCCCGGGGGCCGCCGCCCGCTTTGCCCGTCCCCGGAGCCTCGCTCTGGGAAGCCAGGGGGAGATCTACGTCGCCGACCAGGATGCCAGTGGCGCGTTTGCGGGCGTGATCCGAAAGGTGATGCCGGATGGAATCGTATCCACCCTCCGCAAGCAGGTCGGCTGGGGTTACTTGAGTGGATCGGGAGACGATACCCATCTGCTGCCGCTTGCCGATGGCCGGGTGCTCTATTCCAGCGGGAATGCCATCGGCGCCGTGACCCAGACGGGGGATCTCTCGAGCTTCCTGACCGGCGGCACCGGAGGAATCACGGGCCTCTGCAAGGATGCCAGCGGCAACATCTTCTTCGGCGAGGGGACCGGGATGGTCGCCCAGGCCCGAGTCCGCAAACTGACTCCCACCGGTCAGTTGTCCATCGTGGCGGATGTGTCGGCGGGCGTTCGTTCCATCGCGGGGCTGACGGTCGACGCCTCGGGCAGGCTTTTTGCGGCCGATCCCTTGTCACAAGTCGTCTGGAGCCTTTCTCCGACGGGAGCTTCCACCCGGTTGGCCGGAGTGGACCTATCCCCGGGATCCACCGATGGCCCCTTCGGGCTGGGGCGGATGCGCGAACCGCGCGCCATCGCACCCCATCCCTCGGGCCGGATCCTGATCTGCGACCGCGGAAACCGGGCCATCCGGACCCTGGCCAGCGACGGTTCGCTGGCGACCCTGGGAGGTTCCCCGGTTCGGTCGGGGGTGCGGCTGGGGTCGTCCCAGGTCAGTTTCACCGACCCGACCGACCTGGTGGTGACGCCCGAAGGTGACCTGATCATCACGGATGGCTACGCGATCCTCCGCTGGACCGCGCCATTCGGAGAGTAGGTATCCCCGGAAGGACCGCGTTCCACCGGAGAACGTGCCTCCGGGTGGGAGAGATGGACCCGGGACAGTAGAATCATGGGTTCGGAGATCCCATGCCTGTCGCCTTGAAATCACTCCCTTCCGTCGTCGATACCGTCCTGGACCTGGTGGGGAATACTCCCCTGCTGCGCCTCACCCGTTTCGCGCCGGGCCTCCAGCTCTTCTCCAAGCTCGAGTACCTGAACCCCGGCGGCAGCGTGAAGGACCGCATCGGCGTGGGAATGATCAAGGCTGCGGAGGCGCTCGGCCAGATCAAGCCCGGCGTGAGCACCATCATCGAGCCCACGGCCGGCAACACGGGCGTGGGCCTCGCCATCGCCGCCAAGGCCCTGGGCTACCGCTGCATCCTCTGCGTGCCGACGAAGTACAGCCGGGAGAAGATGATGCTCATGAAGGCCCTGGGGGCCGAGCTGGTGCTCATCCCCAAGGAGCAGGGCATGAAGGGCGCCATCGCCAAGTGCCAGGAGCTGGCGGCGAGCATCCCCCACGCCTTCGTGCCCCAGCAGTTCGACAA
Source organism: Geothrix paludis (assembly GCF_022808815.1). Taxonomy (GTDB): domain Bacteria; phylum Acidobacteriota; class Holophagae; order Holophagales; family Holophagaceae; genus Geothrix; species Geothrix paludis. The sequence continues at coordinate 251,894 of NZ_JAKZLC010000004.1, read as the reverse complement.
CCCGAGCAACCCCGACAGCCACTACGCCACCACGGGCCCCGAGATCTGGCAGCAGATGGAGGGCCGCGTGGACGCCGTGGTGCTGGGCGCCGGCAGCGGCGGCACCTTCACGGGCATCGCCCGCTACCTCAAGGAGAAGAACCCCGCCCTCAAGGCCGTGGTGGTGCAGCCCGTGGGCTCCGTCTACTGCGGCGCCCCCGTGGGCGAGTGGGTGGTGGAGGGCGTGGGCAACGGCTTCATCCCCGCCAGCCTCGACCTCTCCCTGGCGGATCGCATCATCGACGTGGCGGACGCTGACAGCCTGGCTACGGCCCGGGAGCTCATCGCCACCGAGGGCTGCCTGGTGGGCGCCTCCGCGGGGGCCAATGCCTGGGCCGCTCGCGAGTTCGCGAAGACCCTGCCCGCCGGTTCCCGGGTGGTGACGCTCTTCCCCGACGGGGCCGAGCGCTACATGTCCAAGCAGCCCGTGGCCGACCTGGAGCTCTGATGCCGCTCTCGCCCCGGGACCTCGTCGCCTGCCTCCTGGATGCCGGCGCCGTGCGCCTCCAGCCCCTGGACCCCTTCACCTGGGCCAGCGGCCTGAAGGCGCCCATCTACTGCGACAACCGCCAGCTCCTGGGCTTCCCCGAGGCCCGCGGCCAGATCGTGGCGGCCCTGGCGGAGCGGGCCGCCAGCTTCGCCCCCACGCTCGTGGCCGGCGCCGCCACGGCGGGCGTGCCCTGGGCGGCCATGGTGGCGGACCGCCTGGGCCTGCCCATGGCCTACGTGCGCCCCACGCCCAAGAACCACGGCATGGGCCGCCAGGTGGAGGGCCCCCTGGCCAAGGGGCACCGCGCCGTGCTCATCGAGGACCTGATCTCCACGGGGATGTCCAGCCTCAAGTGCGCGGACGCCCTCCGGGCCGAGGGCGCCGAGGTGCCGGCGGTGCTGGCCCTCTTCAGCTACGGCCTGCCCCAGGCGGAGCAGGCCTTCGCCTCGGCGCACATTCCATTCGAGGTGCTCGGCTCCTTCCAGGTGCTCTCCGAGGAGGCCGAGCACCGCGGCATCCTGGATGCCGCCGGCCTGGCCGCCCTGGCGGACTGGCGTACCGATACCGTGGCCTGGAGCCGCGCCCGCGGCGGGGCGTAGGCGTCGACCCATCCCGGCGAAAGGCTTGGACAGGATTAACAGGATGAAAAGATGGATTAACGGGATTAAAGAAGAATAAAGAGTTCTCGTTTCGCTTTTGTCTTTTGTTTTTGAATCCTGTTCATCCTTCAGAATCCTGTTCATCCTGTCCTGTTTTTTTGAGGTCCAGTCATGAAGCTCTATACGCGCACCGGCGATGACGGCTCCTCGGGGCTTTTCGGGGGGGAGCGGGTCAGCAAGTCCCACCTGCGCCTGGTGGCCTATGGCACTCTGGACGAGCTGAACAGCGTCATGGGCCTGCTGCTGCTCCACGCCACGGCTCCCTGCGCCACACAGGAGGCCCTGCAGCGCGTCCAGCATGACCTCTTCGTGCTAGGGGCCATCCTCGCCACGCCGGCCAATCGCCAGGAGCTGCTGGGCGCTCGCATGAGCGCCCCCACCTGGACCCTGGCGGACATGGAGGCGGACATCGACCGCCTGACGGCCCTGGCGCCGCCCATGACGGCCTTCGTGCTGCCCGGGGGCACGTCCGCCTCGGCTCACGCCCACCTGGCTCGCACGGTCTGCCGCCGGGCCGAGCGCGAGGTGGTGGCCCTCACCCACGAGGAGCCGCTGAACCCCGCCGTCCTGGCCTACCTGAACCGCCTCAGCGACTGGCTCTTCGCCCTCGCCCGCGCCGAGAACGCCACTGCCGGCGTGGCCGATATCCAGTGGGTGCCCAAGGACTGATGTGATGTCGAAGCGCGCCTGACGAAATCTCGCGTCACCGCTCGAGGAGCGCGGGGTGGGCGCCCCACGGCATCAGCGCCCGTGGCAAAGGAGAAGGGGGCCGGATGGCCCCCTTCTCCATGGTGCATGTGGTTCCGCTAGAACTTCAGGCGGAAGCCCATCTGGTAGCGCCGTGGCGCCTGGAAGGCGTAAGGCTGGCCTGCTACGGCCGCATTGTAGATCGTCGTCGTTCCGGAGCGGACATTCAGGCCTTCGGAAACCCCGGTGACCTCCTGGCGGTTCGTCAGATTGATGATGTCCAGATAGACCTCGGAGCGGAGCTTCTGGTTCCACTTCCAGGCGTACTGAACGCGGATGTCACTCTGCCAGAAATTGGGGGTCCGGAACTTCCCGGCCTGCTCGGTGAACACATCGTTGATGTCCTTGGGAGCGCTGTTCAGCACGCGGGTGCCGACCTTGTCGCTGGCGCTGTAGTGGTAGCCGGAGTTCGCATTGAAGTTCATGGCCACCTGCAAGCCCATGTCCCAGTGGTAGAAGGCGTTGAACTTCGCCATCCAGTCCACGGAGCCATCCAGCTTGCCGTTCATGTAAGGCAGGCGGGGGTCATACTGCGCCAGATCGCCCTGGTAGTCGGCGTTGCCGAGGCTGAAGCTGTTGCCCTGTCCATCCACCAGGCTGACCGAAGCGAAGCCGCCCCAGTTATTGGATTCCCGCCGGCTGACGGTGACATCGAGGGTCTTGTACTTGCGGACGCCGCCCGGCAGGTTGGCCAGGGCGAAGTTGAGCTGGCCCGCGTTGGCACGAGCCAGGTTCTGGGCCCCGGTGAACCCACCACCGGCGAAATATTCAACCGGCATGGCGAGTCCTCGGAAGTAGTCCACCACGCGTTTCTGCTGGGCGGTAAGGGAGGCGTACGGCGCCGTGGCGGCGCTGCCCATGCCCCACAACGCCCGGGCCTCGCCTTCGAGGTTGTCGGCGCTGGTGTAGAGCCCGATGTCCCAGTCCTCCACGATGTCGAAGTCGCGGCGCAGGGTTCCGACGACTTCAAAGGAGTAGATCCTGGCGAAATCGGTGGCGTAGCCGAGGCGGAACTCATCGGTCTTGGGGAGCTTGAACTTGTCGACGAAGACCGCGTCCACAGAGCCCTTGGTGCCGCGGTTGATGGCGGTGATCCAGGTGTTGAACATCCGCACGTCTTCGGTGGTGGCCGAAGCCTGGAGGCTGCCGGTGAACCGCACCATGTCCAGGCGGATGGGATCGATGTAGCGGCCCCAATAGGCGTAGATCTTGGAATGGCCGTCACCCTTCACATCGTAGGTCGCGCCAATGCGGGGGGCGAAGTTGTAGTCCGTTTTGAAGAGGGACTGGCCGTTGTCCGCCTTGTACTCGTACTTGTCGAACCGGAAACCGGGGCTCAGCGTGAACCGGCCGACCTGCCACTGATCCTGGATGTAAAACCCCTGGGTGAGCTGCTTGGGCGTGGAGCTGGCCGAGGACACGAAATTATTCCGGTAGCCGTAGTAGCCGCCGATGGGATTCGCTTCGTTGAACGTGTAGCTGTTGAAGTCCGAGGACTGGAACACGCCGCCGGTACCGGTCGGCGTGTAGCCGGCGGCGATGGCCGCGGCCTTGAGGGAGGGCGTGTTGTTGATGGCGCCCAGGACACGGGCACGCTGCGACCTCACCTGGCCGCCGGGCAGGGCCCCCCAGGTATAGGTGCCGAGGTCGAAGCTCTCATAGGCTGCGCCCTGGCTGATGCCGGAGGTGCGGGTGAGGGAGTCTTCGCCGCTCTGGCCGCCGAACTTGACGGTGTGGTTGCCCAGGGCGCTGAAGAGCCAGGTCAGGTCCGCGCGGAGGAGATCCTTCTTGTAGACGCGCAGGTCCATCGCGGAGCTGTTGCCCTGCTGCGCCTGGTCGGGCGTGAGCGCAGAGAGGGAGACGATGGTGTTCTGCGGTCCGGCATCCGTGTAGAGGCCGGTGACCTTGTTGTCCTCCTGGTGGTGGGAGTAATGCACGTCCACGAAGAGGTTGGCGAACTGGTGGGAGTAGGCCGCGATCCAGCGGTTGCCGCCCCACTCGGTCTTGGCCGCTCGGCGCGTGACAACGCCGGGACTGGTCAGGTTGTCAAAGTCGTAGGGGTTGGTGTTGTAGGTGAAGCTGAACAGATCCTCGGGGGTGATCTGCCAGGTCAACTTGCCGAAGAAGCGCTTGCCATCCTCGTTCAGGCCCGTGCGCGACTCGCCGCTGGGGAGCTTGACGGTCAGCTCGTCCTTGACGGATTGGATGCTCCCGACGAACCAGAGCTTGTCCTTGATGATGGGGCCCATGAAGAAGGCGCTGTAGTCTCGGACGCTGCGCTCACCCACGTCGTACTTCCCGTAGCCGACCTTGTTCTGGAGCGAAGGGCTCTGGTAGTCGACGGTCAGGCCGCCTGAGTACTCGTTACCACCCACCTTGGTCGTCACGCTGGAGAACAGGCCGGCGCGGGCGGTGTATTCCGCCGTGATGGCGCCGGTTTTCACGTCCTGAACCTGGATCAACTCGGGGGCGATGGTCGTGCGCAGCGTGCCGGCCTCAGGGCTGGTCACATCCACGCCGTCCACGAGGTAGGTATTGTTGCGGCCGCCGCCGGATCCGAAGTTGTCGCGGTTGAGGCCTGTGGCCAGGGTGGGATTGCCGTTGGTGTTGCCGAGGGTGGCGATCACCCCGGGAGCCAGATTCAGCGTGGAGAGCTGGGTGCGGCCGACAGGAAGGGTTTCCAACTCAGCGGAGGTGATCTGGGTGCCGGTGGTGACGGTGGTGGCATCCACCGCGGCCACATTGGACACCACTTCGACAGTGGCGGCCCCCAGGGGCTGGAGCTTGAGGTTGGCCGAGGAGGTCTGGTCCACTTTGACATCGATGGCGGAGAGGGTGGCGGTCTGGAATCCCTCCTTGGACACCTGGACCTTGAAGTCACCGGGGCTCAGGCGGATGAACCGGGCATTGCCCTCCTTGTCGGAAGGCACGGTGCGGGCGCCGCCGATCTGGGTGGGGCTGGTGACGATGACCGTCGCGCCTGCGACAGGTTTGCCCTGGGAATCCAGCACCTTGACGTACAAGTTGCCGTCACCGGCAGCGAAGGCCGTGGCGCCAGCGGCCACAAGAAGGGCCGTGGTGCGGGCCATTCGGCGGGGGGAGAGATGCATGCAGAACTCCTGGTGGGTGCGGAAGGCCGCACAGGTGAAGGTTGTCGAGACATCGAGCCTGCCTTCGCCTAGACCGCGGCCGACCTCCATCCAGGATTCATGGAGGTGGGGCGACGGGCCCGGGGAGTAACGGGACGTCGATGTCGAAAGAGCGGAGAGTGCGATAAGGATAGGACAAGTTCTCGGATCCTTTCCTGTTTTTCTTAACCTTTTGATGCGCTACATCGCAACGCGATATTAATGGGTTGATCGACTGGAAGCCTGGGAAATAGAAGGAGATTGAAGCCATCTTGGTTAAAGAATAGACGATTGATTCATCATCAATAATGGATGGATGTCCAATGAAAACGGGCCCCGAAGGGCCCGTTTTCATTGCGGTCGTGGGTTCCGATTAGAACTGGAACTTCACGCCGAACCGATAGCGGCGGCCGACCTGCCAGCTGTTGGCAGCGCCGTAGCGGGGATCCGGAGCGCCGCCCTGGTCGGTGGCCTGCTGGAGCTGGCCGGTGGCGTAGCGGGTGTTGAACAGGTTGAACACGTCCACGCTGGGGACCAGCTTGTACTTCTTGCCGATCTTGTAGGCCCAGTCGAGGTGCAGGTCCACGTTGTTGATGGCGGGCGTACGGCCGGCGTCGCCCTGGACTCCGCGGGTGGCCACGGCGTCGCCGTAGAAGCCGATGTCCAGGAACTTGTAGGTGTCGGACATGGGGCCGATCCACTGGGTGCCGATGCCATAACCAGCGCCAGTGGCCCAGTTGTTGACATTGTTGTAGGCGGCCTCGGAGGAGACGACGATGGGGTTGCCGCTCAGGGTGGTGTTGTTGTCGTAATCGAGGTAACCCAGGTGGGCGGTGTCGTAGCCCGGGGCCCTGCCGTGGGTCAGGGAGCCGTCATCCCAGGCGCTGTTGGGGGTGCCGCTCTGGTAGGTCCAGTTGACGCCCACGTTCAGGTCGCCGCCGAAGAAGTCGAAGCGGTGGCTGGCGAAGAGCTTGACCACGTGGGTGCGGTCGTTGGGCAGCAGGCCCCAGCCCACATAGGGGAAGTAGTCGAAGCTGGCGGTGATGTTGCCGTCCGCCTGGCCGTTGGAGCTGGACACCACGCCCTCGTAGTTGCCTTCCAGGCGGCTCCAGGTGTAGCTGAAGCTGAAGGTGTCGCGGTCAGTCTTCTTGTCCAGGGTGAAGTCCACGCTCTGGTAGCGGTTCCCGGCCTTCTCATACCCGGTGTTCTGGACGGTGAAGAGACCCGTGGCCGGGTTGTAGTAGTCCAGGATGTTGATGCCGTAGCTGTTGTAGGGGTAGGGATAGCCGAAGTACGTGGAGCTGCCGGGCCCGCCCGCCAGGATCACGTTGGTCATGCTCTTGGCATTCGGACGCCACTGCTGGAAGGCGCCGGGGTTGCCGATGACGGCCGCGCCCGCGCCGTAGCGGGGAGTGCCGGAGGCGGTGGTGGAGATGGCCGGACCCTCATCGTAGGGGTTGCCGTACGAATCCGTGAACACCATGTCTTCCATGGGGTTCTTCAGCTCGCGGTACTTGGCGTGGACGCCCGCGGTCCAGCCGCTGGCGAAGGTGTGGTCCACGCCCAGGATGTACTCATTGCGCTCGGGGAGCTTGGTCCCTTCGGCGATGGGGTCGTAGCTGAAGGGCGTGCCGTAGTCGGTGATGGAGTTCGGCGTGGCCCCGTAGGTGTAGGCGCCGGTGGCGGTGTTGTAAGTGGAGTTGGTGGGGCGGTAGTTGTAGCGCAGGTAGGTCTCGTTCGCGTAGACGCGGATGGCCATGCGCTGGGGGATCTGCTCGAAGTACTTGGCGTAGTTGCCGCTGACCTTGGTCTTGCCGTCCTGGTTCACGTCCCAGGTGAAGCCCAGGCGAGGCTGCACGTAGTCCTTGAAGTTGTCGAACTTCATGAAGGACTTGTCGTGGAAGTCCCGCTGATCCTGGGTCTCGAAGCGGAAGCCATACATCAGCTTGACGCCGGCGCCCACATCCCACGTGTCCTGCGCGTAGAAGGCGTTGATGATGGCCTTCACGGTGGCGTTGGTGTGGAGGAACTGCCGGATGATCTGCGTCTGGGTGGGCGAGGACGTCACGTTGATCTGGACGCGCTCCCCACCGGAGGTGGCGGCGATCTCCGTGTACTTGGAGGTGAGCTGGGACAGGCCGAACTTCATGTTGTGGTTGCCCAGGAACCAGCTCAGGTCCACGCGGGCCTGGGTGGTCTGAGTCTTGTCCTCGCCCACGTAGTAGCCCGCGCCGCCGTGGGCATAGGCGAGACCGCTGCCGGCATTGGGATCGCCATTGGTGGAGCCGGGGCCAGTCTCTTCCCAGAGGTAGTCAGTCACACGGACAGTCGTGGTGTCCGTGGGATTGTTGGTGGTCTTGTACTGGGTGGTGCCCAGCTTGGCGCTGAGGAACAGGCTGGGGCTGATGTTCCAGTCGTAGTTCAGCACGAAGTTCTGGACGTCGAGCTTGGCGTTGTAGCCGAGCTGCGCGTTGCCCAGGGTGCCGGGGTACTGGTTGGGGAAATCGTCCTTCGTGCTGTTCACGTTGGCCGAGAAGGTGAGCTGCTGGTCCTGGGTCAGGTACCAGTTGATCTTGCCGATGACCTGGTAGGCGTCGACCGTCTCGTCGCCGTTGCGGAGGCCGCTGCGATTGGGCAGGTTGTTGCTCTGGGGGGACTCGGTCTTGCTGCCGTCCACGCCGATGAAGAAGAAGAGCTTGTCCTTGATGATGGGACCGCTCACCTCGCCGCCGAGGTCATAGCGGCTGGTGGGGGGATCCTGCTTGAAGTAGTCGTTCCTCTTGGGGACGGCCTGGATGCCGATGGCGTCCCAGGTGGCCCAGGCGGAACCCTTGAAGGCGTTGGTGCCGGACTTGGTGATGGCGTTGATCACGCCGCCAAGGGCGCTGAACTCGGGCTTGAAGCCGCCGGTCTGGACTTCCACCTGGTCGATGAAGTCGGTCACCAGCTGGGCGCCCTGGAAGCCGCGGGCCGTGTTGGTGGTGGAGAGGCCGTCCACGACGTAGCTGTTCTCAGCGCCCGAACCGCCGCCGATGGAGGGGTCGTTGTGCTGGTTGAGGCCGGTTCCGAACGTGCCGCCGGCGACCACGCCGGGAGCCAGCAGGGCGACGGTGCTCATGTCGCGGCCCTTGGGGATGGCGGACAGGTTGTCCATGGAGGTCACCAGACCCGTCTGGGTGGTGGTGGTGTCCACGGTGGCGGTGGTGCCGAGCACCTCGACCACGGTGGCCGCCTCGGAGGCCATCTTGATGTTGACGGGCTGGGTCTGGTTCACCAGGACGGTGAGGTTCTGGGTGAACTTCTGGAGGCCGGACTTGGTGACTTCGATGGTCCAGGCGCCGGGGTTCAGGAGGCCGAGGCGGAAGGAGCCGTCGGCGCCCGTCACCGCCTGGCGGGTGGTCTGGGCGGAGGTCAGGCGGACCGTCGCACCAGCGATCGGGGCGCCCTTGCCATCCGTCACCGCGCCGCTGACGGCGCCGGTGGTGGCCGTCTGCGCGTGCGCGACGATGCCGCTCCCGGCGACGATGGCGGCGGCTGTGAAGCCCAGCCGGGTTAAGACACGATTCATAGAAACTCCTTTGGGGGGAAGGCGGCAATGCCGCATGGTGCAGGTAAAAAGCGGGGGAACCCCAGGTCGAATGGAGGTAAACAAGTCCGCCGCAGGGTCTGCGGCGGGGGCGGTTCCGAATTCGGGGGACTGCCAAAGAGCGGGGACGAGTGTCGAAAGGATAGGTCAGGTTCCAAGAACTTTACAAATAAATTTGACCCTGAGTCTTGGAATACAGACATCGTTACGCGATGTATTCTGATCTAGACCTTTCGACAGGTTTTCCTTAGTACATAAGGAAAGAGGCCCTTGCGGGCCTCTTTCCTGAAGCGGCGTTCCCGATTAGAAGCGGAAGCCGGCGGATGCGGTGATCGTACGGGCCGTGCCGTAGCTGAGGTAGCTGCTGGGCTGACCGAAGCCAGCGGCGGCCACCCAGGGGGAATTCACGCTGCCGCCGCGCACGGCCTGGGGAGCGGAATTCCAGGCCGTGTTGAAGGTGACGAGCTGCTGGTGGTTGAACACGTTGCCGATGATCAGCTTGCCGAAGGCCGTCACGTCCTTGCCCGCCACCTTGAACAGGGGGAAGTCGTGGGTGATGGCCAGGTCCAGGTAGGAGGCGGCGTTGTAGACGCCGGCGCCACGCTGCTGGTCCATGTACTGGGTGGCGGTGGTGCCGAACTGGCTGCTGAGGTTCGTCAGGTACGGGTTGTTGGTGTCAGTGATCGCGCGGGTGGGATCGTAGTTCGGATCCGCAACCGTGCTCGTGCCACCCAGGGCCCGCGGGGTGATGTTGCGGGTGTTGCTGTAGTGGGAACCGGAATCAAAGCGGTAGACCAGGCCGAGGGAGGTCTTGCCGAACGAGTTCAGGTAGGTGCGGTTGCCGGTGACGCGCATGCGGATGGGCACGTGGCCGAAGAGGTAGCCCTCGGGGGTGGTCCAGTTGCGGTCGTAGAGGGCCACGCCATCCTGGACGTTGAAGTTGTTCAGACCCTCGCCGCGGCCGGGGGAGTTGGTGCTCTCGCCCTCGTAGTTGCCCTTCAGCTCGCTCCAGGTGATGTTGCCCAGGAAGCTCCACTCGTTGCGGTTGTAGCTGCCCTCGAGTTCCAGGCCCTTGTACTTGCGCTGGGCATCCGGGTTGTTGTTCCACACGCGGATGTAGATGGGGTTGCCCGTGGGATCGGACACGGTGCCCAGGTTGCCAACGCTGTAGTCGATGAGGTTCTTCCACTTCTTGTAGACGCCGGTGACCTTGACGTAGCCGTCGCCCATGGGGCCGTAGTTGAAGGAGTAGGCGTAGCTGCCCTGCACTTCATCCACGGTGGGGGCCTTGAGGTCGTTGCTCAGGCGGACGTTCAGCTTGGGGTCGTTGTAGTAGGTGGGGGTGCCGCCGATGTCGTAGAGGGCCAGGTTCTGCAGGGCCGTCAGGCTCATGGGCTGGAAGGGCCCGATGTAGGCGTAGTCGATCTCGGTGGGGTTGCCCTGGCTGGTGACGGAGTTGGTGATGCCCTCCAGCACCTTGGCGTTGTAGCGGGCGTAGCTCACACCGAAGATGTGCTTGCTGTCGCCGAAGAGGTCGTACTTCAGGCCCAGGCGCGGGGACAGGCCGTCGGCGCCGGCGGTCTCGGTGCCGCCCTCGTTCTTGGCCTTGTACTTGTCGAAGCGCAGGCCGAGCTGGAAGTTCCAGTGCTGGTTGAGGCTCCACTTGTCGTTGACGTAGAGGCCGTAGGAGTAGTTCTTGGCGGAGCCGGAACCGCTCTGGTAGGTCCAGACGTCAGCGCCGTAGGCCTGGCGGGTGGCCAGGTTCAGGCCATAGACGCCGAAGATGAAGCCGGTGGGCGTCTGCTCGTTCTTGGCCTGGCGCTTGCCCTCGTAGTAGTCGATGCCGAAATCGGTCTGGTGGCTGCCGGCGGCATCCCAGAAGAGACTGGCCTTGACGTTGTAGGTGCGGTTGTCGCGCTCGTCACCGCCGTCGGCGCTGTTGAAGATGCCGTTGTTGCTGTAGCCGCCGATGCCGTAGGTGTAGAAGGGGCTCTCGCCGTTGGGCGAGCCGCCGGCGGAGAGGTTCTGCTTCTTGTTGCCGACGTTCAGTTCCGTGGTGAAGTTGGTGGCCCAGGCAGCGCGCCAGGACAGCTTCCAGAACTCGCTGGTGTTGATCTGGGGCACCAGGGAGCGCAGTTCAGCCGCGGAGTAGTTGCGGTTGATCTGGTTGGTGCTGGAGTTCATGAACGACGCGATGACCGTGTGGTCCTGGTTGACGGACCAGGTCAGCTTCGCCTGCCTGCGGATTTCCTTGGAGGTCGCGGTGTAGCCGGCGTTCAGGCCTTCGGGACCGTTCAGGTTGGTGCCGGCGGGCCAGAGGCCGTAGACATCCTTCTGGTTGTAGGTGATGGCGCCAGCGGTGGCCTGGTCCGTCTTGAAGAAGGAGGCGGCGAACCACAGGCGGTCCTTGAGGATGGGGCCGCTCAGGAAGAGGGTCTTCTCTTCGTTGAGCACGTTGTTGATCTTGTTGCGGTCCTGCAGGGGGGCCGTGGCGTTCCACGCGGCATTGCTCAGTTCCCAGCGGAGGGAGCCGGAGAACTCGTTGCCGCCCGAGCGGGTGATGGAGTTGATGACGCCGCCGTCCACGTCGCCGTACTCGGCGGACATGGCGCCGGTGATGACCTGGGTCTCTTCGATGGAGTCATCGATGGTGCGGACGCCGCGGTTGTTGTAGGCGTTGTCGGCGATGTTCTGGCCGTCCAGCAGGTAGAGGTTGCCGGAGGTCATGGCGCCGCGGATCTGCACGCGACCGCCCACGCCAGCCGTGACGCCGGGGGTGAGGAGGGCGACGCCTTCCATCGTGCGGGCGTTGGGCAGGAGATCGACGGTGTCGTTGCGGTAGTTGCTGGCGGTCTTGACGTCAGTCTTGTCCACGGCGGGAGCGGCGGCGACCACTTCGACCACGGCGCCACCGGCCTTGCTCAGGGTGACCTTGGGGCTGAAGGTCTGGTCGATGCCGAGCTGCTCGGTGATCTTCCGGGTCTCGAGGCCGTCCTTGGTGTACTGGATGGTGTAGAGGCCGGGAGGCAGCAGGCGGGCGATGAACTTGCCCGTCGCATCCGTGACGTAGGTGCGGACGCCCTGGAGCGCGGGAGAGGTGAGGCGGACGGTGACGCCAGCCACGGGGGCGCCAGCGGCGTCGACCACCGTGCCGGTGACGTTCGCAGTCTGGGTGCCCTGCGAGTACAGCGCTGCCCCGCCCAGGGCGATGAGGGCCGTGAGACGGCCCAGGCGGTTGTTCAAGAGATGCATTGCATCCTCCGGAAGACCAGAGCCGGACAGGGCGGCTCTGCGTTGAAAAAACATCCGCGATCTCCGAGGGCGCCCGGGGAATTGCCCAGGCATCGGGGATGGCAGAAGGCATTAAAGGGGAGAAAGATCAGAGCACGATGATGCGGCCATTGTATTGCGATGGATATTAATTTTTGTTAATCCGGCCACAAAGTTGGGAACCGATTCGGCGGAATCGGCATCTCACTTTAGCTTTGAAGGTATGCCTCGAGTTGCGAGGTTATCGCAATGTCAAAAGGTCGCCTGAGTGGGAGTGACGGTATTTTCTCTGGACCGCTTAGAAGACCAAGTAGTTCAAGTTGAGCCTGCAGGTTTGACCGGGTTTGCCGTACGTAAGACGGGCCCCCGAAGGGGCCCGTTTCAGGGATGTGATGGCTGGGTTCAGAAGCTGAACTTCACGCCAAGGCGGACCCGGCGTCCGGCATCGTAGGCGGGGGTTCCGCCCACTACGCCGGTGGGTCGCATGTAGTTCGGATTGACGGTGTTGATGCCCAGATCCACGTTGGTGTCCAGCGCGGTGACCTTCTGCTGGTTGAAGACGTTGAACATGTTCGCGATGAAGACCAGGCGCTTGGATCCGCCCAGCTTGATGCTGTACTGGCCGGCCAGGTCCAGGAGGAAGCGGGAAGGCAGGCGCCCCTCCACGCCACGGCCATAGACCGGAATTTCGCCCGCGTTCTCATACACGGGGTGGGCCAGGTACGAGGTGATGGGGGTGCCGGTCAGGTAGCGGGCAGTGAAGCCCACGGTCAGCCCCATGTCGAAGTTGTAGCTGCCGCCGGAATTGACCACGAGGGTGCGATCCGAGGGCAGGGCGCCGATCAGGAACTGCTCCATGCCCGTGAGGCCGCGGGCGGGATCCGCCAGGAGTTCCACGGGGAGGTCATAGAGGCTCGAGATGTTGGGGTCGGACTGCCCGTTGTCGTTGCGGAACAGGCCCTCGTAGTTGCCTTCCAGCTTGGAGAGGCGCAGGTTCATGAAGGCGTTGTATTTGACCGTATTCTTCCTCATCTCGAATTCGAACGCGTAGTAGTTGCGCGTCGGGGAAGGGAAGGTGGCGGTACCGGTGAATCCCGTGAGGGCGGCGATGGCCCCGTTGTTCTCGCCGGGGTTCGCGATGAAGTAGCTGTCGCCATCCAGGGACATGTCTTCCAGGATCCGGCCGAGCTTGCGGTAGATGAAGCGGTTGCTGAGGGCCACGCCGTTCGGGAGCTCGACATCGAAGCCGAAGATCGACTCGTCCTGATACATGGACTTCGTGCCCGGAATGACGAGGGTCGTCTGGTCGCCGGTGGTGCGGTAGTGGGTCGTGGTGACGGTCGTGGTGCCGTCATCGATCACGGGGGTGCCGGTCAGGATGGGATTGGAGAGCCCATTGAACCCGGGAGCCAGGGTCAGGAAGTCCGACCGGTTCACGCCCTTCTCATTGGAGAAGGCGCGGACGCAGATGTCGTTGGGGACCTTCTCGAAGTAGCGGCCCCAGAAGGCGTAGAGCTTCGACTTGCCGTCGCCGCTCATGTCGTAGGTGACGCCGAGGCGCGGTGCGAGGTTGTCGCTGGCCTTGAACTTGTAGGTCTGATCCTGCCCGATCATCTTCTGGCCTTCCATGCGGAGGCCCAGCTTGAAATTGAACCGGTCCAGCTTGATGGCAGTCTGCAGGAAATAGGCGTCGTACTTCGTCTCCGTCTTGATCTGGGGATTCGAAATGTCACCCCGGACGATGCGGTAATAGGGCGTGCCGGCGGGGCCGCCATTGATGGACCCGTACCGCTTCTGGATGGAGAGCCCCTGGGAGAAGACCGCCCCGGAGTGCGGGTCCACGAAACCCAGCGGGCCTGAACGCTGCAGGTTGGACTTGTAGTCCACGTCCTCGTGCAGGTAGCCGATCTTGAAGTCGAACCTGCCCCAGGTCCGGGACAGCTTGACGTCGTACTGCTTGTTTTGGCCCTTCAGCTTCTGCTCATAGAGGCCGGCCGAATTGGGGGAGATGGTGGCGCCGCCCCGGGTGTCGACCACTGACCATTCGCTGTTGCCAAGGCCTGAAATCGCGGTCTCGAAGGTGTTCTCACTGGAGGTGACGCGGGCCTCCAGGAAGTACTCATTGGCGAAGGTGGCGTTGTACTTCAACGTCAGGGTCTGGCTGCCGAACTTCAATTCGGTGTCCTTGCCTTCGGTGCCCCGGAAGGAAGAGAAGAGCTGGGGACCCAGATCCCGCTTGCCGGGATCGCCGAACGCACTGAATTCCAGGATCTGATCGGTGGCCACCACCCACTGCAGCTTGCCGTAGTAGGAGTCGGTCTTGTTCTTGTTCTCAAGGGTCTGGCCGCTCCTCGGCCACGGATAGATGCCCTCGGGAGTGGTGGCGGTGGCCGAGGCAGCCGTGACGATGTGATACGGCGCGACCCGCTTCTGGGATTCCGAAACAGGGTTGTAACCAACGAAGTAGAAGAGCTTGTCCTTAATGATGGGGCCCGAGACGAAGAACCCAAGCTCCAGGCGGTCGTACGACTTCCAGGTGGGTTGCTCCGTGCCATCCGTGCGGTAGACCTGCCGGTCCGCGGCCTGGAGCCCATCGATGTCCAGGAAGGCGAACACGCTGCCCTGGAATGAGTTGGATCCCGATTTGGTGACGGCGTTGATGATGCCGCCCGTGCTCTGGCCGTACTCGGCCTCCATGGCGAAGCTCTTGACCTGGACTTCCTGGATGAAGTCCGAGTTGATGCCCGTGCCGAGGGAGCCATAGATGATGGAGAAGGAGCCGCTGCCACCGAAACCGGTGTTGGTGGTGTTGGCGCCGTCGATCACGTACTGGTTCTCGAGGCCGGAACCACCGGAGATCGAGGGGTTGTTGGCGCCCGTGCCGCCACCATCCACCACGCCGGGAGCCATGGAGGCAATGGCGGTGAAGGAACGGCCCAGGGGCATGGTGCTGAACTCGTCCGTGCTGAAGGACGTGCCGCTGGTCACCGTGGTGGTGTCCAGGGCCTGGGTGGTGGCGATCACCTCGACCACGGCGCCGGCTGCCCGGGTCATGGTGACCCGGACGGGCGTCAGGGTGTTGATGGAGGCGGTGGCGATGAGCTTCGTCGCCGTCTCGTAGCCGGCCGCCGTCACCGTGAGGTGGTACTGGCCGGGAATCAAGGCGGACGCCTTGAAGGCGCCATTGGCGTCGGTCACGCGGACAACCTGTCCGCGGCCGCCATCAAGGACGACCTTCGCGCCGGCGACCGGGGCCCCGTTCGGGGCCGTCACCGTCCCCGAGATGGCGCCCGTCGTGGCGTCCTGCGCGCACAGGATCACCCCGCCGAGGGCGAGGAGGGCCGTCAGACGGCCGAAGTGGGAGAAACGTCCATGCATACAGCCTCCATGGAAATCGGGGCCATGCATCGCAGGTCCCGAGGGTGAACGCGGGTCCTCCGCCAGACGTCGTCGATCAAGGGCCCGCTCGGGCCCCCAGGCTTGACGTCTGGGACTTCATCGTGGAAAAGATCGATTCTTGTTTGGTCGCATTATAACGGCAGGACCCAAGTCAATCGTCTTTTTTTATACATTTCTGGGAACCCTTGTCGGCAAGGGCGCACTTCTGCGGCTTATTGAGACTCAACAGCCGATGCTGTCCAGCAGCCAGGGGGCTTCCGCGGGCCGCGCTGCCGCGAGTTCCAGGGTGGCCAGGTAGGCGTCCGGCTTCAGCGAGTAGCCGGCCTTGGCATGGGCCGTGAAGACCACGTCCCCCGGTTCGATCCGTTGGCCGACGGTGACGCGAACCCGGATCCCCACGCCGAGATCCAGCACATCCTTCTGATCCTTCCGCCCGGCACCCAGCTCCATGGCGAGGAGGCCCAGGGCGCGGCCATCGATGGCGGCCACGTAGCCGGCCCGGTCGGCCCGGATGTCCACGGTCTGGCCGGCCTGGGGCAGGCGGCTGAAGTCGTCCAGGGCCTTCGCATCCCCGCCGTTGAGGGCCACGAAGCGCCGCAGGGTCTCCAGGGCGGAGCCGTCCTGGATGCTGGCCTCGACCAGGGCCCGGGCCTCCGGCAGCGCCTTGGCGGCGCCGCCCATGATCAGCATCTCCGCGGCCAGGCGGAAGCTCATCTGGGCCAGCTCGGAATCGCCGTGCTCGCCGCGCAGGATCTCCACGGACTCCATGACCTCCAGGGCGTTGCCGATGGCCCAGCCCAGGGGGGCGTCCATGCGGGTGATGAGGGCGCGGATCTGCATGCCGTGGGCGGTACCCACGTCCACCATGCTCTGGGCGAGAGTGCGGGCGTCCTCCAGGGTCTTCATGAAGGCCGTGGGCCCGCACTTCACGTCCAGCACCAGGGCGTCAGCCCCGCCCGCCAGCTTCTTGGACATGATGCTGGCGGTGATGAGGGGGATGCTCTCGACGGTGGCGGTGGTGTCGCGCAGGGCGTAGAGCTTCTTGTCCGCGGGGGCGATGTTTCCCGTGGGCGCGGAGTTGGCGAAACGGGTCTCCTTCAGGCTGCGGACGAACTCCGCGTCCGTGAGTTCCACCTTGAGGCCGGGGATGGCGGCGAACTTGTCCACGGTGCCGCCGGTATGGCCCAGGCCGCGCCCGCTGAACATGGGACAGGGCACGCCGCAGGCCGCCACGATGGGTCCGAGGATGAGGGTGGTCTTGTCGCCCACGCCGCCGGTGCTGTGCTTGTCGACCTTGGTGCCAGGCACGGCGGAGAGGTCCATGCGCTTGCCGGAGTCGCGCATGGCCAGGGTGAGGGCCAGGGTCTCCTCGGTGGTCATGCCGCGCCAGCAGATGGCCATCAGCAGCGAGGCGCTCTGCTCGTCAGGAACGCTGCCGTCGGCCGCGCCCTTCACCCAGAAGGCGATCTGCTCAGGCGACAGGGCGCCGCCCAGCTTCTTGGTGTAGATCAGGTCGTACATCCGCATGGGATGACTCCTCGGCTGAAGGCCCTCAGATGCTCTGGACCAGGCTCTCGAAGGCCCCGGCGTCGCTGCGGCCCTTGAAGCGGGCCTTGTATTCGGCCAGGTCCTTCATGGCCTGGGCGCGATCACCGGCCAGGCGGTCGGCATCCATCTGGCTGGCCCAGAAGGCCTCGGCCCAGGGCTCGCCGGGGGTGGCCTTGGCCCGCAGGCCGTCCAGCTGGGCCCGCGCGGCATCGGCCTGCCCCAGGGCCAGGGCCCGCTGGGCGAGGCGGATCTTGCCCCAGGGGTCCTCGGCCTTGGCCGGGGCCTGTTCCTTCCCGTCCAGGGCCAGGCGCCAGCTGCTAAGCAATCCGGCGGTGGCGGCCTTCCGCGACGAAGGCGCCTGGTTCACCAGGGCCTCCAGGCGACCCAGGCGCTCCCGCATGCGCTTCTCCACCTCGGCAGGGGGGACGGGCGTCACGCCATCACCCTCGACCTCCATCTCCAGAGCCGAAAGGGCGGCCTCGTGCTTTTCCACGGCCTGGGTCTGATAGGCGCTCCAGCCGCCGTAGATGAGCCCCGCCAGCACCAGGGCCCCGATGCCGATGAGGATGGGCTTCAGGAGCGCACCGTCCTCGTCCTCGCTCTTGCCCAGCTTGGTCTGGAAGTGGGCCAGGCTCTGCGCCGGCTTCTGGACCTGGATCTCGCGGTTTTTGGTGGGACGGGCCATGGCGGACCTCTCAGATGGAGCAGCACTCAAACCATTGAGGATGCACCAATCCCCTCGGTTCCGGCACTTGAAAATGCGCCGCTGCCTGATATGCTGGCTCTTCCTGCCTGGGTAGCTCAGTTGGTAGAGCAATGGATTGAAAATCCATGTGTCGGCGGTTCGATTCCGTCTCCAGGCACCAGAAATCTAAGGCCCCCGAATGGGGGCCTTAGATTTCTGGCGAGACGGAATCGAAGTCACAGCAGTCTTGGGGCGCGTTTCGGAGGCCGAAGGACGCGCAGCGTCTGGAGGCCAGAGGCGCCCCTAGACTGCGTGCGGCGGAGGGGACGCGCGCGAGCGCGGCCCCGGAGGATTCCGTCTCCAGGCACCAAAACCAAGGCCCCCAAACCGGGGGCCTTGGTTCGTGAACGCGCGAAAGGTTCCTATTCCGCCCCCGCCGGCCGGTAGTCGTCGGCCAGGGTGACGGGGACCTTCTGCTTGACCTCGTTCTGGATCTGGTCGCTGAGGGTCTGCATGTGCTGCTGTCGCCAGAGTTCGGGCAGCTGGGACTTGACGGTCTCGAAGGGGGGGATGCCCTGGGCGCGGCCCTGGGCCTTGAGAGCTTCGACGCGCTCCTTGTAGAAGGCCTGGAGCTGCTCGTCGGTGGGGTTCATGCCCGCCATGCGCTTCTTCATCAGGGCCTGGAAGTAGACGTTGGCCTGCTGCTGCTCCAGCTGGCGCTTCACGGAGGGATCCTGATCGAGCCCGGTCTGCGCCGCATAGGTGGTGATGGCCCGCGACATGGCGATGCGCTGGGCGAGCTGGGCCCGGTCGTTGCGGGCGGCAGCGTCCGTCAGGAAGGCCTGGGCCTCCTTGGGATCCGGGGACAGGCTCTTCACGATGTCCTGGAACTCGGCTTCGGTGAGCTTGCTCCCGCCGATGTTGGCGATGACACGGCTGGAATCCGGCTTGGCGGCCTTGCCGCAGCCCAGGGCGAGGGCAAGGAAAAGGGCCGGCATCGCGATCAGGCCGGCTCGATGGGTCATCTTGGACATGGAACCCCCAACAAAGGCATCAAAGCATCCAGAATGACAGGTCCGGGAGGATCGCATGAGCCGAATTGATGACCTGAAGGGCCTAGATCTGGCGGTCTACAGCGCCACATGGTGCCCGGATTGTCGTCGCCTGGAGACCTGGCTGACGGGCCAGGGTGTGGCCCACCGGAAGGTGGACATCGAGACCGTCCCAGGTGCGGCAGAAAAACTCGAGACGGAAACCGGGAAACGGGCCATCCCGTTCGTGCTGGTGAACGGGGAGCGCTGGGTCCGGGGCTACCACAAGGAGCTGCCTCAGCGGCTGGACGGGGATCTGCTGGTGACGGAGCTGCTGGCGGCGGGGAAGTAAGCCGCCCCGGACACGCGCTTGATGCTCACCGGTGCGGAGCCCCGCTCGGGACAGGCAGTGGAGCCTGTCCGCTCGCGACCCGCATCCGGTTCGCGGGTCCGGGGCTATCACAAGGAATTGCCTCAGCGGCTGGACGGGGATCTGCTGGTGGCGGAGCTGTTGGCGGCGGGGAAGTAGCGCCATGCCGCGGGCCTGCCTGGATCCATCCGGGCAAGGGCTGCTCTGTTCCCTGGCCTGGGGGGGGTGGTTCGTGGCACTCTAGGAGGTTCTCCGGGAGCCGCCAGTGGCCAGCATTTTTTCCAGCCAGTTCTGGTCCAACATCTTCAATTCGGACCTCGCCATCGACCTTGGCACGGCGTCGACCCTGATCCATACGAAGCAGGCGGGCCGCATCGTCATCTACGAACCCTCCATCGTGGCCGTGAACACGGTCACCCATGACGTGGAGGCCGTGGGCGACGAGGCCAAGCAGCTGCTGGGCCGCGCCCCCCAGGGCGTCCGGACCATCCGACCCATGAAGGACGGCATGATCTTCGAGGTGGATGCCGCCGAGAAGATGCTGGCCCAGTTCATCTCCAAGGCCCGGCCCAACCGTGGCATCGCCCGCACCCGCATCGTGGTGAGCGTGCCGCCCCGGGCCCACCAGGTGGCCCGCCGGGCCGTGAAGCAGGTCTGCTACGACGCCAAGGCCGGCGAGGTCTTCATCGTGGACCAGACCATGGTGGCCGCCATCGGCGCGGGCCTGGCCATCAACGAGAAGCGCGGCTGCATGATCGTGGACATCGGCGGCGGCACCACGGACGTGGCCGTCATCAGCTACAACGGCAAGGTGTTCTCGGATTCCATCCTCATCGCCGGCGACGAGATGGACGAGGCGGTGATCAAGTACATCCGCGAGAAATACAACGTGCTCATCTCCGAGGCCTCGGCCGAGGAAGTGAAGTGGACGCTGGGTTCGGCCTTCCCCTCGGAGTTGACGCGGACCATGGAGGTGAGCGGCCGGGACCAGTTCGAGGGCCTGCCCAAGACCCTGACGCTCAACGACGCGGAGATCCGCGAGGCGCTGGCCGAGCCCATCAACGCCATCATCGACCTGGTCCGCAAGGCCCTCAACGAGACCCCGCCCCAGCTGGCGGCGGACCTCATCGACCGCGGCATCTGCCTCACGGGCGGCGGCTCGCTGATCCAGGGCCTGGACGAGCGGCTGCGCAAGGAGACCCACCTGCCGGTCTTCCGCGCCGAGGATCCCCAGACCGCCGTGGTGCGGGGAACCGCGCTCCTGCTGGAGAACATCCCGCTCCTGCGCCGCATCCAGATCCTCGACTAGCTGGCGGGAGGTTCGACAGATGGCCCTCCGCGCAGCCAAGTGGGGATGGAGTCGCGCGGGCTGGCAGCGCCTGCTCGTCCTCCTCCTGTGGCTGGGCCACGGAACCTGGGTCCTGCTCGGCCCCCGTCCCGGCCGGCACTGGGCGCGCGCGGCCGATGTCCTCTCGAAGCCCGGCCAGGGCCTGGCGTCCCGGTGGGCGCTGTGGCGGGCGGCCCGGCGAGTGTCGGCCCGCAGCTTCGCGGAGACCCAGGTCGAGAACGAACGATTGCGCGCCGAACTCGCGCAGCTGCGGACCCAGTCGGCGCAGGAAGCGCCCCGGCTGATGGAAGCGGACGAAGCCGTGCGGCTCCTGGGGCTGAAGCGGCAGGTTCCCCTGGATCTGAAGGGTGCGCGGGTGATCTTCAGCACGCGGCCTGCCGCCTTCGGAGGCCTCATTCTCGACCGTGGCCAGGATCTCGGGCTGGTGCCCGACCAGGGCGTGCTGGTGCCCGAAGGCATCGTGGGCCGCCTCTGGTCCGTGGGGCCCACCCAGTCGAAGATCCTGCCGGCGGACGCGCCGAACGCCTCCGTGGCCGTCATGCTCATGCGCAGTCGTGCGACCGGGGTGCTCCAGGGCCTGGGCTCCGGGCGCGCCCTGATCCGCTACATCAGCAACCAGGAGGTGGTGCAGGTGGGCGAAGCCGTTCTCACGTCGGGCCTGGACCGCGTGTTCCCCCGGGGCCTCCTGGTGGGCTACGTGGCCGAGGTGGCGCCCGGCGACCTGGAGCTGAAGGTGCAGGTGAACCTGTCGGCGCCCCTGGACCGGATTTCCACGGTGCTGCTGCTGCCCGCCCAGCCGCCGCTGGAAGTGCAGCCGCCCTTCGTGGCGCCGGAACAGAAGCCGCAGCGCAAGCGGGGGACGCCATGAGGATCCCGGCTCCCTCCGCCATGCGGCAGAACCTCCTGTGCGCGGCCGCCCTGGGCCTGGTGTTCCTCTGCGCCCCCTTCCCGCGGCTCCAGGCCGTGGTGCATGTCCTGCTGGTGCTGGCCCTAGCGCCCCGGGCGGGCTCTCCGCTGACGGGCGTGCTCTGGGCCGCGGCCGCCGGCTGGGCCTTCGAGGGGTCCCTGCGGCTCTATCCGCACCTGGGCGGGACGGCCTGGGCGGACATGACCCTGACCCTGGCGGCCGGTTGGATGGCGGGCCGCTGGCCGCTGGAGGGCCTGAAGGGCTGGCTGGCGCGGCTGGCGTGCCTGGTCGTCGCGCACACCCTGCTGGTCCACGCGGCCGTCCGCCTGGCCGCGGGCCCGCACGCCTGGGGTCCCGGGTGGTTCTGGGCCCTGCTCAGCCTGCCCCTCTGGGGCTGGGCGACCTGGCGCCTGCTGTACTCCGGGCCTTCTCCCCGGCTGGGCTGATGGATCCCCGGCAGCGCCCCCTCCTCCACCGCCGCCTCGGGGTGTTCAAGGGCCTGGCCTGGAGCCTGGTGGCCCTGCTGGTGCTGATCTACGCGTGGCTCCAGATCGTCCGGCACGGTGAGTTCAAGCAGCTGGCCATGCAGCAGGCCGTGAAGATCCGCCCCATCGCCGCGCCGCGGGGCCTGGTGCTGGACCGCAACGGCTACCGACTCGTGGACAACCGCCGCGCGCTGCATCTCGTCATCCAGCGGGAGGATCTCCCCGCGCGTGCGGAGGTGGTGCAGAGCCTGGCCCAGGCCCTGGAGCTGGATCCGGCGGGGCTGATGCGGAAGATCCAGAGCTACCGCCTGGCCGGGAAGGGCCGCCCCCTGGTGCTGAAGGAGAACCTGGACGATGCGGGCATCGCCCAGGCGGAGCGGGTTCGGGCCCGCTTCCCCTTCCTCAGTGTGGACGTGGCGCCGCGGCGCGTGTATCTCGGCGACGAGCTGGCGGGTCACGTGCTGGGCTATGTGGGCGAGGTGGACGAGCCGATGATGAAGGCCAATCCCGATGTCTTCCGGCTGGGCGAGACCATCGGCAAGGAGGGCTTCGAGGCCAGCGGCAACGACAAGCTCAAGGGGGTGGACGGCCAGCGGCGCATCCTCGTGGACCAGCTCGGCACGGAAGTCGCCCACTTCGGCCAGACCGACGCCATCGCGGGCCGCAGCCTCTACCTCACCCTGGACGCGGGTCTCCAGAAGGTCATGCAGGACGCCTACGGCGAGGAGGCCGGCGCGGCCGTGGTGCTCGACCTCCGCGACGGCGGCATCCTGGCCATGTACTCCAGCCCCTCGTACGATCCGAACCTCTTCCTCAACCGCCTCAGCCAGGAGATGGTGGACCGCTACCTGAACAACCCCGCGCGCCCCATGATCAATCGGGCCATCCAGGGCATCTACGCGCCGGGCTCCACCTTCAAGCTGCTGGTGGCTCTGGCGGGCCTGGAGAAGGGCGTCATCACCCCCCAGACCGTCATCTACTGCGCCGGGAAGAAGAACTTCTACGGCCGCGACTTCCGCTGCGACAAGCCCACGGGCCACGGGGGCCTGAACCTGGTGCAGGCCATCGCCCAGAGCTGCGACGTCTACTTCTACGAGGTGGCCTCCCGGCTGGATGTGGACGACATCTACGCCACGGCCGAGAAGTACGGCCTGACCGAGCGCACGGGCATCGACCTGCCCCGGGAGAAGCGCACCCGCATCCCCAGCCGGGCCTGGAAGCGCAAGGCCGTGCCCAAGGATCCCAAGTGGTACGCGGGCGAGACCATCAGCGTGGGCATCGGCCAGGGGGCCGTGGGCGTCACGCCCATCGGCCTGGCGCGGTTCTACGCCACGCTGGCCACGCGGGGGAAGGTGCTCACGCCCCACCTGTTCTACGGCTTCCGCAGCGACCAGACCAATCAGCTGGAGCCCGCGCCCCCTCCGGGTACCAAGGAGACGCCCCTCGATCCGAAGCTATGGGCGGTGCTGGACGAGGGCCTGTACGAGGTGGTCCAAAGCGGAACGGCCGCGGCCAACCCCTTCATCCGGGAGATGGCGCGGGAAGCCCCCTTCGTCGGCAAGACCGGCACGGCCCAGGTGGCCACCTTCGTGGACAAGAGCCACTACGCCCGCCAGGCCAAGCACCTGAAGGACCATGCCCTCTTCGCGGGCTACGCGCCCCACGACAAGCCGCAGATCGCCTTCGCCGTGGTGGTGGAGAACGCGGGCTTCGGCTCCACCGCCGCCGCGCCCATCGCGGCCAAGCTCGTGAAGTACTGGTTCGTGGACCGCGTGAAGAACCCCATTCCGCCGCCCAGGGGCCGCATGGTGGATCCCTTCGCGCCTCCGGCGGAGGCGGCGGAATGAAGGATCGCGTCCGCGCCCTGGATTCCCGGCTGCTGTGGGTCATCCTCGCCCTCATGGCCCTGGGCACGCTGACCCTCTATTCCGCGGGCCGGAACACCCCCCAGGCCACCATCTGGCTCAAGCAGACCGTCTGGAACCTCATGGGGCTGGCGCTGATGCTCCTGCTGGCGAACACGAATCCCCGCCGCGTCCTCCGCTACAGCTTCCCCGCCTACCTGCTGGGCCTCGCGGCCCTGATGGCGGTGCTGGTGGTGGGCAAAAAGATCGGCGGGGCCACCCGCTGGTTCGTGGTGGCCGGCCAGACCTTCCAGCCCTCGGAGCTCATGAAGTGGGTGACCCTGCTCTACGTGTCCCAGCGCCTGGGAACCCGACCCGCCGGCAACGTCGGACGCTGGGAGGTGCTGGGGGCCGTGGGTCTCGTGGCCTTCCCCATGCTGCTCGTCCAGCGCCAGCCCGACCTCGGCATGGCCTTGAGCTTCCTGCCCATCCTACTGATCATCCCCCTGATGAAGGGCCTCCGGGCGCGATGGGTGGTGGCGCTGCTCCTGCTCGTCACTGTGGGCGGCTTCGGCGCCTGGAAGTTCGCCCTCAAGCCCTACCAGAAGCAGCGGGTGATGATCTTCCTGGATCCCTCCAGCGACCTCCAGGGCAAGGGCTACCAGGTGAACCAGAGCCGCATCGCCATCGGCGCGGGCGGCCTCATCGGGAAGGGCTTCACCAGCGGATCCCAGACCCAGCTGAACTTCCTCCCCGTGAAGACCACGGACTTCGCCTTCAGCGTGTGGGCGGAGGAGCGGGGCTTCCTCGGCGTGCTGCTGGCCCTGGGCCTCTTCGGCCTCCTGCTCAGCCGGATCCTCGACGCCGCCAAGGCGGCCCACACCACGGCCGAGGCCTACTTCTGCGCCGGGGCGGCGGGCATCTTCGCCCTGCACCTGCTGGTGAACGTGGGCATGGTGGCGGGGGCCCTGCCGAACAAGGGCATGGTATTGCCCTTCTTCAGCGCTGGGGGCAGCAGCACTCTCAGCTTCTTCCTCGCCCTGGGGCTCATCATGGGCATCCTGTACCGGTCGAAGGTGAAGTGATGGATCTCCGGACCCGCATGAAGCAGCTGGCCGACCAGGTGCGCCTGCACCGCCACCGGTACTACGTGCTGGATCAGCCCACCGTCTCCGACGCGGAGTACGACGCCCTGGAGCGGGAGCTGCGCGGCCTGGAGGCGGCCCACCCGGAGCTGGCCGATCCCAACAGCCCCACCCTGCGCGTGGGGGCGCCGCCCATCGACGCCTTCCAGAAGCGCCGCCACGCCGTGCCCATGCTGAGCCTGGACAATGCGTATTCCGAGGCGGAGCTGCGGGAGTGGGAGGCCAAGTGGCGGAGGCTCGCCCCGGAGGCCGAGCCCCGCTACGCCGCGGAACTGAAGGTGGATGGTCTGTCGCTCTCCCTGCGCTACGAGCGCCGCGAGCTGGTGGAGGCCCTCACCCGCGGCGATGGCGAGACCGGCGAGCTGGTGACGGAGAACGCGCGGACCATCGCCGACATCCCCATGCGGCTGCCCGAGGACGCTCCGGACACGCTCACCGTACGCGGCGAGGTGTTCCTGTCGCGCAAACGCTGGGAGGAGCTGAACCGCCAGCGGGACGCCCGGGGCGAGGCCCGCTTCGCCAACCCCCGCAACGCCGCCAGCGGCACCATGAAGCTGCTGGACAGCCGGGAAGTGGCCGGTCGCGGGCTGTCCTTCCTGCCTTGGCAGGCGCTATGGGATGGCGGCCCGGCGGAAGACCACGCCCGGTCCATGGTCCACCTCGGAGCCTGGGGCTTCGGGGTCATGCCCGCCCACGCCACCGGGGACCTGGAGGCCATGCTGGCCTTCATCTCCACCCAGGCCGAGGCCCGCCTGAAGCTGCCGTTCGACACGGATGGGGTGGTGATCAAGGTGCTCGATGTGGATCTCCAGCAGCGGCTGGGGGCCACAGATCGCGTACCGCGCTGGGCCATCGCCTTCAAGTACCCCGCCACGCAGGTGACCACCACGGTGCTGGGCATTACCTGGCAGGTGGGCCGCACGGGCAAGCTCACCCCTGTCGCCGAGCTGGAGGCCGTGGAGGTGGCGGGCTCCACCGTGCGCCGGGCCACGCTCCACAACGCCGACGAGCTGGCCCGCCTGGGCCTGCGCGTGGGCCACCATGTGTTCATCGAGAAGGGCGGGGAGGTCATCCCCAAGGTGGTGGCCCTGGTGCCCGGCGAGGAGGACCGCGACCTGCCTGCGCCGGAGATCCCTTCCGTCTGCCCCGTGTGCGGCGGCGAGGTAGGAAAGGCCGACGACGCGGAGGTGGCCATCCGCTGCCTCAACCCCGAGTGCCCCGCCAAGCTGGTGGCCCGGATGCTCCACTTCGGCGGGCGCGCCGCCCTGGACATCGAGGGGCTGGGCGAGGCCCTGGTGGAACAACTGGTAACCTCGGGCCGCTTCGAGCAGCCCTGGGAGATCTTCACCCTGCTGGGCGAGCCCATGCAGGGCCTGGCCTACCTCTCGAACCTGGAGCGCATGGCGGAGAAATCCGCCCAGAACCTCATGGACGCCCTGGCGGCGGTCCGCACGAAGCCCCTGTCCCGGTGGCTCCACGCCCTGGGCATTCCCATGGTGGGCGCCCGCACCGCGGAGCTGCTGGCCGAGGCCTATCACTCGCTGGAGGCGCTGTGGGGGGCCGAGGAGGCGCGCCTCCAGGCCGTTGAGGAGGTGGGCCCCAAGGTGGCCGCCGCCCTACGCGCCTTCGCTGCCCTGCATCCGGACCTGCCCGCGCGGCTGTCCGCCCTGGGCATCCATCCCGCCCCGCCGGAGGCCCGCGACCGGAGCGGCCTGCCCCTCGCAGGAGAGGTGGCCGTGGTCACCGGCACCCTGCCCACGCTCTCCCGGGAGGAGGCCGAGGCGCTGCTGAAGCGCCTGGGCGCGAAGGTCACGGGCAGCGTCAGCGCCAAGACCACGGTGCTGGTGGCCGGGGAGAAGGCCGGCTCCAAGCTGGCCAAGGCCGAGGCCCTGGGCATTCCCGTGCGGGACGAGGGCTGGCTGCTGGGGCAGGGGGCCGACAAAGCCCTGGACGGGTGATCCGGCCCCATCCCATGATCTAGGCCTGCACCTGGAAAGCTCCGTGCTCACGCGCCTCGGCAAGTTCGACATCCTCCGCCTGCTGGCTCAAGGAAGCATGGGCGATGTCTACGTGGGCCGCGATCCCATCATCGGCCGGGA
Source organism: Geothrix paludis (assembly GCF_022808815.1). GTDB lineage: Bacteria > Acidobacteriota > Holophagae > Holophagales > Holophagaceae > Geothrix > Geothrix paludis. The sequence continues at coordinate 225,114 of NZ_JAKZLC010000004.1, read as the reverse complement.
GGTGGCCATCAAGGTCATCCAGGCCTCGGCGGCCGCGGGGCCCGAGGCGCGCGAGCGGTTCGCCCGGGAGGCCCGGGCCGCCGGGGCGCTGAACCATCCGAACATTGTGACCATCCATGAGATGGGGGAGGAGCAGGGGGTGCTCTACCTCGCCATGGAGCTGGTGAAGGGCGAGGACCTGGCCACGCTCATCCGGGCGGGCACCCTCTCGCCGCGGGACACCCTCGAGGTGCTGGCCCAGGTATGCGATGGCCTGGCGGTGGCCCACCAGCACCAGGTGCTGCACCGGGACATCAAGCCGTCCAACATCCGGGTGGTGTGGGACGGGAAGGCCCTCCAGGCCAAGGTCCTGGATTTCGGGGTGGCCAAGATCTTCAACACCGACACCACGGATGAGGGCATCGTCTTCGGCACCGTCACCTACATGGCCCCGGAGTACCTCCAGGGTGGCCGCCCGGACGCCCGCAGCGACCTGTTCGCCGTGGGGGTGGTCCTCTACGAGACGCTGACGGGCATCCCGCCCTTCGACGGGCCCAATCCCGGCGCCGTGATCTACCGCCTGCTGCACGAGCCTCCGCCCCCGCTGCTGCCCACGGCCTCCCACGGCATCAGCCGCGACGTCCAGAACCTCCTGAGCGGCGCCTTGGCCAAGGACCCGGCGCACCGGTTCCAGAGCGCCGAGGCCCTGGCGGCGGCCCTGAGAGCCGCCAAGGATCCGAACTGGCGCTGGAGCCCGGAATACCTCCACGCCGGTCCCCTGCCTCCCCGAGTGGCTCCGGCCCCGTTCCCAGCGGCTCCCGGGCCTCGGCCCGTGAAAGCCCAGGAGGCCACGGCGCCGAGGGAGCTCCCCGCCTCCGCCGCCGCCTCACCCGCCAGCCCTGGGCGCCCCCGGGACACGCCCTCCGCGAGGCTCCCGTCCCCGGCTTCGGGGCCCCGGCGGGCCGCCGGGGCCGGAGGGACCGCGCCGGCTCCGGACCACGAGGAGGAGGTTCCACGCGAGAAGCGTCCCGCGGGCCAGGCGGAAGTCCGGAAGGACGTCCTGGAAACCACGCGGCGCCAACTGCTCCAGGCCCTCGCCATCGACCCGGGCAACGCGAAGGCCCACGCGATGCTGCTGGTCACGCTCTATCGCCTGGGCTGGGGGGAGGCGATGATGCAGAGCCTGCGCCACGCCCGGGATGGCGGCATCCCGGCCCCGCTCCTGAAGGCGGTCCCCCGCTGCGCCCAGCTCGTGGATGAGGAGGCCGCCACCTGCCACCTCCCCCTGGAGCTGCATCAGGAGTTCATGGCCTACCTGGGGGATTAGCGCTCCCAGCGTTCTTGACGTTCCTAGCGCTCCTGACGTCCCTAGCGCTCCTGGATCTCCAGGATCCGCCAGTCGTCGCCGGCCTTCCGCCAGCGCAGGCCGAAGGAGCGGCGCGTGGCGTCCCGGGGCAGGAGGCCGCCTTGGCGGCCCGTGATGAGGAGGTCCACCTCCTGGAAGGCCTCGTTCCCCCGAACGGTGAGGTCGTTGCGCAGCACGGTCACCCCCACCTTGTCCTGCCTCAGGAGGCCCAGGAGGAACAGCCGGGCGCCGCCCTTGTCCATGCCTTCGGGTCCGCGAAAGGCCGCGTCCAGGGGCCCCACGGCCGCCGCCGCGTCCCCGTCCTCCAGGGCGGCGCGGCAGGATTCGAAGGCCTTCCGGATCCGGTCCTCGGGCTTGTCGGATCGACAAGCCAGGAGGATCGCCAGCATAGAAACCAAAGCGATGCTTTTCCTCATGGACGCTCACCTTCACACTGGTGGACCAGGAAGGATGGTCCCATGAATCCCCAAGGCCGTTTCGACACCCGCTGCATCCACGCCGGCCAGAGCCCGGATCCCACCAGCGGCGCCATCATGACGCCGGTCTTCTTCACCAGCACTTACGTGCAGGAGGGCCTGGGCCAGAACAAGGGCTTCGACTACGCCCGCGTGCGCAACCCCACCCGCGACGCCCTGGAGGCGAACCTGGCGGCCCTCGAGGGCGGCGCCCACGGCATGGCCTTCGGTTCGGGCATGGCGGCGGTGCAGGCCATCTTCGAGCAGCTCTCCAGCGGCGACCACGTGGTGCTGGGCGACAACGTCTACGGCGGCACCTTCCGCCTGCTGGACAAGGTGATGACCCGCTTCGGCCTCACCTACACCCAGGTGGACACCGGCGACCTGGCGGCCTTCAAGGCGGCGCTGCGTCCCAACACGAAGCTGGTGATGCTGGAGACGCCCACCAACCCCATGCTGGGCCTCACGGACATCCCCGGCGCGCGCCGCGTGATGACGGAAGCCGGCTGCATGGCCGTGCTGGCCGTGGACAACACCTTCGCCACGCCCTACAACCAGCGGCCCCTGGAGCTGGGGGCCGACCTGGTCTTCCACTCCACCACCAAGTACCTGAACGGCCACAGCGACACCATCGGCGGCATCGCCATCACCAGCCGCGACGACATCGCCGAGGGCCTGCGCTTCCACCAGAAGGCCGCCGGGGGCATCCTCTCGCCCATGGAGTCCTGGCTCATCCTCCGGGGCACCAAGACGCTGCACCTGCGCATGGAGCGCCACAACCAGAGCGCCCTCCAGATCGCCCGCTGGCTGGAGGCCCGCAAGGACCTGAAGGCCGTCTACTACCCCGGACTGGAATCCCACCCCCAGCACGCCCTCGCCAAGCAGCAGATGAAGGGCTTCTCGGGCATCGTCAGCTTCGACACGGGCGACGCGGAGCGCACGCGGCGCATGGCCTCCAGCTTCAAGGTGTTCTCCCTGGCCGAGAGCCTGGGCGGCGTGGAGAGCCTCGTCTGCCACCCGGCCAGCATGACCCACGGCAGCGTGCCCGAGGCGGACCGCCAGCGCCTCGGCATCAACGACAACCTCCTGCGCCTCAGCGTGGGCGTGGAAGACGTGCAGGACCTCATCGAGGACCTGGAACAGATCCTGAAGGTCTGAATCGCGCCGACCCATCCGGGCGGTTGATTCACCGCAGAGAACGCGGAGAACGCAGAGGAAAAAGCCAAAGAGCTTTTCTCTGCGCTCTCCGCGTTCTCTGCGGTTGGCGGTTCTTCTTTTCCAGAAATCTAGCCCAGCCCGTGAGCCTGGTACAGCTCCGGGTAGCTGCGGGTCTCGGCGCGGTCGGGGGCGAGGCCCAGGCCCTCCATGGCGGCGCGGATGGCCTGGGGATCTCCCTCCAGCTCCAGGTAGCAGCCGAAGGGGGTCTCGTCGAGGCAGGCCTCCAGCTCCTCCCGCTCCCAGACGGCTCGCACCTTTTCCATGAGCAGCACGGGCGCGAAGCCCAGGGCGCGGAGGATGGCCTCCAGGGACTCCCCGTCGTCGATGCCCGCCTCGTGCTCGGGGCGGATCTTGAGCATGGGGTCCGGCACCTTGGGGCCCTTCCAGGTCAGCCGGAAGGCCCCGGCGAAGCGTCGTGTCCGCAACGCCGAGCCCGCGGCCCGCAGCTCGCCATCCCGGTCCCAGAGCACGCTCACCTCCGCCTGGGCGGGAACGACCTCGTGGAAGCCCAGGGCCTCCAGCAGGGCGCGGTAGGGCCTCGTGGCCGGGATGCGCAGCTTGAGCTCGGTCTCCACGGCGGGTTTGTGCTTCATCGCGGCGCGCCTCCGATCAGGCATGATGGTGCTGTCTCTGCGGTCCCATCGTGATCCCACAACGGTACATCATCGCCACCCTCTTCATCGCCGCCATGCTGCTGCTCTTCGCGGTGGTGCAGGCGCCGCGTCCGGTGACCTCGGGCGGCGTGACGGTCACAGATGCACCGGCCGTCATGAGCCTTGGCGGCAGCGAGACCCTCGCCGAGCTCAGGCTGCAGGATGGCTGGGCGCCGCGCTTCCAGGGGGCCCTCGACCCAGACCAGTCCGAGCCCTGGCCCTTCGAAGGCGGCTTCGGCACGCCCTGGGAGCCGGCCTCGCCCTACCTGGGCGACCAGGGCCTGGCCCTGAACGGTCCCCAGGGACGGAGCGAGGTCGTCCTCTGGCGCGGTCTGGAATGGCGGCGGTACCGGTTCGACGCCCCCCTTGCCTCCGCCCGGCTGGATCCGGCCAAGGGCAACCGCCTGCTGGTCACCCTCCAGATGGGGGACGGTCGCTACGAGACCCGGCTGCTGGAGGTGCCCGAGGGTCGGGTGATCTGGTCCACGGAGTCGGGGCCCTGGAGCCGGTTCAGCTGGGACGGAAAGGCCGTGCTGCTGGGATTCTTCGAAAAGGCGGACCCCCGGGCGGAATCCCGCCTGCTGGTCGGCGTCCTGCCCCTGGAGACCGATCTGGGGGAATCCACCCTCGCCGGCTGGGACGAAGCGGGCCTTCCCGCTCCGCCCCGGGGCCTGGCCACGAAGCCGGAAGCCCTGTCGGACGATGGCCGGGACCTGCCCGGAGCCCGCATCGAGCTGCCCTGGCATGCGGGGGACCGGCTCTGGTTCCCGCGGGCGGACCGCCTCTGGTACGGAGGCGTCCAGGGGTGGGTCGCCTGGGTCCTGAAGGAGGGCCGGTGGCGCCGCGCCGCCGCGGGGCCAGGGCTGCTCACGGCCCATCCGCCCCAGCGCATGGCCTTGACCTCGCCTCTCGCCGACGAGGGGATGGCCCGCCGCACGAGCCCGGTGACCGGGGTGGACTGGATCCCGGTGCCCGACGGGACGCTACCCTGGCCCGCCTGGGACGCGGCCTGGGCCTGGCGGGACAACGGGGCCTTCGATGCCTGGGACCAGCGGTGGAACGAGAGCGCCCTGCCGCCGGAGCGCCAGCGCCAGGCGCTGAGCGAGGCCTTCCGCCCGGATTGGCGGGCCGCCCTGAACCTGCGCGTCTCCGTCAAGGGCTGGCTGCCCGGAGGCCCCGAGGTCGCCTTGCGCGAACCCCTGGGCGTCGCCTGGATCTGGGTGGGGGACCGGGTCCTGCTGGTCCGCCTGGTGGAAGTGGAACGGGTACGGGTCTTGAAGAAGCTGTTGCGCTAGCGTCAGATTCCAGACACGCCTCCGGCCCATTCGCTTGCGTTGGAAGTGCAGATTTCTGGTAGCGTTGTGCCCAGCCACTCTTTCTTCCTCCCGGCCTCCCGAGGTAACCAGATGCCCCGCCTCCTCCTCGTGGACGACAATCCCAGCATCCACCGCATCGCCGAATCCCTGCTGGCTCCCACGGATGTGGAAGTGGTCTGTGTCGACTCCGCCGCCGAGGCCCTGGACCGCATCGCCCGGGGCGAACGGTTCGACGTGGCCCTGGTGGATACGGCCATGCCCGGCATGGACGGGTGGGCCCTGCTGGCCCGCTTGAGGGAGATGGATGCCACCGCCCGCCTTCCCATCGCCATGATGGCCGGCGTGCTGGACCCGGTGGATCCCGCCAAGCTGGCCCGGGCTCCCATCCAGGGCTTCCTGAAGAAGCCCATCGAGCTCCGCGAGCTGGCGGACCGCGTGAAGGCCTTGCTGGCGACCCCGGTGGCCGCTGCGCCTGCCGCCACGCCTGTTGCCGCTGCGCCTGTTGTCGCCGCACCGGTTGCCGCCATGGCCCCCCCGACGCCGGAGCCCGCGAAGACGGCCGAATTCGCCCAGCCGGTCTTCCCGCCCCCGGCTTTGGAGGCCAGCCTTCCTGCCCCGCCCGCTGGCCTTCCTGCCCTGCCCGCTGGCCTTCCTGCCCTGGACGCCAGTCATCCTGCCATTGACACCAGCTCCGCGCCTCCGCCGATCGCCCTCGCCGACACGGCCGAGGATGACCTGCTGGTCCTGACGGCCGAGGACCTCTGGCCCGAGGATGTGGCGGCCGAGGTGGCCCCCGCGCCCGCTCCTGAACCGGTTTCCGAGCCAATTCCTGCGCCGGTTGCCGCATTGGCCCCCGAGCCCACAGCCGTGGCCCAGGTCCACCTCGACCTGGAGGAACTGGACCTGGACAGTCTTCATGGCCTGGGCACCGAGTCGCTTCCCCCCCTGCCGGCCGTCATACCCGCGGTGGCCGAGCCCCTGCCGGTGCCTTCGGCGCTTCCCCCGATGCCCGAGCCCGCCCATGCCGAGGCCCTGGTCGAGGAAAGCCTGCCCGCCTTCTCGGGCATCGAGACCCTCGACGACCTGGGAGGCACCCTCGAGCTGCCGCCTCTGCCCGAGCCGCCCGCCGCCGCCGAGCGGCCTCCCATCCTTCCCGTGGCGGGCGTCGCCTTCGCCGGCCTGGCGGCCGGGGCCGCTGGTCTGCTGGGGCGGTCGCATGAGGATCACCAGCCTGCTCACGAGGCCTCTCACCCGTCCCCTCACCAGGCCGCACCGGAACCCCCGGCGGCCCCGGTCATGGAGCCTCCCCTCCCGGTGCTCCCGGTTGCCGGAATTCCACCGGTGGTCCCGTTCGCGCCGCCTGCCGCGCCGATCATGCCCGTCGTGGCCGCCCCGGTGGAGCTGGCCACTGCCGCGCCTGGGCAGGCGCCTGCCGCACCCGGGCAGGCGGCCCTCACGCCCGGCCAGGTCCAGGCGCTCCTGGCCGATCCCGCGCTGATGGACGCCCTGGTGAAGGCCCTGGTGGCCCGCATGGGTGATCAGGTGATCCGCGAGATTGCCTGGGAGGTCATGCCGGAACTGGCTGGAAGATTGCAGAGGTAGGCTCATGATCCGCCCTGCCCCTTCGTCTTCCGGGTTCCTCCCATGATCACCGGCTACAACACCGATGTCCGCCATGGGAACCGCGTCTACCACGTGCAGACCGAAGACAAGGGCATGTCGAACCCCAAGATCGAGACCCTCATCTACGTGGGCGGCGAGATCCTGGACAACTACCGGTCTTCCTACGAGGACCTGATCTCGGCCCCGCCCGTGTCCGATGCCGCCGTCCAGGAGCGCATGGATGAGCAGCACCGCGCGGTGATCCGGGACATCAAGAACGGCAAGTACGACCAGACGCCGCCGGATCTGCTGGAGAAGCAGGCCTTCAACGAGCGGCCCCTGGATCAGGCCATCCTCGAGTTCCTCCAGCTGGAGGGCGATGTGGACACGCTGGAGCTGGTGCTGGACCAGCCCCTGAAGCCGGCCTTCGGAGCCCCCTTCCGGGTGCGCCTGCGGGCCCGCCTCAGCCAGAGCCAGAGCCCCGTGGCCGATGCCGAGGTCTCCGTGAAGCTGGTGTCCAGCCTCAAGAAGGCCACCAGCCTCCTGACCGGGCGCACGGGCAGCGACGGCCACTTCGACGGCGAGGTTCATCTGCCGCCGAGCCAGCCGGGCCAGTGCGCCGTGGTGATCAGCTGCACCTGCGACCAGGGCTTCGACGAGCTGAAGGCGGCCGTGGTCGCGCTGTAGGTCGCGCTGTACGCCGCATTGCAGCTCTCGTTGTAACTCGCGTCGTCGCCTGCGGTTCGCGGCCCGACGTGCCCGAGGGGCCGGAGGTCAGGGTGCCGTGTGGTCCGGATCCCACTGGCGGCGGAGGCGGTGCAGCAGGAGGCGCATCTCCAGCAGCAGGGGGCGGGCCGCGAGGAAGCACAGGAACAGGGCCAGGGGCACCGTGACCTTGAAGCCGATGTGCCGGAACCCGAGGGCCCCCGACACGCCGCCGACGATGAACGAGACCAGGATCAGCAGGAGCAGCGTGAGCTTCTGCCGGTTGGCGACGATGCGCTCCCGGCCGTGCCGGTGGTGGACGTTCACGTAGGTCAGGCGGCTCAGCTCGATGCCGATGTCCGTGACCGTGCCCGTGAGGTGCGTGGTGCGCACCGCGGCGCCGGAGATGATGGAGGTGACGGTGTTGTGCATGCCCATGATGAAACAGAGCAGCATGACGGTGCTGGGCAGGGTGAAGCGGATCTCCTGCTGGAGGCGGTTGCCCATGAGCCCGAAGACCATCATCAGGAGGGCCTCGAACACGAGGGTCAGCGCGTAGCGGCTGCGCATGCGACGGCGCTGGCCGAAGCTGATCAGGGTGGTGCAGACGAAGGCCCCCGCCAGGAAGCTCAGCATCATGGCCAGTGCCGCCAAGGCCGTGGCCAGGTCCCCGTCGGCCAGCTCGTCGGCCATGGAGGAGACCACGCCGGTCACGTGCGAGGTGTAGTGGCTCACGGCCAGGAAGCCGCCGGCGTTCACCGCCCCTGCGACGAAGGCCATGGCCCAGGCCAGCTGGCGGTTCAGGGTCTCGGAACGCAGGGCTCCCTCGCGCACCAGGAGCTTCTCCTGGATGGGCAGGGTGGCGATGGCTGTCTCCACGGCCGTCTGCAGCTGCCGGCCGGACAGACGGCCCCTCAGCAGCCGCCGGAGATAGCGGCCCGCGATCAGCTGGAGGTAGCGGGGAATACGGCGCATGGCGTGGCGAAGGTCCCAGTCCAGTTAACCATCCGGAAGGCGCGCGGGCCAACCCGGGACCGGAGCGCAGACGTCGCGCCGCGCCCCATGGAGAAGTCCGGCCCGTTTCGATTAGGGTGGAAGCATGCGGACGATCCTCCTCCTCCACACGGGTGGCACCCTGGGCATGATGCCCAGCGGGGAACCGGCCTCGCTGGCGCCGGGGCGCTTCCTGGACCACCTGCTGGAGCAGGTGCCGGAGCTGGGCCAGATGGCGAAGCTCTCCGTGGAGGTCCCCTTCAACCAGGATTCCTCCTGTCTGGAGCCGGAACACATCCTGGCGCTGGCCACCCGCGTGCGGGCCGCGGCCCAGGACTTCGACGGGTTCGTGATCATCCACGGCACGGACACCATGGCCTTCACGGCCTCCTGCCTGGGCTTCCTGCTGGCGGACCTGGGCAAGCCCGTGGTCATCACCGGCAGCCAGCGCCCCCTCGCCTTCGTGCGCAGCGACGCCCGCAGCAACCTCGTCAACGCGGTGGACCTGGCCTGCCGCGGCATCCCCGAGGTGGGGATCTGCTTCGGCACCCACTGGATCCGCGGGGTGGCCGCGGACAAGCTGAGCGTCCACCAGTTCGAGGCCTTCCAGAGCCCGAACCTGCCGCCTCTGGCGGAGATCGGGGCGGAGATCCGCCTCCACCCGGACGTGGGCCAGTTCATCCGGCAGGTGCCGGAAGGCGTGGGAGCGCGGCTGGATCTGGCCATCCACACCCTGACGCCCCACCCGGGCATGACCTGGAGCCTGGCCCCCGCGGGCGCCAGGGCGGTCCTGATCCAGGCCTTCGGCGCGGGCAACCTGCCCATGGGACGGACGGACCTCCGGGCCATGCTGGAGGACGCGCGGCAGCGACGGCTGCCCGTGGTGGTGATCTCCCAGTGCCCCTACGGCGGCGTGGACCTCTCGGCCTACGAGCTGGGGCGGCAGATCGAGGCGATGGGCGCCATCTCCGGCGGCCTGCACACCCGCTGGGCGGCTCTGGCCAAGATGGGCCTGGTCCTGGGCGCCGGTGGCGGCATCGAGGCGGTGCGGGAGGCCTTCGGGGCGGCTTGGGCCGGGGAGCCCATACCGGAGGGGGCGTGGTCGCAGGATTGAGCTTCTGGCCTGATGAGCTCCAAAACGCGCCCATGGCGCGTTTTGGAGCTAGGTAAACTGATCAATCGCTAGGGACACACCATGCTCGACGCCAACCTCCTGCGCAACGACCTCGACGCCGTGGCGGCGCGCCTGTCCGAGCGCGGCTACGCGCTGGATCGGGCGCGCTACCAGGAGCTGGACCAGCGGCGCCGGGCCGCGCTCCAGGAAGCGGAGACCCTCAAGGCCGAGCGCAACCGCGTGAGCGAAGAGGTGGGGCGTCTCAAGCGGGCCAAGGAGAACGCGGACCACCTCATCGCCCAGCAGCGCGAGGTGGGCGACAAGCTCAAGGCCCTGGAGGCCGCCGAGCGCGAGATCGAAGCGGCCTTCCGGGACTTCCTGGCCGGCATCCCCAACCCGCCCCACGCCAGCGTGCCCTCGGGACGCGACGAGCATGCGAATGTCGAGGTCAAGCGCTGGGGTCAGGTCCCCTCGATCGCCGCGCCGAAGGACCACGTGGAGCTGGGGACGGCCCTGGGCATCCTCGACCTGGACCGCGCCGCCAAGCTGAGCGGCGCGCGCTTCGCCGTGTTGAAGGGCCTGGGCGCCAAGCTGGAGCGGGCCCTCATCGCCTTCATGCTCGACCGCCAGACGGCGGCCGGCTACACCGAGGTGATCCCGCCCTACCTGGTGAACGCCGAGAGCATGTACGGCACGGGCCAGCTGCCCAAGTTCGAGCAGGATCTCTTCAGGACCAGCCGCGGGGACGGCGCGCCGCTCTACCTCATCCCCACGGCGGAAGTGCCCGTCACCAACCTTTACCGCGACGAGATCCTGCCGGCGGAGACGCTCCCTCTGCGCCACTGCGCCTTCACGCCCTGCTTCCGCAGCGAGGCCGGCAGCTACGGCAAGGACACCAAGGGCATCATCCGCCAGCACCAGTTCCACAAGGTGGAGCTGGTCACCTTTGCCGCCGCCGACGAAGCGGAGGCTGAGCTGGAGCGGCTCACCTCGAACGCCGAGGCCATCCTGGAGGCCCTGGGCCTGCCCTACCGCTGCGTGCTGCTCTGCACGGGCGACATGGGCTTCAGCAGCCAGAAGACCTACGACCTCGAAGTCTGGCTGCCTTCACAGAACACCTACCGCGAGATCAGCTCCTGCAGCTGGTTCGGCGACTTCCAGGCCCGGCGCGCCAACATCCGCATGAAGGGGAAGGAGGGCAAGCCCGCCTTCGTGAACACCCTCAACGGCAGCGGTCTGGCCGTGGGCCGCACCTGGGTGGCCATCCTGGAGAACTACCAGCAGCCGGACGGCAGCATTGTCGTGCCCGAGGCCCTGCGGCCCTACCTCGGCGCCGAGGTGATCCGCTGAGGGAAGGGCCCGTCCTTTGCGCTGAAGGCTTGCGCCTTCAGCGCATGGGGAAGGATGTGCTCAGGGATGTTTCTTTTTCCATCGCCCAGGGCGAAGCCCTGGGCGTGGTCGGCGCGAGCGGGGCGGGAAAGACGACTCTCCTGAACCTCGTGCTGGGCCTGCTGGAGCCCACGGAAGGCCGGATCCTCCTGGAGGGCACGCCCTGGTCGCCCCTGCCGGAGCGGGAACGGCGGGGGCGCCGATCCCGGATCCAGGCGGTGTTCCAGGATGCGCTGGCCAGCCTGCCGCCGCACCGCACGGGCTGGGAGATCCTCCAGGAGCCCCTCGCCATCTGGAATCGGGGCACGGAGTCATCCCGTCGGGAGGCCGCGGCGGCCATGGCTGGGCGTGTGAAGTTCCCGGAGGCGGCCCTGGGCCAGCGGCCCGCGGCCTGGTCCGGGGGCTTGTCCCAGCGGCTCTGTCTGGGAAGGGCCCTCATGCTGGATCCCGCTCTGCTCGTGCTGGACGAGCCCTTCTCGGCCCTGGATCCCACCCTGGCGGGCCACCTGCTGGCCCTGCTCCTGGACCTCAAGGCCGAGGGCACGGCCCTCCTGCTGGCCAGCCACGATCAGGTAGTCGTGGAGGTCCTGTGCGATCGGGCGATGGAGCTGTCGGCCATCGGCTCCCAGCTATCAGTGACTGGCAGCTGAGAGCCGACAGCTGATCGCTACTCCTCCACCGGCACCTGGACGGCGCTGGCGTTCACGTAGATGCCGCCGAAGTGGCCCCAGAAGCTGCTGAGGCCAGGGCGCAGGCGGCCCTCCTGGTCCAGGGACTGGAGCTCCGCGGAGAGGAGCTTCTGGGCCTCGGAGGTCTGGACCTCCTGGATGAGGCTCCGGCGCTTTTCGAAGTCAAGGGCGGGGGCGGGCTCCCGCGAGACGATTCGCGCCGCCCACAGCTTGCCGTCCGGCGCCCAGAGCAGGGGCGTGATCTGGCCGACGGGCGTGTCCAGCAGGGCCTTGCGGATGCCGGGGTGGGACACCAGGTCGCGCAGGCCGCTGAGGGGAGCCGCGGCCTGGTCGGAGACGGGGCCCACGGCCTGGAGGCCGCCGGTCTTGATGGCCTGCTCGGCCTTGGCCAGGGCCTGCTTGCGGGATTCCTCCAGGCGGTAGGCGGCCAGCACCTTGGCGCGGATCTCCTTGAAGGGCGGCACGGCCTCGGGCAGCTCCTCCTGCACGCGGAAGAGGATGTGGCGATCGGCGAACCGCATGGGCTTGGAGACCTCGCCCACCTTCAGGCGGAAGGCCTCGCCGGCGATCTGGGGCAGTTCCGGCAGGCCTTCGGACTGGGCGCCGGGCTCATTGCTGAAGGGCTGGCTGAGCTGGGCCTGGCTGGCGAAGCTCTTGGCCGCGGCGGCGAGATCGCCCCCGTTGGCGCGCTTGCGGATCTGCTCCAGGCGCTCCTGGGCGCGGGCGTTGAACCGGTCCTCCGAGATCTCGCGGGCCAGTTGGTCCTTGACCTCCTCGAACCGCTTCTCCCGGCGGCCCTCCAGCTTGATGAGGTGGACGCCGTAGACGGTCCGCACGGGCTGGCTGATCTCGCCGGGCTTGAGGGTCGCGGCGGCATCCGAGAAGGGCTTGACCATCTTCGAGGCGTTGAACCAGCCCAGGTCGCCGCCATTGCCCTTGGCGCTGGGATCCTCGCTGAGCTCCTCGGCGGCCTTGGCGAAGTCCTGCCCTTTCACGAGGCGCCCCCGCAGCAGCTCGGCCTTGGCCGTGGCCTCCTGCATCTGCGTGTCACCTTCGGCCTTGAAGAGGATGTGGCGGGCCTTGAACTCGATGAAGTCGTTCTTCCGGGCTTCGAAGGCGGCCTTGAGGGTGGCGTCGTCCACCTGGAGGTCCTTGCCCAGGGCGGCGCGATCCACGGCCACGTACTGGATCACGCGGCGGGGGGGCTGGAGGAAGCGCTGACCGCCGGCCTTGTAGAACGCCTCCAGGGGAGCGTCGCCGGGATCGGCCACGGCGGCGGGATCCACGGCCAGGGTGGCCTGCTGGAAGGCGACCTTCTCGTTGCGCAGCCGGTTCTCCACCGCCAGCCAGGCCTCGTCCACGGGCACCTGGACGGCCGCCTGCTGGATGAGCTTGGTGCGCAGCAGCTCGCTGCGCAGGTTCCGCTCCTGGATGGCCGGGTTGAAGCCGGTGTCCTGGAAGATCTGCTTCAGTTCCGCCGTGGACTTCAGGTTGCCGTTGGCGTCCAGGAGGACGGGGTACTGCTTCAGGAAGGCCCGGAGGCGGGCGCCCACCTCTTCGTCCGTCACCACCACGTGGTGCCGTTCCGCCAGTTCCTCCATGAGCTTCTGGTTGATGAGGTCCTTCAGGGCCTGGGACTGGACGAAGGGCTTGAGGGCCTCGGGACTGGCCTGCTTGCCATAGCGCTGGTAGAGCTCCTGCATGTGCTCGGCCAGGTCGCGCAGCAGCACGTCGCGGCCGTAGACCCTCGCCACGACGGTATCTGGCGTATCCACCCGCCCGGAGGGGGCCAGATAGGCCACCAGGCCCAGCAGGACCACGATCATGATCGCGGCCATGGGGGTACGGTTGGATTTGAAGACCTGGCGGAAGGAACGCAGCATGCGGGGCTCCGGAGCACGGACCTCCCAGATTACCTCGGGAACGGCAATGGATTACACTGGAATGCTGGAGCGAATGCATGGCCGTCCTGCCCGTACTGACCTGGGGCGATCCCCGATTGAAGAAGAACAGCGAGAATGTGGGCGAATGGACCCCCGAGCTGGAACAGCTCGTGTCCGACATGTTCGAAACGGCCCTCGACGAAGAGGGCGTGGGCTTGGCGGCGCCGCAGATCGGCGTGAACCTCAACCTGGCCGTCATCGACTGCTCCTGCGGTGAGGATCCGGCCCAGAAGCTGGTCCTCATCAACCCTGAGATCGTCCGGACCGAGGGCAGCCAGGTCGGGCCGGAGGGCTGCTTGTCCATTCCCGGCATCCGGGAAGTGCTTGAGCGCCCCCAGAAGGTGGCCATCCGGAATCGGGCCAAGGACGGCAGCTGGCATGAGCTGGAGGGCGAGGACCTGCTGGCCCGGGCCTTCTGCCATGAGATCGACCACCTGCGCGGCCGTCTCTTCGTGGAGTACTTCGGCCCGGTCAAGCGCCAGGTCATCCAACGCAAGTACCAGAAGCAGGCACGGGGATGACACGCATCGCGTTCCTCGGCACCCCCCGCGCGGCCGTCCCGGCCCTGCGGGCCCTGGCCGAGGAAGGCATCGAGGCGGTGTTCTGCAATCCCGACCGGCCCGCGGGGCGGGGGCGCCACCTGGAAGCCCCGCCGGTGAAGGGGGCGGCCCTGGAGCTGGGCCTGCCCGTCCACCAGCCCCCGACCTGGAAGGCGCCGGAGACCCGCGAGCTGTGGGACTCCCTGAAGATCGACCTGGCCGTGGTGGTGGCCTACGGCCACCTGCTGCCTGCCTGGATGCTGGATTCCTGTCCCAACGGCGTCTGGAACCTGCACTTCTCCCTGCTGCCCCGCTGGCGGGGTGCGGCGCCCGTGAACCACGCCCTCCTGGCGGGGGATGAGGAAACGGGCGTCAGCCTCATGCGCCTCACCCCGGGGCTGGACGAAGGGCCCATCCTGGCCCAATCCCGCCGCGCCATCGGGCATGGGGACACGGCCGAGAGCCTGCTGGCGGCCCTGGCGGAGGACGCGGCCGAGCTGCTCAAGGACCAGTTGCCCCTGCTGCTCTGCGGCTGCGGCCGGCCGGTGGAGCAGCGCCACGAGGAGGCCACCTACGCCTCGAAGCTCCGCAAGGACATGGGCCACCTCGACTGGCACCGCCCGGCGGCGGAGCTCCACCGGCAGGTGCGGGCCCTCTGGCCCTGGCCGGGATCCGAGCTGCAGATGGAGGGCCAGCCCCTCAAGGTCTGCGGCGTGGGGGCCCTGCGCACCTGCTACCGCGACCCGGGCCAGCTCCTATGGGGCAAGGAGGGCGCCTGGCTCACCACCCCCGAGGGCGCCCTGGAACTCACCCAGCTCCAGCGGCCCGGCAAGCCCGTCCAGCCCGCGCTCCAGGCCCTCCAGCCCTGGGGCGCCAGCGGCAGCCGGGTACTCGGCTGAGAGAAAAAAGCGGGGACAGGATTAACAGGATTAGAAAGGATTAACAGGATTCAAAAGCAAAGGCTTTAATCCTGTTAATCCAGCTTTTCATCCTGTTAATCCTGTCCCCGCTTTTCAGGCCAGGCGCGCGGCGACATCGCGGTAGTCGGGGTCCATGTCGTGGACGACCTTGAACTCGGTGGCGGCGAGGGCGGCCTGGCCCTGCTGGAGGTAGATCTCGGCCAGGTCGTAGCGGAGGCCGATGCTGTCCTCGGGCGGGAAGCCGGGGGCCTCGACGCCCTGCCGGAGCCAGTCCACGGCGGCCTGGAGATCGCCCCGGCTCTGCTCGCAGATGCTGAGCATGGAGCAGCACTCGAGGGTCCGCTCGGGGTCGCCCATGGCGATCTTGAACTCCTCGATGGCGGGATCGATGAGCATCATCTCCTTGTAGGCGATGCCCAGGTTGTAGTGGGTGTCGTAGTCGTCGCCCTTGACCTGCTTCTCCACGCCCTCGCGGAAGGCGCTGAACAGCTCGTCGACGCTCTGGATCTTCTCCACCACATGGGTGGCGTCGTGCATCTCCTCGCCTTCGCCCGTATCCAGGAGGGCGGTGCCCAGCACGTCCGTGAGGTCGAAGAAGGAATTGGCGAAGTCGCCTTCCTCCAGGGCGTTGGCCTTGGGGGCGTGGCCCAGCTTCTGGAGGGCGATGGAGGCCCGCTCCATGCGGGCTTCCAGTTCGGGGTGCCCCGGAAACTGTTTGAGGGCGGCCTGGATCTCGACGTCCGCCTCCTCCGGGCTTCCGTAGTCCAGCTGGAAGTCGATGTCGCCCAGGAGGCCGACCAGCTCATCCGGAAGGGCCGGCTCCACCGGGGGCGCCCAGGGCTCGGCGGCCGAGAGCGGCGGCAGGGCCTCGACGACCTCCGGCGAGAGGACGCCCGTGGGCATGGGGGGGAGTTGTAGCGTGGGGGAGGAGACGGCATCCGATCCGGCGCTCAGATCGGACAGCGTCTCGTCCATCCAGCTCAGGTCGGAGGCATCGAGCGCCGCGGGCGGGACCGCCGCCGCCATGGGCGCCGAAGGCAGGGCCGCGGCGGGGAGGACGGGCTCCGGCCGCACGGGCAGGCCTTCGCCCAGGGGGATGGGCTCCCGTGAAGAGGGAAGGGGCTTCTTGGCTGGCGGCGCCGGAGCGAGATCGGGAACCTCCAGCTCGATGGGCTGTTCCAGGGAGAGGGAGGGCTCGGGCAGGGGCTCGGGTAGGGGGATGGGTGCAGGCGCCGGCGCGGGGATGGGGGCTGGCGCGGCGAGGGGGATGGCCGGCCGCGGCGCAGGCGGGGCCGGCACGGGAATCGGCGGAGGGGCCGGAGGCTCGGGCAGGCGGGCGCCGGGTTCGGGGAGGCCCAGGGTCCGGCGGTGGATGCGGGTCGATCCCGGGAAGAGCTGCTCGGCCATGTCCAGCAGCTGGGCGGCCTCGCGCTTCCTGCCGAGCTGGTTGAGGGCCTGGGCGCTCTGCACGTACTGCATCTGCACCTTGGTGAGGTGCCCGGTGGTCCGGTGCACGGCGACGATGGCCTCGATGATCGCGAGATCCGACGGATCGAGCTCCAGGGCCTTCTTGTAGCTTTCCACGGCGCGGTCGTGGCTGCCGCCGCGCAGCAGGGCCTCGGCCTCCCGGGAAAATTGCTCGATGCGGAGGCGCCGGACGGGATCCAGCTCCGTGACCCCACCGCCCTGAAGGGTGGCCTCCATGATCGCCGGGGCCTGGAAGCCCGCGGGGGAAGAGGGCTGGAGCGGGCTTGGCGGCGGCGCCGAGGCATCGGGAACCACGCCCAATCCGCGGAGCTGGTTGGCGAGCTGTCCGATCTGCGCCTGGTCATTGGCCTGGTGGGCCAGGCTGTAGGCATTCTGCAGGGCATGGACCTGGTCGGTCCGGTTGCCGCTCTGGTGGGCGATCTCGGCGAGCAGGGTCCAGGCCTCGAGGCTCATGGCGCTCTGCATGGCCCCCCGAAGGCTGCGGCCCACAATGTCGCCGGAACCCCGGCGGGCCAGCTCGCGGGCGATGGGTGCGAACAGCCGGAGGCCTTCGTTCCCGCGGTCGGCGTTCACCAGATTGCGGAGGGCCTTCTCGGCCAGCGGAAGGGATTTCTCCGGGAGCTGGGCGATCTCCCCCAGGGCCTCCAGGGCGCGGTCGGGGTGCCCGCTGCGGAGTTCGATCTCGGCGAGGGCCTCCAGCAGCTCCGTGTCGCGCGGGTTGCTGGCCAAGCCCTCCCGCAGGTGCTGGGCGGCGAGGGCATAGTCGCCCTGGATCACCCCCAGCCGGCTCTGGGTGAGGAACACATGGGGCGTGGAGATCATCGACTTGGCGCGCTCGAGGATCTGGTTGGCCTCCCCGTGCATCTGCTCCATGGCCAGGGACTCGGCCACTTCCAGGTAGATGCCCGCCGCGCGGTCCTTCATGCCCTCCTTGTTATAGAGGTCGGCCAGCTTGACCTTCATCTTCAGGTTCTTGGGGTCCAGGTCGACGACCTTGTTGAACTCTTCCAGGGCCCGCTTGATGAGGCCCTTCTTCTGGAAGTGCTCGGCCACCTGCAGGTGGACCTTCACCGCGTCGGTGACCTTGTTCATCTGGCGGTAGAGGTCCGCCAGGCGCTGGGCGGCGTCGATGTCCTCGGGGGCGTTGCGCACCACCTTCTGGAAGATTGCGGCGGCGCGGGCGTGGAAGCCGTCCCGCTCGTAGGCCCCGCCGAGCCGCTTGTGGATCTCCACGCCCTCCCGCGCGCGCCCGATCTGCACGTAGAGGTCGCCGATCTGGTTCAGGGTGGCGTAGTCCTTGGGGTTGTCCTCGACGAGCTTGTGGAACTCCTCGATGGCCCGATCGACTTTCCCCGCCGTCAAGAGCTTGTCGGCTTCCTTCTTGACTTTGACGCGATCAATGGCCATTCACTTCCTCAAGATGCCTGATGGTTCGGAAAGTGTAGGCGGCGGGGGCCCACTTGGATAGATCCTGTGGTCTAGGCGAAATTGCGTCCCGTGAAGCTGTGGGGCAGCAGGTCCTCCAGGCGGTGGAGCTCGCGGCCCTGGCGGTTGGCCAGGAGGACCGGCAGGCGCTCGGCGAACTCGGCCAGGGCCTGCCGGCAGGCGCCGCAGGGCGGCGTCAGCAGGTCCACGTCCGTCACCACCACGGCCGCCACCAGGCCTCCCGGACGCAGGCCGGCGGCCACGGCGGCGCTGAGGGCCCCCCGTTCGGCGCAGAGGGTGACGGGGTAGGCGGCATTTTCCACATTGCATCCGGCCACGACGTCCCCCGAGGCGGTCAGCAGCGCCGCCCCGACCTGGAAGTGGGAGTAGGCGGCGTGGGCATTCGCCCGGGCCTTCCAGGCCGCCTCCAGCAGGGGCGTCCAGGATGGGGATTGGGGATCGTCGAACACCGGCGCCTCCGTCACGTTCAGATTAGCGGAGGTTCTCGGGGGCCGCTGGGTCTCCGGAACCCTCGGCCTGGGCGAGGGCCAGGGCGCGCCAGCAGGGGGTGTGCCCCCGCACCTCCCGGGTCTCCAGGGCGCCCTGGAGCTCCAGGCTGACCTCCCGCTTCTGGAGGCGGGCCTGGAGCACCGCACCGGAGAGGCGCTCCAGCTCCCGTTCGAAGGGCCGGCCCGGGGCCCAGGCGGCGAGGTCGAGCCGCAGGTGCAGGCCCTGAGGGCGCTCCTCGTGGAAGGTGCGCACCCAGAGCTGGCTCCGCTGGGCCGTGCGCTTCCAGTGGACCCGGCCCGGGGGATCTCCCGCCCGCCAGGGGCGCGCGCCCTCCGGGCTGCTGGTCCCCTCCTGGGTGACGGTGCGATGGCCCTCGCCCCGCCATCCCGCGGGAGGAGCCGGCGGGGTGCGGGGGTGGGGCAGGATGAGCAGGTCCTGATCCAGGTCGATGAAGCGGGCCTTCTCCACCAGGCCGAAGGGGAAGCGGGTGCGGAGCTCCAGCCGGCGCGCCTTGGTCCAGCCTCGGTGGCCGGCACGGGCTTGGAGGACCACCAGGATCTCGCCGTCGGAGGTGGTCCGGCCCAGGAAGCCGGGCTCCACCTGGCCATCCTCCAGGGTGAGGTGGAGCTCCAGGCCCCGGATCCGGCCGCGGCCGTTGTCCCGAATGCGGAGGCGGAGGCCGCCTCGGACGCGGGCGAAGAGGTTGCCCTCCTCGAGGCCGACGACCCCGAGGCCCTGGAGGGCCCGGCGGCTCAGGACCCCGGAGACCAGGAAGAGGCCCAGCATCAGGGAGAACACCAGGTAGAGCAGATTGTTCCCGGTGTTCACGGAGAAGGCGCCCACGGCCAGCAGGGCCAGCAGGCACTGCGCGCCCAACCCCGTCAGGGAGAGGCGAAGGCGGCGGTCGCTCCACAGTTGCATGGCCTCCAGCCTACCTCGCCACGCGGCCGGAAATCCGCCTGCTAGCATGGTCCCTCATCCCCACAAGGCCTCCCATGCTGGAACGTGTTCTTCGCACGAAAACCCTGGAGCAGCTCCGCGCCAGCGCCGACGAGCCGGAGCACCAGCTCAAGAAGAACCTGGGGGCCTTCGACCTCACCATGTTCGGCATCGGCGCCATCATCGGGGCGGGCATCTTCTCGAGCATCGGCACCGCCGCCGCCGGGAACATGGCCGACGGACGCCTCCCGGCGGGGCCGGGCCTGGTCCTCAGCATCCTCATCGTGGCGGTCATCTGCGGCTTCACCGCCCTGGCCTACGCCGAGATGGCCTCCATGATCCCCGTGTCCGGCAGCGCCTACACCTACGCCTACGCCACGCTCGGCGAGCTGATGGCCTGGATCATCGGCTGGGACCTGCTGCTGGAGTACGCCATCTCCAACGTGGCCGTGGCCATCTCCTGGGGCGACTACGCCCGCAGCTTCCTCTCCACGGTGCTCCACGTGGACATCCCCGGCTGGCTGGGCATGGACCCCCGCAGCGCCCTCAAGCTGGTCCAGGGCGTGCCGGCCATGGACCTCGGCGCCAAGCTCCAGGCCCTGGCCCAGGCCAAGGCGGGCCTCATCAACGGCGCCGCCACCTTCGCCAACTGGGACGTGGTGAAGGCCGCGCCCACAGTGGGGAACTTCCCCATCACCATCAACCTCCTCGCCGTGATCATCACCGCCGTCATCACCTGGCTCTGCTACATCGGCATCAAGGAGAGCGCGCGGGTGAACGGCGTCATGGTGGTGATCAAGGTGATCATCCTGCTGGCCGTGGTGGGGCTCGGCGTGAAGTTCATCAGCCCGGACAACTGGCATCCCTTCGTGCCCCATGGGTTCCGGGGCATCCAGGCCGGCGCCGCCATCATCTTCTTCGCCTTCATCGGCTTCGACGCCGTGAGCACCACGGCCGAGGAATGCCGCGATCCGGGCCGCGACCTGCCCCGGGGCATCCTGGGCTCCCTGGTCATCTGCACCGTCATCTACGCCGCCGTGGCCCTGGTGGTGACCGGCATGCTGCACTACACGAAGCTGGGGGGCATCGCGGATCCCCTAGCCTACATCTTCACCCAGCACAGGATGGCCGGCATCGCCGCCGTCATCAGCTTCGGCGCCGTCATCGCCACCACCGCGGCCCTCCTCGTCTATCAGGTGGGCCAGCCCCGCATCTTCCTGAGCATGAGCCGCGACGGCCTGCTGGGATCCTGGTTCGGCAAGGTCCACCCGCGGTTCAAGACGCCCTCCACCGCCACGGTGCTGACGGGTTTCCTGGTGGCCATCCCCGCCGCGCTGCTCAACATCGACGAGGTGGTGGAGCTGGCCAACATCGGCACCCTCTTCGCCTTCGTCATCGTCTGCGCCGCCGTGCTCATCCTGAGGAAGCGCCGGCCGGAGGCGCCCCGGAAGTTCGTCATGCCCTTCGCCTGGATCGTGGCGCCTCTGGGCATCCTCGGCTGCTTCTGGATCGCCAGGGGCCTGCCCGCCATCACCTGGTACCGCTTCTTCGGCTGGCTGGGCATCGGGCTGGTGATCTACTTCTTCTTCGGCTCGCGGAACAGCCGCCTGGAGACGCCAGCTGCGCGATGATGGATCCGGAGCTGTCCCCATGTTCACCGGTCTGATCCGCCACATCGGTCATCTCGAATCCCGGTCCTCTCGGCCCGGCGGGGCGCGCCTGCGCATCGCGGCCCCGGCGGACCTGCTGGCCCGGGCGGAGCTGGGCGCCAGCATCGCCGTGAACGGCGCCTGCCTCACCAGCGTGGCCGTGGACGGGCGCGCCTGGGAGGCGGACCTCAGCGAGGAGACGCTGGCGAAGACCACCCTGGGCCGCCTGCCCCTGGGCGCGACCCTGCACCTGGAGCCGGCCCTGCGCGTGGGCGATCCCCTCGACGGCCACCTGGTCTCCGGCCACGTGGACGCCGTGGGCCGGCTGCTGGAGCGGCCCCGCGCCAAAGGTGGCATCGACGAGGGCATCTGGCGCTTCGCCATGCCCCCGGAGCTGGCGCCCATGACCGCCGCCAAGGGCTCCATCGCCGTGGACGGCATCTCGCTCACGGTGGTGGACTGCGGCCCGGACTGGTTCACCGCGGCCCTCATCCCCGAGACCGTCACGCGCACAGCCCTGGACGCCATGCGTCCCGGCGACCCCGTGAACCTCGAAGCCGATCCCGTCGGCCGCTTCGTGGCCCGAGCCCTGGCCCTCCGCGGCAGCGACGAGAAACTCGCCAGGTTCGCCCAGGGCGGGTGGAACGTCTAGGAAAACGCTGGTCACGGAAGGCACGGAAACCAGCCGGAAGACGCGGAATAAAGACACGAGCCGGATCCGGGGCGCCGTGGCTTGTTCCGTGTCTTCCGCGATCCTCTGTGTCTTCCGTGACCAGCCGCTTTCGCCTACTCCCGCGCGCCCTTGCGGATGCGGTCCATCTCGCGCTTCTGCTCGCGCTGCTTCAGGGCTTCGCGCTTGTCGCCCACGGCCTTGCCTTCGGCCAGGGCCACCTTGACCTTGATCGTTCCCTTTTCATTCAGGTAGATGGCCAGGGGGATGATGGTGAGGCCCTTGCGGACGACCTTCGCGGTCATCTTGGTGATCTCCGCCTTGTGCAGCAGCAGCTTGCGGGGGCGCAGGGGATCGTGGTTGGCGTAGGTGCCGAACTCGTAGGGCGAGATGTGGGCCTGCTTCAGCCACAGCTCCCCATCCACCGCGTCCACGTAGGCGTCCTGCAACTGGCCCAGGCCCGCCCGCAGGGCCTTCACCTCGGTGCCCTGCAGGGCGATCCCCGCCTCCCAGGTCTCCAGGACGTGGTAGTTGTGCAGGGCCTTCCGGTTGCGGACGAGGTCTTCGGACATCCACCCAGTGTACCCGCCCGGTAGACTGGACCTTTTGGGACGCCGCCATGCTGCAGAAGCTCCTCGCCCCGATCATCGCCTGGATGGTGGCCCTCATGGCCGCCATGGGGCCCCTGGGCGTCATGCTGCTCATGGCCATCGAGAGCGCCTGCATCCCGCTGCCCAGCGAGGTCATCATGCCCTTCGCGGGCTACCTGGCCTTCCAGGGCAAGCTCACCTTCCTGGGCCTCGGCGCCGGCAGCCCTGTGGCGCAGATCTGGATCGCCGGGATCTTCGGTGCCCTGGGCTGCAACCTGGGCAGCATCCCCGCCTACGAGGTGGGCGCCTGGGGCGGTCGCCGGGCCATCGAGAAGTACGGGAAGTACGTCTGGCTGCACACGGGCCACCTGGACCAGGCCCACCGCTTCTTCGAGCGGTTCGGCTCCGAGGCCATCATCCTGGGCCGCCTGCTGCCCGTGGTGCGCACCTTCATCGCCCTGCCCGCCGGCATCGCCCGCATGAACCGCACCCGCTTCCACCTCTACACCTTCGTGGGCAGCCTGCCCTGGTGCCTGGGTCTCGCCTGGGTCGGCTACAAGCTCGGCGAGAAGTGGAACACCCTCGGCCAGTACTTCCACAAGCTCGATGCCGTCATCGGCGTGCTCATCGTGGCTGGCGTCGCGTGGTTCGTGTACGACCACTTCAAGAACAGGGCCAAAGGCTGAAAAACGGGAACAGGATTAACAGGATTAGAAGGATTAACAGGATTCAAAAAAATCAATTCAGTGAATGCTTTAATCCTGTTAATCCAGCTTTTCATCCTGTTAATCCTGTCCCAGCTTTTCCATCAGGCGAAGCGATCCGTCGCAGCGACTAGGGCCCTGGAGATGCCGGGCTCGTAGGCGCTGTGGCCGGCGTCGGGGACGATGACGAGGTCTGCCTCGGGCCAGGCCTTGGACAGGGCCCAGGCGCTCTCGATGGGGCAGACCATGTCGTAGCGGCCCTGGATGATGGCACCGGGGATGCCCTTCAGCCGCGGCGCGTCACGCAGCAGCTGGGCCTCGTCCATCCAGCCCTTGTTCAGGAAGTACTGGCACTCGATGCGGGCGAAGGCCAGGGTGGTGGCCTCGTCGCCGTAGGAGGCGATGAAGTCGGGGTCCGGAATCAGCTTGCTGGTGGCGCCCTCCCAGATGCTCCAGGCCTTGGCGGCGGGCAGGTTCACGGCCGGGTCGTCGCTGAGCAGGCGCATGGCGTAGGCCTGCAGGAAGTCGCCTCGCTCGGCCTCGGGGATGGCGTCGCGGTAGGGCTCCCATGCGTCCGGGAAGATGCGGCTGGCGCCCTCCTGGTAGAGCCAGTCCACCTCGCGCTGGCGCAGCAGGAAGATGCCGCGGAGGATCAGCTCGGTCACGCGCTCCGGGTGTGTCTCCGCGTAGGCCAGGCCGAGGGTGGCGCCCCAGGAGCCGCCGAAGACCATCCAGCGGTCGATGCCCAGCTCCACGCGGATGCGCTCGATGTCGGCCACCAGGTCCCAGGTGCCGTTCTCGCGCACCTCGGCGTAGGGCGTGCTCTGGCCGCAGCCGCGCTGGTCGAAGAGGATGATGCGGTACTTGTCCGGATCGAAGTAGCGCCGGTGCTTGGGGCTGGTGCCGCCGCCGGGCCCGCCGTGGAGGAAGATGACGGGCTTGCCGGCGGGGTTGCCGCTCTCCTCCACATGCAGCTCGTGCAGGTCCGACACCTTCAGGCGCAGCACTCGGGTGGGCTCGAGGGCCGGGTAGAGCCAGCTGACGGGATCCTTGCGCAGGGTCATCGGGACTCCTAGACGAAGAACAATGTAGTCGCCCCGGCGAGGGCCAGCAGCGTCCCCAGGATGGCATGCCAGCCGACCTTCTCCTTGAACCCGAAATGGGAGACGGGCAGGAGGATGACGGGCGACAGGGACATGAGGGTGGCGGCCACGCCCATGGGGGCCCTGGCGATGGCCACCAGCGACAGCACCACACCCAGCACGGGGCCGGTGACCGCGCCGAGGCCGATGTAGGCCGCGGCTCGGCCGTCGCGGAGGCCGCCCAGCCGGTCGCGCAGCCGGCCCGTGGCGATGAAATAGAGCCCCAGGGCCCCCAGGCCCGCGGTCACCCGGATGAGGTTGGCGGAGATGGGCGGAAAGCCCCCGGCCAGACCCTTCATGCTGAAGAGGAGGCCCAGGGACTGGCCCAGGGCTCCGCCGACGCCGAGGGCCACGCCGCGCCAGAGATGGGGATGGGGCTCGCGATCGCCACCATCCCACACCACCCAGGCGATGCCGCCCAGGGTGATGGCCATGGCCAGGATCTTCGGGAGGCTCAGGCTCTGGCCCAGGAACAGCCAGGCCAGCAGGGCGCTGAAGATGGGTGAGAGGGTCATGAACAGCATAGCCAGCCGCGCGCCGATGAGCACGAAGGCTTCGAAGAGCACGGCGTCGCCCACGGCGAAGCCGGTGAGGCCCGAGACGGCCAGCCAGCCGAGGCGTGCCGTCCCCGCCTGCCAGGGGAAGGCCTGGCCATAGAGCGCGAGGTGCAGCAGGATCAGCAGCGCCCAGGCCATGAGCAGCCGCACCAGATTCACGCTGGCGGACCCCACCCGCCGGCCCGCGATGGTGAAGCAAACCGAATTGAGGGCCCAGCACGCGGAGGTCAGCAGGGCGGCGCTTTCGCCGAGGTACGTCATACGAACATCTGCAGAATTCCGTTGCTCATGAGCATGCCGCGGGGGCTGAGGCGCACCCGGTCGCCTTCCCAGACCGTGAGCCCCTCCTTCGCGAGGGCCCGGAGCCGCGCCTCCCACCCATCCGTCAGGGGCCGCAGGTTCAGATCCTCCGCCTGCCGCCGCAGGGCGCCCCAGTCCACGCCGCGGTGGAGGCGCAGGCCCAGCAGGGGGACCTCCGAAAGGGCTTCCGCCGCGTCCAGCTCCTGGAGGTCGATCTCGCCACGGCCCTCGGCCCAGGCGGGGATGACGGAGGTCTCCGTCCAACGGAAGGCCCCCATCTGGGAGGCGGCGCTGGGGCCCAGGCCCAGGTAGGGGCGGCGCTCCCAGTAGCGGGTGTTGTGGATGGACTCGCCGCCGGGCCGGGCGTAGTTGCTGATCTCGTAGGGCGCGAGGCCCAGCGGCGGAAGCTCGGCCTGGAGGGCCTCGAAGACGTCGGCCACCTCGTCCTCGGAGGGCAGGGCCAGGCGGCCGGCGTCAATCTCGGCCCGCAGGGGGCAGGCCTTGTCCAGGTCCAGGAGGTAGACGCTCAGGTGGTCGAGGCCCGTGGCGGCGAGGGTGCGGGCGTCCCCGATCACCTTGGACAGTGACTGTCCAGGAATGCCCACCATGAGGTCGGCGCTGCGGCGGCGGAAACCGGCACGCTCCGCCAGGTCCAGCGCCTCCAGGGCTTGCGTGGCGCCGTGGATGCGCCCCAGTCGGGCGAGCAGGGCGTCGTCCAGGGCCTGCACGCCGAGGCTCACGCGGTCCCAGCCCAGGTCCCGGGCCTGCCAAAGCCAGGCCAGGTCCACGGTGCCGGGGTTGGCTTCGAAGGTGGCCTCCACCAGGGGCGAGAGGTCGAAGGCCTCGCGGAGGGCGGCCGTGAGCGTCGCCAACTCCTCCGGGGAGAGCAGGGAGGGGGTGCCCCCGCCCAGGTAGAGCGTGTCCACGGCGGGTCGATCCAGGGCCGCGCCCCAGGCCCGGACCTGGGCCGTCAGGCGCCGGATCGTGGCCGGCTGGAGGTCGCGGTCCCGGGTGGTGGTGAAGGAGCAGTAGGTGCAGCGGTCCAGGCAGAAGGGGATGTGCAGGTAGAGCCCGAGCGGCTCCGCGTGTGCGGCGGCCCTGAGCGCCGGCAGCCTCTCCGCCAGGGGGGGCGGAAGGTCAGGGGTCAACCATCACCTGCTTCACGGCCTCCCGCAGGGTCCGGACTTCCTTCGGGAAACGCCAGGGCGCCTGGGTGGGCTCCGCGGCCTGTTCCAGGGCCTGGTACCGCTGCTGCAGGAAGGCCTGGCGTTCGGGCCGGGGGATCCGCCCGCCCATGTGGAGCTCGAGCAGTTCGAGGTTCTGCTGGAGGCGGGCCGCCTGGGGGTGGTAGAGGAAGACGTTCAGGAGCAGGTGGCCGAAGGCGAGGCCCAGGATCAGGAAGCCGCCCACCACCGGCAGGCGGAGCGCGGTGCCCAGCCCCAGGGCCAGCCACCAACCCATGAGGACCATGAGCACCAGCGCCAGGAGCGGGACCAAGGGCATGGCCCACAGCCCATTGCCCCAGAGGCAGTCGTGGATGAGGGAATCGGTGACGGCTTCGAGTGTGCGGCGGTCGTTGGCGGTCCGGGCCCGGAGCAGGTGCTGGTCCAGGGCTTCCCATGCCTGCTTCTGGGTGGGAGTGAGCGTCACCTGGCGGTAGCCGCGGGGGATCAGGTTTTGGGAACCGGCCTGGGCCTGGTGGGGGCGGCCCGGCTCCACCGCAGGCGGGGGCGGGGGCTCCAGGATCTCCGCGTCGGCCGGCGGCGGCGTGTTGGTGATGTGGGTCTGCCCGCCGGCATCGCGCCAGTAGTAGGTTCGCGAAGGCTGGCCCAGGAGGGCCAAGACGAGCAGTCCCGCGGCGGCGATCACCCGAAGGCCTCAGAACTGGCCATCAAGGGCCTCGCACCAGAAGTGGTAGATCATCTGGTGGATTTCCTGGATGCGCGCCGTCACGGTGGAGGGCACCACGAGGGCGTCGTCCATCAGGCCCACCAGCTTGCCGCCGTCGCGGCCCAGCAGGCCCAGGGTGCGGACGCCCAGCTCCTTCGCGGAGGCCACGGCCCGGATGACATTGGGGCTGTTGCCGCTGGTGCTGATGCCGATGAGCAGGTCGCCGGGGCGGCCCAGGGCTTCCACTTGCCGGGAGAAGACCTGGTCGAAGCCGTAGTCGTTGCCGATGGCCGTGAGGGCCGAAGTGTCGGTGGTGAGGGCGATGCCCGCGAGGGCGCGCCGCTCCTTGAGGTAGCGCCCGCTCAGCTCCGCGGCCAGGTGCTGGGCGTCGGCGGCGCTGCCCCCGTTGCCGCAGACGAGGATGCGGCCGCCCCGCCGCAGCCGCTCGGCCATGTCGTCAGCCTGGGCGAGGAGGTGATCCATCTCTTGGGCGAAAAAGGCCTGCTTGAGCTGGACGGACTCCTGGACGTGCTGGAGGAGGATCTGCTTCATGCCGCCGATTGTGACAGGAATTCCACTCCCAGGATTTCCCAGACACTGGCAGACTGCGGGGAGCCTTGCCCCTTCCGAGCGTGGATCCCATGGATTGGATTGCCCTCAAACACGCCCTGCTGGCCCACCTCCCGGTGGCGACCGGATTGCTTCTGCCCTGGGCGCTGTTCGCCTCCCAGCGCGCGGGCCGGGGCATGCGCCCCTGGTGGACCGTGTGCCGGTACCTGGGCTGGGTCGGCCTGCTGGGCCTGATCGCCGCGCTCGTCAGCGGCCCCGCGCTGGGCCGCCTTTCCTCACTGATCCCCGCCGGGCGGATCTTCCCCCTGCCGGCCTCGGGTCTGGGGGCGGATGCCCTGCTGTTCCGCCATGCGGTGATCGCCACCGCCGCGGCGCTCCTCTCAGTGCCCGCGCTCTGGTCCATGAACCGGCCGCGGAAGGATCACCAGAGTCTGGGCATCCTTGCGCTGCTGCTGGGTCTCGCCTGGTCCGGCGCGCTCCTGGCGACCGGCTATTCCGGTTACGGCCTGGCCCATCCGGGCCGGCCCGTTCCCCCCGCGCCCGTGAAGGTCGTCCAGGCGCCCCCCGCGCCGCCGGTGGATCCCGAAGCCCAGGCTCCCGTGCGGGCCCTGGACTTCGCCTCCCTCGAGGCCATCCACGCCGAGCCCGTGAAGTCCCCCGCTCACGGCGGCCGGTGGATCCGCGCCTGGGCCAATCCCACCGCCGCCTCCGCCTACCGGGCCGGCCGGCCCCTGCCGCCGGGCTCCCTGGTGGTGCTCAGCACCCTGGAGGACCGCTGGGGCCGCCCCAGCACCGAACCTGGTCCCCTCTACTCCCTGGAGATGAAGGGCGAGACGCCCGCGCTCACCTTCTATTGGCCCCAGGTGCCCATCGACCGTCGCCAGGAGACTGACGGCGAGGCCCGGGCCTACTGGCGGAACCAGAACACCCACTTGGAGGCCTGCAAGGCGTGCCACGCCGGCGGCATGGCCGATCCCGCGCAGCGCAGCCGCTGGCGCGTGCCGCGCCTGAAGGCCGTTTCCGAGAATTGAGCCGCGACTAGGCCCGCTCCACGAGAGGGAACAGCCGGGCTTCCTCCAGGTCGATCCGCCGGCGGAGGACCTGGAGCAGATCCCTGGACGTCTCGATGAAGGCCTCCGGCGCCAGCCGGATGGCTTCCGCGCTGGGCCAGTGGTGGCTGAACTGGCGCAAGCGGGTCTTCAGCTCCTCCAGGCCTGCCTCCAGCCCCCTCGCGGTGGCCTGGATGTCGGCGTCCACGGCCTCCAGCAGCGCCGGGTACAGGACCGTGTTCTCCATGGACAGGTGGGCCTTGACCGTGGTGAGGAGGGCCTGCGCGCCGGCCAGGCAGACCTCCGGATGGCTTCGCACCAAGGCCGGGGCTAGGCGGGCCTCATGCTCGCGCGCCAGGCGCCGCAGCTCCTGGTGGTGATGGTGGTAGGGGGCGAGGCTGGCGTCCATGGCGGATCCTTATGCCTTCCGTTATCGGTCCGGCCGGGCCGAACTTGAGTGCTGCCTGATCGTCGGTGGCAATAAAAAGATTCTTCTGAGAATTCCGTGACCAGAAACGCAAAGGCGGTACTTCACAGGGGTATCGCGCCAATAGCTGGTCACGGAAGCCACGGAATTCCACGGAAGGCACGGAAGGGGCCAGGCCCTCGCCGCCTCCGGGATGCACCCCGTGCTTTCGGAGCGGACGCCCCTGCTCTTATTCCGTGCCTTCCGGCTTGTTTCCGTGTCCTCCGTGACCAGCATGAAGGGGGAGGATTGGCTGGTTCTTGCTGTGGAACCTCGCTGCTGCGGTTCTCGGTGTCTTCTGCAGATCCCTCTGTGAGCCTGCTTTCACTGAAATTCCGGAAGAAACATAAACAAGGCCGGCCTTGGGGCCGGCCTTGTTTATGCGCGAGGTGCCGTCAGTCGAGGGTGAACTCTCCGCTGTCGATGATGGTGATCTCCGTGGGGAGGAACTGCACGTCGTAGCCCTTCTCCTTCAGCAGGTGGTAGGCCAGCTCGGCGCGGATGCCCGTGGAGCAGTGGCAGACCACCTTCTGGCCCTTGGGAACTTCGGCGAGGCGGGCCAAGAGCTGGGGCTCGGGGATGGTGAGGGCGCCCTTGATGATGCCGTTCTTCGTTTCGTCAGGGTTCCGGACGTCCAGGATCACGGCGCCGCGCTCGGCGGGGGCCAGGTTCGCGAGCTTCGTGAAGTCCGCGGGGGCGATGGCGCCCGGGCGGGGCTTCGGCACGAAGGTGGCCTTGGTAGCCAGAGTTCCCGTCTCCACCGGCATCGACGCGGCCTGCCAGGCTTTGAAGCCGCCGGAGAGGACATTCACGCCCACGTAGCCGGCCTTCACGAGATCTGAGGCCACGGCCTTCGCCGCGTCGCCGCCGGTCTCATCCACCACCACCACCGGGGGCTTCAGCTTGGCGGAGGGGAAGGTCTTGAGCAGGTCGGCCGTCTTCGCGGGATCCACGGCCACGGCGTCCTTGATGAAGCCCTTGGAGGCTTCAGGGGCGGGGCGGGCGTCGAGGATCACCAGGGGCGTCTGCGTGTCGAGGAACGCGGCCTTCAGGGAGGCGGGGCTCAGCACGCCGTAGGCCTTCTTCGTCCAGGCGGGCATGCCGTCCACGAACACCTTGGCGTTCGTGTATCCCAGCTTCTTGGCCTTGGCGAGCGACCCGGGGCTCATGTTGCAGGTCTTCCCGCTGCAGTAGAAGATCACCAGCGCGCCCTTGTCGGCGGGCAGCTTGTCCACGTTCTTGTCGAAGGCCGGGAAGGGCAGGTTCACGGCCGTGGGGATGGCGCCTTCCATGAAGCGCGGCGCGGGCCGGGAGTCGAAGAGGAAGTACTTCCCCTTCTCAGGGCCCGTGGCCACCAGCTTCTGGAGCTCGTCGAGGGTCATGATCTCGCTGGCGGCCAGCTTGACGGGGGGCTTGGCGAACACCGCCACGGCGGTCTTCACGCCATCCTTCTCGGTGAACTGGACGCGCACCTCGTGGCCCTTGGCGATGGACTTCAGCGCCGCCTCGGCGTTGGCGGCGGGCTCGGGCGTGACCACCTTCAGGGTGGCCTTATCGAAGCGCAGCACCTCCGTGCGCTCGTCGATCTTGAGCTGGAAGGAGGCGTTCTTCAGGACCAGGTTGTCGAAGTGGCCGCGGAGGTTGTCGGCGGCCGTGGTGTGGCAGGTGGTGCAGATCTTCGCGGAGGCGGGCTTCGGGGCCGGGGCCTGGGCGGTAGCCAGGGCGCAGGCGGCGGCCAGCGGAAGGATGAAGGGGTGGTGGATTGCCATAGACTCTCCCGTGGTCATGTACGAATGGAGTCTATGGTTGTTTGGCCATGCATGCAGATGGATTGTGACCACGGTCTACGGACACCTCGGTGGAAGCTTCAGCCCACCTGACGGGGGAGTGAAAATACAGGTGCGGCCTGCCACTGGGCCCGAAATCAGTTCTGGTCCGAGAAGGCATGGTCGCGCCCTCCCGTGCTTCGGCCACACCCAGGTTCAAATGCCAAGACAGCCGGCGATGAACCGTGATGAACGGTGATGGGAGCTGCCTGGTCCTGCCTCTGGCAGCTGCAAGCTGCGCATGGGCTTCACGGCGTGCCCGTGCTGATGCTGCCGATCCACGCAATCGGAGCATGTGTGCAGATGATCTTTTCATCACCGTGCATCACTGGCAGAAGGCTTTTTGCTTTTCTCTGCGTCCTCTGCGTTCCAGCTCTTTAGCCCTGGGACAGGAACCCACACGCTCGTGACTACTCGGCCTCGACCAGCACTTCCCGCGGCTTACCCGCGCCCCGGTCCGGCCCCACGATGCCCTCTTCCTCCATGCGGTCGATGAGCCGCGCCGCCCGTCCATAGCCGAGGTTGAGCTTGCGCTGGAGGAGGCTCGTGCTGGCCTTGCGCTCGCGCTTCACCACGGCGAGGGCCCGCACGTAGATGTCGTCGCCGCCGCCCATCTCCGCCTCGTCGAATAGGGCCGTCTCCTCCTCGGTCTCCATGGCGCTGACGAGGGACTGGTTGTAATCGGGCCGGCCGCGCTCCCGCAGCCAGGTGACGAGGCGCAGGGTCTCGTCCTCCGTGAGGAAGGGCGCGTGGATGCGCCGGGGGTGGCTGGCGCCGTTGGGCAGGAAGAGGGCGTCGCCCGCGCCCAGCAGCTGCTCGCCGCCGCCGGAATCCAGGATGGTGCGGCTGTCGATCTTGGTGCGCACGCGGTAGCTGAGGCGGCTGGGCAGGTTGGCCTTGATGACGCCCGTGACCACGTCCACGCTGGGCCGCTGGGTGGCGAGGATGAGGTGGATGCCCACGGCGCGGGCCTTCTGGGCGATGCGCGCGATGCTGTCCTCCACCTCGCTGCGGGCCACCATCATGAGGTCCGCCAGCTCGTCGATGACCACCACCACGTGGGGCATGGGGTCCAGCACCGCGGGACGGTCGGGCCAGCGCGGGTTGGGCGTGCGCTCGGAGATATCCAGGCTTCCGCCGGCGTCGGTGATCTTGGTGTTGAATCCCTTCAGGTCGCGCACGCTGAGCAGGGCCAGGCGGCGGTAGCGGTCCTCCATCTGGGCCACCACCCACTTGAGCACGCGGCCCGCCTCTTTCATGTCCGTGACCACCGGCGCCCACAGGTGGGGGATGTCCTCGTAGACGCCCAGCTCCACCATCTTCGGGTCCACGAGGATGAGCTTCACCTCGTCGGGCAGGGCGCGCACGAGGCAGGAACAGATCATGGCGTTCACGCCCACGCTCTTGCCGCTGCCGGTGCTGCCGCCGATGAGCAGGTGGGGCATCTTGTTGAGGTCGGCCACCACGGGCTTACCGGCGATGTCCTTACCGAGCGCCAGCTGGAGAAGCCCTGGCGCGTC
This sequence comes from Geothrix paludis, assembly GCF_022808815.1. Taxonomy (GTDB): domain Bacteria; phylum Acidobacteriota; class Holophagae; order Holophagales; family Holophagaceae; genus Geothrix; species Geothrix paludis. The sequence continues at coordinate 192,938 of NZ_JAKZLC010000004.1, read as the reverse complement.
GCGGAATGCGGGGCTGTCGATGACCTCGCGGAAGGTGATGATCTCGCGCTTGGGGTTGGGCACCTCGATGCCCACCAGGTTCTTGCCGGGAATGCGGTCCATGCGCACCGCTTCGGCCTGGAGGGCCAGGGCCAGGTCCTCCTCCATGCCCAGGATGCGCGACAGGGGGATGCCGGGGTCGGGCTGGAACTCGAAGACGGTGACCACGGGGCCGGGCTGCATGCCGGTGACGGCGCCCTTGATCTTGAATTCGGACAGTTTCTGTCCAATGACATCCTTGATGGACTCCAGCGCGGCGAGGTCGGCCTTGGCGTGCTGGCCGGGCGGATCGAAGAGCCGGCGCGGAGGCAGGGTCTCGCGGGAGGCCGGGCCCGGCTCCGGCTCTGGCGGCGGAGCGGGCAGGGGGCGCGCCGGGGTGGGCTCCGTGAGGGGCAGCGGGGGCTGGACGATCTCCCGCCCGAAGCGGTCCTTGGCCACCTGGACCTTGGCCACGGTGGGCTTCGGCTTGGGCGGCGGCGGGGCCTCGGCGAGCAGCTTGGCGCGGAAGGGGGCGTCGGCGGCCAGCGGGGGTGTCGGTGCGGAGGTGGGGAGTGGTTGCGCGTCGATGAGGGTCTGGGCAGCGTCGAGGTTGATGGACTGGATGGGCGGAAGCAGGTCCTCGGCCCGGATGAGGGGCTGCTTCTTGCGGATCTCCGCCGTTTCCAGCTCGGCCTTGAGCAGGGCTTCGCGCTGGGCCTCCAGGGCGTCCTGGCGCTGGGCCAGGGCCAGCAAGGCCGCGCCATCCGCCGCATCCAGGTCCGGCTGGTCCGGGTTGCGGCCCCGAAGGAAGGGCCGCTTCACCATGCCGAGGAAACCCTGGAAGCCCTTGGCGGGCATGGGCTTCATCCAGGGCCAGGCGGTCTCGCCCAGCCAGCGGTGCAGCAGCCGGCCGATGCTCCGCGTCACGGACGGAGCCAGGACGAGGGCGCAGGTGAGCATCACCAGGGCCAGGAAGAGAGGCAGTCCGACGGGGCCCAGGAGGTGGCGCTGGGCGGGCCAGAGGGTGCTTCCCAGCCAGCCGCCCCAGCGGATCTCCACGGTGCCCACGCCATCGAGGCCCGGCCAGGACCGGCTGCCGAAGGCGCCGAGGGCCGTCCAGACCGCCAGGGCCAGGCCCAGCCAAGCCAGGCGGCCGGGCCAGCGGTGCTCCTCCCGGGGCCAGGCCTCCCAGAGCAGGTAGGGCGGGACGATCCAGGCGCCCATACCCATGAGGGTCTGGAGCAGGCCCGCGATGGTGGCCCCGACGGTGCCGCAGAGGTTCTGCACGCCCGCCACGGCGGCGCCCTGGGTGAAGGGGTGCGGGTCCAGGGGATGGAAGCTGGCCAGCGAGAGCAGCAGCACCAGGGCCACGAAGCCCAGTCCTGCCCTCAGCATCCAACGGCCGATCCCCTGCAACGCGCCTCCAAGGTGTCTGGGCTTCAGTGTAGCCCAGGGACGCGGCGCTCAGCGGGCCTGGGGCGCGGGGGCCGGAGGTTGCAGGAAGGCCAGGCGGAGCTGCGGGTTCCAGGCGGGCTTGCCGAGGTCGTGCAGGAAGGCGCTGGCCGGCACGAAGGCCCAGCCTTCCCGCCGTGCGCGGTCCATGAAGGCCCCCAGCCCCGCGGAGGGCCGGTCCTTCTCGGCCCGCTCCGAGCCCAGGTGCATGAGCACGATGAGGCCGTCGCCATCGCGGTCCAGGCGCTGCCTGAGACGCTGCAGGATGGCGTCGCCGCTGCGGTACAGGCGGCGCTCCTTCGGTGTCGCCCAGTCCAGGGTGTCCGCGCCTTCGCTCCAGCCCACGTGGCGATAGCCCAGTTCCTCGGCCCAGCGGCGGATCTCGGCGGTCTGCTCGCCGTAGGGCGCCCGCCAGTAGGGGTCCATGGGGCGGCCGAGGAGGCGCACCATGGCCGCGTCCGCCTCCAGGAGCTCCCGCTGCACCCGCTCCTTGGTCCACTTGGGATCGCGCTTCATGCCCGGCGCGAAGTGGGGATGGTTCATGGTGTGGTTGCCCAGTTCGTGCCCTTCGGCCGCCATGCGCTTCACCAGGGCCGGGAAGTGCTGGATGAAGGCGCCCGTGAGGAAGATGGTGGTGTGCACGCCCCGGGCCTTCAGGGTGTCGAGGATCTCAGTGGCGACCTCCGCATTGGAGCCGCCATCGAAGCTGAGCAGCAGCCGCTTCTGTCCCCCGGGGCCGCGGGTGAGGTTGAGCGCCTCGCCCATCCCGGGCCAGGGGCCCGAGCCCGGGGCTGGAGCAGCGGCGCGGGGAAGGAGGAACGGGGTGGGGCTTGGCAGGGGAGCGGCCCGATCGGGGGTCGGCGCGGGCGATGCCGGCAAGGCTCTCGGAGGTCGGGCCGGCGGATCGGCATGCGGCCTCTTGGACGGGATCGCGGAAGTGGCGCGGGCACTGGGTTTCGGGGGCGGCGCGATCCTGGCCGGCGGAGGCAGCACGAACTCGAAGCGGGCCAGGATCTGGCCGGAACCGGTGCGCAGCAGGGCGGTCTCGCCCACGGGGGGCCGGAACAGCTCCCAGCGCACCGGACCTGCCTCGGCGAAGCGGGTCTCCCGGATGGAGCGTCCCTCCAGCACCAGCTCCGCAGGAGAGGCCAGCTCGCCTTCCAGGATGGCCAACCCCCCCACGGGGCGCCAGGACCAGTCCTTCCGGGCCGAGGTGGCGGGCCTGGGCGGGGGAGCGGGCCGCGAAGCTGCCTCCTGGGCCGCCTGGCGCCCACAGCCCGTCAAGACCAGGAAGAGCCCCGAGCACAGGCCTATGCAGAGGCCCATGCGCCGACTTGGGCCCGGACCTGGCCTGCGGGCGGGTCTCATGACGTGGCGTCTCCCCGGCAGAGCGCCCAGTAGTTGGCCTTTTCCCGGATCCTCACGCTGTGCGGCTGCAGGTCCGCCTCCCGCAGGTGCTCGAAGGCCCATTCGGCGAGGATCTCGGCGGTGGGGTTCCTCCCTTCCAGTCGGGGAAGGGTGTTCAGCAGGTGGTAGTCCACGGCTTCCAGCCAGGCGTCCAGGGCCTTGGCGAAGGCGGCCTCATCGGCTTCGGAGACCAGCTCGACCGTGGCCTCGACTTCCCAGTTGTGCCCATGCCGATCCTCCTGGAATCCAGGAAGGTCGTGGAAATGATCGGCCACAAAGGGGCGTCGGAGGGAGAGGGTGAAAGGCATGGCTGAGTATAGCTATCGGCCATGGGACTGCGGACATGAGGAACGGCGATCAGGGCTCGGTCGCCGTTCCCAGCTCCGCGCGGAGGTCGGCCAGGTAGGCGGTCATGACCGCCTGCCGGGCCCCGGCGCGGCGGCGTCCCGCGGCGGTGGTCATGCCGGCGGCCAGCTTGAGGAGCTTCCGTTCGAAGTGGTCCAGGCTCCAGGCCTTGTCATCCAGGTCGCGGCCCTCGGCCCAGGGGTCCTCCGGGTGCCAGAGGCCAGCCCCGAAGCTGGCGCCCGTGGCGAAGACCCGGGCGATGCCAATGGCGCCCAGGGCCTCCAGGCGGTCGGCATCCTGCAGCACGGCGGCCTCCAGGCTGCCGGGGGCCTGGCCTCCGCTCCAGCTGTGGGTGGCCACCGCGGCGGCGATGGCCTCGGCCTTCGTCTCCAGCCCCGGCGTCTCCCGGCACCACTGGGGCACCAGGTCCGCGGCCATGCGAGCGGTGAGGGGCGACTCCGGGTGGTTCTTGGGGCGGTAGACCAGGTCGTGGAGCAGGGCCGCGGCCACGCAGACCTCGGCATCGGCACCCTCCTCGGCGGCCAGGGCGGCCGCCAGGCGCGCCACCCGCAGGATGTGGCCCAGGTCGTGGGCGGCGTCCCGGGGGAAGGGCTCGGCGGCCAGATGGGTCCGAAGGCGCGCCATCAGGGGCGCGAACCAGGGGAAGGAAGGGCTCGGCGTCATGGTTCCAGCCTAATCCAGCCGCCGGGGCCGGGGTTTGTGGCGGAGATCACAGAATTCAATATTGAGACTCTTTCTCTTTTGTCTAAAATGGATCCCTGAGGTCGGGCATGTATCTCTGCGTCTGCAACGCCATCACGGAAGACCAGGTCGTCTGGGCCGTGCGGGAGCGCGGCGCGGCGTCGGTGAAGGCGGTCTTCGAGGCCCTGGAGGCCAAGCCGGACTGCGGGCGCTGCCTTGGGGCCATGGCCGAGGCGGTGCTGGCCATCCGGGCCGGGGAGCCGGTGGGGGTGGCTCTGGATCCCGCCTTGGATCCTGCCCTGGATCTCCGGACCACGCCCTGGGGCTGCCGGGGCCGCTGCCGCCCGACCTGGGGGCCGACGTCGGACCCGGCCACGACCCCGGCTTGGGGCCCGGCCTCGGATCTGGCCTGGGGCCCGGCGGAGGTCGCCAAGGCTGGCTGAAATCCTTGTGAAGAACCGGCAAAGGTGGCTATGGTGAGGGCCTTTTCACGGGAGGCCCCATGCAAGGCGATGCGACCCTCATCCAGCACTTGAACCGGCTCCTCCGCAACGAACTCACGGCCATCAACCAGTACTTCCTCCACGCCCGCATGTGCCGCAATTGGGGCCTGAAGGAGCTGGGAGAGCACGAGTACCGGGAATCCATCGACGAGATGAAGCACGCCGACCGGCTCATCGAGCGGATCCTCTTCCTGGAAGGCCTGCCCAGCATGCAGGACCTGCACAAGCTGCGCATCGGCCAGAACCCCAAGGAGGTCCTGGAGGGGGACTTGGCGCTGGAGATGGACGCCATGAAGGACCTGCGCGAGACCATCGCCTATGCCGAGGGCATCCGTGACTACGTGAGCCGCGACCTCGCCCAGGACATCCTGGAGAGCGAGGAGGAACATGTGGACTGGCTGGAGACCCAGCTCGACCTCATCGGGCAGATGGGCCTCCAGAACTTCGTCCAGCGGGCCGCGGGCGGCCTGTCCTGATCGCCGGCCCCTGCCATCGCAGTGGCCGCTGGCGGAGGGCGGTCCGCCCAGGGGATCATGGAGGGTGCCCCACGGCACGCCTGGAGTGTCCATGCGGTACCTGAAGTCCCTGTTCTGCTCCGTTCTGCTGGCGGCGACCGCCTGGGCCCAGAAGGCCGATCCCTCCTTCGATGCGATCAAGAGCGTGAGCCTGGCGTTCCAGAAGGGGGCCGTGGTGCTCACGGTGCCGCCAGGCGCCCACCTCAAGGCCTCGTTCATGGAGGTGGCGAAGAAGGGCGGCGCCGGAACGCTGAAGGTGGGCCCCCTGCCCGCCACGGACGCCCAGGACGAGATCGGTGACGGCGTGTGGCACGGCACCGTGCGCATCCCCCTGCGCAGTGAGGGACTCAGCGGCACCGTGAAGCTCGAGGTCACCTACCAGCCCTGCACCGAGGGCGAGGGTGGGGTCTGCTTCCCGCCGACGACGCGGACGCTGGAGGTGAAGGCCACCGACATTCCGGCTGCCGCCCCCGCGGCTGCTGCTGCGGAGAAACCTGCGGTTTCTCCGTTGGAAAAAAAGGAAGAGCTGGCGGCGACTCCCGTGGCTCCATCTTTGCCCCCGGCGCAGGCGGCCACGCCTGCGCCCCCACCTGAGCACTCCGGCCTGATCTGGTCCCTGCTCCTGGTCTTCCTGGCGGGCATGGGGGCCTCGCTCACGCCCTGCGTGTACCCGATGATCCCCATCACCATGGCCATCGTGGGGGCCAAGGGCAGCGGCAAGGCCAAGGGCTTCGCGCTCTCCCTCATGCTGGTGCTGGGCATGGCGGTCACCTACACGACGCTGGGCGTGCTGGCGGCCCGCAGCGGCGCCGCTTTCGGAGCCTTCGCGCAGAAGCCGGGTTTCCTCATCCCCGTGTCCCTGCTCTTCGCGGCCTTCGCGCTCTCCCTCTTCGGGGCCTTCGAGATCGCCCTGCCCCAGGGGCTCGCCCTGAAGCTGCAGGGCGACGGCTCTCGCAAGGGCTTCGGCGGCGCCTTCCTCATGGGCCTGGTGCTGGGGCCCCTCTCCGCCCCCTGTGTGGGCCCCGTCATCGGCGCGGTGCTGGTGGGCATCGCCCAGCGGGGGGACGTCTTCCTGGGCGGCCTCCAGCTCTTTATCTTCGCTCTGGGCATGGGCGTGCTGTTCCTGGCCGTGGGCACCTTCTCGGCGGCCCTGCCCAAGAGCGGCGACTGGCTGACGCGGTTCAAGCAGGGCATGGGCCTGGTGGTGCTGGGCTTCGCGGCCTGGAACGTGCGGCTCGTGGTGCCGGACTGGGCCAACTTCGCCATGTGGACCGTGGTGATGCTCGCGGGCGCGGCGGTCTTCGGCGCCTTCGAGGCGGCCGCGGGCCTGGTGGGCCAGCTGCGCAAGGGCCTGGCGCTGCTGATGCTGGCGCTGGCCCTGCTGCTGGGCGTGCGCACCGTGGAGACCTACCTCAAGGTGGACCTGTTGCCCAAGGGCGGCGTGGCGGCCGTGACGGACGAGCACGCCGGCTGGATGGAGCAGGATCTCGAAGGGGCACTGGCGAAGGCCAAGGCCGAGCACAAGGTCGTGCTGGTGGACATCTACGCCGAGTGGTGCGCCCAGTGCAAGGAACTGGACGAGAAGACCTGGCCCGACGCCGCGCTGAAGCAGTGGATCGCCGCGAACGCCGTGCCCATTCGCATCGACACCGATGCCAAGCGCAAGGACCTGGCCGCGAAGCTGCAGATCCGCAGCTATCCGACCGTGCTCCTGCTGGACGCGGAGGGCCGGGAGCTGCGCCGCATCCTGGGCTTCCAGAAACCCGAGGCCATGAAAGCCTGGCTGGAAGGAAAGTGAGGGACGGCGGCCTCGCCTAGAAGCGCCAGGCCGCGCCCGCGCTCACGCGGACGAGGCGATGGGACAGCACCCGGGGGAACAGGCTCCCGTCCAGGCGCAGGAGCCACTGCCTCCCGAGCGGCACCTCGACGCCGACGCCGAGGTGGGGGGTGAAGCCCGAGGTGGTGGTCTCACCCGAATCCGTCAGGAAGACGTAGCCCTCGCCCCGGGTGGCGGTCCAGTAGGCCACGCCGGCGCGGGCGTAGGCAGACGCGGAGCCGAGGGGAAGCCAGGCCATCCCCGTGAGGCTGGTGGTGCCGACGTCCCGGTCCTCCGGAACCCCACCGGCGATCACCGTGAAGTCTCCGTAGTAGGTCTGGTCCACCTCGAACCCCCAGGTCCGGCGCCAGCGTCCCCCTCCGTACAGCGCGAAGCCGGCCGTGGTGCGGGAATCCGGCGCCCCGGCGACAGGGAAGGCGGGCTTGTAGTCCGCCCAGACGAGGGAGAGTCCGACGAACCCCTCCCAGTCGGGCCTCAGGGCCGGTTCCTGCCCGTGGAGCGGGAGGGCCAGGAGCAGGATGAGCGCCCCGCCCGATACGGCGGCGGTGCGGGCTGGCGAAGGCGTGGCCATGGGATCCCCCGGGCTCTGGACCTCCAGATGCAGGGAACATAACCCAGGGATCATCAATGTGCAAATCCCCAAGCGGGGTTGACCGCCGCCCTCACTTCCCCAGGAAGGATTCCAGTGTCTTCTCCAGGTTCTCGCCGCGGAGCTGGGCGCCGCTGGCGACAATCTTGCCGTCGGGGCCGATGAGCAGGGGCTTGGGGATGCCCTTCACGCCGTAGGCGTCGGCCACGGGGTTCTGGAAGCCGCCCTCGATGAAGGCGTGCTTCCAGGGCATGGGCGTGGCGGCCTGCTTCCGGAAGGGCGCGATGTGCTCCACGCGGCGGTCGAAGGAGAGCGAGAGGATCTCGAAGGGCTTCGTCTTGAACCTGGCCCAGGCGGCGTGCATGGAGGGCATCTCCGCGCGGCAGGGCGGGCACCAGGTGGCCCAGAAGTCGATGAGCACGTACTTGCCCTTGAAGGTGTCCAGTGTGTAGGTGGTTTTCGGATCGCCCAGGGCCTTGAGGCTGAAGGCCGGCGCCGGGCGCCCCAGGCCCGTCTTCAGCTCGCCCTCGAGGATGCCCTGGGCCTGCTTGGCCTGGCGGCTGCCGGCGAAGTCCTTCTGCAAGGTCTCGTAGGCGGGTTTCCAGGCGGCCTCGTCCTTGGCGTCCAGGCGCTCCCAGAAGTGCTCGAACAGCAGGGTGCGGCGCAGCTCGGCGTCGGCGTGCTTCGCGCGGGCCTCGGCCACGTAGGCGTTCCAGCCCTTGGGATCGGCCTCGGCGCGGGCGGTGAGCAGGCCGGGGTCCAGGGTCCAGGCGGCCGCCGTGGGTGGGACCTCCTGCTTCACCTGGGCCAGGAGGGCGGGGGTGGGCTCGGCCTTGGCCAGCTGCAGGTGGAACAGCTTGCTCACCAGCAGGGCCTGGCGCAGCTCGGGGGCCTTTTCGACGGCCAGGCGCGCGTCCAGGTCCGCCAGTTCCTTCGCGCAGTCGCCACGGAAGTCCTTGGTGTTGCCGCCGGCCTTCATGAAGGCGGCGCGGGCCTCCATCACGGACTTGGCCTTCACCCGGGCGGCCTCCAGCACGGCCTGGGGCCCGGGCACCGGCGCGGGCATGGGCGTGGCCACTGGCGCGGGTGCCTGGAGCGCGGGCAGGGCCATCATCAGGGAGATCAGGGGTAGCGGCATGGATCCTCCGGCGGGCGGTCAGGCTCGCCGGACAGAATACCTCGATTCACGAGGTCAAGGCTGGGCGGGCTTACCCGGTTCCGCCGGTGGGGCCGTCGCTGGAGCCGGGGCTGGGGCCGGAGTCGGAGTCGGGGGGGCGACCCGCTCCCGCAGGGCCCGCATCACGGCCTGGCCCACGAAGCCGTCCTGGTAGCCGATGTGCAGCTCGGCCAGCTTCCCTTGGCGGTCCACCACGAACAGCACGGGTACGGAGTAGACCATGTCCATGAAGTTGGAGGGACCCTCCTTGCCGAGGCCCGGCGTGAAGACGGGCATGTGGCTGCTCTCAAAGAACTGACGGTTCCGGTTCATGAACTTGTTGATGGCCCGCCACCCGCCCTCGATGCCGCTGTCCTGCTGGTTCTCATCGAAGTTGACCGCCAGGATCTCGAAGCCGTACTGGCCTTTCTTGGGATAGAGGCTGGCGAATTCCTGGAGCATCTTGGCGGAGGGGTCGCAGTTCTTGCTCCAGAGGCCGACCAGCACCACCTTGCCCTTGAGGCTGGCGATGGAGACGCCCCTGTTCTTCTCGTCGTAGGCGGCGAAGGCGGAGACATCCTTCCGCTCCGCCGGAGGGAAGAACTGATCCCCCCGCTGCGAGTAGCGGACCGCGGAGGCGTCCGCCCCGTTGCGGCCGTACTGGCTCTTGTGGTTCAGCTCCGTCTTCTCCTGCATGATCCTCGGGCAGGTGGGGTCGCTGGGGCTGTTGGCGTTGTTGAACACGCCCTGGGCGCCCAGGGAGAGGCTGGAGAGGGTCAGGAGAAGGCTGCACAGCGGAGGACGCGACACGGGACACCTCTCGGCGGGGATTGCCCACCACCCTATCGGAAGCTCCGCACCAGGTCGAGGCCCTGCTCCGTCCGGCTGAGGTACCAGGTGAGGGCCTGGCCATCCACCACGCGCACCTCCGCTCCCGGGAAGCGCCGCTGCAGCTCGGCCTGATGGCGGCGGTTGAAGCGGTAGGGCTCGGTGGGGAGGAGGATCAGCTCGGGCGCGAGGGCCTCCAGATCGTCGTCGGTCAGCGTCGGATAGCGGTCCGGACCGACGGGCGCCAGGCCCCCCGACCGAAGGAGATCGCCCACGTAGGTGTCGGGCCCAGCGCTCATCCAGGGATCCTTCCAGATGAGGGCCAGGGTGCGGGGGCCCTTGCGGCGGCGTCCCTTCAGCGTGGCCTCCAGCGCCGAGGCGCGGGCCTCGGCGGCCTCGACGGCGCCGAGGCGCTCCCCCAGTTGGCGCAGGGCGCGCACGCAGTCCTTCACGGTCCGGATCTCCAGGGCCATCCAGGGGATGCCCAGGGTCGTGAGGGCATCCGCGACCTCCTTCGGGTTCTCGTCCCGCTCGAGGATCACCAGGTCCGGCGCCAGATCGCGGATGCGGTCCAGATCCGGGTTCTTGGTGCCGCCCACGGCCGGCACTGTGTTGCGGATCCACCTCGGCTCGATGCAGTACCGCGTGCGCCCCGCCAGCCGCGCCGCCAGGCCCCACTGGACCAGCAGCTCCGTCACCGAGGGCACCAGACTGACGATGCGCTGGGGGCCAGACATGCTCCGGGGGGACCGCCTGCTCGCGTCGCTCGCGATGTCCCCCCGGGCCCCCGCAGGCTCTTCAGGCAGAGCCTGATGATCCTGCCTGGCGCCTCCTGATCGGGGCAGGGGCACCGCAGGGCGCAGCGCGCTCGGCCCAGGATCTACCGTCAGCCTCACCCCCAGGTGCGGATCCTTCATCTGCCCCAGCCCCGTGGGGCAGAGGTCCAGCAGGGGGCAGGCGGCGCAGTCCGGGCGGCGGGCATCGCAGGTGCGGCGGCCGTGGAAGATGAGCTGGTGGTGCAGCTCAATCCAGTCCTCCCGGGGGAAGAGGCGGCAGAGGTCCGCCTCCACCTTCTCGGGCGTGGCGGCCTTCGACAGGCCCAGGCGGCGCGCCACGCGGAAGATGTGGGTGTCCACGGCCAGGGCGGGCACGCCGAAGGCGTTGGCCAGGACGACGTTGGCGGTCTTCTGGCCCACGCCGGGCAGGGCGCCCAGCTCGGCCGGATCCGAAGGCACGCGGCCGCCATGTTTCGCCATCAGCGCCTGTCCGAGTCCGATGAGGTTCTTCGCCTTGTTGCGGAAGAAGCCCGTGGACTTGATGAGGCCCTCCAGCTCCTCAGTGCGCGCCGCCGCGAGGCTGGCCGCATCGGGGTAGCGGGCGAAGAGGGCCGGCGTGGTGAGGTTCACCCGGGCGTCCGTGCACTGGGCGCTGAGGATGGTGGCCACCACCAGCTGGTAGGGGTCACGGTGGTCCAGGGCGCAGCGGGCATCGGGGTAGGCGGCGCGCAGCCGCCGCTGGAGTTCACCGGGGTCGGGTCGGGAGGCGCGCATGGGACCAGGATAGGGTGGTTGGCCCGCCGGATTGTTAAACTAGGGGTTGAGGTGCCGCATGCCCACCACGCTCACGGGGAAGCTCGACTGCCAGGAGACCGCCCGGCACTACCTGGACCTGGTGCGCTCGAACGTGAAGAAGCTCGGGTTCTCCCCGGGCCTCGGCGTGATCCTCGGCAGCAGCGACCCTGGCAGCGTCACCTACCAGCGCTGGCTCATGAAGGATTGCGAGGACCTGGGCATCAACGCGGCGGACCTGCGGGTGGAAAACGGCATGCAGCTCGTGAAGCTCCTCGCCCGCCTGAACCAGGACGACAAGACCCACGGCGTGTTCATCTTCTATCCCCTGCGCTACCCCGAGATCAAGGATGACGAGGTGATGGACCTGGTGGACCCCGGCAAGGACATCGAGGGCCTGCACGCCATCAACATCGGCTTCCTCACCAAGTACCGGAAGCGCCTGGATGACGGTTCCCAACACCGCTGCATGACGCCCTGCACCGCCCGGGCCATCGTGAAGACCCTCAAGCGCGGCTTTGGCGACGGCTGGATGGCCGGTAAGACCGTGCTCGTCATCAACGACAGCCTGCGCATCGGCCGTCCCCTCACGGCCATGGTGGCCAACCTCAAGGGCACGCCCATCCTCTGCCATGCCGCCACCAACCCGACCCACCTCGAGGGCTTCGTCCGCATGGCCGACGTCATCGTGAGCGCCGTGCCGGCCCCCGGCTACCAGATCCGCACGGACTGGATCAAGGACGGCGCCCTCTGCTTCGACCTCAGCGGCGACGGCAACTTCGACTACGAGGCCCTGGACCGCCGCGGCATCCTCTACACGGACACCACGAAGAACAGTGTGGGCAAGGTCACGCGGGCCATGGCCCTGCTGAACCTCACCTACGCGGCGGGCGTGGAGTAGGCCTCCGCCGAGCCTCCTATCCTGGCCCGACGTTCCCGAGGTTCCCATGCGCTCCGCCGCCGGTCTCCTGGTCTGTCTCAGCCCCTTCCTCCCGGCCCTGGCCCAGCCTGCGCCGGCGGGCCCGGGCACCCTGACGGCGCCTCCCGCCGCGACCACGGACCCGGTGCCCTATGACTTCCAGCGTCTCGTGGTCCGGAAACGGGCCGGTTCGCCCCCGTACCCTCCCCTGGCCCGCTTCTCGAACCTGGAGGGTGAGGTTCTGCTGCGGCTGACCATCTCGCGCTCCGGATGGGTGGAGCGGGCCGAGGCCCTGGAGGGCCCCAGGCTGCTTCGCGAGGCCGCGGCGGCCTACCTCCAGGCCTGGACCTTCCAGCCCGTCCTCGTCGACGGGACACCCGCACGGGTGCAATGTGACCTGCGGGTGCCCTTCCATCTCGGCGCCGCGCCAGGCGCGGCCCACCCCTCGGCGCCGCCATCCAAGGTGGTGGTGGAGGTGGCGCAGAACTCGACGGAAGGACCGGCCGTCCTCGAGACCGACCGCCTGGAGGCTGAGCTCGGGCGCTTCTTGGACCATAGTGGCCTGACCCGGGTGGCGCCCTTGGAAGCGGGACCGCAGGACGCCTTCCACCTTGGGCTGCAGATCCAGGTCGTCCGGGCGGAGGGCCTGGCCATCTGCCAGGTCCGAGCGCGTTGCTCGCTCTGGGAGGACCGGGACCTGGCCGAGAACGAGCCCGGAAAACCGCCCCACATCGCCTTCTTCAACCGGGTGATTGGGCAGAAGGGCGATGCTGGCCTCCAGGACCTGGTCGCCGGTGTGCTCAGGCAGGGCCTGGACGAGGTCCTGGCGCCTCCGGCCCCGATCCGGGAGGTCAAGGCGGCCGCGAAACCATCGACACCCGCTCCCGCCTCCGCCGCGCCCGCGCAAAAGGCCGGGGGCGTGGTGGACTTCGACTTCAGCCAGATCCGCGTGAAGCGCCAGCCGCCCGCGCCGCCGTACCCGACCGCGGCGAAGCTGGCCCGCGTGCAGGGCACGGTGGTGCTGGACCTGATCATCGATCCGCAGGGCGAGCCCGTCCGGGCCGAGGCGCGGGAAGGGCCGGTGCCCCTGCTGTTCACCGCCATCGGCTACGCTCTGGCCTGGCGGTTCGAGCCGGCCAAACTCAACGGGGTGCCGCAGTATGCCCGGTTCCGCCTGACGATGCCTTTCCGGCTCCGCTGAAGGCCGGGCCGGAATTCAAAATCGGGCGGTGAGGGCCAGCCCCAGGGCGCTCCGCCGGCGGGGCGTGATCCCGTCGGTGAAGGGTCGCTCCAGGTGCTCGCCTTCGAGGCTGAGGGCCCAGGCCGGGTGGAAGGCCCAGCCCACGCGGAGTCGGGGGCCGAGGAAGGCGCCCTCGCCGGGCGGGACCTCCACGATGGCGCCGAATCCCACGAAGACCGCGTTGGCGGTGGCGTTGGCGTCCATGACGAACCGCAGGCTGGTGTCGCCGTCGTCCCAGTGCCGGGCCCCGAGGCCGACGCCCAGGTGGAAGTGCGCAAAATCGCCCTGGTCCCGCACCTGGAGGTCGGTGATGGGAACGGTGAATTCCGCGGCGGTGGCTTTGGGTTGGCGGATCACCGACACCATGGCCGTCTGGGCCTCCAGCGGGAGGGCGGAAAGGATGAGGAGAGGGATCCAGCGGCGCATGTCCCGGTTACTGCCAGGGGCGCAGGCGGGTTAGGCACTCTTATCGGGTCTGCCATTCCTCAGCCAGCATCCCGTACACCGCATGATCCACGTAGCGGCCCACGAGGCGTTCGGCCTGGCGCAGGGTGCCTTCGTGGCGGAAGCCCAGGCGCTCGGGAATGGCGCGACTGCGGCGGTTGCGGACGCCGGCCCGGATCTCCACGCGGTTGAGCTTGAGGGTGTAGAAGCCGTGGCGGGCCAGGGCCGACACGGCGGCGGTCATCAGGCCGTGGCCCTCGGCCTCCCGGGCCAGCCAGTAGCCGATGCCTCCGCTGCGATTGGCCGGATCGAGCCACACGAAACCCGCCACGCCCACCAGGTCATCCTTCCACCAGAGGCCGAAGGGCAGGGCCGTGCCCGCGCGCGCCTGAGCCCGCACCCTCAGGATGTAGGCGCGGGAATCCTGCACGCTGCGGTTGTCGTCGGGCCAGGGAAGCCAGTGGCGCAGGCGGTCCCGGTTGGCGTCCACGAGCGCGAACAAGGGGCGCGCGTCGCGCAGGCACAGAGGACGCAGCTCCAGGGCGCGCCCGGCCTTGATCGCCTCCGGCATCGCGACCCTCACTTGCCGGCGGGATCGAGCTGCGCCGCGGCGCGGCCAGCCCTCCACAGGACCAGCAGCTCATCGAGCAGGGCGCCGAACTGCTCCAGGCGCATGGCGTTCGGGCCATCGCTGAAGGCCTTCTCCGGGCAGTCGTGCACCTCGAAGAAAAAGCCGTCCACCGCCGTGGCCGCGGCCCGGGCCAGGGTGGGGATCATCTCCCGCGCGCCGCCGGTGGCTTTGCCCAGGGCGCCAGGCTTCTGCACGCTGTGGGTGGCGTCGAAGATCACGGGACAGCCGGTCTTGCGCAGGTGCGGGAAGCTCTGGAAGTCCACCACCAGGTTGCCGTAGCCGAAGCTGGAGCCGCGCTCGGTCACCCACACGGGGCCGTGGCCGGGCACGGACTGCAACTTCTCCACGCCGTGCTGGAGGTCCCAGGGGGCGAGGAACTGGCCCTTCTTCAGGTTCACGGTGCGGCCCGTGGCCGCGGCGGCCAGGAGCAGGTCCGTCTGGCGGCAGAGGAAGGCGGGGATCTGGAGCACGTCCACGGCCTGGGCCGCGGGGCCGCACTGGCTGCTCTCGTGGACGTCCGTGAGCACGGGCACGCCGTAGCGGCTGCGGATCTCCGCCAGGATGTCCAGGCCCTCCTCCATGCCCGGCCCCCGATGGCTGTCCCGGCTGGTGCGGTTGGCCTTGTCGAAGCTGGACTTGTAGATGAAGGGGATGCCCCGGGCCTCCGCCAGGTCCCTCAGGCTCGACGCCATCAGGTGGGCATGCTCCCGGCTTTCGATGACGCAGGGCCCCGCGATCAGGAAGAAGCTCTGGCCGGTGAAGGGTCGGGCGAAGTCCATGTGCACCTCTGCCTGCATTTTACCTCGACCTGGGCCATTTACGGGTTGTCATCCGTATTGCCGAACCTTCTAGCACAGTGTTCAATGATTCTCATCAACCCCATTTCCGGAGTCCAGCATGGCGAAGACGTTGATGGAAGACGATCTGAACCGGCGCCTGGTGGCCCTGCTCCAGCAGGAAGGCCGCATGAGCCACGCGGAACTGGCGGAGCGGCTCGGCGTGAGCCGCCCCACCATCATCGACCGCGTGAAGCGCCTGGAAGCCGACGGCATCCTGGCGGGTTACGCCGCCCGCGTGGCGCCGGCGGCCGTGAACAAGCCCAACGTGGCCTTCGTGGCGGTGCGCTACAAGGACAACAACGAGGCCATCGAGCAGCGCTTCATCAAGGCGCTGGAGGATGAGCCGGACATCCTGGAGGCCCACACGGTGGCCGGCGAGGACGCCCTCATGCTGAAGGTCGTGGCGGACACGCCGGCGGGCATCGCCGAGCGCCTGCGCCGCATCCGCGCGCTGGGTCCCATGGTGACCACGCGCACCACCATCGTGCTGGAGACCCACTGGGAGAAGGCCGGTCCCAGTCCCTTCCCGGCGGGCGACACCGCGGGGAAGAAGGCCAAGAAGTGATCGCGCGAACCCCCGAGCCGCCCTACCTCGCCGTCATCTTCAGCAGCCAGCGCACCCCGGGGGACCAGGGCTACGGGGCCATGGCCGACCGCATGGTGGAACTGGCCCGCGCGCAGCCCGGCTTCCTCGGCGTGGAGAGCGCCCGGGATGCCGAGGGCTTCGGCATCACCGTGTCCTACTGGAAGGACGAGGCCTCCATCGCCGCGTGGAAGGCGCATGCCGAGCATGCCGTGGCCCAGCGCCTGGGCCGGGAGCGGTGGTACGGATCCTTCCACCTGCGGGTCTGCCGCGTGGAGCGCGAAGCGGGCATGGGCACGCCCTGATGCTCGCCTGGCTCGCCTACCTCACCGTGGCCGTGGTGTGGGGCTCCACCTACTTCGCCATCGCGCTGGGCCTGGAGTCCTTCACGCCCTATGGTCTGGTGGCGGCGCGCTTCTCCCTCGCGTCGGTGCTGGCCCTGGCGGTGGGGCGGCTGCGGCGGGAGCCCTGGCCCCCGGCCCGGGAAGTGGGCCACCTCATGATCGTGGGGGCCCTGCTGCTGGGAGGCTCCAACGCGCTGGTCTCCTGGGCCGAGCTGCACGTCTCCTCGGGCCTGGCGGCGGTGCTGGCGGCCCTGGTGCCCCTGTGGCTGGCGGTCTTCTCCATGGCGAAGCAGCCGCTGGGCCCCAAGGGCTGGATGGGGCTCCTGCTGGGGCTGGCCGGTGTCTGCGTACTGGTGTGGCCTTCGGGCGGCACGCGCGTTCACGCGGGCGGGTTGGCGGCCCTGGTGGCGGCGCCCATCATCTGGTCCTGGGGCACGCTGCACGGCAAGCACTTCGTCCACGGCGGCGGGCTGCTCACCAACGTGGGCATCCAGATGGCCACCGCCGCGGTCATCGGGCTCACGGTGGCGCCCCTCACCGGCGGGTTCCTGCGGGGACCGCTCACCCACAAGGCCGTGGGGGCCGCCGTCTACCTGGCCCTGTTCGGCTCCATGCTGGCCTTCTCCGCCTACGTCTACCTAGCCAAGGCCTGGCCGCCGGCGAAGATGGGCACCTATGCCTACCTGAACCCGGTGGTGGCGGTGCTGCTGGGGAGCCTCATCCTCCATGAGCCCTTCGGCCGGCGCCAGGTCCTGGGCATGGCGATCATCCTGGGGGCGGTGGCGCTGGTGCAGCTGCGGCCGGCGACTCCCGGGGCCGCGGAGGGCTGACGGGGCGGGGAAAGCCGGGAATGGCCTCGAGGTCGTGGAAGAGCTTCCCTTCGATCTTGCGGAGGGAGGCCTGGAGCTGGCGCTCCCGCTTCGCCTGCTCGGCCGGGGCCAGGGCCCCCAGCTCCCGGCGGGCCCACAGCACGTAGTAGGTCTCCTCCCAGAGCGGCTTCCCGGCGTCGGCGCGGAGGAGCTTCGCCTCCACCACCGCGGGGCTGGACCAGCGGCCCATGAGCACCGAGCCGCCGATCCAGAAGGCGCTCTCCTCGAGCAGCTCGTAGGCCCCGAGGCCCACGGCCAGCCGCGGGTCGTGGGCCAGCACGCCCACCCCCACGCCCCATCCCACGCCGCTGGCGATGCCCCAGGCGATGTACTTGGTCCGCACCTCGCCCAGGCTGGTGATGGTCAGGTCCAGGCGCAGGTCCGAGGCAGGATCCAGGCGCAGGCTCCGGGCCGCGGCCTCGGCGCGCAGGTCGGCCTCGAAGGCCGCGCGCTGGGCTTCGAGGGCGGCCCTGCGCGACTCGGGCGTGTCGGCCTCTCCGTCGGGCTCTTTCAGGCGGGCGAGCTTCCGGCTGTGGTCTTCGACGTGGACCGCCAGGGCCAGCGCCGGCCCGCCGGGTTCCGGCCGCAGGTCGGCCAGGGGCGAGCGGCACGCGAACCCCGCCAGCGCGAGGGCCGCGGGCAGGAGGGCGCGGAGCGTCATGCGGCGGGGCTCTCCTTCAGCAGCTTCCAGGCGACGGCCGCCAGGACCAGCACCGCGACCCCCGCCACCCAGGGCATCCAGGGCCGGGCGCGCTCGTCAGCGCCGACCCGGCGGGGAAGGCCCTGGGGATCGGGCTCGCTGGCGCCGAGGGTCAGGGGGGCGGCGGCGGTCAGGACCTGCAGGGAGGGCAGGGCGCCCAGGCTGCCGGGGGCGGGCTTGGCCGCGCCCCCCAGGTGGAGGACGTAGGCCTGTCCCGCCTCCACGGGGAAGATCAGGGTCTGCCGCCGCACCAGGGCCCGCACCTGCTGGGGCGTGGCGCCGTCGGGCAGGGTCAGGGTGACCGTCTTCGCCAGCGTCGGCGCGAGGGCGATGCGGCTGGAGCGCGTGCCCAGGGCCGGGAGGTTCCAGACGAGGTCGGTGCCGGTCCAGGTCTGCGCCATCGTCTGCGCCATCCCGGGCCGCTCCGTCTCGGCATGCTCTCCCACCCGGACGTCCGGCGCGAGGGGCGCGGCCGGCGGCGCCAGCACCAGGTCGAGCCCCACGATGCGCTCCGTGTCGGGCAGCGTCAGCCGCCAGGTTCGCGGCCGGCCCGGCTCCGGGGCGAGGGCGCCCTCGAGGGCCAGCTCCGCTTCCAGGGCTTCGGGCCGGGTCTCCGCCCGCACCGAGAGGCCGCGGATGCGCGGGGCTTCCCCCTGCGTGGCCACCAGCGCCAGGCGATAGCGCTGGCCGTCCCAGGGGAGGTGGAGCGTCTGCCGGTGGCCCGAGGGCGACAGGTCGTAGAGGTGCGTGGCGACGGGCGCATCGTAGGCGATGAAGGCGCCGCCGTCGCCCTCGTCCTCGCGTCGCCGCTCGGCCCTCACCTGGGCCACCCAGGGGGCATGTCCGTCGAGGTCGAAGTCGAGCTCCAGCGTCTCCCGCTCGCCCACCCGCCAACCATCAGGGAGCTTCAGCGAGAATTCGGCCGTGGGGCGGCCTTCGGCGTCCCGCCCGGTCAGCAGGTGGTCCAGGGCCAGGGTGCGGGATTCCCAGAGACCTTCGCGGGCCTCCAGGAAGGGGACGCTCCGCCCCTCCGCATCGCCGATCCAGGCGCCCTTCAACTGGCGCTGGGCATCCGCGTCCAGGGGCAGGCGCGCCCACCCGCTGGCGGCCGGCGCCGGGATGGGCCGCTGGCGCAGGGCTGCGGCGTCCTCGCGGGCGCAGGCGAGGCCGAGCAGGAGGAGGCCCAGGGGAGCGATTCGTCGGATGGAGGTCATGCGTTCCCCTCGGGATGGTGCCGGTGGGCGAGGATGGCGGCCGCCATGCCGATGGCGCCCACCCCCAGGAAGGCCAGGGCGCGCAGGGGGGTGTCGGCGCGGTCGAGATCCGACACGATGAGCTTGAAGCTGGCGATCCCCATCCAGGCGTAGCCGGCGGCGAGGAGGGCGCGGCGGGCCGTGTCGCGCTGGCCCAGGCCGCGCATCCACTGCCAGGCACCGGACAGGGCCCACACCAGCGTCATGGCGATGGAGGCGGCGCGGGAGGGCCCCCAGGCGGCCGGGGCGGGGGTCTGGAGCCACTGCACCAGCCGGGCCGCCTCGAAGGCCAGGGTCACGTTGGCCGTCACCTCCAGAGCGAGGAACGAGACCAAGCCCAGGGGGCCGCCGCGCCGCGTGAGCAGGAACCAGGCGGCGGAGGCCAGGGCGCCTTCGACGAAGGCGGCATGGAGGAAGGGCACCGATCCGCTGCCATGGAAGAACAGGCTGTCCAGCCCGTGGAACGCCCAGCGGAAGGTGGTGAGCAGCGCCATCCCCGCTGCCAGCCAGCGCAGGGCGGTGGCCTCCTGCGCGAACTCGCCCTCCTCGGCCTTCCGGGAGGCCCAGGCCAGACCCAGGGCGAAGACGCCCCAGAGTGGGCCCACCCAGCGCCAGGCCAGGGCCACGGGCACCGCCAGGGCTAGATGCCCCGCCGCCAAGGCCAGCAGCCCCCAGTCCGCCTGGCGCCCGCCCAGGCGCCGGCGCAGTGGCTTCACGAGGGCCAGGTTCAGGGCGGCGAGGATGAGCACCGGCGCGGCGAAGGCCTCGGGCGCGAGGTCCAGACGCTTCCACACCAGGCCGCCGTACGTGGTGGCCAGGATCGAGGCGACCAGCCAGAGCACGGTCGGCGTGCCCGGCTTCTCCTCCCGTCCCGGCAGCCAGGCCCAGCCTCCGGCCAGGGCCAGATGGAGGGCCAGCAGGCCCGCCAGCGCTGGGGCATCGGCCTTCAGCACCTCGGTGCAGGCGGGGAGCAGCAGGAGCCAGGTGCCGATGAGCGCCGTCCAGCGGGCGCCGTGCCAGGCCTCCCCGGCCTTGGCGAGGTAGGGCACCGCCAGCGCCGCGGCCATGAGCACGGCCAGGTAGACCGCCAGGGCCACCTCGTGGTGCCCGCCCTGGCTGAAGACCAGCGGCGCGGCGAGGCCGGAGACCAGGGCCACGGTCAGGGCGCCGCCGCTGCGGCCCCGGGCCGCCAGGCCGCCGGCCACCAGCGTGACCAGGGCCGCGGCCACCAGGCCCAGGGTGGCGGGGTAGAAGTGGTAGGCCATGGCCCCGGCCCGGAAGGTGAACTGCAAGGTACCCAGGCCCGCCAGGAGCAGGGCCACACCCAGGCGGCGCCCCTCGCCGAGGATGAGTCTCCCCGCGGTGCCAGCGATGGCGGCGCCGACCAGCAGCCCAAGGGCGAAGCGCAGCTCGGCCCCGAGCCACCCCTGCTGGATGGCCCAGTGGAAGAAGAACGTGGCCCCCACGAGGAAGAGGGAAGCCGCCGCGCCGGCGATCCAGACCACCGGGGAAATCGGCTTCCGGGGCGCGGCGGCGGGCACCTTGCGGGGCCTGGGCGCGGCGGGCGGAGGCGCGGGCGCCTGCTGGCGCTGGAGGAGCCAGGCCACCTGGGCCTCCAGGCGGGCCACCCGCTCGGTGAGATCCGGTGAGGCGGACTGATCCTGCGGAAGCTCGGCCATGAGATCTCCATACGGAAGCGTATGGAATCATGGAATGGCGGTTCCGGCCCTGTCAAGCGGCCCGATCTTCCCGGCAGGTCAGCCGATGACGCGGTCCCGGCCCTCGGCCTTGGCCCTGTACAGGGCCTTGTCGGCCCGGGCCAGCAGGCGCTCCAGGCTGTCCGCGGGACCCTCCCAGGTGGCCAGGCCGACGCTCAACGTCACGCGGTCGTTCTTGGGAAGGCCCGGCAGGGGCTCGAGGACCACCTGCTCGCGGAGCCGTTCCGCCAGGGCGCGGATGCCCTCCAGCTCGGTCTGGGGCCCATAGGCCAGGAACTCCTCGCCGCCGATACGGCCCAGCTGGTCCACCTTGCGCAGGGCGAAGGACATGCGCTGGGCCATGACGCTGAGCACCTGGTCGCCCGTGGCGTGTCCGAAGCGGTCGTTCACGGCCTTGAAGTGGTCCAGATCGATGAGCATCACGGACAGGCTCTGTCCGAAGCGGCCGCACTGATCCACCTCGATCTTGAGCATGTCGAGGATGTGGCGCCGGTTGAACAGGCCCGTCAGCGGGTCGCGGATGGCCTGGTGGTAGAGGCGGAGGCGGGAGTCCTCCAGGGTGAGGAGGCGGCCCAGCTCCTCGTTGGCGATCTCGAACAGCCGCTCGTACTCCTCGACGGAGCGGCGCTCGGCGAAGAAGCCCAGGGCGCCCACGGCCGGGTAGCCGGGCATGAGGGCGGGCATCACGCGCATCACCGGGTCCCGGAGGGTGCGGCGGCGCTCGTCCCCGTCATCCACGGGGTGCCAGCGGCACTCGGCCGGGACCCCGGAGGGCGAGAGCTGTAGGAGGGCGGTCTCGAGGGCCCGGCGGTCCTCCTCGCTGGCCGACGTGCCGTGGGCGCCGTGGCAGACCGTGCCCTCTTCGCCCATGTAGGAGACGAGGATGGCCCCGGGCAGCACGAGCTCCTGGAGGATCTCGATGAACCCGCGGATGAGCCGCAGCGTGTCGTGCTCCACGGTGTAGAGGCGGGAGATGGAGTCGCGCAGCGCCGTCTCCACCACGCGCTGCTCCAGGGCCATGGCCAGGCGGCGCTGGATGGCGTCCACGCCGAAGTTCTCCTGGGCGAGCCGGGGGGTGCCGGGAAGGGGCCGCAGCCGGTCGGTCTGCTCCACCAGGGAGGTGGCCGCCTCCACCACATGGTCGAGGTCCCGCCCCTTCACGAGGAAGCGGTCCGCGCCGCAGGTCTTGGCCCAGAAGCGCGCCAGACCCACGCCCTGGGCCGTCAGCAGGAGCACGGGCAGGTTGCGCGTGGCCCGGTCGTCCTTCAGCAGGCGGCAGAGCTGGTAGCCATCCAGCAGGGGCATGACGCAGTCGCTCACCACCACGTCCGGGCATTCGGTGGCGAGGACGATGAGGGCCTCGGCGCCGTTCTTGGCTTCCAGGGTGGTGTGTCCGTGCCGCTGGAAAAGGTGATGCAGGAGGCTCAGCTGGATGGGATTGTCGTCCACCAGGAGCACCTGGAGGGTCTTGGTGGCCTTGGCAGCGGCAATCGTCATGGGTCCAGCGTCAGGTGGTGGGGGAAAGCCGGATGAGGGCGGAGGTAGGGACCTTCCCGGGGGCCAGGCATGGGATGCTGGAGGGGGAGGCTGCCCCATGATGGCCACCGTCGGGTGGAAAGAACAGAGAAAGGTGAGTCCGTGGATGCACCCCTGATCCTGGCCCTGGGCCGGACCTGGCTCCGGGAACGGAGCGAGCTCCCCGTCGAGGCCGTCTGGGCCTCGAACCGGGCCCTGGGCCTGCGCTGGGCGGGCCGGAAGGCCGCCGAGGGCTGGGTGCTGCTGCTCCAGCCCAGGCCCGAACTCTGGCTGCTGGACACGGGCCATCCCGCTTGGGCGCGCCTTCAGGCCGAGGCCCCGAAGGACAGCGGGAAGCTCTGGGGCCCCTGGCTCCAGGGGGCGAGGCTGAAGGCCGTGGAGGGGGATCCCCGGGAACGCTGGCTGGGCCTCGTCTTCCAACGACGAGCCATCACGGGCCGCCTGGAGACCGTGCGCCTGGCCTTCCAGGCCATCCCCGGCCGGGCCGGCATCCGGGCGGACGGCCTGGACACCCAGATCCCCCGCTTGGGGCTTGGCTCGCCCTTCCCCGCTGCGGCGCCGGCGCCCTCCGAGGATCCGCCCCCGCTCCGTCGCTGGCGGGAGCGCTGGGGCGCGGACCTGGAACGGGCCCTGGCGGGGGAGATCCCCGAGGTCCTGGAGGGCGATGGGGGCCTGCTGGAGCGGCATCACGCCTGGTCCGAGGGACGTGCCGAGGCGCTGATTCTGGCTCCCGCGAAGGCCGCGGCGGAGCGGAAGCGCCTGGCGGAGGTCGCGCGCATGGACCGCCTGGCCCAGGCCCTGGCCCGGGACCGGGCGAAGCACGAGGCCGTGTTGCCCCTCAAGGTCCAGGCCCAGCGCCTGGCGGCAGAGCTCTACCGCCTCAAGGGGGCCACGGGCGAGGCCGTGCTGCTGGACGGGACGCGCGTGTCTCTGCCGGAAGGACGCCTCGCCGAAGACGCTGCCCAAGCCTGGTTCGCCGCGGCCAAGAAGGCGGAGCGGGGTTTGGCGCGGGTGCGGGAACTGGAGGCGGAGTTGGCCCGCGAGCGGGCCGCCTGGGCGAAGCGGTTGGAAGCCGAGGCCGCGGGACTTGCGCCGGAGCCGCCCCTCGCGCGACAACTGGGTGCGAAGGGGAACGCGAAAGATTCGGCGAAGGGCAAGGGGACGAAGCGGATGGGCGGAGCGGAGGTGAAACGCAAGGATGGCAAGGGCACTGCCTTCCGCAGCGTCATGGTGGACGGCTTCGAGGTGCTCATCGGCAAGGGCGATGCGGAGAATGACCAGCTCACCTTCAAGGTGGCCGACAACACGGACTTCTGGCTGCACGTGGCCAGCGTGCCCGGCAGCCACGTGGTCATCCGCAATCCCGACAAGCTGAGCGAACTGCCGCGTCACGTGCTGGAGCGCGCCGCCGAGCTGGCCGCCTACCACAGCAAGGCCCGGGACGGCGGCAAGGTGGAGGTCCATCTCGCCCGCATCGCCGACATCAGCAAGCCCCGCGGCTTCGCGCCGGGCAAGGTGATCCTTAAAAAATGGGTGGGGATCCGGGTCTATCCCAAACCCTGAGGGCCCAAGCTGTGAGGGGCTACTCCGCCTTCACCGCGAAGGGCTTGAAGCCCGCCTTCTTGAGCTTCTCGGCGGTCTTGTCGATGGCGGCGCGGTCCGCCGATTTGGCGAGGCGCACCTTCAGATGGCCCTTGTCCTTGAGGGTGGTGGTGGCGAAGCCAGCGGCCTTGGCCTTGTCGGCTACACGCTTGGCCTCGGCCGCATCGGAGGTGGACACGAGCTGGAGGGTCCAGGCGCCGCTCGCGCTTGGCGCGGCCTCGGACCTGGGCTCAGCCTTGGGCTCCGGCTTGGGAGCCGTGGCGTCCACCCGCGGGGCCGCCACGAACTTGTCCGGACTGTCGCCCTCGAAGATCTTGAGCTGATCCACCAGCGGCTCGGGAAGGTCTCTGAGCTCCTCCTCCACGCCTTTCTGGGCGGGGCGGCGCAGGGCGGCGCCCTGCTTGCCAACCTGCACACCCAGGACGAAGGCCAGGGTGACCAGGCCCACGCCCACACCCGCCACCCAGAGGATGGATTGGCTGCCGATGCTGATCTGGTCGCGCTGGGTCATCGTCGTTCCAGCCTAACGCCTTCGAGCAGCGCCGCGAACTGGGCGCCCGAACTGGCGGGGGCGGTGACGAGGGCGCGGTCCGCAGGCTCCAGCAGGGCCGCCGCCAGCAGCTGGCCGCCGGAGCCGCCGAACTCGCCCCAGAGGGCCTTGGGGAAGCGGGCCGCGGGCCAGTCCGGATGGGCGGCGGCCAGGCGGGCCTCGAGGTCGTCGAGCCGGCCCAGGCCGTTGCTGCCGCCGATCCAGCGCGTCGGAGCGGCCTCACCGAGGGCCTGTGTCGATGCCTCGGCCAAGGCGCGGGCCCGGGCCTCGATCCCGTCCCCCGGCGTGGATCGCGAGGCCAGGGCCCGCAGGACGGCCCGGGGGCGGGCGCCCCGGGCCTCGGCCCGGTCGCGCCGCTCCAGCAGGAAGGCCTGGGCCCCTTCGCCCGGCAGGAAGCCCCGGCCGGAGCCGATCTCGGGATGGCCGTGGCGGGCCAGCAGGCGGGCGCCGCAGCAGATGTCGAGGAGCAGGGGGAAGAGGCCATCTGCTCCCAGGACCAGCGCGGCATCCGCCAGGCCGGCGCGCAGCCAGCGGGCCGCCTGCTCCAGGGCCGCGAGGGCGGCGCTCTCCCGGTCCACGAAGGTGGCGCTGGGGCCCTTCAGGCCAAAGGCCAGGGCCAGGTGGCCGCTGGCGGCATTGGCCACGGTGTTGGGGAAGAGCAGGGGCGAGGCCCCGTCGGGCCCCCGCTGGAGGTAGGGCCGCATGAAGGCCTCGCTGGCCTCGCTGCCGCCGGTCATGGTGCCCACGGCCACGGCGATGCGGTCGCCCACCGGTTTCGGATCCAGGCCCGCGTCCCCGAAAGCCTGATGCGCCGCGACCCACGCAAAGCGCGAGACGCGATCCAGGCGCCGCAGCTGCATGGGCGGGATGATGCCAGCCGGGTTGAACGCGGCGCAGGCCGCGCCCCGGCCGGCGCCTAGGGACTCGGGCAGATCCGAGAAGCAGGGTGTGCCGGACGCAAGGTTGGCCCGGGCGGCTTCGACGCCATCTCCACAGGGGAGCACCAGGCCGAGGCCCGTGATGACGAGATCGGCTGGGTGGCTCATGGTGATTCGCATTCAAAGCGGGAAAGAGCTGGTCGCGGAAGCCACGGAAGAAAGCTGGAAGACACGGGAAAAGGCACGGGGCGTCCACTCCGAAAGCGCGGGCTGTATCCCGGGGGCGCCAGCGCCGCGCTTTGGGACGCGGTCCAGGCGCCCCCGGGATCACTTCCGGCTGCGCCGGAAGCCGCCTTCGGCGGGCCCGCGCGACGAGCGACACAGCCCCTTCCGTGTCTTCCGTGGAATTCCGTGTCTTCTGTGTTCCGCTTTTCTGGCGCAGAGGCCGTGCAGCAAGAAAAGAATCGGGCTGAACCGCTTGCGTGTGTCATGCGCCACCCCAGCGGGCCAGCAGCAGGCTCACGTTGTTGCCGCCGAAGGCGAAGGCATTCACCAGCGCCGCGCGGATCCGGCGCTGCTTCGCCACCAGGGGCGTGCAGTCCAGGTCGCAGGTCGGGTCCGGGTCCTCCAGTCGCAGGGTGGGGCTCACCACCTGATCGCGCAGGGCCAGGATGGTGGCGGCGGCCCCGAAGGCTCCGGCGGCGCCCAGGGTGTGGCCGAACTGGCTCTTGGTGCTGGTGATGGACACGGCGTCGGCGGCCGCGCCCAGGGCCCGGCGGATGGCCAGGCACTCGGCGCCGTCGTTGGCGGGGGTGGCTGTGCCGTGGGCGGAAACGAGGTCCACCTCGGCGGGATCCAGCCGGCCCGTGCGGAGGGCCATGGCCATGGCCCGGGCGGCGCCCTCGCCTTCGGGATGGGGCGCCGTGGCGTGGTGGGCGTCCATGCTGGCGCCGTAGCCCAGCACTTCGGCGTAGATGGTGGCGCCCCGGGCCAGGGCCCGGTCCAGGGGTTCCAGCAGGATCTGCACGGCGCCCTCGCCCAGGTTGAGACCTGCCCGGTCCCGGCTGAAGGGGCGGCATTTCTGGGCATCCACGGCCTTGAGGCTGGAGAACCCGGCGTAGGTGGTGCGGCAGAGACCCTCGGCGCCGCCGGCCACGGCCAGGTCCAGCTCGCCAGCGGCCAGGCGCTCCCAGGCCTGGCCCAGGGCCAGCAGGCTCGAAGAGCACGCGTTCATGACGGTGGCGCGGGGGCCTTCGGCGCCGAGCCCCCGGGCGAGGGCATCCGTGACGGTGCAGGGGCTCTGGTAGGCGGACTCCGCGGCCCGACCGCGACACCCGGCCAGCCGGTCGTTCAGGTAGGTCTCGGCCACGGGCAGGCCGCTGGTGCCCGCCCCCTGGAAGACGCCGATGCGGGCCGGGTCGCCACCGGGCTGGAAGCCGCCAAGCGCCTCCGCCAGGGCTCGCAGTGCGGCGACCTCGCAGAGGGTCTGGTGCCGGAGGGGTTTCAGGGCCACCTGGCCCGCGATCTGGGCCGGTTCCGCCGGCAGGTCCAGGCGGGAGAGGGCCCCCAGGCCGTCCCCTCCGGCGAGCATGGCGGACCAGGTGCCTTCGCGGTCCAGCGCCAGCGAACTCACGATGCCCAGGCCTGTGACCACCACGCGGTTCATAGGCGCTTCACCAGAAGGGTCGCCGTGCAGAGGTCGCGCCCTTCGCAGCTCGCCGTGCCCTGCAGGCGCATCAGTCCGGCGAAGGCGCCCTCCGCGGCCACCTCCAGGCGCAGCCGGTCCCCGGGAAGGGCCGGGGCAAGGAACCGGGCGTCCCGCACGCCCGCCAGGAAAATGGACGCCCCGTGGAGGGTCCCGGCCTCCAGGAAGCCGCCGGCCTGGGCCAGCATCTCGAGCAGCAGGGGGCCGGGGACCTGGGCGCGCCCGTCGGGATGATCCTGGAGGTAGGGTTCGCTGGCCGTGATGAGCTTTTCGGCCACCACCCGCAAGCCTGGCTCCCGCTCCAGCAGCCGGTCCACGAGGAGCAGGGGCGCGCGGTGCGGGAGGTGGGCCAGGATGTCCATGGGCGGGACGTCAGGCCTTGGCGTGCTCGGCGATGAAGTCCGTGAGGGCCTGGACGGACTTGAACGCCCGCATGCCCGCGGCCTCGTCCTCGATCTTCACGCCGAACACCTGCTCGATGCCCAGCACGAGTTCCAGGGCGTCGATGGAGTCGAGCCCCAGCCCTTCTCCGAAGAGGGGGGCCTGGTCCTCGATCTGGTCCGGGGTCAGGCCCTCAAGCTTCAGGCGCTCGATGATCATCTCTTTGACGCGCAGCTTGAGGTCGCTCATGACAATCCCGGCAGATCAGTGGAAGTGGTGATTCTATCCTCAACCCGGGGGCCCGGTGGGGTTGTGATATTGGCACGGTTTCGGGATCCGCAAAGGGCGCTAAGCTGGATTCTCGCGGAACCCTCCGCCCGAGAGCGCCATGGCCCAACCCGTATCGCCCTTCCTGCCGGTCCTGATCCTGCTGCTGGTCGCCGCCGTGACGGCCGTCGCGATCTTGTTCCTCTCCGGCAAGGCGCTGGCGCTGCTCAAGCCCCGCAACCCGCAGGAGGCCAAGCTGCGCCCCTACGAGTGCGGCGTGCCCATCCAGCAGCCCGGGGCGCGGCACAAGTATTCCGTGCGGTTCTACCTCACGGCCATGCTGTTCATCCTGTTCGACGTGGAAGCCGCCTTCCTCCTGCCCTGGGCCGTGACCTTCAAACAGGCCCTGTGGACCTTCGCGGCCATGCTGAGCTTCATGGCCACCCTGCTCGTGGGCTTCATCTACGCCTGGGGCAAGGGCGCCTTCGAGTGGGAGCACTGACCATGGCCGAGATGAACATCAACGACGCGGTGGTGACCACCCGCCTGGACGCGGTGGTCAACTGGGGCCGCAAGAACAGCCTCTGGCCCATGCCCTTCGGCACCGCCTGCTGCGCCATCGAGTTCATGAGCATGCAGGCGTCCAAGTACGACATGAGCCGCTTCGGCGCCGAGGCCATGCGCTTCAGCCCGCGCCAGAGCGACATGATGATGATCCTGGGCACCGTCACCAACAAGATGGCGCCCGTGTTGCGCACCATCTACGCCCAGATGGCCGAGCCCAAGTGGGTGATCTCCTTCGGCGTCTGCGCCAGCTCCGGCGGCATGTACCGCACCTACGCCACCCTCCAGGGCGTGGACCGGGTGATTCCCGTGGACGTCTACGTCCCCGGCTGCCCGCCCCGGCCCGAGAGCATGCTCTACGGCGTGATGAAGCTGCAGGAGAAGATCGAGAAGGAATCCCTCTCCATGCGCAAGGACCACATCGCGCGGTTCTACGAGAGCCTGGCCCGGCAGGACGCGCTCCAGGCGGAAAAGGGCCTCACGGGCCAGCAGACCATCCGCGAGATGCTGCTGGACGCGGCCGAGCACGGCGCGGGCACGATCTTCTAGGCGGGATGGACCATGATCATCGAGCACATCGACGCACAGCTGCCGGGCGCCATCACCGACCGCCACGACTTCCGGGGCGACCAGACCATCGTGGTGGCGAAGGGGAACCTCCTCGCCCTGGTGGACCTGCTCCACCGCGAGGGCTTCCAACTCCTCGTGGACATCACGGCGGTAGATTGGCCGGAGCGTGAGGAGAGGTTCGACGTGGTCTACCACTGGCTCAACCTCGCGAGCCAGGAGCGCCTGCGGGTGAAGGTGCCCGTGGCCGACGGCGAGACCATGCCCACCCTGACCGGCCGCTTCAAGACCGCCGACTGGTTCGAGCGCGAGGTCTTCGACCTCTTCGGCATCCGCTTCGAAGGCCACCCCAACCTGAAGCGCCTGCTCACCTGGGATGACTTCCAGGGGCACGCCCTTCGGAAGGACTTCCCCCTGGATGGCGGCGATCCCTTCTGCATGGAAGGCTGCACCGCTCCCTACAACAACGGCGAACGGACCCGGGGCTGAGGACGCTATGACCATGGATTCCATCGCCCTCTCCCGACAGCAGCTCGACGGCGATCACATGATCGTCAACTTCGGGCCCTCGCACCCCACCACGCACGGCACCCTGCGCATCGTCCTCGAGCTCGAAGGCGAGACCATCATCCGCGCCACCCCGGAGATGGGCTACCTGCACCGCGGCGTGGAGAAGCTGGGCGAGAGTCTTAGCTACCAGCAGTTCATCCCGCTCACCGACCGTCTGAACTACTGCAGCTCCATCATGAACAACGTGGGCTACGCCTGCGCCGTGGAGAAGCTGCTTGGCATCGAGATCCCCAAGCGGGCCCAGCAGATCCGCGTGCTGGTCTCCGAGCTGGCCCGCATCGCCGACCACATCGTCTGCGTGGGCGTGAACGCCGTGGACATCGGCGCCTTCACCGCCTTCCTCTACCTCTTCAAGCAGCGCGAGACCGTCTACGACCTCTTCGAGATGGCGGCGGGCCAGCGCCTGCACACCAGCTTCACCCGCATCGGCGGCCTCTTCCGCGACATTCCCCCGGAGTTCGTGCCCCTGACCGAACGCTTCCTGGTGGAGTGCGAGGCGGCCGTGGACGAGTGCGAGCGCCTGCTGACCCACAATCCCATCTGGTACGACCGCACCAAGGGTATCGGCGCCATCAGCCCCGAGGACGCCGTGAACAGCGGCTACACGGGCCCCTGCCTGCGCGCCGCCGGCGTGCCCCAGGACCTCCGCAAGGCCCAGCCCTACCTGGGCTACGAGACCTATGACTTCGACATCCCCGTGGGCACCACCGGCGACGTGTTCGACCGCTACCTGGTGCGCATCGAGGAGATGCGGCAGAGCCTGCGCATCATCCGCCAGGTGCTGGACCGCCTCGAGCCCGGGCCCGTCATCGTGGACGACTACAAGGTGGCCCTCCCGCCCAAGGAGAAGGTCTACACGCGGATGGAGAGCCTCATCCACCACTTCAAGCTCATCATGCACGGCATCGACATGCCAGTGGGCGAGGTCTACAGCGCCACCGAAGCCGCCAACGGCGAGCTGGGCTTCTACATCGTGAGCGATGGCGGCAAGAACCCCTATCGCATCCGGGTCCGTCCTCCCTGCCTGCCCATCTTCAGCAGCTTCGAGGAGCAGGTGAAGGGCTGCCTGATCGCCGACGCCGTCGCCGTCCTCGGCGCTATGAACGTCATCGCAGGCGAGCTCGATCGCTAAGAAACCACAGCCTGTAACGGCACAAGCGCCATGAGGACGAGCGCAGCGAGTCCCACGGTGCCGCAGGCACCGCCCGGAGGGCGAGGCGCGGAGCGCCGAGTGAGCGTCATCGCAGGCGAGCTCGACCGCTGATCGGAACCTGCCTTCAAGAACTAAAGAATCACCACCAAGGCACCAAGAAAAGCCAGGGCCAAGTGCTTTTGCGGTTCTTGGTGTCTTGGTGGTAGATGAGCTCTGTTCTTCCCTGTTGAACGCCTGCAGCGGTAGTGCGCGGCCGCTTGACTACTTCCCCAGCGCTTCCAGCTGGGCCCGGTAGTCGTCCCGCAGGCGCTCCAGCATGGCCAGGAGTTGGGTGCGCTCCTCCACGGAGAGGCAGCGGTCCACCTGCTGGCTGAGGGCCTGGTGGCGGTCGTGCATCCGGGCCTCCAGGGCCAGGCCCTTGGCCGTGATCTGGACCCGGCTGCCCCGCCGGTCGGCCGGGTTCTCGCAGCGCTTCACCAGGCCCCGGGCCTCCAGGCGGTTCACGAGGCGCGGCACGTCCGCGAACCGGTAGATCATCCGGCAGCGGATGTCCTTCACCAGGTAGCCGTCCTTCCCGCCGCCCTTGAGGATGCGCAGGACGTTGAACTGCTGGTCGGAGAGATCCTCCGGCTCATAGAGCGCCTGGTCGAAGAGCCGCGCGACATACTCCCGGGTCAGGAGGATCGCCAGGGCCACCTCGTGGCCCGGTTCGAGGGGCTTGGTGATCTGGAGTTCTTCCTGGATGTGCATGGTCCTGCTCCGGCTGGTACAAGATTGACATGATTTTCTCAAAAAAGGTGTTGCAACTTCATTGGAAATGCCTAGACTGAATTGCATGGTGAAACACCTAATCTTTGGAGGCTCCATGCGACACCCCTTCCGCTCCCTGCTCGCCACCCTCGCCCTGGCGACCGTGCCCGCCCTGGCCGGCCAGGACACCTACAAGATCGACCCCGTCCACAGCGAGGTGAGCTTCAAGGTCAGCCACCTGCTCGCCAAGGTCAGCGGCCGCTTCACGAAGTTCGAAGGCACCATCCAGGTCGACACCGCCGACATCAGCAAGTCCAGCGTGGCCGTCACCATCGACGCGACCAGCCTGACCACGGACAACGAGGCCCGGGACAAGCACCTGAAGTCCCCCGACTTCTTCGACGTGGCGAAGTTCCCCACCATCACCTTCAAGAGCACCTCCGTGAAGGAAGTGGCCAAGGGCAAGCTGGAGATCACCGGCGACTTCACCCTGCACGGCGTCACCAGGCGCATCACCTTCCCCATCACCAACGCGGGAACCCAGCCCGGCATGGCGCCCGGCAGCGTGGTGGCGGGCTTCATCGACGGCGCCCTCAGCCTCAACCGCAATGAGTACGGCATCAAGACCTTCCCCGGCGTCATCGGCGAGACCGTGGCCGTCAGCCTGAACGCCGAGGCCGGCAAGGTCGCTCCGGCCGCCCAGAAGTAACCAGACGTCCCGTTTCGTGATGGGGGGCACAGGGGTTTACCCCGGTGCCCCCCAGCGTCTTTGGGCTAAACTGGCCGTTCATGCGAGCGCGCCCATGAACCATCCTCTGCCTCCCGAGACCTCGAACGAGCCCATGGCCCCGGGCCAGCGGCTGCCGGAATCCGATCGGAAGGAGTTCAGCCCCGAGGCCCTGGCGGAGATCCAGGCCCTCATGGTCAAGTTCCCGGACAAGCTCGCGGCCACGCTGCCGGCGCTGCACATCGCCCAGCGCGAGTTCGGCTTCGTGAGCCTCTCGGCCATGAAGGCCGTGGCCAAGGCCATCGGCATCCCCGAGGGTCATGTCTTCGGCGTCGCCACCTTCTACACGATGTACCAGAAGGCCCCGGTGGGTAAGTTCCACCTCCAGGTCTGCACCAACATCAGCTGCGCCCTGCGTGGCGCCGCCCAGCTGCTGGAGAAGGTCTGCGAGAAGACCGGCGTGAAGCCCGGCCAGGGCCCCAGCGCCGACGGGATGTGGAGCGTGGAGGAGGTCGAGTGCCTCGCCGGCTGCGGCAGCGGCCCCTGCGTGCAGGTGAACCACGACGTCTACGACGAGTTCGTGGACGAAAAGAAGCTCATCGAAGTGATGGAAGCCTGCAAGCGCGGTGATTATCGGCCTTGGGCCCACTGAGCGGAGACACAGACATGGCCGCCATTCGCACCAAGCCCGATCCCCAGATCTACACCTTCCCCGGCTTCGGCACGGAGAAGTACCCGAACCTGATGCTCCGTGGGGCGGGGGACCTGGACAACTGGAACCTCAAGGTCTACGAGCAGAAGCACGAGGGCTACGTGGCCCTGAAGGCCGCGCTGAAGATGGAACCCGTGGCCGTGGTCGAGGAGATGAAGACCTCCGGCATCCGCGGGCGAGGCGGCGCGGGGTTCCCCTGCGGCCTGAAGTGGTCCTTCATGCCCAAGGACACCGCCGACCGCAAGTTCACCCGCTACCTGGTCTGCAACGGCGACGAGGGCGAGCCCGGCACCTTCAAGGACCGCGCCATCCTCGAGTACAACCCGCACCAGCTCATCGAGGGCATGATCATCGGCGGCTGGGCCATGCAGTGCAAGCTGGGCTTCGTCTACATCCGCGGCGAGTTCCTCTGGCTCATCGAGAAGCTGGAGGCCGCGCTCCAGCAGGCCCGCGACGCCGGCTACCTCGGCAAGAACATCATGGGCACGGGCTGGGACTACGACATCCTCGTCTACCGCGGCGCCGGCGCCTACATCTGCGGCGAAGAGACCGCCCTGCTGAACTCCCTCGAAGGCCGCCGCGGCGAGCCCCGCGTGAAGCCGCCCTTCCCGGCGGCCAAGGGCGCCTTCGGCCAGCCCACCACCGTGAACAACGTGGAGACGCTCGCGGCCGTGCCCCCCATCCTCCGCATGGGCGGCGCCGAGTACGCCAAGCTGGGCACCCCCAAGAACACGGGCACCCGCATCTTCGGCGTCAGCGGCCACGTGAAGCGGCCCGGCCTCTTCGAACTGCCCCTGGGCACGCCCATGGACTTTGTGGTGAACGAACTGGCGGGCGGCTCCAGCACCGGCAAGAAGATCAAGGCGATCATCCCCGGCGGCTCCAGCGCCCCCATGTTCGACGAGAAGGATTTCGACTGCCCGCTGGACTTCGACACGGTGAAGGCCCGCGGCTCCATGGCCGGCTCCGGCGGCCTCATCTGCATGGACGAGGACACCTGCATGGTGCAGGCCACGCTGCGCCTCATCCGCTTCTACGCCCACGAGAGCTGCGGCCAGTGCACGCCCTGCCGCGAAGGCTGCAACTGGATGGAGATGGTGCTCTACCGCATCGAGCACGGCGAGGGCCGCATGGAGGACCTGGATCTGCTGGCCGGCCTGACGCCCCGCATTGGCCTGAGGACGCTGTGCCCCCTGGGCGACGCCGCCTGCGGCCCCATGGACTCGGCGCTGCAGAAGTTCCGCCACGAGTTCGAGCATCACATCACCCACAAGACCTGCTACGCCCAGGGCTCGCGGCTGCTGACCGCGGTGGGCGCGCACTAGCCGTCGTCCTTCCATCCCGCAGAACCGGGCGCCGACGGCGCCCGGTTCCATTTTCGGGGGAGAGCCGCTTCCGCGGGTTCAGGAGCCGACCAGGGTCGGGTGGGCGGGGCCGGCCTTGTAGCCGCCCTTCAGGTCGGGCCAGCCGCACTCGACGAGGCGGAGGCAGGCCTGGGCGATGCTTTCCACCCGCTGCCGTCCGTTGTTGAAGACGGCGTCGTACCAGTGGAAGGAGGTGATGTCCGTGTGCAGGCATTCGCTGATGAACTTCTCCCGGAGCTTGGACTGGATCCGGACCACCTCCTCGGCGTCCTCCATGGGCATCTCGAGGCGCCGCGCGATGGACCGGACGCGGAAATCGAAACTGCCCACCAGGCGGAAATGGAAGCAGTTCTTCAGGTCCTGGCAGACGACGGCCCCGCCCCGGCCGACGATGATGGCGCCTCCGGCCATGGCGATGGGGACCAGGTGCTGCACCACCTTGGCGTAGGCGTCGTCGTGGGTGAGGAAGCCGAAGTGGGTCCGGAGGACGTCCTGGGCATGGCTCTCGTTCCCGAGGTGGGCTAGGAGCTCCCGGGAGAGCTTTTCGTCGGAGGCCACCTGATCCACCAGCGCCTTGTCGAAGATGGTCCAGGGCAGGCCCGTCACCTCGTCGAGGAGGGTCTTCAGGTGGAGGGCCAGAGGGTAGCCCTGGCAGCCGAACTCCCTGGAGATGGTGATGGTGGGCAGGATCCGCCTCTGATGGGAGCGCGCGAGCCGCTCCTGCAGCTCGGTCCACGTGCATTCCCGCTTCTCGATGCTCGGGACGAGGGACGCCAGGGGCTTGGGCATACGACCTCCAGTGGCGGGACAGCCAGGCGAGGACGGCCGGCGTTTGGAACATAAGGCCTTCCCGGGCGCAGGCAAGGCCCGGATCGCCTGGAGCCTTCTCCCGGGACCTCCTACCCTGGGAGGATGCGCCTCCCGGTCCTCCTCCTGCTCGCCTCGCTCCTCCGGGCCCAGGGGGCCTTCCTGGTGCAGCCCTACCTGCAGCTGGGCGATGCCCCGAAGGCGGCCGCCGCGGACCGGCTGGACCTGCTGTGGCAGACGGAGGACCGCGACGCCGCCTGGCGCGTGGAGGTGAAGGTTGGCGGCCGCTGGAAGCCCCAGGTGCCCGCCTTCCGGCGGCTGGGCGCGCCGCCCCTGCCGGCCCATCGCATCTACCAGGCCACCCTGAGGGACCTGCCACCGGGGGCCCGCGTGCCCTACCGGGTGAAGCGGGATGGCGCGGTGGTGTTCGAGGCTCAGGCGCAGGTGCGCAAGCCGGGCGCCCATCGGGTGGTGGTGTTCGGGGATGCGGCGGACGGGTCTAGGGAACAGGGGGCCCTCGCGCAGGCCGTGGCGGCCCAGAATCCCGACGCGGTCTTCCTCACCGGCGACCTGGTCTACGGCCGAGGGCGGGCCTCGGAATACCGTGCCCACTTCTTCCCGGTCTACAACAGCGAGGCGGTGCCGCTGATGCGCCGAGTGCCCTTCCTGGGCGTGCCGGGCAACCACGACGTGCCCTGGGACCTCCAGCGCTGGCCCGACACCCTGGCCTACTTCGCCTACTGGTCCCTGCCGCTGAATGGCCCCGGCCTCAAGGCCGGAGAGCCCGGTGCGGCGCCGGCGGTCAGAGGCGTGCATGACGCGGTGGTGGCCGCCGCGGGCCCGGCCTTTCCCCGCATGGCCAGCTACAGCTTCGACTACGGCAAGGTCCACTGGACGGTCCTGGATTCCAACGCCTACGTGGACTGGATGGCCCCCGGGATGAAGGCGTGGCTCGAGGAGGACCTGAAAGCCGCGCAGCATGCCACCTGGCGGATCGTGGCGCTCCACCACCCCCTGTTCCAGAGCTCCCGCAGCCACATGGATGACCAGTGGATGCGCCCCATCAGCCCCCTCCTCGAGAAATACGGCGTGGACCTGGTGCTGGCCGGCCACGTCCACAACTACCAGCGCACGGCCCCCCTCCGCTTCATGCCCACGAAGTTGGGACCCCGGGGAAAACCAGTGGAGGGCACCTTCATCGTCGACGAGGCCTTCGACGGGACGACGATCACTCGGGCCAAGGGCGTCATCCACATCGTCACCGGCGCCGGCGGGGCCGAGCTCTACGATCGCTGGCAGACAGATGTCCGAACCAGCTGGCAGCCCTGGACCCGCGCCTTCGTCTCCGACCGACATTCCTTCACGGTGCTGGGCGTGGATGGCCGCCGGCTGAAGCTGCGGCAGCTCGACGCGGAAGGACGGGAGCTGGACGCGGTCACGCTGACCAAGTGAGCCCTGCCGCCTGGATTCAGGCCCCCCGGGTTCCGGCGTGCGGTCCGCGGACCAGGGAGGCCCAGGCCCCCAGGAGCGCCAGCCCCGCTCCCGTGGCCATGGCCGCGGCATAGCCCGAGGCGAAGGCGGCCGCCGCCTCCGGGGATCCGCCCGCGCGCAGCAGCAGCCGCCAACCGCCGGGGCCCAGGTGGCTGGCGGCGATGCCGCCGAGGATGGCGACGCTGAGGGCCTGCCCCGTCACCCGCATGGTGCTCACGAAGGCGCTGGCCATGCCCAGCTGGTCCCGGCCCACGCTGCCCATGATGGCGCTGGTGTTCGGCGCGCTGAAGGCCGCCAGCCCCACACCCACCACGGCCAGGGCCGCGACGATGGGGAAGACCTCCGGGCGCCGCCCCAGGAGGGCGAGCAGACCCATGCCCAGGGCCGTGAGCAGCATGCCCAGGGTGCTCAGGAGCCGGGAGCCGAAGCGGTCGCTGAGACGCCCGGCCACGGGGCTCAGGACGGCCTGCATGAGGGGCTGCCCCAGCATGATCCAGCCCGCCGACCGGGCGGAGCGTCCCTGCACCAGTTGCAGCTCGACGGCGGTGAGGATGGCGATGGCGTAGAGGGCCATGTAGTTGAGCAGCGCGGCGAGGTTGGCCGCCGCGAAGAGCCGGTTCCGCCGCAGGAGACCCAGGTCCACCAAGGGGGTCGGAGCCCCCTGCTCCCGGCGGATGAAGGCGGCCATGGCCAGCAGCGCGAGGCCCACAGGCCCCAGGTGCGGAGGCCGTGCCAGCCCCATTCCGCCGCGAAGGTGAGCGGCACCAGCAGCCCGGCCAGGGCCACGGCCAGCAGGGCCGCCCCCGCCACATCCAGCGGCGCTGCGGCGTGATGCGGGGGATGGACGGCGCCCCGCGGCAGGAGGCGCCAGCCCCACAGGAAGACCACGGCGCCGATGGGCAGGTTCACCAGGAAGATCCAAGGCCAGCCGAAGCGATCCACGAGGAAGCCGCCGAGGGGCGGCCCCACGCTGAGGCCGAGGTAGACGGCCATCACGTTGAGGCCCAGGGCGCGGCCGCGCTCCTCGGGGGGGAACGCCGCGGTGACGATGGCCGCGGAGGTGGCCGACAGGAGGGCGCCTCCCGCGCCCTGGACGATCCTCGCGAGGATCAGCGCCGCGTCGTTGCGGCTGAGGGCGGCCATGAGCGAGCCCAGGGTGAAGCAGACCGTGCCGGCCAGGTAGAAGGGCACGCGGCCGCGCTGGTCCGCCAGGCGTCCCACCGGGATGAGCAGCACGGCGATGGTGAGCAGATAGGCGGCCTGCACCCACAGCGAGGCCGCGAAGCTGAGGTTCAGCAGAGGGCCCATCCGGGGGAGCGCCACCGACACGATGGAGCCGTCCAGGGGTGTCATGAAGGCCCCCACGCTCGTGAGGGCCAGGAGGGCCCAGCGGCGCTCCCGGAGTTCCCGGTCCCCCTCGGTCATCGCGTCCATGGACCCCCTTCGGCCTCCGGCTTGGACTCTGCCCGGCCGCGCCGGCCTAGCGCTTCCCCGAGGCGAGCGAATAGGCGTGGATCCTGTGGTCCCGCATCTCGAAGATCCAGGTGTCAGACCAGATGGCGTCGGTCTGGACCTTGACCCGGGCCTGGATCGTGCCCTGGACCACCGTCAGCGTCCCGACCTCCACGCGGAGGCCGGGGTGCTTGCGGAAGGTGTTCTGGAAGAAGGCCCGGATCTGCGGCTTCGCAAGGGTCCCGCCGGACCCCTGGAAGACGGCGTCCTCGGTCAGGCACCGCATCATCCCATCGAGATCCCGGCGGCCGTAGGCGTTAAGGAAATCAAGGACGATCTTGGCGTTCGCGTCGCTGGGGAATGGTTGAGAGACAGGTGACGGATGACACGAGGCCAGAAACACGGCCATGGAGAGTGCGAGGAACTGTACAGGGTGCTTCATGGGACTGCCTCCCAGAACTGTTGAGTCCCTGAACTGACCTGCCAGGTGGGATTCTACCGCCTGAAATAGGATGGGTTGGTGGCTCGGGTGACCTGGAGCTATTCACGGCGCCGGCAAAGGAGAATTGAGTGCCATCACGATGACGAGGTGATCGCATGGTTGACGAATGAAGCGAATCCAACCCGCCCGTACTGATGCGCTGAACGGAATCGAGGAAGCGAAAAGTTGGGAGAGCGGAACGCAATGCTGACCGGGCCCGAGCGGAGCGGAAGGCTAGGCGAGCTTAAGGCGAAGAAAGGGTTTATTGGTCTGTTCTGAAAATATCGCATTTCCCATTTGCATCAATGGATAGCCGGTAGAACTTGGTTTCACCAGCCTTTAGTACCGATTCTCGCTGTGTCCAATTATCGCTGCCGACCGCACAAAGGCCGCGACCTAACGGATCTCTGCCGACTCGGAACAGAATTTCTCCCGGAGGCACGAAAAGATCCACACGCTCCGCTACCGCCATTCGGGCAGCAAGTACCCCATTTATATGGACTGCATAGAAGCAACCACTGCCGC
Source organism: Geothrix paludis (assembly GCF_022808815.1). Classification (GTDB taxonomy): domain Bacteria; phylum Acidobacteriota; class Holophagae; order Holophagales; family Holophagaceae; genus Geothrix; species Geothrix paludis. The sequence continues at coordinate 154,396 of NZ_JAKZLC010000004.1, read as the reverse complement.
CGAATCCTTCGTCTCGAATCACTACGATATGAGCTGATCGCTCTTCTGTGGGTGCCTTGAATTCCAAGATTCGATTTGCCTCGATCGGCCGAGCATTCGGAACTGCAACGGGCGTAGTCGCGCAACCCAAGAAGAGTCCGACGAAGATTACGGCATACGAAATACTTCGTTTCATGGTCACTCCTGATGGGCGTTCTCAGGTTCGCTTCCAGAATTCTTCGTGCATTTGGTTGATCGGCATCCTCGGAGGAGCCCTAACAATGGATTAGCCGAAACTCACCGATGTTTATCGCCCGAAGCTGATCGAGTACGTCAGCGGCTTCGGCAGCTGGGGGCTCTTCACCGTGGCGGTGAGGGTCAGCGCCTTGCCGTCGGGGCTCAACTTGAAGAGGTTGGTGCGCTCGCCGTCCTCATTCTTGAAGGTCTGGACGAGCTGGTCCTTGCCCACCTGGGCGGCCACCATGAACTTCTCGCCGTCCTCGCGGGTCCAGGGCGCGGCCTTGCCGCCGGCGGGCATGAGGATGGGGGCCCGGTCGTCCAGTTTCACGGCCACCCCCTTGTCGGTGATGGTGATGGTGACCTTCCGATAGGCGGGGTTCAGCTTCCTGAGCCGCCCGCGGGCGATGGGCCGCTTGTAGAAGGCCATCTCCTTCACGGTGGCGTCGATGGCGGCGGCGATGTCATCGGCCTTGGTCTGGGTCCAGGCGCCGGAGAGGGAAGGCTCTTGGGCCGCCAGGGACAGGGCCGCGAGTACAGGGACGATGAACAGCCGGGCTGCGCGCATGGGGACCTCCGTGGAATGGGTGGTCCCACCATAGCACCGGGTGATCCGTGGCAACACCTGCAAACGCCAACCGCAGAGAACGCAGAGAACGCGGAGAAAAACATCCTCTGCGCTCTCTGCGTTCTCTGCGGTGAAGCAACGGATGGGGCTGGGCCGTCCCCTACCCGATGGTCGCCACCATGACGGCCTTGATGGTGTGCATGCGGTTCTCGGCTTCGTCGAAGACGACGCTGTGGCGGGACCGGAAGACCTCGTCGGTCACCTCGCGGATGTCGTGGCCCAGGGCCTTCTGCTCCTTGGCCAGCTTGGTCTCGAAGTCGTGGAAGGCGGGCAGGCAGTGAAGGAACTTCACGTCCGGGTTACCGGTCTTCTGCACCATCTCCATCGTGACCTTGAAGGGCGTGAGGAGCTTCACGCGCTGGGGGATCTGGTCCTCCTCGCCCATGCTGGCCCAGACATCGGTGTAGAGCACATCGGCGCCCTTGACGGCGGCGGTGACGTCATCGGTGACTTCGATGGTGGCGCCGGTCTCCTCGGCGGCCTTGCGGGCGGCGGCCAGCACGGCGGGATCGGGGGCGAGGTCCTTCGGCCCCAGGGCCACCATGTGCATGCCGGTCTTGGCGGCGCCGTACATCAGGGCGTAGCTCATGTTGTTGCGGATGTCGCCGCAAAACACCAGCTTCACCTTGTTCAGAGGCTTGGCCACGTGCTCCTCGATGGTGAGGAAGTCCGCCAGGATCTGGGTGGGGTGGTCCGTGTCGGTCAGGCCGTTCCACACGGGCACGCCGCTGTGCTTGGCCAGGGCCTCCACGACTTCCTGCTTGTAGCCGCGGTACTCGATGCCGTCGTAGAAGCGGCCCAGCACCTTGGCGCTGTCCTCGATGGATTCCTTCTTGCCCACCTGGGAGCTGGCGCTGTCCAGGAAGGTGACGTGGGCGCCTTCCTCGAGCGCGCCGACCTCGAAGGCGCAGCGGGTGCGGGTGCTGGTCTTCTCGAAGAGCAGCACGATGTTCTTGCCCTTCAGCGCCTCGCCATGGAGGCCCATGCGCTTCTTGGCCTTCAGGTCCCGCGAGAGGTCGAGGAGGTAGCGCACCTCCAAGGGGGTGAAGTCCATCAGCGTGAGAAAGCTGCGTCCCTTGAGGTTGACGGCCATGGGAGCCTCCAATTGGTAAGGACGAAGGGTAACCAGGGGGCCGAGAAATCCACAAGAAATCGGCGTCACAAGCCCAGGGGCATTGACACTGTGTAAGTCCCGAAGGCCGGAGTCACCCCGCGGGCGATCAAGGCGCGGCGGGCAGCACACCCTGCTTCACCAGGGCCTGGATGTCGGCCTCGCCGTCGTCCACCAACCGCTCCCAGCCCTCGGGCCGGTAGCCCAGGCTGCGGGCGGCCGAGAGCAGCAGGCTCTGGCCGGGGGCCGGGCGCTGGGGCGTCAGGGTGTAGATGAAATCCTGAAAGGCGGTCTCGGGGGACACGAAGGTCCAGCCCATGGCCTTGAACTGTTGCAGGGCGTCTCCCAGGAAGAGGGCGTTGATCAGGTTGTGGTGCAGCAGCATCACCTGGGGGATGTCCCGGCCGAACAGCTTCCGCGAGAGGTCGCGGTAGGCTTCGGACCGCTGCCGCAGGTGGGCCAGGTACGCGGTCCGGAAGGGGGCGAGGTCCGCGTCGGGGTGCCGGGCCAGCTGCTTGCGCATGGCCTCATCCAGGCGCCAGTCGGAGGTGTCGAGGCTCACGTAGGCATTGCGGTAGCCGGTGGCCTGGAGGAAGGTCCGCAGGCCGTCCCGCTTCTCGGGCGTGTTGCCTTCCCGGAGAAAGGTGAAGCGGAACCATGGACGGTAGCCCGGCAGGGTCCGGATCACCTGGTCGCAGGCCTGGATTTCGCCTTCGTAGCTGGCCAGGGTGGTGGCGGCGGCGTCGAGATCCAGGTGGGTGACGGTGTGGTTGCCGATCAGGTGGCCCGCCTCGCCCCAGGCCCGAGCCAGGGCCAAGCCCTCGGGCCGGTCCGCCCCGTTGCCCAGGGTCACGAAGAGGGTCGCCTGCACCTGGTGCTGTTTCAGGGCCGCGAGCAGCGCCGCGTTGCGCTGGGCAGGGTTCAGGCGGGGCGTGGCTTCCAGCTTGGGACCGTCGTCGAACGTGAAGGCCACGGTCTGGGCCATGGCCGCAGGCGTCAGGGCCAAGGCCAGGCCAAAGACGCGGAAGGAGCAGGAGGGGCGCATGGGAACCTCGGGGAAGGCTCGAAGTATACAAGTTTGTGTATATTCCGCAAGCCGGCCGACAGCCGCGCTCCGGGGCCGCCTACTGGAATTCCAGCAGCAGCTGTCCCTTGGCAACCGTGTCGCCCGGGGCCACGTGGATGGCCTTGATGGTCCCCGCGTCGTGGGCGGCGATGTGGTTCTGCATCTTCATGGCTTCGAGCACCAGCAGGCTCTGGCCGCTGCGCACCGGGTCGCCGGGCTTCACGAGGAGGTCGAGGATGAGGCCCGGGATGATGGCTGTCAGCCGGCTGGGATCCTTTGGCACGAAGGGCTTCCGCTGAGCGTACTTCCTCGTGAGGGTGGTTTCGTACACGGTGCCGTCGAGGGCGATGGACTGCCGGACCGGCTTGGATGGATGGGGCGCTGGGTGGGTCGCTGAGTGGGTCATGATGCCTCGCGGATCGATGGGAGGTCGGAGCGCCGCATCAGAAGGGCGGCACGCCGTGCTTCCGGGCGGGCCGGGGCTCGGCCTTCTGCTCGGAGATCTCCAGCGCGTGGAGCAGGAAGTCGCGGGTCTGCCGGGGGGCGATGACCGCATCCACGTGGCCATTGGCCGCGGCGACGTAGGGGCTGGCGAACTTCTCGGTGTATTCCTGGACCTTCTGCTTCCGGAAGGCCTCGGGATCGGCGGCGGCAGCGATCTCGCCCTTGAAGATGATGTTGGCGGCGCCCTCGGGGCCCATGACGGCGATCTCCGCGCAGGGCCAGGCGAAGACGAAGTCGGCGCCCAGGTGGCGGGAGCACATGGCGATGTAGCCGCCGCCGTAGGCCTTGCGCAGGATGACCGTGATCTTGGGAACCGTGGCCTCGCTGTAGGCGTAGAGCAGCTTGGCGCCGTGGCGGATGACGCCCGCATGTTCCTGATCCACGCCCGGCAGGTAGCCCGGCAGGTCCACGAAGGTCACCAGGGGGATGTTGAAGGCGTCGCAGAAGCGGATGAACCGCGCGGCCTTGTCCGAGCTGTCCACATCGAGGACGCCGGCCAGCACGGCGGGCTGGTTGGCCACCATGCCCACGGTGCGGCCGTTCATGCGGGCGAAGCCCACCACGATGTTGGCGGCCCAGAGGGCCTGGACCTCCATGAAGTCCGAGCCGTCGCAGACGGCCCGCAGGACGTCGCGCACATCGTAGGGCCGGTGGGCCTCGGAGGGGATGATGCGCTCGAGGTCCTCCTCGGTGCGGGAGGGGCTGGTGTTGAAGGGATCGGCCTTCTTGCGGTTGTTCCAGGGGATGAAGGTGACGAGGCGCTTCACCTGCTCGAAGCAGGTGGCCTCGCTTTCGGCATAGAAATGGGCGTTGCCCGAGATCTCGGACTGCACTCGGGCGCCGCCCAGGTCCTCCATGGAGATCTCCTCGCCCAGCACGGTCTTGATGACCTCGGGCCCGGTGATGAACATCTTGGAGATCTTGTCCACCACGAAGACGAAGTCCGTGAGGGCCGGGGAATACACCGCCCCGCCCGCGCAGGGGCCCAGGATGATGGAGATCTGGGGGATGACCCCCGAGGCCAGGGTGTTGCGGTAGAAGATCTCGCCGTAGCCCGCCAGGGAGTTCACCCCCTCCTGGATGCGGGCCCCGCCGGAATCGTTGATGCCGATCAGCGGGATGCCCAGCTTGATGGCATGGTCCATGATCTTGGTGATCTTGCGGGCGTGGGCCAGGCCCAGGCTGCCCCCGGCCACGGTGAAGTCCTGGGCGTAGATGGCCACCGGGTGGCCCGCGATGGTGCCCGTTCCGGTGATGACGCCGTCCCCGGGCAGCTGCTTCTTCGCCATGCCGAAGTCGGAGCACTTGTGCTCCACGAAGAGGTCGTACTCGTGGAAGGAATCGGGATCGAGGATGGCCGTGATGCGCTCCCGCGCCAGGAGCTTGCCCTGGGCAACCTGCTTCCGGGCCGCCTCCGGGTGGGGCTCCGTGGCTTCGGCTTGGCGGGCGGCGTGATCCTTGAGTTTCCTGGGCAGGGACATGGGCGATCCTTCGAGGCATTCCGCGGCCCTGAGCGCAGGTCCGGGCAGGCTTTCAAAAAGCTGACCCATGCATCATAAATGCGTTGCCCCGGGGAAATCCACGCCATGGATCACGAATTCCCGGAACCGGAGGGTCCCACTGGGCCGCCCTTGGCCGTATAGTCAGGGCCATCCATTCCATCCAGCCCGGCGCCGGGGAGGCACGCATGCGACCACTCGCCCAGTTGATCCAAGGCAAGAAGCCCTTGGTTTCGGTAGGCCCCGACGACACGGTGTTCACGGCGCTGACCCTGCTGGCCCAGCACGACATCGGCGCCCTGCTGGTGCTGGAGGGGGGCCGCCTGGTGGGGATCTTCTCGGAGCGGGACTACGCGCGGAAGATCATCCTCAAGGGCAAGTCCTCGAAGGACACCCTCGTGCGAGAGATCATGAGCGAGCGGGTGAGCTGCGTGACCCTGGGCGAGACCGTGGAGGAGTGCATGGCCCTCATGACGGGCAAGCACATCCGCCACCTGCCGGTCCTTTCGGAGCACAACGAGGTGCTGGGCATCCTCTCCATCGGCGACCTGGTGAAGGAGACCATCTCCGACCAGCAGTTCACCATCGAGCAGCTGGTGCACTACATCCAGAACTGACCCGTCCGGCCTGTGCCTAGCCCCGGGTCTTTTCCTGGACCTTGCTGTGCCGATAGGAACCGAGCAGGAGGTTGGGTCCCTGCTGGGCCACGCCGTCCTCCAGGGGCTCCGCGCCGTAGTAGAACTGATGCTCCATGTACACCAGCGAATGCCCGGCGAGCTCCGGAAGGCTGCGCAGCACGGCGAAGGCCAGGTGGATGAGCGCATCCGTCGTCTGGTACTGGGTCATGGAGACGCGGTCGAGGAGCAGGTGGTCCTCGTACTTGTTCATGGGGCGGGAATAGAAGATGGTCTTCCCGTTGAACAGGATGTCCGTCCCATCCGTGGCGATGGTGTAGGTCTTGCCCTTGTCCGTGACCTCGAACTTGAAGGCCGTGCCCCGCTTGAAGGCGGTCATCAGGCTCTGGAACTTCGGGTGATCCAGGTAGGCCGCCCCGAAGTTGACCTTCTTCGCGGCGGGCTTCATCTCCTTCGCCGTGGGGCCGTACATCATGCGGTTGTAGCGCATGAGCTCCTGGCGCTGCTCCGGCGTCTGCTTCTTCGGCTTGTCCTTCTTGGGCGCTTTATCGGGCTGGGAGGTCATGGGGATCCTTGTCGCTCGCCGTGGATGGAGGCCATTGTCGCATGGGGCCTGCATCCACGGAGGGGCGGATCCGGTCAGCCCTTGAGCTTGGATGCCGCACGCCAGGCTGCGATGAGCTTGGCCTCGGCTTCGGCACTGGGGCCGGCGAGCTTGGTGCGGCCCTTCTCCACCTTCTCCTGCGTCTTGTACCAGGCCAGGGTGTCCTTCACGGTCTCGAGGGCGGGGCGGAAGCGCAGGCCGGCCTTCACGGCGCGGTCGTTGCGCCAGGTGTGGAAGCCCTTGGTCTCGCCCGCGTAGGGGGCCCAGATGGGGAACTCGATGTCCTTCTGCTTGGCCATGAACTCCGTGGGAATCCAGACCGGCTTGGCGTTCGCGTTCCCGGCCTTCTGGAAGGCTTCCACGAGGCTGCCCCAGGCCAGGCGCTTGTCGGGGCCGCAGGCATTGAAGGTGCCCACGGTGCCCTGCTCCACCAGATGCACCAGCCAGGCCGCCAGGTCGCGGACATCGATGATCTGCACCGGATCGGACGCGCCGCCGGGCACGGCGAGCTCGCCGCCCCTGTCGAAGCGCACGGGCCAGTAGGTGAAGCGGCCCGAGGGATCATCGGGGCCCACGATGTAGCCGGGCCGGATCACCGCCGTGCGGCCGGGCAGGGCCTTCTGGGCCGCCTGCTCGCAGAGGGCCTTGAGGCCGCCGTAGTTCTGGTATTCCTTCCCCATCTCCTCGACGGCGGGATCGGCCAGGGTCGCCAGGGGCGCGTCCTCGGTGCCGTTCTCGGGGTTGGGTTCCTTGTAGGCGCTGATGCTGGAGATGATCAGGTACTGCTTCACGCGAGGCGCCAGCATGCCGGCGGAGGCGGCCACCATGCGCGGGTAGTAGGCACTGTTGTCGATGACGGCGTCCCAGGTGCCCGTCTCCAGGGCCTTCAGGCCCTCGCCCTTCTTCGGGTCGCGATCGCCGTGCAGCTTCTCCACACCGGGGAAGAGGTCGGGGCGCGTCTTCCCGCGGTTGAACATGGTCACGTGGTGACCGCGGCTCTGGGCGATCTCGATGGTGGCGGGGCCCAGGAAGCCCGTGCCGCCGAGAATGAGGATGCGCTTGGGCGCGGCCTTGGCGGGCGTGGTGGACAGGCGGCATCCCGTGGCCGCCAGGGCCGAGGCGGCGGCTGACCACTGGAGGAACTCGCGGCGGGAGACGGTCATAGGAACCTCCGGCGATCGGGTTGGGGCTGATGCATCGTGAATCGATATATACTCCTCCCATTCGCATCCGCAACATCTTTTCCGGAGTCCCATGACGCCCGCCCGCCTGCTCCGTCGCCTCGTGATGCTGGAGGAGGGCGAGGCCCCGGCCCTGGCCTGGTCCGCCCTGTACTTCTTCCTGCTGCTCTTCGGCTACTACCTGCTGCGGCCCGTGCGCGAGGCCATGGGCATCGCCCGGGGCGCGGACAAGCTGCCCTGGCTCATGACGGGCACCCTGCTGGCCATGGCCCTGGCGAACCCGGCCTTCGCCGCCCTGGTGTCGAAGCTGCCGCGGCGGCGCTTCATCCCCTGGGCCTACCGCTTCTTCGCCTTGAACATGGTGGCCTTCTTCCTGGCCTTCCGCCTGCTGCCGGGCCACGGCGGCGCGGCGCTGGGCTACGCCTTCTACATCTGGCTCAGCGTCTTCAACCTCTTCGTGGTGTCCGTGTTCTGGGGCCTCATGTCCGACGTGTGGTCCGAGCCCCAGGGCAAGCGGCTCTTCGGGTTCATCGCCATGGGCGGGAGCCTGGGGGCCATCGCCGGCGCGGCGGTGACGGGGGCCCTCACGAAGGGGGCCGCCCTGGGCGGCCTCCAGGTGAAGGTGGATCCTCTCTCCCTCCTGCTGCTCTCCGCGCTGACGCTGGAACTGGCCGTGCAGTGCGTGAAGCGCCTGGCGGCGATCTTCGCCCTGGGCGACGTGGCCCACGGAGCGCGGGAACCGGGGCCGGGCCTGCTGGCGGGCCTGCGCCTCATCGCCACCTCCCGCTACCTCCAGCTCATCTGCGCCTACATCCTGCTCTTCACCATCACCAGCACCTTCCTCTACCTGCAGCAGGGCGCCATCGTCGAGCGCACCTTCCACGGCACGGCGGCGCGCACGGCGGCCTTCGCCCGCATCGACCTCTGGGTGAACGTCCTCACCCTGGTCACCCAGGTGTTCTTCACGGGCCGCCTCATCACGGCCCTGGGCGTCCCGGTGGTGCTGTCCATCCTGCCGGTGCTGAGCCTGGCGGGTTTCGGCGCCCTGTGGGCCTGGCCCACCTTCGGCGTCATGGCCCTGTTCCAGGTGCTGCGCCGGGGCCTCCACTACGCTGTGGACCGCCCGGCCCGGGAGATCCTCTACATCCCGCTGGGCCCCGAGGAGCGCTACAAGTCGAAGCCCTTCATCGACACCTTCATCTACCGCGGCGGCGACCTGCTGGGGGTCTGGGCCCCCACGGCCTTCGCGGCCCTGGCCATCCCCGTGGGCCTGGCCGCGGTGGGCTGCTCAGGATTGTGGCTGGGCAGCAGCGTGGCCCTGGGCCGTCGTGTGAAGCAATTTGATTGACTTTCCACCATCTTCCCGGATGATGTCGGACATGGTTCGAGTGTCTGAACAGCTCCTGAGTGCCTCGCGGATCTCCGCGATGGGCGCCGCGCGCCTGGGCGCGATGGGCACCGGCATGTCCAGCTTTATGACCACCACCAACGGTACCATTACGCACCCGGACCACCGCGGCGCCTGACCTGACCCTTCCTTCAGATTCGGCCCCGCGCACCCCGCGGGGCTTTCTGTTTTGATCCGACTGTTTTGATCCGACGGAGCCCCCCATGCAGCCCACTCCCATCCGCGTCATGAAATTCGGCGGCACCAGCGTCGCCGGCGCCGCGCGGCTCCGCACCGTGGCGGACCTGGTGGGCGCCGCCCGGACCACCCACCGCGTCTGCGTCGTGGCCTCCGCCATGGCCGGGGTGACGAACCTGCTGGTGAACGACGGACGCGTGCCGGACCCCGCCGCGGCGGACCGCCTCATGGACACCTTCCGGGCCCTCCACGCCGAGGTGGTGGAAGCCCTGGCGGGGGAGCTGGGGCCGGGCGCGGCAAGCCTCCGCGCGGAGCTGGACGAGCTGGAGACACTGGGCCGCCGCCTGCTCCACGGCATGGCCCTGCTGGAGGAGGGGCCGCCTTCGGTGCGGGCGCAGGTCTCCAGCCTGGGTGAGCGGGCTTCCTGCGCCATCCTCGTGGCCCTGCTGAGGGCCCGGGGGCTGGAGCCCCGCTACCTGGATCCGGTGGAATACGTCCGTGTGGAGGGCGACCCCCTCCAGGCCCGGCCCTGCCTGGCGGAGACCGGGGCCCGCTTCGCCGCGGTGAAGGCGGGGGAGGGCGGCCTGTGGGTGCTGCCGGGCTTCTTCGGCGGCGACGAGCAGGGGCGCATCCTGTCCCTGGGCCGGGGCGGTTCCGATCACAGCGCGGCGCTCGCCGCCGCGGCCCTGGAGGCGGACCTGCTGGAGATCTGGACCGACGTAGTGGGCCTCTACAGCGCCGATCCCAGGCTGGTGCCCGAGGCCTTCCCCCTGCCGGAGGCCAGCTTCGAGGAGGCCATGGAGCTCTCCTTCTTCGGCGCCAAGGTGCTCCATCCCAAGACCATCCCCCCCGTGCGGGAGCGGGGCATCCCCGTGCGGGTATGCAGCAGCTTCGATCCCGCCCACCCCGGCACCGTGATCCGCGAGGCCGTGCCGCCGCCCCCCAGCGGCGTGCGGGGCATCTCCTTCCTGCGGGGGCTGTCGGTGGTAAACCTCACGGGCCCGGGCATGCTGGGCGTGCCCGGCATCGCGGGCCGCGTGTTCGGCGCCCTGGCGCGCAAGGGCATCTCCGTGGTGCTCATCACCCAGAGCTCGTCCGAGCTGTCCATCTGCTTCGCCGTGCGCCAGGCGGACGGGCCTGGCGCCGTGGCCGCCATCCAGGAGGCCTTCCCCGCGGAGCTGGCGGCGGGCTTCCTGGATCCCCTGGACCTGCGTGACGGCCTCTCCGTCCTCAGCATCGTGGGCGACGGCATGCGCACCCGGGCCGGCGTGGCGGGCACCTTCTTCGACGCGCTGGCGGAGGTGGGCTGCAACGTGGTGGCCATCGCCCAGGGGGCCAGCGAGCGCATCATCTCCGCCGTGGTGGAGGAGGCCGAGGGCGCCCGCGCCCTGCCACACATCCACCGCCGCTTCTTCCGGACCCAGGTGGTGGTGGACGTGCACCTGCTGGGGGCCGGCAACGTGGGCGGCAGCCTCCTGGGCCAGATCCAGCGGCAGCAGGCCAAGCTGGCTGCGCAGGGCCTGGACCTGCGGGTGACCACCATCGCCACCAGCCGCCGCATGCGCCTGGACGCCAAGGGCCTGGACCTGGACCACTGGCGCGAGGACCTGGCCCAGGGCGAGCCCATGGACCTGGACCGCCTGATGGCGGTGGTACGCAACGGCCCGCCGGCCCTCTCCGTGCTGGTGGACTGCACCACCAGCGGCGAGCTGGCGGGCCGCTATCCGGAGCTCTTCGACGCGGGCTTCCACGTGGTCACCGCCAACAAGAAGGCCAACAGCGCCTCCCAGGCCTTCTACCGCGAGCTGCGGGAGCGCTCGTCGCGGCGCGGCCTGCGCTTCCTCTACGAGGCCAACGTGGGCGCGGGCCTGCCCATCATCGACACCGTGAAGAACCTGGTGCTCACCGGCGACCGCGTACTGCGCGCCGAGGGCATCCTCTCCGGGTCCATGTCGTACATCCTGGGTCTGCTGGGGGACGGCGTGCCCCTGTCGGAGGCCGTGCGGTCCGCCAAGGAGAGCGGCTTCACCGAGCCCGATCCCCGGGACGACCTCAGCGGCATGGACGTGGCCCGCAAGCTCCTCATCCTGGCCCGGGAGCTGGGCATGGAGCTGGAGCTGGCCGATGTCCAGGTGGAGGGCCTGCTGCCCGCGTCCTTCGACGCCAGCGGCGACATCCCCACCTTCATGGCGCGGCTACCGGAGCTGGACGCGCCCTTCCGCGAGCGCCTGGCGGCCCTGAAAGCCGAGGGAAAGACCCTGCGCTACGTGGGCAGTCTTTCGGACAGCGGCTGTCGCGTGGGGCTGCTGCCCGTGGATGGGGAGCATCCCTTCATGGCCATCAAGGGCGGCGAGAACGCCCTGGCCCTGCTCACCGAGCGCTACCAGCCGCATCCCATGGTCATCCGCGGCTATGGTGCGGGCGCGGAGGTGACGGCCGCGGGTGTGCTGGCGGACGTGCTGCGCCTGGTGCCCGGCGGCGCCCGGCCCTCGCGGCGGAGGTCCTCATGACGGAGCCCGGCTTTGGTTCGAACGGCGTGACGGCCTATGCCCCGGCCAGCATCGGCAACTTCGCCGCGGGCTTCGACCTGCTGGGCGGGGCCTTGGCCCCCCTGGATGGCAGCCTCCTGGGCGACCTCGTGCATGCGGCCCCGGCGGCGGAGGCCTCCTTCCATCTGGAGGGCCCCTTCGCGGCGGCTCTGGCCGGGGACACGCGTCCCAACCTCGTGCTGCGCGCCGCGGGCCTCTACCAGGACGCGCTCAAGGCTCAGGGCCGCCCGGCCGGCCCCTTCGCCCTGCGCCTGGAGAAGCGCCTCCCCGTGGCCAGCGGCCTGGGCTCCAGCGCCAGCTCCATCGTGGCCACCCTGGCGGCCCTCCAGGCCCTCTGTGGCGATCCCCTCGGCGTGCCCGAGCTGCTGGAGCTGGCGGGGCGGGCCGAGGGCTCGACCAGCGGCGGCATCCACCTGGACAACGTGGCCCCCTCCCTGCTGGGCGGCCTCCAGCTGACCGTTCCTGGCCGGGACGGGAAGCCCGCGGCCCGTCGCCTGCCCTGGCCCCCGGACCTGCTCCTGGTGGTGGCCCACCCGGAGTTCCAGCTGCCCACGGCCCAAAGCCGGGCGGCCCTGCCGGCGCGCCCGGCCTGGGTGGATACGGTGGACTTCGCCGGCAACCTCGCGGGCTTCGTGCATGCCCTGCACACCGGCGATCGGGCCCTCCTGGTGCGCTGCCTGCGCGATCCCCTGGTGGAGGCCCACCGCGCCCCCCTGGTGCCGGGCTTCCGCGCCGCCCAGGACGGGGCCCTGGCTGCCGGGGCCATGGGCTGCACCCTGTCGGGATCCGGTCCGTCGATCTTCGCCGTGGCCGGCGACGAGACGGACGCCGGCGCCGTGGCGGTGGCCCTCCAGCACGGCTTCGCGCAGGCCGGCCTCGCCAGCCGGACCTGGATCTGCGCCCTGGATCTGGAGGGCGCCCGACTCCTCTCGCCCGTGCCCCGCCCCCTCTTCCTCGAGGCCCAGCCATGAAGCTCGCCAGCACTCGCAATCCTGCCATCCAGGCCACGTTCCTGGAGGCCGCCCACCAGGGCCTGGCCCCGGACGGTGGCCTCTTCGCCCCGGTCGAGATCCCCCGCTTCGCCGACGCGGTGGATCTGCTGAAGCTGGATTTCCAGACGCGATCCGCAGAGACCCTCCACCGCCTCCTGAGCGACGAACTGTCCCGCCCCGAGGTGGAGGGCATGGCCCGCGCCGCCTTCACCTTCCCCGCGCCCCTGGTGCCCGTGCGGCCCGGCCTCTCGGCCCTGGAGCTCTTCCACGGGCCCACCCTGGCCTTCAAGGACTTCGGCGCCCGCTTCCTGGCCCGGGTGCTGGCCTTGGATGCCGCCGCGAAGCCGCGCACCGTGCTCACGGCCACCTCCGGCGACACGGGCGCGGCCGTGGCCAGCGCCTTTCTTGGGGTGCCGGGCGTCCGGGCCGTGGTGCTCTATCCCGCGGGCCGCGTGTCGCCCCTGCAGGAGCGCCAGTTCGCCACCTGCGGCGCCAACGTGCTGGCCCTGGCGGTGGAGGGCGCCTTCGACGACTGCCAGCGGCTGGTGAAGGGGGCCTTCGAGGACCCTGACCTCGTCGGCGGCCTAGGGCTGACATCGGCCAACAGCATCAACATCGCCCGCCTCCTGGCGCAGCTGCTGTACTACTACGAGGCTGCGGCCCAGGCGGAACGCGGCGCCCCGCTGGTGGTGGCCGTGCCCAGCGGCAACTTCGGCAACCTCTACGCGGGCCTGCTGGCCCAGGCCACGGGCGCGCCCATCGCCCGCTTCGTGGTGGCCACGAACGCCAACCGCGTGGTGCCGGACTACCTGGACACGGGCGAGTACCGCCCCCGGCCCTCCGTGGCCACGCTCTCCAACGCCATGGACGTGGGCGCGCCCAGCAACTGGGAGCGCATCCACGCGCTGTTCCGGGGCGACCACGGCGCCATGGCCACGGCCCTGCGCTGGGGCAGCCGCACGGACGAAGAGACGCGGCAGACCGTGCTCGACCTCGACCGCGACGGCTACCTGGCGGATCCCCACGGAGCCGTGGCCTGCGGCGTCCTGCAGAACCAGCTGCGCGAAGGCGAGCAGGGCGTCTTCCTCGCCACCGCACACCCGGCGAAGTTCCGCGAGTCCCTGGAGCCCACCCTGGGCCGGGAGATCCCGCTGCCCAAGTCCCTCAGCGACCTGCTGGACAAGCCCCTGCTCTGCGAGCCCCTGGCGGCGGACCAGGCGGCGCTCAAGCGGCGGTTGCTGTGAGGGATTCCTTTCCCGGCGGACCTCCCCCAAGGGTGGAAGTCGTGATGAGGCGCTGACTATACTGGCGCACACCGCGGAGGATGCGGGAGGTCGCGACATGCCGCTTGCGGACGCCAGACCAGGCCCTCCGGAGCCTGATTTCAGGCTCCTCTTCCAATCGTTGCCGGGGCTGTACCTGGTCCTGGACCCCGGCCTGGTGATCGTGGGCGTCAGCGACGCCTACCTCTCGGCCTCCCTGACCCAACGGGAGGACATCCTCGGCCGGGGCATCTTCGAGGTGTTCCCGGACAATCCGGATGATCCGGCCGCCACCGGCGTGGCCAACCTCCGCGAGTCGCTCCACCGGGTCCTCTCCCTCAAACGGCCCGACGCGATGGCCGTGCAGAAGTACGACATCCAGCGACCGTCCTCCGAAGGAGGAGGGTTCGAGCGGCGCTACTGGAGCCCGCTGAACGCCCCGGTCCTGTCCCCGGCCGGCGAGGTGCGGTTCATCCTCCACCGGGTGGAGGACGTGACGGAGTTCGTCCGGCTCAAGGAGGCCCATCGCGCCCAGGGCCATCTGGCGGATGAACTGAGGGACCGGGCCTCCCAGGTGGAGGCGGAGATCTTCCAGCGGGCCCAGGAGATCCAGGAGGCGAACCGGCAGCTGCGGGACCTCCAGGTCCACCTCGAGGCTCGGGTGGAGGCGCGCACGGCGGAGCTCCAGCAGGCGAACGAGGCGCTGCTGCGCAGCGAGGAGCAGCTCCGCCAGGCCCAGAAGATGGAGGCGGTCGGCCGCCTGGCCGGCGGCATTGCCCACGACTTCAACAACCTGTTGACCGTGATCTTCGGCGCGTCCGAGGTGCTGGAGATGGGCCACCCGGGGAACGCCCACCTGCAGGCGATCCGGCAGGCCTCCGAGCGGGCGGCCAGCCTGACCCGGCAGCTCCTCACCTTCAGCCGCCAGCAGATCCTGGCTCCCCAGGCCTTGGACCTCAACGGGGTGTTGCAGGGCATCAGCCCGATCCTCAGGCGGCTCCTGGGCGAGCACATCGAGATCAAGATCCGCTGCCCGGAAAGCCTGATGAAGGTGTTCGCGGACCCCAGCCAGGTCGAGCAGGTGATCCTGAACCTGGCCATCAATGCGCGGGACGCCATGCCGGAAGGCGGGACGCTCACCCTGGAGACGGCCAACGCCGATCTCGATGGGGCCTACGCCGCCGAGCATCTGGGCGTGGCCCCGGGGCCCCATGTCATGGTGGCCGTCAGCGACACGGGGCTGGGCATGGACAAGGCCACGCAGGCGCGCATCTTCGAGCCCTTCTTCACCACGAAGGCGCGGGGGAAGGGGACGGGCCTCGGCCTCGCCACGGTCTTCGGGATCGTGAAGCAGAGCCGCGGGCACATCTGGCTCTACAGCGAGGTCGGCGTGGGTTCGACCTTCAAGATCTACTTCCCGGAGATCCGCGAGAAGGACTGCCCGGACGCCCCCGGGGCCTCCGCCCTGCCGGTTGATGAGGGTGGCAGCGAGACCATCCTGCTGGTCGAGGACGAGGACCAGGTGCGCGAGGTGGCGGGGAGTGTGCTGCGACAGGCGGGCTACACGGTCCTCGAGGCGCGGAACGGGGACGAGGCCCTGGCCCTGTGCGCCCAGCACGCCCAGGGCGCGGGCCGCATCCACCTCCTCCTCACCGACGTGATCATGCCGGGGATGAACGGGCGCCAGGTCTCCGAGCAGGTGCTCGTGCACCATCCGGGCCTGGCGGTCCTGTTCATGTCGGGCTACACCGACGATGCCATCCTGCGCCATGGCGTGCTGGAGGCCCAGGTGCCCTTCCTCCAGAAACCCTTCACGCCCTCGAAGCTCCGGGTCAAGGTGCGGGAGGCGCTGGCCCGGGCAGAGCGGGCGGGTTGAGGGCTACAGCCCGTCCACGATGAGCACGGCGGGGGTGAAGGGCAGGTCCTTGGCCTCGGCCGGTGTCTTCATGCCCCAGATCGCCAGGCGGTCGGCGTAGGGCTGCCAGAGGCGGGGCTGGGCCTTCACGGCCTTGAGGGGTGGGTGCAGCCAGAGGGCCTCCGGCAGGTCGGCCAGCTCCTCGGGCGTGAGGTCCAGGGCCTCGTCCGTCTCCCACAGGAAGCCGCAGCGGGCGGTCTCGCAGGCGGCCCAGAGCTGGAGCACCTCGCTGTGCTCGAAGCTGCTGAAGAGCACGCGGTCCAGGACCTCGGCGGCCTCCACCGTGGCCAGGGCCTGCTGCCAGCCGGGTTCGCCCTTCAGCTCCACGTTGATGAGCTTGGCGGGCAGCTCCAGCGCGTCCGCCAGGCGGGGCACGGGCTCGCCGTTCTTCAGGGCGGGCAGCTCGGCGGCCCTCATCTTCCGCAGGATTCCCGAGCCGTTCGCGGTGCGTGCCAGGTCGTCATCGTGGAGGATGGCGCAGACGCCGTCGCGGGTTGGCTGCACGTCCAGCTCGAAGCCGTCCATGCCCGCGGCCAGGGCCGCGCGGAAGGCTTCCATGGAGTTCTCCAGGTGCTTCGAGGAGAGCCCGCGGTGACCGAGGATGAGGGGGCCGGGGATGGAAGGACGTGGCGCGGCCATGGCGACTCCAGGGGACGGACCCAGCATAGCGGAGCCGCGCAAGCCCGCCGTCCGCCGAGCGGGGAAGCTATGCTGAAAGGATGTCCCGCGACCCGTTCTCCAGGCTCCAGTGGCTGGTCTTCGCCCTGGTCAGCGCGGTGTTCACCACGGTCTACATCCCCCAGCCGGTGCTGCCGGTGCTGCGCCAGACCTTCGGCGTGGGCGAGGGCACGGCCTCGCTCACCGTGTCCGCCGTGGTGCTGGGCATCGCCCTGGCGAACCTGCCCTTCGGCGCCCTGGCGGACCGCATGGCCATCCGGCCCATCCTGCTCACGGGGGGCCTGGTGGTGGCCGCCGCCGGAGTGGCGTCGGCCCTGGCGCCGACGCTGCCCCTGCTCGTGGCCGCCCGGTTCGTCCAGGGGCTCTTCGTGCCGGCCCTCACCACCTGCCTGGCCGCCTACCTGGCCCGGGAGATGCCCGCGGAGCGGCTCAACGTGGTGATGGGGTCGTACGTCTCCGCCACCGTGGTGGGTGGGCTATCGGGCCGCCTGCTGGGAGGCTTCGTGCTGCCGCCCGCCCATTGGCGCTGGGCCTTCCTCATGGCGGCGATCCTGCTGCTGGCCGCCACCCTGGCGGCCCATGCGGGCCTGCCTCGGGAGGACCGCGGGGCGGCCCATGGCACGGAGACCGTGCGCTTCCGCGACGTGCTGTTCCGTCACGACCTGTTCCGCCTCTACTGCGTGAGCGGCGGCGGCTTCTTCGTGTTCTCCTCGGTCTTCAACTACATGCCCTTCTACCTCCACGGGGCGCCCTTCCACTGGTCCACCCGCGCCGTGACCCTGCTCTACCTCTCCTACCTCGTGGGCGTGGTGGCGGGGCCGCTGGCGGGCCGTCTCAGCAACCGCATCGGCAACGGCGCGGCCATGGCGGCGGGATCGCTGGTCTTCGGCGCGGGACTGGCGGTGACGCTCATCCCGCGGGGATGGGCCATGGCCCTCGCCCTGGCCCTGGTCTGCGCGGGCTTCTTCACCATCCATGCCTCGGCGGCCGGGGCCCTGAACCGGAGGCTCGCTGCCGGCCGGGGGCGGGCCAACGCCTTCTACGTGCTCTTCTATTACCTGGGCGGAGCCACGGGCATCACCCTCAGCGGCCACGCCTACCACCTGGCGGGATGGCACGGGGTGGTGGGCCTGGCGGTGGGCGTGCTGCTGGTGCCGCTGAGCACCGGGTTCGTGGAGATGCGGGCCTCGGGAAGGCTGTGACCCTTCAGACCTTCGCCATCTCCTCGGCGGCGCGGGCGAGGTAAGTCTCCAGCAGGGCGGGGACCTGGCCGGGGGTGAGCGGGCCGTGGACCTCCTCGCCGATCATCACCACCGGCGCCAGGCCGCAGGTGCCCACACAGCGGGTGCTCTCCAGGCTGAAGACGCCGTCCTTGCTGGTCTCGCCGAAGTGGATGCCCAGTTCGTCCATGAGCTTCTGGGCCACTTTCTCCGCGCCCTTCACGTAGCAGGCGGTGCCGAGGCAGACGTTGATAAGGTACCTCCCCCGGGGCTGGAGGCGGAAGTAGTGGTAGAAGGTGGCCACGCCTGTGACCTTGGCCAGGGGGATCTGCATGAGCTGGGCCACGGCCTCGAGGTGGCCGGGACCCAGGTGGCCGAAGTGGTCCTGGACCATGTGGAGCGTGGCGATGAGCAGGCTTTCGCTGTGCTCGCGATCCCGGTTTCCGTCGATGAACGCGAGGACGTCCCCGGGGAGCATGGCGCGGTAGCCCCGCTCCAGTTCGGGCCAGTTGTCGGTGGGGCAATGCGGGCAGGTGGTCATCGGATCCCCCGGGGGGTGCGGGCGGTGTAGTGCGTGTGGAGCAGGGAGTGCGCCTTTGGGCTGAGGGGCTCGTCCAGGAGCGCCTCGTAGAGCTTCTGCACGTCGGGATTGTCGTGGCTGCAGCGGAGGGTCTTGCCTGAGTCGATGCCGTAGAGGGCCCGGGCGCGGCCCTTCGCCAGGTCCCGGTTCATGGTGTAGCTGCCGATCGGGGGATAGGGCTGGCCGCCGCCGCAGATGCAGCCGCCAGGGCAGGCCATGATCTCTATGAGGTGGTACTCCTTCTCGCCCCGCTTCACCGCGTCCAGCAGGACCTTGGCGTTCTGGAGGCCGTTGGCCACGGCCACGTTGAGGGTCCTCCCCGCCAGGGTCACCGACGCCTCGCGAATCTCGCCAGCGGCGCCGCGCACCTCCGTCAGCTCGAGGTTCCCGAGGTTCCGGCCCGTGAGCTTGAAGGCCGCCGTGCGCAGGGCCGCTTCCATGACGCCGCCCGTGGCCCCGAAGATGTCGGCGGCTCCGGAGGAGGTGCCCAGGGGATGGTCGAACTCGCCGTCCGGCAGGCGGGTGAAGTCGATGCCGTAGGATTTGATCATCTGGGCCAGCTCGCGCGTGGTGACGACGGCATCGGTGGTGGGGCGGCCGTCCAGGGTGTGCTCGGGCCGGGCCGCCTCGAACTTCTTGGCCACGCAGGGCATGACCGAGACCACGTAGATGTTCTGGGGGTCGAGGCCCTTCTGCTGGGCGTAGTAGCTCTTGATGAGGGTGGACTGCATCTGCATCGGGCTCTTGCAGCTCGACATGTGCGGAATCAGCTCGGGGTAGAACTTCTCCAGGAAGCTGACCCAGCCGGGGCTGCAGGAGGTGAGCAGGGGCAGGGGGCCGCCGCCTTCCATCCGCTTCAGCAGCTCGTGGGCCTCCTCCATGACGGTGAGGTCCGCGCTGAAGTTGACGTCGAAGACGGCATCGAAGCCCATGCGGCGGAGGGCCGTCACCATCTTCCCCGTGACCGGGGTTCCGACCGGAAGGCCGAAGGCCTCGCCCAGGGCGGCGCGGATGGCGGGCGCGGTGGTGGCCACCACGTGCTTCTCTGTGCGGGGATGGCCCAGGGCCTCCCAGACCCGCTCGGTGTGGTCCTGCTCCAGGAAGGCGGCTGTGGGGCAGACGCTCACGCACTGGCCGCACTGGATGCAGGCGCTCTCGTCCATGGGGGCCAGGTTCGCGGGGCCCACCACGGTGGTGAAGCCGCGGCCGTGCTGGCTGAGGTTGGCCACGCCCTGGATCTCATCGCAGACCCGGATGCAGCGGCCGCAGAGGATGCACTTCTCGGCGTTCCGCACGACCGAGGCGCCGCTGTCGTCCACGGGGAACTGCTTGCGACGGCCCTCGAAGTGGCGCTCCCGCACGCCCAGCCGGTAGGCCAGGTTCTGCAGCTCGCAGACGCCGTCGCGGTCGCAGGTCTGGCAGTCCTTCGGGTGATTGTCCAGCAGGAGCTCCACGATGTCGCGCCGGGCTTGCCGGATGACCGGACTGTTGGTCTGGACCTCCATGCCCTCCCAGGCCGTGGTGGCGCAGGAGGCCAGGCAGTGGTCGAAGCCCTCCACCTGCACCACGCAGACGCGGCAGCTGCCTTCGAGGCTGAGGTTCGGGTGGTAGCAGAGGCGCGGGATGTGGATGCCGAGCCGCTCCGCCGCGTCCATGACCGTGGTGCCGGCCGGGACCAGGATGGTCTCGCCGTCGATCGTGAGGTTGATCATCTGGGACATGGCACGCTCCTACACCCGGTCGACCGCGGCGAACTTGCAGACGTCGAAGCAGTTTCCGCACTTCACGCAGGCGGCCTGGTCGATGACGTGGGCCTCCTTCCGGGTGCCGGCGATGCACGCCACGGGGCAGTTCCGGGCGCAGATCGTGCACCCGACGCACTTCTCCGGGTTGATCTCGTAGTGGATCAGGGCCACGCACTTCTTCGCCGGGCAGTGCCTGTCCACGATGTGGGCCAGGAACTCCCCGCGGAAATGTTTGAGGCTGGACAGCACGGGGTTCGGCGCGGCGCGGCCAAGACCGCAGAGGCTGGTGCGCTGGCAGAGGCGGGCCAGGCGCTCGAGCTTGTCCAGGTCCGAGAGCTCCCCCTTGCCCTGGGTGATGCGCTCCAGGATCTCCAGGAGGCGCGTGGTGCCCTCGCGGCAGGGCGTGCACTTGCCGCAGCTCTCGTCCTGGCTGAAGGCGATGTAGAACTTGGCGATATCGACCATGCAGTCGTCCTCGCTCAGGACGATCATCCCGCCGGAGCCCATGATGGAGCCGGCCTTCTGCAGGGGCTCGAAGTCCACTTCCATGTGTTGCATGGAAGCCGGGATGAACCCGCCGGCGGGGCCGCCGGTCTGGATGGCCTTGAGCTCTCTTCCGCCGGTGACGCCGCCCCCGATGTCGTTCACCACCCGCGCGAGGGGCGTCCCCAGGGGCACTTCCACGAGGCCCGTGTGGCGCACCTTCCCGGCCAGGGCGAAGACCTTGGTTCCGCCGCTCTTCTCCGTTCCGAGACGGGCGTACCAGTCGCCGCTGTAGCGGAGGATGGCCGAGATGTTGGCGAAGGTCTCCACGTTGTTGATGACGGTGGGGTGGTCCCAGAGTCCGCGGTCCGTGGGGTAGGGCGGGCGGACCCGGGGCTGGCCACGCTCGCCCTCGATGGAGCGGATGAGGGCGGTCTCCTCGCCGCAGACGAAGGCGCCCGCACCGAGCCGGATCTCCAGGTCGAAGTCCCAGCCGGAATCCATGATGTTCCGGCCGAGGAGGCCGTGGGCGCGGCAGGTCTCGATGGCTTGCTGGATGCGCCGGATGGCCAGCGGGTACTCGGCGCGGATGTAGAAGAAGCCCCTCTGCGCCCCGATGGCGAAGCCGCCGATGATCATGCCCTCGACGATGTTGAAGGGATCGCTCTCGAGCATGGAGCGGTCCATGAAGGCCCCGGGGTCGCCCTCGTCGCCGTTGCAGATGATGAAGCGGGTGGCATCGGCCTGCTTCCGTGCCATCGTCCACTTGGCGGCGGTGGAATAGCCGCCGCCGCCCCGGCCGCGCAGCCGGGCCTTGGTCAGCTCCCCGATCACCCAGTCGGGGTCGCGGCGCTCGAGCACGTCGGCCAGGGCCTTGAAGCCGTCCATGTCCACGTACTCGTCGAGGCTCTCCGGGTCCACCACGCCGGCGTTGCGGAGCGCGACGCGGCTCTGGCGGTTGAAGAAGGCCACGTCGCCGTAGCGCTCCATGAAGGCCAGGGCGATGGGTTCCTCCTGGGCCCGCAGGCGCTCGACGACCTGTCCGCCGATCAGGTGGCCGTCGAGGATGGCGGCGAGGTCCTCCTCCCCGGTCACCCGGTAGAGCACCTTCTCGGGGCGCGCCAGCACGTAGGTGGCCGGGCCGGCGGAGGCCAGATGATCGGAGGCCAGGCCGCAGGCGCCGAAGCAGCTCGCCGCGCCGATCCGGACGGACTCCCGGGAGACGCCGCGTTCCGCGAGCATGGCCGCGAAGCGCTCCCGCGGGCCGGGGCCGGAGCCGTGGCAGCGGGAACCCTCACAGAACAGCAGCTCGCGCTCCGGCAACGGCCCGGCCTCGTGGTCCAGCACATGCTGCGCCACGGGGGTGCCGCCCTGGATGTGCTCGGTGAAGATGCGGTGGACCAGGTCGCGGTTCACCCGCTCGTACTTCACCGGGAGCCGCCCGGGGAGCCGGACGCCGAGGATGGGTTCGCGGGAGCAGCGGCCCGTGCAGCCGGTGCGGTGCAGGAGGATGTCCTTCCGGCCCGAGGCCCGGATGTGGCGGACCAGCTCGTCCGCCACGGCCTGGGAGCCGGCCGCGTGCTCGCAGGTGGCGGATCCGACCTGCACCACGACCTGGTGCTCGGCGTCCCGGTCGGCGAGGCTCCGGCCGACCCGGTCGGCCATGGCCTGATAGAAGTCATGCACGGGCTGCGGCATGGAATCTCCTACCCCCGGCCGCTGGGCCGGGGCGGATGTCAAAGGCGCGGGCGGATCAGGCTGGGAATCCTGAAGGCGGAGGCGCCGGCTGCAGGGAGTCTGGCCATTGACAACCTTCATGTCAACGATGAGATGCGAACAACGTCCTTTCTTGACGGAGTGTGCTAAGGCGCCCTCCTGGTCCCCTGGCGATGGAGCGTCCGAGCGCACGGAGACGCTCCGCAAGGCCGTCCCGGCAGGCCTCCGCCGTCTCGCCCACGCAGGCCTTGCCGGGGTAGATCTCATAGCGCGCCCGGAAGGCCGGGGGCGTCACGTTGGGCATCACCACGTTGGCGCCGCGCAGGAGCGCCAGCTCCCGTCCCTGGGCGCGGTCCAGCGTGGCCAGGGCGGTGGTGCCGGGGATGTTCGCGTCGGGGCAGAGCAGCCGGCTCAGGGCCACGGCCTTGAGCGTGGTGGGCCCGTCGTTGGGAACCTGCACTGCCGGGGGTGCGAGGAAGGCCAGAGCGCCGGGGCCGCCGAGGGGCGTGCGGGGGCTGGGCAGGAAGGGGCCCACGCCGATCATGTCCAGGTCCAGCTCCCGGAACCGCAGGAGATCAGTGGCCAGCGTGTCCCAGGTCTGCCCCGGAAGGCCGATCATCAGGCCGGAGCCGATCTCGTAGCCCATGGCCCGCAGGCGGTGGAGCTGGCCCAGGCGGTCGCTGAGGCGGCCCGGCAGGCTGGGGTGGACCCGCCGGTAGAGCGCGCGGTCCGCCGTCTCGAAGCGGAGCAGGTAGCGGTCGGCGCCGGCCTCCCGCCAGGCGAGCAGGTCCTCGTCGTCGCGTTCTCCGAGGGACAGGGTGACCGCCAGATGCGTCTGGCGCTTGATGGATTGGACGACCTCCGCGATGAAGGCCCGCGTGAGGCCGGGATCCTCGCCGCCCTGGAGCACCACGGTGCTGTAGCCCAGGACCGCGGCTTGGCGCGCGCAGGCGAGGATCTCGTCCGCCTCCAGCCGGTAGCGGTCCAGGTCCTCCTCCTGGGCCCGGAGCCCGCAGTAGAGGCAGCTCCGGACGCAGTGGCTAGACACCTCGATGAGGCCGCGGAGGTGCACCGCGTCGCCCACGTGCTCGCGGCGGACCCGGTCCGCCTCGGCCCACAGGCGCTCTAGTTCCCGGGGATCCTCCTCCCGGAGCCAGGCCATCAGGCCCGCGTGGTCGAGGCGGAACTCAGGGCTGCAAGGCATGGGTCGCCTCCAGGATCCCGGGGAAGGGCCGCAGGGCGCGCTCGAGGATGCCGAGGCTGTGCGCGATGGCGAGGCCGTAGTTGGTGATGGGGACGCCCGCAGCGTCGCAGCGGCGGATCCGGGACAGCATCTCCCCACGGTTGCCCATGCAGTTCCCGCAGTGCACGACGAGGCGGTAGGGCGACAGGTCGCCGGGGAAGTCCCGGCCCTGGACTGTGTCGAAGCGCAGGGAGCCGCCCGCCTTCTGCGCCAGCCAGCGGGGCAGCTTCACGCGGCCGATGTCCTCCCCGGTGGGATGGTGGGTGCAGCCCTCGGCCACCAGCACCCGATCGCCCGGGCGCAGCGCATCCAGCGCGAGGGCGCCCCGGGCCTGGGCCGGGAGGTCCCCCTGGAGGCGGCTCAGGAGGATGCTGAAGGAGGTCATGGGGATGGTCTCCGGCACGGCCTCGGCCACGGCGCGGAAGGCCTGGGAGTCGGTGACCACCAGGGCCGGCGGGCGGCGCAGGCAGGCGAGCGCGACGGGCAGCTCCCGGGCCTGGAGCACCAGCGCGAGGCACGCGCCGTCCAGGAGGTCGCGGATGGCCATGACCTGGGGCAGGATCAGCCGCCCCTTGGGGGCCGAGGCGTCGATGGGCATGACGAGCACCGCCACCTCGCCCGCGGGCACCAGGTCCGCGATGAGGTGCTGGCTGGCCGGGGGATCGCCGGGCGCCGCCACGAGCAGGGCGGCCCTCAGCGCCTCCAGGCCCTCGCCGGTCACCGCCGAGACCGCCACGGCCGTGGCCCCGTCCGGATCAGGAGGCGCGCCGCCCGGCGCGAGGTCGGCCTTGTTCAGGGCCACCACCGCGGGGATGCCGCGGGCCCGCAGCTCGGCCAGCAGGCCGCGCTCGAAGGGGCCCCAGGCGCCCTGCTCGGCCACCAGGATGCCCAGGTCCACGCGGTCCAGCACGGCGCGGGAGCGGGCGGTGCGGGCGGCGCCCAGGTCGCCTTCGTCGTCCAGCCCCGCCGTGTCCACGAAGAGCACGGGCCCCAGCGGGACTAGCTCCATGGGCTTCTCCACCGGGTCGGTGGTGGTGCCGGCCTGGGGCGAGACGAGAGCCACCTCTTGGCGGGTGAGTGCGTTCAGCAGCGAGGACTTGCCGACGTTGCGCCGGCCGAAGAGCCCGATGTGCAGGCGGAGCCCGCGGGGGGCGGAGGGCAGCTCAGCAGAACACATCGCGTTCCCCCTTCCGGATGCGGTCCACCAGGCCGTCGGCCCGGCGCCGCGGCAGGCCCTCCAGGTCCCCGAGGGTCGCGGCCAGCAGCCGCTCCGCCGCCTCGCGCGTGGCCGGGCTGGCGTGGTCCGCTGCGTACTCCTGCAGGGTGGCGAGGGCGTTGGGCAGGCAGTGGGCCTTGATCTGGCCGGGCTTGGCCAGGTCCATGAAGTCCGCGCCCGTGCGGCCCAGGCGGTAGCAGGCGGTGCAGAAGCTCGGGAGGAAGCCGCTCCCGGCCAGCTCCCGGACCACCTCGTCGAGGCTCCGGTGGTCGCCGAGGGAGAACTGGGCTCCGCCTTCGGGAGCGTCCTCCTCGTAGCCGCCGGGGTTGGTGCGGCTGCCGGCGCTGATCTGGCTGATGCCCAGCTCCAATGCCTCGCGCCGGATCTCGGGCCGCTCCCGGGTGCTGAGGATGAGCCCGGTGTAGGGCACGGCCAGGCGCAGGATGGCGACGATCTTGCGGAAGGCCGCGTCGCTGACGGCGTGGGGCGGGGCCGCGCTGGTGGCCGAGCCCTCGGCGGGCTCGATGCGCGGCACGCTGAGGGTGTGCGGGCCGCAGCCGAAGCGCGCCTCCAGGTGCCGGGCGTGGCGCAGCAGCGCCAGCACCTCGAAGCGCCAGTCGTGGAGGCCGAAGAGGACGCCGAGGCCCATGTCGTCGATGCCGCCCTCCATGGCCCGGTCCATGCAGCCCAGGCGCCAGTCGAAGTCGGCCTTCTGTCCACGGGGGTGCATCCGGGCGTAGGTGCCGCGATGGTAGGTCTCCTGGAACAGCTGGTAGGTGCCGATGCCCTCATCCTTCAGGCGACGGAAGTCCGCCACCTCCAGGGGCGCGATGTTGACGTTCACCCGGCGGATGGCGTCGCCCCCGTGGCGGGTGGCGTACACGGTGCGGATGGCCTTCAGGATGTAGTCGAGCCCATCGTCGGGGTAGGCCTCGCCCGCCACCAGGAGCACCCGCTTGTGGCCCTGGGCCAGCAACTGGCCCACTTCGGCGGCGATCTCCGCCTGGTCCAGGGCCCGCCGGGGCAGGGTGCGATTCGAGGCCCGGAAGGCGCAGTACAGGCACTCGTTCCCGCAGAGGTTCGAGACGTAGAGCGGGGCGAACAGCACGATGCGGCTGCCGTAGATCTGCTCCTTCACCCAGCGGGCCGTGGCGAAGAGCTCCTGCGTCAGCTCCGGGTCCTCCAGGGCCATGAGGGCCGGGAGGTCGGCTTCGTCCAGGCCCTTCAGCTCCCGCGCCTTGGCGAGCAGCTCGCGGATGCGCGGGGCGTCCGGTGCGGGAGCACTCGCCAGGGCCGCGAGGAGGGACGCCTCGTCCAGGGGGAAGGCTTCGGATGGACCGCGCATGAAAAGAACCTCCGCCGGGGAGACCTGGGGCAGAAGATAACCCTTAAGTCATCTTTGCGCCACCCCCGGATTCCTCCACTCGGAGGCGGGCCCCGGATCAGGCCCGGGCCGGTTTGCGGTTCGGCGGCAGGCTGTACCAGGCGATGGTGCCGAGGATCATCGCGCCCCCCAGCAGGGCCCAGCCGGAAGGGCGTTCCCCGATGCCCAGGAACACCCAGATGGGGTTGAGGACGGCCTCCAGGGTGCCGGTCACCACGGCGGCGGTGGCGCTGAGGTGCTTCATGCCGGCGTTGAAGAAGAGGTAGGCCACGCCGATCTGGAAGACGCCGAGGTAGAGCAGGATGCCCGCGTGGACCGCGGAGGGATGGAAATCCCGCAGGGCTGGCGGGGCGCAGAGGGCCGCCACCAGGAGGTTCCCGAGGATGATGGAGCTGATGGGGTCCGCCTCCGGCCGGCGCTCCCGCTGCAGCTTGAGGGTGAGGGAGAAGAGGGCCAGGCAGAGGCCCGCGGCCATGCCGACGAGGTTGCCGGATAGGGTGCCCGCCTCCAGGCGCCCCACGAAGAAGAGCGCCATGGCCCCGACGCAGACCATCACCGCCGTGAGGTCACGGCCCGCCACCCGGCGGCCGGCGAGGAAGGGCTCGAGGAACACGAGGTAGATGGGAGCGGAGAACTGGAGGAAGATCGCGTTCGCCGCGGTGGTGAGCTTGGTGGCGGCCACGAAGCAGACCAGCACCCCGGCGTACGAGAGGGCGCAGGCGAGGGCCAGGGCGTCGGGTCGGGGGAAGGGCCGCCCGCCCCGGAGCTTCACCACCAGGGCGATGGTGAGGGCCGCCACCAGGCTCCGGGCGAACGCGATCTGCAGCGCCCCCAGGGGCAGCACCTTGATGAAGAGGCCGCTGGAGCTCCACAACAGCGCCGCCAGGGCCACCAGGGCCGCGCCCTTCGTCCGATCAGCAGGTCCGGTCATGGGCCCATTGGATCATGGCCGGAACCAGTGGCCCAACCCAGCCCTTAAAGGCCTCCACGAAGGGCACGAATACACCCTGCGGGCGCGGGAACGACCACGTAGGGTCTTCCCTGGGCAACACCTTCGTGCCCTTGTCTTTCCTTCGTGTCCTTCGTGGAGATCCTTGGCCTTACGGAACGAGAACCACCTCAGCCCACGGTCCCCAGGACACGCCGCCAGCCAGTGAAGCGGATGCCGCCCTCGATGCGGAGGAGGGCCCAGCATTCAAGGCCCGGCTCCGTGCTTGGGCCGTGCTGCTGGCCGGGGCCGCAGGCTAGCCAGTCGCCGGGGCGGAGGTGGGCGGGGCCGTCCTGCATGGCGCCGGACAGGACCAGGGACAGCTCGGCCCCTCCATGGCTGTGGCGGGGCATGCTCATGCCGCCGGGCATGCGGGCCAGGTTCAGCGTGGCGCCGGTGGCCGGATCCTGCAGAAGCCGGGCCACCTGGGCGCCGCCGAGGCCCCGCCGGGTCCAGCGCCAGCGATCCTCCGCGGGCAGGTGGGGCCGGAGGAGGCTGAGGACGTCCCGGCCGGAAGGCCCCGCGGCGGGGATGGCTTCGCTGGCGGGATGCTGGCTCCGGCAGCTGTCGCAATGCCCCAGGTGCACCTTCAGCAGCAGGGCCGTGAGGGGGTCCCCGCCGGGCTCCAGCGCCTGCCAGGCCACCTCCTCGGGGTGGTGCACGGGACCGCGGGGTACCCGGCCCTGCCGCAGGGCCGTCAGGGCGCCATCCAGGGCGCGCTCGGCGGAGGGGGCGGGGGGCTCGGGCCAGAGGCGCCGGAGCAGGTCCGGGGTGCGCTCGAAGCTGTCCAGGAAGGCCCGGCAGGGCGGGCAGAGACTCAAGTGCAGCTTGACGCCCAGCCAATCGAAGGGCCCCAGTGCCCCCTCCTCGTAGTCCGTGAGCAGGTCGACGACTTCCGCGCAGGTGGGCATGAGCAGCGTCATCGGTCCTCCGCCAGACGGGGGGCGAATTCCGGCAGCAGGGCCCGCAGGGCCAGGCGGGCCCGGTGGACCCGCTGGCGCACCAGCTCGCGCGTGATGCCCAGGTGCCGGCTGATCTCGTCCGTGTCCCAGCCCTCGAGGTCCCGCAGGACGAAGACGGCGCGCTGGTCGTCGGACAGCCGGTCCAGGCCCATCCGGACCCTGGCCTTCAGCTCATCCCGCTCGACCTTCATCAATGCCTCCGCGTCCTCGCTCCATTCGAGGAGCAGGTCCACGTCCTTGTGATGCCCGTCGTCGGCGAAACGTGGCATCAGATCCTCAATGGCATCCTCCCGGCGCCGGATCCGCTTCCGCCGGGCCATGAGGGCCTGGTTCACGCAGATGCGGTAGGCCCAGGTGCTGAACTTGCTGGCGCCCTGGAACCCAGGCAGTTCCCGGAGGATGGTGAGGAGGGCGTCCTGCAGGGCGTCCTGGCTCTCGGCCTCGTTGCCCAGGATGCGGTCGATGACCCGGAAAAGCATGCCCAGGTGCGGGCGCACGAGGGTCTCGAAGGCCTCGGGATCGCCTCCGGCCGCGGCCAGGACCAGGGCCGCCTCGGGGGGGGCGGGGATCTGGCTCATGCGGCCTCCGGAGCGGTCCGCCGGGGCAGGCGGATGGTGAAGGCGGAGCCGAAGCCGGACCCGCGGCTGGCGACGCGCACGTCCCCCCCGTGGCGGGTCACGATCTCCTTCACCAGGAAGAGGCCCAGGCCCGTGCCCGCCACCTGCCGGGTCATCTCGTCGCCCACCCGGAAGAACCGGTGGAAGACCCGGGGCAGGTCCTTGGCGGCGATGCCGTGGCCCTGATCGCTCACCACGATGAGGGCGTCCTCGCCGTCGCCGTCGAGGGTGACGGTGGTCTTCCGGGGCTCGGCCGAGTACTTGTAGGCGTTGGACAGCAGGTTTTCCACCACGGTGCCCAGGGCCTTGGGGTCCGCCTCCACCCACAGGGCCTCGGGGGTGCATTCCAGCGTCAGGCCGAGGGCGCCGGGGCCCAGGCGATGGTCCATCCCCTCGCAGACCGTCCGGAGCCAGGGCCCCAGCTCCAGGGGGCCCATGTGGAGGACCAGGCTTCCGGATTCGGCCCGCGCCACATCCAGCAGGTTGCCCACCAGCTCGTTCAGCCGCTCGAGGTCCTTCTCCATGAGACCGCGGATCCGCTGGCGCTGGTCCGGGCCCAGCTCGCGGGTGAAGAGGGTCTCGGTCCACACCCGAAGGGAGGCGATGGGCGTCTTCAGCTCGTGGGTCACGGCCGAGGTGAAGTTCCGCTGGCGCAGCTTGAGATCCAGTTCTTCCGCGAGTTTCCGGTAGAGGAGGACGAAGCCGAACAGCACCGCGAACACCATGAATGCGCCCTCGGTGCTCGCCCGGAAGACGGCGTGCCAGCGCTGGTCCTTCAGCTCCCGGAAAGGGCCCGGGCGCACCGTGAGGTAGGCGGTCCCGTCCAGCAGGAGGGGGTCGTCCGGGGCCATGGGGCGCGGGACCAGCTCCACCTGGGGGTAGGCCTCCTGGATGGCCTGCCGGCGCTCGGCCAGGCTGGGCATGACCGGGAGCTGCCCCACCACCGCGCCGCCCGGGGAGGCGGGATCGCGCTGGGCGTGGAGCACGTCGAGCATCCTCTGGGTGTCCATCTGCCAGGCCTGGGCCCGGGCCGCCAGCAGGCCCTGGGTGCGCACCTCCAGCAGCCGGCCCGAATCCCGGATCTGCAGGCGGATCCACCAGCCCACCTGCAGGCACAGGACCACGGACACGGACAGGAAGATGATCCGTTGCAGGGGGAAGGTCTGGGCGCGAGGGGCCATGCCTCCATCTTGGCAGTGTCGCCCCATGAGGCCATCCTGGAGTCCGATGCCCTCCTCATCCCCGCCTTCCGGCCCCAAGCCGACCCCGCCCGCCACAAGGACGGACTCCGGGGGCAAGTCCGCGCCCCTCGGCTCGGCCACGGGTTCCGGGCCCAAGCATGCCCCCGCGAGCCAGGCCCCGCGGCCCCAGGGCGCGGAGCTGCTGGCGGAGCTGATGCAGGCCCAGCGGCAGTTCACCGTCGCCATGCACGAGGTGCGGGAGCTGCGCGCCAAGCTGAACCGCCGGTCGCATCAGATGCAGGTCCTCCAGCACGTGTCCGAGATCCTGGCCGCCACCTCCAAGGGGGGCCAGGTGGTCAGCGTGGTCCTCGATGTGCTGGTGCAGGAATTCCGTTGCCCTCGCGCCGTGGTGTGGACGCTGGAGGACGGGGGCTCCAGCTACCTGCCCAAGGAGGCGGCCGGGCTCACCCGCGTCGAATGGTCGGAGATGCGGCTCCCCGCCCCGAACCCCTTCCCGGAGATGCCCCTGGTGCTGTTCCAGAGCCAGTGGTTGGACAAGCCCTGCGGCGGGGCCACCCTGGCGCCGCTCCGGGGGCCCGATGGCGCCCTCCTCTACTTCGTCCCCTTCGAGCACCAGCTCCTCCTCATGGGCTTCGTGATCCTGGCGGTGCCGGCGGACCGGCGCGTGGAGGAGGAGGAACTGGATTCCATCTCCATCCTCCAGCGGCAGACGGCCATCTCCCTCTACAACGCCTGGTTGTTCCGGGACCTCTCTGAGCAGCGGGATGCGCTGCAGAGCCAGACCCTGGAGCTGGAGCGCGTCAATGACGCCCTGCGCGAGGCGGACCAGCTCAAGAGCGAGTTCCTGGCCCTCACCAGCCACGAGCTGCGTACGCCGCTCACGGGCATCCTGGGCTTCACGCGCCTGGTCATGGACGGCCTCTACGACGACGCCGAGGAGATGCGGTCCATGCTCCAGGACAGCTACAGCTCCGGCCAGCACCTCCTGGCTCTGCTGAACGACATTCTCGACCTCGCCAAGATCGAATCGGGACGCCTGGAGGTCCATCCCGAACCCTTCGGCCTCGACCGGCTGCTGGACGAGGTGAAGCCCATCGCGGAGGCCTACCCCCGCAGGCCCGGGGTGGAGCTGGTCTGGCCCGACGCCACCAGCCTGCCCGAGGTGATGGTGGATCCGAGCCGCCTGAAGCAGGTGCTCCTCAACCTGCTGTCGAACGCCCTGAAGTTCACCAAGGATGGCAGCGTCGCCGTCCAGGTGGAGCGGCGCCCCGGCGTCATCGCCCTCATGGTGGTGGACACGGGCATCGGCGTGAGCCCCGAAGGCCAGGCACGCCTCTTCCAGAAGTTCGCCCAGGCCGAAGGTGGCCACGCCCGCGAATACGGTGGCACCGGGCTCGGCCTCGTCATCTGCAAGCACCTCATGGGCATGATGGGCGGCACCATCCACCTCCAAAGCGAGGGCCTCGGCAAGGGCAGCACCCTGACGATCACGATGCCGATCGCCTAGGACCTGGCGAGCTGGCGGTCTGTGGTCGATCGCGGAGCTTCCCTCCGCGATGTGTGAAAATGATCGCTCGTGTACGGAGCTTCCATGTCCTACGTTCGCCGCCTGCACTTCCTCCCCTTCACCCGCCCCATGGTCGGCGAGGAGGAGATCGCGGAGATGATCGACACGATCCACAGCGGGTGGATCACCACGGGGCCGAAATCGGCGGCCTTTGAGGAGAAGCTGAAGGCCTACAACGGTGTGCCCCACTGCCTGACGATGAACAGCGCCACCACGGCCCAGGAGATCACCATGCAGGTGCTGAACCTGCAGCCGGGCGACGAGGTCATCACGACCTCCCTCACCTGGGTGAGCACGCTGAGCACGGTGGTGCTGCAGGGCGGTGTGCCGGTGCTGGTGGACATCGACCCGGTGACCCTGAACCTCGATCCCGTGAAGCTCGAAGCCGCCATCACGCCCCGCACCAAGGGCATCATCCCCGTGCACCTCACGGGCCTGCCCTGCCCCATGGGCGAGATCTGGCGCATCGCGGAGAAGCACGGCCTGTGGGTCATCGAGGACGCGGCCCAGGCCATGGGCGCGCACTACAAGGGCACCAAGATCGGCGGGAACCCGCGCTCGATCATGAGCGTCTACAGCTTCCACCCGAACAAGAACATGACCACGGGCGAGGGCGGCGCCATCGCCTTCTTCAACGACGAGTACGAAAGCCGCATCAAGCGTCTGCGCTTCCACGGCATCGACCGGGACGCCTGGAAGCGCTTCGCCAAGGAGGGCAGCCCCCACACGGAGGTGTACGAGCCCGCCCGCAAGGCCAACTTCATGGACCTCCAGGCCGCCATGGGCCTGCACCAGATCGACAAGCTGGACGGCTTCAACGAGCGGCGCGGCGTGCTGTTCCACCGCTACCTGGAGCTGATGAAGGACATGGACGAAGTGATGCTGCCCTGGCCCGGCGACGCGGACCACGGCCACTGCTTCCACCTCTTCGTGCTGCGCATCCACCCCGAGAAGATCGGCCTGGACCGGGATGCCTTCGTGGCGGCCCTCAAGGAGGAGAACATCGGCACGGGCATCCACTACCGCCCGGCCCACATCCACCCCTGGTACCGGGACTTCTACGCCGCGCACCCGCAGCACCTGCCCCAGGACGGCCTGCCCCACACCGAGTGGAGCGGTGAGCGCCTCATGAGCCTGCCCCTCTGGCCCGGCCTCAGCGAAGCCGACCAGGACCAGACCGTGGGCGCCATCAAGCACGTGATCGCCCAGGCCAAGGCCCGGAGCCGCGTCACCCGCTGACCTCGGCCAACCGCGAACTCGCGGAGGGGGAAAGAAAAAGGGCCCTTTTCGCCACCGATTTCGCCGATTGCGGTGATGGCGTCTCGGATGTGTCCCGCGTGGGCCGGCCGGAGGCCGCTTCCGGCTTTGCCGGAAGTCATGGGGGGGGGGGGGGGGGGGGGGGGGGGGGGGGGGGGGGGGCGCGGGGCCCCCCCCCCCCCCCCCCCCCCCCCCCCCATGGAGCCCATGCTGCGTCGGGCCGGGGTTCATCTTTTCATCACCGAAATCACTGAAATCGGTGGCAAGAAAATCTTTTCTCCGAGCTTCCGGCCCAAACCCGTCTCACCCCACCCGTTCGTGGGGCAGGGTGGGCACCGGGGCGTAGACCGTCATGTGCGGGTCGTACATGTAGAGGTTGGCCACGCGGCCGGTGTAGGCGCAGGCGAACTGCTGGAGCTGGTCCGCGAAGCGGGTCGGCTCGTCCCGGTCCCGGAACATGGGCCCCCAGGTGGGATTGAAGGCGGCCTCCACGGACTTCGTGAGGGTGTCCAGCTCGAGGCTGTGGATCTCGGCCCGCCGCTGGAGCGCCTCTGCGCTGCTGGCCAGGTGGGCGGCCTCATGGTCCAGGGCGACGGTGGCCTCGGCGCTGAGGCGGGGGCCCAGCACGTGCCGCCGCACCCGGTTGCGCTTCCACTGGTCCATGAGCACGGAGGCCCGGCGGAGCGTGCGGCGGCGGATGGTCTCCAGGCGGAGCATGTCCCGCATGTCATGGTTCTTCGCCTCCAGCAGCTTGATCTCGTGCTCCAGCTCCGGCACCAGCAGCAGGGTCCGCCAGGAGGCGTTCTTCTTGGACCGGAGCACATCGCCGTAGATGTGGTCGCCCACGTAGAGGATCTGCTCGCCCTCGGCCCCCAGCTGGGCCTCCAGCCAGGCGGCATGGCCACCGGTGAAGCAGCGGGGCTGGCCTTCGATGGCCGCGGGTGGTGGCGTGCCGAGGAAGAAATCCGGCTTCCGGCTGCTCACCACGATCAGGTCGAAGTAGTCGGTCCAGCGGGGCCGGGCTTCGTCCTGGCCGTCCAGCAGGTGGCCCAGGACGCCCGCGGTGAAGCTCCACTCGCTGTTGGTCAGGAGGAAGAGCTTCTTCCCCTCGCGCTTGAGCCGGTCCAGGGCCAGGGCGAGCTGGGGATCCCTCGGGATGAAGAAGTCGCGGTGTTCGAGGATCTCCCCTTTCATCTCCCCGTTCCGGTGGGCGGTGTCGATGGCCCAGCGCACGTCATGGAAGATCTGGAGGTAGTTCCCGGCCTGAAGGATGCCCTGGTCGAAGCCATCCACCATCCGCGCGTAGAGGTAGCCCTCGGGGATCTCGAACAGCGTGTCGAGGTTGCGGAAGCCCTTGGCGGAGATGGATAGCCGGCGCCGGCCGTAGACGGCGTCCAGCTCTGGCCGGGGCAGGATCCGGGTGCCGTGGCAGGCGCGGACCACCTGGCGCTCGCGGTTGAGCTTGAGCACGTTGCCGCGCAGCCCGTCCAGCAGCAGGCCGCGCACGGCGAAGGCCGGATCGTAGCCGATCTCCAGGAGCCACGGCGAGTAGCCGCGGTCCCGCACCAGCAGGCGGACCGCCTTCTTAAAGGCCAGCTCGTCGATCTCCGGCGCCCGGTAGCGCGCCAGGGTGTGGTCCATGTCGAAGCCGATGGCCCTGATCTCGCCCAGAGGCAGGGTGCGCAGGGCGAAGAGCTTATGCTCCGGCGGCAGCCGGTCCTCTCCGTCCAGCAGGGGCGGCGCGGCCAGCAGGTCGGGGTCCCAGGCGGTCATGGAGCGAGTCTACTCCCGGGGCCTCTTGATCAGATGACCTTGCCCGGATTGAAGAGGCCGCTGGGATCCAGGGCCTGCTTGAGGGCGCGGAGGGCCCGGATCTGGCCGGGATCGGACAGGGCCAGGAAAGCCTCCCGCTTGGCGAGGCCGATGCCGTGCTCGCCGCTGAGGGTGCCGCCCAGGCTGAGGGCGAGGCGGAAGAGGTCCAGGAGCTGGCCCTCTAGCTGGGCCGGATCGGCGTCGCCGGCGCCCAGCAGGTTCACGTGCAGGTTGCCGTCGCCCAGGTGGCCGTAGGTGACGCTGGGGATGGCCAAGCGCTCCAGCCCCGCGAAGAACTCGCGCAGGCGACTGCGGGGCACGACGATGTCCTCGCTCACCTTCCTCGGGTGGCGCTCCTTGAGGAAGGCGCTGGTCATGCGGCGCACGGCCCAGATGCCCGCGCGCTGGCGCGCGTCCGAGGCGATCTCCAGGTTCTCCGCCACCGGGCCCAGCAGGTCCATGAGACCTTCGAGGAAGGCGTCTGAGGTGCAGCCGCGGTCGTCGAACTCCAGGATGGCCAGGGCCTCGCCGGGCAGGCGGCGGGCTTCCTCGGGCCCGTGGGCCCGCAGCTCCGCCAACACGGCCGGGTCGAAGAACTCAAAGGCGCTGGGCAGGTAGCCCGCGCCCACAAGGCGGCCCGGCAGGTCCAGCAGGTCCTCCCAGCGTTTCACGGGCAGCAGCAGGGTGGCGTGCTCCCGGGGCAGGGGGGTGAGGCGCAGGGTGGCGCCCAGGATGAACCCGAAGATGCCCTCGCTGCCGATGAGGAGCTGGCCCAGGGCCGGGCCCGCGTTGGCCTTCACGCTGTGGATGCCGAAGGTGTGCACCTCGCCGTCCTCCAGCAGCGCGTCCACGGACAGCACCCAGTGGCGGGTCATGCCGTACTTGCAGGCGTTGGGGCCGCCGGCGTTGGTGGCCAGCGTGCCGCCCAGGGCACAGCTCTCCCAGGAGTTGGGATCCGGCGGGTAGAAGAGGCCCCCGGCGGCGGCCGTGGCCTTCACCTCCCGCAGGGGGGCGCTGACGGGGGCGCTGAGGCAGAGGTCCTGGGGCGATAGCCGCAGCTCACCGCGCCAGGCGGAGAAATCCACGACCACGGCCCGTTCGCCCGCGGGCACGCAGCCGCCCGCCTTGCCCGTGCCCGCGCCCCGGGGCACCAGGCCGAAGCCCTCGGCCTTGGCCAGACGCACCAGCTCCTTCAGGGCCGCGGGGCCCCTGGGCAGCACCACGGCCAGAGGCGGGCTCCCCTGCACGTGGGATTCATCGCCGCGGTAGGGTTCCAGGGCCTCCGGGTCCGTGAGGACCGTGGCATCGGGGAGGTTCGGGAACCGGGCCATGTCTTCGGGCGGTCAGGAGACCAGCGTGCCCACGGCCTCGCCCTGCACGGCGGCCACGAGGTTGCCGGGCTTGTTCATGTCGAAGACGAGGATGGGCAGCTTGTTTTCCATGCACAGGGCGATGGCGGAGGCGTCCATGACCCGCAGGCCCTTCTCCAGCACGTCCTGGAAGCAGATGCGGTCGAAGCGGGTGGCGGTGGGATCCTGCTTGGGGTCGGCGGTGTAGATGCCGTCCACGTTGGTGGCCTTCATCACCACCTCGGCGGCGATCTCGTTGCCACGCAGGGCGGCGGCGGTGTCGGTGCTGAAGTAGGGGTTGCCGGTGCCCGCGCCGAAGATCACCACGCGGCCCTTCTCCAGGTGGCGGGTGGCCCGGCGGCGGATGTAGCTCTCAGCCACCTTGGGCATCTCCAGGCCCGACAGGGTGCGGGTGTGGACGCCCTTGTGCTCCAGGGCGTCCTGGAGGGCCAGGGCGTTGATCATGGTGGCCAGCATGCCCATGTGGTCGGCGGTGGTGCGGTCCATGCCCTTGGTGGCGCCCGCCACGCCGCGGAAGATGTTGCCGCCCCCGATGACGAGGCCCACCTCCACGCCCAGCTCCCGGATGGCCTTGACCTGATCGGCGATCATGTTGACCACCGCGGGATCGATGCCGTACTTCTGATCGCCCATGAGGGCTTCGCCGGAGAGTTTGAGGAGGATGCGCTTGAATTTCATGGAGGTTCCGATCCAGAGGTGTGGTCCTGGCTACAAAAAGGGCGGCCGGAACGGCCGCCCTTTTTGTAGCAGATGAAAAGCTACTTGGCGGCAGCAACTTCCGCGGCGAAGTTCTCGCTGCGCTTCTCGAGGCCCTCGCCCATGATGTACTTCGTGAAGCGGCGGACGCTGAGCTTCTCGCCGATCTCGGCGGTCTTCTGGGACAGGTACTGCTGCACCGTGAGGTCGGGGTTCATGATGAAGGGCTGCTCCAGGAGGCAGACCTCCTTGAAGATGCTGTTCATCTTGCCCTCGACGATCTTCTCGACGATGTTCTGGGGCTTGCCGGTGGCCAGGGCCTGCTCGGTGGCGATGCGCTTCTCGGTGTCGAGGAAGTCCTGGGTGACCTCGTCCTTGGTGACGAAGCGGGGCGCGGGGTCGGCGGCCGCGATGTGCATCGCGATCTCCTTCACCAGGCGCTGGAAGGCCTCGTTGCGGGCCACGAAGTCGGTCTCGGCGTTGACCTCGACCAGCACGCCCACGCGGCCGCCGGGGTGGATGTAGGCCTCAACGATGCCTTCGGCGGCGATGCGGTCGGCCTTCTTGGCGGAGGCGGCCATGCCCTTCTTGCGCAGCCACTCGATGGCCTGCTCCATGTCGCCGTTGTTCTCTTCCAGGGCCTTCTTGCAGTCCATCATGCCGAGGCCGGTCTTCTCGCGCAGCGTCTTCACGTCATTGGCGGTGAATGCCATGGGATCTCCTGAAATCGGGTGGGGTCTTCAGACCATCAGCCATCAGCGGGCGGGCCCTCTGATGGCTGACGAATGGGGCGGGGAGGGACTAGCCCTCGACTTCCATCTTTTCGGCCATCATCTTCTTCATCTCGTCGCTGTCGCCCTTGTCGCGGAAGGACTGGCGGCCCTCGAGGATGGAATCGGCCACGCGCTCGGAGAAGAGCAGGATGGAGCGGATGGCGTCGTCATTGGCGGGGATCACGTAGTCGACCATGTCGGGGTCGCAGTTGGTGTCCACGATGCCCACCACCTTGATGCCCAGCTTCTTGGCCTCGGTGACGGCGATGTCCTCGCGATGGGGATCGATGACGAAGATGACCTCGGGCAGCGAGCGCATGTCGCGGATGCCGTGGAAGGATGCCTCCAGCTTGAGGCGCTGGCGGTCGAGGTTCAGCAGCTCCTTCTTGGAGAGCATGGCCGTGCGGGCGGGGTCCGCCAGGGTGGCTTCGATCTCGCGGAACTTCTCGAGGCTCTTCTTGATGGTGGCGAAGTTGGTCAGCATGCCGCCCAGCCAGCGGTTGTTGACGTAGAAGGCGCCGCAGCGGGCGGCCTGCTCGGCGATGAGCTCCTGGGCCTGGGGCTTGGTGGCCACGAAGAGGAAGTTCTTCCCCTCGCTGGCGGCCTTGGTCAGGAAGTTCGCGGCGGAGTTCCAGAGGCGCAGGGTCTTCTGGAGGTCGATGATGTAGATGCTGTTGCGCGCCCCGAAGATGTACTTCTTCATCTTGGGGTTCCAGCGCTTGGTCTGGTGCCCGAAGTGGGCACCGGCCTCGAGGAGTTCCTTCATCTGGATGGCAGCCATGCTGGCCTCCCTGGTCAAGCGGCGGTAGGGGTGAAGGCGCCGCGGGTGGGATGAAAGGCTCGGGGTTGGATCCCTTCGCCCGAATCGCCCACGGCATCCCGTGGACCGGAAAAACGGAAGGGGGACCCGAAGATCCCCCTTCCAGAGAAACGACTAGCGCTTGCTGAACTGGAAGCGGCGACGGGCGGCCTTGCGACCGGGCTTCTTGCGCTCCTTCATGCGGGGGTCGCGGGTCAGGAGACCGGCGCCGCGCAGGAGGGACTTCAGCTGCTCGTTGTAGCCAAGCAGGGCGCGGGAGATGCCCATGCGGATGGCCGAGGCCTGGCCGGCGGGGCCGCCGCCGACGACGCTGATGACCATGTCGAACTTGCCGTCGAGGTCGGCCAGCACCAGGGGCTGGTGGACCATCATGCGGAGCACGGCGTTCGGGAAGTAGCTCTCGAGGCTGCGGCCGTTGACGGTGATCTTGCCGGTGCCGGGGCGGAGGAAGGCGCGGGCGGCCGCGCTCTTGCGGCGACCGGTTCCGTAGTTCTGGGAAATGGCCATGGGGTCCTCGCCTCTACTTCTGGATGGTCAGGATCTGGGGCTGCTGGGCGGCCTGCTCGTGCTCGGGGCCGGCATAGACCTTCAGCTTGCGGTACATCGCCCGGCCGAGGGGGCCCTTGGGCAGCATGCCCTTGACCGCGCTCTCGATGATGCGCTCGGGGTAGGTGGCCTTCATCACCTCGGCCTTGACCTCCTTCATGGAGCCAGGCTGGGTGGTGGTGCGGCGGTAGAACTTCTGCACGCCCTTCTTGCCGGTCAGGACGGCCTTCTCGGCGTTGATGACGACGACATGGTCGCCGGTGTCGAGGAAGGGGGTCCAGGTCGGCTTGTTCTTGCCGGAGAGGACATCCGCCACGGCGGTGCTCAGGCGGCCCACGGGAATGCCGGTGGCATCCACCAGGAACCACTGGCGCTTCAGATCGTCGGCTTTCGGGAAGTACGTGCTCATGGCCTGCTCCGGGATCACATCAGGCTGCGAAGACACCACCCTACGGGCGACGAGTCCACAGAAGGGAAAGCTTATCGTTGGAGGCCGGTGGGGTCAAGCCGGGATTTCAGCCCTGGGGCGCGGCCAACCGCCACAGCTCCTGCGCGATGCGCGAGGCGCCCAGTCCGTCCACCAGGGCCATGCCGTCGCGCACCTGCTCCTGGCGGTTGTCCTGGCCCTCGGGACCCAGCCATTGCGTCAGCGCCTCCTGCACGATGCCGAGGTCGGCCTCGGGGCCCATGCCCAGGTCGAAGCAGCCGTTCGCCATGGCCAGGTCCGCCAGGATGCCGTGCTGCCGGTCGTTCTGTCCCCAGACCGTGGCGGGGACGCCCATGCAGAGGGCCTCGGCCAGGGTCACGCCGGCCGAGCACCAGATGGCGTCGTGGTCCTGGATGCGCCGGGTGAGGGCCGGCAGGCTCCGGGCCACGGTGCAGCCCGGGAAGGGGTCGCCCTGGATGCCGTTGGGGGCCAGGAGCGTGCAGGCGCCGTGCCAGCGGTCCTCGGAGGCCAGCCTGGCCAGGGTGTCGAAGGCCTTCTGCGCCAGGTTGGGGCCGTCGCTGCCGCCGAAGGTGACCAGCAGCTTGTGGACGGCCAGGGGCTGGAGGGGCATCCGCTTGGGACGCAGCTCCAGCGCGGCCTTGTCCACCACGATGAAGTTGGCGCCGCGCACCACGCGGCAGGCGCCGGAGGTGGTCTCGTAGGGCCGGACCTTGCGCCCATCCACCACCTTCACGGGGTGGTCCGCCCAGTGGACACCCTCCAGGAAGGGCTGGAAGAGCAGGTCCGCCACCTCATGGGCATCCGTGTCGTCCTCCATGACGGCCACCCTCAGGGGGCGCAGGGCCTGGAGGAACTCGGTGCTGGTGTCCCACTGGTCCACGAGCGCCACGGCGGCGCGGGCCTTCAGCTCCGCCGGCAGGGGCGCGTGGATCGCCTCGCCCAGGTAGATCGCCTCGCAGGGCAGGGCCTGGTCCAGGAAGGGGTGCCGGCCGCCGCCCACCCGGCGGGCGCGTTCATCCCCCGAGGCGGCGATGCAGGCCGTGCCGCCGAGGGCGCGCCAGGCCTCCTGCAGGGCCAGGGCGCGGGCCACGTGCCCCAGCCCGAGGCGCAGATCGGCGTGGACGCGGAGGATCAGCAGGGGGGACATGATCCCGAGAGTCTAGCCCAGCCTGTCAATGGGCGGGAGGGACGATCTTCCGGATCGCTCCGCCTTCTGGGAAGCCCCGTCTTCTGGGAAGCTGGATGCATCCCCATTGGAGATGCCCATGTCCGACGCCTTCCCGACGTCCGCGCTCGTTCCTGCCCCCGGCGCCCAGGCTGCCAAGGTCTGCGGCATCCTCTCCATCATCTTCGCGCTCACCTGCGTGGGCCTTCCCGTGGCGCTCATCCTGGGCATCGTGGCCCTGGTGCAGCAGGCCAAGGCGAAGCGCCTGGCCAAGGCGGACCCCCAGAGCTACGCGCCCGTCCCCTCCACGGGCCTGGTCACGGGCATCATCGGCCTCGTGCTGGCTGCGCTGATGCTGCCCGTCATGGGCATCGTGAGCGCCTTCGCCATCCCCACCGTGATGCTCCAGCGGGAGCTGGCCCGGGAGGCGGCCGTTCAGCACAACCTCGACCGGGCGAGGGCCAAGGCCGACGCCGCCGTCCTGGCCTGGCAGGCCCGGAATCCGAGCCAGCCCGTGCTCCAGGACACCCTCATCCGGGACCTCCTCCGGGACCCGGAGCTGGCGGTCCTGAAGAACCCCTTCGATCCCCAGAGCCCGGCCTTCCTGGGCGGCGAGACCGGCCCCGGCGGGGCGGTGATGATCCACCCGGACCGCAGCGAGGAAGGGGGCGTCACCACCTGGTCCGTGAAGTTCCGGGCCGAGATTCCGCGGCGGAACGAGCAGCGCGTGCTGACGGCCGAGGTCGTCACCCACACCCAGGAGCAGGTGCAGGGCCGCACCGAGGACGGCTGGGAGGTGGTGAACCCGCCGGCGGCCCAGAACTGAGGGTCAGGGAAAGGGGTGGCCCTCGGCGAATCCAGGCCGGGGGTCGGGGATCGACGGCGCCTCCGCCACGGGCCAACCGTCGGCGAAGTAGGCCTCCTTGTAGCGCACGTAGCGGGTCCAGACGCTGGCCACGAGCTCCCGCTGCGTTTCGCTGAGGGGGCCCTTCACCCGGGCGGGCCAGCCCGCCACCAGGCTGTGGGGAGGCGCCTGGAGGCCCTCGCGCACCAGGCTGCCCGCGGCCACGAGGCAGCCCTCCCCGATCTCGGCGCCGTCCATGATCGTCGTGCTCATGCCGATGAGGGCGCCCTTCCGGATGGTGCAGCCGTGCAGCATCACGTGGTGGGCGATGCTCACCTCCTCCTCGATGAGCAGGGGCCACTTCCCATTGGTGACATGCAGGCAGCAGGCGTCCTGGATGTTGGTGCGGGCGCCGATGCGGATCCAGTTCACGTCGCCGCGGAGGACGCAGTTGAACCAGATGCTGGCGTCGTCGCCGATGGCCACATCACCCAGCACCAGCGCGCTCTCCGCCAGGAACACCCGCGAGCCGAGCTTGGGAACCATGCCTTGGAAGGGGCGGATCATGGACACCTCGAATAGCCAGACCTGCATTATCGGGCTCACATGAATGGATGAAAGGCTGGAACCGCGAAAGGCGCGAATGAACGCGAAAGGGCAAGAGCAGCCTTTCACGCTTTGTTTTCGTGTCATTTCACGTGTTTCGCGGTTGCCTTCAGTTGACCGTGAGCAGCCCCAGCTTCACGGCGCCAAGCCCCAGCGAACCCACGATCAGCCACAGCAGCAGGCCCTGCAGGAAGGGGCGCAGGCCCACGCTGCGCAGGGCTTCGCGGCTGAGTCCCGCGCCGATGAGGAAGAGGGTGAGCACGAGGACGCGCCGGGCGGCCGCGGCCACCAGGTGGCCCGGCACCTGGAGGGCGGGCACGAAGGTGACGAGAGCCGCCATGGCCAGGAAGCCGGCGATGAACCAGGGCTTCTTCACCGGCGGGGCGTCGGCGGAGGCGGGCTCGCGGCGGGCCATGACCCAGCCGATGCCGAAGGTGAGCGGCACGATCCACAGGGCCCGGGCCAGCTTCACGGTGGTGGCCACCTCCAGGGCCCGGGGGCCGTAGGCCAGCCCGGCGCCCACCACGGAGCTGGTGTCGTGGATGGCCAGGGCCGACCAGAGGCCAAAGGCGTCCTGCCCCAGTCCGGCCGCGTGGCCCAGGGGCGGGAAGATCACGAGGGCCGCGGCGTTGAGCAGGAAGACCGTGGCCAGGGCCACGGAGATGCCGTGGTCCTTGGCGCGGATCACCGGGGCCACCGCCGCGATGGCGCTGCCGCCGCAGATGGCGGTGCCCACGGAGATCAGCAGGCCGGTCTC
Source organism: Geothrix paludis (assembly GCF_022808815.1). GTDB lineage: Bacteria > Acidobacteriota > Holophagae > Holophagales > Holophagaceae > Geothrix > Geothrix paludis. Next base: position 111,954 of record NZ_JAKZLC010000004.1, on the reverse strand, counting down.
GCTGTCCACCTTCAGCGTCCGCGCCAGCCAGAGGCCCAGGGCCAGCACCAGGGCCAGGCTCAGGGCCGTGTAGCCGAGGCCGTGCAGGCCCGCCTTGGCCACGGCCCGCAGGTTCATGTCCGCGCCCAGGCCGATGACCGCCAGGGGCAGCAGGCGGTGGGTCCACCGGCGGGTGAGGCTGGCCGCGGGATTGCCCAGGGTGAGGGCTAGCGCGGCGCCCCCCACCAGGGCCGCCGCGGCAGGGGTGAAGGGGGCCAGGGCCAGGAGGGCGCCGAGGGGAAGGAGGAGGGAGGCGAGGTGCTTCATGGGGATTGAAGGTAGGCCCATTCGATCCAAAAAAATAATAGTAATAATGAATGACTCATCAGAAAAATGGATGGACTCCGATGCGTGATGACCTCGACCCCCGCCGCCTGGAGACGTTCCGGGTGGTAGCCCAGGCGGGCCGGATCTCCGCGGCCGCCAGCCTCCTGAACCTGTCGCAGCCGGCCGTGACGGCCCAGATCCGGCAGCTGGAGGCGGATCTGGGCCGCTCCCTCTTCACCCGCCACGCCTCCGGGGTTCAGCTCACCGAGACGGGCCGCCTCCTGGCGAACTATGCCCGTCGGGTCCACCGCCTGCTGGAAGAGGCGGTGGAGCGGCTTCAGGCCGAAGAGCAGCCCGCCGGGGAATTGCGCCTGGGCGCGAGCACCACCGCCGCCGCCTACATCCTGCCCCCGCTGCTCCAGGCCTTCGCCGCCAGCCATCGGCCCGCTCCGCTGGTCCTGGAGGTCGGCAACACGGACGAAGTGCTCGCCTGGGTGCGGGAGGGGCGCGTCCCCCTGGCCTTGGTGGAGGGGCTCACGCGGGCCCCCGGGCTGTCCCTGCAGCCCTACCTGAAGGACGAGCTGGTGGCCGTCCGGGCGGCCCGGGCGCCGGATCCGCTGAAGGCCGTGCGCACGGCGGCTGACTTGGCCGGGATCCCGCTCATCTGGCGCGAGCCGGGTTCGGGCACGCGGGTGGTGGTGGAACGCATCCTGCGGAGGACACGGCGGATCCAGGGCCCCCGGGCCACGGACCTGGTGGTGGGAGATACCGAGGCCATCAAATCCTGCGTCCTGCTGGGGCTTGGCATCGGCTTCCTTTCCCGCTGGAGCATCCAGCGGGAGCTGCAGCGGGGGACCCTCGAGCTGATTCCCCTCCCGGACCTGAGCATCCCCCGGACTTTTTCATGGGCCCAGGTAGGCGGGGGGCTCGCGGGCCAAGCCGCGGCCTTCCTGCGCCATGCCCTGGCGCATCCTCCCGCGCCGTCCGGGGGGCCGGGACGGTAGGCTAGAGCATGACTGAGCAGCTCATCCCCACCCGGCGCGACTTTCCCGCGGACGATCCCATCTTCGCCTTGAACACCGAGGCCCAGACCCGGAAGGCGGCGGGCGAGTCCATCCTCAACGCCACCGTGGGCGTCCTGCTGGACGAGGCCGGGCAGCTGGTGGTGCATGAGACGGTGATGGACCTGTGGCGGGGCCTGGGCGCCATGGACGTGGCCCCCTACGCGCCCATCGCCGGCGATCCCGCCTTCCTGAAGGCCCTGGTCCAGCGGTACTGGCCCACCCTCGACGGCGCGGGCGCAGCCTGCGCCACGCCCGGCGGCAGCGGGGCCCTCTCCCTCTCCCTCCGGAACTTCCTGGAGCCGGGCCAGGCGCTCCTCACCACGGCGCCCTACTGGGGGCCCTACGCGACCATGGCGGGCGAGAACGGCATGCGGGTGGAGACGGCCCCCTGGCCGGCGGTGGGACAGCCGCTCGACGCGGCGGCCTGGGATCAGGCCCTGCGGGCCCAGATGAAGGCCCAGGGCCGGGTCGTGGTCTGGCTCAACGATCCCTGCCACAACCCCTCGGGGCGCAGCCTGTCCGCCCCGGGCCGCGCGGCGCTGGCGGGGCTCCTCCGCGACGTGTCGGCCCTGGGCCCCGTCACCCTGATCCTGGATCTGGCCTACCTGGACTACACCTGCGAGCCCGAGGCCGTGGCGGCGGCCCTGAAGGACTACGCGGCCCTGGGCTCCGAGGGCCGGGTGCTGGTGGGGGCCGCCATGTCCCTCTCCAAGGCCATGACCCTCTACGGGGGCCGCGGTGGCGCGCTGGCCTTCCCCTGGTGCGAGGATCCGGTCCTGCAGGCCGCGCTGACCCAGTCCAGCCGGGGCACCTGGTCCAACTGTCCCCGGGCCCCCCAGTCCCTGCTCCTGCGCTTGGCGCGGGACGGCAAGGCCCAGGCGCGGCTGGCGGCGGAGCACCGCCACTGGTCCGAGGTGATGGCCGCCCGCGCCCAGGCCCTGGATGCGGCCCTGCAGGCCGAAGGCATGGCGCCCTTCCGCTGGACCGGAGGGTTCTTCGTCACGGCCCCCGCGGCGGATCCGGACGCGGCCTGCGAGGGCCTGAAGGCCGAGGGCGTGTTCACGGTGCCGCTGCCGGAGGGGCTGCGCGTGGGCCTGTGCTCCATGCGAAGAGACGAGGCCCCCCGGCTCGCCCACGCGCTGCGGAAGGTGGCCGCCCGCTGATCTGGGCTTGGAAACGGACGGATCCTGGGTTATTCTGGTCGACCGCGGGCGTATAACTCAGCGGTAGAGTGCTACCTTCACACGGTAGAAGTCCCAGGTTCGAATCCTGGTACGCCCACCACCCAAAGGCCCTGATCGCGATCGGGGCCTTTTCTTCTTCCCCGCCATCCCATCCCTCCGGGAGTCCCCCATGCCCTTCATCAACGCCACCCAGGTCCGCGCCGGGATGATCGTCAACTTCGAGAACGAGCTCTGCCGCGTCATCAGCGTCGAGCACCAGACGCCCGGCAACCTGCCGGCCCGCGTGGTGGTGAAGATGAAGCGCCTGAAGGACGGCATCAACCGCGAGAACCGCTTCGGCAGCGCCGACAAGGTGGACAAGGCCAGCCTCGAGCAGCACATGCTCGAGTACCTCTACGAGGACGGCGACCACCTGGTCTTCATGAACAACGAGACCTACGAGCAGATGGAAGTGAGCAAGGAGCTCCTGGGCGACGACCTGGTCTTCCTCGAGCCCAACATGCAGGTGGAGATCGAGTTCTACGAGGGCCAGCCCATGGGCGCCACCCTGCCCGCCAGCGTGGTGCTGGAGATCCTCGAGACCGATCCCGTCATGAAGAACGCCAACGCCACCGGCTCCTACAAGCCCGCCAAGCTGAACAACGGCATCACCGTGGGCGTGCCGCCCTACATGGAGGCGGGCCAAAAGATCCGCGTGAACACGGTGGACCGCACCTTCATGGAGCGCGTGAAGTAGACACATTCGCATCAAGAGAGGCCCCGGTAGGCAGATGCCGCCGGGGCCTTGTTCTATGTGATTTTCGCCAGACTAAATTCCAACCACGCGGTAAAGTACTGGTCGTTCCGTTCCCGTCTACGTGACCAGGATCACAATCCGATGGAAATGTGCGATAACTGACTTAGCGCCTTGGTGGAGCCCCATGCCTCAAGCAGTCCTCAACCTGAGAAGGATCGAGTTCCTGGCTGGGCTGCCGATGAACGCTGCCGAGGAACTGGCCAGCATCGCGGAGATGCGGCGGTTCCCTGACGGCGCCCGGGTCTACACCCAGGGCGACCAGGTGCCGGGCGTCTACGTGGTGGTGAAGGGTGGCCTCAAGGTCTTCCGCACGGACGGCCGCGGCCGGGTCCAGGTGCTCCAGTTCCTCAAGGTCGGGGACTGCGTGGGCGAGGTGGCCGTGTTCGACGGCGCGTCCATCGCCTCCAGCGCCGAGTCCCACGGGGAGACGGAGTGCTGGCTCATCCCCTCCGCGCCCCTGCGTCAGATCGTCCACCGCCACCCCGAAGTGGCCGAGATGCTCATCCACCACTTCGCCGCCAAGGTGCGCCACTTGGTGACCCTGGTGGAGACCCTCAGCCTGCACAGCGTGCCCGAGCGTGTGGCCCAGCTCCTGCTGGAGGCCCACGAGTCCCATCCCATGCGGTCCCTGGTGGAGTTCCAGGAGACCCAGGAGGACCTGGCCCAGTGCATCGGCGCCAGCCGCGAGGCCTTCAGCCGAGCCCTGCGTCTGCTGACCGACCTCGGCCTCATCCAGAGCACCTTCCCGGTGGTGCGCATCCTGGACCTGGGGAAGCTGCAGCGGTACGCCAAGGGCTGAGCCGCGCTCCAAAACGCTTCGCGTTTTGGAGATGGGGAAAGATCTTTTTCTATCTCCAAATCGCCGCAGGCGATTTGGAGCGGGGCTACACCACCGTGAGGTAGCGCACCTTGGTCCCCGCCTCTTCGCCGGGGGCCTCGATCCACGCGAAGGCATCGGCCCGGGCGAGGGTGACGAGGTCGGCGGAACCCTTGCCGGGCAGGGGGTGGAGCTGACCCTCCGCGAGGCAGCAGGGATGCAGCAGGGGGCGATCGCCCTTGTGGCGCACCGCGCCGGCCAGGCGGCCGTGGCGCCAGGGATCCGGCAGGGCGCGGCCCTCCAGCCTCGCCAGCGCCACGGGGAGGAAGAGCAGGGCGTTGAGGTAGGCCGACACGGGATTGCCCGGCAGGCCCAGCACCAGCAGGTCCCCGAGCTGGGCCGCCAGCATGGGCTTGCCCGGCTTCAGGCGGATCTTGTGGAAGAGGATGGTCGCGCCGAGATCCTTCAGCACCGCGGGCAGGTGATCGTGCTCGCCCATGCTCACGCCGCCGGAGGTCAGGAGGATGCGGGCGCCGCCCGGGCTTCGGAGGGCCGCGGCCAGGGCCTCGGGATCGTCGGGCAGGGCGGGGCGCCGCTCGACGTCCGCCCCCAGGGCATGGGTCAGGGCCGCCAGCATGGGACCGTTGGAATCCCGGATCTGATGCGGCCGGGGATCGTCCACCAGCTCGTCGCCAGTGGACGCCACGGCCACGCGGATCCGCGCCGGGAGCGGGATGGGCTGGCCCACCCAGGCCCGCAGGGCCGCGCGGGCCACATTCTGCGGGGTCCCCGCGGGCAGCAGGAGGTCCCCGGCCCGCGCCTGGCCGCCCCGGCGCCGCACATGGTCGCCGGCTTCGACGCCGGCCTGGGGATGGATGAGGCCGGCCTCCTCGCGCAGCTGCTCCACGGGCAGGATGGCGTCCGCGCCCGCGGGCAGGGCCGCGCCGGTCATGATGCGCACCGCGGTGCCGGGGGTGATCGTGAAGGCCGTCGGGTCATCCCCGGCGTAGAGAGTGCCCAGCAGCCGGCGCGGGGCCCGGCCGTCCTCGGAGCGGAGCGCCACGCCGTCCATGGCCGCCAGGTCCGCGGCGGGATCATCCCGGTCAGCCCGCACTTCGGGGAAGGCGGGTGCGGGGAGGGCCGCCCAGAGCCGGGCCAGGGCCTCGTCCAGGGGCAGCAGGTCGGGATGGTCGCAGCTCATGGCCATCCTCTGATCCTACTCCGTGACTTCTCAGTCCTGGTCAGCCTGCCGGTGGGGTCCGCTTGGCCCAGAGGGGGTAGTCGATCCCCGCGAGGCGGTTGATGACGATGGCCTGGACGGTGAGCAGGGCCACGGCCAGCAGCATGATGGCCAGGTGCTGGGGCTTGGTGATGATGCCCAGCGAGATGATGAGCGTTGTCGCGCCGGCCGGCGGGTGGGCGGCCTTGAAGAGGATCATCAGCGCGCCCGTGGCGGCCAGGGACAGGGCCGCGGCGCCGATGCGCGCGGGCGTCACCCCCATCACCATGGCCGGCGGCGCGTGGTGGAGGCCCATGAGCCACAGCGCGCCGTAGCCGCAGGCGATGCCGATGATGTGGCCGTAGATGGTGTGGCGCGGGCTGGCCGTGGGCAGGGTGGGCGTGAAGAAGAACAGGAATGCCGTGGGACCCAGGGACGGGAACACGAAGGGCGTGCGGGTGAGCATGGCCAGGCCCGCCAGCAGGCCGATGGTGACGAGCCCGTTGATGAACATGAAGGCCGACCAGATCTGACGTTCCGGGAACCGGCCCAGGAGGGCCGTGAGGCGGAACCGGGCCACGAGCCCCCGGGCGACATCGGGTTCCAGCAGCTCCAGCGAGGGGCGGGGGGCGGTCATGAAGGCTCCATACGGGGGGATTCCTAGGGGGTCAGGCGCCCGGGTCGTCGTCCAGGCAGGGGGCCTTGAAAGCCAAGACCAGGGCCACGACGGTGAGGGCGAGCGAGGCGATGAAGGCCCCGGCGAGCAGAGTCCGGTGGCCGTCCAGCACGGACTGGAGCACGGTCTCGAACAGGTAGAGCTGGATGACGAGGACCAGCAGCGTGATGCCGAGGGCGGCCTCCGTGAAATGGCCCTGCCTGGGGCGGGAGGGGAGGCTCATGAGGTCACCTCCGTGCGGGCCTCGCGGGGGCAGGCGGTGGCGACGCGTTCCGGGAGGTCCGTGGGCTTGGGCAGCTCGCCCACCGCCCAGAGGGTGCCGTCGGGACGGGTTTCCAGGGTGATGCCGCCCAGGGGGCGGCTGGGCGGGCCCTGGACGGGGAAGCCTCGATCCACCTCGAAGAATCCCTCGTGGCAGGGGCACTCCAGGCGCTCGCCCCGGAAACGCACGGCGCAGCCCAGGTGGGTGCAGGTCTGCCGGTAGGCCCGCAGCTCGCCCTTGGGGGTGCGGATCAGGATGCAGGCATCGTGCTCATCGCGGAACTTGAAGAGGCGGCTCTGGCCGGGCTGGAGGTCCGAGGCCAGGCCCAGGGCCACGGGCGTCTCGTGGTGGCCGGGTTCCGGATCCGAGCCCCCTTCCAGGGGCTTCTTCCGAAGCCACAGGTAGCCGATGCCGGCGGTGAACCCGGCGCTCACCACGGCCAGGAAGCGGGCGAACTCGCGGCGGGAGAAGTGGCCCTCCTCGGCGAGCTCCAGGGGGAAGGCGCGGCGCCACCAGGTCATCAGAGGCCTCCATCTATAAGCAAAGCCGCATCCAGGTGCAGGGGCGTGTCCGGATCGGGCACCATGATGGCGTTCTTGGTCTTCACCCGCACACTGCCGATGAGGAAGTCGCGCAGGGGCTTGTTGTGGCGCATGTTGGCCACCTCGTCCTTGCGGACGAAGAGCAGGGCCTGGCTGGGGCAGACCGTGGCGCACATGGGCTTGTGGCCCACGGAGGTGCGGTCGTAGCAGAGGTCGCACTTGAGCATCTGCTCCAGGCCCGAGAACACGATGGGCACGCCGAAGGGGCAGCTCAGCTCGCAGTTCTGGCAGCCGATGCAGCGGGGCTTCTGCGCCGCGTGCACCACGCCGTCCTCGCTGCGCTTGATGGCGTCCGAGGGACACACCTGGGCGCAGATGGGATCCTCGCAGTGCATGCAGACCGTGGGCACCGTCTGTGGGCTGTCGAAGCGGTCCATCTCGTCCAGGTGGATCATGGAGCGGCCGCGGTGGGTGCCGCACTCGGCGCAGGCGCCCACGCAGGAGCGGCAGCCGATGCAGCGCTGCGGATCAATAAAGAAGCCGTAGTCCTGGGGCACCATCAGAACACCCGCTCAGGCATGTCGGTCTGGTTGCTGCGGGCTTCGAAGGCCATGCGCTGCAGCTCCGCCAGCTCGGGTGAGAACTGGTCCTTGGTGGTCTTCTTGAGCCGCACGGCGCTCACCTTGAACTCGGGGATCTTCGAGACGGGATCCAGATGCCTCGCCGTGAGGCGGTTGGCGGACAGGGCCCCGGCCCAGTGGTAGGGGATGAACACGGTGTCGGGGCGGATGGTCTTCACCACCTTGGCGGGCAGGACCATGGAGCCCCGCCGCGAGGTGATCTCCACCGCATCGCCTTCCGCCAGGCCGTACTTCTCGGCGAGGCGGGGGTGGATCTCCAGGTAGGGATGCGGGCACTGCTCCACCAGGAAGCCGATGCGCCGCGTCTGGGTGCCGCTCAGGTAGTGGAAGACCACGCGGCCCGAGGTGAGCCAGATGGGATATTCGTCATCCACCACCTCCATGGGCGGGCGCCAGGGCGTGGGGATGAACTTCGCCTTGCCGTCAGGATGGAAGAACTGCCCGCCTTCGAAGAGGCGCGGCGTGCCGGGGTGATCTTCGGTGGGGCAGGGCCAGAACACGCCCATGTTCTTGACGATCTTCTCGTAGGTGATGCCCGCATAGTCCGCGGTGCCGCCTTTCGATGCCACCCGCAGCTCATTGAAGATGGCCTCGGGGCTGGTGAAGTGGTCGAAGTACTTCCCGCGGCCCAGGCGCCTGGCCAGCTCCACCATGATCTGCCAGTCGGGGCGGGCGTCGCCGGGGCAGTCCACGGCCTTGTTGATCTTGATGACGCGGCCCTCGGCGCTGGTGGTGGTGCCCTCGTCCTCCTCGTGCAGGGCGGAGGGCAGCACGATGTCGGCGTGCTGGGCGCTCTCGCTGAGGAAGAAGTCCAGGCAGACGAAGAACTCCAGCTTGCTGAGGGCCTCGCGGGTGAACTGCGAGTCCGGCAGCGAGACCAGCGGGTTGAAGCAGAGCAGCAGGAGGCCCTTGATCTCGCCGGCGTGGATGGCGTTCATGATCTCCTGGGCGCTCTGGCCCACGCCGGGCAGCTCGTCGTCCGTGCAGCCCCAGACCGAGCAGATGTACTTCCGGTGCTCGGGGTTGCTGATGTCGCGGTTGCCCGGCAGCTGGTCGCACTTGTGGCCGTGCTCGCGGCCGCCCTGTCCATTGCCCTGGCCGGTGATGGTGCCGTAGCCGCAGCCGGGGCGCCCGATGCGGCCGGTAGCGAGCACCATGTTGATGCAGCCCAGCACGTTCTCCACGCCCTTGCTCTGGTGCTCGATGCCCCGGGCATGGAGCAGGAAGCTGGTGCGAGCCTCGCCCCAGATGCGGGCGGCCTTCTCGATGGCCTCCACGGGCAGGCCCGTGACCTGGCTGGTCCACTCCGGCGTGCAGTCCTTCACGGCCTCGACGGCCTGCTCGAAGCCGCTGGTGTGGGCGTTCACGAAGTCCCAGTCGATGAGCTTCCACTTGTTCAGCAGGTGCAGGATGCCGTTGGTGAGGGCGGTGTCGGTGCCGGGTTTCAGGGGCAGCACCAGGTCGGCGGTGCGGGCCAGGGGCGTGATGCGGGGATCCACCACGATGAGGAGGGCGCCGCGGTCCCGGGCCCGCCAGATGTAGTCGGTGGTGATGGGCGAGCACTCGGCCACGTTGGAGCCGGCCACCCAGATCACCTCGGCCAGCTCGATGTCAGCCCAGGAGTTGGCGGCGCGGTCGACGCCGAAGGCCTTCTTGTTGCCCGCGCCGGCGCTCACCATGCAGAGGCGGCCGTTGTAGTCGAGGTTCTTCGTCTGCAGGCCCAACCGCGCGAACTTGCCGGCCAGGTAGCTCTTCTCGTTGGTCAGCGACACGCCGGACAGTACGGCGAAGGCGTCCTTGCCATGTTCCTTCTGGATGCGCTGGATTTCGGAGACGGTGCGGTCCATGGCCTCGTTCCAGTCCATGGGCTCGAAGCCGTGCTCCGTGCGCTTCATGGCCTTGGTGAGGCGGTCCGGGTGGTTGCCCTGGAGGTAGCGCTTCACGCCCTTGGGGCAGAGCTTCCCCTGGTTGAAGGGGAACTCCTCCCAGGGATCGAAGCCGATGACCTTGTTGTCCTTCACCTTGAGCTTGATGCCGCACTGCTGGCCGCAGAAGCAGCAGTGGGTCTCCACCACCTTGTCGGGGGTGGGATCGGACAGCCAGCCCCCGGGAGGGGCGAGGTTCAAGTGGGGGCCGAACTGGGCGCGGAGCTGGTCCTGGGACAGGGGAAGCGTGCTCATGGTCAGGCCTTCAGCGAGGTGGGATCGGGGATGGGCTCGGCATGCACCGGGATGGTGGCGAAGGGATCGAAGGCCCCGTGGAGCCGGTCGCCCTGGGCCTTGGCCACCAGGCGCCGCTTGCACCTGGGGCACAGGTCCAGGTGGTGGACGGATGCACTGTGCCGGGCGCCATCCAGCTCCAGCACCTTCCATAGCTCGCCGAGGTCGCGGCGCTGGTTGGCCCGGATGAAGGGCGCGCCGCAGCCCTTGCAGGCCAGGCGGCCCTCGGCCTCGCCTTCGGCCTTGTAGATCGTCACGCCCAGCTGGGCAGGCCGCTGCACCACGTGGAAGAGCTTGCCGAAGGGCAGGCCCAGCAGGAGGAGAATGACCGTCAGCTCGTGGAGGAAGGCCAGGGTGGCGAAGTTGCGGCCCTGGAGCCACTTTTCTGATGCGGTGAGCATCAGGCCCGTCATGCTCACGGCGATGAGGAGCACCAGGGGCAGCAGGTCCAGGTCGAAGCGCTGGGTGGCGGTGTCTCCTTCGTCCTGCTTGCGGCGGATGAGGCTCAACACGCAGCCGGCGATGACCATGGCGGCAGCCAGGTCGAGGATGTGGAAGCTGCAGAAGGCGATGAAGCTGTCGAGGGGGAAGGAGCCCGCGGGGAAGCCCAGCACCCAGGCCTGGTAGCGGGTGGCGTCCAGGCCCTCGCTGGTGAACCGGACCCAGCCGAAGACCAGCGGGATGGTCACCGCGAAGCCCAGGAGGCAGCCCCAGGCCAGGAGGGCGTGGGCTCCCCAGCGCTTGATGGAACGCTTCTCGATGAACCGCTGGAGGAGGATCTGGTCCAGGGCCAGCAAGGCCATCTTCGGCAGGGCCCTGAAGACCCGGGGCGAGAGCAGGGTGCGCAGGGTGTGGCGGAAGTACATCCGCGTGGCGGGCCGCTCGATCCAGGAGACGTAGCGGTAGGCCACGCCGAAGCAGGCGAAGAGGGTGGCCAGCAGGTAGCCCAGGAGGGCCGGATCCAGCCAGCGCCCGCCCCGGCTGCCCAGGGCCACGGCCACGCCAAGGGCCAGGGTGGCGAGGGCGGCTCCCAGCAGGGGCCGGGCTTCGAGGTCGAGTTCGGCGAGGAGGCTCATGGCTGGGCTCCAGGGGCATGCGGGGTGGAAACGGACCGATAAGTCCTAATTTAGGGCAAAACCGGGGCGATTCAAGGCGCAGGATCCAGATCCAGGCCTGAGCTCAGGGCTTCTCGCAGGGCGGCCGGCCCTTGCCATCCTTCTGGTGCCGCAGGTCCATGAGCTGGAGGTCCCGGATGGTGGCCTCGGTCATGGACGTGGCGACCTGGGCTTTCACGGCGCCCCAGGCCTCGTGCAGGGGGCAGGGGTGGTCGCCGCCGCAGGTGGGGAAGCCCATGATGCAGCCGTCCATGGAGTTCGGACCTTCCAGGGCCACGACCACCTCGCCCACGGTGATGCGGTGGGAGGGACGCAGCAGGCGGAAGCCGCCCTTGGGGCCCCGCACGGATTCGAGGATCTCCGCCTGCACCAAGCCCTGGAGGATCTTCGCCAGGTAGGGGCCGGGGATCTCCAGACGGGACGACAGGTCCTTGGCCAGGCAGAAGCTTCCATCCTCGGGAAGGGCGGCGAGGGCACGGAGGGCGTAGCCGGTGGCGGTCGAGAAGATCATTCCGGAATATTACTTCCGATTTTGGGGTCGTGCAGGGGGATTCGGGAGTCCATCCCCAGTTGTGATCGAGATCAGAGCAGGGCCCGCCAGAGGAGCAGCAGGCCCAGCACGCTCAGGCCGCCCTCCCGCCAGCCCAGGGTTCGGGCCGGGAGGGGCCGGTAGGGGGCCAGGGCCCGGAGGTAGAGCAGGCCGGTCCAGGCGGTCCACAGGAGGCCGCTCGTCCCCCGGGGCGCGAGCAGGATGGCCGAGGCACCGATCAGCAGCAGATGCAGGACATGTACGGGGATTCGCCGGCGGTTCAGTTCCTCTGGGGCGAGGTGGTGGGCATGGCCCAGGAGCCGTCGGACATGGGCGAGGTTGGCGCCGCCCACCAGGGCCGTCAGCAGCCAGGCCCGGCCGGCTTCGGGAAAGGAACTCCCGCCGGCCGCGAGGATGGCGGCGGCCAGGCCCGCGAAGGCGCCCTGGGCGGCCAGCTCCACGGCCAGGGAACGCACGGCCCGCTGGAGGTCGGCCCGGAGGGCGAGGAAGACCAGGGGGGCCGCAAAGGCGAGGGGAAACAGGAATCGCGGGCCCGAAAGCCAGAGAGCGAGCCCCCCGAAGGCCCCTGCGAGGCATCCAAACATCAGAAGGGCGCGGACCTGGAGGGGATCCCGCTGCCCCGTGAGTACCCGCCGGAGGGGCGGCCGGGCCAGGAAGAAAGCCAGGGCGGCCAGGCCCAGGCTCAGCCCGGCCAGGCTCGGTCGGACCAGAAGCCCCAGCACCAGTGGGAATCCGAGCATGAACCAGCTCCCGTGCTCGGCGGGCAGGAGGGTGCGCATGGGGGGCAGGATTCGGGACATTTCGGTCCTTTCAGGTCCGAAATAGAGTCTGACCCCAGATCCGCCTCCTGGCCATGCCGGAGATCACAGAGGGGCGGGAAAGAAAGGAGTCGGAACGCGAAGGGCGCGAGGAAAAGCGCGAATAGCGCGAAATAGGGATCTCGGACTCTGCGAGGAGGTGTTCACCACAAGCCGGAATACCTTCGCGTTCCAGTCCTTGTCGTTATTGTTCCGACGCGATGAGCCGCAGGCCCTCCAGGGCCTCCTCCATGGTGAGGAAGACCGGCAGGCCGGCTTCGCGGAGGCCCTGGCGGTAGGCGTCGTAGATGGCGCCGCCCTCCACGGCCACGCCCACCCACTTGCCGCTTTCCCGGGCCAGGTCGGCCAGGGCCTTCGCGAAGGGGCCGAAGGCCGCCGGGTCGGCCGTGCCCAGGCGGCGGGTGAGGGGCACCAGGCCCACCACCACGGCATCGGCCTCCGACTGGAGCAGCAGCCTGGTGCCGGCCAGGTAGGCGGCCTCGTCGGCCATGGGCGTGAGGTCCAGGGGCAGACGGGCGCTCACGAGACCCGTGAGGCCGTGGGCCTCGATGGTGGCCGTGAGGGTCGCCGTCTCGGCCTCCGTGAGCTTCGCGCCCCGGAAAGGGCCTGTCAGCAGGTCGGCGGAGGCCACGGACTCGAAGCCCGCGTTGGTCACGATGGCCACGCGGCGGGGCGTCCCCTCGGCGTAGGCGGCCAGCCAGGAGAGGGCGGCATCGAAGGCCTCGATGCGTTCGGCCAGCATGGCCCCCGCCCGGCGCAGCAGGCTGGCCTGCAGGGCGTGGTCGCCCGCCAGGGCGCCGGTGTGGCTGCTGGCGGCGGCCATGCCCTCCTGGCTGCGCCCGCCCTTGTAGAGCAGCACGCGGCGACCCGCAGCGCGGAGCTTCTTGGCGGCTTCCGCCGTGGCCTGGAGGTCGCCGGGGGCGAAGCCCTCCAGGTAGGCGCCCACCACCTTCACCGCCGGATCTGCGCCGAAGCCCGCCAGGAAGTCCGAGCAGCGCAGGTCCATCTGGTTGCCGATGGCCACCGCGGCGCGGAGGCCCAACTCGGGGCGGCGGCTCAGGCGGGTGATGAGAAAGGCGCCGCTCTGGCTCACCAGGGCCGCGTGGCCGGGCCGGGGCCGCAGGGGCAGCTTCTCGTCGGGGATGAAGAGGGTGTTCAGGTCCAGGTCCGGGCTGTAGAGCCCCAGGCCGTTGGGTCCCACCAGGGCCGGCGTCCACTTCCCGGCGCGGCGGTGCTCATCGAGACAGGCCACCAGCCGCTTCCCGAGGCCCTCGCAGTCGGCGCCGTCCCCCAGGCCGCCGGCCACCACGTAGACGACCGTGGCGCCGCCCCCCTGGCGGCAGAGCTGCTCCACCACCTCCAGGGTCAGGGGCGCGGGCAGGGAGAGGATGAGCTGGTCCGTGGGGGCCGCGGCCAGGTCGGCGACCGAGCCGAGGCAGGGCAGGCCCAGGAACTCCGTGGCCCCGGGCTTGATGAGGCGAATGGCCCCGGTGGGGAGGACAGAGCGCTGGACGTTCTCCAGGATGATCCGGCCCACGGTGCCTTCGCGGCTGGAGACGCCGGCGATCACCAGGTCGCGGGGCGCCACCAGGGCCCGGTACCAGGCAGGGTTGGGCGTGGCGGGCGGTTCGGCCGCGGCCGCCTCGAAGGTGCCCACGCCGTCCAGGGCCGTGGGAAGGCCCTCGCTGTCCAGCACCACGGGATTGAGCTCCAGGAGGGTGACGCCTTCGCGGGCCAGGCCCTCGGCCGCCTTCCACAGGCCCTGGAGGAAGGCCAGCAGCTTCGGTTCATCCGTGAGCGCCTCGGCGCCCCGCTGGCGGCCCAGCCAGGTGCGGCCCAGCCAGTGCTCGCGCAGGTCCGCCAGCGCCTGCTCCGGCGTGCAGAGGGCCAGGGGCCAGATCATGGGCGGGGCCAGGGCGGCCCAGGCGTCCGCCTGGAGGCCGCCGATGCCGCAGACCACGAGCCAGCCGGCCTCCGGATCGCGCTTCAAGGAGACCAGAGCCTCCGTGGGCAGGCCGGCCAGGCGCTTGAAGGCCACCTTCTCGCACACCAGCCCGCCGATCCAGGGATGGCCAGAGACGCGCTGCTTCATGGCGGCCGCTTCGGCCTTCAGGGCCTCCGGCTCGAAGGTCCCGAAGTGGACGGCGCCCTGGTCCGACTTGTGCCAGAGCTGGTCGGCGATGCCCTTGAGCACGATGGGCTCGCCGGGGGCGAAGGGCAGGGGCCCGGCCTCCAGGAAACCGTGGCGGGGCACCCGCAGGCCCGCGGCGGCGAGCAGGCCGTAGGCCCGCCCCTCGTGGAGGAATCCCGTGGTCGTGTGCATGTCAGGCTCCTACGGGGTCGTGGATCAGGCCGCGGCCGGCCTCGAAGGCCTCGAGGTTCTTCTCGGTGACGCGGGCACCCTTGGCTTCGAAGCGCTGGGCGATGACCTCGCGCCAGACGTCGTCGTCGATGGGCAGGAACCGGGAGGCCATGCCCAGCAGGGCCATGCCGCCGGCCTGGCGGTGGTTGAGGCGCCGCGCCAGGTCCTCGGTGTCGAGGAGGTGGGCGCCCCGTACCGCCTTGAGGGCGGCGTAGACGTCGTCCAGGGGCGGGTAGCCAGCCATGTCCATCTGGGGCTCCTCCGAGACGACCAGGTGCCCGTCCATGCGGAGCATGGATACGTAGCGCAGGGCCTCCAGGGGTTCCAGGGCGATGAGCAGGTCCGCGCCGCCCTCGTCGAGGATGGGCGAGGTGAGGGGCACCTTCGAGTAGCAGACCTGGGCGTGGACGCTGCCGCCCCGCTGGCTCATGCCGTGGATCTCGGATTGCAGCGCATGGAGGTCGCTGCGGCGCAGGGCCTCCAGCAGGATCTGCGCGAGGGAGAGCACCCCCTGGCCGCCGACGCCGGACAGGACGATGCCGTGGATGCGGGACTCGCTCATGGACGGACCTCCGCGCCGCAGCAGGCGGTTTCCTGCCGGGCCTTCTCCTCCCGGTCGTGCTCCTTCAGCACGCCCCGGCGGATGGACTGGATGCACTCGCGACGGAACACCACCACGGAAGGACCGGGGTGCCGCAGGGCCGCCTCCATGGCGGCCACGTTGGTCTCGTGCTGCTTGGGCACGGGCAGCAGCACCTGGAGCTGGTCCTCCGCGATGCCCATGCCGCGCACCATGCGCTCCACCTGGTCGAGGGCCTGGCTGGGCTGCTGGCCCGTCATGCCCACCACGCGGTTGTCGAGGATGACGACGGTGACGTTCACGCCGGCGTCCGCCGCCGTGAGCAGGGCCGGAAGGCCGCTGTGGCCGAAGGTGGAATCGCCGATGACCGCCACCGCGGGGGTCTGGCCCGCCAGGGCGGCGCCCACGGCCATGCTGATGCTGGCGCCCATCTCCACCACCGCGTGGATGGCGGCCATGGGCTCCTGGGCGGCCAGGGTGTAGCAGCCGATGTCCCCGAAGACGCGGGCATCCGGGGCGCCCACGTTGGCCAGGGCCTGCTGCACGGCCCCGTAGGCGTCCACGTGGCCGCAGCCGTCGCAGAAGCGTGGGGCGCGCACGGGCAGTTCCAGGCTGATGGCCGCCTTCCCCGTGGGAGGCTCCAGGTCCAGGGCCTTCTTCAAGAGGCGGGGGGACAGCTCCCCGGTCCGGGGCAGGGCGCCGTCCAGGCGGCCCCGGACGGCGGCCGTGCCGCGGAGGCCGAGGCGCTCTTCCAGCACCGGGTAGTCCTCCTCGAAGACCAGCACCTCGTCCACTTGGCCCAGGAAGGCCTGCTCCAGGGCGGGATCCACGGGATAGGCGGCGATCTCCAGGCGGGGCAGGGCGGCGAGCCCGGGGTTCTCGTGCAGCAGCTGGCCGAAGTAGGCCCGGCCCATGCCGGCCAGGGCCACGCCGCGGCGGACGGTGCCGGGGACCAGGCGGTTGAGGGGGGTGGTCTCGGCCATGAGGCGGGGCTGCTTGTCCAGCAGGTCCACATAGCGGCGGCGGGCGTTGGAGGGGATGAGCACCCAGTCCTGGATGGTGGACTCGGGAGCCAAGCCGAGGCTGGTGGGAGCCTGGGTGGCCCGGCGGGCCAGGGCGGCGCGGCAGTGGGCCAGGCGCGTGACGATGCGGAGCATCACGGGCACCTGGAGGGCCTCGGACAGCTCGAAGGCCCGGAACGTGAAGTCGTAACATTCCTGGACGGTGGAAGGTTCGAGGCAGGGCAGCCAGGCGAATTCGGCCAGGCGGCGGCTGTCCTGCTCGTTCTGGCTGCTGTGCATGCCCGGGTCGTCCGCCACCAGGAGGACCAGGCCGCCCCGGACGCCCGTGAGGGCCGAGTTGGCGAAGGCGTCCATGGCCACGTTCAGGCCCACGTGCTTCATGGTCACCAGGGCGCGGTGCCCGGTGTAGCTCAGGCCCAGGGCCAGGTCGTAGGCCACCTTCTCATTGGCCGCCCACTGGGCCACCCGGCCGTCCCGGGCGCCATGGATGAGCAGCTCGACGGCCTCGAACCCCTCTGTGGATGGCGTGCCCGGGTAACCGAACGCGCCCTTGATGCCGGCATCGAAGGCGGCGCATCCCACCGCCTCCACCCCCAGCGCGAGGGTGCTCTGTGTCATTGAAAACCTCCAACCTTTTCCAAGCCGGAAGTATGCAGAGTCGCGCCAGTGCCCGGGGTCACAGGGAGCGTGGTCCGACCAGGGAAAGCAGACCGGGTTTCCGGGAGCGGACACGTGGCCCCCGTTTCCGGGGCGCCGAGGTGTTCCCGTGCCAGAAATCAGCCTCGAAAGCGGGAACCTTTCTCCAGTGGCAAAGGTCACAACTTTGTCTGCTGAGGGTAAATCTGTTGAAACTGAAATCCTTCCAAAGTTTCCATTCTGGAGGTTGTTTGTCTCATAAATAATTAATTTTAGATGTTTTATGTTGAATCAAAAATTGCCAACAAATGTCATAATTAACCATACATTCATAAATGAATCGAGCATTTTCACCCTTGAGGTAGCCAGAGTGGGGACTATAGTTTTGTTTCTGACGCCAGGATCAGCTTTCACCTGCGTCCCGGCTCGCACCGGCAGGCTTTTCCCAAGATTCCGCTCCTGTTTCTTCTGCCATTCCACCCCGGTCCATTCACGCCACCGCATGAGGCGAATCATGAAGCCACGAACCCAAGTGGTCCTGCTTGCCACACTGATGTCTGCCACGGCCTGGGGCCAGGAGGTGAGCCTCTACGGCACCACCATGGCCCAGATGTGGAAGCAGGAGACGCCGGGCTTTGACAAGGCCACCTTCACCCCGGCCACCCAGTACCTGGGCATCGATGCCACCAAGCTGGGCACCGACAACCTCTCCCTCCATCTCTTCGGCTGGGGCCGGACGGATCTCAGCGACGCCAGCAACTTCGATGGCTCGAAGTCCGGCGGCTACCTGAACTACGGCTACCTCCAGTACCGCTTCGACCAGGCCAATGCCGAGGTCAAGGCCGGCCGCTTCACCGCCAACCAGGCCACGGGCTTCGAGCAGGTGGACGGCGTCAGCGTCCGGACCGACCTGCGGGGCGGCTTCTCCGTGTCGGCCTTCGGCGGCAAGCCCGTCTACTACAAGACGGTGGATCCCCGGAACCAGTCGGACTACGAGTTCCAGGGCGACTTCATCTTCGGGACCCGGTTCGCCTGGCGCATGCCTAAGGTCGGCGAGATCGGCGTGTCCTACCTGCAGGATGGGACGAAGGCGGCCAAGGACCTCGACATCCCGTCGCCCATCGACTACACGCGGAAGCAGCTGGGCGTGGACATCCGGATCACCCCCGCCACCGTCTTCGACCTCCGCGGCCGGACCATCTTCGACGTGGCCAGCCATCCGGACCAGCTTCCGGGCACCCGCGAGCGGTCCCGCATCGCCGAGCATGACTACACCGCCACCGTGAAGCTCGGCGAGCAGGTCACCATGACCGGGAACTACGCGGAACGGAACTTCTACGCCTACTTCGCCGGGACCAACCTCCCCTCCCTCTTCCGCCAGGACGACAACGACATGTTCCGCGGCTTCGGGGGCAGCCTCACCTGGAACGCTCCCACGGGCGTCCAGCTGGTGGCCGACTACCGCCATATGCACCGCGAGACCTTCGGCGACGTGAACCGCGCCGGCGGCGAGTTCCGCTGGTCCACCAGCGAGCGGACCTTCCTCGGCGGCATCGGCGCCCACTGGGTGAACGCCGCCAACACCAAGTTCGTGGATCCCGCCACCCCCTACCGGAGCCTGAGCCACAAGGAGGCCCGCATCTGGGGCATGGTCAACCGGGGCAAGCTCTCCGCCAGCCTGGACGGCATCCTCCAGCGCTACGAGACCGACAACCCCTACCTCGTCGGAATCCGGAACCTGTATGAAGTGGTGGGCTCGCTCGGGTACCAGGCCACCTCGAACGTGAAGGTGTCCGGCGACGTCAGCTACGGCAGCACCGCCGTCGCCAAGCACGAGACCCGCGGTCTGCTGCGGGCCGAGTACCGCTTCGGCTTTGCCAAGAAGGGAGGCCGCTAATGGCCCGGAAGACTCTTTTCCAGATCGCCGCCATCTTCCTGGGGCTCGGCGTCCTGATGGCGTGCAGCCTCATCTCGCCTGAGGCGAGCTTCGCGGCGACCCACCCCCAGGAACTGGGCGCGGGCCGTCCCATCTGCTCCGAGTGCCACAGCAACGACGTGGCCAAGGGCGCTCAGAAGCCCTTCGCCGCCTTCGACCACACGCCCACCTTCGTGAAGGACCACCGCTTCCAGGCGAACCAGGACTCCAACACCTGCGCCGCCTGCCATGCCCAGTCCTTCTGCGCGGACTGCCACGGCGGCAAGGTCCCCATGAAGCCCGCCACCCGCTTCAGCGACCGGCCCGACCGGGAATCGCCGCACCGGGGCGACTTCATGACCCAGCACCGCATCGAAGGAAAGATGGATCCGTCCAGCTGCTACGCCTGCCACGGCCGAGCCAACAACGACAAGTGCGCAGCCTGCCACCGGTAGAGATCCGCATCGCGTCCAAGGGGAACACCATGAGCCGAATGAAACTGATGGTCGGAAGCTGCTTCGCGATGGCCCTCGCGATCCTCGCCTGGGGATGCGCCGGGACCGCCGGGAAGGCCGCTCCGTTCAACGCCACCACGGGGCAGCACCCCGCCAACTGGCTGCAGATCCACTGGTCCGAGTACGTCAAGGCGCCCGACCAGTGCCGGAGCTGCCACGGGTCGACCTCGGACCCGGCCCAGGCTGGCGGCATCTCCAAGGTGAGCTGCTTCAGCTGCCACACCAGCGGCGTGAACCACTACGCCGGCTGGGCGGACCCCAGCCAGCACGGCCGTCTCGGGGCCCAGGGCGTTCCGGCCGTGACCCAGGTGATCGGCGGAACCGTGGTTGGTGGTTCCGGTTTCGCCTACTGCACCAAGTGCCACGGCCCCAACTACACCGACGGCTTGGCCGTGTCCTGCAAGTCCTGCCACACCAAGGCACCGCACCCCGACGCCCCCTGGCGCGGCGCCACGTTCACCTCGCCCAGCCACGTCAACACGAACGGCGGGAACGCCCCCGCGTGCGCCCAGTGCCACGCCAACGGCGCCAACTCCTCGCTCAAGCCCGTGACCCCGGCGCCTGCCGGCACCGCGCCCGGCTGCTTCAACAACACCCTGTGCCACGGCACGAGCTTCCAGTAAGGAGGTGCCTATCCAGCCAAGCCGACAGACACCTTCATCCACCGCCCACCCAACCGCAGTTTGACTCCCCTAAGGAGAATGCAGCATGCAACACCGACCTTTGAAACAGCTCTGCGGCCTGATCGCCACCGCAGCCGTCGCCCTGGTGCTGATCGGCTGTAACGGCAAGACAGGCCCCGCCGGTGCGAACGGCACCAACGGCACCAATGGCACCAACGGTACCAACGGCACCAATGGCACCAACGCCGTCATCACCGTGAACGCCGCCCAGCTCACCCCCGACCAGTGGGGCCAGATGAGCCTCAACGGCACCGTCACCAGCGTGACCATGGGCACCAAGCCCGTCGTCAACTTCACGGTCACCGACAGCAAGGGCACCCCTGTCAGCGGTCTCGGCTTCACCACCAAGACCTCCACCGCCCTGGCTCCCAGCTACGCCAACTTCGCCTTCAGCATCGCGAAGCTGGTGCCCGGCACCAACGGCAGCCCCAGCAAGTGGGTGAACTACATCGTCACCACGATGCCCACCACCACCACCGCCGCGGCTCCCTCCAAGCCCAGCACCGATAACACCGGCACCCTGGTCGACAACGGCGACGGTTCCTACAAGTACACCTTCTACCGTGACATCACCGCGGCCCAGGCCTTCCTGGACGGCTACACCTACGATGCCACCAAGAATCAGATCCGCGCCGACCTCGGCGACGTGAGCTACCAGCCCAGCCTGGTCCACCGCGTCAGCATCCAGATCGGCGGCAACGCCCGCGGCACCAGCACCAACACCCCCGATGGCTCCAACACCGGCATCACCGGCGTGCCCATCCTGAATCCGGCGAACATCACCTACGATTTCGTGCCCGCCACCGGCGCCGTCCCCGCGGCCACGGACGTGCAGCGCAACATTGTGGACATGTCCTCCTGCAACACCTGCCACACCCGCCTCGAAGTCCACGGCGGCAACCGTGTCGATCCCCGCTACTGCGTGGTCTGCCACACCGACCAGCGCAAGTACGGCAACCCCGAAGCCACCACGACGGCCACGGGCTACACCGGCAACACCTATAAGATCAACGGCCTGGGCGTCGCCGACTTCCCGGCCTTCATCCACCGCCTCCACGCGGGTGAGTTCCTGCAGAAGACCGGCTACCTCTACGCCGGGATCCCCTTCAACGAGACCACCTACCCGCAGGACCTGCGCAACTGCAGCAAGTGCCACACCGCTTCCATCGCCGCCACCCCCCAGGGTGATGCGTGGAAGACCAACCCCAGCCGCATGGCCTGTGGCGCCTGCCACGACGGCATCGACTGGGTGGCCGGCACCAACCACGCCGGTGGTCCCCAGACCAGCGACCTGAACTGCAGCAGCTGCCACGGCGCCTCGCAGATGCAGGTCATCCACACCCCGATGGTCGTGCCCAACCCCGGCTATGTCGCCGGCAGCCACACCAACGGCTCCTACATCGCCGACTACAAGAGCATCCTGCCGGCCGGCGCCCACCAGATCACCTACGACCTGAAGAGCGTCACCCTGACCGCCACCGGCCAGCCGGTCCTCACCTTCCGCTTCATGATGGACGGCACCGCGGTCGCCTTCAACGCGGCTCCTGCCGCGGCCGACGCCACCGCCGAGCTGATGACCGGTTACATCGGCAGCCCGAACGCCTACGTGGCCTTCGGCGTGGCCCAGGATGGCATCACCACTCCGGCCGACTGGAACGCGACGCTCAGCGCCACCATCCGGAACGTCTGGAACAAGACCACCACGGCCGCGACCATGGTCGGTCCCGACGCGAACGGCTACTACGCCCTGACCTTCGCGGCGTCGGTCCCCGCGACCGCCACCCAGATCACGGCTGGCATCGGCTACAACTACAGCTACGGCAACCCGCCGCTCACCCAGATCGACCTGCCCGCCTTCCCGTACTCCGGAGGCACCACCGGCACCGGCGGTCTGAGCGTGCCCGCGCCCAACGTGGCCAAGCTCGTCAGCGGCACCCTGCCCAGCGGCTTCACCGCCCAGACGGCCCGCCGCTCCATCGTCAGCAACCAGAAGTGCAATGACTGCCACGCCGTCCTGGGCGTCTTCACCGATAAGACCTACCACGCCGGTGAGCGCAACGACGCCCCCACCTGCACCTTCTGCCACAACGTCAACCGCGTGAACAGCGGCTGGGGCGTGAACATCAAGGATGCGATCCACTCCATCCACGCCGCCGACAAGCGCGTGAACAAGTTCTCGTGGGAAGTCTCCGCTGGCGACACCTACTGGAACGTCACCTACCCGGCCATCCTGAATAACTGCGAAGCCTGCCACGTTCCCGGCTCGTACGACTTCAGCAACAGCACCAACGCGGCCGCCATTCCCAACCTGCTGTGGACCACCGTCGCCACCGGTACGACCCCGACCCCCGTCAACGCCATCGTGACGGGCAACGAGACCGTTCCCGGCGTCTACTGGTCGCCCTTCGCGGCCGCCTACGGTTCCGCCTATGCCTTCGGCAGCGGCTTCTCCTACGCCGCCAGCACCCAGGTGATCACCAACGCGGCGCCCACCACCCTGGTGAACAGCCCGATCACCTCCGCCTGCTCCAACTGCCACGACACCCCGGCTGCCATCGCCCACTTCAAGGGCAACGGCGGTGCGTTCTACGAGGCTCGCGCCACCGCGCTCCTCAAGGTCGAGCAGTGCATGGTCTGCCATGGTTCCGGCCGCACGGCTGACATCAAGGCCGTCCACATGAACTTCAAGTAATGTCTCCCCGCCAGGGCGCGGTTTCGCGCCCTGGCGACCAGCACCTGTGAAGAACGAGGACCCGGACGCCTTCCAGCTCCGGGTCCTTCGTTCTGAACGATCCGGCCGTTCCGGCCGATGGACTATACTGCCGCGCAGGCCGGATCCCGGCCCCGGTCCATGAGGTTCCCATGAAGACTCCCCTCCTGAAGATGGCCCTGGTCGCCCTGGCCCTGCTGGCTCCCGCCACCTCCCTGCGGGCCCAGGAGACCGAGCCGCCGCGAAAGGCCGCATCCAAGAGCGCCAAGGGCGCCACGGAAGCCAAGACCAAAGCCAATGCGGCCAAGGTCAAGGCGCGGGTCAAGGCCAAGGCCGAAGCGGATGCGAAGGCCATCGACATCAACAGCGCCACCAAGGACCAGCTGAAGACCCTTCCGGGCATCACGGATGCCTATGCTGACAAGATCATCGCGGGCCGTCCCTACCTCTCCAAGGCCTTCCTGGTGACGAAGAACATCCTGCCGAACGACCTCTTCCAGACCCTCCGGAAGCGCATCGTGGCCCGGCAGCCCGGGGCGAAACCCCAGATCCGCTAGATCCAGGCACCGCCGCTAACCAAGCCCCCGGGAGCGACCCGGGGGCTTTTTCATGCAGGGACTTTCCGGGCCGGCTCATTGTCACGGGTCGTGTGACAGATGTCACAAGGTTGGTTGACGCCATAAATTACCGGAGGATCGTCATTGATGAAATCCTGATGGAGTTGCTGCTCAGGAGGTGTGTGCTCCCATGCCACAGACCACCGGCCATGCCCTGACCGCCACCCTCCCCCACCCGGAGGATGGCGGTCAGCGCACGCCTGGCTGAGCCCTCCCGGCACCCCGCCCATCCACGCATCCGATTCCCTCAAGGAGGATGAACCATGCAGCACCGGCCCTTGAAACACCTCTGTGGCGCCATCGCGGCCACCACCCTGCTCCTGGCGCTGATCGCCTGTGACGGCAAGACCGGTTCGGCCGGAGCCAACGGAGCCAACGGCACCAATGGCACCAACGGCATCAATGGTACCAACGGCACCAACGCCGTCGTCACCGTGAACGCCGCCCAGCTCACCAGCGACCAGTGGGCCCAGCTGACCCTCAAGGGCACGGTCAACAGCGTCACCATGGGCGGCGCGCCCGTGGTGAACTTCACCCTCACCGACGGCGTGGGCACACCGGTGAGCGGCCTCGCCGCCAAGGCGGCGAACGGGAACTACACCAACTTCGCATTCGCGATCTCCAAGCTGGTGCCGGGGACCAACGGCAGCCCCAGCCGCTGGGTCTGCTACAACGTAGTGACCACTCCGGCCGCGGGCCAGGCGGCCGTGCCCGGTTTCACCGAGCCTGAGAACAACGGGACCCTGAAGGACAACCTGGACGGTACCTACACCTACACGTTCGCCCTGGACCTCACCAAGGCCAAGGGCTACGTGGACGGGGCCGCCTATGACGCCAGCCACCTCAAGTCCGATCTCGACGACCTGACCTACGATCCGACCCTGACCCACCGGATGATGGTGGCCGTGGGCGGGAACCAGCCCGGCACCACCACCCAGGTGCTCGCCTCGGCGAACCTCTACTACGACTTCATCCCCTCCACCGGGAAGCCGGTCGCGGCCACCGATACGGAGCGGGTGATCGTGGACACCGCCTCCTGCAACACCTGCCACACCAAGCTGTCCATGCACGCTGACTTCTTCCCGGCCATCAACGACACCCACCTGTGCGTGGTCTGCCACACGGATCAGCTGAAGTACGCCAGCGGCGACTCTCTGCCGTCCTCCGGCAACGTCCTGCAAGCCAACGGCGTCTATGGCAGCACCCAGAAGCTGCAGGGCATGGCCCTTGCCAACTTCCCTAACATGGTCCACCACATCCACACGGGTGAGCTCCTCTACTACCAGGGCTACAACCAGTTCCTGCCCTACAACGAAGTCACCTACCCGCAGGACCTGCGGAACTGCACGAAGTGCCACACTCAGTCCGCCACCGCCCCCCAGGGCGACAACTGGAGGGCCGTGCCCAGTCGCCTCGCCTGCGGCGGGTGCCATGATTCCATCATCTGGAGCAGCGGCGCCAATCACGCGGGCGGTGCCCAGATCAGCGACAAGGACTGCACCAGCTGCCACGGCGCGTCCCAGATGCAGGTGATCCACACGCCGGTGGTGGCGCCCAATGCCAGCAACGGCTGGCTGGTCTCCGGCGGCAACAACAACACCAACGCGTCCTACGTGGCCGGCTACACGGGCATCCTGCCCAACGGCGCCCACCTCGTGACCTGGGATTTCAAGTCCGTCAGCCTGAATGCCAGCCGGCAGCCGGTCTTCGTCTTCCGGTTCCTGGAGGACGGCCTCCGGAAGGACTTCAAGACCTTCGTGGACCGGGCCACCACCCCTGAATTCTGGGACAACTACGCGGGCGGGCCGAGCGTCTACCTGGCCTTCTCCGTGCCCCAGGACGGCATCGCGACTCCGGCCGACTGGAACGCCACGGTCAGCACCTACGTCAAGAACCTCTGGCGCGGGGACGGCCAGGACCAGTACGGGAACACCCTCTCGGCCACCCAGGCCGGGACCCTCGCCGGACCTGACACCGATGGCTACTACACCCTGACCATGACGGGCGTGGCCATCCCCGCCACGGCCACCAACCTCACGGGCGGCATCGGCTACACCTACGGCCTGAGCTCCACCCAGCCCCTGACCCAGACCGACGTGGCGGGCTACGCCTACACGCCCCTGCAGGTGACCTTCAACACGACCACCAGCAAGTGGGTCCAGGTCCTGGGGACCGGCCAGGGCGGCGTGAGCGTCCCGGCGCCCAACGTCATCAAGCAGGTGAGCGGAAACGCGGCCCGCCGCGCCATCGTCAGCAACCAGAAGTGCAACGACTGCCACGCCACGCTGGGCATCTTCACCGAGAAGGTGTACCACGCGGGCCAGCGCAACGACGCGCCGACCTGCACCTTCTGCCACAACGTGAACCGCGTGAACGCCGGCTGGGGCGTGAACATCAAGGACGCCGTCCATGCCATCCACGCCGCCGACAAGCGGGCCAACAAGTACTCGTGGGAAGTCTCCGCGGGCGACTACTACTGGGAAGTCACCTACCCGGCCATCCTGAACAACTGCGAGGCCTGCCACGTGCCCGGCTCCTACGACTTCAGGAACAGCGCCAGCCAGGCGGCTCTGCCCAACCTGCTGTG
Organism: Geothrix paludis; assembly: GCF_022808815.1. Lineage (GTDB taxonomy): Bacteria > Acidobacteriota > Holophagae > Holophagales > Holophagaceae > Geothrix > Geothrix paludis. Next base: position 86,118 of record NZ_JAKZLC010000004.1, on the reverse strand, counting down.
GACGACCGTCGCCACCGGCACCATGCCCGCGACGATCAACGTCGTGAAGGGCGATGGCACGGATGTCCTTCCGGGCACCTACTACTCGCCGTTCGTGACGGCCGGCGCCGCCTATGGCGCGGGCTTCGCGACCAACTTCGCCACCGGCAGCGCCACGCCGTATGCCGACGCGGCGCCGACCACCCTGGTGAGCTCGCCGATCACCGCCGCCTGCTCCAACTGCCACGACTCCGCGGCGGAGATCGCCCACTTCCAGGGCAACGGCGGGGCCTTCTATGAACCCCGCGCCACGGCGCTTCTCAAGGTCGAGCAGTGCATGGTCTGTCACGGCGCCGGCCGCACGGCCGACATCAAGGCTGTCCACATGACGTTCAAGTGACGTGAGGGACCAGGGCCTCGGTCCTGGTCCGCCATTTCACCCCCTCCCGGGACCCGGCGCCTTCAGGCTCCGGGTCCCGGTTTTCGGATGGCCCCCTGGAAAAGTGCGCGCTTGAGTCTCAGCGGAAGGTTGGAAAATCTGCCGCCACGGAGGTCCTCTATGCATCTTATTGCTACATAGGAAGAGATCTAGGATTCAGCAGCATCCCAATTGATTTTCCAAACAGGAATCAGGCGGTGACTCGAGTCACAAGGGTGGTTGACTCATTAAATTACCGTTAGATCATCATTGACGAATCCCTGACGGAACATTCCTACCGGGAGGTGTGTGGTGTCCGTGTCACAGGCCAACGCCCGTGCGGGGCACGCCCTTCCCGGGAGGCGTTCTCCAGTGTTCGTGCTCGCAGAAGGCGACGACTGCGTTGATACGACGGAATCCCTTTCCAACCCCCTACCCACAACGCAGCTCGACTCCCTGAAAGGAGCATGAAGCATGCACCAGAGACCTCTGAAACAGCTCTGCGGAGCCCTCGTGACGGCCGCGGCGCTTCTGACGCTCATCGCCTGCGACGGCAAGACCGGTCCCGCCGGCGCGAACGGCCTCAACGGCACGAACGGCACCAACGGCACGAACGGAACCAACGGCACCAATGCCGTTCCGCTTGTCGACATCGCCAAGCTGTCCCCTGATCAGTGGGCCGCCCTCAAGCCGGTGGGCCAGATCACCGGGGTCACCATGGGCGCCGCCCCGGTGGTGAGCTTCAAGCTCACGGACGCCGCCGGCACGCCCATCGTGGGCCTCGGCGCCGCCACCTCGAAGAGCTCCACCGCCGTGGCGGCCAGCTATCCCAACCTGGCCTTCGCCATCGCGAAGCTGGTGCCCGAAGATGCCACCACCAAGGCCCCCAGCAAATGGGTCAGCTACATCGTGACCACCACCCCGACCACGACCGCCGCCGCCGCTCCCACGCGGCCTTCCACCGACAACACCGGCACCCTGGTGGACAACGGCGACGGCACCTACAAGTACACGTTCTACCGCGACATCACCAAGGTCCAGGCGGCCCTGGACGCGGCGACCTACACGGCTCCCAGCCTCAAGGCCGACCTCGGCGACGTGACCTACGCGCCCACCCTCGTCCATCGCATCGCCCTGCAGTTCTCCGGCAACGCTCGCGGCACCGGCAGCAACACGGCCGACGGCGTGACGCTCACCCCGGGCGTCGCCTTGGAGAACCCCATCAACGTGATCTATGACTTCGTGCCCTCCACCGGCGCCGCTGTGGCGGCCGGCACGGACATCCGCGACGTCGTCTCCATCAACCGCTGCAACGAATGCCACGACAAGCTGGCCTTCCATGGCGGCGGCCGCGTGGAAGCCCGCTACTGCGTGGTCTGCCACACGGACCAGCGCAAGTTCGGCCGCGCCGAAGCCACCACCACGGCCACCGGGTACTCCGGCAGCACCTACAAGGTCAACGGCGCCGCCGCTGGCGACTTCCCCACGATGGTGCACCAGATCCACATGGGCAAGGAGCTGACCAAGACCGGCTACAACTACGCGAACGTGCTCTACAACAACATCGGCTACTCCATCCTCGATGGCGGGCAGAAGATGTGCCTGAAGTGCCACTCGAATGTCCCGCAGTCGACCAACTGGAACACCAAGCCCTCCCGCCTCGCCTGCGGATCCTGCCACGACGCCGTGGACTTCGCCACCGGCGCCAACCACATGCCGGGCAGCAACGTCCCCCAGACGGACGACAAGGCCTGCACCATCTGCCATGACTCCGCGGCCATCACGACCTACCACCTGGCCAACAACGTGACGCCCAACAACCCGACGATCCCCGCCGGCCTCAAGAACGTCACCTACGAGATCAAGTCCGCCTCGGCCACCGACACGACCGCGACCGTGGTCTTCAAGGTCAAGGTGGACGGCGCTGACGCGGCCTTCAAGGCCCCCGTCGCCGGCATGGCCGATCCTCTGGACGGTTTCACGGGTTCGCCGAGCTTCCTGCTCGCCTACGCCCAGCCCCAGGATGGCGTGAACACCCCCGCCGACTACAACAACATCGGCAGCGGCTCCTCCAACTTCCAGCCCATCAGCGTCTCCATCGCCAACCTGCTGGATCCCAACTACGCCGCCACCCGCGGGACCCTCTCCGGCCCCGACGCCAGCGGCTACTACACCGCGAACCTGGTGGGCACGAAGACCTTCCCCGCCGGGGCGAAGATGCGGTCCGTGTCCCTGCAGGGCTACTTCACCCAGATCATCTCCACGGGTAACGTCGCCCGCCACGCCATCTCGGTCATCAAGACCGTGAACGGCGACACCGCCCGCCGCACCGTCATCGATTCCGCCAAGTGCGGCAAGTGCCACGAGTGGTTCGAAGGCCACGGCGGCAACCGCGTCTACGAAGTCCAGGTCTGCGTCCAGTGCCACGTTCCCGGCCTGACCACCAGCGGCCGCGGCATCTCGGACACCGCCATCCAGGCTTATGCCTTCACGGCCGCCGACCAGGCCATCCTCACCGCCTGGCAGTTCGACAAGACCCTGCCGAACGCCGCCCTGGCGCTCCCGCAGGTCACCAACAACTTCAAGGACATGATCCACGGCCTGCATGCCGGGAAGGATCGCAACGACTCCATCAAGATCGCCCGCGATCGGACGCCGTCCGCCATCAACCTCATCGACGGGGCGAACATCGGCTTCCCGGGCATCCTGAACGACTGCAAGAGCTGCCATACGCCCACCGGCTACAGCAGCGTGCCCGCCAACGCCCTGGCCTCCCGCCAGGAAGCGGACAACGGCGTGTTCCTCAACACCACCAACCGGACCCCCGCGGACGCCAAGGCCGCGCTGGCGACCATCAACGCGAATGACGTGGTCACCACGCCCTTCACGGCCGCCTGCGTCAGCTGCCATGACAGCGCCATCGCCAAGGCCCACATGAACCAGCAGGGCGGGCAGGTCAGAGTGCTCCGCAGCGCCCTCAATGTCGCCGGCGAATCCTGCGCCATCTGCCATGGCGCCGGGGCCACCTACGACCCCGCCAAGGTGCACTAGCCAGCCACCACAGCCCGGAAGGGGCGGGGTTCCCCGTCCCTTCCGCCACCTCATTCGACCCGGAATCCCCCCAGGATCCGGGTCGAATTCTTCCGAGAGGGGCCGGAAGGGGTCTGTTCTTTTTTACAATCTCCATCCAGATGGTGACGAAGATCACAAGGGTGGTTGACTCGTTAGATTACCGACGGATCCTCATTGATGAGACCTCAAGACAACCCTCTCCATGGAGGTGCGTGTGCTCCCCTTGTCACAGACCACCGGTTACGCGTTGCGCGCCATGCGATGCCTCCAGGAGCCCGGTGGGCAGCCGGTCCTGGTGGAATCCGTGGCGGACTACACCGGCATCCCGAGATCCTACCTCTCGAAGCTGGTCCACAAGCTGGCCAAGAAGGGTCTGGTGACCGCCCGCCGCGGCCACCACGGCGGCGTCGTTCTGGCCAAGCCCTCGGCTGAGATCACGCTGGAGGACCTCTCCGAGGCCATCGACGGCGTGGCTTGGCGCAAGCGCTGCCTGATGGGGCTGGCCGGGTGCACGGAGGAGACGCCCTGCGTGCTCCACGACTACTGGAAGCAGACCCTGCAGGAGATCCTGGTTCGGCTGCGCTCGGTCACCCTGGCGGACATGGCCCGTCATCAGGATCCGGGCGTGGAGCGCTTCCGCGCCGACCATGGCTTCCTGACCACGGTCGACGCGGAGCGGGATCACGCTCACGCCTGAAGACCCGGAGCGGATGTCCGGGGCGGGGGATCAGGCCTTCTTCGCGGTGGCCCTCGCGGCCGCGGGCTTGCGGGCCGGCGCCTTCGCCCCGGCCGGCTTGGCGGCCTTCTTGGGCTTGGGCTTGAGCTTCTTCTCGGGGAGCGCATCCGCCAGGCGCCAGGTGCGGCTCTGCTGCTCGAAGGCGCGGATCTCCTCCAGGGAGATGTCCTTCAGGCAGCGATGGATGTGGTCGCGCTCGGACTTCCAGAAGGTGTGGGCGGGGCAGGCCCGCTCGTCGCTGCATTCCTTGAAGCCCAGCAGGCACTGGTTCCGCCACTCGGAGCCATCCACCGCCTCGGCGATGAGGTCCAGGGTGATCTCCTTGGCGGGCAGGGCCAGCACCACGCCGCCCTTGTTGCCGCGCTTGGCCAGCACCAGGCCCACCTTGGCGAGCTTGTGGATCATCTTGGAGAGGTAGGGCCGGGGGAAGCCCGTGCGGGCCGCCACGTCCACCACCAGCGTCGGCTTGCCACCGGGATCCTCGAGGCAGCTCATGGCCAGGACTGCGTAACCGGAGGACTGGGACAGTGGAAGCATGGTCACCTACGCGGAAATGGAAGATGATTCGATCAAGAATGATAGACGATCTTCAGGTCAATCACATCCAAAGAGTGTGATTTCTTTCACAATGGCCAAGGCCCCCGGTTCTCCGGGGGCCTTGTGGGCAAAAGAAGGCACTAGGCCTTCCAACCATTGAGAATTCGCATGTAGTTCGCGCGGGTAAAGGCCTGGGTGCTGGGGCACTTCTGGAGGCTCATGCTGCCCCGGGCCTGGGCCAGGGACTCGTATTCGTGTTCGTCCAGCCACTCGTCCAGGGCGGCGCGGGACTGGGCCAACCGCTCGGGACCGTGGATGAGCAGGGCGGACACCATCTGCACGGCATCCGCGCCGGCCATGACGGCCTTGAGGGCGCCGATGCCATCGTGGACACCGCCGGTGACCGCGAGGCTGCCCTTCACATGGCTGCGCAGCACGGCCAGCCAGCGAAGCCGCAGCAGCAGCTCCTCGGGGCTGGACAGCTGGAGGTTCGGCTCGGCGGTCAGCTCCTCCACATTGATGTCGGGCTGGAAGAAGCGGTTGAAGAGCACCAGTCCATCGGCGCCCGCGGCCTCCAGCTCGCCGGCGAAGTGGGCCAGGGAGGAGAAGAAGGGCGAGAGCTTCACGGCGACGGGGATCTTCACCTGGGACTTCACGACCCGGATCACGTCGAGGGTGCGCTTTTCCACCGCGGCGGCGGATTCCTTGGGATCCGTGGCCAGGTAGTAGACGTTCAGCTCCAGGGCGTCGGCGCCGGCCTGTTCCATGAGCTTGCTGTAGTGCAGCCAGCCCGCGGAGGTGGTGCCGTTCAGGGAGGCGATGACCGGGACCGAGACCGCCGCTTTGATGCGGTGGATCTGCTCGAGGTACTTCTCGGGCCCCAGACGGAAGTCGTCGGGTTGCGGGAAGTAGGACAGGGCCTCAGCGCTGGAATGCGAGCTGAGCTGCATGTCCATGATGGTGCCCTCTTCCTCGCGGGTGATCTGCTCCTCGAAGAGCGAGTGCATCACGATGGCGGAGGCACCGGCATCTTCGAGGCGCTTGACCATGCCCATGTCGTCGACCATGGGCGAGGCGCCCGCCATCAACGGATGGGCCAGCTTGAGGCCGAGGTAGGTGGTGGAGAGGTTCATGGATTCCCCCTTCAGCTTTCCTTGCCCTTGATGGAGAGCTTCGCGAGCTGTTCATAGACCGAGAAGCGGTTGGTGGTGTCGTGTTGCGCCTGGGCGAGCAGCTTCTTGAAGTGTTCGGGGTTCTGCTGCTCAATCATGCGGTAGCGGGTCTCGTTGCGCACGTACTGGCCGAGCTCGATCTTGGGCGCGCCCGAGTCCATCTGGAGCGGAGTCTCGCCCCTGTCCATGCGGCGGGGGTCGAAGCGGAACAGCGGCCAGTGGCCGGAATCCACGGCCATCTTCTGCTGGTCGGCGCCGTGGGCCAGGTCGTAGCCGTGGGCGATGCAGTGGCTGTAGGCGAGGATGAGGCTGGGTCCGTTGTAGGACTCGGCTTCCTGGAAGGCCTTCACGGTCTGCATGTCGCGGGAGCCGAAAGCCACCTTGGCCACGTAGATGCCGCCGTAGGTCATGGCGATCATGCTCAGGTCCTTCTTGGGCATGGCCTTGCCGGCCATGGCGAACTTGGCGCCGGCGCCCATGGGCGTGGACTTGGAAGCCTGTCCGCCGGTGTTGGAGTAGACCTCGGTGTCGAGCACCAGGACGTTGACGTTGCGGCCGGAGGCGAGGACGTGGTCGAGGCCGCCGTAGCCGATGTCGTAGGCCCAGCCGTCGCCGCCCACGATCCAGACGCTCTTGTTGACCAGGTAGTCGGCCAGGTCGTAGAGCATCTTGGCCTCGGGCTCCTTGAGGCCCGCCAGCTTCTGCTTGAGGGCTTCCACCCGCTCGCGCTGGGCCTTGATGCCGGCTTCGGTGGTCTGGTCGGCGGTGGCGATGCCCGTGATGAGCTCGTCGCCGAGCTTCGCGGCCAGGCGGTGCATCAGCTCCAGGGCGAACTCCTGGTGCTTGTCCACCGAGAGGCGCAGGCCCAGGCCGAACTCCGCGTTGTCCTCGAAGAGGCTGTTGGCCCAGGCGGGGCCGCGGCCGTCCTTGTTGACGGTGTAGGGCGTGGTGGGCAGGTTGCCGCCGTAGATGCTGGAGCAGCCCGTGGCGTTGGCGATGAGGGTGCGGTCGCCGAAGAGCTGGGTGAGGAGCTTGATGTAGGGCGTCTCGCCGCAGCCGGAGCAGGCGCCGCTGAACTCGAAGAGCGGCTCCAGGAACTGGGTGCCCTTCACGTCCAGCTTGACCGTGGTGCGGTCAGCCTCGGGCAGGTCGAGGAAGAACTGGAAGTTCGCCGCCTCGGGCTCGCGGAGCGGGGCCTGGGGCACCATGTCGATGGCCTTGTGCTTGGGGTTGCTCTTGTCCTTCGCGGGGCAGACTTCCACGCAGAGCGTGCAGCCCGTGCAGTCTTCGGGGGCCACCTGGATGGTGTACTTCTGGCCCTTGTACTCGGGGCCCTTGTAGTCGACGGCCTTGAAGGTGGCCGGCGCGCCGTCCAGCTCGGAGGGATCGTAGACCTTGGCGCGGATGGCGGCGTGGGGGCAGGCCATCGCGCACTTGTTGCACTGGATGCAGATGGAGGCGTCCCACTCGGGGATCTCCAGCGCGATGTTGCGCTTCTCCCACTTGGTGGTGCCCACGGGCCAGGTGCCGTCCACGGGGAAGGCGCTGACGGGCAGCAGGTCGCCCTTGCCCTCCATCATCACGGCGGTGACGCGCTTGACGAAGTCCGGGGCCTCGTCGGCCACCATGGGCGGCCGCTTGCGGGTGGCGGTCACCTTGCCGGGCACCGTCACCTGGTGCAGGTGGGCCAGGGTCTCATCCACGGCCACGAAGTTCTTCTGGACGATGGCGTCGCCCTTCTTGCCGTAGGTCTTCTTGATGGCCTTCTTGATCTGCTCGATGGCCTCCTCGCGGGGTAGCACGCCGGAGATGGCGAAGAAGCAGGTCTGCATGATGGTGTTGATGCGCACGCCCATGCCGGTGTTCTTGGCCACTTCGTAGGCGTCGATCACGTAGAGCTTGAGGTTCTTCTCGACGATGGCCGACTGCACTTCCACGGGCAGGGTGTCCCAGACCGTCTCGGCGTTGTTCGGGGTGTTGAGCAGGAAGGTGGCGCCGGGGACGGCGGTCTCGAGCATCTCGTACTTGTCGAGGAAGCTCGTCTGGTGGCAGGCGATGAAGTTGGCCTTGGTCACCAGGTAGGCGCTCTTGATGGGACGGGGCCCGAAGCGCAGGTGGCTGATGGTGATGGCGCCGGACTTCTTGGAGTCGTAGACGAAGTAGCCCTGGCCGAAGTTCGGGGTCTCCTCGGCGATGATCTTGATGGAGTTCTTGTTGGCACCCACCGTGCCGTCGGCGCCCAGGCCGTAGAACAGGGCGCGGGTCACGTCGGCGGGTTCCACGTCGAAGCTGGCGTCGTAGGTCAGCGAGCTGTGGCTGATGTCGTCCATGATGCCGACGGTGAAGTGGTTCTTCGGCGCGTCCTTGGCCAGGTTCTCGTAGATGCCCTGGACCATGGCCGGCGTGAATTCCTTGGAGGACAGGCCGTAGCGGCCGCCCACGACGATGGGATCGAGCTTGGTGTGGCCTTCCTCGCGGCCCTCGCGCAGGGCGGCGATCACGTCCAGGTGCAGGGGATCGGCGGGGGCGCCGGGCTCCTTGCAGCGGTCCAGGACGGCGATCTTCTTCACGGAGGCGGGCAGGGCACGGACGAACTCGGAGATGGCGAAGGGCCTGAAGAGGCGGACCTTCAGCACGCCGACCTTCTCGCCCTGCTTCATGGCCCACTCGACGTACTCGTGGGTGACGTCGCAGCTCGAGCCCATGGTCACGATCACGCGCTCGGCCTCGGGGTGGCCGAAGTAGTCGTAGAGGCGGTACTGGCGGCCGGTGAGGGCGGCGAAGCGGTCCATCTCCTGCTGCACGATGGCCGGGAAGGCCGCGTAGTAGGGCGTGCAGGCCTCGCGGGCCTGGAAGAAGGTGTCGGGGTTCTGGGCGGTGCCCCGGATCATCGGATGATCGGGCGTCAGGGCCATCTTGCGGAAGTCGGCCACCAGCTCGTCGGGCACCATGTGGCGCAGGTCCTCGTCGTTGAGGATCTCGATCTTGGCCACCTCGTGGCTGGTGCGGAAGCCATCGAAGAAGTGGAGGATGGGCACCCGGCTGCGCAGGGTGGCGGCGTGGCAGATGGCGGCGAAGTCGTGGGCCTGCTGGACGCTCTCGGAGCTCAGCATGGCGAAGCCGGTCTGGCGGCAGGCCATCACGTCCGAGTGGTCGCCGAAGATGCTGAGGGCGTGGGCGGCCAGGGTGCGGGCGGTGACGTGCATGCAGAAGGGCGTCAGCTCGCCGGCGATCTTGTACATGTTCGGGATCATCAGGAGCAGGCCCTGGGACGCCGTGAAGGTCGTCGTGAGGCTGCCGGCCTGGAGGGCGCCGTGGACGGCGCCGGCGGCGCCGCCTTCGGACTGCATCTCGATGACCGAGGGGATGGTCTTCCAGACGTTGGTCTTCCCCTGGGAGCTCCACTCGTCCGCCCACTCGCCCATGTTCGAGGAGGGCGTGATGGGATAGATGGCGATGACTTCGCTGAGGCGATGGGCGACCGAGGCGGTGGCCTCGTTCCCATCCAGGGTCTTCATGACTCGCTGGCTCATGGTTTCGCTCCTTCCGGGGTGGTACGCGGGGCGCTTCCGGGGATAGGTTTCAGGACAGGCAATCCAGAATCGGGACAGGCAACAAAGCAGGCCCATCATATCTGATGGATCGGTCAATATTCATCACAAGATGGTCCGGTGGTCAGACCGCAGCCTGGGGCGCTCCCATGAGGCGGCGGTGCATGGCGGCGGCGGCCCGCCGGCCCTGGCCCATGGCCAGGATGACCGTGGCGCCGCCGGTGATGACGTCGCCGCCCGCGAACACCCCGGGGAGAGAGGTCTCGCCGGTTTCGTTGTCGACGACAACAACCCCACCCTTGAGGGTCTTGAGGCCCTTGTCGGTCTGGGCGATGAGGGGGTTCACATCGAAGCCCAGGGCGACCACCAGGGTGTCGCAGGGGATCATGATGCGCTCATCGGTCATCTTGGGGCTGCGGCGGCCGTCGGGACCGGGTTCGCCCAGCTCCATGACCGCGCATTCGGCATGGGTCATCCAGCCCTTGTCGTTGCCGTGGAGCTGCACGGGCGTGGTGAGGAACTTGAATTCGACGCCCTCCTCCTGCGCGTGCTCCAGCTCCTCCTTGCGGGCGGTGGATTCCTTCACCGTGCGGCGGTAGACCACTGTGACCTTCTCGGCGCCCATGCGGCGGGCCGCGCGGGAGGCGTCCATGGCCGTGTTGCCCGCGCCCACGATGATGACGTTCTTGCCGACGGTCACCGGTGTGCCGTACTCGGGGAAGAGGTCCGCGCGCATGAGGTTGATGCGGGTGAGGAACTCGTTGGCGGTGTAGACGCCCTTGTACTCCTCGCCCGGGATGCCCATCATCTTGGGCAGGCCGGCGCCGGTGCCCATGAAGATGGCGTCGTGGTCCTTGCGCAGGTCATCGAGGGTCATGCTGCGGCCCACGAGGGTGTTCATGATGAACTTCACGCCCAGGCGGCGGAGGGTCCCCACTTCCTGGTCCACGATCTTGTTGGGCAGGCGGAACTCGGGGATGCCGTAGAGCATCACGCCGCCCGGCTTGTGGAGGGCGTCGTAGACCGTGACCTGGTGGCCCTTCTTGATGAGCTCGCCGGCCACCGTGAGGCCCGCGGGGCCCGCGCCGATGACGGCCACCTTCTTGCCCGTGGGGGCTTCCACCGGGGGCAGCTCGTCGGAGCCCAGCATGGAGTCGCTGGCGAAGCGCTCCAGGCGGCCGATGGAGACGGGCAGGCCCTTGATGCCCACCACGCACTTGATCTCGCACTGCTTCTCCTGCGGGCAGACGCGGCCGCAGACGGAACCCAGCGAGGAGCTCTCCTTGATGATGCGGGCGGCACCCTGGGGATCCTCGTGGACGATCTCCATGAGGAAGGCGGGGATGTTGATGTTGACCGGGCAGCCCTCGATGCAGGCGGGGTGCTTGCACTGGATGCAGCGGGCGGCTTCGAGCCGGGCCTGCTCGGGCGAGAGGCCCAGGCTCACCTCGTCGAAGTTGCACACGCGCAGCTCCGGCGGCTGGCAGGCCATCTCCTGGCGGGGGATCTTCATCTTCTGGCTGGGCTTGATGGTGTTCAGGTCCAGGTTCTGCCAGTCCAGCTCGGTCACGGGCTCGTTCAGGTACTTGGAGTAGTCCACGGGGCCCGTGGCGGCCACGCGGCCGATCTTGCACTCCGAGGGATCGCAGGCGTCGTGCTCCTCCGCCTTGTACCAGTCCTGGCGCATGCGGAGCATGTTGAAGTCCACCTGGTGGCCGTCGAAGTCGGGGCCGTCGAAGCAGGCGAACTTGGTCTGGCCGCCCACGCTCACGCGGCAGCCGCCGCACATGCCCGTGCCGTCCACCATGAGGGCGTTGAGGCTCACCAGCGTGAAGATGCCGTGAGGCTTGGTCAGGTCCGAGACGGCCCGCATCATGGGCAGGGGCCCCACGGCCACCACCTGGGCGACCTTCTCCCGGGCGATGATGTCCTTGAGGGCGTCGGTCACCAGGCCCTGGCGGCCCAGAGTGCCGTCGTCCGTGGTGACGATGAGCTCGGCGGAGGCGGCGCCCAGCTCGTCGGCCAGCAGCACGCGCTCCTTGCTGCGGCCGCCCAGGATGGTGATGACCCGGCGGCCCTGGGCGTGGAGCTCCTCGGCGGCGGGCAGGATGGCGGCGGAGCCGTAGCCGCCCGCCATCAGCACGATGGTGCCCTCCTCCGCCAGCTCCGTCGGCGTGCCCATGGGGCCGGCCACGGCGAAGAGGCGATCGCCGGCGCTGAGCCTGCCCATGGCCTTCGTGGTGGCGCCCACCTCCTGCATGATGAAGTGGATGTAGCCCTTCTTCGCGTCGCCGCCGGCCAGGGTGAGGGGGATGCGCTCGCTCTCGGGGAAGGGGGCCACCATGAAGAACTGGCCGGGCTTGCGGCCACGGGCCACCTGGGGGGCCTGCACGATGAAGGACCAGGTCTCGGGGGCGATGAGCTTCTTCTCGAGGATGAGGTAGCCGTCCTGGGTCTCCTCATCGGACCAGTACATGGACTTCCCCTTGAGGAGGGGCAGCATGAGCCGCTCTTCCATCTCGATGTGGTCGCGGACCAGGTCCACGAGCCGCTGCCCCTGGAGCGTGAGGGCCTGGGGCGCCCGGACCTGGCCTTCGTTGATCTCGGAGAGCAGCTGGAGGGTCAGGTCCCACATCTGGCGGTGCTCGTCCTGGATGCGCTGCACCAGGGCCTCGGCCCCGAGCTCCTCCAGCAGGGGCAGCAGCTCCCGCTCCTCGGCCTCGTTGTGGGGCTTGAGCTCCTCGTACACCCACCGGGCCCCGAGGTCCACGCGCTTCCAGTCTCCGGCCCCGATGGCCTTGGCCATGTCGGTCAGCTGCTTCTGGGCTTCCTGGTGGGTGGCATGCCAGTGCGGCGCGGGCAGGTTCTCGGCGGTGATGAGCGGGCGGGCCGTGTCGGACATGGAAGCCTCCAGATCCGTTCAGCATGCGATGACCGCCCGGGGATTTCTGTGTCTAAAAACCTAATCGGGGCCACTTGTGACTCATGCCACAGGGGCCTGGAATCATAAGGACTTAGCTAGAGTATCAATCATTCTGTATGGATTATCTGGTTGTTAATATCCGGCCCCCGCCGCCCGGTGGCCCCTGACCTCGGGTCAGCAACTGGCGGATCCGGAAGGGCTTCGGGAGAACACCGCCAGGTGGCGGAACAGCGGCGTCCTTCGGGATCTCCGCCTGGCCCCGGCTGTGGGGCGGTGGTGGTGATGCGACGGGATCGAGACTCTGAATCGATTCTGTCGCCCAGCCCCGATCCAAAGAGGGACGTGCAGCCGCGGCATGCCGCGTGGAATGGCGCTCCGGGAGAGGCCGGGCCTGCGGTAGGGTGGAGGCCCCGGAGGCCTCCCTGTGGACCTGCTCGACGAATTCCTGCCCTACGCCCAGAGCTGCCTGAAGCATGCCTCGGAGCGGGCCCGGCTGGCCGCCATCCTCACTCTCTGGGTGGCCAAGTGGCGGGGGAAGCACCGGGTGTTCGACTACTCCCGCAGCCACCACGGGGCCTTCTTCCACTTCAACCAGCTCATGGACGGCAAGTGGGTGCAGGCCTTCACCTTCGTGGCCACCCGCCGGGAGGGCGTCTGCCTGCGCGGGCCCGATCCCGACCGCACGCGGAAATCCCACAAGCTCCGCCGCAATGCCCTGGACGCGGCCCCGCTGGACGCCCTCTTCGAGGCCTGGTCGCAGCACCCCGAGGCCCGACCCGCCGGCCATGCCGTGGAGTTCTTCCTGGACGAGACCCCCGATGAGGTGTGGGCGGCCTGCCTGGCGGAGGTCGTGGCCTGCCTCGGGGCCTGAATCTCCTTGCAGGCCAAGGTCTTTTCCGGCAAGGTGTCTAGACCGTGATGACCGCCTCCCGCGCCTTCTTCTTTAGCTTTCGCACCTCGGGTGCGAGGGTAGGCGGCGTCTAGAACCGGAACCGCTTCGAACCATCGCCCCCGAGACCGCAAGGCTCGGGGGTTTTCGCATTCCAGGAGTCCACCATGACCGAGATCCCGTCCCTCCCCGGCCTCCGCCAGGCCATCGACGCCGTGGACGATCAGGTGCTGGCCCTGCTGAACCGCCGGGCGGCCCTGGCCGCGGAGGTGGGCCGCCTCAAGGCCGCCGCCGCGCCCGAGGCCCCCTTCCACGCCCCGGCCCGGGAGCGGGAAGTGCTCGCCCGCCTGGAGGCCGCCAGCGCCGGACCCTTCCCGGCCCCGGCGGTGCGCACGGTCTTCCAGGAGATCATGAGCGCCTGCCTGAGCCTGGAGAAGCCGCTGCGGGTGGCCTTCCTGGGGCCCGAAGGCACCTTCACCCACCTGGCGGCCCGGCACCAGTTCGGCGGCTCAGGCCAGGCCCTGCCCCAGGGCACCATCCAGGCTGTTTTCCAGGCCGTGGAGCGCCAGCGCGCCGACTACGGCGTGGTGCCCGTGGAGAACGCCACTGAGGGCTCGGTGGACTCCACGCTCGATGCCTTCCTCGACAGCTCCCTGGCCATCTGCGCGGAGATCCTCCTGCCCGTGGACCAGGCCCTGCTGCTGCGGCCCGGCCTCGACCTGGGCGGCGTGCGCCGGGTCTACTCCCATCCCCAGGCTCTGGGCCAGTGCCGCCGCTGGCTGGAGGCCCACCTTCCAGGAGCGGACCGCATCGAGGCCCCCTCCACCTCGGAGGCCGCCCGCCTGGCCCGGGAGGACGCCGAGGGGGCCGCCGTGGCCTCCGAGCTGGCCGCGGACCTCTTCGGCCTCCGCGTGGCCGAGACGAAGATCCAGGACTTGGCCGCCAATGCCACGCGCTTCTTGGTGCTGGGGCCCAAGTCCGCCGAGCCCACGGGCCGCGACCGCACCACCCTGCTGGCCATGGCCCAGGACGGCCCCGGCGCCCTGCTGCGCCTGCTGGAGCCCCTGGCCCGGCGGGGCCTGAACCTCAGCCGCATCCAGAGCCGGCCCACCCGGCGCAAGCTCTGGGAATACGTCTTCTTCCTCGACGTGGAGGGCCACGCGGCAGACCCGGCCCTGGCTGAGGCCCTGGAGGAGCTGCGGGGTGTCTGCGTCTCGCTGAAGGTTCTGGGCAGCTACCCCCGGGCGCTGGAGGTGGTGCGATGACTGCGACGACGATGGCGAAGGACTGGACACCCGATTCCTGGCGCGGCCTGCCCGCGGCCCAGCAGCCGCACTACCGCGATGCCGCCGCCGTCGAGACTGCCCTGGTGGAACTGCGGGAGCTGCCGCCCCTGGTGGTGGCCGAGGAGGTGGACCACCTCCGGAGCCTCATCGCCGAGGCCGCCGCGGGCCGGCGCTTCCTCCTCCAGGGCGGCGACTGTGCCGAGGCCTTCGCGGACTGCCGCGGAAGTCTCATCCAGGACAAGCTGCGCGTGCTGCTCCAGATGTCCGTGCTCATCACGCACGGCGGCCGCACGGGTGTGGTCCACCTGGGCCGCATCGCGGGCCAGTACGCCAAGCCTCGCAGCGGGGACACGGAGATGGTGGACGGCCAGCGGGTGCCCGTCTACCGCGGTGACCTCATCAACGGGCTCGACCCGGCCCAGCGCGAAGCCGATCCCCGGCGTCTGCTGGAGGCCTACCACCGCGCCGCCGCCACCCTGAACCACCTGCGGGCCCTGGTGGACGGCGGCTTCGCGGACCTGCACAACCCCGAGCACTGGGACCTGCCCTGGAGCCGCGAGGACGCGGGCCACTACCTGGAGACGCTGGAGCAGGTGCGGGCCTCCCTCGACTTCGTGAAGTGCCTGGGCGGCCTGCCCGAGCACCTGCGCACCGGTGAGCTGTTCACCAGCCACGAGGCCCTGCACCTGCCCTTCGAGACGGCGCTCACCCGCTGGGTGCCCGAGAAGGGGGCCCACTACAACCTGGGCGCGCACTTCCTCTGGATCGGCGAGCGCACCCGCCAGCTCGACGGCGCCCACCTGGAGTACATCCGCGGTCTCGCCAACCCCATCGGCCTGAAGGTGGGCGCCTCCATGACGTCGGAGCAGCTGCGACAGGTGCTGTCCAAGCTGGATCCCCAGCGCCAGCCGGGCCGCCTCACCCTCATCACGCGCTTCGGGGCGGGGAAGGCGGGTCGCGTCCTCCCCGCGCTTATCGAGGCCGCCCGGGCTGAGGGCCATCCCGTGCTGTGGAGCTGCGATCCCATGCACGGCAACGGGCGCACGACCAAGGGCGGGCTCAAGACGAGGGACTTCGGCGACATCCTCCAGGAACTGCGTGAAGTGGCCGACCTCCACCGCGCCCACGGCTCGAGGCTCCGCGCCGTCCACTTCGAGCTGACCGGCGAGCCCGTCACCGAGTGCACCGGCGGCGTCGAGGGCCTCGTCGAGGCCGACCTGGAGCGCGCCTACAAGAGCGGCTGCGACCCCCGCCTCAACCGCAGCCAGAGCCTGGAGATGGCCTTCCTCATCGCGCAGATGATGCGGAGAGCGTGAGGCTACTGCGCGACGCTCCACGCCATCTGGTTCCGGTAGTCGGTGACGAAGGCCTTCTTCTCGGCGCTGTAGTTGCAGCCGCCGCCGGTGGTGGTGGGGCCGACGGCCACAATGCCGAGGTCGATGGTGCGCGGGAAGGCCTTGAGGGCGCGATCCACGGCCTCCTGGGCGGGGAGACCCTGGGCCAGCAGGTCGTAGGTGGTCTTGGCCACCAGGTGCTTGATGATGTCCTCGCCGTTGCCGGTGCAGGCCACAGCGCCCTTGGGGCCGGCGTAGATGCCCGCGCCGAACATGGGCACGTCGCCCACGCGGCCGTAGAAGGTGATGGTGGTGCCGCCGGTGCTGATGGCGGCGGCGAACTGCCCTTTGGCGTCGCGGGTGACGCAGCCCACGGTGTCGGAGGGGCCCAGGGCCTCCTTCAGGGGTGTGGGGAAGTTCCA
This sequence comes from Geothrix paludis, assembly GCF_022808815.1. Taxonomy (GTDB): domain Bacteria; phylum Acidobacteriota; class Holophagae; order Holophagales; family Holophagaceae; genus Geothrix; species Geothrix paludis. The sequence goes on along the minus strand of NZ_JAKZLC010000004.1, from coordinate 69,799 downwards.
GGCCTTCTTCCAGTCGTAGAGCTTCCAAGCCTCGAGCTGGCGAGGGTCCGAGCCCTTGAGGATGGCCTGCACGCGCTGGAAGCGGGCCTTGTTCTCGGCACAGGTGGGATCATAGTCGGGGAAGCCCATGGCCCGGGCGAAGCGCGTGGCGCCCTCGCCCACGATGAGGATGTGGGGCGTGTCCATGACCTTGCGGGCCACCAGCACGGGGTTCTTCACGCGCTCGATGGCGGCCACGGCGCCGTAGCCACCGGTGGCGCCGTCCATGCACGCGGCATCCATCTGGATGGTCTTCCCGTCGAGGCGGATGTTGGCGCCGGTGCCGGCGTTGAAGCGGGGATCATCCTCCAGCACCACCACGCCGGCCAGGGCCCCCTCCAGGGCGCTGCCGCCGGCCTTCAGGGCCGCCAGGGCCTTCGCCGCGGCCGGATCCGTCCCGTCCATGCGGGCGCGCGGGCTGCCGGCGCCGCCATGGACCACCGCGGCAGGTGGCGCCGCGGGAGGGGCGGCCGTAGGAGGAGGCGCAGGCGCGGCCGCGCCGAGGAAGGTGGCCAGGGCCAGGGTGACGAGGGCGTGTCGGGGCGTCATGGGGAGATCCTACCCCGGATGACTGGAGGATTTCCTAGCCGCCAATGCGCGACATCTCCACCTTGGGCAGCCCGGGTGTGGCCCCGCGCCGGAGCTCGGAGTAGCGATCCTCCCGCCGCTTCCAGTGGAAACCCAGGAGACTCGCGAGGTCCCCGTCGCTGTGGCCGCTGCGGAGCAGCCCCTTGAGGTCCAGGCCCTGCCCCGCGAAGAGGCATGTGTAGAGGCTGCCCTCGGCGGACAGGCGGGCCCGGTCGCAGCCCCGGCAGAAGGGAGCCGTGACGGAGGCGATGAGGCCCACCTCGCCTTTGCCGTCGCGGTAGCGCCAGCCGCGCGCCACGGCGTCCTCGCCGGCCTCGAGGGCCTCCAGGGGCCAGCGGGCGTTGAGTATCTGGTGCACCTGGGCCGCGGGAACCACGGACTCCATCCGCCAGCCGTTGGTGGTGCCCACGTCCATGAACTCGATGAAGCGCAGGGTGTGGCCGCCCTCTCGGGCGAAGGCGGCCAGGTCGAGGATCTCGTCGTCGTTCAGGCCGCGCTTGAGCACGCAGTTCAGCTTGACGGGGCCGAAGCCAGCGGCCCGGGCGGCCGCCACGCCCGCCAGCACGCGGTCCAGGGGCAGGTCCGTGTCGCTGATGGCCCGGAAGCGGTCGGGGCGCAGGGTGTCGAGGCTGACGGTGATCCGGTTCAGGCCGGCTTCCTTCAGGGGTCGAGCCAGGTCGGGCAGGAGGACGCCGTTGGTGGTGAGGGCGAGATCCTCCAGGCCGGGCAGCGCCGAGAGCATGCGCACCAGGACCGGCAGTTCCCGGCGCATGAGGGGCTCGCCGCCCGTGAGGCGGATCTTGGTGACGCCGAGGCCGATGAAGACCCGCGCCAGCCGGGTGATCTCCTCGAAGCTGAGCAGGGCCTCCCGGGCCAGGAAAGGGTAGTCCGGCCCGAAGACATCCTTGGGCATGCAGTAGGTGCACCGGAAGTTGCAGCGGTCGGTGACCGAGATGCGCAGCGCCTTGAGGGGGCGGCCCAGGGTGTCGCGAGGCTCCATTCCCCAAGCATAATTTCATTTAATGCGTCAGAATGGACTGTTTGATTGGACCGCTGAACATGGGCTTTTTCGATCGCTTCCGTTCCCGCGCCGACGAGGCGCCCCTGCCGTCGCTGGCCACCCTGCTGGAGACTCGGGGCCTGCCCGCGTCCCTGCCGGGACTGGAGGCGCTCGTGCCGACCTTCGAGGCCCACCGCCGGGCGGAAGAGCGTGAAGCATGGGCAGATGCGGTGGCGGAGACCCATCGGCTGGGCCTGCCCCTCCCGGAACCCTGGATCGACGCCCAGGACCACCTGCTGCCGGAGCTGGTGCCCACCTGGCGGGCCGAGCGCGAGGGTCGCTGGAGCCACGCCTTCATTGACGGTCTGACGGCGCGGATCCGCGTGGCTGAGGTGGTGATGCCCGCCGCCTGGCTCCGGATCTGGGACCAGCCCGCCGAGGACGTGCTGGATCTGGCCCTGGACCACCTGCGCCACCGCAGCGAGGGCGCCTTCGTGCGGCTGCCCTCGGGCATCTACCAGGCGCCCTGGCACGACGGGGCCGACGCGGCCCGCCTGCTGCTCCCCGAGGTCTGGCACGGCCTCTTCAAGGACCAGCATCCCTTCCTGGCCATCCCCACGGCGGACACCCTGCTGGCGGCACCCCAGATCCTGCTGCCCAAGCTCATGGAGGAAGTGGGCCGGGCCCTCCAGGCGAAGGGCCAGGCCGCGAGCCAGGCCGGCGCCCCGGTCCTCCAGCTCGCGGTGCTGGAGCGCATCGGCGACAAGCTGGTGACCGCCCGGCTCCAGGAGCCCCATCCCATGTCGGCCCCCCAGCGGGAGCTGAAGAACATGGACTTCCTGGAGGCCCTCCGGAACCAGGAGAAGGACCTGGATCCCAGTCTGGGACGTCCGGCCCCGGTCCTCCTGCTGAAGACCGGCCAGGGCAAGCCCCTCACCATGGCCACCTGGACTGACGGGGCCCCGACCCTGCTTCCCGAGGCCGATCTCATCGGCTTCGCCGGTTCGGACGGCGAGCCGCTGGGGATCTACTGGCGCCAGTCCCTGCCCCGCATGCACGAGGTCCGCGGTACCGCCGTGGACATCTGGGGGCCCCGGCGCGTCCGCTACGAAGGCTTCCCCACCGCCGAGCAGATCGCCCGCCTGGAGCCCTTCGCCACCGCGGAGCAGATGAAGTCCCTCCAGGCCCAGCCCGGGGCGCAGCCGGGTGCCCAGCCGGGGCCCCGGCCCTCCGCGCCTAAGGCCGCGGCCCCCGCAGGCGCACCGTTCAGCGCCCAGGGCGCGGCGCCCCTGCCGAAGCATCTCCGGGGCGCGGGCCTGGGCGTGCAGGACAAGGACTAGCCTCACCCGCCCAACGGAAAGATTGGGAACGCGAAGGGCGCCAAGACGCCCTGCGGGCGCGATCAGTGGACCAGGGGCCGTAGGCCCGGATGTCCTGTGCCGGAGCAATGGAGCCGCCTTCGTGCCCTTCGCGTTCCCGTCTTTCGCCTTCGGTCAAATCAAAAACGGCGGCGGCCTTTGGGGACCGCCGCCGTCTGCCGACCCCTTCCAAGGGCGCGCAGGTCGATGATGCTTACACTTCCACGGCGGTGCTCTTCATGCCCAGGCGCTCGCGGATGAGGCCCTCCACCTCGTCCGCCAGCTCGGGGTTGTCGGTGAAGAGCTTCTTCACGTTCTCGGCGCCCTGGCCCAGGCGGCTGTCCTTGTAGCTGTACCAGGAGCCGCTCTTCTGGATGATCTCCAGCTGGGTGCCCAGCTCCACCAGTTCGCTGGTGCGGCTGATGCCCTCGCCGTACATGATGTCGAAGGTGGCGATCTTGAGGGGCGGGGCGACCTTGTTCTTCACGACCTTCACCTTGGTCTTCTTGCCCACCACGGAGGAGTCCTCGTCCTTGGCGGCCACCAGGGGATCGCCGGTGTTGCCCTTGATGCTCTGGATGCTGCGGACGTCCAGGCGGACGGAGGCGTAGAACTTCAGCGCGTTGCCGCCAGTGGTGGTCTCGGGGTTGCCGAACATCACGCCGATCTTCATGCGGATCTGGTTGATGAAGACCACGCAGCTGTGGGTCTTGCTGATGGTGCCCGTCATCTTGCGCAGGGCCTGGCTCATGAGACGGGCCTGCAGGCCCACGTGGCTGTCGCCCATCTCGCCGTCGATCTCGGCCTTGGGCACCAGGGCCGCCACGGAGTCCACCACGATGATGTCCAGGGCGCCGCTGCGCACGAGCTGGTCGCAGATCTCCAGGGCCTGCTCGCCGCTGTCCGGCTGGCTGATGAAGAGGTTGTCCACGTCCACGCCCAGCTTCTTGGCGTATTCGGGGTCCAGGGCGTGCTCGGCATCGATGTAGGCGGCCAGGCCGCCCTTCTTCTGGGCCTGGGCCACCATATGGAGGGCCAGGGTGGTCTTGCCGCTGGCTTCCGGCCCGTAGACCTCCACGATGCGGCCCTTGGGCACGCCGCCTACGCCCAGGGCACTGTCCAGGGCGATGGAGCCGGTGCTGATGACCTCGAGGCCCTCGGCGGGGCTCATGCGGTCGCCCAGCTTCATGATGGAACCCTTGCCGAAGGCCCGCTCGATGTCGGCGACGGTGCGGGACAGGGCTTTCAGGCGGTCATCTTGTTCGGCTGCGGCCATGGGGTCCTCCGGAAGGGGTGCTTTCCAGGATGGATTCAAAAAGCGAAAAAAACAAGAAAATCTTTTCAGCCACCCGCGAGAGGCGGGTCCACCAGCCTAGCGCAGCTTGACGTCCCGGCCCCGCCAGTGGTTCACCCCCCGGAGGCGGTCCGCGAAGGCCCAGGCGGTTCCGGCCGCGAAGACCAGGGCGTCCAGGGGCCAGAGGGCCCAGAGCAGGTCCATGGGCCGGCCGGTCATGCGCTGCTGGACGTCCCCCGCCAGGGCCGGCACCAGCAGCCAGAGCAGCAGGGCCAAGCCCGGGTGGCCCGCGAAGGGCAGCCAGAGGGGGGCGAGCATCACCAGGGCCACGGGCGGGAGGAGCAGGGGGAGGAGCCCCCAGGCGGGCAGGGCAGCAGCGTTCTTCCGCATGGCCCGCACCAATTCCCCCAGGCCGTGGTACATCCGCAGGTGCAGGTCCGGGCCGCCCCGGGCCACCCGGTTCACGAAGCCGGCCTGTTTCATCCGCCGGGCCAGCATCATGTCATCGATGGCCTCCAGGGGAGCTGCCGCGTGGCCGCCGGCAGCCTCGTAGGCCTCCCGCCGGACCAGGGTGAAGCCTCCCACGCCGCAGAAGGCCGGGTGGCGGGGGTTCGGCACCTGGTGGGGGGGCACCAGCAGCTGGAAGGCCGAGGCCGCCAGGGGCAGCACCACCCGCTCGGCAGGTCCCACGGCGTCCACGCCAGGGATCAACGCCAGGATGTCCGTCGGCTGGGCCAAGGCGAAGGCCACGGCCCGTCGCAGGAGGTCCGACGAGGCCTGCACATCGCCGTCCGCGAAGAGCAGCCAGGTGGCCGCCTGGGCCTCCGGCTGGCGGGCGGCCAGGTCCAGGGCGTGGTTCTTCCCCAGCCATCCCGGGGGCAGGTCGTCGTTGCGCACCACCCGCAGGCGGTCCGGCCGGGCGGCTTCGCGGCTTCGGAGGATCTCCGTGCTGCCGTCCGTGGAGCCGTCATCCACCACGACGATCCGCAGGGCCGGGTAGTCCTGGGCCAGCCAGGAGTCGATGGCGGCGGGCAGCTCGAGGGCCTCGTTCCGGACGGGGATGCAGAGGCACACGGAGGGCGGGTCCGCTGGCAGGGCGGGATCCGGGGCCAGGGCGGGCAGCCGGGTCCAGTGCCGGCGCAGGAGGGCCAGCCCCGCGAGGAGCAGGGTGGCGGCGATCCATGCGGCGAGGTCGATCCAAGGCATGCCCCAGGCTAGCCCGAACGGGCAGACTGGCGGCGTGGGTTAACCTGGGGGCCTCTCCGGGAGCGTCATGGACGAGCTCGGCCCACCCACCCCCGTGCTGCGCCGCCTCCGGCGCCCGGACGACGTGCCCGGGATCCGGGACCTGATGGCCCGCGTCTATCCGCCGCCCCATGGCCCCGAGGCCGTGTGGTCCGCCGAGAATCTCCTGCGCCACATCGAGCGGTTCCCCGAGGGCCAGATGGTGGTGGAAGCGGGCGAGCGCCTCGTCGGGACCTCCACGGCCCAGCGTGTGCCCCTGGCGGCGGCGCTGGCCCCCCACACCTGGTCCCTGATCACAGGGCGGGGCAGCCTGTCCACCCATGATCCCGAGGGGGACGCCCTCTACGGCGTGAACATCGCCGTGGATCCCGCCTGGCAGGACCAGGGCATCGGGCGGCTTCTCTACGAGGGCCGCATCGAGCTGGGCCGGCGTCTGGGCTGCCGCGCCTTCGTGGCCGGGGCCCGCATCCCCGGCTACCACCGCGTGGCCCACGAGATGAGCCCGGAGGCCTACGTGGAGGCCGTGGTGGCCGGCCGGATCTTCGACTCCACCCTGTCCAAGCAGCTCCGTGTGGGGTTCCAGGTCCGCGGCGTGCTCCGGGACTACGCTCCGGACCCGGAGACCCTGGGCCACGCGGCTCTCATCGTCATGGAACTCTGAGGAGGCGACGGCATGCGATTCAAGGCTCCCACCCCATTCCTGTCCCGTCCCGTGCGGGTCTGCGGCATCCAGTACGCCCTGCGCCCCGTGGCCGACTTTGCCGCCTTCGCCACCCAGGTGGAGAACTACGTGGATGTGGGCGACGACTACGACGCCGATGTCATCGTGTTTCCCGAACTGCTGGCGGTCCAGCTGCTGAGCTGTCTGCGGCCCGGCTTCCCGCCGCCGGAGGCCATGCGGGAGCTGGCGGAGCGGTTCACGGTCGACTACGAGGGACTGTTCCTCCACCTCTCGCGGAAGTACGACCGCATCATCGTGGCGGGCACCCATCCCCGCTTCGTGGACGGGAAGCTGCAGAACGTGGCCTCCATCTTCGTGCCGGGCCACGGGCCGGTCCACCAGCCCAAGCTTCACCTCACCCCCACGGAGCGGAACGTCTGGCGCTTTGAGCCGGGCCAGGAGATCCACATCATCGACACGGACTTCGGCCGGATGGGCGTGTCCATCTGCTACGACGTGCAGTTTCCCGAGGTGGCGCGGATCCAGGCGGAGCAGGAGGTCCAGCTGCTGGTGGTGCCCTACCTCACGGACGACCGCCGGGGCTACAGCCGCGTCACCACCTGCGCCCGGGCTCGGGCCGTGGAGAACCAGATCTACGTGGTGACTGCCGGCATGGTGGGCAGCCTGCCCCTCATCACGGATCTCACGGCGCAGTACGCCCAGAGCGGCGTCTACACGCCCTCCGACTACCACTTCCCCATGGATGGCATCGCCACCGAGGCCGCCCCGAACTCCGAGATGGTGCTGGTGGGGGACATCGACCTGGCCGTGCTGGACCAGACCCGGGCGCGGGGCTCCGTGCTGAACCACCAGGACGCCGCGCGCGACGGGCTTCACGTGACCTTCGAGGGCCGCATCCATGTCCACCACCTGCCCTGGCTGAAGCAGGGCGAGGGAACCGGTACGGCAGAGAGCTGAGGGTGCCCATCCGCTGGTGGAGGCCCGTTGTGGCTCCGGCTGAGCGGGAATGTCCATGAACCGTGAGGTATCCTCGGGTCACACCATTTCCCGAGGTACCGGATGACCCTGGCCTTCCTGGTTCACGACCCCCTCGCCGGCACCCTGATGCTGCTGGCGCTGCTGTGGCTCTCCGCCAAGGTGGGTGGGGAGCTGGCCGTGCGCCTGAAGCTGCCCGCGGTCACCGGCGAGCTGGCCGTGGGGCTGGCCCTCACGGCCCTGCACCGGGCCTGGCCCCTGGTGCCGGAGGTGGCGGCCTCCCCGGCCGCCGAGCTGCTGGGGGGCCTCGGCGTGGTGGTGCTCATGTTCGCCGTGGGGCTGGAATCCACCGTGCCGCAGATGATGAAGGTGGGCGCGGCCTCGCTGCGGGTGGCCTCCATCGGCGTGGTCGCGCCCATGGCCGCGGGCCTGGCGGGGGCCTGGCTGCTGCTGCCCAAGGGCGCGCCCTTCGTGCTGGACTTGTTCATCGGGGCCTGCCTCTGCGCCACCAGCATCGGCATCTCCGCCCAGGTGCTGCGGGAGAAGGGCGCGGCAGACTCGGTGGAAGGCCGCATCATCGTGGGCGCCGCCGTGGTAGATGACGTGCTGGGCCTGCTGGTGCTGGTGGCGGTGTCGGGTCTCGTGGGGGCCTCGGCCACGGGCGGGCTGGGCGGACCAGGCGGATCCCTGGGTTCCGAGCTGGCGAGAACCCTCCTCCTCGCCCTGGGCTTCCTCGCGGCGGCCCTCACGCTGGGTCGCGTCGCGACGCCGCGCCTCTTCCGCCTGGCCAGCCGGTTCCGAGGCGAGCAGGTGCTGCTGCCCCTGGGCCTCGGCTTCGCCTTCCTGCTGGCCTGGCTGGGCAGCCTGGCGGGCCTGGCCTCCATCGTGGGCGCCTACGCCGCGGGCCTCATCCTGGAGCCCGCCCACATCGTGGACCTGGAGCACCGGGAGAAGCACTCCCTCGAGGAACTGGTCCACCCCCTCGTGACGGTGCTCTCCCCCCTCTTCTTCGTGCTCATGGGGGCCAAGGTGGATCCCACGGCCCTCTTCCGACCCAGGACCCTGGGCTTCGCGGCCGTGCTGGCCCTGCTCGGCGTGGTCGGGAAGTACGTGGCGGGCTACACGGGAGGCCGGGGCACCCGCGCGGCGGTGGTGGGCTGGGGCATGGTCCCCCGCGGCGAGGTGGGCCTCATCTTCGTGGCCACCGGCGCTCAGCTCCAGTGGCATGGCACCCCCCTGCTGAGCCCCGACATCCAGGCCGGCATCATCGGCGCCCTCCTGCTCACCACCGTGGCAGGGCCCGTGGGGCTGGGGTGGGTGCTGTCCCGGCAGGCGCCGAAAGCTTGAAACAGCCTTTCACCGCAAAGAACGCGAAGGGTGGTCTTCTTCCCTCCGCGTTTTCTGCGGTGAATAGACCGCTCAATCCTGTGGCAGCTCAGGCACCAGGGACTCGACGAACGTGGCCTCCACGCGGAAGACCTGGCGGATGAGGTCGGCGGTGAGGACCTCGTGGGGCCCGCCGTTGCCCACAAGGCGGCCCCGATCCAGGACGAGCACGCGATCGAAGCGATAGGCGGCGCGCAGGTCGTGGAGGCTCACCAGGACGGTGCCGCCGCCGTCCGCCCGGCGTCGGGCCAGGCGCATGACCTCCAGCGCGTGCCGCACGTCCAGCTGAGCCACAGGCTCGTCCCAGAGCTGGATGGGCGCCTGGGTGGCCAGGGCCCGGGCCAGGGCCACTCGGTGGCGTTCGCCGCCAGAGAGACGCGTCGCCGGGCGGTCCGCCAGGAACGTCAAGTCCAGTTCCGCCAGAGCCTCGGCCACGCCCGTGGGATCGTCGCCCCAGGCGTAGCGGCCCTGGGCCACCACCTCGCGCACCGGGAAGGCGAACTCGAAGTGGGCCTCCTGTCCCACCCAGGCCAGGCGCCGGCCCCGCTCTGCGGCAGGGATGTGCGACAGTGATTGGCCATTCCAATGGATGGCTCCGTGGGCCGGCAACAATCCTGCCAGGGCCTGGATCAGCGTGGACTTGCCCGCCCCGTTGGGCCCCACCATCGCCACCAGTTCACCGGGGCCGAGATCGAGCGACACGGCATCCAGCCGGCCCGGCACGGACAACCCAGCGGCATGGAGGGCGGGCGCGCTCATGGCGCCGCCTCCGTGTCCGGGCTGAAGACTGAGGACTGAGGACCGGGGACTCGCCTCACCGCGGCCTCCGCAGCAGCCACAGGAAGAAGGGGCCGCCCACCAGGGCCGTGACGACGCCCAGGCGCAGGCCGATGGGGAAGGTGCGGGTAACGAGATCGCAGGCCAGGAGGAAGGCCGCGCCGCCCAGCATGGAATGGGGAAGCAGGCGCCGGTGCGCCGGACCGAAGGCCAGTCGGAGGATGTGCGGCACCACCAGGCCCACGAAGCCGATGACGCCGGCCGTGGCCGTGGCCAGGGCCGTGAGCACCGTGGACAGGGCAATGAGCTGGCGGCGCAGGCGGCGCACGTCCACGCCCAGGCTCTGGGCGCTGTGCTCGCCCAGGCTCAGCAGGTCCATGGCCCGCCCCAGGGGCAGCAGGAGGAGGCAGCCCGCAAGGATGGCCGGCACGCCCATCCAGACGTGCTCCCAGCTGCGGCTCTCCAGGCCGCCCATGAGCCAGAAGAGGATCTGGGCGTTCACCTCGAAGTGGCCCACCGTGGTGGTGAGCAGGAAGCTGGTCCCCGCGCCCAGGAGAGCGTTCAGAGCCACGCCGGAGAGCAGGAGCCGCTCGGTGCCCGCGCCCCGCTGGGCGAGCATCAGCACCGCACCCGTCGCACCGAAGGCGCCCAGAACCGAAGCCGCGGGCAGCGCCCACAGCGTGGCGGAGGCGAAACCCAGCATGGGGCCCAGCGCCAGCACCGCCACGGCGCCCAGGGCGCCCCCGCTGCTCACCCCCAGGAGGCCGGGGCTGGCGAGCGGGTTGCGGAAGAAGGCCTGCATGACCACGCCACTGGCGCCCAGGGCCGCGCCAGCCGCCATGCCCACCAGGGCGCGGGGCAGGCGGAAGTCGCGTACCACCGTCCGGGCGATGTCATCGCTGCCGCCGCCCAGGGCGGCCACGACCTGCGAGAAGGACAGCCGCAGCTCGCCGAAGGCCAGCGAGGCCAGGAAGGCCATGACTAGCAGCGCCACGAGGACCGGGATGGCCAGGCGGTTCCTCAAGGATTCCTCCCGGGCAGCAGGCGGGATCCCAGCGACATCCGGAATCCGACCCACCCTTTCCGGAAGTTCACCACCGAGAAGGCGGAGGACGCAGAGAAGGACCTTTCTGGCCTCTGCGTTCTCATGCGTTCTCCGCGGTTGGCGTTTTCATGGGTGGTCTACCTGAAACGTTCGGGATGGAGGGCCCTGGCCAACATCTCGTAGGCGTCGATGCGGCGATGCGAGACGCTGGACATGAGGGCGCCGGGGAGAACCACGAAGCGGCCGGCCTTGAAGGCGGGCAGGACGCGATAGTGGGGGATCTCCGCCAGGCGGGCGCGGGTATCCGATCCGTCGGGCCGGTCTCCGGAGATCACCAGCACCTCGGCGTTCCAGGTGAGCAGCTTCTCCGAAGGCGTGGGCGCGTGGCCCTTGAGTCCGGCCTCGGCGGCCACGTTCAGGGCCCCCGCGTGGTCGCAGAGGTCCTGGAAGGTGGTGCCGGAACCGGCGGTGAAGGGATAGGCTCCGGCCGTGAGCACGCGGACGGGACGAACACCCTTGAGGCGATCCGTGAGGGCCTGCACCCGGCCGCGGCACTGGGCGATGAGGGCCTCGGCACGGGCCTCCTGGCCCAGCTCGCGACCCAGGATCCTGAGGCTGGCGTAGACGTCCTCCAGCGTGTCGAAGCGGTCCAGCACCACGAGCCGGACCCCGGTCCGCCGGAGCAGGGCCAGGGTCTCGGGGCGGGTGAAGCTGGCGGCCAGCACCAGGTCGGGGCGGAAGCGGAGCACGCTTTCCGCGTCGCTGTCCTTGAGGGCCGGGAACCGTTGGGCCTCGCCGGCCGCGGCGCTGAACCGCGCGTCGCGGCCGATGTGGCTCAGGGCCGCGATCTGGCCGGGATCCGCCAGGGCCAGCAGCAGCTCGTCCGTGCCCACGGCCTGGCTCACCACCCGCTGCGGCCGTGCCGCCAGGAGAGGCAGCGCGGCCAGCAGCAGGAAGGCAAGCCAGCGTCGCATCACCACCTCCAGGTCGCGGCGAGGGTCCAGCGGGGGCCCGGGGCCGGGAATCCGTAGACCAGGCTGGCGTCGCCATCCTGATCGTAGCGGCCGCTGAGCCAATCCTGGACGGTCTGTTTCGGCTGCAGCAGGTGTTCGCCGCGCAGGGCCAGGGTGAGGTGCTTCAGCGGCTCGTGGGAGAGGCCCAGGCTTAGGTCGCGGTAGGGCTTGCGCGTGGAGGTCACCTCGTAGGTGGTGTCGTTCAGGTCGTAGCGGGGCCCCACTCGGGCGAAGCGCACGTCGGCACGCCAAGTCCGCGACTGGACGAAGCCCGCCACGGCCGCGGTGAAGAAGGGGTGCCGCACGATGGCGGTGTTCTGGGCGCCGAAGCGGTCCGCCTCCGTGTTGTGGTCCAGGTCTCGGGTCTCCTGGTTGCGGAGGATCAGGTCCCAGCCGTAGGCCACCGCCTCGCCGCCCCGCCAGCCCAGCGCGCCCTCCAGGCTCTGGGCCCGGATGGAGCCCTGGTTCGCGTAGTGCGAGGTGAAGAGGGGCGGAAAGGCGAAGCTGGTGTCATAGACGTAGGCCAGCAGCTCGGAAACACGGGTGCGCTGAGCCTCCAGCCGGTACTCCCAGTGGCCGGCGAACTGGCCCGTGGCGCCGAGCTGCACGGTGCGGCTGCGCTCGGGCAGGATGGGATAGGCCACGCCGTCCTGGCTTTCCGCCTGGGCGTTCAGGGCGAACTCGGTGGTGTTGGGCATGCGGAAGCCCTGGCCCGCGCTGGCGTAGAGGCGCAGCTCCGGCGCCACCACCCAGTTGAGGCCCGTGCGCCAGGTGCCGGCCTCGGCGCTGCCTGCGCGGCTGCGGAGGCCCGTGTCCGAGCGGGTGAGGTCCCGGTGGCCGGCGTCGCGGCGCAGACCCGCGGTCCAGTCCAGGCCCTCGGCCAGCGTCCAACGCAGCTCCAGGGCTCCGGCCACGTCCGTGCCCTCTCCCCGGTACTGCACGGCGGCGAAGGTGTCGGGGTCGTAGTAGTTCCGGGCGTGGCTGGTGTCCTGGCGGCCCTCGAGGCGGCCGGAGAGGCGGAAGGTGGGGGCCGGTGTCCAGTGCAGGGTGAGCTGGTCCTCCACGCGGCGGAAGTCCCGGTCCGTCTGCTCGCGATGAGGCCCGCCGGGATCTCCCGTGCGGCCCTCCAGGGCCTGGAGGGTGTTCTCCAGCGACAGCGTGGGCGCCAGGGCCCAGCGCAGGCTGGCGCCCCAGCTCTCCTGGCGGGCGCGCATCTCGCGCTGGGGTTCGTAGCTGCGGGCCGCGGGCCAGCCGGAGGTGGTGAAGGGGATGGTCGCCGTCTGGCCGCTGTTGCGGTAGAAGGCGGTCAGGTCGGCCCCGCCCAGCTTCGTGCCCATGCGCAGGAAGCCGCCGGCCTGGCGGAAGGCGTCATCGGGAAAGCCGCTCTCCTGCTTCTGGGCTTCGGCGCCGGCGGCGATCCAGCCGCGGCTTCCGGTGACTTGCGCCTGGGCCGTGCCACCCAGCAGCCCGTCCGTGCCCACCTTCAGGCCGGCCTGGCCGTGGCAGCCCTCGGCGCCCCGGCCCGCGCTGGTGAGGGCGATGACACCGCCGATGGCGTCGCTGCCGTAGAGCACCGATGAGGGGCCGAGGATCAGCTCCACGCGCGCAATGCCCACGAGGCTGAGGGCGCCCAGGTCGGGGCTGAGGGCCGTGGGATCGTTCAGGCGCAGACCATCCAGCAGGACCACCACGTTGCGGCTGAGGGTGCCGTTGAGGAAGGCGGAGGCCTGCTTGCCCGTGCCGCCGGTGGCCATCACGGCCCCAGGCTGGAGGACATCCAGCAGATCGGCCAGGGTGCGGCTGCCCAGGCGGGCCAGCTCCTCGGCCTCCACGATGCGCACGGGGCCCGGGGTCCGGGTGACCTCCACCGGCTGGGCCTCGGCGTTGACGCTGACCGTGGCCTCGGCGGGCTTGCGGTCGGCTTCTCCGGCCATGGAGAGGGCGGACACGGCCGCCAGGGAGAAGAGAATGCGGGCAGAACCCATCATGCCTCCACGCATGAGGTCGCGGCGGCTGGGCGTCCCGCAAGGGAATGGCCCGGCCCGTTCCCGCGACGGGGGGTGAGGTGCGGGACCGGTCTCCGGGCTCGCACGCGACAGGGGCCTTTCAGCTCCCTCCGAGCCTTCCCGGGACGATCCCAGTGACTCGGACTTGAGGTCTCACACCCGGTGACGCGTGGGCGTGGTGCATACCGTTGCGGGGCAGCGCAGGAGTCTCACCTGCTTCCCGTGCATCCAGCACGAAATTGTCAGGCTTCAGAGAACCACGGCGCCGGTGGATTCCGCAAGTACAATGGCCGCATGCGAGCACCCATCGGCATCATCGGCGGCAGTGGACTCTACCGGATGGAGGGGCTCTCCCTCGACCGGACGGAGCTGGTGCAGACCCCCTTCGGCGCGCCCTCGGGTCCCGTGCACCTCGGCGCCCTGGACGGCACACCCGTGGCCTTCCTGGCCCGCCACGGCGAAGGCCACCGCTTCACCCCCAGCGAGGTGAACTACCGCGCGAACCTCTGGGCCCTGAAGTCCCTGGGCGTCGAGCGCCTCATCTCTGTCTCCGCCGTGGGCAGCCTCCAGGCCCGCCACAAGCCCGGCGAGCTGCGCCTCGTGAGCCAGTTCATCGACAAGACCCGCCACCGGAAGGACACGTTCTTCGGCGAGGGGCTGGTGGCCCACGTGAGCTTCGCGGAACCCGTTTGCGCCCACACGACCGCGGCCCTGCTCAAGGCTGGACAGGCCCTGTCCATTCCCATCGAGGGGGGCGCCACCTACGTCTGCATGGAGGGGCCGGCCTTCTCCACCCGCGCCGAGAGCCGCCTGCACCAGAGTTGGGGCGCGGACCTCATCGGCATGACCCAGGTGACCGAGGCCCGCCTGGCCCGCGAGGCGGAGCTCTGCTACGCCTGCATCGCCCTGGTGACGGACTACGACGCCTGGCGCGAGGAGGAGGAGGGCGTGGATGCCGCCTCGGTGCTGGAGGTCATGCACGCCAACGTGGACAAGGCCCAGCGCCTGCTTCGCGCGGTGGTGCCAGGCCTTTCCGGGGCCCCGCGGGCCTGCGCCTGCGGCGATGCCCTGAAGGCGGCCCTCTTCACGGCGCCGGAGGCGGTCACCGAGGACGCCCGCAAGCGGCTGGACCTGCTGGTGGGCCGGTACGGATACGGGACCCGCGGATGAGCCCGGCCCAGGCCAGCCCCAAGCTCCAGGCCCTGCTGAAGGACTTCCAGCAGATCGCGAGCATGTCGGGCTACCTGAACCATGCCTTCGACCCGCCGCAGCTGCGCCTGTTCTTCACGCTCTACGGCCGCGTGATGGTGGCCTCCCCTGTCGAGGGCCTGGCGCTCACGCCGCGGCTCCAGGCCTGGTGCGAGCGTCTGTCGGTGGACCTGCGGGAGGGCAGCTCCTCGGCCATCATGCCGCCCCAGATCCAGGTCAGCACCCCCCAGACCCTGCCGGACGGCCGCGACTACCTCGTGGCCACCCTGACCTTCAACACCAAGGTCACCGACACCTCGTACCTTCGCGTCCGCACCGCCGTCCTGGCCGCCTACCAGGAGGCCGTGAAGATGCGGGAGGCGGGGCTGGGGGCGGACCTCGCCGGCTGAGCGCCATGGCCAGCTATCCTGGGGATCTCCCCGGCGGGAGCCCCGGAGGGCCCATGTCCCGATGCTTTAGTGCGCCAGGCGCCGCGATCCCGCTGGTTTCGGTGGGGTCTCTGCTGGTCGGCGCGGAACGCGCCCCGCTTCCCTTCAAGCCCTCCCCCGTCCCCGGTGGTGTGGCGGTGGTGGCTCTAGCGGACGGAAAGACCGCGCCGAAGGCGACCTACCGCGGAGAGCCCGTGCTGGTGCGGCGGAGTGGCCGGGGCTGGGTGGCGGTGGTGGGCATCCCGCTCAGCGCGAAGCCGGGCCGGCAGGAGGTCGAGGTGGAGGGGCGGTCCATTCCCTTCACCATCCGTCCCAAGCGCTACCCGGAGCAGCGCATCCGCCTGAAGGACGAGCGCCAGGTGACACCGAACGCCGAGGACGAGGCGCGCATCGCCCGGGAGCAGGCGCTGATGGGACTCGCCTGGAAGGCCTGGCCCGAGGGGCAGGTGCCCACGCTGCGCTTTCAGCAGCCCACGCCCGGCGGCCTCACCAGCTCCTTCGGCCTGCGGCGGATCTTCAACGGCCAGCCTCGCGCCCCCCACGCGGGGCTTGACATCAAGGCTCCGGCGGGCCAGGCCGTGCGTGCTCCCGCCGCGGGCGTGGTGGTGCTCACGGGGGACTTCTTCTTCAGCGGCAACGCCGTGTTCCTGGCCCACGGCGAAGGCGTGGTGAGCCTCTTCGCCCACCTGTCGAAGATCAAGGTGACTCAGGGCCAGGCGGTGAAGGCCGGCGACCTGCTGGGCGAGGTCGGCATGACGGGCCGGGCGACGGGCCCGCACCTGCACTGGTCCCTCAGCCTCAACAACGCCCGCGTGGATCCGCGGCTCTTCCTGGGGCGGTGATGATCCATCGGGCGGGGATGGCGGTCTTTCTCGTCTCGACCCTTGCGGGTTCGGCGCTGGCGGGCGAATCGGCGGCTTCCGCAGCGGCGGCCTTCCAGGCGTTCTGGGCCCGGGCCGAGGGCCGACCCTTCGACGTCCAGGCGGCCCTCTGGGACCGGATGATCGAGGCGCCGCGCCGGGCCCTCTACGACGCGGCCGTCTGGGAAACGCGGGATCATCCCGACGGAGGGGCCCGGAAAGCCCGGCTGCTCCGGCAGCGGTTCGACGCTTACAGGCGCCTCGCGGCCCGGATTCCGGCGGAGGAGCGGGCGCTCGAGCAGGCACTCCCCGGCACGCAGGCCCGGTTCAAGGCCCTTTTCCCCGACGCGCCCGCTCGCCCGCCGGTCCATCTGGTGCTGGCCCCCGGCTTCGACGCCAAGAGCGCCGTGGGGCCGGACGGCGTCCCGGTTCTGCTGCTGGCGGTGGATTCGCTGGCCCTTGAGGAGGCCGACCTGGGTGTTCTCCTGCCCCACGAGCTGTTCCACCTCTACCACGCCCGCCGCGCCGGCGTGCTCAACGATGGGGTGATGCCCGGGGCCACGCTGCTGCTGCCCCTCTTCGCCGAGGGGATCGCCACCTTCGTCAGCGCGACCCTGGCCCCCGACCGCACGGAGGGCCAATGGCTGCTCCAGGAGGACCTGGGGGCGCTGCTCCTGGATCGGCTGCCCGAGCTCAGCCGACACTTTCTCGCGGATGCCGACCGGTTGGCGGCCGACCCTGCGCATCCGGAGGCCTTCCGACGGTGGTTCAACGCCTCGCCGGCAGGGTCTCGCGGCGACCTGCCGGACCGGACGGGGTATTGGCTGGGACTCCAAGTCATCCGCCACCTGGCCCGGGCCCACACCCTGCAGGAGATGGCCGCCTGGCCGCCCGCACGGGCCGAGGCGGAGGCGCGGGGGGCGCTGAGGGCCCTGGCGGGGCTCCCGCAGACCGTGCCCTGAGTCCCGCCTGGAGATCGGGTCGGATCACCCGGCGGCGGGACGGTGACCCTTCGTCTGCACGAGGATGACGCCCAGGATGGCGATGGCGCCGCCCAGGATGGTGAGCGGGGACGGCACCTCGCCGAGCCACACCCAGGCGATGAGGCTGGCCAGCACCGGCGAGAGGTAGAGGAAGCTGGAGAGCAGGGAAGCGGGCATGCGGGAGAGGGCGAGGTTCCATAGCACGTAAGCGATGGCTCCGGGGAAGACGCCCAGGTAGATCACGGCCGCCGTCGCGGAAGGCGCGGCCAGCGGGGCTTTGTGGAGGAGGCCCGGCAGGAACACGAGCATGGGCAGGGTGCCCGCCCAGATGGAGTAGCAGGTGAAGGCCAAGGCGGAATGGCGGCGGAAGCTCCGCTTGGAGAGGATGGAATAGACGGCGGCCACGGCGGCGGACAGCAGGATGAGCAGGGCGCCGGGCGTGAAGCGCAGGCCCCGGCCGCTGCTGAGGGCGATGAGGGCCACGCCGGTGAAGGCCACCAGGATGCCGCCCCAGCCGAGGCGCGTGAGACGCTCGCCCAGGAAGAGGGCCGAGAGCAGGGCCGTGAACACCGGGCCCGCCGCGATGAGCAGGGAGGCTGCGCCCGCCTGGACCGTCAGCTCTCCGAAGTTGAGGGCCACGTGGTAGACGCTGATGCCCAGGAAGCCGGCCAGAGCGATCACGGGCAGGTCGCGCCGCTCCGGCAGCCGCATGCGCGTGGCCAGCGCGTACAGCGCCAGGACGACGGAGGCTGTGCCGAAGCGCAGCAGGGCCAGCTCGCCGGGGCCGTAGCCATCCAGGCCCGGCAGGCCCGCCGGCGTGATCCGCAGGCCGGCCCGGATGCCCGCGAAGGCCGAGGACCACAGCAGCAGCACGCCGGCGATGGCCAGCCAGGTCCGGGGATCGCGCTTCCAGGTCATGCTTCCACGCTAGCGCGGAAGCCGGGCCAGCCGCTCCCGCAGCGCCGCGCAGGCCCGGGCGCGGTGGCTGAGGGTGTGCTTGGTCTCCGGGGGCAGCTCGCCGAAGGTCCGGTCGAAGCCGTCGGGGATGAAGATGGGGTCGTAGCCGAAGCCGCCGTCGCCGCGGTGATCGAAGGCCAGGGAGCCCTCCACCGCCCCGCTGGTCGTGAGGGGTTCGCCGCGCAGGGGCGCGTAGGCCAGCACGCAGACGAACCGGGCCGAACGGTCCGCCCCGTCGGAGACCATGGCCAGCAGGCGGCGGTTCTTGTCGCGGTAGGCGGGTAGGTCCGGGGCGAAGCGGGCGGAGAGCACACCCGGGCCGCCCCACAGCGCATCCACGCAGAGGCCGGAATCGTCCGCCAGCACGCCATCCACGGGCTCCCGGCCGTGCGCCAGCCACCAGGCCCGCGCACCCTCCACCTTCTGCAGGGCGTTGTCCTGAAAGAAGGCGCCGGTCTCCGGCAGCTCCGGTGCCTCGGCGGGCCAGGGCACAAGCGTGACGCCCGGCAGGAGCTCCGCGAACTCGCGCAGCTTGCCGGCGTTCCGGGAGGCGAGGAGGACTTTCAGCATCGAGGCATCACCTTTTCATCAGAGCTAAGGAATGTTGAAAGCGGAGGGCAGCAGAGGAACGGAGGAAAGCGGAGAAAGACCCCCGGGGGCCTCAGCGGGCTACTTCATGAAGTGCCTCCGCTTCCTCCACCTCTCCGTTCTCCTCCGCTTATTTCATTCTTTCAGCCTTCAGCACCCGACAACTTCCGTGTACCAGCTGCGGGCGCGCTCGGGGGTCATGGGGCCGTGGACGAGGGCGCGGCCGTCGGCGAAGAGGGTGATCTCGTCGGGGCCCTCTTGGCCCTTGAGCATCATTCCGGCCTGCCTCCAGGGGCTGCGGGTGCGGGCCTCCAAGCGGATCTTCAGCGCGGCCAGGTCCAGCTTCCCGGGCGGGTTCACGCGGATCTGCACGCCCTCGAGGCCGCAGAGGGGGCTGGCCTTCAGCGTCCAGCGGGCGTCCAGGAACTCCGTGACCTTCCCCGTGCAGAAGCGGCAGCGGGTCTTCGGGGGCTTCAGGAACTGGCGCTCGTCGTGCCAGAAGTCGAAGCGGGCCAGGTCGGCATGGGGCGCCTTCCCCGTGAGGACCTTGATGGCCTCCAGGGCGGCCCAGCTGGCGATGACCCCCACGGCGGGGCCCAGCACGCCGGCGCTGTCGCAGGTGTCCACGTCGCCGCCCGCGGGCGGTTCCTCGATGAGGCAGCGCAGGCAGGGGGTGCGGGGCGGGTTCAGGGGCCAGACGACGCCCTCGCCGCCGATGGCGCCGGCGTAGATCCAGGGCGTGCCCGTGAGGATGGCCACGTCGTTGATGAGGAAGCGGGCCTCGAAGTTGTCGGTGCCGTCGCAGATGAGGTCGAAGCCCGAGAGCAGTTCCCGGGCGTTGCCGCTGGTGAGGTCGGCCACGACGGCTTCCAGTTCGATGGAAGAGTTGGCTTCGCGCAGCCGTTTCGCGGCCACCTCGGCCTTGGGGCGGCCCAGGTCCGACTCGCCGTAGAGGAGCTGGCGCTGGAGGTTGCTCGCCTCCACCAGGTCCCGGTCGATGAGGGTGAGGTGGCCCACACCCGCCCGGGCCAGCCAGGGCGCGATGACCGAGCCCAGGGCCCCCAGACCCAGCACGGCCACGCGCTTGGCGCGCAGGGCCCCGTCCGCCTCGCGGCCGAGAAAGATGCGTTGCTTGGCGTAGCGGTCGTTCAAGGAAGTCCCAGGGATCAGTCTTCAGTTCTCAGTCTAAAAGCAACGGCGCCCCATCGGGGCGCCGCGCTGAAAACTGAAGCCTGAGGACTAGTTCCCGGCCTGGGCGCCCTCGGCCATGGCCTTCTCGTACTCGGCCTGGAGGCGGCTGGCGTCGGAGATGGCGAACTTGTAGATGTACTCGAAGCGGTCGGCACCCTTGGTGAGGGCGATGATCACCTCGTAGACGCCCTCGGCGGTCACTTCGAAGGGGGCCGCGATGACGTTGAAGGTGCCTTCCTTGGCGCCGTCGGGGATCTGCACGTCGCTGTCGCGGATCACGTCCTTGCGGTCGCCGGTGGGGCTCACGATGGAGAAGCCGAACTTGAACTGGCCGTCCATGCGGGAGAAGCGGGTGTAGAAGCACACCTTGGGCAGGGTGAAGGGCACCTGGGGCACCACGATGTGGTGGTCGTACAGGCCCATCAGCGAGGTCTTGCCGCCCATCTCCTGGCGGATGTCATCGCAAAGCAGCGTGAATTCATGCTTGGGGGCCTTGATCTGGACTTCTTGCATGGGGGCTCCGGAAAGAGGGGGCATCCTTGGGTGAAGGGAAAGTTTACCCTTGAAGACGGTCCCATCCAACCACGGGTTGGCGGCCGGTCCCGGAGGCTGCATGCGCCATTGGTTCTGGATCCTGTTGATCGCGCTGGGCCTCCAGGCCCAAGAGGCCCGGATTCAGATTCTTGGCACCACGGACATGCACGGGCATGTGATGGCCGAGGACACCTTCAGTCTCCAGCCCGCGAACCAGGGGTGGGCGAAGATCGCCACGCTCATCCGCCGGCAGAAGGCCCTGAACCCGGACACCATCCTGGTGGACTGCGGCGACACGATCCAGGGCGAGCCGCTCAACTATGTGCGGAACACCCTCCGCCGCGACCTGCCGGAACCCAGCGTGGCCATCATGAACGCCCTGGGCTATGCCGCCATGGCCGTGGGCAACCACGAGTACGACTTCGGCCAGGATCTGCTGCGCGAGGTGGAGAAGCAGGCCCGGTTCCCCTTCCTGTCTGCCAACACCCTCACGGCCAAGGGCGGCCAGGCCTTTCCCGCCCATGTCCTGGTGACCGTCGGCGGCATCCGGGTGGCCCTCGTGGGCTTCACCACCCCTCGGACCGCCGTCCTGGCCGGACCGCAGAACGGGGCGGGACTTGCCTTCCGGGATATCGTCACCACCGCCCGCGAGCTGGTGCCCCGCCTCCGCGACAAGGAGAAGGCCGACGTGGTGGTGGCCCTGGTCCACTCGGGCCTGGGGCAGGTTGACGGCAGGGAGGGCGACGAGAATGAGGCGCTCCGCCTGGCGGATCAGGTGCCCGGCCTTGATGCCATCTTCACGGGCCACACCCACCAGGCCATCCAGACCGAGCACAAGGGGATTCCCATCCTGCAGGCCCAAGCCCATGGCAGGGCCCTCGCGGTGGTGGACCTGAGCCTGCGGAAGGAGCGGGGCCACTGGCAGGTCGTCGCGAGCCAGGGCAGGCTCATCCGGCCGGAGTCCGACACGCCGGTGGATCCGGAGGTGCTGAGCCTGACCGCGGACCTGCGCACGGCCACGGATCGCTACCTCGACACCGCCGCCACCAGCCTGGCGGTGGACCTGGACAGCCGCTGGTCCCGCATGGAGGACACGCCCCTGATGCAGCTGATCCACCAGGTGCAGCGGCAGGCCACGGGGGCCCAGCTTTCCGCCGCGGCCAGCCCCGGCGCCAAGCTCTTCATCCCCAAGGGCCCCACCAGCGTGCGGCAGTTCTACGCCCTGGCGCCCTACGAGAACCAGGTGGCGCGCATCCGCATCACCGGCGCCCAGCTCAAGGCCTACCTCGAGCACGCGGCCCGGCACTACACCTACAGCTGGGAGCCGGAGCTCTACAACCGCGACGTGCCCATCCACGACTTCGACCTGGTGGATGGCGTGGCCTACGCGTTGGACCTGGGCCGGCCGGTCGGCAGCCGGGTGGTCGGCCTCAGCTTCCAGGGCCAGCCCGTGAAGCCCGCCCAGACCTTCACGCTCGCCCTCTCCACCTACCGCCTGTGGGGCGGCGGGGGCTACATGGAGGCCATCGGCTTCAAGGGCGCCCCGGACCTGGTGACCGAAGCCTCCCAGCGGAACCTGCTGCTGGCCTATGTCCTGGCCCATCCCACGCTGAATCCGACCGTCCCCAACGCCTGGCGGACCATCCCCTACCTGGATCGGGAGCGCGTCCTGAACCAGGCCCGGTGATTCTCCCCCTGGGCGGCCGGAGCTACTTGACGCCCACCAGCATCAGGCCGCCCTTGGGATTGACGAACACCGCATCGGAATCGAGGACACCCACCAGGATGTGGCTCTCGTCCAGGCCGGTGGGCAGGAAGTCGAGGGTGGCGTGCGGAAGGTCCAGCCGGGCCAGGGCCAGGCCCTGGAGGGTCCCCCGCTGCGCCGCCGGCACCTGGGAGGCCTTCACGGCCGCGAAGATCACGCCCTTGCCCACCCAGACCGCCAGGGGGCCGCGGCTGGTGGCATCGCCCTCGAGGGCCGGGGTGGGAGCTCCGTGGAACTTCAGGGCGGTTTCGCCGATCTTCCGGCCGGTGTTGGCGTCCAGGATGCTGAGGTTCAAGGAGCTGCCGTCGGCCATCAGGATGTTGCCGCTGTCGTCCAGCGCGAGGGGGCGCCGGTTCTGGGGGGCCGGGCCGTCCTTCTTCGAGGGCTTCGCGCCGAAAGACCAGATCACCTCCGCGTTGCGGAAGTCGCGCTTCTCGACATAGGGTTCGGACGTGCGGAAGGAGAGGATGAGGCCCACCGCGTCCCAGCAGACATCGCTCACCTCGGCGTGGAGCTTCACGCTGCCCAGCACCCGGCCGGTCCGGTCGATGTGGGTCAGGGAGGTGCCGTGGGCGATCCAGGCGGTGTTGCGGGGGTCGATGACCCAGCGCTCCGGCTCCTCATCGAGTTTCCCAAGGGGCAGGGTTCCCAGGAGGCCGCCGTCCCGGACCCATGTGTAGAGGCTGCGCGTGGAGGCGTCATAGAAGGTGAAGGAATCATCCCGGTCCTGCTTGGCCCAGCTGGTCGCCTTGCCGGCCGCATCCCAGGCCTGGGCGGAAGCCGTCACGGAGGTTAGGCAGAGAAGGGCGCCCAGGATGGACGCGTAGATAGGGTATGACCTCACGAGAGCCTCGGGAAAGAACGCGCTGCCACGGCGGGTTGGGACCAACCATAGGAATTCCATTCGTCTTTCGCAAGGTTTTACTTTAGATGTCGCGGAAGAAAGTCCGGATCCTGCCTTCGAGCGCCTCGGGGCTGAGGCCCTCTTCTTCCAGCAGGCGCCTGGGATCGCCATGGTGGATGAGGTGGTCGGCAACGGCGCAGCGGAGGAGGGGCCGAATCAGGCCCGCGTCGGCCAGCGACTCGGCGACGGCCCCGCTGAAGCCGCCGGGGGCGCAGCCTTCTTCGAGGGTCACCACAGCCTTGCAGCGGCCCGCCCAGGCATGGATGAGGGCGCCGTCCAGGGGCTTCACGAACCGCGCGTTGATGACGGCGCAGGAGATCCCCTCCCCGGCCAGAACCTCCGCGATCCTCCGGGCCGGCTCCACCATGGCGCCCAGGGCGCAGAGCAGCAGGTCGCTGCCTTCGCGCAGCAGCTCGCCCTTGCCCACGGGCAGGGCCGTGATGGGCTCTTCCAAGGCCACGCCCAGGCCGTTGCCCCGGGGGTAGCGCAGCGCGGCGGGATGGCCGCAGTAGAGGGCCGTCAGCAGCATGCGCCGCAGCTCGTTCTCGTCCTTGGGGGCCATGAGGATGAGGTTGGGCAGGCACCGCAGGTAGGCCAGGTCGTAGAGGCCGTGGTGGGTGGGGCCATCGGCGCCCACGATGCCGGCCCGGTCGAGGGCGAAGGTCACGGGCAGGTCCTGGATGCAGACGTCGTGGGCCACCTGGTCGAAGCCCCGCTGCAGGAAGGTGCTGTAGATGGCGCACACGGGCCGCATGCCCTGGGCCGCGAGTCCGGCCGCGAAGGTGACGGCGTGCTGCTCGGCGATGCCCACGTCGAAGCAGCGGTCGGGGAAGGCCTTCTGCAGCAGGTTCAGCCCGGTGCCGTCGAGCATGGCGGCGGTGATGCCCACGATCTTCTCGTCCCGCCGGGCCAGGTCCACCAGGGCCTTGCCGAAGATGCTGGTGTAGCTGGGCGGGGCCGGCTTGGCCGGGTCCCCCTGGACCTTGATGATCTCGCCGGATTCGGCGTCGAAGGCCGTCACGCCGTGCCACTTCAGCGGGTCCTGCACGGCGGGCTCGTAGCCGTAGCCCTTCTTGGTCTGCACGTGCAGCAGGACGGGGCCGTCCTTCATCTTCTCCTTGGCCTCGGCCAGGGCCTTGGACGTGGCGTTCAGGTCATGGCCGTTCACGGGCCCGATGTAGCGGAAGCCCAGGTCCTCGAAGAGCAGGCCCGGCACCATCAGGCGCTTGATGCTCTCCTCGCTCCACTTGGCGGCCTTGGCGACGCCCTTGCTGAGGCCTTCCAGCGGGATGGCCTTGATGGCGTGCTCGATGCGGTCCCGCCAGCGCTGGTAGTACTGGCCCGACATGATCTGGTTCAGGTAGCCCTGCAGCGAGCCGACATTGGGGTTGATGCTCATGTCGTTGTCGTTGAGGATCACCAGGAACTTCTTCGTCTCCAGGTAGCCGGCCTGGTTGAGGCCTTCGAAGGCCATGCCGGCGGTCATGGAGCCGTCGCCGATGACGGCGATGCAGGCGTGGTCCTGCTTCTGGAGGTCCCGCGCCTTGGCCATGCCGAGGGCGGCGGAGATGCTCGTGCTGGCGTGGCCCGCGCCGAAGTGGTCGTAGGGGCTCTCGTCCCGCTTGAGGAAGCCCGACAGGCCGTGGTGCTGGCGCAGGGTGGGGAAGCGGTCCTTGCGGCCCGTGAGGATCTTGTGGGGATAGGCCTGGTGGCCCACGTCCCACACGATGCGGTCCTGGAGGAAGTCGAAGTGGTGGAAGAGGGCCACCGTCAGCTCCACCGTGCCGAGGTTGGAGCTGAAGTGGCCGCCGGTCTCGGACACGGAGGCGATGATGAAGGCCCGCACCTCCGCCGCGAGCCGCTCGAGCTGCTCCGGCGTGAAGTGGCGAATCTGCTGGGGGGCGGCCAGGGAGTCCAGCAGGGGATAGGGGTTGGCGGATGGCTCCACCTGGACGCCTAGTTCGCCCGCTGGGCCAGATACCGGGCCCAGGCTGCCAAGGACGTGCGATTGGGAAGGGTTGCTAGATGACATAAGGCATTCTCGGTCGCTTCACTCAGGGCTTTGCGGGCGCCGTCCAGGCCCAGGAGGGAAGGGTAGGTGATCTTACCCTTGCCCGCATCTTTTCCGGCGCGCTTGCCCAGGTCCGCGTCGGTGGCGGTGGCGTCCAGGATGTCGTCCTGGATCTGGAAGGCGAGCCCGATGGCTTCGCCGTAGGCCCGCAGGGCGGAGCGGTCCGCGGGGGTCGCGCCGCCCAGCACCGCGCCGATCTCCAGCGAGGCGCGCAGGAGGGCGCCGGTCTTGAGGCGGTGGATGAGGCGCAGGTGGTCCAGGTCGTAGCTGTCCAGCGTTTCGCCTTCGAGGTCGAGGGCCTGGCCCCCGGCCATGCCGCGCCAGCCCGCGCCTTCGGCCAGCAGGACCAGGGCCTCGGCCCGCCGGACGGGATCCAGGTCCGCGGAGGCCAGCACGCCGAAGGCCTCGGTGAGGAGGGCGTCGCCCGCCAGGATGGCGTGGCCTTCGCCGAAGACCTTGTGGTTGGTGGGCCGGCCCCGCCGCAGGTCGTCGTCGTCCATGGCCGGCAGGTCGTCATGGATGAGCGAATAGGTGTGGACGTATTCCAGGGCCAGGGCGCCGGGGAGCGCCTGTGCCGCCGTTCCGCCCACGGCCTCGGCGGCCAGCAGGCAGAGGACCGGCCGCACGCGCTTGCCGCCGGCCTCCAGGCTGTAGCGCATGGCCTCGCCCAGGCGGGCCGCTTCGCCCTCCCGGAAGGGGGCCGTGAGACGGACGTCCAGCAGGGGGAGCAGGCGGTCCAGGTCGGCCTGCACCTGCGAGGCGGGCTCGTTCATCGACCTTCCCTGCCTTCGTCCAGGGGTTCGGCCCGGTATTCGCCGCCGAGGCCGGCCTTGAGGATCTCCACGCGGCGCTGGGCGTCGGCCAGCTGCTTCTGCAGCGCCTGGCTGAGCTGGACGCCCTCCTCGAAGCGGGCCAGGGCCTCTTCCAGGCTGAGGCTGCCGGACTCCAGCTGCTGCACCAGGGCCTCCAGCCGGTCCAGGCCATCGTCGAAGGAGGGTTGGGCGCTCATGGGGATTCCGCAAGGAAGGGGCCCGCTAGCTGATCGCTGGGGGCCCCGCCCAGTCTACCGCTTCCCCTTCGCGGCGTCCTTCATCTCCTTGCCGCCGTCCTTCATGGTGTAGCCCGCGGGTAGGGCCCAGGCGCTTTCAGGGATGGCGGCGGTGGAGACATCCGTGGCCACGGTGGTCACGTCCGTGCCCATGAGCCCGGTGATGTGGGTCCTCAGGGGCACGCCCTTGAGCTTGGCCGTCTCCTGGTAGACCCGCTTGAAGAGGGCGCCCATGGGCCCGGGGACGCGGTTCAGCATGGCCATGGACTTGGCGTAGTCCTTGATGGGGAACTGGAGGGAGGGGTCGATGCTCAGCTCTTCCACCATCTTGCCGAGGATGACGCGCACCTTCTTGCAAGGCCGGCCCAGGACGGTATCCGGCCCCAGCTGCTCGACCTTCACCTCGGACACGTCGCCGAACATCATCTTCGTCACCATCTCGGGCATGCCGGCCATCTGGTCTTCCAGGGCCTGCATGGCCTCCTGCATGTCCTTGAACGTCATCTTGGTGATGACCTTCTTCCCGTGGTCGATGCTGTAGAGCACCTCGTGGCCGTAATCCACCAGGCTGTCCACCTTCGATCCGGCGTGGTTGACGCGCATCCGCGTGGCGCTCAGGTACTGGACCTGGGAGCCGTCCTTGGCCAGGGCGCCCTTGCCCGTGACCTGGGAGGTGATGGTGAGGTCGCCCGCGGCGAGGCTGGCCAGGGAAACGGCCATTCCGAAGGCAAGAGCCAGAAGGGTTCGCATGGGAATTCTCCGTGGGAGGGGTGCCGTGAGCATACCCTGGGGACTCGCCGGGGGCCAGGTGGGATACCTTCAAGGGTGGGGGTGGCCATGGCCCGTGTCCTCGTGGTGGACGACAGCAAGGAGACCTGCGAGTTCCTGGAGGAGCTGCTGGGGACCATGGGCCTCGATGTCGCCAAGGCGACGCATCCCGACCGGGCCATCGAGCTGCTGCGGAAGGGGGGCTTCGACCTGCTGCTGTCCGACATCAACCTCGAGGCCAAGAAGGACGGCCTGGACCTGTTGCGGGAAGCCAAGCCCCTGGGAGTGGACACCATCCTGCTGTCGGGCTTCGGCACCCTGGAGACCGCCATCGAGGCCGTGCGGGAGGGCGCCTTCGACTTCCTCAGCAAGCCCTGGAACAACGAGGAGCTGAAGGCCCTGGTGACCCGGGCCCTCGCGCGGCGGCAGTCGGCGGGCCAGGGCGAAACCCAGGACGCCTCGCCCAAAGCCAAGCGCAGCCTCATGATCGGCTCCAGTCCGAAGATGATGGCGGTCTACAAGACCATCGCGAGCCTCCAGAACAGCCGAGCCACGGTGCTCATCACGGGGGAGAGCGGCACCGGCAAGGAACTGGTGGCCCGCAGCATCCACCTCTCCAGCGACCGCCGGGACCGCGCCTTCGTGGCCGTGAACTGTGGCGCCCTCACGGAGACCCTTCTAGAATCCGAGCTCTTCGGGCACGTGAAGGGCTCCTTTACGGGCGCCGTGGGCGAGAAGCCGGGCCTCTTCGAGGAGGCCTCCGGCGGCACCATCTTCCTGGACGAGATCGGGGAGACCAGCCCCAGCTTCCAGGTCCGGCTGCTGCGAGTGCTGCAGGAGCAGGAGATCCGCCGGGTGGGGGGCAACAAGACCATCAAGGTGGACACCCGGGTCATCGCCGCCACCAACCGGGACCTCCAGCAGATGGTGAAGGCGGGGACCTTCCGCGAGGACCTCTACTACCGCCTCAGCGTGGTGGAGCTGGCCGTGCCGCCCCTCCGCGAGCGCGGGGACGACGTGGGCGCGCTCCTGGACCACTTCCTGGCGGAGTTCGGACAGAAGGATCAGCAGACCTACCGCCTGCATCCGGAGGCCCGGAGGGTGCTGGAGGCCTATTCCTGGCCGGGCAACGTGCGGGAACTGGGCAATGCCGTGGAGAACCTCACCCAGCTGAGCCGCGGCCGGGAGATAACCGTGGACGACCTGCCGGCCAAGATCCAGGCCGACGTGCTCAAGCGGGCCCTGCTCAAGCCCGAGCCTTCCGAGGAGACCCCCTCCCTGATCGGGGATTGGCCCTCCCTGGACGAGCTGGAGCGCCGCTACATCCAGATCCTGCTGGGCCGCCACAAGGAGAAGCAGCGCATCGCCGACATCCTGGGGGTGGACAGGACCACCCTCTACCGGAAGCTCAAGCGCTACGGATTCCACGACGGGGAGTAGCAGGCTGCCACGAGTGGCAGAATGCAACAGGATTTCCAGGATAAGCTGTTATCTAAGTGTTGTTTTGAATTGAATTGAAGTTTGGCCCAGATGATGCAACCCTGACGGCACTTCCGGCCGTGCCGGATCAACCCAGGGAGAACCCCCATGAAGAAGCTTGCTGCGCTGCTCGTCGCCGCCGCTCTGATCAGCCCCGTGTTCGCGGAAGAGGCGAAGAAGCCTGAAGCGAAGAAGGTCGAGACCAAGAAGGCCGAGAAGAAGGCTGAGAAGAAGGCCGAGCCCAAGAAGGAAGAGGCCAAGAAGGCCCTGACCGTCGCCGAGGAGAAGAAGGCCGAGGCCGCTCCCAAGGCCGAGAAGAAGGCTGAAGCCGCCCCCAAGGCCGAGAAGAAGGCCAAGAAGCACCACAAGAAGGCCGAGAAGAAGGCCGAGGCTGCTCCCGCCGCCGAGAAGAAGGCCCTGACCTCCGAGGAGAAGAAGGCCGAGAAGAAGGCTGAGCCCAAGAAGGAAGAGAAGAAGGCCGAGAAGAAGGCCGAGGCCAAGAAGGCCGAGGCCAAGAAGGCCATGACCGCCGAAGAGAAGAAGGCCGAGGCCGCTCCCAAGGCTGAGAAGAAGGCCAAGAAGGCGAAGAAGGCTGCCAAGAAGGCCGAGCCCGCCGCTCCTGCCGCCGAGAAGAAGGCCCTGACCTCCGAGGAGAAGAAGGCCGAGAAGAAGGCTGAGCCCAAGGCCGAGAAGAAGGCCGAGAAGAAGGCTGAGAAGAAGGCCGAGGCCAAGAAGGCCATGACCGCCGAAGAGAAGAAGGCTGAAGCCGCCCCCAAGGCCGAGAAGAAGGCCAAGAAGGCTGCCAAGAAGGCCGAGAAGAAGGAAGAGGCCAAGAAGTAACAGGCTTCACCGGTTCACGAAAAGGCGGGCTTCGGCCCGCTTTTTCGCGTACGGCTTTCCGGCGGGACGCCCCCGGGCCATGATGGAAACCATGATCGACCCGCTTCTCGACCTCACCGCAGAGATCCGCGCCCGGCTCCAGCCGCTTCCCGAGGGGCGGAGGCCCCAGCTCCTGGGATGCGTGGAGGGCGCCTGCCTGCTCCACGACCATGCGGGGCTGCACCATCGGACCTCGGCGCAGGCGGCCCTTCCCGCCGGGCCCTGGGACCTGTCCCCCCTCATCGACCACACCCTGCTGAAGGCCGAGGCCACGGGCGCGCAGGTGGAGGTCCTCTGTGCCGAAGCCCTGAAGCACGGCTTCGCCTCGGTCTGCGTCAACCCCCTGTGGGTGCCCCTGGCCTCGTCCCTGCTGAAGGGCAGCGCCGTCCGGACCTGCACGGTGGTCGGCTTCCCCCTGGGGGCGTCCTCCCTGTCCGCCAAGGCCCACGAGGCAGAAGTGGCCGTGAAGGAAGGGGCGCAGGAGGTGGACATGGTGCTGGCCGTCGGTGCCGCGAAGGGCGGCGACTGGGACATGGTCCGCCGGGACCTGGAAGGGCTGAGAGCGGCCGTTCCCGCGCCCACGGTGCTCAAGGTCATTCTGGAGACCTGCCTGCTCACGGATGCCGAGAAGGAGCGGGCCTCGGCGCTCGCGCTGGAGGCGGGCCTCGATTTCGTGAAGACCTCCACCGGCTTCTCAACGGGCGGCGCCACCGAGGCCGATGTCGCGCTCATGCGCCGGACCGTGGGCACGGGCATGGGCGTGAAAGCCTCCGGCGGCATCCGCACCTACGAGAAGGCGCTGGCCATGGTCCTGGCCGGGGCCACCCGCCTGGGGCTTTCCGCCTCCGTGGCGGTGATTCAGGGGGGAGCCGGCTCAGAGGCCTACTGAAAAGTGCTATCCTCACAGATAGCAGTCCCGGCGGAGGTTCTTGTGGCAAAGCTTGATCTCATCATGTTCGAGGAGGAGTACAAGCTCCTCCACGAGATCATCGGCCGCCTCCAGAAGGACGCCTCCGCCAAGGTGGTGTTCCTGGTGGACAAGAACGGCCAGCAGATCGCCGCCGCGGGCGACGTGAAGAGCATCGACGCCACCAGCCTCGCCTCCCTCACCGCTGGCAACGTGGCGGCCACGGACGGCCTGGCCAAGCTCATCGGCGAAAAGGAATTCAGCCTCCTCTTCCACGAGGGCGAGCGGGACAACCTGCACATCTCGATCGTGGGCAAGCGCGGGATCCTGGTGGTCATCTTCGATCAGAATTCCAGCCTGGCGCTGGTGCGCCTGCGGGTGAAGAAGGCCAGCAAGGAACTCCAGGAGATCTTCGACCAGGTGGAACAGCGCGCGCAGAAGGAATCCGACAGCGGCAACCGCTTCGAGAGCCCCTTCTCGGAGATCACGGACGAAGACATCGACCGCCTCTTCGGCGACTAAGCCTGGGGCACGGACATGACCTTCATCAACTACGCGTCCCGCGAGATCAACTGCAAGATCGTCTACTACGGCCCCGGCCTCTGCGGTAAGACGACGAACATCCAGTGGATCTACGAGCAGGCGAACCCCGACAAGAAGGGCAAGCTGGTCAGCCTCGCCACCGAGACGGATCGCACCCTCTTCTTCGACTTCCTGCCCCTGGACATGGGCACGGTCAAGGGCTTCAAGGTGCGGTTCCACCTCTACACCGTGCCTGGCCAGGTGTTCTATGACGCCAGCCGCAAGCTCATCCTGCGCGGCTGCGACGGCATCATCTTCGTGGCCGACAGCCAGAAGGCGCGCATGGAGGCCAACATCGAGTCCATCGCGAACCTGGCGACCAATCTCAAAGAGAACGGCTTCGACGTCCGCAACATCCCCTACGTCCTCCAGCTGAACAAGCGGGACATGCCCTCCGCCGTGCCCGTGGCCGAGATGGAGCGCCTGCTTCGTTTCCGGAACGAGCCCATGATCGAAGCCGTGGCCAGCCAGGGCACCGGCGTCATCGAGACCCTCAAGGCCGCCGCCCGCCAGATCCTGATGGAGCTCCAGAAGAACTAGGGCGGACGACAAGGATCACAGGTCCCGCCCCTCCCCGCTTGAATCCAGGCCCGCCTCCGGTAGAATGGATGTTCACGCTTTCCGGAGTAGCTCAGGGGTCAGAGCGGGTGACTGTTAATCACTAGGTCGGGGGTTCAAATCCCTCCTCCGGAGCCAGAAAACAAAGCAGTTAGCGCCACCTTCACGGGTGGCGCTTTTTTGTTTTGCTACAACCGTGCTACAGCCTCTAGCCGTGCTGTGTGCGGCCCAGTGCGGTCTGGTGCGGTGACGCACCTGCGAATGGGCTGCGGGCTCGGGGTGCAACAGGTGATGAGAACCGGCTCCTCCACGGTTTGGCCGGGGGTGGTGGGCTGGGTTGACTGCTGTAGCACGGCGCCGGAGGAGGCTTTCGGGCATTCGTACAAGGTCACCCCGATGGGTGATGGAAGGCAGAGGGCGGAAGGCCGGAGGCCTGGAACCCTCTGGGTGGCAAGTTGGGCGTGGCGCCTG
The DNA here is from genome assembly GCF_022808815.1 of Geothrix paludis. GTDB lineage: Bacteria > Acidobacteriota > Holophagae > Holophagales > Holophagaceae > Geothrix > Geothrix paludis. The sequence goes on along the minus strand of NZ_JAKZLC010000004.1, from coordinate 38,209 downwards.
ACTGTTGCGGATCGGATGGAAAGCCAATCGTGGTGCGGTTCTGCGCGCGCCAGTCCTTGGCGCAGGCGTGAGCTCCCGCACCCGAATCGCAACCATCCAGGAGAATCCGCATGAACCGCAAAGCAAACGACAGCGCCAAACTTGTGTTGCACAGCCGTGTTGGGCGCGACCACTACCAAACCCTCGAATCCTACGCCGAGCGGCGAGGATGCAGCCTGACCCAGGCCTTGAGGGATGTCCTCAGCGACTTGAAGCAACGTGAGCTGGAGGACACCTCCGGGACACGGCTGGAATCCTTGGCGCGAACCCTGACCAGCATCGTCGAGCAGCAGGCCCGCCACGCCACTCGCCTCGAAGCCCTGGTCGCCATCATCCGCAAGGTGGAGGAAGGCCAGGCCGAGCGGGAGGCCCAGATCCTCCAGACACTGGCGGTGGTGACGAGCCTCACCCAGCACACCTACGCCTACCTGATGGGCGTGGTGGAGACCAGCCCACGGGCGGCGGATATCACTGCCTCTGGGGAGGCGAAGGTCCAGGCCCTTCGAGGGGAGGCCTGACATGGCCATCATCAAGCCCGGCTTCCGGCCGGGATTCCGGGGGCGCACTTCCCCTCCCAGCTTGAGTCGACGGGCGCACTACCTGGTGGCCCAGCAAGGCCGGGATTCTGCGCGACTCCTCGGGATGGAGGGGAAGGATCTCACCCCTTCCCAGGCCATTGAGGCCATGGGCGGGAAGACGGCTTCGTACCACGAAGTCATCGTGTCTCCCTCCGAGTCCGAATGCCGAACGATCCTGGGTCGTAATCCGTCGGATCCTTCCCGGGCCGCGGAGGAATCGGGGCATCGTCTGGCCAGGGCCTATGCCAACGGGCGCCCCTATCTCCTCGCCATCCACGAGCAGGATGGACGCTTTCACTTCCACATCGCCGTGCGCGGAAGCATGCCCGAACAGACCCTCGGGCGGCACGGTTCCTTGCAGAAGCACTGGGATCGGGAGTTGTTCGGGGACGAGCCGAGGATCCGGGACTGGGAAGCCCATCAGAGGTTCAAGGCAGAGAAGGTCCGGCTCCAGGGGGTCATCCGGGAGCAGAAGGAGAACGAGCGTCAGCGTCGGGAGGCCGTGAAGCGGGCCGAGCCCGGGCGCAAGGTCGAAGCCGCACGCCCCTTCGAGCGGAAGGCTCGACTGCTCATCGAGCGGCGCTGTCTGACAGAGCTGGCAGCGCTCCGGGCCCGCTACGAGTCCCGAGGGATGCTCGGCAGCCCGCGGCACAAAGCAGAGTTGGAGCAGATCGAGCATCGCCGCACCGGGTCGCTGCGTCGCCTGGAGAAGCGGGAGACCTCCCGGGAGCTTGGTGTAGCCAAGGCGCGTCTGGGCCGGGCCGTGGATCAGGGCGGTCGCGTAGTGCAGCGCGGGGCCCGAGTGGCTGGTCGTGTCGGACGGATGGCTTTGGACAAGGCCATGAAGGAACTCGGGGTCCCTGCCCCACTCCGCAAGGTCAGCCGTGCGGGCCTGGTGCTGGTCCAGGAGGCGGCGCAGGCCTCGATCCGGGCCTCCATGGAGGTGGCCAAAGCCGCAGCCCGGAGCGGGATCCATGTGGGACAGGCCTCCGCGAAGCTGGCCAAGGGACTGGTGGCGGCCTTGCCGACCGCTGGGGCCTCGCTGAAGGTGGCCGGAAAGGAAGCGGGTCAGGACCTGGCCCAGGCTGGCAAAGAGTTGGGCCAAGGGGCCACCCGCGCAGGGGCCGAACTGGGCAAGGGGGCTGGCCGTGCCCTGGCCGCAGGTGGGCGTGAGCTGCTGCCCCAAGAAATCCAGGCGGGGGTCCAGATGGCCGCAGCGACGGCCCGGACGGCGGCAGGCGCCACCAAGGATCTTGTTACCCTCTCTCCCCTTTCGCTGGGCAGGACCCTGGCAGGAGGGGCCACGGACCTGGGCGCCACGGCGGCTCGGAGTGCTGGCCTGACAGCCAAACTCCCCGAGCCCATGCGGCGGGCCCTGCAAGTGATCGGATGGCTTCCCGCTGTGGGGAGCGTCTCGAAGGTCGCCGAGGTGGCGGCCGAAACCACGAACACCGTCGCTCATGCCGCATCCCGCGGCCCGGAGGTAGACCGATGACGGACCTTGTTTTCCACTTCCTTTCCGCCTGGAAGGCCTGGGGGGCGTACCTGCTCCTGGCCTTCGGGTTCCTTGGGGCCTTCTGGTCCTTCACCCGCTGGTACCTCGTGGAGCAAGAGGAGCCCTTGGCCCTCCTCCACAACCGCTTTGACGGGGTGACCCGCTGGTTGCTCCGCCATCGTCGCTCGAAGAAGACCCTGCCCGTGAGCCTGGCGGCCCTCGGCCTCGGGGGTGGGATGCTCCTGGCCCTGGAGCAGAAGGAATTCCTCCTGTTGGCCTTCCGGAACGCGGCGCTGTTCCTTGGCTTTCATGCGGGTCTCGTGCTCCTGGCCTTCCTGGTCTGGCTCACCTGGGACCGGAAGCCCAATTACATTCGCTCAGGCGAAGGTAGGGCCGAGGCCCAGTTCAAGGATGTCCCTGAGGACTTCGGTCCCTACGAGGTCCAGGACGGGCGCCGGAAGGGTGACGGCAGGCCCACGGCCGAACTGCTCGGATTCCGTGCTCCCACCCTGGCATCGCGCTGGACGCTGGTGCTGCGGCAGCGGTTCAAGGGCTTCCTGACCCTGGTCTCCCTCACCTGGGAAACCCTCAGCCGCCATCTCTTCGTCTTCGGGGTCCAGGGCTCGGGGAAAACCACAACCGTCTTCGGGCATATCCAGCATTCGGCCCTGTGCCCCTGGATCTACCAGGACTCGAAAGCCGAGCTGCCCTTCCGGGACACCTTCCCCAACACCTGCCTCTGGGGGTTGGATGTTCGGGGCCATGAGACTCGTTCGGGTGTCTGGAATCCCATGGAGGAGATCCGCTCGAAGGAGGACCGGGATCTGCTGGTGGACTACCTCTTTCCCAGCAACCCCCACGATGCGAACCCGTGGGTCCGGGACATGGCCCGGGCGGTCTTTGGGGCGATTCTGGCTTCCCGCCGCTGGTCCAGCATCCAGGAGATCGCCCGGACGCTGAGGGAGAGCCGACTGGAGCCGTTCCTTGATGGTCTGGATCCCATCTACCGGGATGCGATGTCCGAGCCCAAGAGCCAGGTGCCGGTGCTCCAGGATCTGGTGGTCTCCCTGAGTCGCTGGGAGACCGAGCGCATCAGCGCCATCACCGAGGGTCCCAGCACCGTCACCATCGACGACTTCATCCGCCGGGGCGGGTATGTCATGAACTGCGAGATGTCCGATGCCCTGCGGGTGCCGGTCCACTGCTTCTGGGGCATGATCTTCGGTCGCCTCCGGAACCGGGCCGAGGGCGCCTCACCGATCATCCTCCTGCTGGACGAGTTCGGGGACTGCGGGCGGCTCCCGAACATCGAGCGGGCCCTGGTGCTCCTGCGCTCCAAGGGCGTGTCCATCGTGGCGGGCATCCAGAACATGGGGCTGCTCCAGGATGTCTACCCCAGGAACTGGCAGGCGGTGCTCCAGGGGTTCGGCACCAAGATCTGGCTGGCCCGGAACATGGAGGACGATCTCCGGGAGAAGCTGAGCCGGGTTCTGGGCAAGTGGACCCGCCGCATCCCCCCGGTCAACAAGAACGCCCAACCGACGGAGAAGGAGGCCGACCTGATGCCTGTGGATGCCTGGGGGCGCTGGTCCGAGGAGCGGGCGGCGCTGGCCCGGTCCCACGGGTTCACCTACTGGCTGCCCCTGAGCCTGACCGTGACCCGCCCGCCCCTGGGGGTGCCGGTGGTGGCCGTGGATCCCTGGGAGGAGGCCGAGGCCCTGGCGAAGGCTGCCATTCAGGCCGTCACGCCGCCGGACTGGAAGCCGGAATCGATCCAGATCCCGGCTGGCCTCGTGGCTCCTTCGGTCGCTCCCGAGGTGCTCGTGCTCCCGGCGGGGGAGGACTGGCTGTGAGCGATCAGGGATGGGTTTCTTACGCGCGGGGCCTGGTGGAGGACAGCCTTGCCAGCCAGGAAGGTTGGGCTGACATCGTCGTGGATCTTCGGGGCGAGGGCCTCGACGAGGAGGTGATATCCGCGGTTCTCCGGGAACATCAGGCCTGGGCCGAGGAGGCCCGGGAGTGGAAGCAGCACGGCTTCCCGTACGAGGAAATCGTCCGGCACCTCCGGGATGAGGTCTCGGCCGGGTGGGGAGATGTGGCACATGCACTCATGGAGGTCGGGATGGCCCCGGCGGACATGCTCCGGGTGGTGCTCCCAGGCTTGGAGGAGGGCGAAATCCCTCCGGTCGTTCGTGCCGCCTTGCTGAGGGACCCCGAGGATTCGAATAGGGATGAGGCACGGGAGGTGGTCGATTACTTCTTCCCAGGCGTGGGCGAATGCACCGCCACCCGGTCCCCGAGAGACTTCGGCAGCTAAGGATGGGGCTTGAGAGCGTGTATTTGTGGTGGTGGAGCGCACGGAGGCCATGCTCCCGTGCGCTTTCCGCTGCATGCGCGAAAGTGGTTAGGGCCAGGGGCTCCACATCTGCATGTCGTGTTGGCCTGGGCTGCGCTTCTCTTCGCGCGCCCCGGGGCGGCTAGGCCTCGGCTTCCGCTCTGCTGGGGAATGGCCTCCCATGGCATGCCGAGAGAATGGCCACGACACATACACGCAACACTCCGAATTGCGTGTAATGGTGACGAGGTCCAACATCACGAAGAGACTTCTTCCACTTGCGAGCTGGAAAGGCAGAGGGGACCGTATGGCAACAAACGGCGATTCACCACTACCTCATGGCATGAAGAAGCTCGATCTGGGCGATGCCGTTCTGGCCTTCCTCGGCGACAAGATCACCTTCAACCCCAAGAATTCGCACAACCACTACACCTTCCACTTTGGTCCGGCGACTAAGGTCATGGATGTCCATCGCACCCGACGGGTGAAAGGTGAACCAGAGGTCCATGAAACCATTCTGAAAATTCCTCACGAGAAACTGCCAACCCTCCTTGAGGGCCTAGGGCAGGAAATCCTGGACGCTTATTTGTCTTCGCTTCGGCCCCTGCGTATCGGATGGATGGCCCGGCACCGGATTGGCGCGGAACCGGGCTTTTTCCCTTCTGAATCGAGATGGTCAGAGGTCACATCTGCGCGAAAGGGGCGCCTGTACATTGATGAGGAAAAGGTCGCCGCCGGCATGGGACAGTTGGAATTCTTGGATGACCTTTTCGACCTTCGCATGGGCCAATGCTTTTCGCTGATCAGCTGCAAGAATCCTTATCGGCGGAAGATCTTCGGGTTCGGTATCCGGCTGGTGGGAAGGCACGGACATCCAAAGCTGTTCTGGTGTTCCTATCGGGCAATCAGTCGATGGCTCGACGAGTTGGGCTCGAAGATGGAAGCCTTTGTCATGGCCCTTCAACAGTCTGGGCCAACCGACGACGATCACCCAGTATCAAATGGGACGAAGACGAGCCCTTGCCTGGAGTAGCAGCCAGAAGCTCACAGGCCCACCGACCATGGCGAAGCGGGTTCATTCAGATCCTGATATTTGGGTAAACAGCTCTTGTGGCACTTGGCGATATTCGAGTCGGAGGCATGGACTCACGGCTTTGCATGCCCATCTCCGGTTCAGGCACTGCCGGTTGTCCTGATCCCGCGCCACAGCGGCCCTACCCGCTCTCTGCCCGGTTCACTGCGTTACCCGGTTCGTTCCCGGTCCAGGCCTGGGGAGCGGGGGACCCCGGCGTTTCGTGCCCCGACCCGGTGGGCACGGAGAAACGCCATGACCTCTTCCAACCTTCCCCTCTTCGATCAGCCGAACGCGAGCGTTCCTGCACAAATTCGGAACTTTCCTGTCTCCGAAACCGTGGCTCTCTATGGGCCGGAAGCTCTCTCCGATGCCCAGATCATCGAGGCCATGCTGAATCGCGCCCGCCCTGGACGTGCCGAGGAGATCCTCCGCCAGGTCGAGAGCCTGGGGCGCTTGGTGGCCCTGGGGCCTGCCGAACTCCAGACCATCGGGCTCACGAAGGGTGAGATGGCCCGCTTCGCGGTGCTCCAGGAAGTGCAGCGACGATCCACCCGCAGCTTCGAGCGCCCAAGAATCTCTTCCCCCCGCGCCGCAGGCACCTATTTGTTGCCCAAGATCCAGGGCTGGACTGAGGAACGCTTTGGGATGCTGGCCCTCAATGCGAAGGGAGATCTAATCGCCGACCGGATCCTGGCTCACGGCACCGCCACCGCCTGCCTCATCAGCCCGCGGGAGTTCTTCCGAGAGGCACTCCGGTTTGGTGCCACCTCGGCCCTGGCTTGGCACAACCATCCTTCTGGGGATCCCACACCGTCCCGTGAAGACATACTGCTCACGAACCGCATGCGTGCTGCTGGCGAGAGTCTGGGGGTGCCTCTGGTGGATCACATGGTCATCGGTCGCGACACTTGGCACAGCTTCCGTGCCGCAGATGGGTGGGATAGGTGATGACCAGCTTGCTTAACAAGTAGCCAGATGCCGGTTTCCCGAAGAAAGGTGGTTGCTAGAAGCCCTCAAGACCTATGGCACAGTGCCTCGGAAGGAGGCCATCACCCTTCCTTAATGGCTTTCTTTAGCCGACTCACTAGAACGACATCTGGAGTAGTACGGGCGTTGACACTACGGACCCAATCGATAAGCCCACCACAAGGATGCCGACTTGCGTCGAGATCCTTCACCATCAGTCCCAACAGCCAGGACCCCAGTCCAACGAACGTCGCGCCCCCTGGATTTCCCGTCAGTGCGTACGTTGCGAGAGCCCCCGTCGGAGCCATGAGGTTTAGCCATGCCACCCGTTTAGTGCTGGAGTTGTAATACCTGACCTTGTCGTTCAAATCTCGAACCGCCTTTCTAAGGTCCTGGCCAGTCAAATTACCTCTCACGATTCCATAGACCAGATCGTTCAGTTGCGAGATATCCCGGGGACTAAATGCTGTATCTAATTCTCGAACTGGGGCATCGCCCTCCAGCGCAAGCACCTCTTCCAACACTGCTTCGACAGTTCCGATGGAAGCCAGCTGAGTGCCAGTGACCGCGCCCGAGTATGCGCTGGCACAAAACTCCGCCATCTTTTGTGGACCTTCATTCTCCAGCCCTACCGGCATGATCGTGGCACCCAAAGCCCCTGCCCACTCGACGGGCATGGAGGAGAAGAGAAGCTCCAGCAGTAAGTCCTTCCCAGTCTCTCTCCGAACCATCTCGCCTAGGATTCGTCCGAATCCATTCAGGGAGGTCGCCATAGCCCCCTTGGAGTGCAGGGCGTATTCGGCGGATGTCCAGGATTCCCCAAGTCCAGTAATCAGCCCTTCTCGCCATGGTGCCGGAGCGTTGTCTTGAACCATTTGGAGTAATTCTAATAAGATTCTTCTTTCAGCTACTCCAACAGGAGGGTAAAGCAATGGCATTCGCCTTCGGGCGTCTGCTACCGTGGCCGCAGCGAGACGCCTTGACAGGATGTATGGCCTGCTGTCCAGTTCGAATAGTCTCTCCAGGAAGCCAGTGGAGTAGCGATTTATAGGCTGTGGAAACAGAACCTGAATTCGGCCGCGATGAGCTAGTTCAATGAGGTCACTTTCGCTGATTGCCAATCCCTTCAGTGCAATATCGTGGTGGTCTCTGAGTGGGGCTACGAGCGTGACATAGCGGAACAGGGCCAAGCTGGTTCGGATATTGCGCGGGGGCAATACTGACGCATCAATTAAGCACCTCGACCCATCTATTGGAATTCCATTACCTAACCAATCCTTCGGGTCGGCTGACGGCCCACTGAGAATCTCAACATGGCGAGAAGCCCAAAAATCGTCGTCCTCCTCTACTGCCTGGCGGATGGGTATTGGAGTAGTTGGATTCAGCCACCGTGCCGGGAGCAGGTTGAGCCCATTGGAAGAAGGGATTTCGGGGACAGCAGCCTCAGCACTAACGAAGCGGTTCGGTGCGACCACCACTTCAACACGGAGTGGGAGACCAACTAAAAAGGGTTTCAAGGTCCCATGGATTACCGATGTTTCTTCGTGTGTCAGTTCCCTTGAGACAAACACAAAGCCTTTTTCAGGTGGCAGGTCGTCAAAGGTGAAATCAGGAAAACTCTTCGGCAAGAGGATTGCCAACTGCACATTTACATCATGAATTGTTAGCGGAGTCCCCCGGAGCATCGCCAAGTCTGCGGCTTGTTGCTCTAGGATCTTCAACCCACCTTCTGGAATGGAGGCTGCGAGGCTGATCGGGCAGGTTATGGCTTTGTTGTCTTTGAACCAGGTGTCTAGCGGGTCGCCATTTTTCGCCAACAGCCCCCTGGGGAGATCCGGGCACACAGCGTAGAACTTGTCCCCGAGCTTCCATAGTCCTTCGACTCTGACCTGCGGTTGGAGCAACAGTAGACGGACATAGGACCAAGAGGCGTGCCAAGCATCTCCCGGAACGGTGGAAGATAGATGGCCTAATTGGTCCGTAGGCATTGGCATTCCTTGAGTCTCTCTGATGTGATGTCGTGAAACCAAGGCCTGGGTGATCCCCCCCATGTCCACTGGTGTCGGTTCTTGCTGCAGAGGATACCAACCGAAAAGGGATGAACCATGGGAATATGCTGAATACCTCTTGCCTTTGCTAGGGATAGATCTGGAGTTGATTGTGCTCACAGGCGAGATCCGCAACCAAGTCGATGCCATTTGGAACGCCTTCTGGACGGGTGGAATCAGCAACCCCCTGGAGGTCATCGAGCAGATTACCTACCTGCTCTTCCTACGGCGGCTGGACGATCTGCACACGGTGGAGGAGCTCAAGGCCAACCGTTTTGGTAAGCCCATGGAGCGGAGCATCTTCCCGGATGACAACGACCCTAAGGGGCGCCCCTTTGCGGATCTGCGCTGGTCGCGATTCAAGAATTTTGAAGCGCGGGAGATGTTTAGCGTGGTGGCTGATCATGTCTTCCCGTTCCTGCAAAGGATCGGTGGCGACGAAAGCACCTATGCCCACCACATGAAGGACGCCCGATTCACCATCCCCAAGGCCGATCTGCTGGCCAAGGTGGTGGACATGATTGACAAGGTGCCCATGGAGGACCGGGATACCAAGGGCGACCTCTACGAATACATGCTCGGCAAGATTGCCACCGCCGGGCAGAACGGCCAGTTTCGTACGCCGCGCCACATCATCCAGCTCATGGTGGAGTTGATGGAGCCCAAGCCCACGGACCTCGTATGCGATCCGGCGGCGGGTACCTGCGGTTTCCTGGTGGCGGTGGGCGAATACCTGCGACAGCGCCATCCCGAGATCCTGCGGGATCCGGAGCTCCGAGAGCACTTCCACCACAAGCTCTTCCACGGCTTCGATTTCGATAACACGATGCTGCGCATCGGCAGCATGAACCTGCTGCTCCATGGCGTGGAGAACCCCGAGGTGGTCTACCGGGACAGCCTCAGCCAGGATCACGCGGGGGAGGACGAAAAATACACCCTGGTGCTGGCCAATCCACCCTTTGCAGGAAGCCTGGACTACGAGGGCACCGCCAAGGACCTGCTGGCCATCGTGAAGACCAAGAAGACCGAGCTGCTCTTCCTGGCCCTCTTCCTGCGCCTGCTCAAGCCCGGTGGGCGGGCGGCTGTCATCGTGCCCGATGGCGTGCTCTTCGGCAGCAGCAAGGCCCACAAGGAATTGAGGCGGATGCTGGTGGAGGACCAGAAGCTAGAAGCTGTCATTAGCCTTCCCGGCGGCGTTTTTCGGCCCTACGCGGGCGTCTCCTGCGGCATCCTCATCTTCACCAAGACCAACAGTGGCGGCACGGATCACGTCTGGTTCTACGATATGCAGGCCGATGGCTGGAGCCTGGACGATAAGCGAAATCCGCTGCTTGACGAGGAGAAGCTGGGCGCCTTGGCCACAGGTCTTACCGAGGCGGAGCACACCAAAAACAACTTGCCTGATGTCCTCACTCGCTGGATTCAGCGGACCACCACCGAGAGGGAACGGGACCGCACGGCCCAGAGTTTTTGCGTGCCTAAGGCCGAACTCGCAGCCAAGGGGTACGACTTAAGCCTCAACCGCCACAAGGAAGTGGTACATGAGGCCGTGGAACATGAAAGCCCCAAGCAGATCATGGCGGAACTGAAGAGGCTAGAAGTCGAGATCCAGCACGGGATGGCAGAGCTGGAGGGGATGCTGGGATGACTTCATGGCCTTCGCATCCGATTGCCGATCTAGGGACCGTGTACACGGGGTCGACACCTTCCACGGCAGATGACTCCCTTTGGGGTGGCAATATTCCCTTTGTAACTCCTGGGGAATTGGACCATTTCGACCCCATAACTAAGGCAGAGAGAACGATCAGCGCTGCGGGCGAGAGCGTTGCGAGGATGTTGCCACAGGGGGCCGTATTGGTTTGCTGCATCGGTTCCCTTGGAAAGGTTGGAATTGCGGGACAACCTCTCGCGACAAACCAGCAAATCAATTCGATTGTATTCAACGAGGACTTAGTCTGGCCGAGATACGGGTTCCACGCATGTCGATTACTCAAGAAAAAGCTCGTAGGGATGGCGCCCGCTACCACTGTGGCAATTGTTAGCAAGTCAAAATTCGAGCAACTCTCTCTCCCTCTCCCGCCCCTCTTAGAACAGCGTCGTATCGCGGCGATCCTGGATCAGGTCGAGGTTCTCCGGGCCAAGCGTCGCACTGCCCTTGCCAAGCTCGACACCCTCGCTCAGAGTATTTTCATCGAGACGTTTGGTGATCCTGTGGCGAATTCAATGGGATGGCCAGATACGACGCCTCTTGGTGATGTGGCCGATATTGTGTCCGGTATCACGATAGGTAGAAACCTGGATGGGCTCGCAACTCGCGAAGTGCCATACCTGGCTGTTGTGAACGTGCAAGATCGGGAGATACGGCTAGATGTTCTCAAATCCACTGAAGCCACGGAAGTTGAGATAGCTAGGTTTCGACTTCAAAAGAACGACCTATTGTTGACGGAGGGAGGTGACCCCGACAAGCTGGGGCGAGGCTCTCTTTGGCATGGTGAAGTGGTTGAGTGCATCCATCAGAATCACGTATTCAGGGTGCGGTTGACATCGCGAGTGGTCCATCCACTGTTCCTCAACTGGCTTGTTGGCAGCAGACGCGGAAAGACTTATTTCCTCAAGTCAGCCAAGCAGACGACCGGCATTGCCAGCATCAACATGACGCAGCTCCGAGGATTTCCCCTGCTGCTTCCACCGATGGCCTTGCAGGAGGTATTTGCGAAGCGGATGGACCTGGTGGATCACATGAAGACTGAACATCGCCGTTCCCTCGCTCACTTCGACGCCCTTTTCGCCTCCCTCCAGTACCGAGCATTTCGGGGGGAGCTGTAGCCATGCAGGGTGAATTCATCAGCGTCTGGCCGGAAACCTGGACTTGGATCTGGGAGCCTCTGTCGGCCCACGAGGAGTCGCCTTCAGACCTGTTCTGTGAGCTGTTTCGTGAACTGGCCCGTGCCATGAAAGAAGAACCAGGCGTCGAGGCGCTGGCGGACATTGTGGATGATTCCGCCATCAGTACGGAGGCCTTTCAGCGGACGCCTTGCGAAGCATTCAAGGGAGAGCGAGCGTTGCTGGCCTTCCTGGAATCGGCTCACGATGTGCTGGACGACCTAGGTGGTGACCCTCTCTCTAATAGCTATTTCAACCTGCTGGAGATCTTCATTCAGAAGTTCAGCCTGAGGTATGACCTGCGGCGCCCGTGCACGCTGTGCCCCACACTCCCCGGTGTTTTTGCCAGTTTGGTGAATCAGCTTCGGGAGTTGACGAGCCAGGATGAACATCTCCATAACCTAATGCGGGCCTACGACAACAGCATTCGGGACCTGCGCATTGATTGCTCCGATGAGCGAATCAAGACCTGCATTCAAAGACAGGTAAACCTCCTGGAGGCCCTTGGACAGACACATCCCGATGTCACAGGATCTGATCTTGGGCAGATCTGCGGCCAGATAACCACATGGCCGCACAAGGCGGTTCGGGCTTCTCTTTCGAGCCTCTACGGATTTGCGTCTGATTATCCGGGCATTCGCCATGGAGGGAGCCGGGGTGGTTCACTCCGCTCCATGGAGATGCGGGACTTGGTCGTGGTGTCCATTTTGCTTGCGGGATTTACGCCCTACCTCACCACCCAGATCGACGCTGACGCGGTTTATCAGGGGCGATGAGATGAGCGCCGTTCCGTGCTTCCCCGCATCACTCCTCGAAGGCTTGGCAAAGGTCCTTGGGGAGTGCGGCTCTGGTACGGACATCTCTCGCATCATTGCGAGTTGCGGATGGGAGGACGATTCCGGCGAATCCACTAAGTGGAAGCGGCTCTATGCCCTATTCATGGCCAGGCAATCGCAGGACCGGTGTGCAAACCACATTCTGAGCTTCATTCGCACCTTCCTGAGCCCCTCCCGTTTCGTGGGAAGGCAGGACGAGTTCGATGCCCATCGTCGGGAACTCAATGCGGTCCTCGCCTTTGCGGGATTGGACTTCGGTGCAGATGGGGAGTTCCGTCCGGTGAAAGCTGCCAAGACCATCCCAGAGGCGGAGGAACGTGCTCGGGTTCTGCGCTCCAAGCTGCACGGGCGGCCCATTCACCCTGAAGTAACCAGATACTGCCGGGCCGAGCTACTCCAGGAGAATTACTTTCACGCCGTCTTCGAGGCAGTGAAGGGCCTATTCCAGCGGATCCGCGAGATGTCAGGCCTCTCGCTGGATGGCGCTGCCCTGGTGGATAAGGCGTTCTCCAGTGAACGCCCCCACCTCGCCTTCAACACGCTGCGGACCGAGACAGAGCAATCCGAGCATAAGGGCTTCGCCATGCTCCTGAAGGGTGCCCACGGAGCGATCCGGAACCCCATTGCCCATGGCCCGAAGATTCTCTGGCAGGGTGAGGACGATGCCGCCGACTACCTGACGTTCCTATCCATGTTGCATCGAAAGTTAGATAACTGTGTTCCGACGGACTTTGGGGGGCGTGGATGACCCCCAGTGTTCACTCTCAGGCCTGGATAGTTGGTTACGACCCCGGCGGGGACGGCGCCCATGGCGTTGCGGCATGTGCCGTACACCAAGAGGATGGCCGATGGCGTGTCAAGGGGCTCCATTTCGCTTCCAGCCGCTGCCTGGAGGAAGCTGCGGAATGGGTGCAGACGCATACTCTGGATGGGCCCCTCCTTGCCATTGGAGTAGACACTCTTACGGAATGGAACGGCGGCTCGGCAGGTTGGCGCCCGGCGGACCGCTGGCTGCGCCGTGCCTACCCGACGGTGCAGAACAGTGTGGCGGCGCCTAATTCCATCTTCGGATCCATGCCCGTCGGTGGCATGGCTTTTCTGACCCTTTTACGCCCGCGTCTGGTGCAGGACGGCGGTTGGATCACAGAGGCCCATCCCAAAGTGCTCTTTTACGCCCTCACGGGCCGGAAGCACGCATGGGCCGAACAGCGCGAGGCCATGGCCGCATGGCTCCTTCAAGAACTGAATCTCGACCCATCCACAATCTCCTTCGGCGACCAGGACCACCCTTTCGACGCCGCCCTCTCGTTGCTTCCCGCCTTGCGCGCTCTTAATGGCGAATGGGCCCTGGACCTTCACAGCCTCCAAGATCCACGCTGCGGTGCAAGGATCTGTCCGCTGGGACCCACGCATTATTGGTGGCCCCAACCCTCTCTCACGCCCGAAGGTTGAATCCATGAAAGCTGTCGAAGCAAAGCTCCTGGCCTTCCTAAAGAAGTCTCCCCAGTTCGTGATTCCCATCTACCAGCGCTCCTATTCGTGGACGGAGCGGGAATGCCGCCAGCTCTGGAATGACATCCTGAAGGCAGGGCGAAGCAACAAAATTTCGGGCCACTTCGTTGGCTCCATCGTCTACGTGGAGCAGGGCCTGTACTCCGTGACGACCCAGTCGCCCCTGTTGGTGATCGACGGTCAGCAACGGCTCACTACGGTGTCGCTCCTCATCCTGGCTTTGGCCGAGGCTCTAGGCACCGCAGAACCGATCGAGGGTTTTTCTGCAAGGAGACTGCGGCATTACTACCTGGTTAACGCGGAAGAAGAGGGCGAGCGCTATTTCAAGCTTCTCCTGTCGCAAACGGATACGGCCACGCTGACCGCCCTGGTGGGTGGGACGCCCTTGCCGCAGGAACACTCAATCCGGGTGAAAGAGAACCTGGACCTGTTTCGTTCCTGGATTACCGAGGCCTCCGATGAACTCTCGGCCATCTGCGAAGGTCTGGCCAAGCTCATGGTGGTGGACATCTCCCTGGACCGGGACCAGGACAACCCACAGCTCATCTTCGAGAGCATGAACTCCACGGGCCTAGAGTTGAGCCAGGCCGATCTGATCCGGAACTTCATCCTGATGAGTCTCGACTGGGCGCCTCAGAAGCGGCTTTACGAGCACTACTGGCGGCCCATGGAGCGGGAGTTTGGTCAGCGCGCGTACTCCGAGGAATTCGATGGGTTCATGCGGCATTACCTAACCGTCAAGACAGGCGTCATCCCGAAAGAAGAGCATGTCTACCGGGAGTTCAAGCAGTACTCCCAGAGTTTCGAGACGGGAGATGAGGGGGTCGAGGCTCTGGTGAAGGACATCCGGACCCACGCTTCCTACTTCTGCCGAATGGCCCTGCATACCGAGCCGGATCCAGGCCTGCGGGCAGCCTTCAAGGATTTAAGGGAGCTGAAGGTGGAAGTGGCTTTTCCCCTACTGCTGGAGCTCTATGCGGACTACGACCAGGGCCTCCTGTCCAAGGAGGGCTTCCTGGAGGTCCTGCGCCTGATAGAGAGCTATGTGTTTCGCCGTGCTGTCTGCGAGATCCCCACGAATTCACTCAACAAGACCTTCGCGACCTTCACAAAGGGCCTGAAGAAGGACCGCTATCTGGACAGCCTCAGGGCGCAATTCATGACCCTACCCTCCTACAGGCGCTTCCCGAAAAACGACGAGTTTAAGCGCCAGCTCCAGGAACGGGACATGTACCACTTCCGTAGCCGCAGCTATTGGCTGCGCCGGTTGGAGAACCACGGACGCAAGGAGCCCATCTCAGTGGAGGAATACACCATTGAGCACATCATGCCCCAGAACGAAAATGTGCCCGCAGCTTGGCAGCAAGAACTGGGAGAGGATTGGCAGCGTATCCATGGGACCTACCTGCACAAACTCGGGAATCTCACGCTCACCGGGTACAACTCGGAATACAGTGACAAGCCATTTGCGGAAAAACGGGACATGGAAGGAGGATTCCGGGAAAGCCCCTTGCGTGTGAATCGGGGCATCGGCCTGCTTGAAACTTGGAACGAGGCGGCCATCCTTCAACGCGCCACCCAACTCGCGGATCAGTGCTGCAATGTGTGGACCGCCCCTGTTCTGGATGAGTCGACGATTGCGATGTTGACCCGCAAGGTGGCAAGCACTTCCACGCCCTACTCCATCGACGATCACCCCCATGTGGCGACGGGGGCGATGAAGGGGCTCTTCCAGATGCTCCGCCAGGCGATCCTCAGCCTCGATGCCTGCGTCAACGAGGAGTTCCTGAAGCTCTATATTGCCTATAAGGCCGAAACGAACTTCGTAGACATCATTCCCCAGGCAGGCCGCCTTCTGCTTTCCATCAACATCCCGTATCCCGAGTTGGACGATCCTAGGGGGTTGACCCGCGACGTGACGGGGCTCGGGCGTTGGGGGAATGGCGATGTTGAGCTGGGCGTCGCGACAGAGGGCGATATCCCCTACGCCATTGGCTTAATCCGCCAGGCATTTGAACGGCAGCTCGAATTCGTGGGTGGTGCCGGAAACGGCGAACTTGAGGATCCTACTGGCAGAAACCCCTCGGGCTCAGCTCAGAAGGCGGAATATCGTGCCTTTTTTGAAGCACTGCAGGCTCGATTCCTGGAACTCTGCCCTCAAGCCAAGTCAGGCACAGTTTCCGGCAAGCACTATCACCAGATTCCCGTAGGCATTTCCGGTGTGCACTATGAGTGGGGATTCCACGGAAGACCCCGCCAGAGCCTCGGAATCGAACTCCACTTTGAATCGAAAGAGGCTTCCCAGAACCACCCGCGCCTCGATCATTTCCAGCAGCGCTTCGCTGAGTGGCAAAAGGGACTTCCGCCCAACGTGCAGATCGAATTCGTTCGGAACTGGGGCCAGAACTGGTCCAGGCTGTATTTCTCTCGCCCGGCCATGAACCCATCGCCTGATCTCGTGGAACAAGCGGCCGAAGACATGGCGGCTCTGTATCGATCCACCATCGACCTTCTATTGGAGTCCTCCGGACGCTGACCCATCCCTGCCAGAGGCCTTCCGCCATGACTCACTTCGTTTTCCTCCAATCCGAATGGCCGCAAATCGCGGCTTCCGCCATCAAGGCGGAGTCTTTGGTCATGGGGGATCCCCGCACGGCGTGCTTCTATTCCCGGCGGGCGCTGGAGCTGATGGTGACGTGGCTCTACGAGCACGATGGCTCGCTCAGAAGGCCCTACCAGGACCATTTGAGTGCCTTAATCTTTGAGCCCACCTTCCAGGGCCTCCTGGAATCGCGCCTGGTGGCAAAAGCCAAGCTCATTAAGGATCTGGGCAATCTGGCGGTGCACAGCACCAAGCCGGTGCGGGTGGAGGATGCGGTCGCCGCTGTGCGGGATCTCTTCCATCTTGGTTTTTGGCTCGCAAGGACCTATGCCCGACAAGAGCGCCCCTCGGAGAATTTGGCATTCCGGGCCAGCGAGCTTCCACCCCCGGTGACCCAGGTGGCGGCGCAAACCCTGGCCCAGCTCCAGCGGTTGAACCTGGAGCTGGCGGAGAAAGACGAGGCCCTGGCCGCCGCCCAGAAGGCGCGCGTGGATCTGGATGCTGAACTGGAGCGGCTGAGGGCGGAGATCGCCCAGGTTAAGGCCCAGAACCAGGTGGTGCCGGATACCCATGATTATTCCGAGGCCGAAACCCGCGCCTTCTTCATCGACCTCCTCCTGAATGAGGCGGGCTGGCCCTTGGACCAGGAGCGTGACCGGGAATTCGAAATTCGCCCCTTCCCCAATGAGAGCGGCGTGGGTTACGCGGATTACGTGCTCTGGGGGAGCGACGGCAAACCCCTGGCAGTGGTAGAAGCCAAACGCACATCCAAGAGCCCCCAGGAAGGGAAGCAGCAGGCCAAACTCTACGCGGATGGCCTGGAGGGGATCTTCGGGCAGCGCCCTGTGATCTTCTACTCCAACGGGTACGAGCACTGGATTTGGGACGATACCCAGCACCCACCCCGCGAGGTGCAGGGCTTCCTGACTAAAGCCGAGTTGGAGCTGACCATCCAGCGCCGAACCAGCCGCAAGCCTTTGGGGGAAGCGGAAATCAACACCGTCATCGTGGAGCGTTCATACCAGCACCGGGCTATCCGGCGCATTTGCGAAACCTTCGAGAAGGAAAACCACCGCAAGGCCCTGGTGGTCATGGCGACGGGGGCTGGAAAGACTCGCACGGTGATCGCCCTGTCCGATCTGCTGATGCGCTGCAACTGGGCCAAGCGGATCCTCTTCCTGGCGGATCGGGTGGCCTTGGTAAACCAGGCCATCAACGCATTCAAGAAGTTCCTGCCCGAAAACAATCCCGTGAACCTGGTGACAGACAAGGATACGGAAGGCCGCATCTATGTCTCCACCTATCCCACGATGATGGGCCTCATTGACGAGGTGACGGACGGGCAGCGGCGCTTCGGGCCGGGCCACTTCGATCTCATCATCATCGACGAGGCGCACCGGAGTGTGTATCAGAAATACCGTGCCATCTTCCGTCACTTCGATAGCTACCTGGTGGGCCTCACGGCCACTCCACGGGACGAGGTGGACCGGGACACCTACGGGCTCTTCGACCTGGAGAAGGGCGTTCCTACGGACGCCTACGAGCTGGAGGAGGCCATTAAGGACGGCTATTTGGTGGAATACCGAAGCCGCGAGGTGCCTCTGAAGTTCCACCGCGAAGGCATCAAATACGACCAGCTCTCTGAAGAGGAGAAGGACGCCTGGGATGCGCTGGAATGGGAGGATGGCGAAGTGCCGGACTCTGTCCCTGGTAATGCCCTCCACGACTGGCTGTTCAACGCAGACACCGTGGACAAGGTGCTGGGCCATGTCATGAAACACGGCCTCAAGGTGGAAGGTGGAGACCGATTGGGGAAGACCATCTTCTTTGCGAGAAATCACCCCCACGCTGAGTTCATTGTCCAGCGCTTCGACGAGCTTTTCCCCCACCTGAAAGGCCACTTCGCCCAGGTGATCGATTTCAAAGTCAATTACGCGCAGACCTTGATAGATGCCTTCTCGAAAGCCAACCAGACCCCCCACATCGCCGTCTCCGTGGACATGCTGGACACGGGCATTGATGTGCCCGAGGTCTTGAACCTGGCCTTCTTCAAGCCGGTTCGTTCAAAGACGAAGTTCTGGCAGATGATCGGGCGCGGGACGCGCCTTTGTCCGGACCTCTTTGGCCCCGGCAAGGATAAGAGCCACTTCCTGATTTTCGACTTCTTCGAGAACTTCGAGTACTTCCGGCAGAATCCCAACTCCAAACCGTCACCCCTGCCGGACAGCCTTGGCCAGCAGCTCTTCCGTGCCCGCACGGAGTTGGTCCTTGGTTTGGACAAAGTCCTGGGCGATCGTGTGTCCGAGGGTGGGAATGAACCAGAGTGGATCCTGAGGGACGAGACGGCGAATTCCCTTCAACAGCAGGTGACAGCGCTCAATCCTGAATCCTTCCTCGTACGCCCACACCTGCGCCTGGTGGAGCGATTCTCGAAACCAGAAGCCTGGAATGCCGTAACAGTCATGGAAACACCAGAGGCCATCAAGATCCTGGGTGGTCTTCCCACTGGGCTGGAGGATGGAGGCGAAGAGGCCAAGCGTTTCGATTTGTTGGTGCTTAACCTTCAGCTTGCCGTGTTGCGAAAGGATGCGGGTTGGGAGCGGCATCAGGATCGTCTGGTCGCCATCGCACACGCCCTGGCGTCCAAGGGCAACATCCCGATGGTGGCGGCTCAGATGGAACTGATCCACGACATCTGCTCGGACCTTTGGTGGGAGGGGCTCACCCTGCCCATGCTGGAGCAGGCCCGCCGGAAGCTGCGGGATCTGGTGAAGCTCATGGATCGCGTGGATCGGAAGGTACTCTACACCGATTTCACGGACGAGCTGGGCGAAGAGAAGATCTCTGATCCTGTCTATGTCCCTATGGGCGTCAACATGGAGCGCTTCCGCGCCAAGGCTCGCCAGTTCCTCCTCAACCACGAGAACCACTTCACCATCCACCGCCTGCGCATGAACGAGCCGCTCACGGCGATGGATCTGGAGGAGTTGGAGCGCATGCTGCGGGAAGCCGGGCTTGGTAATGAGGACGAGCTGGAGAAGGCCAAGCAGGAAAGCCATGGGCTTGGTCTCTTCGTGCGCTCACTGATCGGCCTGGACCGAGCGGCGGCGAAAGCGGCCTTTGCAGAGTTCATTCAGGGCTCGACACTGAACGCCAGTCAGATCGACTTCTTGGGTATGGTAATCGATCACCTAACTGAACACGGTGCAATGAACCCGGCACTGCTGTACGAATCTCCCTACACGGATATCAATCCGATGGGTGTGGAGGGTGTATTCAACCCACCGCAAGTTGAGCTGCTGCTTGGGGTATTGGCGGACATACGGCAGAGGGCTGTGGCTTAGACGATCTAAGGTTTCATCCAGATTATTTGAGCCAGAAAAGTACACTAGCCTGCACAAACAGATTCGCCAAAGGCCGGAGGTTTCCTTTCGATCCGATGGGCCACCCAGGTTGTGATTACTTGGCGTTTTTCTTTGTTCTTGCCATGGACCTTAGGCCACTCACCTTTGTTTCACGGAACTCATCAGGGTTCGTTGGTATTGATGAGTTGCTCTCGAATGTTTCACCAGGGAGTGGTTGGCTGGTTCCTTTGTTCTGATCAGGTTTGATCGATCCCCGCACTTTGTGTGCCCTTTTTTTCTTGGGAACCCTCGATGCGGGACCACGACGGCTGATCTTGCCAGCCAATTTTAGAAAAAGTGCTTCGGCCTTTTCCTGATCTTCCTTCTTCCCTCTATTTACCAGAAGCGGGTTGAGAAGGATGCATGGGCGGGTCCCACTCGATGTCCGGACCCACGGACGAATGAGAATGTTGAACTCTTGTAGCCGCTTCAATGCGCTGCTATAGGCCTGTGCCGTTATACCGAGCTCCCTCGCAAGTGTTACCTGGCCCTGAAGAACCCAATTCCTGAACTCCATCCGAGAAAATAGGTGCAGGAGCACACGCAGCTCAGTTGGTAATAGCCGATCGGGGTGCTTTAGTGCTGTTTTCTTGGTACCCGCTTTTGTTTTGTCAGGAGCGCGCACTGGAAAACTACAGTCAAGAACCGATGTACTCTCATCCTCCTTGGGTGGATCTTCCGGCTTGATCCCAAGAATCGAGAAGATTTGCCGTTGCTGGATGGTTAAGTAGCTTGTCCTCTTGATTGGGGAGGAACTTCCCGCGGCGAGTAAAGGATTTTTTGAATCAGAACCTAGTTCTGGATCTTTCTTTATTTTAACCATAATTATTCCTTTAAATAAAATACATGTTATCTGTGTGGCCTAATATCTATGTATAAAAAAACATAATATATATTATCAAAAAATTGAGAAATCGTCTATCGAGATGACCGTCATTCCTAATTCTGAGGTCGGCCCATTACTCTTACGAAGTAAGAGTACTTCCCTGAGGGAAGAGGGTTCCATTCAGTCCTATCGGCGGGTGGGAAGATCTGACCCTGAAGGTTGCCCACTCGCCTTTTCATCTCTTCCAAGGTTCCACGCTGGCGCCGAGCGTTGAACAGGACACCTCAAAACCACAATCGACCAACACCATTCCTCCATGAGGTCAGGAAAGGTCTGCCTAAAAAACCAACGAAAGGTGAACCCATCATGAACCTGAAGTCTCACCAGCCTCCCCAGGGCTACCTCTCGACCAAGGATGCTGCCGCCTTCCTTGGGATTTCTAACCGCTGGTTGGAGCTGCTCCGCCAGATCGGTGGGGGGCCCGAGTATCTCAAGCTCGGACATCATAAGGTGACATATGCGATCCATGACCTGGTGATTTGGGCCGAACGATCCCGTCGTCGCAACACCTCCGAAGCTGGCCTCTCATCGTCTTCGGAGGTGGAGTAATGGTGCGAGTCAGCAGGCTGGAGGTTCCGTTGACCTGGTACCCTTGGCCTCCCTCGGAGTGGATGTCCGATCGCCACTTTCAGAGACTCTCGTGGGCCGAGAAAGGCCTAGCCAGGGAACTCCTGGACGAGTGTTACCTGGGCCGGACTATCCCAGCTGATGTGGAGGCCCTCGCCGAACGATTGGCTGTCGAAGCCAGTGAAATTCGCGATCTCTTGCCACGGGTGATGCGCTGGTTCGCCCCCTCCGGTGAGGGTGTCCTTTCGTGCCCCTGGATCGAAGCGGTAAGAGCGAGCCAGGACCAGGTACGCCTCCGACAGGCTCAGCGCAGGTTGAAGGGCGCTGACGAAGGCGATATCACCGCGGTTAACCACGGTTCAGGAGTACAGGAGAGTACAGAAGAGAAGAATAGAGAAGAAGAGAGTGAGAGAAATGCTTGCGCGGAGTCGGATGCTCCGACTCCCGCGCGCGGCGGCACTCCTCTCTCTCTTCCTTGTCGCGGCAAATCCGCTCCGGGTTGGGAGATCCCTAATGGGGTCTGGCGGCAGTGGGAGCAGGCCTTCCCTGGACTCGATCTTCTGACGGAGGTCCTGAAGATGAGGGCTTGGCTGAATGCCAATCCTCACAGGCAGAAGACCCCTGGGGGAATGGAGCGGTTTGCCTATTCCTGGCTGGCCCGGGCGAAGGAACCCGGACAGGGCCCGGGTATCTCCAGGGTATGTGATACGAAACCTCTGTCGCGAACACCTGGGTTGGACAAGGATTTCCTGGACCAGCTGGGGCGATCTGAGGAAGAGGAGGGTGGTGATGGTGCATCCTAGGACGCTTCACCTTCTTTCGAAGATTGGGGTTGCCCCTGCCGAATTGGAGTGCCTGGACATGCCGGTGTTCCATCCCATTCCGCATGTTCCATCTGGATACGGGCTCATCGGCGGAACAGGTGCAGCCAAGACTTCTCAGCTTGTGCACCGGCTTGCGGAAACCATCGAAAGGTTTGTGGTCGAGAGCCCGGATCCAGAGAAGGCAGTCTTCCCCTTTTATCCATTTGCCCGATGGATCAGTTGGCCGGAAGAAGTCGAAAAACTGAAGCGGATGAGTGCCACAGATGGGCACCGGGAACTGGACTCGCTGATCACCCTTTGGAAGGAAGCCCGCCAGCTCTACCTTGATGACATCGGGCAGGAGAGGTTCGGTTCGGAAAAAGATTATGCGCAGGGTGTGTTCGCGGAAGTGCTGGACTACCGATATCGAAACCAACTGCCGATCTTCTGGACCTCCAACCTCGACGAGTCTCAGTTGACGACAAGATACGGAGCTCGACTCATGAGCCGCCTCCTCACTGTCTCTCCGGTCAACAAGGTCAGATCACAGGATCTGCGGTTGGTCGGATTGAAGGCTCGAATGAAAACCACTTAAAGAGTTCGCTCTTAACGGTCCTGCAAGGGCCGCTGAGGAGGAGTTGGTAGTGCCGTTTTAACCGCACTGGCCGGAGGCCTGTGCCACAGCGGGCACCTGAGTGCCCAGAAGGAGAGAAGCATGAATAAGATGTTCGACGAAACTTCCACCTACACGTTCCTTGCGAGCCTGGTGATGGAGGCCCCCACCCTCAGGTTTGCCTTCAAGATGCGTCCCGAGGTCGCTTTCGTCAGGGGTGTTCGTCGGGAGGGGTGCGATTATGTGAGGGTGATCGACCTCAAGAACGGGAACTGGGTCATCGTTGGGGTATTGGAATCAGAGGCCAACGATGGAGATCCCGCTCGGGTCTTTCTGACCATTTTCCGGAGCCGGCAGGAGATGCAAAAGGGGATGGACGCTGTAATGCAATGTCTCATCACCGGGACCATGAGCGAGCTTCTGGCCTAGTCTGGATCAGCAAGGGCGGGGGCCTGAATTCTGTCAGAATTGCTGCGCCTTCAATCAGGACACACAAGCCCCCAGGGAGGTCTACCGAAAGGAGGACTTGGCCCTGGGGGCTGTTCTCCTTTGGTGGAGCGTGAAGGGGATGTGAGATCCGAACGGAGGATTGCAATAGGGTGAAAATGACAAGCCAGGTGGATGGCGATGCGTGGGTATCCTTTTCGGAGTGAATTAATTCCATGACGATTTCAGGAGATTCCGTGAATCCATTTCTTGAATCAGGCCAGACGGAAGGACCCAAACCGGAACTCCCCTTACGGGTTTTTGCCCACTTAGATCAGTCGGAAAGATTGGAAGGAGACGAAGAAACATACCGTCTCTATTTTGATTGCGTCGATGCGCGCTGGATCACAAACGAGAGCCAAACTTCGGATTCATCGTTCGCTGAGAATGTGCCCATTTTCATTCTCCAGGTTGAATTCCAAGCAGACGATACGAATCATCCCTTCCATGACCTTCTACCCTTTATTCGGTTCCACCGCCGGAATGCGCCATGGCTATCGCTAGCTATTTCGAAGGGTGCGACTGATGAATCACCTCGGCTTTACTGGAATCTATTCTCGGAAGTCAGCGAGTCTGTGCATGTGGTTCGCGAGGAGGATGTCGCAGGAGACTCTCTGTTGCGGCTTCGCCATTACTCTTTAGCAGGTGACAGAGCTGCCACCGATGATGAGCTGGTCGACACGCTCATATGGGTAAGAGAAATAAACATGGCGGCTGTCTATGATGTGGGCCAAGGGAGCTGTGGTGCGCTTCTTGATAGGAAGGGGAGCGTACTCACCTATCTGGATTTTGGAGGAGGAGTGCAGGGACATGCACGCACCTTTCCAGGCTCTCTCAGTCAATTCTGTTTCTACAATAATCCGCCAATCATTCTCTCCCATTGGGATTGGGACCACTGGTCATCAGCATTGCGTGACAAAAGAGCGCTATCTGCGACATGGATAGTTCCGCGCCAACGGATAGGTCTAGTGCATTGGACTTTTGTCCAGAGTTTGAAAGCTGCCGGTGGAAACATCCTGATTTGGCCGTCTCAACTGTCTGCTATAGAGACCTCAGAATTTGAGATCCGGAAATGCACAGGGAAGGGGACGAATCATAGTGGACTCGCTGTAGTCGTAAACGATTGCGAGTCTGGTGAACAGATCCTGTTTCCTGGAGATGCCAGATATTCCGCCATACCGGGGGTCCTTGGTTCGGTTTTCTCTGCGATTGTGGTGCCTCACCACGGCGGTTGGATGAGTAGCAAGCGTGTGCCTTCGTGTTCGGGTAGTCCCGGCAACCGACTTGTCTATTCATTTGGTCCAGGCAACACCTACAATCACGCCTTGCCTGCAACCGAGGCGAACCACCGCTCGGCAGGTTGGGCGCCCGCCCTAGAACGAAGGACTTCTGGTCTGAGACCGAATCTTGGCCATGTCGGCCTACCGCTTTCGGGGGTTCCCCCGATCCACAGCTTGCCCTGTCGGGCTGGGGCTGGAGCCTGTGACCTTCAAATCGTCCAGTTCTGACATCTGCCTGACCCTGGACTACATGGCTCAATCAGGGATTTGAAGTCTGGAGACTAGGTCAAGGAGTACTTCCCGGGCTTCTTCGAATGGGACGAAGAGCCCCCGGCTGGTGATCCGGAGGTCTTCGTACCCGGTGCTGGCACGCTCCCAAATTTCCGAAACCAGGAAAGCAGACTTTATCGCCAGGATGTCCCGGGCTTCTGCCTTGCGCAGCAGGAAAGCTGATATCAGGCCAAGATCAAGACCGGCTTTTTCGCGGAGCATGACAGAGATGTCGAGGAGGTCCTGGGGACGCCGCCGATTTCGGGGAATCTGTTGAAGCAGGGCTCTGAGCTTCTCTGCGGCGATGTCCTCCGGGGTTGCCACGCTGACAGGGTGTGCTCCATCGAATTCCGTGGGTTCAGTCCCGCAGATGGGTTCGTTCAGGCTGACCTCTACCTGGATCGTTGCCCGAGAGTGGAGGCCGGATTGAATGGCCATGCGATTGCGTTGATCATCCGGCAGGGCATAGCCGATGGTTACAACATGGGTGGGGAACGACCTATCAGGTCCAGGAGGGTTCTTTTTCACTGAGTGGACCCGGTAGTGGGTGCCCAGGTCATTGGTGACTGTGCCGAGTGCACCATTGAACAGCTTTTCAAGGTGCGCTTCGGTAACACCCTCTGAGGTTCGTGCCGAGAAATCGAGATCCCTGGTGCTCCGGTTCGGCATCCATACGAAATCCAAGGCGTTGCCACCCTTGAAGACGAGGAGATCGCTGAGGGAATGACTATTGGCGATGGCCCGGAGCACACCGTATTGGGCATACCTCTCTCTGGCCTGCGCCGGGGTGATTCCATGGTCTTTGGACCAAATGCTGATTTCCTGGAAATTGGCTGGGTAGTTGGACTTCATATCCAACCCTCGGTGAGTGTGGCGGTCGGTACATTGATGGCCATTCGCCATTTCTCGCTGAAGTTGCCGGGAATAGCATCGAATGCTTCGCTGGCCAGAAGCCGACTGGATCCTCCGGTCGAAATCTTTGACTGCCAGGCCTCAATCCTTGGCGAGGTGAATCCCAGAGCCTCCAGGACGAATCCTGCTCGCTGTCGAAGAATCGACTTGTCGAAGGTATCCACCAGATCGAGGACGGCAGGAAGATCCAGGGTGTCCTTGCTCGAGGCCCAGGCACGGAAAACATTCTCGATGCCGCCGCACCAGGAGGGCTCCAGAAGGCCGTCTAGGAGTGTTCGTGCAGGCGTGGTGACCCTGACCGGATACCCAAATGGACGGTATTCCTGAACACCTCTGGTTTCCTTCACCTTATGCCAGTAGACGGTCTTTCCGAAGATCGTTTCGGGCCGACGTCCCTTGGGTGGCTTCTCGTTATCCCAATCACGATCATCTGTCCCAATCGGGAGCCAATCTGGGTTAATGACCGGGAGAATGAGATGGAAGGTCTGTGGGAAGGTTTCTGTGAGCCGGTGGAAGACCAGCGCAGAGTCATGGCTGAAGGCGGCCAATGGATGTGCCTCCATCAGCACCTCCCATTCCTGGATGGGCTCCCCCAGAGCATACGGGGACTTCACCAGGAAGAGGTGAGGGCACTCCTCTAGTTCTTCGAACTCTCCGGCCTGACTCAGGCGTTCCAGGAGACGGCGAACCGAGCGTGTGCTGCTGTCTCTCTTGAGGGCATTCGAAACCTGTTGACCTTGGCGGATGGCCCGACGAATCAGCACCCCCGCTCGCCAATCGGCGAGGACTCGCCGTCCTTCCGGGGCGAGGAATTCTTCCAGGATTCTCGTAGGGTGTTTTTCCATATCTATGCTACGCAGCCTTAAACTAGCGTCCTGAGGACGCTAGTTTAAGGCTGCTGAGTAGATTGTCAAGAGAATTTCTAACGAAAGTCCGATCGTATCGCCTGATTGGATATAGAGTTCCTTCCGAAGCATGTCTTCGTCTCCGTTGATGAATTCTAACACTAACGTCTCTAACTACCGGAGTAGCTATCTATGTATTTATTTACTGATAATGATGTGTTTAACTATTTCGTGATTTTCCGAAGAGCTCTCCAGATATCTTTGCGGCAATCTCTTCAGAAGCCTTGGTTCGGGGGTTGTCGGCCAGATGGGCGTACCGTTGGGTGACCGAGGGTTGGCTATGACCAAGCAAAGACCCGATGGTCGGCAAGCTGAAGCCACTGGAGATTCCTACGCTTGCGAAGGTATGGCGCAGGTCATGGATACGGACATCCTCAAGGCTGATCGCGTCCTCCTTGCGCTTCTTCTTGTGCTTCACCCTCTCGGCTTCCCGGGTGGAGACATCCTTCCGGATCCGTTCCCATACCTTCTGTAGACCCACGAAATGGCCTCCGGGGATGATCCCTTGGATGACATAGGGGTTGCCTAGTGTTTGGGGGATCGAGGCCAGAACATCCAATGCTGGCTGGTTCAGGGGAATGGTCTTGGTCCCAGATGAGCCACCGGTTTTGTGATCGTCGGCTTTGAATGTCAGGCAGTTCTTCTGGAGATCAACCTGGTTCCACCGCAGCTTGAGGATCTCGTTGTGTCTAGCCCCAGTGAGGATTAGGAGGCGGATCGCAGCAAGCGCGGCTGGCGGGACCGACCCTTTGTCTTCTGCCTCGACAAGGGCTTCGCCGAGGGCATGTAGCTCTGGATCGGAGAGGTATCGCTCGCGTTTCCGCTCAGGGTTCTTCTCGATGTGGACGCAGGGATTGCTGGAGATCGGCCGGTACTTCCAAACCTCTGCGAGGTTGAACATCTTCCGGAGGATGGCAACCGCCTGGTTGGCTTGGCGTGGGGTGGCCCGAAGGTCGTGGTGAAACTTAGCGATCTCGGCGCTGGAAACCTCTTTGACCAGCATCTTTCCAAGGCGGGGCTGGATAACGTTTTTGAGAAATCTTGTGTAGCCCCTGGCCGTGGATTCTCGTGTCTTAGGGATGACATGTTCTTCGATGAAACGATCGATGAGCTCCTTGACGGTGGGAGCGGTCTTCTGGGCTCGAATCTCGATCGTCGGGTCGATGCCTTTGGCGGCCTCTCCGCGTCGTGAAAGTGCGAGCTTTCGACCTTCTTCAAGTGTGAGGTCGCCGAACCTCCCCAGGGTGATCCAGCGCTGCTGTCGGTTGATCGTGAACTTCAACACGAAGGACTTCTGTCCAGAGGGAAGCACCCGCACCCCAAATCCTGGGACCTCCTGGTCCCAGACCGTGTAGGCCTGGGTGTCTGCAGGCAAGCTTTCGATCATTCGCTTGGTGAGTTTGGTTCGACGAGGGGAGGTTGTACCTGTCTTACCCATTTTTTGTCCCTCGGTAGCACCGTGCTACAGCAATGCTACAGCGGAACACGGTATTACAGGGGGTTTTAGAGTACGGTATGCGGTGATGAAAATATTTATAAAATTTGATAAATATGTATGTTATGTTTGAATTTCAAAGGGATGTCGTGATGCTCAAAAAGAATCTGTTAATCACTAGGTCGGGGGTTCAAATCCCTCCTCCGGAGCCAACAAAGAACAAGGGGTCCCACCGGGACCCCTTGTTCTTTGTTGGGCTAGGATCTGGCGGATTTGGACCCCCGAGTGACAGCCGGCCCGCGAGCGCGCCGCTCCGGCAGCGCGGGGCGCTGCCGGAACGGATGAAGCGCGAGTGGTCGCCGGCAACGGGTTCAAATCCCCCCTCCGGAGCCAGACAAGACGCCCCACCAGCTCGGTGGGGCGTTTGATTATCGGGGCAGCGCCGAGGTAGAGGCTGGAATCCCCGCAGCGCCCGGGCGTCAGGGATTCCTCGAACCAGTAGTCGACCTGAGCGCCTCCATCGGACGGTTCCTCGAAGCGCTGACGGTTGAACCTGGCCGATCTGCGCTTCGACTGACTCCTCCAGTCTGAGAACGCACCGATCTCAACCCGCATACGGCCGCAAGGATCGGAATGCAGGGCGATGTTCTTTCCGGGACGGTGGGGGCGGGCCCTCCCGGGCTCCCTCAGCGAAGGAGCGATCATGAACGCAGGGCTGGAATACGGGATCCAGGGCAGGCGCCTGGGAGGCAAGGTCGCGCTGGTGACGGGCGCGAGTCGGGGGATCGGGAGGGCCATCGCCCTGCGCCTGGCCCGGGAAGGTGCCTTCACGGTGATCCACTACCGGCACGAGGAGGCCTCCGCCCAGGCCCTGGTGGAAGAGATCGAAGGGGCCTCGGGAGCGGCCTGGGCCATCCAGGCCGATCTGGGCACGATGACGGGAATCGAGCGCCTCGTCCGGGAACTGGAGAAAGGGCTCCTCGGACGGCTGGGTTCCACCGGGCTGGACATCCTCATCAACAACGCGGGGATCGCCTCCCAGGGAACTCTGGGCGCGACGACGGAGGCCGCCTTCGACGAAGTGTTCGCGGTGAACGTGAAGGCTCCCTTCTTCCTGCTGCAGGCCCTGGTCCCCAGGCTCCGCGACGGCGGCAGGATCATCAACCTGTCCTCGCTGGTGACGCGCATGGCCTACCCTCCGGAGGCGGCCTACGCCATGACCAAGGGGGCCATCGACACGCTGAGCCTGCTGCTGGCGAAGGAACTCGGTCCACGCGGTATCACGGTGAACGCGCTCGCCCCAGGCGTCATCGATACGGACATGAATGCCCAACTGCTGAGCGACTCCGGGAACCGGCGCTACGTGGAATCCCTGTCCGCCCTCGGCCGAGTGGGAACGGTCGAGGAGGTGGCTGATGCGGCGGCATTCCTCGCTGGTCCCGACAGCCGCTGGATCACGGGCCAGTACCTGGACGTCTCGGGCGGGTCCTTTCTTGGATGACGGCGACCCGGCCGGTGCCAGGCGATTCCCAAGGACTCATCCATCTCCTGGTGACGGGGGCTTCATGAAGACCTGGGCGACTCGTCTCAACCGCACTCGGCGTAACAAACGGGTGGGTCGCGGATCCCGCACACTCCACCTTCGACGCAGGACGACCCAGGAGCTTCCGTGATGCACCCCTTGAGCCCCGACGTCCACACCCTTCCCTGGGATCGGGTCCAGGAGGAGCTCTGGTCTCGCGGCGTGGCCCGAATTCCCGGTTTGCTGGCACCTGGAGCCTGCAGGAAGCTTGTCGCAACCTACGACACAGGGGTCTTCCGCAGCCGCATCGACATGGCCCGCCACCGCTTCGGAAAGGGGGAATACAAGTACTTTGCCGCACCTCTGCCGTCCCTGGTGCAGGTCCTGCGCTCGGAGGTCTACGCCCGGTTGGCCTCCCTGGCGAATGCCTGGATGGAGGCTCTGCGCCAGCCGGTGCGGTATCCGCCCACCCATGCGGCCTTCCTGGAGGCCTGCGTCGCCGCAGGGCAGACGCGTCCTACGCCCCTGCTCCTGCGCTACGGCCCCGGCGACCACAACTGCCTGCACCAGGATCTCTACGGGGACCTCACCTTTCCGCTGCAGATGGCGGTCTTCCTGGATGATCCCGGGCTGGACTACGAGGGCGGCGAATTCCTGCTGGTGGAGCAGCACCCCCGGGCCCAGTCTCGAGGCCTGGCCTTCCGCCCGGCCCAGGGCGAGGCCCTGATCTTCCCGAGCCACGTCCGGCCTGGTCGCGGAGAACGCGGCTTCCACCAGGTGCACGTGCGGCACGGCGTGAGCGAGGTGCGGGCCGGGCGGCGCCATGTGCTAGGCCTGATTTTCCAGGATGCGGCCTGAACGGCGGATCCCAGCACCTGTCGTTTTCCAATCCCTAGTCCATGTCGGTGATGACTGATCGCCGGGCCGATCCCATGGAGTGGACCTCTCCAACCCCTCCGGATCCGGGTCGGGCGCGCCTCTTCCACGCAAGGGGCTGTGGGCTATTACTGAAGTTTTTCATCTCCAGCTAGCGGTGTTCCCTGTTTCGTCTCGAGCTGTTCCCTGATCCTTCCCCAGGGAATCCGGCCGAGACCGAGTGCCGTAATGACGGCTGGCTGGTCTTTGGACGTCCACCAGATCCATCAGGGCGATTTGATTTCCGCGCCATTCTCTGTTTGTGGCCTGTTCCCAGAGGATCTGTAGATGCCTCTCACCGGGAAGTCGGTCGGCCGGATTCACTGCGGAGCCCAAACTGAAAGGGATTTTGAATCCCTGGAGGTCCCGACTCAGCGGGCGAGCGCCGCGAGGAGCAGGAGGGCCCTGCGGGGCAGGGTGCGTCAGGCGGAGGGCGGCCGGCCCGCGGGCGCATCCTCTGGCAGACTTGAACGGCGGGGCCTGTCATCACACCCGTTTCAGAGGAGATCCCCATGCCCCATGCAATGCCAGTCTGGTCTCTCGCCCTGCTGACGCTGGCGACTCCCGCCCAGTCGGCTGGGCGCCCCAAGGTGAAGGCGCCCGCCCTGGTCACCACGGCCAGCGGGTTGAAGTACGTGGACACGAAGGTGGGCACGGGAGCCGCGCCCCAGCGGGGCCAGCGCTGCCTCGTCCACTACACGGGCTGGCTCTCGGATCACGGGAAGAAGGGGAAGAAATTCGACAGCTCCGTGGACCGCGGCGAGCCGCTGGCCATCCCCATCGGCGTGGGCCGCGTCATCAAGGGCTGGGACGAAGGGCTCATGACCATGAAGGTGGGCGGCAAGCGCACCCTCTACATCCCTGCGGCGCTGGGGTACGGCGCCCGTGGCGCGGGTGGGGACATCCCGCCCAACGCCGACCTGATCTTCGATGTGGAGCTGCTGGGGGTCCAGTAGCTCCACATCGGCAGAAAAAGATCACCACGAAGAACACGAAGCCGCTCGCGCGATGCGCGATCGGGGGCCAGAGCCCGGATGTCCTAGGACGGAACGCTGGTGCCCCTCTTCGTGGCCTTTAGATTGCTTCTTC
Source organism: Geothrix paludis (assembly GCF_022808815.1). Taxonomy (GTDB): domain Bacteria; phylum Acidobacteriota; class Holophagae; order Holophagales; family Holophagaceae; genus Geothrix; species Geothrix paludis. The sequence continues at coordinate 6,753 of NZ_JAKZLC010000004.1, read as the reverse complement.
GTGCCCTTCGTGGAGGTTGTTGAAGTCTTGGGTTCAGGCCAGGGCCTGGGCCAGGTCCGCGCGCAGGTCCTGTACGTCCTCCAGGCCCACGGAAAGCCGGACGAGGTCGTCGCTGATGCCGGCGCGGTGCCGGGCCTCGGGCGTCATGGAGGCGTGGGTCATGGAGGCCGGGTGGGCCACCAGCGACTCCACGCCGCCCAGGCTCTCGGCCAGCGTGAACCAGCGCAGCTTCCGGAGCACGTGGTTCAGGCGTTCGGTACCGCCCTCTTTCAGCTCGAAGCTGAGCATGGCGCCGAAGCCGCGCTGCTGCCGCTTTGCCAGCCCGTGCTGCGGGTGGCCGGGCAGGCCCGGGTAGTGGACCTTCCCCACGGCGGGATGAGCGGCCAGGAACTCCGCCAGCACCTGAGCCGTGGCCTCGTGCTGGCGCATGCGCAGCGGCAGCGTCTTCAGACCACGCAGCACCAGGAAGCAGTCGTGGGGCGCCTGCGAGGTGCCCAGCAGGTTGTTCACGCTCTGGATCTGCTGGGTGAGGGCCAGGCAGCCTGGCCCCGCCACCACGGCGCCACCCACCACGTCGCTGTGGCCGTTGAGGTACTTGGTCGTGGAGTGGATGACGAGGTCGGCGCCCAGCTCGAAGGGGCGCTGGAGGTAGGGCGAGAGGAAGGTGTTGTCCACGGCCACCAGGCAGTCCGGCTGGCGGTGGGCCAGCTCCGCCACAGCGGCGATGTCCGTGAGGCGCAGCAGGGGGTTCGAGGGCGACTCGATCCAGATGAGGCGTGTGTTGGGCCGGATGGCTGCCGCCACCGCGTCCAGGTCTGCGAGGTCGAGGTAGGTGACCTCCAGGCCGTAGAAGCGCTTGGCGTGCTCCAGCAGGCGGAAGGTGCCGCCGTAGCAGTCCACGGTGCAGACGAGGTGGCTGCCGTGGGGCAGCAGGTTCAGCGCCACGAGGATGGCGCTCATGCCCGTGCTGGTGCAGGTGGCGCCGTGGCCGCCCTCCAGCAGGGCGAGGGCTTCCTCCAGGGCCGCTCGGGTGGGGTTGCCGCTGCGGGTGTAGTCGTAGCCGGCGTTGGTGCAGATGTCTTTGAACGCGAAGGTGGACGAGAGGTACAGCGGCGGCATGACCGACCCATAGGCCGGATCGGGTTGCACGCCCGCGTGCACGCACTGGGTGCCCAGGCCCGCGTCCGGCACCAGCCCGGCCCGGTGGATCCAGCCGGCCTCGCTCTCCCGCGCCGGGGGCAGGATGGTGAAGTGGTAGGCCGGGTTGCCCGGCACGTTGGTATCGAGGTAATGCTCGCTCAAGGGAGCCTCCGGAAAGGGAGGACCTCCGTCGTTCCACTGCGATCCAAATCAGAGTGCCTAACCAAACCCCCACGGGGCCGCGCGAGGGCCACCGGGCGAGCGAGGCGAGGAACGCGAGGAGACGCGTAGCGGGTACTACGCGCGACGAGCGTGACGCGGCACCGCGACGCCCGCTGGCCCTCGCCCGGAGGGAGAAAGCCAGGTGGGCGCCCCGCGGCGTCACGGCCCTTGAACGATGAACCACATCGCCCTGCGGGCCCTTCCTTGCGGTGCATCCCGCCTGGCTTTCTCGCGGCCCGGTCGGGGTTTGGTTAGGCACTCTAACGAAGGGGCCCGATTTCTCGGGCCCCTTCGCATGTCAGCTTCTGACACGTCAGCATCTCTCCGCAATCGCTTGCGGCAGGAATTGGCACCTTGCTCTCGCAGGTTGCCAAGGTTTCACAGGGCCCGTCCCTCCACCTTTCTGGATATCGCGTGATGAAACTGGCAAAGATCCTGTGGACGACCAGTATGAAGAGAGAAGATAGGTATGCCAACAGGCATTTGAGGGCCGGCTCGCGGATCAAAGGGTGATGCGGGTTCCCAGCACCTGCAGGAACTGGGCGATCCAGGCGGGATGGGCGGGCCATGCCGGGGCGGTGACGAGGTTGCCGTCCGTGACGGCGCCATCGATGGCGATGTCGGCGTACTTCCCCTTGGCCACTTCCACTTCGGCGCGGCAGGCGGGATAGGCGGAGCAGGTGCGGCCCTCGAGCACGCCCGCGGCGGAGAGGATCTGGGCACCGTGGCAGATGGCGGCCACGGGCTTCTTCGCGGTGAAGAAGTGGCGGACGATCTCCAGCACCTTGGGGTTGAGGCGCAGGTACTCGGGGGCGCGGCCGCCGGGGATCACGAGGGCGTCGTACTGGTCCGGCTTGACGTCCGCGAAGGTGGCGTTGAGGGCGAAGCGGTGGCCGGGCTTTTCGGAGTAGGTCTGGTGGCCTTCGAAGTCGTGGATGGCCGTGGCCACGGATTCGCCGGCCTTCTTGTCGGGGCACGCGGCGTGGACCGTGTGGCCCACGGCCAGCAGAGTCTGGAAGGGCACCATGATTTCGTAGTCCTCTCCGAAATCGCCCACGAGCATGAGGATCTTCTTCGCGGCCATGACTGCCTCCTGGATGAGAAACCGCCCCGATGATACGCGCCCATCCACGAAAAAGCCCCGCCGGCGGCGGGGCTTTTTTCGCACAGGGAGCGAATCAAGCCTTCTGGTAAACCTCGGCGCCCTTCTGGACGAAGGTCTCCGCCATCTCCTCCATGCCCTTCTTCAGGGCCTCTTCCTCGTTGTAGCCGTGCGCTTCGGCGTACTGCCGCACGTCGTCCGAGATCTTCATGGAGCAGAAGTGGGGGCCGCACATGGAGCAGAAGTGGGCGGTCTTGGCGCCCTCGGCGGGCAGGGTCTCGTCGTGGAACTCGCGGGCGGTGTCGGGGTCCAGGGCCAGGTTGAACTGGTCCTCCCAGCGGAACTCGAAGCGGGCTTTGCTCATGGCGTCGTCCCAGAGGCGGGCGCCGGGGTGGCCCTTGGCCAGGTCCGCGGCGTGGGCGGCGATCTTGTAGGTGATGACGCCGTCCTTCACGTCCTTCTTGTTGGGCAGGCCGAGATGTTCCTTGGGCGTCACGTAGCACAGCATGGCGCAGCCGTACCAGCCAATCATGGCGGCGCCGATGGCCGAGGTGATGTGGTCGTAGCCCGGAGCGACATCCGTGGTGAGGGGGCCCAGCGTGTAGAAGGGCGCCTCGTCGCAGACTTCGAGCTGCTTGGTCATGTTCTCCTGGATGAGGTGCATGGGCACGTGGCCGGGGCCCTCGATCATCACCTGCACGTCGTGCTTCCAGGCGATCTTGGTGAGCTCGCCCAGGGTCTCCAGTTCGCCGAACTGGGCCTCGTCGTTGGCGTCGGCGGTGCTGCCGGGGCGCAGGCCGTCGCCCAGCGAGAAGGCCACGTCGTAGGCCTTCATGATCTCGCAGATGTCCTCGAAGTGCGTGTAGAGGAAGTTCTCCTTGTGGTGGGCCAGGCACCACTTGGCCATGATGCTGCCGCCTCTGGAGACGATGCCCGTGACGCGCTTGGCGGTCAGCGGCACGTAACGCAGCAGCACCCCGGCGTGGATGGTGAAGTAGTCCACGCCCTGCTCGGCCTGCTCGATGAGCGTGTCGCGGTAGATCTCCCAGGTCAGGTCCTCGGCCTTGCCGTTCACCTTTTCGAGCGCCTGGTAGATGGGCACGGTGCCGATGGGCACGGGACTGTTGCGCAGGATCCACTCGCGGGTCTCGTGGATGTTCTTGCCCGTGCTGAGGTCCATCACCGTATCGGCGCCCCAGCGGATGGACCAGGCCATCTTCTCGACCTCCTCCTCGATGCTGGAGGCCACGGCGGAGTTGCCGATGTTGGCATTGATCTTCACCAGGAAGTTCCGGCCGATGATCATCGGCTCGGTCTCCGGGTGGTTGATGTTGGCGGGGATGATGGCGCGGCCCCGGGCCACCTCGTCGCGCACGAACTCGGGCGTGATGCGGCTCTTGATCCCGGCGGCCTCGCGGCCCAGGTTCTCGCGGATGGCGATGAACTCCATCTCGGGGGTGACGACGCCCTGCCGGGCGTAGTGCAGCTGGGTGACGTTGCGGCCGGCCTTGGCGCGCAGGGGCTTGCGGTCCGCGTGGAAGCGGATGGCGTCCAGCTCCTGGTCGCGCTCGCGGAGCTTGCGGTAGAGGCTGGTGGCGCCAGGCAGCGCCTCCACGTCGCCCCGGCCCAGGATCCAGTCCTGGCGCAGGGGAGTTAGGCCCTTGGCCACGTCGATGGCGATGGCGGGATCGGTGTAGGGGCCCGAGGTGTCGTAGAGCACCACGGGCGGATTCTCGGTGAGGCGGTCCTGGAAGTCCCGGGTGGGCTGGAGCTGGATCTGCCGGAAGGGCACCCGGACGCCTGGGAGGCTGCCGGCCACGTGGATCTTGGTGGAGGCGGGGAAGGGCTTCAGGCAGGCCGCCAGGGCTGTGCCGTCCACGGGGGCGGAACCGGATTGCATGGTCATGAAAACTCCGGACTTGTTGAGATCGGGCCGGGATTGATCCCCGAATCAGCAAGTTTATCGCGAGGGGGGCCGGGGGGACGAATCCAAAACGCGGCGCACAGGACAGGTGGAGCGCCGCATCCGTCCGGATGCGCGATAATTGATTACAGGAGGGACCATGCCGCGACGCGTCTTGTTCATCAGCAGCCTGGCCCTGGGGCTGGTGGCCGCCCCGCGGCCCCAGGACGATCCCGTGATGAAGATCCGGGCCCAGCGGGCCTCGGCCCAGGGCATCTCCGAGGGGGACCTCCCGCCGGTGCCCAGGGGCATCGTCGAGCCACCCCCCCTGCCGCCGCCGGAAGCCCACGTGAAGGACACGCGGAAGGGCCGGCGGGTCAGGGGCAAGGCCCACAAGCGGAGCAAGGCGGCCTCGGCCAAGGGCAGGGGCTCCGTGTCCCGCTCCAAGCTGCCGGCCCACCGGAAGGCGAAATGAGGATCGGCGTCCTCACCTCCGGGGGGGACGCTCCGGGCATGAATGCCGCCATCCGCGCGGCGGTCCGCCAGGCGGACGCCCTGGGGCATGAGGCCTGGGGCATCCGGCGCGGCTTCCAGGGGGTGCTGGAGAAGGACTGGGCCCCCATGCCCAGCCGCGCCTGCGCCAACATCCTCCAGCGCGGGGGGACGGTGCTGCACACGGCCCGCTGCCCGGAGTTCCACGAGGCGGCCCGGCGTGCCGAGGCCGCGGTGAACCTGCGGGAGGCGGGCATCCAGGCCCTGGTGGTCATCGGCGGGGATGGCAGCTTCCGGGCCGCCGAGGCCCTCCACCGGGAGCAAGGCGTCCCCTGCGCGGGCATTCCGGGCACCATCGACAACGACCTGCCCGGCACGGACCGCACCCTGGGTTTCGACACCGCCCTGAACACCGCAGTGGAGGCCATCGACCGCATCCGGGACACGGCCTCCAGCCACGGACGGCTCTTCCTGGTGGAAGTCATGGGGCGCAGCTCGGGCATGCTGGCCGTCCACACGGCCCTGGCCTGCGGCGCCGAGGCCGTGCTGTTTCCCGAGTCGCCGGACGGCTCCTACCAGGCCCTGGTGGCGCGCCTCAACGCCAACTGGCTGCGGGGCAAGCGCAGCTCCATCGTGGTGGTGGCCGAAGGCGACGGCCTGGGCAGCGCCGTGGCCGTGGGCGACCGGCTCCGCCGGGACTACGGCCTGGATCTGCGCGTGGTGGTGCTCGGCCACATCCAACGGGGCGGGAGTCCTTCCGCCCTGGACCGCATCTGGGGCTGCCGCTGGGGCGCCGAGGCCGTGCGGCTCCTGGACGCGGGGAAGGGCGGCTTCTACCTGGGCGAGGTGGCCGGGGCCCTCGCGGTCCAGCCCCTGGCCCGCATCCTCGATTCTCCGCCCGCGCCTCCGGAGGACCTGAGCGATCTGGTGGACGTCCTTTCACGCTAGGTGGCTTGTGAGGGGCGCGGCCCCTGTGTTCCCCTGGAAGGTCGCAGGATTGCAGGAGGCAGGTGATGTCGGATAGCCACAAGGATTCCCTGGTCGCCGTCGTGATGGCCGGGGGGCGGGGGACCCGGTTCTGGCCCCGTAGCCGCAACGCCCGCCCCAAGCAGTTCCTGGCCATCGTGGGCACCGAGACCCTGCTCCACCAGACCGTGCGCCGCCTGGACGGCCATGTGGCCCCCGAGCGCATCTTCGTGGTGACCACGGAGGACCTGGCCGCCGAGACGCGCCGCATGCTGCCCGAGCTGCCGCCGGAGAACGTGATCGTGGAGCCCGAGGGCCGCAACACCGCGCCCTGCCTGGCCCTGGCCCTGGTTCAGATCGAGCGGAAGGTGCCCCACGGCGTCATGGCCGTGCTGTCGGCGGACCACTGGATCGGCGACCGGGACCTGTTTCTGGAGGACCTGGACACGGCCGTGAAGCATGCCGCCTGGGAGCATGAGCTGGTCACCTTCGGCATCAAGCCCACCTACCCGGAGACGGGCTACGGCTACATCGAATCCGAGGGCCACGGCCCCGTGCAGAAGGTGGTGGCCTTCCGCGAGAAGCCGCCGGTGGAGGTGGCGGTCCAGTACCTCGAATCAGGCCGCCACTACTGGAACGCCGGCATGTTCGTGTGGACCCTGACCGATTTCCGCGAGGGGCTGGCGAAGCACGCGCCGGAAGTGCTGAAGCCCCTGGACGCCTGGGTGGCGGCCGGCGCCGATCCCGCGGCCCTCGGCGCCGCCTACCGCCAGCTGCCCAAGGTGGCCATCGACGTGGCACTCATGGAGAAGGCCGAGACGGTGGCGGTGGTGCCCACCCGCTTCCGCTGGTCCGACGTGGGCTCCTGGCCCGCGGCCATCGAGTTCCAGGAGACCGATCCCGAAGGCAACGTGAGCCAGGGCGAGAC
>NZ_JAKZLC010000003.1 GCF_022808815.1 Geothrix paludis | reverse complement strand
GACGCTGCCCAGCCGCACCCCAGGCTGCGTTGCCGGCCTCGAACGATGTCCCGCATCGCCCTTCGGCCGTCGCCTTGCCATGAGCGCGGCTGGGCAGCGTCGCGGCGGCGTCCCACCTTGAAAACAGGCCCTAGAGCGCCAGCCCCACCTCCCGAAGCAGGGGCTCGGGGCTGAGGTTCCGCGGCAGATGCCGGAGCCCTTCCAGGACCGCCTGCTGGGGCGGTCCCAGGTCCCGGTCCCGGGCGGCCAGGGGTTCCAGGACCTCGCGCCAGGGCTCCAGCGCCGGGGCCTGGCCGGCGCGGATCCGCGCCAGGTCCGCCAGCAGGCGCAGGAGCAGTTCCAGGGGCTGGCGCAGCTGCTCGCCCTGGGCCAGGGTGGACTCCTTGTCGGGCAGGAGGGCCCCGCCGACCTCGCTGAAGGGTTGCCCCCCCAGGAGGGCCAGCCAGGCGTCCACCTGGGCCTCGGCCCGGCGGAAGGCGGCCTCATCTAGGAAGCGCAGCCCGCCTTCCCCCAGGGCAGTCCAGCGGGGGCGGTCCGTCTCGGTCCACCCCTGCTGGAGGGCCACGGCCCAGGCCTCCTCGGGCCCGAGCGGCGGGAAGGGGATGCGCTCGCAGCGGCTGCGGATGGTCTGGAGCAAGGCCTCGGGGCGGTGAGTCACCAGGATGAAGTGGGTGTCCGCGGGCGGTTCCTCGAGGGTCTTCAGCAGGAGGTTGGCGCTGTTCTCGTGGAGGCGGTGGGCTTCCTCCACCAGGATCCAGCGGTGGCAGCCCACAGGTGGCGCCAGGGAGGCCCACTCGATGACGCCCCGGCTGAAGCGCGGCTGGTTGTTCGAATCGAGGCCCTCGCGGATCTGGTCGATGCGGATGACGCCCGCCTTGCCTTCTGGCGAGATGCGCAGGAGGTTCGGAAGCTCGAAGGGCAGGTCCTCGCCCATCACCATGCGGCAGCCTTCGCACTGCCCGCAGGCGTTGCGGCGGAGGCAGATCTCGCGGCGGGCCAGCTCCAGGGCCACGCGGCGCTTGCCGATGCCTTCAAGCCCCGTGAAGAGGAGTGAGCCCCGGATCCGCCCGGCCCGGAGGCGGTCCAGCAGGCGCTGGCGGATGGCGTGGTGGCCGACGATCTCGGGAGCGAACATGCGGTTCCTCAGTCGACCTTGAACCCGGCGCTGCGCAGGAGCGGCGCCACCCGGGCCCAGATGGCGGCCTCCACCTGGTCCACGGGATCGCGCGCCGGCACCACCGCCACGCGGGTGGGATGGGTCTGCGCGATGACCAGGAAGCGGTTCCGCACCTTGCGGTGGAACTCCAGGGCGGCCTCGTCGAAGCGCGTCTCCGCGAACTCGGAGCCCAAGGACAGGTTGCGCACCTCCACGCGCTGGAGGGACACCTCGGGGTCCATGTCGAGGAGCACCGTGAGGTTCGGCCGCAGCCCCCGCAGCACCACCTCACTGAGGCGGTCCAGGTTGGCCTCGGACACGCCGCTGGCGCCCTGGTAGGCCCGGCTGGAGTCCTCGAAGCGGTCCACCAGCACCACCTTGCCTTCGGCCAGGGCCGGCCGGACCACGGCCTCCAGGTGCTGGGCCCGGTCCGCGTAGAAGAGCAGCAGCTCGGCATCCGCGCACCAGGTCTCGCCGCTGGCGTGGCGCTCCAGCAGCAGGCGCCGCAGCTCCCGGCCCAGGGCCGTGCCGCCGGGCTCCTTGGAGACCACCAGGGGCAGGCCAAGGTGCCGCAGCCGCTCGGAGAGCCTCAGCAGCTGGGTGGATTTCCCTGAACCCTCCACCCCTTCGATGGTGATGAACACGCCCCGCACCGGACCTCCGCCCGATGAGGATACCCGGGGGCCGGCCCTTCGCGGTTTGGCCGCCTTCCGCCGCAGTGCTATCCTGCTCGAAACTCGAGGAGTTCCAGGTGGCCGAAGCGATCCATTGCCCCAGCTGCTCCACCCGATACCGCCTGCGTCCCGAGCGGTTGAGGCCGGCCTACCGCCGGGCCCGCTGCTTCAGCTGCGGCGAGGTGTTCCCCCTGGGCCTCGCGATGCCGGACCTGGTTCCGCCCCCGCCGGCCGAGTCGCCGGCGGCCACCGCCTCCTTCGATCTGGCCGACGTGGCCGCCGCCCTGGAGCCGGCTCCCGTCGTGGCGTCCTCCCTGACGCTGGGGGACCTGGAAAGCACCGACGAGGACATCCTGGAGAAGACGCTCTCAGGCCTTTCCGCCGAACCCGTTCCCGCCGCGACCCTGGCGATTCCCGACGCGCCTTCCGCTCCCGCGGTGGCGCCGCCCACCCCTGCTGCGATCCCCGCGCCGGCCCCCGCTCCTGCCGCCGCCCAAGTGCCGGAAGTCGGGGAGGACACCCTCACGGGCACCTACAGCTCCGCCAAGGACGCCATCAGCAAGCTGTTCGCCGGCATGCCGGATCTCCCCTCGGCCTCCAAGGCGCCGAAGGAACCCGGTGCCATGGACATGGAAGCCACCCTCTCGGCCCTGGAGGCCACCCTGGGCAAGGCCACCGCCGCACCCCTGGCGCCCTCCCATCCGGATGGGGACGAACCCACCTCCGCGGGCAGCCTCTCCGACGTGCTCCAGGCCACCTCCACCACCACCCTGCGCCTGTCCCAGGAGGATCTCCGGACCGCCCTGGCCGCGGCGAAACCCGAACCTCCCGCCGAGCCCCCCACCGAGGCCCTGCGGCCTTCGGACCTGGCGGTCCCCCTGCCGGAGCCGCCCGCCCCCGCCGCGCCGGCGGCCGAGGACGCCAGTGCCGAGCGGCTGCGGCTGAAGATCGGGGAGGAGATCTATCCGGGCCTCACCATGGCCCAGCTCACCGCCTGGATCGAAGAAGGGCGCGTGCTGGAACATCATCTGGTGGCTCGCCAGCACAGCGAGAACTGGCTGGAGGCCCACAAGGTGCCCGGCCTCCGCCTGGTCTTCGATCGCCTGCGCCGCGAGCGCGAGGGCGCGCCCAGCTTCGACGCCTCGTCCATCCCCGAGATCGCTCCCAAGAAGAGCCTCTTCGGCGGCCTCTTCGGGAAGAACTGACCATGCAGACCCTCGCCCTCGCCGCCCTCCTCTGCCTGGCGCAGGCGCCGCCCGCCCCGCCGGCGGCAGCTCCCGCGCCTGCGCCGGCCCCGGTGGCCGATGCCTCGCTCTCCTACTTTTCGGAGTCCTTCCCCTTCGCCTGGGACCGCGTGATCCCCCTGTCCGTGAACGTGGACGGCCTGAAGGTCAGCAGCATCTTCTTCAACAAGCGCATGGTGCAGCCGGGGTTCTTCAACATCCTCCAGGGGGCCGAGTTCGGCACGCGGGCTCAGGTGGAGGTGACCAACACCGCCAAGTACCCCCGCATCCCCGGCTTCGCCGTGGCCGTGCTGGACAAGGACGGCAAGCTGCTGGGCGTGGCCTCCGGCGGCACCAAGGTCGGCACCATCAAGCCGGGCGAGACCGAGACCTTCGACCTGAACTTCACCCAGGTGAAGGAGCGCCTGGCCAAAGGCGACCGCTTCCTGCTGGCCATCGAACTGAGGAATTGAGGCTGGGCGGGACCCCGCCCAGCCTCAATTCGCTTCCTGCTCGTGGTAGTGGGCCAGCAGCTCGGCAGGCGTGACGGTGGCGGTGCCGACCTTGGCGACGACCAGGCCCGCGGCGGCGTTGGCCAGCATGGCGGCTTCCCGCCAGTCCGCGCCGGCGGCGATGGCCGCGCTGAAGGCCGCAATCACGGTGTCGCCCGCGCCGCTCACATCGAAGACCTCCCGGGCCTCCGTAGGCACCATCCAGGGCGCCCGGTGGTCTCCGTCCGGCGCGAAGAGGGCCATGCCGCGTTCGCTGCGGGTCACCAGCAGGCCCTTCAGGCCCAACTCGGCCACCAGCGACCTACCGGCCTCGGTCACTTCCACGTCGGTCTTTGCCGCGCGGTGCGTGAGCTCCGAGGTCTCTTTCGTGTTGGGCGTCATGAGCGTCGCGCCCCGGTAGAGGGCCTTGTGGGCCGGCTTGGGATCCACGATCCAGGGCAGGCCCTTGGCCGCGCAGAGCTCCCGCACCGTCTCCATGACCGGTTCGTTCACGGTGCCCTTGGCATAGTCCGACACGATGAGGGCCGAGGCCTCGCCCAGGGCCCGCTCCAGGCGGTCCCTGAGGCCCATCAGCACGGCGGCTTCCGGTGGCCCGGACTCCTCGCGGTCGATGCGGAGCATCTGCTGCTGCTGGCCGATGACGCGGGTCTTGATGATGGTGGGGCGGGAGGGATCCAGCACCAGGCCCGAGATGGAGATGTCCAGCCGGCCCAGGAGGCCCAGCAGCCGGTCGCCGGCGATGTCCTTCTGCAGGGTGCCGATGAGCAGGGGCTCGGCGCCCAGGGCCTTGAGGTTGGCCGCCACGTTGGCCGCGCCGCCCAGCACCGCCTGCTCGCGCACCACGCGCACGATGGGCACGGGCGCCTCGGGCGAGATGCGGCTCACCTCCCCGAAGAGGTACTCGTCCAGCATCACGTCGCCCAGCACGGCCACCTTGCGGCCGTCCACGCGCCGGAGCAGGGATTCGGCCTGGGCGCGGTCGAGCCTCACAGGTCCACCTTCTTGGCGCCCATTTGCTTGGCCTTGTCCACCAGCATCACAGGGATGCCGTCCTCGATGGGATAGAGCAGCCCGCAGCCCTGGCAGTGCAGCCCCTCCGCCTGCTCCACGAGGTCGCCGTGGCAGGCCGGACAGCAGAGGATCTCGAGGAGGCGCGGATCGAGCGGCATGGATCCAGCTTATCGGAATCCCGGAAGGGGGGAGGCCGCGGCTCGTCAGGGGGCGTCCAGGCCGGAAACCGGTCCCGGCGCCCCCCTACCACTCACCCTCCTCACCTCTCCTTCACGGCCCGATGGCCGCGCCTCCCACCTCCCCCGTGCGCACCCGGAAGCACTCCTCCAGATTGAGCACGAAGATCTTCCCGTCCCCCAGCTGGCTGGGCTCGGACTTCGCGGCGCCCATGATGGCCTCCACCGCGGGCTTGACGTATTCCTCGTTCACGGCGATCTCCAGCTTCACCTTGGGCAGCAGGCGGATGAGGCCGATCTTGCTGCCCCGGAACTGCTCGGCGTAGCCCTTCTGGGTTCCGCATCCCCGCACGTCGGAGACGGTCATCAGGTAGATCTCCTTGGCCACCAGGGCGGCCTGCACCGCCTCGAACTTGTCGGGCCGGATGATGGCGACGATCATCTTCATGGTCGTTTCCTCCTACAGGGACGGGGACAGGGCGGACCGCGAGCCGGCGGCCGATTCCTGGTGGGCGGGGACCCGCAGGGGCGCACCTGCGGGAGAGGCCAGGGCCGAGATCACGTACTCGGGATAGGCCGAGATGCCATGCTCGTGGAGGTCCAGGCCATCGTGCTCGGCGTCCTCGTGGAGCCGCAGGAGGCCCGCGGCGTCGATGGCATACATCACGGCGAAGGACACGGCCAGCGTGGAGACCGTGACGATGGCGCTGCCGATGGCCTGGGCGGCCAGGACCTTGGTCCCGCCCCCGTAGAAGAGGCCCGTGAGCTTCGACGACAGGTCCGGCGCGATGGGATCGCTGCCGATGGCCGAGTACTGGCCGCTGGCGAAGAGGCCCAGCGAGAGGGTGCCCCAGATGCCGTTCATCATGTGCACGGGGACGGCGCCGATGGGATCGTCGATGCGCAGGTATTCCAGCAGGTCCACGCCCAGGATCACGATCACGCCGGCGACGGCGCCGATGAGGACCGAGCCGAAGGGGCTCACCCAGTAGCAGGGCGCGGTGATGGCCACCAGCCCCGCCAGGAACCCGTTGGTGATGGAGCCCGGATCCCACTTGCCCGTGCGGGCGTAGATGTAGAACACGGCGGTCAGGCCCGCGGCGCAGGCCGCGAGGGTGGTGTTGGCGGCCACCCGGCCGATGCCTTCGAAATCCATGGCGGACAGAGTGCTGCCGGGGTTGAAGCCGTACCAGCCGAACCAGAGCAGCAGACCGCCGCACACGGCGATGGTGAGGTCGTGGGGCGTCATGGGGCCGCCGCCGTCCCGCTTGAACTTGCGGCCGAGGCGAGGACCGAGGACCACGGCGCCCGCGAGGGCCACCGCGCCGCCGATGGTGTGGACCACCGTGGAGCCGGCGAAGTCATGGAAGTTCATGCCCAGCGAAGGCAGGAACTTGCCGGCGCTGCCCATGGTGGCCAGGAAGCCGTCGGGGCCCCAGGCCCAGTGGCCGATGATGGGGTAGATGAAGCCGGACACGGCGAAGCTGTAGAGGATGTCGCCGATGAAATCCGTGCGGCCGATCATGGCGCCGGAGGTGATGGTCGAGCAGGTGTCCGCGAAGGCGAACTGGAAGAGCCAGTGGGCCAGGATGGCCACGCCGGTGGCGCCGTAGGTGGCCGGGGCGCCCTTGAGGAAGAACCAGTGGGTCCCGATGAACCCGTTGCCCTCGCTGAACATGAAGGCGTAGCCGAAGGCCCAGAAGAGGATGCCGCAGAGGCAGGTGTCGAAGACGCATTCCACCAGCACGTTCACCGTTTCCCGCGAGCGGCAGAAGCCGGCTTCCAGCATCACGAAGCCCACCTGCATGGCGAAGACGAGGAAGGCCGCGATGAGCGTCCAGACCGTGTTGAGGGGGTTGATGACGTCCTTGGCGGCGACCGCCGGGGGCGCGGGGGCTGGCGCAGGTGCCGGCGCGGGTGCGGCTGCCGACGTGGCCACGGCCAAGGCGGCGGGCGGGTTCGCGGGCGGCACGTCCGCCCGGGCCGAGCTGCCATTCAGCAGCAGCGGGATGAGGATCATCATCCCGAACAGCGTGGCCACGCCCAGCAGCTTGCCCGAGGCCATCACGAAGCCGTAGCGGCGCCATTCCGGGTCCCTCAGGCGGGCACCCAGCCGGACCAGTTTTTCGGTGAAGGAGAGCTTGTCGCGCTCGTGAGTGATCCTTGCCATCTCAGGCTCCATGAAAAGGGAGAGGTAAAACGGGCGTCAGAGGGGGCGGCGCTAGAACGCCTTGGCGAGGGTCAGGGTCAGGCGGCCCTTGCCGACGTTCCGGCCCATGGCGTTCTCGTAGACGGGCACCTGGCCGTCCGCCGCTCGCGCCCGGGTGTTCGCGTCCGTAGCGGCGAGGGCGAGCGTGTAGCCCCGGAGCTCCTTCGCGAGGCCCACCTTGTAGTCCGAGTAGCTGAACAGGGCGTTGTCGCCGGTGAGCGTCGAGCCGTTGGAGAAGAAATCCGGATTCGCCTTGGCGGGATAGGTCGTCCGGCCACCATGCAGCAGCACCGTCCAGCCGCTCTCTCCTAGCGGAATCGCGAGGCTGAGGTCCACGTAGTTCGTGCCCTTGCTGTTGAAGACCCCCATGGCGGTCTCGCTCAGGACCCGCGAGTACTTGAGGCTGGCCCAGGCATAACCCAGCCCGAGGTAGGCCTCGGTGGTGTCCGGGTTCCGGAAGGCGCCGAGGTTGTCGTAGGTGCCCGGGTAGAGGTAGCGGTAGAGGCCCACATCCAGGACCCAGTCCTTGGCGAACCCCCACTTGTAGCCGCCGAACAGGTCCACCTCCACGCCTGCCGAGTTCACCTTCCCGGGCCGATAGAGCGGGGCCCCCACCGCGCCCGGCGAGCCCAGGGCCACCGGGGCGCTGGCGAGCCCGGCGTTCTGGTCCGTGAACCAGGAGATGTTGCTGAGGCTGGTGCTGAGGTAGAAGCCCGAAGGATGGGCCAGGTCCAGTTCCGCCTGGACCGTGGGGTTGCCGTCGGTCTGGGTGAGGCCGCGCCAGATGTACTGGGAGCCGAGGGTGACCGAGCCGCTCAAGGGGAAACCCAGGAAGGAGGGAGGAGGCGGCGCTGGCGGGGTCTGGGCGGCGAGGTCGGCCGCCAGGACCGCGAGCAGCGGAAGGAGCCTGGGTGAGGGCATGGATACTCCGGAAGGGGAAGGATCCGAGGGGAGCCCTGGATCCGGATGGAGGGCGGAGGCCGGGCAGGGCCTCCCCGAGGGCCTGGATGGCCCTGGGTGGAAGGGGATGGGAGGCGGGCATCAGCAGGCCGGGGGCCTCCCGCCCTTCGAGGCGGGGAGAACCGGAATGGCGAAGCCCGGCGTGTTAGGGATGGACGGGAAGCATGGGTGCGCGGAGGGGAACCCGCTGGAGGCCGCCCGCCCCGCCGGCCGGGGACTCGGCCGAGAAGAGCAGGGTGGACATGGCCGCAAAAGCCACCGCCACCGCGATACCCCGGAACAGGGTTCGGCGGTTCATGGGAGATGCTCCTTCCGTGGAGTGGGGGATCGGTGTGGCCTTCACCGAGGGAATCCGGTGGATCGGCTCAGGCCACGGCTCTCTTCCGATCCTCCCTGGAGTCCGGGAGCCGACCACCGGCTCCCCGTGCCCAGAAAAGAGAGCAGGGAACGTGCCTATTCACGGAAAAGTGAACTATGTTATTCCAACCAATTCATTCACAGCGATTACACGCCAGGAAAAGATGGAACTACGTCAATACCGGCTTGACAAAAATGTAATGTCAATTCGATTGAATTACATTTTTGTACTATTCTGCCTCAGGAGGATCGGAACCGCTCGGGCTCCAGCCCGTACTTCTGGACCTTGTAGTTCAGGATGCGCTCGGTGGTCTGGAGGAGCCGAGCCGCCCGCGAGCGGTTGCCCCGGGCGGACTTCAGGGCGTCCTGGAGCAGGTCCCGCTCGAAGGCCGCCACGGCCTCGCCCAGGGCCGTCCCCGGTACGGTGCCGGAGACCTCCGCCGTCTGGAGGGAGGGCGGCAGATGGTGGGCGTGGATCACGCCGCCTTCGCAGACGAGGATGGCCCGCTCGAGAGCGTTCTCCAGCTCGCGCACGTTGCCGGGCCAGTGGTAGGCCGTGAGCATGTCGATGGCCGAAGTGGAGATGCGGCGGACATCCTTGCCCTGGGCGGCCGCGATCTTCTCCACGAAGTGGTCCGCCAGCAGCAGGATGTCCGCCTGGCGCTCCCGCAGGGGCGGCAGGAAGATCTCGAAGACGCGGAGGCGGTAGTAGAGGTCCTCCCGGAAGGTCCCGGCCCGCACGGCGGCCTCCAGATCCCGGTTGGTGGCGGCCAGGAGCCGCACGTCCACCTTCACGGGCCGCACGCCGCCCAGGCGCTCGAACTCCCGCTCCTGGAGGACCCGCAGCAGCTTCACCTGGGTGGCCGGGGTCAGCTCGCCCACCTCGTCCAGGAACAGGGTGCCGCCGTGGGCCAGCTCGAAGCGGCCCTTCTTCACCTGGCGGGCGTCCGTGAAGGCGCCTGGCTCGTAGCCGAACAGCTCGGACTCGATGAGGGGCTCGGGCAGGGCCCCGCAGTTCACCTTCACGAAGGGCTTCTCGGCCCGCGGCGAGTTGTAGTGGAGGGCGTGGGCCACCAGCTCCTTGCCCGTGCCGGACTCGCCCCGGATGAGCACGGTGGTGCTGCTGGGCGCCGCCTGGGCCACGGCCTCGTAGACCCGCTGCATGGCATGGCTGTGCCCGATGAGGTGGTGCAGCTCGTAGCGCTCCCGCAGCTCCAGGCGGAGCTGCTGGTTCTCCTCCACCAGCCGCTGCCGGTCCGCCGCCACCAGCCGGGCCACCTTCATGGCCAGGCCCACCATGGAGGCCGCGATCTGGAGGAGCTTCGTGTCCCGGTCGAAGTCCCGATCCCGGTCGTAGGGCACGGTGAGGCAGAGGGTCCCCGCCGTCTTCCGGTCCAGGAACACCGGAATGCAGAAGAAGGACATGTCGGACTTCTTCCGCTTCTGGGCCTTCAGGACGCCGGTGCGGTCCAGGAAGAGGGGCTCCAGGCTGGCCTGGGGCACCACGATGGCCTTGCCGCTGGCCAGCACCCGCCCGTTGATGCCCTCGCCCACGCGGTAGCGGGCCCGCGCCACCTCCTGGCTGGAGAGGCCGCGGGCGGCCTCGACCCGGAGGGCGCCCCCCTCCTCGTCCGCCAGCAGGATGGCGCCGTTCAGGGCGCCGAAGGCCTCCGCCAGGATCTCCAGCACCCGGGGCAGCGAGGCCCGGATGTCCGAGGCGGCCAGGGCCTGGCTCAGCTCCAGCAGGGGCGAGAGGTGAAGGGCGTCCTCCGAGGCGGCCATGGGGGCTCCGGCGAGTAGTCTACAAAATTGTACAACCCACGGCTCGGTCTTACAATTTTGTAAATTCCCCAGAGCGCCCCTGGTTTCAGAAGCGCTTCTCGACCACGCGCCAGTCGATGAGGGGCTTCACCGCATCCACGTACTTGGCCCGGCCCGTGGCGCCGTAGTCCTTCACGTAGGCGTGCTCCCACACGTCCACGACCAGGAGCGCCTGGGCGCCCACGGCGATGGCGTTCTCGTGATCCTGGAACCAGGCGTTCATGAGCCGGCCCGTGGCCGGGTCCTTCAGGAGGGCGCCCCAGCCGATGCCGGTCATGGTGCAGGTGGCCTTGAAGGCGGCCCACCAGGCGTCGAAGGAGCCCCAGGTGGCGGCGATGGCCTGGTGGAGGGGGTGCGTCCCGCTGGGCCCGGCTGCGCTGCTGGAGAGGCCCTCGAAGTAGAGCTCATGGAGGCGCATGCCGCTGAATTCGAAGCCCAGCCGCCGGCGCAGCTCCTGCACCGCGGGACCGGCCTTGCCCTCCCGCTCCGCGGCTAGCGTGTCCTTGAGGAGCGCGTTCGTGCGGCTCACGTAGCCCTTGTAGAGCGTCAGGTGCTCCGCCAGCAGATCTTTGCCGAGGCCGGGCAGACCCGTGCCGAAGTCGAAGGGCCGAGCGGCATAATCCGCCAGGGAATTTCCCGTGGGCTTCGCGTCCGTGGCGCCGGGGCCCAGCCCCTTGGCGTGCAGTCCGGCGCCCACGGCGCCGGCGGCGAGGGTTCCGAGAAGGGTGCGGCGATCCATGGGGGCTCCTTGGAAAGAAACCAAGCCTAGTCCATGTCTCGACAAATATGGAATCGATTATCAAAAAACATTCATTGATTGGATATCCAAAGCGTCAAGAACGCCCATTCGGAACCTGCCCTTGCCTTGACGCCCCGGCGCCCCAGGTCCAGGATGGAGCACCTTCGGACCTCACCATGACGCCCCGCTTCCATCGCTATTATTGGTTCCCGCGCGCGGATCGCGCGTGGCACGGCGAGGGTCCAGCCTGATCCCTGGAACATCCCCATGACCACCCCGATCCGTTTCCCGGATCGGGGTTTTTCTTTATCCCGGAAGGCCCCATGACCCACCAGGCGCTCGAGAACCTCAACATTGATTCCTTCGACCGGATGCCCTCGCCGGCCGAGATCCACGCGGCCCTGCCCGTCCCGGACGCCGTGGCCGAGACCGTGGCCAACGGCCGCCGCGACCTCCAGTGCATCCTCTCCCGGGAGGATCCCCGCCTCATGGTGGTGGTGGGGCCGTGCAGCATCCACGACCCCGTGGCGGGCCTCGATTACGCGCGGCGGCTCAAGGTCCTCTCGGACGAGGTCGCGGACACCCTGCTGCTCGTGATGCGGGTCTACTTCGAGAAGCCCCGCACCGCCACGGGCTGGAAGGGCTTCATCAATGACCCCCGCATGGACGACTCGTTCCACATCGAGGAGGGCATGCGGAAGGCCCGGGAGTTCCTGCTCCGCATCGGGGAGATCGGACTCCCGGCGGCCACGGAGGCCCTGGATCCCAACACGCCCCAGTACATCGGCGACCTCATCAGCTGGACGGCCATCGGGGCCCGGACCTCCGAATCCCAGACCCACCGGGAGATGTCCAGCGGCCTCTCCACGCCCGTGGGCTTCAAGAACGCCACGGACGGCGACCTGGCCGCCGCCGTGAACGCCATCCTCTCGGCCTCGCGCCCCCACAGCTTCCTGGGCCTGAACGACCAGGGCTCGGCGGCCATCGTGCGCACCCGGGGGAACGCCTACGGCCACCTGGTGCTCCGCGGTGGCGGGGGCCGCCCCAACTACGACACCGTCAGCATCGCCCTGGCGGAGGAGGCCCTGCGCAAGGCCGGGCTGCCCGGGAACATCGTGGTGGACTGCTCCCATGCCAACAGCCACAAGAACCCCCGCCTCCAGCCCCTGGTCCTCCAGGACTGCGCCCACCAGATCCGGCGCGGCAACGGCTCCATCGTCGGGGTCATGGTGGAGAGCTTCCTGGAAGAAGGGAATCAGCCCATCCCCGCGGACCTGTCCACCCTCCGCTACGGCTGCTCCGTCACCGACGCCTGCCTGGGCTGGGACGACACCGCCGCCATGCTCCGGGAGACCCGGAACCTGCTGAAGGATGTGCTGTCCAAGCGTTGAGCCGTTCCGGTATCCCACCGGCGCTTCAGGCCATCTCGCTTCACCGTCTGCATACCGCGAGCAGCTGGCGCAAATCGATGAGGGCCATCAGGCCCTTCCGATACCGTCCTGAAAGAGCGTCCCGTCTAGGGCCTATAGATCTCGGTGACCAGATCGCCACCAGGACCGAAAGCGACCATGATGTCTCCGTTGGGGAAACGTATGGAGCGATGGCCTGCCCGTGGCAAGGCCAGGCTATCCGTCGGCGTCCAGACCTGCGTGGCGGGATCGTAGAGTTCCGCGCTGCCGAGGATGGCGTTGGAAGAATTCCTGCCTCCCACCACCAGAACCTTGCCGTTCGCGAGGAGGTCGGCCGAATGGCCGCTGCGCGCCGATCCCATGGTGGAAGTCGGGAGCCAGCCGTTCGTCGCGGGATCGAAGACTTCAGCACTGTCCAAGGTTCCGGAAACCCCGGTCCCGCCTGTCACGAGCACCCTCCCATCCGCCAGCAGCGTGGCCAGGTGGCCCCGGCGGGCCGTTCCAAGGGCGCCCACGGCGGTCCAGGTCTCTCCAACAGGGTCGTAGAGTTCAGCGCTGGCGATGGGATCGGAGAAACTCCCACCACCGACCACCAACACCTTCCCGGTGGGAAGCAGGGTGGAGGTGTGGCCGACACGGGCGGTTCCGAGACTGGTGGTGGGTCGCCAAGTTGCGGTGGCGGGATCGTAGAGTTCGGCGCTCTCCGAGGCGATGCCTCCGGCGAAACCTCCCACGGCCAGGACCTTCCCGCTCCGGAGCAGCGAGGCCGTGTGGCCGACCCGCGTCTCGTTCAGACTGCCAACCGGGGTCCAGGACCCTCCAGTGGGGTCGTAGAGTTCCGTGCTGGCAAGGCTTGGCTGCGAGGAACCTGAACCGCCTGCCACCAGCACTTTCCCATCCGAGAGCAAGGTGGCTGTGTGACCCATGCGGGTCGTGCCCATGTTCTTCGCGGGCGTCCAGTATCCCGTTTCAGGGGCGGCGATCTCCGCATCGTTTAGGTTTCCTCGCGGGAAGTTCTCTCCTCCCGCGACCAGCGCCTGCCCGTTCGCGAGAAGGGTGGCTGTGTGGAACTCGCGGGGGGCTCTCGGTTGGCCGGCCTGGGGCTTCCAAGTCTCGTTTCCGGGGTCGTAGATTTCGGAACTGGCGATGTCATAGAAGTACAGGGATCCGCGGCCGCCGGTCACCAGGACCGTCCCGTCCTGGAGCAGGGTGGCTTTATGGCCGAACCGCCCCGTCCCCAGGTTGCCGGCGGGCGTCCAGGTCGATGCCACGGGGTCGTAGATGGCCGTGCTGAAGAAGAAATTGTCACGGCGTTCACCACCCGCCATCAGCACCCGCCCATCCGGGAGGAGGGTGGTCGTATGAAAGCGGCGTTCTGGCCCCATGGTGGCCGTGGGAGTCCAGGTCCCGGTCCCGGGATCGTAGATTTCGGCGCTGGACATATCCCCGGGGAAGATTGAACCTCCGGTCACGAGGACCTTCCCATCCGCGAGCAGCGTGGCCGCGCACTCGTTCCGCGCCAGGTTCAGGCTTCCGGTGGAAACCCAGGTGCCATTCGCCGGGTCGTAGAGCTCCGTGGCAGGGTTGTCTTCGGAGCCCCCGGCCACCAGGACCTTTCCGTCCAGCAGCCGCGTGGCCGTGTGGAAGGTCCGCGCGATCCCCATACTGCCCGTGGGCGTCCAGGTTCCAGCGGCAGGGTCGTAGACTTCCGCGGTGGCCGTGTCACCGCCTGCCGCGAGCACCTTCCCGTCCGGCAGCAGCGTGGCCGTGCAGGCGCGCCGCGAGGTTCCCGGTTTGCCCGTGGGATGCCAGGTTCCTGAGGCGGGATCGTAGAGCTCGGCCGTGCCATTGCCTGCCACCAGCACCTGGCCGGTGTTGAGGAGGGTGGAGGTGTGCCAGCCCCGCGGATTCGCCATGCTGCCCACGAGGTTCCAATGGCCCGTCTCGGGATCGTAGACCTCGGCGCTGTTCCCTCCGCCGCCTGTCACCAGCACGCGGCCACTGGGGAGGCGCGTGGACTGGCAGGGGTACCTCGTGACGGAGGCGCCTCCGTTCTTGACCAGCCAGGTTCCCGTCTGGATGGCGACCTTCCGAATGGAGGTGGCGGCATCCCCGGCCTGGTTCTGGACATCCACCTTCAGGTGGAAGCTGCCCGCCGATGGGCCCGCCGAGAAGCTGATCACGTGGGTACCCTGTCCGGCGGTGATGCTGGCCCTGCCGTTGCCGGGAACGATGGACCAGAGGTAGGTCATCCCCTGCTGGTGGGGCACGCTGGCCTTCATCCAGGCATCGCCTGGGTGCGTTTTCAAGGGCAGGGCCAGCTCGGCGTTGGGCGCGGACACCACAGAGGCGGAGGCGCTCCCGGAGCCGCTGCCGCCATAGGCCGTGACGACCACCTGGGCGGTCAGGGTGGCGCCGGCCACGCCAGCGGTGAAGGTGATGGCGGGGCTTCCCTGGCCCGAGGTGAGCGTCCCCCCGGTCAAGGTCCAGGCATAGACGGCCTTCGGCCCCCAGTCCGGGGTGCTGGCCACGAGCCCCGCCTTTCCCTCGGTGACGAAGGGAGCCAGGTACACCACCGGGTTCTCGGGCGGAGCCCCGGCTTTCATGGTCATCGTCTGCCCCGGACCCACCTTCTGGTCCGTGGGCTGGGTGAGGACGGTGATCCCGGCCGGAGCCTCATCTCCCCATAGGGCGCCACCCACCATCCCCAGTGCCAGGAGCACGGGTACGCAAAGAAGGTGGATGAGCGCCATCCCGCATCGACTGATTCTTGACCAGGCCATTGGATACCCCCTGTGAATGGAAGTGGTTGGCCGCCGCCACGAGGACCACTGGCCCTCACTCATGATCAGTGATCATTGTAAAAACAAGGCTATAGGCGATTACAATATCACCTTATTACATGAATATGCCATTCGTCCCCTGGCGCAATGCTGATTTTTTCGCGTGCACCCTCGCCGGCCAGACTTTCCATCCAGCCATGGATCACGCTTGGGCCCTCAGCCCTGGGCGATATCGCGGGCGGGTCCCTCGAGCACGAAGGCCCTGGCGCTGTCGTCGAGGGCTGACGCCTGCGAGGACAGGACCTCCGACGTGGCCGACATCTCCTCGGCGGCGGTCGCGTGCCGCTGCACCACCTGGGAGAGCTCCTCGAGGGCGCGGTTGATCTCCCGCACCGTGTGGTCCTGGGCCGTGGCGGCGTCGGCAAAGGCCTTCAGCTTCCGGGCGCTCCGCGTCACCTCGGGCGCCACGCGCGCGAGCAGCGCCTCGGCGCGCACGGCGATGCCCACGCTCCGATCCGAGATGGCGCGGATCTCCTTGGCTCCCTCCCCGCTGCGCTCCGCGAGCTTCTGCACCTCGGCGGCCACCACCGCGAAGCCGCGTCCGTGGACGCCGGCGCGCGCCGCTTCGATGGCCGCGTTGAGGGCCAGGAGGTTGGTCTGGTAGGCGAGGTCCTCCACCATGCCGATCCGCTCGGCGATGTCGCGCATGGCCGCCGTGGTCTCCGCGGCGGCGCTGGTCCCGACCCGAACCTCCTCCGCCACGCCGGCGGCCCGGTCGCTGGCCTTCCTCGCATCCTCCGCGGCCCGGGCCGCGCCCGCGGCGAGTTCCTGCGTGGAAGCCGTCAGTTCCTCCACCGACGCCGCCTGCTCCGAGGAGCCGTGGCTCACATCCTGCGACGTGGCGTTCAGCTGGGTGCTCACCTGCTTGACGACCTCGACCGAGTGCTGGAGCGTAGCGATCAGGGAGGCCACCGCCTCCCGCATGGCGCGCAGGGCGCTGGCCATCGCGCCAGTCTCGTCCCGCGCGGCCTCGAAGGCCCTGAGCGAATCGTCCTCGCGGAAATCGTAGCCGGCCAGGCGGCCGAGGCTGGCGGTGATCGCCAGGATGGGCCGGGAGATCCGGTGCCCGAAGTTCGCCCACACCGCCACGGTCACGACCAGACACACGGCGACCACGGCGAGCAGCACCTGGGTGCGCTGCCGGATGTCGGCCAGGGCGGCCGCCCGCTCGGCGGCCACGATCGCGTCGATGTCGTCCACGTAGTTGCCCGTGCCGATCACCCAGCCGAACGACGGCACCAGGAGCGAGTAGGCCCGCTTGGGCAGCGGCACGGTGCCGCCCTTCTTCGGGAACCAGTAGTCGCTGAAGCCACCGCCGCTGGTGCCCGCCCGGATGATGTCCCGCATGTACGGGGTGCCCTTCT
Source organism: Geothrix paludis (assembly GCF_022808815.1). Classification (GTDB taxonomy): domain Bacteria; phylum Acidobacteriota; class Holophagae; order Holophagales; family Holophagaceae; genus Geothrix; species Geothrix paludis. The sequence continues at coordinate 466,496 of NZ_JAKZLC010000003.1, read as the reverse complement.
GATCCACCGCATCAATCCGGTTCTTGCCTTCAAGAATGGGCTGGGTGGCATGCACCATGTTCAGGCCATCCACCGTGTCCGCCCAGAAGTAGCCTTCCTGGTCGTACCGGAGTCCGCGCAGGAGATCGGCGCCAAGCCGCTTCGCCTCCTCGGCCTTGATCTCACCCTTCTGCTGCCGCTCGGCGATCCCGGCGAGCATGGACGCGGCCGTCTCGACCTCGAGGCGGGCCCGCCGGTCGTAGTCGGCGCGCAGGGTCCGCTCGAGCTGCTCGATGCGCTGTTCGGACGTGCGCCGTCCCTCGATGATGAGGAAGGTCCCGAGCGCCAAGCCCGCGATCGAAGCTGTTGCGACCGTGAGGGAGATGATCTTCGCTGCGATGCGCATGCCCGGAGCCTCGTGAGCGGGAACCCCATCATCTGACCACAGGGGGTGGAGACCGTGGTCACGAATCTTCCCCCGAAGGGCCCGGGGCGCCCGCAGGCGCCCCGGAGCCTCTCCGGAGAGCTGGGGGTCAGGCCTTCAAGGCCTTGGCCGCCAGTTCCAGCACGTCGGTGGTGGCCACGCCTTCGTGGTTGGTCTCGCCCGCCGCGTTGTTCAGCATGACGTTGCAGAAGGGACAGCCCACGGCGATGGTGCTGGCCTTGGTCTCCAGGGCCTGCTCGAAGCGCTCGTGGTTCACGCGCTTGCCCAGGTGCTCCTCCAGCCAGAAGCGGCCGCCGCCGGCGCCGCAGCACATGGTGGCTTCGCCGTGCTTCTCCATCTCCGTGAGCTTCACGCCGGGGATGGCGTCCAGGATGGCCCGGGGGGCCTCCACCTGGCCGTTGATGCGGCTGAGGTAGCAGGGGTCGTGGTAGGTGAGGTCCACGTCCACCTTCTGGTCGAGCTTGAGCTTGCCTTCCGACATGAGCTTGGCCACCAGCTCCGTGCCGTGCACCACCTCGAAGTCCCCACCGAAGGCCGGGTACTCGTTCTTCAGGGTGTTGAGGCAGTGGGGGCAGTTGGTGACGACCTTCTTCACGCCGTGGCCCTTGAGGGTCTCGATGTTCGCCTCGGTGGCGGACTGGTAGAGGTATTCGTTGCCCAGGCGCCGGGCGGATTCGCAGGTGCAGCTCTCTTCGGTGCCGAGGATGGCGAAGGAGACATTGGCGGCCTTCAGCAGCTTCACCAGGGACTTGGAGACCTTCTGGCCCGCGGCGTCGTAGCTGCCCGCGCAGCCCACCCAGAAGAGGTACTCGGCCTCGGGGTTCTCGGCGAAGGTGGGCACCTCCAGCCCCTCGGCCCACTTGGCGCGGTCCGCCTGGGGCAGGTTCCAGGGGTTGCCCTGGCGCTCCATGCCCTTGAAGGCGGTCTGGGCCTCGGCGGGGAAGTCGCTCTCCTCCAGCGTGAGGTAGCGGCGCATGCCCACGAGCTTGTCCACGAAGCTGATCTGCAGGGGGCAGGCCCACTCGCAGTAGCCGCAGCTGGTGCAGGCCCAGATGGTGTCCTGGCTGATCCAGCCTTCGAGCTGTTCCTTGCTCCAGGGAGCCACTTCATCATCGCGCTTCCAGTACGAGCCCTCGGGCACGGGGCCGCCGATGAGCTTGCGGTCTTCGGGCACGGGCTTGTCCTGGCCCATCTGCTCCAGGGGCGTGGCCTTGAGGTAGTCGCGCAGGTCGTTGCCGAAATCCTTGGGGCGGAGCGGCTTCCCGGTCAGCGTCGTGGGGCAGTTCTCCAGGCAGCGCCCGCACTCCACGCAGGTGTAGAAGTCCAGCATCTGCTTCCAGCTGAAGTCCTGGATCCGGTTGATGCCGAAGTGCTCGGCCTCCAGATCCATGGGCTTGAGGTTCTTCTGGGGCTCCAGCTCGCGGAAGTAGATGTTGAAGAGGCTGGTGAAGACGTGGAAGTGCTTGGAGTAGGGCAGGAAGTTGGCGAAGAAGTAGAGGACAGCCAGGTGCAGCCACCACATGGCCTTGTAGAGCACCAGGAGCCCGGTCTGGCTCAGGCCGCCCAGCCAGCCGGCCACGGCGGTGCCTGCGGGGGACCAGGCCGCCCAGGTGGGATGGTGCAGGGCGACGAAGGCGCCGTCCGCCAGGAGGTCCGTGACCATGAGGCCGCCGATGAGGCTCAGCGTGGCCCAGGCATCCCAGGAGTTCTCCAGGCGCCAGGGCTTGGCGGCCAGGCGGCGGAAGGTGGCCAGGCCCAGGCCCAGGAGCACCAGCACCTCGAAGATGTCCTTGGCGACCTGGTAGCCGAGGCCGAAACCACCGAGGGCTTCGGTCATGTGCCATCCGAAGAGGCCCTCCAGCACCAGCCCGATGGTGCGCAGGGACAGGACGCAGAAGCCCCAGAAGATGAGGATGTGATAGAAACCCGCGTACTTGTCGCGCACCATCCGCTTCTGCATCAGCGCGAGGGTGAAGACGCCCTTCAGGCGCACCCAGGGCTGGTCGAAGCGGTTGTCCGGCAGGCCCGCCTTCAGGGTGGCGATGCGCAGGCGGATGGTCCACGCGAAGAACCCGCCCGCGGCCAGGGTCATGATCCAGAACAGCGCGATTTCCAGGGCCTTCATGGCGGTCCCTCCAGCAGTCAAGGTTCAACTCGTCCCTCGGCGGGGAGCCGGAGGCCGATCATTGTCTCACCCGGTTATCAGGTATGCGGTCGAAGGCCCAGTGTAGCCGTGCCCATGACAAACTGAAGGCCCGACCTGGAGTCAGTTTCCGGAGCCCCCTTGAGTCCCGCCACTCCCCTGATCTTCGAAGCCGCCGTGACCCGCCCCCTGTCGGTGGTGTTCCGCACGGGCGAGGCCTGGGAGGGCCACGACTACACCGTGGAGGTGGTGGCCGCCCGGCCGGGCCTGGACGGCTTCGACGTGGTGGTGGACTTCCGGGATCTGGAGGCGGCCCTGGACCGCAGCCTGGCACCCCTCCAGGGGAAGCTCCTCTCGGAGCTGGGCCTGGAGAGCCCCCTGGCCCTGGCCCGGCGGCTGCTGATCGAGCTGGCCCCCTTCGTCCCCGCCCCCGCCCGCCTCAAGGAAATCGCGCTGACGGACGGACGGGGAAGACGGCTGGCCCTGCGCCCGTGAAGCCCTGGATCCCCCTGGCCGCCTTGGCCCTGGCCCTGTCGCCCCTGGCCGTCGTCCACCCGGTGCGGGTCTCGGGGCACAGCATGGAGCCCGCGCTCCGCGACGGCGACCTGCGTTGGGCCCTGCGGGCCTGGGCCAGCCATGCGCCCCGGCGCGGGGAAGTCTGGGTCGTGGCGGGCCCACACGGCTCCTCGGTGAAGCGGGTGCTGGGCCTTCCCGGCGAGACCCTGAGCTGGGACGGCCCGGATCTCTGGATCGACGGCCAGCGCTTGGAGGAGCCCTGGGTGGTCCACCCCGAGCGGGGCGGCGCGGGGCGCCAGGCCTGCGGGGCTGGCTACCTGGTGCTGGGCGACAACCGCCCTGACAGCCAGGATGGGCGGACCTGGGGCCCGCTCCCGGGCCGATCCCTCCAGGGAAGACTCCTCGGCTCCGGCCTCGCGGGGAAGCCGGACTCCCGATAGGCTTCCGTCCATTCCCAGGAGTCCGCATGGATCATCTCGAGGCTCGGCCGGTGTCCCAATCCGAGCGGCTGGGCCACCTGGACGCCCTCCGGGGCGCGGCCCTGTTTGGCGTCCTCATCATGAACGTGCCATGGTTCTTCGCGCCCGAGGCGCGGGTCCAGTCCCTCCGGGAATCCTGGCCCAGCCTGGCCGACGGGATGACAGCCTTCCTGAGCACCGTCTTCCTGGCCGGGAAGGCCATGACCCTCTTCTCGATGCTCTTTGCCGTGGGCCTGAGCATCCAGAAGGAGCGGATCGAAGCGCGGGGCGAGGCCTTCGGCCCCTTCATCCGGCGCCGGCTCGCGGTCCTCTTCGGATTCGGCATCCTGCACATCCTCCTGCTCTGGATGGGGGACATCCTCCACGCCTACGCGCTGTGCGGCTTCCTCCTGCTGCCCTTTCTGGGAAGGCGGGCCCGCACCGTCTGGATCTGGACCGCCTCCCTCTGGGGCCTGGGGCTGGGGATCGCGCTGGTCGTCTCAGTCTTCCACCTGCGGCGAGGGGCCCCGCCGACGCCCTCCGCCTCCGAGCTGGCCGCCGCCCGCGCCTGGACCAGCCAGTGCCTGGCCGCCTATGGGCAGGGATCCTGGTGGCAGATCCTCGTCTTCCGCCTCCGGGACTGGCTCCATGACGCCGGTGGCCTGCTCCTGGGGGGGCTCGGATACTCCATCCTGAACTTCCTCGTCGGCCTCGGGATCTGGAAGTCGGGCCTCCTGAAGGATCCGGCCGCCCATCTCCCCCTGCTCCGCCGGATCGCCAAGGGGGGCTTGGCCCTGGGTCTCCTTCTGGGCCTCGTGTGGGCTGGCCGGGACACGCCCCCGGCCAGGGCCTGGGCCCTCGCCCACTGGTCCGTCTCCCGCTGGTTGCTGCCGCTGCGCGCCTTCACCACCCTGCAACCCATGATCCTGGCCCTCGGATATGGGGCCGGCCTGTTGCTGCTTTGGCAGGATGGGGCCTGGCGCCGCCGGCTCCAGGTCCTGACCTGGACGGGGCGCATGGCCTTCACGAACTACCTGGCCCAGAGCCTCGTCATGACGGGCATCTTCTACCACTGGGGCCTGGGCCTCTATGACCGCATGGGCCTTGCCTCCGCCACCCTGCTCGGGATCGTGGTCTACGGGCTGCAGGTCCTGGCCAGCCGGTGGTGGCTCACGCGATTCCAGTTCGGCCCCTTGGAGTGGGCCTGGCGCTCCTTGAGCTATGGGCAGGTCCAGCCCTTCCGCCTGCGCGGACCGGCCGCCGGATGAACCGGCCGGAAGGCCTGGAGATGCCGATGGACCAGACCGCGATCCGAGGTGCCCCAAGGTGGACATCTGTCGTGACAGAATGACCCGGAAACCCGGCCCACCGTCTCCCCGAGGGTGCACTAGGATGAAGGCATGCCGGGTCGCCCTGACATTCCCGTCGCCTTCCGGGGCCTGTACGACAGCCCCCTCGTCAGCGTCCGGGAATACCGCTGCCGCGCCTGCGGTGGCGGGCCCGGACCCGAAGAGGCCTCCGACACCAACACGCTCGTTCTCATGCGGCATGGCGCCTTCTGCCGGCATTTCGGCCGGAGCCACGCCACCGCGGACGTCAACCAGGCGGTCTTCTTCTCGAAAGGATCCACGTACCGCGTGAGCCACCCGGTGGATGGCGGAGACAGGGGCACGGTGTTCGCCGTCGCGCCGCGCGTCCTCCAGGACATCATCCGGGAGCTGGATCCCACCGTGGATGATCGGCCGGAGCAGCCCTTCCCCTTCGTGGCCGGCCCCTGCGAATCGACGGTCTTCTGGAGGCACCGGGAGCTGGTGCGGCGCCTGGAGACGGGGACCGAGGCCCTGGAGCCCTTCTGGGTGGATGTCACGGCCCTCCAGATCGTGGCCGACATCCTCGAGGCCGCCTTCGCCCAGCGAGGCCATCCTCGCAGCCGCCGGGAAGGCACGGAAGCCGATCACGTGGCCCTCGCCGAAGCGGCCAAGAGCCACCTCGCGGCCCGGCTGGGGGAACGCCTCACCCTCGACGAAGTGGCCCAGGCCGTCCACGCCTCGCCCTTCCACTTCGCCCGCGTGTTCCAGCAGCGCACGGGGATCTCGATCCATCGCTACCTCACCCTGCTGCGCCTCAGGGCCTCGCTGGAACGCCTGGCGGGCGGCGAGGAGGATCTGACCGCCCTGGCCCTGGATCTCGGCTTCTCCAGCCACAGCCACTTCGCGGACGCCTTCCGGAAGGAATTCGGCCGGACGCCTTCGGAGGTGCGCCGAAACGCCAGCCTCCGGACCTTGCATCAAATGAGCAAGAATCTGGAAGTCTGAAAATCACCCCGTTCCTACCTTTGTTCTCACAGGGTTCGAGCCCGGCGGCCATGGTGGCCTCCCGCCGAGCCCACGAGGAGAAGGTCCATGAGCATCGAAAAGTGCCCCGTGTGCGACTGGGACATGAAGGACGGCGGGATCAAGGTGCGGGTGGCGGGCAAGGAGCTCACCGTCTGCTGCAACGAGTGCGCCGCCAAGGTCAAGGCGAACCCCGCCGCCTACGCCGCCATGGCCAAGTAGACACCCCAGACGCCAGGGCCCGGATCCACATGGATCGGGCCCTCCCTTTTCCATGGGAATGCGCATGCCCTCAGCCCACGAACAGACCATCCGCCGCGTCTACGAAGCCTTCAACCGATGGGATGTCCCAGCGATCCTGGGCGCCTTCGCCTCCGACATCGAATGGGTGGCCGCGGACCATTCACCCTTGGCCGATCACAGCCCCTACCGAGGCCTGGAGGCGGTTCGGGATGGCGTCTTCGCCCGCATCGGCACCCATTTTGAATTGATCATCCGCGTCGACGACCTCCTGGAGTCAGGCGATAGGATCGTCATGCTCGGGTACTACGAAGGCGCCCCCAAGGCCACCGGCAGGCGGTTCCACGCCCAGGTGGCCCATGTCTGGACCCTGGCCCAGGGCAAGGTCCGGCGCTTCCAGCAGTACACGGACACCTTCCAGCTGGCGGAGGCGCTCAAACCCTGAACCCTCAGCCTCAGGGGCCTTCTTCCAGGACCGCGCCGAGCGCCTCGTACACCTGGTCGATCCAGAGGATCTGCAGGCGCTCCCGGGCCAAGGGGGGAATGTCCTCCAGCTCCTTCCGGTTGCGGGAGGGTAGCAGGACTCGGGTGATTCCGGAGCGCAGGGCCGCCAGCACCTTTTCCTTGATGCCGCCCACCGGCAGGACGAGGCCCCGCAGGGAGATCTCTCCGGTCATGGCCGTGTCGCTCCGGACGGAGCGTCCGGTGAACAGGGAGACCAGCGCGACGAACATGGCAATGCCGGCACTGGGTCCGTCCTTGGGCGTCGCGCCTGCGGGCACGTGGATGTGGACATCCAGGCGCTCGAAGTCCTCGCCCACCAGGCCCAGCTCGCCCATGTGCCCCTTCAGGAGGGACAGGGCGGCCTGGGCGCTCTCCTTCATCACGTCGCCCAGCTGGCCGGTCAGGATGAGCTTGCCGCTGCCCGGCATCCGGGCCGCTTCGATGAACAGGATGTCGCCGCCCACGGGGGTCCAGGCGAGCCCCGTGGCCACGCCCGGCCTCCCCGAACGCATGGCGCTCTCCGACTCGAACCGGGGCGGACCGAGAATCTCTCCCAGATCCTCCGGCTTCACCTGGACGGTCTCCAGCTTGCCTTCGGCGACGCCCATGGCCACGTGGCGGAGCACGGATCCGATCTCCCGCTCCAGGTTGCGTACGCCGGCCTCCCGCGTGTAGTCGCGGACGATGGCGGTGAGGGTCCCCTCTTCGAAGGTGCACTGCGGCGCCGTCAGCCCGTTGGTGGCCAGCTGCCGCCCCACCAGGTAGCGGCGCGCGATCTCGAGCTTCTCCTCCTCGGTGTAGCCGGGGAGCTGGATCACCTCCATGCGGTCGCGGAGCGGGCCCGGGATGGTGTCCAGCACATTGGCCGTGCCGATGAACATCACGTGCGACAGATCGAAAGGGAGGCCCAGGTAGTTGTCGCGGAAGGAGCTGTTCTGCTCCGGATCCAGGGCTTCCAGCAGGGCCGAGGCGGGATCGCCGTGGAATCCCCCGGCGCCCAGCTTGTCCATCTCGTCCAGCATGAACACCGGGTTGCGTGTGCCCGCGTTGTGGATGCCCTGGATGATGCTGCCCGGCAGGGCGCCGATGTAGGTTCGGCGGTGGCCGCGGATCTCCGCCTCGTCGTGGACGCCGCCGAGGCTCGCATGCACGAACTTCCGCCCGGTGGCATGCGCGATGCTCTGTCCGAGCGAGGTCTTCCCCACCCCCGGCGGGCCGACGAAGCAGAGGATGGGGCTCTTCCCGCCGGGGTTGAGCTTGCGGACCGCCAGGTACTCGAGCATGCGCTTCTTGATCTTCTCCAGGCCGTAGTGGTCCGCGTCCAGAACCTTTCGGGCCTCGGAGATATCGATGCCGGCCTCGCTTTCACGGGACCAGGGCAGCTCGGTCAGCCAGTCCAGGTAGGTGCGGATCATGGAATATTCGGCGGCCGAATCCGGCATGCGCTGCAGACGCTTCAGCTCCTTGCGAGCCTGCTTCTCGACGTCCTCCGGCATCTTCGCGTCGGCGATGGCCTTCGCGACTGCTTCCAGCTCCGCCGCCGTTTCGTCCGTGTCCCCGAGCTCCTTCTGGATCTGTTTCAGCTGCTCGCGCAGGAGGAACTCACGCTGCTGGGCATTCATGGCTTCCCGCGTCTGCTCGGTGATCTTGCGGGACATATGGATCACTTCCAGGGCGTGGGCCATGCGCGCCAGCACTTTGTCCAGCCGCTCCCGCACATCGAAGGTCTCGAGGATGTCCTGCTTGTCCTGGGCCTTGATGTCCATCAGCCCGGTCACCAGGTCGGCGGCGGGTCCGGGCGCATTGAGCTGGTGGATGGCATTGATCAGCTCCAGGGGCGGCATGGGGAGGGCTTCGGCATATTCCTGCACCTGCTGGCGCAGGGTGACGAGCCGGGCCTCCAGGGCGCTGGACAGAGTGTCGTCCTCCCGGACCCGTGTGATGCGGGCGGCCAGGAAGGGCCACCCATCGAGGAATTCAAGCACCCGGAAGCGCTGTTCGCCGTGGCAAATGAGGTGGTGGGAGCCATCCGGCGTCGTGATGAACCGGAGGATCTGGGCCAGGGTTCCGACCTGATAGAGGTCTTCCGGACCCGGCTCATCCTCGGCCGGATCCCGCTGCAGCAGGAGCCCCAGCACGCGCTCCGCCTTGATGGCCTCTTGCGCCGCGATGACGGATGGCTGCCCCTGGCCGATGCTCACCACCGTCACCATGCCGGGGAAGAGGTCGAGCTTCCGCACGGCGATGATGGCCGTGGCGTCCTTCGGAAGGCCGGGCACCGACAACAGCTCCGGCTCTGCCTCTCCAGTGGGTTCGCGGTTGGCCCGCGATCCATGGTTCCTGTTCATGGGCCTTCAACCTTCCGGAACGTGAGGAACAGGCAGCCGTCGCACCATTCATTCCGGACGATCTCGAGCCCCGGCGGCAGGCCTTCGATCCGGCGCTCGAAGTGGCCATGGGGGATCTCCACGCGGTGGATGGCGCCGACGCGCTCCTTCCAGGGAACCGGAAGATCTCCGCTGATCACCAGGTCCGCCCCTTCCCAGAGCACCTTCAGGCTGTCGACGGACCTCCCCGGCAGGGCCACCACGATGCGCAGACCCCCATCGCACTCGAAGATATCCACCGGCGGTTCCCAGGCCGGGCGCGGCGATGCGGACCGGCTCACCTGGAAGAATTGCCTCTGCAGGCGCTCGGCCTCGTTCAGCACCTCGAGGGCGCGGGTCCACATCCAGGTTCGGGGGTCGCCGGGTTTCATGGTGGGAGCACCGGGGTAAACCTTCAGGGCCGCCCTCCGCCCCACCCCACTTCAAGCATGGTGATCCGTCCCCCCTCCGCAAGGTTGGGCTACGCTGGAAGGCTGGAGTTTCGATGGACCGACTGGTGATCCAAGGTGGACATCCCCTGCGGGGGCGCATCCGGGTGTCGGGGGCGAAGAACGCCGCCCTGCCCTGCCTGGCGGCAGCCCTGCTGACGCCGGACGCCGTCGTGCTGTCCAACCTGCCCGCGGTGGCGGACATCCGCACCATGGTGAAGGTGCTCCAGGCCCTGGGCACGGAGGCCGCGCTGGAGCCCGAGGGCGAGGGCTTCGAGCTGACGGCGAAGCTGGCCTGCGGAGGCAGCGACGATCCCAAGGCCCCCTACGAGCTGGTGAAGACCATGCGGGCCTCCATCCTGGTGCTGGGGCCCCTCCTCGCCCGCTTCGGCAAGGCCACCGTGAGCCTCCCCGGCGGCTGCGCCATCGGGGCCCGCCCCGTGAACCTGCACCTGGAGGCCCTGGAGCGCATGGGCGCCGTGATCGAGATCAGCCACGGCTACATCCACGCCTCGGTGAAGGGCCGGCTCAAGGCCATCGACCACGCCTTCGCCAAGGTGAGCGTGGGCGCCACCGAGAACATCCTCATGGCCGCGGCCCTGGCGGAGGGCACGACGGTCCTGCGCAACGCCGCCCAGGAGCCGGAGATCGGCGACCTGGCCCGGCTCCTCGTCAAGATGGGCGCGCAGATCGAGGGCATCGGCACGGGCACCCTCACCATCACAGGCGTCGAGCGGCTCCACGGCTGCGAGCACGCCGTCATTCCCGACCGCATCGAGGCCGGCACCTACCTGTGCGCTGTGGCCGCCGCCTGCGGAGATGTGGTGCTGGACCGCTGCGAGCCTGAGCACCTGCGGGCCCTGCTGGACCTGCTGGAGCGCTCCGGCTGCGTCATCACCGAACGCGAAGGCCAGGATGGCCGCCAGCTCCGCATCCAGCGCGAGTGCGGCCAGAAGCTGCGCTCCAAGGACGTCACCACCCTGCCCTTCCCCGGCTTCCCCACGGACCTGCAGGCCCAGGTGATGGCCGTCATGACCCAGGCCTGCGGCATCAGCGTCATCAACGAAGGCATCTTCGAGAACCGCTTCCAGCACGCCATGGAGCTGGAGCGCCTGGGCGCCAACCTGCGCACGGACGGCCACACGGCCATCGTGGCCGGCCCCGCGGAGCTGACGGGCTGCACAGTCATGGCCACGGACCTCCGGGCCAGCGCCGCCCTGGTCATCGCCGGCCTCGTGGCCAAGGGCGAGACCATCGTGGACCGCATCTACCACCTGGACCGCGGCTACGCCGGCCTGGAGAAGAAGCTCCAGGGCGTGGGCGCCCGCATCGAGCGCGTGGGCGGCGGCCGGGTCTAGGCCTGGTCCAGACCGACGCCCCAGATCTCCAGATCCCCCCATGCGCCGCGCCGACCGCCTGTTCCAGATCGTCCAGCTGCTTCGGCGCGACCGCATCAGCACCGCGGCCAAGTTGGCCCGGGAGCTCGGCATCAGCGAGCGGACGCTCTATCGCGACATCGCCGACCTCATGGCCTCCGGCGTGCCCATCGAGAGCGAGGCCGGGGTGGGCTACAGCCTGCCGCGCCACTTCGACCTGCCGCCCTTCATGTTCAACGCGGAGGAGGCCGAAGCCCTGCTCCTGGGGGCCCGGGTCGCGGCGGCCTGGGGTGATCCCTCGCTCCGGACGGCGGCGGAGAGCCTGCTCCGGAAGGTGGAGGCCGTCCTGCCCCCGGGCCGGCGGACGACCCTTTCGGATCTCCCCTTCCTGGTCCCCGACTTCCACGTGCCGCCCGAGACCGCCCGCTTCCTCGGGGATCTCCGCCAGGGTCTCCGCGAGCAGCGCCGGGTCCGGATCACCTACGCCCGGGCGGACGGGACGGGCTCGGTGCGGGTGGTGCAGCCCCTGGGTGTGATCTTCTGGGGGTACCGCTGGCACCTGGCGGCCTGGTGCGAGCTTCGCGAGGCGCTGCGGACCTTCCGGGTGGACCGGATCCAGGCCAGCGAGTTGCTGGAACCCTTCCAGGCGGTCGCCGGCCGGGGCCTGGAGGATTACCTGGGAAAAATGAAGACAGAAAAGAACAATCTCTGAACACTCCTGCCACCAGGCTGTCAGGAACCGGCGTCATGATGGTCCTCCACCACCCAAGGAGCCCCCATGGCCCTCGCCAAAGCCCTCCTCCCCGAGTTCGAACACGAAACGGCCACCCTGCGCCGCGTGATCGAGCGCATCCCCGCGGATCGGATGGACTACCGGCCCCACGCCAAGTCCTTCACGCTCCATGACCTGGCGAACCACCTGGTCACGATCCCGGGGTGGGCCATCACCACCCTGAAGGAAACCGAGCTGGACTTCGGTCTGCCCGAGACCCAGGCGAGGCAGCCCAAGCCGAGCGCGACCACCGAGGGGCTGCTGCGCACCCTGGACGCCGCCGTGGAGGGCGCGCTGAACGCGCTGAACCAGGCCTCCGACGAGGACTTCCAGGTCGTCTGGACCCTCAAGAACAACGGCCAGGTCCTCTTCGCCATGCCGCGCATCGCGGTCTACCGCGGCTTCGTCATGAACCACCTCATCCACCACCGGGCCCAGGTCGCCGTCTACCTGCGCATGCTGGACGTGCGGGTTCCTTCCATCTACGGCCCCAGCGCCGACGAGAGCTGAACCGGAGCCGGGCCAGGCTGCTCCCGCCTCATCCCTGTGACGACCTCCACCGGACCCCTCGGCTACACTGGGGCGAGATCGGGGGATCCATGTTCGGCGAGATGAAGGTGTTTTCCGGGAGCAGCCACCCGGATCTGGCGAGGGGCATCGCCACGCACATGGGGATGCCTCTGGGCAAGCTCAAGATCACCCGGTTCTCCAACGAGAACATCAAGGTGAAGATCGAAGAGAACGTCCGCGAGTCGGACGTCTTCGTGATCCAGACCTCCTGCCCGCCCGTCAGCGACAACCTGCTGGAGCTGCTGATCCTCATCGACGCCCTGAAGTTCGCGTCCGCAGCCCGCATCACCGCCGTGCTGCCTTACTTCCCCTACGCCCGCAGCGACAAGAAGGACGAGGCGCGCATCTCCATCACGGCCCGCCTGGTGGCCGACCTGCTGGAGACCGCCGGCGCCGACCGCGTGCTCACCATGACCCTGCACGCGCCGCAGATCCTGGGCTTCTTCCGCAAGCCCGCGGACCAGCTGCTGGCCACGCCCACCCTCACGAACTACTTCAAGACCAAGGATCTCGCCAACACCACGGTGGTGGCCACGGACGCCGGGGCCGCCAAGTTCGCGGGCCACTTCGCCAAGCGGCTCTCCGTGCCCATGGCCATCATCGACAAGCGCCGCTTCGACGACTCCGAGAAGGCCCAGAGCGTGGCCCTCATCGGCGACGTGAAGGGCCGGGACGCCATCATCTACGATGACGAGATCGCCACCGGCGGCTCCATCAAGGAGGCGGCCCGCATCCTGCGCGAGTTCGGGGCCCGCACCGTCCGCGTGGGCGTCACCCACGGCGTCCTCTCCGGGAACGCGGTGGAGACCCTCAATTCCGCCAACCTGGACGAGCTGGTGATCACCGACAGCATCCCGGTCCCCCCGGATCGCGCGAAGGCCCTGCCCAACCTGCGGGTGCTCTCCACGGCCGCCCTCTTCGGCGACGCCATCCTCCGCATCCATGGAGGCCGCAGCATCAGCGAAATGATGGACTGATGGCCGTCCGCCTCGGGCCCATCGACGGACCTCCGGGTCTCGACCTGCTTGGGCCCGAGGGACCGGAGATCTCGTCGCTCCTGACGCGCCCCTTCCTGGCCCTGCACCGGGCCTCGGGGCTCTATACCGCGCGAACCTGCCTGCACCTGCTCTTCGATCTGGGCTGGGAGGCCCGGCTCCGGCAGGGCACGACCCTCGATTCCCTGTGTGAAGGCCTGCCTGCCCAGGCCCGCAAGCCCCTGGCCTGGATGCTGCCCTTCCTCGCCAGCGAGGGGATGCTCGCCCGAGAGGGCGACCGCTACGTCCTGTCCGGCGAGCCCGATCTGGACCTGGCCGGCATCCGGGAGGCCGTGGAGGCGGAGGCGCCCGGGCACGCGGCCAACTTCGACCTCCTGGATGGTGCGCGTTCCCACATCCGCCCCTTCTTCACGGACGGGAAGGACGGGGACTCCCTGCTCTTCGGGCTGTCCCTCTTCCCCCTCTGGCTCGCCTACTTCCGCAATGAGAATCTCGTCTACTTCCCCAACAACCTGCTGACGCTCCTGGCCCTCCGGAAGGATCTGCCGGAAGGCGCCCGGATCCTGGAGCTGGGCGGAGGCGTGGGCTCCTTCGCCCAGCTGGTGGCCGAGCGGGGCGCCGCCGAAGGCTGGCTTCCCCGGATGGCGGAGTACCGCTTCACCGACGTGGCCCCCACCTTTATCCACCGGGCCCGGCGGCGCCTTCCGGAGGCGGCCCCCGGGCTGCCCCTCTGCTTCCAGACCCTCGACCTGAACCAGCCCCTGGGGGGCCAGGGCATCGAGCCGGAGAGCCTCGACGCCATCGTGGGCATCAATGTCCTTCACGTGGCCCAGGATCTCGAAGCCACCCTGCTCGATCTGCGGAGCCGGCTGAGGCCCGGCGGACGGCTGGTGATCGGCGAGTGCCTGAAGCCCACCCTCGACACACCCCTCTACCTGGAGTTCTTCTTCAGCTTCATCCGGAGCTTCACCGAGGTGAAGCTCGACCCGCGCTGGCGGCCCCGGCACGGCTTCCTCACCCCCGAGGCCTGGGACGACTGCCTGCGCCATGCGGGCTTCCGCGATGTCCGCCACATCCCCCCGCCCCGCCCGCTGATGGACCGGCATCCGGCCTTCAACGTGGGAGCGATCTCGGCCGCCGTCTGAGCGTGCAGGTACGAAAAAGCGGCGCCCCTCGCGGAGCGCCGCCCCACCCAGGGAGGGGTGGATCAGAACCCTGTGAACACCACCACGGCGTAGGCGGCGTAGGTGCCGTCCGGCTTGGGCACCACGGCCACGCGAGCCTGGGTGGCCGTCACGAGCTTGGTGGCCCAGGCCGTCGCGTCCACGGGGGTGACCGTGATGGCGCCGGTCTGCTTGGACACCTCCAGCACCATCGGCTGCGCGCCCACGGTGGTGTTCAGGGTGACGGTGACGGTCTGGGTGGCGGTGGTGGAATCCACGAAGGTGAAGCCCAGCTGGCCACCGTTGTACGAGGTGCTGATGGTGCCCTGCGGCAGGGCCACGGGCATGAAGATGGCATTGTTGGCATCCCAGGCGCTGGTGCCGGTGTTCCAGACCAGATCGCTCAGGCCCCGGGGCATCAGGTCGGGGGAGGCCGTCCCCGTGCCCATCATGCCCATGCCCATGCCGGAGCAGGCGCTGGAGAAGGCGCTGACGCTGCTGGACGTCATGCCGGGGAAGCCCACGTACCACCAGGCAAAGGCGCTGTCATAGGCGTGGGTCCGGTCGCCGCTGGCGTGCTGGTAGGTGAAGCTGCTGGTGGAGGCGGCACTGATGCGGCCGCCGTCCACGGCGCGCTGGATGTTCACCGAGGCGGCGTGCATGGGCGTGGCCAGGGGATCCTTCACCTGGACCTGGACCTTGAAGCCCGTCCACATGTTGGCGAGGGCCGCCGACCCGGTGCCGAAGGACTGGGCCATGTGGTAGGTGAAGGCGGTGTCGGGATCGATGGCGATGGTCCGGGGCGTGCCGTTGCCCGAGCTGACCACCATGAGGCCGTTGGCCTGGTCCACGCCGTAGACATGGCCCTCGGGCGTCCAGGGCTGCAGGGGGTTGGCGCTGTACCACACGCGCACCGCCCAGAGGCTGCCGTCCGGCTGCATGCGCAGGGAGACCAGCGCGTACTTCCCGGCGGCCAGGCCCGCGAGGCTGCCGACCGTCTTCGTGTCGGCGTCGAAGAACCAGGCACCCGCGCCCACGTTCACCGTGAGGTCGTTGCCGCTGTCCGTGTGGAGCACGAAGCTCGAGGTGCCCACGGAGGCGATGGTGCCCTTGCGATGCCGGAACATCAGCTGCGCCACGCCCGTCATCCCGTTCACATTGGGACGGTGCCTGACCTGCAGGTTCATCACCCAGGTGCCGTCCGGCATCTGCACCAGGAACAGGGGATGGCTCAGGTCGAAGTCGAGCTGCACGGCGTTGCTGCCGCTGGCGGTCACCACCAGGTCGGAGCTGAGGTTCACGAGGACGCTGCTGCCCGCCACCTTCACCTGGCTGGAGGGCACCGTCGTGCCATCGGCCTTCACCAGGTTCACGCTGGCGGGATCGATGGTGATGCGCAGGGCATCGTAGGTGCCCGCGGGGATCTGGGCCGAGGCCAGCAGCTCGCCCACGCTGTCCAGGTCCACGAGGTTGATCTTGGCGCTGGCGCCCTGGAAGGCCACCACCTCCTTGGTGTGGTCCGCCTTGTTCAGGAAGGCCACCTGGGTGACCACCACCTCGACGGCGGACCACTGGTCCGACGGGGCGTCGGTGAGGATGATGGCCGCCGTGCCCGTGGGCGTGGCGGAGCTGGCGGGGCTGCTGGAGGAACCGCCGCCGCAGGCCAGGCCGAGGGCCAGGGCGGTGAGGCCCAGGGGAAGCGCCAGCAGGGAGTAAGTGCGGAGAACAGGGCGCATGGGAATCTCCATGGGGCGGAGCCGGGCTCCGGATGAAGGGGAAGCGGACACCCCTCTGACCCGCCCTTCCGGAAAAGGGTTGATCACAGGTTTCAGATTGCAATCCAGAGCGCCGGTCTTGCCAAACTGGTCCCGGGAGATCGAATGGCCTCCACCCTGCGGGACCTCCTCATCCAGCGCGCGGCCCGTCTCCAGGGCCGCCCGGCCCTGACGGCCCCCGGCTGGGGGACGTTGACCTACGCCCAGCTGCGCAACCGCGTCGAGGGGGTGGCCCTGGGCCTGCTGGCGGGCGCGCCGCCCGGGACGGTGTTCAGCGCCACGGGCACCATCTGGGATTGGGCAGCCGAGCTGGCCGCGGCGGCCTCGGGCCTGGCGTGGGAGCAGGAAGGGCAACCCGTGCCCATGGAAGTCCTGGGCGGCCCCCGCTTCAACACCGAGGCCGGGCGCAGCGCCTACCACGCCCGGGAGCAGGTCGTCGCCGAGGGCACGCCCTTCACGGCGGGTCTGACCCATGGCGAGCTGATGGTCCGCCTGCGGCGCCTGAACGGGGCTCTGGGCTGGGATCACGACACTCGCGCCGACCTGCCCCTGGCCCGCCTGGGCGAGCCTGCCCTTCGCGCGGCCCTCTGGAGCGCCCTCTACGCCGGCGCCCACGCAGTGCTGACACCCGCGTCCGCCCCGTCAACGGGCCTGCTCGCCCGGTTCCGGGCCACCCCGCCGCCGTGGGATGACGCGCCCTTCCGGGCTCTGTGGCAGCCCTAGAGCAGGCGGTTCAGCAGCCGGTCGATGCGGGTGCGGTTCATGCGTCGGAGCGCCTTCCGGACCTGGGCCGGATAGGCGCCCGGGGTCTCCAGATCGTGGAAGCTGGCCAGCCGCGTGGCGTGCTCGAGGATGGCCGCGTGCTCGCGCTCGTGCTTGGCCTTCAGCAGCCCCTCCGGATCCCGGATCACCAGGCCGTTCTCCAGGTCCAGCGCCCAGGCGCGGGGATTCAGGTTGTTCCCCGTCACCACGGCGGTTTCGTCGTCGACGAACACGCCCTTCAGGTGGAAGCTGTTGTCCCCGTGGCGCCACAGGAAGACATTCAGCCTTCCGTCGGCGATCGCCTGCTGGTGGGCCTTCGCGAAGCGGCACAGGTTCCCCTCGTAGAGGTAGGGCAGCAGGCCGATGGTCTTGAAGGGTTCGGCGGGCGGAATGTAGAAGTCGTTGGCGGTCTTGTCGCCCACCACGATCGTGACCTCGCGCCCCAGGGCCAGCAGATGCGAGACGACCCGGCTCACCGGCCTCGGCAGGTTGAAGTAGGGCGTGTAGATGACCAGCCGCCGCCGCGCCGATTTCATCAGCGCCAGCAGGGCGTCGTTCAGCGGGTTGCCCGCGCCCAGGCCGCAGAGCGGCGTGACGGCGACCTCTCCGGGGCCGGGCTGCCGGCCTTCGAAGGTGTAGCGGGCTGTCCGCAGTGCCCGGCGGAAGGCGCGCATAGCGGATGCCTGCCGCTCCCCCGCGGCGTGCGGGGGATGGCCCAGGGAGCGCACCGCCGGGCTGCGGAGGAAGGTGGACCGCACGAAGTCCGCCATGCAGGCCGCCAGGGGGGCGCTTTCGAACAAGTGGTACCGGTCCAGGCGGTAGCGTCCCTTCCGCGCCAGGTACACCTCGTTGAGGCTCGCGCCGCTGTACAGCACCGTGTCATCGATGATGAACCCCTTCAGGTGGAGCACCCCGAAGAGCTCCCGGCTCCGGACGGCCACGCCGCGGACCTGGACCCCCTTCCCGAACCGCGCCGCGCATTCCCGGTACATGGCCGCATTGCCGGGGCTCTTGGCCTTCCCGATGAGGCCGCGCTGGGCGCGGTGCTGGTCCACGAGCACCTGGATCTCAAGGGACGGGTTCGCCCGGTGAGCGGCGTACAGGGCTTCCATGATCTCGCGGCCCGCGAGGTCGTCCTGGAGGTAGAGGGCCACCAGGATGATGCGGTGCCGGGCGCGGGCGATCCGCTCCAGGAGGACGGTGCGGAACTCGGCCGGGCCGGAGAGCACAGCCACCGCCTCGGCCGGGACCGGAATTGACGCCAGGGGGTCCGCCGCGGACGGGGCGGGCCGTCCGGCCCGGAGCCGCCGGAACATGCGGGTAAGCCGCCCATGGCGGAGAGTAGCTGTTTCCATCGTCCTGAGTATAAGGGCGGGGCGCCTGCATGCCTGCCTTCCGCACCTGGATACCTCAGGTCCAGGCGCGCCGCCGTCCCCGGGCGGCCGTCGCCCGCCGCATTCGGCGCTTGCTTCTGGACAATGGCTGGCCAATCATGGCCCCAGGAGGACGCCATGGTCCGCTCCACGCCCCGCAAGGCGCTCGAATCGCCCCGTCCCGACGGTGCCAGCCTGGTGAAGCCCGAGCGGCTCCAGGCCGTGCTGGAGGCCATCCGGGACGCCGGGGAGCGGGGCATCACCAAGGCGGGCCTGGTCCGGAAGCTGGGCGGCGTGGCCATGCGCACCGTGGACCGCGCCATCGTGCTGCTGGAGGAGCAGGGCGCCCGCTTCGGCAAGACCCGCGAAGGCCGGCCCGCCGTCATCCACTTCACCCTGGAGAAGGCCCCGGACTGGGACAGCAAGATCACGCCCCACGCCCGCCTGGCCCTGGAGGTGGCGCTCATGGCCCTGGAGGGCACGGCGACGGAGATGTGGTACGACCAGCTCGAGGGCCTGCGCGCCCTGGCGGACAGCCACCTCAGCAGCCGTGACCGCAGCCTCTTCGACGCCCTCCAGTCCCACGTCTGCGTGCGCGGAGCCGCCGACGACCAGCAGGCTCTCGACACGAAGATGCTCTCCCAGGTGCTGATGGCCCTGGGCCACCCGGAGGGGCCGCGCGAGCTGGAGCTCACCTATGCCGCCGCCTCCACTGGCCGCACCGGCACCCGCACGGTGGTGCCCTTCACCCTCACCCACGACGTGTTCTCCGGCGGCGCCTTCCTGCTGGCCTGGGACCCCGCCAAGCAGGAGCCCAGGCACTTCCGCCTGGCCCGCATCGAGGAAGCCAAGGCGCTTTCCCGGCGCGGCCTCATCCCCGACAAGCGCCCCCTCGAACAGGCCCGGGATCTCCAGATCGGCGGCTGGTTCAGCCCCGGCGCGCCCTTCCAGGTGCGGGTGCGCGTGGGCGGCTCCAACTGGCCCCAGTCCCTGCAGGACGCCCCCCCCGCCCTGCCCCGGGTCGAGGTGCGAAAGGAGAAGGGCGGCACCGTCCTGCTCAGCTTCATGGCGACGGACCTCCAGGGTCCCACCCGCTACATCCTCCAGCTGGGCGCCGAGGCGGAAGTGCTCGAGCCCAAGGCCCTGCGGACGCACCTGGCGGCCACCTTGAAGGCCATGGCGGCTCGGTACCGGTAGGTCTCAGCCCTGCTTCACGCCTCGTGTATTGCTCTCGATGGCGCAGAGCAGGCCCAGGAGTTCGGAGGCGAGGTAACCGCCCAGGAGGCCCAGGGCCGCGGAAGCCAGGCCGGTGAGCAGCATGGCCAGCCCCGCGGGGAACGGATCGCCCCCGGCGCCGGGCAGCAGCAGGCGCAGCTCGCCCATGTCGGGCCGCGCCTCGCCGGCGCTGATCCAGATCATGAGGGCGCCGCCCACGCTGGCCACGGCTACCAGGCTGGCGTAGAGCTCGCCGCCCAGCCGCAGTAGCAGGCGCGTGAGGGGGATGATCACCTCTCCGGCGATCTGGGGCATGGCCGCCACGTCCTGGGCCCGCACCCAGCTCAGGTGGGCCACGAGGTAGGTGGCCAGGACCAGGGCGACCTGGAAGATCAGCTGTCCGAAGATGGCCTGGGTGCTCGTCCCGCCGCCGCGCCACAGCTCGATGGACAGCCAGATCCCCGCCACGAGGGCGGCCACCGCCCACAGCCGGAGGAGCCAGGAGAAGACCTGCTTGAAGAAGCTGCCCTCGGAGATGAGGCGCAGCAGGGCGGGAACGATGGACAGCTTCGGCATCGGAGCCTCCGGCGGACGTGGGATCAATGGCTCCAGCCTCCGGGGGTCACCGGCCTCCGTCAAGCGATTCCCTTCTCCGGTCAGCCCTTCTCGCGGGGGTGCGCCGACTGGGCGATGGCCTCGACCTGGGGCAGGTGCTTGGTGAAGTAGTGGATCCGGGGGGCCTCGTACACCATGAGGAAGAGCTCGCCACGGTGGATGGCGCCGTAGGCCACGCCCCGCGTGCGGACCTCGTCGCCCTTCCTCACCCGGCTGAACTCGAACCGGAAGCCGTTCTCGTCCGCGAACCGCGCCGGAGCCAGCTTCTCCAGCTTGAAGACGCTGCCGTCCCGGCTGGCGAAGGCCTCGTACATCTCCACCACATCCTGGGCCTGCATGTCCTTCCGGAAGCGGGGGATGGGCTTGTCGGCCGGGCGGTCCTTGACCACCACCAGGGATTCACCCTCGGCGATGCCGGTGTGGAAGTGGAGCTGATCCAGGGGCATGCCCTCGGAGGTCCAGACATCGTGCTTGGGCTGCTGGGTGCCCTCGAGGCGGCTCCAGGCGCCGTCGATGCGGACCGCCAGACGGTCGCACACCACCATCTCCCCGGGCGTGACGCCCACCCAGGTGGCCGGCTTCGTGCAGCCGGGCAGCAGCACCAACGAGGCGAGGAGCGCGACGAGGAGCACGGGCTTCAGGTTCATCTCAACCCCCTTCCGTCAGGTAGGAACGGATCATCTCGGCGTCCTCGGCATCCGGGCGGGCCGCCAGGTACCGGCCGAAGGCCTCCCGCATCTCGGGCAGCCGTCCGGCCTTGCGGTGGAGGACGCCCAGGGCCCGGTGGACTTCGGGCGGCACGCCCGGCAGGCCCGCGGCCTTCTGGTAGGCGGCCAGCGCGCGCTCGCCGTCCCCGTCCGAGGCCCGCAGGCGGTAGGCCTCGCCCAGGAAGTAGGCGGCCTGGCCGTCCTTGGGATCCGCCGCGGTGAGCCGGTCCAGCAGAGCCAGACTCTCGCCGAACTTGCGGCGCCGGAGCTCGTCCTCCAGCCAGAGCTGGCGCCAGGGCGCCGTGGCCTGCCGGAGGGCCGGGGCGCGGGGGTCGAGATCCGGTTGGCCGAGGGCCTTGGCCGCGGCCTCCAGCTTGGTCTGGCGCTCCTTCTCCGTGGGATGCGTGGCGAAGAGGAGGCTCCGGGAGGAGGCGTCGCCCGTCCAGTCCTTCTCCGCCTGCAGTTCCGCCAGGAGGTTCGTCCAGACCTTCGAGGCCTCCAGGGGCGGATAGCCCGCGGCGGCCATCAGCTCCAGCCCGATCTGATCGGCCACCCGCTCGTGGTTCCGGCTGTAGGCGAACGCCCCGGCCAGGATGCCCAGGCCCGCCAGCGTGCCGGCCACGGGCACCAGGCCCAGGACATGGGCGAAGGCCGTCCGCGACTTGGCGTCCCGGAGGCGCTCCACCGAATGGCGCGCCATGTAGTGCCCCACCTCGTGGCCGATCACCGCGGCCAATTGGGCTTCGTTCTCGGCCCGGAGGATCAGCCCCGTCCAGACCTGCATCATGCCGTTGGGGGCCATGTTCGCGTTGAAGTAGGGGGACCGGACTACATAGGTGCGCACATCCGGGCAGTGGGCCTGGGCCAGGCGGCAGGTGATGGCGTGGACATAGGCGGACAGGGCCCCGTCCCGCACCAGGAAGGAGCTCTGGCGCAGGCGCTCCTCCTCCCGGTCCATGAGGGCCCAGAGGCCGCCCTCATCCGTCTTCGGCGAGGGCCGCGGGATCCGGGGCGGCGGCGTCCAGCCCTGCGCCGCCCTTAGCGCCGGGCCCAGGAGGGCCATGGCGCCGCAGCACCCGCAGGTCTCGACAAAGTCGCGGCGGTCCACACCCTACTCCGGGAATTCCTTGAGCAGATGGCCGAGGGTGGCCTTCGCGGGTTCCAGTTCCCGCACATCCCCGGTGACCTTGGCCATCTCGTTGAACCACAGGATGCGGCCCGTCTTCAGATCCACCAGGGAGGCGTAGCCCACCTGGGCGCCCCCGCCCACCCCCACGCCGAGCGCCGCGTAGAGGACCATGGTCGCCACCCGGCCGCCGGTGGCGTAGCTGTCCCGCAGGAAGATGAACAGCGCGTAGTCCGCCGAGGCCTGCTTCCGGATCTCGGCGACCTCCTCGCCCAGGGACCAGTCGAGCTTCCCGGCCTTGCTGGGCAGCTTCCAGCTGCCGAAGTGGTGGAGGTCGATGGCGCGGGCCACGGCGCCGTGCAGGTGGTTGAGCTCCGCCAGGAGCTCTCCGTCCCCGGGCGGCACGGGCACGAAGGTCCCGCCCTGCCCCGCCTTCCGGAGACGGAGGGCCTCCTTCAGATTCGCGATGGCCTTGGTGGTCCACTCCGCCCGGGGTTCCAGCACGCCGCCGGCGGTCACGGCGAACAGTTCCACGTCGAGCGGCATCACGGCTACCGTGGCCCCGGCGGGCAGGCCCGTGAAGCCCTCGGCGAGGTGGGACTGGGCGGCGAGCCCACGGCCCAGACTCAGGATCAGGGCCAGGAAGATCAGGCGGAAACGGACCATGGGATGCCTCCGGATGCACGGAGCAGGTCATGTGTGGGATCGGTTCCTTCCATGCTATCCCCTGACGCAAGCGGGGCCGGCTGAGCCGGCCCCGCGGGGTGCTAGGTGGGAATGCCTACTTCCGGGCCGACTTGGAGGTGCCCAGATCGCGGAGGGCCACCTGGCCCTGGCGGCCGAAGTCGATGGCCTCGCCGAGGATGCGGGCGACCTCCTGGGGCGCGTGGAAGCCCATGGAGTTCTCGGCATTCACGAAGTCGACCCGCCACTGGGCCTTGCGCTGGAGCTCGAGGATGGGCTTGAGCTTCGCCTCGTCCACGCCGGCCTTCTTGGCGGCCTCGATGTCACTGATGAGGTTCACCACGGCGTCCTCGGCGCGGTCCATGAGCGCCTTGGTGCGGTCCTGGATGGCCGTCACGCGGGCCTTCAGCTCCTCCTCTGGGAAGCGGTGGCAGGTCTGGCAGGAGCGCGAGACATTGAGCAGCGGGCTGCGCACCTGGTGGTCGCTGACCTTGAGGGCGCCTTCGCGGACGTAGGGCATGTGGCAGTCCGCGCAGGAGACGCCGGAGCGGGCGTGGATGCCCTGGCTCCACATCTCGAACTCGGGGTGCTGGGCCTTGAGGACCTCGGCGCCGGTCTTGCCGTGCTGCCAGTCGAAGAAGCGGTGGCCGTCAGGGAACTTGTAGCTGTCGTAGTAGGCCTCGATCTGCTCGACCTTCAGGCCGTTGTTCCAGGGGAAGAAGAGCGTCGTCTTGGGCCCGCAGTAGTACTCCACGTGGCACTGGCCGCACACCATGGACCGCATCTCCTGGCGGGAGGCGTCGCGGTTCGCGTCATAGGGCGTGGCGCGGTCGCCCTTGCGCCACTTCTCGATGGACGGCAGGTGCGGCACCGGCTCGGGGCTGTTGGCCAGGGCCACGATGCCGCGGATGAAGCCGGGCTTGGTGACGCGCAGGGCCATGTTCTTGGGGTCGTGGCAGTCGATGCAGGCCACGGGGTGCTTCACCAGCTTGGTGGCGTCGGCGTAGGGCATCTTGCACACGGCTTCGAAGCCGGCCATGAGCTGGGCCTGGGCGTTGGCGCTGGTGAAGTCCTCATCCAGCGTGCCGGGCGCGCCGGCCTTCAGGCCCTGCTCGCGGAAGGCCACGGTGTTCGAGGCGTGGCAGTGGAGGCAGGAGCCGGGCTGCTTGCGCTCGGTGACGCGCTTGGTGTTGCGCTGGTCGTCCAGCATGTAGGCGTGGCCGCGGCGCTGGTTGAAGTCGATGGCGAAGGCGTAGCCGTCGAAGATGGTCACCAGCCGCGGATCCTCCTGGATGCGGCTCTTGGGCAGGGCCTCGCTGCCGGCGCCGCCGTACTTGGTGTTGTACTTCTCGGAGGTCTTTAGGTAGGTCTCGTACTCGCGGGGGAAGTTCTTCCCCCACAGGGCGGGATCGACGACCTTCTCGTCGAGGTCCACGAGCTTGAAGCTGGTCTGCTTCGCCTCGGCCTTGCGGGTGGTGATGCTGGCGTAGAGGGCCATCACGAGCACCGTCGCCACGGCGGCGCCCGCGGCGATGAGGCCCATCCGGACCACAGGCCGGGAGAAGAACGGGGTGGGGTTGTCGGTCATCGGGGGTTCCTCCCGCGTGGCGGGCCACGCGCCTTAAGGTGGGATCGGGGGTGGGATCAGGGGTAGGTGGTCAGGTCGGTCGGAAGCTCAGCCCATGGGCCCATGGCCCACCTCCTGGTGGCAGCGCACGCAGCCGTAGAGGTCGGCCTTCTGGGTCGGGTCCGTGGGCACGCCCAGGGTGCCGTGGGCGGTGATCTCGCCTGTCAGCTCGCCGTGGCAGCGGATGCAGTTGTCCTCCAGCACCTTGGCGTTGCCGGGCTTGATGCGGATGGGCTCCGCGAAATTCAGCAGCGTGAAGGCCTTCGAGTGGTGGTACCCGTTGCTGGCCTTCACGAAGAACTTGTTCACGACGTTGTCGTGAGGCAGGTGGCAGTCGTTGCACACGGCCACCGCATGGTGCGAACCGTGCCGCCAGCTGTCGTACTCCCCGCGCATCACGTGGCAGTTCACGCAGACCTGGGGATCGTTCGACAGGTACGACGTGCCGTGGGCCGCCACGAACGTGTAGGCCCCGGACCCCACGAAGACGCCCGCGAAGACGCTGGCGAGGACGCTCAACAGGAAGAGGCGACGCTTTCCGCTCACGGGGTATCCATCCGATGTCCGAGGGTCCGTCCTCCGACCGGAACAGGATGAGATAAAATTAGGACCTGTCAATCCGATATCAAAATATCTTTTCAGACTAAATGGTTGCCTATGAAGAGCAAGAGCCGGCAGGGCCGGCTCTTGCTCAATGGGTCGAGAGGTCCTAATCCAGCGTGATCGCCCCGTTCACCGTGCTCAGGTGGATGTCCTGGTCCCCTCCGGGGAAGGTGGCCGTGACCCGCCGCTTGGCCACCTCCACCTGCTCAGCGCCCTTCGCCTTGAAGGTGATGCCGCCGTTCAGCGTGGTGGCGGTGAGGTGCCCCTTCAGGCCCGCGATCTGGAGGTGGATGGTGCCGTTGACGGTCTCGGCCTTGACCCCGCGGCCCAGGCCGTCCAGACCCGTGCCTTTGATGGTGCCGTTTACGGTCTGGATGGTGAGGCCCCCCTGCACCCGCTCCAGGGTGACGGCGCCGTTCACCGTGGTCGCCTGAAGGGAATCCCCCAGATCCATGGCGCGCACCCCGCCGTTCACGGTGGTGAGGCTGGCGGCGCCCCGGGTTCCGCTGAGGGCCACTTCACCGTTCACGGTCTCCAGGGAGGAGACCACGCGACGCGGCACCTTGAGGGTCATCTGGCACTGCGGCCCCTGGTAGGAACCCCAGCCATTGTGCTTGGGATACTCGCCGCGGATTTCCAGACCGTTCTTCCCGGATTCGAGGACCACCTTCACCTGCTCGTCCCGGCTGCTGGGCTTGAACTCGCCCGTGAACTGCACCTCGTCGCGATCCCAGGCCTCCACGTGGATGAATCCATTGACGTTCTTCACCTTGAGCGTCGAGCCGGCCGCCAGGGGCACCGTGCGGGTCTCGGTGGTCTTCTCCGCTTTGATGGGCTGGATCACCTGGGTCTGGGCGGCGAGCGGGGCCCAGAGGAGGACGGCGGCCACGGCCGCGGCGAGGGGATGGGTGAGGGACATGGAAGCCTCCTGCGCTGTCAGAGAACGATGGAGGTGATACGAAGGCCTTCGGAGGCGGTTTAGACTCCTTTCCAGCTCCGTATACTTGGGAGTGCGCGGAGTCCCCATGTCCCAGACCATCGACCGCCCCGAGCTCAGCCCCGCCGAGTGGAAGCTCATCCAGGATCTGCGCTCCCTCCCGGACGCGGCCCTCCGGGAGCGCATGCAGACCTCCATCGGCGAGCTGCTGTTCTTCTTCCAAACCCCCCGCTGCCAGGGCATCGGCATCGAGGGCTTCCCCTGCGGCGATCCGCGTTCCTCCTGCGAGGACTGCCACCAGATCTGGGACACGCTCGACAAGGTGGCCGAGCGGGTCCGCAAGGCCTGAGCGACCGGCGTCAGCGCGCCAGCCAGCGGTCGCCGAAGTTCACGAGGATCGCGCCCGCCAGGATGAACCCGGCCCCGAGAAGGCGGATCCAGGACAGGCCCCGCGCCTGGAGGCCGATGAGGCCGAAATGATCGAAGGCCAGCGAGGAGCACACCTGCCCCGCCACGATGAGCGACACCATGGCCGCCAGGCCGATGCGGGGAGCCAGCAGGGTCGTCCCGAACACGAAGAAGGCCCCCAGGAAGCCGCCCAGCCACTGCCACCACGGCACGCGGGATAGGCCGCCCAGCGCCGCGAAGGGTTGGCCCGTGAGGGCGGAGACCACCAGCAGCGCCGCGGTGCCCACCGCGAAGGACACCAGGGCCGCCAGCATGGAGCCGCTGTGGAGCGATGCCCTGAGCGCGTTGTTGACGGCCGACTGGAGGGGCACCGCCAGCCCGATGGCGAAGGCCATCACGAGAAAGAGCAGAACCATGCGTGCCTCCGCCTGGAAGGGCCCATGGTAGCCACCTTGGAAGCCCCGGCCATCCTTTGACGGGGCCTCCTCAGAGGGCGCACACGCGATTGCGCCCCTCCACCTTCGCCCGGTAGAGGCCTGCGTCCGCCCGGGCCAGCATCTGCCCCGCATCCAGGTCCCCCGGGCCCCGCTCGGCGATGCCGAGGCTGCAAGTGACCAGCAGCCCGCCGCCGGGAAGGGGCACGGGCACTTCCCCCATGGCCTTCCGGAAGCGCTCCGCAAGGGGCCGTGCGCCATTCAGGTCCGTCTCCGGAAGGATCACGAGGAACTCCTCGCCGCCGATGCGGCCGGCCAGGTCCGCCTCGCGCAGCGTGGCCCGCAGCCGCTCCCCGAAGACCTGGAGCACGAAGTCCCCGGCCCCGTGGCCGTGGGTGTCGTTGATCTGCTTGAAGTGGTCCAGGTCGCACATCAGCACCGACAGCGGCCGGCCGTAGCGCACGCTGAGGCCGAAGCGGGTCTGGAACTCCGCCAGGGCGCGGGTGCGGTTGGCCAGGCCCGTGAGCGGGTCCTTGGTACTGAGGTCCAGCAGGGTCTCGTGGAAGGCGCGCTCGAGGGGGTCCATGGCCACCAGCTTCAGCACGTGCCCGCCGATGGCCATGCGATCGCCCGGATGCAGGGCCACGGCCCCCTGGATGCGCGAACCGTTCAGCAGGGTGCCGTTGGTGGACCCGAGGTCTTCCAGCCACACCTGGCCGCCGATCACGCCAATCCGGGCGTGGTGCCGGCTCACCTCGCCATCCAGCAGCGCCACCTGGACGTCCGGCGCCCGGCCGATGAGGGAAGCCCCGGGCCGCAGGGCGAAGATCCGTCCCAGAGCCGCGCCCGCGTAGGCCACCAACGCCCATTCCGAAGGAGCCTCGGGGAGGTCGCCTCCGGGCTGGATCCCCGCCAGCGTGGGCATGTCCGCGGTGACGGGCGCCTGCACGGGCCGGGGCGGGGCAGGCCGTTTGCGCACCATGGGTCCTCCGGGAGATCCCTTCTTTTTTGGAAGACTACATCCCACCTGCCGGAACCACCTCTTGTCTTTTACCCAACACCTGGTACATTGAATCTTCCACTCGTTGGGGAGTGGTCTAATGGTAGGACAACAGATTCTGGTTCTGTCAGGTGAGGGTTCGAGTCCTTCCTCCCCAACCACTCAAAACTTGGTTCCTGGTCCCATCGTCTAGCGGTTAGGACGACGCCCTCTCACGGCGTAAACAGGGGTTCGATTCCCCTTGGGACTACCAGCAAGCCCCCTAGAGAAATCTAGGGGGCTCTTGTTTTTAAACGGCGTCAGCCTTCGCCCTCTGGGCCCCACGGGGCAATTACGGGGCAAACCCGTGTGCGAAGCACTCCGAAGAGTGACGAACCCGCATCACACGAACCAGAGCACAAGGCGCACAAGGCCGGCGCCGATCATCAACGGCACACAGCACCCGGCCATCTTCCCGGCCCTGCGTTGCCGCCCGCTCCGGGAGAGCGGAATGCCGATCTGACGCGACAGCCGCGCCTGGGCCTGGGAGATGCCCAGGGCGCGGCGCCACGAAAAGGAGAGTCCAGGGATACCTGATCCCTTGCGTCCCATGCTGCCTCCGGTTGGGTTCTCACGATTCTACGGCGGCCCGCTCGGACGACTCCGCACCATCTGTCCCAGGCCGCTGGGAGTCCTCCGTCAGGGTTCGGAGGGCGAGCCACGGGAGCGGGCACGGATCCGCGCAGGCGGCCATGGCCTCGAAGAGGAAGGCGGCCCGCTTCGCCCCCTCCGCACGCGACTCCCCCTCCATCGCCTGGACGAGGATGGAGGCCAGAGCCGGAGCCAGCACCACGATTGCCTGTCGCAGCTGTCGCACCATCTCATCCCGGCATGTCTGCCCCTCACCAAAGGCCAGAACTTCCGGCATCGCCCTCGCCACGTAGGCAAAGGCCCGGGCCCGGTTCCCATGCGGGCCAGCTGTCGCGCGTTCATGAACAGGAGGCCGTGCGTGCTCGATGAAATCCAGATACCAGGGGAGCACCGCGGCCAGGTCATAGGCCCCCTGGATCATCCCGGGCATCCCCAGCCTCTGCCACCGTTGCAAGGTCCGAGGCGTCACGCCAAGGGCCGCGGCCAAGTCCAGGTGTCGGATTCGCATTCGTCCTCCTCATCATCAGAGCGGCGCCATGGGCCTGTGGCCTCTAGCTAGTAAAGCCGGGAGGGCTGCCGCGATACCCTCCCGGTAGGCCCTGGGAAGGACCCGTGAAGCCCAGAGCCCGGGGGCGGGGCGATCTGGGCCCCTGGCATCCCCTGCCTCAGGCTCCCGGGCACGGCACAGGCACCTCCTTCCTCGACCTCACATGCACCGTCCCGCCCCTGGGACAGGCCGGCCCTGGCCTCTGCCTCTGCCCTGGGGAGGCCCCCCTCATGCTCCATGATTCCCGCCCGCTCTTCCCGCAGACCCTGGGCCTCCCGGATGGGCAAGCCAGCGCAGAGCTGGGCCAGCACAGGATCAACGGCCCCCGCATGACCTTCCACCTGGTGCCTCATGGGCAGGCGATCTGCCCAGCTCACCTGGCCCCGCCCTTCCCACAGGTGTTCCAGGTGTTTCCATGAATCCCAAAGCCAACGCCTGTGCGGCTTTGAATGGGAACACCTAGCCTCTTCCCGAAGGTGTTTCCGGCGTGCCCCAGGTGTTCCCTACCCCCGGGCCCCAGGTTCAGCAGGTGGAACATGGGAACACCTAGGGAACACCTAGGGAAACACCTTGAGGTGTTCCCTTGAGAGTCAACATTGATGCGGGTTTCCATGATTGAAACACCTGGAACACCTGATTGAGCACGTCCCGGAAGGATCACTCATCGCCCCCCTGATGCTGTGCCACGCGGCAAGCCCGAATGACGTAGCACCGCACAGCCCCATGCCCGGGGATCTTGATGGACCGGGCCAGCTTCCCTGCCCCATCCGGTTCCAGGATGCCGGCATCGGCACAGGCCCGCGCCACGTCCCGGGCTCCGGACCCCTGGCAAGCCTCCCTCCAGCCTTCGGAGGTGATGAAGTAGTCCCACCCGTCCACCGGACCTTCAGCCCGCTTCCTGGTCCCGGCCCGGTTGATTACCCGCGCCTCCCTGACTCCCCACTCATCGAATCGAGAGGTGCCGTGCTTCTCGATGAAGGCGAGCACCGCCTCGATGCCCTTGTGCGTCTCCGAGGCCCCAGCGTGCCCGCGCCGATCCAGCCAAGCCCGGAAGCACTCCCCCGCGGCCCGGAACGACTCGCCCTCCGGCCAGGGCAGAACACCCATGCGCTGGGCCAGCTCCCCGGCCACGGCCACCAGGGCGAACCGCCCTCCCACGCGCCGAACCTGGGCATCCGCACCCTGCGGAATCGTGGCTTCCATCCACTCGGCCTCCATCTCCAGGAGCTTCCCTTGGATGAAGGCCCGGCGCTCCCACTCCGCGCACAGGCCCTCCAGGAAGGCCCGGGAGGCGTGCCCGTAGTGCGCCCGCGCCTGGGCCTTCAAGTGCTCGGCCAGGGCCCCCTGGCCTGGGAATCCATGGGCCCCCTCGAAGATCCCGGAGGTTGGGCAGGGAATGTCTGGCACCCGCACCTCGTGACCCGCCATGGCTCGCTTCCCCGCCCCGGCCAGGATGGCGTCCACCCCGCGCTCCCCTGTGCTCAGGAAGATCAGGCCCCACTGGTGCAAGGGGCGTGTGCCGCCCTCCCGCTTGGCCCGGACCTTGGCAGATCCGTTCGCCAGCATGTAGGCCACGTCCCCGATCTCATCATCCTTCGCCTGGTTCATCTCATCGAGAGGCAGGAACCCGTCATTGCGTGAGGCGGCCACTCCCTCCAGCCCATTCGACGTGGCTCGCCAGGTGGGGAGAGTATCCACGCTCCCCCAGACGGACGCGGCCACCTCAAGCACCGTGCTTTTCCCTTTGGAGCTGGCCCCCTGGATGTTGAACCCGCCGCGGGCATCGGGGCGCACCATGCGGAGGAGCGGCCCTGCGAAGGCGCAAGCCAGGGCGAAAGCGAGGCGGGGCTCTCCCACCGCATAGGCGGCCACCTGGTCCTGCCACCCCTGAAGCGTGCCGCCTGTCCCCGCATTCACAGGCGATCCCGCTCCCGAGTAGCGCACCGCCTCCGCGGTCTTCCCCACCACGCTCCCATCCGGAAGCACAAAGGCCCCACCGTGCCATCCGAGGGTTTCCACCAGGCGCACCCGGGCCCGGATCTTCGGCGCGGCCCCGCACAGGTAGCGCAGCAGGGCCTTCCTGGGCCCAGGGTCCGGGGAGAGCATCATGCCGCCCTGGGCCAAGGTCCGGGCCAGGTCCGTGCCCTCACCGCTCAGAAGGTCGAAGGGCACCGCTTCCTCGTGATGCACTCCGTCCAGGTCGTCCCAGGCGATGAGCAGTCGCCACCCCGAGGATTCCAGGTCACGCACCAGGCCCGGGAGGGTGAAGGGCGGGGCGATCCAGGTTCGAGCTGGGGGGAGAGGTTGCCCTTCTGCATCCTTCCCGTTCTCCTTCACCAGGAAAAGGCCCCGCGTGCCCCACTCGAACCCGGCCACGCAGGGCCGGCCCTCCGGCGCCTGGGGCGTATCTTCGCCTCCGCGGCCCTGGGGCCCGCGTGCGGGCTCCATCAGCGCACAGCCCAGCTCCGTGCTCCCCTGGGCCCGTTGCCAGGCGTCTGCCACCTTGTGCTCCAGCTCGGCCCGGCTCCAGCTCGGCTCGCACTTCGGGTTATGCACCTCCTCCATCAGGACCAGGGCCTCGGCCTCCGTGAGGTTGAACCTCGTGACCACCTTCAAGGCGGCCTCGAAGGTGGCTCCGCTCCCGTTGCTCCCCTGGATGCCCCCGGGCATCGTTTCGAGGTAGGCCCCCGCCCGTCGTAGCACGGCCTCCCGGTCCTGGTGGAGGGGCGGCACCTCCGGCGCACACGGCGCTGTGGTGGCTTGCCCTCGGTCCACCGGGAAGGCGGCGCGGATCTGGTCCCGTGTGTAGCGGGGCCCATCGGCCCATTCGAGGATCACGGGGGCGGGTTCGGCCTTCCGATGGAGGAAGCCGGGCACCCGGAGCACCCGCGCCACATCGCAGGCTTGCAGGTCCCCGCCGAAGGGGGCCAGGGCCCAGGCGATGGCCTTCACCTCGGCCTCGTGCTCGGCCCTCCGCTCCTTATCCCCGCATGGCATCAGAGCATCCGCGCACCAGTAGAGGTGCCACCCTCCCGGCGTCCGGACCACCATCGAGGGGCACAGAGGCAGGGCGGCCAGGTCCAGGGCCTGCTGTGCCCCCTTGGAATCCACGTCGCACCACCAGGCCCGGAGCGTCCGGATGTTCGATTTCTTGCGGCCCTTCCCGTCCGTGCCGTTCACCGCCACGAACACCCCCGCCCCGCGCCGGTTCAGGTCCTCCAGGGCGGCCCGGTTCTGTTCCAGGGGCCCGTGGATGGTCCGGGCCAGCGTGCCGCGGGGCTTCCCTCCGGGCTTCTCATCATCGAAGGTCTGAAAGGTCAGGCCCTCACCCTCCGGGGAGAGGCAAGCCAGGAAGGCATGTGCAGAGGAATCAGTCGTCTGTGCGCTCACCGCGCACCTCCCTTTCGCCAGATCCCAGCCCGCTGGGCGTCAATTCCCTCCAACGCCAGGAAAAGCGCGGCGCCCCAGGGCGTGCCTGCGTCCTCTTCCTGGATCAGCACTCGCCCCTTCCAGTAGAGGAAGCGCACGGCCTCTTGGCGTCCCTGCCAGGGCATCATGAGCACCCCCCCATGCCGGCGCTTCACGCGGCGCAGCTCCCGGGCGCGGGAGATGAGACGGGCGGCCAGGCCGGGCAGACAGGAGGGCTCCCCGTCCGCCAAGTCCTCAGGACCAAGAGGCATGACCAGAGGGGGCGCTACGATGCTCAGGGCACGGCCATGCCCCAGGACAGTTCGAGGGAAAATCAGGAAATCACGCATCCGCCCCCCCGTTGCGATGGGCGATGGATGGGCAGACACTGAGGGGGCAGAGGGTGTGCCGCACCTTTCGCAGACCTCGGAACACCAGGCCCCCGCCCCCGGGGGCCTTTTTCTTTGCTCGCATCGGTCACTCCCCCTTGGGGAGGCTTGCGAGCCGCTCCACCAGAGCCTCCACGTCGCCCGCGGGGATCACGGTCCGGCGTCCGATCTTCACGCGCCGGAGCTGGCCTTCCTTGAGGAGCTTGAAGAGCATCACCTTGCCGATCCCGAGGGAACGGGCGGCCTCTTCGACAGTGAGGGCCGCGCGGGGCGCGGCGGGTTGTGCCTTGGGTTCGTTGCCCATCTGGGGCCTCCTATCTTGGCGAAGAGTAGGAGGCCCCCGCACATGGGGCGTTCTCATTGGATGAGAACGCACGGACGCCATACGAATACAGGCGAATTGCCCAGAGCTTCTCGATTATTGGTGTGGCTTTAACCGCACAAAGAAGTGCCACGAATTCCAATTAATGAAAGCGAATTTCGATGCTCCTAGGTGTTCTCATCAAACTGGAACACTCTCCGCCTGCCTCACGGTTTGTCGAGGTGCGATGGGATCTCTATTGGGCCATCGCCTCGGCCAAGACCGCACGGGCTTGGCTCACCTGCGCCATCAGCAGCTCGGCATCAGCGAGAGCTAGGCCCTCACCATCTGCCTTCACATTCAGGGCCTTGAGGGTGGCTTTCTCATCCACCACCTCATCCAGCAGGAAGCACCCCAGCCGCTCCGCTGTGCGCAGGAAATCATCGGCCCGGTTCACCGCGTCTTGCAGGTTCAGGTAAGCCACTCGCTGGGGCGCCTGCCCCGGGGCCTCGTGAGTCAGGGGCTCCACCTGTATCCCCACGCGGATCTGGTCCTGCTGAGTGTTCGGCATCGAGAATCCTTCCGGTTGGGCGGGCCCAGGGCCCGCGTGTTGGGTGAACGTTGAATTGCGGATCAGGCCCCGGTCTTGATGCGTAGGCCGGCCACGTTCCCGGCCTGGTGGATGCCCAGCTTTGGGGCGAGCTTTCGGATGGAATCTTTCACCGCGGATGGGGCCAGGTGCCCGTAGTGCTTTTCCACCATCCGCGTGTCCACATGCCCCAGCACTTCTGCCACGTAGGCAAGCGGTATGCCCGCGTTGATCAGAGCAGAGGCGTAGGAGTGCCGCAGCTGGTGGAACCCCATGGGCTCGATCCCCGCGGCCTCGCAGGCCAGTCTCATGGGGCGGTTCTGGTCCGAGGTCTTCCAGGCCCGATGGATCTTCGGCAAGACCTCGTGCGTCTCGGGATTCACCCGGCGCATGTCCGGGAACCCCTCCCGAGTGAACACCAGGTCACTCCCCTTGAGGCCAGCCACGGCTTCGGCCAGGAAGGCGGCCCCCTCCTCCGTGAGGACCACGTGCCGCCCCTTCCCGGTCTTCCCGGGCCGGATGAAGAGGGTCCCATTCTCCGGGGCGAAGTCCTGGGCCTCCACGCGGGCCAGCTCACTGTATCGGCCCCCCGTGAAGAGTCCTCCCTGAACCAGCTTCCGGAAGTCAGGCTCGCAGGCGTTGACCAGGCGCACCTGTTCCTCGATGGTCAGATACCGCACCCGCGGGGCGTCTGCCTTGCCGAACGGCTTGACCTCACGCCAGGCATCGCCCGGGCAGGACACCCGGCGCTTTCGTTTCGCAAGATTCAAGGCGCTCTTGAGGACCGTGAGCACCCGGTTTGCCGATACCTTCCGCTTCCGCTTCTCTTCTTCGCTCGAAGGTTTCGGCCCGAAGGTGGGCTTTGTGCTCGTCTTCCTACCCCGGACGTGGGGGGCGGCCTCGGCCAGGGCCTCGTGCCATCGCTCGATTCGGGCCTGAGAGAGCTTCACCACGGGCAGAGCACCAAGGGCCGGGAGGATATGCAGTCTGGCCGCGGATTCCATTCGGTCCGTCCGCTTCACCCCGCGGCGCAGACAGTCCCGCCGATAGGCTTCCATGGCATCGGCCACCGTGTAGGGCCCGGAGCTCGGGGCATCCTCCCCGATGGCTTGCCGGGCTGTGGTGAACCACTCCCGAGCCTTCGCCTGGGCCTGGGAGTAGTCCAGGATGTGGGCACCGTCCGCGTCCGAGTAGTCGTCCGCGGTTCCCAGGGCGCACTTCTTCCGGGCCCCGGTCCCACTCTCCCGGATCTTCGCTCGCCAGGTCCCGGCCACCCCGGAGCTGGCCCGGTAGTAGCCCAGGAACTCGCCCGGGGCGAGCCTCATCCAGTAGGGCTCCTCACGTGGCGGGCACTTCGAGAGGCGGGCCGTGCGCGTGTCCAACTTGCCGCTGCGCTGGGTCCTGGCCATGGGTTCCCCCCTCAGAACTTCACGGGGCAATCATGGGGCAAAAGTGTGTGCGAAGGTAGATAAATTTGAATGAAGGCAAGAAGCTCACCGATGCTGTATCCATGCGGTTCTAGACATTCACTGGCATTCGCAAAAGTGTCTGCCCTTTTTCTCTCACAGCGTAAACAGGGGTTCGATTCCCCTTGGGACTACCAAATGGCCCGGCGCAAGCCGGGCCTTTCTCATGTCCCAAGGGGAATCGAAGTCACGGATGGCGCGCAGGTAGGGCCAGACCCGGGCAGCCCGAGGGGCTGTCCGGGCCGGTCCGCCACAGGCGGAGGCCCGTGCGCAGCCAGCCGTGCGGCCGGAGCGTCACCCCGGAGGCGCGGCCGCAGGGGTGATGCGGAGGGATTCCCCTTGGGACTACCAACGAGGCCCGGCACATGCCGGGCCTTCTTCTTGTCCGGCGCTATCCTGAAGGCATGGCCGCCCCTGTTCCTGTTCCCCCGTCGGCACCCAAGGCCGCGCGCCTCGCCTGCTCCTGGACCTGCCTGGGCCACTGCCCGACCTGCCAGGCCCGGGCCATGGAAGGGGTCAGCTCCGGATCAGGTGGGTCACACGCATCGGATCGTGCCTGAAGTAGTCCTGATCCGGCCAACCGTCGACGACGACCCGCCGGCAGGCCTGGGCGATGGTCTCCACGCTCTGGCGCTCGTTGTTGAACACGGCGTCGTACCAGCGGGAGGACGTGACGTCCGCGTGGAGGCATTCACTGATGAACTTCTCCCGCAGTTTCGACTGCTTCCGGACCAGTTTCTCCGCCTCCTCCAGGGGAATGTCCAGGCGGCGAGCGATGGTCGAGATGCGGAAATCCAAGCCGGCCTCCAGACGGAAATGGAAGCAGTTCTTCAGGTCCTGGCAGGCCACGGCTCCGCCCCGGCCGACGATGATGGCGCTGCCGACCATGGCGATCTGGACGAGGTGCTTCACGACCTTGGCGTAGGCGTCATCGTGGGTGAGGTGGCCGAAGTGGGTCCGGAGGACATCCTGCGCGTGGCTCTCGTCCCCCAGATGGCCCAGGAGTTGGCGGGACAGGTTCTCATCGGAGGCCACCTGATCCACCAGCGCCTTGTCGAACAGGTTCCAGGGCTGGCCGGAGGCCTCCTCCAGCAGCACCTTGAGCCGCTGGGCCAGCGCGTAGCCCTCGCACCCGTACTGCCTGGAGATGGTCACGGACGGATGGGCCTGGGGCCGGTGGGCCTGCTCGAAGCGCTCCCGGAGACGCATCCAGCCGGCTTCGCGCTGCTCGATGCTCGGGATGAGGGAATCGAAGCTCTTGGGCATGGAACCTCCGGCTTCTGAAGGGCCAGATCCGGGGCCTACGCCCGGAAGGTACGGCCTCCACGGGCGATGGCAAGGTCCCCGCGCGCTGATATTTCGGGAACCGCCCGGTTCCAGAGCCCCCTGGGAGGGCCGGCTCGCATCTCCCCATCGCCTGTGGTTCGATGGAACATGCGCTTCCGTGGATACTGGCTCCTTCCCCTGGCCTTGGCCGGAACGATCTTCTGGCTGAGTGCGCAGAGGCACTACCCGGGCGGGATCGAGCTGCCCTCGCCGCTGGACAAGGTCGCCCATGCCTCGGTGTACGCGATGCTGGCCCTGGCCTTGGACCGGACGCTGCGCCACACTGCCACCGGCCTGCCCCTCTACCGCCGGCACCTGTGGATCCTGGCCGCCGTCGCCCTCTACGGCGCCTCCGACGAGCTGCACCAGTTCTTCGTCCCCGGCCGCTCCTGCGAGTTCGGCGACTGGCTGGCGGACTGCTTCGGCGGCGGCCTGGGCCTGACCCTGGGCTCCCTCCACCTGCTGTTCACCCGGCGCCTGGGAGCCCTCTCCTGGCGCCGCGGCGCGCCGCGCAGGCCGGACCCCGCCCGGGATCTCATCCTCGTCGCAGACCCCCACTGGAACGCCACGCTCACCGGCCTGGAGACGGCCACCGCGGCCCATCCGGAGGCCGACTGGCTCTTCCTGGGCGACGTCTTCGACGTCTGGGTGGGCTTCCCGGGCATGGAAACGGAGGTGCAACGAACCTTCCTCGCCTGGGTGGACGCCCGCCGCGCCGCGGGTCGCTGGGTGGGCCTATGGATGGGCAACCGCGAGTACTTCTTGGACCGCCACGCCGCGCGCTTCAACCTCATGGGCGAGGGCATCGGCGGGGCGCTGGAGGACGAGGCCCTGGCCTGGGAGCACGGCGACCTCATCAACACCGCGGACCGCCAGTACCGGCTGTGGAACCTGGTGTCGCGTTCCGGCGCCCTGTGGCTGCTGTTCCGCCTGATGCCCGCGGGCACGGCCCGGAAGGTGTCCGCCTGGATGGAGCGGAAGCTTCGCACCACCAACGCCGCCTACAAGCTCACCTTCCCCCGTGAGTCCTTCCGCGCCGCCGCCCAGGTCCATCCCGGCGCCACCTTCCTCACCGGCCACTTCCACACCCACGAGGTGGAAGCCAACGGCATCGCCCTGCCCTGGGCCCATGAGGGGCGGTTCATGGTGCGGCGGGGCGGGAAGGTCGAGGCGTTGTAGGTTCGACGGAACTGCGCCTAAAGACTAAAGATCACCACCAAGACACCAAGAACTGCGAAAGGCAAAACAGGCCTTTCTCGGTGCCTTGGTGTCTTGGTGGTTTCTTCTTTTTTCTTCGAATCTTGGATGGGTCAGAGCTCCAGCAGATCTGCGACCTCGCGCCGCAGCTCGGGGATGCCCGTGCCCTTGCCCGCGCTCACCCAGGCGATGTCGCCGGCATGCAGGCCCAGGTCCGCGGCCACGTCCTTGCGCTGTTT
The DNA here is from genome assembly GCF_022808815.1 of Geothrix paludis. GTDB lineage: Bacteria > Acidobacteriota > Holophagae > Holophagales > Holophagaceae > Geothrix > Geothrix paludis. The sequence continues at coordinate 428,829 of NZ_JAKZLC010000003.1, read as the reverse complement.
CAGGGCCTTGCTGGGCTTCACCTGGTCGGCCTTGGTGGCCACGATGCGGAGGGGCAGGCCCTCGGCGCGGAGCCACTCGATCATCTGGTGATCCAGCTTGGTGGGGCCCACCTCGGCGTCCACCAGCACGAAGACCATGCGCAGCGTGGCCCGGCCCGTGAGGTAGCCCTCGATCATCTTCTGCCACGTGGCGCGCTCGGCGGCGGGGCCGGTGGCGAAGCCGTAGCCCGGCAGGTCCACGATCCAGCGGTCCGGCCCCGTGAGGAACACGTTGATGAGCCGCGTGCGGCCTGGCGTTTTGGATACCCGCGCCAGCTGCTTCTGGTTGGCCAGGGCGTTCAGCAGCGAGGACTTCCCCACGTTGCTGCGCCCCACGAAGGCCACCTCCGCGTGGCAGACGCCCAGCGTCCGCGCGTCGGAGGCGGAGGTGACGAAACGGGCATCGGTGAGGGGCTGGGCCATGGGACCTCGGGTGGCTACGACGAAGGTCGAGGCAAATTCAAGATTAGCGCCCTTCCAGGCCGTCCGCAGTCTGGAGTCCGGACTGCCTCTACACCGTCACCAGGCTCGTGGGCGCCGGCTGGTCGAAGGCGATGCGGCCGTGGTCGAGGCCGATGACGCGCTTCCTCATGCGCTGGATGAGGCTGCGGTCGTGGGTGGCCACGACGACGGTGGTGCCCTGGCCGTTGATGCGCTCGAAGAGGGCCATGATCTCCTGGGCGAGGTCGGGGTCCAGGTTGCCCGTGGGCTCGTCCGCCAGCAGCACCAGGGGGTCGTTCACCAGGGCGCGCGCGATGGCCACGCGCTGCTGCTCGCCGCCGGAGAGCTGGAGCGGGTAGCTGCTGAGCTTGTGCTGGAGGCCCACCATCTTGAGCGCCCGGAAGGTGCGCTGCTTCTGCTCCGCGGCGCTGACGCCCAGCACCCGCAGGACGAAGGCCACGTTCTCGAAGATGGTGCGGGTCCGGATGAGCTTGAAGTCCTGGAACACCACACCCAGCTTCCGGCGCAGCAGGGGGATCTCCTTCTCGGGCATGGCGGAAAGGCGGTGCCCCGCCAGCTGGATCTCGCCGCTGCTGGGCACCTGCTCGCGGAAGAGCAGCTTCAGCAGCGTGGACTTCCCCGCACCGCTGGGTCCCGTGAGGAAGATGAACTCGCCCGAGTCGATGGCGAAGCTCACATCCGACAGGGCGGTGTGGATGCGGTCGTACTGCTTGCCGACGTGGGTGAGAGTGATCATGAAAAAAACCTAACCGCGAATGGCGCGAATGCACGCGAATACATGTCATTCATATTCGCGCAAATTCGCGCCATTCGCGGTTCCAGTCTTCAGATCTGTTCCACCAGCCTGGCCACGCCCTGGCCGCCCGATTTGCTTGCGGGCCGGGCCCCCCTGGGGTGAAATCACCTATGTCCAACCCCACGGCCATCTTCCTCATCTCCTGCCCGGACCAGAAGGGCATCGTGGCGCGCCTGGCCGGCTTCGTGTACCAGCACGGCGGCAACATCGTCGACTCGGACCACCACTCGGACCTGCAGGCCGGGCGCTTCCTGGGCCGCATCGAGCTGGAGGTCGAGGGCCTGGACCTGGACCGGGCCGGGCTCCGGAAGGGGTTCGCGGACATCGCCGATCCCATGGGCGGCCATTGGGAACTCCACTTCTCGGACGTGGTCCCCCGGATCGCCCTCTGGTGCAGCAAACAGGAGCACTGCCTCCTGGACCTCCTCTGGCGCCACCAAGCCGGCGAGCTGGGGGCGGAGATCGCCCTCGTGCTCAGCAACCACGCCACGCTGAAGCGCCACGTCGAGCCGCTGGGCATCCCCTTCCACGTGGTCCCCATCACCCGCGAGACCCGGGAGGCCGCCGAGGCCCAGGAGCTGGCCCTGCTGCGTTCCGAAGGCGTGGACCTGGTGATCCTCGCCAAGTACATGCAGGTCCTCAGCCCTGCCTTCCTGGAGGCCTTCCCCTCCGTCATCAACATCCACCACAGCTTCCTGCCTGCCTTCGCCGGGGCCCAGCCCTATCACCAGGCCCACGCCCGGGGCGTGAAGCTCATCGGTGCCACGGCCCACTACGTCACGCCGGACCTCGACTCGGGCCCGATCATCGACCAGGACGTGGTCCGCGTCAGCCACCGCGACACGGTCGAGGACCTGGTCCGCAAGGGCCGGGACATGGAGCGCCTGGCCCTCTCGCGGGCCGTGCGGCTCCACCTCCAGCACCGGGTGCTGACCTACGGGAACAAGACGGTGGTGTTCGAGTAGCTCTCGGCCTACAGCCGCTCCACCAGCATGGCCACGCCCTGGCCGCCGCCGACGCAGAGGGCGGCGAGGCCGAGCTTCTTGTTCTCGTCCTGCAGCAGGTGCAGCAGGGTGACGAGGATGCGGGTGCCGCTGGCGCCGATGGGGTGGCCGATGGCGATGGCGCCGCCGCGCAGGTTCACCTTGGCGGGGTCGAGCTCGGGCAGCTCCGCCAGCACGCCGAGGCTCTGGGCGGCGAAGGCCTCGTTCAGCTCGAAGAGATCGATGTCGGCCAACTTCACGCCGGTCTTCGCCAGCAGCTTCTGGATGGCGGGCACGGGGCCCAGGCCCATGGTGGCGGGATCCACGCCGGCCTGGGCGAAGCCGAGGATGCGGGCGATGGGCTTGTGCGCCTTGGCGGCAGCCTCGGAGGCCAGCACCAGGGCGCCGGCGCCGTCGTTGATGCCGCTGGCGTTGCCGGCGGTGACGGTGCCGTCCTTCTTGAAGGCGGGCTTCAGCTTCGCGAGGCCCTCGGCGGAGGCGTCGGCCTTGATGTACTCGTCGCGGTTGAAGAGGACGTCGCCCTTCTTACCCGCCAGGGTGACCGTGAACACCTCGCGGTCAAAGGCGCCCGCGGCCTGGGCGGCGGCGGCCTTCTGCTGGCTGGCGAGGGAGAATGCGTCCTGGGCTTCGCGGGTGATACCGTGCTTGGCGGCCACGTTCTCGGCGGTGATGCCCATGTGGGTGTCGCCGTGGCCGCACCAGAGACCGTCCTGGATCATGCTGTCGATGAGCTGGGCGTTCCCCATGCGGGCGCCCCAGCGGGCGGCGGGCAGCAGGTAGGGCGCGTTGGACATGCTCTCGGTGCCACCGGCCACTACCAGGTCCGCGTCGCCCATGGCGATGGACTGGGCGCCCAGGGCGATGGCCTTGAGGCCCGAGCCGCACACCTGGTTGGGCGTGTGGGCAGGGGTCGAGAAGGGCAGGCCCGCCTTGAGGGCCGCCAGCCGGGCGACGTTCTGCCCGCTGCCAGCCTGGAGCACGTTGCCCATCACCACGTCGCCCACGGCCTCGGACGCCACGCCGGCCCGCTTCAGGGCCTCGGTGATCGCCAGGGCACCCATCTGCACGGCGTTCAGCGGCTTCAGGCCGCCTCCGAAGGAACCGACGGCGGTGCGGGTCGCAGACAGGATGTAGGTGGACATGGCGGACTCCGGAGGATCCCCACAGGGTATCGCGAAGCCGCGCCCGCCAGGACCCGGCGGTCTCCGGGCAGCCTCAGAGCGTCTTCAGGATGGCCTGGCGCTTCTCCTGGTATTCGACCTCGGAGATCAGGTTCTCATCCCGCAGGCGCTTCAGCGCCTTGAGGCGCTGGTACTGAAGGTCGTAGAAATCCTGATCCGGCTTCGCGGCCGCGGACGCGGTCGCCTGAGGAGCCGATGCCGCCGATCCGGGTGCCAGCGCCGAGGCGGGTGTGGGTGCCAGTGTGGTGGCCGCTGGCGCCACGGGCGCGAGCGGAAGGGCCAGCCAGTCGGACCGGAGGTTCGTGGCGCCCTCGGCCTTGAGGGACACGGCGGTGCCCGCCGTCCGCGACCCGTAGGCGAAGGTGGGCAGCGTGCGGTCGGCGGAATAGCGGTCCATGAAGTCGAGCCGGGCATCGTGCACGATCAGGTTGAGGGCCCCCGCCTTCACGAAGAGCCGCGCCGTCACGGCCAGGGCGGGATCCATGAAGTGCCCGCCCCGCCGCTGGGTGCTCAGCAGGACCAGGTCCTCCGACGGCCGGGCGGCGGCGAGGGCCTCCTCCAGGGCCTTGGCGAGCGCGGCGGCCTCCTTGGGCTCGAAGAGGGGCGTGTCGGCCCCATCCACCTGCGCCACCACGGCGCCCAGGGCCTTCTGCAGCACGGCCTGGGAGACCTGGGCCGGATGGCCGTTGGCGACGGCCCCCGCCTCGGCCGGGACCCGGCTCACCCAGGTGAAGTTGGCCAGCTTCCACTGGGTCCGGCCCTCATCGAGAGCGCTGGCGGAGGCTCCCGGAAACAGCACCGCCGCCAGGGCCAGCGTCCGGATCACTTCGCTGCTGCATCGCATGATTCCTCCTGGGATGTCGGTTCGAGACCTGCTCCGGAAGCATAGCCGCAAAGGCCGGCCCTACCGGGGTTCCCGGGTGGCCTGGAGGGACGCCTTGGCGGCTTCCATGCGCGTGATGGCCGCGGGCCCCTTGCGCAGGGCCAGGGCCACGGTGAGCACGTCGATGATGGCCAGGTGGACGAGCCGGGCCACCATGGGCGCGTAGACCTCGGGGTTCTCCTGCACGTCCGCGGGCAGCAGCAGGTCCGCGGCCTCCGCCAGGGGCGTGCCCGAGCGCGTGAGGGCGATGACCGTGGCGCCGGATTTCCGCGCCAGGGCGACGACCTCCAGCAGGTTCCGGGTGCGGCCCGAGTTGGAGATGGCCAGCACCACCGCGTCGGCGGGCAGCAGGGCCGCGGCCACGCGCTGCATCTGGGAATCCGCGCAGGCCACGGTGGGCGTGCCCATGCGGAACAGCTTCATCTGGGCGTCCTGGGCGGTGACGGCGGAGTTGCCCAGGCCATAGCACTCGATGCGGCTGGCCCGGTCGAGGGCCTCCACGGCCCGGGCGAGCCGCTCGGGCCGTAGGGCGTCGCGTCCCCTCGCCAGGCCCGCCAGCGCGCTGTCGAAGACCTTCGAGATCAGGCGGTCCATGCCGTCGCCGGCGGCCAGGCGGTCGTGGACGAAGGGGATGCCGGCGCCCAGATCGCCCGCGAGCTTCAGCTTGAAGCCGGGCAGGCCCGGGAACCTGAGGCGGCGGCAGAACCGGATGACCGTGGGTTGGCTCACGTCGGCCAGGGCGGCGATCCGCGAGATGGGGGCGGAGACCACCTCCACCGGATGGTTGAGCACCAGGTCCGCCACGCGCCGCTCCGAGGGCGGCAGCTCCGGCAGGAGGGCCTGGATGCGTGTGAGGAGGCTCATGGCGCCCAGCATACCGAGACCGGCACCGCGGTCTGGCGCAGGATGGCCCGCACAGGCAGGTCCTCCACCGGCCCCTCCTCCAGCGCCCGCTCCAGCACCCGGCGCTTGGCCGGGCCGGAGATCATCAGCACGAGGTCGCGGGTGTCCAGCAGGGCGCGCAGGGAGAGGCTGAGGCGCGGGTGGGGCGCGTGGGGGGGATGCACGGCCAGTGCCGCGGCCTCCGTGGTCAGGCCCTCGGTCAGCTCCGCGGCCCCCGGGAACAGCGAGGCGATGTGCCCGTCCTCGCCCATGCCGAGGATCACCCGACTGAAGGGCCGGGGCAGCTCCGCCAAGGCGGCGCTGGCTTTGGATGCGCCTTGTTCCGGCGTCGCGTCGCCGGTGAACAGGGGCACCAGCTGGGCCGCGGCGGCGGCGCCCTGCAGGAGGTGGTCCCGCACCAAGGCCTCGTTGCTATCGGGATGATCCGCCGGCACCCACCGCTCGTCGGCCAGCGTGACCGTCACGCGCTCCCAAGGGAGAACCTGCCTGGCCAGGGCCTGGAAGAGGGGTACGGGGCTGCGCCCGCCGGACACCACCAGGACGGCCCGCTCCCGGCGTGCGAGGTCCTCCTTCAAGCGCCGGGCCACGTCCTGGGCCAGCGACGCGATGAGCCTGGCCTGGTCGGGATACTCACGCAGGCTGCACACCTAGTCCTCCTCGGACCAGGCCAGGCCATCGCGGGAAAGCAGGGCGCTGGAGGCCGCGGGGCCCCAGCTCCCGGCGGTGTAGGACTTGGGCCGGTCCTCGCTGGCGGCCCAGCTGTCGAGGATGGGCTCCACCCAGCGCCAAGCCGCCTCCTGCTCGTCGCGGCGCACGAAGAGCGTGAGGCGGCCGCGGATGGCGTCCAGCAGCAGCCGCTCGTAGGCCTCCAGGCGCCGCGCGCGGAAGGACTCGGCGAAGTCGAGGTTGAGGTTCACCGGATGCAGAGCCATGGCGTCGCCGGGCTGCTTGGCCACCAGGTAGAGGCGCATGCTCTCGTCCGGCTGCATGCGGATGACGAGGCGATTCGCCCGGGTGCCGTGGGCGGCCTCGCCGAAGATGAAGTGGGGCACCTGGCGGAAGTTGATGACGATCTCCGCCAGCTTCTCGGGCATGCGCTTGCCGGTGCGGAGGAAAAAGGGCACGCCGGCCCAGCGCCAGGTGTCGATCTCCGCCTTCGCGGCCACGAAGGTCTCCGTGCGGCTCTCCGGGGCCACGCCCGGCTCCTCCACGTAGCCGGCCACGGGCCGCCCCCCCACGGCGCCGGCCTTGTACTGGCCCCGCACGGTCTTCGCGGCCACGTCCTGGGGCGTGAAGGCGCGCAGGGAGCGCAGCACCTTGAGCTTTTCGTCGCGCACCGCGTCGGGATCGCTGGCCGTGGGCGGCTCCATGGCCACGATGCAGAGCAGCTGGAGCAGGTGGTTCTGCAGCATGTCCCGCAGGGCGCCGGTGCCCTCGTAGAAGTCGCCCCGGCCCTCCACGCCCAGCTGCTCGGCCACGGTGATCTGCACGTCCTGCACCCACTCCCGGCGCCAGAGCGGCTCGAAGAGCACGTTGGCGAAGCGCAGGGCCAGCAGGTTCTGCACCGGCTCCTTGCCGAGGTAGTGGTCGATGCGGAAGATCTGGCGCTCGGTGAAGTGCCGGCCCACGGCGTCGTTGATCTCGCGGGAGGACTCCAGGTCATGGCCCAGGGGCTTCTCCACCACCACACGCGAGTGCGGCGAGATGAGGCCCGCCCCGCCCAGGTGGGCGGAGATGGCCGCGAAGAAGTCCGGCGACGTGGAGTAGTAGAAGACGCGGATGCGGTCGGGGTGCTGGCCCAGCGCGGCGCCCAGCGGCCCGTAGCTGTCCTCGGACTGGACGTCCATGGGGAAGTAGCTGATGCGCTCCGCGAAGGAGGTCCAGGTGGCGGCGTCGTAGTCGGCACCCAGGAAGGGCTTGCAGCTGGTCTCGGCCAGCTCCAGGAAGGCCTCCCGGGTGAGCGACCGGCGCGCCGCGGCGAGGATGCGGGAACCCGGGCTCACGGTTCCCGCCTTCACCTGCTGGTAGAGCGCGGGCAACAGCTTGCGCATGGCCAGGTCGCCGGTCCCGCCGAACAGCACCATGTCGAAATCGGGCAGGGTTCTCATGGGATCTCCGGATGTAGAAATACTACGACTTTTTTTCATGCAACCGGTTACAAAAAGTAATAATGTTACACACACCCGACCCACCGGGACTCCGGGAAGGAACCTCCCCATGGCCCTGAACGCCCATGTCTCCGCCCTCACGGATCGCATCCGCCAGCGCAGCCGCGCCGGCCGGGAGGCCTACCTGGCCCAGCTCCGGGAGACCGGGGCGGCCCGTCCGCACCGCTGCGACGTCTCCTGCGCCAACCTGGCCCACACCTTCGCCGCCGCCGGCGCCGACAAAGCCGCGCTGAAGGAGGGCCGCGAACCGAACCTGGGCATCGTCACCGCCTACAACGACATGCTCTCGGCCCACCAGCCGCTGGGGGCCTTCCCCGCCTGGATCAAGGAGGCCGCCCGCGCCGCAGGCGCCACGGCCCAGGTGGCCGGCGGCGTGCCGGCCATGTGCGACGGCATCACCCAGGGCCAGCCGGGCATGGAGCTGTCCCTCTTCTCCCGGGACGTCATCGCCATGGCCACGGCGGTGGCGCTCTCCCACAGAGTCTTCGACGCGGCCCTCTGCCTGGGCGTCTGCGACAAGATCGTGCCGGGCCTGCTCATCGGGGCCCTCCAGTTCGGGCACCTGCCCGTGGTCTTCGTGCCCGGCGGCCCCATGCCCAGCGGCCTCTCCAACGAGGAGAAGGCCAAGGTCCGCCAGAGGTACCAGGCCGGGAAGGCCACGCGGGAGGAGCTGCTGGCCGCCGAGGGCGCCGCCTACTGGGCGCCCGGCACCTGCACCTTCTACGGCACCGCCAACAGCAACCAGATGCTCATGGAAGTGATGGGCCTGCACCTGCCTGGCGCCTCCTTCGTGCCCACGGGCACGCCCCTGCGGGAGGCGCTCACGCGCCGCGCCGCCGCCCGCGCCGCCGCCCTGGTGGAAGGGAGCGCCGAGTACACGCCCCTGGGCCTGGTGATCGACGAGCGTGCCATCGTGAACGGCATGGTGGGCCTGCTGGCCACGGGCGGCTCCACCAACCACACCCTGCACCTGGTGGCCATCGCGCGGGCCGCGGGCATCGTCATCGACTGGAGCGACTTCGACGAGCTTTCCGCCCACGTGCCCCTGCTGGTTCGGGCCTACCCCAACGGCCAGGCGGACGTGAACGCCTTCCACCGCGCCGGGGGCATGGGCTTCCTCATCCGGGAGCTGCTGGACGCGGGCCTGCTGCACGGCAACGTGCTGACCGTGGCAGGACCGGGCCTGCGGCCCTACACCCAGGCTCCGCAGCTGGAGAACGGCGAGCTGGTCTGGCGGGACGCCCCAGCGGAGAGCGGCGACGAGTCGGTGCTGCGGCCCATGGCGCGGCCCTTCGACCCCAACGGCGGCCTGCGCCTGCTCACGGGCAACCTGGGGCGCTCTGTCATCAAGGTCTCGGCGGTGAAGCCCGAGCATCGCCACGTGGTGGCGCCTGCCCGGGTCTTCGACAGCCAGGAGGCCCTGCAGGCCGCCTACAAGGCCGGAAGCCTCACCGGGGACCTCGTGGCCGTGGTGCGCTTCCAGGGTCCCCGGGCCAATGGCATGCCCGAGCTCCACCAGCTCACGCCCACCCTGGCCAACCTCCAGGACCAGGGCTTCCACGTGGCCCTGGTCACCGACGGCCGCATGTCCGGCGCCTCCGGCAAGGTGCCTGCGGCCATCCACGTCTCCCCCGAGGCCCTGGCCGGCGGCCCCCTGGCGAAGGTGCGCGACGGCGACCTCATCGAGCTGGACGCCGAGCAGGGACGGCTGGAGGTGAAGGTGGACCCCGCCGAATGGGCCGCGCGCCCGCTGGCCGCGCTTCCGGCCCGCCACGACCACGGCACCGGCCGCGAGCTGTTCGGCCTCTTCCGCGCCCACGCCACCGAGGCCGAGGCCGGGGCCACCTCCTTCGGCGAGGCCTTCGACCGGAGCCGGCCATGACGACCTCCCTCGAGACCATCCTCCGCGCCGCGCCGGTGATGCCGGTCATCGCCCTGGACCGCCTGGACCAGGGCCTGCCCCTGGCCGCGGCCCTGCTGGAGGGCGGCATCCCCACCCTGGAGATCACCCTGCGCACCCCCGTGGCCCTGGAGGCCATCCGGCAGATCCGCCGGGCCTTCCCCCAGGCCCACGTGGGCGCCGGCACCGTGACCACACCCGAGGCGCTGCGACAGGTGGCCGAGGCGGGCGCCGCCTTCGCCGTGAGCCCCGGCCTCACCCGCCCCCTGCTGGAGGCGGCGGCCGGATCGGGCCTGCCCCTGCTGCCGGGGGTGATGACGCCCACGGAGGTGATGGCCGCCGTGGACGCGGGCTTCCGCTTCCTCAAGCTCTTCCCCGCCGAGCCGGCGGGCGGCATCCCCATGCTCAAGGCCCTGGCCGGCCCCTTCCGGGACCTCGCCTTCTGTCCCACCGGCGGCATCAGCCCCGCCACCGCCGCCGCCTACCTCGCGCAGCCGAACGTGGTCTGCGTGGGCGGCTCCTGGCTCGCGCCGAAAGCATTGATGGATGCCGGCGACTGGGCCGCCATCACCGCACTGGCCCGCGCCGCCGCGGCGCTCCGCTGACCTCTTTACTCAGGAGCTTTTCATGACCCTCAAGATCGGCATCAACGGGTTCGGCCGCATCGGCCGCATGGTGTTCCGCGCCGCCGCGCAGGACTTCCCGGACCTAGAGGTGGTCGCCATCAACGACCTGCTGGAGCCCGACTACCTCGGCTACCTGCTGCGCTACGACTCGGTGCACGGCCGCTTCCGGGGCAAGATCTCCCTCGAGGACGGACACCTGGTGGTGGACGGCCGGAAGATCCGCCTCACCGCCGAGAAGGACCCGGCGGCGCTCCGCTGGAACGAGGCGGGCGTGGACGTGGTGGTGGAATCCACCGGCCTCTTCCTCACGGAGGAACTGGCCTCGAAGCACCTGGCCGCCGGGGCCAAGAAGGTGGTGCTCTCCGCGCCCAGCAAGGACGCCACGCCCATGTTCGTCTACGGCGTGAACCACGACACCTACGCCGGACAGGCCATCGTCTCCAACGCCTCCTGCACCACCAACTGCCTGGCGCCCCTGGCCAAGGTGCTGAACGACACCTTCGGCATCAAGCGCGGCCTCATGACCACCGTGCATGCCGCCACCGCCTCCCAGCGCACCGTGGACGGCCTCAGCCACCGCGACTGGCGCGGGGGCCGGGGCATCCTGGAGAACATCATCCCCAGCAGCACCGGCGCGGCGAAGGCCGTGGGCAAGGTGATCCCCGAGCTGAACAAGAAGCTCACGGGCGTGTCCTTCCGCGTGCCCACCTCGGATGTCTCCGTGGTGGACCTCACCGCCGAACTGAAGACGGAGACCACGTACGAGGCCATCTGCGCCGCCATGAAGGCCGCCTCCGAGGGCCCCATGAAGGGGATCCTGGGCTACACGGACCGGAAGGTGGTCTCCACGGACTTCCGCGGCGAGAGCTGCACCTCCGTCTTCGACGCCGACGCCGGCATGGCCTTGGACGGCACCTTCGTCAAGCTCGTGGCCTGGTACGACAACGAGTGGGGCTACTCCAGCAAGCTCCTGGAAATGGTGCGGGTGATCGGGAAGTAGGACGGTCCCCGGCCCAACTTGGGCCTGGGAGGAGGTCGCCGGTCCGCCATACTGCTTGCCTGGATTCTGATTCGAGGTCCCCATGCGCTGGTCCCCCGCCGCCCCCCTCTTCGCTCTCGCCGTCGCCGCGATGGTCGGATGCGCCAAGCCCGACCTGGACTTCGGCAAGCTCAGGCTCGGGATGGACAGGAAGGAAGTCATCGCCCGGGCCGGGCAGCCCTCCCGGACGTCCATGGTCAACGGCTTCGAGCTGTTCGAGTACGAGGCCTACGACCGCTACGGCGCCCTCAAGGTCAACGAGCGGTCCTCCTTCGTGCGCTTCGCCAACGGCCGGGTTGATGCGCTCGGGACCCGGGAGGAGGTGGACCCCGCCAAGGTCCCGGCCGGCAGACCCGCCGCGGAACCGAAGCTCGGCGCTGGCGCGGAGGCGGCTCCCGCGGCACCCGCCTTCGACCTCAGGACCGAGCTGGAGAAGCTGGAGAAGCTCAAGAAGGACGGGCTCATCTCGGAGACCGAGTTCAAGGACCTGCGCCAGCGCCTCCTGGAGAAGGCGAAGGCCCAGTAGGCGCGAGCCGTTCCACCTGACGCGGGAGCCCTCTCCATGTTCAAGCCTCTGCTGCTGCTGACCACCCTCGCCCTCGCCGGTGGGATTCCCCCGACCCCGGCGCCCCAGCCCCCCCTGGCCGCCCGGATCCCCGCCGACCTGCCCACGGGCGAGCGCTGGCTGGCCCACTTCCGCGGCGACCTTCTGCCCTTCTGGAACGTGCCGGACGCCTGGGGCTCCCCTCGGGGCGACTTTCCCACCTTCCGCGGCAACGACGGCAAGGTGGTCGACTGGGCCAAGCCACCCGCCGAGCTCGCGGACGCGCCAGGCTGGATCCGGGCCGAGTTCGGCCGCGAGTACGTCCGCATGAAGTCCCGCCAGACCTACTTCTACGGCGTGGCCTACCACCTGACGGGCGATCCGAAGATGCTCGAGCTGGCCCGGGACGGCGTGGCCTTCATCCGGTCGAAGGCGCTGGATCCCGCCACCGGCAGCGCCGTCTCCTGGTTCGAGAAGGGCGAGCCGAAGCCCGAGGTGCTGGCCCGTACCAGCCAGGACCTGGCCTACGCGGAGCTGGGAATGGCGATGTACTGGTACCTCACCCGCGACGAGGCGGTGCTGGCCGACATCCGGCGGCTCAAGGACCACATCTTCTCCCAGTACTGGAACCCGGACTGGCAGGCCCTGCGCTGGGTGGTAAAGGAGGACCCGGACAAGGATCAGCTCCGCCAGGAACTGGTGGCCCAGCTGGACCAGGTGAACGCCTACCTGCTGCTGGTCACGCCCCTGCTGCCTCCCAGGGAGCGCCGGGCCTGGACCGCCGACCTGAAGCGCCTCGCAACGGTCATGGTGAAGGACTACCACGACGCCGACCGCCACCTGTTCTGGGGCACCATCGACGATCCGGCCCTGAAGCGGCTGGGCTCCCGTCACACGGACTTCGGCCACACGGCCAAGGCCTACTGGATGCTGGAGCGCATCGGCCGGCTCACGCACGACCAGGCCCTGGTGGACCTCGCGACCACCGGTGCCCAGGCCGTGCTGAAGCAGGCCTATCTGCCGGATTCCGGAACCTGGGGCTCGCGTCTCGGCCGCGATGGCAGCGTGGACTCGGGCAAGGAATGGTGGATCTACGCGGAGCTAGACCAGCTGGCGGAGACCCTGGCCCTGCGGGACCCCGCCCAGGCGGCGCCCCTGCCCCGCACCGCGGACTTCTGGTTCCGCCGCATGGTGGACCCCGTGAACCACGAGGTCTGGGGCGGGGCGGGAGGGCCTGATTTCGAGCCCTGGGAGGGCCCCAAGATCCACCAGTGGAAGAGCGGCTACCACTCCGCCGAGCACGCCCTGGTGGGCTACCTCACGGCCCAGGCCCTCCACCACCAGCCCGCGGTCCTCTACTTCGCCCCCAAGGATCCGAAGGCGGTCCTGCGACCCTACTTCTTCGACGGGCGCCTGGCGAAGCGCACCAGCCATCCCCTGCCCGGCTTTCCCGGGCGCCGGAAGGTGGAGGCCGCGTTCATCGAGCTGAAGTAGCCCTCCTTGGAACCAGGAAGGAACCAAGGATTATCAAGAAAAGCACGGATCACCACCAAGGCACCAGGACCACCAAGAACGGCAAAAGCAGGTGATCTTGGCTTTTCTTGGTGTCTTGGTGGTGTTCTTTAACTTTCGAAGACGCCGGATGCCGCTATTTCCTGAAGATGGCCGAGGTCAGCGGATCCAGCGTCACGGTGGAACCGCTGACGGCCACGCCAGTGGGCGCGACGATCGCCGTGGTGCCTGCGGCGGCGCCATCGGCGACCAGGGTGGCCGTGGTGAGGTCGATGTCCGCCGAGAAGGTCTTCGCGGTGGTGTCCGCATTGTGGAAGACGTACCAGGTGCCCGTGCCGTCCGAGGACACGGCCTTGTAGCCGAAGGCCAGGGCGCTGCTGCCGGCGCCCGAGGCCGTAAGGCTGGTCACGTTCGCGGCACGCACGGCGTCTGGCAGGCGAAAGGCGTTGGTGCTCTTCCGCAGGAAGATGAGGCCCTGGACGTAGCGGTAGAGCTGGGTGCCGTTCTGGGTGGTGTCGTAGTTGGCGAAGCCGCCGGCCAGCGGGTTGCCGTTCGTGTATACCCGGGACCAGGCCACCAGGTTGATGGCGTCGGAGGCGTTGTAGGAGTTGTCCACGAAGTAGCGCCCGCCGTTCGACTTGGTGTTGGCGTACAGCCCGGTGGTCTCCTTGGTGCGGAACATCTCGTCACCGGCATGGATGAACGCGAGCCCCTGGGAGGTCAGCAGCGCGGCGTAGCCCACCTTGGCCCGCTTGAGGAGGATGGCGTCGCCCGCCGGGCTCTTGGGCGCGGCGGTGGCCATAGCCAGCACGTCATAGAGGCAGAGGTTGTCGTGGCAGGTGAGGTAGCTGGCCACGTTACTGGTGGAGCCCGGTGCGAAGGCCGGGCTGGTGTTGGTGGGGACGCCGGCGATGTTGGAGAACAGGGTGGCCACGGACTGCGAGACGCCCGTGAGGAAGGCAGGCTGGCCGTCGTTGGGGAAGCCGTTCTTGAAGACCTGGCGGTAGCTGTCGGAGAACATGGCGACGTTCTGACCGAGGAACTGGACCGAATTCCCCTGGTCCGCGCCGGTGGTGGCATCGCCGTTGTAGTCCGTGGCCGGCCCGCTGTAGAAGCCGTTCCAGCCTTCCCCGATGAAGAGGGTCTTCGGGTTGTAGGAGGTGGCGGCGGCGTAGGCGGCCTTCACCGTCTGGGTGTCCAGCACGCCCATGAGGTCGAAGCGGAACCCGTCCACCTTGTACTCCCGCACCCAGTAGGCGATGGAGTCCACGATGAGCTTCCGTACCATCTTGGCCTCGGAGCGCACGTCCTGGCTGCCCGCGCCGTTCCGGCTGGTGCTGCGGTAGTAGTAGCCCTGGATGCCGGAATCGCCCAGCACGGCGTTGTTGGCGGTGTGGTTGTAGACCACATCCAGCACCACGCCCATGCCCTGCTTGTGGATCTCGTTGATGAGGGTCTTTAGCTCGTTGACGCGAGCCGCGGGATCGCCCGGGGCCGCCGAGTACATGCCGGTGGGCGTGAAGTAGTTCTGGGGATCGTAGCCCCAGTTGTAGTTGGCGCCGGAGGTCTGGCTGATCGTCAGCTCGCGGGTACCGATCTTCGTCTGGTCGTAGGTGTAGTTCTCCAGCGGGCAGAGCAGCTGCACATGGGTGACGCCCAGCTTCTGGATGTGGGGCAGCAGGTCCACCAGCCCCTTGAACGTGCCCCAGGTGTGCCCCGCGGCGAACCCGCTGAGGTTGGGATCCACCGTGAGGTCGCGCACGCCGGTCTCGTAGAGGATGGCGTCCCGGTTCGAGGCGTAGGCATAAGGAGCTGCCGTCGCGCCATCGGGGCCCTTCATGGCCGATCCGTCGAAGTAGTAGGAGGCGCCGGCGTAGGGTGTCCAGCCGCCATCGGGGCCGATGGCCGTGGGATCCACGATCGCGCCCTTCCCGATACTGTCACCAGAGATGGAGGCCGTGGGCGTCCGCACCCACTGGGCCATGGACTTGGCGTAGGGGTCCAGCACGTACTCGCCGCCCACCTTGAAGACATAGAAGCTCTGCGCGGGGAGTGCGATGGCCCCGGTGCTCCAGACGCCACCGGAACCACGGGTCATGGCCACGGTGGCCGCGGGGGCGTTCAGGGCGTCGTTCCAGTGCGCGTAGAGGCAGAGCCCCACGGCGCTGGCGTTGGCATTCCAGTAGTTGAAGGTGACCGTGCCCGAGCCGAACACCGGTCCCAGGGCGGTGCTGGGCACCTTGTAGTAGCTGGCGTCAGGGGCCGGCGTGGCGTTCGGATCCGCATCAAGGGCCGAGGCGCTGGGGTTGGAAGGGCCCGTGCTCCCGCCCCCGCCGCCTCCACCTCCGCAGGCGAGCAGGAGGACCAGGCTGACGACCAGGGGGAACAGGGCGGCTCGGGACATGGGACCTCCTGCGGAGGGACTAGCGGGAGGCCCGCTTGTACATCCGGCTGTAGTACTCGTCGAGCATGCGCTCGACGCCGAAGGCATCGCGGGTGCTCCGGATCGAGGCGGCCATCATGTCCACCCAGGCGTCGTGACGATCGTAGTAGGTGGGCAGCACCTCGTCGGACAGCACCTTCTTGAAGGCCTTGAAGTCGTGCTTGTCCAGCACCGCCTCGTCCTCGCTCTCGAAGCCATCCCCGAACTGCCAGCCGTTCACACCGTGTTCGCAGGCCTCGGGCCACCAGCCGTCCAGGATCGACAGGTTCAGAGCCCCGTTCATGGCGGCCTTCATGCCGGAGGTGCCCGAGGCCTCCTTGGGCCGGCGCGGGTTGTTCAGCCACACATCGGAGCCGCGGGTGAGCATGCGGCCGATCTCCATGTCGTAGTTCTCGAGGAACACCACGCTCTCGGGGTACCGCTTCGTCATCTCCAGGATGTTCTCGACGATGCGCTTGCCGTTGTCATCCAGGGGGTGGGCCTTGCCGGAGAAGACGATCTGGAGCCGGCCGCTCTTGAGCAGCGGCTCGATGAACTTGCGGTCGGTGAAGATGAAATTCGACCGCTTGTAGGGCGCCGCGCGGCGGGAGAAGCCGATGAGCAGCTTGTCCGCGTCGAGCTTCACGCCCGTGCGGGCCTCCACGAAGGCGATGAGCTTCTTCTTGTTGTCCAGGTGCGCCTTCCAGATCGCGTCCTTCGCCTTCTTCGTGCCGTCATAGCTGGCGCCGAGGTCGAGCATGCGGGCGTCCACCCAGGTGGGACGGTGGATGGCGTTGGTGATGCCGATGATCTCGCTCCGGCCCTCGATGTGCTTCCACATCTTGTTGGAGGTGACCCGGTGCAGGTCGGCCACGGCGTTGGAGATCCGCGACAGCCGCAAGGCCCCCACGGTCATGTTAAAGGGGCTGCCGCCGAGCTGCTTGAGCTGGGCCTTGGTCATGCCGAGGTTGGCGCCCATGTAGAGGAAGCGGTCGATGGGATGGGACTCGTTCCCCTGGACGATGGGCGTGTGGGTGGTGAAGACGACCTCGTCACGGGTCTTGGCCCAGGCGGCCTCGAAGGTGGCGCCCTTGGTCATGCGCTGGTGGATCAGCTCGAAGCCCGCGAACAGGGCGTGGCCCTCATTGAAGTGGTAGACGTCAGGCTTGATGCGGAGGGCCTGGAGGGCACGGACACCGCCGATGCCCAGCACCATCTCCTGGGCCACGCGCTCCTCGCCGAACCAGCCGTAAAGCTGGCCGGTGATCCAGCGGGCCTCGCCGTCGTTCTCCTCGATGTCCGTGTCCAGCAGGTAGAGGGAGTCCACGCCGTAGCTGTTCACCCGCCATACCTTGATCTTCACCGGCCGGGCCTTGATCTCCACCTCGACGGTGACGCCGGTGTCCTCCAGGAATTCGTGGCTGGCGTTCTTGTAGGCGTCGAAGACCCTGCCTGTCGCCGGGTCCACCATCTGCTCGCCGTAGCCCTGCTTCCAGCGGATGCCGATGCCCACCATGGGGTAGCCGTGGTCCTTCACGCCCTTCAGGTAGTCGCCGGCGAGGATGCCCAGGCCGCCGGAATAGATCTTGAACGAGCTCTCGAGGGCGTACTCCATGCAGAAATACGCGACCCGGGGCAGCTTCTTGATGGTCATGCAGGCTCCTTCGTTCTCGATTCGTGCGATGTTCCGCGCGCCATCCGTGCCGGATGGCGCAGGTGGCAATCTCAGTGGGCCTGGACGCGCTCGAGCAGGACGGTCCCCTCCGCCTGGAGGGCCACCTTCCCGCCGGCCACCGTGGCGGTGCGGCCGGTGTAGGCGTCGCGCAGGGTCTCGCCGTCCTTGAAGACGCCGGCCACGGGGACGCTCACCTGGCCCTGGGCGCCCAGGGCCACCACCACGCGGTCGCCACTGGCAGCCTCCATGCGGCTGAAGGTGTAGGGTGCGTCGCCCAGCTGCTTGTGCTCGCCTGCGGCCAGGGCCCGGTGGCGGGCGCGGAAAGTGCCGAGCTTGCGCCAGTGGGCCAGGACCTTCGCATCCACCTTGCCCCAGTTCATGTCCGAGCGGGTGGCCTGCTGCTTGTCCGTGCGGGGCATGGGCCCTTCCGGCCGGGCGGTCTCGTCGCCGTAGAAGATCTGCACCCCGCCGGGGGCCAGCAGGAGGGCCGTACCCCCCTCGATGAGCTTGCTGCGGTCGAACAGCTCCGTGTCGTGGGACGAGAGGTAGTTCAGCATGTGGACAGGCTTGCCGGCCTGGGCCTGGGCGTAGCTCCGGAAGAGCTTCTCGGGTTTGGCGAAGGCGCCGTCCTGCTGCTGAAAGTCGAAGTTGATCATGGCGTCGAAGCCGAACCCCGTCATCTTGTGCTTCTCGGGCCCCGCGCCCCAGAACTCGCCCACCATCCAGAAGGGGGCGTCGTCGACCTTGCGGGTAGGGTTCTTGGCCTTGAACTCCGCCAGGGCCTTCACGGCCTCGGTCTTGAGGGCGGCCCAGGCCTCCGGCTCCACGTGCTTCACGGTATCGCAGCGGAAGCCGTCGACGCCGTACTCGCGGACCCAGTCCGTGAGCCACTTGATGAGGTAGCCGCGCACGGTGGTGTTGGCGAGGTCCACCGCCTTCGTGTCCGCCTTCTCCTTCAGGAACTTCGGGAGCTTCACGAAGTCGGGGCTCTCGGTGCGGAAGTCGGGCAGGAAGGCGAGCTGCATGGTGAGGTCGTTGCGGCCGCCGTCGATGTAGCCGGGCAGCCCGGCGCGCACCCAGGGCCGGCCCCACCAGTCGCCGAACTTGAAGGAGTTGTAGTCGATGTAGTTGTGGTAGTTACGAAGCAGGTTCGGGTCCTTCTCCCAGCCCTCCCACAGGACGTCCACCTTCAGGTCCTTGGCCGTCTGGATGTCGAGGTAGCCGGGGTGGTTCATCACCACGTCGAAGAGCACGCGGATGCCCTGGGCGTGGGCCGTGTCCACCAGCTCGCGGAGGTCCGCCGCGGTGCCCAGGTTCTGGTCGATCACTGTGTAGTCCAGGGCCCAGTAGCCGTGGTAGCCGTAGTGCTTGAACTCGCGCTGGCCGCCCTGGACCCAGCCATGGATCTGCTCATAGGGTGCGGTGATCCACAGGGCGTTCACGCCCAGCTCCTTGAACCAGCCCTCCTTGAGCTTATGGGTGAGGCCCTTGAAGTCGCCCCCATGCCAGGTGCCCACGTCATCCTTGGGGTTCATCTCCCGCTGGCGGCCGTAGGCGTGGTCGTTGGAGGGGTCTCCGTTGACGAAGCGGTCCGTCATCACGAAGTAGACGATGGGGTTCTCGGCGAAGGTGCCTGGAACGGCCACCGGCGCCTGGGCAAGTGCGGACAGGTGGGTCGCAGCGAGTCCAACCGCCAGCAACAGGGAACGAAAAGCCGGGCGGCTTTGAAGCGGAAACATGGGACCTCGGATAGAAACATTCAACATGACGGTGATTCAAGACAGGCCTTCCTGTTCACCGTTCATCACCGTCTATCACTGGTTCCCTTTTTCTTTAGCGCTCTGCTCGAGGAAAAGGAAAGATCAACCGGTGATGAACGGTGATGAACAGCGAGAAGGCTGAAGGCCCTACTTCTTGCAGACGTGGTCCTTCAGGGCCTCTTCCTTGGAGAAGTAGATGGTGCGGTCGTTGTTGACCACCCAGATCTCCTTGTGGGCGCGGCCGTCGAAGGCCATGTCCTTAGCGCCCTGCTCCTTGATGTCGCCCTTGTGGATGATGTAGTTCACCTGGGACTTGGAGCCGGTGTTGAACTCCTCGAGGTCCACCTGCCAGAAGACGCCGAAGTCGGTCTTGCCGGTGGGCATCATGGGGTTGGGCCACTCGATGTCGGGCAGGGGCATGTTGGGACTCTTCCAGAGGTGCACACCCCACTTCTCGTACTTGCCGTCGCAGCGGTGGTAGTTGATCTGGATCTTGCCCTCGGGCGGTGCGGCGAGGGCGGGGGTGATGATCAGGGCGATCACGGCGATCGCCTTGAGGAAGGTCGTGCGGAGGCTCATGCGTGACTCCTTGGGGGAAGGGAGGGCTCGGCCCTCGGGTTGGGTGGGAAAGCGGTTCAGCCCTTGTTGGCGCCGGCGGTGAGGCCGGAGATCATCCAGCGCTGGACGAGGATGAAGACGACGGCGATGGGCAGGCCGGAGAGGATGGCCGCGGCCGCGAAGTCGCCCCAGAGGTACTTCTGCTGGTAGAGGAACTGCTTCATGCCCGCGGCCATGGTGAGCTGGTCCTGGCTGCGCAGCAGGATGGAGGCCACGGGGTACTCGTTGACCGCGCCGATGAAGGCCAGCAGGAAGATGACCATGATGATGGGCAGGGCCATGGGCAGCAGCACCCGCCAGAAGGCCTGCCAGGGCGTGGCGCCATCCACAGTGGCGGCTTCCTCGATCTCGGCCGGGATGGTCTCGTAGAAGCCCTTGATGGTCCAGATGTGCAGGGCGATGCCGCCGGAATAGGCGAGGACCAGCGCCCAGGGGCTGTCGATGCCGAAGGCGGGGAAGGTGTGCCCGAGCCGGGAGAAGATGGCGTGGATGGCGATGAGGGCCAGGATCGTGGGGAACATCTGCATCAGCATCAGCCCCACGAGCGAGGCTTTCTTCCCGGCAAACTTCATGCGGGCGAAGGCGTAGGCGGCGGTCGTGGAGAGCAGCACCGCCGTGGTGGCCGACAGGGTGGCCACCTTCACGGAGTTCCACAGCCATCGCAGCACGGGCAGATCGGGGATGATCACCTGGCCGTCCGCGTTGGTCACGGGCAGGCCCAGGGCGAAGCGCCAGTGCTCCAGGCTGATGGTCGTGGGGATCAGGCTCCCCGTGGCGAAGTTGCCGGGGCGGAGCGAGATGGAAACCACCATCAGGAGCGGGAAGATCACCAGGGCACAGAGGCAGATCAGGAACACATGGGCGGCGACGACGCGCCAGCGCTGGGATTTGTCGATGACGATAGCCATGGCCTCTCCTCTCAGCGCTTGGTGTCTTCGGCGATGCGGGTGGACCGGATCTGGATCATCGAGATCACGGCCACCATCAGGAACACCACCGTGGAGATGGCCGCGCCCAGGCCGAACTTCTGGCCCGAGTCCTGGAAGGCCATGCGGTAGGTGTAGGACACGAGGATGTCCGTGGTGCCCGCCGGCGTGGAGGTGTTCAGGAAGTCCGGCAGCCCACCCGTCAGGAGACTGATGAGCACGAAGTTGTTGAAGTTGAAAGCGAAGGAGGAAATGAGCAGCGGCGTGAGGGGCTTGAGGATCAGCGGCATCGTGATCCTGAAGAAGTTGGTGATCGGCCCCGCGCCCGCCACCGCCGAGGCCTCGTAGAGGTCCTGGGGGATCGCCTTGATGAGGCCCATGCAAACCACCATCATGTAGGGGAAACCCAGCCAGGTGTTGACGATAAGGATCATCGTCTTGGCCAGGAAGGGATCCGAGAACCACGTGGGCTTGATGCCGAAGAGGCCGTTCAGCACCAGGTTGATCTCGCCGAAGTTGTTGTTGAAGAGCCCCTTGAACACGAGGATGGAGATGAAGCCCGGCACCGCGTAGGGCAGGAAGAGGAGCAGCCGGTAGACACCTCGGAACCGCAGGTTCTCCCAGCTCAGCAGCACGGCTAGCACCATGCCGAGCGCGGTGCAGAACACCACCGTCAGGGTGGAGAAGACGATGGTCCAGGTGAAGATCCGCCACAGCGGCTCGCGCAGGGAGGTGTCCGTGAAGATGTCGACGTAGTTCTTCCAGCCGATGTCCACCTGGAAGCCCGGCGTCACCGACTCGCCGTCGGCGGTCTCGTAGAAGCCCGTCTTGAAGTTGGGCCGGAGTACGTCATGGGTCTCGTTGTTTGTGAGACTGCCGTCGGCGTTGCGCGTGAACTGGGGCCGGCTGGGGGCGAACTCCCGCAGGCCCGTCATGCGCACCTGGCTGCCGTCGGGCATGACCACCGCGAGGCCCTTGAGGAAGGGCTGGCGGTCGATCAGGTCCTTGAGGGGCATCTCGTCGCCGGGAAGCGGCCCGGTGGCCGGCTGGGCCTTCAGGGTGAGGTGCGTCCCCTCGGCGCCCAGGGCGAAGGGCTCCGTCGCGAAGGCGGCGCCGCTGTCGGCATCCTCCAGGCGGAACCGCCAGCGACCGCCGTCGGCATGGAGCTCGGACGTGTAGGTGGCGCCCTCGGCCCGGTAGGTCTCCTCCAGCAGGTACTGGGTGGCCCGCTTGAAGGTCAGGAGGTTCGTGGAGCTGTAGTTGGTGAAGCCGATGCGGATGGTGTAGAGCATCGGGAAGACCACGAAGATCAACGCCGCGCCGATGCCCGGGAAGAGGTAGCGGTAGGCATAGGTCTTCTTCGAGGTGTAGATCCACACGAAACAGACCAGGGTCACGAGCATGACGCCTGCCAGCAGGGTCTCGCCCGTGGCGTAGACCACGGTGACGGCGTACAGCCCGGCCAGTCCCAGGAGGACCATCAGGAGGGACGGCAGGAGGCGTTTGAGAACCGGCGGCATGGGCATGGGTGGATCCGAATCTTGAAGAGGGCCCGGAGCGGCGGGGCGGACCCGGAGGCCCGCCCCGTGCCGGGAGGAACGGCTACTTGAGGATCCGCTTGGCGGCGGCGTCCAGGGCTTCCTTCGGGGTCTGGCGGCCTTCGGTCATGTTGTTCAGGGCGGAGACCATGGCGGCCCAGAAGCGGCCCATGCGGGGGTTGTTCGGCATGACGACGCCATCGGTGGCGCTGGCCATGGAGACCTGGATGAAGGGATCGTTCTTCATCTTGGCGTAGGCGGCCTTGTTGGCGGGGGCGCCGATGGCCACGTCGGCGTTGATGGTCTCGAGACCCTTCAGCGTCAGCATGTTGTTCTCGATGAACTCGCGGGCGATGTCCACGTTCCCGGCGGAGGAGGCGGCCTTGGTGATCATGGCGCCCATGTAGCCCACGAAGGGCTTGGCGGGCTTGCCGGCCACGCTGGGGAGTTTGGCCACGCCGAAGTTGATCTTGGCCTTCTTGAGGTTGTCCCAGGCCCAGGGGCCGCTGATCATCATGGCGAGCTTGCCCTGGGCCATCTGGGCTTCCATGTCGGCATAGGTGGCGCCCTTGGGCATCACGCCCTCCTTCACCATCTTCGTGAGCAGCTCGGCGCCGATGACGGCCCCGGCGTTGTTCACGCCCGTGTCCTTCTGGTCATAGGTGCCGTCGGCGTTCATCTTGAACGCGTAGCCGCCGTTGGCCGCCAGCATGGGCATCGTGAAGTAGGTGTTCGTGTAGTCCCACAGGATGGCCTTCTTGCCCTGGGCCGCGAACTTCTTGTCGAGGGCGAAGATCTCCTCGAAGGTTTTCGGCGGGGTCTTGATCAGGTTCTTGTTGTAGATGAGGGAGACCGCCTCGATGGCCACGGGGTAGGCCCACACCTTGCCCTTGATGGTGAAGGCCTGCCAGGCCTTCGCGTCGATCTGGTCCTTGATCTTCTTGCCGGGAGTCACGGCGTTGATGACGCCGCTGTCAGCCCACTCGCCCACACGGTCATGGGCCCAGATCCAGATGTCGGGCCCCTTGCCCTCTTCGGCGGCCGCCTGGAACTTGCCGGGGGCGTCCTCGGGATGCTCGACGACGACCTTCACGCCGGTCTTCTTGGTGAACTCGTCGCCCACCTTCTGGAGGCCGTTGTAGCCCTTGTCGCCATTGATCCAGACGAGGAGCTTGCCCTTCTCGGCCGCCTGGGCCACGGTGAGGGCGCCGGCGACGAGCAGGGGGGCGGTGGTGGCCGCCAGTTTGCGGAGGGTGGATGGATGACTCACGACAGTCTCCTTGGGTTGGGCCGGAAGGTCCGGTGGATGGGAACGCTAGATGAGGCGGGTGCAGGCCCGGCCGTCCGGGCCGAACAGGTGGCAGTGCTTGGCCGGGAAACGAAGGTGGGTCTCGTCGCCGGTCCGGAGGGGAGTCTCGGGCAGAGCCTTCACCGTGAGCTGCCCCTGGCCGCCGGGGGCATGGACGTACAGGAAGACGGTGTCGCCCAAGTGCTCGGATACGATCACCGAGGTGCGGGCCGTGCCTTCGCCGGAGGCGGTCTCGGCCAGCAGGCGCTCCGGGCGGATGGCCAAGGTGAGCGCCGCGCCCTCGGCTTGGCCCCGGGCGTCCACCTGCGCGGTCACCTGGGTGCCGTCCTCCAGCCGCACCGTGGCCAGCGCCTCCGTGGCGGAGACCAGCGTGCAGGGGAGGAAGTTCATCTTGGGCGAGCCGATGAAGCCGGCCACGAAGCGGTTGGAGGGGCGGCGGTAGAGCTCCAGGGGCGTGCCCACCTGCTCGATGCGGCCCTCGTTGATGACCACGATGCGGTCGGCCAGGGTCATGGCCTCCACCTGGTCGTGGGTGACGTAGACCATGGTGGTGGCCAGGTCCTTGTGCAGGCGGGCCAGCTCGACCCGCATCTGCACGCGCAGCCCGGCATCCAGGTTGGACAGGGGCTCATCGAAGAGAAAGACGCCGGGCTTCCGCACGATGGCCCTGCCGATCGCCACCCGCTGGCGCTGTCCCCCCGACAGCGCCTTCGGACGGCGATCGAGCAGGGGTTCGATCTGGAGGATCTGGGCGGCCCGCTGGACGGCCTCCGTGATCTCCTGTTTCGGACGCCCGGCGAGCTTGAGGCCGAAGGCCATGTTTTCGGCCACGGTCATGTGGGGGTAGAGGGCATAACTCTGGAACACCATGGCGATGCCGCGCTTGGAGGGCGGCACCTCGTTCACCTGGCGGCCGCCGATGTAGAGCTCGCCGCTGGTGATCTCCTCCAGGCCCGCGATGCAGCGCAGGAGCGTGGACTTCCCGCAGCCCGACGGCCCCACGAAGACGACGAACTCCCCGTCCGTGATGCCGAGGTCGATCCCGTGGAGGATCTCGATGTCACCGAAGGACTTGCGGAGGGCTTTGAATTGGAGGTCGGCCATGGGGATTCCGGATGAGACGGGTGGAGCCAGATGGATAGGGCCGCGAAGGCCCGCAGGCAAGGTCAGGGCAAGTCGCCGTGGAGGGTGCCCTGGAAGCCTGTGCCCGCCAGGTAGAGCACGCGGACACCGTAGGGGGGCAGGTTGGATGCGGCATAGGCGTCGCCGCTGAGGGCGCCGACGCCCTTCAGGTCGCCCAGGATGGCCTGGACGGGACCGGAGGCGAGCACGCCCAGGGCCGTCAGCCCCGAAACGGTGACTGTCTGGGCCGCGCCCGTGAGGTTCACCACCACCAGCACCCGCTCGGTGCCCGCATCGCGCAGGTAGGCGAGGGCCTTGCCGGTGCCCACGTCGGTGGGAAGGGTCGCGTAGCCGCCGCGCAGGGCCGGATAGGTCTTCCGGGCCTGGATGAGGTAGGTGCACCAGCTCAGGATGGAGTCGGGCTGGCCCGTCTGGGCCGTCACCGCCGCCCAGTCCATGGGCTGGCGGAGGTTGATGTCCGAGCCGGCCTTGCCGGCCATGCCGACCTCGTTGCCGTAGTAGAGGATGGGTGTGCCGGGGGACAGGAGGTTCAGGGCCTCG
This sequence comes from Geothrix paludis, assembly GCF_022808815.1. Classification (GTDB taxonomy): domain Bacteria; phylum Acidobacteriota; class Holophagae; order Holophagales; family Holophagaceae; genus Geothrix; species Geothrix paludis. Next base: position 403,841 of record NZ_JAKZLC010000003.1, on the reverse strand, counting down.
GCCAGGATGATCCTCCTCCGGTCGCCGCCGTACTGGGTGCCGGGGCGGGAGATGAGGTTGTCGTGGTTCGAGTCGAAGGTGGCCGAGCGGTAGCCCGCCGGGTAGGTGCGCTGCTCGTGCTCCCAGAGGGAGGTCAGCTGCGTGGCGTCCCCCCGGCTGATGGTGTTGTAGATGGCCCAGGGCGCGCTGAAGTCCAGGCACATGTGGAACTCGTTCGCGCCGTTGCCGTAGTAGGGCGTCACGCCCGAGGCGTCGTTGGTCCAGGCCTCGGCGATCATGGCCTTGCTGCTGTGCTTTGCCGGGTCGCCGCCCGGATGGGGATGGAGGTCGCCGCTGTCGTACTCGTCCAGCAGCGCGCGGAAGGCCTGGAGCCGCGCGTGGGTGTCCGGCTGGTCCGCCTGCTGGCCGGGGCCGGTCTCGCAGAGGTAGCGCACCGCGTCCACCCGCATGCCGTCGAAACCACGGTCCAGCCAGAAGGCCTGGACCTTCCGCATCTCGGCCTGGACGGCCGGGTTGTAGAAGTTCAGGTCCGCCAGGGTGTCTGTGGCAAAGGAGGTGTAGAAGTAGCCGGAGGCGCCGGATTTCCAGACGTCCCGGGACGTGCCGCCGCCCCAGGGGAGGCCCCAGCCCGCGGGCTGGCCGGCGCTCCAGATGTACCAGCTGTCCCGCGTGGCGGCGTTCGTGAACCAGGGATGCTTCGTGGAGGTGTGGTTCGGCACGAAGTCGAAGAGGATCCGCATCCCCTTCGCATGCACGGCCTCGATGAGGGCCTTGAGGTCCGCGCGGGTGCCGAAGCGGTCGTTCACGGCGTAGTAGTCCGTCGTGTCGTACCCATGCATGTTGTCGCCCTTGTAGCCGCACTCGAAGATCGGCGACAGCCACAGGGTGTTCACACCCAGGGACTGGAGGTAGTCCAGCTTGCCCTGGATGCCGGGAAGGTCGCCGATGCCGTCCTGGTAGGCGCCATCGGCGAAGGCCTTCACCCAGATGTGGTAGACCACCGCATCCCGGTACCAGCCGGGGGCATTCTCCAGCTGCTGGCCGGGGGCGATGATCGTGGTGTCCACCGGGTAGCGGCTGGGGCTGGTCGAGCTCGGGCCGGCACAGCCCGCCCCGCCCACCAGGAGGTAGGCGAGCAGGGCCGTGGCCGTCATCAGGCGGGGGATCTTCACATCCGGTCCTTTGCGTCAGGAGCGAGGAAACGGCCCGCCCCGGAGGACGGGCCGCTCCGTCAGCCAGTCATTACCACCAGGCCTCGATCTGGGCGCCGTAGGTGTAGCCGGAGCTCTGGCCGCGGCTGCTGAACTGACCGGCATCCACGGGGCCCCAGTTGTTCGCCAGCTCGTTGTTCCAGGAGCCCTTGGTCACGAACAGGCGGAGCTGGGGGCGGGACCAGAAGCTCGCCTGGGGGCTCCACTGCAGGGCCAGCGTCTGCTTGTTCAGGTGGCGGTTGCCGTTCTCATTGTCGAACTTGAGCTGGTCGTAGCCGATCTCGTAGGCCAGGCTGAAATGCTGGGTGAAGAAGTACGTGGGCCGAACACCGATCGATTTCCAGGTATTCGAAGCACCCTTGTTGGTATCGGCACCGTCCTGCCTGCGGTACTCCACCACGCCCTGCATCTCGAGGTTCGGAAGCGGCTTGATGAAGAAGATATCCATGATCTGATGCCACTTGTTGGCGGTCGTGAGCTCGGGGTTGTACCAGTTGTACCAAGTCGAGCCATCCCCGAACGCCACGTAGACCCGGTTATCGCCCCCCAGCACGCCCGACTGGGTGTACATGAGCGAGTACTTGTTGCCCTTGTTGTTGTTCGAGGCGTTCTCGACAGTGGCCCGGCTCCGCGCGTCCTGGTGCTGGATTCCGAGCGTCACGCTGGCACCCTGCCAGGGATTCAGATCCGAGAGCCGCAGGTCATGGGCGCCGATGACGGTCCCCTGCCGGTTGTAGGTGTCGGTCTGCAGGTTCCCGGGGAAGTGGCCTGCGCCCCAGCCGGTGTCCACATTGCCCGTATCATTCTGGATGAAGGCGTAGTGCAGCTTGCCGAAGCCGAGGTCGATGTTCTCGATGCCCACGCCATCCCCGCTGTTGTTCCAGTACCACTGGTCGCGGATATGGAGGTCCTGGCGCTGGTAGAACCGCCGGCCGATCCACAGCGAGGCATCCTTAAAGGGGCCACTCTTGCCGAAGATCCCCGTGGCCTCGCCCCAGCCTTCACGAATGAAGACCTGCTGGGTGTTGTTCGGGTAGAAAGACCCGTTGACGTTGCCACCAGCGTCGGAGGAGGCATCGCGGGCTCCGTAGTACTGACGGAAGGTGGGGCGGAAGTGGAGCTTGAAGGTGGTGCTGCCCTTCTCGTAGGCCTTCACGTCGACGGCCAGTTCGATGTAGGTATCGGTCTCGTTGCCGAGGCGATAGCCAGGACCGGCCGTGACGGCATCGCCGGTATTGGGCAGGTAGAAGGTGACCTGCTCACCGCCGTTGGAAGAGCGGCCGATACCGGTGCGCATGTAGCCGTGGATTTCGACCACATCCTGCGCGAGGAGCGGTCCGCAGGCCAGCGCCAAGGGCAGCGCGGCCTTGATGAGGGAGAGAGACTTCATGGTCTTGCCTCCAGTGGGAGAAGCCGCGGGGGCGGCGGGTTGGGTGGGAAGCTTGCGGAGGGAGGGCCGGCGCATGGGGTCAGGCCATGCGGCCGAAGAACCCTCCCCAAGGGGGAAGGTGGAGGGTCCGGCCTTCGAGGCGGCAGGCCGGGAGGCCAGGCCCGTCGAGGGGCTGGACGGAACGGGGAACCGTGTGGCTGATGGGGTTGGGGCTCAGGTTGAAGGCCGCCAGGATGTGCTCGTCGCCGGCCTCGCGGCGGAAGGCCAGGAGGGGCTCGGCGGTGCGCTGGAACCGGATGGTCCCGCGCCGGAGGGATTCGAAGCCTTTCCGCCAGACGAGGAAGCGCCGGTAGAAGCCCAGCACCGAATCGGGATCGGAGGCCTGGACCGCCACGGCGCGGGGCAGGTGATCCGGGAACATGGGCAGCCAGGGTTCCACGGTCGAGAACCCGCCCCGCGGCGCCTCGCTGGTCCAGGGCATGGGGGTGCGGCAGCCGTCCCGGCCCTTGAAGTCCGGCCAGAAGGTGATGCCGTAGGGATCGATGAGGCGGTCGAAGGGCACCTCCGCCTCGGGCAGGCCCAGCTCCTCGCCCTGGTAGATGCAGAAGCTCCCCCGCAGGGAGCCCAGCACCGCCAGCAGCAGCTTGGGGAAGGCAGGATCGTCCACGCCCTTGCCCCAGCGGGTGACCACCCGGACGCTGTCGTGGTTGGAGAGCGACCAGCAGCCCCATCCGCCGCCGCGACGGACGTGGCGCTCGAACTCCTCCACCACGGACCGGATGCGCCCGGCGCTGAACTCGTCCGTGAAGAGGCTGAACCCGTAGGCCATGTGCAGCTTGTCGCCATCCGCGGTGTACTCGGCCATGGTGGCGAGGGCGCCTTCGTCGCCAATCTCGCCCACGCTCATGGCCCCGTACTGGTCCAGCAGCGTCCGGAGGCGCTTCAGGAACCCCAGGTTCTCCGGCCGGGTCTTGTCATAGCGATGGATCTGCCGCCCGTAGGGGTTGCCCTCCTGGACGGAGGTGAGCTCCACGGATCCGGGCCGGGCCGCCGGGTTGTTCCGCAGCCGCTGGTCGTGGAAGTGGAAGTTGCAGGCGTCGAAGCGGAAGCCGTCCACACCGCGCTCCATCCAGAACCGCACTTCCTCCAGCAGCTGGGCCTGCACGGGCTCATGGTGGAAGTTCAGGTCCGGCTGGGACTCCAGGAAGTTGTGGAGGTAGTACTGCCGCCGCCGCGGCTCCCAGGTCCAGGCCGAGCCGCCGAAGACCGACTGCCAGTTGTTGGGCGGCGTGCCGTCCGCCTTGGCCTCAGCCCAGACGTACCAGTCCGCCTTGGGATTGGCGCGGCTGGCGCGGCTCTCCTTGAACCAGGCGTGCTGGTCGGAGGAGTGGGACAGCACCTGGTCGATGAGCACCTTCAGGCCCAGGCGGTGCGCCTCGGCCACCAGCCGGTCGAAGTCCGCCAGCGTGCCGAAGGTGGGATCCACGCCCCGGTAGTTCGACACGTCGTAGCCGAAGTCCTTCATGGGCGACGTGAAGAAGGGGGAGATCCAGATGGCGTCCACGCCCAGGCCCGCCACATGGGCCAGGTGGGCGGTGATGCCCGGAAGGTCGCCGACGCCATCCCCGTTCGTGTCCTGGAAGCTCCGGGGGTAGATCTGGTAGACCGCCGCCCCGCGCCACCATTCGGTGCCTGGGATCGGGTGGGCGACGGGTTCCCGGACGGGCATGGCCTGAGTTCCTTTCTGGATTGGGGACAAGGCGGGTGGCTGGGAGAATTCGATGTAACCGGTTACAAATCGATATTCACGGTCTGCTTTTCCTGGGTACCTGCGGGAAACATGGATGGGGACAGGGGTGTGGCGTCGAGGGGTGTGTAAACGGTTACAAGGAAGTCGCAGGTATGGTCGACTGGTGTCATGGGCGTGTCAAGAAAGGAATTCAGGAGCGGGGGAACTTTTTGACGATTCGCATGCGATGCAGCATCCAGGCTGGTTTCAGTCGCCGACGCCCAGCTGGGGGCCATCCTGATCCGTCCGGAGCGTTCCGTGTGATCCAGTGGACGCCTCGCCTGGGAGGGGACAATCTGATCCCGGCCGGCCGTCATGGCCTGAAGGGGCGTTACTGCCCCACTTTCGGGACCTGCTGAGGTGATATCCAGTGGATGCAACCGTTGACAACCTCATCCTGGTGGCGGACGTGGGCGGCACCAACCTCAGCCTGGCCCTGCTGGCGCCTGGCGAATCCGGCTACCGCCTCCACCGGAAGGAACGCTTCAGCACCCAGGACGAGCCGTCCATCCTGGGGCCGATCCGGCGGTTCCTCGCCTCTGCTCCGGCTGATCGGCCGGTCCGGGCCTGCCTGTCCGGGGCCGGCCCGGTCCTAGACCGCCGCATCCGCCTCACCAATGCCCCCTGGGACATGGACGGCACCGAGCTGGAGCAGGCGCTGGGCATCCCGGTCCGCCTGATCAACGACTTCACGGCCCTGTCCTGCGGCGTGCTCGAGCTGAACCTCTCGGACGCTGGCCAGGTCCTCCCCCTTCCCCACGGCGACGCCAGCCTCCCCAAGGCGGATCCCAAGGGCCTCGCCCTGGTGGTGGGCGCCGGCACGGGCCTCGGCGCGGGCTTCATCGTGCGCACGCCCCAGGGCGCCCGGGCCTACCCCAGCGAAGGGGGACACATCGGCCTGCCGGTGTTCGACGAGGACTCCCTGGCCCTCTGGAGGCACCTGGCCGACGGCCTGCCCGGCCCGCCGGGCGCCGAGCTGGCCGTCTCCGGACAGGGCCTGGCCCGCATCCTCCGCTTCCTCCTCGACTCGGGCCGCGCGCAGGGGGCGGCTGGAACCACTGCCCTCCTGGACCTTCCCGCCGCGGACCAGCCCGCCGCCATCTCCGCCCGTGCCGGCTGGGATCCGGCCTGCACCCGCGCCATGTCGATGTTCGTGGACCTCTACGCCCGGGTCTGCGCCGAGCTCTGCGCCGCGTTCCTGCCCACCGGGGGACTCTTCCTCGCCGGGGGCATCGCCGCCAAGAACTCCGAGCGATTCCTGGAGGGCGGCCGCTTCATGGCCCGGTTCGAGCGGAACTACCGCCCGCACATCGACGTCCTCACCCGGGAAACGCCGGTCTTCATCACCCGGGACTACGACCTGAGCCTCTACGGCGCGGCCCGCGCCCTGGACTGCCTGGATTGACGCCCGGATGACCGAACGCTATTCATGGGTGGTCCCTTCCCTTCTCCCGCGCTCCTTTCCCGGCGGCCCCCATGAAGATCACCATCGGTGAGATCGCCCGCCAGGCCGGTGTTTCCACGGGCACGGTGAGCCGCGTCATCAACGGCAAGCCCACCGTGGCCGCCGAAACGCGGGAAACGGTCCTCGCCGTGATGAAGAAGCTCGGCTACGAGCCGGACCCCGTGGCCCGGGAGCTGTCGCGGCGCAGCAAGCACACCCTCGGCATCTGGGTGGGCGCCGGAGAGAACCGGCTGTCGCCCTACTTCAGCGTCATCTGGCGCGCCCTGCTGCGGGAGATGCAGATGCACGCCACCCAGTTCATCGAGCTCCCGGTGGACATCACCCCCGTGCGACGGCGGCTGGACGCGGTGCTGATGTTCCATTGCACCGACATCGACCAGCGGCTGGCGACCCTCTGGCGGCGCGGGGTCCCAGGCGCGCTCATCGGCCACCACCCGGGCGTGTCCTGCGTGGCGCCCGACGACATCGGCGGTGGCCGCCTCGCCGCCATGCGCCTCCTCGCGCTGGGCCACCGCGACCTGCTGCACCTCACGGTGGCCGATGAGCACCAGTGGGCCGTGGACCGCGCGGCCGGCTTCACCGCCGCCCTGGCCGAGCACGGCGGCCAGTCCCTGGCCCCCGTCATCCTGCGGGGCGGGGGCTCGGTGCTGGGCGGCTACCGGCTCATGCGGGACGCCTGGCAGCAGGGCCACCGCCCGACGGGCATCTTTTGCGCGACGGACGAGATGGCCGTGGGGGCCCTCGGCGCCCTGGCCGACCTGTCCGTGGCCGTCCCCGAACAGGTCTCCGTGCTGGGCTTTGACGGCCTGGTGGACCTCTACCCCGGGCTCGCCTCCGTGGCCCAGGACATCCCCGCCATCGCCCACGAGGCCGTCGCGCTGGCCCTCGGGGCCATCGAGCGGGACGCCATCCGGCACGTGGTGGTCCCGGTGAAGATCATCGAGGGGTCCACGCTGGGGCCCGCCCCCAGGAAAAGCTGAGCTCCGGCCGCCCCGGCCGGGACCGGGACAAGCCCTGGTGACTAAACGCCCCCGAGGCATTACCGTGAACTTCACATCCAGGCCCGCCCTGGTTCTTTCCTCCACGGAAGCCGCCATGACCGTCTCCAGCCGTTGGATCCCCCTGTTCCTGGTCGGGAGCGCCCTGCTGGCCCAGGCTCCCCCTCCGCCGCCACCGCCCCCGCCGCCGGCGCCCCCGGCTCCGATGATCGGGGTGGACGTGCCCTCCGGCTCGCGCACGGAGCAGCGCACGGAGAAGCTGGCCTACGGGTCGAAGCTCTGGGTGAAGAACCGCAACGGCGGCATCCGGGTGACCGGCTGGGACAAGGAGGAGGTCGCCCTCACCGCCCAGATCCGCGACAGCGAGAAACGCCGGGTGGAGCTGGTGCTCCAGCGGAAGGGATCGGACCTGGACATCGAGGCGATGTTCCAGCAGCCCTCCTGGAGTTTCGGCGTCTACATCAGCCCCCGCTGCGAGATGACGCTCCAGGTGCCCCACCGGGTCCTGGGCTATTTCCGCACCACCAACGGCACCGTGGCCGTGGAGCACCTCGAGGGCTACGCCCGTTGCGAGGCCACCAACGGCGCCATCCTGGTCGCGGACGTGCGGGGCGAGGTCCAGGCGGACACCACCAACGGCCCCATCGAGGCCCGGAACCTGGCGGCCCGGATCAAGGGCGGTACCACCAACGGACGCATCGTCCTCGAGGATGTGGCCGGCGGCATCCGCCTGGAAACCACCAACGGCAGCGTCCGGGCCCGGAACCTGGACGGCTGGGGCGAGGGCATCTACCTGGAATCCACCAACGGCAGCATCGAGGTGGAGCTGGGCAAGGCCACGGGCGAGCTGATGGCCGAGAACAGCAACGGCTCCATGGACGTCAAGGTCCCTGGCGCGCAGATCGTCGAGATCACCAAGCACAGCGCCCACGTGAAGGTGCCCGGCCGGGCTCAGCAGATCCGCCTTGAAACCACCAACGGCAGCATCCGGGTGAAGTAGTACCCTACGGACCATGCGACGCCTGGTCCTGCCCCTTCTTGCCGTCCTCGGCCTGAGCGCCCAGGCGCCCCTCCTCGACTCCCGCACGGAGGACGTGCAGGAGCGGCGCCTGGCGAACGGCGTCCGGCTCCTGGTGGTGGAGCGGCGGGCCGTGACCGCCTTCCATGCGGCCCTGGTCTTCCGGGGCGGCAGGGCGGAGGAACCCCCGCCGCTGGCGGGCGCCACGGATCTGCTGGCCCGGGCCCTCTACGGCGCCACCTGGCCTGAGGATCTGGAACCGGCCAAGGGGAACGGCTCGCTCGATGCCCTGCTCAAGGAAGAGGAGGGCCTGCTGGAGGCCCTGCGACTGGAGCAGCTCCGCCAGCGGAAGGCGCCCGAAGCCGCGAGCCAGGCGCAGGCCCTGGGAGCCAGCCTCTGGACCCTCCACCAGGCCGTGCGGGCCCGCTATTCCACCTCGCCCCTGGCGGATCTCTACGTGGCCCGCGGCGGACGCCAGACGGCCACCGCCGGGGCCGACGCCCTGCTGGTCCAGGTCGAACTGCCCGCCTCGGACTTCGAGTTCTGGTGCCGCACCGAGGCCCAGCGGCTGACCGTCCTCCAACTCAGCCGGTTTTCCGAAGCCCGCGCCGCCCTGGCGGCGGAGCTGCGATCCCGGGGCCCCCAGGGCCTGCCGATGATCCAGGGCGCCGCCCTGCCCGGCCACCCGTACGGCCGCGACCTGGCGGACCACCTTCCCGCCCTGGAGGCCATGCGCCGCTCGGACCTCCAGGCCTGGGCCCGCCGCGCCTGCCGGCCGGATCAGCTCACCGTGGTGCTGGTGGGCAGCCTCAGCATGGATTCGGCCCTGCCCTTCGTGGAGCGGACCTTCGGGGCCCTGCCCGCCGGCGCGGCCAGTGCCTCGACGGAGGACCCCCTCCTGCCGGAGATCCCCGCGGACCTCGGCGACCGGCGCATCCAGGCCAGCCTGGGCGGGACCCCCGCCCTGCTGGTGGGCTGGCGCATCCCGGCGCGCCCGCACCGGGACCACCTGGCCCTGCGCATGGCCGCCCGCCTCCTGGAGGGCCCCTCGGGCCGCCTGGCCCAGCGGCTGGTGCGCCAGAAGGCCGTGGCCCAGTCCGCCGAAATGTGGATGGATGTTCCGGGGGGCCGCCTGCCCGGCCTGCTGGTGGTCCGCGCCGTGCCGTCGGAAGGCCACAGCCTCGCGGAGCTCGAAGGCGCCCTGCACACGGAGATCCTGCGGCTCCAGCAGGAGCCCATCCCCACGGACGAGTGGCAGCGCGCCTTGACCCAGATCGACGTGGAGCAGCTCCGCATCCAGGATGAGCCCGGAGCCCTCGCCTCGACCCTGGCGCGCGCCTGGGTGGAGGCCGGGGACTGGCGGCAGGCGGAACAGGAGGTCCAGCGCCTGCGGAACCTTGGGCCGGAGATGGTCCAGCTGGCCACCCGGACCTGGCTGAACCCGAGCCACCGGACGACCCTCTGGCTGCAGTCGGGCACGGACGAGAGCCAGGATCCCCTGGAGGCCGAGACGGCCCGGGTGCTGAAGGCCCTCGCGGCCACCCGCATCGAGGACCTGGCCCAGCGGGAACACCTGGTCTCGGAGGGGCTCCGCCAGCTCCGCATGCTCAGCCTCGACGAGCGCCGCCGGACCCTCAAGCTCCTGGAAGCCCAGCTCGCGCCGGAGAAGCGATGAGACCCCTGGCGGCCCTGGCCGCGATCCTCCTCAGCCTCCCGGGGCAGGCCCAGACCTCGATCCGGCCCCAGACCTTCAGCCTGCCCAACGGGATGCGGGTGGTCCTCCTGGAGGATCACGAGCGCCCCCTGGTCCGGGCCCGCCTGAACGTGCTCCTGAGCCGCGACCTGGAGGCGGCCCACCCGGGCCTGGCGGCCCTGGCCCTGCGCGTCCTGGGGCATTCGGACGCCGGCGCCTTCAGCGTCGACGAGTTCGAGCAGCTCCTGGCCGGGGCCGGCATCGAGCTGGTTCCCGCCCTCCAGACGGACGGCCTCTCCTGGAGCCTCCTGGCCCGGAGCCGCGATCAGGACCTGGCCCTGGGCCTGCTGGCGGATCGCGCCTTCCGCTCGGTGGCCACCTCCCTCACCCTCGAGACCGATCGCCTGGCCACCTGGCGTGAGACGGAGCGCCTGGAGGCCTCCCCCCGGGCCAAGCTGCGCCTGCTGCTGGAACCGGACTGGACCCTCCAGGCCCCTACGCTCGAGCACTTGTCCGCCATCAACCACCCGGATCTGCTGGCCTTCTACGCCGGCGCATTGAGGCCCGATCGGGCGGTGCTGATCCTCCAGGGCGACCTCGGCCTGGAGCAGGCCAAGCGCCTCGTGCTCCTCAGCTTCGGCACCTGGACGGTCCAGGCGCAGCCGCCGGTTCCCGCCCCTGTCCAGGCCACCCCTCAGACTGCCGCCGCACCAGCGCCCGCAGCCGCTTCAGCCCCCGCTCCCGCGGCCCCGCAGGCTCCCCGGATCCTGGTCCGGAATCCTCGACCCGCCCTCATGGCCATGGCGGTGGCGGCCCAGCCGGAGGACCTGGACCCGGAATCAGCGGCGCTTCTCGCCCTGCTCCTTCCCGGAGACCCGGCCCTGGCTCCCGCGCAGCTCCGATTGGAGGGTCTGGACCTGGTGGGCGAGCTGGAGTCGGATCCCTCCGGATCCGCGGCCAGCGCCGAGACCTCGATGCTGGAGCGCCTCCAGGCCATCCGTCAGCGCGGCTTCACCGAGACGGACCTCCGCCGCGCCCAGGCCGCCTGGTCCGAAAGCCGCGCCCTCATCACCCTCCACCCGGAAGCCCAGGTGGCCGAGGCCCTGGCCGACGCGCGGGGACGGTCGGTCTCTCCCGCGCGCGTGAATGCGCTCACGGTGGAGGCCCTGAACCAGGGGCTCCGCCGGTGGCTGGACCCGGCCCGCATCCGGACCGGGGTCCTCGCCGGCCCCGTCGGCCCCTGATCAGACCTGCACGCCGAACCGTCCGGCCAGATCCAGGTACCGGGCCCGGATCCCTTCGATGACGGCCTCCGGCAGGTGCGGCGCCGGCGGCTGCTTGTTCCAGCCCGGAAGCGTCTCCAGGTAGTCGCGGAGGAACTGCTTGTCCAGGCTAGGCGGGTTCTTCCCCGGCGCCCAGCTGTCCGCCAGCCAGTAGCGGCTGCTGTCCGGCGTGAGGGCTTCGTCAATGAGGATCAGCTCGCCGGCATCGCTCAGGCCGAACTCGAATTTCGTATCCGCCAGGAGGATCCCCCGCTGGGCCGCCAGCTCCGCGCCGCGCTGGTAGAGGGCCAGGCTCAAGTCCCGCAGCCGCGCCGCCAGATCCGCGCCCACGATCTCCGCCATGCGCTCGAAGCTGATGTTCTCGTCGTGCCCTTCCTCCTCCTTGGTGGCGGGCGTGAAGATGGGCTCGGGCAGGCGATCCGCCAGGCGCAGGCCCGCCGGCAGCGGCACGCCGCAGACGGACTGGCCGCTCTGGTATTCCTTCCAGCCGGTGCCCGCCAGGTAGCCGCGCACCACGCACTCCACGGGCATGGGCCGGGTCTTCTCCACCACCACGGCGCGGCCGGCCAGGGCCTCGCGGTAGGGTTCCAGAGCCGCTGGCCAGGCGGGGTTGCCGCGGAAGTGGTTGGGCACCAGGTCCTCGGTGGCCTCGAACCAGTAGGACGCCACCGCCGTGAGGATGCGCCCCTTGTCCGGGATGCCCTCGGGCATCACGCAATCGAAGGCGCTGATGCGGTCCGTGGCCACGATGAGCAGCTGCTTGCCCAGGTCATACACATCCCGGACCTTGCCCCGGCGGAAGACGGGAAAGGGGAGATCGGTGCTCAACACGACGGCCATGAAGCCTCCAGAGTCGAAACATCCATCCTAGCGGTCGGCCGTCACCGGTCCGTCACTGATCGCTGACAGCTGATAGCCGACAGCTGATAACTCCTAAACCAGATCCGGAAGGCGCCTGGGCGTGGGGGCGGACCAGTTGAGGCCTCCGGGCAGCAAGGCGTAGCGGTTCATCACGCCCGCCCACCGGGCCAGCTCCGATTCGCGCACGGCGCCCTCGGGCCCCGTGAGGGGCAGGCCCAGGAACTGGAGGAAGTCCTGGATCTCGGCGCCGGAGACGCCGAGAAGGGGCGGCAGGGCGTCCAGGGGATGGACCCGGTCCCCGGCCGGGGGCTCCAGCAGCCGGTAGTCGAAGGTCTCCCTCAGCACCGAAGCCGTGGCGGCGGGATCCAGCTCCTGGGCCGCGTCCAGGTGCGGGAACGGGTTGCCCCCCAGCATCCCCAGGGCCTGGGCCATGCCGAGGTGGCCCAGCAGGTGGACCGGCTGGGCCTTCAGGACGGCCTCGAAGGCCGCCCGGGCCTCTCGCGCGCGCGCCAGGCGCAGTTGGGCCTCACCCAGACGCAGCTGCGCCTCCAGGCGCCCGGGCTCGGCCTTGACCCACCGCTCGGCCACGGCCGCCATCTCCTCGGCCATGCCCTGGTCGCGGAAAAAGGTGGTCAGGTAGGCGAGGCTGGCGACATCCTTGGGCGCGAGGAGCAGCAGGCGATCCAGGACCTCGGCGGCCCGGAGGGCCTGGCCCTCCTGGTCCAGGCGGTTCGCCCAGTCCCGCAGGATCTCCACTTGGCGGGCCACGGGATGGTTCGGCGTCGAACGCGCCGCCTCGGCCGGATGGAGCAGCTGGGTCCTGACCCACAGGTAGCGCAGGGGGTTGCGCCCCTCGGGGCCGGGCAGTTCCTCCTCGATGGCGTGGATAACGGTCTTGAGGCCGTGTTCCCAGAGGGGCGGCACCGGCATCTGCACGTGCGTCCGCAGCTGGCGGCTCAGGGGATCGAGCGCGTTGCCGGCCCTTCCCAGGTGCAGGTGCAGGCGGATCAGGTCCATGCCGGGCTCCGGCCCGGACTGGAAGGCCACCCGCAGGGCGAGCTCGCCCGTATCGGGGTCGAAGCCGTCCAGGATCAGGAAGCGAAGGTGGGCCCGCATGACCTGAGGTTAACAAGATGCCGGGACCGGCGGAGGTTGACCACAGCCTCCGGAGGCCCGATGATGCCATATCTGCCGGATTGGGGGATTCTATGCGCAGGCAACTGCTTTCACTCGCGGCGCTCGCCGCCATGACTGCCCTCCCGGCCTCCGCCGGCGAGGTCGGCGTGCTGCTGGACAAGCAGGTGGGCAAGGCCCAGGCTGCTTCCTTCGGCACGGGCCAGAAGTACGATGCCGTGAGCCCCACGGGCTTCGCCATCCGCGGCGGCTTTGACGTCGTGGACCTGAAGGTGGCTGCCCTCCAGCTGAACGCCACGTGGCACAACAAGACCACCGGCGATCTGACTTACGGCGGCACCAAGTACGGAGAGCTGGAGAACCAGTACTGGGCCGTGGGCGCCATGGTGAATTGGAAGCTCCTGGTGAACGTGGGCGCCGGCGTGGAATACCGCTCCGAGAGCCTCACCTTCCGCCCCACCGCGGGCACCAGCACGGACAGCACCCTGGGCCGCCCCTGGGCCCGCGTGAACGTGGGCTTCAGCATCCCGACCCCCATCGTCAGCCCCTTCTTCACGCTGGAGGTGGCCGCGCCCCTCACCAAGAAGGACACCACGGCCACCTACAAGGACTTGAGCGAGGCGCTGGCTCCCCAGGTGCAGATCGGCATCTACGGCGGCATCCGCTTCTAGACCCGTCCGCTCTACGAAAAAGGGGCGCCTCCGGCGTCCCTTTTTCGTATGATGAGTCCACTTACACCGAGGAGCGATGGAACTCAGGATCCTGGGCTGCAGCGGCGGAGAGGTCGAGGGCGAGCGCCTCACGGGCCTGCTCGTCAACGGCTGCGTGGCCATCGATGCCGGCTCGCTGACCGCGGCCCTCACAGTGGCCGAGCAGGTGGCCATCCAGCATGTGTTCCTCAGCCACTCGCACCTGGACCACATCTGCACCCTGCCCTTCTTCACCAAGAACATCTTCGGGCACACCCACGAGGCCGTGGAGATCCACGCCCTGCCCGAGACCCTCGACGTGCTGCGGCGCCACCTCTTCAACGACGAGCTGTGGCCCGACTTCAGCGTGATTCCCAGCCCCAACGATCCCACCATCCGCTACACGGAGATCGAGCCCGAGCGCACCTACCGCGTCTGCGGCCTGGCCATCACGCCCATCCGCGTGAACCACCTGGTCCCCTGCGTCGGCTACAAGGTGGACGACGGGAAGGACGCCTTCATCTTCACCAGCGACACCGCGGGGACGGATCGCATCTGGGCGGAAGCCAACGCCACGCCCAACCTGCGCCTGGTGATCACGGAGGCCAGCTTCCCCAACGAACAGGCCGGGCTCGCCGAGGCTTCCAAGCACCTGACCCCCGCCATGCTCGGAACCGAGCTCCGTAAGCTCACCCGCGACGTGCCCGTGAGGATCTACCACCTCACCCCCGGCGACAAGGCCACCATGCTGCCCCAGATCCAGGCCCTGGGCGACCGCCGGGTCAGCCTGCTGGCCCAGGACGAGCGGCTGGTCTGGTAGGGGACGGTCAAGCCTCCGGAAAGGCCGCCCGGATCGCGGCCAGCGCTTCTTCGTAGGCGGCGGGGAACGCCTCCAGGAGGTTGCGCGCGGCCTCCCACTCGCCAGCGCGGAGGTGCTCCTCCATCCGGTGGCCCAGCTCGGCGAAGCGCTGGAGCCCCATGGTCCCCAGGGCCCCCTTCAGCTGGTGGGCCTCCGGTATCGCGGCGTCGCCGTCCTCGCGCGCCAGGGCCTGCCGCAGGGCGGCCATCCGGGCGGGGACATCCGCCTCCAGCAGCCCGATCAGCTCCGTCACCAGGCCCGGTTCCGCCCCCATCTCCAGGAGGTCCTGGAGGGGGCGGGGATCGAGGACGGGCAGAAGGTCCGGCAAGACGGCTCCGACAGGAAGACTTCACCCGCCCTCATCGGCCCCGGGCAGCGGGTCCATGAGGACGGGTGGAAGGTGTCGGGAGACGAAGCGATCAGAATCCGTGGCCGGCCGGGTGGCCCGCGGCCTGGAGGCGGATGAGGCTGGCGTCGAGGGCGGCCTGGGCGGAGGCCAGGTCATGCTCCGTCTGGGCCTCCTTGAGGAGCTTCAGGGCATGCTGGCGATCCGCCTCGACGCGCTCGAGGTCGATCATGTCCACGGTCTCGCTCTCGCGGGCCAGGATGGTGACGCGATCGGGGCCCACTTCCGCGAAGCCCCCGAACACCGTGAGCCAGTGCTTCTGGCCATCCTGCACGTAGTAGAGCAGGCCGTCGCCCACCTCGGTCATCAGGGGCGTGTGGCCCGGCAGGATGCCGTAGTAGCCGCGGGCCGCGGTGGGGAACTGCACCTCGGCCACCTCGGCCGAGAAGACCGGCCGCTCCGGGGTCACCACTTCCAGTTTGATGGTTTGGGACATGGCAGGCTCTTTTCAATGCTCGGAATCCGCTTTCGCGGATTCCGAGTTGGAGAAAGACAAGGCTACACCGCGGCCAGTTTTTCGGCCTTCTCGACGGCTTCCTCGATGGTGCCGACGAGGTAGAAGGCCTGCTCGGGCAGGTGGTCCCACTTGCCGTCGCAGATCTCGCTGAAGCCCTTGATGCTGTCCTCGAGCTTCACGTACTTGCCCTGCATGCCCGTGAACTGCTCGGCCACGAAGAAGGGCTGGCTGAGGAAGCGCTGGATCTTGCGGGCGCGGGCCACGACCAGCTTGTCGTCCTCGGAGAGCTCGTCCATGCCGAGGATGGCGATGATGTCCTGCAGCTCCTTATACTTCTGCAGGATCGCCTTCACGCGCATGGCGGTGTTGTAGTGCAGGTCGCCCAGGATGCGGGGATCCAGCAGGCGGCTGGTGGAAGCCAGGGGGTCCACGGCGGGGTAGATGCCCAGGGCCGCGATCTCACGGGAGAGGTTCGTGGTGGCGTCCAGGTGGGCGAAGGTGGTGGCGGGCGCGGGATCCGTGTAGTCGTCCGCGGGCACGTAGACGGCCTGCACCGAGGTGATGGAGCCCTTCTTGGTGGAGGTGATGCGCTCCTGCAGCTCGCCCATCTCCGTGGCCAGCGTGGGCTGGTAGCCCACGGCGGAGGGCATGCGGCCCAGCAGCGCGGACACTTCGGCGCCGGCCTGGGTGAAGCGGAAGATGTTGTCCACGAAGAGCAGCACGTCCTTGCCTTCCACGTCGCGGAAGTACTCGGCGACGGTGAGGCCGGTCAGCGCCACGCGGGCACGGGCTCCGGGGGGTTCGGTCATCTGGCCGTAGATGAGCGCCACCTTGCTCTTGGAGATGTCGTCCTTGTTGATGACGCCGGAATCCATCATCTCGTGCCAGAGGTCGTTGCCCTCGCGGGTGCGCTCGCCCACGCCGGCGAACACTGAGTAGCCGCCGTGGCCCTTGGCGATGTTGTTGATGAGCTCCATGATCAGCACGGTCTTGCCCACGCCGGCGCCGCCGAAGAGGCCCGTCTTGCCGCCCTTCGCGTAGGGTTCCAGCAGATCGATGACCTTGATGCCCGTCTCGAACATCTCGGAGGAGGTGTTCAGCTCTTCGTACTTGGGAGCCTCGCGGTGGATGGGCAGGGTCATCTTGTGGCCGATGGGGCCGCGCTCGTCCACGGGGTCGCCCACCACGTTGATGATGCGCCCCAGGGTCTCGGGGCCCACGGGCACGTTGATGGCCTTGCCGGTGTCGGTCACGATCTGGCCGCGGATCATGCCTTCCGTGGGCTGCATGGAGACGCAGCGCACGCGGTTCTCGCCGAGGTGCTGCTGCACCTCCAGCGTCACCGTGACGCCGGCGATCTCGGTATGCAGGGCGTTCATGATCTCGGGCAGGTGGGCGTCGAACTCGACGTCCACGGCGGGACCGACGATGGCGATCACGCGGCCTTGAAGTTGGTTGGACATGGGAACCTCGACGAAGGAATAGGCGGAGGGCTAGGCGTTGGCGCCCGACACGATCTCGATGATCTGGTTGGTGATGCTGGCCTGGCGGATCTTGTTCATGGTCAGCGTCAGCTTGGCGATCATCTCGCCGGCGTTGTTGCTGGCCTTGTCCATGGCCGCCATGCGGGCGCCGTGCTCGGAGGCGCTGCTCTCCAGGAGGTTGCGCAGCAGCTCCGTCTCCACGAAGCGGGGCAGCAGGGTCTCCAGCACCGCGTTGGGATCAGGCTCGAGCAGGTGGGGCACCTCGGCGGCCTCGCGGCTCTCGGTGCGCCGGTCCAGCTCCATGGGGAAGACCTTGAAGACCGTGGGCGTCTGCGCCACAGGGCTGTTGAAGTAGTTGTAGATGACGTAGAGCGCGTCGATCTCCCCCGCGTGGTACTGGGCGGCGGCGCCTTCGGAAATCTCCGTCACCACACGCTGGAAACCCGCGAGGGGGATGTTCAGGTATTCCCCGGTGGCGGTCAGCTTGCGCTTGCGCGCCCACTCGGCCGCGCGCTTGCCGACCACGTCCAGATGCACGATCTCGGCCTGGGTTTCCGTGGCGAAGGCGGTGGCGGCCTTGAGCACGTTGGCGTTGAAGCCGCCGCAGAGTCCCTTGTCCGAAGCCACGAGGACCACGCGGATGCGCTTCTCCTCGCGGGGGGTCAGGAAGGCCTGGGCGGCGGGGCCCGGCTGGATCTCGGAATCACCCTTGATGCGGCCCACGACGCGCTGGACGACGTCCATCATCTTCCCGGCGTAGGGGCGCAGGGCCACCAGGCGTTCCTGGGACTTCCGCAGCTTCACCGCGGAAATCATCTTCATGGCCTTGGTGACCTGCTGGGTGTTCTTCACCGACCGGATGCGGCGGCGAATGTCCTGGAGACCGGCCATCGGACTAGGCTCCCGCGGCCTGGTTCAGGGAGGCCACGAAGGTCTCCTTGAAGGTCGCCACCTGGGCCTTGAGCTGGGCCTTGGCGTCGTCGCTCAGCACCTTGGTGTCGCGGATGCCGCGGAGCAGCTCCGGGGCGTTCACGTCGAGGTAGGCCATGAACTCGCTCTCGAACCGGCGCACCTGGGCCACCGGCAGGTCATCCACGTAGCCGTTGGTGGCGGCCCAGATGCTGACGACCTGCTTCTCCACGGACATGGGCTGGTACTGGCCCTGCTTCAGGATCTCGACGAGCCGCTGGCCGCGGTTCAGCTGGGCCAGGGTGGCCTTGTCCAGATCGGAGCCGAACTGAGCGAAGGCCGCGAGCTCGCGGTATTGGGCGAGGTCGAGCTTGATGGTGCCGGCCACGGACTTCATGGCCTTCACCTGGGCGGAACCGCCCACGCGGCTCACGGAGATGCCCACGTTCACGGCGGGACGGACGCCCGCGTTGAAGAGGTCGCTCTCGAGGAAGATCTGACCGTCGGTGATGGAGATGACGTTGGTCGGGATGTAGGCGGACACGTCACCGGCCTGGGTCTCGATGACCGGCAGGGCGGTGAGCGAACCCGCGCCGCGCTCGTCGCTGAGCTTGCAGGCGCGCTCCAGCAGGCGGGAGTGGAGGTAGAACACGTCGCCGGGGTAGGCCTCACGTCCGGGAGGACGGCGCACCAGCAGGGAGATCTCGCGGTAGGCGGCGGCCTGCTTGGAGAGGTCGTCGTAGATGCAGAGCACGTGGCCGCCGGGGTTGTCCTTGCCCGCGGGCTTGCCGTCCTTGCCGTGCCACATGAAGTACTCGCCCAGGGCCGCGCCGGTCATGGGGGCCAGGAAGAGCAGCGGGGCGGCCTCGGAAGCGGAGGCGGCCACCACGATGGTGTGCTTCATGGCGTCGTACTCTTCCAGGGTCTTCACCACCTGGGCGATGGTGGAGCGCTTCTGGCCGATGGCGACGTAGATGCAGATGACGCCGGTGTCCTTCTGGTTGATGATCGTGTCCACCGCGACGGCGGTCTTGCCGGTCTGGCGATCGCCGATGATCAACTCGCGCTGGCCGCGGCCGATGGGGATCAGGCTGTCGATGGCCTTGAGGCCCGTCTGCATGGGCTCGTGGACGCTCTTACGGTCCACGATGCCGGGGGCGATGCGCTCGATGGGGTTGCTGGAGACCGCCTGGATCGGGCCCTTGCCATCGATGGGATTGCCCAGGGCGTCGATGACGCGGCCCACGAAGGCGGGGCCCACGGGCACGGACATGATCTTGCCGGTGCGCTTGACGGTGTCGCCTTCCTTGATGGCGGCGGCATCGCCCAGCAGGATGATGCCGACGTTGTCCTCCTCCAGGTTGAAGGCGAGGCCCATCACGCCGTGGGGCAGCTCCAGCAGCTCGCCGGCCATGGCCTTCTCGAGGCCGTAGGCGCGGGCGATGCCGTCGCCCACGCTGATGACGGTGCCGACTTCGGCCACGTCCACCTGGGCGTCGAAGCCTTCGATCTGGCTGCGGATGATGCGGGAGATCTCTTCCGCGCGGATGTCCATGAAGTCCTCCAAAACCTGCGAGTGAAAGCGAAGGGGATTAAGCCGAGAGGAGCTGCGTCTTGAGCTGGCGGAGCTGGCCCTGGAGCGAGGCGTCCAGGACCGTGGAGCCCACCTGGACCTTCAGGCCGCCGAGAAGGGCGGAATCCTGCTGCCAGGAGAGGCGGATGGTCTTGCCCGTGCGGGCGGCCAGCGACGCGACGAGGGCCTTGGACTGGGCCTCGCTCAGGGCTTGGGCGCTGGACACCCGGGCCTCCACGATGCCGGCCCGCTCGTCCACCAGCTCCGCGAAGGTGCGGTGGATGTCGGGAAGCAGGTTCAGGCGGCCGGCCTCGGTCACCACCCGGAAGAAGTGGCGGAGGGTCTGGCTCACCTTGGCGCTGGCGAGAATGGCCTCGAAGACCTCGGCCTTCCTGGTGGGCAGCACCAGGGGCGACGCCACCAGGCGGGTGAGGTCGGCATTGGCGGCCACGGTGGCGGCCACGGTGTCCAGCTCCTGCTGGAGCTGGGACACGTTGCCCTGCTTGTCGCCGATCTGGAGGAGGGCCTTGGCGTAGCGCCGGGCGGTCAGGCGGTTGCTCACTGGATACCCCCGGTCTGCTGGCCGATCTGGTGGATGGCGCGGTCGATGGCCTTGGCGGCGTCAGGGCCCGCCAGCTTGGCCTCCAGGCGCTTGGCGGCACCTTCGACGGCCAGCTCGGCCACGAGAGCCCGCAGTTCCTGCTCAGCCTGCCGCTTCTGGAAGCCAATCTCTGCCTGGGCCTGGGCCAGGATCTGGGCGGCCTCGGCTTTCGCGGCCTCCAGCACGCGCTGCTTCTCGGCCTCGGCGTCGGTCTCGGCCTTGGCCAGGATGCCCGCCAGCTCACCTTCGAGCCCAGCCATCTTGGCCTCCATCTCCTTCATCTGGGCCTCGCTCTCGGCCTTGTCCTTCTCCGCCTGGGCGAGCATCGTTTCCAGCTCCTCCTTGCGGGACTTGAACATGGCGGACAGGGCGCCCTTCAGCAGGAAGAAGAGGGCCGCGGCGTAGATGGCGAAGTTCAGCAGCTGGACGAGGAAGGCGCCCAGGTTGCCGTACGCCTTGCCGAAGAGCTTCATGGCCGGGCCGTGGTGGGCGCCGCCATGCGCTTCCTGACCGGCCGTTTCGTGACCGGCGGCCGCCTCGCCATGGGCTTCGGGCGCATGGCCTTCCGCGGGCTGGGCCTCATGCGCCGCAGGCTGGGCGCCGTGGCCGGCCGCAGGCGCCTCGTGCGCCTCAGCGGCGGGGGCTGCGTGGGAGTCTTGGGCCTGGGCCGACAGCCCGAGGGGGCTGAGCACCAGGGCGGCGGCGAGGGAGAGTCGGGTCAGGGTCTTCATGCTCGGGGTCTTCATGCTCAGGCCTGCTTCAGGAGGGTCTGGGCCATGGTCTCGGACAGGGCGTCCACCTGGGCCAGCAGGTTCTGCTTGGCTTCGGCCTGCTGCGCCTTCAAGGAAGCCACAGCGGCCTGACGCTCGGCCAGGGCCTTGGCCCGGGCCTCGTCAAGCAGCTGCTGCTTGTCCTTGCCGGCGGCATCCGCCAGGGCCTTGCGCCGCTCGAAGGCCTGCGCGCGGAGATCCTTCAGGCGGCCCTGATAATCCTTCTGACGGGCCTCCAGCTGCGCCGCGGCCTCGGCCTTGGCGTCTCCGCCGGCGCTCAGGTCCCGCTCCCGGTCGTCCATGACCTGGGTGATGGGCTTGAAGAACACCACCTTGAGGTAGATGTAGAGCACCACGAGCAGGACGATCACGAACAGGATGGCCGGCAGGTCCGGGCGCATGGGATCCGGCATCTGGGCCAGGATGCGCGCGACGGGGCCGTCCCCTTCCGGTGATCGGAGCGTCAGATTCGCCAGTTCCAGCAGCGCCACAGGCCACCCTCCAGAAACGTCCCAAGGCCACGGCCGAAGGGATCGGCCAGGGTCACACCGACACCAGCGAAAGGTCCCCGGGAACCCCTGGCACGGAAGTCTGAAAACCTTACCAGATCTGGAGGAAACCCTCAACGCAGACCTTTGGCCTTGACCCTTCCTGCATCCTGTGTGAGCATCATGGTTCGGCGATTCGGGCGATTAGCTCAGTCGGTAGAGCAGCTGCCTTACACGCAGCATGTCGGCGGTTCGAGCCCGTCATCGCCCACCAGATTCATCTGGTGAAAAAGCAAGGGGTTGTAGCTCAGTCGGTTAGAGTGCCGGCCTGTCACGCCGGAGGTCGCGGGTTCGAGCCCCGTCAGCCCCGCCAAAAAGCGCCCAGTCGGGCGCTTTTTGGCGTTTGGGGCGGACGGGGCTCGGACCCGCGAGTGGGATCGCAGAGGCGCCACTTGATGTGGCGCCGGAGCGAGACCGGCAGACGCAAGCCCAAAGGGCGCAGCGGCTGCGTTCGAGCCCCGTGGCGGCATGGGTCGGCACGAAAGGGGGGGAACGGCGGGGCTGACGGGGCTCGGACCCGCCCCGGCCGCGCATGCGCGGCCAGGATCCAGCGTCGAGTGGACTTGCGGAGACAGGGCTTGATGCCCTGTCCCCCGCGCCCCCGCCCCCCGCGTCGGTCGGCGCGCCCCGCGCCCGGCCCCCCCCCCCCCCCCCCCAAGGCCAGGGGACGCAAGCCCGCAGGGCGCCGCGGACCCGTTCGAGCCCCGTGACTGCATGGGTCGCCGCGAAAGGCGGAGAACGGCCAGATGCGAAAGGGCGCCGCCCTACCTCATCTCGCTCTTGAATGCCGCGATGTCCCTCCGCAGGATCGTGGCCCGGTTCTTGGCTTCGGTGGACTTCAGCTGGGGCGTCAGATCCGCCAGCTCCTGGTCAAGGCGATCCAGGGTCGCCAGCGGAGATTCTGTCTGGCTGGACGCATCCACCCCAAGGGCCTGGGACCGGCCGGCCGCCTGCCACTGCTCCCGCGCCCGCTGGAACTCCTCGCCCAGGGCGATGACCCGCTGTTCTTCCTGGGAGAGGGCCACCCAGGGAAGGCGGCCCGTCATGACGTAGTAGACCCCGGTGAACAGCCCAGCCACTACCAGGAAGACCACCAGAATCCTCTTCATGAACGCACCTCGTCGGATTTATCCTCCCCAGCTTACGGCGGAAGTGACGGCGAGTCCTCATTCGTGCGCTGTCTTTTCCCCTCCAGGCCGATAGACTGGAGGGCTTGGAACAGATATGAAACTGCCCCTCGTCGCCCTCTGCGGACGCCCCAATGTGGGCAAGTCCACCCTCTTCAATCGGCTCACCCGCAGCCGGGCGGCCCTGGTCCACGACCTGCCGGGCATGACCCGGGACCGCAGCTACGGCCGCGTCACCTGCCTCGACGACGAGGGGGTGGCCGAGGAGGTCTTCGAGCTGGTGGACACCGGTGGCCTCGACTTCGAGGGTGACGACGTCATCACCCAGGGCATCACCCGCATGGCCGAAGCGGCCCTGGGCGAGGCCCATGTCGCCATCCTGCTGGTGGACGGCCACGACGGCCTCACGGCCGGGGACGAGGAGATCGCCGCGCGCCTCCGCCGTCAGGGCAAGCCCATCCTGCTGGTCATCAACAAGCTGGACGGCATGAAAGGCGGCGCCCCCGACGCCGGGTTCTACGGCCTGGGCTTCGACGCCGTGCTGTCCATCTCGGCGGCCCATGGCTCCGGCGTGCCCGAGCTGCTGGAGGCCA
Source organism: Geothrix paludis (assembly GCF_022808815.1). GTDB lineage: Bacteria > Acidobacteriota > Holophagae > Holophagales > Holophagaceae > Geothrix > Geothrix paludis. Next base: position 380,983 of record NZ_JAKZLC010000003.1, on the reverse strand, counting down.
TCCGCGCCCGGCTGCCCTTCCACCGCACCCCCGAGGAAGCGGCGATCCACAACCTCTCGGATGAGCTGCGCTTCGCTCTCATCGGCCGTCCCAACGTGGGCAAGTCCTCCCTCACGAACCGCCTGCTGGGCTATGAGCGCAGCCTCGTCAGCGAGGTGGCCGGCACCACGCGGGACACGGTGGACACGGTCTTCCACGTGAAGGGGAAGGTCTACCGGATGATCGACACGGCCGGCATCCGCAAGAAGGGCAAGACCCACGAGGGTGCCGAGAAGCTCAGCATCCTCAAGGCCAAGCAGGCCATGGCCCGGGCCGACGTCAGCCTCCTGCTGCTGGACGCCGTGGAAGGTGCCACCCACCAGGACGCCGTCATCGCCGGCTACGCCCAGGAGGCCGGCGCCGCCGTCATCCTCGTGGTGAACAAGTGGGACCTGGTGGAGAAGGACACGCACACCATCTACGGCGCCGAGGAGGACCTCCGCCGCAGCCTGGGCTTCCTGCACCATGCGCCCATGATCTTCCTCTCCGCCCTGACTGGACAGCGGGTGTCCAAGCTGTTCGGCATGATCGACGAGCTGGCCGAGGCCCACGCCCGGCGCATCCCCACGGGCGAGCTGAACCGCTTCCTGCGCGAATCCGTGGCGGCCATGAGCCCCCACGCCGTGGACGGCAAGCTGCCCAAGCTCTACTTCATGACCCAGGTGGGCGTGCGGCCCCCCAGCTTCGTGGTGAAGGCCAACACGGACCGGGGCCTGCACTTCAGCTACGTGCGCTACCTGGAAAACCGCCTGCGCGAGCAGTTCGGCCTGGCGGGCGTGCCCCTGCGCCTCAGCGTCCAGAAGAAGCAGAAGGGCGAAGGCGAGGAGGCCGAGGTGGCCCCCGTGCGCCGCATCCTCGATCCCGGCGAGGGCCTCAAGCCCTCCCGCAGCAACGAGTCCCTCCAGGCCCAACGGGCGGACAGGGTGAAGGCCCGGCCCAAGCCCAAGAAGAAGGAGGGCCCCCGACCCGCAGCCAAGCAGGCTCCCCGCAAGGGCGCCGGCCCGAAGCGGGTCCGCCAGAAATCCACCAAGCGGCCCTAAGCCCCGGATCTGATCCCGGGGTTCCAGAAGGGCGCAATCCCTTCCGTGCCTTTGCTCAAAACGATCAAACCTGACCAATGGATTAATTATCAAACATTGGTATCAATAATTTTGTATCGTATATTTTTAAATAGAAATGATTCTCAAGAAAATTAACAAGCCTTAACTTGAGGGGTTGACGCGCGGTAGGGACTCTGGTTCCGACTTTCCGATCTTTTCACCCCCACCTAGCCTCCGTCCTCGCTTCGGCGAAGCGGGCAGGCCTCCCCCCCCTCAAGTCAAGGAGCCCCCCATGGCGATCTCCACGGGCCGTACGGCCCTGTCCTTCCTCACCGCGGCCCTCGCCGCGGGTTCCCTGAGCGCTCGGCTTCCGCAGGATTCGCCGCGCGCCGATGCGGCCGCCCAGCATCTGCTGGCCAGCCGCGCGCAGCTGGGGCTGGATGCGGACCACGCGTTCCTCCTCCGCGGCGCCCATGCCGACCAGCTCGGTCAGTCCCACGCCCACTTCCAGCAGACCTACAAGGGCGTGAAGGTGTGGGGCGGCGACGCCATCACCCATACCGCCAAGAACGGCTCGGAGCTGCCCCTCACCAACGCCCTGCTCAAGGGCATCCAGCTGAACGTGACCCCCTCCCTCGACGCCGCGGAGGCGCTGGCCGTCGTCCAGAGTGATCTGGCTCCCAAGGGCGCCTATGCCTACGCCCCGACGACCGAGCTCGTGGTCTACCCCGAGATGGCCGAGGTCGTCCGCGCCGGTCGCGCCGCCGCCGACCTGAACGCCGAGGACGTGTCCCGCGAAGTGCTCCGCTACGCCCTGGCCTACCACGTCCACACCGAGCTCGAGAACGACCAGGACGGCATCAAGCACACCGACTACCTGGTGGACGCGCACAACGGCGCCATCCTGAAGTCCTGGAACACCCTCCACACCACCGCGGCCACCGGCACCGGCAACAGCCAGTACAACGGCACGGTCTCCCTGCCCGCGAACTACACCGGCAGCACCTACGAGCTGCGCGACACGACCCGGGGCAGCGGCGGTTCCTTCGGCAACAACGTGGTCACCAACATGGCCCACGCCTCCACCAGCAGCACGGCCACGGGCACGATCTACACCGACGCCGACAACACCTGGGGTGACGGCGCCAACTATGTCGAAGGCGGCTCCACCACCGCCGCCAACGGCGAGACCGCGGCCGTGGACGCCATGTTCGGCATGATCAAGAGCTGGGACTTCTACAAGAACGTCTTCAGCCGCAACGGCATCGACGGCTCCGGCACCGCCACCTACAGCCGGGTTCACATCGGCAACGGCTACGACAACGCCTTCTGGTCCGACAGCTGCTTTTGCATGACCTATGGCGACGGCACCAGCTTCACCACGCTGACCGCCCTGGATGTGGCCGGCCACGAGATGAGCCACGGCGTCTGCGCCCGCACCGCCAACCTCACCTACTCCGGCGAGTCGGGCGGTCTGAACGAGTCCAACTCGGACATCTTCGGCACCATGATCGAGTTCTACGCCCGCGGCGGGTCGGGTTCCACCATCGGCAGCACCGGCGGCAACTGGACCATCGGCGAACAGCTGGCCACCAACCCCCTGCGCTGGATGTACAAGCCCAGCCTGGACGGCTCCAGCCCCGACGCCTGGTCCTCCACCATCGGCAACCTCGACGTGCACTATTCCAGCGGCCCCATGAACCGCTGCTTCTACTTCCTCAGCCAGGGCGCCACCACCAGCGGCAACACCAGCACCACCTACCTGCCGAACGGCATGACCGGCATCGGCAACGACGCCGCCGCCCGCATCTGGTTCCGGGCCCTCACCGTCTACATGACCTCCAGCACCAACTACGCCGGGGCCCGGACGGCCGCCATCAGCGCCGCCAAGGACCTCTACGGCGCCGGCAGCGCCCAAGAGCAGGCCGTGTGGAACGCCTTCCACGGCATCAACGTGGGCTCCGCCTGGACCAGCGGTTCCGGTGACACCACCGCTCCCACCGTGAGCGTCACCGAGAGCGGGACATCGGGCACCATCACCTTCACCGCCACCGCCAGCGACAACGTCGGCGTCACCAAGGTGGAGTTCTACGTGGACGGCGCCCTGAAGGGCACGGACACGGCCACGCCTTGGACCCTGTCCTTCGACAGCACCACGCTGACCAACGGGTCCCACAACCTGGTCGCCAAGGCCTATGACGCCGCCGGCAACGTGGGCACCAGCACCACCGTCGCCTTCAGCGTCTCCAACACCAGCGGGGGTGGCACGGAGCTGGTCCTGAACGGCGGCTTCGAGAGCGGCGCCACCAGCTGGACCCAGACCACCGGCGTCATCGGAACCTACACCGGCGAGCCCGCCCACGGCGGCTCCTACGATGCCTGGATGTGCGGCTACGGCTCCGCCCACACCGACTACATCTACCAGCAGATCGCCATCCCCAGCACCGCCACCGGGACCCTGACCTTCTGGCTCCACGTCGACACGGCGGAGACCACCACCACCACCGCCTACGACACCATGAAGGTCCAGGTCCTCAACACCTCCGGCACCGTGCTGGCCACCCTGGCCACCTACTCGAACCTGGACAAGGGCACGGGCTACACCCAGAAGTCGCTGAGCCTCAGCGCCTACAAGGGCCAGACCATCCGCCTGCGCTTCTACTCCGTGGAGGACAGCAGCCTCCAGACCTCCTTCGTCGTCGACGACGTGAGCGTCAAGTAGTCGGAACGAACCACGGAAAGGGCCGCCTCCGGGCGGCCCTTTTTCATGCTCTTCCGCAGCGGATCCCACCGCAAACGCCGGCCAATCCAGAATGTTCTTGCGGGTCACGGAAGACGCGGAAGAAGGCCGGAAAACACGGAAAAAGCACTTGGTACCCCAGCCCGGACATCCGGGCCTCCGGCCCCAGGTCGCGCTTAGCGCGGCCTGCTTCATGGGCGGCGGCCACGGCGGTCCTCGGAAGCCGTCCGGAGCCGCCGCCCGTGAAGGGATGTCCGCGGTGGGTCGAGTCCCTTCTGTGTCCTCTGTGCGCGCCCAACGGGCGCTTCTGTGCCTTCTGTGTCCCTGCTTTTCTGGCTGAGACCTGCAAGCCTAGAAAACCTGAATCAACCTTCCAGCAGCACCTTGGCATGCTCCAGGGCCTCAGGCCGGTCGGGGTGGCCTGAGAGGAGCCGGGCCAGCTCGCGGTTGCGGGTCTCGCCCGCCACCCAGCCCAGGGCGCTGCGGGTGCGGCCGCCTTCGGTCTCCTTGTGCAGGCGTCCGTGCCGGTCGGCCCGGGCCGCCACCTGGGCCAGGTGCGTCACAGCCAGCACCTGGTGGGCCTTCCCGAGCTCGGCCACAGCCTTGCCCACGGCCAGGGCCGTCTCACCGCCGAGACCCGCGTCCACCTCGTCCAGCACCAGGGTGAGGCCGTCCCTGACGCCTGCGCCGAGGGCGAGACCGGCCCCCACGAGCGACAGCATGAGGCGGCTCAGCTCGCCGCCGGAGGCGATCTTGGCCAGGGGGCGGAAGCCCTCGCCGGGGTTCGGCTCGATCCAGATGGCCAGGGCCGAGAAGCCCTGGGCCGCCACGCGGACGGGCCGGCCGCTCTGCTGGACGGGACTGCCCGGTTCCTCCGCCAGGGAGAGGCGCAGCTGGATCCGCGCCCCCTTCATGCCCAGACGGCCCAGTCGCTTCTGGACTTCCGCCTCGAGCTTCGGAATGGCCTCGGACCGGCGGCCGTGCAGCACCTCGGCCACCTGCCGGTAGGCCTCCGCGGCCTTCGCCAGGGCCTTCTCCAACTCCTTCACGGAGACGTCGCCGGCCAGCAGGGAGCGCTGCTCGTCCTTGAGGGCCTGCTGGTGCGTGGCCAGCTCCTCGGGCTCGCAGCGGTGGCGGCGGGCCAGGCGCTCGTAGAGGGCGAGGCGGGCCTCCATGGCTTCGATGCGGTCGGCGCCGGCCTGGGACCAGCGCAGGGCCTGGTCCTGAGCCAGAGCCAACAGGTCCTCCAGCTCCAGGACGGCGGACCGCAGGCGGTCCTGCTCGGCCACGGCGTCCGGCCAATGGGTCACGGCGCGCACCAGCGCCTTGTGGGCCAGCTCCACCTTGGGAATGCCCGCATCCAGGGCCTCGGCGGCCTCCCGGAAGGCCTGCTCCAGGTGGACGGCATGGCGCAGGGGCTCGCGGTCGGCCTTGAGCTGGGCCCACTCGCCGGGCTTCGGCGCCAGCTTCTCCAGGTCCGCCAGGGCCTCCGCCAGCTGCTCCAGGCGCTGTTCCCGCTCGGCCTCGCTGCGGCGTCGGGCCTTCAGGGCGGCCTCGGCCTCCCGCACCGAGGCCGCCTGGGATTCCAGGGCCGGCTCGATCCCCAGCACCTCGTCGATGAGCGTCAAGTGGCGGTCTTCGCCCAGCAACGACTGGTGGTCGTGCTGGCTGGTGAGGCGCATCCAGAGCCGGCCCGCGTCCCGCAGGTCCGCCAGGGCGCAGCTGGCGCCGTTGATCCAGGCCCGACTGCGGCCCGCTCCCACCTCGCGGCGCAGCACCACCGGCTGTTCCTCCGGCAGGCCACGCTCCGCCAGGAAAACCCGCCAGGCCTCGAAGCGGCCCTCCACCACGGCCTCCACCGTGGCCCGTTCCGCGCCGTGCCGCACCAGCTCCCCATCGCCCCGGGCGCCCACCAGCAGCGACAGCGCGTCCACCAGGAGGGACTTGCCCGCTCCAGTCTCGCCCGTCAGCACCGTGAAGCCCGGTCCCCAGTCCAGGGACAGGTCTTCCACCAGGGCCAGGTTCTGGATTCTGAGGGATGAGAGCATGGGACCAGTCTAGCGGAGCCCTCCGACCAGCCGGACCTCCCGAGCCGTCTCGTCGATGGCGAGCTCCAGCGCGGGGAGATCCCCCGGCGCCGGCCCATAGCCGGCAAGCAGCTCCGTCAGGCTCAGGCGCTGGCCCTCGTGGGGCGGGAAGAGGCTCCAGCGGGCGGCGTAGGCCAGGCCGTGGGGCATGCCGTCCGAGCCGAAGATCAGGTCCCTACCGGGGCGGAAGCCGACCCGGTCGATGAGCATGCGGAAGGGATTGTTCCGCGCCAGCATATCGGGGCCCAGACGGTCGCCGTAGTCCACGCTGTCGCTGGTGAAGTTGGGCTGCATGGAGAGCACCAGTCCCAGGTCCCGGGCCCGGCGGGCCTGGGCCTCGGTGATGAACTGGAGGTGCTCCAGACGGACCAGGGGAAAGCGGAGTCCCTGCCGGTCCAGGTCCTCCAGGGCCCCCAGCGCCTGGCCGATGGCCCGGTCCCCGATGGCGTGGATGGCCAGGGCCTTGCCGTGGGGGTGGAGGGCGGCCAGGGCCTGCCGCAAGCCCTCGTCGGTGTGGAGCAGGAGGCCCGGGGTCCCGTCCAGGAAGGGCTCAGCCAGGGCCGCCGTGCGGGCGCCCAGGGCCCCGTCGGTGAAGACCTTCAGGCCTGCGCATTCGGCCTTGGCCTCGGCGGGAAGGGCCTCGAAGATGACGGGAACCGTCCACCAGGGCATGCGATCCGCCCACCGGGAGGCCCGCATCACCCGCCAGGCCGCATCGCCCGTGAGGAGCAGGTCCTCCACGGCCCCGGTGCCCGTGGCTTCGAGACTCTGGATCCAGGCTTCCAGCTTGGCGGGCGTGAGGCCCGCCGTGCGGCCGTAGAGGACCAGGAGTCGGTCCAGGTTCCGCTCGCACCAGCCTGGATCGGCGTGCCGCGCCACCAGCTCCGAGTCTGTGTCCTGGAGCATCTCGGCGGCTCCGGGGCTGAGGCGCAGGCCGTGGAGGCTGAAGTTCACCAGGAGCAGGGGCGGCAGGCCTGCGAGGTCGGCTTCCGAGAGGGGCAGACGCCCGCTGTGCCAGCCCCGGACCAGGGAGAGTCGGTCCTCCGGCAGGGCCCGCATCAGGCGCAGTGCCGCGGCCGGGTTGGCGCAGGTCGAGAGGTCCAGGCAGCCCTGCAGGGCCGCATAAAGGCTCACGTGGGAGTGGTGGTCGAAGATGGGCGCGAAGCGGTGCGGCATGGGTCCCCGTCCGCCGCGATCAAAGGATCCCCAGCGGCGGCTGGCCCCATTGTCGCCGGCCCCTGGCCGTTGCGCCGGTCATACTGGCGGCAGGAGGAACCTCATGCAGTACCGGAAGCCCTGCGGCAGCGTCCTGGAAGCCATCGGCAACACGCCGCTGGTGCGGCTGCGCCGCGTGGTGTCGGACCTTCCGGCGGAGGTCTTCGCCAAGCTCGAGTTCCTGAACCCCATGGGCAGCAGCAAGGACCGCATCGCCAAGCACATGATCGAGGCGGCCGAGCGGGACGGCCGGCTGAAGCCCGGCGACACCATCATCGAGAACTCCTCGGGCAACACCGCCATGGGCCTGGCCCTCATGGCCATCCAGAAGGGCTACAAGCTTAAGGTCGTGGTGCGCGACACCATCAGCCAGGAGAAGCTGAACCAGCTGCTGGCCCTGGGCGCCCAGGTGCACAAGGTGGACACGAGCCTGCCGCCGGAGCATCCCGACAGCTACAACAACATCACGCCGCGCCTGGCGAAGGAGCTCCCCAACTGCTTCTTCCCCGACCAGCACGGCAACCGGGAAAACAATGCCGCCCACTACGCCGGCACGGGACCGGAGATCTGGGAGCAGATGGAGGGCCGCATCGACGTCCTGGTGGCGGGCGCCGGCACCGGCGGCACGATCGGGGGCGTGGGCCGCTACCTGAAAGAGAAGGATCCGAAGATCAAGGTCGTGGCCGTGGATCCCGTGGGCTCGGTGTTCACACCCCACTTCCGCGGAGAGAGGGAGCTGAAGGCCGGGCCCTACAAGATCGAGGGCCTGGGCGACGAGTTCCTCATCCCCACCATGGAGTTCGAGCTCATCGACGAGATGCTCCAGGTGACGGACCGCGACGCCTTCCTCCACGCGCGGCGGCTGGTGAAGGAGGAGGGGGTCCTGGGCGGCGGCTCCAGCGGAGCGGCACTGTGGGCGGTGCGGCAGGTGGCGGCCAAGCTGCCGCCCATGGGCCGCCCCGCGCGCATCGTCACCGTGTTCCCCGACGGCGCCGGCCGCTACCTCAGCAGCATCTTCAACGACGCCTGGCTGGCGGAGAGGGGCCTGCTCGAGGCGAAGGGATGACCGCCTTCTCCGGCACCTACGTCGACGCCATCCGCCAGGCCCTCTTCGACGCCATGGAGGCCGATCCCCGGGTCTGCTGCCTGGGTGAGGACATCGGCACGTACGGCGGCGCCTTCCGCGCCACGGAGGGCCTGCTGGAACGCTTCGGCGCGGACCGGGTGATCGACACGCCCATCTCCGAGCAGGCCATCGCCGGTGCGGCCATCGGCGCGGCCCTCATGGGCCAGCGCCCCGTGGCGGAGTTCCAGTTCATGGACTTCGCCCTGCTGGCCTCCGACCTCATGGTGAACTTCGCCGCCAAGGCCCACTGGCGCTGGGGTGCCACCGTGCCCGCCGTGTTCCGCGGCCCCTCCGGCGCCGGCAACGGCGGCGGCCCCTTCCACAGCCAGAACCCCGAGGGCCACTTCCTCGGCAGCCCCGGCCTGAAGGTAGTGGCTCCGGGCACCGTACGCGACGCCTACGCCCTCCTGCGCGCGGCCATCGACGACCCCGATCCTGTGCTGTTCTTCGAGCACAAGCACCTCTACCGTCGGCTCAAGGATGAGTGGGACGAGGCCCCCACGGCCCGGCTCGGGGAGGCGGCCCTGCGCAAGGACGGCTCGAAGGCCTGCGTGATCACCTACGGCGCCGCCCAGCACGTGGCGCTGGAAGCCGTGGCGGACCTGGACGTGGCGGTGCTGGATCTGCGCACTCTCTGGCCCCTGGACGACGAGACCATCGCCGAGCTCGCGAAGCGGACCCATCGCGTCCTGGTGCTCACCGAAGCCAGCCTCACCTACGGGCCCGGCGCCGAGCTGGCCGCTCGCATCGGCGAGACCTGCTTCGAGTGGCTGGACGCTCCGGTGCTGCGGGTGGGCGCCGCGGACACGCCGATCCCCGCCAGCCCTCCGCTGGAGGCGGCCTACCTGCCCGGAACGAAGGCGGTGCGATCCGCCCTGGACCATCTCCTGGCCTGGTAGATCCCTCGGAGGGCTCACCGCCTAGCCAAAGGCCCTGTCTGTGATTTTCTGCTCGCGAACGGTAAATTCCAGTTCTAATGAAGCAGATGATCCGGCGTTTACCAGCTCTGAAGATGCTCGGCCTCGCCCTTTCCCTGGGTCTCCCGGGGGGTGAGGCCCTCCTGTCGGCGACTCCGGCGCCTCCCTCCCGCCAGCGGACCAACCTTCCGCGCCCGGTCCCTCGCCCCTCCCAGCCCCAGATCCCGGCGCGCGCCCACGACCGCCGGTTGGAAGTGGCGGATGGCGCGGGCGGCTGGCGGCCCTTCTACGTCAAAGGCGTGAACCTGGGCGCCGCCATTCCCGGCCGGCACCCGAGCGAGTTCCCGGACCGGGCCACCTACGACGGGTGGATCCGCGAGATGGCGGAGGCGGGCTTCAACACGATCCGCGTCTACACCATCCATCCACCCGCATTCTACGAGGCCCTGCGCGCCTACAACCTCGGCGCCCGGAAGCCCATGTGGCTCATCCACGGCGTCTGGACCGAGCTGCCCCCCGGCCACGACTTCCTGGATCCCGCCTGGCTCGCGGCCTGGCATCGGGAGATGCGGGACGTGGCCGACGTGCTTCACGGCCGCGCCCGCATCCCCTCCCGCCCGGGCCACGCCAGCGGCGCCTTTGACGCGGACGTCAGCCCCTGGACCGTGGCCGTCATTCTGGGCCGCGAATGGGAATCCTCCAGCGTGGTGGCCTTCAACCGCCAACACCCCGGGACCTCGACCTGGACCGGCCGCTTCGTCACGGTGCGGGAGGGCCACGCCATGGAGCGATTCCTCGCCCAGAGCCTGGACCGCTTCCTCGCCGAGGAATGGGACCGGTTCCAGGCCCAGCGGCCCATCGCCTTCACCAACTGGCCCACGCTGGACCCCCTCTTCCACATCACAGAACCCACGGAACAGGAGGATCGCGCCCTGCGGCGGAAGCTCGGCATGGCGGTCGAGGCCCCGAACCCGGATCCCGACGACGAGGACGCCGCCAGCCTGGACATGGAGAAGTTCGATGGCACGGCAAACCTCAGGGCCGGCCTCTTCGCCAGCTACCACGCCTATCCGTACTACCCCGACTTCATGAACCTGGACCCCGGCTACGGCCAGGCCCGGGATCACCTGGGCCCCAGCCATTACGCGGGATACCTCGCCGACCTGATGAGGCATCACGCCCACCATCCGGTGCTCATCGCGGAATTCGGCGTGCCCTCCTCCCGCATCGTGGCCCACTGGCAACCCCAGGGCATGACCCATGGCGGGCAGGGCGAGCGCGAGCAGGGCGAGCAGGATGCCCGGCTCCAGCAGGACATCTACGACGCGGGCTGCGCCGGGGGCGTGCTCTTTGCCTGGATCGACGAGTGGTTCAAGAAGAACTGGCTCACCCTGCCCTTCGAGCGCCCCTTCGAGCGGAAGCCACTCTGGTACAACGCCATGGACGCCGAGGAGAACTACGGGCTCATCGCCTACCGGCCCGGCGCCAAGGGGCCTTCCATCCTGATCGACGGCAAGGCGGAGGACTGGGCCCGGATTCCGGCGTACCTCGAGGGCCGCGGCCTCTCCCTGAAGGTCGTGGCGGACGAGGGCTGGCTCCACCTCGGTCTGTTCCTCCCGCGCCCCGTGGACTTCTCGAAGGAAGCGATCCTCGTCGGCCTCGACACCGTGGACGTCCGCCGGGGCGACCACCGGCTTCCCTGGGTGGCGGGCCCGCGCAGCGAGGCTGGCCTGGAGTTCGTGATCCTCTTCCAGGGGCCGGACCACACGGGGGTGTTCGTGGATGCCCCCTACGCCATCCCCGACTACCGGCCCCTGCCCCAGCACCGCTACCAGAGCGTGGCCAACGAGGCGGGCCGCTTCCTCCTGCCCACAGCCAAGAGCAACCATCCTCGGATCGGCCGGGACGGAACGCGGTTCCCGGGCCACACCACGGAGATCGGCTGGCTCCGCCAGGGGACGCAGGACCGCGCCGATCCCGCCTTCGACTCCCGAGCCGAATGGCAGGCGGGCCGGGGCCCGGGGGGCCAGGGGTTCCTCGAGGCGCGCATCCCCTGGACACTGCTCCAGGTCACGGATCCGAGCCAGCGGATGGTCCTGGATGATCCCGGGAGGAAACACGGCGACCCTCTGGAATCGTCCAAGTCGACCGGCTTCAGATTCGTGTTGGCGATCCTGGATGCCGACAAACCGCTCGGGGAAGGTCCGAGCGCCCTCCGCCTCACCCTTCCCGCTGCCGTTCGCGGCAGCATCCCCGTGCCGCCGCTCTACACCTGGCCGACCTGGAGCCGACCGACCTTCCATCGCTTCCGCAAGCTGTCCTTCGCCATCTACCAGAAAGCCCTGGCCGCCACTCCCGACGAACCGAGGTTGCTCCGATGATCCATCCCGCCCCGCCCGCCATGCAGGAGCCCGCCCCGGCTCCGGATGCCGCCGCGCTCCTGAAGCAGGCCCGGGAGCTGCGCTCGCAGAAGCGGTTCACCGAGGCCGTGGCGGTCTACACCCGGATGCTGGAGCTCTGGAAGGACCAGCCCGACGCCCTCCTGGAGCGGGCCCGGACCCTCAGCTGGATGAAGCGGTTCGACGAGGCCATCCGCGACCTGAAGCGGCGCCGGGAGGTCCATCCGGAGCTGGCGGCGGAATCCGAACCGGTGCTGGCCCGGGTCACCGCCTGGTCCGGACGCTTCGGCGAGGCCGTGGGGATCCTCCGGCCCTACGTGGCCAAGGGCGACCGCCAGGCCACCCTGGACACGGCCACCTACCTGAGCTGGGACGGGCGCATGGACCAGAGCCTGGCCCTGACGGACGCCTGGCTGCAGGCCCATCCCGCCGACACGGACTTCCACCTGCTCCGGGGCCGGGTGCTCGGATGGCGCGGGCGGCACGGACAGGCCCGCCGGGCCTACCAGGAGGCCCTCGCCCGGACGCCGGGAAACCGCCAGGCGATCCTGGGGCTGGCCCAGCTGGACCTCTGGGCCGGCGATCCCGAAGCGGCCGAGCGGCGTCTGGGCAGTCTCGGATCCGAGGACGCCCGGAGCCCCGAGGCAGAGCTCATGCAAGCCCAGATCGACCAGCGGATGGGCCGTCTCCGCCGGGCAAGGGCCCGCACTGAGGCCCTGCTGGACCAGCCGGACACGCGCGAGGACGCCCAGGCCCGGCTCCGCGGCCTGGCCGATGCCCAGGGCCCCTGGATCGAGCTCTCCCAGACCCGCACGGACTCCAACGAGGGCCTGCGCGCCCAGGCCCAGCGGGTGGACGCGGCGGTGCCGTTCTTCGACGGGAGCCTCCGGGCCGGCGGCAGCTTCGATCTGCTCGACCAGAGCGGCCAGGCCGAGCGCAAGCCCCGCGAGTGGTCGCTGGGCCTCAGCCATCCCCTGGGCTCGCGGGTCATGGCCTCGGCCCAGGTGGGCCGGGTGGATGACGTGGGCGGGGAACCCGCGGGCTTCCACAGCCTGGCCCTCGGATGGCGCGCAGCGCCGGGCCTGAACCTGGTGCTGTCCCACACCTTCGCGCCGAACCTGGCCACCCCCCGGGCCGTGGACCTCCGTACCTTCACCCGGACCTGGGGGCTGGGAGGAACCTGGGTCTTCAACCAGACCCTCGACCATGCGGCCCTGTCCCTGGAGCGGGCCTTCCTCTCCCCCGGCGCCGCCCGGACGGGCGTCCGGGCAGAGGCGGGGCATCGCTTCCCCTTCGAGTGGGGGGAGTGGCGCGCGGGGCTCGCCACCCGGTTCATCGACCAGGACCAGAGCCTCCGCATCGGGTTCTTCAACCCCGAGCGCTACCGCTACTACGGCGCCACCGCCGGCGTCTCGGTGCGGCGCGAAGAGCGCTGGGAGGTCGCCCTCGACGGGTGGGGCGGAAGCCAGGTGGTGAACCAGACCGCCAGCCAGTTCACCTGGGGCTACACCCTGGCTGGAACCTGGACGCCCGGGGGCTCCGCCGCCACCCTCTTCGCCTCCTGGAGCCAGAGCGTGGCGGGCCTGCCCATCGCGGATCCCACGGACCCCACCAGCTACCGCGACCACACCCTCCGGTTCGGCATCCGGGTACGCGGGAATCGATGGTTCTGGTAGAAAGGGGTAGACTTTTTCCGATGACCCGACGCTGGCCAGCCCAAACGACGATCCTGGTGGTCGAAGACGACCCTGCGACCGCGAAGATCATCCAGGTCCGCCTGGAGATGGAGGGGCTGAAGGTGCTCGTGGCCGCCAACGGCATGGAGGCCCTCGAGATCCTCCACCGCGAACAGGTCGACATGATCACCACCGACCTCATGATGCCCGCCATGAACGGGTTCCGGCTGGTGCAGGAGGTGCGGGACCTCGCGCCGCCCAAGGGCCGCATCCCCATCCTGCTGCTCTCCAGCAACCACAGCGAGCAGGACATGGTGCGCTGCCTGGCGGCCGGCGCGGACGACTACATGGCGAAGCCGATCTCGGTCCAGGTGATGGTGGAGCGGCTCTGGCGGCTCTACGAACGCTCCCACCGCGTGGGGTGAGCCATCCTGTCCATGCCCTTTCCCCATGTCCCCCTGCTGCCGGTCCTCCGCTGGGCGACGTTCGGCCTGCTGGCCCTGACCGGCGGGCTGGTGCTGGTGGGCACCATCCTGCAGTACCGCAAGGACCGCCAGAACCGGCATCGCATCGCCTGCTACCAGGCCTGGGAAACCCAGCTCACGGACTACCTGTTCAAGAAGGGCTACGAGGACGGGTCCTTCGGACCGGTCTCCTGGGCCGACCGGTGGCTGTTCAGGGACTTCCTCGCCCGCTACCAGTCCACCATCGCCGGGCAGGAATTCGAGCTGCTCCGGGAGCTCTACTTGGGCATGGGCCTCCACGCCTCCCTGCCCCAGCGGCTGAAGGACCGCGATCCCAACGTCCGGGCCCAGGCGGCCAAGGAGATCTCCGTCTTCCGCCTGGACGAGCCGGCGGAGCACGCGCCGCCCCCGGTGACCGAGCGCCCCTGGCGCTGGAAGCCCGGGGTCCGCATGGAGGGCTACCTGGACCAGGTTCTGCCGCTGCTCGATGATCCGGTCCCCTTCGTGGCCCACACGGCGGCCCAAGCCCTGACCCACAGCCGGAGCCTGAGGTTCGCCGCGCCGGTGCTGGCCTGGGTCATGCGCGAAGAGCTCTACCAGCGGGAGCGCCTCCTCCGGGTGCTCGAAGGGTTCGGGCCGGACCTGCTGCCCTGGATGAAGGAGAACCTGGAGTCGCCGAACCAGAACCCCGAACCCTGGATTCTCTACGCCCTGCTGGTGGGCTCCCACCGTCACCGCGAGTCCCTGCCGCGCCTGCTCTGGCTGCTGGACGTGCCGAGCGTGGACCTCCGGGCCTCCGTCCTCAAGGCCCTCATCATTCTGGCGGATCCAGAGGTCTACCCGCGGGTCCTGAGCTTCGCCGCCAGCCCGGCCTGGGAGATCCGCGCCCAGGTGGCCCGGGCTCTGGGCGTGCTGGGCGGCCCCTCGGCCGTTCCCGACCTGCTCCCGCTGATGACTGATCCCGTCTACGAGGTCCGCCGCAACGCCGCTCAGAGCCTCGTGGACTTGGGCCACTCCGGCGTGTCCGCCCTGTCCTGGCTGGCGGACGATCCAGCCTCCGACCGCTTCGCCCGCGACATGGCCCGGGAGCGGCTCGAGTGGGCCGATGAACGGGGGCACCTGTGACCTTCCGCGCCGTCATCCTGGCCTTCGCTGAGTGGGGCATCCTCCTCTACTACCTGGCCATGCAGCTGACGAACCTGTCGCTAATCCTGCGGGCCTTCTTCTCCATCCGCAGCTACCTGGACGCGGTGAGGATCGACCGTCTCGACACGGCCTTCGAAACCAGCCACTACAAGCCCATCACGCTGATCTGCCCGGTCTACAACGAGGAGGCCGGCGCGGTGCCCAGCGTCAACAGCCTCATCAGCTTGCGCTATCCCGAGTTCCAGGTGGTGGTGGTGAGCGACGGCAGCACGGACGCCACCCTGGAGCGCCTGGTCAAGGCCTTCAAGCTCCAGCCGAGCCAGCGCGTCGTGCGCCACCTGCTGCCCACCCAGGAGGTGCGCGGCATCTACGAGAGCGCCTACGTGCCCAACCTGGTGGTGGTGGACAAGGCCAACGGCGGCAAGGCGGACGCCCTGAACTGCGGCATCAACCTGGCCCGCTACCCGCTGGTCTGCTGCATGGACGGGGACAGCCTCCTGGAGAACGATGCCCTCCTCCGCATCGCCCGGCCCTTCATGGACCGCCCGGACATGGTGGCCTCCGGCGGCGTGGTGCGGCCCGTGAACGGCTGCAAGATCACCCCCATGGGCATCCGCGGCATCTTCCTGCCGGGATCCTGGCTGGCGCGCTTCCAGATCGTGGAATACCTGCGCGCCTTCCTCTTCGCCCGCGTGGGCCTGGCCTCCCTGGACAGCATGTTCATCGTCAGCGGCGCCTTCGGCGTGTTCCGCAAGGACCTGGTGGTGGCCGCGGGAGGCTTCGAGACCGCCACCATCGGCGAGGACTTCGAGCTCGTCGTGCGCCTCCACCGCTGCCTGCGCGAGTGGAAGCGGCCCCATCACATCACCCTGGTGCCCGATCCCGTGTGCTGGACCGAGGTGCCCGAGGATTTCCGAGGCCTGGGGCGGCAGCGGAACCGCTGGCAGCGCGGCCTGCTGGAGACCCTCTGGCGGCACCGGGCAATGTGCTTCAACCCGAAGTTCGGGCGCATCGGCTTCTTCTCCATGCCCTACTTCATCTTCTTCGAGGCCCTGGCCCCCATCGTCGAGGTGGGCGGCTACCTCGTCTTCGCCTGGTCCGTCTGGACCCACTCGCTGAACACGCCCTTCGCCATCCTCTTCATCTACGTGGCCCTGCTCCTGGGCGTGCTGAACTCCGTGGTGGCCGTGGTGCTCCAGGAGATCAGTGGCCACCGCTACCAGGGCCTCAAGGCCTGGGCCCTGCTCCTGTTCGCGGCCGTGGCCGAGAACTTTGGCTACCGGCAGCTGACACTGTGGTGGCGGCTCCGGGGCACCTTCGACTGGATCCGCGGCAAGGACAGCTGGGGCCACCTGAAGCGCAAGGGCCTCACGGCGCATCCGGCCGGGGAAGGGGTCGCCCCGCCGCCGCAGGCTTGACGGACGGGCGTGGTCAGACCATGCTGGTTCCTCGATCTTTGGCAGTCCCCATGAGTGCCCCTGGCACTCCATAGCGCTATCCAGAAAGGTGGAGGGAAAGGCCCTGTGAAACCTTGGCAACCTGCGAACGCAAGGTGCCAACTCCTGCCCCCGGCATGCCGGGGGGAAGATACCGAACGACCCGGACTGACCCGAGACCCCCTGGATGCCGATGAGGACCGCCCTGATCACCACCAGGCGCATCCATGACCGAATCCACCTTCCGGCAGGCCCTCGACGAGGGCGAGTGTTTCCTCTTCGACGGAAGCACGGCCTCGGCCCTGCATGACCGTGGCATCACGCTGCAGCGGAGCTTCGAGGAGTGCAACCTCAAGACGCCGGACCTGCTGCTGGCCATCCACGGCGAGTTCCTCGCCGCCGGCGCGCAGGTGCTCACCACCAACACCTGGGGCGCCAACCGGCTGAAGCTCGCCGCCCGGGGCCTGGAGGGCCAGCTCGACGCCATCAACCGCGAGGGCGTGGCCCTGGCGAAGCAGGCCATCGCCCAGCAGCAGGCCCGCGCCTGGGTGGCGGGCTGCATCGGGCCCCTGGGCGTTCGCATCGAGCCTTGGGGACCCACCTCCTTCGACGAGGCCCGGGCCCTCTTCCGCGAGCAGGCGGAGGCGCTCATCGAGGCCGGTTCCGATCTGGTCGTCCTGGAGGGCTTCGAGGATCTCAACGAGATCCACCAGGCCATCCTCGCCGTCCAGGAGGTGCGCGACCTGCCCCTCGCCGCCCTGATGACCACCAACGACGAGGGCCAGGCCCTGTTCGGCTCCGAGCCCGAGTGGTTCATCAAGCAGCTCGACACCTGGGGCGCGGACCTGGTGGGCCTCATCGGCGGCAACGGCCCCGCGCCGCACCTGCGGCTGCTGGAGCACCTGAAGGGCGTCACCACCCGGCCCATCGTCCTGCTGCCCAACCCCGGCCTGCCACACCTGGTGGATGGCCGCCTGATCTACGGGGCCAGCCCCGAGTACCTGGGCGGCTTCGCGGCCCGGGCCCTGGCCGGCGGCGCCCGCGCCGTGGGCGGCTGCAGCGGCACCACGGCCGCCCACATCCGCGCCATGCGGGGGGCCTTCCGCCAGGAGCGGGCCTTCGTCCAGGCCGGGGGACGCTACGAGCTCAAGCCCCACGAGCAGCCGCAGCCCGAGGTGCCCTTCGCCTTCCGCAGCCGCTTCAGCCTCAAGCTCGCCCAGGGCGAGTTCACCCACACCGTGGAGCTCGTGCCGCCCAAGGGCATGGAGTACGACAAGCTCCTGGCGAAGACCCGCCAGTGCCGGGCCCTGGGCGTGGACGCCATCAACGTGCCGGACGGCCCCCGGGCCATGGCCCGCATGTCCGCGCTGGCCACGGCCCTCATCATCGAGCAGCAGCTGGGCGTGGAGACCATCCTCCACTACGCCTGCCGGGACCGCAACCTGCTGGGCATGCAGAGCGACCTCCTGGGCGCGGCGGGCCTGGGTCTGCGCAACATCCTGGCCGTCACCGGCGATCCCCCGAAGCTGGGGCCGTACCCCCAGGCCACGGCGGTCTTCGACGTGGACGCCATCGGCCTCGTGAACATGCTCAAGCGCCTCAACACGGGCCTCGATCTCGGCGGCGCCAGCATCGGCAAGCCCACCTCCTTCAGCGTGGGCGTGGGCGCCAATCCCGTGGCCCCGGACCTGGAGCGGGAGAAGACCCGGTTCCGCTACAAGGTCGAGGCCGGCGCCCAGTGGGCCATCACCCAGCCCGTCTTCGACCCGGATAGTCTCTTCCGCTTCCTGGACTTCGCCGAGGGTGTGGCCCCGGACCTGCCTGTCATCGCCGGCATCTGGCCCTTCAAGAGCCTGCGCAACGCCGAGTTCATGGCCAACGAGGTACCCGGCGTCCTCGTGCCGCCCGCCCTGCTCACCCGCATGGCCAGGTGGGCCACCGCCGACGACCAGGTCAAGGAGGGCCTGGCCATCGCCCAGGAGACCATCGAGGCCATCCGCCCCCGCATCCGCGGCCTCCAGCTCAGCGCCCCCTTCGGCCAGGTCGAGCTCGTGGCGCCGCTCCTGCCGAAACGGGAGGTCGCATGAGCGTGAAGGTCCATTTCCTGCTGGAAGATCTGCTGGTCGAAGCACCGGAGGGGACGCCGCTGCAGACGATCGCCGACGCCGCCGGGGCGGACATCACCTTCGGCTGCCGCACGGGCTCCTGCGGCACCTGCCGCGTGCGCGTGGCCGAGGGCCTGGGCCACTGCAGCGAGATGGGGCCGGAGGAGCGGGACTTCCTCCAGGGCCTGGACGCGCCGGCCGACCAGCGCCTCGCCTGCCAGGTGACCGTCCACGGCGACGTGGCCATCGACTACCTGGGACTGTGACATGACCACCCTCGACACGCTCCTCCGCGACAAGGTGCTGCTGCTGGACGGCGGCATGGGAACGCAGATCTTCGCCCGCACGCCCACGGTGGAGGACTACGGCGGCGCGGCCCTGGAGGGCTGCGTGGACCTGCTCACGGAGCGGCGGCCCCAGTGGATCCGCGAGATCCACGAGAGCTATTTCAACGCGGGCGCCGACGCGGTGGAGACCAACACCTTCGGGGCGAACCCGCTGGTGCTCGGCGAGTTCGGACTCTCGGCCAGGGCCTACGATCTGAACGTCCAGGCCGCCTCGCTGGCCAAGGAGGTGGCCCGCAGCTTCGACCGGCCCCGCTTCGTCATCGGCTCCGTGGGTCCCGGCACCAAGCTCATCACCCTGGGCCACGTGGGCTACGCCGAGCTGCTGGCCTCGTACCGCGTGCAGATGGAGGGCCTGCTGGACGGCGGCGCCGACGCCATTCTCATCGAGACCTGCCAGGACCTGGGCCAGATCAAGGTGGCCGTGCGCGCCGCGCGCGAGGCCATGGCCGCCAAACGCCGGAAGGTCCCGCTCTGGGTGCAGGCCACCGTGGAGACCACGGGCACGCTGCTCGTGGGCTCCGACATCTCCGCCGTGCTCACCAGCGTGGAGCCGCTGGGCATCGACGTGCTGGGCCTCAACTGCGCCACGGGCCCGGACGAGATGCACCAGCACCTGCAGACCCTCTGCGAGGCCAGCCCCTTCCCCATCAGCTGCCTGCCCAACGCGGGCCTGCCGGAGAACGTGGCCGGCGAGGTGGTCTACCCCCTGGACCCGGCCGCCTTCGCCCCCAAGGTGCTGCATGCCGCCTCGGAGTTCGGCCTGGCCATCCTGGGCGGCTGCTGCGGCACCACGCCGGATCACATCCGCGCCCTGGCGCCCGGCGTGACGAAGCTGAACCCGCCGAAGCGCGCGCCGAAGCTGGAGCGCAGCGCCGCCAGCCTCTACCAGAGCGTGACGCTCAAGCAGGAGCCCGCGCCCCTCATCGTGGGCGAGCGGACGAACGCCAACGGCTCGAAGAAGTTCCGCGACCTGCTGGCCGCCGAGGACTGGGACGGCATGATCGCGCTGGCCAAGGAGCAGCAGAAGGAGGGCGCCCACCTGCTGGACCTCTGCGTGGCCTACGTGGGCCGCGACGAGACGCGCGACGCGGACGAGCTGCTGGGTCGCCTGGTCTCCCAGATCACCCTGCCCCTGGTCATCGACAGCACCGAGGTACCGGTCATCGAGAAGGCCCTCCAGCGCAGCCCCGGCAAGTGCGTGGTGAACTCCATCAACTTCGAGGATGGCGAAGGCAAGGCGCGGAAGATCCTGGACCTGTGCAAGACGTACGGCGCGGCGGTGGTGGCCCTCACCATCGACGAGCGGGGCATGGCCAAGACACGGGAGGAGAAGCTGGCCGTGGCGAAGCGCCTGCACGCTCTGGTGGTGGGCGAGTACGGGCTGGACCCCGGCGACCTGATCATCGATCCGCTGACCTTCACTCTGGGCAGCGGCGAGGAGACGTTCCGAGGCTCCGCCGTCGAGACCCTGGAGGCCCTGCGGCTCATCAAGGCCGAGCTGCCGGGCGTGATGACCATGCTGGGCGTGAGCAACGTGAGCTTCGGCCTGAACCCCGCGGCGCGCCACGTGCTCAACGCCCTCATGCTCTACCACGGCGTGAAGCACGGGCTGGACATGGCCATCTTCAACGCCTCGAAGGTGCTCCCCGTCGCGAAGATCGACCCCGAGGACCGCCGCATGGTCGAGGACCTGATCTTCGACCGGCGCTCGGAGGGCTACGACCCCCTCAAGGCCGTCCTGGCGCGCTTCAGCGACCGCAAGGCCACCCTCACCGACGGCCACCGGGCCGACCTGCCCGTGCTGGATCGCCTGCACCGCGGCATCCTCGACGGCGAAAAGCAGGCCATCCTGGCCGATGTGGACGAGGCCCTGAAGGACCACGACCCCCTGAAGCTCATCAACGAAGTGCTGCTGGGCGCCATGAAGGTGGTGGGCGAGCGCTTCGGCTCCGGCGAGATGCAGCTCCCCTTCGTGCTGGAGAGCGCCGAGGCCATGAAGGCCGCCATCAAGCGCATCGAGCCGCACCTGCCCCGGGAATCCAGCTACCAGAAGGGCCGCATCCTCCTGGCCACGGTGAAGGGCGACGTCCACGACATCGGCAAGAACCTGGTGGACATCATCCTCAGCAACAATGGCTTCGAGGTGCGGAACCTGGGCATCAAGCAGCCCATCGAGTCCATCCTCAAGGAGCTGGAGGCCTGGCCCGCGGACGCCATCGGCCTCTCGGGCCTGCTGGTGAAGTCCACCGTGATCATGAAGGAGAACCTGCACTTCCTGGAGGAGCAGGCGCAGCGCGTACCCGTCATCCTCGGCGGCGCCGCCCTCACCCGCGACTACGTGGAGGGCGACTGCCGCCGATCCTATTCCGGCGCGGTGCTCTACGCAGAGGACGCCTTCGAGGGGCTGCGGCACATGCAGGCGCTGGTGGCGGGCGACCTCAGCGTGCCGGCACCTGCGCCAGCCGCTTCCGCGGCGGGCGATATCAAAATACTGAAGCGGGGAAGTGCTTCAGTCCCGCTGACAGAGCATGGCCAGAGCAGCTGGGTACGCCATGACACACCCTCGCCGGAGCCGCCCTTCTGGGGCGTGCGGGAGATCGCCGACGCGCCCGTGGACCTCTTCGAGCACCTGGACGAGTTCGCCCTGGTCCGCAACCGCTGGGGCTTCAGCCAGGGCAGCCAGGGGGACGAGGCCTTCGCGGCCGTGCTGCGGGACAAGGCCGAGCCCCAGTTGGCGCGCTGGAAGGAGCGCCTCGCGGCCGATCCGGTCTTCCAGCCGAAGGCTCGCTACGGCTACTTCCCCGTGCGGGCCGAGGGCGACGCGCTGCGGGTGCTCGATCCTGCGGATCCTGCCCGCACCCTCGCTGTGCTCGGCTTCCCGCGCCAAAGCGCGGGCCGTCGCCTCTGCATCGCGGACTTCTTCCGGGCGGACGCCACCGACGTGCTGGCCGTCCAGCTCGTCACCCTGGGCCAGGCTGCTGCGGACCACGCGGCCAGGCTCTACCGGGAGGACGGCTACGCGGACTACTTCGCCTTCCACGGCCTCGCCACCGAGCTGACGGAAGCCTACGCGGAGCGGCTCCACGCCCGCATCCGCCGGGAGCTGGGCATCCACCACAAGGACCTGCCGGGCCGCGCCCTCTTCGCCCAGGGCTACCAGGGCTCCCGCTACTCCTACGGCTATCCCGCCTGCCCCGACCTGGAAGACAACGGCCCCATCCTCGACCTGCTGCGCGGCGCCGAGATCGGCGTCCACCTCAGCGACAGCCACCAGATGGATCCCGAGTACAGCACCAGCGCCCTCGTGGCCTGGCATCCCCAGGCGCGGTACTTCTCCGTGTAAAGACAACGAAAGGGGTTGCCAACCAGGTTGCCCGGCGTTACCGTTCTTCACCGGCCCTTCGGGGCCGTTCTCTTACGAGATCCTTGTCAGTTCCATAGCGAGTTATCCAGAAAGGTGGAGGGACGGGCCCTGTGAAACCTTGGCAACCTGCGGAAGCAAGGTGCCAATTCCTGCCGCGAGTGAGCGATCAAGCGCGGAGAGATGTCGAGCTGTGTCGAGCTGACGCAATCATCGAAGGGGCCCGAGCAATCGGGCCCCTTTGGCTTTTCCTGGACTTGCTTGGACAGACGAGGCCTCGGCCTTTCCATCCCTTTTCCAGGAGACGCCATGAGCGCCAGCCCCACCCCCCGCTTCGAGACCCTCGCCCTCCACGGGGGCCACAGCCCGGATTCGGACACCAAGAGCCGGGCCGTGCCGATCTACCAGACCACGAGCTACGTGTTTGACAGCACCGAGCACGGCGCGGCCCTCTTCAACCTGGAGGTGCCGGGGAACATCTACACCCGCATCATGAACCCCACCACGGCCGTGCTGGAGCAGCGCGTGGCCCAGCTGGAGGGCGGCATCGCGGCCCTGGCCACAGCCTCGGGCCAGGCCGCCATCACCCTCACGCTCACCACCCTGCTCCGCGGCGGCGACCACGTGGTGGCCGGCAACAACCTCTACGGCGGCACCTACAACCTGCTGAGCCACACCCTGCCGCGTGCGGGCATCACCACCACCTTCGTGGATTCGACGAAGCCCGAGGCCTTCCGCGCCGACCTGCGGCCCGAAACCCGCGCCATCTACATCGAGGCCGTGGGCAATCCCAAGCTGGACGTGCCGGACTTCGAGGCCATCGCCGCCATCGCCCACGGGGCCGGGATTCCGCTCATAGTGGACAACACCCTGCCCAGTCCCTACCTGCTGAACCCCTTCAAGCTGGGCGCGGACATCGTGGTGCACAGCGCCACCAAGTACCTCGGTGGGCACGGAACCTCGGTGGCGGGCCTCATCGTGGACGGCGGCACCTTCGACTGGAAGAGCGGCAAGTTCCCCGAGTTCACAGAGCCCTTCGCCGCCTATCACGGCGCCATCCTGGCGGACCTCGCCGGCCCCGCGGCCTTCATCACCAAGGCCCGCATCGAGGGGCTGCGCGACACGGGCGCCGCCCTGAGCCCCTTCAACGCCTTCCTCATCCTTCAGGGCATCGAGACCCTGCACCTCCGCGTGGAGCGGCACGGCGCCAACGCCCTGGCCCTGGCCCAGTGGCTTTCGACGCACCCCAAGGTGGCCTGGGTGAACTACCCCGGCCTGCCCGGCAGCCCGAACCACGCCGCCGCGGCGCGGTACTTCCGCAAGGGCGCCGGTTTCGGCGGCATCCTCACCTTCGGCGTGAAGGGAGGGCTGAAGGCCGGCGGAGCCGTCATCGATGCCGTGCAGCTCTTCTCGCGCCTGGCCAACCTGGGCGATGCCAAGAGCCTCATCATCCACCCTGCCACCACCACCCACGCCCAGCTCTCCGCGGAAGAGCGCGCGGCCACCGGCGTCACCGACGACCTGGTCCGCCTCTCCGTGGGCCTCGAGCACATCGACGACCTCACCGCGGACCTGGATCAGGCCCTGGCGAAAGCGTAGGCCCCGCCCATGCCCGTCAAGATTCCCGACACCCTGCCCGCCCGCGGCGTCCTGGAGGCGGAGAACGTGTTCCTGATGGAGGAGCACCGCGCCCTCCAGCAGGATATCCGCCCCCTGCGCATCGCCATCCTCAACCTGATGCCCACCAAGATCGCCACGGAGACGCAGCTCCTCCGCCTGCTGGGCAACTCCCCCCTGCAGGTGGAAGTGACGCTGCTCCACATGGCCTCCCACGAGGCGAAGAACACCCCGGCGGAGCACCTGCTGGAGCACTACGTGTCCTTCGCGGACGTGCGCGGGCAAGCCTTCGACGGGCTCATCGTCACCGGCGCCCCCGTGGAGACGCTGCCCTTCGAGGCGGTGGACTACTGGCCGGAGCTGGCGGAGCTGCTGGACTGGGCCCGGACGAACGTCTTCTCCAGCCTCTTCATCTGCTGGGGCGCCCAGGCCGCCCTCCACCACTACTACGGGATTCCCAAGCACCCCCTGGCGGAGAAGCAGTTCGGAGTGTTCCCCCACAAGGTGAACGCGCGCCAGGAGCACCTGGTGCAGGGCTTCGACGATGTGTTCTTCGCGCCCCACTCGCGGCACACGGAGACCCGCCGGGCGGACGTCCTGGCGGAGCCGCGGCTCATGCTCCTGGCCGAGTCCGACGAGGCCGGCGTGTACCTGCTGCAGTCCGCAGACCGTCGGCAGGTCTTCGTCACGGGGCACTCGGAGTACGACCCTGGCACCCTCCAGGGCGAGTACGCCCGGGACCTCGGCAAGGGCCTGCCCATTGGCATTCCCCGGAACTACTTCCCGGACGACGACCCGACCCGTGAGCCCCTGGTGCGCTGGCGGAGCCACGCCAACCTCCTCTTCTCGAACTGGCTGAACTACGCCGTCTATCAGGAGGTCCCCTTCCAAGCGGACGCCCTGCCGGTGGAAGGGAGGCAGGCATGAGCCTGAAGGTCCTCAAGTTCGGCGGCAGTTCCGTGGGCAGCGCCGACGCGCTCCGCCGGGCCGCCGCCATCGTCCGCGACGAGCTCCCCGAGGGCGGCCTCGTGGTGGTCTCGGCCCTGAGGGGCACCACGGATCGCCTCCTGGAAGCCTGCGCGGCAGCGGGCCGGGGCGACCTGCCCAGTGCGCGGGAACATCTGGTCGCCCTGCGGGACCGGCACCGCCAGGTGGCCTCCGAGCTGGGCCTCTGGGCCGAGGTTCGGCCTGCCTGGACGCCCCTGTTCGAGCGGCTGGACCAGCTGCTCACGGGTATGGCCATGCTGAGCGAGGCCACGGCCCGGGGGCGGGACTCGGCCCTGGCCCTGGGCGAGACGCTGTCGGCGCATCTGGCGGCTCTCTGCTTCGGCGGGACCTTCAAGGAAGTGCGGGACGTGATGCGGACCGATGCCCGCTTCGGCAAGGCGCGGCCCCAGCTCGCGGCCCTGCGCGCCGCCGCCGCGCCCTGGCGTGAGGGCCTGGCGGCCGGCGCCCTCTGGGTCACCCAGGGCTTCCTGGGCGCCACGGCCGAGGGGCACACCACCACCCTGGGACGGGGCGGCTCCGACACCAGCGCCACCCTGCTGGGCGAGGCGCTTGGCGCGACCGAAGTGCAGATCTGGACGGATGTGGACGGCGTGCTCACGGCGGATCCCAGCCTGGTGGCCGAGGCCCAGCCCATCCCCCAGATGAGCCTCGGCGAAGCGGAGGCCCTCAGCGCCTTCGGGGCCAAGGTGCTGCACGCGGACTCCCTGGCTCCCGGGGGCCGGGCGGGCTTCCGGCTCGTGGTGGCCAACACGCTGCGGCCGGCGGCCTCCCGCACGGAGATCCTGCCCGTGCCGCCCGTGCGGACGCCAGGTGCCGTCACCTCCGTGGCCTACAAAGAAGGTCTCAGCCTCCTGCGGTTCCCGGCCTCGGATGGCCTGGAACCGCCCCTGGAGGCCGCCCGGCGCCTGGAGGAGGTCGGGGCCCTGCGCTTCGGCCTGGTGTCCAGCCCGGCAGGGACCCTGCTCGCGGTGCGGCCGGACACGCCCGCGGCGACCAAAGTGCTGGCCGACCTAGCCGCCGAGGGCCCGGACCTGGAAGCCGGCTGGGCCGTGGTGGCCCTGGTGGGCGAGGGCCTGCGGGCCGATCCGCTGGCCGCCCTGCGCCACCTGGCAGCCCTCGGCCAGGAACCGGTCGGCGGCCTCCTCACCGGCGGCAGCACAGTCTCCATCGCCTTCTTGGTCCCCGAGGCCCGGCTGGGCGACCTGATCCCCCGCCTCCATGGCCGCTGCGTCCTGGACACCCTCCAGACCCAGCCCTGACCCAGTCCTGATCTTGTATTCGCGATACTGACTCAGCCCTGGCGCAGGAGCCAGGCGGTGAGGCGCGTGTGGAAGTCCTCAGGGTGTTCCAGGTCCGTGGGTCGCAGGCGGGCGGGATGGGCCGGATCCGCCAGCAGGAGGGGCGCCGCGTCCACCAGGTTGGGCAGACGGTGGCCATCCGGCAGGGACCACAGGGCCCCTCGCGCCTCGTCTTTCCGCACTTCCGGCGCATGGCGCCGGTCGCCCCGTGTCTCGCAGGTCATCACTTTCCTCTGTGAATTCTAAAGATAGGGCTCTCAACCCCCCGCGCCACCACCCTCGGATCCCACCCTGCTCCCCGTGCCTGGCCGATCACGACGATGAGAGAGCTTGACCACGACCCAATCCATACAGCGCCTCAATTCAACATGGATTTTCCCGCGACGACCTCTGACCCCGTTCTCCCGTCCGACGTACATTTCCCGTACGCGGACGCGTCCCCCGCGGGAACAGGCGGCAGGCCATGAGATCACTCAATGAATCCACCACCAACATCCTGGAATGGCGGCGGTCGGGAGCCAATCCCAGGAGCTTCGAACTGCACGTGGAGCAGGAGGTCTTCGCCACCATGGCCTTCATGGACGAAGGCTGCATCCTGGCCCGTGTCGAAACAGCCGAGGGGACCTGGACCCTCAAGCACCTGGGCGTGATGAACCCGGTGGTGACCCTGCGGGAGGAGGGCGGAAAGGTAAACCTCGCCACCTTCCACCCCCACGCCTTCCGGCACGGGCGCCTGGAATTCGAGGATGGCGCGGCCTTCGACTGGATCTGGCACCACGGCGTCGGCCCCGGCGGCACCTTTGCGGATCTCAGCGGCATGCCCCTGGTGCGCCTCCATGCCCGTACGGGCCGGGACGCGACTTCCCTCCCCGGCTATGAGCAGGGCGATGTGGAACTGGACACGACGCATCCCGCCCGCTTCCGGCACGCCATCCTCGCAGCCATCGGGTGGTACCTGATCGTCTTCGATCACCTGAAGGCACGCGACGCCACGGCAGCGGAGACCGCGCTTCGAATGTAGCGTCCGGTTGATTTAAGGCGCGTTCAGCCCAGGAACTTCTTCAGCAGATCCATGCCGACGCCGCCTTCGGGCAGGCTGCCCTGGGGGCTCAGCTTGTCGATCACCTGGGGCAGGATGCTGGCCAGGCCCGAGGCGGCTTCGCCATGGGAGACTCCCAGCTGGCCTGCCAGCTGCTGCAGCTGATCAGAACCCAGCGCCGCCTGGACGTGTTCGGCGCTGATGGGCTGGTTCTCGCCGGTGCCGATCCAGGAGGCCACCTGATCGCCCAGCCCCTTCTCCTGGAACTGGCCCAGCAGGCCCTGGAGGCCGCCGGGATGGTTCTGGATGAGGCCCATGACCGCGCCCATGAGCGGGTTGCCACCCTCCGCCTGACCGCCCTGTCCCAACAGACCGCCCACCATGTCCAGCAGACCCATGACATCCTCCTCGGGAAGTGGAGCCCCAGCTTCCTCTCCGGTCCTGCCTTCCGCAAGCCCTGAATTCAAGGCATCTCAGCGTGATGCGTCCCGGGTTTTGCGATTGACCGCGCCAAACCCGAGGCCTAAGGTGGCTGCAACATCACCGAACCCATCGAGGAGGTTTGCATGCTCCACCTCATCTGGACCTGCATCATCGGTCTCATCGCCGGCGCCGTGGCGAAACTCGTCATGCCCGGCAAGGACCCCGGCGGATGGATCATCACCATGGTCCTCGGCATCGCGGGCTCCTTCCTGGGCACCTGGATCGGGCGGGCGCTGGGCTTCTACAAGGAAGGGCATAGCGCAGGGTTCATCATGTCCGTGGTGGGCGCGGTGATCCTCCTGGGCATCTACCACCTCTACAAGCGGTTCACCGCCTGATGGGCCAGCTCCAGACGCTGGCGGCCATCCTCGGCCTCTCCACCGTCTCCGGCATCAACCTCTACCTGACGGTGCTCCTGGTGGGCGCGGGGCAGCGCTATGGCTGGATCCACGGCCTGCCCCCGGACCTGGCCATCCTCAGCCACCCGGTGGTGCTGGGGGTGGCGACGATCCTGTTCCTCCTGGAATTCCTGGCGGACAAGGTACCCTTCATCACGCCCATCTGGGACGGCCTGCACACCTTCATCCGGCCCGTGGGCGGCGCCCTCCTGGCCCTGGGAGCCGCCAGCGAGCTGCATCCCGTGGCCAAGGTGCTGGCCCTGCTGGCGGGCGGCACCATCGCCCTGGGCACCCACGGCAGCAAGATGGGCGTGCGGCTCCTGGCCCACACGGCGCCGGAGCCCGCCAGCCACAGCGCCCTCAGCGTGGCGGAGGACGTGGGCGTCGTCGGGCTCCTGGCCCTGGCCTACAGCCACCCGGCCATCGCGCTGCCCGTGCTGGGGGTCCTGCTTGTCGCCACCGCCCTTCTCCTGCCCCTGCTGATACGGGCACTGGCCTTCGTGCTCACGGGCTTCCGGGGGGCTCTGCGCTCCCTGGTGGGACGGGGCACCCGCGACGAGATCCCCACCTGGGTGGAGCTGAAGGCCCTGGAGTTGGCGCCCACGCGCCCCTCGGAGGTCCTGCCGTGCTTCGCCCGGCGAGTGAAGGGCCTGCCGCGGTTCCATGGGGCCTTTCTCGTGCAGGCGGGCGGAAACTGGCACCTGGTCTATCGGCGCTGGTTCCGCACCCGCAAACTCTCCTTCGACGCGGCGCCCGGCCCGGTACAGACTTTCCCGGGCTTCTTCTGGGACACCGCCGTCTTCATGCGGGACGGGAAACCCCAGATCCTGCTGGCGGGTCGGGACTGGCGCCACGCGCTGCCCGCGGAGATGGCGCGGCCCTCCTGACCCCCCACCTTCCCCAACGGGGCCTTTCGGTCCACCCTGGAAGGTCCTGAGGTACCCCATGCGCGGATCTTTGCCCCTCCTTTCCCTCTGTCTCGCCGTCTCCGCCCTGGTGGCGGCCCCGCCCAAGGCCGCGCCCCACGGCCTCGACCTGACGGGCATGGACCGCAGCGTGGCGCCCGGCGACGACTTCTTCGCCTACGCCAACGGCGCCTGGGTGAAGCGGACGGAGATCCCCGCAGACCGCGGCTCCTACGGGGTCGGCCGCGAGGTGGCGGACCTCACGGACCGCCGCACCGCCGCCCTGATCCGGGAGGCCACTAAGGCGCCCGCCGGATCCGAGCTGCGGAAGGTCGGCGACTGCTTCACCAGCTTCATGGACCAGAAGCGGATCGAGGCCAAAGGCCTGGCCCCCCTGGCCCCCACCTTCAAGGCCATCGGCGCCATCCAGGGCCGCCAGGACCTGGCCCGGTACCTGGGGACGACCCTGCGGGCGGACGTGGACGTGCTGAACAACACCCAGTACCACACCGCCAACTTCCTCGGCCTGTGGGTCGCGCAGGACCTGGACGAGCCCACCCGCTACGCGCCGTTCCTCCTCCAGGGCGGCCTGGGGCTGCCCGAGCGCAGCTACTACCTGGATTCCTCGGAGGGCATGGCGGCCGTCCGCACCCAGTACACCACCCATGTGGCGGCCATGCTGAAGCTGGCGGGCCTGTCGAACGTCCTCGAGCGCGCCACGGCGGTGGTGGACCTGGAGACCCGCATGGCCAAGGCCCACCTGGGCCGCGAGGAATCCGGCGACGTCCAGAAGGGCAACAACCACTGGACCCGTGCGGACTTCCCCGCCAAGGCCCCGGGGCTGGACTGGGAAGCCTTCTTCGCCGCCGCAGGCCTCTCGAAGCCCCAGGTGTTCGTGGTCTGGCAGCCCGGCGCCGTCACCGGCCTCTCGGCCCTGACCGCGGACGTGTCCCTCGATGTGTGGAAGGACTACCTCACCTTCCACGTCATCCAGCACTGGGCGCCGGTGCTGCCCAAGGCCGTGGCGGACCAGTCCTTCGCCTTCTACGGCAAGGTGCTGAGCGGCGCCTCCAAGCCCCTGGACCGCTGGAAGACGGGTGTGGCACTGACCAACGAGGCCCTGGGCGAGGCCGTGGGCAAGGCGTACGTGGCGAAGTACTTCCCGCCTTCCGAGAAGGCCCGCGCCGAGCAGATGGTCACGAACATCAAGGAGGCCTTCCGCATCCGCATCGAGCACCTGGACTGGATGTCCCCCGCCACCAAGGCCAAGGCCATCGCCAAGCTGGATGCGCTCAAGGTGGGCGTGGGCTACCCGGACCGCTGGCGTGACTACCGAGGCCTGAAGGTCGCCGCCGGGGACGCCTTCGGCAACCTCCAGCGGGCCGAGCGCTTCGAGTACGAGCGCAACCTGAAGAAGCTCGGCCAGCCCATCGACCGCACGGAGTGGGTGATGAACCCCCAGCTCGTGAATGCGGTGAACCTCCCCGTGATGAACGCCCTCAACTTCCCGGCGGCCATCCTCCAGCCGCCCTTCTTCGACCCGAAGCGCCCCATGGTCATGGACTACGGCGCCATCGGGGCCGTCATCGGCCACGAGATCAGCCACAGCTTCGACGACTCCGGCTCGCTCTTCGACGCCAGCGGCAAACTGGAGAACTGGTGGACGCCCGAGGACCTGAAGCACTTCCAGGCCTCCGCCGACCAGCTGGTGAAGCAGTTCGACGCCTACGAGCCCTTCCCGGGCCTCCACATCAAGGGCAGGCAGACCCTGGGCGAGAACATCGCGGATGTGGCGGGCCTCGCCGCGGCCTATGACGCCTACCGCCTGTCCCTGAAGGGGAAGGAGGCGCCTGTGGTGCAGGGCCTCACCGGCGACCAGCAGTTCTTCCTCAGCTACGCCCAGAGCTGGCGCGAGAAGACCCGCGAGCCCCTGCTGCGCCAGCAGATCCTCACGGACGGCCACGCCCCGGCCTCCTTCCGCCCCTATACGGTGCGGAACCTGGACGCCTGGTACCCCGCCTTCCAGGTGAAGGCCGGCCAGAAGCTCTACCTGGCCCCGGCGGACCGCGTGAAGATCTGGTAGATCCCCGGGAGGTTCCCATGGCCCTGCTCGATTCCAGCCGCAGCATCCTCGTCGTCATCGACCTCCAGGGCAAGCTGGTGGGCATGGTCCACCGGCCGGCCCTGGTGCTGGAGGCCACGCGCCGCCTCATGCGGCTGGCGGACCTTTTCTCGGTGCCCGTGGTCCTCACCGAGCAGTACCCGAAGGGCATCGGTCCCACCGAGGAGAGCATCCGCGCCACCTACGACGCCCTGGCCACGCCGAAGTTCTTCCTGGAGAAGACCGCCTTCGGCTGTTGCGGCGATGCCGGCTTCGAGACCCTGCTCAAGCAGGCCCGGCCCCACCTGGCCCGGGAGAAGCGCCAGATCGTGGTGGCGGGCATCGAGGCCCACGTTTGCGTGATGCAGACCGTGCTCGAGCTGCTGGGCTCGGGCCACGAGGTGCACCTCTGCTGGGACGCCGTCAGCGGCCGGGGCGAGGAGTACCGCCGCCACGCCCTGGAACGCATGGCCGCGGCCGGCGCCACGCTCACCAACCACGAGTCCGTGGCCTTCGAGTGGGCCCGCGACAAGAACCACCCCCAGTTCAAGGCACTGTCCGCGCTGATGAAGGAAGGCCAGCCCGGCTGAGCCCCGCTCAGCGGAGTGCCCGCGGCGGACTGAAGATTCCGGGCGCAGTCTGGACCATCACGCTGGGCCCCTCGTTCAGGACCACGTCCGCGCGGCCATCGCCATCCACATCGCCGAGCGCGAGAAAGTTGGACGACGGCGTTCCATCCATGACGCCGCCCACGGCGAACGCGCCGCGGTGGGTGGCGGACTGCAGGAGGACGGTCACCTTCGAAGGCGTGGACAGCGACTGGTACACCAGCGAGATCGCCGCGATGTCCGGCAGGCCGTCGCCATTGAGATCCCCGATGGCCACCTGACGCGCCCCGTCGACCACGGGGAGGGCCGTGGCCGCGAAAGTGCCGGGGTGGGTCTGCAGGAAGACCGTCACGCTGGCTCCGCCCCGGCCGCCGTCCGTGACGTTCCCGGGGTTTGCCGCCACCAAGTCCATCCGGCCGTCGCCATCAAGGTCCGCCGCGGCCACCCCATCGATCCGCTGCCCCGGGGCGAGGAAAACCGGCGGCGCGAAGCCTCCGCCCGCCTGCTGCAGGAGCAGGGCCACGCCGCCTGAGCCCGCCAGCACCAGATCCGATCGGCCATCGCCGTCGACATCCGCCGCCGTCAGGTCGCTGAAACCCTGGCCAGCCGCCACAGGCACCGGGACGGCCGGCAGGAAGGCACCCGGCGCGTCCGAAGCCTGCGCCAACAGGAGGAGGCGGCCGTTGACGCGCACCCCGTCCGCCACCGCCAGGTCGGCCAAGCCGTCCCCCGTCAGGTCCGCCACCGCCGATGATTCCGCCGCTCCGCCGGTCCAGACCCAGACCGGCGAGCGGAAGCGCCCCGGCGCCGCGGGGTCCTGCCGAAGCACGATCAGCCCGCCACTGTCTCCCGGGGTGTTCAATTGCGGTGGTGTGGAAGCGGGAATGGCCACGACGAGATCCGGCCGTCCATCCCCATCCAGGTCTCCCGCCGACAGGCCCCAGGGATCGAAGGCCAGGGGATACGCCGTCGGCGCGGCGAATCCGCCCGCCGCCTCCCGGAGGAAGACCTGCACGCTGCTCCGGTGCGTCCCGCCGTCGATCAGGGTGGCGGGGACTGCCACATCCGCCAGGCCATCCCCGTTCAGGTCCGCCACCGCCACCTGGCCCCAGACCCGGAACGGCGGGATCACCACCTCCCCGCCGCCCCCGCAGGCCGCTCCGAGCAGCAGGACCGCCGCTCCCGCCAACGGGATGGTTCCCTTCCCGAGGTCCCCCGCGAGTCGCCTCACGATCCACCTCCCCGGAGCTTCCCGGTCTGGACCCGCAGGTGGCCTCTGACGGAAGGGCGTCCTCAGCGCGGCGGGACCATTGCAGAATGTACGCCTTCAGGAAGCGCCATGCCCCGCATTCAAGGCCAACCCGTCCCCGCCCTGTTCCCCGACTCCGGGCCGGTCTCCGTCATGCTCTTCGGCGAAGCCCCCGGCCCCCGGGGCGCGGACCAGTCGGGCCTTCCCTTCTGGGGCGACGGCGCGGGCATCACCGTCTACCGCGCCCTGGCCGCCACCGGCCGGGCCGAGGTGCCAGAGGCGGTCTGGGAGGACTGGGACGGCGCCCGCTTCAAGGCCCTGGCCCTGGCCCCGCGCCTCATCGGCACAGCCCTCAGCAACGCCTACCCTGCCTGCCCCACGAAGGACGGCGAGCACTTCCACGCGCCCTCCAACCGGGACCTGCTGGATCCGGCCAACCTCGCTCGCCTCGTTTCGGAACTGACCCGCGCTTCGCGGGGCGGCGCTTCCGCCCTGCGTGTCATCGCCTTCGGCAAGCGGGCGGAGTGGGTGCTCTCGCGGCTGAAGGGCGCGCCCCCCTTCGAGCTGCACGCCCTGCCCCACCCCAGCGCCCAGGGCCTACTGCAGGCCGCCCCCGGCAAGGGAAAGGGCCTGCGGCTGGAAGACCTCCGCGCCGAGTGGGAGGCCCGGCTCCGGCGGCTGCTGGATCAGGACCGGCCCGAAGGCCGCACCTTCGCGTAGCCGTCCAGGAAGCCCTGCAGGAAGCCGAGACGCTGGCGGATGTCCTCCTCCCAGAAGCCGAGCCGCTCCCAGCCGAGGGGTGTCAGCTCGTAGACCTTCCGGGCGGGGCCTCGGGTGCCCGTGTCCCAGTGGGCCGTCACCTCCCCGGCCGCTTCCAGGGCCTGGAGCGTCCGGTAGATGGCGCCGGGGTCCCCCTTGAAGTCCGCGAACCGCGCGTGGAGCGCCGCCCGGATGGCGTGTCCGTGCAGGGGCCCCTCGGTGAGGGCCAGCAAGATGAAGGCGGGGAGGTGGCGGCCGTGGCGGTGGGGAGCGGGCATGGGATGAAGAGAGTGTACCCTCAGCGCCCACCTCAGCGAGCTGGCCGGCGTTCCAGCCGCTCCATGAGGAACCCGCAGCCGAGGATCCCGGGGACGGTGAGGGCGAGGCGGATCAGGGCGAAGCACGGGCCCAGGAAGGCGCTCTCCAGCATCAGCATGGGCACCTTGATGGTGGCCCAGGCGCCCAGGAAGATGACCAGGTTGGCGGTCCGGGCCCCCTTCTCACGGAGCGACAGGCCCAGGGGGAAGGCCGCGTAGATGGGTCCTGCGGCCGCCGTGCCCAGCAGCATGGCGAAGGCCACCCCACGGAGACCCGATCCTGGCCCCAGGCTCCGCTCCACCACGGCCCGGGGAACCCAGGCGTCGAATAGGGCCAGGAGGACCAGCACCGCGGGCAGGATGGCCAGGATCTGGCCGAAACCCCGCAGGCCCCCCTTGGCCGAGGCCGCCGCAAGCTCCGGAAACCGCCAAGCCAGGCCGAAGTGGACCGCCGCAATGGCGGCCAGGATCCAGAGGACGGGACGCCAGGTCCGGCTCATAGCAGCACCCCCATGGCGGCTCCGATGGCCAGGGCCAGGACCAGGCTCAGGGCCTGCCTTCGGAAGGTGAACGCCCGACCGAAGGCCTTGACCTCCAGGGGCGCCGTGAGGAGGCCCACCATGGTCAGGGTGGTGATGAAGCTGGCGAGGGCGGGAAGGCTGGCCCCCATGCGGTGGAGCGTCCCCGCCAGGGGATAGGCCACGGGCGATGGGATCGTGATCAGGGCGCCCAGGCCCGACAGGAGGAGGAAGCCCGCGGCCCCGTGCTCATGGAACAGCCGCGCCACGGCCTGGGGCGAGATCAGGGCCGTGGCCAGCCCGATGCCCGCCGTCAGCCCCAGGAGGGAGGGCAGCAGGCCGAGCCAGGACCGCCAGGCCGCCTCCAGGGCCGTGCGGGTGCGGGCCCGGTCCTTCCGGGCGGACAGGAGGAGGCCGGACAGAGCCAGCGCAAGCAGGATGAGGGAAGACATGAGAGTGGACTCCAGATTTAGCATTTAGATGCTTATGACATCTAGATGCTCAACATTATTCCTTCCGCGCCGCCTGTCAACCGCTCCCCTGCCCGGCCTCTGCCCGAGGGGAACCTCGGACCAGACCTAAACATTTCTTAACAAGCGCTTCTCTGCATGCCGCGTAATCTGAGGGTCTCCCATCGGGAATCTTTCACAACCTGGAGGTCACATGCCCTTCTCCCGTCGAATGATGCTGCCCCTCTGTGGGGCCCTGGCCATGGCGCTGGTGGCGGGGGACGCCCCCAGGCCCACCACGACCTCGAAAGCCGCCGCCGCGACCAAGGCCGCCAAACCCGCATCCCTGGCCGCACCCGTGCAGGTGACCACGGTGGAGGGCATCACCGAGTACCGGCTGGCCAACGGCCTGCGGGTGCTGCTCTATCCCGACGCCAGCAAGCCCACCATCACCACCAACATCACCTACCTGGTGGGCAGCCGGCAGGAGCACTACGGCGAGACGGGCATGGCCCACCTGCTGGAGCACATGCTCTTCAAGGGCACCAAGGCCCGGCCGGACACCTGGAAGATCCTCAACGAGCTGGGCGGCGACGCCAACGGCACCACCAACTTCGACCGCACCAACTACTACGTTTCCTTCCCGGCCTCCGAGGAGAACCTGAAGAAAGCGCTGGATCTGGAGGCGGACCGGATGCTGAACTGCACCTTCACGGCGGAGACGCTGTGGGGCAAAGACGGCAAGAGCGGTGAGATGACCGTCGTCCGCAACGAGTTCGAGTCCGGCGAGAACAGCCCCTTCCGCACCACCATCCTGCGGGTGATGTCCGCGGCCTACGACTGGCACAACTACGGGAAGCCCGTCATCGGCGCCCGCAGCGACATCGAGCATGTGAACGTCGACCACCTCCGGGCCTTCTACACGAAGTACTACCAGCCGGACAACGCGGTCCTGATGGTGGCGGGGCAGTTCGACGGACCGAAGACCCTGGCCTACATCAACGCCACCTTCGGGCGGATCCCGAAGCCGACCCGAGCCCTGGAGCCCACCTACACCGTGGAGCCCGTCCAGGACGGCGAGCGGCTGGTCACCATCCGCCGCGTGGGCGGCACCCCGCTCCTGGTGGCCGGATACCACGTCGCCCCCTCCGCCCAGGGGGATCGCAGCGCCACGGACCTGGCAGCGACCATCCTCACGGACGCCCCCAGCGGCCGCCTCTACAAGGCCCTGGTGGAGACCAAGCTGGCCGCCCAGGTCTTCCCCCTCTCCTTCTCCACCTATGAGCCCGGCCTCCAGATGTTCGGCGTGATGCTGCCGAAGGATGGGGATGTGGAGAAGGTGAAGGCCATCCTCCTGCGCGAGGTGGAGGACCTGAAGGACAAGCCCCTGACCCAGGCCGAGCTGGACCGCGCCAAGGCCCAGGTCCAGAAGGGCGTTGACCAGACCCTCTCCAACACCAAGAACATGGCCATCAGCCTCAGCGAGGCCATGGCCACCGGCGACTGGCGGGAGTGGTTCCTGGACCGCGACCGCACCCTGTCCGCCACCCTCGAGCAGGTCCAGAAGGTCGCCGTCACCTACTTCAAGCCCAGCAACCGCACCCTCGGGGAGTACCTCCCCACGGAGAAGCCGGACCGCACCGAGGTGCCCGGCGTGCCCGATGTCGCTGCGGACGTGAAGGGCTACACCGGCAAGCAGACCATCGCCCAGGGCGAGGCCTTCGACGCCACCCCCGCCCACGTGGATCAGCGCACTCTCCGCTTCACCGGCCCCAACGGCCTGAAGGGCGCCCTGCTGTCCAAGAAGACCAAGGGCAACATGGCCTCGGTGCAGTTCACTCTGCGCTTCGGCCAGGAGTCCTCGTTGCGGGACAAGCAGGCCGTGCCGGACCTCACGGGCGCCATGCTCATGCGCGGCACCCTCAAGCACTCGCGCCAGGAGATTGCCGACGCCTTCGACAAGCTGAAGGCGGAAGTGATGATCACCGGCGGCGCCACGTCCGCCAATGCCCGGATCAAGGTGCCCCGGGAGAACCTGGCCGCCACGCTGAAGCTCGTGGCCGAGGTGCTGCGCGAACCCGCGTTCCCGGCCTCCGAGCTGGACACCCTCGTGAAGCAGCAGACCACGGGCATCGAGTCCCAGCGCCAGGAACCCCAGGCCAAGGCCATGGAGTTCCTGGGCCAGACCCTGGACGCCTACCCCGCCGGGCACCCCTCGGCCTACCGGTCCCTGGAGACCCGGATCCAGGACCTGAAGGCGGCCAAGGTGGAGGACCTCAAGGCCTTCCACACCGCCTTCTACGGCGCCGACCACGCCACCTTCGCCGCCTCCGGCGACTTCGACGCCAAGGAGCTCCAGGCCCTCGTAACCGACCTCTTCGGCACCTGGACGTCCGCCTCCCCCTACACGCGCATCCCGGCGCGGATGAAGGAGGTCCCCGGCCAATCCAAGGTCCTGGAGACGCCGGACAAGCAGATGGCCATCTTCTTGGCCGTGGAGCGCTGGGCCATGAAGGACACGGATCCCGACTACCCGGCCTTCCTCATGGCCAACCAGATCCTTGGCGGCGGCACACTGAAGAACCGTCTCGGCGACCGCCTGCGCCAGAAGGAGGGCTTCAGCTACGGGGCCGGATCCTACGCCAACGTCAGCAGCCAGGACCCCGTGACCTCCTGGCAGGCCTACGCCATCTACGCGCCCCAGAACGCGGCGAAGCTGGAGGCGGCCTTCCAGGAAGAGCTGCAGAAGGCCCTGAAGGACGGCTTCACCCAGGAGGAGCTGGACTTCGCCCGCAAGACCTGGCTCCAGGGCGAGCAGACCGAGCGGCAGGACGACCGCGCGATCGCCGGCTGGCTGAACACCTCCCTCTACCTGGATCGCCCCGTGCTCTTCCAGGCGGAGCTGGAGGCCAAGGTCCAGGCCCTCAAGCTCGACGAGGTCAACGCCGCCCTCCG
This sequence comes from Geothrix paludis, assembly GCF_022808815.1. Lineage (GTDB taxonomy): Bacteria > Acidobacteriota > Holophagae > Holophagales > Holophagaceae > Geothrix > Geothrix paludis. The sequence continues at coordinate 343,181 of NZ_JAKZLC010000003.1, read as the reverse complement.
CAAGCACCTGGACCCCGCGAAGCTCGTCATCGTGAAGGCGGGAGATTTCGCGAAGAAGTAGTCTTTTGTCCGGCTGTCAAAATGGGGGAGCGGCATGCCGCTCCCCCATTTTGCTAGGTGGGAAAAGCGTTTCGTGGTCTGCTGGATGTCCGCTCGGCGTTGACAGTGACGCGGGGCGATGACGGAGGGCGTCGCCATGGCACGCATCGAACGGGAATGGCAGGCGGAGCAGGAGGGCGCAGCCCTGGCTTCGGAACTGCACAAGGTGATGGTCATCAGCCACCGGCAGGCCAAGGGCTTCATCGACGGCCGCTGCGTGACGGTGAATGGCGAGACCGCCGAGAAGCACGGCCACCGGCTCAAGGCCGGCGACACCGTGAAGGTGGTGTTCGATCCCGAGCTCACCTACGAGGTGCTGCCGCCGCCGAAGAAACTTAGCTCCGGCCCCTACGAGACGCTGTGGGAGGACAACCACCTGCTCTTCGTCTTCAAGCCCGCGGGCCTGCTGACGGTGCCGGCTGAACAAGGCGGCGAGCCCAGCCTGGCAGAGGCCATCACCGAGTCCTACCGGCGGCGCGGCTTCAAGCGCTTCAACCTCTTCATCGTCCACCGGCTCGACCGCTTCACCAGCGGCGTGCTGGTCTTCGCCAAGACCCCGGAGGCCCTGCACGGCCTCAAGAAGCACTTCGAGCTGCACCGCCTCCAGCGCGTCTACTTCGCCATCCTCGTGGGCGAGCTGCCGGAGAACAGCGGCACCCTGGCGGGCCACCTCATCGAGCACGCCAAGTCCCTGAAGATGTCCGTGGCCAAGGTCCGCAAGGGCCCCGGCGGCGGCAAGCGCATGCCCGCCGGCGCCAAGGAGGCCGTCACCCACTACCGCGTGATCGAGCGCCTGCCCGGCCACACGGTCGTGGAAGTGCGCCTGGAGACCGGCCGCCGCAACCAGATCCGCGTGCAGTTCGCGGACCGTGGCTTCCCGCTGTTGGGCGACCAGGTCTACGGCACCGAGAGCCCCCTGCTGGACCGCCAGGCCCTGCACGCCGAGCTGCTGGGCTTCAAGCATCCCGTCACCGAGGAGCAGGTCACGGTGACGGCCCCCATGCCCGCGGACATGGAGGCGGCCCTCAAGGCCCTGCGGAATTCCGCCCGCCTGCAGCGCGCCGCCACCGGCGCCAAGGGCGAGGAGGGCATCTTCCAGCCCACCGAGAGCCGCGACCACAAGCTCAAGCGCGTGGCCCGCGCCAAGCGGTTCGATGAGCGGGAAGCGCCCGCCCGCCCCGTCAATGGCGATGAGCGGCCCCGCCGTCCCTTCACCCCCGGTGACCGTCCGGCCCGGCCCCGCCGCGAGGAAGGGGATGAACGCCCGCGCCGCAGCTTCGGCTCCGCCGAGCGCCCTGCCCGACCGCGGCGTGACGAAGGCGACGAGCGGCCCCGCCGTGACGAGGGCGATGAGCGTCCGCGCCGCAGCTTCGGCGCCACCGAGCGCCCCGCCCGCCCGCGCCGCGACGACAGCGACGAGCGGCCCCGCCGTCCCTTCACCTCCGGCGACCGCCCAGCCCGGCCCCGCCGCGACGAGGGCGACGAACGTCCGCGCCGCAGCTTCGGCTCCACCGAGCGCCCCGCCCGCCCGCGCCGCGACGACAGCGACGAGCGGCCCCGCCGTCCCTTCACCCCCGGCGACCGCCCGACCCGGCCCCGCCGCGAGGAAGGGGATGAGCGCCCGCGCCGCAGCTTCGGCTCCACCGAGCGGCCCGCCCGCCCTCGACGCGACGACAGCGACGAGCGGCCTCGCCGTCCCTTCACCCCCGGCGACCGTCCGGCCCGGCCCCGACGCGACGAGGGCGACGAACGCCCGCGCCGCAGCTTCGGCTCCACCGAGCGCCCCGCCCGCCCGCGCCGCGACGACAGCGACGAGCGGCCCCGCCGTCCCTTCACCCCCGGCGACCGTCCGGCCCGACCCCGCCGCGACGAGGGCGATGAGCGTCCGCGCCGCAGCTTCGGCTCCACCGAGCGTCCCGCCCGTCCCCGGCGTGACGAGGGCGATGAACGCCCACGGCGCAGCTACGACGCGACCAGCCGCCCGGCAGGCCCACGCCGAGAAGGCCCCGGTGGGCGCCCCGCAGGCAAGCCCGGCCCGCGCAGCGGGAAACCCAAGCCCCGGAAATCCTGAGGAACCGCATCCCGGCCCGGCTCATCCTTCTTCCATGCGCCTCTGCTGGTTCGGTTTCATCCTCACGCCCTTCCTGGCGGCCCAGGAGGTGGGAACCCTGGATCTGCACACCGATCTGGGCACCGATCCCATCGTCCATCTCCGCCTGGTGCAGCCCGGGTGCTGGGACAGCCTGGTCCTGCACGCCGCCCCCCGGGCCTTGCGCACCCCCCAGCGGGATCCCGCCGAGGCCACGGTGGAAGTGTGGGATCTGGCCTACCGGGACACACCGCGGCGCGAGGCCTTCACCCTCACCCTCAAGGCCTTGCGGGATCGCCTGGTCCGGGCCTTCGCGGCTCCGCCGCCCAGCCACGGGAAGATCGAACTCAGCGAGCTGGTCTCGTCGGATCCCTCGAATCCCCAGCAACTGGACCTCACCAAGGTGCAGTCCATGCAGGAGCGGTTCAACCCGCCACCGCGCACCCCACCGATGCGCTGAGACAAGGGCGGTCTCCTGGCTAGATGTGCTCCTGGTACATCCGGTCCAGGGCCTCGGCCAGGTCCAGGTCCCGCTGGGTGACTCCGCGGCTGACGTGGGTGGTGAGGACCGCCACGACCCAGCGGTAGCCGAGGGTCAGGTCTGGGTGGTGATTCACCTTCTCGGCATGTTCCGCGGCGGCCATGACGAAGCCCAGGCCTCGCGGGTAGCCGGAGAAAACATAGCGGCGCCGGAGGGTCAGGCCATGGGCATCCCCCTGCGCGACCCAGTCGGGATGCGCCTTCAGGAAGGCCTCCATGGCGTCAGGGCTGACCAGATCCTTGGACATGCTTTCCCCCATGGGGCATCCTAATCCGTTGCCCTGGAATCGCGCCATGCCCTTCAACCAGCCTCCCCTGCTCGGCCGCATCGCTTTTGTCACCGGCTCCTCCCGGGGCATCGGGCGGGCCATCGCCGTGGAGCTGGCCCGCTGGGGCGCGGACGTGGTGGTGCACGCCCAGAAGAACCTGGACTTGGCGGAGGCCGTGGCGGAAGAGGTCCGCGGCATGGATCGCCGGGCCATGGCCGTGCTGGCGGACGTCCGCGTGAAAGCCGAGCTGGAGGCCGCCGCGGATCGCGTGAAGGCCGAGCTGGGGCCCGTGGACATCCTCGTGAACAACGCCGGGACGCGAAAGGACGGCCCCTTCATCCTCATGGGCGACGAGAAGTGGGAGGAGGTCATGGACGTGAACCTCCGGGGCACCGTCTACGCCACCAAGGCCTTCGTCCGCGGCATGATGGCCCGCAAGTGGGGGCGCGTCGTCAACATCGTCAGCCCCACCGGCATCATCGGCATGGCCGGCCAGACCAACTACGGGGCCAGCAAGGGCGCCGTGATGTCCCTCACCAAGAGCCTGGCCCGGGAAGTGGCCCCCTTCGGCGTCCTGGTGAACGCCGTCAATCCCGGATTCATCCACACGGAACTGACGGCGGACGTCTCCGAGGAAGCCAAGCGCGTCCTCCTGGCCCCCACCATCCTCAAGCGCGAAGGGGAACCCGAGGAAGTCGCCAGCGTCGTGGCCTTCCTCTGCTCCGACTGGGCCAGCTACATGAGCGGCCAGATCATCAACGTGGACGGCGGACTTTGTCCGTAAAGCCCAACGGCGAATCAGCTCTGCTGATTCGCCGCCTGCAGGGTATTGGTCAGCAGGCCCGCGATGGTGAGGGGGCCGACGCCGCCGGGGACGGGGGTCACGGCGGAGGCCACCTGCATGGCCTCGCCGAAGCGCACGTCGCCGCAGAGGACGGCGCCCTTGGCCATCAGGGTCTCCAGCTTCTTGGGCTCGGCGGCGAAGATGCGCTCGCCCAGGACGAGGTCGTCCACGCGGTTGATGCCCACGTCCACCACCACGGCGCCGGGCTTGATCCAGGAGCCTTCCACCAAGCCGGGCTTGCCGACGGCGGCCACCAGCAGGTCCGCCTCGCGGCAGACGGCCGGAAGATCCCTTGTGCGGCTATGGGCGATGGTCACGGTGGCGTGCTGCTCCAGCAGCATGAGGGCCATGGGCTTGCCCACGATCTCGCTGCGGCCCAGCACCACGGCGCGCAGGCCCTTCAGCGCCAGCCCGTGGTGGGCCAGCAGGGACATGCAGGCGGAGGGCGTGCAGGGGCGCAGGCCCGGCAGCCCCTCCAGCAGGAGGCCCTGGTTCACGGGGTGGAAGCCGTCCACGTCCTTGGCGGGGCTGATGCGGTGCAGGGCCCGCTTGGAATCGAGCCCCTTGGGCAGGGGCAGCTGCACCAGGATGCCGTCCACCCCGGGATCGGCGTTCAGGCGGTCGATGAGGTCGTCCAGCACGGCCTGGGGCGTGTCCGCCGGCAGCCGATGCTCCAGGGAGGTGATGCCCACCTTGGCGCAGGCGGCGGACTTGTTGCGGACGTAGACGTGGCTGGCGGGATCGTCGCCCACCAGCGCCACGGCCAGGGCCGGGGCGCGCTTCCCTTCAGCCAGCCGGGCCTCCACCCCCTGACGCACCGCCTCCAGCATGCGGTCCGCATGCGCCTTGCCATCCAGCACCTGTGCCATGGGCCATCCTTCCTGGGCAAAAGGGGACCCGCCAGCCCCCAATCCAGCCTACCAGCCAGCTCGCCAGCCTGAGGCCGGGCCCACCGGGGGCCAGGCACCGCCACCCCCCGATGCGTTCCCGGCCTTGAGAACCCTTGCACATCGCGCTAGACTCATAGGTCAATTCGGCCATGGCCTCCCGGACTCGGGTGCCAAGACTGGGTGGGTTCGGCCCACCTTTTTTGTTGTTCACCCGGAGATCCCGTGGATCTGAAGAAAGCGCAACCCCTCCTCGAGCGCCAGCTGGCCCTGCTGGGCTACGAGCTGGTGCACCTGGAGCTGGCCCGCGAGGGCCGGGACGAGGTGCTGCGCCTCTACATCGACCACCTCGACGGCGCCACCAGCGGCCGCAAGGTCACTCTGGACGACTGCACCGCCGCTCACGAGGGCCTCCTGCTCTGGATGGACGTGGAGTTCCCCGACCTCCGGGAAAAGCTCGGGGTCGAGGTCAGCAGCCCGGGCATGGAGCGCCCCCTGGTCAAGGCCGACCACTTCCGCCGCTTCGCGGGCCGGCTCTGCCGCGTGCAGACCGCCGCGCCCATCAACGGCCAGAAGCGGTTCAAGGGCTGGATCGGCCCCGTGGAGGGCGCCAGCGTCACCCTGGAAGAGGACGGCGTCCTCAAGAGCATTCCCCTGGAGTCCATCCAGAAGGCGCGCCTGGCGCCCTTCGATGAGGACAAGACCCCGCGGCCGAAACACCTGGCCGCCCGTTTGACTGAAGTACCGGATGCCGATGGCGTAGAGACAAGCGCCGTCGAGGACGAGGAGGCCTGAGATGGCGAACGTGGCAACGACCTTTTTCGACAGCGTGAAGATGATCGCCGCCGAGAAGGGCATCAACGAGGAAGATGTCTTCGCGGCGGTGGAGGAGGCTCTCGCCAAGGCCGCGGACAAGTACTTCAATGCCCAGGATTTCTACGGCAACTTCCAGGCCCAGATGGACCGTGAGACCGGCGAGTTCCACGTCTACGCCCTGAAGCAGGTGGTGGCCGAGGTCGAGGAAGAGGACCTGGAGATCAGCCTGGCCGAAGCCCAGACGCTGAACCCGGACGCGGCCGAGGGCGACACCCTCTGGCTGCCCCAGGACACCAGCCAGCTGGGCCGCATCGCCGCCCAGGCCGCCAAGCAGGTGCTGGTGCAGAAGGTCCGCGAGGCCGAGCGCGAGCGCATCTTCACCGAGTTCGCCGATCGCATCGGCGAGGTGGTGGTGGCCGAGGTCAAGCGCTTCGAGAAGAGCGCCATCATCCTCGAGATCGACCGCGTCGAGGCCATGCTGCGCCGCTCCGAGGCGCTGCGCGGCGACCGCTTCGACAAGGGCCAGCGCATCAAGGTCGTCATCGTGAGCGTCGACCGCAGTGCCAAGGATCCCCAGGTGCAGGTCAGCCGCACGGATCCGCGGCTGCTCATCAAGCTCTTCGAGAATGAAGTCCCCGAGATCCACGACGGCACTGTGGTCATCCGCAACTGCGTCCGCGAGGCCGGCGACCGCGCCAAGGTGGCCGTCCACAGCCTCGACCCGGATGTCGATCCCGTGGGCGCCTGTGTGGGCCTCAAGGGCAGCCGCGTGCAGGCCATCATCCGCGAGCTGAAGAACGAGAAGATCGACATCGTGCGCTTCTCGGATGACGCGGCCCAGTTCATCGCCAACGCCCTGAACCCCGCCAAGTCCATCCGGGTGAACCTGGTGGACCCCGAAGCCCACCGGGTCGAGGTGGTCGTGGACGACGAGCAGCTCAGCGTCGCCATCGGCAAGCGGGGCCAGAACGTCCGTCTGGCCGCCAAGCTCACGGGCTGGAACATCGACGTCCGCAGCGAGGCCGACAAGCGCCGCGAGGCCGAAGTCGCCATGGGCTTGGCCCTCCCGGAGATGGGTGCCGAGGCAGCCCCCGCCGCCGAGGCCGCCGCCCCCGCCTCCACCCTGCTGGACGAGATCCAGGTCGAGGGGCTGGACGCCGCCCTCGCCGACCGGCTGGCCGCCGCGGGCTATTCCGATGCCAAATCCCTTTACACTGTCACTGCCGAGCAGCTCATGCAGGTGGAAGGCATGGATCAGGATCTGGCCTTCCGTCTCATCGATGCCGTGCAGGCGTACTTCGGGGAGTAGGCTGTAGTCCTGCAGCCCTTCCCGTTTCCCACCCCCAGGCCGAGGTAATCCCCTTACATGCTGCGTATCAACCAACTCGCCAAAGAGCTCGGAGTCGCCAACCAGGAGGTCATCGAGGCCTGTGAGAAGCGTCTGGGCCTCCAAGGGAAGAGCCACAGCTCCAACCTCACCGATGACCAGGCGGACCAGCTGCGCCGGGCCTTCCAGGGCAAGCACAAGGGGGAGAGCGACGCGCCCCCCCTCGCGCTGCACAAGCCCTCCGCCGCCGTGAAGGTGGTGAAGGGACCCACCCCGGTCGCCCCCCGCCCCGAGCCCAAGGTCGAGACCCCCGTCGAGGCCCCCAAGGCCGCGCCCGCCGTGCTGGTGAAGAAGGCCGAGCCCAAGCCTGAAGCCCAGCCCGAACCGAGCCCCGAGCCGCAGGCGGCGGCCCCCGCGGCCATGCCCGCGCCCCAGGCGAAGCCGGCCGAGGCCGCCCCGGCGCCCGCTCCGGCCGCGCCCGCGGCCCCGGTCGCCACGGCCCCGGCTGCGGCGTCGGCCCCGGCTGCGGCGTCGGCCCCGGTTGAGGCTCCGGTACCGGCCCCGGCGGCGGAAGCTCCCAAGGAGACCTTCTCCCGCCTGAAGGTGTCCACGGGCACCGCGCCCGCCCCCCGCGAAGAGAAGCCTGCCCGCTACATCCAGCTCCCGCCGACCCGGCCCGCGGGCGCCCCGGCGCCCCAGCGTCCTGCCCAGCCCTCCGCGGCCCAGGGCTCCGGCCCCCGCCCCGAAGCGGGCGCCCGGCCCATCGTCCAGCGGCCCGGCCAGGCCCCCGCACCCCGGGACGTCCAGCGCTCCGGCATGCCCCAGAAGGAGAAGGCCGTTCTCCAGATGGCCACCAACACGGGCCGTGGCGAAGTCCGCCATGAGGCCCCCGCCCCGTCCACGCCCAGCCGGCGTCCCTACATTCCGCCAGCCATCACCGAATTGCGCCCCGACCAGGGCTTCAGCCGCATCAAGACCTCGGATACCCCGGCCCCGGCGCCCCGGTCCACGGAACCTGCCCGCTACATCCAGCTGCCCCAGGCGCGCCCTGCGCCCGGCAGCCGCCCTAGCGGCCCCGGCGGTCGTCCGGGCGGTCCCGGCAGCCGTCCCGGCGGCCCCGGCCGTCCCGGCATGGGCTCCCGTCCTGGCGGTCCCGGCCGTCCCGGCATGGGCCCCCGCCCCGGCGGCCCCGGTCGCGGTCCCTCCATCCCGGCCTCGGGTCCCATCGATCCCAACAGCCAGAAGGGCCCCGGTCGCGGCGCCCACGTGGGCGGCAAGAAGAAGAAGGGTGGCTACGTCCGGAGCAAGGAGGAGGAACTCGACCTCAAGCTCCGCCAGCCCCGCTCCCGCGCCCAGCAGGTGGCCAGCGAGTACATCGAGGAGGAGATCGGCATCGTCATGCTCTCCGAGGGCGTGACGGTGAAGGAACTCGCCGAGAAGTGCAACCGGCCCGCCAAGGATGTGGTCGCCAAGCTGCTCCATCGGGGCATCTTCGCCACCATCAACCAGCCCCTCGACACCGAGATGGCCAAGGACATCGCCCGCGAGTTCGGCTACCTGGCCGACATCGTCTCCTTCGAGGAGGATGTGCAGATCGCCGCGGATGAATCCGGCGAGGTGGCGGGCGAGAAGCTGTCCCGTCCCCCAGTCGTCACCATCATGGGCCACGTCGACCACGGCAAGACTTCGCTGCTGGACGCCATCCGCAAGACCAAGGTGGCGGCCGGCGAAGCCGGCGGCATCACGCAGCACGTGGGCGCCTACCACGTGGCCGTGAAGGACCCGAACACCGGCGAGAAGCGCAAGGTGGTCTTCCTCGACACGCCGGGCCACGAAGCCTTCACCAAGATGCGCGCCCGCGGCGCCAAGGTGACGGACATCGCCGTCCTGGTGGTGGCCGCCGACGACGGCGTCATGCCCCAGACCGTGGAGTCCATCAACCACGCCAAGGCCGCGGACGTCCCCCTGGTGATCGCCATCAATAAGATCGACAAGCCCGGCGCCAACCCGGACAAGGTCCAGCAGGGCCTGCTCCAGTACGGCGTCCAGACCGAGGCCTATGGCGGCGACGTGCCGGCCGTCCTCGTCAGCGCCAAGACCCAGCAGGGCCTCGACGACCTGCTCGAGACGCTGCTCCTCGTGGCGGACCTGAAGGAGCTGAAGGCGGTCTATGACTGCCCCGCCGCCGGGTCCATCATCGAAGGCCGCCTGGACCGGGGCCGCGGTCCCGTGGCCACGGTGCTCGTGCAGCGCGGCACCCTGCGGGCCGGCGACATCTTCGTGGCCGGCGCCACCATGGGCCGCGTCCGCGCCATGTTCGACTATCTGGGTCAGCGCGTCACCGAAGCCGAGCCGTCCACCGCCGTGCAGATCCTCGGCTTCGAGGAAGTGCCCAGCGCCGGCGACAACTTCCAGGTGGTGGAGGACGAGGGCAAGGCCCGCACCATCGTCTCCTTCCGCCAGGAGAAGGCCAAGCAGGCGGCCCAGCAGAAGCAGCGCGCCACGCTCGAGACGCTGTTCAGCACCCTCAAGGACGGCCAGGTCAAGGAGCTGCCCCTCATCATCAAGGCGGACACCCAGGGCTCCGTGGAATCCCTCGTGGGCCAGCTGGAGCGCCTCAGCACCGAGAAGGTCCGGGTGCGCATCATCCACAGCGCCGCCGGCACCGTCACCGAGAACGACGTGCTCCTCGCCGAAGCCTCCAAGGCCACCATCATCGGCTTCCAGACCAGGGCCGAGAAGAAGACCGAGGAACTCGCCCACGAGGAGGGCGTGGACCTGCGCTTCCACGACATCATCTACAAGGTCACGGAAGAGGTCGAGCAGGCCATGGTTGGCATGCTGGACGCCACCGAGAAGGAGACCGTCCACGGCCAGGCCGAGGTGCGCCAGCTCTTCAAGATCGGCAAGGCCGTCATCGCCGGTTCCTTCGTCACCGAGGGCAAGGTCCAGAAGTCGAACAAGGTCCGCGTGAAGCGTGGCGAGGAGGTCCTCTTCGAGGGCGGCATCAAGAACCTCAAGCGCTTCAAGGAGGACGTGACCGAGGTGAAGAACGGCCTCGACTGCGGCATCTCCCTCGACGGCTTCGACGAGCTGAAGGAAGGGGATATCCTCGAGTTCTTCAGCAAGGAGAAGGTGATCGCAACCTCTCTCAGCTGAGGCGGCCTGCGCTTCGCGCGGATCGGAAATGGGCCCGCCGAGCGGGCCCATTTTTCATTGATTTTCATAATCGACTCAATGGTGTTTAAACTATTGAATACAATTGGGTAACCATCATTCATGTGATTCCCGTCACGCCCCTGCGGCCCCAGACTGGACGGTCTGCCCCGTGTGAGGTGTCCATGACCGCTCCGAGCTTCGCCCTGACCGCCCCTGCCCACCGGGAGCCCGGCGGCAATCCCATGGGGCTGCAGCGCATCGATCACTTCCAGCTGACCGGCTCCGTCGAGCGCCTGGAGCCCCTCTACCGCCGCCTCGGGTTCGCCCGGGTGGCCAGTGGGTCCCACGCCTGGGGCCGGATGGTCCACCTGCGCCAGCAGCGCATGGACATCCTCATCTTCGAAGCCATGGCCTCCCATCCGGCCGGCAGCTACGCCCAGGCTCACGGAGAAGGCGTCTGCGCGCTCAACTTCCTGGTGGACGACCTCGACGTGGCCATGGCCCAGGCCCGCGCCCAGGACGCCCGCGTCATGCGGGAGCCCGAGACGCACCCGCTGGGTGACGGCACGCTCCGCTTCGCCGCGATCCAGGGCGTGGGCGACGTCTGGAACTTCCTCGTGCAGCGCACGCCGGGAAACGAGGGCGAACGGAAGGGCGAGTTGTCCATCTTCTGGCCCGGCCTCTCGCCCGACCCGGCCCCGGCCTTCTGCGATCCTGGCCTGGTACGCGTGGATCACCTCACCAACAACGTGGGCCCCGCCGAGATGGATGCCCTGGTGGACTTCTACGAGCGCGTCTACGGCTTCGTCGTCACCCGCGAGTTCCACATCCGCGGCGCCCTGGGCACGGGCCTCGACTCCAAGGTGGTCCAGAGCGCCAACAACCAGGTGATCATCCCCATCAACCAGCCCACGGATGAGAAGAGCCAGGTGCAGGAGTATGTCACCCGGCACAAGGGCCAGGGCGTGCAGCACATCGCCCTCTCCACCAACGACATCTTCCACACCCTGCGCACCCTGCGGGACCAGGGGTTCAAGTTCCTGCGGGTCCCCGACACCTACTACGAGCTGCTGCCCGGGCGCATCGCGGCAAGCGGCTACACCGTGCGCGAGGACCTGGCCACCGTGCAGGAGCTGGGCGTCCAGATCGACGGCGACGAGACCGGCTACCTCCTGCAGATCTTCACCGAGGACCAGATCGGACCGCTGTTCTTCGAGATCATCCAGCGGCGGGGGAACATGGGCTTCGGCGAGGGCAACTTCCAGGCGCTCTATGACTCCATTGAGCTGGATCAGAAGAAGAGGGGCGTACTCTAACGCCGCCCATGTCCCCCTCGAAATAGGGCCGCAACGCGGCCCTATTTCATGCACTCCCTATCGAAGGCTCCCCTGGAGCCTCCGATGGCCGGTCGCCCCATGGGCTTCGGCGAGGGCAACTTCCAGGCGCTCTACGACTCCATTGAACTGGATCAGAAGAAGCGGGGCGTGCTCTAGCGCAGGGTCTTGTGGGGCAGGCCCTCGACCCAGCCGGCGGGGGAGACCTGCACGTAGTTGAGCTTCCGCTGGAGCTCGCGGATGGTGTTCGCGCCGGCATAGGTCAGGCCGGAGCGCAGGCCGCCCACGATGTCGGCGAGGATCTCGTCTTCGTCCTCCCGGTAGGGGACCTCGGTGGCCACGCCCTCCGCGGTCTTCCAGCCGGTGAGCCCGCCCAGGTGGTCGTCGGCCACCTCCTGGCTGGCCATGCCCCGGTACACCTTGCGGGTGGGCGTCCCGGCGTCGTCCTTGAGCGGCTCTCCCGGCGTGGGCCGCGTGCCGGCCAGCATGCCGCCGATCATCACGAAGTCCGCGCCGAAGGCCAGGGCCTTCACGACATCTCCCGGGGTGCGGATACCTCCGTCGGCCACGATGGAGCGGTCCGCCCGGGAACACTCCTTGATGGCCGTGAGCTGGGGCACGCCGAAGCCGGTCTTGATGCGCGTGGTGCAGACGCTGCCCGGGCCGATGCCCACCTTCACGATGTCGGCCTTCACGCTGGCCAGGTAGTCCGCCCCAGCATAGGTGGCCACGTTCCCCGCCATGATGCATTCGTTCGGCAGGATGGCCCGCATGCGCTTGACCATCTTGCCGACGTACTTGGCATGACCGTGGGCCACGTCCACGCAGAAGTACTGGGCCCCGGCGTCCCGGAGGGCCTCCACCCGCTCCATCTCCGCATCCGCAGTGCCCACGGAGACGAAGGTGGGGAAGCGGCAGCGCCGGAACATGGCGACGTTCTCCTCCACGGACATGAACCGGTGGAGGACGCCCATGCCGCCCCGCTCGCCGACGAAGTCGGCCATGGCCTCCTCGGTCACCGTGTCCATGTTCGCCGTCAGGACGGGCAGCTCCAGCCGGAGCTTCCCGGTCTTGTCGGTCATGCTGATATCCACGATCCGCCGGGACTCGTGGTGGTTGTAGGCCGGGATCAGGAGAATGTCGTCGAAGGTGATCGCGGTTTCGGGCATGGGATCCTCGTCCGGACGCGCCCAGCATACGTCGATCCCGCCGTCCGGGCCCGGGCAATCCCGCAACCAACCCCTCGCCGGGCCCGGGCTGCGCTAAGGTAATGCCATGCGCCTCGTCCCCTCCCGCCAGCGCGGGTTCACCCTGATGGAACTGCTGGTCGTCATGACCATCCTGGCCCTCCTGGCCACGATCGGCCTGGTGGGCTACCGGTACAAGACGACCGTGGCCCGCGAGGCCGTCCTCAAGGAGAACCTCTTCCAGATCAACCACGCCCTCGAGCAGTACCGGGCGGATCGCGGCAAGTATCCCACGAGCCTCGCGCCCCTCCGGGAGCTGGGCTACCTGCGGGACATCCCCTGGGATCCCATGACCCAGTCCCGGGACACCTGGCAGCTCGAAACAGAGCCCCCGGATCCCGATAATCCGGATGCCGATCTGGGCGTGTGGCGCGTCCGCAGCGGCTCCGCCGACAAGAGCCCCACCAACCAGATCCCCTACAACGAGTGGTAGGGGGGCCTCAGTCCTCAGTATTCAGCGCGGAAATCCATGAGCCCCAGCACCCTGCACCGCCTCGACCGCATCACCACCGCCCTCCTGCTGCTGTGGGCGGGCGCCGCGCTGGGCTTCGGCGTGTTCTCCGCACCGGTCTTCTTCCGCGAGCTGCCCAGCCGCGATGTGGCGGGCCATATCGCCGGCCTCATCCTGGGCCGCCTGGACTGGGCGGCCTGGACGGTCTTCGGCCTGGCGGGACTGAGCTGGGGCGCCCGGTGGATCGCCGAAGTGAAGGAGGACCTCATCGGCCCCATCCGCCTGTGGAGCGCCGCCTGGCTGGTGGCTATGCTCATGTGCCTGGCCAGCACCTTCGTGGTGACGCCCAAGGTCCGGGCCATCCGGGCCCGCATCGACGCGCCCATCGAGACGCTGGCGCCGGAGCATGAGGACCGCGTGGCCTACAACAAGGCCCACAGCCTCAGCCGCAACCTCTTCTTCCTGCGCATCCTGCTGGCCCTGGGCCTGGCGGCCACCGTGGGGATGCTGCCCCGGAAGGATCAGGCGCCGGAAGGATTAGGCCCCTCGGCCTGAACGCGGTCCCCGTCCTTCAGGCCGAGGGGCGGATTCAGCACCACCGTGTCCCCGGGTCGAAGGCCGCCCAGCACGCGGATGCGCTGGTCCTCCTCCTCGCCGAGCTGGAGGGCCTGGAAGCGCACTCGGCCATCGGCCTGCACCACGGCCGCCAGGGGTTTGCCCCCCTGCAGAACCACGGCCTCGGCGGGCACCGCGAAGCGACCGGCGGCGGGCACCTTCAGCGCCACCTGGACGAAGCCCCCCGCCAGGAAGGCCCGGTCCCGGTTGTCGAGGTCGGCCTCCACCAGCAGGGTGCGGGTCCGGGGATCCAGCGCCCCGGCCACGCGGCTGAGCTTCGCCTTCCGGATGATGTCGAGGCGCTCCGCCGGGCGGATCTCCACCTCGGTGCCCACCTTCACCCGGGCCGCCGCCGACGCATCCAGATACACCGTGACGCGGAGGCGGTCCACCTCCGCCAGGGTCACCAGGGGCTGGGCCGTGCTGGTGGCGCCGGCGTTCTGCACCAGGGCGCCTGGATCGGCGAAGCGCTGGGTGACCACGCCGCTGAAGGGGGCACGGACTACCTGGTAGCCCTTGAGGGTGGCCTGGGAGGCCAGCTTGGCCTCGGCCACCCGGGCATCGGCTTCCGCCTGCTCCACGTCCCGGGGGCTCAGGAGCCCGTCCCCGCCCAAGGTCCGGCTGCGGGCCGCGTTCCGGCGCTTGTTGTCCGCGTCGGCCTGGAGGGCCTGGGTGTCCCGGTCCGTCTCCGGTGATTCCACCACGGCCACCACCTGGCCCTTGGCCACGGCGCTGCCCTTGTCCACGGGGATGCTGCGGAGGAAGCCGCTCACCTTGGCGTAGAGCGTGGTGCTCACGTAGGGCAGCGCCTCGCCCTCGAGGGCCAGGGCGCGCTCGCCGCCCTGGGTGTCCAGCCGGGCCACGCGGACCCGGGGGCCCGCCTCGGCCTCGGTCCGGAGGTGCCGGGCCTCCCGCTTTAGGTTGGACTGGCGGGCCCAGAGGAGGCTGCCCACGCCCAGGACGGCCACGGCCAGGGTGAGGACGCCGCCCAGCTTGAAGGTTGGGGATTCAGGCCGCTCGCTCATGCTTCACTCCCTTGCTGTTCTTCCTGGAACCGGCTCTCCAGCAGGTGGGCCGTGGGCGGCTTTCTCCGCAGGAGGCTGTAGATGACGGGCACGATGAAGAGGGTGACGAAGGTGGCCATGAGTAGGCCCCCGATCACCGCCCGGCCCAGGGGGGCGTTCTGGCTCCCTGCCTCGCCCAGGGCCAGGGCCATGGGCACCATGCCGATGATCATGGCCAGGGCCGTCATGAGCACGGGCCGCAGCCGCACCTTGCCGGCCTCCAGGGCCGCGTCCAGGGCGCTCATCCCCGGGTTCCCGGCCCGCACCTCGTTGGCGAAGCTCACGATGAGGATGGCGTTGGAGGTGGCGATGCCCACGGCCATGATGGCGCCCATGAGCGACTCCACGTTGAAGGTGGTGCCCGTCAGGGCCAGCATCCACAGGATGCCCACCAGGGCGCCCGGCACGGCCGTGATGATGATGAAGGGATCCAGCCAGCTCTGGAACAGCACGACCATGAGCAGGTAGACCAGGGCGATGGCGATCAGCAGCCCCCCGCCCAGGCTCCGGAAGGATTCGGTCATCACCTCGTTCTGGCCCCGGATGCGGATCTTCATGGGCGGCGGCAGGGGGCCCAGGGCCTTGATCTGCCCTTCGATCTCCTTCACCACGCTGCCCAGGTCTCGGCCGTCCACGTTGGCCATGACGTCGAGCACGCGCTGGACCGTCGCATGGTTGATCTCACTGGGGGTGCTCACCCGCTGGATCGAAGCCAGGTTGGAGAGGGGCTGGAAGGCGGCCTGGGTGGCGGGCCCCGCGGCCCTGAAGGGCTCCGCCTGGAGCAGGCCGGCGGAGCCCGGGAGCCCGAAGGGCGTCGCGAGCAGCTTGTCCGGGGAGTCCAGGTTCACCAGGGGCGACTTCACGACCACGGTGTAGTTCACGCCGTTGGCGGGGTTCAGGAAATACGAGGGCGCCAGCTGGCCGTTGCCCGAGAGGGAGACGAGCAGGCCGTTGGCGACATCCCGCTGGGTGACGCCGGCCCGCGCCGCCCGGAGGCGGTCCACATCGATGCGGTAGGCCGGGGCCTCCGTCACCTGCTTCAGTCGCACGTCCACGGCCCCGGGAATGGCCTGGATGGCGGCCTTCAGGCGCTGGGCGACCGCCCCGCTGGCCCCCAGGTCGGGCCCCTCGATCTGGACATCGATGGGCGCGGCCACGCCGAAATTCAGCACCTGGCTCACGATGTCGGCGGGCTGGAAGTAGAAGCTGACGCCCGGCAGGCGCCGCGGCAGCTCCTCCCGCAGCCGCCGCATGTGCTCGCGGGTGTGGTGCCCCTCGGGGGCCAGGGAGATGAAGATGTCCGCGTCCTGGCTCGTGACGTTGTCGCTGGGCATGTACGCCATGTTGAAGGCGTTGGCCACACCGAGGTTGCTGTTGACGGACCGGAGCTCCCCGGCCGGGATGAGGCTCCGGATCTCGCCTTCCACCTGGGCCACGACCCGCTCAGTCTCCTCCAGACGCAGCCCGACAGGGGCCCGCACGTGGAGCTTCATCAGGCCCACGTCCACCGTGGGGAAGAAGTCGCGGCCGATGACGAAGAGCAGGCCCGAGCTCACCGCCACGAAGGCCAGGGACACCATGAGGACGAAGACGCGGTGGTGCAGCACCTGATCCAGAGCCCGGCCGTAGGCCGCCTGGAACCGCTCCAGGGCGCCCTCGCGCCAGGCGTTGAAGCGGCCCACGAGGCTCTCGGGCTCCGGATGGTCGTGGCCCATGAGCATCCGGGCCATGGTGGGCACCAGGGTGCGGGACAGCAGGTACGAGGCCAGCATGGAGAAGACCACAGCCATGGCCAGCGGCGTGAACAGGTACTTGGCGGGCCCCACCAGCAGCACCACCGGGAAGAAGACGATGCAGATGGCCAGGGTGGCCACGATGGCCGGCACGGCGATCTGCCGCGCGCCGTCCAGGATGGCCACCGTGAGGGGCTTGCCCATGGCCTGGTTGCGGTGGATGTTCTCCACCTCCACCGTGGCGTCGTCCACCAGCATGCCGATGGCGAGGCTGAGGCCGCCGAGGGTCATGATGTTCAGGGTCTGGCCCGACAGCTTCAGGCCCACCAGGCCCACCAGGACCGCCAGGGGGATGCTGGTGCAGACGATGAGCATGCTGCGCCAGGAACCCAGGAACAGCAGGATCATCACGGACACGAGCAGGGAGGAGGCCAGGGCCTCCTTGGCCACGTCCTGGATGGCGGCCCGCACGAAGTGGCTCTGGTCGAAGTCGAACTTCAGCTCCAGGCCCTTGGGCGCCGCGGCCTGGATGGCCGGCAGGGCCTCCTTGGCCGCGTCCACCACCGCCAGGGTGGAGGCGTCCGCCTTCTTGAGGATGGCCAGGTAGGTGGCCCGCTGGCCATTGACGCGCACGATGTTGGTCTGATCCGCGAAGCCGTCGTAGACCCGGGCCACGTCGCCCAGCAGCACCGGCGCGCCGTTCACCACCTTCACGGGGAGATCCCGGAACGCCTCGATGGTGGAGGGGCTGGAGTTCGTCACCACCGGCACCTCGCGGCTGCCCATGCGGGTCATGCCCGCGGGGGTGATGACGTTCTCGGCGGAGAGGGCGTTCACCACGTCCGCGGGGCTGAGGCTCCGGGCCGCCAGCTTGGCCGTGTCGATGTCCACAGAGACCTGGCGCCCCTTGCCGCCGTAGGGGAGCGGCGTGGACAGGCCCGGAATGGTGAAGAGGCGGATGCGGATGAAGTTGGTGGCGTAATCCACGATCTTCTGCTCGGGCAGCGTGTCGCTGCGGGCCGCGAGCTGGACCACGGGCACGTTGCTGGCGTTGAACTGGATGACGGCCGGCGCCGTCATGCCCGGCGGCATGATGCGCAGGATGGGGCCGCTCACCGCCGAGATCTGCGCGATGGCCGCGCCGATGTCCGTGCCCGGCTGGAAATAGACCCGCAACAGCCCGACGCCCTGGATGCTCTGGGACTCGATGCGCTCGATGCCATTCACCGTGGTGGACATGGCCCGCTCGCTGATGGTGACCACCCGGCGCTCCATCTCCTCCGGCGGGAGCCCGCCGTACTGCCAGACCACGGCCACCACGGGGATGTCGATGCTGGGGAAGATGTCCACGGGCATGCGGGTGACGGACAGGCCGCCCATGAGCAGCACCAGAAGGCACATGACGGCGGTGGTGTAGGGACGGCGCAGGGCCAGTCGGACGATCCACATGGCGCGCTCCTACTTCCCTTCCACGGAGCCGGCCCGGCCTTGACCCAGATCCGGGCCCTGACCCTGGTCCTGCTCCATCCGGTCCAGCTCGTCCATCCGGTCCAGGTTGCCCATGACCGAGGCCAGGATGTCCCGGAGGCGGTCCCGGTCCTTGGGGTCCAGCCCCTGTTCCATCCCCTCCCGCATGGACTGGCGGAAGCCCCGCAGCTCCTGGACCAGCGCCTCCGCCTCCGGCAGGAGGTGGAACAGCACCCGGCGCCGGTGGGCGGGGTCGCCCTCGGCCCGCACGAGACCCCGGTCCTGGAGGGTCCGGAGGATCCGGGTGGCCGTGGGCTTGTCCATCCAGGTGCTCCGGGCCAGATCCCCGTGGCAGCGGCCATCCCGCTCGGCCACGGCCATCAGCAGCTGGAACTGCTGGGGCGTCAGCCCATAGGGGGCCAGGCGGCGTCCGGCCACCTGCCGCATGCGGCTCTTCACCGCAGTGATCATGTGGGACAGGCTGGCGGTCTTCCAGAAGGCGGTTAGTTGCATAAGCAACAAGGCTACGCGACAGGAATCTCCGGGTCCAGTCCTGTCTTCCCTCCTTCTTCCTCTTGGGATCAGACCGCCGGAGCGGGGTCCGGCAGCTCCCAGTCCTCCAGCTCCCTGGGCTTGGGCGGCCCGGGGATCAGCTCCCGCAACCAGGAGCGGATCTCGGGGATGCCCGCGCCCTGGAGCGCGCAAGCCTGGACGGCGCCCGGGTGGCGCTTCTTCAGGCCCAGCTTCTGGGGCCGGTGCAGGCGGTCCACCTGGTTGAGCACCAGGAGCCGGGGCTGGGCATCGCCATCCTCGGGGGCGCAGCCGATCTCGCGCAGGGTGGCGCCCACCACCTTGAGGTGATCCTCCAGGTCCGGATGGGCCGCGTCGGCCACCACCAGCAGGGCGTCCGCCGTGCGGACCTCGCCCAGGGTGCTGCGGAAGGCGGCCACGAGCTGGTGGGGCAGCTTGCGGATGAAGCCCACGGTGTCGGCCACCAAGCAGTGCTTGGGTTCCAGGCTGCCCTCCCCGGTCTCGGGGTCGAAGTCCTGGCCCAGCCAGGCCTTGCGGGTGGTGGTGTCGAGGGTGGCGAAGAGCAGATCCCGGGGCTCGCCTTCGCCGGTGAGGGCCTTCAGGAGGGTGGTCTTGCCCGCGTTGGTGTAGCCCACCAGGGCCACCCTGGGCAGGCCCTGGGGCCGGCCCTGGCGCTGGGTCTCCCGCACCCGCTCCAGGTGGGTGAGCTCCCGCTTGAGCTGGCTGATGCGGGTGCGGATCATGCGGCGGTCCACCTCGATCTGGGTCTCGCCGGGACCCCCGCGGACGCCCACGCCGCCCACCTGGCGTTCCAGGTGGGTCCAGGCGCCCTTGAGGCGGGGCAGCTCGTATTCCAGCCGGGCCAACTCCACCTGGGCCTTGGCCTCCCGGCTCTGGGCCCGCTGCTCGAAGATGCTGAGGATGAGGCCCGTGCGATCCAGGCAGACCAGGTTCGTGGCCTTCTCGATGGCGTTCACCTGGCTGCCGCTCAGCTCGTCATCGCAGATGAGGTGGCGGACCCCCTGCCGGGCGGCCTCGTCCGCCAGGGCCTGGAGCTGGCCGGAGCCGTAGAAGGTCCGCGGGGCGATCTGGGGGCGCTTCAGGCGGTGGTGGGCCCAGACCTCGAAGCCGCAGCTGCGGGCCAGCTCCACCAGCTCCAGCAGGTGGTCCTCGATGCGGTCCTCCCGGTCCTCGGGGCCCTGGCGGGCGATGAGCAGACAGCGGGGCGGAGTTTCGGCCATGAGCCAAAGCTGCCGTGTCGGGGGGCAAGAATCAAGTCCCGGCTACCCTGGATCCATGGCCCTGTTCGAACGCACCATCGCCGACCGCTACCTGAAGACCCACCGGAAGGGGGCCTTCGTGCGGATCATGGTGCGGTTCGCCCGGGGTGGCACGGCCCTGGGCGTCTTCGCCATGGTGGTGACCCTGGCCGTGATGAACGGCTTCCACGAGGAGATCCAGGCCACCCTCTTCAGCGCCACGGCCCACTTCACCGTCTTCAACCTGGGCGGGGACATTCCGGACACTGAAGGCGCCTTGAGAACCATCCGTGCGGTGCCCGGTGTGCAGGCCGCCTCGCCCATCCGGCTGGAAAAGGGGCTCCTGCGGCGCCCGGACAGCGACATGCCCCCTGAGACCGTGGTGGTGAAGGCCGTGGATCCCGCCACGGCCCACGGCACCTCCAGCATCTTCGACTCCATGAAACCCCTACCCGTGGAGCAGCTGAAGGAGGGCGAGATCATCCTGGGCAAGGAGCTGGCCCAGCGCCTCAGCCTCAAGGTGGGCGACACCGTGGCCCTGGCAGTCTTCCGGCTGGAGCTGGGCCTGGGCGGCCAGCAGCCCAAGGTGGCGGCCTTCCGCGTGGCCGGGACCTTCTACAGCCACAGCTCCGAGTACGACAAGGCCTGGGCCTTCATCCACCTGGCGGACGCCATGCGGATCGCCCGATCCGAGGGCCGGGCCGAGATGATCGAGGTGCGCGCCACCAGCATCGACGCCATCGCGGACGTAAAGCCCCGCGTTCTCCAGGCCCTCGGCCCCGCCTTCCAGGCCACGGACCTGCGGGAATCCAACCGGGCCCTCTTCGCCGCATTGACGGTGGAGAAGTGGGCCTTCGCCTCCATCCTCAGCCTCATCGTGCTGGTGGCGGCCTTCAACATCGTGGCCTCCCTGGTGCTGCTGGTGACGGAAAAGCGGCGGGATCTGGGCGTGCTGCTGGCCTTGGGCGCCACGCCGAAGCAGATCCAACGGCTCTTCGAGCTGCAGGGCCTGCGCATCGGCGTGGCGGGAACGGCCTGGGGGCTGGGCATCAGCGTGCCCCTCTGCCTCATCCTCGATCACTGGAAGCTCCTGAAGCTGCCGGCGGCTGTCTACGACTTCATCACCTACATGCCCTTCCGCCTCAGGCTGCTGGACGTGCTGCTGGTGGGCCTCTTCCCCTTGCTGGTCTCCTGGCTGGCCGCGCGCTACCCCGCCAAGAAGGCCGCAGCTCTGGACCCCGTCGACGCGCTGAGGGCCGAATGATCGGACAGCCCCTTTCCATCCGGGACCTGCACAAGACCTACCCCGGCAATGCCCATCCAGTCTTCGACGGCTTCTCCCTCGACGTCGAGGCCGGCAGCCTCTGCGCCATCGTGGGCGTCTCCGGCGTGGGCAAGACCACGCTCCTGAACTGCGTGGCCGGGCTCGACCACTGGGAGGGCGGCGGCATCGCCGTGGGCGGGGACCCCGTGCCCGCGGGCGCCGAGGCCCGGGCCCTCTACCGCCGGCGCCGGGTGGGCCTGGCCTTCCAGCAGCCCCACCTGCTGCCTGAGTTTACCGTGCGGGAGAACCTCCGCATGCCCCTGCTCATCGACGGCGACGGCTCCGCCGAGGCCGAGGCCTGGATCGGACAGCTCCTGTCCACCGTGGGCCTGGGCGATCTCGGCGAGCGGCTCCCCGGCCAGCTCTCGGGCGGCCAGGCCGCCCGCGCCGGCCTGGCCCGCGCCCTGGTGCGCAAGCCCGCCCTCTGGCTGCTGGACGAGCCCACCGGCAACCTGGATCCCGCCACGGCCGAGGAGGTCTTCGGCTTCCTGATGGATCTCCACGCCGAGCTGCGGCCCACCACCCTGCTCGTCACCCACAACCCGGGCCTGGCGGAGCGCTGCATGCGGACGGTGCGCCTGGGCTGAGCCGGAGGGCGGGCTCAGGCCATCTGCCCCAGCTTCAGCTTGAGGTCCATGAGCGTGAAGGGCTTCAGGATCAGCCCCACGTGAGCGCCCTGTTCGAGGATCCGGTCGCCCCGCTCGTCCCGGTAGCCCGTGGCGAGCAGGACGGGCAGGTCCGGCCTCAGGACGCGCAGGCGCCTCAGGGTCTCCTCACCGTCCATGCCCGGCATGCTGAGGTCCAGGATCACGAGATCTGGAGCGTAGCCCGCCTCCAGCCGCTCCAGGGCCTGGGGCCCGCCGGCCGTGGCCAGGACTTCATGCCCTAGCGCCTCGAGCATGACCGGCACCGTGCCCCGGACCAGCTCGTCGTCGTCCACCAGCAGGATGCGGAGCCGACGGCCCCTCGCCTCGTCCGCCAGGGGAATTCCCACATCGAAGGGAAGGTCGGCCTGGTAGGTCGGGAAGACGAGGGTGATCTCCGTGCCCCGGCCCGGCGTGCTGCGGAGGTCCACCCGCCCGCCGTGGGCCTTCATCACGCCGTAGACCAGGGCCAGCCCCAGGCCGGTGCCCTTGCCCACCGGCTTCGTGGTGAAGAAGGGCTCCAGGGCCCGCGCCAGGACCTCCGGCGCCATGCCGTGGCCCGAGTCCTCCACGACGAGCTCCACCATGCCGGCGGCGCCGGGATGGGTGGCGAGGCGCAGGCGGCCCCCCTCGGGCATGGCGTCCAGGGCATTGACGCAGAGGTTCATGAGGGCGTTGGAGATGGCGCTGGGATCGCCCATCACCAGGGGAAGGCCCTCTGCCAGCGCCAGCTCCACGCCCACCTTCTGCAGCGTCGTCCGCTGGAGGAGGGCGGCCTCCTTTCGGACCAGCTCGTTGAGATCCAGGGGCTGGGGCTCGGGGAGGTCCTTGCGGGCGAAGTCGGTCAGCCCCTTCACCAGGTCCCGGCCCCGGCCCGCGGCGTGGAGCAGGGTGTCCATGGACTTCACCAGCTCCGCATCGTCCGGGCGCTTCTCCTTGAGCATGGAGGCCACCGCCATGATGGCGGCCAGCACGTTGTTCATGTCGTGGGAGACGCCTCCCGCCAGGGCGCCGAGGGACTCCAGCTTCTGCCCGTGGGCGACCTCGGCCTCCAGCCGCCGCCGCTCCTCCTCGGCCTCGCGGACCGGCGTCAGATCGACGGTCGCGGTTCCCACCCCCGTGATGCGTCCCTCGGCGTCCCGCATGGGCTCGCAGTAGAAGTCCAGGAACAGGCGGCGCCCCGGGCGGTCCAGCCACATCTGCTGGTGGATCTCCGCGCCCTCCTCCAGCACCTGCCGCTTCAGCTCATCCAGCCTGGCCGCCTGGTCGGGGGAGAACAGGTCGGCGTCGCGCCGGCCCACCATGTCCTCGGGCCGGGCGGTCCGCTGGTTGTAGGCCCAGACGTAGCGCAGGTCCCGGTCCTGGACGGCCACGGACACCGGCGCGTTCCGCAGGGCCAGGCGGAAGCGCTGCTCGCTCTCGCGCAGGGCCTGGAGCGCCTCCACCCGCTCGGTGATGTCCTCCGAGAAGATCACGATGCCGCCCACGGTCCCGTCCGCGGCGTGCCAGGGCCGGAGCTCCCAGCGCCGCCAGTACACGGTCCCGTCCTGCCGGATGAAGCGGTCCTCCTCCGAGTGAAGGATCTCCCCCGCCAACCCTCGCCGGTGGGCCTCCCGCCAGGCCTCGGGGATCTCCGGGAAGATGTCGTAGTGGGAGCGCCCCAGGATGGCCTGCTCGCCCAGGTGGAAATCGCTGAGCCAGCGCCGGCTCACGGCAAGGTACCGCATCTCCCGGTCGAACATCGCCAGGGCCGCCGGGGCGTGGTCGATGAGCATCTGCAGGCGCTCCTGGCTCTCGCGGAGGGCCAGCTCCGTGCGCTTGCGCTCGGTGATGTCCTGGAAGGTGCCCTGGATGCGGACCACCCGCCCGCCCATGACCACCGGCTGGCCCTGGGTCCACACCCACTTGCGCGCCCCCGTGGCGCTCACCAACTCCAGCTCCAGATCGTAGGGACGACCCTTCTCGATGGCCTCCCGGATGGCCCGCTCGATCAGGGGCCGGGACTGGGCCGTGTAAAAGTTCAGTCCCAGCGCCGCGGAGGCCGGCGTCGAGGGATCGAGGTCGTGGATGCGGGCCACCTCCTCCGTCCACCAGCCCTCGCCCGAGTCCACGTCGAAGCTCCAGCCCCCCACCTTGGCCATCCGCCCGATGCGGGGCAGGAAGCTGGTGATGGCGTCCTCGAACCGCCGGCCCCGCCGCTCCTCGGAGCGGGCATCACCAGAAGGGGCGTCGTCCGGCCCCTGAGCCTCCTTCAGGCCCACGGCCGGGATCCTTCCGAGGTCTCCGTCGCCAGGAGCCCACGGGCGGCGCCTGCCCTGCGGAAGGCGGGATGGAGAGAACGAAGGGAACCTGCCATGCCTGGACCCCAGGAATCGGAGATGACGACCTTCGGAGCGACCCGGAGGCCAACTCCACGCGACTCATCATGCATCGGTTTGACCACCCCTCAACTCAAGAAAGTTCTCGAGTCTCCTGAATCCAGGTCGGCAAAAAAAGAGGCAACTCATGGCAGCCTCCTTCAGGCCAGCCCGGCATCCTCCCGACTGAGGCGGGAGAGGGCGGCCAGGTCCTGCTCGCCGTAGCCCTTGGCCACGGCCGACAGGAGGCGGTCCCGCAGGAGGCTGGCGATGGGCAGGGGCGCCTGGTAGGCCTCGGCGGCGCGGAGGGCCAGGCTCACGTCCTTGAGCCCCAGCCGCAGGGCGAAGCCCGCGGGCTCGAAGTCGCCCCGCACCACCGCGCCCCCGTAGGCATCGGCCAGGGGCGACTTCAGCAGGGCCGTGTTGAGGATCTTCAGGGTGGTCTCCGGCGCCACCCCCGCCTTCTCGCCGTAGGCGAAGGCTTCGCTGAGGGCCTCCACGGCGGTGACGAGGAGGCTGTTGCCCGCCAGCTTCATGGCGTGGGCCGTGGAGGCTCGCCCCCCCAGCGGGAAAGTGCCTTGGCCCAGGGCCTGGAACAGGGGCTGGCACTTGGCCACCTGGTCGTCGGGGCCGGCGGCCAGGATCCAGAGCTGGCCCGAAGCCGCCGCGGGCGGGCGGCCGAAGACCGGCGCCGCCACGAAGCCCTGCCCGGCTTCGGCGTGGGCCTCCCCCAGACGGGCGGAGGTGGCGATGCCGATGGTGCTCATGGAGACGTGGATGGCCTCCGGGGCCAGCGTCTCCAGCAGGCCGCCGGGACCGAAGGTGATGGCCTCTTCCGCGGCGTCGTCCGAGAGCATGGTGATGGCGACCTCCGCCCCAGCCACGGCCTCCCGCACGGAGCCCGCCACCCGCGCTCCCAGGGCCCCGAAGGGTCGGGCCCGGGCCATGTCCCGGTTGAACACCGTCAGCTCGAAGGCGCCCACCAGCCGGCGCGCCATGGGATCGCCCATCCGTCCCAGGCCCAGGAATGCGACTCGCATCGTTCCTCCCGTGGTGGGGATCAATCCAGGGCGCTGGCGGGGATCCCCTTGGCCCGCCGGTCCTCCAGCAGCTCGTTCAGGATGACCGCCGCCGCGGCGGCGTCCAGCAGGAGCTTGCGCTTCTCGGGCTTCACGCCCCGCTCGCGCAGCAGGCGCTCGGCCTCGGCGCTGCTGAGGTGCTCGTTCACGAAGCGCAGGGGCAGGCCCGTGCGCGCCGCCAGGGCCTCGCCGAAGGCCCTCGCCGCGGGCGCCGTGGCACTCTCGGCGCCGTCCTTGTGGCGGGGCAGGCCCACGCAGAGGGCCTGCACGCCCTCGTCCTTGCAGAGCCGAGCCAAGCGATCCAGCGTGCGCGCCTCCTCCTGGGGCCAGACCTCGAAGGGCGAGGCCAAGATCTCCAGCTCGTCCGAGAAGGCGAGGCCGATCTTCTTCGTGCCGTGGTCGATGGCGAGCCAGCGCATCAGGAGCGGGGTCCCGGATCCCCGAGCCCGCACTGAACCTTGGCCCAGGCCAACACCACCTCAGCCAGCTCCAGGGCCCGTGCGTGGTCCTCGCGCGTCAACGGCTCGAAGCCGCCGGGGTAGCGGGTTTCCGAGGCATAGCGGGTAAGGATCGAAGCCGCATCCACTGGCTCGGGGATGTTGTAGCCCAGTTCTTCGAGCCCTTCAAACAGCAGATCGAGGTCGTGCACGAACGGGAACGAGGTTTTCCGATGAATGAAAACAGCCTTCAACGCCTTCTCGGCAGCCTGCTGGACCTGGAAGCACAAATCCTCCAGCGCCACGCCGGGGCCGACCATGCGGGCAAGAGCCAGGCTCGCTTCCGCCCTTGCCAGCCAATCCTCTGTGCGTCCCAGGTTCCTAGGCGGCATGGAAGATCTCCTGCCCCTCGCGCAGGGCCTCGCAGTAGACCATGCCCAGGGTGTTCCGGTGGGCCTCGAGGAACCCTTCCTGAACCACGATCAGATCCTTGGCGTAGGGAAACCGCCGCAGCCCCTGGTAGGCCCGGTTCCAGGCTTCTTTCTGGGAGACACCATCGGGCACCACCACCAGTAGGTCGATGTCACTGTGGGGACCCATCTCGCCACGAGCGGCGCTCCCGAAGAGGATGATCCGCGTGGGGTGCACGGCCTCGACCAGGCGCGCCACCAATTCCTGGATCAGTTCCTCAGGCAGCTTCATGGGAGATCCTCACGACCATCCTAACGCCCCGTGACATCATCAGCCCATGGTCCGCCTCCTCACCTTCGCCACCGCCATGGGGCGGATCCGCCTGGGCTGGACGGCGGAGGGGATCTGCCTCCTGCGCTTCACGGACGCCCTGGATCGCGAGGAGACCCGGGAGGCCCCGGCCTGGGTGCTGGAGGCCGTGCGGCGCCTCATGGCCCACCTGGCGGGAAGTCCGCAGGATCTGGGTGGGATCCCCCTGGATCTTTCTGGCCTGACACCCTTCCACCGCCGCGTAGCTGACGTGCTGCGGGCCACGCGATCCGGCCAGACCCTCACCTACGGCGAGGTGGCCCTGCTGGCCGGGCGCCCAGGCGCGGCCCGGGCCGTGGGGCAGGCCGTGAAGGCGAACCCCATCATCATCCTCGTGCCCTGCCACCGCGTGATGGCGGCGGACGGTCCCGGCGGCTGGAGCGCCTTCGGATCGCCGGAGGTCAAGGCGCGGCTGCTCGAGCTGGAGACGCCCCCAGGGCGATGAGGTCGGCAGCCTCGAGGATCGCCGTCGGCGCCCCGTCCCGCGCCACGCAGAGCATGGCCCGACCCAGCTCCTCCGTGGTGAGGATGGCCTTCGGGAACAGCCGCCGCAGCAGCGGGAAGCAGGGCCCCAGCACCGTGTAGATGGCCTGGTACCAGCCCGTCCGCGACCGGATGCCATGCAGGGGCTGGATGAGGCCGGGCCGGAAGAGGTAGACGGCCTGAAAGGGCAGGCGCCGCAGGGCGTTCTCGGTCCGCCCCTTCACCCGCGCCCACATGGTGCGGCCCTGCTCGGTGCTGTCCGTTCCGGCGCCGGACACGTAGACAAATGTCATGGCCGGGTTGAGCCGTGCCAAGGTCTCCGCCGCGGCCAGCGTGAGGTCGTGGGTCAGGCGCCGGTACTCGGCCTCCGACAGGCCCGCGGCCGAGACGCCCAGGCAGAAGAAGCAGGCGTCCAGTCCGGTGAGCTCCGGCTCCACCACCCGGTAGTCGAAGAAGTCTGTGTGGACGACCTCCCGGAGCTTGGAATGGGCAGGAAGAGAGGGCTCGCGTACGAGCGCCACCACCTGGCTGATGCCGGGATCCAGGAGGCACTCGCGCAACACACCCTGCCCCACCATGCCCGTGGCGCCGAAGATCAGGACCTTCATGGCAGGCCTCCCTGGAGAACCGCGGGTTGTCCGTCCAGCGTGGCACGGACGGGCACCTCCGCCGCGGTCTTCCAGGGCAGCGTCGGCCACCAGCGCTGGGTCGGCAGGGGACCGCCAGGCTCGAAGCCCTCGCCGGGCCGGGGCAGGGCCACCGGGATACCTGCGGGGTCCGCCGCCGCCAGCACCCGCTCCACGGGCTCCGTCCAGCCGTGGGCCGCCAGGTTGAAGAGGCCCCAGTGGAGGGGCAGGAGCACCCGGCCCCGCACCATCCGGTGGGCCGCCACGGCCTGCTCGGGGCCCAGGTGCCAGTCGGGCCAGGCCGGGTTGTAGGCACCGGCCTCGATCATGGCCAGGTCGAAGGGACCCAGGCGCTCGCCGATGTCCGCCAGGCCCGGGAACATGCCGGTGTCGCCGGAGAAGTAGACCCGGTGGCGGGGGCCGAGGAAGGCGAAACCGCCCCAGAGTGTCCGGTCCTTGTCCCGCAGGCCCCGGCCCGAGGCGTGCCGGGCCGGCACCAGCACCACCTCCAGGTCGCCCACCCGCACCGACTCCCACCAGTCCAGTTCCGTGATGCGGTCCGCGGCCACGCCCCAGCGCACCAGGCGCGCGCCCACGCCCAGGGGGGTCACGAAGCGCGTGTCCCAGTCCTTGATGCGGCGGATCGTGTCCCGGTCCAGGTGGTCGTAGTGGTCGTGGGAGAGGGCCACCACCTGCGGCACGGGCACCTCCTCCAGGGGGATGGGCGGCGCGTAGAAGCGGCGGGGCCCGGCCCAGCCGAAGGGCGAGGCCCGCAGGCCCCACACGGGATCCGTGAGGACGCGGGTGCCGTCCACCTCCAGGTGCACCGTGGAGTGGCCCAGCCAGGTGGCCCGCAGGCCCGTGGGCGCGTCCGCGGCCAAGTCGGCACGCGTGGGATGGGCCACGGGAATCTCGGCCTGGGGGTTCGCGTTCGAGTCCCGCCGCACCATGGCGGCGAGGGCCCCCCAGGTGTCGTTCCAGATGGGCTGGGGATTGCGGAAGCGCCCGTCGCGCCACTGGGGGGATTGGGGGGATCGGTCCATGCGGGAACTCCTGAGGAAATCGGGGGAGGAGCCGGCGGCCCAGAAGCCTCCGGCCACCATGACGGCGATGAGGAGGGACGCGGCCTTGCGGAGACGGCGGCTGGATCCGCTAGATCGGATACACCACCCTCGTGCGCTGCTCGGAGAGGCGCCACATCCAGCGCTGGAGGCCTTCGTCCCGGGAGCGGGCGTCGGATCGCACCGGTACCGGGGCTCCCTTCATCTCCTGGAAGCCCGAGGGACCGAAGTAATCCCCGCCTTCCACCGCGGGATCCGTGGCGGCCCGCAGCAGGGGCTGGGCCCCGCCGAAGGCGTCCTGGCTCAGCAGACCCTCCAGACCCGCGATCCGAAGCCAGCGGATCCACCCCGCGTGCCTTTGAAGCTCGGTCCGGGCCCAGCCGGGGTGGGCGGCCACGGAACACGTCGTCGAGCCAACCGCCGCCAGCCGACGCTGCAGCTCGTAGGCGAAGAGGAGGTTGGCCAGCTTGGACTGGCCGTAGGCGGCCCAGGCCCGGTAGCCGCGCTCGAAGTCCATGTCGTCGGCGTAGATGCGGCCCATCCGATGGGCTCCGCTGCTCATGGTCGCCACCCGAGAACCCGGCGTGGCCATCAGGCGCGCCAGCAGGAGGCCCGTGAGGGCGAAGGGGCCGAAGTGGTTGGTGCCGAGCTGGGTCTCGAAGCCGTCCTCGGTCTTCCCGTAGGGCGGGACCATCACCCCGGCGTTGTTCAAGAGCAGGTCCAGGCGGTCGAAGCGGGCCAGGAGCTCCGCGGCTGCCGTCCGCACGGAGGCCAGGGAGGCCAGGTCCAGGGCCTGGACCTCCACCCGGGCCCCGGGATGGAGCGCCTGGATGCGCCGGGCCGCCTCCTCCGCCTTGGGCTGGTTCCGGCAGGCCAGGACCACGGTAGCCCGGCGGGCCGCCAGGATGCGGGCGGCCTCGAAGCCGGTGCCGGAGGTGGCCCCGGTGACCACGGCGACCCGGCCGGTCTGATCGGGGACCTGGGCCCAGGTCCAACCTTCTTGCGTCATGTCGTTCTCCACAATCAATTTGACACAATGACTAATAATGTCAGAAAGCCAATATTGACAATCGGACAAATTTTGTCAACACTCTTTTCATGGGAAACGAGAAGAAGGCCCGAGTCCTGGAGGCCGCCGAATCCGTGTTCCTCCGCTTCGGCTACCGGCGGACGACCATGGGCGACCTCGCGGCCGCCGCGGGCATGTCCCGACCGGCCCTCTACCTGGTCTTCTGCAACAAGGAGGAGGTCTTCGAGACCGTCCTCCGGGCCTTCACCGCCCGCACGCTGGAGGAGGTCCGCCATGGCCTGGACGCCCGTCCCACCCCCCTGGAGAAGCTCCGCTTCGCCTTCGACCTCTGGGCCGTGCGCCCCTTCGGGTTCTTCGAGGCCTCGCCCGAACTGCGGGAACCTCTCCATGGCGGCCTCGCCTTCGCCAAGGGGGCCATCGACCAGGCCGTGGCGGCCTTCGAGGCCGAGCTGGTGGGCATCCTCGCGCCCCTGAGCGCGACGGCGCCCGCGAAGGCGCTGCCCCCCGAGCAGATCGCCCGCGTCCTCACCCGCGCCGTCCACGGCTTCAAGGAATCCGCCAAGGATGCCGACGAGCTCCGCGCCATGATCGACGGCCTGCTGGAGATGGTGCTGGCCTCGCTTCGGCCCGCGCCGGAAGCGGGGGTCTGAGCCGGTTCGTCCATACTGGAATCGATGACGCGCCCCCTGCCCGATGATCTGCTGAAGGTTCCCCACCGCCGGGACGTGCCCTTCGCGCGCCTCACGACGCTGGGCGTGGGCGGGCTCTGCCGCTGGCTCTTCGAGCCCACGACAGAAGGCGAGGCCCAGGCCTTCGTGCGCGCCTGCGCCCGGGAGGGCCTGCCCTGGCGCGTGCTGGGGGGCGGCTCGAACCTGGTGGTGCTGGGCGACATTGACACGCCGGTGCTGCGGCTCGCCCTGCCCAAGATCGTCCAGCGCGACGGCACGCGGATCACCGCGCCCGCCAGCCACGGCCACATCGCCCTGGCAGAGGCCGCGGCCGCCGCCGGGCTGTCGGGCCTGGAGTTCGCCAGCGGCATTCCTGGCTCCCTTGGCGGCGCCATCCGCATGAACGCGGGCGCCTACGGCCGCGAGTGGGTGGATGTGCTCGCGCGCTACCGCTTCATCACGCCCGACGGTGAGCTGGTGGAGAAGGCGCCCGAAGCCGGTGAGTTCAAGTACCGCTGGAGCTTCCTCACTGGGGGCCGCGTGGTGCTCTCGGCCACGGCCCAGCTCGCGGAAGGCAATCCCGCCGCCATCCGGGCCCAGGTGGCGGAGTACCGGGCCAAGCGCGGCACCAGCCAGCCGCTGTCGAAGCGCAACGCCGGCTGCATCTTCAAGAACCCGCCGGGCCAGAGCGCCGGCCGCCTCATCGACCAGGCGGGCCTCAAGGGCCTGCGGGTGGGCGACGCCGAGGTGAGCCCCGAGCACGCCAACTTCCTCGTGAACCACGGCCGCGCCACCGCCGCCGAATTCGCCGAGCTGATGGAACAGGTGCGAACGAGGGTGCGGGAAAGGCATGGCGTGGAGCTGGAACCCGAAGTGGAGATCTGGCGGGAGCACCCTTGATCTCCAACGGCCAGCGCCTCGAGATCTGATGGCCAGTTAAGCGGGGTTAGGCCGCCCTCACTGACGGACATAGCGCAGGTGTGTGGCGGCTGGACCATCAAAAACCTTGTCTATGCGAAACTGCGGCCCGGGCTCGCTTAGGTTCTCGAAGAGACGCCGCCCGCCGCCGAAAAACACGGGTGCCAAGGCGATTTCCAGCTCATCAACGACACCTAGGTTCAGATACTGCTGGATCACATCCGGTCCACCCGCGACACGAATATCACGACTGCCTGCGGATTCCCGAGCCAATTCTAGGGCGCGCTCTGGCCCTTCATTGACGAAGTAAAAGGTCGTGCCACCGGGGCGCATCCAGGGCTCGCGTTTCTCATTGGTAAGAACGTATACCGGTGTGTGAAACGGAGCCTCTTCTGGCCAGGCGCGCTCGCCTTGGTCGAACATCCGCTTGCCCATGATGTTGGCACCGATGCGCTCGGTGGTCCTGCGAACCAGGTCATTGACCGGTCCGGTTTCTCCTCCTGATTCGAGCTTGAGGAGGTTCTCGCGAAAGTACTGTTGATTGATGAGCCAAGCCATCAGCGCACCCCACTTGGCACCCCAGTTCTTATACGCGGGGTTCTCCATGGTCATTCCTTCCGGCGCCATGTAGCCATCGAGGCTAAGCGCGATGTTCACAAATACCTTGCTCATGATTTTCCTCTCGTATGTTTAGATGCCATGCAAGCTCGGGATTACGGCAAGGAAAAACTCGTTGAACTCATGATCCGCGTGCAGAAGAAAGTGCACGCAAACCAAGGCAGGGAGTTGGAATCCGAAGTGGAGATTTGGCGGACCTGATGCGCCCTTCTCAGGAAGCAGGTTTCCCCTTGGCCTTGGCACGCCGTGCCTCGCTTTCGCGAATCATCTTGTCCAGGTCCGCTGCCGGCCGGATCTCCCAAGGCCCCATCTTCAGGCCCGGGTGGTTCGAGATCAGGTGGATGGCGTGGTTGAGGTCCCGCGCCTCCAGCATCAGGAGGCCGCCCAGCAGCTCCTTGGTCTCGGCGTAGGGGCCGTCCGTCACGGACGCCTTGCCCTGCTCGAAGCGCACCATGACGGCAGTGTCCGGGCCCTGCAGCCCCTCCCCGCCGGCCCAGTGGCCGTCCTTCTTCAGGCCCTCATCGTAGGCGAAGCACGCGTCGATCATGGCGTGCTGCTTGTCCTGGGAGAGGGTCGCCCA
The DNA here is from genome assembly GCF_022808815.1 of Geothrix paludis. Classification (GTDB taxonomy): domain Bacteria; phylum Acidobacteriota; class Holophagae; order Holophagales; family Holophagaceae; genus Geothrix; species Geothrix paludis. Next base: position 310,845 of record NZ_JAKZLC010000003.1, on the reverse strand, counting down.
CTGCTGAACATCGAGGTACCCGAAACAGATGTATTTCATGGTGGCTCCTATGGGGTTGCTCTGACCCCTTCACCCCCTGGTCGTTCGGGGAGGCGCTGTTTCGACAGGGAACCGAAGTTTTTTTGTAATCGGCCTGACCCAGCCAGAAAAGCAAGGAACCGCGAATGACGCGAAAGGGCGCGAAACGCGGCGGAGATAGGCCGCCTGGGCCTTCGGCCCCCAGCCGCGCGATGCGCGGCTGGGCACACGCGGGGCGGGAATGCCGGCTTCTGAAGGCCGCCAGACCCGCCCCGCGCGTGGAGGCGGAAGCAGGATCGTTCGCCATTCGCGCGCCCGCAGGGCGATTCGCGTCTTTCGAGGTTCGATCATTACCAAGCGCGAGTAGGCCAATAATCAGGAATTATTTTTGAAGCTCGGCCACTCGCCGCTCGAGGAACCGCCGCTCGGGCCCCTGCTGGACCAGCCCGAGGGCCTGGCGGTAGGAGGCAAGCGCTTCTTCCGTCCTCCCCAGGCGGCGGCAGAGGTCCGCGCGGACCGAGTGGGCCAGGTGGTACTCCGCCATGTCGCGGCGTGCCAGGAGGGCATCGGTGAGGTCCAGCCCGGCCTGGGGGCCGTCCCGCATGGCCACCGCCACCGCCCGGTTGAGGTCCACCACGGGCGAGGGCGCCACCCGGGCCAGGAGGGTGTACAGCCCGATGATCCGGGTCCAGTCCGTGGCCGGGGCCTCGGCCGCCTCGGCGTGGGCGGCGGCGATGGCGGCCTGGAGCGTGTAGGCGCCCACCCGGCGGGAGGCCAGCGCCTGGTCCACCAGCGCCTTCCCTTCGGCCATCAGGGCCCGGTCCCACCGGGAGCGGTCCTGGTCCTCCAGCAGCACCAGGTCCCCCTCGGGCGAGACCCGCGCGGCCCGCCGGGACTCCTGCAGCAGCATGAGGGCGAGGAGGCCCATCACCTCCGGATCCGGCAGCAGTTCGAGGAGCAGCCGCCCCAGGCGGATCGCCTCGTCCGAGAGGTCCGGGCGCGTCAGCGCCTCCCCCGAAGAGGCGGAATAGCCTTCGTTGAACACCAGGTAGACGACCTTCAGCACCGCGTCCAGCCGGTCCGGCAGGTCGGCCCGGGCGGGGATCTCGAAGGGAATGCCCGCCTCGCGGAGCTTCGCCTTGGCACGGACGATCCGCTGGGCCAGCGTGGACGGGGCGGTGAGGAAGGCCCGGGCGATGGCCTCCGTCGTCAGGCCGCACACCTCCCGGAGCGTCAGCGCCGTGCTGGCCTCCGGAGGCAGGGCCGGGTGACAGCAGGTGAAGATGAGCCGCAGGCGGTCGTCTTCGACGCCTTCCTCCTCCACCCATTCCGACGGCCCCTCGGCGGGCAGCTCCGCCAGGGTCTCAAGCGAGGTGCTGAACCGCGCGGACCGCCGCAGGCGGTCGATCGCCTTGAAGCGCCCTGTGGACACCAGCCAGGCGCGGGGATTCCCGGGAACACCGTCCCGGGGCCAGGCCTCCAGCGCGGCCGCGAAGGCATCGTGCATCCCGTCTTCCGCCAGATCGAAATCCCCGAGCAGCCGGATCAAGGAGGCGAGGATCCGCCGCGACTCCGAACGGAAGAGGGAATCGAGGAAATCCGGAATGCCCCCGGGGGCGATGGAAGCCATGGGGCATCCTCCCAGCTCTTAAGGGAGGCTTCCAGCCATCCAGCCCATCCAGGCCGCCGCCTCCAGGCGGTAGACTGACCCCCATGTCCATGCTCCCTCGCACCCGCCCCAAGCGCCCCTGGTTCCCCTGGGTGCGGGCGGGGCTCACGGTGGTGGTGCTGGGCGGGGGGGCCTGGGCCCTGATGGAGCTGGGCACGCGGTATCTCGGGTTGCAGAAGCTCACCATCGAGCAGGTGAACGTGAGCGGCTGCCGGGGCGAGCGTCAGGCGGAGATCCAGGCCCTGGCGGAGAAGCTGGCGCTGGGCAAGCCCCTCTTCTGGCTGGACGCGGAGGAGCTCCGGTCCCGGATCGAGGCCAAGCGCTGGGTGCGGAACCTCCAGATCCGCAAGGACCCCCCCGACCGCCTCAGCCTCGTCGTGGAGGAACGGCGGCCCGTGCTCTGGCTGGTGCGGAGCAACGGCGTATTCCTCGTCTCCGACGACGGCATCCTCCTGGATCGGGTCAATCAGGCGAACCTAAGTCCCATTCCCGTCGTGGTGGATCCCGCCAGCCAGACGGACCAGGGTCTGGCCCGGCTCGTGAGCGCTGCACGGGTTTTGAGGGAAAAGCAGGCGGGGTTTTACGACCGGGTGACCGAGTTCCGCTGGAGCCCCAAGGGGCCCGTGGCCTACATCGAGGGCCTTCCGGCCCCGATCTACCTGTCCCGCCAAGATGTGACGAAAAACGTGCCCAATTTCCAGGGCCTGTTCGTCGACCGCCTGTCCCAGAGGCCGGATCTGGCCCGGCTCCGGTACATCGACCTGCGCTGGGACGAGGAGGTCGCCGTGGGGGAACCTGAGGATGCCCCGGCCGGCGTCAAGACGCCACGCTGACCTGCCGGGGAAGAAAGCGGCGTTTTTTCCGTGCGCAAAGGCTCGAACCCGGCACGGAAGTGGTGTAAACCTAGAGCAAGGAAAAGGATCTTCATGCCTCAGCGTGCCGTTCTCCTAGGCCTCGACCTCGGTGCAAGCAAAGTGGTGGCGGTGGTGGCCGTCCAGGAGGAAGACGGGACGCTGAATGTGACGGGCACCGGACAGGCCTCCCCCCAGGGCGGCTTCACCCAGGGCCAGATCACGGACATGGACCTCTGCACCCGCGCCGTCGTGCGCGCCGTGGAAGAAGCCATGAACACGGCCGGCCAGACCAAGGTGGACGGCATCCGCGTGGCCGTGGACGGCATCCAGTTCAAGGGCGAGAACCTCCGCGATTCCATCACCATCAGCAGCAGCGACAAGATCATCACCGCCTCGGACCGCGACCGCGTGCTGGAGCAGGCCACCAACGGCTGCAAACTGGCCAAGGAGGAGCTGGTCCTCCACCGCATCCCCCAGATGTTCCACATCAAGGGCCAGCGGGATATCCGCAACCCGGTGGGCATGTTCGGTGAATCGCTCGAGGCCGAGGTCCGCATCATCGTGGCCCCGAGCCCCGTCATCATGAACATCCAGCTGGCGCTGAAGAACGCGGGCCTGCACGGCGCGGAGCTGATGTACTCGCCCCTGGCCAGCGCCGAAGCCGTGCTGAGCCGCGAGGACCGCGAGAACGGCGCCGTGGTGGTGGACATCGGCGAGCACCTCACGCACCTGGGCATCTTCCTGCACGGCACCCTGTTCCACTCGGCGGTGATCCCCATCGGCGGCATGCACTTCACCCGCGACCTGGAGATCACCAAGCACCTGGGCGGCATCGCGGCTTCCGAGCGCATCAAGATCCGCTTCGGCACGGTGCTGCACAACCATGTGCCCCCTGAGGAATCCATCGAGCTCGAGGAGGAGGGCCGCCTGGTCTCGCGCCGCGAGATCGCGGAGGTGCTCCAGGCCCGGGCGGCGGAGCTGCTCAACCTGGTGCTGGCCGAGATGGGCCGCACGGGCCTCATGCACGAGATCCACGGCGGCGTGCACCTGGTGGGCGGCGGCGCCCTCCTCACCCACCTCGCCATCCTCGCCCAGACCATCCTGGGGCGCCCCCGCGTGGTGCTGGGCCGCATCATCGGCGTCTCCGGCCTGCCCCAGGCCACCGGCAACCCCTACTTCGTGAACGCCCTGGGCGCGGTGAAATCCCTCGCCCGGGACATGAGCGAGACCCGCGGCAAGCAGGACCGGGGAGACGGTTTCCTCGGCCGTTTCAAGAAACTCTTCTAGTGCCTGTCCTCCGTGATGCCCCACTCGGGAGTTCCGATGTCTGAGACCCCCTTCCTCCCCTGCCCGCACAGCCTTCCCGGCGCCAACATCAAGGTGCTGGGCGTGGGCGGCGCGGGCTGCAACGCCATCAACCGCATGATCGAAAGCGGCGTGACCGGCGTGCAGTTCATCGCCATGAACACCGATCAGCAGAGCCTCTCCCAGAGCAAGGCCCACCTGAAGCTGCCGCTGGGCCCCCAGAGCAGCCGGGGCCTGGGCGCGGGCGGGAGCGCCGAGCGCGGCGCCGTGGCCGCCGAGGAGAGCCGCGAGGAAGTGCTGGCGGCGCTCCAGGGCGCCGACATGGTCTTCATCACCGGCGGCATGGGCGGCGGCACGGGCACGGGCGCGGCGCCGGTGCTGGCCAGCTTCGCCCGGGAGCTGGGCGCCCTCACCGTGGCCGTGGTGCTCACGCCCTTCGCCTGGGAGGGCCGCAAGAAGGGCGACCTGGCCCTGTCCGGCCTCGCCAACCTGCGTGAGACCGCCGATACCGTCATCGTCGTGAGCAATGAGCGCCTGAAGGCCGTCTGCGACGCCCGTGTGACCATGAAGGAGGCCTTCCGCGTGGCGGACGGTGTGCTCATCCAGGGCGTGCGCGGCATCGCGGACCTCATCCTCAAACCCGGCATCATCAACGGCGACTTCGCGGATGTGGAGGCCGTCCTGCGGGATGGCGGCGAGGCCCTCATCGGCACCGGCGCGGGCCGCGGCGAGGAGGCCGTCATGGACGCCCTCAAGAAGGCCCTGGCCTGCCCCCTGCTGGAGCGCGCCCAGACCGGCGCCGCCGCCAACGTCATGGTGTCCATCACCGCCGACTGGGAGGTCATGGAGGCCTCCGCCATCGAGACCGCGATGAACTACCTGCAGGAGCACTACAACGGCCGCCCTGACATCAAGGCCTGCACCGTGGAGGGCGAGGGCATGGAGGACCGCGTGCTGGTCACCGTCCTGGCCAGCGGCTTCGACGGCGAGGACAAGCTCCTGCAGGACCGCCGCCACAGCCTGAACCTGGCCGGGGCTGTGGAGGCCGCCGCGCCGACGCTGGTCGCCGCCGGGATCCAGCCCGTGGACGGCCAGGCGGTCCTGCCCGTGAACGGCCAGGCCATTCTCCCCGTGAACGGCCCCAGCGGCCGGGTCTACGGCGAGGTGCCCGCCAGCGAGCAGGGCCCCACCCCCACCCGCCTCCTGCCCCAGGCCCCCACGCCCAGCGGTGAGCTGCCCGGTGGCAACGACGACCTCCACGTGCCCGCCATCATCCGGCTGGGCCAGGGGCGGCTGCCCATCGAATGACGGCGCGGTTGCCCATCGAGTGACCGCACAGACCGCCGAGGCGGTCGGGGAGCGATTTCCCTTCGGCGTTCACGCCGGAGCGGAGCTAAGGTGATGGGGATCGGTCCGTGTTCCATGCACGGACCTCGCGGATCCGCGGTGATCCCATGACTGCCGAAGCTCGCATCCATCGACCCTCCGGCCTCGACCTGGAGGGCTTTGCCGGCCTCTCCGAAGCCGAGGCGCGGCGTCGCCTGGAACGCGATGGCCCCAACGAGCTGCCCTCCCGGGACCGGCGCGGCTTCCTGGCCATCGCCTGGGAGGTGGTGCGGGAGCCCATGTTCATCATGCTCGTCGCCGCGGGCGCGCTGTACCTGCTGATGGGCGAGCACGGGGACGCGGCGATGCTGCTCGGCTTCGTCTTCGTGGTCATGGGCATCACCATCGTCCAGGAGCGGCGGACGGAGCACGCCCTGGAGGCCCTGCGGGACCTCTCCAGCCCCCGGGCCCTGGTGATCCGGGACGGCCGGCAGCGCCGCATCCCGGGCCGCGAGGTGGTGCCCGGCGACATCCTGGTCCTGGTCGAGGGCGACCGGGTGCCCGCGGACGCCCTCCTGCGCGCCGGCCTCCACCTGTCCGTGGACGAGTCCCTCCTCACCGGCGAGTCCGTGCCCGTCCGCAAGGCGGCCTCCGCCGAGGCCCGCGCCATGGGGCCCCCGGGCGGGGACGATCTGCCTTCGGTCTTCTCGGGCACGCTGGTGACCGCGGGCCAGGGCGTGGCCGAGGTCCTGGCCACGGGCCTCCGGACGGAGCTCGGCCGGATCGGCAAAGCCCTGCAGCAGGTGGAGCCGGAATCCACCTTCCTCCAGCGGGAGACGGGCCGGCTGGTGCGCACCTTCGCCCTGCTCAGCCTGGGTGCCTGCGTGACGGTGGTGGTCCTCTACGGACTGACCCGGGGCGGCGACCTGGAGGTGTGGAAGGACGGCCTGCTGGCCGGCATCGCCCTCGCCATGGCCACACTCCCCGAGGAATTCCCCGTGGTGCTCACGGTCTTCCTGGCGCTGGGCGCCTGGCGCATCTCCCGCCATCGGGTCCTCACCCGCCGCATGCCCGCCATCGAGACCCTCGGCGCGGCCACCGTCCTGTGCGTGGACAAGACCGGAACCCTCACCCTCAACCAGATGACCCTCCGGCGGCTGGATGTGGCAGGTCATGCCCAGGATCTGGCGGCGACCGGGCCGGACCTTCCCGAGCCGGTGCACGAGCTGATGGAATACGCCATCCTGGCCAGCCGGAAGGATCCCTTCGATCCCATGGAGCGGGCCCTCCACGCCGCCGGGAAGACCTGGCTGGTGGAGACCGAGCACCTGCACCCGGACTGGTCCCTGGCCAGGGAATACCCGCTGATGCCCGGCCTCCTGGCCGTCACCCACGCCTGGAACTGTGGCGATGACCAGATCGTCGTAGCCACCAAGGGCGCCCCCGAGGCCGTCGTGGACCTCTGCCACCTGCCCCCGGACCGCCAGGCCCGGGTGGAGGCGCGGGTGGCAGAGCTGGCGTCCCACGGCCTGCGCGTCCTGGGCGTCGCCCGCGGTCGCTACGGCGCCGCTGACCTTCCGGAGGCCCACCACGACCTGGACCTCGACTTCGTGGGCCTGCTGGGCCTGGAGGATCCGGTGCGCCCAAGCGTGCCCGCCGCCGTGGCGGAGTGCCGCACCGCGGGCATCCGCGTGGTGATGATCACCGGCGACTACCCGGCCACCGCGGTCAGCATCGCCCGGCAGGCGGGCCTGCCCCATCCCGAGCACGTCCTCACCGGGCCCGAGCTGGACCGGATGAGCGACGCGGACCTCGCGGCGCGGATCCGGGAGGTGAATGTCTTCGCCCGCGTGGTGCCGGAGCAGAAGCTGCGCCTCGTCGCCGCCCTCAAGGCCAACCGCGAGGTGGTGGCCATGACGGGCGACGGCGTGAACGACGCCCCGGCCCTCAAGGCCGCCCACATCGGCGTGGCCATGGGGGGCCGCGGCACGGACGTGGCCCGGGAGGCCGCCGACCTGGTGCTACTGGACGACGACTTTTCCTCCATCGTGGCCGCCGTCCGGATGGGCCGGCGCATCTTCGACAACATCCGCAAGGCTGTGGCCTTCATCCTGGCCGTGCACATCCCCATCGCCGGGCTGTCCCTGCTGCCGGTCTTCCTCGGCTGGCCCCTGCTGCTGCTGCCGGTCCACATCGTCTTCCTGGAGCTGGTGATCGATCCCTCCTGCACGCTGATCTTCGAGGCGGAGGCGGCCGAGCCCGACGTCATGCGCCGGCCGCCCAGGGACCCCCAGGAGCGCCTGTTCAGCTTGAAGGCCACCGGGCTGGCCGTGCTCCAGGGGATCACCGCCCTGGCCGCCTGCGTGGCGGTCTACCTCCTGGCCCGGCCCACCCATGGCCACGACGCGGCCCGCGCCCTCACCTTCGCGGGCCTGGTGGCGTCCTTTCTCGCCATCATCCTGGCCAACCGGTCCTGGTCGAGGAGCATCCTCGGCAGCCTGTGGAGCCCCAACCCCGCCCTCTGGTGGGTGCTGGGCGGCACCACCGCCTGCCTGGCCCTGGTGCTCGCCTGGCCCGTGGCCCAGCGCCTCTTCCACTTCGCCCCGCTGCACGGCCTGGACGTCCCGCTGGCCCTGGGGGTGGGCTTCGCCAGCATCCTCTGGTTCGAGGCCTTCAAGCTCCTACGCCACCGGGCCGCCCCGGCCGGAGGCTGAGCCATGTTCATCGGCATCCTCCTCCTGGTATCGGCCCTGGTGCTGGCCTACGTGGCCTGGCGCACGGCCTCGGTTCCCTGGTTCGCACGCGGTCCGCGGCGGCGCCTCTGGATGACCTTCGCGGGAGCCTGGGGCCTGATGGTCGCCGGGGGGATCCTGGGGCATGAGGCCGCCTTCCCCGGCGCGGGCTGGGCGGCCCTCGCGGGCATGACCGTGCTGGGCCTCCTCTTCCTCGCCTTCGCCTGCCTCCTGGCCGTGGATGTGGCCACGGGGTTCGGCTGGTGGTTCCGCGCCGCGGCGCCCCGCCTGCGGGGGTGGGCCCTCCTGGCCAGCCTGGGGTTGGCCGCCTTCGCGACCGTCCAGGGCCTGCGCCCACCCGAGGTCGTGGCCTACGAGGTGGCTCTGCGGGGCCTGCCGCCGGAGCGGGACGGCCTCCTGGTGGCGGCCCTGTCGGACCTCCATGTGGGCGCCATCCTGGGGCCGGACTGGCTGGCGGCCCGGGTGGCGCAGGTCCAGGCCCTGAGGCCCGATCTGGTGGTGCTTCTCGGGGACGTCTTCGAGGGGCACGGCCGGCCCGATCCCCGCGCGATCCGGGCCCTCGAAGGCCTGCGGGCCCCGCTGGGCGTCTGGGGAGTGGATGGGAACCACGAGCACTACGGCGTCGCCGGGGCCCCCCTGGAGGCGGCGGGGGTGCGGGTCCTGCGGAACGCCCTCGCCAGCCCCGTGCCCGGCCTGGTCCTGGCGGGCCGGGCGGACGCGGGCCGGAGCCTCCGTCAGGCCGCGTGGACTGTGCCCCGGGAGCGCCCGGCCGGCGCCCTGGTGCTGCTGTCCCACCGGCCCACCCAGCTGGAACCGGCGGCCCGCTCGGGCGTGGGGCTCATGCTCGCCGGCCACACGCACGCTGGCCAGATCTGGCCCTTCGGGTACCTCGTGGCGAGGGTCTATTCCACCCTGTCCGGGCGGGCCCAGGTGGGGGACATGACCCTGATCGTCAGCCGCGGCACCGGCACCTGGGGCCCGCGCATGCGGCTGTGGCGGCGGGGCGAGATCAGCCTGATCCGGCTGCGGTCGGCGGAGGCGGGCCGGCCCGAGGAAAGGATCCAGCCCGGAGGCACCGAGAACGCGGAGGGAAGACGCTGAAAAAGCCATTGGCCACCGATCTCGCCGATTGCGGTGATGGTGCCCTGAAAGGATCGAACCGCGAAAGACGCGAATCGCCCTGCGTGTGACCAGCCGCGCATGGCGCGGAGGGAGCCGAAGGCCCAGGCGGCCAGACTCCGCTGCGTTTCGCGCCCTTTCGCGTCTTTCGCGGTTGCATGCTCTTCTGGCTGAGTCAGGCCGACCAGCTCCCGCTCCGTTCTGGCCAGCGCAGCGCCTCCACCAGCTCCTCCAGGAACAGGGCCCGGGGCACGACCTGGAAGCCGTAGCCCCTCAGGCCCTCGTGGGGCAGCTGGCCGTCGATCATGGCGAAGTCCCAGGCCTTCAGCCGCTCGTCCAGGGCCTGGAGAGCCGCGCGGCTGGCCTCGGGCTCCAGGCTGAACATGCTCTCGCCGAAGAAGGCCCGGCCCAGGGATACGCCGTAGAGGCCGCCCTTCAGCTCGCCGTTCCGCCAGGCCTCCACGCTGTGGGCGTGGCCTGCTTGGTGCAACGCGATGTAGGCCTCGCGCATCTCCGGCGTGATCCAGGTGCCATCCTGGCCGGGGCGCGGCACCTGGGAACAATGGCCGATGACCCCTTCAAAGGCCGTGTCGAAGCGGATCTCGAAGGGGCGATGGCGCAGGCTGCGACGGGTGCGGGCCGACAGGTGCAGGTGGCCGGGACGCAGCAGGGCCCGCTCTGGCGGCGACCACCAGAGCAAGGGATCGCCCTCGCCGTACCAGGGGAAGATGCCGCTGCGGTAGGCCAGCAGGAGACGCGCCTCGCTGAGGTCGCCGCCGATGGCCAGCAGGCCGTCCTCCGCCAGCTCCGGGTCCGGGAAAACCAGGGCCTTCGTCAGCCGAAAGACAGGCACGGCCGGCCGTCCTGGAGGTCCACGGTGGCCTTGCCGCCCTTGGCCAGGGGCCCGAAGAGGATGGCCTCCGCCAGGGGCCGGCGCAGCTCGCGCTCGATGAGCCGCGCCATGGGGCGGGCACCGAAGGCCGGGTCGTGGCCCTTCTCCGCCAGCCAGGCCCGGGCCGCCTCGGTACAGACGAGGGTCACGTCCTTCTCCTTGAGCTGCTCCTCCAGCTCGCGGAGGTGCTTGTCCGCCACGCGGACCATCGACTCCCGGCCCAGGGGCGCGAACTGGAGGATGGCGTCCAGGCGGTTGCGGAACTCGGGACTGAAGGCCTTCTCCAGGGCCCCGGTGGCCGTCTTCCGGGCCCCGGCCTCGGCGAAACCCACCTGCCGGGCCGACAGCTCCCGGGCACCGACATTGGTGGTCATCACGAGCACCGTGTGGCGGAAGTCCGCGCTGCGCCCATGGCTGTCCGTGAGCGTGGCGTGGTCCATGACCTGGAGCAGGATTCCGAAGAGGTCCGGGTGGGCCTTCTCCAGCTCGTCCAGCAGCAGCACCGCGTGGGGGGATTTCCGCACGGCATCCGTGAGCAGGCCGCCCTCCTCGTAGCCCACGTAGCCGGGCGGCGCACCGATGAGCCGCGCCACCGTGTGCTTCTCCTGGTACTCGCTCATGTCGAAGCGCAGGAAGGCGATGCCCAGGGCCTTGGCGAGCTGCTTGGCCAGCTCCGTCTTGCCCACGCCTGTGGGCCCGGCGAAGAGGAAACAGCCCATGGGCTTCAAGGGATCCCGCAGGCCGGAGCGTGCCAGCTTGATGGCGCCGGCGACCGTTTCACAGGCCTGGTCTTGGCCGTAGATCTGTGCCCGGAGCTGCGCTTCGAGCGTCTGCAAAGCTTCCCGGTCGTCAGCGCTGACGGAGGCCACCGGAACGCGGGCCATGCGGGCCACCACGGCCTCGATCTCGGCGGGGCCCACCTGCTTCGCCCGCGCCTTCTTCGGCAGCAGCTTCTGGGCGGCGCCGGCCTCGTCCACCACGTCCAGGGCGCTATCCGGGAGCTTGCGGTCCGTCAGGTGCTTGGACGCCAGGCGCACGGCGGCTTCCAGGGCCTCGTTCGAGTAGGTCACGCCGTGGTGCGATTCGTAGGAGGGCTTCAGGCCCTGGAGGATGTCCAGTGCATCGGCCGTGGTGGGTTCGCTCACCTCGACCACCTGGAAGCGCCGGGAGAGGGCGCGGTCGCGGTCCAGGGAGCCCTTGAGGTCCTGGAAGGTGGTGGCGCCAATGCAGCGCAGGTCGCCGGAGGCGAGGGCCGGCTTCAGCAGGTTGGCCGCGTCCATGGCGCCGCCGCTGGTGGCGCCGGCGCCCACCAGGGTGTGCAGCTCGTCCACGAAGAGGATGGCGCCGGGCTCGTCGGCCAGAGCCTTCAGCACGGCCTTGAGGCGCTCCTCGAAGTCTCCCCGGTAGCGGCTGCCGGCCAGGAGCGCACCCAGATCCAGGGCGAAGATGCGGGCAGCCTTGAGCGGCTCCGGCACCTTCTTCTCGTGGATGCGGCGGGCCAGGCCCTCGACGATGGCCGTCTTGCCCACGCCGGGCTCGCCCACCAGCAAGGGGTTGTTCTTCCGGCGCCGACAGAGCACCTGCGCCATACGCGTGATCTCGGCGTCGCGGCCCACCAAGGGATCCAGCCGGCCCGCCGCGGCCCGGGCCACCAGGTCCGTCGCGTAGGCCTCCAGCGGGTTTTCGGCCACGGTGCCCTCGTCTTCCTCTGCTTCGACTTGCTTCTTCGCCGGTGTCCTGGCCTTTGGAGCCGCGGGCCCATGGCTGAGCACCTTCAGCAGGGCCAGCCGCTTCACGCCGTGCTTCTCCAGCAGGTGGCGCACGTGGCTGGCCTCCTCCTCCAGGAAGGCCGGCAGCAGCTCGCCGCCGCGGACCTCCTTCTGCCCGGCGCTGAAGGCGTGGACCAGGGCCCGCTCCACCACCCGCACGAAGCCCAGGGTGCTGTGGGGCTGGACCTCTTCGCCCTCGGGCACCGGCTCGAACAGCCGCTCCAGGGCCGCCTCCAGGTCTCGGCGAAGGGCGTCCAGCTTCACGCCGCAGCCCTTCAGCGCCTTGGCGGCGTGGGGATTGTCCAGCAGGGCCAGCAGCAGGTGCTCCAGGGCCACGTCCTCGTGGCGCCGGGCCTTGGCCAGCTCGAAGGCCCGCTGGAAGCCCTGGTTCAGGTCGGCGCCGATCTGAGGAGATTCAGGCATTCTCGGCCTCCACCGTGAGCAGCAGGGGGAAGCCCTCACGCTCGGCCAGTTGCCGCCCCCGCTCGGCGCGGGTCTCGGCCACGTCCTTCGTGTAGACACCCGCCACGCCTACGCCCGCCCGGTGCACCGCCAGCATGATGGCGGTGGCCTCGGGCTCAGCCTTGCGGAACACCGTCTTCAGCAGCCACACCACGAACTCCTGGGTGGTGTAGTCGTCGTTGTGGAGGAGCACCTTCCACAGGCCGGGCTCCTTCACCTTCGCCCGCTGGCGGGTGAGGACCTGGCCCGCCTCCTTCGACTGCCTGGCCATGGATCGTGCCTCCGGGGCACCAGGATAGCGGGGCTCCGGGGCGAGGAGAAATCAGCGTCTGCTTTCCTCTGCGTTCTCCGCGTTCTCTGCGGTTGGCGTTTTTCTTTCCCCTGGCTACGACAGCCGCAGGAACCCGCCCCGGGCCAGTTCGCGGAGAAACAGGGCGGCGCGAAAGCCGGCATCGGGCTCGCCGGGGTGGGCCTGGGCCATGGCCTCCATCACCTGCGCCACGGTGCGCGCGCCGTCGCAGGCCTGCCACAGGGCCGTGCCGCGGGCGTCGAGCTTCACCCGGAAGTTGGGTCGCTTCATCAGCCGCACCAGCCAGGCCCAGCGTGGGGACAGGATCTTGGGGCGGATCAGGACCAGTGTGTCCCCCACGCCGGGTTCGGCCGCCACGGCCTGCACAGGGACGAGGGCGAGGAAGGATTCATCGGGGAAGGAGGACATGGATAGGACCCTGGCTGGGAAGAGTGAGAAGCGGGGGGCCCGCGTTTGCGGGCCTTAGCGCGGGGGTCCGGGGGGGTGCGCCCCCCCCCGAACCCCCCGCGAGCATCAACCTAGAAATTCGCGCTGGGTGGCGCGGGCTCGTCGGCTTCGCCGGCGTTGGCCAGGGGCACCCTCACCAGGTAGACGGCGATGCCGGCCAGGATCAGCAGGCTGATCCAGAACATGCCGGGGTCGGCGAAGATCTTGTACTTCACCTCGAAGAAGGCGAAGGAGGCGAAGAGCAGGCCTACCAGGGCCTCGCCGGCGATGAGGCCGGCGGCCAGCAGCACGCCATTGTTCTCCACGCGCACCTTCTGGGCCTCGTTGAGGCCCCGCTTGGCGCCGATCATCTCCACGGCGCCCTTGATGAGGCCGCCCAGGAAGATCGCGAAGGTGGTCTCCAGCGGCAGGTACATGCCCACCGACACCAGCATGGGACTCTTGACCTGCATGAGGATGAAGGCGAAGCCCATCATCATGCCGACGATGATCAGCGGCCACGCCATCTTGCCTTCCACGATGCCCTTGCTGAGCAGGGCCATGAGGCCCGCCTGGGGCGCCGCCAGCTGCTTGGAACCGAAGCCGGCGTCCAGGGAGAGCACGGCCTTCTTCTGGTCCGCGGGCAGCTTCTTCACTTCGTCCAGGGTGTAGGTCTTGCCATCGGGGGCGGTGACCACCTGCACCTGCTGGGCGGTCAGCTCGGCGATGCGCTTGGTGCCCTGGGCGGAGATGTCGCCTTCGTGCAGCACCATGAGGGGGATGAACAGCACCACGGAGGCCAGGGCCACGCCGATGAGGTCGCCCATCTCCATGCGCCAGGGGGTGCCGCCGAGGATGTGCCCGGCCTTGAGGTCCTGCAGCATCTCGCCGGCCACGGCGGCGGAGACGCAGACGATGGCCGCCACGCCCAGCACCGCGGCAACGCCTTCCTGGCCCTTCACGCCGAGGAGCACCATCACGAGGGCCGTGATCACCAGGGCCGTCAGGGTCAGGCCGGAGATCGGGTTGTTGCTCGAGCCCATGATGCCCACCAGGTAGCCGCTGATGGCCGCGAAGAAGAAGCCCAGGATCACCACCACCAGGGCCGCCACGAAGGAAACCAGCGGGCTCACCTGGAAGATGCGCCAGGTGATGAAGAACGTCACCAGGGCCGCGAATCCGAGGCCGAACAGGACGTTGGTGAAGGGCAGGTCCTTGTTGACGCGGTCCACCACGTGTTCGCCGGCCGCGGCCTTCTTCATGTCGGAGACCGAGCGGGTGAGGCCCGTGGCCAGGCTCTTGCGCATCTTAAAGAGGGTGAAGCCGGCGCCCACGAGCATGCCGCCGATGGCGATGGGGCGGACGATGAACTTCCACACCGAGTAGGACAGGGCGATCCAGTCGCCCTGGGAAGCGCCCTCGGGCAGGACGCCCGGCGCCAGGAAGTAGGTGATGATGGGCACGAGGAGGCCCCAGGCGATGATGCCGCCCGAGAAGTTCAGGGCACCGAGCTTGGGCCCGATGATGTAGCCCACGCCCATGTAGGCGGGGCTGATGCCGGGGGAGCTGAGCAGCATGCCGCCCGCCACCTTGGCCTTCCAGGTGCCGACGAGGTTGATGGTGGTGGTCTTGAAGGCCACGAATCGCTCCCAGGTGCTGGCGAAGACCGAGATCTGCACCAGGGCCTGGATGGCGGCGCCGAGGCCCATGGCGCCGAAGAGGAACTTCGTGCCGCTGCCCCCGCGGGCGCCGGCCTTGTGGATCTCGGCGGCGGCCACGCTCTCGGGGTAGGGCAGCTCGGCGTCCTCCACCATCACGCGGCGGAGCAGGGCCACGAACATGATGCCCAGCACGCCGCCGCCGAACATGATCAGCGAGCTGGTGACGTAGTGCCCGGCCGTGAAGAACTTGGGCCAGATGCCGCTGATGGCGAAGGCCGGGACGGTGAAGATGGCGCCGGCGGCCACGGACTCGCCGATGCTGCCCACCGTTCGGGCCATGTTCTCTTCCAGGATGGTGCCCTTCATCAGCTTGATGAGGGCCATGCCGATCACGGCCGCGGGATAGGTGGCGGCGATGGTCATGCCGGCCTTCAGGCCGAGGTAGGCGTTGGCGGAACCCAGCACCACGGCCATGACGAGGCCGATGAGCACCGCCCGCAGGGAGAACTCCCGCAGGTTCTGGTCAGAGGGGACAAAAGGTTGCATCGGTGCTCCTGGAAAGGCGCAGAGGGATGGAAAGAAAGGTCGGATGGAGCGGATAGTCTAATACATCGCTGTTTGATCCATCCCAGATCCCACGGGGAACCTGGGCCCATGGGCCCCCCAGAGGGCAGCCTCCCGGCAGACGACCCCGGGGAAACGGGCCTCCGGTCCTGCCCGGAGAGAGCCCAACAGACCACCCGCCCGAATCACCGCTCCGCCAGGGGCTCGTCCGGCCGCCGCTCCACGGAGAGGAGGATCACCGCCCCGAGGATCAGGGCCGCGCCTACCCACTGCCAGGGCAGCAGGATCTCATGGAGAAAGAGGGCCCCGAACAGGCAGGCGGCCAGCGGCTCCAGGGTGCTGACGACCGAGGCTCGGGCGGCGCCCACCCGGGCCATGCCAGCCAGAAGCAGGGGAATGGGCAGCAAGGTGCCGATCACGGCCAGCCCCAGCAGGGGCTTCCAGGCGCGGAGGGCCAGGGCCGGCTCCCACCGGTGAGAGCCCAGGGCCAGGACCAGGTACATGAGCCCCGCGCTGGACATGATCCAGGCGCTGGCGACCAGCGAGGGCACCCCTTTCTGGAGGCGCGCGCCCAGCAGGATGTAGGCGGTGTACCCGAAGGCCGTGGCGAGCCCCATGACGAGGCCCAGGACATCCGTGCCCCGGCCCGGCGCGCCCACGGCCAGGGCCGTTCCCAGCAGCGAGGCGATGAGGGCGATCAGGTCGCGGCCCGCCAGGCGGTGCCGCCCGGCCAGGACCTCCCACAGGGCCACCATGGCGGGGTAGAGGTAGAGCAACAGGGCCGTGAGAGCCACGGGGATGCGGCGGGAGCTGGCGAAATAGAGGCCGCTCTCCACCACGTAGAGGGCGCCCATGCCCACGAAGCCGGCGATCTGGGTCGGCGTGAGGGTGAAGCGGACGCCCCGCAGGAGCAGCCACAGCCAGAGGGCGCCTCCAGCCACGAGGAAGCGCACCGCCAGGAAGGTGGGGAGTCCCAAGCCCAGGGCGGCCGCCTGGCGGTTGAAGATGGGCAGGAGGCCGAAGCAGATCCCCGAGATGGCCACCAGGAGGAAGCCCAGCCCCAGGCCTGTGTCTGAACCCCCGGTGGCCGGGTCCTTCGCGTCGTCATCCATCCCAGCAGGGTATCGCGGCACCCAGGAGGGCATCGCGGGGCACGGCGCGGCCTTCTTCAGAGGAGGCGGACCGGCTCCCTGGCATGATGCTCATGTTGGCGCTGCCATCCCCAGGGTGGGGGCGTCCCGTGATGTCCCCGGACCCGGTCCCCATGCCCACCCTCACCAGCAAAGCCAATCCGCGCTTCAAGGAGCTCCTGGCCCGCCTCCGCCCGGGCGGCGCCCGCCGCGAGGCCACGCTCCTGCTGGGCTCGAAGCTCATTGAGGCCTGGGCCGAAACTCGGCGGACCGCAGCCGGAAAACGGCTCCAGCCGGCCCTTTGGCTGAGGCTGGAGCAGGCCGTCCCCCACCCCCTGGAGGCCATCCTGGGCGCGGAAACCCAGGTGCTCGGCGAAGCCCTCATGCGGGAGCTGGCCGACGCGGGCAGTCCGCCAGAGCACGCCCTGCTGATGGACCTGGGCCCCGAGCCCGCCGGGCCCCTGGCCGAGCGCGTCATCGGCGCCTGGGGCATCCAGGATCCGGGCAACCTCGGCGCGCTCCTCCGCAGCGCCGCCGCCTTCGGTTTCCAGGAGGCCCTGCTGGGGCCGGGCTGCGCAGATCCCTTCCACCCCAGGGCTCTGCGCGGCAGCATGGGTGCCGCCTTCCTGATGCCCCTGCGCCGGGCGGCGCGGCTGGAGCCGGATGAAGGCCGCTGGTACGCCCTGGACGGCGGCCCCGGCGCCGTGCCCCTGGCCGAGGCCGATCTTTCAGCACCCCTGCGCCTCTGGGTGGGCAGCGAAGGCCACGGCTGGCAGGGGGTGGACCTGCCCCCGGCCGTACGGCGCCTGGCCATCCCCATCCAGGGCGTGGAGAGTCTCAACGCCGCTGTGGCGGCGGGCATCGCGTGCTACGAAGTGGCGAGAAGGTCCAGACCTTGAAGATGCCTTCCCTCCTCCGTCCCCTCGAAACCGCCGTGCTGGCGTGCATCTTCATGCTCGCCTTCCGCTTCCCCGGCGCCCTGGGGGGCTGGCTGGAGCCGGCCCTGGCGCTGCTCTTCCCCGTGCTGCTGCTGGAAGGCCTGTTCAAGGGGCGCCACGCGGTGTGGACCTGGACGGCGATCCTGGGCGGCCTCCTCCTCCTCTACCAGTGGGTGCCCCAGACCCTGGCCTCCAAGGGCGGGCTGCCCTTCGGCCTGGCCCTGCTGGGGACGGTCCTGCTGAGCCTCTGGGAAGCCACGGGGCTCTGGCTGGTGGCCCTGGGATCGCGCTGGGCCTTCCGCCGCATCGGGCCCCTGGCCGCCGCCTGCGTGGCCGCCTTCCTCCTGATGGGATGGGAGACCTGGGGGTTCCATGTCTACCCCTGGACCTGGGGCGCCGCCTTCGGTTCCCTGCCCTGGCCGGCGCGCTCCGCCGCGTTCCTGGGCGCCTCGGGCCTGTCGGCCCTGGCCTGGGGCGCCGGGGCCTGGACCGCCGCCCACCTGGCCCAGGGCGCCTCTCCCCGGCGGACCCTGGCGGGGGCGGGCTTCGCCGTGGGTCTGATGTTCCTGCTGGGAGGCGCCTGGTTTCTGCTGCCCCGCGACGGGGAGCGGGCCCTCGACGTGGCCATGATCCAGCCCAACTTCCCCGCTGGCGTGCGCTGGCCGGGGATGGAAGCGGAGATGTGGCGGCGCAGCGACGCGTTGCTGAAGGCCCGGGACTGGCCGAGGGCCGGGCGCGCCACCCTGCTCCTCTGGCCCGAGAGCTCGGTGCTGGGCCGGGACGACCGCCACCCGGACCTGCGGCTTTCCGCCGAGGCCGTGTCCCGGGGCGTGGCCTGGCTCTTCGGCACCGAGGGAGGTCCCTACAACCTGGTGCGGGGCGAGGCCGCCGGCCGGCCCCCCTTCGTCTTCGCGAAGACGGAGCCCATGCCCTTCGGCGAGCGCACGCCGGGCCCCGAGCCCTTCCGCCGCTGGATGGACGGGAAGATGGGCTTCGTGTCCCAGGAGGCCGGGGAACTCAAGGAGGGCTGCGCCTTCGCCGTGCCCACCCCCGCCGGCGACCTGCACGTGCATCCCCTCATCTGCAGCGAGGCCCTCCTGACCCAGCGCACCCGCCGGGGCTTCGAACTGGGCCACGCGGACCTGCTGAGCAACCACACCAACGACGGCTGGTTCGACCGCAGCATCGCCACGGACCTGCATGCCGCCCAGATCCGCCTCCGCGCCACGGAGCTGGGCGTCCCCCTGCTGCGGGCCACACTCACGGGGAAGTCCGGCGTGTTCCGGGAGGACGGCCGCTTCGAGCTTTGGGGCGAGCCGCTCAGCGAAGGAGCCTACGCCGTGGCGTTGACCTGGCGGCCGGTGCACACCCCCGCGCGTTCCGCCTGGCTGCTGCCGGGGCTGATGGCGGGACTGGCGCTCGGAACGGTACTGCTAGGCTGGAAGGCCCTAGCCCGGAAGGCCTGATGGACCGCGATCTCCTCGTACCCGAGCCGCTTTCGACCCCGCACGGCACCGTGGCCTTCTTCGACGAGACCTGGAGCGTGGACCCCCGCGAGCTCCAGATCTTCTTCCAGGCGGAAGAGGTCTACTGGACCGCGGACCGCACCATCGGCCAGTGGCGGCGGCTGCTGGCCTGCTCGCGCCTGCTGACGGCCCGGCTCGTGCCCGAGGGCCATCGAGGCGGCCGCCTGGTGGGTGCCACCCGGCTCTGGTCCGACCACGCCTACGAAGCCAAGCTCTACGACGTGGTCACGGCCCGGGACCTCATGGGCCTGGGCGTCGCGACAGAGTTGGTGAAGTGGGCCCTGCGCCACCCCTGGACGGGCGAGGTGCAGCGCTTCGTCCTGGAGACCCGGGACGCGGCCAACTTCTACCCCCGCTTCGGCTTCCGCCTGGGCCAGGAAGTCGACAGCTTCCACATGCGGGTGGGCATCGCCGAGCTCGAGCAACGGGGCCTGCGGTGAGCGAAACCCTCCCCGGCCTCCCCGAGGCCGCCCTGAAGCCCCTGATCCTGGCCAGCAGCAGTCCGCGCCGGCGCCACTGGCTGGAGGCCATGCGCATCCCCTTCGAGATCCAGGCGCCCGAGGTGGACGAGACGCCCCTGCTGGACGAGGAGCCCGGCGACCTGGTGCTGCGCCTGGCGGAGCTGAAGGCCGAGGTGGTGGCCGGCCGCAATCCCGACCGCTGGGTGATGGCCGCGGACACCACCGTGGCCGTGGACCATCACACGCTCAACAAGCCCCTCGACGCGGAGGACGCCGTGCGGATGCTGGGCCTGATCCAGGGCCGCGCCCACCAGGTGCACACCGGCTTCTGCCTCCAGCGGAACGATCAGGTCCACAGCTTCGTGGACACGGCCCAGGTGGTGTTCCGCCCCCTCACCGAGGCCCAGATCCGCTGGTACATCGGCACCCACGAACCCATGGACAAAGCGGGCTCGTACGCCATCCAGGGCATCGGGGCCCTGTTCATCGAGGGGGTCGAGGGCAGCTTCTCCACGGTGATGGGCCTGCCCGTGGAGCGCATGGGCGCCCTCTTCCTCCAGCTGGGGCTCCTGAAACCCTGGATGGGCTTCCCCAGGTAGGGTGGTCAGACCCCGCGAAAAATCCCAAACCCCTGACAAAGAAGAGGTTCCGGGAGGTTATGCGCCACCTCGGGTGCGGAGGCGGAGCCGGCCTCGTCTCGACGGCCTCTGACCTGGAGGAAATCGCCACCTCCACAGGTCTCGAAATAGAACACCGGATAATCCCCTTAGTCGCTGGATCTGCCTCAGAAAAAAGGGATAAACAATCCTGTGGCACTGATCTATGATGGTGACTTGCGACACAAATTTGCCGAATGTCGCCCCAGCGTGACCAAGTCCTCTGGACACGAGTGTCGTCTTACTTCAGACGCCGCTCCGCCGACATTCTCTGGACGGAGACGCCGACACCCGGAAGGAATCCCTTCCGGCTCGCCCGGCACCTGCCAGAATCCCTGGCCATCACCTCCGATCCGTCCCGCGTCCCACCGTCCCTTCAGTCCCCACTGGCTCCGGCCACTGCGCGGATCCGAACTTTCCAGGGGTTGTGCATGCACCAATTCGACCGAGCGTTCCGCTTCGTCCTGCCGGCCGGGGCCGTGGCGGTCCTTCTCACGGTGCTCACCGTGGGCTGGTTCACCCAGCCGGACCGCTTCGCCAAGGGCTACGCCCCCGAGCAGCCCATCCCCTTCTCCCACGAACTGCACGCCGGCACCCTCCGCATGCAGTGCCAGTACTGCCACTCCGGCGTGGACAAGTCCCGGGTGGCGGGCATCCCCAGCGTCGACCTCTGCATGAGCTGCCACAAGGTGACCCGGACCGACCGGCCGGCCATCCAGAAGCTGGCGAAGGTCGCCGCCTCCGGCGAGCCCATGCTCTGGCAGCGGGTCCACACCCTTCCGGATCACGTCTTCTTCGACCACCGACCCCACGTGAACGCCGGCATCACCTGCCAGAGCTGCCACGGCGAGGTGCAGACCATGAAGGTGGTCACCCGCGAGATGGGCATGCGCATGGGCAACTGCCTGGCCTGCCACCGGGATCCCCACGCCGCGCTGCCCGCCGGCTCCAAGATCACCCGGGGCGCCGAGAACTGCGCCGCCTGCCACCGCTAGGAGCTCCGACGATGGCCGACGAGACCCGCAAGCCGCTGCTCGACCGCGCCGCCGCCCTGCTGGCGGGCCCGCTCCTCCTGGGCCGGGAGGCCCTGGGCCTCGTCTTCCGCCCGGACCGCGAGACCCCTCCGGAGACGCCGCCGGAAGCGGTTCCCCTCCGCATCCCCATCACGCCCCCCGAACACGCCATCAAGCGCCGCGGATGACCCCATGAAGACACGACTTCCCGAACACGGCCCCATCGAGACCCCGCGCTTCTGGCGCACCCTCGAGGAGCGCATCGAGACGCCGGAGGCCCAGCGGGCCGCCCACGATGAGTTCCTGCCCGGCGCCATCCCGACCGGCCCTGACTACGACGACGTCCATGGCCTGCCCCCCCAGAACGGCGTCTCCCGGCGCGACTTCCTGGGCCTGGTGAGCGCCGCCGCTGCCCTGGCCGCCACCGTGGCCTGCGACCGCAAGGGCCAGGGCACCGTGGTGCCCTACACCAAGCGCCCGGTGGAGGTGGTCCCCGGCGTGGCCAACTACTACGCCAGCGCCACCCACGAGGGCCGCCGCGTCTACCCCGTGCTGGTGAAGACCCGCGAGGGCCGCCCCATCCACCTCACGGGCAACGACGAGCATCCCGGCGTGAAGGGCAAGACCAGCCCCCGCGTCATGGCCGACGTGCTGCGCCTCTACGATCCCGACCGCCTCCGGGCTCCCAAGGCCCAGGGCCATGTGGCGAGCTGGGCGGACGTGGAAGCCCAGCTCCACGGCGCGCTCCGGGGCGCCAAGGCCGCGGGCAAGCCCGTGCTGCTGGTCTCCGGGGCCGTGGTTTCGCCCAGCCGCAAGGCCCTGCTGGCGGACCTCAAGACCACCCTGCCCACCCTGGAGTACCTGGCCTATGAGCCCGCCGTGGGCGATGCCGCCGAGGTGGCCGCCCAGGCCAGCTTCGGCCAGG
Source organism: Geothrix paludis (assembly GCF_022808815.1). GTDB lineage: Bacteria > Acidobacteriota > Holophagae > Holophagales > Holophagaceae > Geothrix > Geothrix paludis. The sequence goes on along the minus strand of NZ_JAKZLC010000003.1, from coordinate 289,068 downwards.
CCGTGGATCTCCAGCCCCGGCTGGACAAGGCCAAGGTGATCCTGTCGCTGGGCGCGGACTTCCTGAACGGCGAGGATCCCGAAGCCCAGGCCGCCTGGGGCGCCAAGCGGAGGTTGAAGAGCGCGAAGGATGAGATCAACCGTCTCTGGGTGCTGGAAGGCCCCCTCACGCTGACCGGCACCAACGCCGATCAGCGCGTGCCCGTGTCGCCCTCGCGCCTCGGCGCCGTGGCCTTCGCCCTGGCGAAGGAGCTGGCGGCCAAGGGCGTGGCGCTGCCCGCTGGCACGGATCTATCCGGAATTCCCGCGGGCGCCCCCGCGGGCATTCCGGCAGCCACCTGGTCCAACCTGGTGAAGGACCTCCGGGCCGCCGGCCGGAACGCCGTGGTGCTCTGCGGGGCCCAGATGCCCGCCGAAGCACACCAGGCCTCCCACCTGCTGAACGCCATGCTGGGCTCCGAGGCCGTGGCCGTCCGCGCCGCCGAGCCCCTGGCCACGGTGAAGGATCTGGAGGCCGCCGCGCAGAAGATGGCCTCCGGCGCTTACGCCGCCGTCCTCTTCTGGGACGTGAACCCCGCCTACACCTACCCGAAGGCCGCCCAATGGAAGGAAGCCGTGGCCAAGGTGCCCTTCCGGGCCTGGATCGGCCAGGTGGAGGACGAGACCGCCGCCCAGTGCCAGCTGCTGCTGCCGGAGAACCACTGGCTGGAGAGCTGGGGCGACTACGCCACGCCCGGCGCTGCGGTCCTCCAGCAGCCCGCCATCGGCACCCTCTACGACACCCGCCAGGGTGAGGACCTCCTCCTGGGCCTCCTGAAGGCGCTCGGCGCCACTGTTCCCGACGGCTACCACGCTTACTTGCAGGTCCGCTGGAAGAAGGAGCTGCCTTTCGGAACCTCCTTCGAGCAGGCCCTGCACGACGGCCTGGTGAAGGGTGATGCGAAGGCTTCTGCGCCGGTGTTCAAGGGCGCCTCCGTGGCCGCCGCCGCCAAGAAGGCCACCGCCGCGAAAGCTGACGGCCTCGAGCTGGTGCTCTTCCCCGGCTTCGCCACCCACGACGGCCGCCACGCCAACAACAGCTGGCTGCAGGAGACGCCGGATCCCATCACCAAGATGACCTGGGACAACCCCGTGGCCGTCTCCGTGCAGGACGCGAAGGCCCTGGGCCTCGAAGAGGGCGATTGGGTCAGCCTCTCCCTGGACGGCGCCACCCTGCGCCTGCCCGCGGTCATCCAGCCGGGCCAGGCCCAGGGCGTGCTGGCCCTGGCGCTGGGCTACGGCCGCACCACCGGCGGCGTGGCCAAGGGCATGGGCGTCAACGCCTTCCCCCTGGTGGGCCTGGATCCCGCCAGCGCCCACGTCCGCGGCGGCGCGAAGCTGGCCAAGGCCGGCGGGAAGAAGGAACTCTCCCGCACCCAGAGCCACCACCGCATGGAGGGTCGCGACCTGGTGCGCTCCCTCACGATGGACGAGTTCGCCCACGACCCCCAGGGCCACCACCACGGGCCCGAGCTGGTGACCCTCTACGAAGAGCAGCGGTTCCCCGACCACAAGTGGGGCATGGTCATCGACCTGGCCGCGTGCACCGGCTGCTCCGCCTGCATGGTGGCCTGCCAGTCCGAGAACAACGTGCCCACCGTGGGGCCCGAGCAGGTGGCCCGCGGACGCGAGATGCACTGGATCCGCATCGACCGCTACTACGAAGGCGAGCTGGAGAACCCGAAGGTGGTCCACCAGCCGATGCTGTGCCAGCACTGCGACAACGCGCCCTGCGAGAACGTGTGCCCGGTGAACGCCACCAACCACAGCCCCGAAGGCCTGAACCAGATGGCCTACAACCGCTGCGTGGGCACCCGCTACTGCGCCAACAACTGCCCCTACAAGGTGCGCCGCTTCAACTTCCTGGAGTACACGGCCTACAAGACCGAGCCTGAGACCCTGGCGAACAACCCCGAGGTCACGGTCCGCCCCCGCGGCGTCATGGAGAAGTGCTCCTTCTGCGTGCAGCGCATCAACGACGTGAAGATCCGTGCCAAGGGCGACGGACGCGCCATCCTCGACGGCGAGATCACCACCGCCTGCATGGCCGGCTGCCCCTCGGACGCCATCGTCTTCGGCGACCTGAAGGACCCCAAGAGCAAGGTCTCCCAGCTGGTGGCCGCCAGCCGCGCCTACCGCGTGCTCGAAGAGCTGGGCGTCAAGCCCGCCATCACCTACCTGGCCGATCTGAAGAACCCCGCCGTTGAGGCCACCGTGGGAGGTCACCATGAAGCCTGATGCCGCCATCCTGGCCGGCGACATCCCCGAGGCCCTGATCGAGCCCGCGCTCACCGTGGGCGTGGTCACGCCCGGCAGCCTGGACGACCAGGTCCTGGCCTTCCCCGAGACGAAGCCCCCGAAGCAGTGGTACATCGCCCTGGCCGTCACCCTCACGGCCCTCGGCATCGGCGTGGGCTGCATCGGCTACGTCTTTGCCACCGGCATCGGCGCCTGGGGCAACACCAGCCCGGTGTTCTGGGCCTTCGACATCATCAACTTCGTGTTCTGGGTGGGCATTGGCCACGCCGGCACGCTGATCTCGGCCATCCTCTTCCTCTTCCGCAAACGCTGGCGCAACGCCATCGCGCGCTTCGCCGAGGCCATGACCATCTTCGCGGTCATCTGCGCCGTGATCTTCCCGCTCATCCACGTGGGCCGCCCCTGGCTGGCCTACTGGCTCTTCCCCTACCCGAACCAGCGCGCCCTGTGGACCAACTTCCGCTCGCCGCTGCTGTGGGACGTCTTCGCGGTGAACACCTACTTCTCCGTGTCCCTGATGTTCTGGTACCTGGGCCTCATCCCCGACATCGCCTCCATGCGCGACCGGGCGACCGGCAAGGTCCGGAAGGTCATCTACACCGTGCTGGCCATGGGCTGGCGCGGTGCCGCCTCCCACTGGCAGCACTACGAGAAGGCCTACCTGCTGCTCGCCGGCCTGGCCACGGGCCTGGTGCTCTCCGTGCACTCGGTGGTGAGCTTCGACTTCGCCACGTCCGTGGTGCCCGGCTGGCACATGACCATCTTCCCGCCCTATTTCGTGGCGGGCGCCATCTTCGCCGGCTTCGCCATGGTGGTGATGGTGCTGGTGGTGGTGCGCGAGACCATGCAGCTCAAGAACCTGATCACCATGCGTCACCTGGAGGTGATGAACAAGGTGATCCTCGCCATGAGCTGCATCATGGGCTACAGCTACATGATGGAGGGCTTCACGGCCTGGTACTCCATGAACGAGTACCTCCACCACGGCTTCATGAACATCATCAGCGGCACCTACGGCTGGGCCGGCTGGGTGACCATCAGCTGCAACATCTTCATCCCGCAGATCCTCTGGTTCAAGAAGGCCCGGGCCAGCTACTTCTGGATGATCCTGGTGGCCGTGGGCGTGACCATCGGCATGTGGTTCGAGCGGTTCGTCATCATCGTGGTCTCGCTGCACCAGGACTACCTGCCCTCCGCCTGGCGCATCTACAAGCCGACCATGATCGACTTCGGCGTCCTCCTGGGCACCTTCGGGATCTTCTTCACGCTCGTCCTGCTCTTCGCCCGGGTCCTGCCGGTCATCGCCACCACCGAGGTGAAGGCGATCCTGCCCGGCGCCCAGCCCTCTCACCATGGAGACGACCACCATGCCTGAGACGTCCTACGCCGTCCTCGGCGTCTTCGAGACGCCCGACGCCCTCATGAAGGCCATCCCCCAGGCGCGCGCCGCCAAGCTCGGCACCGTGGAGGCCTACACGCCCTACGCCATCCACGGCATCGAGGAGGCCCTGGGCCTCCGCCGCTCCCCCCTGGGCGGCATGGTGCTGGTGATGGGCATCCTGGGCGCCATCACGGCCTTCGGGTTCCAGTACTGGATCAGCGCCATCGACTACCCCATCATCACCGGCGGCAAGGGGGCGGGCTCCTGGGAAGCCTTCATCCCCATCATGTTCGAAGTGACGGTGCTCTTCGCCACCTTCACCGCCGGCCTGGGCATGCTGTTCCTCCTGAACAAGCTGCCCTTCTTCGGGCACCCCGTGCTCTCCTCCAAGTCCATCAAGGGCATCACCCGGGACCGCTACGTCCTGGCCGTGGAGGCCGAGAGCGAGGCCTTCGACAGCGCCGCCGCCGCCCGGACCCTCCAGGCCGCCGGCGCCATCGAGATTGAGGCCCTGCCTGCGCCGGATCGCAGCCCCTTCCTCACCAGCGACTACATCCTGCGCACCCTGGGCGGCATCTTCATCGCCTGCGTGGTGGCGGGGCTGGCGATGTACTTCGCCACCAAGTGGTTCCCCGTGCTGGCCCCCATGAAATACATGCACGAGCAGCCCCGGCTGAACGCCCAGAAAGCCTCCGACTTCTTCAAGGACGGCCACGGCATGCAGCAGCCGGTGCCGGGCACCGTGGCCCGGGGCTACCTGCCCACGGCCACGGGCACCCAGGAGGAGGCGGCCTCACTGGTGAATCCGCTGCCGCGCACCCCGGAGGTCTTCGCCCTCGGGAAGAAGGTCTACACCAACCGCTGCGAGGTGTGCCATGGCGCCGTAGGCAATGGCGTGGGCAGCCTGACGGCGGCCTACGGCGCCAAGCCCGCCAACCTTCAGGCCCAGCAGTTCCTGGACTACCCGGACGGCAAGATCTACTGGGCCATCGTGAACGGGAAGAATTCTATGCCCTCCCACGCCCCCTACCTCTCCGAGCGGGAGCGGTGGGCCGTGGTGGATTACGTGCGCGCCCTCCAGCGTGCCCAGAACGCCAAGGACGAGGATCTGAAGGTGGCCACGCGATGAGCCAGGACAAGAACGCCTCCAACCTCCCCGCCTCCTGGCTATGGGGCGCCGTGGCCCTGGGCGCCCTGGGCGTCCTCGGCAGCTACGCCGCCGCCGGCCCCGAGCGTTTCTGGGCCAACTGGGTCTTCTGGTTCGTGCTCCTCTTCACGCTGGGCCTGGGCTCGCTGTTCATCGTGGCCTTGGAGCACCTGGTCAACGCCAAGTGGAGCGTGCCCATCCGGCGCATTCCCGAGCGCCTGGCCACCCTGCTGATCCCCTCGATCCCCGTCGGCCTCATCGCCCTGGGCGCCATCCCGGTGCTCTATCCCGGCGCCCGGCCCGAGGCGGCCCATCACCCGCTCCTGGCCGGCAAGGCCTTCTGGCTGAGCATGCCCTTCTTCTCCGCACGCACCGTCGTGGCCCTGGCGCTCTGCCTCCTGGGCCTCTGGGTGCTGGTGGGCGGCTCGCTCAAGCAGGACGCCACGAAGGATCCGGCGTTCAACTTCAAGGCCCGCAAGTTCGCCCCCGCTTTCATGGCCATCTTCGCGCTGGTGGTGACGCTGGTGGCCTTCGACTGGATCTCCGGCCTCACGCCCGAGTGGTACAGCGACATCTTCGGCGTCTACGTCTTCGCCGGCGCCTTCCTCAGCGGCCTGGCGGCCACGGCCCTGGCGGTCCTGCACCTCCAGGACCAGGGCCGGCTGGAGGGCGTGCGGGGCGACCATCTCTACAACCTGGGCGGCTTCCTCTTCGCCTTCACGGTGTTCTGGTCCTACATCGGCTTCGCCCAGTACATGCTCATGTGGTACGCGAACCTGCCGGACGAGGTCATCTGGTACAAGGTGCGCCTCCAGGGCTCCTGGCACCTCATCACGCTGGTGCTGGCGGGCCTGCACTTCGTGCTGCCCTTCTTCGCCCTGGTGACCCGGGACTCGAAGAAGGATCCCCGGCGCCTGCGCCGCGTGGCCTACCTGATGCTCGGGGCCCACGTGCTCGACATCTACTGGCTCATCTTCCCCATCCTCGGCGCCAGCCCCAGGTTCTCCTGGCCCGAGCTCAGCTTCGCCCTCTTCTTCCTGGGCGGGATCCTGCTCTGGGCCCGCGGCGCCATGCAGAAGGGCGAGGACATGCCCGTCGGCGATCCCTTCCTCCGTGAGGGCCTGGAGTTCCGGCTATGAAGATCCAAGACTACCTCTCCCCCGACGAGCTGAAGCGCCTGCTGTCCGCCCTGCTGGTGGTGATCTGCTTCATCTTCATCGCCGCCTTCTTCGGCTTCACCGTGCTGCCCGGCCTGCGCTACCAGGCCCACACGCAGCCCGACGCCGTGCCCATCCAGGCCGTGCAGGGCGAGACCGGCTGGCTGGACCCCACGGACTACCCCGCCCAGGCCCGGCAGGTCATCCCGCCCATCGACCCCAAGACGGTCATGACGCCCAATCCCGAGCTCATGGCCCGCGGCAAGGCGATCTTCGCGCAGACCTGCGCCAGCTGCCACGGTCCCGAGGGCAAGGGGGACGGGCCGGCGGGGAAGGGCCTCAACCCCATGCCCCGCAACTTCACCCAGAACGCGGGCTGGAAGAACGGCACCCGGATCGAGGACATCTACAAGACCCTGAACGAGGGCATCAAAGGCAGCTCCATGGTGGCCTACACGGACCTCTCCAAGCGGGACCGCATGGCGCTCGTCCATGTGGTGCAGTCGCTGGGCGCCTTCGACCACGGCACGAGCGATCCGAAGGCCACCGCCGCCATGGAGAAGCTCTTCGCCAGCGCCGGTGAAGTGATCCCCAACCGCATCCCCGTTTCCCGCGCCGTGGACATCCTCTGCCGGGAGTACGCCGAGGCCCATCCCCAAGGCCGACCATGACCTTCCGCCCGCTCCGCACCTCCTTCTCCGTTCTGACCCTCGCCGCGGCGCTCCTCTGCCTCCCAGCCGCGGCCCAGGCGACCAAGTCCACGCCGTCACCCGCCCCGGCCCCGGCGCCCGCAGCCGTTGAAGGCCCAGCGGCCCCCGCCTTCACCCCCCAGGAAGTGGGCATCGACGAGAAGCTGGGCGCCACCCTGCCGCTGGACCTGGTCCTGAACGGCGAGGACGGCCAGCCCGTCACCCTGCGCCAGCTCATCGACAAGCCCACCATCCTGACCCTCAACTACTTCCGCTGCGCCGGCATCTGCACGCCCCAGCTCAATGGGGTGGTCGAGGTGCTGAACCGCACGGAGGCGATCCCCGGCAAGGACTTCCAGGTCCTCACGGTCAGCTTCGACGAGCGGGACACGCCCGAGATGGCCGCGCAGAAGCGCACCAACTACCTGGGCGAGCTCACCCGGCCCTTCCCCCCCGCCGCCTGGCGCTTCCTCACGGGCCCCGCCACCGCCAGCCGCGCCCTGGCCGACGCCGTGGGCTTCAGGTACAAGCGGGTGGGCGAGGACTTCGTCCACGCCGCGGCCATCATCTTCATCAGCCCCCAGGGCAAGGTCACGCGCTACATGTACGGCGTCACCTACCTGCCGGCGGACCTCCAGCTGGCGGCGCAGGAGGCCGGGCGCGGCGAGGCCCAGCCCACCATCAACAAGTTCCTGAAGTTCTGCTTCAGCTATGACCCCGCAGGGCGCAGGTACGTCCTGAACACCACGGCCATCAGCGCCACCGTCACCATCCTGGCGGCCCTGATCTTCGTGGTCTTCCTCGTCCGCCGGGGCCGCAAGACCAAGTCCGAGGAGGCCGAATGACCACCCACGCCACCGCCCAGCCCAGCTACCTGGTGGACACGGGCTCCCGCAAGGGCCTCATGGCCTGGCTGACCTCCACGGACCACAAGCGGGTCGGGGTGCTCTACCTCTACTCGATGATCAGCTTCTTCTTCGTCGGCGTGGGCATCGGCTTCCTCATGCGCCTGGTGCAGCTGACGCCCTTCCAGCACCTGATCACCGCCCGGACCTACAACGCCCTGTTCACGGTCCACGGCGTGATCATGATCTTCCTGTTCGTCATCCCGGGCCTGCCCGCCGTCTTCGGGAACTTCTTCCTGCCGATCCTGATCGGCGCCAAGGATGTGGCCTTCCCGCGACTGAACCTGGCGTCCTGGTACTTCTTCATGATCGGGGCCATCCTCGCGGTGCTCTCGCTGTTCACCGGCGGCGGCGCGCCCGACACGGGCTGGTCCTTCTACGCGCCCTTCAGTCTGAAGACCGGCACCAACGTGAGCCTGGCGGTGTTCGGCGCCTTCATCCTGGGCTTCTCGTCCATGCTGACGGGCATCAACTTCATCACCACCATCCACCGCCTGCGGGCGCCGGGCATGAAGTGGTTCCGCATGCCGCTCATGTGCTGGGCCCTGTACTCCACCTCCTGGATCCAGCTCCTGGCCACGCCCATCCTGGCCATCACCCTGGTGCTGGTCATCCTCGAGCGCTTCTTCGGCATCGGCATCTTCGATCCCGCCAAGGGCGGCGATCCCCTACTCTACCAGCACCTGTTCTGGATCTACTCCCACCCGGCGGTCTACATCATGATCCTGCCGGCCATGGGCGCCATCACCGAGATCATCCCCACCTTCGCCAAGCGCACCATCTTCGGCTACAAGGCCATCGCCTTCTCCAGCATGGCCATCGCCGGCGTGGGCAGCCTGGTGTGGGCCCACCACATGTTCACATCGGGCATGAGCAGCCTGGCCACGCTGCTCTTCTCGCTGCTGACGATGATCGTGGCCGTGCCCAGCGCCATCAAGGTCTTCAACTGGGTGAGCACGCTCTACAAAGGCAGCATCGACTTCCAGCCGCCCCTGCTCTTCGCCCTGACCTTCATCTTCCTCTTCGCCATCGGCGGCCTCACGGGCGTCATGCAGGGGGCGCTGGCCATCAACGTCCACATCCACGACACCTACTTCATCGTGGGCCACTTCCACTACGTGATGTTCGGCGGCACCGGCTTCGCCTTCTTCGCGGCGCTGCTCTACTGGTTCCCCAAGATGTCCGGGAAGATGTACTCCAAGAAGGCCATCTACGCCTCCTGGTTCCCCATGTTCATCGGCTTCAACATGCTCTACTTCGGCATGCTGATCCTCGGCATGATGGGCATGCCCCGCCGCTACTACGTCCACCTGCCCCAGTACCACACCATGCACGTGGTGGCAACCGTCGGCAGCTGGTTCCTGGTGCTGGGCCTCCTCGCCTTCTTCGGAACGCTCATCTACGCCCTCTTCAAGGGATCGAAGGCCGAGGACAACCCCTGGGGTGGCGTCACGCTGGAGTGGACCATCCCCAGCCCGCCCCCCCAGGAGAACTTCGAGGCCATCCCCACCATCACCCACGGCCCCTACCACTTCGAGCAGGAGTCCAAATGAGTGAGCACGTCCACCGCGACGACTTCGGCGCCCGGCTCGGCATGTGGCTGTTCCTGGTGACGGAGATCGTCCTCTTCGGCGGCCTCTTCATCGGCTATTCGTACATGCGGTACAAGTACCCCGCCGAGTTCCACCACGGCGGCGCCGAGCTGAACGCCACCCTGGGCGTCATCAACACCCTGGTGCTGCTCACCAGCAGCCTCACGGTGGTGCTCGCCATCGTGGCCATCCAGCGGGCGGAGAAGAAGCGGGCCATGGCCTTCCTGGGCACCACCCTGGCCCTGGGCCTGACCTTCCTGGTCATCAAGTCCTTCGAATGGGCCGCCAAGTTCCACCACGGCCTCTATCCCAACGCCCCGCACCTGGGCACGCTGCCGCCGGGGGAGCAGGTCTTCTTCGGCCTCTACTTCACGATGACGGGCCTCCACGGGCTCCACGTCATCGTCGGCCTCTCGCTCCTCTCCGTCATGCTCTGGTGGGTGGCCACGGACCGCATCCGCGCGGACCGCTACATCCACCTGGAAAACAGCGGCCTCTACTGGCATCTGGTGGACGTGATCTGGATCTTCCTCCTCCCCCTCTTCTATTTGGCCGCGTAAGGGAAGGACCATGAGCGAACACGCCGAACACTCCCTCGAGCACGCCAACCACCCCGGCTACGGCACCTTCATCAAGGTGTGGGTGGCCCTGCTGATCCTCACGGGCGCCCTGGTGGGCGTGAGCCACCTGGGCCAGACCTACGCCGTCTGGGGCCTGCTCACGCTGACGCCCCTCAAGGCCGGCCTGGTCTTCTACTTCTTCATGCACCTGAAGTACGAGGGGCCGCTGCTCAAGATCGTGGTCCTGGTCACCCTGGGCACACTGCTGATCTTCTTCGCCCTGCTCTTCTCCGACGTCGCTTTCCACTGAGGCACCCATGGACTGGATGAACCAAGCCGCCCTATCGGCCCAGAAGTCCGACGCGGTCTTTTTCTACGTGTTCGGCCTCTCCGTCGCGTTCCTCATCTTCATCACGGCGCTGATGATCTATTTCGTGGTGCGCTACAGCAAGAAGCGCCACCCGAAGGCCGAGCAGATCGAAGGCCACCTGGGCCTCGAGGTCCTGTGGACCACCATTCCCCTGGCCCTGTTCCTCTCGATCTTCTACTACGGCTGGACCAACTACGAATACATGCGCCAGGCCCCCCGGGACGCCATGGCCGTGAAGGTCACCGCCCGCCAGTGGAGCTGGTCCTTCGAATACCCCAACGGCAAGAAGAGCAAGGTGCTCTTCGCCCCCCTCAACAAGCCCATGAAGATGGAGGTCCGCAGCGCCGACGTGGTGCACGGCTTCTTCATCCCCTCGTTCCGCCTCAAGATCGACGCCGTGCCCGCCCGCACCAACACCACCTGGTTCCAGGCCACCAAGCTGGGCTCGTATGACATCGAGTGCACGGTCATCTGCGGCGTGGACCACAGCCTCATGCTGAGCAAGGTCGTGGTGGTGCCCGAGGACGAGTTCAAAGCCTGGTACTTCGGCAGCGACGACGCCCCCGAGCCCGGCAAGGCCATCCGCGCCGCCGAGGCCCATCCCGACCTCAAGGACCTGCCGCCGGGCCTCGCCGTCCTCACCTCCAAGGGCTGCCTGGCCTGCCACTCGGTGGACGGCAAGCCGAAAGTCGGCCCCACCCTCAAGGCCCTCTACGGCCGGCAGGAGGAGGTCCTCGTGGCGGGCGCCATGCGCGCCGTCACCGTGGACGAGGCCTACCTGCGCCGGGCCATCACCAACCCCATGGAACAGGTGGTGCGCGGCTATCCGCCCGCCATGCCCCAGACGCCCATGACGGAGCAGGAACTCGCCGAAGTCGTGCGCTACCTGAAGACGTTGAACTAGGAGCACCCTCGTGAGCGTGGCCGCCCTTCCCCTGTCCAAGCCCAGCCCCGTCTCGACCTTTCTCGAGCTGACCAAGCTGCGCATCTCCGGGGCCTCCACGTTCACGGCGGCGGCAGGCTACGTGGCCTTCCTGCGCGGGGCGGATGCCGGGCTGATCACGACCCTCATCGGCATCCTCCTCCTGGCCATGGGCTCCAGCGCCCTCAACGAGGTGCAGGAGCGCCGCTACGACGCGATGATGCCCCGCACCGCCGGGCGGCCCATCCCGCACGGGGACATCTCCGCCGGGTCCGCCACGATCCTCGCTGTGACCCTGGCCGTGGCCGGCTTCGGCCTCCTGTGGGCCGCCCACAACCTCACCTCGGCCCTGCTCGGCGCCCTGGCGCTTGGCTGGTACAACGGCTTCTACACACCCCTCAAGCGTGTGAGCGCCTTCGCCGTGGTGCCGGGCTCGCTCATCGGCGCCCTGCCCCCGGCCATCGGCTGGACCGCCGCCGGCGGCAGCGTGGCGGATCCCTCGGTCCTGGCCCTGGCCTTCGTCTTCTTCATCTGGCAGGTGCCCCACTTCTGGCTGCTGGTGGGCCTCCACGCCGAGGGCTACGAGAAGGCCGGCTTCCCCACGCTGGTGTCCGTCTTCGGCCGGCCCCGCCTGTCCCGGCTGACCTTCACCTGGACCTGCGGCACCGCCGCGGCCTGCGGCCTGCTGCCGATGTTCCGAGTGCTGGTCTCCTGGCCGGCGGAGGTCATGCTGGGCCTGGGCGCCGTCTGGCTCATCGCCGGTTCGCTGCCCCTGCTGCGCGAAGGCCAGGACGCCCCCCTCTACCGCCGCGTCTTCATGAACATCAACCTCTTCGCCCTGGTCCTCACCGCCGCCGTCATCCTGGATCCCTTCTTCAGCCGCTGAGCGGCTTGGCTGAGTCCGGTCGAAAGGCTTTGTTGCCACCGATTTCGCCGATTTCAGTGATTTAAAACCGATTCCCGGTCCCAGCGCAGCATGGGCTCCATGGGGGGGGGGGGGGGGGGGCGCCGGGGGGGGGGGGGGGGGGGGGGGGGGGGGGGGGGGGGCCCCCCCCCCCCCCCCCCCCCCCCCCCCCGCCCCCGGGCGAAGCCGACCGCGGCCTGCGGCCGGCCCATGCGGAAATCAACCGAGGCGCAATCAGCGCAATCGGCGAAATCGGTGGCTAAAAAAGGCTTTTGCTTTTGAAACCAGCGGCCAACTCATTCTCCGGATCCCTGCGGTACACTCCCGCCATGCCTCCCCGCCCCGCTGAACCCGCGCGAAAGCCTCGTCCGTGGATGTGACGCGCTTCCTCGGGACGCACCGCTACACCTGGCTCATGGACCTGGGCCAGGGCGAGGGCTGCGTCTTCCAGCTCCTGCGACGGGAACTCGATGGCGCGCGCTTCCTGGCGCAGATCTGGTCGCCGCTGCCCGCGGAGCGCGACCTGGACCAGCTGCGCGACACCTTCCTGGCCCGCTTCCGCGACGCCGACCCGCTGGATCCGGTCATCGGCCACTTCGGCTTCGACGACGGCCAGGCCTGGCACCTCCAGGCCCTCCAGGGAACGCCCCTCTCCCGCCTCTGGCCGGGCTGGGGTCCGGCCCAGCGCGCCGCCCTGACGCAGCACCTCGCGCGGGAGCTCGCGCGTGACCTGCACCCCCGGTTCCTGCACCCCGAGGTCATCTCCTTCCGGGCCGGGCTCACCCAGGTCCCGCGCGTCCTCGACGGGGCTCCCTGGGGCCTGCCGGAGCTCGCCAGTCTCCTGCCCGAGGCCGTTCCCGCCTCGGCCCTCTCCGACGACCTTCCCTGGATCCACACCCGGGACCTGTCGGAGCTCATCGCCCGGCCCCTCCGGGGGCGGAGCCAGGAGCTGCCCTACCTCAAGTCCCTCATGCTCGGCCTCAACGCTCCCATCCCCATGGAGCGCATCGTCCTCCTCCAGGGCGAGGAGGGCGTCGGCAAGGCCCACCTGGCGGCCTGGGCCTGCGCCGTGGCCGAGGGCGAGGGCATCTGGGTCCACCCCCTCGAAGCCTCCGCGGACGAATCCGCCGGGCGGTTCCTGGGCCGGCTGCTGGAGACCCTGCTCGCCGGCAACGAGGCGGATCTGTATGCCCAGCGTCCCGAGACCGCCCGGGCCCTGTCCCTGCGGATGCCCGCCTTCGCCTTCCTCACCGGCGGGCGCCACCGGAACCGCCAGGACCCTGGCCCCGAGCCCGAGGAGGTGAAGGCCGCCCTCGAGGCCCTGGACTTCGCCCGCCTCCTCCATCCCCGCCTCGTCCACCTCTCGAACCTGGAGCGGGCCGCGCCCGAGGTGCTGTCGCTGGTGCGGGAGCTGGTCCACCGCTCGGACCTGCCCTGGCTGCTCTCCCTCACCACGGGCGCCCAGGGCGCCGGGCTGAAGCCCCTCATCGCCGATCTGCGGCAGGAGGCCTCCGCGGCCCTGGTGGGCGTCAATCGCATGGAGGACGAGGACCTCCGCGCCATCCTGGACGACCTGCTGGGCCGCCACGCCCTGCCCCCGGCCTACGTGGCGGACCTGCTGACCCAGAGCCTGGGCAACCCGGGCCTGCTGCGGAACGTCCTGGAGCTGGCCCAGCAGGAGGGCGCCCTGACCTGGGACCAGGACCACTGGATCCTGGCCCCCGACCGCCCGGCGACCCTCCATGCCCAGGCCGACCTCGTGCAGCAGGTCTTTCTGGGCCGCCTCCAGCGGCTCACCCCCGCCGCCGCCACCCTGGTGCGGCTGCTGGCCCTGACCGACCGGCCCGTGCCCGCCAGCTCCCTCGGCCGCCTGCTGGGCCTCGCGGGCGACGCGCTGGAGGACGCCCAGCAGGGCGCCCTGAGCTCCCGCCTGGTCCAGCTCCAGGGCGGCCAGGCCCTCATGCCCGATCCCCGCTGGCGCGAGCTGGTGCTCGCCCACACGCCCCAGGCCGAGCTCAAGCGGCTGGCCCGCGCCCTCCTGGCCGTCATCCAGGAGCAGGGCGGCCCCGTGGCCCACTCGGTGACGCTCCAGGCCCTGGCCTCCGACGAGGCCACCGCGCTGGCGGCCGTGCTGGAGGCCCTCGAGCACCACCCGCCCGCCCCGCCCCAGGAGGCCCAGCGGATGGTGGAGCAGGCCCTCCAGCTCCAGCCCCGGCCCTGGGACGAGGCGCGCCTGCACGAGCACCTGGCGGATGCCTGGGCCGCCGGCTCCCAGGGGCCAACCACCGACGGGGAGACCCCGGCGCGGCCCGTGACGGACCTGGCCCTGGAGGCCCTCGACCACGCCCTGGACGCCCTGGGGCGATCCGCCTTCCACGAGGGCGTCCGCCTGGCCGAGGCCCGGGTGCTGCGGAAGCGGGCCATGCTCCTGCTCCACCTCCGCCGCCCCGGCGAGGCCCAGGAGCCGGTCATGGGCGCCGCCGCCCGCCTGAAGGACCACCCTCTGCATCCCGAGCAGCCCCGCCTGCGCCTGGCCCTGGGCCAGCTCCACCTGTTGCAGGGCCACCTGACCAAGGGCATCCGCGCCCTGGAGGAAGGCCTCCACCCCCAGGGCGGCCGGTCTCAGCCCCAGGACCAGGCGGCCCTGCTCACCGCGCTGGGCCGGGCCCTGGCCGCCCAGGGGCAGTTCCAGCGCGCGGCCGGCCACCTCGAATCCGCCCAGCGCCTGCTGGAGCACGGGCAGGACTTCCGCGGCCTGGTGCCGGCCCAGATCGGCCTGGCCCAGGTCCGCCTTGCCCAGGGCCAGGCCGGCCCCTGCATCGCCCTGCTCCAGGAGGCCCTCCAGACCGCCCGCCTGCAGGGCGACCTCGGCCTCCAGAGCCAGAGCCACCTGGCCCTGGGGGCGGTGCGGAGCCTCCAGCAGTTCCTGGGGCCGGCCCTGACGCACCTGGACCGGGCCCTGGGCCAGGCCCAGCGGCTGGGCGACGCTTCCCAGGTGGCCATGATCCAGGTCTGGCGCGCGCGCACCTTCGCCGCCATGGGCGATCCCGTGGCTGCGGACCACGCCCTGTTCCAGGCCCAGGGCCCTTCGTCCGGCGCCCAGCGCCTCCTGCTGGCCCCGGAGGAGCAGGGGGACCACACCCTGCTCCAGGGCGACGTGGCCCGGTTCCGCGGCGCCTGGCGGGATGCGGCCCGGCTCTTCAAGGCCGCGGCCGACCAGTTCGAGGCCTCCGGCATGCTCTGGCGCCACCGGCTGGCCCAGCTCCGGCTGGCCCAGGTGCTGTCCCGGGAATCCCAGCGCACCCGGCAGGAGGCCCCGGAGCAGGGCTGGGCCATCCTCGAGAGCCTCAAGGCCCCCGTGGAAGGCTCCGGCTCCCGCTGGCTGGAGCTGGAGTGGCACCGCGCCCACGCCCTGCTGCTTTCCACGGTGCCGGCGACGGAAGCCGTGGCGGAGGAGGAGCTGGAAGCCTGGAGCGAGGTGCTGGCCGCGGCCCGGGACCTCCAGTTCCCCGCCGAGGTGGTGGAGGCCTGCACCGAGGGCGCCCAGCTCCTGCTCCAGCGCGGCGAGAAACTGGGCGCCAAGGCCCGCCTGCAGGACGCCTTCCCCAGCTTCCAGGAGCTCTGGTCCCACCTCCCCGAGAGCCAGGGCAACGCCTTCCTGGGCCGCGAGGACCTGCACCGCTTCCGCCAGACCGTCGAAGCCGCCGGCCTCCGCTGGATCCTCCCCGACCGCGCCGACCCCCTCCAGGACTGGACCCCCACCCAGATGAACCTGCCCGTGGTGCCCGAAGGGGAGTGAGGCTTCTTCCGGCGAAAGGCCTTTTTAGCCACCGATTTCGCCGATGGCGCTGATTGCGCTTCGGATGGGTCCCGCGTGGGCCGGCCGCAGGCCGCTTCCGGCTTCGCCGGAAGTCATGGGGGGGGGGGGGGGGGGGGGGGCCCCCCCCCCCCCGCGCCCGGGGGCCCCCCCCGGGCCCCCACGAGCGGGGGGGGCCGCGCCTCCCCCCCCCCGCCCCCCCCCCCCCCCCCCCCCGCGCGGCCCCCCCCCCCCCCCCCCCCCCCCCACCCCCCCCCCCCCCCCCCCCCCCCCATGGAGCCCATGCTGCGCTGGGGCCAGGAATCGCCTTTAAATCACTGAAATCAGCGAAATCGGTGGCGAAAAAAGCTCTTTCCCAAGGAGCCTGCCGGACCTTCGGCTGCAGGTATCCCGGGTGTGCCTCACGTCACAACCGGGATCCGATACTCGCATCCGCCACCCCATCCAGCCCTATTCCGGCCTTGTCCCGACCGTGAACCCGTGCCGCCAGATGGCTTCGTCATCATTTGCCCACATGGTCATCAATCGCTTGTCACGCGGTTATTCAAGCAGAAAATACCCGCATTGATAGCATTATTATGGCTAATTAATTACCTAGTAAATCTGTTACGACAGTGCGCCATTATCCCAACATTAACGCAGGCGCCCCAACCGGCCGATTAGCCGGTTTTTGATGCCATCAAGTTCATTATGCCCTTTAGGGCCTTGGTTACGTTCAGGGAATGTTCTGAATGGGCATATTAAGCCTGCTGGAAAACGATTATCACATGTCTCCTTTTTCCGCGCTCATTGCTTGTATTTCATGCCGATACCCCTTCCGCTTGTCCTACCATCGAGTCATCTAAGAAAGCCCCACCGATGGATGTCTCCCCTTCCCTGAACCCGAGTCAACCCATGCCCACCAACCGCACCTTGAGGCGCCATCCCCTGCTCCGGCAGGCGGTCAAGCTGACCCTGGACCTCCTCCTGGCGGGCCTGGCGTGGGCGGCCAGCGAGCGGTTCCTGTCCGTGGGATCCCCCATCGCCTGGCACCTCTATGCCTGGGTGGGCCTGTGCGGGGTGGTCAACCTCGGCTTCCGGCTCACCCGCCAGCAGTACCGCTACATCGGCTTCAGGGACACGCTCCAGCTGACGGCAGCCTCCCTCACCCTCTGCCTGACCGCCCTGCTCCTCGGCCACCTCACGCCCGACCTCGAAGGCGCCCTCAGCTTCGACACCCTTGTCACCGCCAGCCTCGCCACTGCCGTGACCTGGGCCCTGGCCCGCACCTTCGTCCGGGCGCGCTACGAGGGCATTCTGCAGGAGACAGCCCCCGATGCCCGCCAGCGCACGCTCATCGTGGGGGCCGGCCGGGCCGGGCTCCTCGTGGCCCAGGAGATCCAGCGGCACCCCGAGCTGGGCAGCCAGGTCATCGGCTATGTGGACGACGCCTTCGACAAGCAGGGCATCCTCCTCCAGGGCGTCCCCGTGATGGGCCCGTCCCGGCTGCTCCGCACCCTCATCGCCGACCACCGCATCACCCAGGTGGTGCTGGCCATCCCCAGCGCCAGCGGCGCCATCATCCGCCGCCTGCGGGAGGAGGCCCAGGCCACCGGCGTCCGCATCAAGACCGTGCCTGGCATCTCCGACCTGCTGGGCCCCCGGACCTGGAAGCCCGAGCTGCGCGACGTCTCCATCGAGGACCTGCTGCGCCGCGAGCCCATCCAGCTCGACCAGAGCGCCCTCGGCAGCATCCTCGAGGACGCCACGGTGCTCATCACCGGCGCTGGCGGATCCATCGGCAGCGAGCTGGCCCGCCAGGTGGCCGCCTTCCGCCCGGCCCGGCTCATCCTCCTGGGCCGCGGCGAGAACAGCCTGTGGGAGATCGAGCGCGATCTCCGCGCCCTGTTCCCCAACCAGGCGCTCTCCCTCGAGCTCTGCGACATCCGCCACACCAACCGCCTGCGGCACGTGTTCGAGCGCTGGCGGCCCCAGGTGGTGCTGCACGCGGCCGCCCACAAGCACGTGCCCTACCTCGAGGCCCACCCCGAGGAGGCGGTCAACAACAACATCTTCGGCACCGAGCGGGTGCTGGACGCGGCCCTGGCCGTGGGGGTCCACACCTTCGTGAACATCTCCACGGACAAGTCCGTCAACCCCACCAACGTGCTGGGGGCCTCCAAGCACATCGCCGAGGGTCTGGTGCTCCGCGCCGCGCGCCGCGCGCCCGCGGGCGCCCACTACGTGAGCGTGCGCTTCGGCAACGTGCTGGGCAGCCGGGGCAGCGTGATCCCCATCTTCCGCCAGCAGATCCAGGCCGGCGGCCCCCTCACGGTGACCCACCCGGACATGATCCGCTACTTCATGACCATCCCCGAGGCCAGCCAGCTGGCCCTGCAGGCCGGCATCCTGGGCGACACCGGCAAGGTCTACGTCCTGGACATGGGCGAGCCCGTCCGCATCGTCGACCTGGCCACAGACATGGCCCGCCTCTCGGGCCTGGTGCCCGGCCGGGACATCGAAGTGAAGTTCACCGGCATCCGACCCGGCGAGAAGCTCTTCGAAGAGCTGTTCTCCGCCCAGGAGGAATCCCGCACGGACGTGCACCCCAAGGTCCTGGACGCCCACCTCCGGGAGCCGGAGGACCCCCTGTTCGAGCAGGGCCTGGATGGCCTGCGCCTCGCCATGGAGGAGGACGAGGGCCGACGGCAGGCCCAGATGCTGCGCTGGCTGCGCCGCCTGGTGCCCACCTACACCCCCTCCGCTCTGGGCCTCGGCCGGTTCGCCGAAGAGAACCGTGACCGCCGCCACTCCGGCGCCAACCCCGTCTACCTCGCGGACGGCTCCTAGTCCTGGCCCTCCCGGCCATCCGCCCCGCCTAAATCGCCTACCCGATTCGCATTTGCTCGACCTTCCCCGCCGCACCTACGGCCCTTTGCCGGAGACCTCCCATGCCCCACACCTTCCCCCCCTGGCCCACCTATGCCGAGGATGAAGTCGAGGTCGTGACCCGCGTCCTCCGCAGCGGCAAGGTGAACTACTGGACCGGCCAGGAGGGCCGGGCCTTCGAGCAGGAGTACGCCGAGGCCTCCGGCTGCACGTACGGCGTGGCCCTCATGAACGGCACCGCGGCCCTGGAGCTGGCCATCCGTGCCCTGGATCTGCCCGCCGGCTCAGAGATCATCACCACCCCCCGCACCTTCATCGCCAGCGCCAGTGCCGCCGTGGCCCAGGGTTGCGTCCCCGTGCTGGCGGATGTGGATCCCGACAGCGGCAACCTCACCGCCGAGTCCATCGCCCAGGTGATCACCCCGCGGACCCGCGCCATCATCGCCGTGCACCTGGCGGGCTGGCCCTGCGACATGGATCCCATCCTGGAGCTGGCCGAGCGGCACGGGCTGAAGGTCATCGAGGACTGCGCCCAGGCCAACGGCGCCACCTACAAGGGCCGCCCCGTAGGCGGACTCGGCCACGTGGGCTGCTTCTCCTTCTGCCAGGACAAGATCATCACCACCGGCGGCGAAGGGGGCCTGCTCACCACCAACGACGAGCAGGTATGGCGCCGGGCCTGGGAATACAAGGACCACGGCAAGAGCTTCGACGCGGTCTACCACCGCGAGCACGCGCCCGGGTTCCGCTGGCTGCACGAATCCTTCGGCACCAACTGGCGCATGACAGAAGTCCAGGCCGCCATCGGGCGCCTCCAGCTCCGCAAGCTGGCGGAGTGGACCCGCCTCCGCCGCCAGAACATGGCCTACCTCCTCGATGGCCTGGAAGGCCACCCGGCCCTGCGGGTGCCCCGCCCCGGCCCCGACTTCGGCCACGCCGCCTACAAGGCCTACGTCTACATCCGCCCCGAGCAGCTGCAGGAAGGCTGGACCCGCGACCGCATCATGATCGAGGTCGCCAACCAGGGCGTCCCCTGCTTCAGCGGCAGCTGCGGCGAGATCTACCGGGAAAAGGCCTTCACCGGAGCCGGCCTGGGCCCCGAGGCCCCCCTGCCCGTGGCCCGGCAGCTGGGCGAGACCAGCCTGATGTTCCAGGTCCACCCCGGCCTGAAGGAGGCCCACCACGACCGGCTGCTCCGGACCCTCCGGGGCGCTCTGGAGGCCGCCATGGGTGACAGCTTCTCCGAGGCCGCCGGCTGATCATGTACCCCTTCCTGAAACGCGCCCTGGACCTGGGCGTCGCCCTGGTCCTCCTGCTCCTCCTCGCGCCCGTCCTGGCCCTCACGGCCCTGCTGGTGCGCTGGAAGCTGGGGTCGCCTGTGCTGTTCCGGCAGGCGCGCGCCGGGCGTTTCGGTCGCCCCTTCACCATCTTCAAGTTCCGCACCATGACCGACGCCCGGGATCCGGAAGGCCACCTCCTGCCCGACGGAGACCGGCTCACCCCCTTCGGCCAGGCCCTCCGCAGCAGCAGCCTGGACGAGCTGCCCCAGCTGCTGAACGTCCTCTGGGGCGACCTCAGCCTCGTGGGGCCGAGGCCCCTACCCGTGCGATATGTCCCGCGCTACACCCCCGAGCAGCGCCGCCGTCTCGACTGCCCGCCCGGCATCACCGGCTGGGCCCAGGTCAATGGCCGCAACACAGTGGATTGGGATACCCGCTTTGCCTTGGACACCTGGTACGTGGATCACCGGTCCATGACCCTGGACCTGCGGATTCTTCTGCTCACCGCCCGGAAGGTCATCCTGCGGGAAGGGATCAGCGCTGAAGGGCACGAGACCATGCCGGAGTTTGAAGAGGATCAGACCGCTACTCCAATGTCCACGATGGAGCATTCATGAACATCCTCCTGACCAGCGCAGGGCGACGCGTTTCCCTGCTCAAGGCCTTTCTGGAGGCTGCGCATCCCATGGGAAGCAAGGTCTTCGTGGCAGACATGGATCCCCTGGCCCCAGCCTGCGCCTTGGCAGACGGTGCATTCCAGGTTCCGAGGGTCACGGCCCTGGATTACATCCCCACCCTACTCGGCCTGTGCCAACGCCAGCAGATTCAACTGATTGTCCCCACCATCGACACTGAACTTCAGATCCTCGCGGACCACGCATCACGTTTCCTGGGCGAGGGCATCACATCCCTGATCTCCTCGCCAGATTTCGTGCGAATCACCGGCGACAAGTGGCTCACCTTCCAGGCTTTCAAGGATGCTGGAATTCCCGTTCCAGCATCCTGGCTGCCGGAAACCGCCGATGACCGTCTTCCGATGGACCTTTTCCTCAAACCCCGGGACGGCAGCGCCAGCAGCCACATCTATCCCTGCCAACGCCCTGACCTGGATCGCATGCTCCCCCTCGTCCCCCACCCCATCATCCAGGAGCGGCTGGTGGGGCAGGAGATCACCATCGATGCCTGCTTCGACCTGCAGGGCCGTCCCCTCCACTTCGTCCCCCGAGAGCGGATCCGGACTTTGGGCGGGGAGTCCATCCAAGGCGTGACCCTGGACCGTCCCGACGTGGATGCCTGGCTGGTGACCGTCCTGGAGGCTTGCAGCCGGCTTGGTGCCCGGGGCCCCCTCACCCTTCAGGCCTTTCTGACGCCTGACGGCCCGGTCCTCAGCGAGATCAATCCCCGCTTTGGAGGCGGCTTCCCCCTGGCCCGCGCAGCCGGGGGCGATTACCCAGCATGGATCCTCCGCATGCTCCGGGGTGAAGCTCTGGCCCCCACCTTCGGCGCCTACCGAAAGAACCTCTACATGACCCGGCACCACACCGAGGTCTTTCTTGAGCAGCTGCCATGGGCCCGATGATGCTGAAAGCCCTTGTCTTTGACATGGATGACACGCTCTACCCTGAGTGCACTTACGTCGAGAGCGGCTTCCGGGCGGTGGCAGCCTGGCTCGAAACGGAGGCCAGCCTTCCTGCCGAGGAAACCCTTGCCTTCATCCACGAGGTTCAATCTGGCCAGAGGGGGGCGGTTTTCGATGCCCTCCTTGCGACTCGACCCAGCTTGGCAGGTCGCTTCACCGTGGCCGACTTGGTTCAGGTTTATCGGAATCATCGCCCCAACATCAGGTTGTATCCCGGCATGGAACGTCTCCTCGACGAGGTAAAGGCAAGGGCCATGCCCATCGGCCTGATCTCAGACGGATTTCTCGAAGCCCAGACTCGCAAAGCCGAGGCTCTAGGGGTCGCCCGCTGGGCCGATCCCATCTTGCTCACAGACGCGTGGGGCAGGGATTTCTGGAAACCTCATCAAAGGGCATTCAGACAGATGGAAGCCACATTCGGCCTGAACGGTGCCGCTGTGGCCTACATCGCCGACAATCCCGCCAAGGACTTCATCGCTCCGAACCAGATGGGATGGATCACCGTGCAAGTGGAGCACCCCGGGCAGGTCCATGCCACCCCAGAGCCTCCCTCCGTTCAGGCCATTGCAACCCATCGGGTCCAGGGCGTGGAAGCGTTGCGTCGGTTCCTTTGGAATCCCCTCCTTTCAAGCCAGGCTTGAGTTCAAAGAAGGAAGCCATGTCCAACCCCGACACCATTCTGGTCACCGGCGGCGCCGGATTCATCGGGTCCCACACTGTCGTGGAGTTGCTTCAGGCCGGATACGCAGTCGTGGCCCTGGACAACTTCGCCAACGCCAAACCTTCCGTCATCAGCCGCATCTGCACCCTGGCAGGCCGAGACTTCACCTTCGTGGAAGGCGATGTGCGAGACCCAGGCTGCATGGCCGCCCTCTTCCGCGATCATCCCATCCAGACCGTCATCCACTTTGCGGGCCTGAAGGCCGTGGGCGAATCCACCCGGGTACCCCTGACCTACTACCAGAACAACGTCACGGGCACTCTGAACCTGCTGGAGGCCATGCGGGGTGCCGGCTGCCGCAACCTGGTGTTCTCTAGTTCGGCCACGGTCTATGGTGACCCAGCCGAGGTGCCGATCCGCGAAGATTCCCCACTTTCCGCCACCAATCCCTATGGGCGTTCCAAGCTCATGATCGAGGAGATCTGCCGGGACTTGGCCAAGAGCGAACCTGGCTGGCGCATTGCCCTGCTGCGGTACTTCAATCCCGTGGGAGCCCATCCTTCCGGCCTGCTGGGTGAGGATCCCCAAGGCGTTCCCAACAATCTGATGCCATACCTCCTCCAAGTGGCCAGCGGCCATCGCCCTCACCTGGAAGTCTTCGGGCAGGACTACCCCACGCCAGATGGTACAGGCGTGAGGGACTACCTCCATGTCGTCGATCTCGCCCTCGGGCATTTGGCAGCCCTGAAGGCCCTGCCCAGGATCGAAGGCGCCATCCCCATCAACCTCGGCACGGGGCGCGGATATTCTGTGCTGGAGATGATCCAAGCCATGGAAAAGGTCATGGGACACCCCATTCCCTGGCAATTCGGCCCTCGCCGCCCTGGCGACATCGCTCTGTGTTATGCCAATCCCGACCGAGCGCACACCATGCTCGGTTGGCGTGCCGAACGCGATCTAATGGCCATGTGCAGTGATGGCTTGACCTGGATAAAATCAAATTCTTCTCTGAATTCAGCCCTGGCCTAAGCCTATTAGATGAACCCATGTATGCAGTCATTCGATGACATTCGGTTTTAAATTAAAGACAACTGATATGGTTAAAAGAGGCAGCTATGATTAGGCTGGAAAAAATATTATTATCAAACAACAATAAACGATTGACCTATCATTTTCAATGTCCAGGTGTTGAGTCCTATTTTAAACGAAAAAGATCCTTTTTCATTGAATACGAGGAAGATATTTCAACCTGCCCTGCGTCCATTTTGACAGTACCTTTTCTCGCCAACATGGCCCCGATCGCTTGGTTCTTGGACGCCGACCTCTATGTGCCAACCATAGACTCGACTTTTTTAAAATCGATAAATACAATCAAGGCCCTTTTTCTCCACCATCATCCAAACAGAAATTTTCAATCCAATATAATCTACGACAAAATTGAGACTATTTATTCAGAAAACCCTTTAAAGACAGCACTTCTCTTCAGCGGAGGAGTCGACGCTTTCACAAGTTTCATCCGGCATGCCAAGGAATCCCCTCGGCTCATCCTCTATCACGGCGCCGATATTCCTCTACGGGATACTCTCCAATGGAAAAGTTGCCAATCCTATTTCCAGCGCTTAGATCCCATAGCAACCCTCCCCTGTTCAATTGTTAAAACAGATTTCAGAGAATTCTATACTTACCACCTCCATGCCTTAGTGTCTGCTGACTGGTGGGCTTTGGTACAGCATGGACTTGCGCTTACAGCATCACTTGCCCCTTTGGCTCATCTGCACGGCCTCGGGAAAATCTACATCGCCTCGTCCGATACAGACTTCGCCTGGGGGTCGACGCCAGAGACTGACTCCGCAATCCGCTGGGCGAGTACCCAAGTCATCAATGATGGTTCTGAACTTTCCAGGGCCGAAAAGGTCGGGTTGATTGTCGAGACCTATCGTGACCTACCGGCGAAACCTTTGTTGAGGGTTTGCTACTCAGATGCAAAAGAATCGCTGAATTGTGGCGTTTGTGAAAAATGCCTACGGACTGCGGTCACTCTGGCACTCCATGGTGCAAATCCCATGGACTACGGTATTCCTCTTCCCGATAAGCCGTTTCAGTATCTTTTCGAGGCATTCCAGCATGGCCGATTCGCCTCCAACCCATCCAACCTTCGTCTTTGGAAACAGATCGAGAACCTTGCGGCCCAGGCCAAGCCCCTCAATTTCATCATCCCTGAATCGGACAGGTACTACCTCCGCAAGTTGGCCCAAAAAGAACTGTCGCAATTCATTCAACTCAGTATCGAGAGGAAGCGCACCGAAAAGGGCACCCCCTACATCAACTTTAAGACAAAGGTGGCCTTACAATTTCCATTGGCATTTTCTGTTTACCTTGGGCTTAGACGTCGGCTATCCCGCCACTTGACCCACCACTCCAATAGGAATCGTCTGCAATGATCTATGGCCTGCTGGGTTATCACCATCCTTCTACGACCTACAACCTTGGCGATTACATCCAAAGCCTAGCCGCCAAGCAGTTTCTTCCTTCAGTAGACCGACTGATCAACCGTGAGGAGTTGGGGGCCTACTCCGGCGATCCGATCGCCATGATTCTCAATGGATGGTTCACCCACAATCACCAGAACTGGATCCCCTCGAAGACCATCCAGCCGCTTTTCACCTCCTTCCACATTAACTCGAGCGCCGCTGCCGGCATCCTCAGCCATACGGGGATCGCGTATCTGAAGGAACACCAGCCGATCGGCTGCCGGGACCATCACACCCGCGATCTGCTCCAATCGGTGGGTATCGAGGCGTACTTCTCCGGCTGTTTGACCCTGACCCTGGATTCGTACCGAGGGAACCCATCCGAACGAACGGAGGAAATCTACCTCGTCGATCCATTCTTCAGCCTCCCGACCCTCGCATCCTGCTTTTCGAGCCCGAGATCTCTGGTGCGCCACATCCTCCAGGGCGACCTCCCAAGGCTGGGGCTTGGCCAGCGACTTCTGGATCGAATCTTCCCCGCGACATTCCTCGCCTCTTCCCGTGTGCTTCACCATGTCTTGCCCGCCGCCAAGACAACCCAGGAAGACAGATTCACACTGGCCGAGACCTATTTGTCCAGGTACGCGAAGGCCCGGTTGGTGATCACCTCCCGGATTCATGCGGCCCTCCCCTGCTTGGCCCTGGGGACTCCCGTGATCTTCCTGAACTACTTTCCTTCCGAGGTGGACCACTGCCGCTTCGACGGATTGATCGACCTGTTCCATCGGATAGACATACACCCTGATGGGGGCTACGAGGCGACTTTCGATCTCCAGGCTCTACTCCAGCGGGGCATCGTCCCCGAAAACCCCACGACCCACGAGGCATGGGCCGAATCTCTCAAAACAACCTGCCGAGCATTCATCAGCAGCGTGGCCTGAGCCCCATAGATGCCCGCCCCTTCCTCCATCCAACCGGCCAATAACTTGGCGCCAGCTCTGTCCGTTGGAGCCCGGGGCCGGCAAGCCGAATCCAAGGACATCCTCAAGTCCACGGTCATCGTCAGTCTGAGTTCCATCATCGTCATGGCCGTCGGGCTGGTTCGGACCAAGGTGATCGCCCTCGTCAGCGGCCCCCCCGGGGTTGGGCTGTTCGGCCTGATGTCCGGCTGGGTGGAGATCATTGCCATCCTGACCAGCTTCGGCCTGGGGACCAGCGGCATCCGACGAATCGCCCAGTATTCCGGGGCTCCGGATCAGATCGAGGTTTCCAAGGTTGCCTCCACCCTCAAGGTGACGACCTGGGCCACCGGCGGAGTCGGTTGCCTCCTGATGATTGGGTTCAGCCACCCTGCCGCCACTTGGGTGTTGAAGGCTCCCGGTGCTTCCCTCTCAGTGGCCATTCTGGGGTTGACCATCCTCTTTCGGGCCCTGACGACAGCCTACACTTGTGTCATCCAAGGCCTTCGCCGAATCACTGACCTGGCCATCATCAACATCCTTGGGGCCGTGGTAGGAACACTCCTAACCATCCCCCTTCTTGTATTCTGCGGTCCCTACGGCATTCCCCTGGCCATCGTCGCCGGCGGCTTCGCCACCCTGGCCGTGGCAGCCTGGTACACCCGGCGCTTGGACCTCCCATCGACCACGATCCCCTGGCGCGAACGCATCATTGAGGCGGGCGGGCTTATACGTTTCGGGGCGCCCGTGATGCTTTCGGCGGTGATCGGCGCGGTTTACCCCAATATCGAGCGATTGGCCATCACACGCTCCACCAGCTTGGCTGCGCTAGGTCAGTACCAGGCAGCCTCGTCCATTTCGACCATGCTGGCCACTTTCGTGCTCACAGCCCTAAGCACCGATTTCTACCCCAGGTTGGCGAGCCAAGTCAGGGAGCCCAGCGCTTTCAATGCTTCCTTCAATCAACAACTCCGCATGTCCGTCCTGCTGGCCTTTCCAGGGCTCATGTTCATCCTAGGCCTCGCACCCCACTTGCTTAGCCTGCTCTACACCACCTCATTCATCGAAGCAGCCGGGATTCTGCGGTTACTCGCTGTCGCGGTCTTTGCCCGAGTGTTGGTGTCCGGTTTCCGCTTGGCCCTCTTGGCCCAAGGAAGGAGTTCCCTGTACCTCGCGTACGAAAGCACCTTCACCCTTCTCAATGCCGGTCTGTTGTTCTGGCTCGTTCCCCGTTGGGGGGTCCTGGGCGCTGCATGGGCACTAACCCTCGCCACCCTGGCCTACGCTGGGCTATTGATCCTCGCCCACGGAAGATCCCTGGGATTCTGCTCGCGAACAAACCCAGCCATCTGGGAGTTCTTGGTGGGAATGGGGTTGCTCATGGCTTGGGCTTCCTGGTGTCATCAGTCGGGCTCTGGCGTCGGATTTGTCAGTCTTGGTACGCCCATGGCCGCGGCCGCTTATGCCATACGAATTCTGCTAAGAGAAACCGGCTATAGCGCGCAATTAAAACTCAAAAATACATCTTTTGAGTAACAATCCCCAACTAAAGCTTTTATATTTTCTAACAATTTGGACCAAATCCATCACAAATCCATCAAAATGACCAACCATCATTCTCGATGCCCTGGCTGCTGATATGTCCGCATTCAGCTAGCCGCGCCATGAGGCCCGGTTTCGTCAGCAGCATCTGGATCGCCTCAGCAATGCCCTGCGGGTCCAGGGAGCAAATCCACCCATCCTCTCCATGGCGGATCTGACTTGGAGCGGTGTCATAAGCGGTAATCAGAACCGGTTTGCCTAGAATCTGGGCCTCGCGCACGGTCACGGCCTTCCCCTCGTATCGCGAAGGCTGGACATAGAGGTCGCAGGCCTTCATGTACGGATAGGGATTGGCTTTCTTCCCCAGGATGATGACGCGATCCCCAACCCCCTCTTCCGCGATTCGCCGCCGGATGAGCACCTCATCGGGCCCAAAGCCGACGAGGTACCACTGCACCAGACATCCCAATTCACCCAGACGGCGCACAATCTGCGGCACGGAGTCGAAATTTTTTGCATGGCAGAATCGTCCGACTGAAAAAAGGCGCGCGATTCCCGGCTCCTGGGGCATCTCGGCACTCACATCCCCTTCGGCCTGCTGACGGATGAAGGTGGAGGAAAGGATGTTCTCCATGACACCCGTGCGGCCTGACGCTTCCGGAAAGACCTTGATGAAGGAGTCACGGACACCTTCGGACACCGCTAGGATGCGGTCCATGGCGGCCCACATGGGCCACTCAAAGGCCTGGTCCACCCCGTATTCCACGGAACCGTAGTCCGTATGGATCCATCCAACCCGGCGATCGGCCTGCACCTTGGCTCGCGCCACATCGTGGGGGGTGAGGAAGCTCAGGACCAGGTCATAGCGCCCTGGAATGGGAGGAAGAAAAGGCAGGCAGTAGCGAAGGCTTCGTGGAAGCAGGAAGCCGGGTCGCCCCAGAAACTGATCCCGCAGGGCAGTTACGACCTTGGCCGCAAACCGGGCCAGAGCGATGCCCACATACCCCTCGGTGAGCACCCGGTGGATGGGGCGCTCAAGCATTGTGTAGGCCGGCAGTTCTGGAAGCAGGCGCACTCCAGCAGGCAGGAGTCCCATGAACTCCCCTTCATGAGCCCAGAGAAAGAGGCTCACCTCATGCCCCTCAAGGAGCAGGTGCTCTAGCAGGCCGATCAAGGACCGTTCCACCCCGCCAATCCGCATGGCGTGGGAGAGGACTAGAATCCTCCTTCGAGTGCCAAGAGATTGATGCTTCACGCCGATTAACCCGAATGAGGTGTCGTGGTCGAGGGAAGAATCTAGGACCGCAATAACCTTCGAAGGTACTTGATCAAAGGCCCACCACCGAGAGCCGCAACAGTTTCTTTCAGCCGCCGAAGTGCCTTCCCTTTGGGTGTTACCCATGTCTGGGCATAGTGGTGGATGGCCACCGTCGCGGGTGTCCGATGGTCCAGACAGTTGGCGTAATCGTAAGGGGAGAACACAGTCTCCGGATAGCAAGCCACACCATCAGGCAGATCTTGTCGCAGGCCATTGAGGATCAGACCTCGCCGTTCGAGGAGTTGGGTAAGTACCTGGACGTTAGTGGTCAGGTCCTCACGCCCGTTCGCTTCTACAAAGGCCCGATCCTGGTATTGCGCCAGATATTCCTTGATGATCTCGTGGCCCTGGGCGCAACCGAAGGTGCTGGTGGCAACATAGTGGCCGTGTTCGAACCCGAAGAAGGCCTGATGCTCGAGAAAAACATCCATGGGCCGAAGGAGTTCAACGTCAGTATCGAGGTAGATGCCACCGTGCTGAAGCAGCGCCCACCCACGAGCATAATCACTGACGAATGCAAACTTACGGCGTTCATAAGCTTCTGATACATAGCGGCAGCAGGACACGTCGAAATTGGTTTCATTCCATTCGCGGATTTCATAGTCGGGGCAAACCCTTCGCCACCCATCGATGAACTGGATTGCCTCCAGCGGTAGGTTGCCTTTCCCGAACCAGCAGTAGTGCAGAATCTTGGGGATGCGGGGCATCTGATCATCCCTTCAGGAACATCAGGTAGGTGAACCCGAAATAGGCCAAGAGGACCCCTGCCAAGGCACGGTTGCGTCCCCTCGACGCGGCATCTGCCAGCAGGGGATAGACCATCACCCAGGACATCAGGAACCACGACAGGTAAGCAAAGCGATTCGAGAAACTCGCCCGGATCACCAGAACCCAGAAGGCGTTCGCGGCGACGTAGGTGTTGAAGAGCTGGAGGTAGAAGCGGTCTGTGAACCTATTGCGGAAGATCTGCCAGCCTCCCATGGCGATGGGCCAGAGGCTGTAGGCCAGGAAGTCCCAGCGGAACCCCGTGGCGCTGAAAGCCTGGGCGTTGGACTGGTCCACCAGGTAGCCGGAGAACCGCCCATCCCCCATCAGACCCGAAGCTGCGAAGGCCTGCTCCCACCAGCCCCCCATGGTCAGGGATAGCAGCACTGCAAAGAGGTACCCCCCCAAATAGGCCATTGGGTTGGCGTAGACGAAGGTCAGAAGGAAGACGGCGATGGGCAGGATCGCTGACGCATGGGTGCCGATGGCCAGGATAAAGATCAGGGCCATGGGAATCTTGCGATCCCGGAATGCCATGCCCAGCAGCACCAGGGAGGTCGCCAGCCCGTTGCGGATGCCATTGGTGCCATAGGCCCAGAAGGAAAACGAGGACACGGCCATGAGCAGGGTCGGGTAGGCGGCTCGGGGGCCATGCACCCGCCAGACGGCCCAGGCGATGACTCCCACGTACAGGGCTGCGCAGAGCAGGAACCAGGTTTCGGCCGACATGGCCGCTGCCGAGGCCTTCATGAAGCCCGCGAAGGCCCACTCGCCAGCGCCATACATCACCGGTGGGGCTCCGGGCCCCTGGAGCCGCTTGAAGTCGAAGGCGTAGGTGCCCATGTCCACGAAGTACCGCCCGCTGATGGGACGCAGGCCCATGTAGAGGATCACCGCCAAGGCCAGGCCCCAGGTCAGAACCACCCCCACGGCACGGGAGGGTGCGCCGAACGGCGACATCAGATAGACCAAGGCCGTTCCCAGCACCAGCGCCAACACGGCGTGGTAGAAGATGGGGGTGTAGAGGGGAAGTGGAATCACACGCAGGCTCCCTCAGCCGAGGGCCCCGGCCGGCGGGTGGACCGGACCGGGGATTCAGGCATGCCGGCGCTTCCTCAGGGTTTCATAGATGGCTGTGGGCAGCAGACCCACCAGAAGAGGGCGCAACGCTCCGATATGGCCCCGCCATGACAGCCCGAGCATTCGGCAGGCCCGCCAGGCCACCCGAGCCTCATCCACCCGGCGGCGATAGTCCCGGCGGCGATTGGTGGCACGGTCCTCCCGCACCTCGTAAAGCACTTGGTCCAGGTTGTGGCCCTTGAATCCCGCAGCGTAGACCCGCACCCATAGGTCGTAATCCTCCACTCGGCCCACATCGGTCCGGTAGCCGCCAACCCGCGCCAGCACTTCCCGACGCATCATGCAGGGGGCATGGGTGAATGGCGTGCTCCAAGCCAGGCTTTCGAGAGAAGGATCCTGCTGCCTCGGCCGGATGGTGCCCCAGAACCCCTTCTCATCAAAGGACGCCATGGCGCCACTCACTACGGCGCAGCTGGGATGCGCATCCAGATACGCCACCTGGATGGCCAGCCGGTCAGGCCGGGAACGGTCGTCGCCATCCATGCGCGCCAGGTACTCCCCCTTGGCGTGCTGAAAGGCCAGGTTGAGCGCAGCCGCCAAGCCCAGATTCCGGGGGTTCCGAATCAGCACGAAGCGGGAATCACGGTCCACGAAGGATTGGGCGATCTCGGGTGACCGGTCGGTGGACCCATCGTCGCAGAGGATCATCTCCCAGTCCGTAAAGGTCTGGGCCAGGATGGATTCCAGAGCCTCCACCAGGGTGGCCTCGCACTGATAGATCCCGGTGAGAATGGACACCCTAGGCATGAAGCGCCCCTTCCTGAACCATCCTGGCTTTGTCCGCCCGGACTTGTTCCATGAACCAGGTCTGCTCGAACCGCTTGGCCACCAGCTCCCGGCCACCGGCTCCCAAGCGGGCCCGCAAGGAGGGATCAACTAACAGGCGCCGCAGAGCCGAAGCAAGGGCAGGCCCATCCTTCACCGGCACGACGAGCCCGGTGATTCCGTCCACCATGGCATCCAGGGGCCCAGGAATGTCGGTGACCACGACGGGCAGCCCCATGGCCTCCGCCTCGACGACCGCCATGCCGAATCCTTCCCGGTAGCTGGGGAACGCGAAGACATCCATGCAAGCCAAGTACTCCGGGACCCACCGAGTGGGAGGCACCCAGATCACCTGATTGGAGGCCTGGGCCCAGGCCAGGAGCGCGGGATCCAAGGTCTTGAGAAAATCACAGGGGCCGACAAGCATCAGGCGAGCCTCGGGATGATCCGAGAGCAACTGCTGGGCTGCGAAGAGCAGTTCATTACAGCCTTTGTCCCGGCATACGGCCCCGACAAATCCGATGACCACATGACCCTCGTCCAACCCCGCCTCCTGGCGGTGGACCGCGCGCCAGGATTCTCGCTGGTCCGCATCAAACCGCCCGAGGTTCACCCCGCAGGCGCTTCCATGGCCGATGACGCGGCCCTTGGAAGGTGGGTACAGGCCTTCGTCGATGGCAAAGGCCAGATTGCTAGCGCTGTCGGGTTGCACCAAGGTGGAACAGGCACAGACGAAGCGTTCCACCGCCTTGAAAAACGAGCGCGTCAGGCCGGAAAATCCCACATAACGAAGCCCCCACTGGGCGTATAAGCGCCGTGGCTGACCGGCGAGACGCGCCGCCAGGGAAGCGCAGAAGGCGGCGTTCGGAGTGGAGTACTGCACGAGGTCGAAGCGTTCCCGGCGGAACAATCTGAACAAAGCCAAGAAACCCCTGATGGTTCCAAGGGCTGAAGACCCGCGGACAATGGGCAGGGGCACATGGCGCACCCCGGCAGGCGGAGCAGGTTGATTCCCCGTCCTGGGTGCGGAGACCCAAGTAACCTCCCAACCGGCTTTCACCAGAGTCTCGGCCTGTTGCCGGACGAAGGTGTCCAAGGTGACATAGAGGGTCGTGACAAAGCAGATGCGCCACGAGGAACGAGGGATCGGCGTCGTGTTCATTTCGAGTAGCTGTAGTGGTAGGCGTATCGGTGGTAGCGATAGCCGCCTTTCCGCTCTGGCACGTCATTGAGGATGCAGCCCCGCAGGCGCAGACCCCCGACTTCAAGGCGCTGGGCCGCGGCTCGGATCTCCTCGAGGGGATGCTGGCCGGCCTTGGCGAGGAGCAGGACCGCTCCGACACGGGTGCCGATCACGGCGGCATCGGTGACGGCCATGACGGGGGGGGCGTCGATGATCACGTGGTCGTAGGCGGCGCAGGCCTCCTTCACCAGACTGCTGAACCGATCGGACATGAGCAGCTCTGCCGGATTGGGGGGGATGGCGCCTGTGGTGAGAACATCCAGCCCCTGCACCGAGTGGATGGCCTCCCGCCAGTTCATCGCACCGGCGAGCACCTCGGAGAGGCCACGATCGCGCCTGGGGATGCCGAAATAGAGGTGCAACCCGCCCCGCCTCATATCCGCATCCACCAGCAGCACCCGCTTGCCGCCCTGGGCGAGCACCGCAGCAAAATTGCTGCTGACGAAGGACTTGCCAATGGAGGGTGAGGGACCGGCGATCATGATCGCCTGATTGGGCGCGTCCAGCATGGTGAAGTGCAGGCTGGTGCGCAGGCTGCGCAAGCTCTCGATCGCCTGATCCTCAGGGGTGGACGTGGCCAGAAGAAGCCCCTCCCCCTGTTGGTTCTGGATGTCCTTGAATAGTTGCGCCTGTCGGTCGCTGTGGGGGATGGTGACGATCACCGGAAGCCCCAAGCTGGCCTCGATCACCCTGGGATCCTCCACCCCTTGATGGAGCAGGCGTCGGAGGATGGCCAGACCGATGCCGACAGCCAGACCCAGGATGGCGCAGAGGCCGAGAATCTGGCCGCGATTAGGCCTGACAGGCCGCAGGCTCGGCAGGGCGTGGTCCACGATGCGGGCGTTGCCGATCTCGCCGGCCCTGGCTACCTGCAGCTGCTGGGCGTTGTTGAGCAGGGCGGTGTACATGTCCGTGTCCACCTGGACATCGCGCATGAGGCGCACCAGCTCCTGCTGGGTGCGGGGGAGGGCCCGCACCTTGCCGTCGAGCTGGCGGGCTTCGCCGCTCAGCTTGGCGATCTGCTGGTCCAGGGTGGCCACCACGTCCGAGCGCTCCTTGTAGGTGCGGAGCACCTCGTCCTTCTTCTGCTTGAGCGCCAGAATCTGGCCTTCCAGGTCCACGCTCTGCTTGAGCACCAGCTTGGCCTCCTCGGGCAGGTCCACGGAGCCGGCCTGCATGCGGTACTGGTTCAGCTGGTTCTCGGCGGCCTCCAGCTTGGCCTTGAGCTGGGGCAGCTGCTCCTGCAGGAAGGCCAGGGTCTTGGAGGCCTCCTCGGCCTTGCGCTCGATGTTCTGCCGCACGTACTGGGCCACGATCTCGTTGAGGATTTCGGCCCCGCGGATGGGGCTGCGGTGCTCGAAGCTGAGACCCAGGATGTTGGTCTGCTTGCCCTTCTCGGCCACCTGCAGGCCCTGGCGGAGGGCTTCGATGGCATCGAGGATGGGCTGGCGGGTGAGGCTGAAGCGTTGGCCCGGGGGGGCCACCAGGCGGCGCACCTGAAGGACCAGGGGCTGGCCCTGCCAAGCCGCCTTGAGTTCCTCACCTTCGTGGCCCGTGGCCAGCGCCCGGCCATCGGGATCCTCCCAGCGGAAGGCACCGTTCTCCCCGGCGACAAGGCGGAAGGCCGCGCCCATCAAGGGAGCAGGCACCTCGAAGCGCTCGATGCGCAGGCTGGGGGCATCGGGGCGGCGGCGCACCAGGGCATCGCCCACCAGGGGGTTGAAGGTGGGCTGGGCCACGGTGTCGAGGGCCAAGGCCTCCACCGTGCGGCCCAGCACCAGGTTGCTCTTGAGGATCTCGATCTCGGCCTGGGCCACGGTGGGCTGGTCCAGCAGGCTGGACAGGGCCTCCATGCCCGGGCCGCCCTTGCCGCCCTTCTTGTCCTCCACCTGGAGCAGGGCGTCCACCTGGTAGACGGGGCTCTTGCGCCAGGCGTAGTAGCCGCCCAGCAGCAGGGCCAGCAGGGTGGCGCCCAGGATGAGGTGGCGGCCCTCCCACAGGTTGGCGATGAGCTCGCCCAGGGAGACCTCGTCCCCGCCTCCGGGGCCACGGAGGTCCTGGGCGGCGGGACGGGAGGATGGTTCGGTGGCGCTCATGGGTTCCTTGGGGCAAGTCGGGGGAGCCAGGTCTGGATGGCGCCCTGGATGTGTTCGCAGGCGAGGCGGTGGGCCTCGGGGCCGCCCTGGATGGGGTCGGCGATCTCCTGGCCGCCGGTCTTCCCGGCATCTGTTCCTTCACCCTCGGAGGACAGCCAGTGCCCCAGCAGGAAGACCCGGCCCCGGGCGTGGGGGGTCAGGGCCTCGCAGGCTTCCTTCTGGGCCCGGTCCATCACCAGGACCAGGTCCGAGTCCCGGATCAGCTCGGGACTGACCTGGCGTCCCCGGTGGGCCTCGAGGTCGAGGCCCAGCTCCGCGGCCAGGCGCCGGGTCTCCTCGTGGGCGGGCTGGGCCACCAGGGCCCCCAGCCCGGCGGAGCGCACCTCGATGCCGGGGTCGAGGGCCTTCCGCAGCAGGGCTTCCGCCAGGGGGCTGCGGCAGTGGTTGCCCTCGCACAGGACGAGGATGCGGCGGATGGCGAGGGGCATGGGCTACTGGCTGAGGTACTTGACTTCGGAGGCGGTGGAGGTGAGGGCGGAGACCGTGGGCACGATGAGGCTCACGACGCGGTTCCAGCGCACCAGGGGGCCGGCGTCCACGTAGACCAGGTCCCGGGGCTGGAGGGCAAAGCGGTCGGCCAGCACCATGGCCACGGGGTTGTAGGCGTCCAGGTGGAACACGTCCACGGCGTTCTCGGCCTGGCCGCGCCGGAACACGTAGATGGACCGGGCCTCGGCGGTGGTGGTGTTGATGCCGCCGGCATCGGAGATGGCCTGGGCCAGGGACAGCTTGCCGTGGTAGGTCGGCACCGAGCGGGGGTTGCGCAGCTCGCCCAGGAGGTAGACGGGTTCCTCGTCCCGGCTCTGGACATGCACGGAGTCACCGTCCCGAAGCAGGATCTGACCGATGCGGTTGCCCCGGGTCATGAGCTGGAGGAAGTCGAGGGACCAGGTCCGATCCCCGCGGGAGACCAGGACGTGGCTCTGGTCCGCCGTGGGCAGAAAGCCGCCGGCACGGTTGACGGCCTCCGCCAGAGTGAAGGGGATGTCGGTGACGTTGTAGACGGCTGGGTTGCGCACCTCTCCGCTGATGAAGACCCTTTGAGACCGGTAGGCGATGACTTGCACGTTCACCTGGGGCCGCTGGAGCACGTCATCGAGCTTGGCGGTGAGGAGAGCGCGGGCCTCCACCACCGTGAGGCCCGCCACCTTCACGCGGCCGATGTAGGGGTAGAAGAGGAAGCCGTCCTCGTCCACCACCATGCCGGTGGCGGCATCGGTGCGGTACTGGCCCAGGGGCAGGGTCAGCTCGGGGTGGTCCCAGACGGTGACCATGAGGATGTCCTGGGGGCCGATGCGGTAGGGCTCGACCTTGGCGGCCAGCAGCTCCTTGACCTCCGTGGAGGCCGGGCGGGCCCCGTAAGTCTTGAGGGTCTCGGGGTTCAGGGGATGCAGGGTGACGTCCTGGCCGTTCACCCGGGTGCGGGTCTCCCGCTCGAAGGCGCGCTCGTTGAACTTCATGCCCGGGGCCCGGCAGGCGCCCAGCAGGAGGGTCAGGCCCAGGACGGCCAGGACCGGGAGGCGCCGGCAGAGGGCCGGGGCACCCGGCATAGAGGACGGGTGGATCGGGAGAATCTCAGACATTCCATTCCTATCGGTCAGGTACGAGCTGGAGGCCAGTTTCAACAGAGCCTCATATCGTCTCATTCGTGGCCGGGGATTCACAATTCGAGACTAAGTGACAAGAGGCACAGACCGCCCGGATCGAGCTTTCGCGCCCGGGCAGAAAGGGGTGAGCCCCGGTGAAAGTGGTTTTTTGCCATCGGTTTCGCCAGTAACGGTGATTGCGTCTCGGATGCGTTCCGTGTGGACTGGCCAAGTGCGGCCTCCGGCGAAAGGCCTTTTTTGCCACCGATTTCGCCGATGGCGCTGATTGGGCCTCGGATGGGTCCCGCATGGGCCGGCCAGAGGCCGCTTCCGGCTTCGCCGGAAGTCATGGGGGGCGCCAGGACCGCGAGCCCCCAAAAGATCGCGGCCCTGGCGCGCCCCATGGAGCCCACGCTGCGCTGTAGCCGGATATCGCTTTTAAATCACTGAAATCAGCGAAATCGGTGGCGAAAAACATCTTTTTCTTTGGTGTCGGATTTGCCGACCCCCCGGGCTAAGCTGTCTCTCCCTTCCCGACATGGAGACAGACGATGCAGGAGCACGATCCTCTGACGGAGCGGATCATCGGCTGCGCCTTCAAGGTGGCCAACACCCTCGGCCACGGCTTCCTGGAGAAGGTCTACGAGAATGCCCTGGCCCACGAGCTGCGCAAGGCGGGACTTGAGGTGATCCAGCAGCATGGCCTGGAGGTTCATTACGACGGCGCGCTGGTGGGTGAGTTCCAGGTGGACCTGCTCGTGGAGGGCCGAGTTCTTGTGGAACTGAAAGCGGTCGCGGGCATCCTGGACGCCCACATGGCCCAGAGCCTCAACTACCTCAAGGCCAGCGGAAAGCCTGTGTGCCTGCTCCTGAACTTCGGCCCGAGCCTTCAGGTCCGGAGACTGGTTCACGGGGGCTGAGAAATCCTTTTTAGCCACCGATTTCGCCGATGGCGCTGATGGGGCCTCGGATGAGTCCCGCATGGGCCGGCCGCAGGCCGCTTCCGGCGTTGCCGGAAGTCATGGGGGGCGCCAGGGCCGCGAGCCCCCGAAAGATCGCGGCCCTGGCGCCCCCCATGGAGCCCATGCTGCGCTGGGGAAGAGAATCGCTTTTAAATCACTGGAATCAGCGAAATCGGTGGCGAAAAATGCTTTGCGCTGGATGTGCCTCTGCCTCCCCGGGAAACCTGTTCATCCTGTTCCGGTTTTTGGTGGTTACATGGAGGCCCACGGCTTCGACCTTCCAGCGGAGACCCCCATGAGCCACCTGCCCGCGGACGCGCGCACCCGCGTCACCCTTCCCCAGCTGCACGCCTGGCACCACGCGGGACGGAAGCTCGTGATGGTCACGGCCTACGATGCCGCGACCGCCCGCATCGCCGATGCGGCGGGCGTGGACCTGATCCTCGTGGGCGACAGCGTGGGGAACGTGTGCCTGGGCTTCGAGAACACCCTGCCCGTCAGCATGGCCATGATGAACCACCACCTGGAGGCCGTGGCCCGCACCCAGCCCACGGCCATGCTGGTGGCGGACATGCCCTACCTGAGCTTCCACCTCAGCGTGGAAGACACCCTCCGCAACGCGGGAGGCTTTCTCCAGCGCGGGGCTCAGGCGGTGAAGCTCGAGGGCGGGGCCAAGCGCCTGCCCATGATCCACGCCCTCATCGACGCGGAGATCCCCGTCATGGGGCACCTGGGCCTCACGCCTCAGAGCGTGAACCCCATGGGCGGCTTCAAGGTGCAGGGCAAGCACAAGGGCGACGCCATCCGCCTGCTGGAGGACGCCCAGAAGCTGCAGGACGCGGGCTGCTTCAGCCTGGTGCTGGAGGGCATCCCCGCGGACCTGGCGGCCCGGGTGACGGAAACCCTGGAGATTCCCACCATCGGCATCGGGGCCGGCCCCCGGTGCTCGGGCCAGGTGCTGGTCTTCCACGATGTGCTGGGCCTCCTGCCGGGCACCTCGCCGAAATTCGTGCGCCGCTATGCCGAAGGATTCCAAGACCTGCGAGACGCCCTGGCCCTCTGGGCCGAGGATGTCCGCTCCGGAGGGTTCCCCGACGACCGGGAATCCTATACGCTTCCAGAAGCCGTTCGTCCGGTTCTGACCCAGTGGCACCCCTGATCGCGCCCTTGGTAAACTGACAGGCGCTTTCTGAAGGATCCCGCTTTTGTCCATGCGAGTCGTCCGTTCCATTGCTGATCTCCGTGCCCTCCTGAGACCCTTGCGGGACGAGGGCAAGCGCATCGGCTTCGTCCCCACCATGGGATTCCTGCACGAGGGCCACGGGGCCCTCATCCGCCAGAGCGCCGCCCGCTGCGACGCCACGGTGGTGTCCATCTTCGTGAACCCGACGCAGTTCGGCCCCGGCGAGGACCTGGCCAGCTATCCCCGGGACCTGGAGCGGGACCAGAACCTCTGCCTGGAAACCGGGGCCACGGTGCTGTTCATGCCGGAGGTCGCCGAGATCTACCCCACGGGCTTCCAGACCCATGTGGAGCCCGGCCACCTGGCCGACACCCTCTGCGGCCGCTACCGCCCCGGCCACTTCCGGGGCGTGGCCACGGTGGTGGCGAAGCTCTTCAACATCGTGCAGCCGGACCTGGCGTTCTTCGGCCAGAAGGACTTCCAGCAGACGGCGGTGATCCGCCGCATGGCCCGGGACCTGAACCTCACCGTGGACGTGGTGGTGGTGCCCACGGTGCGCGAGGCGGATGGCCTGGCCCTGAGCAGCCGCAATACCTACCTGGACGAGGACGGGCGGAAGCGCGCCCTGACCCTCAGCCAGGGTCTGCTGGCGGCGAAGGCCGCCTTCGATGAGGGGGAGCGGGAGCCGGCGAAGCTGCTGGGGACCGCCCGGGCCCTCATGACCGGAGCGGACTCCATCCAGTACCTGGAGCTGGTGGATGCCCAGACCCTGGAGCCCCTGCAGGCCCCTGTGGACCGCTCCGCCGCCCTCTGCGTCGCCGCCTACCTGGGCAGCACCCGCCTCATCGACAACGTCCTCCTGACCCCTTCCGTACACGGGACGGGAACCGGTGGCGGCCAGGGCGCCTGAGCGGGTTCCGGCGAAAAGCGTTTTAGCCACCGATTTCGCCGATGGCGCTGATTGGGGCTCGGATGGGTTCCGCATGGGCCGGCCGGAGGCCGCCTCCGGCTTCGCCGGAAGTCATGGGGGGCGCCAGGGCCGCGAGCCCCCAAAAGATCGCGGCCCTGGCGCCGCGGGCCGCCGTCCCTGCGCCGGGGCGGCCCCGGGCCCCCCCCCCCCACCCCCCCCCCCCCCCCCCCCCCCCCCCCATGGAGCCCATGCTGCGCTGGAGCCGGGAATCGCTTTTAATCACTGGAATCAGCGAAATCGGTGGCGAAAACAGCATTTCACAGAAAGAGCCTCACCCTTCGGACTATCCGCGCCTCCTCCCATGGATGGAGGCCCTCACTAGGGCCGGGGGTTAGAATGGCGGCGTCCTCCGGGTGACTGTCCGGAGACGCATTCCGGGAGGTTCCATGCTCGTCCCGATCCTGATTTCCGCGGCTCTCATCGCCATGCCCCAGGGGCGCGGCCATGGCCGAGGCGGGGATGACGGCCCGCCAGGGCACGCCCGCGGCCGCGATGGCGTGCCTCCGGGCCTGGCCAAGAAGGGCGGCATGCCCCCGGGCCTGGCCAAGAAGTTCGGCTCCCGGTTGCCCGAGCGGCCCTACATTGCCGTGGATCCCCGCTACACCGACCGGGCCTATTTCCTGATCGATGGCCGCTGGGAGCTGCGCAAGGGCTTCAATGTGGGCCTCCAGGCCGAGGTGCGTGATGTCCTCCGCATGCCCGCCGCGCCTCCCCCGGTGCCCCTGCCCCGGGTGGGCGTGGACCTCCACGTCGCCCTGTTCAACTAGCGAGGAGAATCCATGTTTCGCCACTTGATGAGCGCCGCCCTCCTGGCGGCCGTTTCCCTGACTGCTCCACCCGCCACGGCCCGGCCTGACGACCACCGGGGCTGGCGCGGCGAACGGGAGGAACGGCATGACGATCGCCGCGACGACCGCCGTGATGACCGCAGGGATGATCGCCGGGATGACCGCGAGGACCAGAAGTACTGGAAGGAACGCGACAAGGCCGAGCGCAAGTACTGGAAGGAGCGGGACAAGGAGGCGCGCAAGTACGAGCGCCACCGCTACGATGACGATGATCGCGACCACGACCGCGACCGCGACCGGCCGCGCCGCTACCGGGCCCCCGGCTGGATGGACGGCTACTGGCGTCCCGGCGACGACCGGCGCTACGTGGCCCTGGTGCCCGGCGATCCCTCCCGCTGCTACGTCTTCCTCGAAGGCCGCTGGGTGCTGCGCCAGATCCGCGACCCCCGGGCCCGTCTGGACCTGGAAGGGGCCTTCCGCCTGCCCGTAGCCCCGCCCCCGGTGGCCCCGCCCCGGCTGGGCGTGGACTTGCACGTGGTGCTGTTCAACTAGACTGGGCAAAAATCGAGGATGGACCCGGGGTACACCTGGGTCCATCCTTATGCGTTGGCCGGGACTCCCTTGAGAGCCTGGACCGGAGGATGCATGCTGCGTCACTTCCTGCTCGGTAAGATCCATCGCGCCACCGTGACGAGGGCCGATCTGGACTACGTGGGATCGATCACGCTCGATCCGTTGCTCATCGAGGCCGCCGGCTTCATGGAGAACGAGAAGATCGACATCTACGACGTGACCAACGGGTCGCGCCTGTCCACCTATGTGATCCCGGGGATCCCGGGATCCGGCGAGGTGGGCATCAACGGGGCCGCCGCCCACCTGGTGCAGAAGGGCGACCTGGTGATCATCGCCGCCTACGGCTGGATGACCGCCGAGGAGGCCGAGACCGTGGCGCCCAAGGTGGTCTTCGTGGACGAGCGCAACCGCATCACCGAGCGCCGCCGCCAGGAGCGCACCCCCCTCTGCACCAGCGCCTTCACGGACTGAAAAGCCTATTCGCCACCGATTTCGCCGATTTCAGTGATTTAAATGCGATTCCCGGCTCCAGCGCAGCATGGGCTCATGGGGGGTGGCAAGGCCGCGCCATTTTGGAAGCGCGGCCCTGCCACCCCCCATGACTTCCGGCAAAGCCGGAAGCCGCCTGCGGCGGGCCCACGCGGAACCCATCCGAGGCCCAATCAGCGCCATCGGCGAAATCGGTGGCTAATAATTTATTAAATCCTGTTAATCCATCTTTTAATCCTGTCAATCCTGTCCCCGCTTCTCCCTCCTCAAGGAATGAACACCAACTCCGGAACCTTCGACCGTTGGCGCGGCATCCTAGGGTCATGGTAGAAATGACCTACCCTTCGGCCTGGCACGGCCCTGGGGCCCGCAGTCGGGGCATGGCGACCTCCTGCACGATTCTGAAAGGTTGGTTCCATGGAAGTCCGCAAGTCCCTGGTGGTCAATTCGACCCCCCT
Organism: Geothrix paludis; assembly: GCF_022808815.1. Taxonomy (GTDB): domain Bacteria; phylum Acidobacteriota; class Holophagae; order Holophagales; family Holophagaceae; genus Geothrix; species Geothrix paludis. The sequence goes on along the minus strand of NZ_JAKZLC010000003.1, from coordinate 247,511 downwards.
GGAGACGCGCATCGCCCTGCTTGAGAACGGCCAGCTCTGCGAGCTGTTCCTCGAGCGGACGATGAACAAGAGCCAGGTGGGGGATGTGTACAAGGGCCGCGTGGCCAAGCTGCTGCCCGGCATGCAGAGTGCCTTCGTGGGCATCGGGGGCGCCAAGGACGGCTTCCTCTACCTGGATGACCCCATGGCCCAGCGCCTGGGCGCCGACCTGTCCGCCGAGGAGGATGGCGAGGAGGCCGCCGAGGATCTGCCGCCCCCGCCGCCGCCCCTGCCCCCGCTCAAGGAGGGCGAGGAGACCCTGGTGCAGGTGGTGAAGGATCCCATCGGCTCCAAGGGGCCCCGGCTGTCCCGCCACCTGAGCTTCCCCGGCCGCTTCCTGGTCTTCATGCCGGGCATCGACCACATCGGCATCTCCCGCAAGATCACGGATCCCGAGGAGCGCGAGCGCCTGCGTGAGCTGATCCGAAGCCACGCCCAGCCCGGCGAGGGCTTCATCGTCCGCACGGCCGCCATCGGCGAGAAGGACGAGGACCTGGTGGGCGACGTCGCCTTCCTGCGCCAGATGTGGCAGGAGATCCAGGCCAAGGCCGAGACCGTGCCCGCGCCGGGCCTGGTCTGGCACGACCTGCGCCTGCTGCAGAAGGTGCTGCGCGACATCTTCCGCGAAGAAGTGGCCAGCTTCTGGGTGGACGACCCCGAGGCCCACCGCGAGGTGCTGGCCTTCGTGGAGAAGCTGCACCCCGAGTGGGCGAACCGGGTGAAGCACTTCACCTCGGACCTGCCCATCTTCGAGGCCTTCGGCATCGAGTCGGAGATCGAGGCGGCCCGCCAGCCCAAGGTCTTCCTCAAGCACGGCGGCTCCATCGTGCTGAACCAGACCGAAGCCCTGGTCAGCGTGGATGTGAACACGGGCAAGTTCGTGGGCAAGAAGGATCTGGAGGAGACGGTCTACCTCACGAACCTGGAGGCCATCCCCGAGATCGTGCGCCAGCTGCGACTGCGCAACCTGGGTGGCATCGTGGTCATCGACTTCATCGACATGGTGGATCCGGTCCATCGCGAGGAGGTGCTGGCGCGGCTCCAGGAGGAGCTGAAGCGCGACCGCAACCACGCCCGGGCCGGCGGCATCTCCGAGTTCGGTCTGGTGGAGCTCACGCGCAAGCGCACGGGCCCCTCGCTGGAGCGGCAGCTGACCCAGCCATGCCCCGCCTGCAACGGCACGGGCCGCCACCAGAGCCCCGAGACCTCGCTGCTCAAGGCCTACCGCGAGCTGGTGCGCCTGGGCGAGCGCCTGCGCGGGGCGGACGTGCGCCTGACCCTGCATCCGGATCTGTCCGGTGCCCTGCACCAGGAGGCCCGCGAAGGCCTGCTGCAGCTGGCCCGCCTCCTCGGCGCGCGCGTGCAGTGGATCGAGCGCCCGGACACCCCGCGGCACTCCGTCATGATGGACGTGCAGCTGCCCGGCCAGGACAGCGCTACTGCCTGATCCGGGTCTGGGGCCCAACCAAAAGCTTTTTGGCCACCGATTTCGCTGATTGCGCTGATTGGAACTCGGATGGGTTCCGCATGGGCCGGCCAGAGGCCGCTTCCGGCTTTGCCGGAAGTCATGGGGGGGGGGGGGGGGGGGGGGCCCCCCCCCCCCCCCGGGCCCCCCCCCCGCCGCGGGCCCCCCCCGCCCCCCCCCCGCCCCCCCCCCCCCCCCCCCCCCCCCCCCCCCCCCCCCCCCCCCCCCCATGGAGCCCATGCTGCGCTGTGGCAGAGAGTCCTTTTTTCATCACTGAAATCACTGGAATCGGTGGCGAAAAAATCCTTTGGCTTTCAGAACCCACGGCTGGCGGGGCGCCCCTTCCACATCGCCCCACCTCGATCTTCCATGTCTGATGACCCGGGAATCCCGTATAGACTGGCGGATGCGGAGCCGGAACTCCGCCTGCGGGCGGCCAGGCCTTCGACTTCCCGGGCGCCACCAACCATGGATTCCCGAGTGAGATACGATCGACTGGCGCTGAACCTGTCCTGCCTATTGGCCGGCTTGCCGCTGGCGGCCCAGATGCCGCCCGGCTGGTCCCGCCAGGAACCCCTGGGTGCCGGCCGGCAGGGCGCCTGGTACGGGGGAGGCGTCTGGGCCGGGGACAAGCACAGCGCGCCGGCCACCTTCGTGGACAGCCTTGGCCTCGGGAACGCCCTCACCGGCCAGGGCACGCACCTGGAGGCCGGATGGAGCGGAGCCCGCTGGGACCTGGCGGGGCAGATCAACGCCTGGCGGGATGCCGAGGGCCAGTCCCGGATCATCGTCCAGCGCTTCCACATCGCCTACGCCTCCGCGGGCGGATGGCGCACCGCGCTCGAACAGGAGCCCCTGGTGTGGGGCTACGGGCTCAATGGCGGCTATGTGCTGGGCGAGGCCGCACGGCCCTTCCCCAGGTTCCGGGTGGAAAGCCCGTTCACGGACATCCGCGTGTTTGGCGTGCCGCTCGGCACCTGGAAGGGGCAGATCTTCCTGGGCCAGGTGGAAGGCCACAAGGTGATCGGGGAGAGCAGCCAGGATCCCTCGTACCGGCAGCGCGCCATCGCCGACATGGGGGATCCGCAGCGCCCCTTCCTGTCCGGCCTCCGACTGGAGTCCCAGCTCGGCGAGAGCACCGAGCTGTACATCAACTACATCAACCTGTTCGGCGGCAGCGTCCAGGGGAGGTCCCTCACCGAGGGGTACCAGGCCCGCCATTGGATCGCCTCGTTCTTCGGCTTGAAGGACTCCTATGCCGAGGGGGGGGTTGGCCTGAATGGCTCTTCCTCGTTCCTGAGCACGGGCCGCGTCAAGAGCGCCTCTACCTCCGATGTCGGCGTTCGGATCCGCCTGAATATCCTCGAGCGCCTGTTCGAAGCCGAGGACGTGCGCTTCTACGTATCCCGCGGCTCGAAGGCCGTGAACACCCGGATGCAGTGGCTGATCCATCGACCAGGCACGGCCTTTCGCAAGGACCTCCGCAACGACTGGATCAGCCTGACCCAGGCGCCGTTCAGGCCCTGGAACCAGCGATCCCGCTATGTCCTCCCCAGCCCTGCCGTTCCCAACGATGCGGTGGGACTCCTGGTCAATTGGGGCAGGGTCCGGCTCGGCGTAGAGTACCTCGACACGGCCAACAGCCTGCTGAACCCTGACAACCCAGGTCTTACAAACCACCGTACCTTCGAGCAGGACACCTACCTGTCCGGCTTCTATCAAGAAGGGGACCCGCTGGGCAATGCCACCGCCGGCGAGGCGCGGACAGTCACCCTGCGCGCCGAGATCGACTGGACGCCCCGATGGGCGACGAGGACCTGGCTGCTCGGGGGCGACCGCCCCTTCCGGGAATCCATTTACGGAACGGATCGACCTTATCAGGACGGCCTAGCCGACTGGCTCCTGGACCACCCCGGTGCCATGCCAGTTCGCAACCGGTTCCTGGGCCTCCAGCAGGTCGTGGTGTGGCGGCCGGACCCGGTGCTGCGCGTCCAGGCCGGGGTCAGCACCCAGCGCCAGAACGCCTACCTCAACGTGAAGGGCGACGCACGCACCGGCTTCCGGTGGTTCATCGATCTGGGCTGGACCTGGCCGAGGCGCTGACACCCCCCGGCAACGGCCGAGGCTACAAGGTTCGACGGCTCTCGGCGAAAGGATTTTTAGCCACCGATTTCACCGATGGCGCTGATGACGCCTCGGATGTTTGCCGCATGGGCCGGCCAGAGGCCGCTTCCGGCGTTGCCGGAAGTCAAAGGGGATGCGAGGGCCGCGCTCCCCAAAAGGGCGCGGCCCTCGCACCCCCTTGAGCCCATGCTGCGCTGGGACAGGGAATCGCTTTTCATCACTGAAATCGGCGAAATCGGTGGCGAAAAACGTTTCTGCTTCGAGCTGAAGGCTATCCCAGACACGTCGGGCAGCGCATCCCCAGCTGGAGGTTCTCGATGAGTTCGGGCACGCGGTCCAGGCTGCGCACTTCGTAGAGGGGGGCGTCGGGATCGTGGTGGGGCCGCGGCTTGGCCTCTCGGTTCACCCAGATGGCCGTCCAGCCCGCCGCCAGGGCGCCCTCCACATCGTCGGTCCAGCTGTCGCCCACCATGGCGAGGTTGCCCGGGAAGAGCCCCAGCCGCCGCTGCACGGCCTCGTAGGCCGCGGCCTCGGGCTTGAGGGCGCCCAGGTCCGCGCTTCGGTGTTGCAGGCGGATGCGCTCGGAGATGCCCAGGCGGTCCAGCAGCTCCAGGCCGAAGCTCTGGGTGTTGGAGAGCAGCGCCACCCGAGCCAGGTCGCGGACCGAGGCCACCACTTCCGGCGCGCCGGGAAAGCACTCCGCCTGGTCCCCCGCCTCGCGGAAGGCCTGGGCCATGGCCTCCATCTGGTCCGGGTCGAGGCCCGCCGGCTCGCGCCAAGCCTCCAGGAAGGCCTCCACGGACGCGTAGGGGCGGATCATCCCATCCCGCATGAGGGCGGCGTGCAGGTGCTCCTGCTCGGGCCGCAGCAGGCCCTTCAGCCGCTGGAACGGGCTGCCCGCCGGACTGAAGACCAGCGTGTTCCAGAGGTCGAAGACGACGGCGCGGATCATGCGGGTCCGTGGATCATCGGGCGGATCATCGAGTGGTTCAGCGGATGGTTCACCGGGTGGGTCATCGGCCGGTGGTCTTCCGGGTGGTGAACGGCACGCCGAACTCGATGCCCATCACCTCGAAGCGGGCCTCGCCGGCCAGGCTCCAGGTGGCGGACTCGTGGCGCACGGCGGCGGCCGTGATCGGCCCCCAGGCATTCTTGAGGTCCGCGTAGGTCATCACCACCTCGGCGTGCAGGGTGCTCCGGCCCTTCGGGGCCAGGTCCATGCCCTCCGGGAAGCCGATGGCGCCCAGGGCATGGTCCCCGCCCTGGGCCGCCAGCCGCAGGTTCCCGCTCACGCGCCGGGTGCGGAGGCGCATGTCCGACGCGTTGTCCACGCCCACGTCCAGGCGCAGCCGCAGCCGCGACTGCTCCAGGGGAAGGGCCAGCTCCACCTGGGGTTCCACGCGGTCCAGCGAGAAGTGGAGCTGGCGGGCAGCCTCCTGGTAGCGCAGGGCCGGGTTGATGGCGTCGCAGCCGGCGAGGAGCACGAGGGCCGAGAGGGCGAGGGCGCGCTTCATGTCAGGCTCCGCGGTAGATCACGCAGTTGTCGGTGGTCTCGTACACCTCGATCTGGCAGAGCTGCGGCAAGGCCGGCTTGAGCTGCTCCCAGATCCACACCGAGATGTTCTCGGCCGTGGACAGGGGGATCAGGTCGTTGAGGAAGCGGTGGTCCAGCTTTGCGATGACCTTCTCGGTCACCACCTTCGAGAGGTCGTCGAAGTCGATGATCATGCCCGTCTCGGGGTTCACCTGGCCTTCCAGCGACACGAACAGCTTGTAGCTGTGGCCGTGCAGGTTGCGGCACTTGCCGGGGTGGTTGTAGATGAAATGGGCCGCTTCGAACCAGTACTCTTTGCGCAGGATCATGGCACTCACGAAGAAAAGGCCCCGCAGTCGCGGGGCCCTTCATTCTAGCAGCGGCCGGCTACTTGACCGCGTTCAGGATCAGGGCCAGCGGCGTCAGCGCCTGGAGGTTCTCCTGCCAGCTGGTGTCGCGGCGGAACCGCTGGGGCACCAGGACCGTGTCGCCAGGCTCCACGGCCTTCCCCTCGATCCAGGAATCCAGGATGCGGCCATCCGCCTTGAGCAGCCGGATGTTCGAGGTGTCCGCATTCCGCGTGGTGCCCCCGGCAAGCTTCAGCAGATCGGACACCTTCATGCCCTTCCGCACCTTGTAGGTGGCGAAGGGACTGGCGGTCTCGCCCACCACATAGGCGGCCTCGGAGGCCCGGGGGATGATGATCTCGTCCCCGTCCTGGAGTTCCACGTCCGACAGGCCATCGCCCTTCAAGGCCCCGCCGAAGTCCACCACCATCCGGTTCAGGCTTCCGGCCAGCAGGCCATGCAGGAGGGGGTTCTTCAGCAGCTGTCCGGTGGCTGGCTGACGCTTGGTCTCGTTCAGGCGCTCCAGGATCTCGTTGATGCCCTTGGCCGTGGGGTCCTTCCCCGCGAGACCGGATTCCTCGGCCGCCCGCTGGAGCGAGGCGTCCTGGGTGCTCATGCGCCGCAGGAAGATGCCCGCCTGGGGCATCGCATCCGCCGTGAGTCCGCCGGCCCGCTTGATCACCTCGGACAGCCGGGGATGAGGCGAATCCAGGGTGTACGTCCCGGGGCGGACCACCTGGCCCGTGATGCGCACGGCCCGATGCACCTTGTAGTCGGGCTTCTCGAAGAGGCTCAACTGATCGTCGGCCTCGATCCGGGGGTTCACCGCATCGTCCAGCAGGGCGATGGGACTGCCGGTTTCCGTGGAAAGCAGCTTCGCCAGATCCAGACGGATCACCTCGCTGGGCCGTCCCTGCTTGCTGCGGGCCAGTTCCGCCACCAGCCGGTCCGCGGATTTGGCCGGCACCCCGGCGCGGAAGATGAGGTCCGAAGCCCGCATGCCCTCATGGAATGCGTAGGTTCCGGGGCGGGCGACGGGGCCGAGCACCGTGACCAGCAGGGGCAGCCGCAGGTCCTCCAGGCGGAACAGCTCGATCCGGTCCCGGTCCTCCAGCAATAGGTTGTGAGTGGCATCCCCGGCGAGGGCCTTGTCCACGTCGAAGGTCAGGAAGCGGGTGGTGCCATCCACGGCGGTGCGCACCACCTCGCCGCGGGCCCGATAGGTGTCCGGCAGCACCTGCGCGTCCTTGCGCAGCAGATCACCGATCCTCAGCCCTTCGGTGCGGGCGAAGAATCCGGGAACCCGGGCCCAGCCGGCGATCTGGATCACGGGGCCCGTGCGCTCCCGCTGCGGGAGGGCGGACAGGACATCCCCCCGCTGGAGGGCCACTTGCCCCGCCGACGGGAGGGGCACATCCCGGCCACTCAAGGTGCCGGAGGCCTCGCGGCGGCGCAGGGTCAGGGTGCCAGGCCCGGCCTCGGGCGCGAACCCACCGGCGAACCGGAGTGCGTCCGCGGCGGTCTCGCCATCGCGAAGTTCGAACTGCATCCGGGGGGCCCGGCCCGTCGACTCCCACCGGCGGAGCCAGGAGGGCAGGTTCTCATCGGCCTCGGAGCGGAGCACCGGTTGCTCGGTCTCGGGGTTGATCCGCACCCGATGGTCCCCAGCCGGGGGTTCCTTCAGCGCCACCATCTGCCGCTTCAGGAAGAAGAGGCGGTCTTCCAGATTGGACCGTTCCGTGAGGCTGAGGACCACGGGAACCTGGGGTGCCCTCGGCACGGCCTGCTGACCAGCGCCTTCTTTGAGGGCCGCCCCTTCAGCCAGAGACGCTTCCGTCTCCTGGGCGGCCGCGGTCGGGGACAGCTGGGCCTCGATGGCCTTGATTTCCCGCTGGATCCGCTTCCGCTGATCCTTGAGAGGGTCCAGGTCCAGGTCTTCGGCCTGGGGCTGCTCCCCCTTCTTCGCGAGGTCCACCGGCGCCGAAGCCACGCGCTGGAAAGCCCCTTCCAACAGCACCTGGTTCTGGGCCAGGGGCACGAAGACGGTGTCGCCGTTCTGGAGCGCCACATTGGGATTCCCCAGACCCTCGGCCCGCAGGGGGTAGAGGTCCAGGCCCGCCACCTTCTGGCCCCCGCGCATCACCCGGATGTCGCGGTAGCTGCCCACGGCCGTGGGGCCGCCTGCCAGGCTGAGCACGTTGACGAGGGAGCTGAGGCTCGACACCAGGTAGCTGCCGGGCTTGTAGACCTCGCCCAGCACGAAGACCCGCACCTCACGGAGCTTGATCACCTGCAGATCCACGGAGGAGCGCGAGAAGTTGCGGCCCACCACGCCCTGCACCACCTGCTTGGCACGGCCCAGCGTGAGCCCGCCCACCTTGGCCGTGCCCACCTTGGGGATGACGATCTCGCCGCGGCCATCCACCTGCACGGGCAGGTCGAAGGTGGCGCTGCCAAAGACATTGAGGTTGAGGCGGTCACCGGTGCCCAGCACATAGTCCTCGGCGATGCCGCCTTCCGTGGCCGCAGAGCCGCGCTGGCGCACGTCGAACAGATCCGCCGCGAAGCGGCGGGGCCCCTTCTCCCGGTGCTTGAGGGCCTGGATCTCGCGGTCGAGCTTCTCGTCGGCATCCAGCTGGCGCGCAGCCTCTTCCGGCGTGGTCGACGTGGCTGGAAGGGCCGTGGACCTGGCGGGCACGGAATCCGCCGCGCCGCCCGCGCCCTGGGCCGAGGCCGCCTGCTTCAGGGCCTGCAGATCCAGGCCCTGGGGCAGCTGGGCGGAAAGGGTGGTGGCGACCGCCAGGGCCAGGATGGTGCGAGGAATCGAGACGCGCATCAGGACAGTCCTATCGGTGTGGATTCCGGAGGGATCCGTCCCACCGGTGGAGCAGAAGGCATGATGATCCAGTATGCCCGACCCTTGGCAGACCTCGGCCTCTGGAGGGGCGCAGATCGGTCAAAGCCTCGTGTGGGATCCGGAGACTTCGCGGACGTTGCCGGACACCATGAAGGGGATCTCCCGCCGAACCTGGGCCGTCGCGGGCCGGTCCTTTGCCGTCACGCGGTCCTTGAAGGCCTTGAGGGCCAGGATCGCCAGGATCGCCAGGCCCGTTCGCGACATGGCCTCGTGTCCCGGGAGATTCGTGGCGTGCAGCATGGGCAGGGCGGCGATGGTCAGCAGGGTAGGCGTGGCGAACCAGGAGCGCCCGTTCATCCGATCCATCATCCAGTGGTGCAGGTGGCTGCGATCGGCTCCGCCGAGGGGAAGCCCCTTCCAGGCCCGGATGCCCACCACTAGCAGGACATCCACGGTGGGATAGGCGAAGACCCACAGCAGCAGGTTGGGATTCCTCAGCGCGAAGGCCTCCACCCCGAGGATGGCGAAGAGGGTGCCCAGCATGAGAGCCCCGCAGTCGCCCAGGAAGTGCCGGGCCTTCGGGAAATTCAGGACCAGGACTGCCCCCAGCCCCCCCCAGAAGAGGCCGGACTGGGCCCCGAGGTTCCAACCCAGCACGCCCAACGCCAGGGCGGCAAACCCCATGGCCAGGCCGTTGATGCCATCGATGAGGTTGTAGGCTTGGGGCAGGGCCCAGAACCACAGGGTGAGCAGGGGCACGAGCACAGCGGGGTGGCTGGACAAGGTGAAGTCCAGGAAGGACACCTCTTCCAGCTGCCGCCCAATCGTCCCGGCCACATGGAACGCCAGCATCAGCGCCACACCGAAACCCGCCATGGCCTTGTACCGCGGACGGAGGTCGAAGCGATCATCCAGCATGCCGATGAAGGCCATGGCGTACACACCCGCCCAGTCGGCGACATTCAGATGGAAGCGCCACTGGCCCGTGGCATGGGCTGCCATAAGAAGCAGCCATAGCACCAGGCCCCCTGTCCGCGGCGTGGGCCGCCCATGCTTCTTCCGGGCGGCGTCCGGGAGGTCCATCCATCCGAGCGGCCCCACCCAACGGATCAGCGCCCCGGAGAGCGCGAGCCCAAGGGCGAATCCGATCGCAGGTTGAGTCCAGGGAGATGCCACGACGTCCTCGGCAACAAGAGGTTCAGAGGAAAGAGAGGTCGCTGCTCGGGCCAGGGTTTATAAAATCGCTAGGGTGCAATAATTGCATCACATTCGACGTTTTGCAAGATACAACCGGTAACCTTTCTCCCACGATGTGAGGCCAGGAGGCCTATTCCGGGGGATCTGCTATGCTGATCCTGCCGATTTCCACCTGCTCCCCTTCGGCGGCGACCTCTGCAGGAAGCCCACCTCCCCAGGCCAACCAAAGCCCCCGGCGGACGGGTTTCATGGAGCGATCGCTGGAGCCCCGGCCGGTGCCCGGGCTCAGGGGGAGCCACCAAAGGGCCGCACGGCCCGGAGACCGCATGAACGCACTCAAGTTCAATCCCACGACCGTCTCGGTCGACTTGGGCGGCACGCCCATCAGCCTCGAGACCGGCCGCATCGCCAAGCAGGCCCACGGCGCCGTCATCGTCCGCCAGGGCGACACCATGGTCCTCGTGGCCGTGTGCTACGGCACCCCCCGCGAAGGCATCGACTTCTTCCCGCTGACCGTGGACTACCGCGAGCCCGTGCTGGCGGCCGGCAAGATCCCCGGCGGCTGGTTCAAGCGCGAGGGCCGCCCCACCACCAAGGAGACGCTGACCTCCCGCCTCATCGACCGTCCCCTGCGACCCCTGTTCGAAGAGGGCTACAACGGCGACACGATGATCACCGCCCAGGTGCTCAGCTACGACGGCCAGCACGCCCCCGAGACTCTGGCCATGGTGGGCGCCTCCGCGGCCCTCATCATCAGCGAGATCCCCTTCGTGAACCCCGTGGGCGGCGTCCGCGTGGGCCGCGTGAACGGCCAGCTGGTGGTGAACCCCACCGTGGACCAACGCGCCGAGAGCGACATCGACCTGCTGGTGGCCGGCACCGCCGACGCCCTGGTGATGGTGGAGTGCGGCGCCAAGGAAGTGCTGGAAGCCGACATGGTGAAGGCCCTGGCCTTCGGCCACGACCAGATCAAGACCCTCGTGAAGCTGCAGAAGGATCTGCAGGCCAAGGTGGGCAAGCCCAAGGTCGCCGCCGTCAAGGCCGAGCGCAACGAAGCCGTGTACAAGGAAGTCGCCGCCGCCTTCGCCGAGAAGCTCTTCGCGGCGCTGACCATGAAGGTGAAGATCGAGAGCTACAAGGCCATCGACGTCCTGAAGAAGGAGGCCGTGGCCCAGTTCACGGCCGACAAGCCCGAACTGAAGAAGGACGTGGTCGCGTGCTTCGACGAGCTGAAGGAGACCCTCTTCCGCAACGCCATCCTCAAGCAGGGCGTGCGCCTGGACGGCCGCAAGTTCGACCAGATCCGCCCCCTCAACATCGAGGTCGGCGTCCTCCCCTCCGCCCACGGCAGCTGCCTCTTCACCCGCGGCGAAACCCAGGCGCTCGTCACCGCCACGCTGGGCACCATCAACAACATCCAGATCATCGACGGGCTGGAGGAGGAGTACAAGAAGAAGTTCTACCTCCACTACAACTTCCCCGGCTACAGCGTGGGCGAGTGCAAGCCCAACCGTGGGCCCGGCCGCCGCGAGATCGGCCACGGCATGCTGGCGGAGCGCTCCATCTTCGCCGTGCTGCCTCCCGCCGAGGAGAACCCCTACACCGTGCGCGTGGTGAGTGATATCACCGAGAGCAACGGCTCGTCCTCCATGGCCACCATCTGCGGCGGCACGCTGGCCCTGATGGATGCCGGCATCAAGCTCAAGGCCCCCGTGGCGGGCGTGGCCATGGGCCTCGTCAGCGACGGCGACAAGTTCGTGGTGCTGTCCGACATCGCCGGCCAGGAGGACCACTACGGCGACATGGACTTCAAGGTCGCCGGCACCGAGAAGGGCATCACCGCCCTGCAGATGGACATCAAGATCGGCGGCATCACCACCGAGATCCTCACCAAGGCCCTGGATCAGGCCAAGGCCGGCCGCCTGCACCTGCTGGACGCCATGGGCAAGGTGCTCGCCATGCCCCGCGCCGAGTACGCCAGCAACGCCCCCCAGATGCACAGCATCCAGCTCCCCAAGGAGAAGATCCGCGACGTCATCGGCAAGGGCGGCGCCACCATCCGCAACATCATCGAGGTGAGCGGCTGCGAGGTGAACATCGACGACGACGGCCTCTGCCAGGTCGCCGGCCCCACCACCGAGAAGCTGAACATCGCCCTCAAGATGATCGGCGACCTCATCCAGACCGCGGAAGTTGGCAAGACCTACCTCGGCAAGGTGGCTAAGGTCGTCGAGTTCGGCGCCTTCGTCACCATCCTCCCCGGCCTGGACGGCCTCCTGCATGTCAGCGAGATCGCCCACCACCGCGTGAAGGATCCCGCCGACGAGCTGAGCGAGGGCCAGGAAGTCATGGTCAAGTGCATCGGCATCGACGAGAAGAGCGGCAAGATCAAGCTCAGCCGCAAGGCCCTCATCCCCAAGCCCGAGGGCATGGAAGAAGAGCCCGCCAGCGAAGGTGGCGACGAGCCCCGCCGCGAGCGGCGGCCGCGGCCGCGGCGATAGGCCCTGGTTGGGGGGGGCCGGGTTGTAGAACCTGGCCCCCTTATTCTCTTGGAGCGTCCAGCTACATCCCACCAGCCTACTGGCCGGGTCCCTGGCATGACCCGCGCGGATATGCCCTGACCATTGAGTTCCCCCTCCTTGAATCCGATACAGTGGTCTGATCATAGCGATCGGAGCCATCCAATCTTGGGAAGGGCCGAGTTCCTCTGCTGTGCTGCTCACCACCACTACCGACGCCAAGCCTCACAGATGGCGTTGCATTTCTTGAGGAGCCCCGAAATGTATGTCGACCCAGGCTCTGGCTCCATGCTCTTCCAAGTCGTTGCAGCTTCCATCCTTGGCTCATTTATCGCCTTCCGCAAAACAGTGCTCGGGTTCCTTTCTCGGTTCAGGCCCGGCAAGCACCCCCGCCTTGATGGAAAGGCCTGAACTTTAATGATCCGGACCTCCTTCAGGGATCCCCACGGGCAGACCCGGATTGGACCGGACACAGTCACCCGGATGGCATGGAAGACATGGGAAGCCCCCTTCCCGCCCGCACTTCGGGCTCTCCTCGAAGAACTGCAGAAGGCCGGGAAGTGGATTCCCAGCTCCGAGGTTGATCCGGAAGATCCACAGATCCAACTTGGATCAGAGACCCCTCCTCTTTTGAAAGCTTGGATACACCCCAGGATCTTTTTCCCGAGCTATGCCCACGAATGGTCCCAGGGCATGCTTCTGTGCGCAGCGCGGCTCACCTTGGAACTGAACGAGAGGTTGCTTGAGGTTGGCTGGGAACTGAAAGATGCCAGCCCTTCAAATGTACTGTTTGAGGGGCCTCGGCCAATCTTCGTCGACCACTTGAGCCCCACCCCCCGCTCGGCCGGCCAGATGGGATGGGTCGCCTACGGCCAGTTCATCCGGACATTTCTCATTCCTCAAATCCTCCATCGTCTGAACAAAACCCCGTTGGGATGGATCTACCTGTCCAAACGCGACGGACTTTCACCGGAAGAGGCCTACAGTCAATTAAGCGTCTTCCAACGAGCTAGACCAGGTGTGCTTACGGCCATTACCCTCCCAACCCTTTTCACCAAAGGCCGGGCCGGATCATCTCACGGAGGGCTCAAGACTTGGCGGGATAGTGATGAGAATATGGGCCGAGCCATCACCGGGCGCCTTCTCCATGGGCTGAGGAAGCAGCTGGACCGTTGGGTGTCGCAGACCGCCCCGGACACCGCCTGGTCGCAGTACGACCAGGCGGGGGAAAGCTATAGCCCAGGCGGGTTGCGAGCCAAGGAGGGCTTCATCCAGGAGTCCCTGGAGCGATGCACTCCTAAAGCAGTGCTTGACCTCGGATGCAACACCGGGCGTTTTTCACGTCTCGCGGCTAAAGCTGGCGCCCGAGTCGTGGCGGTAGACGGGGACGCAGCCTGTGTAGACCGCCTGTGGTGGACAGCCGCCACTGAACAGCTCGACATCCTCCCGCTGGTCATGGATTTAGGTCGTCCCTCCCCCCCCCTTGGGTGGGAGAACGGGGAAGAGGCTCCATTCCTGGAGAGGACCAAGGACCGCTTCGACATGGTCTTGGCCTTGGCGCTGATCCACCATTTACTGGTTCGAGAGAGAATTCCACTAGAGCGGGTCATTGGGCACCTGTCCCAACAGACCACCCGCTGGCTCGTCATCGAATGGGTGCCGTTTGATGACCCGCAGTTCCAACGATTGGCCGGACCCAATGCCCACCTATACGCAGGCTTGACGGTCGCCAGTTTCGAACAGGCGCTCGAGGCCCAGTTTGACATCGTTGCCCGGAGGCGGTTGGACGGAGGAGACAGATGCCTGTACCTGGCGTCCCGCCGTCCGGCATGAAGATGCGCCTGCTCCTCAGCTTTTCGGCGGCCAATCTCCTTCTCTTCCGATGCTGGCAAGCCCTCCTTCCCGGAAGCACGGACCAATATTTTGGGGCCTGGAACCCGACCATCACCTCGGTCGCAGCGCTCCTGTTCCTGGTGACCACCGCTACAATCGCGATCTATATCCTCTCATGGATTGTGTACAAAAAGGCTCGGCTTTCGGGACTTCCCAGGAGCGGCTTCCATGTGCTCGCGCTCGTCATCCTGCAACACCCCATCCGGGAGACTCTCACCGGATCGTACTCCCACTTGAATCTGTTCATCCTCAAGTCGCTGATCGGGCGCCCCGTTTTTTACACGGTCTCACTGACGCTGGTAGTTGTTGCGTTCTTCCTGATCCACCGGTGGCCCTCCCAGGCGGAACACCTCAGTCGGTCCGCCCTGCTCCTGCTGCTGCCTCTACCCCTGCTGTGCCTGGGTTCCATTCTCCTCCAGGTTCGCCCCGGAGACGGGGTCGTTCCCCAGGTGACCGCTCTTGCTCCAGGCCCCCCGCCTGCCCGACAGTTGTATCTGATCGTGTTTGACGAATGGGACTATGGTTGGACCTTTGCCCACCGACCCGAGAGCCTGTTGCTGCCGCACTTGGACGCTTTTGCCAAGGAATCCTTCCAGACCCAGCGCGCCTATCCGCCGGCCAGCGAAACCAAACGCTCCATTCCCTCGATTCTCTCCGGGCGCCTCTTCTCCGAAGTAGCCACAGAGCCAGACTGCGAATTGTCCTTCAAAGATGCTGAATCAGGACAGCGATATCGCCTCAGTGAACTCGAGGATCTGCCACTCCTCGCTTCCCGGCAGGGGAAGCGGACCCTCCTGATCGACTACTACCACGCTTACGGAAAGCGGTATCAGAGTCAGCGGAAGACACTCGAGCTCTGCCGCCTCCCCTACTATGCCGAATGGGAGAAAGCCGAACGGAGCCAGGGCCACTTCCCTGCGGCGGTCAAGTTTGAACTTTCGCTGGCCATCGAATCTCTCCCTGGTCTCAAGGGTCTGCTCAAGGACCTGGAGCTTCCTCATCTGCGGGAGCTTCACTCAAACCTTCTGAACCGCCTCCTAGAAGAGGCTTCCCGCCCCACCCACGAGCTCGTCATCGTTCACCTTCCTGTTCCGCATGCGCCCTGCCTTACCCCCCCTTCCGAATGCGGGTTCCACCCCGGTTCCCTCGGCAACCTCCGCCTCGTAGACGAGGCCATCGGCGCCTTGCGGAATCGCCTCGAAGAGCGGAGGGCCTGGAACGACTCGACGATCATTCTCACCTCGGACCATTGGCAGCGCGCCATCACTGCCGAGGGCCTGCCGCCACGACCTCCGGCTTTCTCCGCGCCCGAATTCGCTCATCGAATCCCATTGCTGATGAAATTCGCCGGCCCTTCAGCAGAGCGCCACAACGACACACCCATGAACAACCGCGTCATCCATCCATTGGTCAAGGACTGGCTTTTCGACGCGGAGCTCACTTCTGATCGGGTCGCCCAATGGGCAGGCACATTCCCACCACGGGGCGCCTACGATCCCCTGATCAAATGACTTCCCCACTGATCCCGAATCACCCGACCAAGGTGCCTTCACCCGCAACCTCCCCACTTTCCTTTCAGGCGGTCAAATGAACCTTTTCGTCCCCCGCGGTGATTCGTGACGATACCTACACACGATGACGGGGCGATGCGTCCCCTGGGTTCTGGAATCGGAAATCGTGCAGGCGTGCGGATTTCAGGTGTGGGACGTGAAGATGTCTGAATCACGCAGGTTGACCGGTGGAATGGCCTGGACCCTTCTGGGCTATGTGCTCCCCATGGCCGCCGCCATCGTCATCATCCCACTGTTGATCCACAGGTTGGGCCCGGAACGCTTTGGCCTGCTGACCTTCGTGTGGATGATCGTGGGCTACTCCACCCTGCTCGACCTGGGCATCGGGCGGGCTCTGACACAGAGCATCGCCGAGCGTCTGGGATCGGGAGAGCCCGAAGACATTCCCGCCATTGTGCAAACCGGCGTCCTCCTGCTGCTCTGCGTAGGCCTGGGCGGTGCCGCTATCCTGATTGCCGGCGGTGGGTGGATCTCCAATCACTTCCTGAAAGTTTCCCCATCGGTTATCCAAGACGCGCACCACTGTCTGACCATGGCCGCAGCAGCCGTTCCACTCGTCATCCTAGGGACGGCCCTCCGGGGGGTGCTGGAGGCCTACCAGCGATTCAAGGAAGTCAGCCTGGCGCGCTCCGCAGTCGGCATTCTGCTCTACTTATCTCCGCTCCCTGTCCTGGCCTTCTCCCAGGGAGTCTGGGCCATTGTGGGAATGCTGGTCGCCGTGCGTCTGCTTGAACTCGGCGTCTATGCCATCCAGTGCTACAGGCTCGTTCCGGGCCTGTTCGGCCGCCTATCCCTCGACAAGGCGTTCCTTAAGCCAATCTTCTCGTTTGGGCTATGGTCCACAGCCAACAACCTGATCGGGACCTTGATGACCATGGCCTACATCGATCGTCTCTACATCAGCGCCATGTTGGGAACCGCAGCTCTGGTCGTTTTCGCGACCCCTTTCGACATGGTGGTGAGGGTCCTCATCCTCCCCACCTCGATTGTCGGAGTGCTTTTCCCTGCCTTCAGCAGCCTCAGATCTGAGCCCGAACGGGTCTCCCGTTTGGCGGTGACCGCACTCAACGCGATGGCCTACGTCACGGTTCCCCTTTTCATGGCGCTCATGCTCCTGGCCAAACCCATGCTGACGTTCTGGCTGGGCTCGGATTTGTCCAGCCAAAGCGCCCTCATCTTCCAGCTCATCGCGCTTGGCATGGTTCCCATCTCGATCGGCTACGTCCCCTTTGCATTCATCCAGGCCATGGGCCGCCCAGATCTGACCACCAAGCGGCATCTGTGGGAAATCCCCTTTTACCTTCTGGGTTCATACCTGGCCGTGAAGGCCTTTGGAACCCGGGGAACAGCCATGGTCTGGTGCGCCTGGGCCCTGATCGACCTGGGTCTCATCCTGCGGATCATGTCGCGGATGCTCACCATCCGGGGTCAGGCTGGATCCGCCTCCAAATGGACCGGAATCGCTTGTTTCCTGGCCGTGGCCCTAGCAGGCGGGGTCTCCAACCAGACCTGGATCCATTTCCTCGGCGGCCTCGTC
This sequence comes from Geothrix paludis, assembly GCF_022808815.1. Classification (GTDB taxonomy): domain Bacteria; phylum Acidobacteriota; class Holophagae; order Holophagales; family Holophagaceae; genus Geothrix; species Geothrix paludis. The sequence goes on along the minus strand of NZ_JAKZLC010000003.1, from coordinate 230,428 downwards.
CTTCCCACAGCCTTTGTGCTTTGGGGGTGGAGGTTCCTCCTGGCCGACGAGGAGCGGAAGATGTTAGGGGACAGGCTTCCGGACCGCCTGAAAGCGAGACTGCTGCCCCGAGGCCATCTTTCATGAATCTGATGCGACCCTGGACTCACTCGAAGCTATCCCACCTCCCCCCGCCGGCCCGGGCCAAGCAGAAATCTGAACTCGCATGACACGCATCCTCGTGGACGGTTCCCCCTTGTGCTACCCCCTCACAGGGATTGGCCAGTACACCCACTCACTCCTGAACGCCATGGCCCTTGAGCGACCCGACTGGGAGTTCATCGTCCTGTCCCCCTACCACCCCACTTCCCCCGTGCGATTACCCAATGTCATCCATGACCTGAAGGCTTCAAAAGCCCGGAAAGAGCATGCCACGGGCTGGCGCGCCTGGTGGTTTGACGCCATCCTGCCACGGGCTTGCCGACAGCTCGGCGGGGACTTTCTCTGGGCCGCGAACGGCCTGGTGCCCTTTGCCCTTTCCGGACTGAAGGTGGCCTTGACGATCTATGACTTCGTCCCGGAACGTTATCCCGAGACGATGGCCTGGATGCCCCGCCAGTACCGGAAGTGGAACCTCCGACACTGGCTTGGCCGTGCCTCCCTCCTCCTTCCCATCTCCAAGGCCACCGAGCAGGAGGCGCTCACCCTCTTCGGAGCGACCTCCCACGCAGTGGTGTACCCCGGCGTGGATGACCTGTTCTTCACCCCTCCCAGCTCGCTGGAGCCTGGGGCAGGAGAGGACGACTACCTGATCGTGCTCGGAACCCTCGAACCCCGGAAAAACCTCGACCGGCTGATCGGCTGTGTCGAGGAACTGGTGCGTCGGGGCACCTGGCCGACCGGCCTTCGGCTTCGGATTGTCGGTGGGAAGGGCTGGCGTGACTCCACCCTGCTGAAGCGGATTTCAGCTCTGGAAGCCACGGGCATCGCCCAATGCACCGGCTACCTGGAGCGGGCGGTCCTTCCTTGTCAGCTGAGAAATGCCCGGGCCCTGCTCATGCCTTCCTTGTACGAGGGGTTCGGAATGCCGTTGGCCGAAGCCATGGCCGTCGGTTGCCCGATCCTGTGCAGCGACATTCCCCCCTTCCGGGAAGTGGTGGAGGGTTATCCAGCTCTGTGCCATGGAACAGACCTCGCCGCCATGGTCGAAGCCTACGAGGCATTCCTACACGCCCCACGGGCTATGCGGTTCCCGAGCGGCCAACCCCATGCTCCTTTCCGGTTCACCTGGAAGGAATCAGCCCACCAAATTCTCGGCGCCTTCGACCGCACCTCCCAGATCCGGTTGCGCGCATGACCCAATCCGCCACCCTCCCCTCGTCTCAGGCCCCGCGGGCTCTGTATCTTTCGCCCCTTGACCTCCGGGCCAACAACGGGATGCTGCAGCGGCAACTCCAAATCCTGAAGGCCCTGGAACAGGCCTACTCCAACCGACTCGATGTCCTCTCCCTCTCGTCATCACCTGAGGAGACCCAGCGGTGGTTGCAGAATACGGGGTTCAAGGCCCGCGCCCTGGGAGGGGTTTACCCCCAGATCGCCCGCTTGAATGCATTGGCCTGGTACGGAGGCAATGTCATTGCATGCAACAAACTCAAGTTAATAAAACACTTCACCTTCCCCGTCACCACCCCCCTACCCGCCAGACTCATTGACCGCTACCAGACCATCGTGTGCTACTACCCTTGGGCCTTTCATCTGCTCGGCCTACACCGTGGCGGGGGGAAAGTGGTCGTGGACCTTGGGGATGTCATGGCCGAACGGCATGAACGGATCGGAACGCGGCGCTGGATCAGCCTCAGGCCCCGGGACGAACGTGCCATCCTGCATTCGCGAGCCCGTTGCATCGCCATCTCGGAAGGAGACCAGGCCGAATTCCAGCGCCTCTACGGGGTTTCCTTACCTGTGGCGACTTTCCTCCCCGTGGACCATGACCGATTCGCCCACCTTCAAACTGATGACCTGCCCGCCACTGTGGGCTACTTGGCCGCCCGCGGCTACCAGAACGAGGTGGTCATCCAGGCTCTCGCCTCTGAAACTTTCCTTAACACATTAAAAACCGCCGGCGTCGGGCTGGTGTTGGCCGGTGGGATTTGTGCCTCGCTGGCAGAAGCCGACCGGGCGCGTGTGGAGGCCCATGGAGGCCAAGTGCTCGGGCGGGTCCCGGCCCTCGAGGACTTCTACGAGAAGGTGGGCTGGGTCATCAACCCCGTCGGGCCCTCGACGGGCGTGAAGATCAAGTCCGTCGAGGCCCTTCTGGCAGGCCGGGGCCTTGTCACCACAGAATTCGGTGTCGATGCGGGCCTTCAGGCCCTCTTTGAAACGCAGATCGTGCTGACCGGCTGGCCTCTGGAACTCCAGGAACTCGCCGACACCGTAGTCAGATCCGTGCGCCAGCGGCCCACCGGCGACCTGCCCTTCTCCCAAGCCTCCACCTCGCACCCCGCCCGCCAGTATGTCGAAGCCGTACAGGCAGCCATAACCCGGCATTTCTCATGCTGAGCAGTCTGCGCCTCCAGCACTTCATCCTGGCCGGCCTCTTGGCCTGGGGCCTGCCGGGAATCCTCCTGGGAGGCAGCCAAGTCTTCTATGCGGTGGTGGCCGTCTCCCTCCCAGTCGGACTTTCCTTGTGGGGCTGGCGGAAACCAAGTCCCATGGCGCCCACTCCCGCCCCGCAGGCTCATCGGCTATTGATGATTCTCCTCGCAGCCTATTTCCTTTTGGATGCGCTTTTCGGGCGCCAGAAGTTCGCCCAGAACCTGTTTTTTTCCAGCTCCGCGGTGAGCGATTTCATCGACAGCACCAATGCGGGCGTCTCCCAGGGACGGGGCATTATCGACCTGCTAGGGGCCGCGGCCGTCTTCGCCCCCTTCGCCCTGTTCGACCACGCCCGCACCCTCGCCCGCCCCAAACGCCTCTGGCCGTACGTCCTCGTCCTGTGCTTTCTCGTTTACGAAATCGGCATCAGCCGGGGCTACCTCCTGATGGCCGTGCTTTCCATCCTCCTGGGCGTGAGGATCAACGGCCGGCGCCTGGTCCTCGCCGGTGCCGGGGCCCTGGGGCTGTTCCTCGCGGCCAGCTACATTCGGGGGGATTTCCAGAACATGGCCTTCTCCAACCCCCTTTTCGATGCGCTGGGTTGGCCCTACCTCAATCTTTCCCTGCTCCTGGAGAAGAGCCTCGACGGCGGCAGTTGGCTGGACTTCCTGTTCGAGTTCTTCAAGAAGTTTCTCCCCTCCTTCCTTTTCCAGAAGGAGATCTTCTCCTTCAACGTGGAAATGACGAAGGTCATCTACCCCCATTTCGGGGATTACATCCAATCCGTCTCCATTTTCACCTACCTGGGTGAGCTGCTTTACTACCGGCCAACGGTTCTGACGGCGCTTTCGGCCGGTGCGGTGCTGGGGGGACTGGCCAGGTTCCTCGAGCGCCTCCTCCAACGGAATGCCCTCAATTCCACCCGCATCTTCGCCGGCCTGATGTGCATCGTCCTCCTGCGCTCACGGATCCAGGATGTATTCTCTTTCCTCATCTTCCTGGTTCTGTTCTTGTTCGCTTGGCATTGGCTGACTGCTTGGCGGCCTCGCCGATTGGATTCGTCAGCCTCGGCACCGACCGCTCCCTCTGCCCAAGGTTGATCCGTGGCCGTCCGCAACCTCCTGTTCATCTGCTGGTCCGAGCGTCCCATCCACGGAACGCTCATACAAGCCTCATGGGAAGCATTAAAGATGCTCGGATGGACCTGCTCCTATGCAGGATCCAGAGCAGGGGCCCCACCCCATCCCTTGGAAGCGGACGATTCCATCGTCGTCACGACACCCTTCCGGTTCCTTTTGAACTTGGTCAATCCGAACCGAGGGCCGATAGATGCCATCTTCTTTCAGAGCGTGCATCCCGCCAATGTGCTCATCGGGCTCTGGGCGCGATTAAACCGGATTCCGGTTATCTATTATCTGCACGAGCCCAGTAATCTGCGCGAAAAACTCAGCAAAGGCGACCCAGCCCACTACGCAACCCTGGTGGCCCTGACTCAGCAACTGGAAACCCGAATCGCCGACATCATTCTGGTCGCAACCGACACTCTGGTGAATCACGCAATACGTCATTTCCCCCATGCCAGGGGTTCCATTTTCGTCATGCCCTTGGCCATTCCCAGTCTGCCCAGGAGTCACAGGGCCTCTCCCTCCGATTCGAGGCACCGCGTTCTCTACCTCGGCCGTGCGGATTCAGCCAGATGCTTGACGCAATTCTCGGCGTTGGCAGTCGAAATGGGGACCTCATCACCGGATCTTCGCGCCACGATGCTGACTTACAGCAACCTCGACAGCCCCCTTCCCGGAGTGGAGACGAGGAGCGGCAAGAGTTATTCAGATGATGAAATGCTAAGACTTCTCGACGAATCCATTATTGTCTGGAATGTTTATGGGAAACCCTATGCCCAATCTGGCGTCACACCGGTAGCCTTGAGAAGCGGTGTCCCTCTGCTTGTCTCGGAGCACGAAAAAGAAAAGCTGCTACTGACAGAGGGAGCGGCCATTGAAGTACCCATCCATGGGTTCGATCCAAAGAAACTCCTAACCCATATCATTCAAATAAAAAGCGATTCAAGACACATCTCAAATCAATGCCTAGGGTTATTCGAAAAGCAATATTCTCCCGAGGCTGTCCGTTCGCAACTTCAGAAGATACCCATCTTCAGGCCGGCACACGCACTTTCGATGTGTGACGATCAACAATCTGTCACCTGACTACTTGGTTAGGACGTCTTGATACAGTGCAAACAGTTGATTAATTGTATACTTCAGGTCGAACACTTCCCTGACGCGTCTTTCAGCTCGAATGCCCATCTCCTGGCGCAATCCATCATCATCGACCAATGCCTGAATGGCCTTAGCCAAGGCCCCAGCGTCACCAGGCTTTACTGTCAAGCCTGTATGCGAATCAAGACTCACGTGGGGTACGCCAGTCGGTAGTGAAGTATTTATGACTGGCTTTTTGGATATCATTGCTTCAAGCTGCACAATCCCAAATGCCTCTGAGTTTTGAACGGAGGGCAATACAAACAAATCACAATCAGAAAAAGCGGATTTCAATTCATCGTCTGACAGCTTTCCGAGGAAATGAACCCGGTTTTGAATTCCCAAGGATTCGGCCTGCTCTTTTAAGGTCCCTTCTAGCGCCCCGTCCCCGGAAATAAACAACTCCGCCCCATGGGTCAATGAGATGGCGTCCAGTAGGACATCTACGCCTTTATAATAGACGAGCCGGCCAGCGAATAACACCTTTTTTGCATTAGTATCTACAAGTTTTGTGGAAAGAATCGGTTCCATCTTATGACAATCATATTCTTCCACTCGAATTCCATATGGAATGATCACGCACTTATATTCAAGCGGCTTGATGTACTCAGAGCTGTCAATATGTCCTTGAGTTGCCACCACGATTCGATCGACTCGGCGAATCAGCCTATTAAGGATTGGCCCATAGAAAAACATTATCTTTTTTTGTTTGACTATATCCGAATGCCACCACAACACGATTTTCTTTTTTCTAGCAAACAACAAACATGCAAAGTCAGACAAAGGGAAAGGGGCGTGTAACTGTATAATATCAGAAGTTCTGGCCATTCGCCAAAATTTAACAAAAAAATCCAATGAAATCGGCATCGAAAAATAGATCCCGTAGCTACTCGCGCGGGTAACCTTTACTCCATTTACCGTTTCCTGGCTGCCCTTCCCTTTTGGCTGACAGACCAAAACAGACATGTCCACTCGATCATTGAGCCCTTCTGCAATGCTCTGTGCAACAAACTCGATTCCTCCTGTCCATGGATAATAGAGTTTGTTGATTTCCAAAATCTTCATTTAATCCACCATTTCCCGCATAGACCAAGAGGCTCGGTTAAAGATCTTCATCCATGATGAATCATATGTCTCGGGTTTTAAAATCACATGTCATTCATTGTGCTGAAGCGCCTTCCGTCAGTTCTTCCCGAATGGTTTGGTCCAAAGCAGCAGCAAGGGTGAACCGCGGCTGAAATCCCGCTGTCCGAATTCGATCTGCCTTGATCTGGGTGTTCTCACAGAACTTCCGGACTCGAATGGCGCTGATGGGGAAGGTTCGCCCCGTCAACCGGGCCACCCCATCCAGGAGATGGCCGCCCGCCATGGCCATGGAGAGGGGGATCCGCAAGCGGCTCGGCGCAGGGCGGCCCAGGCTCCGGTAGACCAAAGTCACCAGCTCGTTCATGTCCATATCCGGGCCATCCACATAGTTGAAGATATGAGTCCCCGGACCCAAGCTCAGGCCGTGGACCAAGGCATCGGCCACATTCCCCACATAAGCCATGGATTTCTTATTCAGCCCCTTCCCCACCATCATGAAGCGGCCTGAAGCGACCTGCTTCAGCAGGTTGTAGACATTGCCCCGGTTGCCCTCACCAAAGACCACAGTGGGCCGAATGATCACAAGGGCTCGTTCGGGATCCTCCTCGGCCCAGGCTCGGTAGATGCCCTCGGCGAGCAGCTTCGTTTCCCCGTACGGATTGAAGGGGTTGAAGGGCCCCGACTCATCCACGGCGAATCCCTGGAAGCCGTAGACGGCCACACTGCTCGTGAACACCAGCCGCTTGATGCCGGCCGCGGAGGCGGCCCGGCAGACCTGCCGGGCTCCTTCCACATTGGTCTCGTGGTACCGGGAGATCGGCCGGACATCATCCCGGTGCTCAGCGGCCAGGTTGATCACCGCACCCGCACCCGACAGAACCGCGGACATGGAGTCCGCGACCCGCACATCACACGGGCGGTAGCAATCGAAGTGGTCATGACTGGGCACCAGATCGCCGATGCGGAAGGCTCGGTCCAGTTCGACCAGTCGGGCAGCCAAGCGGGTCCCGATGAAACCGGAACCACCCAGAACTGCAATCGGAGCCTCGGGGTTGATCGTCATGTCAGTCATCCACGTAAGGCTCAGCGGTAGCCGGCGCGGGGCGCCTCGGCGTGGCCGGCCTCGCGCAGCACGAGTTCCTTCTGGGCCAGCTTGAGGTCGGACTCCACCATCATGGCCGCCAGGGCCCGGATGTCGGTCTTGGGCTCCCAGCCCAGGATGCGCCGGCCCTTGGACGGATCGCCTTCCAGGTGGTCCACCTCGGCGGGACGGAAGTAGCGGGGATCGATCTCCACGTGCTTCTGCCAGTCCAGGTCCAGCCGCCCGAAGGTGAGGCCCAGGAAGTCGCGGATGCTGATGCTCTCGCCCGTGGCCACCACATAGTCGTCCGGCGCATCCTGCTGGAGCATGCGCCACATGGCCTCCACGTAGTCCCCCGCAAAACCCCAGTCCCGCTTGGCGTCCAGGTTGCCGAGGAAGAGCTTGTCCTGGAGCCCCAGCTTGATGCGCGTGGCAGCCCGGGTGATCTTGCGGGTCACGAAGGTCTCGCCCCGACGCGGGCTCTCGTGGTTGAACAGGATGCCGTTGCAGGCGAAGAGGCCGTAGCTCTCCCGGTGGTTGATCACCTGGTAGTGGGCGTAGACCTTGGCGCAGGCGTAGGGGCTGCGCGGCTCGAAGCGCGTGCCCTCGTGCTGCCGGGGCTTGGCGCTGCCGAACATCTCGGAGCTGCCGGCCTGGTAGAAGCGGATCTGCTTCTTCGTGTGCTTCATGTAGCTGCGGATGGCTTCCAGCAGCCGGATGACACCCACGCCCACCACATCCACCGTGTACTCGGGCTGGTCGAAGCTCACGCGCACATGGCTCTGGGCGCCCAGGTTGTAGACCTCGTCGGGCTGGATCTCATCCAGCAGGTTCCGCAGGGCCCCGGCGTCCGACAGGTCGCCGTAGTGCAGGAAGAAGGCGGGATCCGGCGTCTCGCCCACGTGCAGGTGGTCGATGCGGTCCGTGTTGAAGAGGCTGGCCCGGCGCACCACGCCGTGGACCTGGTAGCCCTTCGACAGCAGCAGCTCCGCCAGGTAGCTGCCATCCTGGCCAGTGACACCAGTGATAAGAGCAATTCGACTCATATGATCTCCCCTTTTAAATTGCTTGGTTAGCAATCATGGAACTAATGCTGTCGCAAAGAGTAAAAGCAGCTTGCCACCCACTGGCGGCATTCAGCCGATCGGGAACCCCAACCAAGAAGGGAATATCATCCTGAGATTTTGGTCCTCCCTTGAATTCGATCTCCCGCTGCTGACCAAGAAGGTCCAAAACAACTTGAACCACCTCCTCAATACTCGTCGCTCTTCCAGTGCACACATTGAAAACATGATGTTGAGGCTTCTCTAGGTCAATTATTGCCAGATACGCAGCAATCACATCGCGTACATCAATAAAATCCCTCACACTATTTTGCCCAGTCATTTGAACCATCTCACCAGATTGGTCCTCCGATAGACGCCTCAAGAGAGATGGAACCATCAACTCGGGTCTAAGGCCTGGCCCAAGATGATTGAAGGGCCTAGCCACACGTATATCTAGCCGACCTTGAAAAGGTGAAACGGTTTGTTCTAACAGATATTTGGAGAGTCCATATTTTCCCTGTGGAATCAGTGGATCATCTTCATGCCGCGGACGATCCGAAGACCCATAAACATGACAACTGCTCACAAGGAGAACACGGCTATCTCTGATATGATCCAATAAATTCAACGTGATTCCCAAATTCGTTATCACAGGGGCCATATCAAAGAAAAGGCTCGGGATTGAAGCCCCTGCCAAATGAATTACACCATCCCATTCCCGTGGTAAGTCTTTGAAGATTGCGGGGTCCCTCAAATCTCCCAAAACTTGAGTTACACCGTCTGATTGATTTACAGAAAGAGTTTGATCAAGAACTGTCACTTGGTCGCCCCGTTCGATCAGCAGTTTTGTGAGATGTTGCCCCACGAACCCAGATCCGCCGGTCATCAGATAAGAACGTCGTTTCATATGTTTTACAATCCGATAAAATCGATCTATTGGGGCCTGGTTTCGTAAAGAACTAAATCATATTTCAGTTGTTCAACATAAATGGAGGTATGGTTTCAATCGAACCGCGGAGACAGATATGCAGTGATGGCTGAAGCATCAGCTGCGCCCGTAGTCGTCCTGGAGGCGCTCGATGTCCGCCTCGTCGAAGGTGCCGAGGCTCACCTCCAGCACGCGCACGGGGTAGCCCGTGGATGCGTCGCAGCGCAGCCGGTGGGTGCGGCCCTGGGGCAGCCAGACCTCCTCGCCCACGGAGGGCCGCAGCTCCACGCCGTCGCGGTCCACCACCACCCCCGGATCCAGCGCCACCCACAGCTCGCCGCGGTGGGCGTGGCGCTGGAGGCTCAGCTTCTGGCCCGGGTTGCAGGTGAGGATCTTCACCGTGCAGGGCGTGTTGAGGGCGTACTGGTCGAAGGAGCCCCAGGGCTTGTCTACGTGGAGGGTGGTGGGTCGCTGCATGGTCGGTCCTCGGTCTTCAGTCCTCAGTCTTCGGTTTTCAGTCTTCAGGCTAGAGCAGATCCTTGCGGCCCTCGGCCTTGAGGCGCTCGACGATCTGCTTGACGGTCTGGGCACGGTCGCGGTGGCAGATGAGGAGGGCGTCGTCGTCGTCCACCACGATGAGGTCATCCACCCCACTGGCGGCGATGAGGCGCTTGCCCCCGAAGAAGGCGCTGTTGCGGGTGTCCAGGAGCAGAGTCTCGCCCTGGCTCACGTTGCCTTCGGGATCGGTCTCCTGGAACTCGATGGCCGCGGGCCAGGAGCCCACGTCGGACCAGCGGAAGCGGGTGGGCACCACCGCCACCGTCTCGGCCTTCTCCATGAGCGCCACGTCGATGGCCACCTTGGGCAGCTGGCGGTAGGCGGCGCCGAGGGCCGCGGGATCGGCGCCCGCCGCCACCCAGGCGTCCAGGGGCTTCAGCACTTCCGGCGCGTGCTTCGCCAGCCCCTCGCGGAAATCGGTCAGGGTCCACACGAACATGCCGGCGTTCCAGTAGTGGCGGCCGGATTCGAGGTACTGGACGGCCACCTCCACCGGCGGCTTCTCGCGGAAGGCCACCACCTTCTGCACGGGGCCGTGGCCCTCGGATTCGATGTAGCCGTAGCCCGTCTCCGGGTAGGTGGGCTTGATGCCGAAGGTGACCAGCTCATGCTCCCAGGCGGCATGCTTCACGGCCGTGTCCAGGTCCTCCAGAAACAGGTCCCGGTCGCCGATCCAGTGGTCCGCCGACAGCACGGCCATGACGCCGTGGGGCACCTTTCGCTCGATCTGAACCAGGGCCAGGGCCAGGCAGGGCGCGGTGTTGCGGCCCTCGGGCTCCACGATCACGTTCTCCGGCGGCAGCTCGGGCAGCATGCGGCGCGTTTCGGCGGCCAGGTCCTCCGTGGTCACCACGAAGATTCGCTCGGGGGCCACATGGCCATCCAGGCGGCGCACGGTCTGGTGCAGCAGCGTCTCCGTGCCCACGATGGCCAGGAACTGCTTGGGGCGGGCGTTGCGGCTGCGGGGCCAGAACCGGGTGCCGCGGCCTCCGGCCATCACTACGGCGACTAACATATTCTGATTTGGTACTGGCATCACCCATCTCTCACAATATGCTCCGACTTTCATCGGTAGCGTCTCAAATCAAGATCAAGTCATTTCCAATTACGAGAGTCCACCTACCAGCGAAACAAGACTGGAGCCCATGCACCCTAGGAGAACGACGCCTTTCATGATCACTCCTGGATGAGGGTTGCAGATTCGTCTTCGCCGGCCAGCAGCCGGGCCCGCACCCACTCGCGGTTGAGCCAGGTCCATCCACCGGCGCCCACCAGGAACATCACGGCGAGGACGATCACGGAGCGCGCCGGCTTGCTTTTATCGATGGGCAAGTTCCCAGGATCCAGCAGGTTGAGGATCGGGATATCGTTCTTTTCTTCCAGCAGGGCCTGCTCGCGGTTCATGGCGAGGGTGGTGACGAGCTGCTGGCGGAGGCGGAGCTCGTTCTCCAGGCGGGTGCCCTTGAGGCGGACGGCGGGATCGCCGCTGCTCTGGTAGTTCCGGTTGCCTTCCAGGAAGCGGCGGAAGGCGTCCTCGGCCTGGTCCATCTCCGTGCGGGCATCGGCCAGGCGGGCCTCGGCGAAGAGGGCTTTGGCCCCGCCGCGGGTGTGGCCCTTCTCCTGGAGGAAGGCCTCCAGCAGCTTCCCGGCCCGCTGCACCACCTGCTGGGACAGCTCGGGGGATTTCGTCTCGGCGCTGAGGGTGATGACCTTGGACTTCAGGTCGCGGGTGGCGGAGAGGACCTTGCCCAGCTCCTTGACGGCCCGATCCATGTTCTTCTCATCCACGTAGGCGTAGAGGGTGCCTTTTTCGAGGCGCTCGGCGCCGAAGCGCCAGGACCTCGCATGGTATTGGAACTCGGTCTGGAGCAGCTGCTCCTTCAGCCAGCGGCTGTTGAGGATGTCCACGAAGTTGGCATCGTTGCCCTCGCCCCCGGGCACGCTGACGCCGAAGGCCGCGGCGGCGGTGGCCAGGCCACCGAGGCTGCCGCCCAGCCCCTTGGACTCCACCGGCAGGAGCCGGGCCTCGGAACGATAGTAGTTCGGCAGGAAGAGGGTGATGACCGCCGTCGCCAAGCCTGCGGCCATGGCCCACTGGAGGGGCTTCTTCAGGCTGGCTTTGAAGTCCAGGACCGGGATTGTGGACGAATTGGGCATAAGGGCATAGGTTACCAGAACCCCGGCAGGGACTGCCTCGCAGATCCTGTGCTGGATGCCACAAAAACAAGGGCGGGATCGCTCCCGCCCTTGCTGGTGTTGTGAAGATTGCGGCTACAGGTCTTCGCCGTCGATCTCGGTCATGCCCTGGAGCTCTTCGACGTGCTGGGCCATGCGGGCATATTCGTCGTCGAAGTCCTCGCCGCCCTGGAACTCGTTGGGGGTGGGCTCGGGGTACTCGCCCTCCTCGATCTCCAGGTTGCGGTAGTGGGCCATGCCGGTGCCGGCGGGGATGAGCCGGCCCAGGATGACGTTCTCCTTGAGGCCGCGGAGGTAGTCCACGCGGCCTTCCAGGGCGGCCTCGGTGAGGACGCGAGTGGTCTCCTGGAAGCTGGCGGCGGAGATGAAGCTCTCGGAGGTCAGCGCGGCCTTGGTGATGCCGAGCAGCAGGGGCTCGCAGGTGGCGGGCTGGCCGCCTTCCTTCATGACCTGCTCGTTGATCTCCTTGAAGCGGTGCTTGTCCACCTTCTCCTCGACGATGAGCGGGGTGTCGCCCACGTCGGTGATGAGGACCCAGCGCATCATCTGCCGGATGATCACCTCGATGTGCTTGTCGTTGATCACCACACCCTGGGCGCGGTAGACCTCCTGCACCTCGTTGACGAGGAAGGCCTGGAGGGCGCGGTCGCCCTGGACCTTGAGCAGATCGTGGGGGCTGACGGCGCCCTCGGTGAGCTTCTCGCCGGCGCGGATCTCATCGCCGTCCTGCACCTGGATGTGCTTGCCGCGGGGGATGAGGTACTCGCCCTTCTCCCCGGTCTCGGCCTCGACGATGACCTTCTGGTTGCCGCGGACGCGGTTGCCGTACTTCGCGATGCCGGAGACTTCGCTGATGATGGCGGGTTCCTTCGGCTTGCGGCCCTCGAACAGCTCGGTGACGCGCGGCAGGCCGCCCGTGATGTCAGAGGTCTTGGCCTGCTGGCGGCTGGTCTTGGCGATGACGTCGCCGGGCAGCAGCTCCTGGCCCTCCTCCACCTCGATGTAGGCGCCGGTGGGGATGTTGTAGCGCTTGAGGACCTTGTGGTTGTCCCCCTTGACGTTGATGTGGGGGTGGATCTTGTCGTCGGTGGGATCGATGACCTTCTTGCGGAAGTTCCCGGAGATCGGGTCCTTCTCTTCCTGGTAGGAGACGTTGACTTCGAATTCCTTGAAGTCCGCGACGCCGCCCACTTCGGTGAGGAGCACGTCGTTGTAGGGATCCCACTCGGCGAGCACCGTGCGGGGCTCGACGGCCTCCTTGTCCTTGACCTTCAGGATGGCGCCGGAGGTGATCTTGTAGCGCTCGCGCTCGTTGCCGTCCGCGTCGGTCACCAGGAGGTAGCCGTTGCGGGTGAGGGCCACGGTCTCGCCCTTACGGTTGACCACGGTCTTGCCCTGGAGGCCTTCGTACTTCACGATGCCGGCGATCTGGGCCTCGTGGGTGCTCTTCTCGGAGGTGCGGCTCGCGGCGCCGCCCACGTGGAAGGTGCGCATGGTGAGCTGGGTGCCGGGTTCGCCGATGGACTGGGCGGCGATGACGCCCACGGCCTCGCCGAGGTCCACCAGGCGGCCGGTGCTCAGGTTCAGGCCGTAGCACTTGGCGCAGATGCCGCGCCGGGCCTCGCAGGTGAGGGCGGAGCGGATCTTGACCTTGGCGATGCCGCTGGTCTCGATCTTGAACGCCAGCTCTTCGGAGATGAGGGTACCCGCGGGGGCCCGCACGATGGACGGATCGTAGGGATCCACGATGTCCTCGAGGCAGACGCGACCCATGATGCGGTCGCGCAGGCGGGAGCGGATGGTGCCGTCGCTGTTGACGATGGCCTCCACCTCGATGCCGCCCAGGGTCTCGCAGTCATCCTCGTTGACGATGACGTCCTGCGCCACGTCCACCAGCTTGCGGGTGAGGTAGCCGGAGTCGGCCGTCTTCAGCGCGGTGTCCGCCAGGCCCTTGCGAGCGCCGTGGGTCGAGATGAAGTACTGCAGCACCGAGAGGCCTTCCTTGAAGTTCGCGGTGATGGGCGTCTCGATGATGTCGCCGCTGGGCTTGGCCATGAGGCCGCGCATGCCGGCCACCTGGCGGATCTGCGTCTTGGAACCGCGGGCGCCGGAGTCGGCGAGGATGTAGATGGAGTTGAGGAACGTGTCGTTCTCGTTCCGCTTCTCCAGCTCCTTCATCATGTCGCTGGCCACCTGGTCGCTGGTCTTGGACCAGACTTCCAGGATGCGGTTGTAGCGCGTGGAGGAGTCGAGGCGGCCCTCGTAGGCTTCCTTCTCGATGGCGCGGACGTCCTCGGTGGCGCTCTTGAGGAGCTTGCCCTTGGTGTCAGGCACGACCAGGTCGTCGATGCCCACGGACACGCCGGCGCGCATGGCCCACTGGAAGCCCGTGTCCTTCATGGCGTCCAGCATGCGGATGGTGACCTCGGGGCCGTTCAGCTTGTAGGCACGGTTCACGAGGGAGAGCAGGCCCTCCTTCTTGAGCAGGCCGTTGATGAAGGGCAGCTCGGCGGGGAGGGCGCGGTTGAAGAGCACGCGGCCCACGGTGGTGGTCTTGAGCTGGTTCTTCACGGTCTCGGCGGGTGCCTCGAAGACCTCCTGCTCGGAGTTCTTCTTGGGGTCCTTCGCGTGCCAGGCCTCGGTGTCCACCCACTCGCCCGTGTAGCGGATCTGGATGATGGCGTGGGTGTCCACGACGCCGGCATAGTGGGCCGCGACCACGTCGTTGACGCTGCCGAAGACCATGCCCTCGCCCTTGCGGCCGGTGCGCTTCTTGGTGAGGTAGTAGCCACCGAGCACGATGTCCTGGCTGGGCACCACGTTCGGGCGGCCGTTGGCGGGGTTGAGGATGTTCTGAGTGGACATCATCAGCACCTTGGCCTCGATCTGGGCCATGGGGCTGAGGGGCACGTGCACGGCCATCTGGTCGCCGTCGAAGTCGGCGTTGAAGGCGGTGCAGACCAGGGGATGCAGGCGAATGGCCTTGCCTTCCACCAGCACGGGCTGGAAGGCCTGGATGCCGAGGCGGTGGAGGGTCGGGGCGCGGTTCAGCAGGACCGGGTGGTCCTTGATGACCTCTTCCAGCACGTCCCAGACCTCGGGACGGCCCTCTTCCACCATCTCCTTGGCCTGGCGGATGGTGGCGGCGAAGCCCTTGTGCTCGAGCCGGTTGAAGATGAAGGGCTTGAACAGCTCGAGCGCCATCTTCTTGGGCAGGCCGCACTGGTGCAGCTTGAGGTCGGGACCCACCACGATGACGGAGCGGCCCGAGTAGTCCACGCGCTTGCCGAGCAGGTTCTGGCGGAACCGGCCCTGCTTGCCTTTGAGGGCGTCGCTGAGGGACTTCAGGGGGCGGTTGCTCACGCCGCGCAGGAGGCGGCCGCGCTTGCCGTTCTCGAACAGGGCGTCCACGGCCTCCTGCAGCATGCGCTTCTCGTTGCGCACGATGACGTCGGGGGCCTTGAGCTCCAGGAGCTTCTTGAGGCGGTTGTTGCGGTTGATGACGCGGCGGTAGAGGTCGTTGAGGTCGGAGGTGGCGAAGCGGCCGCCGTCGAGGGGCACCAGGGGGCGCAGCTCGGGGGGCAGCACGGGCACCACGTCGAGGATCATCCACTCGGGCTTGTTGCCGGAGCGGTGGAAGGACTCCGCCACCTTGAGGCGCTTGGCGATCTTGCTGCGCTTCTGGCTGGAGGTCTCTTTCTTCATGAGGTCGCGGAGCTCGATGGTGAGCGCCTCGATGTCCACCTGCTTGAGCAGCTCCTTGATGGCCTCGGCGCCCATCTGGGCCTTGAAGCCCTCGCCGTGGAGGCTGCGGGCCTCGCGGAACTTGTCCTCGTTGAGGATCTCGCCTTCCTTCATGCCGGTGCCGCCGGACTCGGTGACGGCATAGGCCTCGAAGTAGAGCACGCGCTCAAGATCCTTCAGGGGGATATCCAGCAGGTAGCCGATGCGGCTGGGCACGCCCTTGAAGAACCACACGTGGCTGACCGGGCTGGCCAGCGCGATGTGGCCCATGCGCTCGCGGCGCACGGACTTCTTGGTGACTTCGACGCCGCACTTGTCGCAGGTGACGCCTTTGAACTTCTGCCGCTTGTACTTGCCGCAGAGGCATTCCCAATCGTTGACGGGCCCGAAGATGCGGGCGCAGAAGAGGCCGTCGCGCTCGGGCTTCAGGCTGCGGTAGTTGATGGTCTCGGGCTTGGTAACCTCGCCCTTGGACCAGGAGCGCATCTTGTCCGGGCTGGCCAGGGACACCCGGATGCACTCGTAGGCGTTGATGTTCTGCTGCTCAGGATACATGTGGACCTCTCAGGATTCGTCGGGAACGGATGCGGAAGGAGATCAGCCTTCGATGGTGAAGACTGCGGGTTCCTCTTCCGTCAGGCCTGGATCCAGCTCCTCGCGGGTGAGCATCTCGACATCGATGCACAGCGCGTTGAGTTCCTTCTTCACGACGTTGAAGCTCTCGGGGAGGCCGGGATCCTTGATGGTCTCGCCCTTGATGATGGCCTGGTAGATCTGGGTGCGGCCGTGCATGTCGTCGGACTTGTAGGTGAGCAGCTCCTGCAGCACGTGGGCGGCGCCGTAGGCCTCGAGGGCCCACACTTCCATCTCGCCGAAGCGCTGGCCGCCGAACTGGGCCTTGCCGCCGAGGGGCTGCTGGGTGATGAGGCTGTAGGGCCCGATGCTCCGGGCGTGGATTTTGTTGTCCACCAGGTGGTGCAGCTTGAGCATGTAGACGCAGCCCACGTTCACGGGCTGCTCAAAGGCCTCGCCGGTCATGCCGTCGAAGAGCATGGTCTTGCCGGTGATGTCCGGGCCCAGCTTGCCGTTCTTCTCCCAGGCCTGGGTGAGGAAGCCCTTGATGTCCGCCTCGCGGGCGCCGTCGAAGACGGGCGTGGAGAAGTGGACGCCGAGGGTCTTGCCGGCCCAGCCGAGGTGGCACTCGAGCACCTGGCCGATGTTCATACGGGAAGGCACGCCGAGGGGGTTCAGCACGATGTCCACCGGGCGGCCATCGGGCAGGTAGGGCATGTCCTCCACGGGGAGGATGCGGCTGACCACGCCCTTGTTGCCGTGGCGGCCGGCCATCTTGTCACCGACCTGCAGCTTGCGCTTCACGGCCACGTAGCACTTCACGGTCTTGAGGACGCCGGGCATGAGCTCGTCGCCCTTGAGCAGGCGCTCCATGCGCTCGTCGAGGATGTTGCGCAGGACCTTGAGCTGGCTCTCGGTCTTGTCGAGGATGTCCAGCACCTCGGTCTCGATGCGGTTCTTGCCGGCGGCCACGGAGATCTGCCGGAAGCGGTGGTAGGGCACGGCCTCGAGCATGTTCTGGGTGAGCTTCTTGCCCTTGGGCAGCAGCTCCTTCTGGCCCTTGTCGTCCGTGAGGGTCTCGGAGAGCTCCTTGCCCTTCAGCAGGGCCACGATCTTCTTCTTGGCCTCGGCGCGGATGATGCGCTCCTCGTCGGAGAGGTCCTTCTCCCACTTGGCGATCTGGTCGCGCTCAATCTGCTGGGTGCGGAGGTCCTTCTCCTGGCCCTTGCGGGTGAACACCTTGATGTCCACCACCGTGCCCTCGATGCCCGGGGGCACCGTGAGGCTGGCGTCCTTCACGTCGCTGGCCTTCTCACCGAAGATGGCGCGGAGCAGCTTCTCCTCGGGGCTGAGGATGGTCTCGCCCTTGGGCGTGACCTTGCCCACCAGGATATCGCCGTGGCGCACGGTGGCGCCGGTGCGGATGATGCCGCTCTCGTCAAGGTTCTTGAGGGCCTCCTCGCGCACCTGGGGGATGTCGCGGGTGATCTCTTCGGGGCCCAGCTTGGTGTCGCGGGCGTGGACTTCGAACTCCTCGATGTGGATGGTGGTGTAGAGGTCTTCCTTCACCACGCGCTCGGAGATCAGGATCGCGTCCTCGAAGTTGTAGCCGCGCCAGGGCATGTAGGCCACGACCAGGTTGCGGCCCAGGGCCAGCTCGCCGTGGTCGGTGCAGGGGCCGTCGGCCAGGATCTGGCCCTCGGTGACGTACTCGCCCTTCTTCACGAGGGGCATCTGGTTGAGGCAGGTGTTCTGGTTGCTGCGGGCGAACTTCACCAGGGTGTAGATGTCCACCCCGGACTCGATGCCCTCGGTGTCCGGATCATCCTCGACGCGCACCACGATGCGGTTGGCGTCCACGGTCTCGACGATGCCGGAGCGGCGGCAGACCACGCAGGCGCCGGAATCCTTGGCGGCCACGTACTCCATGCCCGTGCCCACGATGGGGGCCTCGGTGCGGATGAGGGGCACGGCCTGGCGCTGCATGTTGGCGCCCATGAGGGCCCGGTTGGCGTCGTCGTTCTCGAGGAAGGGGATGAGGCTGGCGGCGACGGAGACCACCTGCTTCGGGCTCACGTCCATGAGCGTGACCTTGTCGCGGGCGACGATCTTGGTCTCACCGGCGACACGGACGGTCACGTCCTCGTCGAGGATGGCGCCTTCGGCGTCCACGGGGACGTTGGCCTGCGCGATGACGTGCTCGTCCTCCTCCCAGGCGGAGAGGTAGAAGGCATGCATCTCGAACTTGGCGGCGCGCTTGCCGGCCTTGGTCAGCTTCTTGTTCTCGGCTTCCAGGTCCTCCAGGCGGACCACGTCCATGTAGCCGAACTTGGAGTCGCCCACGCTGGTGACCTTGGCGAAGTGGACGATGCGACCGTTCTCCACCTTCAGGTAGGGGCTCTCGATGAAGCCGAATTCGTTGATGCGGGCGTAGCAGGAGAGCGAGCTGATGAGGCCGATGTTCGGGCCTTCAGGCGTCTCGATGGGGCAGATGCGGCCGTAGTGGGAGGTGTGCACGTCGCGCACCTCGAAGCCCGCGCGGTCGCGGCTGAGGCCGCCCGGTCCGAGGGCCGAGAGACGGCGCTTGTGGGTGATCTCGGACAGCGGGTTGGTCTGGTCCATGAACTGGGAGAGCTGGCTGCTGCCGAAGAACTCCTTCATGGCCGCGATGACGGGCTTGCTGTTGATCAGGTCGTGCGCCTGCAGGGGGCTGTTGGGATCCTGCGCGATGCTGAACTTCTCCTTGATGGCGCGCTGCACGCGCACCAAGCCCACGCGGAAGCCGTTCTCCAGCAGCTCGCCCACGGACCGCACGCGGCGGTTGCCCAGGTGATCGATGTCGTCGGCGCGCACGGGGGCGATCTCGCCGATGTCCTGGCGGGTGGTGTCGTACTTCTTCAGGCGCAGGAGGTAGTGGACGGTCTGGACGAAGTCGTCCGTGCCGAGGGTGCGGAAGTCCAGGTCGGTGCTGAGGCCCAGCTTGGCGTTGATCTTGTGCCGGCCCACCTTGCTGAGGTCGTACTTCTGGGGGTCGAAGAACATGCCGTAGAGCAGCTTCTTGCTGGATTCCAGCGTGGCGGGCTCGCCGGGCCGGATCTTCTTGAAGAGCTCCTTGGCGGCTTCCTCGCTGTCCTCGGTGTGATCCTTGGCCAGGGTCTCGGAGAAGATCTTGCCGGTGAGGTCGGCCTCGGGGAAGCAGACGTCGAAGGACTGCACATCGTTGGCCAGGAACATCTCCAGGTGGGTCTGGAGGAAGGGCTCGTTGGCCTCCATGAGCACTTCGCCGGTGCCCATGTTCACGATGTCCTGCAGCAGCACGGCGCCGTCGAGCATCTCGCGCTCCACGGGCACATCCTTGATGCCCGCCTTCTCCATCTGCTCGAGGACACGGCGGGTAATCTTCTTGTCCTTGGCGAGGATCTCTTCCTTCGTCTTGGGGTGCTTCACGGCCTCGCCGAGCTTGCGGCCCACCAGCAGCTCGCTCACGGCCACGCTCAGCTTGCCCTTCTTGAGGAAGAAGGTGGCGGGGGCGTAGAAGTGGCGGAGCATGGTCTCGTTGGAGCCGAGATCCTCGCTGAACAGGCCCAGGGCGCGCATGAAGGTGGCGCCGAGGAACTTGCGCTTGCGGTCGATGCGGGCGTAGAGCAGGCCCTTGGAGTCGAGCTCGAACTCGATCCAGGAACCGCGGTAGGGGATGATCTGGGAGCTGTAGAGGCTCTTGTCCGGCGCGATGCTGAAGAAGACGCCGGGGCTGCGGTGCAGCTGGCTCACGATCACGCGCTCGGTGCCGTTGATGATGAAGGTGCCGCGGTCGGTCATGATCGGCAGGTCGCCGAAGTAGACTTCCGAATCCTGGCTCTGCTTGAAGCGCCGGTTGCCCTTGTCGTCCTTGTCGAACTGGTTGAGGCGCACGCGGATCTTCAGGGGGGCGGCCATGGTGGCGCCGCGCTCGACGCACTCGTCCATGCCCATCTTCTGCTTCATCGAGACGGGCTCCTGGCACACGTCACAGATGGTCGCGGCGTTCTTGTTGCGGGTGCCGCACTTCGGGCAGTCCACCGTGGGATCCTTCGGGTGGTCCGACACGATGCTGTGGCCGCACTGCTTGCACTGGGTGCGGAGGTGCTCCAGGCCCAGGTACTTCTCGCACTTGCAGGCCCAGTGGCCCACGGTGTAGTCGAGGAACTCGACTTCGAGGGTGGCGTCCGTGCCATCAGCGTTCTTGCCGTTGTGCACGGGGAACATCGACTCGAACACGGCCTTGAGGCCGCGGGACTCCCGCTCGCTGTGGAGCAGGTTCATCTGGAGGAACTCGTCGTAGCTCCGCTTCTGG
This sequence comes from Geothrix paludis, assembly GCF_022808815.1. Lineage (GTDB taxonomy): Bacteria > Acidobacteriota > Holophagae > Holophagales > Holophagaceae > Geothrix > Geothrix paludis. The sequence continues at coordinate 210,048 of NZ_JAKZLC010000003.1, read as the reverse complement.
ATGTCGATCAGGTTCGGGATGGGGACCAGGGACCGGATCTTCGAGAAGTTGTGGCGCTGGCGGTAGATGTTCTGCTGAACACTCATGGTTCGCTCCAGATGAAGTTGGCGGAACCTTCGATGAACGGCTCGCGACGCAATGGGGCGGTGTCGCGGGCCTTGAGCAAAGACGGCGATGCCCCCGGAGCCGCGGCCCCGGGGAAGGGATCAGAAGGCGGCGACGCGGATCACGCAGGCACACGCACCGAAGGCCACCCCGCCACCCATCGGTGGAGGGAGCGGCCCAGCAAGGTGATTGGCGCTGCGGCGGAAGGCGTTTCGCAACCAGGGGCCTTTGAAGGTGGCGGGACCGCCCGAGGGGTCGGGCGGAAGGAATAATCGTACCATGTCCAGACAAAACCGCAAAGCGTAAGGTGCACGAGGCACCCCACGCTTTGCGTTAGTGCAGGAAAAGGAACTACTTGATCTCGACCTTGGCGCCAGCGGCTTCGAGCTTTTCCTTGATCTTCTGAGCTTCGTCCTTGGCCACGCCTTCCTTGACGGGCTTGGGGGCGCCGTCAACGAGGTCCTTGGCCTCCTTGAGGCCCAGGCCGGCGACGATCTCGCGGACGGCCTTGATGACGTTCAGCTTGTTGGCGCCGGCGTCAGCCAGGATGACGTTGAATTCCGTCTGCTCTTCGGCAGCGGCAGCCGGGGCGGCGCCGCCGGCGGCGGGAGCGGCCATGGCGGCGGCGGAGACGCCGAAGCGCTCCTCAAGGGCCTTGACCAGGTTCGCCAGGTCAAGGACGGTCATGGTTTCGATCTCAGCGATGAGCTGGTCGGCGGTGAGAGCCATGATGGCCTCCTACATGCGATGAAAGGTTTTGGATTCGGGGTTGGGAGCTACTCGCCGGCCTTCTGCTTGCGGATGCCATCGAGGGCGACCGCCAGACCGGAGATGGGGTACTGCATGAGGTAGAGCAGCTTGGCGATGAGCACATCGCGGCTCGGCAGCTCGGCCAGGGTCTGCAGCTGGGCGGCGTTGATGGCCTTGCCGTCCATGATGCCGGCCTTGAAGGTGGCAGCCGGGTTGTCCTTCAGGAAGCCGTTGATGGCCTTCGCAAGGGCGACGACGTCGTCCTTGGTGGTGGCCACGGCGCTGTTGCCCTTGAAGGAACCGCCGAGGCCCTCGAAGGTGGTGTCCTTCACGGCCAGACGGAGCAGCGTGTTCTTGCCGACGCGGTAGTGACCCTTGCTCTCGCGGATGTTCTTGCGGAACGCGGTGTCCTTCTCGACCCCGAGGCCCTTGAATTCGATCACGACGGCCGAGGTGGCCGTGGCGAAGGTCTCCTTGAGCTCGGCGACTTCAGCGATCTTCTGATTCTTTTCCATGGTCGGCCTCCTACTTCTCAACGCTTGTGGTGTTGAGGGTGACCGAGGGGCCCATCGTGGAGGCGATGTACATCGTCTTCACGTACTTGCCCTTCGCCGTGGCGGGCTTGGCCTTGTTCACGGCATCGATGAGCGCCTTGGCGTTCTCTTCCAGCTTCTCGACGCCGAAGGAGAGCTTGCCCACGGGCGCGTGGATGATGCCGGTCTTGTCGACGCGGTACTCCACCTTGCCGGCCTTGATCTCCTTGATGGCCTGGGCCACGTTGAAGGTCACGGTGCCGGTCTTGGGGTTGGGCATGAGGCCGCGGGGGCCCAGCACCTTACCGAGACGGCCGACGCCCTTCATCATGTCGGGGGTCGCGACCAGGGCATCGAAGTCGAGGAATCCGCCGGCGATCTTCTCGACCAGCTCGTCCCCGCCCACGATCTCGGCGCCCGCCGCTTCCGCTTCCTTGATCTTCTCGCCACCCGCGATCACCGCCACGCGCATCGTCTTGCCCGTTCCGTGGGGCAGGACAATGGTGCCGCGGACCATCTGGTCCGCGTGGCGGGGATCCACGCCGAGCCGCATGTGCACTTCAACCGTCTCGTCGAACTTGGCGTAGGCCGTGTCCTTCACGACGGTGAGCGCATCCTTGAGCTCGTAGGGGCGATCTTCGATCTTGGCCGCGGCAGCCCGGTACTTCTTTCCAGGTTTTGCCATATTGGCTCCTACTCGAACGATCTCCCGCGATGACGGTCGCGGTGGCCGGGATCGCCGCACGGCGCGGCTTTCCAACAAAGAACAGCTCGCGCGGACCTGGGCCCGCGCGAGAAAGGACTAATCGATGACTTCGACACCCATGGAGCGGGCGGAGCCGGCGATGGAACGGACGGCGGCCTCGAGGCTGCCGGCGGTGAGGTCGGGCATCTTCACCTTGGCGATCTCGGCGAGCTGCGCCTTGGTGATCTTGCCGACCTTCTGCTTGTTGGGCGTGGGGCTGCCCTTGTCCAGGCCGATCTTCTTCTTGATCAGCACGGCGGCGGGCGGGGTCTTGAGGATGAAGCTGAAGCTGCGGTCGGCGTAGACGGTGATGACGACGGGGAGGGTGGTGCCCTTCTCCACCGCGCCCACGGACTTCGCGTTGAACTGCTTCACGAACTCCATGATGTTGACGCCGTGCTGGCCCAGCGCGGGACCGACGGGAGGGGCCGGCGTGGCCTCGCCAGCGGGCAGCTGCAGCTTGATGTAGCCAGTGATCTTCTTTGCCATGGGTGTGCTCCCGCGGGGGATTCCGGCGCATGCCGGCGACGCCCGCCTTGTAGGGTGGCGTATCCCGAGGGGCCGCCAACCGGGTGAAAAAGGTCCCGGTCAAAAGAGACCGGGACTGGAAAGTGTAATCGAAATGGCCCGAAAAGTCTTCCAGGAAAAGGAGGAACTACCTCTTTTCCACCTGGATGAAGTCCAGTTCCACCGGCGTGGACCGTCCGAAGACCGTGACCATGACCTTGATGGTGGAGCGTTCCTCGTGGACTTCTTCCACGTCGCCCTCGAAGTTGGCGAAGGGGCCATCGATGATGCGCACCTTCTCGCCCCGCTCGAAGTGGTACTTCGGCTTGGGCTTCTCCTGGGTCTCTTCCGTGTGGTGCATGATCTGACGGACTTCCTCGTCCGTCAGGGGCGTGGGGCGCTTCTTGTTGGCGCCTACGAAGCTGGTCACCTTGGGCGTGTTCCGCACCAGGTGCCAGTCGGCGTCCGCCATCTCCACGGAGCCGTCGGGCTTGCGCTCCACCTGGATCTGCACGAGCAGGTAGCCGGGGAAGGACTTGCGCTTCTTGACGACGCGCTCCTTCTTGCCGGACTTGGCGTCGACCTTCATCTCCTCATAGGTCTCCTCGGGGATCTGGATGTCCCCGAAGTTCACGTCGCGCTCTTCCATCTTGATGCGCTGGCGGAGATGCTCCATCACCTTGGCTTCGTAGCCCGAGTAGGTGTGGATGATGAACCACTTGAGTTCGCGGCCCTGGGTCTGGGCGGGAACCACCGTGTCCTGGGGAGTGCTCATGAGATCGGTCATGGCTGCCTCCGGCTCAGCGGGTCTTCAGGAAGAAGTAGGCGAAGCCCTTGGAGAAGACCCAGTCCGCCGCCCACAGATAGGCCCCGACGAACACCGAGACGATCACCACCGTGTAGGTGGAGGTCAGCACCTTCTCTTTGCTGGGCCAGTCCACCCGGTCGAGCTCTGCGAACAGATCCCTGGCCTGCTGTTTGATGGCACCAATCACGATGGACCCCGTGGAAAGGATTCGGTGAGAAAAACCTGGCCCCGGGCGGTATCGCCGGGGCCGGGAAGGTGGCAGGGGAGACAGGGTTCGAACCCGCGACCTGCGGATTTGGAGTCCGCTGCTCTACCAGCTGAGCTACTCCCCTGTGGGACCGCCCGGCATCTGGTGAGCCGGGCGGGAACCCTCGGGACCGGAGCCTACTTGGCCTCTCGGTGGACCCGGTAACCACCACAGAACCGGCAGAACTTGTTGAATTCAAGCTTGCCCGTGGTGGTCTTCTTGTTCTTGGTGGTGCTGTAGTTCTTGCGCTTGCAGTCCTGGCACTGCAGGTGAACGATGTCGCGCATGGTGACCTCCTGAGTCGGAGGGCGGACTGGCCTTAGGCCAGGATCTCGCCCACGTTGCCGGCGCCCACCGTACGACCACCCTCACGGATGGCGAACTTCAGGCCCTTGTCCATGGCGATGGGCTGGATCAGCTCGACCGTCAGGGTGACGTTGTCGCCGGGCATCACCATTTCGCGACCGGCCTCGAGCTCGATGGAGCCGGTCACGTCGGTGGTGCGGAAGTAGAACTGGGGGCGGTACTTGTTGAAGAAGGGGGTGTGGCGGCCGCCCTCTTCCTTGGTCAGCACGTACACCTGGGCGTTGAACTTGGTGTGGGGGGTGATGCTGCCGGGCTTGGCGAGCACCTGGCCGCGCTCCACATCCTTGCGCTCCACGCCGCGGAGCAGGATGCCGGCGTTGTCGCCAGCCTGGCCCTGGTCCAGGGACTTGCGGAACATCTCGACGCCGGTGACGACCTTCTTGACGGTGTCCTTGAGGCCGACGATCTCGACTTCCTCGCCCACCCGCACGATGCCCTGCTCGATGCGGCCGGTCACCACGGTGCCGCGGCCGGTGATGGTGAACACGTCCTCGACGGGCATGATGAAGGGCTTGTCGATGGCGCGGACAGGATCGGGAATGTAGGCATCGACGGCGGCCATGAGCTCATGGATGCAGGCGCAGTCGGGGTGCTCGGGGGTGTCGGCGTGATCCAGGGCCAGACGGGCGGAACCCTTGATGATGGGGATCTCGTCGCCGGGGAACTGGTAGGAGGACAGCAGGTCGCGGATCTCCATCTCCACCAGCTCGGCGAGCTCGGGGTCGGCGATGTCGATCTTGTTCATGAAGACCACGATGTAGGGCACGCCCACCTGACGGGCCAGCAGGATGTGCTCGCGGGTCTGGGGCATGGGGCCGTCGGTGGCGGCGACCACGAGGATGGCGCCGTCCATCTGGGCCGCGCCGGTGATCATGTTCTTCACGTAGTCGGCGTGACCGGGGCAGTCCACGTGGGCATAGTGGCGCTTCTCGGTCTGGTACTCGACGTGGGCGGTGTTGATCGTGATCCCGCGGGCCTTCTCTTCGGGCGCGGAGTCGATCTGGTCGTAGGACTTGGTCTCGCCACCGAACTTCTTGGCCAGCACGAACGTGATGGCGGCGGTCAGCGTCGTCTTGCCGTGGTCCACGTGGCCGATGGTGCCGATGTTGACGTGGGGCTTGGAACGATCGAATTTCTCTTTGGCCACGGATGCCTCCTGGAAGGTGGGAGAGAAGATGAGGAAGGGAAAATGTGCAAAGGGTGGAGCCCACAACCGGGCTTGAACCGGTGACCTCTTCCTTACCAAGGAAGTGCTCTACCGCTGAGCTATGTGGGCTTTGAACCTTCCCGCCGGAGCGGGTGGGCCTTGCCGTCGGGCCGGGCGGAACCGGCGGGACGGGGAGGGTGGAGCGGGAAACGGGGCTCGAACCCGCGACATTCAGCTTGGAAGGCTGACGCTCTACCAACTGAGCTATTCCCGCGGTGGAATCCCGAAAGCGGGATCCAGCGATCTGGACGGGATCCAGAGGACTGGTGCCGAGAGAAGGATTCGAACCTCCGTAACGCGATGCGTGGCAGATTTACAGTCTGCTGCCATTAACCACTCGGCCATCTCGGCATTGTTTGTCCAGCGCCCCTCCCGGGGCTTGTCAATGCTTCCAGGAAGCCCGGGAAGCCTCCCCTCGGAACCCCTGCCGGGGCTCCGTGTCAGGGTCGCTGCGAGGCAGGGCTTTCCTGACAGGGAACTCCAACGCTATCACGCGCCCATGGGCGCCTCAAGCGAAAACTTCGGAGCGTGGCTACCCACGGCGCGCCAGCACGCGGAACAGCGTCACCGCCGCGGCGGCGGAGACGTTGAGGCTCTCGATGCCGCCGGGCATGGGGATGTGGAGGAGGATGTCGCAGCGCTCGCGGATCTTGAGGTGCAGCCCCTCGCCCTCGGCGCCCATCACCAGCACCGTGGCGCGATCGAAGGGCTCCTGCAGGTAGTCGCGGCTGCCGGTCCCCGCCGCCAGCCCGTAGATCCACGCCCCGGCCTCCTTCAGGCCATCCAGGGCGCGGCCCAGGTTCACCACGCGGCACACGGGCACGCGGCCCGCCGTACCCGCGCTGGCGCGCACCACCGTCTCGTTCACGGCCGCGGAGCGCCGCTCGGGCAGGATCACGCCGTCCACGGCCGCCGCGGCGGCGGAACGCAGGATGGCCCCCAGGTTGTGGGGGTCGGTGACGCCATCCAGCGCCAGCACCAGCGCGGCTGCGCCCTTGACCCGGACCCGGGAGGCGATCTCGTCGAAGTCGGCGTAGGCGAAGGGACCGCCTTCGCCCAGCACCCCCTGATGGCGCTGGCCCTGGCTGCGCCGATCCAGGCTCTCCATGGGCTCGCGGTGGATGACCACGCCCGCCGACCGGGCCTCCGCGATGAACTTCGCCAGCCGCCCGAAGGCCGCCGGGGCGATCCAGGCCGTGTGCAGCTCGCCGCGGGCCAGGGCCTCTTCGCAGGCGTGAGGGCCGAGGAAGCGCATCTAGGGCTCCATCCGGGGCATGGTCAGAACGTCTTCCGGTACCCGATGGCCAGGAGATGCCCCATGCCTTCGATCCGCTCGAGGGTGCCCGTGGGGCGGAAACCGGAGGAGCTCCAGACGCCGTCCAGCCGCCGCGTGCTGAGATCCTCGCTCTGGCGGAACTGGTAGCCGATGCTCAGCTCGCCGCCCCAAGTCTTGTAGCCGGCCCCCACGGAGAAGGCCGAGGTCCGACCCCCGCCCAGCAGGGGCTCGATCATGGATTCCTCCACGGCGCGCTGATCGAGCGCGAGGCCGCCCCGCAGGGTCCAGAACTTGCCCAGCTCAACCTCGACCGAGGTGCTGAGGCCGAAGTGGCCCTTGCCGCGGGGCAGCTCCGCCGGGGCCGCCACCATCCCCGAGGGCGTGGACACCTGGGCGAAATCGGGCACCCTCAGGCCGGCGGCGGTCCAGCGCAGGTCCGCCTCCCAGGTCACCATCGGATGGGCGCGGTGCCGGAAGCCCACCGCCGTCTGGGAGGGCAGTTCCAGCCTTCCGGAACCGCCGGCCACGGGCGTCGAAGCCGACAGGATGCCGGGGGATCGCAGTCCCGTGCCCAGGGGGGGGGCGCTCAGCCCGTCGTTGGCGAAGAGGCCCAGGCTGGCGCCCCGGTAGCCCGCGCTCATGTCGAGATCGCCCTTGAGCCCGGACTGGTGGGTGGCGCCCAGGGTCCAGCGCGGATTGATGGCCCAGCGGAACCCCAGCGAGTAGCTCGGAACCACCTTGTTCCCGCTCTGCCCCACCCGCTGCTCCACCACGCCCTGGACCGTGTTCGTGCCCGAGATGGGCTGGGAGGGATCGAGGGGCACGCCGAAGCGCATGACACTGCTGGATTCGTAGCCGAGCCGGGCCACACCGAGGCCCAGGCCGATGGACATGTTCGGATTGAGGGCCCAGGCGGCCTGGCCTTCCAGGCGGTGGGCGGACAGGTCGATGCCGTCGCCGAGGAAGCGGCTGGGCGCATCGTCCCCGAACTGGCCATGGCGCAGGTAGGGCTCGTCGAGCTTGAGCCCGAGGGTCAGCTTGGGCGAGATGCGCATGGACAGCCCGAAGGCCCCGATGGCGCGGTTGCGGTCGGAGGTGTACCAGGTCTTCTGGTTCGACTCGAGGCTCTCCTGGCTGGAGGCCAGCTCCATCCCGCCCGCCACGTAGAAGCCCACCTTCTCCTTCAGCGAGGCCAGCAGGGCGGGGTTGGTGGTGGCCGCTTCCAGGCTGTAGCCGTAGGCCACCTGGGCTCCGCTGCGGGCGATGCCCACGGGATCCGCGGCCGGAAGGGCCAGGCTCTGGGCCGCCGCCGGCAGGGCGGCCACGCCCAGCATCAGTCCTGCCTTGACCACTCCACGAACCGCCTGCGCCATATCGACCTGCCTCCGGGACACGCTTCTTGAATGGCCCGAACCCGGAAAGGGTTCAAGCCCAAGGCTCCAGGATCGCCAAAAGGGTCCGATTCACCAAGCGCATTCCCTAGGGCCTGGCGGCTCAGTGCTCGGACTCGCCCATGAAGCGGACCAGGAGCCGGTCCACCAGTTCCCAGACCTCCAGGAGGGCCGCCAGGCACATCACCAGGCCGAGGCCCAGGGCCACGGCCCGTCCCCAGGGTCCCACGAGGGCCCGGCAGAGGTCCGGCCAGTGCCACAGGAACGGGGGCACCTTCAGGCGCCCGTAGAAGGCCAGCGTGGAGAGCAGCATCCCGCCCCACAGCAGGTAGAAGAATCTCAAGGTTCGGATGAGGACGTCCCAGGGGAAGGGACGGGGGCGGGAGGGCATCCGAAAAGCCTAGCCGCGGACGACCTGCCAGCCCAAGCGCAGAATGAGGGCGCCCACCACGCCGATAAAGACGCCCCGCACCCAGCGGCTGCCCTGGCTCAGGGCCACATGCGCCCCCAGGTAGCCGCCCACCCCGTTGGCCGCCGCCATGCCCAGGGCCACCGAGGGGATCCAGCTCCCCCGCCAGACGAAGAGGCTCATGGCGGTGAGGTTCGAGGCCCAGTTCACCGCCTTGGCCAGGGCCGAGGACCGCAGGAAGTCGAACCCCAGGATCGCCACGAAGAGGAAGATCAGCACCGAACCCGTGCCCGGCCCGAAGAACCCGTCGTAGAAGCCCAGCCCCAGGGCGATGAGGGCCGCCAGGCCCCGCTGGTGATGGAGACCGTACCGGGGCGCGTGCAGGTGGCCCAGATCCGGCTTCAGCAGGGTGAAGGCCAGCATGGCCACCAGCAGGCCCAACATCACGGGCTTCAGGAAGTCCGCATGCACGCGGTAGGTGAGCCACACGCCCCCGGAAGCGCCGAGGGCCGAGGCCAGCACCGGCACCACCATCTCCCGCCAGGCCACGGCCCCGGAGCGCACGAACTTGCCCGCCGCCATGGTCGTGCCCGTCACCGCCACCACCTTGTTGGTGCCCAGCAGCGTGGGCAGCGGCGTGCCCGCGGGCAGGCCGAGCATGAGAGCCGGCACGGTGATGAGCCCGCCTCCGCCCACCACCGCGTCGATGAAGCCCGCCAGCAGGGCGGCAAGCATGAGAAGGGCGAGGGTGGGCAGGCTCGGCATTGTCGACGGATCCACAAAAGGCCGCGGCCCCGAAGGGCCGCGGCGCCTACTGACAGCCTATCGCCTCAAACTTTGAGAATCTCAGCTTCCTTGTGCTTCAGGGCCTCCTCGATCTCCTTGGTGTGGAGGTCGGTGAGCTTCTGGATGTCGTCCAGGGCCTTCTTGGCGGCGTCCTCGGAGATGTGGCCCTCCTTGGCCTTCTCGAGCTTCTTCACGTCCTCGTTGGCGTCGCGGCGGATGTTGCGCACGCCGGTCTTGATCTCCTCGCCCAGGCGGTGGAGGACCTTCACCAGTTCCTTGCGCCGCTCTTCCGTGAGCATGGGGATGGGGAGGCGGATCACCTGGCCGTCGTTGGCCGGGTTGATGCCCAGGTCGGACTTGAGGATGGCCGTCTCCACGGCCTTGATGGCGCTCTTGTCGAAGGGGGTCACCACCAGCATGCCGGACTCCGGGACCGTGATGGATCCCATCTGGTTCAGGGGCACCATGGACCCGTAGTAATCCACATGCACGTTGTCCAGCAGGCTGGCGTTGGCCCGGCCGGTGCGGATGGTGGCCATCTCCTTCTTCAGGGCCTCCACGGACGCATGCATGCGGCGCTTGGTTTCCTGCAGGATCGCGTCGGGGGTCTGGGACATGGGCACCTCGAAAGAGCGGAAGCCTTCTTTTATACCTCAGGGGCGCAGGAACTTGGGTGCTACAGTAGGGCACTTTCACGAGGTCCCCATGCGCACACCCCGCCTGCTGGCTCCTCTCGCGGCCCTGATCCTGGCCGCCCCGCTGGCTTCCCCGTTGGCGGCCGCCTCCACCGAGATGGCCCTCACCAGCTCGGACGGCTTCGCCCTCAAGGGCACGCTGACCCTGCCCGCCGCCAAGCCCAAGGCCAAGGTCCCCGTGGTGATCCTCGCCCACCAGTTCCACTCGGACCGGGCCGGCTGGGCGCCCCTCACCGAGAAGCTCCTGGCGCGGGGCATCGGCGTGCTGGCCCTGGATCTCCGCGGCCACGGCGAGAGCGCCATGAAGGACGGCACCGAGACCCGGGTCAGCCCCGACTTCATGGCCTCCGCCAAGGCCGTGGGCTTCGACAAGATCCCCTCCGACCTCGCCCAAGCCGCCGCCTGGCTCCGCAAGCAGCCGGGCGTGGATGGCCGCCGCATCGGCCTGGCCGGCTCCAGCGTGGGTGCCTTCGCGGTGCTCCTGGCCGCCCCGGAAGTGAAGCCCCTGGCCGTCCTCAGCCTGAGCCCCGGCGGTAACGCCGCCTTCGGGGACAGCGCCCGGGACCGCCTGAAGGGCGCCGTGCTCCGCAGCCGGCCCTCCATCCTGGTGCTGGCGTCCATGGAGGACAAGGACGCCGCCGAGAACGCCCAGGTCGTGAAGAACCTGCCCGGCGTGGCCGTGGACCTGAAGGAAGGCAAGGACCACGGGTTCGCCTACTTCAAGGATTGCTCGGACCTCATGGCCGTCTACTTCGGCGAGTACCTCACCTACCACCACACGGGGAAGAAGTACGCGGCCGTCTCCGCCCCGGCCCGTGCCGAGGCCGCCGCTCCCGCCTCGCCCGAGGGCATGACCGGCGGCCCGGCCGCCCAGGAAAAGAAAGCGGACGCCCCGAAGTAGGGCGTCCGCTTCAGCCAAGCCGCCGGGGCCTAGTGGAACTGCTGGGCCTCGGTGGAGCCCACCAGGGCCAGGGTGGAGGCCAGGCCGCCGCTGACGGCCTGGGCCACCTCGTCGAAGTAGCCGGTGCCCACTTCGCGCTGGTGCTTGGTGGCCGTGTAGCCCCGCGCCTCGGCGGCGAACTCGGCCTCCTGCAGCCGCGCGTAGGCGGTCATGTGCTCCGTGCGGTAGGCGCTGGCCAGCTCGAACATCCCGTGGTTGAGGCTGTGGAAGCCCGCCAGGGTGATGAACTGGAACTTGTAGCCCATCGCGTTCAGCTCGCGCTGGAAGGCGGCGATCTCCTCGTCCGAGAGCTTCTTCTTCCAGTTGAAGGAGGGCGAGCAGTTGTAGGCCAGCAGCTTGCCGGGGAACGCGGCGTGGACACCCTCGGCGAACTCGCGGGCCTCCTTGAGGTCGGGCGTGGAGGTCTCGCACCAGATGAGGTCCGCGTAGGGCGCGTAGGCCTTGGCACGGGCGATGGCCATCTGGACCCCGCCGGTGATGCGGTGGAAGCCCTCAGCCGTGCGCTCCCCCGTGAGGAAGGGCCGGTCGCGCTCGTCGATGTCCGACGTGATGAGGCGGGCCGAGTCCGCGTCCGTGCGGGCGATGATGAGGGTGGGCGTGTCCATGACGTCCGCCGCCAGGCGGGCCGCCACGAGGGTGCGGATGAAGTGGCCCGTGGGGATGAGCACCTTGCCGCCGAGGTGGCCGCACTTCTTCTCGCTGGAGAGCTGGTCCTCGAAGTGGACGCCGGAGGCGCCGGCCTCGATCATGCCCTTCATGAGCTCGTAGGCGTTGAGGGGGCCGCCGAAGCCGGCCTCGGCATCCGCCACGATGGGCAGGAACCAGTCGCGGCTCACGCCGCCCTCGCCGTGCTCGACCTGGTCGGCCCGCTGGAGGGCGCCGTTGAGGCGCTTCACCAGGGCGGGGACCGAGTTGGCGGGGTAGAGGCTCTGGTCCGGGTAGGTCTGGCCCGAGAGGTTGGCGTCCGCGGCCACCTGCCAGCCGGAGCAGTAGATCGCCTTGAGGCCGGCCTTGGCCATCTGCACCGCCTGACCGCCGCTGAGGGCGCCCAGGGCCCGGGTGGGCTCCTCGTTCTGGAGCAGCTTCCAGAGCTTGCGGGCCCCCAGCTTGGCCAGGGTGTGCTCGATGCGGAGGCTACCGCGGAGCTTCTTCACCGTCTCGGCGCTGTAGGGCCGCGTGATGCCCTCCCAGCGGTGGGCCTGGAGGTCGTCCTCGATGGGGGGGATGGGGAACTTGGGGGTCATGGGGCACCTCGGGATAGGGGTTGGGGGTGGCGTGATGTCAAAGATTGACCTATTCTTTCGTGAGTCAACCAACGGCTGATTTGACAGGGGTTGAACTGAAAATTTCAGTCAATTCATTTCATTGATTTTGTAAATTGATGTAAACGAGGTCCCCATGCCCTCCGCCGCGCCCACCAAGCCCGCCGCCCGCCTCGGCGCCAAGATCCGCCTCCTCCGCCGCCAGGAGGGCCTGAGCCAGGTCCAGTTGGCCGAGGCCCTGGGCATCAGCCCCAGCTACCTGAACCTCATCGAAGGCAACAAGCGGCCCCTCACGGCCCCCCTGCTCATCCGCCTGGCCCAGCAGTTCCACCTGGACCTCCGCGCCCTGGCCCCGGACGAGGACCAGCGCCTGTCCGACGACCTCATGGAGGCCTTCGGCGATCCCCTGTTCGAATCGCTGGGGCTCCAGGCCCAGGATGTGCGCGAGCTGGTGCAGAACAGCCCCACCCTGGCCCGGGGGGTCTTCGAACTGTACCGGGCCTACCAGCACAGCCAGGACAGCCTGGACACCCTGGCGGACAAGCTCAGCGACGGCCAGGGCTTCGACCCCGAGGCCACGCGCCTGCCCTCGGAGGAGGTGGGCGACTTCCTCCAGCAGGCCATGAACCACTTCCCGGAGCTGGAGGTCGTGGCGGAGGAGCTCTGTGCCACCGCGGGCCTGGACGCGGACCAGCCCTACCCCGCCCTGGCGGCGGCCTTCGAGGCCCGGAACGTGCAGATCCGCATCCACCGCGTGTCCGAGGGGCCGGGCCTGCTGCGGCGCTACGACCCCGACCGCCGCATCCTCAGCCTCTCGGAGCTGCTGCCCCAGCGCAGCCGCACCTTCCAGCTCGCCCACCAGCTGGCCCTGCTGGACCACGGCGACCTGCTGGACCGCCTGGCGGACCACCCCCTGCTGCGCACGAACGCCTCGAAGGCCCTCGCCCGCGTGGCCCTGGCCAACTACTTCGCCGGGGCCGTGATCATGCCCTACGAGCGCTTCCTGCGGGCGGCGAAGTCTGAGCGCTACGACATCGACATCCTCGCGCGGCGGTTCCAGGCCAGCTTCGAGCAGGTCTGCCACCGGCTCACGACGCTGCGCCGGCCGGGCGCCGAAGGCGTGCCCTTCCACTTCCTGCGCATCGACATCGCCGGGAACATCTCCAAGAGCTTCTCGGCCTCGGGCATCCGCTTCGCGCGGTTCTCCGGCGCCTGCCCCCGCTGGAACGCCCACGCAGCCTTCCTCACGCCGGGCCTCATCCGCACCCAGCTCAGCGAGATGCCGGACGGCCGCAAGTACTTCTGCATCGCCCGCACCATCCAGAAGGACACCGGCGGCTACCGGGGCCAGCACGCCATGCAGGCCCTGGGCCTGGGCTGCGAGATGGGCCACGCCAAGGAGCTGATCTACGCCGATGGCCTGCGGCTGGACCAGCCCCCCGTCCCCATCGGCGTCACCTGCCGCCTCTGCGAGCGCACGGACTGCGAGCAGCGCGCCTTCCCGCCCCTGCAGCAGGCCTTCAAGGTCGAGGAGAATCTGCGCCGCACCAGCTTCTACGCGCGGATCGGCGGGAACTGATCAGGCCTTCGCGCCCCGCCCCAGCCTACCCATGGGCTCCTCGATCCACCGGTGGACCGCCCAGGCGGCGACGAGCGCCAGGCCCAGGGATAGCGTGAAGCCGGCCCGCCCGGCCAGGTGCGGCGCCACGAGCTTCATGGTGAAGGGGTGCAGCAGGTAGAGGCCGTAGCTCCAGGCGCCCAGGCTCGCGAGGCGCTTCCCGAGCCAGCCGGGCTCCCCGTCCCGGGTGAAGGCCCCCAGGGCCACCAGGCCCGTCACCACCAGCAGGTAGCGGTAGCGGAGCCACCCCGTAAGCGCCACGAGGTGGTCGAAGAACTGGGGCGTGGGCTTCACCAGGATCCACACCAGCGGCAGCGCCAGCAGGAGGGCCCAGCGCGGATCCAGCCGCCGCTCCGTGGCCTCGTGGAGGCCCGCCAGCAGGGCGCCCCAGGCCAGGAGGAAGAGCTGGTTCGGCGCCAGCACGTAGGTGTGGAAGCGGTTCCACTGGGGCTGTCCCATCACGCCGTGGAGGGTGGAGGGCAGGCTCCAGGCCCAGAGGCCCAAGGCCAGGGCGATCAGGAACGGGAGCCCAGCCTTCTCCCGCAGCCAGGCCAGGGCCGGATAGGCGAAGTAGAGCAGCGCCACCAGCCCCACGTACCAGCCGCCGGTCACCAGGGCATGGTTGGGGTGGATGGCGCCGAAGGTGAGCGTCAGGTTCTCGAGGAGGAACCGGAGCGAAACCTCGGGCCCCATGCCCAGACGAAAGATCACGTTCAGGGCGCAGGCCAGGTAGAAGACCGGCGCCAGGCGCAGAAAGCGCCGGAGGTAGAAGCGCCCCGGCCCCTCCTTCCGCACACGGCCCCAACGCGTGGTGCGGAACAGCACGAAGCCGCTCAGCACGAAGAAGGCCGACACGCTGTAGTTGCCCAGACGCGCCATGGCGATGTTCGCACCGCCGCCCGACTGCGAGATGTCGAACCACACGCCCAGGTGGTAGACGGCGACGCACAGGGCCAGGAGGCCCCGCAGGGGGTCCAGCAGGCCCAGTCGGGCGGGGCGGGCAGGACAGGCTTCCACGGGTGCGCTGGTCAGAACCGTCCTCCCTGGTCAGGGGCCAGTGGACCACCGATGGCCCGCCTTGGCCACCGTCCGGTTGTGCCGATCTGTTGGCCCTCAGGCCAGGGTCGCCTCCTGGTGCCGCTCGTAGGCGGGTTCCGGCGCGGGGTCCGCCGGCAGGTAGCAGGGGTTCCACATGGCCGCCGCGACGGCGCCGGGAATGTCCTCATCCGCCAGGGGACGGGCCGCCACGCCCATCTCCCGGGCCTCCCGCACCACGGCCGCGGCCACATGGGCCGTGACCTCGCGGATCCGGCCGGCGGAGGGGAAGAGGCTCCCCACAGACAGATCCTCGGGCCGGACCTCCTCCGCCAGCTGCCGGGCGGCGGCGGCGAACATCCCATCCGTCACCTCGCAGGCCTCCGCCACCAGCACACCCAAGCCCACGCCCGGGAAGATGAAGACGTTGTTGCTCTGGCCGATGCGGTATTCCCGGCCTTCGTAGGCCACCGGATCGAAGGGGCTGCCCGTGGCCACCAGGGCCCGGCCCTCGGTCCAGGCGAGGACATCCCTGGGCTTGGCCTCCGCCTTGCTGGTGGGGTTGGACATGGGCAGCACCACGGGCCGCTCCACCTGGGCGGCCATCGCGCGGATGGCCTCCTCGGTGAAGGCCCCGGCGGTGCCGGAGGTGCCGATGAGCATGGTGGGCTTGAAGGCTTTCACCACGGAGAGGAGGTCGCGCTTCTGGCCGCGGCCCAGGCCCATGCGCTCGGCTAGGGCCACCGGCCAGGCGAAGTCCCGCTGCAGCGGATCCAGGCTGGGATCGTCCTCCACCAGCAGTCCCTGCACGTCGAGGTTGGCCATGGCCAGGACGAGATCCTCGCCTTCGAGGCCCTCCCGCCGCAGCGTCGAGCGCACGAGGCGGGAGATGCCGATGCCCGCCGCGCCAGATCCCAGGAAGAGGATCCGCTGCCGCCGAAGGGGCGTGCCCGTGGCCCGGGATCCGGCCAGCAGGGCCGCCACGCCCACGGCCGCCGTGCCCTGGATGTCGTCGTTGAAGCTGGTGAGCACCTTCCGGTAGCGGTCGAGCAGGTGGAAGGCGTTGAACTTCTTGAAGTCCTCCCACTGAAGCAGGGCCTTGGGGAAGACCTGGCGGACCGCCTGCACGAACTCCTCCACCAGGGCGTCGTACTCGGGGCCCCGCAGGCGGCGGGAGCGCCAGCCGAGGTAGAACTCGTCCTCCAGCAGGTCCAGGTTGTCCGTGCCCACGTCCAGGCTCACGGGCAGGGTCTGCCAGGGCGGGATGCCCGCGGCGGCGGTGTAGAGGGCCAGCTTGCCGATGGGAATGCCCATGCCGCCCACGCCCTGGTCCCCCAGGCCCAGGATGCGCTCGTTGTCTGTCACCACGATGAGCCGGATGTCCTCGAAGGCCGCGTTCCGCAGCACGTCCGCGATGTGGCCGCGGTGCTCCGGCGTGATCCAGATGCCCCGCGCCCGGCGGAAGATGTGGCTGAACTCCTGGCAGGCCCGGCCCACGGTGGGGGTGTAGACGATGGGGAGGAACTCCTCGATGTGGTCGATGAGCACCCGGTAGAACAGGTGCTCATTACGGTCCTGGAGGGCCGCCAGCCCGATGTACTTCTCCAGCGGGTCCTGCTTGCGCTGGATACTGGCGTACACCCGCCGCGCCTGCTGCTCCATGCTGGTCACCGCATGGGGCAGCAGCCCGTCCAGCCCCAGGGTGAGGCGCTCCTCCTGGGAGAAGGCCGTCCCTTTGGTGTACATGGGGTTGCGCAGGAGCCGCACGCCCCGGAAAGGCACGGCCAGGCGCTGTTTGCCGCTGGGTTCGCATTCCACACCGAAGCGTTCCATGGGACCTCCTCCGCCGGGACAGGGACTCCTCCAGGGCACAGGCCATGAAGGCGGTCCGCCCCCCACGGAGAGCCTTCCCGCAGGCAGGGGGAGGCGGCCGGAAACCCGGGCAACGCCCCAATATGCGTCCCGCGCTCCGCCCGGGCCAATAATTGACGATCTAGCGGTAGCGAACGATCCCAGCGCCCTTCACCAGCCGCCCCAGCACCCAGGCGGGCTCCTCGGCCTCGTGCAGCCGCGCCAGCACATCGCCGGCCAGCTCGGGCTTCACCACCAGCACCATGCCCACGCCCAGGTTCAGGGCCTGGCGCGCGTCGTCGATCCCCAGGCCGCCCTTCTCCATGAGGAAGCGGAACAGGGCCGGGATCTCCCAGCTGGCGGTGTCGATCTCGGCGTCCAGGGTCTTGGGCAGCACGCGGGGAATGTTGTCCGTCAGACCACCGCCGGTGATGTGGGCCATGGCCACCAGCTGGTGGGCCTTCACCAGGGGCATGACCGGCGTCAGGTAGCTGCGGTGGATGGCCAGCAGGGCGTCCGCCACCGTCCGGTCCGTGCCGGGCACCTTGTCGTTCACGTCCAGCTTCTCGACCTCGAAGCAGACCTTGCGGGCCAGGGAGTAGCCGTTGGTGTGCAGGCCCGAGCTCGGCAGGCCGATGAGTACGTCGCCTTCGGCCATGGCGTCGAGGCGCGGCAGCAGGTCGGCTTCGTCGACCACGCCCACGATGGTGCCGGCCACGTCCACCTCGCCCTCGGCGTAGACGCCGGGCATCTCCGCCAGCTCGCCGCCGATCAGCGCCGAGCCCGCATCCTTGCAGGCCGTGGCCATGCCCTTGACGATCTGCTCGATGACCTCGGGCTCCAGCCGCTGGGCGGCGATGTAGTCCAGGAAGAAGAGGGGCCGGGCGCCCTGCACCAGGATGTCGTTGATGCAGTGGTTGACCAGGTCCTGGCCGACGGTGTCCCAGGTGCCGGCCCGCCGGGCCACCTTCATCTTGGTGCCCACGCCATCCATGCTGCTGACGAGGATGGGCTTGGCTTCGGGGAACTGGGCGCTGAAGAGGCCGCCGAAGAGGCCGATGTCGCTGCGGACGCCGGGGGTCTTGGTGGCCTTCACCAGGGGCTTGATGCGGCGGAGCGCCTCGTCCTGGCGGTTGATGTCCACGCCGCTGGACGCGTAGCTGACCTTGGCTTCGCTCATGACCTCTCCCGAATCCGCCATTGTCCCACAAGGCGGACGACCTGCCACCGGCCCGCCTCGCGAGGCGCGGTGGAACGCACCGCGCGCGGCGAAAGGCCTCAGCACAGCAGCAGCCAGGCCAGGAGGGCCGCCACGACCCAGGCGGCCAGGATGCGCGGCGCGCGGTGAGGATCGAGGGCGTGGGCGCGGAGCATGGCGGGCCTCCCTTCCCTTTGAAGCATCAACCGCGCCGGAAACCACCCGGCAACCGGCGTAGACTGGCCGCACCATGGCCGACGCCCCCTTCCCCCCCTTCGACCGCGCCGCCTCCGAGGCCGCCGTCCGCGCCCTGCTGAAGGGCCTGGGGCAGGATCCGGACGCGCCGGAACTGCGGGACACCCCGGCCCGGGTGGCGGAGTTCTGGGCCGAGCGGCTGGCGGGCTACGGCGTGGACCTGGCCTCGGAGCTGAGGCCCCTGCCCGGCGACCTCGCCCCCGTGCCCGTCATCCTGGAGCGCATCCCCTTCGTGAGCACCTGCGAGCACCACCTGGCCCCCTTCGAGGGCCACGCCACCATCGGCTACCTGCCCGGGGAGGGCGGCACCGTGGGCCTCTCCAAGCTCGTGCGCGTGGTGCAGGCCTACGCCGGGCGCCTGCAGGTGCAGGAGCGCATGGCCCGGCAGATCGCCGACGCCCTCCAGACCCACCTCCGCCCCGCCGCCTGGGGCGTGGACCTGGTGGCCGTCCACACCTGCATGGCCCACCGCGGCGTCCGCACCCCCGGCGTCCCCGTCCGCACCACCCTCCTGGGCGGCGCCTGGGGAACCGATCCCCCCCGACCGTTCAGGGGCTGATCCGCCACCGTTCGGCGGAAGCCAGCGGAGATGATCCGGGGCCTGGGTATGCTGGGTCCGCTGTTCCCGGACCCACGGAGATTCCCATGGCGCGCGCCCTCGGCCTCGGCTTGGCCTTCTGTCTGATGCTGCTCGGCTGCGGCGGGGGCGGAGGCAGCTCGGCGCCCCCCGCCCCCATCCAGCTCCAGGCCGCCTACGACCCCGCACAAACCCAGGTCAAGCTCACCTGGACCCAGGCCTCGGGCAACATCGACGGCTACAACCTGGAGGCCAGGGTCAACTCGGGGTCCTATACCCTGATCAACCCGAGCCCCATCTTCAGCGACGTCACGTCGGCGATCCTGACCTTCACAGCGACACCCCCGGAGCTGGCGACCTTCGACTTCCGGATCTGCACCGTCACGAAGGGCGTCAACGGGCCGTACTCCAATGTCGCGGGAATCAAGACCCCCCTGCTCCCTCCGACCTATGTGGCGGCCTCGTACTCTGTACCGGATGGAGGAATCCTCGTCACCTGGGAGACGCTCTCCCTGCTCACGGACCGCTATGTCCTGGAGCGCGCCCCCTGCGACGCCGCTGGCGCTCCGACCGGAACCTGGGCCAGCCTCCCTTTGCCGAATCCCGCCGCCACCATCTTCGTGGACAAGGCCGTGGCCGAAACCCAGGGTTACCTGTACCGGGTCACCGCCTGGTCGGGAACCACCGCCAGCACGACGCGGGGGCCGAGCCAGCGGGCGGTCACCCCGCCCCTGGCGCCGACCGCCTTCGCGGCCCAGCCCCTTTCCGGCGCGGTGGGCCTCACCTGGGTGAACCAGAGCCGGACCGCCACCCAGATCCAGATCACGCGGGTGGCCTTCGGTGGCTATGGGCCCACGGTCCCCCTGGCGGTCCTCCCCGGCACGGCCACCTCGTTCCAGGATGCCGACGTACCCCTCGGCTACTACCAGTACGCTCTCAGCGTCTCAGACGGCCAGAGCACCACCACCGGCCCGGCGATCTATGCCGCCCCCGCCAATCCTCCCGGTGCGCCCAGCTTGACGGCGACCTCCCAGACGATCGACCCCTCCGTGGGGGTCTTCGCCCTCTCCCCCGGCGGGCTCTGGGCTTTCGGCACGAGTTCCCCCTTCACGATCCTTCCCGCCCCCTGGGGCACCTGGCCTGCCTGGACGCAGCCCACCTCGTATGGCTATGGCGGTCCGAGGGACCCCCTGGTGCTGGATGCCCAATCCCGGCCCCACACCCTCTACACCGACTCGACCTCCTCCATGACGGTCCTGAGCCATGCCTGGTTCGACGGCAGCGCCTGGGTCTCCGAAGTGATCGCCCAGGCCCCTTCAACCGACACCCTCTCCTTCGCCGACACCCTCTGGCTGGATCAGAGCGGCAGCCCCCAGACCCTCCTCTCCACCGCGACAGGCGTCCGGTACACCCGCAAGGTGGGCGGGGTCTGGATCCAGGAAGACATCGACCCTTCGAATACCCTCCCCGGGAACTGGCGCCTGTTCCTTGACCGTTTCGACGTCCCCCACGTGCTGCTCACCTCCTCGATCGACAGCCGGGAATACAGCCGGAATGCGGACGGCACCTGGACCCGCCAGATCCTGCCGAACACGCTGAACTCGTTCGTCGGCTTCCACTTCGAGAGCGGCCTGTGGACCGACTCGAACACGGCCTGTGTCTTCTACAAGATCCCCGATGCGGGCAACCCCGTGAACGACGCCTTCTGGGCCATGCAAAAGGTGAACGGCCTCTGGCAGCCGCCGGTCCTCCTGAAGTCGTTCCCCTCTACCGGCATCTCCGACTGGCCCTCGGCCGCCCTCTCCCCGGACGGCAAGCGGGTCGCGGCGGTCTTCGCCCAGAAGAACGGGCTGTTCCTCTTCACCCTGACCGCCCAGGTCTGGACCGAGAGCCTCCTGCCGGTCCCCTCCGTCGACACCCCCACCTACAGGGTCGCCTTCGATGGCGCGAACCGCCTGCACATCCTGGTGAAGCCGTCCTTCGTCGCCACGGACCTGGTGGACTTCCACGAATGAGGGCTCAGCCCATCGCCGACGTGCCCCGGACCCACCTCCGCCAGCCACCCGGAGGGTCCGGGGCGTCCGGCCTGCGGCTGTCCGCGCCCCCACGGCCCACCGTAACGTGAAACCTCCCGGCGATTCAGTGCGGACCTTCTATCAGGTGGTGGCTGGAGGGCCGACCCACCCGCACCGTTCAGGGGCCGAATCAGACCGTTCGGCGGATCTCGAGGTAGATGACCTTCGGAGTGGATATGCTGTCCCGGCATCCCCCGGAGGCTCATGCCTCGCGTTCTCGAATTCGACCTTCAGACCCAGGCGGGCCGGGATTTGTTCGCAGTACGGAAGGCTTAGAATTAGTCCCTCTAAATTCAAACTGGCCAATTCTGTAACATTTCACCTTATTTCAGCATAAGTCCGACAGGAGGTTCCATGATTAAATCATTTCATAAATATTTGTCTTTTTTAATCCTCGCGCTCCTGCAAATCCCCCTGTATGCCCAGGATGTAAAATATGGTTTACAGGCCAACCTTTCACGCCCGCTAGGTGACCTGGATCCTACATGGTACGGACAGATAGGCTATGGGTTTGGGCTCCATTCACAAATTGAATTGAAATCTGGTAATCGACTAATTCCTAGAGTAGATTTCATGGAATATAAACATGATAATTTGGGCCAAATCTATAAATTTAACACATTAAGTTTAGGTCTTGATTTTCAACATCGTTTTAGTGCAAAATATAATGAAAAATTCTATCTAACGGGTGGAATCGGCTATACATTCGCACGCAACAGTTTTGAGATCACCGATGCTGCACACCCGGTACCTGGTGGAATATATCTTCCAAATTACTCTCGTTCAGAGCGATTCAATGCACCCTATTTAGCCGTTGGTATTGGGTATGCAATAAATTCAAATTTTTCATTAGAAACCCGATACAACTATTTAAAATTCAATTCTCCGACGGAAGCCACAACTCCTTCACTTCAACTTTCCTTACTGTTTCATTTATAAATTGAATGCTCACCCTAAAATGTGCATATCATGGGGCCACCTTGGCCCCCTGTTTTGTGTTCTCGAGCTAACCCTCCACCCAACTCGGACCCAAACGTACTTGCCTTCCATTCTTCACACTGCACTCGGCCCCAGTTGGGCGGTTCGCTTCATCTGTTAAGCGCAGGTAGCCCCCCAGGAATCCCCATGGAAAACCCCTACCAATCCCCCCAGGCCCCGGACCAGCCGGCCCCCAAATCCAAAGTCTGGAAGTGGGTCGCCTGGGGTTGCGGCGGCTGCCTCGGGGCCAGCCTGCTCCTGCTGGCCAGCTGCTATGTCATGGCCCGGGGGGTCATGACCCTCGGCGAACGCCAGCTCGGGCCCACCTGCGATGCCTACCTGGCCTATGCCAATGAGGGGCGCTACGACCAGGCCTATGACGACGAGTTCGACCAGAGCCTGAAGCAGGTCGTGACCCGGGAGAAGCACCGGGCCCTGCTGAGCGCCGTCTACGGGAAGCTGGGCAAGCTCGAATCCAAGCAGGTGCAGAACGTCGAGTCCGGCTTCGACCAGGCGGGGAAATGGTCGAGGATCCAGTACTCGGGCAAGTTCACGAACGGAGAGGGCACGATCCGCTTCCGCCTTGTCAAGCGCGGCGACGCCTACAAGATCGTCGAGTTCAACTACCACTCGCCGCTGCTGCTGGATCTGATGATCGACCCGAAATAAGCCCAGTTGCTGTGCCTGTATGGCAACCAGCGATCGACTCCTCCCCAAAGGACCTCCATGCGACACCGATTCCTGCTCGTCCTCGGGCTGGCCCTCCTCGGATGCGGAAGGCCCCACTACACCTGGCGGACCGCTCCGAACGCCGCGAGCACTCCCATCGCCCTCCGCATCCAGACCCAGTTCGACCCCAAGGCCAAGCTCACGCCCGAGGTCCAGAAGCTCTACGTGGACTCCATCCGCGAGGGGCTTTCGTCCTGGGCGGAGATCCTGCCCGAGGCCGAGCCCGCGAAGGAAGGCGACATCACCCTGCGGATCCGCATCAGCTGCGCGTGCCGGAGCGAATTCGCCAAGCAGGCCGACGCCACCATGGAGCTGGCCTCCCTCTTCGATCGCGACAGGCCCCGTCCAGCCACCAGGAACCCCGAGGCCATCCAGCGGGACCGGCTCGGCTACGACGCGGACGACATGCAGGGGGACATCCGGATCTACGGCAGAGCCACCGCGGCCCACCCCTACACGTCGATCTTCATGAAGGCCCACCTCATGGCCTTCATGGACCCGCTCTCCGGCGACGCCAAGCTGGTCGCCGCGAACCGGGCCCGCGAGCAGGCCAGGGGCTTGGCCCGCTGGATCGTCGCCGACCTCCAAAGGATCGACCTCCTGCCCCGCGAGCCCATCCGCTGACTGCGGCGGCCACGGAGACCGGCCCCACCTGGCCTGCTCCATGCCCGAGTGGACAAGCCCTGACGCGTACCTTCAGCTAACCTTCCGCCATGTCCCTCCCCACCCCCGAACTGAAGCTCGGCTATGAGCTGTTCTCCAAGCTGCTGAACTGGGCGGCGGGGAAGCGGCAGTCGAAGCGGCTGGAGGAGCTGAAGTCCAGGGCCTTCCAGGAACTGCTGAAGGGCGACGCGGCGGACCTGGACTTGGTGGCCTCGGTGCTGAAGGAGATCCACAAGGCGGCGGACACTTCGGCCAAGGCCGTGCGCCTGGAGCACCTGTACGACAACGCCACCCAGCCGGCCGCCAAGGCGAAGAAGCCGGATCGCCGCCGGCGAGCCGTCAAGAAGGAGCCTGGCGCCAAGGGCTGAGGGCCCGGGCCTGATCAGGCCCAGCAGGCCTCACCATCCGAAGGCCGGCAGCCTTTGCAGCCAACGATGCTCGTGGAAAAATACGATGGAACGGCGAGCCATCTTGCTCCATCTTTTCCGGTGGATGCGGCCATCATGACGACCGCCTCCCACCGATGAGAGGCATCTATGCATTACCTCCTGATCTACGAGGTCGGTCCGGAATATGTGGATCGCCGAGGGGAATTCCGGAAGGAGCACCTGGCCCTGGCCTGGGCCGCCCACGAGCGGGGCGAGCTGGTGCTGGGTGGAGCGGTGGCGGACCCCGTGGACATGTCCATCCTCCTCTTCCAGGGGGACTCCCCGGCGGCGGCCCAGCGCTTCGCCGCGGCGGATCCCTACGTGCTCCACGGCCTGGTGCATCGCTGGCAGGTGCGCCCCTGGATCACCGTGGTGGGCGCGGACGCGGCCACGCCGGTGCACGCGTAGGCCTGCAAGCGCCTGCGCATGTAGGTGCAAGGGTTATCCGCTTCGCCGCCGGATCTGGGCAGAATGTCACTACATCCGCTCGGAGGACGTCCCATGTCATGGCTTGAGAAGTACGCCGACCACACCTACGCGCTGCTGCGCATCGTGTCGGGCGTGCTGCTGGCATTCCACGGGCTCCAGAAGATCTTCGGGGTGGTGAGCGGCTTCCAGCCCCCGGTGGGCTCCCAGCTCTGGATCGGCGGCCTCATCGAGCTGGTGGGCGGCGCGGCGATCCTGGTGGGCTTCCGGACGCAGCTGGCGGCCTTCCTCTGCAGCGGCATGATGGCGGTGGCCTACATGCAGTTCCACTGGAAGTTCCAGTTCGGCGCCGCCTTCTGGCCCGCCGTGAACAAGGGCGAGCTGGCGGTGGTGTTCTGCTTCCTGTTCCTCTTCATCGCCGCCAAGGGTGGCGTGAAGTGGTGCCTGGACAAGACCGCATGAAGGCCGCCACCCTCAAGTCCCTCGCGGGTCTGGCCCTCATCGCCCTGGGCGCCGCGGCCTTAGCCTGGCCTGAATTCAGCTACACGAAGGACTCCCACGACGCCAAGCTGGGCCCCCTGGAGTTCACCCTGAAGGAAAAGGACACGGTCCGCATCCCCGCCTGGGCGGGGCTCGCCGCGATCGCCGCCGGGACGATCCTCGTGTGGCGGCGGAAGGCCTGATGCGGATCCTAGCCCTGGCCGGCAGCCTGCGGGCCGGCTCCCTCAACGCGCGGCTGCTGCGGGAGGCGGCGCGCCTGGCGCCGGAGGCCACGTTCGAGTTCTGGGAGCGCCTGGACGACCTGCCCCACTTCAGCCCGGAGCGCGACGTCGAGCCCGCGCCGGAGCCCGTGGCCCACCTGCGGGCCCGGATCCTGACGGCGGACGCCCTGCTCGTCTGCACGCCCGAGTACATCCACGCCATGCCCGCCGTGCTGAAGAACCTGCTGGAGTGGGTGGTCTCGTCGGGCGCCTGCGTGGGCAAGCCCGCGGCGGCCTGGAGCGCCTCGCCCTCGCCGGAGGGCGGCGCGAAGGCCCAGGCCTCCCTGGCCCACACGCTGGAGGTGATGTCGGCGCGGGTGGTGCCGGAGGCTTCGCTCTGCCTCACCCTGGCCGCCTCCAGACTGGACGCGGAGGGGCGCCTGGCGGATCCCACCCAGACCGCCCGCGTGGCGGCGGCGATCCAGGCCCTGATCGCCGCCGGGGCCGCCGTATGAATGGCATGAGCGTGGAAGGCCCTGCCATCCGCATCTTCGTGGACGCGGACGCCTGCCCGGTGAAGGAGGAGGTCTTCCGGGTGGCCACGCGGTGCAACCTGCGAGTCTTCCTGGTGTCCAACGCGCCTTTGCGGGTGCCCCGCGACCCCCTGTTCGAGGCCGTGGTGGTGGCCCGAGGGCAGTTCGACGGCGCCGACGACTGGATCGTGGCGAACATCACGGCCTCGGACATCGCCGTGACCGCCGACATCCCCCTGGCGGCCCGCTGCCTCGAAAAAGGCGCCCGGGCCCTGGACGCGAGGGGCCGCGTCTACACGCCCGATTCCATCGGCGACGCCCTGGCCAGTCGCGAGCTGATGAGCCACCTGCGCGCCATGGGCGAATTGGGCACGGGCCCGGCTCCGTTCAGTGCGAAGGACCGCTCCACCTTCCTGCAGCGACTGGACGACCTCATCCAGGCGCTCCGGCGGACGAGGCGGTAGACTAAGGAAAGGGCTTCACAGGCTTCAACCTTTTTCGAGATCGGACGCGCCATGGCCAGAAAGCCCAACTACAACTTCGAGAAGCGGCAGAAGGACCTGGCCCGCCAGAAGAAGAAGGAAGAGAAGCTGCAGAAGAAGGCGCTGAAGAAGGACGCCCAGGGCAACGACATTCCGGAAGTCGAAGGTCAGGACGAGACCCCCGAGGGCGGTCAAGGCCCCGACCAGGATCCCGAGTAACCGACGCCGCGATCGCACCGTGGTAGAAGGAAGGGCCTTCCAGGAGTCGCCATGAGCCGGATCCTGTGCACCGCCCTTCTCCTGATCCAGGCCCTCCAGGCCGCACCCCCAACCCCAGCTTCGGCCCGAACCCCGGCCCAAGCTCCAGCCCCGGCCCGCCTCGCCGCCCTGGAGGCCCGCACGGGCGGGCGTCTGGGCGTGGTGGCGCTGGACACGGGCACGGGCCGCCGCATCGCCCACCGCGGCGAGGAGCGGTTCCCCCTGTGCAGCACCTTCAAGGTCCTGCTGGCGGGGGCGGTGCTCGCCCGGGTGGAGCGGGGCCGGGAGCGCCTGGACCGGCCCATCACCTACACGAAGGCGGACCTGCTGGACTACGCGCCCGTCACGGCGGCCCGCGTGGCCGAGGGGCGCCTGACCGTGGCAGAGCTCTGCGCCGCCGCCGTGGAGGCCAGCGACAACACCGCCGCCAACCTGCTGCTCCAGGCCCTGGGCGGTCCCGCCGAGGTGACAGCCTTCGCACGCGGCCTGGGTGATCCCGTGACGCGGCTGGACCGCACCGAGCCCGCCCTCAACACCGCCATCCCCGGCGACCCCCGGGACACCACCAGCCCCGCGGCCATGGTGGACTCCCTGAAGGCCATGCTGCTGGGCGGAGCTCTCGAGCCGGCCTCCTGCCAGCGCCTGGAGGGCTGGATGCGGGGCTGCCTCACCGGCGGGGATCGCCTCCGGGCGGGCCTCCCAGTCATCTGGGCCATCGGCGACAAGACCGGCACCGGGGCGCGCGGCACCGTGAACGACGTGGCCATCTTGCGCCCGCCGGGCCGGGCGCCGATCCTGGTGGCCGCCTACTACACCGGCTCCCGGGCCCCCATGAAGGACCGCAACGCCGTGCTGGCGAAGGTGGGACGCATCGTGGCCGCCGCCTTCCCGAACTGACCAGGCCGAGGAGCCCCCATGGATCCGAACACGGAATCGACCCTCCACGCGCTGCTGACGGGACTTCCCGTGGCCTCCCTCGGCACACTGCAGGAAGGGGCCCCCTTCGTTTCCATGGTGCCCGTGGTCCCGGCGCCGGACGGCGCGGGCTTCCTCATCCACGTGAGCGGCCTGGCCCAGCACACCCGCGACCTGCGGGCGGATGCCCGCGCCAGCCTGTTGCTCGTGGTGCCCATGGAGGAAGGCCAGAATCCGCTGGCCCTGCCCCGGGTGACCCTACAGGGCGTGGCCGAGGAGATCCCCGGGGAATCCAGCCGCCATGACCAGGCGGCCGAAGCCTATCTGGCGCGGTTCCCGGAGGCGGAGATGACCCTGGGCCTGGGGGACTTCTCCTTCTTCCTCATCCGCCCGGCATCGGGGCGCCTGGTGCTGGGCTTCGGCCGGGCCCTCAGCCTGGACGCCGCTCAGATCCAGACCAGCCTCCGCGCGATTCCCTGACCGGCCCAACTCACGGCATGCCGAGGATCCGGCTCTCGACCGGTCGGGATTCTCTTGGGAAAGCCTGGCTTGGAATTTACAGAATTTGTTCAATGATTTGACTTATTGCTTTGGCATGAGGATGGCTCTACCTTGATGCCGCCGATCGCGGCCCACGAGGAGATGCCATGTCCTTCACCGATTCCAAGACCCACCAGAACCTCAAGGCCGCCTTCGCCGGCGAGAGCCAGGCGAACCGCCGCTACACCTGGATGGCCCAGGTGGCCGAGAAGGAAGGCCTGAAGGAAGTGGCAGACCTCTTCAAGCACAGCGCCGACGGCGAGACGGGCCACGCCCTGAGGCACCTGATGTTCCTGGCGGAGAAGGCCGGCGATCCCGCCACGGGCCTGCCCCTGGGCGACACGCTCACCAACCTGAAGTCCGCCGTGGCCGGCGAGACCTACGAGTACACGGACATGTATCCCGAGTTCGCCCGCCTGGCCAAGGAAGAGGGCTACCCCGAGATCGCCGCCTGGTTCGAGACCCTGGCCAAGGTCGAGCGCTTCCACGCCGGCCGCTTCCAGGAGGCCCTGACCAAGCTGCAGGCCGGCGCCAAGCCCGCCTTCGCCCAGCCCGCCGCCGACATCGCCCAGCATGTCTGAGTTCCTGGTGGCCCCTTCCTTCGACCCCGCCACCGAGCGCGCACGCTTCCAGGCCCGGCAGGCCTTCCTGGCCCGCCAGGCCGCCCTGCGGCTCGACCTCGCCGAGGGGGTCAGCTTCCAGCCCGAAACGGCGGAAAGCGTGGAGGACCAGGTGGTCGAGACCCTCTGGGCCGAAGGCATGACCCTGGACTCCGCCCCGGCGGAGGACCTGGCCGAGGCCCGCGCCTCCTTCGCGGTGCTGGCGCCCCGGCGCGAGCCGGGGGGCATGAGCCTGGCCGCCACGCTCATGCTGGGCTTCCCCGACGGCGTGCGGGACCGCCACCTGGCGGCCCTGCACACGTTCCCGGACCAGCTGGCGCTGGAGCTGGCGGATGGATCCCTCGTCGCGCCCTCCGTGGATCGCGGCGCCGCCGGCCCGGAGGATCGGCTGCCCTCCGTGCTGGCCCTGCGCTACCTCATTCCGGACGGCCGCCCCATCGCCGCCCTCGTCTCCACCCACGCCGGGCTTCCCGGCCGCTGGCCCGCGCCGGCCGCCTGGACGTCCTGGCCTTCCTGAGGAGAAGCCATGAACCGTTCCGTCATCGATCACCTGAACGCCGAGCTGGCCACTGCCTTCGTGCTGGCCCTCAATGCCAAGCGCTACCACTGGACTGTCACCGGCCCCCACTTCCGCGACTACCACCTGCGCTTCGAGGACCTCTACACCGCCGCCGACGGCACCGTGGACGAGCTGGCGGAGCGGATCCGCATGATGGGCGGCGTGCCGATCCACGCCCCGGCCCAGATCGAGGCCCAGACCAAGGCCGCCATCTCCAACCCCTCCGCCCGCCTGGATCCCGAGGCCATGCTGAAGGAGGCCCTGGCCAACGAGGAGGTCACCGTGTCGCTCATGCACGAGGGCATCGAGCTCGCCAACGACGCCGGCGATCCCGGCACCGCCGACCTGCTCACCCGCTTCGTGCAGGTCCATCAGAAAGAGGCCTGGTTCCTGAGGGAGATGCTGGGTTGATCTAAACGAGGGGGGACCGCCCGGACGCTTCGCGTCCTCCCCGGTTATCGCACGCTCCGCTGGAGCGTGTTCCCGCTCGCATGTGCTCGCGGATCCGGGGCCCCTGTCCCCCCTCGTGCACCCCCATGCGGGGTCCGGGCCAAGCCCGGCCACCGCGTCCGATACCGGACCCGCACCTGAACATTGTGCCTGTTTCATCCAATTTCCGACTTTTTAAGTAAACTACTCATCCGCGCGTCGCGCAGCCAAGGAGACACCCATGGCCTACACCGCCAAGAACTACGACCACCTGAAGGGCGGCGCCCTGAAGGGGCTCAGCGATTCCCAGCTGGACCAGCACTTCGGCCTCTACAAGGGCTACGTCACCAAGCTGAACGAGATCGAGGAGCGCTTGGCGACCGCCGACAACACCAAGCCCAACTACTCCTACAACGAGTACAGCGAGCTGAAGCGCCGCGAGGCCGTGGCCTTCAACGGCTCCTTCCTGCACGAGCTCTACTTCGAGAACCTGGGCGCCGACAGCGACATCAGCGCCGGCCTCAAGGCCGCCCTGGACGCCGTGGGCGGCAAGGACAAGGTGCTGGCCGACCTCAAGGCCTGCGCCCTGGGCGGTCCCGGCTGGGCCCTGCTCACCCGCAACCGCCGCGACGGCAAGCTGCACACCTACTTCGTGGCCGAGCACCACCTGGGCCTGCCCATCGAGCAGGACCTGCTCGTGGTGCTGGACAGCTGGGAGCACGCGTTCATGGTCGACTACGGCACCGCCCGCGCGAAGTACCTCGAGGCCTTCGTCGAGAACATCAAGTGGAGCGAAGTCTCCAAGCGCTTCGGCAAGTAAGAGGGCGCGGGTGAACCTCGTCGCCCCCCGGATCGCAGGCCCCGCATGGGGCCTGCTCCCGTTCAGCTTTCGCTTCGCTCGGCTTCACGGACGGGGCCCCGCTGGCACCGCCCGCGCGAAGTACCTCGAGGCCGGGACTACCCCCCGATCGGACACGCCCCCGGCGTGTCCTCCCACTCGCCTTCGGCTCGTGGAGGGGGCCCCGTTGTCGAGAACATCAAGTGGAGCGAGGTCTCCAAGCGCTTCGGCAAGTAAGGCGCAGGCGATTCATCGCCTGCGTACGGGCCCCCGCAAGGGGGCCCGCATCGTTTTGGGCCTACCCTGGAAGCACCCGCAGGAGGCGATGTGGCGTCGAAGACGACTTCCTCTGGACTGGAAAATCCGCTGGGCCCCGGCCTCTTCCGGTTCCTGAAGGACCTGAAGGCGAACAACGAGCGCGCCTGGTTCCTGGAGAACAAGGCGCGGTACGAGGCCGAGGCCCGGGAGCCCATGCTGCGGCTCATCGCCGCCTTCAGCGGCCCGCTGGCGTCCCTCAGCCGCCACTTCATCGCCGATCCGCGGCCTTCGGGCGGCTCCATGTTCCGGATCTACCGCGACACGCGGTTCGCCAAGGACAAGACGCCCTACAAGACGCACGTCGCGGCCCACTTCCCCCATCGGGCCATGCTGGCCGGGGGCGTCCACGGGCCCGGCTTCTACCTCCACCTGGAGCCCGGTGGCAGCTTCGCGGGCGGCGGCCTCTGGCACCCGGATCCCGATTCACTGCTCAAGGTCCGCCAGGCCATCGCCGCCAAGCCCGCAGCCTGGAAGGCCCTCCGGAAGTCGGGTCTGGAGATTGAGGGCGATGCGCTGAAGCGGGTCCCTCAGGGCTTCGATCCCGCCCACCCCTGCGCGGAGGACCTCAAGCTCAAGGACTTCTACACCTCCACCGGCTTCACCAACGCCCAGGTGCTGGCTCCCGATTTCGTCGACCAGGTGGCCGCTGCCTGCCGGCAGGCCTCTCCGCTCGTCGCCTTCCTGTGCAAGGCGCTGGACCTGCCCTGGTAGACCGGATCGAGATCGATCTCGCGACCCGACATCCAATCCCCCAGGACCGGCGTATTCCTCTTATGTCCCCCCGAGAGGAGGACAGCGCCGGGCCCGGCCCGGGAGGGGGGTGCATGGGATCGCAGATGGATCGGCTCACGTTCCTGAAGGTCATGGGCATCGGCGGGGCCGTGTTCGCCACGGGCCTGCCAGGTTTCGCGGAGGCCCTGGGTCCGACGGGCGCAGCCAAAGCCTCGGACTTCTACTGGGTGCAGCTGTCGGACACCCACTGGGGCTTCGAGGGGCCCAAGGTCAATCCCGATGCGACCGGCACCCTGGGCAAGGCCATCGATACGGTGAATGCGCTCGATCCCCAGCCGGACTTCGTCATCTTCACGGGCGACCTCACCCACGACACCGACGATCCGCAACTCCGCCGCAAGCGCATGGCGGAATTCAAGCAGCAGGCCGGCCGGCTGCGGGTCCGGCAGATCCGCTACCTGCCGGGGGAGCATGACGCTCAGGAGGACCGCGGCGAAGCCTACCGGGAGGCCTTCGGAATCTCGCACTACGCCTTCACGCACCGGGGCGTGAACTTCATCGCCCTGGACAACGTCTCCCAGGTGGGCTCCGTCCTCGGCGCCGAGCAGCTGAAGTGGCTGGCGGGCGAGCTGAGCCACACGCCCAAGGACGAGCCCCTGGTGATCTTCGCGCACCGGCCCCTCTTCGACCTCTATCCCGACTGGGACTGGGCCACCCTGGACGGGCAGAAGGCCCTGGACCTGCTGAAGGACCATCGCTTCGTGACGGTGTTCTACGGCCACATCCACCAGGAGCACCACCACCGCACGGGCCACATCCAGCACCACGCGGCCACCTCGCTCATCTTCCCCCTGCCCGCGCCCGGCTCCGCCCCCAAGCGGGCGCCCCTGCCCTGGGACCCTGCCCATCCCTACCGGGACCTCGGCTTCCGGCAGATCCACACCCAGCCCCAGCTCAAAGGCAGCGATGGACTCCTGGTGCTGGCCGAGAAGCCCCTAGCCGACTCGCTGAAGGGCGCTGGGGCGCCAGCATGACGACGAAGCCCCCCGATGGTCCAGCCTTCGATCAGGTCCACCCGCGACGGGCCTTCTGCGCCACCCTCGGCCTCCTGCTGGCGAGCGCGGGCCTCCCGGGCGGGGCGCAGCCTCCCGCCCCGCCGAAGCTGCCCCCCGATCCCCACCCGCTGAAGCTCACCGAGGCCACGCGGCCGGACCTGACGCCCGGCAAGGTGCTGGACTACCGGCGACTCGGAGCCTTCTTCCTCATGGCGGACGAGCGTGGGATCTACGCCCTGTCCGGCATCTGCACGCACCTCGGCTGCATCGTCCATACGGAAGGCGCCGCCGGCTTCGCCTGCCCCTGCCACGGCAGCGAGTACGACGCCCACGGCGAGGTCACCCAGGGCCCGGCCAAGCGCCACCTGCGGCACCTGGACGTGAAGGAGACCGACCCGCAGGGGCTGCTGCTGGTGGACACCGCCAGCACCGTGCCCCCGGAGACCCGGCTTTGACCCGGATTCCGGACCCACCGGGGCTGGCCCAGGAACGCTTGAGGGAAGAGGATGGAGCCACGATGACCGCCCTTGTCCCCCCTTCCCCTGCCAGCCCCCTCGGCGAGGAGGACGCGCGCCTTCTTCAGCAGGTGCGGGAAGGCCGGGAGGAGGCACTCCAGCAGCTGCACCGGCGCTACGCGCCCCTGGTGTTCCACCTGGCCTGCCGCTCCCTGGACCGCCCCGCGGCTGAGGAGGTCGTGCAGGACACCTTCCTCGCCGTGTGGCGGAAGGCCGGCGAGTTCGACCCGGCGCGGGGCTCCTTCCGCTCGTGGCTGCTTGGCATCAGCCGCCACCGGATGCTGGACGAGCTGCGCTCCCGCGCCCGGCGGCCCCAGTCCGCCGGCGATCCTCTGCTCGAGCAGGCCGCCCTGTCGGCGGAGGAGCCCCTGCCGGACGAAACGCTCTGGCGGGAGTACCAGCGGGACGCCGTGTCGGAAGCGCTGGCCGCCCTGCCGGAATCCCAGCGCACCGCGCTGCGACTGGCCTTCTTCGCCGACCTCACCCACGAAGAGGTGGCCCGGACGCTCCAGGTGCCCCTGGGCACCGCGAAGACACGGATCCGTAGCGGCCTGAAGTCACTGGAGCGGCACCTGGGCGGCCTGGTGGCCGTCCTGGCCGTGGCCCTGACCGGCACGGGAGCCTGGATCTACCGCCGCCATGCGGAAGGGGACCGCCAGCATGGAAGGGCCCTCCACCTGCTGGCGGACAGCCAGACGAAGGTTCTGCGCCTGGCGCCGCCCGGAACGACCGCCGGGGAGGCCGGCCTCCACGCCGCCTTCCGCAGCGCCCCCGGTGCCGGGATCGCGGTGCTCACCCTGTCCCGCTTCCCTGCGCCGCCGGCCGGGACGCGCCCCATGCTGTGGCTCCGGACCGCCGCGGGCTGGCAGCACCTGGACCTCCGGGGCCCCGATGCCGAGGGCAAGGCCCTCCAGATCCTTGAAGCCCCCGGCCTGGCCGAGGCCTGGCCCCTGGAGCTCCGCATCACCTGGGAATCCCGACCCGGAGCCCAGCCCGGCGCGGCTCTGGTGGTGGCGTGGCCGGAACCGGCGGCGGCCGGTCAGCCCCTGCCGCCCTGAGCCGACCGCGACGCCCGCAGCACGGCCCGGAAGACGTCCTCCACACCCTGCGCGTCCAGATGGGCCTCCTGGGCCCAGGCGCGGCGGGCCTGGAGCTGCGAGGCTTCCCGGTCAGGGTCGTGCACGGGGAGGCCCAGCTCGGCCTTGGCGCGGCCGGCGCGGAGCACCAGCTCGGTGCGGCGGGCCAGCAGAGCCACCAGTTCCTGGTCCAGGGCGTCGATGTGGTCGCGGGTCTCCTGGAGGATGGGGGAGCGCTCCCCCAGGCTGGGGATGGCCAACTGCTGCTCGTCCGCACCTTCCGCCACGGCTTCCGCCAGGGTCTGGTGGATGGCGGAGAGGGCCTCCAGCAGTCCTTCGCGGGCTCCCTTGGCGAAGGGGTTCTGGTTCTGCAGCGCGGCGAAGAGGTGGCCGGCATCCTCGCGCACGGATTCCAGGGTGCGGGCGATGGCGTGGAAGGAGGGCGGCGTGAAGGGCAGCTCGGCCCCGGCGCCCACGGCCAGCAGGCCCTTGGCGATGAAGAAGGTGAGGGCGTGGGTGGTGGCCATCACGCGGTCGTGGTCCTCGGGGCTCTGGCGCAGCACTTCGCAGCCCAAGCTCTCGAACAGGGCCTGCACCCGATCGGCGGCAGCGGGGTGGTGGATCGAGGGGCAGAGCACCACGCGCAGGGGCCGCTCCGCCCGGGCCAGGCTCACGGGCCCGAAGAGAGGATGCGTCCCCGCGTGGGGGATGGCCGCGCCCAGCTGGGCGTCCATCAGGGCGCAGGGGCCCGACTTCACGCTGCCCACATCGAAGACCAGCTGGTCTGGCCGCAGGTGGGGCCGCAGGCTCGCCAGGGCCGCGACCTGGGCGGCCACGGGCACCGCCAGCACCAGGGCCTCCGCCTCCACCAGGTCCCGGAGGCCGGCGGCCCGGCGCTCGGCGGGGACCTCCACGGCGGGATCCCAGGCCCGATAGCCATGGCCGGCCTCGCGGAGCAGCTCGCCCAGCGCGCGCCCGAAGCGGCCATAGCCCAGGATGCCGATGCGCATGAAATCCCCTCGCGGTGTGGGGAAATCCTACCGCAGCAGGTCCTTGATGGCCGCCACCGTGGGCACGTGGCCCTGGCTCTTCACCACGCCATCCACCACCAGCCCCGGCGTGGACATCACGCCCCGGGCCACGATGTCCGGATACTCCGTGACCTTCACCAGCGTGAAGTCCAGGCCCAACCCCTTCGCGGCTTCCTCCGTCCGCTCCGCCAGCAGCTTGCACTTGGCGCAGCCGCTGCCCAGCACTTCGATCTTCATGGCCTCTCCTACATCACGAGGTTGAACAGGAACCCGACGAGCACGATGCCCGCCGCCACGGTGCCGAGGAAGACCGCCAGGAGCCGGGGCTTGAGCACCTTGCGGAGGATGACGGTCTCGGGAAGGGACAGCCCCGTCACCGCCATCATGAAGGCGAGGGCTGTACCCAGCGCCGCGCCCTTGGCCAGCAGCACCTGGACGATGGGGATGATGCCGGCCGCGTTGGAATACAGGGGCACGCCGATGAGGACCGCCAGGGGCACGCTCCACCAGGCGGACTTGCCCATGACGCGGGCCATCAGCTCGGCGGGCACGTAGCCGTGCAGGAAGGCGCCGACGGCGATGCCAGCGAGAATATAGGGCCAGACCTTGCCGACAATGTCCTTCGTGGCCTGGAGCGCCAGGTCCAGGCGCTGCGCGAAGCCCAGAGAAGCGTCCGACGCCTTGGAGGCCTCGAAGGGGATCTCCATCACCCAGGGCTCCAGGTGCCGCTCCATGCGGAGCTTTCCGAGGATCCAGCCGGAGACGAAGGCCACCGCCAGGCCCGTCGCGGTGTAGAGGAGGGCGATGCGCCAGCCGAAGAGGCCCCACAGCAGGAACAGCGCCACCT
Organism: Geothrix paludis; assembly: GCF_022808815.1. Taxonomy (GTDB): domain Bacteria; phylum Acidobacteriota; class Holophagae; order Holophagales; family Holophagaceae; genus Geothrix; species Geothrix paludis. The sequence continues at coordinate 174,718 of NZ_JAKZLC010000003.1, read as the reverse complement.
CGTTCACCATGGGGGCCGACACCAGGAAGCTGAAGGTGGCGCCCAGGGGTACACCCACCCGCACGAAGCCGATGAAAAGCGGCACCGCCGAGCAGGAGCAGAAGGGCGTGGCGATGCCCAGCAGGGAGGCCAGCAGGTTGCTCCAGGCGCCCGTGCGCTTGGCCAGCAGGTCGCGGGTGCGCTCCGCGCTGAGGAAGGTCTGCACGAAGCTCACGCCCAGCACCACGGCCGCCAGGAGCATGAGCACCTTGGGCGCGTCGTAGGCGAAGAAGGCCACGGCCTCACCCAGGCGGCTGCCTGGCGCCAGGCCGAAGACCCGGAAGGCCAGCCAGTCGGCGGCGGGATGGAGCAGGAGGTAGAGGCCGATCCAGAGCGGGAGGGCGGCCAGCAACCACCCTCCCGACCTCCAGAATCCGGGCCCTGCGGCAGGGACCGGCGCGGCGCAGGCACAGCTTTTCGAAGTGTCGGTCATGGCATCCTCACCCGCAGCAGCCGGGCGCGCAGCAGGCGCGATCCACCGCTGTGGCCGCCTTGGTGGCTTCCACCTGGACGCTCAGCACCGAGCCGGCCAGCTGTTCCAGCTCCTCCGGGCTCATGCCCGGATAGCGCTGCTTCGCCAGCTCCATCAGCTCCGGCGAGAGTTCCGCCAGGCCGAAGCGCCGCTCGGAAGCCACGGTCACGCCCTGGAAGCCCGCGGCGCGGATGGCGGCCAGGTAGTCGTCCTTCAACATCGCGCCGGAGATGCAGGCCGCGTAGACGTCCAGATCCTGAAGCAGCGCCTCGGGCAGGGGCCGGGCCAGCACGAGGTCGGACACCTGGAGGCGCCCGCCGGGCTTGAGCACACGGAAGGCCTCGCGGAAGACCTTGGCCTTGTCCGGGGCGAGGTTCACCACGCAGTTGGAGAGGATCACGTCCACGCTGGCGTCGTCCACGGGCAGGGCCTCGATGTCGCCCCGGCGGAACTCGACGTTCCCGTAGCCGTGCTTCCGGGCCAGGGACGTGGCGCGTTCGATCATCTCGGGTGTCATGTCCACGCCGATGACGCGGCCTTCGGGTCCCACGCGCTGGGCGGCGAGGAAGGCGTCGAAGCCCGCGCCCGAGCCCAGATCCAGCACGGTCTCGCCGGGCTTCAGGCCTGCCAGGGCCACGGGGTTGCCGCAGCCCAGGCCCAGGTTGGCGCCTTCGGGCACGGCGGCGAGGTCTTTCGGGTCGTAGCCCACGTCCAGGCTGGCGTCACCCGGCGCGCAGCAGGAAGCGGAAGGCCCGCAGCAGCTTTGATTTTTCGTCACGAAGCCGGCATAGCGGTCGCGGACAGCGGATTTGAGGGTCTCGGGTTTCATGGTGGCGCCTTTCGGATAGAGATCACCTGGGACACCGGAGGCATCCACATCCCAGGACGGTGGAAGGTCAGTCCCTGCGGCAGCAGGGCGAAGGTTGGGGGTCGTCCGCCGCGCCGCCGGCGCAGCAGTCCTGCCAGAGGTATTCAGTCAGGGCCCGCAGGGTGCCGTAGTCGGCGCGATAGCGGAGTGTGGTGCCTTCCCGGGCCACCAGCACCAGGCCGGCGTCGGCGAGGGTGGCCAGGTGATGGCTGAGGGTGGAGGCCGGGATGTCCAGGCGCGTCTGCAGCTCCCCGGCGGGTGTCCCAGCCTCGGGGCCCTGCACCAGGCGGCGCAGAATGGACAGACGGAGGGGATGCCCGAGGGCCTTCAGCCGCTCCGCCGCCTGTTCCACACGCCCGGTCATGGTCTCCTCCTGACTTAATTCTAGATTTATCGAAATAGGGCGCAAGGCCTAATTTCGATTTTTTTCGAAATTCATGAAACCCAACCCTGCTCGCGCCCCAAGGCTTCCAGCCGTCGGGCGATCTCGTCCCGGGCGGCGCGGAAGCGGGCACGCAGGTCCTCGGGCGTGAGCGAAGGATCGTCGCTGGCGGGATCGGGGATGGGCCAGTGCAGGCGCTCGGCCTTGCCCAGGAAGGCGGGACACACCTCCTCAGCGCAGAGGGTGATGACCAGGTCCACGGAAGCCGGGTCGATGTCCGACACGGGCTTCGAGGTGTGGGCCGAGGCGTCGATGCCCCGCTCCGCCAGGACCTCGATGGCGTATGGGTTCACGCGGCTGGGCCAGCTGCCGGCGCTCTGGACACGGAAGCCCGGGAACAGCTGGCGCGCCAGGCCTTCGCCCAGCTGGGACCGGGCGCTGTTGGCCACGCAGAGGAAGAGGATCGAGGTCATGCGGTCTCCGTCACAGGAGCAGTTCCCAGAAGCCCACATCCACCCAGGCGCCAAACTTCCAGCCGGCCTCGGTCATGTGGCCCACCTTCTTGAAGCCGAGCTTCTCGTGGAGCCGCACGCTGGGCTCGTTGGGCAGGCTCAGGCAGCCCAGGGCGGAATGGAAGCCCCGCTTCCGGAGCTCGTCCAGCAGCGTCTGGTAGAGCGCGGCGCCCCGACCCTTCCCGTGGTGGCCGCGGTCCAGGTAGATGGTGGTCTCCGCGGCGAAGCGGTAGGCGTGCCGGGTCCGCCAGGTGGAGGCGTAGGCGTAGCCGAGCACGCGGCCGTCCTCCTCCCACACAAGCCAGGGGTAGGTGGCCGTCACCTTGGCGATGCGGGCGCCCATCTCCTCGGCGGTCACGGGCTGCTCCTCGAAGGTGATGATGGTGTCCCGGATGTAGGGGTTGTAGATCTCGGCCAGGGCCGGGGCATCCGTGGGCAGGACGGGGCGGATCATCGGTGGCCTTTCCGGGGGCGCAGCACGCAGGGGCACTGGCCGTGGAGGAGCGCGGCGGCGTCGGTCGTCACGGGCCAGCCCTCCTGGTCCCAGAGGAGCATGCCGCCGTTGAGACAGGCCACCTCGGTGAAGCCGTGGTCCAGCAGCAGGTGCGCGGCCTCCTTGGTGTAGACGCCGGCGCTGTCGGCCAGCAGCAGGGGCCGGTCCGTGGGCAGCTCGGACAGCAGGCCGGCCAGCTCCTCATGGGGGATGCGGATGGTCTCGGCCACCTGGAAGGCCTTCATCTCCGCCAGCTCGTCGAGGCGAAGGTCCACCAGGATCGCGCCTTCGTTCAGCGCGGCCAGCGCGTCCTTCGGCGCCAGGAAGCGCAGCCCCGCGATCACCATGCCCCTGCCCTCGAAGATGTCCATGGTTCACCTCCCGTGAGAATCCGCCGCGGATCCGGTGGCTGCGACTTCCTCCGCGCCGGCGGCGTACCACTTCCGCCGCAGCCAGAGGGCCACGTTGACCAGGCCGATGAGCACGGGAACCTCCACAAGCGGCCCGATGACGGCCGCGAAAGCCGCCCCGTGGGCGATGCCGAAGGTGCCGACGGCCACGGCGATGGCCAGCTCGAAGTCGTTGGAGGCGGCCGTGAAGGAGAGCGTGGCCGTGTGGCCGTAGGGGGCGCCAAGCCGGTGGCTGATCCAGAACGAGACGAAGAACATGATGAGGAAGTAGAGCAGCAGGGGCAGGGCCACCCGCGCGACATCGAAGGGGACCCGGACGATGCTGTCGCCCTTCAGGCTGAACATCACCACGATGGTGAACAGCAGCGATACCAGGGTGATGGGGCTGATGGCCGGCACGAAGCGGTGGTCGTACCACTCGTGGCCCTTCATCCGGACCAGGACCAGGCGGGTGATGAGCCCCGCCGCGAACGGGATGCCCAGGTAGATGAGGACCGTCTTGGCGATCTCGCCCATGGTGATATGGATGGCCACCCCGTGCAGGCCCAGCCAGCCCGGGGCCACCGTGAGGAAGAACCACGCGTAGACGGAGTAGAGCAGCATCTGGAAGACGGCGTTGAAGGCCACGAGCCCCGCGCAGTACTCGCGGTTCCCGCAGGCCAGGTCGTTCCAGACGATGACCATGGCAATGCACCGCGCGAGCCCCACGAGGATGAGGCCCGCCATGTATTCGGGCTTGTCGCGGAGGAAGAGCACCGCCAGGAGGAACATGACCACCGGCCCCGCCACCCAGTTCTGGATCAGGGAGAAGGTCAGGACCTTCCGGTTCAGGAACACCTTCCCCATCTCCTCGAAGTGCACCTTCGCCAGCACGGGGTACATCATCAGGATGAGTCCCGCGGCGATGGGCAGGCTGGTGGTCCCCACGTTGAGGCTGTTCACCGCCCGGTTGAAGCCCGGGACGGCGTAGCCCAGCAGGATGCCCAGCCCCATGGCGAGGAAGATCCACAGGGTGAGGAAGCGGTCCAGGAAGGCGAGGCGCTTGGGCGCGGTCATGGGCGCTGTCATGGGTGGACTCCAGGGGAAAGAACGGGGTCTGCCGGAACGCAGGCGAGGGGCTCGAGCACGATGGAGGAGGTGTGGCGGAGGAGCTCGTTCAGGAAGCGGGCCTCCTGGGCCCGGCGCGCTTTCAGGACGGGATCCGTGACCGCCAGGGGCGTGAGGCTCTGGTTCACCACCCAGGCGAAGGGACGGATCCCGGCGCGGGCGAGGTCCCCTTCCAGCTGCATGGCCTCGTGGATGGGCGTGGCCTCGGGAAGGGTGACGAGCAGGATGCGCGTGAAGGCCGCATCGCGAAGGCGCGGCAGGAGCTGTCTCACGGCTTCCGGCGCATCGCTGGACTGGCGCAGCACCTCCCGGTGGTAGGCCTCCGCCGCGTCCAGCAGGAGCAGGGTGTGTCCTGTGGGGGCGGTGTCGATGATGACGAAGCCCTCCCGGCCCTGGGCCACGGTCTCCGCGAAGGCCCGGAAGACGGCGATCTCCTCCGTGCAGGGCGAGCGCAGATCCTCCTCCAGGAGCGCGCGCCCCGGGGCGTCCAGGTCCGGCGCCGCCGCGGCCAGGACCTCCGCCCGGTACCGTTCCGTCACCCGCTCGGGATCGATGCGGGTCACGCGCAGCGTGGGCGGCCGCACGGGGGCGGCCGCCTCCACATGGGCCGCCGGGTCCGTGGTGGTGAGCGTGACCGGGAAGCCTGCGCCGGCCAGCCGCAGGGCCAGGCGGGCCGCCAGGGTGGTCTTCCCCACGCCGCCCTTGCCCATGGTCATCACCACGCCCTTGCCCTGAGCCACCAGGCGATCCGCCAGGGCTTCCAGCGTGTCGAACCGGGACGGGTCGACCGCCTCGCCGGCCGCTTCGATACGCGGCGAACCTTTCTCGCCGCCCATGCTCCGCAGGGCCCCCAGGCCGACGAGGCCGTAGGGCAGCAGGGGGACGGTCGTGCGGGGCAGCTCCCGGAGCCCCTCGGGGAGGTGATCCAGGGCCTGGGCTTCCCGGGCCTGCAACTCCGCGGCGATGAGATCCGAAGAACCCATCGCCCGGAAGAGGCCGTTGAGGATCAGGTGGACCTGCCGGAGGCCCAGGTGGGCCAGCTCGATCCGGGTGCGCTCCGCTTCCCGCAGGGATGCGTCATCGGGCCGGGCCACCAGCACGAGGGTGGTGCGGCCGGTGTCCCGGAGCGCGGCCTGGGCGGCCTCGTAGAGCCCCCGCTGGGCCGAGAGCCCCGACAGCGGCCCGAGGCACGAGTTCCCGCCGACGTTGGTCTCGATGAAGGTGGACCAGGCCGCGGGAAGCTCCAGCAGCCGCAGGGTGTGGCCCGTGGGCGCCGTGTCGAAGAGGATGTGGTCGAAGTCCGCCGTCCGGGCCGGATCGCCCAGCAGCCGGGAGAACACATCGAAGGCCGCGATCTCCGTGGTGCAGGCCCCCGAGAGCTGCTCCTCCATGCTGGCGACGACCGCCTCGGGGAGCAGGCCCCGGACGGGTGCGATGATGCCCTCCCGGTAGGCACGGGCCGTCTCCTCCGGATCGATGTTCAGGGCCCGGAGGCCCGGCACCCCGGAAACGGACTGAGGCTCGCCAGACAGCTCCGTGCCCAACACCTCATCCAGGTTGGAGGCCGGATCCGTGCTGACGAGCAGGACCCGCTTCCCCGCGTCCGCCAGCGCGATGGCCGTGCTGCAGGCCGCGGAGGTCTTGCCGACGCCCCCCTTTCCCGTGAAGAACAGGAGTTGCGTGGGATGGGGGACGAGGAGAGCCATAAGATGCGCTTCAACCGCAGGAACCGGGGGTCTGGCCGGCGCCGTCTTCCAGCGAGGAAGCCCCGAGCCCGGGCCCGAGGTCCGAGGCCTCGATCCGGCTGCGAGATGGCTGGGCCAGGTAGCGCTCCGCCAGGCTCAGCACGGACTTGGCGGGGACCTGCTTGACGCTCTGGGCTGTCTGGACGGCCCGGAGCATGTCCTCCCGCGAGACGCCGAGGCGCCGGGCCTTGTCGTAGTGGAACTTGAAGCAGCTCTCGCAGTTCGCGGCCACGGCGGCGCCGATGGCGACGAGCTCCTGGACCGCCTCCGTGAAGCGGGAGGGTTCCGGAGCGCCCAGCCCCAGCCATGCGGCGAGCTCCTCCCGCGAGGGGTAGCGTCCGCGGCTCTGGACCTGGCCCTCCACCTTGATCAGCGGCAGGGCCTTCTCGCCTTCGCCCTGGAGGGCCGCCTTGACCTCGGGATCCTGGGCGAACGCGAGGGGCTGCTGCGCGAGGTTGTACCGCTCCACGGCCACGCCCTGTGTCTTCACCCAGTCCAGGTCCGCGGAGAAGCGCACGAGCCTGGGGTCCACGGAAGGGCCGCAGACGCCGGTGGAACAGCACATGGGAGGATCGAACACCTGGACGCGGATCATGGGACCTCTCCTGGTGTGGGCTCTGGCGCGGATGTCACCCATTTCGATTCCGGACTCCGGCCCGCCCCGTCGCGGGCCGGGAAGGCCGCGCTCTGGGGGGACAGGCGATCCGGAGACATGGGCGCTCCTAGCCGCAGTCGCAGTCGTCGCCGCAGTCGCCCTTCTGGCCGCCGGCCTCTTCGCAGGCGCAGGCGCCGCCGCAGCAGCCGCCGGCGCTCTCGCCCACCAGCGTCGTCTGGGCCAGGGCCATGATCCGCGAGTGGGGATCGCCCTTCACGCGCAGGGCCATGTTCACGGCCTCGATCATGTCGTCCTTGGAGACGCCCAACTCTTCCAGGCGGCTCTGGTGGGCGCGGAAGGCGCGCTCGGCGTTGGAGCCGATGGCGGCGCCCAGGGCGATGAGGTTGAGGGTGGTCTCGCTGAGGCCGGAGTCGGTCGAGGTCTCAGTCTGGGCCTGGGTGGTCATGCGTGCTCCTGGAGGGTGCGGGAAGGGGGACAGGCGACGGGGTCGCAGGGATCGCAGCGGAGGGCGCGGGCCTGGGCCCGGTCCCGGGAAAGCTCGGCCTCGGCGCCGGCCATGAGGGGCCAGAGGGCCTCCAGCAGGGGCCGGGTGGCGGCCTCGTCGGCCAGGGCCACGTGGACCCAGCGGCCCACCTTCCACTCGCGCACCAGCCCCGTGCGGCGCAGGCCGGTCAGGTGCTCGGAGACGGTGGAGGGCGCCAGGCCCAGCACCTCGGCCACCTCGCAGACGCACAGCTCGCCCCCGTGCAGGAGTGCGAGGATGCGCAGGCGCACGGGGTGGGCCAGGACTTTGAGGGTGTCCACGAGGGGACGGAGGGGTTCAAAGGTCATTTCGCTATTTCCCGAAACATCGTCAGCATACGCTCAAACCCGAGTCTTGTCATACCTCGTTTTTTGATGTTTTCTAGAGGCCTCATCCCTCCTGGAGGTCCCATGACGCGGTTCCCCTCCGCCCTGCCCTGGCTGGCCCTGGCCGCCCTCCTCCGGGCCCAGGCCCCCTTTCCGACTGCGCCGGCCCCCTCCCCGGTGCCGGTCCTGAAGGAGTATCCCGCCACGCCGGCCGGCCGCCTGCTCCGGGAGATCCATGACCATGCGGAGGTGGTGGCGCGGGTGGAGCAGCTCTGCGACACCATCGGCCCCCGCCTCACGGGCTCGGAGCAGCTTCGCCGGGCCCAGGCCTGGGCCATGGGCGAGCTGACGCGGTTCGGCGCGGCGAACGTCCACGAGGAGGCCTACGACTTCGGCCTGGCCTGGACCCGGGGCACAGACAGCGCCCGCCTGCTCACGCACAATGGCATCCGGTTTCGGGTGGACCAGCAGGCCTGGACGCCGGCCACCGGGGGCCCGGTCCGTGGCGAGCTGATCCTGGTAGATGCCCGAAACCTCGAGGAGCTCCAGCCCTTCAAGGGCCAGCTCAAGGGGAAGATCCTCCTGCGCACCAACCCCGATGACAAGCGCCCTCCGCTGGCGCGCCGGGGGGCGGACTTCGCCACCTACCAGGCCGAGCAGGCCGCCATGAACCAACTCCTCAAGGACGAAGGTGCCCTGGCCGCCCTGACCATGTCCGCCCGGAAGAACGGCCTGGGCTTCGCCGCCGGCGGCGCGGGCCACGACCCGAAGAAGGCGGGCCTTCCCGCGGCCTACGTCCCCCAGGAACCCTACAAGATGCTGCTGCGCCTCCTGGCCCGGAAGGAGCCCGTGAAACTGGAGCTGAGCCTCGGCGGTGCCTTCTCCAAGGCCCCCGTGCAGGCCTTCAACGTGGTGGGCGAGCTCAAGGGGACCGAAAAGCCCGACGAGGTGGTCATCCTCGGCGCCCACCTGGACAGCTGGGACCTGGGCACCGGCGCCACGGACAACGCCACGGGCAGCGCCATCGTCTTGGAGGCCCTGCGCGCCTTCCAGGCCACGGGCCTGAAGCCGAAGCGCACAATCCGCTTCGTGCTCTTCAGTGGCGAGGAGCAGGGCCTGCTGGGCTCCCGCGCCTACGTGGAGGCCCACCGGGCCGAGCTGGACGCCATCCAGGCGGTGCTGATCCACGACATGGGCACGGGCATGGTGAAGGGCTTCACCCTGCAGGGCCGGGAGGACTGCCGTGGCCGCATGGCCCAGGCCATCGCGCCCCTCAACGACCTGGGCGTGAAGGACCTTTCACTGCGCGTCATGGGCAGCACGGACCACGCCCCCTTCGACCGAGCCGGCGTGCCCGCCTTCGCCGCCATCCAGGATCCGGCGGACTACTTCCTGGGCACCCACCACAGCCAGATGGACTTCCCGGACCACCTGATCCCGGACCAGCTCGTGCAGGGCGCCCAGGCCATGGCCATCACCGCCTGGGAGCTGGCAGAGATGCCGGTCCGCCTGCCCCACGGGATGAACCTCCGGCCGCCCGTGGCGGCGGTGAACCCCCAGGGACCTCGCTGAGGCTCAGGCCCCCGGGCCCGGTTCCCGTCCCAGCAGCGCCTCGGCCTGATCCAGGGCCGAGGCCGGGCCGCTGAGGGCCAGCAGGTCGCCCGCCTGCAGGCGCGCGTCGGGCCGGGGCTCCAGCAGGTGGCCCTCCCGCAGCAGGGCCACCAGGGCCGCACCCGAACCGCCCGGCAGGTCCAGATCCCCGAGGCTGCGACCCAGCGAGGGGCAGCGGGGCCCGATGCGGAGGGTGCGCCAGCCCCCAGCCGGAGCCGCCGGCGCCGCATCTGGATCGCCCCAGGGATCCCGGGCCTCCGCGCCCATCCAGTCAGCGCCGGCATCCAGGTCCCGCTGAAGGCTCCGGGCCCGCCGCCAGAGCAGCAGCGGGATCGCCAGGGCTGCGGCCGCGCCCAGCGCGCCCAGGGAGGCCAGGGGAATGAGGGCCGAGACCGCCGCCAGCACGGGTAGGCCCGTGAGCAGCAGCACGCCGAGGCGCAGGCCCGTGCGGAAGGCGCGGCGCATGTCGGGACGGCTGCCCAGGCCGCCGGGACCCGGCAGGTCCAGCAGGCGCTCGGCCAGGGTCCGGGTGCGGCGCACCATGCGGCTCACCAGGAAGCCCACCACGACCACCGCCGCCAGCAGGACCGCGCCCTGGGCCAGGGTGTGGCCCAGCGCGCCCCGCCCCTCGAGCCAGGTGGCCCCCAGCCGCATCACCCGCGGGGCGAGGACGCCCACCAGGCCGATGAGGACCGCATCCAGCAGCAGGCGCAGGAAGGTCCGCCGCGCCGCGGCCCCCGGGGCCTTGCGGAGCGCCGGAGCGCGCAGAGCGGCGGCCCAGGACTGGTAGAGGCCCAGGTAGGTCTTCAGGGCCACGGGCAGGTGCCGCTCCACGAACCGGGCCGCGGGCTCCCCTCCGCTGAGCAGCGCCGGCGTGGCCAGGGCCGTGGCGACGCCGATGGCCGCCAGCAGGGCGTAGCGAGAAGGGTCCACCACGCCCAGGCCGATGCCCGCGCTGAGGAGGATGAACCCGAACTCCCCCACCTGCCCCAGGGCGAGGCCCGCGCGCACGCCGAGGGCCAGGGGCAGGCCCGCGAGCGTGGCCCCCACGGTGACGGAAAGCGCGTTCACGACGATGACCAGGGCGGTGAAGAGCAGCACCAGCGGCCAGTCGCGCGCCACCACCGCCGGCTCCATCAGCATGCCCACAGCTACGAAGAACATGGCCGCGAAGAGGTCCCGCAATGGGTGGACCAGGTGCTCCACCTTGCGGCCCCGGCCCGATTCGCAGACCAGCATGCCCGCCACGAAGGCGCCCATGGCCACGGAGAAACCCGCCCAGGCCGCCAGCTGGGCCAGGCCGAAGCAGAGTGCCGCCGCCGCCACCAGCAGCACCTCGTCCCGCGCATGGTCCGCCACCCAGCGCACGGCGCGGGGCACCACCAGGCGGCCCAGACCGATGAGCACGGCCAGGAAGGCGGCCAGCTTGAGCAGCGTGCCCGCGATGGCCCTGCCGCTGGGTCCGCCCAGGGAGGCCGCCGCCGTGAGCGCCGCCAGGAGCAGCACGGCGTGGAGATCTTCCACCAGCAGGACGCCCAGGATCGTCTCCTTCAGCGGGCCCCGGATGCCGCGCTCGTCGAAGAGCTTGGCCAGGATCATGGTGGAGGCGATGGCGAGGCTGGCGCCGAAGAAGGCGCTCTCCAGGGGCGGCCACCCCAGCAGCCGCGCCGCGAGGAAGCCCACCACCAGCTGGGTCCCCACCTGCAGCGTGCCCGTGAGCAGGGCCTGGGGCCCGGCCTGCAGCAGCTTCGACAGGCTGAACTCCAGGCCGATGGTGAACATCAGCAGGATGACGCCCAGCTCGCCCATGAGCCGCACGTTGTCCAGGTCCGCCACCAGCGGCACGGGCACATGGGGCCCGACGATCATGCCAGCCAGGAGGTAGCCCAGGACCGCCGGCTGCTTCAGCTTCTGGAAGAGCACCGAGGTCAGCGCGGCGACGCCCAGCACCATGGCCAGGTCCAGCAGGAGGCGCGCGTGCCCCTCCACGCCTCAGCCCCGGGCCAATCGTGTGAGCGTCTCCAGGGCGTCCGGCGGCCCCATCACCAGCAGCTCGTCGCCCTTCTGGAAGCGCTCCTCGCCGGAGGGATTGAACCGCAGGCCGGAGCCGGGATGCACGAGGCCCACCAGCAGCGATCCGGTGGCGTGGCGCAACCGGGCCTCCCGCAGGGTCTGGCCCACCAGGGGCGAGCCGGTGGCGATGGCGATGCGCTCCAGCCCCAGCTCCAGCTGCTCCTGCTGAAGCACGATGTCGAAGAAGTTCATCATCTCGGGCTTGAGCAGAAGGCCGGCCATGCGCCGACCCCCAATCTCGTAGGGGCTCACGATGTGGTCCGCGCCGGCCGCCTTCAGCTGGCGCTCGGTGCCCAACTTGGCGCTGCGGGCCACGACGGGAATGTCGGGGCGCATCTGCTTGACGGTGAGGGTCACCAGCACGTTGTCGGCGTCGGTGGTGAGGGCCGTGATGAGGCCGCGGGCCCGGCGGACGCCTGCGCGCTCCAGCACCATCTCCTCCATGGCGTTGCCGTAGAGGATCATCTCGCCGGCGAAGCGGGGGCTGCGGCCCTTGGTCTCGTCCTGCTCGATGATGACGAAGGGGATGCCCGCCTTCTTCAGCTCCCAGGCGGCCTGGAAGCCCATCTTCCCGAAGCCGCAGACGATGATGTGGTCCTTGAGGTCATCCAGACGCTTCTGCATGCGGCGCTCCATGATGTAGCCCTTGAGGTCCCCCTCCAGGAGCAGGGCGGTCAGGTTCGATACGGCGTAGGAAGCCACGCCCAGGCCGATGACCAGATAGAAGATCGTGAAGAGCTTGGTCCGGGCGTTCACGTCGCCCAGCTCCCGGAAGCCCACGGTGAACAGGGTGGTGACGGCCATGTAGAGGCTGTCGAGGGCGTTGAGATGCGCGAGCTGGTGGTAGCCGAGCCCCCCGCACACGATGACCGCCACCAGCAGGGCCAGGGTGTACTGCAGGCGCCTCAGGGGGACGGCTTGGCGCCCGTTCCGCTTCTCGGGGAATGGCGTCCCGGCCCTCACGTCACCCTCCGAGACCGGCCTTGATGGCGAAGTTGGCGGTGCTGTGCGCCACCAGGTCCGGGCCGCAGGTGAGCCGGCACGCGAGGATGCCGCTGCGCCCGGAGATCCGCACCACCTGGGCTTCTGCACGGACCTCGCCCCGGGCGGGCTCCAGGTAGCGGATGTGCAGGTCGGAGGTGGCGAAGGGCATGGCGCCGTCAAAGGCGGTGCTGAGGGCGAGGGCGCTCACCATGTCGGCGATGGTGGCCAGCACTCCGCCGTTCACCGTGCCGCGGCTGCCGTTGATGACGGCCTTGGTGGGCGCCAGCACCATGACTGCCTGGCCAGGGGTGACGGACTCGATGGTGAGCCCCCATCCGCTGATGAGCGGCCAGGGGTGGAAGCGGTCGCGCAGGCGCTCCAGGAGATCCGGCGCGAGGGTCTCGGGTATGTGCGGCTTGACCATGGTCCAGGATAGCTCCATTCACCGAGGTCACGGCAAAGGAGCCGGGGCTTCACGACCGCGTCACGCCGCCGTGGGGCAATGGTTCCGGAGGAATCCCCATGACCATTCGCGCGATCGCGCCCATCGCCCTGCTCGCCTTCGGCCTGGCCTGCCAGCCGCCCGGAGCGGTCCCCGCGCCCGCACTTCCCTCGGCTCCCGCGGCCCGGGAAGTGGCCCTGCCCGCCTACGCCGCGGAACGGCCGGTGTCGGGCGAGCTGAAGAGCGTGGGCTCGGATTCCATGGAACCGCTGATGGTGCTCTGGGGCGAGGACTTCAAGAAGGTCCACCCCCGCGTCGCCACGCAGTTCATCTGCAAGGGCTCCGCCACGGCCCCCAAGGCCCTCATTGAGGGCAGCGCCATCATGGGCCAGATGAGCCGCGAGATGACCGACGCGGAGCTGGCGGCCTTCCAGGCCAAGTACGGCTACGCGCCCACGCGCATCCCCGTCGCCGTGGACGCCCTGGTGGTCTACGTCAACGCCAACAACCCCATCAAGCAGCTCCGCATGGAGGAGATCGACGCCATCTTCTCCACCACCCGCAAGAGCGGCGCGAAGCGCGACATCCTGCGCTGGGGGGACCTGGGCCTCGGCAGTGACTGGAAGCAGCGCGACATCCAGGCCTACGGCCGGGACGAGAACTCCGGCACCCGCGCCTTCTTCCGGGAGCACGTCATGAAGAAGGGCGACTTCAAGCCCGGCGTGAAGGCCTTCATGGACCAGTTCGCCGTGGTGGAGGCGCCGGCGGTGGACGGCGGCGGCATCAGCTACGGTCCCCTGCAGTACGCCAACCGCATGGTGAAGGGCGTGCCCGTGGCCTCCTTCGGCAGCGACACCTTCGTGGAACCGGCCCTGGAGACCATCCAGAAGGCCACCTACCCCCTGACCCGCTTCCTCTACATCTACGTGAACAAGGCCCCGGGCCGCGCGCTGGATCCCACTGTGAAGGAGTTCCTCCACTTCGTCCTGTCCCGGGAGGGCCAGGCGGCGGTGGCCAGCTTCGGGGCCGTGTCCATCCCCGGCGACCTCGCGGCCATGGGCGTGGGCAAGCTCAACTGAGGCCGCCATGTCCCTTCTGAGGCCATTGATGATGCCCTTGCTGATGCCGGTGATGCTCGGTGCCCTGCTCGGGCCCGGGCCGGAACCCCTTCCCGCGCCGCCTCCCCACCGCACCGTCCTGCAACTGCCGGCCGCGCCCGCGACGCGAGGAGCTGTCGATCTGCGCCTCCAGGAGGACGGCTCGACCTACCCGGTGCCCGCGGGGCTCGAAGTGCCCCTGCGGATCGAAGGCGACCTCACGGCGCCTCCGACGGATCCCGGCCGCACCCTGATCCACTTCAGCCTGGAAGCGCCGGTCTATGACGCGCGCCGCCGCGCGCTGCTGCTGCCGGCCGGCACCCGCCTGGTGGGCCTGGTCCACCTGCTGCGCGGCGAGTACCGGTTCGTGGCCTTCCAGTCCCTGACCCTCCCGGACGGCCGCAGCCTGGGGGCTCCGGAGGAAGGGTTCCGCCTCGGCCCCGGAACTCGGCTCGACATCCTTGACGGCGGCCAGGCCACGCTCACCGTGGCCCGGCCCCTCCGCGTGGAGGCCTTTGGGAAACCTTAGAGCCTAGAGTTTCAGCACGCTCTTGAGGGTTTCGGCCATGTCCTGGAAGACCTTCGTCTGGACACTGTGGGGATGCTCCGCCACGAAGGGCTTGCCGCTGTCCCCGCCTTCGCGGATGGCCAGGTCGATGGGCACTTCGCCCAGGAAGGGCAGCTCCATGCGGATGGCCGCGGCCTTCACGCCGCCGTGGCCGAAGATCTGGGTCTCCTTCCCGCAGCCGGGGCAGATGAAGCTGCTCATGTTCTCGATGATGCCGAGCACGGGCACCTTCACCGTGCCGAACATGCCGATGGCCTTCTTCGCATCGAGGAAGGCCACGTCCTGGGGTGTGCTGACGATGACGGCACCATCCACCTGGGCGTTCTGGATGAGGGTGAGCTGCACGTCGCCGGTGCCGGGCGGCAGGTCGATGAGCAGCACGTCCAGGTCGCCCCAGGCCACGTCCTTCAGGAACTGCTGGAGGGCCTTGTTGAGCATGGCGCCGCGCCAGATGACCGGCCGATCCTCCTCGATGAGCAGGCCCATGGACATGACCTTGATGCCGAACTTCTCGAGGGGCAGGATCTGGCCGTCCGGCGTGCCCAGGGGCGAGTCCTTCAGGCCCAGCATCATGGGGATGGAGGGGCCGTAGATGTCCGAGTCCAGCAGGCCCACCTTGAGGCCCTCCTGGGCCAGGGCGATGGCGAGGTTGGCGGTGACTGTGCTCTTGCCCACGCCGCCCTTGCCGGAGCCCACCACCACGCAGCGCTTGATGCCGGGGATGAGGTTCTTGAACTCCACCTGGGCCGTCTTCTCCCAGCCGATCTCGATGTCCGCCGCCGTGACGCCCGGCTGGTTGAGGATGATCTCCTCCAGCGCCTGCTTGATGACCGCCACACGGTCCCGGTAGGCATCCATGAGCTGGAGCAGCACCGTCACCTTGCCCTCGGTGACATCGATGCCCTTCACCGCCTTCAGGTTCGTGAGGGTGGCGTTGGTGCCGGGGACGACATAGGCGTTCAAGGCTTCGAACAGGGCGGCGCGGCTGATCTTCGTCATGCGTGTCTCCAGCTCATTAGTCTGCCATGGGCGAAATCAAGGTTCGAACATTCAAAAGGATCTCCACGAAGGGCGCGAATGAAACCACAAGAACACGAAGGAGATTTGGAAATGCCCCGCCTTCCCTTCGTGCCCTTTTTGCCCTTCCTTCGTGCCCTTCGTGGAGATCTTTTATCGCCCTGCGACAGCGCGGATCAAATGTCAGGGTCCAGCGGCCCCAGTTTCTGGGTCAAAGCCCCCACCCCACTGGCCAGGAGGGTGTGCTCGTAGATGCGGAGCTGGCTGCGGAGGGGCGGGTCCTGGGGATCCAGGCCCCGGCGCAACACGTCGCCCTCGGGGCCGAGGACCCGGCCCTTCAGGGTGTCATGCAGCTGGAGTTCCACCATCTCCATCACCTGGGCGGCCAGCACCGGATCCACCAGGGGGAAGGCCAGCTCCACGCGGCGATCCAGGTTGCGGGGCATGAGGTCGGCGCTGGCGAGCAGCGTCTCGGGCCGCCCGTCGTTGGCGAAGTGGTAGATCCGGGCGTGCTCCAGGAAGCGGTCGAGGATGGACAGGGCGCGGATGTTCTCCGACAGGCCCGGCACGCCGGGCCGCAGGCAGCAGGTGCCCCGCACGATGAGGTCCACCTTCACACCCTCGCGGCTGGCCTCGTAGAGCAGCTGGATGAGCTGCGGGTCCACCAAGGCGTTCATCTTGAGCACCATCCGCGCCGGGCGCTGCTTCCGCGCGTGGCCGATCTCCCGCTGGATGCGCTCCTTGAGCGCCTTCTTCAGGTGCTGGGGCGCCAGGAGGATCTGGTTGAACTTCGGGGGGCGGGTGTAGCCCGTGAGCATGTTGAAGAGGTTGGAGAGGTCCTCGCCGAATTCCGGGCGGGCCGTGAAGAGACCCAGGTCCGAGTAGAGGCGGCTGGTCCGCTCGTTGTAGTTGCCCGTGCCCAGGTGGCAGTAGCGCTGGATGCCGGCGGCTTCCTGGCGCACCACGAGGCAGGCCTTGCAGTGGATCTTGTGGTTGGGCAGGCCGTAGACCACGTGGACGCCGGTCTTCTCCAGGCGCCGGGCCCAGGCGATGTTGGCGGCCTCGTCGAAGCGGGCCCGCAGCTCCACGATGGCGGCCACCTGCTTGCCCCGCTCCGCGGCGCGCTCCAGTGCCGCGGCCACGGGGCTGTTGGCCGTCACCCGGTAGAGCGTCATCTTGATGGCGAGGACCTTGGGATCCTCGGCGGCCTCCCGCACGAAGCGCACCACGCTGTCGTCGAAGCTCTGGTAGGGGTGGTGGAGGAGGATGTCGTTCTTGGCGATGGCGTCGAAGACGCTGCCCGCCTGGTCCAGCTGGGGTACCGGCAGGGGCGGCAGGGGCGAGTCCTTCAAGTGCGGCAGGTCCAGTTGCACGTAGAGCTGCATGAGGTCGGAGAAGGCCGTAAGGCCCGAGCTGGGGTAGAGGTCCTCGGGGCTCAGCTCCATCTCCTCGATGAGCAGGTCCAGCACCTTGGCGGACAGGCCGTGCTCGTACTGAAGGCGCACGACAGCGCCGCGGCGGCGGTCCCGCAGGCTCTCCTCCACGGTCTTGAGCAGGTCCTCGGAGGGGTCCTCCTCCACCGGCTGGTCCGAGTCGCGGGTGACGCGAATGGCGTGGCAGCACTTCACCGCATAGCCCAGGAAGAGGCGGGACAGGTGGTGGCGGACCACGTCCTCGAGCATGACGAAGGCATGGGCGTCCGGCCCCGAGGGCACGCGGAGGAAGCGGGAGGCGAGGCCCGTGGGCACGTGGATGAAGGACAGCTCCGAGGCCGGCAGGTCCCCATCCAGCAGGTCCTCGTCCGGCACCAGCTCCACCACCAGCACCAGGGCCCGGTTGCCCAGGCGGGGGAATGGATGGCCCGTGTCCACGGCCAGGGGCGTGATCAGGGGCAGGATGCTGCGCTCGAAGTAGTCGAGGACGAAGGCCTCCTGGACCCCATCCAGCGCCTTCGGGTCGAGGATGCGGATGCCCGCGGCCTCCAGCTGGGGCTCGAGGATGGCGTGGAACAGCTCGTGCTGCCGGGCGGAGTAGGCGTGGATCCGCCCCGCCACCCGCTCCAGCAGCTGGCGGGGCGTGAGGCCGTCCGGGCCGGGCTGGGTGATCCCAGCGTCGATCTGGCGCCAGATGCCTGCCACCCGCACCATGAAGAACTCGTCCCAGTTGTTCGATACGATGCCGAGGAACTTCACCCGCTCCAGCAGCGGCACCGAGGGATCCTCCGCCTCCTCCATGACCCGGGCGTTGAAGTCCAGCCAGCTCAGCTCGCGGTTGAGCAGCTCCTCGGGACGGGGGATGGGGTGGAACATGGAAGCAGGATAATCCCGGCCTGTGACCGCCGTGTGCCGGGCCGCGGGGAATATCCCCTTTGGTTCCGGGGCTTTTTCAGGCAGAATCGGTGGTTCGGCCCTCCATGGGGAGGCGCCGAATGGTCCGCCCGGACCCACCCCAACGAGAGGGCGGCATCCAGCCGCCAGGTAGGAGGAAGACATGTCCCAGGAAGTCCTGGTCGTCCCCAAGCGCGAGACCTTCGGCAAGGCCGCCATCCGCGATCTCAAAAAGAACGGCATGATCCCCGCCGTGGTCTATGGCCTGAACGAGGCGCCCATCGCCATCGCCATCAGCCCCAAGGCCGTGGCCCGCGTGCTGGCCAGCGACGCCGGCATGAACTCCGTGATGTTCCTCCAGCGCGAGGGCACGGACATCAAGCGCCACGTCATCATCAAGGACCTGCAGCGCGACCCCGTCACCGGCCGTCTCCGCCATGTCGACTTCATGCGCGTGGACATGACCCACAAGGTGCGTGTGAAGGTGCCCGTACGCCTCATCGGCACCTCCATCGGCGTGAAGAGCATGGGCGGCATCCTCGACTTCGCCCACCGCGAGATCGAGCTCGAGTGCCTGCCCAGCATCATCCCCGCCCACATCGACGTGGACGTGACCAACCTCAACGTGGGTGACAGCATCCGCTTCGAGCAGATCGCCCTCATGCCCAACGTGGCCTTCGTGGGCGACGCCCACCAGACGGTCTGCTCCGTCCGCGGCAAGGCCGCCGAGGAAGAGGAAGCTGCCGCTCCCGCCGCCGCCGAGCCCGAAGTGGCCAAGAAGGGCAAGAAGGAAGAGAAGAAGTAGTTCTCAACTATCAGGAAAGCGGGCGTCTTTCGGCGCCCGTTTTTTTTGGGATTGACAGAAGTAAGTACTTACTTACATTCAAGACATGGCTGGATCTGCCCTGGAACTCACTGCCAAGCGCATCGAAATTACGGATGCGGCGCTCCGAATCATCGAGACCCGGGGCATCGCCGCCCTGACGACCAGCGCCCTAGCCGCGGAGCTGGGGGTGAGCAGCGGCGCGCCCTTCCGCCACTTCGCGAACCGCGACGAGATCCTCGAGGCCGTGGTCCTGCGGGTGGAGGAGCTGATCCTCGGCACCTTCCCCCCGGAGACAGATCCGCCCCTGGAGCGCCTCCTGGCCCTGCTTCGGGCCCGGGCGAGGGTGGTGGGCGGCCACCGGGGTATCGGCCGGCTGATGTTCTCCGAGCAGTTCGCCCTGGCCCTGCCGGCCGCCGCCGCCGAGCGGCTCCGCTCCGTGGTCATGCGGACCCGAGCCTTCCTTCAGGCCGCCCTTGAGGAGGGGCAGCGGGAAGGTGCCATTCGCGGCGATCTCACGGCGGGGGCCCTGCTGTCCGTGGTCTTCGGAATGCTCATGCAACTCGTGCATGCCCAGGCCGCCGGCCAGGGCCGGCCCCAGGACGCCGATGAAACCTGCGCCACCCTTCTGGCGTTACTGCAACCCCCGCCAGCCCCCTGAGCCGGCGGCTTCCCGGAGTTCCCCATGCGAAAGCTTCCCATCCTGCTCACGGCCCTCCTGGCCGGCCTCAGCGCCCTGCCCCTGAGCGCCCACTGCGATGCCCTGGACGGCCCCGTGATCGTCACCGCCCGGAAGGCGCTGGCGAAGGGCGACGTCAACCCGGTGCTCGCCTGGGTGAAGGCCGGGGACGAGGCGCAGATCCGCGCGGCCTTCGCCCGCACCCTCAAGGTCGGCGCGCTGGGCCCCGAGGCGAAGGAGCTGGCCGAGGCCTACTTCTTCGAGACCCTGGTGCGCGTGCACCGCGCCGGCGAGGGTGCGCCCTACACGGGCCTCAAGCCCGCGGGCCTGGATTTCGGCCCAGCCATCCCCGCCGCGGACAAGGCCTTGGCCTCCGGCGACCTGAAGCCCGTGTTCGACCTCATGCACGGCGTCCTCAAGCCCGGCCTCGAGGCCCGCTTCAAGGAGGCCCGCGCCACCCGGGGCCAGGCCACGTCCGATCCCGCCTCCGGCCGGAAGGCCGTGGCCGCCTACGTGGACTTCCTCCACTACGTGGACGGGGTCTACCAGGCCGCCGCTGGTGGCGGCGCCCACGCCGAAGGTGCCGAAGCGGAAGCCCATGCCGCCCCCGCCAAGCCCGAGCCCCACCACCAGCATTGAAGGCTCTCCACTCCGCGAGCGGGCGCCAGACGGCGCCCGCTGCCTTTCCCGAGAGCTGACAGCCGACAGCTGATAGCTTCAACCCATGTGGACCCTCGTTCCCCTCGGCAACCCCGGCCCCGAGTACCAAGACACCCGGCACAACCTCGGCCGCCTCATGCTCCAGCGCTGGATGGCGGACCGGGAGCTGACACCATCTCCGGCCAAGCGATTCCCCTCGGGCACGCTCTACCCGCTGACGGACCGCCTCCAGGCCCTGGTGCCCGCCACCTACATGAACCTCTCCGGGGAGGCCTGCCTCCAGGCCGAGGCGGTGGGGATCTACCCCCGCAAGCTGGTGCTGCTCTACGACGACAAGGACCTGCCCCTGGGCACGGGCCGCTTCCGGCTCGACGGCTCCAGCGGCGGCCACAACGGCCTCCGCTCCGTGTTCGAGAGCCTGGGCACCACGGACATCGCCCGCCTCCGCCTGGGCATCGGCCCCTTCCAGCGCCCCCTGGTGGACTACGTGCTGCAGCGCTGGACCGACCCCGAATGGGAGGTCATCGACCGGCTGGACGCCCCCTTCGCCCGGTTCCTGGAGCTGCTCGGGCAGACGGAGGATCTGGGCGGCTTGGCGAACCTGGTGAATCCGGCGGCGTTCTGGGTCCCGGCCGAGGGCTGAGCCGCACGACTTTCCATTGAATTTCCTGCCTTTCCACGCGAAACTATCCGTTCGCGCCTCCGCTGGAGGCGTCTTCCTTGCTCCCCGGAACCCAGAGGGGGGCTTCACATCCACAAGGAGGACAGATGCGTCACTACGAGACCATCTTCATCGCCTCCCCCACACTGACGGACGAGCAGAGCGATGAGCTCGTCAAGCAGTTCGAGGGGATCATTGCCGAGCAGGGTGGCGAGCTGCTCAAGACCGACAAGTGGGGCCGCAAGAAGCTGGCCTACGAAGTCCAGAAGTTCAGCGAGGGCTACTACACGCTGTTCGAGATGAACGCGGGTCCCGACCTCATCGCCGAGCTGGAGCGCCGCTTCCGCAACCACGATTCGGTCATCAAGTACCTGAGCGTCCGCATGGACGAGGCCGAGAAGGCCGCGGGCCGCGCCAAGCAGCGCATCGAGCGCGAGGCCAAGCGCAAGGCCCAGGCCGGCATCAAGGAACGTTCCGCTGAAGAGGTGATGGGATGAAGCGCCGCGCCGATGCCAAGAAGGGCAAGCCCAAGAAGAAGAAGGCCTTTGGGGGACGACGCGCCAAGTTCTGCAAGTTCTGCGTCGAGAAGAGCACCCTCATCGACTACAAGGACGTGAAGACCCTCCAGGCCTTCACCCCCGAGCGCGGCAAGGTGCTGCCCCGCCGCACCAGCGGCGTGTGCGCCGTCCACCAGCGCGCCCTCGTGGAAGCCATCAAGCGCGCTCGCAACATCGCGCTGCTGCCGTTCGCCACGGATTAGCCTCATCGTCCGTTCTCCTTCGGAAGGCCGCCCTCCGGGCGGCTTTCCTTTTTCTATGGCGATGTTCCGCGCGCGCTACGCGCGCACTCGGGTCGGCGGGGCCCCCCTCCGAAGGCTCCCTCGGAGCCTTCTCCGCGACCCGCATCGTTCCTCGCATCGCGCTGCGGCCGTTTGCCACGGACCAGGCGCTGTGAGGCCGAGGCTGCTCGAACGTTACAGCGCCCAGTCCCGTACTTCCGCAGGAAGTTTGAGGCTTACCCTGATCATAGTTATCGACAATGCGGGGGTGGGTGCCCCCGCATTGTCGTATCCGGCTTCCATGCCCGCGGCGACTCGGATGTCAGCCGCCTGGCCCATTCAAGGGAGGTCCGGCACCCCCGGCTGGGGCAGGAACACACGTTTATCCTTGTCGATGATCAGATAGGAAATGGGCTTGCCGAACAATCCCATGGGCGAGCCGTAGAAGGCCCGGTGCCTGGAGGCGTCTTCGGGGCTGGGCGCCGACCAGAGCGTCGGCATCCCGGGCATCCGCTGGCCCAGGAGATTCCGGATGGATTCACTTATCAGGGCGTGCGACGCATGGTCCTGCCAGCCTGGATCGATGCCCTGGAGCCTGCCTGCCAGATCAGGGCTGGAAAGCACGATCGCGGGGACGGTCCACTCGGAAATGCCGCATTCCCCGGGCAGATTCCCATGGGGGGCCTTGGCCTGGAAATTTTGCCCATGGTCGCTGGTATAGAACACCAGGGTGCCCTCCGGAAGCCGCCCAGCCAGGCCCTGTAGGAACGCCAGCGAGGCCCGGGAGATCGAGATGGAATAGGGGTTCGGGGCCCCGGCCAGCTCAGGCGGAAGGCTATGCGCATAGGGGAAGTGGGTCCCGACCTTGTTGATGAGGGTGAACGTCCGCTCCGCCTTCCCCAGCCGGCCGATCAGCGCGGGGATGGCATTGAGATCCCGTTCCGTTCGCACACCCAACGCCCCGGACGGCAGGACTTCGTCGATGAAGGACTTCTCGAAGTCATCGAAGTAGTCCTGGATGGCCAGGTCGTTCAACACACCCTGGCAATCGATGTAGGTGGTCCGGAACCCAGCCTCCTTCGCCACCTGGAAAAGGCTGGGGAAGTGGCGAAGGGATGTTCCCGGATCTTTCGGATCAGCGCCCCGCCTGAGCATCAGGTTCGACGCGGCGCTGGAATTGGCGAAGCTGTACCCCAGACCGAGATTGCGGAGGTTCGGGAGGTGGGCCCGATCGACCAGGTCCCGGAACGCGCCCCCTTCCACCGATTCGTCGATGACGAGAACGAGGTGCCGCACCGTGGGGTCCATGGGAACGTGCTGGAACGCCGCCGCCGCGGCCTTCCCGTCTTGCACCCATCGGCGGGCCGCGGCATCCACGGCCAGAGTTCCGGCGTGTAGGCCCGCCTGGAACTGCATGGGAAACCCATTCAGTGCCGTGTCTCCACCGATGGCCAGGATCGCCACGTACATGACGACCGCGGTCAGGCTGGCGGTGATCATGGGGATGCTGTTCCTGATCCGCAGGGCGACGCGGACCCAGATAAGCAGGACAAGCACCCCCAGGACCTGCAGCACCACGATGACGATGGGTGCCGTGAATTGGGATAGCGCATCTCCCGTGTTCCCGACGGATTCCAGGAGAGTCTTCCCGTCGACCAGGGTCAGGGGCCGCCCCCTGATCCTGAAGAAGGAGGTACCGACCAGAAAATTGAGCGAGAAGAAAAGCCCCCCCAGGATCGCCCACCGGCGACGGGCGAGCCCGCAACCCACCAGCGCCAAGACTGCAGTCAGGATTTCCACCAGGTAGATCAACCGTTTCAGCGGGTGCCCCAAGGCGGCCATCCGGTGGGGGATCTGGGGATTCATCCACAGCGATAGCGCCACCAGCAGCGCGCACGCAACCAGCGCCTGCGCTCGTCGGGTCAACTCGAGAGGTCTGGGCAGGATCGATTCCGTGACCACTGGAGGCTCCAGATGAGGTCACTGTGAACACCTGACGCCCCAAGGACAAGTACTGCGCATGGGGGAGGGCAATAAACCTACATTGATCTGCCTTTTGGACCTTAGTCAGAGAATTCGGAGCGGGCGCTCTGGGAATGTCAGACGAGCCGAGCTGGAACTCAGCGCAGACAGGGTGGTTCCATCTCAAGGGCCCCGGAAGAGGCCAGGCGCGGCAGACATTCAACAGTGGGAGCCATCCGGCCCCCTTCGTTTCCCGGACGAAAACCTCCCTCGGGCAGGCTCAACGGGAGCCCACCCGCCCCTCGCATCGCGCTGCTGCCATTCGCCACGGATGAGGTTCGGTTTTGAACCTGCGAAAAAGCGGGGGCCACAGCCCCCGCTTTTTCGCATGCCACAAATTTGAGTTGTGGTCGTCCTCACTCAATCCGTCACCGCGAACACCACGCGGTCGTTGCGCAGGCGCTCGGGGTCCAGGATGCGGATGGTGGCGTTCTTCCGGTCGTCGGCGAGGATCACGGTGTAGTCCTTGTCCTTCTGGAGGGAGCCGGGCACCACGTTCACCTTGCTGATCTTGGCGAGGCCCACGTCCGAGGCCTGGATCTGGACCTGGGGATTCGGATCATCCAGCGGGAGATCCTTCACGAAGCGGGAGGCCACGGCCTTGGGGCCCATGCGGTCCTTGGCGAAGACGGGCACCACGATGACGCCTTCGTTCTCCAGCTGTTTGCGCTGGCCGACCAGGTAGTGCATCGAGTTGAGCTTGACCTTCTGGGCCTGGCTCAGGGTCGTCAGCTCGCTCACCTGGGCCGTCAAGGTGGTCTTCTCGGAATGGAGGGCGTCCACTTCCTCCTGCACCTTGGAGCGCTCGGTCTTCAGGTCCTGCACCTGGGTGGAGAGGTCATCGCGATCCTTCTGCAGGGCCGCCCGCTGGTTGTGCAGGTACTCGGTGGGGCCGATCTCGGCCTTGCCCTGCGTGACGGCAGTAAAGTAGGCGCCGCCGGCGTACTGCTGGTAGACCTGCCAGCCGGGCTGGAGCTCTTCCAGGATGTTCGCCCGGGCCGCGAGGGTCTTGGCCTTCTCCTCCGAGAGGCCCTTGCCCTTGAGGAAGCGCACAGCCATGGCGAAGTGGTTGTCCTTCTCGGTGGCGATCTGGGGCTTGGGCAGCTGGGACTGGAGCCTGGCGACCTTGGTGTTGAGCTCGCCGATCTGCTTGTCGCGGTCGAGGATCTCCTGCAGGAGGGCCGCCGTGCCGTTGTTCTTCTCGGCCTTGATGCGCGCCTCCAGGAGGGCCCGCTGGTCCTCCGTCAGCTGGATGCCCGCGGCGTTGGGCTGCAAACCGGCCTTGGCCATGGCTTCGGCCTGGGCCTTGGTGACGCCCTGGGCCTGGCCTTCAGCCTGCTGGGTCTCGGCGACCTTGCTGGCGAAATCCTTGGATTCCGTGGACTCGGACTGCGACTTCTGATTGCACCCGACCGCAAGGGCGAGCGGGAGGACCGCGAGGGCGGCCCCGAGGGCGAAGGGTTTCAGGAATGTCATGCACACCTCCTCAGGGAGCGGGGAAACGCTGGACCTGAAGGGTGGTGCCGCCTCCGAATTCACGCAAGTCAATGTATATACACCATTTGTTCTACCATCAGCCCATCCCTGCGGAGGTGCGCCTCACTTAAAGGCTGTGATCTCTTCACTCAGAAAGGGGTCCATCGAAGCCACGGCCGCGAAGATTTTTGCGGCGGCCCGACAAAAAGCGGGGGCCGGAGCCCCCGCTTTCTGATGCAGCCCGACGGCCCTATTCCATCTCGTTGGCCAGGACGGGCACCTCGACCACGGGCGCGGCCGCTTCGGCCTTGCCGCCCAGGGTGGCGTGGAAGGTGTCCCAGTCCAGCTCCTTCTCCCAGCTGGCCATCACGACGGCGGCGATGCAGTTGCCGATGTGGTTGGTGATGGCGCGGGCCTCGGACATGAACTTGTCGATGCCGAGGATCAGCGCCATGCCGGCCACGGGAATGGTGGGCACCACAGCCAGGGTGGCGGCCAGGGTGATGAAGCCCGAGCCCGTGACGCCGGCGGCGCCCTTGCTGGTGATCATGGCCACCACGAGGATGCCCAGCTGCTGGCCGAGGGTGAGCTCGATGCCCAGGGCCTGCGCGATGAAGAGCGAGGCCAGAGTCATGTAGATGTTCGTGCCGTCCAGGTTGAACGAGTAGCCCGTGGGGATCACCAGGCCCACGATGGACTTGGAGAGGCCCAGCTTCTCCATCTTCTCCATAAGGGGGATGAGGGCGGATTCGGAGGAGCTGGTGGCCATGACCAGCAGCAGCTCGCTCTTGATGTAGCCCACCACCTTGAAGATGTTGAAGCCCGCCAGCCGCGCGATGATGCCCAGCACCACGAAGATGAAGACGGCGCAGGTGGCGTAGAAGAGGAAGATCAGCTGGGCCATGGGGATCAGCGACTTGAGGCCGAACTTCCCGATGGTGTAGGCGATGGCGGCGCCGGCGCCCAGGGGGGCGAGATAGAGGATCTGCTTCATGACGCCGAAGAACATCTTGCTGAGGTTGTCCAGCATGGAGACGACGGGATCCTTGACCTTGTCGGGCAGGGCGGCGAGGGAGAAGCCCATGAGCACCGAGATCAGCAGCACCTGGAGGATGTCGCCCTCCGTGAAGGCGCTGAACAGCGTCTTGGGGATCATCTTCAGCAGGTGGTCCGTCACGGTGAGGTGCTGCGCCTGGGTGACGTAGTTGGCCACGAGCTTGGGATCGAGCTTCGAGGGGTCGGCGTGGAAGCCGCGGCCGGGCCCGAACACGTTGGCCATGACGAGGCCGATCACCAGCGCCAGGGTGCTGACGATCTCGAAGTAGAGGATGGCCTTCCCGCCCACGCGGCCGGCCTTCTTGATGCTGCCGGAGCCGGCGATGCCCAGCACCACGCTGCACATGATCACCGGCGGGATGAGCATCTTGATCAGGTTGATGAACCCGTCGGCCAGGGGCTGCATCTTCACGGCGACGGCGGGGTAGAAGTGCCCCAGCATCGCCCCGAGGACGATCATGACGGCGACCCAGTTGTACAGTTTTGATGCGGCACGCTTGAACATGCGGATGGTCCTTTCAGAAGATCCAGACATGGGGGACAGGCGGCCCCGAGGGGGCCGGAAGGAAACGTGGTGGGAAAGATGCCGGAGGTCTGAGCGGAAACCCGGGAGGGGTCCCGGGTGCCGAACAGATGCACTGCTCACACGACCTGCGGGTAGGTTTCCTGATTCTCGGTCAGCCTTCCCGGAACGCACCGTTCTGGAAGTTGATTCCCCGATTTGGAACTTTTGAAAGCGGATCCCCCCCGGATGACCAACAACTCAACCCGAAGCGTCAAAGCGAGGTCCGGCTCCGCCGGGTCGAGCGCGGGGGTCCGGGGGGAGGCTCCACCTCCGCGAGCCCAAAGGGCGAGTGGGAGCCACGCCCCGCGTGGCGTCAGGTGGAGGCGCGCAGCGCGACCTTAGATCCTGGCCACGCCTGCGTGGCCAGGAGGACCCCCGGAGAATCACAGGTATTTCTGGACCTCGCGCAAGTACCCTTTCTGGAACTGGAAGCGGTGGACTGGCCGCCCCCCGGTGCCGTAACCGGGCTCCATCCGGAGCACCTTCAGCGCGCCGAGGAACTCGAAGTACTTCCGGACGGAGACCCTGGAGATGCCCACTTGGTGGCCGATCTCCTCGGCGGTGAACCATGGGGACGGCCCTTGCCAAGCCGCGACCGCCTTCACCACCTTCTCCAGGGTGTTCCGGTCCAGGCCCTTGGGGAGCCCCTCCGCCTTCCGGCCTTCCGCGGCCCGCCCGGCCAGGCGCTTGTCGAGCTCGGTCTGGTCGAGGACCTGCCCGCCCCGGATCAGGCGGCGGGTCTCGCCGTAGCGATCCAGGGCCTGCTTGAGCCGCTCGAACTCGAAGGGCTTGATGAGGTAGTCCACCGCGCCCAGCTTCAGGGCCCGATCAATGGTCGCCGCATCCCTCGCGGCCGTCACGAAGATGACGTCCACATCCAGGGCCTGGCGGCGAATTTCCCCCATGAGCTCGATGCCGCTCTGCCCGGGCATGAAGATGTCCATGAGTAGCAGGTCCACGGTGTGGCGCCGCAGCAGGTCCAGGGCCTCGGCGGCGCTGCCGGCGGAGGCCACGGCCTCGAAACCCGGCACTCGGCTCAAGAACATGCGGTTGAGCTCGGCCACCATGGGGTCGTCTTCGACCAGCAGCACCCGGATCATGGTTCCTCCCGGAGGAACAGGGTAAACGTGGCCGTGAAGAGGGCGCCGCCTTCTTCGCGGTTCTGCGCGACCAGGCGCCCGCCCCGGGTCTCGATGGCCCGGGCGGCCTGCCAGAGGCCGAAACCGCGGTTCTCCCCCTTGGTGGAGAACCCCAGGTTGAAGGCCTCGGCCAGGATGTCCTCGGGCATCCCCGGACCGCTGTCCGCGACGGACAGGTGCAGCAGGGTGCCCTCGGGCCGGAGCGAGACCTGGATCTCGCGGCGCGCGCCGTCGCCGATGGCCTCGACCGCGTTCTCCAGCAGGTTGCCGAGCACGGTGACGAGATCGTGGGAGGCCGCGTCATCGGGACAGGGGGGCAGCGAGGCGTCCTGGTCCAGCTCCATATGGATGTTCTGCTCCCGCGCTGAGGCGAACCGGGCCAGCAGGAAGCCCGCGATGACGGGATCCTTGATCCGCTGGACCACGAAGCCCACCTCGTCGTCCAGCCGGCCCGCCACGCCGGCGATGTAGGTCTTGAGGCGCTCGTACTCCTCCAGCCGGACCAGCCCCAGGATCACGTGGAGCTTGTTCATGAACTCGTGGGCCTGGGCCCGCAGGGCATTGGCGTACAGGCGGACGCCCGTCAGCTGCTCCGCCAGCCGGTTCATCTCCGTGATGTCGCGGAAGGTGGCCAGGGCCCCGGTGATGCGGCCGCCCACCATGACAGGAACGCGGTTCGTCAGGATCGGCAGACCCAGGATGTCGCCCTCCTGGTCGTACTCCGCCTGGCCGGTCTCCATCACGGTGCCCAGCCTGGAGCTGGGGAGGACCTCCTCCACCGGATGGCCCACCAGCTCGCCGTGGCTTCCCGCCAGCGCGAACAGGCGCAGGGCCTCCTCGTTGACGATGGTGACCACCATCTCCCGGTTCACGCCGATGATGCCCTCCCGCACCGAATGCAGCATGGCGTTGCGCTGCTGGAGCATGGTGGCGATCTCCTGCGGCTCCATACCCAGCAGGATCTTCTTGATGCGGCCGCCCAGGTACATGGCCCCCAGGATCCCCGCGGCGAACCCGATGACGCCCCCGATGACGATGCGCTTGCGCACGCTCACGATCGTGCGGTCCACCCCCGACTGGAGGATGCCCACCGCCACCGCCCCCACCTGCCGGTCGCCTTTCCACACGGGCGTGAAGGCGCGCAGCGAAAGGCCGAGGGTGCCCTTGGCGATGGAAAGGTAGGACCGCCCCTGGTACGCCTCCGCATCGTCGCCGCCGGCGAACCGGGCGCCGAGGAGGGACGCATTGGGGTGCGAGAGCCGCATCCCGTTCATGTCCATGACCACGACGTAGTCCACGCCGGATTCGATCCGCATCCGCTCCGCAAGGTCCTGGACGTCCGCCTGGGGGCGGCTTCCCGCCAGGGCGTCCCGCACCACCTCCGCCTCGGCGGTGATCCGCGACAGCAGGACCACCTTCTGCCCCAGGGCGTCCCGGGTCTGGCGGGCCATGCGCCAGTCCACCATGGCCCCCGTGACGGTCAGGGCCAAGGCCAGGATCAGCGAGACCAGGATGGTGATCCGGGTCCGGAGCTGGAGGAACGGGCGCATCCGCGGCATGGTAGGGACCATCGTAGGGCGGAAGGACGAGGAAAGGCGAGGCCGGCGGAGGCCCGTCCGTTCTGGGGTAACCTAGGGGCATGACCGACGACAAGTCTGTTCCACGGCTCCCCATGCCCCTCCGCCGCCAGAAGGCCGTCCAGGCCGCGTGGAAGCTGCTGCTGTTCCAGTGGCTGGTGCCGGGAGCGGGCTACTGGATGATCGGCGAGAAGGGCCGGGCCAAGGCGTTCTTCGGCGTCTGGATCCTCTTCTGCCTCCTGGGCGCCCTGCAGATGCAGCACGGCGCGGTGGCGGGCGTGAAGGGCGGCGTCTTCGTGCCCCAGGCCGGGGCCTGGCTGCCCACCCTGGGCGCCTTCGCCACCGCGGGCATCGGACCGGTGTACGGCTTCTTCGCCTGGGCCTTCGGCGGCGCCGGCACCGAGCCCGTGCGCACGCTCACGCAGGAGTACGGGGCCACCTACGTGATGGTCGCCGGCCTGCTCAACTGGCTCTGCTGCTTCGACCTCTGGGATCGCATCACCGGCCGCTGGGTCTTCCGCCTGCCGAAGGACGAGCAGGAGAAGATCGCCAAGGGCGAGTAGTCGCCGGCTATCAGCTGTCAGCTAACGGCTGTCAGCCTTCGGTCTTGAGCGACTTGGCCAGGAGCTGGGCGCGGATGAAGGCGTCGATGTCGCCGTCCAGCACCTTCTGGGTCTGGCTGGTCTCCTCGCCGGTGCGGTGGTCCTTCACCATCTGGTAGGGCTGGAGGACGTAGCTGCGGATCTGGCTCCCCCAGGCCACGTCGGCCTTGTCGCCGCTGGCGGCGGCCACCTTCTCCTGGAACTTGCGCTGCTCCAGCTCGTAGAGCCGGGCCTGGAGCACCTTCATGGCCGTCGCGCGGTTCTTGATCTGGCTGCGCTCGTTCTGGCAGCTCACCACGATGCCCGTGGGCAGGTGGGTGAAGCGCACGGCCGATTCGGTGCGGTTCACGTGCTGGCCGCCGGCGCCGCTGGCGCGGAAGACATCGATCTTGAGGTCCTTCTCGGGGATCTCGACGTTGATGGTGTCGTCCAGCTCAGGGCTCACGTAGACGGCCGCGAAGCTGGTGTGCCGCCGCTTGGCGGCATCGAAGGGGCTGATGCGCACGAGCCGGTGGACGCCCGCCTCGGCCCGCAGGTAGCCGTAGGAGAAGGGGGCGTCGACGATGAAGGTGGCGCCCTTGATGCCGGCCTCCTCCCCGTCCTGGTAGTCGATCATCTCCGTGGCCCAGCCCTTGGCCTCGCAGAAGCGCAGGTACATGCGCAGCAGCATGGCCGCCCAGTCCTGGCTCTCGGTGCCGCCGGCGCCGGGCGCGATGGCGACGATGGCGTGGTTGTTGTCCAGGTCGCCGCTGAGCATCATCCGCAGCTCGGCATCCTCCACCGCCTTGCGGAGCCCCGTCTCCACGGCCCCGGCCTCGACCAGCATCTCGGCGTCCTCGCGGGCCAGCTCCAAGCCCGTCTCCAGGTCCTCCAGCCCACCGGACAGACGCTTGGCCAGGGCGATGTCGTCGCTGATGGAGCCCCGCTTCTGGAGCAGGGGCTTGGCGGCCTCGGGATCGTCCCAGAACCCCGGGGCGGTGGTCCGCTCCTCGATCTGTTCCAGTTCCAGGGCCTTGCGCTCGGGATCCAGGTGGGCGACCAGCTGCCGGACCCGGGGCTCCAGTTCGTTCTTGGCCCGCACCAGGGTCTCGAAATCCATCGTCCGCGTCTCCAGCCCGGCCTTCCGGGGAACCTTCAAGTTTATGCCAATCGGGGATCGGCCGTCCCCACGGTATTCTGATCGGATGCATGATCCCACCCCCGTGCTGCCCGCCGATCTGGAGCCCACCGCCCGTGGGGTCCTGTCGGGCCATGGGGGCGTGACGCTCGCCTACGCGCGCTGGGAGCACCCGGAGCCCAAGGGCCGGGTGGTCATCTCCCACGGCTACGGCGAGCACGGCGAGCGCTACCGCCACACGGCCCGCTGGCTGCACGGGCTGGGCTGGTCCGTGTCCGCCATGGACCACAGCGGCTTCGGACGGTCCGGAGGCATCCGGGGCGATGCGCATGGCATCCGCGCCTTCGTGGACGACTTCGCCCTCTTCCTCCGCCAGGAGCGCCGCCACGACGCCGAGCGCACGGGCGCCGCGCCCCGGGTGGTGGACGGCGTGCCCATGCCGCCCCTGCCCGTCTGCCCCCAGGTGGTGTTGGGCCACAGCTTCGGGGGACTGGTCGCCCTGCTCACCCTGCTCTGGCACGCGGACACCCTGGACGGACTGATCCTGTCGAGCCCCAGCGTGGCCGTGCGATCCAATTCGAAGGCCCTGGTCGTGCTCTCCCGTCTCCTCAATTGGCTCATGCCCCACCGTCCCATCCAGCTCCATGGCGACAAGAGCCGGGTCTGCTCGGATCCCGTCCTCGTGCAGCGCTACCAGACCGATCCCCTCTGCCACCGCTGGGCCACCGCCGCCTTCGGCGCCGCCCTGGACGAGGGCCGGGCCGAGCTCCTGCCCCTGGGCCAGGAACTGGATCGCCCCATGCTCCTGCTGGAATCCGGCGAGGACACGGTGGTGGATCCAGACGCCTCCGAGGTGCTGTGGTCCGCCGTGAAGCCGGGCCTGCTGGAGCGGCACCGCCTGCCCGGTTTCTACCATGAGGTCTTCCACGACCGCCGGCGCGCGGAGGCCCAGGCCCTGGCCGAGCCCTGGCTGGACCGCCTGTGCCAGGCATGGAATCCCTCCCAGCGCCCCCGGAACCCTTCGCTCCGTCCCGTCATGTCTGAAATGCTGTCCCCGGAGTCCGCATGAAGCGCATCCTCACCGCCCTGTCCGTCAGCCTCCTCCTCGCGGGGCTGGGATTGGGCTGCCGCAAGCCGAAGACCGCCAGCCAGACGACCCTCAGCTCCACCGTCCTGATGGCCGAGGCGGAGAAGCAGATGAAGCAGGGCAAGTTCAACGAGGCCCGGACGACCCTCCGCCAGCTGGAGCAGTACCTTCCAGGCTCTCCGGAGTTCCCCAAGGCCAAGCTCATGCTGGGCGACAGCTTCTTCTTCCAGTCGAACCCCAGCTTTCCCGAAGCGGAAGTGGAGTACACAAGCTTCCTGAACTACTTCCCCCGCCACGAGCTGCGGGACTACGCCCTCTACCACCGGGCCCTGTGCCACTTCTCGTCCATCGAAAGCGCCGAGCGTGATCAGACCGAGACCCGCAAGGCGCTCGATGGGTTCCAGCAGCTGCTGACGGAATCCCCGGGCAGCCCCTACGCCCCTGAAGCCAGGTCCAAGGTGGTCCAGTGCTGGCGGCGCATCGCCGAGCACGAGCTGATCGTGGGCATATTCTATGTGAACGTCTACTACTACCCGGGGGCCGAGCGGCGCCTGAAGGCCCTGCTGGAGACCTATCCGGACTACGTGGACCGCGAGCGGGCCTACTTCTACCTCGGCGAGGCCCTGCGCCAGCGGCTGCTGCTTCCCGAAGAGGTGAACCAGTTCGAGAAGGACTACGCCAAGAAGCTCCAGAAGGAGGAGCTGAAGGAGCTCACCCGGGAGCAGGGCATGCAGTACCAGAAGGACTTCACCACCTTCACCACCGAGCGCATCAAGGGTTTCCGCGACGAAGCCAGGAGCTACTACCAGAAGCTGGTGGAGAGCTACCCGGGCTCCGAGTGGGCCCGGCGTGCGGCGGACCGCCTGGTGAGCATGGGCACCGACGGCGTGAAGGAAGACCTGGATAGTTGATGTTGTCCGGGGGTTCCCCGCTACGCGGACACCCCCGGGCCCCCGCGCTTGGCCCGGCTGAGCCGGACCTCGCTTCGACTCATACGGAAGCCCTCAGGTGAGCGAACGCCTCCTGGGCTCTCCACCCATCCGGAGGCGCCATGGACCTGAGCAGCCTCGGCCTCGGCACCTACCTCGGGGAGGCCACCTCCGCCGTTGATGAGGGCTATGTCGCCGCGGCCCGCGCCTTCTTCGCGGCCGGGGGGACCGTCTTCGATACGGCGGCCAATTACCGCGCCGGGCGCTCGGAACGGGCCCTGGGTTCGGCCTTCGCCGGGCTTCCCCGGGAGGCGGTCTTCGTCTCCACCAAGGCCGGCTACCTGCCCATGGGGGACGGGCTCACGGACGAAAGCCCCCGGGACTGGTTCCGGCGCACGCTGGAGGCCCCGGGCATCCTGTCCGCCGAAGAGGTGGTGGACGGCTGCCACGCCATGACCCCCCGCTATC
This sequence comes from Geothrix paludis, assembly GCF_022808815.1. Taxonomy (GTDB): domain Bacteria; phylum Acidobacteriota; class Holophagae; order Holophagales; family Holophagaceae; genus Geothrix; species Geothrix paludis. The sequence goes on along the minus strand of NZ_JAKZLC010000003.1, from coordinate 141,467 downwards.
TGGCCCACCAGCTGGAGGTGAGCCGGGCCGCCCTGGGCGTAGAGACCGTGGATCTCTTCCACCTGCACAACCCCGAGCAGCAGCTCCCGCACCTGGGGCCGGAGGCCTTCTACTCCGCCGTCCGAAAGGCCTTCGAAGCCTGCGAAGGGTTCGTGGCTTCCGGAGCGGTCCGCGCCTATGGCGTGGCCACCTGGAACGGGTTCCGGGTGCCGCCGGGTCGGCCCGACCACCTCAGCCTGGAGCGCCTGCTGGCCGCCGCGGAAGCCGCCGGAGGACGGGATCACCACTTCCGCTGGATCCAGCTGCCTCTCAACCTCGCCCTGCCCGAAGCCTTCCTCGCCCCCACCCAGCCGTTCCGGGGCGAACGCCTCACGCCGCTCCAGGCCGCCCGTGCCGCCGGCCTCTCCGTGCAGACCTCCGCGTCGATCATGCAGGCCCGCATCCTTTCACAGCTCCCCGCGGACCTGGTGGAAGCGCTGGGAGGAGCCACTCCCGCGCAGGCGGCGCTCCAGTTCACCCGCTCCTGCCCCGGCGTCACGGTGGCCCTCTGCGGCATGGGCCGCGCGGACCACGCCACCGAGAACGCTGCGGTGCTGGCCCTGCCGAAGGTGGACCCGGCCCTGCTGGAGGGCCTCTTCGGATGATCCTCCTCGCCATCACACCGGGCCTCGGCTTCGACCGCGACCGCTGGGCGGCCGTGCTGCGCTCGGGCGTGGACGGCTTCCTGATCCGCGAGAAGCAGCTGGAGGCGCGCGCGCTCCTGGAGGCCGCCACCTGGTGCCAGGACACCGCCCCCGAAGTGGCGCTCTGGGTGGCCGGCCGCCTGGACGTGGCCTTCGCCGCGGGCTGCGGCCTGCACGCTCCGGAGGCCCATCCCGAGGTGGAACCGGGCCTGGTGCCGCTGTCCCGCCCCCTGCACGACGAAGACCAGTGGACGGCGCGCCGCGGCGCGGACCAGCTGCTCATCTCGCCGATCTTCGTCAGCCCCGGCAAGGGCGCGCCCTGGGGGCCGGAACGGCTGCGCCGCTTCCTCGACGGCCTGCCCGCGGAGGGCCCGCGCCTCCTGGCCCTGGGCGGAGTCGATCCCACGAACGCGGCTTTGCTCAGGCATCCGCGCCTGGCGGGAGCGGCCGCCATCCGGCCCTTCTGGGACGGGGATCCGCGCCGTGCTGTCGCGGCCTTCCGCGAGCGCTCCTAGCCGGCGGATCTGGAACCGGCTGGTATTCTGGAAGCGGAGGCTCCATGGATCTGCCCGAGAACCTGCATCACCTGGTCAGCGAACTGGGCGATTCGCTGGTGAAGGCCTTGGCCGAAGACGATCACTGCCGCGACCTCACCTTCCAGATCCAGGCCCAGGGCTACGGGCTCATGCTCATCCTGGAGGCCGCGCCCATCCGGCTCCGCGGGGAGGGCCCCAGCGAAGGGCTGCCCCAGGAGGGCCCCGAGCAACCCTTCTCCGAGGACGACAAGCGCCTGATGAAGTCCTTCAAGATCCGGATGGACTGACGATGCCCCAGCTGTGGGACCTGCCGGCCCCTGAAGCCGGCCGCGCCGCGCGTCCCAATGCCGCGGGCCTGGACACCGCCGGCCTGAAGGCGCTGGTCTCCGCCCTGGGCGAGCCGGCCTGGCGGGGCGGCCAGATCTTCGAGGGCCTCTACCGGCAGCGCTGGACCCGCTGGGAGCAGTTCTCCAGCCTGTCCAAGGCGCTGCGGACGCGCCTGGAGGCCGAGGTGGACCTGTCCTGGCCGACCATCGTCCAGAGCCAGGCCTCGGAGGACGGGTCCACCAAGCACGCCTTCGAGCTCGCGGACGGGAAGCAGGTCGAAGGCGTATATATGCCCTACGACGACCGGGTGACGCTCTGCCTGTCGAGCCAGGTGGGCTGCGCCATGGGCTGCACCTTCTGCGCCACGGGGCAGATGGGCATCATCCGCAACCTCACGGCCGCGGAGATTGTGGGCCAGGTGGTGGCCATGCTGAATCACCACGGCCACCCGGAAGGCCGCCCCGTGAACCTGGTGTTCATGGGCATGGGCGAGCCCCTGCACAACCTCGACCACCTCATGGCCGCCTTCGCCATTCTTTCGGATCCCAAGGGCCTGGCCATCCCGCCCCGGCGCGTCACCGTGTCCACCTCGGGCCTGGTGAGCGGCATCGAGCGACTGGGCGGGTTCCCGAAGCGGCCGCGCCTGGCCCTGAGCCTCAACGCCACCACGGACGCCCACCGCTCGGCCATCATGCCCGTGAACCGCGTCTGGAACCTGGAGGCGCTGGCGGCGGCCCTGGCGGCCTTCCCCCTGCAATCCGGCGAGCGCATCACCCTCGAATACGTGCTGCTGAAGGGCGTCACCGACAGCCCAGAGGATGGTCGCCGTCTCGCCGCCTTCGCCCGCCGCTTCCCCGCCAAGGTGAACCTGATCCCCTTCAACCCCCACGAGGGCAGCGGCTTCCAGCCCCCGGAAGAATCCCGCATCGCCGCCCTCTGCCGCCTGCTTTCGGAGGCGGGCCTGCCCGTGAGCGTCCGCCGCAGCCGGGGCCAGGACGTGGCCGGCGCCTGCGGCCAGCTGGTGCGGGAAGGCCAGACCCGGAAACCGAAGGCCGAGAACTGAGGACTGAAGACCGGAGCCTGAAGGCCGTTTTCCGTCATCCTGGAGGGGTGCTGCCCACCCCGAAGCCCTTCTTCGAGACCCTCCACGCCCTGCTGGACGCGGAAGGCGAGGTCACGCTCGGGGAGTTGCTGGACGCCGCGGGCGAGCAAACCTACGGCCTGCTGACCCTGCTGCTGTCCCTGCCGAGCCTGGTGCCGGGCCTGAACCTCGGGCTGGCTCCGGTGGGCGGCATCGGACTCATCGCCCTGGGGATCCAGCTGGCCTGGGGCACGCCCCATCCCTGGATGCCCCGGCGGGTGCAGACCCAGCCCATCCACAAGGGCCGCATCAAGAACGCCCTGGCGAAGCTCGAGACCCAGCTCGACCGTCTCCGCTGGCCCAGCGCCCAGCGGCGGCCCATCAACCACCGCTGGGTGGGCGCCTGCATCGCCTGGACGGGTTTCCTGCTGGCCATCCCCGTGCCCCTTCCCTTCGGCAACCAGCTCCCCGCCGCGATCCTCTGCCTTCTGGGCGCCTCCCTCCTGGAGGAACGTCCCCTCTGGGCCTGGATCGGGGCCGCCGCCGCCCTCGCCAACACCCTGTACTTCGCCTTCAGCTTCGACCTCATCGCCCGCACCTTCATGAAGGCCTTCCACGCGATGATGAAGTGATGCGCATCGACGCCCTCACCCTCTTTCCGGAGTTCTTCGAGGCCGCCCGCCTCGGCGTCACGGGGCGCGCCTTCCGGGAGCTGGAGCACGCCCTCGTCACCCACAGCTACCGCCCCTTCGCGGGCAACCCCTTCGGCCATGTGGACGATGCCCCCTTCGGCGGCGGGCCGGGCATGGTGCTGCGCCCCGAGGTGCTGCGGGACACCCTGGCCTCCGTACCCCGGGCGGCGTCGAACCGCGTCATCCACTTCAGCCCCGCCGCGCCACCCCTCACCCACGCGAAGGTGCTGGAGCTGGCTCGCCTGGATCAACTGATCCTCGTCTGCACACGCTACGAGGGCCTGGATCAGCGGGCGGTGGAGCGGTACGTGGACGAGGAACTCAGCGTGGGCGAGGCCGTGCTCAGCGGCGGCGAGCTGCCGGCCCTCTTCCTCATCGACGCCGTGTGCCGCTGGCTGCCGGGCGTGCTGGGCAATGAGGCCAGCGCCGAGGAGGACAGCTTCGCCACGGGCCTGCTGGACCACCCCCACTACACGCGCCCGGCCTCCTTCGACGGCCTGGAGGTGCCGGCGGTGCTCCAGGGGGGCGACCACGGCGCCATCCGGCTCTGGCGCCTGCGGGAGGCCATGGCCCGCACGAAGCGCCTGAGGCCGGACCTCTGGACCACCTACCTGCGGGACCGCCTGCCCGCCCTGGATCGACCCGCCCAGTGGTGCGCCTGGCAAGTGGAGCATCCCGAGGACTGGGACCGGGCCAAGCCCAAGGGCTGGAAGGGCTGGAAGTAGAACCAGGTTGATTTTCTTGGATCCGGACTAGACCTCCAGATACAAGATGCGTAGGTACCATTTAGCCCCATCGGGCGGCCGCGGCCTCGGAGGCCCCGGATCTGCCCAATGAACCCCGGCCCCCCATGGGCCTCAAGGAGATCTCATGACGATCCGCGCACTCATCCTGGCCGCCGCCGCGCTGGTGGCCCCCGCCCTCAGCGCCCAGGAAGGCCCCCGCTTCGGGCTCCAGGCGGGCCTCAACATCCCCCAGAGCGACCTCAAGGACGCGGTGGACAGCAAGGTGGGATTCAACATCGGCGCCCAGGCCACCTTCGACCTCCGGGGCGGCCACATGATCCGCCCCCGCCTGGACTACACCTGGTTCCCCGAGTACTCCGTCAGTGGCGGCGGGGCGTCGGCCAGTCTCAAGATGTCCAACATCTCCCTCGGCGCCGACTACATGTACTTCGTGGACGGCAAGCCCCAGGGCTTCTACTTCACCGCCGGCGCTGCCGCCATGCAGTGGAAGATGGAGGCCAATGTCTCCATCTCCGGGTTCGGCTCGGGCTCGAGCAGCGAAACCACCACCAAGCTGGGCCTGGCCGCCGGCGTGGGCTACCAGTTCAACAAGACCGTCGGAGCTGAAGTCCGCTACCTGAAGAGCAGCGCCTGGGAAGGCGACCTCGACATGATCCAGGTGGGCGCCACCTTCCGCTTCTAGGCTGAGGTTCAGGGATAAGGGGGCCTCCTCCGGGAATGCCCCCTTTCCTTTCCGGCCTTTTCCGATACACTGATGGACTCCCCGACTCCGGGGACATCGAGCCATGTCCGCCGATTCCGGCCCGGGACCGCTGGCCCAGGAGCCCACATGAGCCACATCATCGACCAGCTCGAAGCGAGCCTGCTTCGTTCCGATCTGCCCCGCATCCAGCCCGGCGACACCGTCAAGGTGCACGTGAAGGTGAAGGAAGGCGAGAAGGAGCGCATCCAGCTCTTCCAGGGCATCGTCATCGGCATCAAGGGCGGCGGCATGCGCACCTCCTTCACCGTCCGCAAGATCGCGAGCGGCGTGGGCGTGGAGCGCATCTTCCCTCTGAACAGCCCCACCATCGACAAGCTGGAAGTCGTGCGCCACGGCAAGGTCCGCCGCGCCAAGCTCTACTTCCTGCGCGAGAAGCTCGGCAAGGCCGGCCGCCTCAAGGAGCGCCGCACCGAGAACGGCGAGTAGGTTCGCCTGCTTCCCTGAAAAGGCGCCCGCGAGGGCGCCTTTTCATTGGAAATAACCGGAGTTCGATTTGCCTCAACTCGAACTAGATCTTTATTTCTAGTTTCATCTTTTCGCTTCCGAATGAGGGCGACCTCTCCTTTTTTTGTGGGAACATGGGCCCCGGCGCCGGTCGGCCCGCCCTGGGCCTGCGCCTTCCGGAGGAACCATGAAGATCCTGTCCCCGCTGACCCTGGCCATCCTGGCCGCCGCCACTCTGTCCCTCCAGGCTGAAGCACCCCGATACGGCGTGCAGGGTCTCGTGAACATCCCCCTGGGCGACCTGAAGGACTACGTGGACAGCAAGCCGGGCCCGGGAATCGGCGTGCATGGCACCTTCGACCTGGGCGATGGCCACATGCTGCGCCCCCGCCTCGACTACTCGGTCTATCCGGAGTCCAGCTTCGGCAGCCTCAAGCAGGACGCCAACAACCTCAGCCTGGGCGGCGACTACCTCTACTTCATCGCCGGCAAGCCCGAGGGCCTCTACCTGACGGCGGGCCTAGCCGCCATGCGCTGGTCCTTCGAAGTGAAGGATCCCGTCCTGGGCGACGTCTCCACCCACACGACCAAGCTGGGCCTGGCCATCGGCGCCGGCTACCAGTGGAACGCCACCGTGGGTACCGAGGCCCGCTTCATCCACTCGCGCATCACCAGTCAGTTCCAAGCCGACGCCCTGCAGGCGGGGGTCACGATCCGATTTTGATGTTCTCCGGGGGTTCCGCGCTACGCGCATACCCCCGGACCCCCGCGCGAAGCCCGGCATAGCCGGGCTTCACTTTGCTCTACCGGGATCTAAGGTCGCGCTGTGCTCGTCATAGGCCGTATTCCTTCCACCGCTGGCCGATGCGGTCGAGGATCTCGTCGGGGAACACCAGGTCGCGCGGCCACTCGCGGGGGAAGCCGTCCCAGGGGCGGTTCTTGCGGGTGGCGTCGATGCCCACCTTGCTGCCGAAGGCGAAGCGGTCGGCGCTGTGGTCCAGCACGTCGAGCGGCCCTTCCGTGAAGAGCATGTCGCGCTTCGGATCCACGTTGCTGGTGAGGCGGAAGAGCACTTCGGTCAGGTCGTGGGGGTCGATGTCCTCGTCCACAACCACGATGCCCTTGGTGAACATGATCTGGCCCGTGCCCCAGATGGCGTTCATGACCTTCTGGGCGTGGCCCGGGTATTCCTTCTTCATGGAGAGGATCACCAGGTTGTGGAAGGCGCCGGCAGCCGGCAGGTGCATGTCGCGGATCTCGGGCAGCACCATTCTCAACAAAGGCAAGAAGATCCGCTCGGTGGCCAGTCCCAGGTAGGTGTCCTCCTGGGGCGGCCGGCCGACGATGGTGGCGGGGAACACGGGGTTCTTCCGCATGGTGATGGCTTCCACGTGCAGCACGGGGTAGTCGTCGGCCAGGGAGTAGTAGCCCGTGTGGTCGCCGAAGGGGCCCTCGCGGCGCAGCTCGCCGGGGTTCACGTAGCCTTCAATGACGAGCTCGCTGTCGGCCGGCACCTCCAGGTCGTTCGTCACGCAGGGCACCATCTCGATGCCTTCGCCGCGCAGGAAGCCCGCGAACATGACCTCGCTGAGGAAGGGCGGCAGGGGCGCCGTGGCGGCGTAGGTCAGGGCCGGGTCGCCGCCGAAGCTCACGGCCACGGGCATGCGCTCGTCCTTCGAGTAGCCGTGGCGGTTCCGCGCGCCGTCGTGGTGCAGCTGGGTGTGGAAGCCGAGCGTCCGGTCGTCATAGACCTGCAGCCGGTAGAGGCCCGTGTTCCGGTGGCCCGTCTGCTTGTTGCGGGTGTGGCTCATGCCGAGCGTAATGAAGGGGCCGCCGTCCTCGGGCCAGGTGGTGAGCACCGGCAGGTCCGTGAGCTCCACCTGGTCGCCCTTCAGCACCACCTCCTGGCAGATCCCCTTGCGGACGGTCTTGGGCATCCAATTGGAGACCTCCGCCAGCACGGGCAGCTTGGCCAGCTTCTCGAAAAAGCCCGTGCCGGGCTTGGGCATGGCCTCCTGCACCAGCTTCTCGATGCGGTCGGCGATGGTGTCTAGGCCGCGGGGCTCCTTGTCCACGCCCAGGGCCATCTCCATGCGCTTCAGGCTGCCGAAGGCGTTCATGGCCACGGGCATGGCCTTGCCCTTGGGCCGGTCGAAGATCAGGGCCTTGCCGCCCCCGGGCTGCTTGGACACCCGGTCGGCGATGGCGCCCATCTCCAGGAAGGGATCCACTTCGGCGCCCACGCGGGCCAGCTCGCCCGCGGCCTCGAGCTGCTTGAGGAAGGTCTGGAAATCACGGCCCATGGGAATCTCCGGACCCCGATCATCCCATCCGGGCCCGGCCGCCGGAACCCTATCCCCTGTCATTCAGGAATTTCCCTTGAGGGGCCAGGGATTTTCCCGCATACTGATGGGCCTTGCCCTGGCCGTGGGCTCCCAAGTGCGTCCGATGGACCGCCGCCCCCGCGCCCCAACCGAATGAGGTTTCCATGTTCGCAATCATCAAGACCGGCGGGAAGCAGTACCGCGTCGCCGAGGGCGATATCCTCCGCGTGGAGCTGCTGGAGAAGGATCCCAAGCAGGCCGTGACCTTCGAGGACGTGCTCCTCATCGACAACAACGGGGACCTGAAGGTGGGTCAGCCCACCGTGAAGGGCGCCAAGGTCGAGGCCGAGGTCATCACCCACGACCGCGCCAAGAAGGTGATCATCTTCAAGAAGAAGCGCACCACCACCTACCAGCGCACCCAGGGCCACCGCCAGGGTTATACGGAAGTGCGCATCAAGAGCATCAAGGGATGATGCTCTCCGGGGGTCCCGCGCTGCGGGCACACCCCCGGACCCCCGATGTTCGCCCGGGCCAAGCCCGCACTCGCATCCTTCCCCCTATCCATGAATCCTGATTCTGAAGAGGTACTTCCATGGCTCACAAAAAAGGCGTCGGTTCCAGCCGCAATGGTCGTGATTCCCATTCCCAGCGCCTGGGCGTGAAGGAGTTCGGTGGCGAGGTCGTCACCGGCGGCTCCATCCTGGTCCGCCAGCGCGGCACCAAGTTCAAGGCCGGCATCAACGTCGGCATGGGCAAGGACCACACCCTCTTTGCCAAGATCGACGGCAAGGTGCGCTTCCAGGACAAGGGCCAGTCCGGCCGCTTCATCCACATCGACCCGATCGAGGGTTGATGTTGTCCGGGGGTTCTCCTTGTCGCGCGGGGCGCGGCAAGGATCTAAGGGCGCGCTGCGCACACCCCCGAGACCCCCGCGCATAGGCCGGGCGTAGCCCGGCCTATGCTTATGCCTCCCCGATCTTCCGCAATCAAAGGTCCAAATGTTCCTTGACCATGTCCAGCTCCGCGTCGTCGCCGGCCACGGCGGGTCCGGCGCCATGAGCTTCCGCCGCGAGAAGTTCGCCCCCGAGGGCGGACCGGATGGCGGCGACGGTGGCAAGGGCGGCTCCATCTTCCTCCGGGCCAACCGGGCTCTGAACACCCTGAATCCCTATCGCCACAAGCGCGACTTCGCCGCCGACCGCGGCCGCCAGGGCGAAGGCTGCCTGCGCCACGGCAAGGACGGCGTCGACATCACCCTGGAAGTGCCCCTGGGCACCGTGGTGAAGGATGGTGACACCGGCGAGGTGCTGGCGGAGTTGCTGGCGCACGGCCAGGACGTCTGCGTGGCCCGCGGCGGCCGCGGCGGCCTGGGCAACACGAACTTCAAGAGCTCCACCAACCGCACGCCCCGCCACCACCAGCCTGGCGAGGAAGGCGAGGAGCGCACCCTGGACCTGGAGCTGAAGCTCATCGCGGACGTAGGCCTGGTGGGCTTCCCCAACGCCGGCAAGAGCACCCTGGTGAGCCGCCTGAGCGCGGCCCGGCCCAAGATCGCCGACTACCCCTTCACCACCCTGGAGCCCCAGCTCGGCGTGGTGAGCCTGGACCGCTTCGGCGGCGACCTGCTCGACAGCTGGGTCATCGCGGACATCCCCGGCCTCATCGAGGGCGCGGCGGACGGCGCGGGTCTCGGCATCCAGTTCCTCCGGCACGTGGAGCGCACCCGCATGCTGCTCCACCTGGTGGACCTCTCCGATCCCGTCACGGAGCCCGCGGAAGCCGTGCGCGTCATCGAAGGCGAGGTGGAGGCCTTCAGCCCCGTGCTGGCCGCCAAGCCCCGCTGGCTGGTGGGCACCAAGCTCGACGCCCTGCAGGATGAAGACCGGCGCACCGCCTTCGAAACCCTCTGCGCCGACCGCGGCCAGAAGCCCATCTTCATCTCGGGCGTCACGGGCGAGGGGCTGCGCGAGCTGGCCTTCGCGGTGGATGCGGCCCTCAAGGACAAGGACGCGGCCCAGTGAAGCGCGTGGGCCTGCTCGGTGGGGCGTTCAATCCCCCCCATGAAGGTCACCTGAAGCTGGCGCGGCTGGCCCTGGACCACCTGGACCTGGATGAGCTGCGCTTCGTGCCCACGGCCATCAGCCCCCACAAGCCCGACCCCGGCGGCCCCGCGCCCGGAACCCGCCTGCACCTGCTGGATGAGGCACTCCGCGCCTTCGACCCGCGCTGCGCCGTCGAGACCGCGGAGCTCGAGCGGGGTGGCGCCAGCTACACCGTGGACACCCTGGAGACGCTGTCCGCCCGGGAGCCCGACACGGCCTGGATCCTCGTCATGGGCAGCGACCAGCTTGCGGGCTTCGCCACCTGGCGGCGCCCGGAGCGGATCCTCCAGCTGGCCTCCCTGGCCGTGGCCCTGCGCCCCGGCGCCCCGGCGGACGTTCCAGCCTTTCCCGGGCTGCGACCGGCCTCGGCCTGGTCCGGCGGGACCGGCGAGCTGGTCTGGCTCCCCTCCACGGACACGGACCTCGCCTCCACGGAGCTCCGGCACCGTCTGGCGGCGGATCCTGCCCAGGATCCAGGCGGCATCCCGCCCCAAGTTCTCGCTGCCATCCGCGCGGAAAACCTGTATCGTTAGCCCTGTTTCGGAGCCCGCATGACCCTTGATTCCCGGCTCGCGACCGTCGTCGAAGCCGCCCGGTCCAAGAAAGCCTTCCGCATCCGCCTCCTGGACGTGAGGGACATCGCCAGCTTCACCGACACCTTCGCCTTCATGAGCGGGGGCAGCGACCGCCAGAACCGCGCCATCGCCGAGGCGGTGGAGGATGCCCTCAAGCTCGCCGGGGAGCGCCCCATCTCCCGCGAAGGCGAGGCCAACGGCAACTGGGTGCTCCTGGACTACGGGAACCTGGTCGTCCACGTCATGGACGAAGAGACCCGCCGCCACTACAACATCGAGGGGCTCTGGAGCGCCGGCCGCGATCTGGAACTGCCGGCCGAGACCCATCCCGCCCAAGAAGCCCGTCCGTAGGAGATGCCCTCCATGCTGACCAACCAGACCAACGCCTTCGAGGCCATGCAGGCCCGCCTCCGCGTCGCTTCCCAGCTCTACGGCCTGGATGACGCACTGTTCAAAGTCTTCATGGCCCCCAGCCGGTCGATGATCGTGAGCCTCCCCGTGCTCATGGACAACGGGCAGTGGGAGGTCTTCACGGGCTACCGCGTGCAGCACAACATCGCCCGCGGCCCCGCCAAGGGCGGCATCCGCTACGACCTGAACGTCACCCTCGACGAGGTGAAGGCCCTCGCCGCCTGGATGACCTGGAAGTGCGCCGTGGTGGACGTGCCCTTCGGCGGCGGCAAGGGCGGCATCGTGTGCGACCCTTCGCGCCTGAGCCTGGGCGAGAAGGAGCGCCTCACCCGCCGCTACATCGCCGAGATCATGGACATCCTCGGACCCGACCGCGACGTGCCCGCGCCCGACATGGGCACGGACGCGCAGACCATGGCCTGGGTGCTGGACACCTACTCCATGCACGTGCGCCGCACCGAGAACGCCATCGTCACGGGCAAGCCCCTGGGCCTGGGCGGCAGCCTGGGCCGCAACGAGGCCACGGGCCGCGGGATCCTCATCACCGCCCGCGAGGCCATGCAGCGGCTGGGCAAGCCTCTGGCCGGCGCCACGGTGGCCGTGCAGGGCTTCGGCAACGTGGGCAGCCAGGCCGCCCGCCTGCTGCACGAGGCCGGGGCGCGCATCGTCGCCATCAGCGACATCCAGGGCGCCGTGCGGAACGACCGCGGCCTGGACATCCACGCCCTCCTCAAGCATGTGGCCGAGGCCCGCACTGTCGTGGGCTTCCGGGGCGCCGAGCCCATGGACCCCAACGCCGTCCTTGCCCATCCCGTGGACATCCTGGTGCCCGCCGCCTCGGAGAACCAGATCACCGAGGCCAACGCCGCGCAGGTCCGCGCCAAGGTCATCGTGGAGGGCGCCAACGGCCCCACCACCCCCGAGGCGGATCCCATCCTGCTGGAGCACGGCGTCCTCGTGGTGCCGGACATCCTGGCCAACGTGGGCGGCGTCACCGTCAGCTACTTCGAGTGGGTGCAGAACCGCCAGGGCTTCTACTGGCGGGAGCGCGAGATCAACGAGCGCCTGGTGGACTACATGACCCACGCCTTCCAGGCCACCTTCGCCACCACCGACAAGTACAAGACCAACCCCCGCATCGGCGCCTACATCCTGGCCCTGGACCGCGTGGCCCAGGCCATGAAGTACCGCGGTTTCTACGCGTGATCCGAGGCTACATCCTGGTTTCCAGAAAGGCCTGGCACTACAGCACCCAGGCCTACGAAGCCCGTCCTGAAGAGCGGAAGAAGATCAAGCGCCACCTCCGCTGGGCGGTCCTGGCGGTTCTGCGGGAAGCCTCCGTCCAGGGCTGGTTCGCCTTTCTCGATGAACCCGTCGTCCGCCCCTTCGTGGCCGCCAGCCCAAGGCTGGCCTTCCGTCCCATGGGAACCTACATGTCCCGCCGCTGGGACTGGGCCAAACGCTTCAAGGTCATCCGCGACACCTACATCTTCGTGAACGCCAAGGGCGGCGCGTTCCAGCAGGCCATGCTCCGGGAGGAGGGCCTCCTGCTGGCGCGCATCCCACTGGAAAAGGCTGGCACTCTGCGCCTCCTGATGCGGGCGGACCCCCAGTTCCGCAAGGAAGGCGAGATCGGGGTCTTCCTCGAGCTGGAGGGCATTCCCGGAGCCATCAGCTCCTTCGCCTACTCCCTCGAGCACCAGGCCGCCGGATGGTGCTGCTACCTCGGCGCCCTCCAAGGGCGCAAGGGCGGCGACGAGGAGACCATCAAACTCGCGACCAAGGCCATGCATGGGCTCCGGCCCAAGGCCCTGATGGTCTTCGTGGCGCAGGAGATCACCCGGTCCCTGCGGGTGGCCAGCCTGCTCGGCGTGGGCAATGGCATTCACGTCGCCCGGGGCAGGCTCCTGGGCCCGGGAAAGAAGATCCTGTTCGACTACGACGACCTCTGGCGGGAGTCCGGCGGGGAGCGCCAGCAGGATGGCTGGTACCGATTGCCGATCAAGGCTCCGCGCAGGACCGCAGAGGACATCAAGCCCAACAAGCGATCGATGTACACCAAGCGCTATCAGTTCCTGGACGACCTCTCCCGGCAGATCCGGACCGTCCTCACCGCCTCCTGATCCACCCGGAAGGCGCAGGAGCCCTGGTTCCCGCCGTTCCTGGATACAGGCATGATGTACGTGTGAAATCCCCCCGCCGCCGCTGCCAGACGCTCCTTCCCTGCCTGCTTCTCGCGGTGGGAGGGGCTGGGGTTCTGCGGGCGCAGACCCCCATCGGCACCCTGATCTCCGAACAGTCCCGCACCAACTTCACCGTCCAGGGCGCCGGCGCCCGCGCCATGGGGTTGGGCGGCGCCTTCATCGCCGTGGCTGACGATGCGACGGCGGTTTCCTTCAATCCCGCGGGCCTGGCGCAGCTTCTCCATCCCGAAGTCAGCTTCGTGGCCCGGGGGACGCAGCGCTCCGTGAGCTACGAGGATTTCGAGACCTCCAGCCAGGGCCGCATCCTGGCCGTGAGCGATTCCCTCGTCAGCAGCACCCGCTTCGATCCCCTCTTCATCTCGGCGACCGCGCCCCTGCAGGTGGCCGGGCGGAACCTGGTGCTGCAGTTGTCCATCCAGCGCGCCCTGCCCCTGACCGACCACAGCCACCGCACCCTCACCGAATCCCCGCTCACCTCCACCGAACCATCCTCCCTGCTGGTCCAGGACATCACCCAGACCGGCCAGATCGACCTCTACTCCCTGGCCGCGGCCTACGAGGTGTCCCAGCGCATCCTGCTGGGGTTCTCGTACAACCAGTGGCGCGGACGCTGGGACCTCGTCTCCACCAGCCTGCGCACCACGGGCACGACGCAGACCGTGGCGGCCTTCCAGCAGGGGAACGCCATGGACGGCGGGAACTTCAACCTCGGGCTCATCTGGCGCTGGCCCACCTGGAGCTTCGGAATCGTCCACCGCACCGGCTTCCACGCCGACTATACGTTCGCGACGCAGCTGGCCACCAACCTCCCCCGGGGCGGGTTCACGGGATCACCCATGACCACGGGCCTCCACTGGCCCTCGGGCACCGGCCTGGGGTACGCCTACCGCCCCACGGACCAGTGGCTGATCACGGCGGACCTCTCCCACACCCTGTGGTCCACCACCCGGTACATGTCCGACTCCGCCCGGCTCAACGGGCAGAGTTTCTTCGACTTCGACAAGGGCGATCGGACCCCCAACGCCACGGACCTGCACCTCGGAGCCGAGTTCCTCCACATCACCTCCAACGGCACCGTGATCCCCCTCCGGGCGGGCATCAGCCGTGAGCCCCAGCCCGTGGTCGATGCCACCACCGGCCTCCAGCGCGTCATGTACCAGGTCGCCCTTGGGACCGGACTCAAGCAGGGGCCCCTCGGCCTGGATATCGCCTACCGGTACGGCTGGTCCAATCGCCGCGTCTCGAAGGCCCTCGACGTGGATCAGATCCTGTCCCGCACCGGATCGACCTCCCTGGGCACCGAGCGCATCCGCGAACACCGGCTGGACCTCTCCACCATCATCCAGTTCGACCGCAAGCCCCTGGAGCGGGTCCTGCGCCACCTCTTCGTGGGGGACTGAGATGCGCCGGAGCGGGCTCATGCTCTGCCTCGCACCCCTGCTGGCGGCCCAGAGCCAGCCCACGTTCTATGCCGCCTATCAGGACGGTCTGGATGCCGAGCGGCAGGGGCAGTGGAAGGTGGCAGCCGCGGCCTACCGCCGGGCGATCGAGCTCCGGCCGGCCTCCGCCGCGCGGATCGTCATCTACGGCAACAACCTGCTCAACGACTACGCGCCCTACACCCATCTGGCCCGCTGCTTCATCGAGCTGGGAGACACCGACGCGGCCCGTGCGACCCTGGACCGGGCGGCCCACCAGCGAGAACCCGAGGCGGCCCGGGAGGCCCTCGCCCATCGCCTCAGCCCGAAGGCCCCGGCCCTTCCGCCCGCGAAAGACCCCGATCCGGCCCCAACCCCACCGAAGCCCGTGGCAGCGCCCCCGGCCCAGGGCCAACCCGTCCCGCCACCCGCGGACTCCACGCCCGCTCCCCTGCCAGGGCCGCCCCGGGAGGCGGCACCGGCAGCCACGGCCAGGAACCAACCACCCTCGCCCCAGCGGGATGCTCCCCCACCCCGCCTCCCCGACCAGGCCACCCCGGCCCCGGCCCAGGCGACCGCTCCCGCCCCCGCGGCGGCTCCCCAAATCGCCCCGGCACCCGGTTCGCGGCTGAGATGGGCCATCGGCCTCTCCCTGGCCGTGGCCGGCGCCTGGCTGCTCTTCCGGCGCCGGAGACGCCCGTCTGAATCCTCCTCCTTCGGTGACCCTGAGCAGCTGGGGCCCTACCGGATCGAGCGGCTGCTCGGCCGGGGCGGGTTCGCGAGCACCTACCTCGCCCGCCACGGCACCACCAGGGTGCCCGTGGCCTTGAAGCTGCTGCATCCCTACCGCCACGATGATCCCGAGTTCCTGCGGCGGTTCCGCCAGGAGGCGAAACTGGGCGCCATGCTGGATCACCCCAATCTGGTGCGGATGCTGGATCCCGGCCCGGAGACAGGACCCCCTTGGCTGGCCATGGAGTACATCTCCGGCCGGCGGCTGGACCAGGCCCTCCGTGAAGATGGCCCCCCTTCCCTGCCCGCCTTCTACCGCCTCGCGATGCAGATTGTCGGGGCCATGGCCCATGCCCACCGCCTCGGCATCGTCCACCGTGACCTGAAGCCCGGCAACGTGATCTTCGACGGCGATCAAGCCAAGGTGATGGACTTCGGGATCTCACGGATCGTGGACTCCAGCACCCTGACCACCACCTACGCCTTCCTGGGCACACCCCGCTACGCCGCGCCGGAGGCTCAGACCAGGGCCCAGGTGGGGCCCGCCGCGGACCGGTACTCCCTCGGCATCGTGCTGTTCGAGCTGCTGGCCGGACATCCGCCCTTTGATGGCGAGACACCCTTCGAGATCCTCGACAAGCACCGGAGGGATCCCCTGCCGGATCTGTCGGCCCTTCGCCCCGACATCCCCGCGGCCCTGGTGGACCTCGTCGAACGGCTCTGCCGCAAGGACCCCGACCAGCGACCCGAGGATGAGGAGGTTCTGAGCGTGCTGACCGGGCTGGCAGGCTGAACAAAAGGGGCGGCCCGCTCGGACCGCCCCCATGGCAAGCCTTCCCGGGCTCAGAGCCCCAGGTTCACGGTCACGGTGAGCCCGGTCGTCACGGTGGCGGGCTGGAGGGTAGAGGAGGTCACCGTGGTGGTGCCATCCAGGTTCAGCGTGGCCCGCACCGCCTGGACGCTGTAGAGACCCGCCGGCACCGTCGCGAAGGCATAGGTCTCGGTGGAGGTCGCCACGGTGGCCATGGCGCTGTCCACGATGAAGGCGAAGCTGCCCGAGGTCGGCGCGGCCAGGGTCTGGAGCAGGTTCACGGCGTCGCTCTGGCTGCTGGTGGCCACAGGCGTCAGGCCGCCGGATACGCCGCCGGTGGCCGCGTCCGCGGTGAAGGCCGCGTTGTAGGTGAAGACCGGCGTGGCCGCGCTGAGGGCATAGCCGTCGCTGGCCTTGGCGTCATAGGCCTTCGGCGTGGTGGTTCCCAGCACGGGCTGGCTCACCACGTAGTAGGTGGCGCCCACGGGCAGGAGGTCCAAGGTGTACGCGCCGGTGGCGTCCGTGGTGGCGCTGCGCGCGATCCGGGCGTTCCCCGTGGTGTCCAGGGTCTCCGCATAAACCACGGCGCCGGCCAGACCCGTGGAGGTCGCGGCATCCGTCAGCTTCCCGGAGATGGAGCCGGTGACGATCTTGTCGTAGGCCCAGACCGTGGGACGGAGGAGGTACTGGTTGGACATCCCGGCCTGCACCACCTGGATGGAGTGGGCCGCGTCGAAGTCGATCCACACGTCCTTCGTGGTGCCGGCCATCACGTCGAAGCTCACGATCAGCTTGACGCCCGACTGGAGGCCCGAAGGCACGGTGAGGGGCTGGACGCTGCCATCCGCCAGCTTCACGGTGTTGCCCGCTCCGAGGATCAGCCGCATCTGCTGGTAGTGGCCTGCGGGCAGGGTGGTCCCCGCGGCCAGCATCTCGCTCACGCCGCCGGTGAGGCTCAGCAGGTTGTAGGTCTTGTCCGGGGTTCCGAGGGTGATCCAGCCGCCATTGCCGCTGATCTCCACGGACTGGATGTGGACATTCACCTCCTGGTAGCCCGTGATGGGGCCGTCCACCAGGTGGACATTCATGGTGCCGGTGCTGGAGCCCGACGAGCCCCCGCAGGCCATCAGGAACGCCAATCCCAGGGTTGCCAAAACAACGATGGTTAATCCACGCCAACGGCTCATGGTTGCCTCCTCGGGGGTTATTGAGTCCCGAAACCATTCTTTGGTTGAAGGGCGGAGGAGGCGCCACCTGGGCCAAACGATAGAAATATGAATATTTATACAAATTATCGAAAGGCGAAAAAAATCACAGGCGGCTGAGTGTCTATTTTTGTGACGTTTCGCCCCCATCCAAAGACCTAGTTCCATCTCGGCCATTGGTTCCGATCCGCCCCAGCAGGCGCAGCATGCCATCCAGGATGGTCAGCGGGTGGGGCGGGCAGCCGGGAATGAAGAGGTCCACGGGCACCACGCTCGCGGCGCCGCCGAGCTGCTCCTCCTGCCGGTGGTAGGGCCCGCCGGCGATGGCGCAGGCCCCCACGGCGATGACGAGCTTGGGCCCCGGGATGGCGTCGTAGGTCTTGCGCACGGCCAGCTCCATGTTCTTCGTTACGGGCCCGCAGAGAAGCAAGCCATCGGCGTGGCGCGGCGAGGCCACGTACTGGATGCCGAAGCGGCCCAGGTCCCAGGCCAGGGTGCCCAGCACGTTCACGTCCACCTCGCAGCCGTTGCAGCCGCCGGCGCTCACCACCCGGAGCTTGAGCGACCGGCCGAAGAGCCGCTTCATCTCCCCGTCCAGGGCCGCCGCCAGCCGGTATTCCTCCGCAGCGTCCAGGCTCAGGTCCTCCCGCGTCCGGGTGGCAAGGCGGTGCTCCCCGGTGTATTCGATGGCGCCCTCGGGGCAGGCCTCCACACAGTCGGGGCAGAAGAGACAGCGGCCCAGATCAATGCGCGGACCCGCGGCTCCGACCGTGATGGCCTCGGTGGGGCAGGCTTCCGCGCAGGCCCGGCAGCCCCCGGAGTAGCTTTCGGCGCAGCGCTCCGGATGGATCTTCGGCCGGCCTCTGAACCGCTCGGGCAGCGCGGGCAGCGCCTTCGGATAGGGCAAGGTGCGATACCCCTGGCGCCAGCGGGAGAGCAGGATGTGGATCATAGGTCGTGCCCGCAGTAGGAGAGGTTGAAGCTCTTGTTGCACAGGGGGAAGTCGGAAACCTGCTCGCCCCGCAGCGCCAGGGCCAACCCGAACCAGTTGTGGAAGGAGGGATCCACGACCTTGTAGCGGGCGAAGCGCCCCTGGGCATCGGTCCAGGCCAGGTGCAGCACCTCGCCGCGCCAGCCCTCCGTGAGCGAGACGCACAGGTGTTCCGGGGCCCGCGGCGGCAGGGGCCGGGGCCTGGGATCGACTTCGCTTTCCGTCAGAGCGGCCAGGGCCGCGGCGAGGAAGCGCGAGCTCTCGCCCAGCTCCAGCCAACGCACCCAGGCCCGGGAGTGCACGTTGCCGCTCTCGGCCTGCGCCACAGGAAGGGGCCGTATCCCGTAGGGACCGAACGGATGGTCGCGGCGAGCATCGCGACCCAGGCCGCAGGCCCGCGCCGCCACGCCCACCAGCCCGATCTGGCGCGCCTGGTCGGGATCCACGCGGCCCGCCGCCTCGAAGCGGATCATCACGGAAGCCGCGCCCCAGAGCAGCTCCACCGCGTCCTTCGTGTCCGCCCAGGCGCGCGCCAGGCGCGGCCGCATGGCGGCGGCCCGCGCCGGCTCCAGGTCCTGGCGCAACCCGCCCGGCCGCAGCCAGTCCCGGCCCAGGCGACTGCCACAGCCCTCGGCGCTCAGGTTCAGCCAGTCACCGCGGATGCGCCCGCAGAAGGACGCCGTGGGCAGGAAGCCCACATCGCCGGACAGGGCGCCCAGATCGCCCACATGGTTGGCGGCGCGCTCCAGCTCCAGGGCCACGCCCCGCACCAGGTCCACGCGCTCCGGCACCTGGACGTCCGCCAGGCCCTCCAGCAGGCGGCAGTAGGCCCAGACGTGGGCGATGCTGCTGTCCCCTGCGATGGTCTCCGCCTGCTTGAGGCTGAGGGGATGGGGACCGCCGATCAGGGCCTTCTCAAGTCCGCGGTGCTGGTAGCCCAGGGCGATCTCCAGGTGGAAGACCCGCTCGCCGTGGCACTGGAAGCGGAAGTGCCCGGGCTCGATGACGCCCGCGTGGACGGGCCCCACGGCCACCTCGTGGACCTCCTCGCCCTCCACGCGGTAGAAGTCCGCCGCGCCGGGAATCGGCGCCCCGTTCCGTTTCCACGGATCGGGCGCGCCGGTCCAGGGCAGGTGGAAGCGGACGGGTTTCAGCCAGGGATGGCCTTCGGGGACGATGCCGGTCTGCTCGGCGATCTCCCGCTCGAAGAGGTGGGCCTGGGGGCAGTCGGGCGTGAGGGCGGGATAGCGGGGCGCCTCCAGCTTCGTGCGGAGGACGCGGAGCGCGTGCCCCGCATCGTCGGCCAGCACCGCCATGAGCTGCAGGTCGAAGCCGGCGCACAGGCAGGCGAGGCGGTCCCCTTCCTGCACGCGCCGCAGGATGGCCTCGCGGAACTCGCCAATGGGCAGCTCGGGCACCTCCCGCAGGGGCAGGCGCTGGCCATTGCGGAGGATCGGGAGATTGGCGTTCATGGCCGCACCTCCAGGTGGGCGGATCGGAGGCCCTCGGCGGTGGTGCTCGCGTGGTCGAGCATGGCCTGGAGGGGCCGGGGCAGCCAGATGCCCAAGACCAGGGCCAGGGCCAGCGCCACGATGAGGGGCGCCGTGGTGGCCGGCGCATCCTTGTAGGGGGTGCGGACCCGCTGGGCGCTGGGCGTGCCGAAGACCACCTTCACCACCGTTTCGCTCATGGCGAGGAAGATGCCGCCCAGCAGGACGAGGAAGGCGGCGCCGCTGGCGAGGTGGCCGGTGCCCAGGGCCCCCGAGGCGATGCTGAACTCGCTGAGGAAGGGCGCGAAGGGCGGCATGCCCGTGATGGCCAGGAAGGCCAGGAGGAAGAGCCAGCCGGATACCGGCGTGCGCCGAAGGGCGCCGGTGACGAAGGGCAGCTGCTTGCTGGCGTAGCTGCGGTGGATATTGCCCGCCGATAGGAAGAGCACGCTCTTCACCAGGGCGTTGGCCGCCAGATGGAAGAGGGCGAACTTCGCCGCCAGGCCCCCGATGCCGATGCCGAAGACGAGGATGCCCATGTGCTCCACGCTGGAGTAGGCCAGCATCCGCTTGATGTCGGTCTGCCGGATCATGAAGACCAGGGCCCAGGCCATGGAGAGCATGCCGAAGGCCACCAGCAGCTCCCGGGCGAAGGCCCCCTCGCCCGCCGCCGCCACCACGCCGTAGATCCGCAGCAGGGCCAGGAACGCGCAGCTGGTGACGCCGCCCGCCAGGAGAGCTCCAACAATGCCCGGCGTCTCGCCATAGGCGTCCGGCTTCCAGGTGTGCAGGGGCGCCAGGCCCATCTTGGTGCCGTAGCCCACCAGCGTCAGCACGAAGCCCGCCCGCAGCCAGGGCCGCGATAGCAGGGAGGCGTTCTCCACGAGCCGCGTGTAGCGCAGCGGCTCCTCCAGTCCGCCCATGTGCGCCGCGTAGGCGATGAACAGGGTGCCCAGCAGCGCCAGGGCGATGCCCACGGAGCCGATGACCAGGTACTTCCAGGTGGCCTCCAGGGAGCGGCGGTTGTGGTTGAAGTAGATCAGCGGCGCGCTGACCAGGGTGGTGGTCTCCATGGCCACCCAGGCAATGCCGGGGTGGCGGGCCTGGGCCAGCAGCGAGGCCAGGCCCAGGAAGCCCAGGAGGCAGGTGGCAAGCACGCGGTGGTCGCGGTCCGGGCGCAGGGCCAGGTAGGCCGGGGCGTAGAAGGCGCAGATGCAGAAGAGGACGCTGATCACCAGCAGCACCCAGCCGCCCAGGGCGTCGAGGCCGAACCAGGCGGTGGCAGGCAGGGTGCGCCAGCCCGCGAGGGCCACGAGCAGCAGCCCCAGGTGGACGACGCCCACGGCCGGCAGGATCCAGGCGCGGAGGGCGGGGGATGACACGGCGAAGGCCAGGGCGGCGGCCAGGAGGGGGACGAGGATGAGCAGCCAGGCCATGGGTCAGTCCTTCAGCTCGGCCAGGTGCCGGGTGTCGGTGGAATCGAAGGCCACGCGGATGTGGTTGATGACGATGCCCATCACGAAGATGCCCACGAAGAGGTCCAGCAGGATGCCCGCCTCCACCAGGGCCGGCATGTCCTCCACCAGCAGGAGGCCGAAGAGGTAGATGCCGTTCTCCAGCACCAGGTAGCCCACCACCTGGGTGAGGGCCTTTCGGCGGGACACCAGCAGCAGGAAGCCCGTGAACAGCGTCGCCAGCGAGGCCGGCACCATCAGCACGTACTCCGTGCCCGGCTTCAGCGGCAGGTTGTGGGCCAGGAGCAGGCTGAGGCCCGTGCCCAGGGCACAGAGCATGAGCGAGACCGTGTAGCCGATGTAGGGATCCACCTCGCGCTGGATGTGGACCTGCTTCAGGGCGCGGCGGAACAGGAAGGGGATGAGCCAGCCCTTCACCGCGACCGCCGCGATGGCCAGCAGGATGATGTGGAAGTGGCGGCCCAGGCCCATGGCCAGGGGCATCAGGCCCAGCAGCACGCCCTGGAGCACGGCGAACTGAATGGCCTTGGCCACGCGGCTCGTGGCCACGAGGCTGAAGTTGGACAGCATGGTGAGGGCGATGAGCAGGTCGGGCAGCATGGCTACACCAGCATCAGGAGGAAGGCGAAGGCGGTGGCCAGCACCCCGGCCACGAGGAACTGCGGAACCTTGGTCATGCGGAACCGGGCCATGGAGCTCTCCACCACGCCCACTCCCACGGCCAGGCCCCCCAGGGCCGCATAGAACGCCAGCCAGTTTTGCCAGGCGTGGGGCGCGCGCGGAAGGGCCGGCGTCAGGATGAGCGCGCCCAGCACCAGGAGCTTGAGGCTGGCGCCGTAGAGCACCAGGGCGAGGGGGCGACCCGAGTGGTCGAGCACCATCACCTCGTGGATCATGGTGAGCTCCAGGTGGGTGTTGGGGTCGTCCACGGGGATGCGCGAGTTCTCCGCCAGGTAGACGATCACCCAGCCCGCCAGGATGAGGATCAGGGGTCCCGTGAAGCGGGTCGTGAGGCTGCCCGGGAAGGCCAGCATCGTTCCCAGCGAGAGGCTGCCGTTGGCCTTGGCCAGGGCCGCGAAGCCCAGGAACAGCGCGGGTTCCGCCAGGGCCGAGAAGGTGGCTTCACGCGCCGCGCCCATGCCCTCGAAGCTGGAGCCCGTGTCGAGTGCCGAGAGGATCGTGAGGAAGCGGGCCAGCCCGAAGAGGTAGGCGAAGAGGATGACGTCGCCCTGGAAGGAGACCGGCGCCGGCGTGTGGCCGAAGGGCACCAGGCAGGAGGCCACCAGGCCGGCGGCCACGCCCCCCACCGGGCCGGCGAGGAACACCCAGGTGGTGGTGCGGCTGAAGACGGCCTGCTTGCGGGCGAGCTTGGCCAGGTCGTAGTAGAGCTGGAGCACCGGCGGGCCCTGCCGGCCGGCCATCAGGGCCTTGGTCTTGGCGATGAGGCCCGGGATCAGGGGCGGCAGCAGCAGCACGGTGAGCCCGTGCAGCAGGAACTGGAGCATCGCCGGGAGCATCGCCGGGAGCATCACCGGAAGCGTTGTCGGGAGCGTTGTCGGGAGCAGGGATCGAACCATGTCAGGCCACCATCCAGACCAGGAGCGCGAGCAGGGTGAGCAGGACGTAGAGCAGGTAGACGGGCAGCGCCCCGCCCTGGGCCACGCGGAGGAGGCCGGCGCCGCGCACGGCGAGCTGAAGCGCGGGCGAGGCTGCCCGGTCCAGGGCCGGATCCGGCACATGGCTTTCGTACCGCGCCGGACGGGGGAACCAGCCCACGAGGCGGGGAAGGTGCGCCACGGGCCGCAGGGCCCAGCGGAGGCCCCTGACCAGGCCGTCCGCGAAGGAGGATGCGGTGTACTGCATCCGCGCGTCCGCCGCCGCGTAGCCGCAGTCCCAGGTGGGCAAGTCCCTCCCTTGCGGCACCAGGCGGAGCCAGCGCCCGAGCAGGAGGGTCAGGAGCCCCAGGACCAGGGCCGCCCAGGTCAGCATGCGCAGGGGAGCCAGCGCCACGAGCGCCTCGCCACCTGCCGGCGCCCCCCCGACCAAGCCGACCACCCGCCCCAGGGCCGGCGCGAAGAGGGCGGGCACCACGCCGATGGCCAGGCAGGCCAGGGCCAGCAGACCCATGGGCAGGAGCATGCTGCGCGGCGCTTCCGGCGCCTGTTGCGCCGCCTGAGTCCGAGGCAGCCCCAGGAAGACCGCGCCGAAGGCCTTGGCGAAGCAGGCCAGGGCCAGGGCCCCGATGAGGGCGAGGGAGACGAGGATGACCAGCGGCCAGGCCTGCCGGCCCAGCCCGAGCTCGAGGCCCAGGCCCCGGAAGGCGCCCAGGTAGATGAGGAACTCGCTCACGAAGCCGTTGAGGGGCGGCAGGCCGCAGATGGCCCAGGACCCGGCCAGGAACGCGGCCGACGTCCAGGGCATCGTCCGCCCCAGGCCGCCCAGGCGCTCCAGATCGCGCGTGCCCGTGGCGTGCAGCACGGACCCCGCCGACAGGAACAGCAGGCCCTTGAACAGGCTGTGGTTCACCACGTGGAGCAGGGCCCCGGCATAGCCCAGGGCCTGCATCGCGGGATGGCCCGTGGCCTTGCCGAGGGTGCCCAGCCCCAGGCCCAGCAGGATGATCCCGATGTTCTCGATGGAGTGATACGCCAGCAGGCGCTTCAGGTCGTGCTGGCCCAGGGCGAAGGCCACGCCGAGGATGCCGGACAGGGCGCCCAGCGCCACCAGCGTCCCGCCCCACCAGGGTGGAGGGTCCGGCACCCAGGAGAGGAAGCGGATGATCCCCAGGATGCCCATCTTGAGCAGCACGCCCGACATCAGCGCGGAGACGTGGCTGGGGGCGGCGGCGTGGGCCGGTGGCAACCAGACGTGCAGCGGCAGGACGCCGGCCTTGAAGCCGAAACCCAGCAGGAACAGCGCGAAGAGGGCCGTGCCTCCGCGGGTGGCCGCGAGGCCCGCGGGCAGGGCGCCGAACCCCGAGTGGCCCTGGACCTTGGCCAGCAGCGCGAAGGCCGCGAAGAGGAACAACGTACCCGTGTGCGTCGCCGCCAGGTAGATCCAGCCCGCCCGCCGGGTCTCGGGCTCGCGGTCCTCGGCCATCACCAGCAGGAAGGCGGCGATGGCCATGCCCTCCCAGGCCAGCAGGAAGGTCAGGGCGTGGGACGCCATCACCAGCATCAGCAGCGAGGCCGTCAGGAATCCGAAGACCAGACGCAGAATCGGCGTGTGCCCCCGGTGACCCTCCCAGTAGCCCACGGCGTAGAGCCCCCCGCAGAACGAGAGCAGCAGCACCGGAATGGAGAAGAAGGCCGCGAGCGGATCCAGCACCAGGAGCCCCGGTGATCCCAGCGCCGCGGTACGGAGTTGGAGGGCCCCGCCAGCCCCCCCGGCCAGCACCCGCAGGGCGGCCATCAGGCCCAGGACCGCCGCCAGGCCCAGCAGGCCCGCTGCCACCTCCCCGCCCCGCCGCCGCAGGAACAGCCCCGGCACGCCGGAGACCGCCGCGACCAGCAGGGCGAGGAGGGCGAGGCTCATCCCAGCAGCCTCCCCCGCAGTAGCATCCAGAGGAAGGTGCCCAGGAGGGTCAGCAGCACATAGAGGAGGTAGACCGGGAGGTGACCCTGCTGGAAGCGCCGGAACCGGAGCAGGCGCTCCGCCACCCGGACCACCCGCGGCTCCAGGAACACCTCGCCGAAGGGCTCCCGGAAGGCCTGGCGGAAGGAGGCCCCGCCCGGGAAGAGCCCCCGGAGGCGCGGCCGCCGCGCCCGCAGGCCCGGCTGGACCGGCGCCCACGCATCCGCGAAGGAGCTGCCCGTGTACTGGGCCCGGGCCACGGCCGCGGCGTAGCCGCAGTCCCAGGTGGGAAGGTCCGCCTCCGGCGCCTCGGGCGATCGGCGCAGCCAGGCGAGACCCGCCCCGACGAGGGCCAGCAGGCCCAGCTCCACCCCGGCCAGCCGGTGGAAGTCCACGCGGAGACCCGCGGCCAGCAGGGCTGGCGTCCCAGGGGCCGCCGCCGCGATCACCCGGTCCAGCAGGGGCAGCAGCAGGAAGGCCCCCAAACCCACCGCCAGGCAGAGCCCCGCCAGGACGGCCATGGGCAGCAGCATGGAGGCGGCGGGGTCGTGAGCGTGATCCGCCAACTCGCTCCGGGGCGCACCCAGGAAGAGGGTGCCGAAGAACCGCGCGAAGGCCACCGCCGCCAGCCCCCCCGCCAGGGCCAGGGCCACCAGGCCGAGGGCCGCGGACCAGGGATAGCCCCGACCCAGGGAGGCGAAGAGGCCCCGGTAGAGGAACCACTCGCTCAGGAAGGCGTTGAAGGGCGGCAGGGCCGCCACCGCCAGCACCGCCGGGAAGACCACCAGGGCCGTGCGGGGCATCCGCCGCGCCAGGCCGCCCAGCGCCTCCATGTCCCGGGTGCCCGTGGCGTGCAACAGGGCCCCGGCTCCGTAGAAGAGGAGGCTCTTGAAGAGGGCGTGGTTCCAGACGTGGAAGATCGCCCCGCCGAAGCCCAGGGCCATGAGCCAGGGATCGTGCGTAGCCCGGCCCGTCCAGCCCAGCCCCACGCCCATGGCGATGATCCCCAGGTTCTCGATGCTGGAGTAGGCCAGCAGCCGCTTGTAGTCCCGCTGGGCCAGCGCGTTCCCCACGCCGTAGAGGGCGGTGAGGGCGCCCAGGGCCAGGAGCGTCCCGCCCACGCCCCGGGGGATGCCTGGCAATAGGCTTGACACGCGGAGGATGCCGTAGATGCCCGTCTTGAGCATCACCGCCGAGAGGATGGCAGAGACGTGGCTGGGGGCGCTGGCGTGGGCCGAAGGCAGCCAGAAGTGCAGGGGCAGCACCCCCGCCTTGAAGCCGAAGCCCGCGAGGGCCAGGAAGAGGATGCCGCCTTCGAACCAGGGCGAGGTGGAAGCCGGAAGGGCCGTCCACTGGAGGCCCCCCATCCGCTGGGCCATGAGGATCACCATGGCGGTCAGAAGCAGGGTGCCCGTGTGGGTGCAGGCCAGGTAGACCCAGCTGGCGCGCCGGACCTCCGGCTTCTCGTGCTCGGTGCCCACCAGGAAGAAGGCGGACACGGCCATCAGCTCCCAGGCCACCAGGAACACCAGGCCGTGCCGGGCCAGGAAGAGCAGCGTCATGGCCGCCACCAGCAGGCCGTAGAAGAAGCGCAGGGATCGGCCCGAGCCCCAGGCCAGCTGCACCGGCCAGTAGCGCTGCCCGTAGATCAGGCCCAGGCCGCCCACCAGGTGCAGGGGCAGCAGGAAGGCCGCGGACAGGGCATCCAGCTCCAGGCGGGCCGGGAGGCCCCAGACGCGGAAGTCCAGGCCCGAGACGGCCCCCCCGAGCAGGAGGTGGAGCGCCGCGCCCAGGGCGAAGAGACTGCCCAGGAGGCCGAGGCCCGTGGCCAGGCGCTCCGGCGCGCGCGGGGAGGCCGAGGCCAGGGCCCCCGCGAACCAGCACCCGGAGGACGCGAGGACCAAGGCCACATCCAGCATCTGCACGCTCCGGGTTCAGGAAACGAGCCCGGCGGCTCAGGTTTTGGCTGGGGCACCCGGGTAGGGGCTCGTCATCAGATGGGCCGGGGTCGGTTGGGCCCATGCTACTCCCAACCCGGGCGTGTCTTCAAAACCGATGCGGACGGGAGGCCCGGCCCCGCGGACAAGGCAAGGCCCGGAGACCCAGTATCCGTGGGCCTCCGGGCCTTGAGGCGGGCGGATCAGAGCCCCAGGTTCACGGTCGTTGTCGTGCTCGCGGTCACTGTGGCGGGCTGCACGGTCGAGGTGGTCGTGGTGGTGGTGCCATCCAGGTTCAAGGTGCTCCGCACGGCCTGGACACTGTAGGTCCCGACCGGAACGGTGGTGAAGCCGTAGGTCTCCGTGGTGCCCACGACGGCCATGGTGGTGCGCACGATGAAGCTGAAGGTGCCCGAGGAGGTGACCAGCGACTGGAGCAGGTTCACCTGGTCGCTCTGGCTGCTGGTGGCCAGCGGCGTGAGGCCGCCGGACACGGTGCCCGTGGAGGCGTTCGCGGTGAAGGCCGCGCTGTAGGTGAACACCGGCGTCGAGGCCGTCAGGGCGAAGGCCTCGCTGGCCTTGGCGTCATAGGCCTTCGGGGTCGTGGTCCCCACCAGCGGGTGGCTCACCACGTAGTAGGTCGTGCCCACCGGCAGCAGGTCCAGGGTGTAGGCGCCATTGGCGTCCGTCACGGTGCTGCGCGCGATCCGGGCGTTCCCGGAGCCATCCAGGGTTTCGGCATAGACCGTCACGCCGGGCAGGCCCGTGGAGGTGGCGGCATCCGTCAAGGTGCCCTGGATGGAGCCCGTGGCGATCTTGTCGAAGGCCCAGATGGTGGGACGCAGGATGTACTGGCCGGACATGCCGGCCTGCACCACCTGGATGGAGTGGGCGGCGTCGAAGTCGATCCAGACGTCCTTCGTGGTGCCGGCCGCCACATCGAAGTTGACGATCAGCTTGATGCCGCTCTGCATGCCCGAAGGCACCTTGAGAGGCTGGACGGACCCGTCGGCCAGCTTGACGGTGTTGCCGGAGCCGAGCACCAGCCGCATCTGGCCGTAGTGGCCCGCGGGCAGGGTGGCCCCGGTGGCCAGCGTCTCCTCCACGCCGCCCACGAGGCCCAGCAGGTTGATGGTCTTGTTGGGCGTGCCCAGGGTGATCCAGGTGCCGTTGCTGTTGATCTCCACGGCCTGGATGTTGACGTTGATCTCCTGGTAGCCGGAGATGGGCCCGTCCACCAGATGCACGTTCATGCTTCCGCTGGCGACGTTGCCGCCGCTGCCGGAGCCGGAGCCAGAGCCGCTGCATGCCAGCAGGAAGGCGAGGCCCAGACCGGCCAGCGTCAGGAAGGTTGCGCGCCATTTCAGCATGTTCACCTCCGATCTCATGCCCCGGATAAGGACATCAGGACAGCCATCATGGTCCCGGAGGCGCTCGTCCGCAAATTAAAAAACGAGTTTTAAGGTCAATCAAATAAAGATATAGATCTTTGGGTCTATCTTTCCTAGAACACCCTGAGCAGGGCCACGTACCCGTTCACGGTGCGGACGCCCGCGATGTCGCTCTGCACGCCCACGCCCAGGTCCACGCGCACGGCGGTGAAGAGCCAGAAGCCCGGCAGGTCCCCTGTGACGCCGACGCCGCCCATGCCGTAGGTCTTCTGGTCGTCCAGGCTGCGGGCCCGGGCGTACTCCAGGCTGAGGGACAGGCGCAGGTTCGGTCCCGTGGGGATGGCGAGGGCCGTCTTGGCATAGGAGAGCCGGTCCGCCGTGATGGCATTGGCCCGGATGCCGGCGATGCGCACCACGCCGCCCAGGCCGCCCACATCCAGCGCCTTGAAGCGGTCGAAGGCGCGGCCCGAAGCCCACCCGGCCTCGCCATGGAACCAGAGCCCGGGCGACACCTCGCGATCCAGGCCCAGGCTGCCGCCCCAGCGGCGGAAATCACCCCCGTCGGGGACCTCCTGGAGATCCGCGGCCAATCCGTAGGTCCCGTCCGGGCGGCGGCCCCAGCCGTGGTAGGCCCGCACCTGGAAGCCCCGGAAGAGCCAGGAGCCCTGGAGGGTGCCGATGCGGGTCAGGCCCGAGGGTGGCAGCTGGTAGCCCGGCGTGCGGTACTTGCTGTCCCCCTCGCTGAAGTCGTCGTACTCGAAGTCGCCCCGGCCCTCCAGACGGAAGCCCAGGCCCAGGTCCCGCCCCAGCTCCAGGCCCATCTTCCCGAAGCGGCGGCCCACGCCGTCCCGGTCCGAGAGCCGCCCGTTCACCACGGGACGCTCCGTGCCCTTGAGCAGCAGGGCCGTGGCGTCGGCGCTCACGTCGAAGCTGCCCAGGCCCCGGGGGATGGCCAGGCTGGCGGTGTTGAAGAGGATGGCCGTGAGGGCGTTGAGCTGCACGCCCTTCCCGAAGGCGTTGTAGTCGAAGTAGAGGAGGCCGCCCAGGGGTGCCACCGGCGGCGTGAGGCCCGGGTCCGCCAGCACCACCCCGGCCAGGGCGCGGCCGCTGCTCTTGGGCTTCTCCTCGATCTTCCGCGTGCCGTCGCCCTGCCTGGTGAAGTAGCGGGCCCCGTCCGGCGTCACCTTGATCATGGTGGCTCCCGAGGCCCGGGCCTCGGCGCGCGCCGCCTCGAAACCCTCGCCGTTCACCTGGAAATCGCGGTAGGTGAAGCGACGCTGCACCTGCACCACGCCATCGGCGCTCACCCAGCGCTCGAAGGTCTGCACGGAGACGGGCCGCCACAGGCCCGGCGCGGCCTCGCCGTAGGTGAGGATTTCCCGCTCGCTCTTCACGGTGCCCGGCAGGTCCGCGCGCTCCCGACGCTCCACCAGGATCCGCCCCGTGGCCTCCTCCACCTCCAGGTCGCCGGAATACAGCAGGGGGTCCGCGTCCACCGGCTCGAAGCGCAGCCGCCGCCGGCCCGGGCCCGCGGCGCCGCTGTCCCGGTAGCGGTAGCGCTCGGTCATGCCGAGGGCCACGGGCAGGGACATGGACTGGCGGCTTTCGATGAGGGGCAGCTGCACCTCGCCGTCGAGCTTGGCGGTAACGCCGTTGAACCGGACGGCCTTCTGGAGCAGCTCCGGCCACTCGCCGGCCCGCTCGAAGTAGCCGAAGCTGAAGCCCAGGTCCCCGCCCCGGCCCGAGGGCGCCTGGAGGTGCAGGTCCAGCTCCGCCTTGGCCTGGACGGTCCGCGCCATGGCGCGGGACCGGAGCTGGGCGGCCCGGACCTTGGCCAGCAGGGCGCCCACGTCGTAGGCCTCGGCGGCGCTGACGGCCACCTCCGTGCGGTCCTTGGGCAGGGGCACCGCCGACCAGGCGCCGCCCGCGAAGGTCCAGCGGCGCATGGCCCCGGCGCGGTTCCGGAGGGTGAGGTCGCCGAGCCCGCCCTCCACGTCCGTGAAGCCCGCGGGCAGCGCCTCCGCCAGCCGGCCCCCGGGGCCGCCGGCAGGCACCACCACCCGCCCTCCATCGCCCATGAGGACGGACACCAGGGCGCCCGGATCCGAGGGCAGCCAGAGGGTCCAGGGGCGGCCCGGGAAGCTGTCCTGGGCCCGGGTGAGCTGCGCCCGCCACTTCGCCGGGTCCAGGTTCAGGTCCGCGGGCACCAGGGCGCCGCCGTCCACGGCCCCCCAGGCGGTCTCGTCCAGGAGGGGCGCGGCCTCGGGGTCGAAGGCCACGTAGAGGCGCTGGGCCGGCGACTGGGCCTTGAGGGCCTGGGCCGCCGCCAGCAGAAGGGAGAGGCGCCCTTCGCCGGAGGGCAGGCGCAGCCGCACGGCGGAGGCCTCCTTCAGGCCCGCCACCAGGGCGATCCAGCCCTGCCGGGCCGCCTCCACCTGGGTCGCGTCCCGGTTGTCCCGGGGCACCAGGAGCGTTCCGTCCACAGCGCGCAGGTCCAGGACCGCGGGCTCCGCCACGCCCGTGCGCAGGGGCGCGGAGGGCGGGGCCTGGGCTGCCAGGGTGAAGGTCAGGACGGGCAGCGCAAGGAGCGGGCGAAGCGGCACGAGGCCTCCAAAGAATCTCCTGAGGCTATCCGGTCGGGGGCGGAGCCTCCAGACTCCGGGCTTCCTTTCCCGCTATCCTCAAAGCTCCCAGGTGCCCATGCGATTCACGGTCCGGCTCACGCATTCCAATGGCGACGTCCTCGTGCGGGACTTCGAGGCGGAGAGTGTCGAGGCGCTGCGGGCCCGCGTGCTGGCCGAAGGCGGGTTCCCCCTCGAGATCACCCGCACGGACACCGCCTTCCGCAGCCGCACCCAGCTCAAGACCGAATCCCTGGTGCTGTTCAACCAGGAGCTGCTGGCCCTGCTGAAGGCCGGCATCCCCCTGCTGCAGTCGCTGGAGCTGCTGGTGGGCCACGGCAAGGATCCCCAGCTCCGCCGCGCCCTGGCCCACGTGGTGGAGCTGGTGCGGGAGGGCATGTCCTTCTCTGACGCCCTGGAGCAGGCCGGGGCCTTCCCGCCGGTCTACCGCAGCAACGTGGTGGCGGGCGAGCGCAGCGGCACCCTGCCGGAAGTGCTGGCCCGCTGGCTGTCCTTCCAGAAGTTCGCCCAGAGCAGCCGCCGGCGCATCATCGAGGCCCTCTTCTATCCCGCCTTCCTGGTGCTGGTGCTCATCCTGGCCCTGGGCGTGATCTTCAACGTGGTGCTGCCCCGCTTCGCGGAGTTCTACGCGGGGGGCGACATCGAGATGCCCCTCGTCACCCGGATCCTGCTGGGGATGGGCAAGGTGGTCAGCTCCACGCTCTGGCTCCAGGGCATCCTCCTCGCGGGCCTCGCGGTGCTCATCCGCTGGATGGCGGCCTCGGAGGCCGGGCGCAAGCTGGCGGAGAGGATGCTGCTGATGCTCCCCAAGGTCGGCACCCTCTACCGCATGTACCACTCCAGCGTGTTCTCGCGCACCCTGGGCGTGCTGCTCTCCGGTGGCCTGCCCGTGGTGCAGGCCCTGGAGGTCGTGCAGCGCACCAGCCCCAGCGAGCGCCTGAAGGGCGGCCTGGCCGTGGTCACCGAGAAGGTGCGGGCCGGCAGCAGCCTGCACCTGGCCCTGGAACAGGCGAAGATCCTCGATCCCCTGGCCGTCGAGATGGTGCGCGTGGGCGAGCAGAGCAGCGCCCTGCCCGAGATGCTCGACCACGTGGCCGACTTCTTCGACCAGGAAGTGGAGAAGGCCACCACCGCCGTTACCAGCCTCATCGGTCCCGTGCTCATCCTCTTCATGGGCGTCGTCGTCCTTGGCCTCCTCCTCGCTATCTACGTGCCGCTCTTCAACGCCAGCAACGTCGTGCGGTAAGAGGGTTCGCAGGATCCCAGAAGGTGAGGAAGCGAGGCACGGCTCTGCCGGGCCGAGCGCGGGGGTCCGGGGGTGTGCGCGCAGCGGAGCGGAGCGTGGAACCCCCGGATCATCAGCGATACCTCTGCTTCAGCCACTTCTGCGGATCCTGCGGCTGGGCCTGGTGGCGGATCTCGAAGCCGAGGCGGGGGCCGTCCACGGTGTCGCCCACGGCGCCCACCCGCTCGCCGGCCTTGAGCACCTGGTCCTTGGCCACCTGCAGGCCCTGGAGGTGCGTGTAGAGGGTGAACCAGCCGCCGCCGTGCTCGAGAATCACCATGGGGCCGTAGCTCTGGTAGTAGTCCGCGTAGACCACCTTGCCATCGGCCACCGCAGCCACCGGGGCGCCGCTGGACGCCGCGATGAGCAGGCCGCTCTGCATGGTCTTGGTGTGGAAGCGGGGATGGAGGTGCTCGCCGAAGCCCTGGGCCAGGGTGCCCTCCACGGGCTGGGGCAGGCTGCCGTGCAGGGTGGCGAAGGCCACGGCGGATTCGAAGACCTCGGCCCTGGGCTTGGCCAGCAGGCCCGCCAGCAGGCGCTCCAGCTGGATGGCCTCCTCCGCCAGCTCCGCCTGGACCTGCCGCTGGGCCGTCTCGTCCTTCTGCAGGCCGTCGAGGAAGCTGTTGAGCTTGTCCTCCTGCAGGCGCAGCGCGGCCTGGAGCTGGGCGGCCTCCTGCTCTTCCCGGGCCAGCCGGGCCAGCACCTCCTTGAGGGACTTCTCCTTGGCGGCGAGGTCGCCCTGCAGACGGTGGATCTGGTCCAGGCGCTTCCGCTCCTGCAACCGCGCCCAGGCCAGGAGGCGGCCCCGCTCCAGCCAGGCGTCGGGATCCTTGAACGTGGTGTAGACGCCCAGGTCGCCCAGGGGCCCCAGCGCCTGCATCCAGCGCACCTGCTTGCGGAGGTCGCCCTGGAGCTTCAGCACCTCGCCCTGGATGCGGGCCTGCTCGCGGCCGATGATCTGGACTTCACTCTGAGCCTGGTCTCGCCGCAGCCGCGCACCATCCACCTGGGCCTGGGCCCGATCGCGCTGGAGCGCGATACCCTGCATCTCCACCAGCACGCCCTTGCGTCGCTTCTTCAGGGCCTCCAGCTGCTGGTCCACCTGGCCCAGACGCCCCTGGATGGCCGCCAGCTTCTGGCGCAGCTCCGCCGGATTCTGGGTCCCCTGGGCCGCCAGCACCGGCGGCAGGAGCAGCAATCCGACGGCGGGGCGCATCCGCTTACTTCCGCCCCCCGGCCGGCAGCAGCATGGCCAGCGCGCCCAGCACCAGGGGACCGCCGATGGACAGGGGCAGCGCCAGCGGCGAGAAGGGGTCCGAGGGAAGCTGAGCCATGGGCAGCAGCCGCACGAAGACCTCCAGCACCTTCACCTGACCCGCGCTCCAGCCCAGGTCCTGGCCGAAGTCCAGGAAGAAGCTCAGGCGCGGGCCCAGCTCGCGGAGCAGCAGCGTAAGCAGCAGGGCCAGGCCGGCGCTGGACTTCAGGAGCCGCGACAGGAGCACCCCCCACAGCAGCATCTGGAGGCCCAGCAGGAGGCCGTGGAGGTCCGCCCGCAGCAGCTCCGGCGGCCAGGCCTGGCCGATGAGGCGCCAGCTCAGGGTCCACACGGGGAGGAGCGCGACCTGGGAGAGGAATAGCCCGTGGGCGAAGCCCAGGCCCGTGCCCGCGAAGAAGCCCTTGAGCCGCTCGCCGCGGGAGGCGGCCGCGGTCCACTGGCTCACGGGACCGAAGGCGCCCAGCAGCACCACCAGGGACACCAGCCAGTACATGACGCCCTGCAGGCCGCCCAGCGCGTAGTCCTTGAGCGATTCGGCCCCCAGGGGAACCGCCGTGCCGAAGACCACCACCTGCGACCCGTCCGGCCCCTGCTGCCCGCGGATCGCCATGAACACCAGCCCCGCGAGGAACAGGCAGACCAGCGTCCAGCCGATGCGCAGCTTCGAACTTCCGAAACGGTCCATGCCAACTCCCAGACGGTCAGGAGGTCAGTCTAGCGGCTGAAGGCCCTACCGCGCCGCCACCACCCGCGCGAGGTGGGCCTTCACGTCGGCCAGGCGCTCCGGCAGCACGGCCACGAAGACCGTATCGTCGCCGGCGAGGGTGCCCATCTGGCCGGGAACGGGATCGGCGTCGAGGCTGAGGCCCAGGGCCTGGGCGAAGCCGGGCGCGGTGCGCAACACCAACAGGTTGGGCGGCACCTCGGTGAGGGTGATGTCCGGCAGGATCTGGGCGGCGGCCTCCACGCGGCGGTAGCGGCCCTGGACCTTCTGCACCCCCAGGCGCTTGAGGCGCCGGGACAGGGTGGACTGGGTGAGCTCGTGGCCCTCGGCGGACAGCTTCTCCAGCAGGTCCGTCTGGTCCGCGATGGGGTGGGCCTCCAGCAGCCGGAGGATGAGCTGATCCAAATCCATGCATGGATGTTGCATGAAATTGCATGAACTCGCAAGCCATTCACTCAACCTTCTTACAAAAGTCGTGAAATAGTTCTTGCTTCGTGGCATTCGATCTGTGCATATTATGCAATCGATTGCATGGTTATGCATCCCCATGCGCGCATATGCACAGGATTTCCGCATGCCTTCCACCTCCGCCGTCCCCGCCCTCCTGCCCACCTACGCCCCCTATCCCTTCCCGCTGGTGAAGGGCGAGGGCGACCGGGTCTTCGACGACCGGGGCCAGGCCTGGTGGGACTTCTATGGCGGCCACTGCGTGTGCGCCACGGGCCACAGCCATCCCAAGGTGGTGAAGGCCGTGGCGGACCAGGCCGCCTCGCTGCTCTTCTACTCCGCAGCCGCTGCCCTGCCCGTGCGGGACGCCGCCGCCGCGAAGATCACGGCCTTCTCCGGCATGGACTCGGTCTTTTTCTGCAACAGCGGCGCCGAGGCCAACGAGAACGCGCTCAAGGTCGCGCTGCTGCTCACGGGCCGGAAGACGCTGGCCGCCTTCGACGGCGGCTGGCACGGCCGGACCACCCTGGCCCTCTCGGTGACGGACGACCCCAAGATCACCCAGCCCTTCGCCGACAGCCTCACGCCCTGCCTGCGCCTGCCCTTCGGCGACCGGTTGGCCCTCGACGCGGCCGACTTCTCCGACGTGGCCGGCGTCATCCTCGAGCCCATCCAGAGCATGGCCGGCATCAAGACCGCCTCCCGCGAATGGTTCCAGGCCCTGCGGGCCAAGTGCGACGCCAGCGGCACCCTGCTCATCTTCGACGAGATCCAGACGGGCATGGGCCGCATGGGCACGCCCTTCGCCGCCCAGTTCTACGGCGTGCGGCCCGACCTCATGACCTCCGCCAAGGGCCTGGCCTCCGGCGTGCCCATGGCGGCCCTCCTCATGACCACCGCCGTGGCCTCGAAGCTCAAGGGCGGCGACCTGGGCAGCACCTTCGGCGGCGGCCCGCTGGCCTGTGCGGCCCTGCTGGCCACCGTGGACGTCATCGAATCAGAAGGGCTGATGACGCAGGCTTCCGAAGCCGCGGCGCGGCTTCGAAAGGAACTGAAGAGATCTGTGGTCGAGGCGATCCAGGGCGAAGGTCTGCTGCTGGGCCTCCGCACGCCCCATGCCGCCGCCCTCAAGAAGCACCTCATGGCCCAGAACATCCTCCTGGGCGGCTCCGGCGATCCCCAGGTGCTGCGCCTCATGCCTCCCCTCAACGTCAGCGACGCCGCCCTCCAGGCCCTCGTCGCCGCCATCAAGTCCTTCAAGGCTTGAAACCGCGAATGAGGCGAATGTTCGCAAATGAAGGCCTGACGGCTGCCCCTTCCTGAACTGATCTTTCTTTCCGCTTTTCCATTCGCGTGCCTGAAGGGCGATTCGCGCCATTCGCGGTTCCAGTCTTTCCCGAGGTTTCCATGAAGCACTTCACCCGCATCGCCGACCTGGGTCCCGCCGGAGTGGCGGAGATCCTCAAGACCGCCGCCGCCTGGAAGAAGGAACCGCCCGGCGCCATCTTCGCGGACCGCATCCTCGGCATGGTCTTCTTCAACCCCAGCCTGCGGACCCGGGCCAGCTTCGAGGCGGCCATGCTGCGCCACGGCGGCCACGCCATCGTGCTCGAGGTGGGCGCAGGCACCTGGAAGCTGGAGGACCGGGACGGGGCCGTCATGGACCAGGACCGGGCCGAGCACGTCCGCGAGGGCGTGCCCGTGCTGGGCCGCTATGTGGACGCCCTGGCCGTGCGCACCTTCAGCCACGGCGACGGTGACGACATCGACGAGCTGGATCCCATCATCAACGCCTTCCGCCGCTTCAGCACCGTGCCGGTGCTGAGCATGGAGAGCGCCCGGGAGCACCCGCACCAAGGCCTGGCCGACCTCCTCACCATCCAGGAGGCCCATGGCACCACCAAGGTGCCCGTCACCCTCACCTGGGCGCCTCACATGAAGCCCCTGCCCAAGGCCGTGCCCAACTCCTTCCTGCTGACCGCCGCGACCTGCGGGGCGGAGATCCGCGTGGCCCACCCCAAGGGCTACGAGTTGGCGCCGGAAGTGCGGGCCGAGGCGGAGAAGTACGCCGCGGCCACCGGGGGGAAGATCGTCTACACCACGGACCAGGATGCCGCCCTGGAGGGCAGCGCCGCCGTCTACGCCAAGGCCTGGGGCCCCTCCACCACGTCGGGCCTGGAGGCCGCGCCCATGACCGACCTCTCCGCCTGGATGCCCACCGCCGCCCACATGCAGAAGGCCGCCAAGGAAGCCATCTTCACCCACTGCCTGCCCGTGCGCCGGAACCTGGAAGTCCACGACAGCGTCCTGGACGGCCCCTGGAGCCGCGTGGTGGACGAGGCCGAGAACCGCTTCCACGTGCAGCGGGCCACCATCCACCACCTTCTTAACGCCTGATCTCCCGTCCGATCCTGGAGTTTCTGATGCCGCTCTCCCCCAATCCCTATGCCGCCCTCAAGGAAGCCTCCCGCTACGTCCGCCTGTTCCGCGGGAAGACCTTCGTGGTGAAGGTGGGCGGCGAAGTCATCGCCGAGCCCAAGATCCGCAAGGCCTTCTCCGAGCAGATCGCCCTGCTGTGGTCCTTCTCCATCCGGGTGGTGGTGGTGCACGGCGGCGGCGCCGAGCTGGACGCCGTCTGCGAGTCCATGAACATCCCCGTGCAGAAGGTAGCGGGGCGCCGGGTGACGAGCCCCGAGGTGCTGGACGCCGCCAAGATGGTCTTCGCGGGCCAGGTGCACATGGATCTGCTGGCGGAGCTCCAGGCCGCGGGCGTGCCCGCCGTGGGCCTCACGGGCCTCGACGCGGGCCTGCTCAAGGCCACCAAGCGGCCTCCGGTGCCCGTGGTGCCCGACGGCGCCACGGAGCCCCAGCTGGTGGACTACGGCCTGGTGGGCGACATCGACGCCGTGGATCCCCACGTGCTCAGCCACCTGCTCGAGGGAGGCTTCGTGCCCGTGGTGGCGCCGCTTTCCGGGGGGGTGGACGGCGCCATCTACAACACCAACGCCGACACCATCGCCGCCAGCCTGGCCACGGCGCTGGGCGCGGAGAAGCTCTTCTTCCTGCTCTCCGTGCCGGGCCTGCTGAAGGACGTCAAAAAGGCCTCGTCCCTCATCCCCCACGCCACCCTGGACGAGCTGGCCGCCTTCGAGGCCAAGGGCATCATCAGCGGCGGCATGCGGCCCAAGCTCGCGGCCGTGAAGGCGGCCCTCCAGGGAGGCGTCTCCAGCGCCCACCTGGTGAGCGGCGTCGCGCCGGACGGCCTGCTGGCGGAGATCTTCACCAACGAAGGCAGCGGGACGATGATCGTATCGGGGATCGTGCCCGGGATCGCATCGGGCGCCGCCGCGCCCACCGCGGGGACCAAGCCATGAGCCCCGCCGAGCTGCTCACGCTCCTGGTCGGCACGCCCAGCGTGTCCGGCGAGGAGGGCCCCCTCGCGGACCTGGTGCAGAACCTCCTGGCCACCCAGGGCTTCAAGGTCCAGCGCCAGGGGAACAACCTCTGGTTCAGCTTCGGAAAGCCGGGCGGCGCCCGGTTGCTGCTCAACTCCCACCTGGACACCGTGCCGCCCAGCGCCGGCTGGGAAGGCGACCCCTTCACGCCCGTCTGGCACGGCTCCCGGCTCCAGGGCCTGGGTGCCAACGACGCCAAGGGCTGCGTGACCGCCATCCTGCTCGCGGCCTTCGACCTCGCGAAACAGCCCCTCGACGGCGAGGTGGTCGTGGCCCTCACGGCCGAGGAGGAGACCGGCGGCCAGGGCATCGCCACCATCCTCGACCAGCTCGGCCCCTTCGATGGCGCCGTGGTGGGCGAACCCACGGGTCTTCGCATCTGCGCCGCCCAGCGGGGCATGCTCCTCCTGAAGTGCACGGCCCGGGGCCAGAGCGGCCACGTGGCCAACGCCCAGATGCTGGGCGCCGAGAACGCCATCCACAAGGCGGCCCGGGACATCGCCAAGGTCGCGGCCATGGACTTCCCGGCCCATCCGCTGCTGGGCAGCCAGAAGGCCCAGGTCACCCAGATCAGCGGCGGCCTGCGGCGCAACCAGGTGCCCGACGCCTGCGAGTTCTTCATCGACCTCCGCACGGGCCCGGACCAGGACCACGACGCCCTCTGCGCCGACTTCCAGCGGCAGCTGGAGAGCGAGGTCGCCATCCACTCCAAGCGCTACCTGCCCAAGGGCACGGACCCCCAGCACGCCATCGTCCGCGCCGCCCTCCAGGCCGCGAAGAAGGCGGGCCCCGTGGGCTCCGGCACCACCTCGGACTGGGCCTTCCTCGGCGGCATCCCGGCGGTGAAGGCCGGCCCCGGCGACACCTTCCGCAGCCACAGCCCCAACGAATACCTGACCATCCAGGAACTTGAGGCCGGCGCGGATTTCTATGCCAAGCTCGTCCCCGCGTTCTTCAAGATGCAGGTGCCCGCATGAGGCCTGAAGCCACCACCCTCTGGGCGAAGGACATCCCCCTTGATGCGGCCATCCACCGCTTCACCGTGGGCGAGGATCCCGAGACGGACTTGGCCCTCCTGGCCTGGGACGCCCTGGGCAGCGCGGCCCACGCGAAGATGCTGGCCGCCACGGGCCTCATCCCCGAAGCCGATGCCGTCTCGCTGGTCCGCGGCCTGCGGCGCATCGCCAACCTCGCCAAGCAGGGCGCCTTCCCAATCCCGCCCCACATGGAGGACGGCCACACCGCCATCGAGGTGGACCTCACCCGGCACCTGGGCCCCGCGGGCGGGCGCATCCACCTGGCCCGCTCCCGCAACGACCAGGTGATCCTGGCCCTGCGCCTCTACCTTCGGGACAAGCTGGTGCGCCTGGGCCTGCGCGTGGCGGACCTGGCCGAGGGCTTCCTGGCCTTCGCCAAGGCCCACCAGGACACGCCCCTGCCGGGCTACACCCACCTGCGGAGGGCCATGCCCAGCACCTTCGGCCTCTGGGCCACGGCCTTCGCCGAGGGCCTGCTGGAGGAGCTCGAGGCCCTGCAGGGCGTGTACGGCCGCCTGGACCGCTGCCCGCTGGGATCCGCCGCGGGCTTCGGCGTGCCCCTGCCCATCGACCGGGCGCTCACGGCGAAGCTGTTGGGCTTCTCGAAGGTGCAGCGCAGCCCCATCGACGTGCAGAACAGCCGGGGCCGCCATGAGGCCGCCGTGCTCCAGTGGGCCGCCTCCGTGGGCGGTGTGCTGGAGAAGTTCCTGTGGGATGTCTCCCTCTACAGCACCGAGGAGTTCGGCTTCCTCAAGCTGCCGGACGCCTTCACCACGGGCTCGAGCATCATGCCCCAGAAGAAGAATCCGGACGTGGTGGAGCTGGCTCGCGGCCGCTGCCGGGAGCTGCGGGGCGCGGCGGGTCTGGTGGAGCAGCTCGCCTCGGGCCTGCCCTCCAGCTACCACCGGGACTTCCAGCTGCTGAAGCAGCCACTCATCACCGCCCTGCGCCACGCCGAGGACCTCTTCACCGTGCTGACGCCCCTGCTGCCCGCCCTCCAGGTGAAGGCCGAAGCCGCCTCCCAGGCCTCCAGCGACGAGCTCTACGCCGCCCATCAGGCCTACGTCCTCGTGCAACAGGGCCTGCCCTTCCGCGAGGCCTACCGCAAGGTGGCCCAGCAGATCCAGGACGGCACCTTCGCTCCGGACCGCAGCGCCCTCACCGCCACCCACCTGGGCGGCGCCGGCAATCTGGCCCTGGACGCCCTGGAAACCGACCTCGCCGCCGCTCGAGGCTGGATCGAGGCGAAGCAGAACCTCCATGCCCAGGCGGAGGCCGCGCTATGGGCGGGTTAGGGATGATCGCTTCTGTTGTTTCACCGCGGAGAACGCGGAGAGCGCAGAGGAAAACCGGTCTTTCTCCGCGTTCTCTGCGTTCTCCGCGGTTGGCGTTCTTCTTTCACATCATGAAGGGTCT
Source organism: Geothrix paludis (assembly GCF_022808815.1). Taxonomy (GTDB): domain Bacteria; phylum Acidobacteriota; class Holophagae; order Holophagales; family Holophagaceae; genus Geothrix; species Geothrix paludis. Next base: position 101,271 of record NZ_JAKZLC010000003.1, on the reverse strand, counting down.
CCCATGAGCAAGCTCGCGGTCCTCGCATTCTCGGGAGGTCTCGACACCTCCTTCTGCGTGCTCTACCTGAAGGAGCAGGGCTACGACGTGGCCACGGTCACGGTGAACACCGGCGGGTTCTCGCCCGAGGAGCTGGCCCGCATCGAGGCCGCCTCGCCCCGCTTGGGCGCCGTGAGCCACACCACGGTGGACGCCCGGACCGGACTCTTCGACGGCTACCTGCGCTACCTGGTCTACGGCAACGTGCTGCGGGGCCAGATGTACCCGCTGTCCGTCTCCGCCGAGCGGGTCTGCCAGGCCAAGGCCGTGGCGGAGCTGGCCAAGGACATGGGCGCCGCCGCCATCGCCCACGGTTCCACGGGCGCGGGTAACGACCAGGTGCGCTTCGACGTGGCCTTCCGCGCCCTGGCGCCCGACCTGGGCCTGCTCACCCCCATCCGCGACCTGGCCCTGTCCCGGGCGGAGGAGATGGCCTACTGCGCCGACCGGGGCGTGATCTTCCCGCCGAAGACGAAGGACTACTCCATCAACGAGGGCATGTGGGGCACCAGCGTGGGCGGCCGCGAGACCCTCGACCCCTGGACCTCCCTGCCCGAGGCGGCCTTCCCCGGCGGCGTCATCGGCACCCTGGCCCCCAAGTCGCTGGTCATCGGCTTCGAGCAGGGCGTGCCCGTCTCCCTGGACGGCAACAGCATGGACCCCGTCACCCTCATCGCCCAGCTCAACGCCGTGGGCCGCCCCTACGGCATCGGCCGGGGCGTGCACCTGGGCGACACCATCCTGGGCATCAAGGGCCGCGTGGGCTTCGACGCCCCGGCGGCGCACCTGCTCATCGGCGCCCACCGGGAGCTGGAGAAGCTGGTGCTCAGCGGCAAGCAGCTCTTCTGGAAGGAGAGCCTCGGCAACCTCTACGGCTCGCTCCTCCACGAGGGCCACTTCTTCGATCCCCTGGCCCGGGACCTGGAGGCCTTCCTCACGTCCAGCCAGGACCGCGTGAGCGGCGAGGTGCGCCTCACCCTGCACCCCCGCGCCTTCGTGGTGGAGGGCGTGCAGTCCCCCTACTCCCTGATGGACCCCCGCATCGCCACCTACGGCGAAGCCAACAAGCTCTGGACCGGCGAGGAGGCCGCCGGCTTCGCCAAGCTCTTCGGCGTCCAGCAGGTTCTGACCCTCAAGGCCAAGCCGAACTGATCCCCCGAATCCATCAGAGGTCCCCATGCGCATCCACGTCGACAAGCTCGCCTCGGTCACCCGCAACCTGCGGCTGGGCCGGACCCTCACCCTCGGGCCGGAGATCCTGCTGGAGGAGGGCTCGGTCATCGCCTGCCGCATCCGCGGCGAGAAGACCACCTACAACCAGCTGGAGGATCCCCACGGGCGCATGAGCACCCTGCATGACGGGGACATCGTCGTGGGGGCCCTGGGCCACCGCAACGCGCTGCAGGGCTACGAGGGCGTCATGCCCGAGTCCCTGAAGCCCGGCGACACGGTGAACCTGCTCAACATGGGCGGCGTGCTCGGCAAGTGCCTCTCCCACAACCCGGACGTGGGCAAGCCCTTCGAGCTGGAGGTGCTGGGCCAGGTGCTCGTCTTCCCCGAGTTCCAGTCCCGCGCCGGCCAGCCTGCCCACATCCGCATGGGCGCCCTCAAGGGCACCAGCCTCTCGCCCCACTGCCCCGTGGTCTACGTGGCCGGCACCTGCATGAACGCGGGCAAGACCGCCGCCGCCTGCGCCGCCATCCGCGTGCTCAGCCGGGCGGGCTACCGCGTGGGCGGCTGCAAGCTCACGGGCGTGTCGCTCATGCGCGACGCCCTGGCCATGCGGGACTACGGCGCGGAGGTGGCCCTGGACTTCACGGATGCCGGCAGTGTCTGCACCGACGCGGACAGCGCCGCCGCCATGTCGCACATCATCTTCTCGGAGCTGGCGACCCACGGCGTGGATGTCATCGTGGCGGAGACCGGCGACGGCATCATGGGCGAGTACGGCGTCCAGTCCATCCTGTCGGACCCGGACCTGAAGGCCCTGGGCGGCGCCTTCCTCCTCTGCGCCAACGACCCCGTGGGCGCGGCGGGTGGCGTCCAGTACCTGAAGTCCGCCTTCGGCATCCAGACGGACCTGGTGGCCGGCCCCGCCACGGACAACCGCGTGGGCGAGCGCTTCATCGCCACCCTCGGCCTCCCCGCCCGCAACGCCCGCGCCGACGCCGACGCCCTCGGCAAGTTCGTCCTCGGCCTCGTCGAGCCCAAGATCTCGGCCAAGGTATGAGCAAGGTTGATGTCCTCATCCTCGGCGCGTCGGGCTACGGCGGGGGGGAGCTGCTGCGCTGGCTCTCGAACCATCCGGCGGTGGCCTCCCTGCGGGGCACGGCGCGCAGCCATGCGGGCAAGCCCTTCCACGCGCAGCATCCGAACCTGCGGGGGCTGGTGGAGGGCACCTTCGAGGCCGCGCCGGATTGGGCGGCCCTGGCCCAGAGCCCGAATCCGGTCCTCTTTTCGGCCCTGCCCCATGGGGAGCTGGGCAAGCTCTGGCCGGAGATCGAGGCCGCGGGGAAGGATCACGACCTGCTGGAGCGCCTCACGGTCATCGACCTCTCCACGGACTTCCGGCTGGATCCCGCCTGGGTCTACGGGCTGGTGGACTGGAAGCCCGAGCGCATGAGGGGCGCCAGGCGCATCGCCAACCCGGGATGTTTCGCCACGGCCCTGCAGCTGGCCCTGCTGCCGCTGGCCGATTGGAAGCCCGCCTTCGTGGCCGTCACGGCAGCCACGGGCTCCTCGGGATCGGGCGCCGCGCCGTCGGACACCACCCACCATCCGACGCGCGCCACGGACTTCCGCGCCTACAAGATGCTCAGCCACCAGCACGAGGCCGAGGTGCTGCGCACCCTGGCGACCGAGGGCTGGGAGGCGCCCCTCAGCTTCGTGCCGCAGAGCGCGCCCATGGTCCGGGGGATCTTCGCCACGGCGCAATTCCCGCTTCCCCCGGGAATGGAAGCAGGGGCCCTTCGGGCCCACTACGAGGAATTCTACAAAGGGCGGTTCTTTGTGCGGATCGTGGACGGCAGCCCGAGGGTGGCGGCCACCACGGGGAGCGCTTTCGCAGATATCGGCGTGGTGGCCAAGGGCGGGCACGGCGCCGTCATGGTGGCTCTCGACAACCTGGGCAAGGGCATGGCCGCCCAGGCCGTGCAGAACCTCAACCTGGCCCTGGGGCTGCCGGAGTGGACGGGGCTGAAGGTGGCGGGGGGCTACCCGGGTTGAGGCATCGAGGACAGCTAGATCGCTTAATAGACAAGACTTCCGGTTGTGGGATGATGATTGACCCTTTCCGGAGCGTCTATGAATCCGTCCCTTCTCACCCGTGAAGCCCTGGGGCAGTTCGCCAGCGCGAGCCGTGCGGCCTTCGAGGCGGAGCTGAAGACCCTGGTGGAGATCCCCTCCATCAGCGCCGATCCGGCCCGCCAGGGCGATGTGCGGCGCGTGGCCGAGGCCGCGCGGGCGCTCTTCGAGCGGCACGGAGGCAAGGCCGAGATCCTGGAGACCAGCGGCAACCCGCTCATCCACGGCTGGTTCGGGGAGGATCCGAGCTGCTCGACCATCACGGTCTACAACCACATGGACGTCCAGCCCGCCAACGAGCCCGAGTGGACGGCGGAGCCCTTCACCTTCGTGGTGGACGGCGACACCTACCGGGGCCGCGGCAGCACGGACGACAAGGGCCCGGCCGTCACGGCCTTCTTCGGCGCCCTGGCGGCCCGGAAGGCGGGCGTGCCCCTCAACATCCACTTCCTGTGGGAGACCGAGGAGGAGATCGGCTCCCCCAGCTTCGAGGGCGGCCTGAACCGCCACAGGGACCGCCTGAAGACCGACGCCATCGTGGTGAGCGACACGGTCTGGATCACCCGGGGCAAGCCCAGCACCCCGGCGGGCCTCCGCGGCCTCAAGGGCTTCCGCCTGACGCTGGAGACGGCGGATCACGACCTGCACAGCGGCGTGGTGGGCGGCGCGGCGCGCAACCCCCTGGCCGAGCTCATCAAGGTGGTCGCCGCCATGATGGACGGCGAGACCGGCAAGGTGAAGATCCCCGGCTTCTACGACGAAGTGGTGAAGCCCTCCAAGCAGGAGCTGGAGGAGTGGGCCCACGCGGGCTTCAGTGTGGAGACCTTCAAGAAGGACCACATGATCACCGGCATGCGTACGGAGGATCCCATCAAGGTCATGAAGCGCGTGTGGGGCCGGCCCACCATGGAGGTCCACGGCGTCGTGGGCGGCTACACGGGCCCCGGCATCAAGAGCGCCGTGCCCCCCCGGGCCGAGGTGAAGCTCTCCTGCCGCCTGGTGCCCGACATGGACGAGGCGAAGACCATCGAGCGCATCCGCGCCTTCGTGAACGAGCACTTCCCCGACGTGCAGTTCCACGAAGAGCACGGCCTCGCCCCCTTCAAGGGCCACGTCACCGGCCCCTACGCCGAGGCCATCAAGGACGCCTACCGCTTCGCCTTCGACGCCCCCTGCTCCTTCACCCGCGAGGGCGGCAGCATCGGCGCCGTGAAGACCATGGAGGACATCCTGGGCTGCGAGGTGTTCTTCCTGGGCCTCAGCCTCCCCAGCCACGGCTACCACGCCCCCAACGAAAACTACGACTGGGAGCAGGCCTCGGGTGGCATCGCGGCGTTCGCCCACTACTTCGAGACGGTGAGCGGGTTCAAGAGCTGAAATCGTTCCCTGTGCAGAAGCGGGGGGCCGGGCCCCGCGGGGGGGGGTGGGCGGGGCCCCCCCCCCCCGGCGCCCCCCCCCCCCCCCCCGCCCCCCCCCCCCCCCCGCTTCTGCGTACCAGGTCTCACCAGAGGGCTGCCACCGGCGCCTCCTGGAAGACGGGCCTCGGTCCGGGGCGCCGTCCGCCCTCCCGGTAGATCGCCTGGATCGCCGACAGGTAGGGCCTCGCCGCGGGATCGTAGGTGACCGTGATGGGGCCCGGCCGCCCCGGGGGGCCGTCTTGTCCATCCAGGCCACTCCGGCCGTCGCTTCCGCTCAGGCCATTGGGCGATCCCAGGCCCCCGGATCCGCCCCGTCCCCCGCGGCCCCCTCGGCCCCCGGACCCGCCGGGCCCGCCCTCGGCCTTGATCTGGAGCGTCCCTCCGAGGGGATCCACCAGGAAGTACTTCACCACCTGGCCCCCCTCGGCCCGCACCTGCAGGAGGGGGCGGGGCCCCGGGCGGAGGGCCACCTGGACCAGGACCGGAGGGGCGTCGCCCCCGGCTCCCCCGTCCGAGCCGTCGCTGCCGGTCCCCCCATCGGACCCGTTCCCGCCTGGCGAGGGATTGTCGGAATCGAAGGATCCCATGGCGCCGCTCATCCCATCCGACCCGCTCAGCCCATCCAGGCCCGAGGCGCCTGCCGAGCCCGAGAAGGTCGCCACGAAGGCCTGGTCGTAGCGGATCTGGAGGTCCGCCTCCGCCCGCAGCCCGGGATGGCTGGGCACCGTCACCACCACGTGCGGGGTCCTTCCGTCGCTGAGGCGCGGATCCGCGGGGAGGGTCAGCCGCCCCCGGCGCCCCACCTCGACCACCGAGGCCTCCACCCGCAGCTCCTCCCAGCGCACCTTGCCCTTCCCCTCGCCTTCGGACAGCAGGCGGGTGCCATCGGGCTCCGTGAGTTCCACCACGAGGGGAAGCGACTCCCCGGGGGCGATGCTCTGGCCCTTCGGGAACCGGCACGCCAGGCTGACGACCTGGACCTTGTCCAGACGCGCCCGCCAGCCAAGCCACACCTGCAGGCGCGCGCATCCCGGAACCAGGAGGAGGGGGAGACTCAGCAGGACCACGGATGCGCGCATGGCGACCTCGGATTGGGAAGGAACCATCCCTTGGGTTGTTGCAGCATTCGAGGGGGGAAACCCTCCGGCGGTTGAACCGGACCTAGAAGGTCCCCTGCACCAGCCCTCCGTCCACCAGCAGGCTCTGGCCGGTGACGTAGCTCGCGGGCTGGCCGCAGAGGAAGGCGATGACGGCGCCGACCTCCCCGGGGTCGCCAATGCGGGCGGCGGGGATGGCGGCGGCGGTGCGGGCGTAGTACTCGTCCATGGAGATGCCCTCGGCGGCGGAGCGCAGCTCGGCCAGGTGGACCTGGCGGTCGGTCATCACGTGGCCGGGCAGGACGGCGTTCACCGTGATCCCGTCCGCGGCGGTCTCCTGGGCCAGGGTGCGGGTGAGGCCCGAGAGGCCGGCCCGCAGCGTCGAGCTGATGGTGAGCAGGGGCGCGGGCTGCTTGGCCACCAGGCTGGTGATGTGGACGATGCGCCCCCACCGGGCCGCCCGCATGCCGGGCAGCACGAGCCGCGAGAGGCGCACCACGTTCATGAGCGTGGACTCCACCCCGGCGGCCCAGTCGTCGTCGGAAAGCCCCGAGAATCCGGCCGCCTTGGGCCCGCCCGTGTTGGTCACCAGGATCTCCACGGGGCCCAGGGCCACCGCCGTGGCCTGGTGCCAGCGGGCCAGGTCCTCGGCCTTCGCCACGTCCGCGGCGAGGGCCAGGGCGGGCACGCCCAGGGCCTCCAGCTCGGCCTTCACCGCCGCCAGGGCCTCGCCGCCCCGGCCGCAGACCGACACGGCGCAGCCCTCCGCCGCCAGGGCCAGGGCCGTGGCGCGGCCCAGCCCCTTGCTGCCGGCCGCCACCATGGCCACCTTGCCGCGAATGCCGAGATCCATGGGTTCCTCCTGGGCTACCGGGATGGGGGTGGTGTCGGGTTTCCGGGAAGCAGGGGGGCGGGCGCGGCCGGTTCGGCGCGCCGGGGCGCGGCGGGCGGCGGGCAGCCCTGGGCCTGACCCAGACCTTTGAGGTAGGCTCGCCGGGTCAGGCCCGCGGCCACGGCCTCGGCCACCAGCCGGGAGTGGCGCTCGGCGCCGCTCAGTTTCCGCACCCAGCCCCGGAAGGGGATGAGGCCCTCGGTGGTATGGCGCACGGCGCCCACGGCCGCGCCGCTGGCCTCGGCCCGCCCGCGTTCGCCCAGGCTCGGGTCCGTCGCCGGCGGGGCGTCCAGGTCCGGCGGCAGGACCGCGTCCAGCTGCCGCACCTCCGCCACCAGCCCGGCGCAGGTGGGATCCGCCGGCGGTCCGTAGGGGGCCTTCTGGGCCGCCAGCAGGATGGGCGGGATCTTGGCGCGCACCAGGTTGAGGTCGCCCAGGGGCGCTGTGGCGGCGCCGGAGAGCCCCCCGGTTTCGGGCTTGGCGCAGCCGGAGAGCGCCAGCATGGCTGAGAGGACCAGCAGGGCGGCGACCGGGAAGAGGGCGGGCTTCATGGCGCCCAGCATACCGGCTCAGCGATTCGGATGCCCCCTGATGGCCCCCGATGGCTCTCGGCACGCCACTGCTACCCTCGGAGGATGCCCGCCCTGGAACTGGCCTCCCTCACCAAACGCTTCGGCGGCAAGACGGCCGTCGACGGCCTCAGCCTCGCCCTGGAACCCGGTGCCTTCCTGGGCCTGCTGGGCCGCAACGGCGCCGGGAAGAGCACGACGCTGAAGATGGTCACGGGCCTGCTGAAGCCCACGTCGGGCAGCATCCGCGTGCTGGGCCTGGACCTGGAGGCCGATCCCCTGGCGGTGAAGCGCCAGATCGGCGCCATGCCCGAGGACATGGCCCTCCTCGACATGCTCACGGGCCCCCAGTACCTGCGCTTCGTGGGGCGGATGTACGGCATGCCGGACGCCCTCATCGACGGCCGCCGGGAGGAGCTGTTCGACGCCCTGGACCTGGCGCCCGGCCCCAAGACCCTCATTGCGGACTACAGCTTCGGCATGAAGAAGAAGGTGGCCCTCTGCGCCGCCCTGATCCACGGGCCCCAGGTCGTGTTCCTGGACGAGCCCTTCGAAGGCATCGACCCCGTCACCAGCCGCACCATCAAGGACATCCTCCAGAGCCTGCAGCAGCGCGGCGTGACGCTGGTGCTCACCAGCCACATCCTCGAGGTGGTGGAGAAGCTCTGCCCCCTCATCGCCATCCTGGACGAGGGCCGGCTCAAGGGCTTCGGCCCCCTGGACGAGCTGCGCCGCGGCGGCGAGAGCCTGGAGCAGCTCTTCGTCGATCTGGTGGGCGGCGGGCAGAAGGGGGCGCTCTCGTGGCTGTGAAGGTAGGCCTCAGGCCTCAGTCCTCTGGCCTCAGGAAGAGCGGAGTGACGTCATGGTCGTAGGAGCCTTCCGCGCCCTGCTGGCGGCCCACGGGCAGGCCACCTGGAACCGCTCGGCCCGGGAGCTGGGCCGGCAGGGGGCGTGGGTGCTGGTCCTGGTGGTGGGGATCCTCGCCGCCTTCGCCGCCGTGGGCCTGGTCCTGGGCGGCGGGGCCCTGGGCTGGCTGCTGGGCAGTCGTCTCGACCGGCCCATCGCCGCCACCGTCCTGGGCGCCGTGCTCGCCTTCTTCGGTTTCGGCGGCGGCCTCATCGGCGGCGTGCTGGGCGGGGCCCGCGAGCTGGCCTGGGAGGCCTACCGGGGCTTCCCCCTGCGCCTGCGCACCCTCTACCTGGCGGAGCTGACGGCGGGCCTGGTGGACATGCTGCCGCTGACCATGGGCCTGGCCCTGACCGGCCTGCTGCTGGGCATCGGCCTGGCCGCGCCCCGGACCCTGATTCTGGTGCCCCTCGTTCTTCTCGAGACGCTGCTGATGATGCTGGCCCTCCAGCTCCTCGTGGGCGGACTGGCCTCGGCACTGGTGAAGCGCCTCCGCGTGGCCCTGACGGCGCTGGCCATCCTGGCCTGGCTGGGCTCCACCCTGATGTCCCCGGGCCTGTCGAAGCGCGGTCCGAGTGCCGCTGCCAGGTCTGGGGCCCGGCCCATCCAGGCCGCCCAGATCCAGAAGGTCCAGGCCCTGGGCCGGGGCGCGGCCCGGGTCCTCGAGGCCCTGCCCACCCACGGCGCCGCCCGGAGCCTGGCGGAAGCGCGAGCGGGGCACTGGGGCGCGGCCCTGGCCCTGCACCTCTATCCCCTGGCCCTGCTGGCCCTGGTGATGGTCCTGGGGGCGCGGATCATGGCGCGGGAGGCAAGCGGCACCTCGGTGGCCCCGCAGACCCGCGGCCCCGACCGCCTCTGGAGCTTCCGCCATCCCGCGGAAGGCCTCGGCAGGCTCCACTTCCAGACGATCATGCGCAGCCACCTGGGCCGCTTCGCCTTCCTCATGCCCCTCATGACCGTGGTGCTGCTGAAGGGCCCCTTCGCCCAGTTCAAGCCGAACCCGCTCTGGACCGTACCCGCGGCCTTCGCCTACCTGTCCCTGGTGGCCAACAACTTCGTGTTCAACCAGTTCGGGCTGGACCGGCACGGCGTGAAGGGCCTGCTACTCCTGCCCGTGGGCCCGGAGGACCTGCTCAAGGGGAAGCTGCTGGGCCTGGCCGCGCACCAGGGGCTCCAGGCGCTGGTACTGGCCGGCCTGCTGATGCTGCTGGACCACGCGGGCCCCATCCCCCTCCTGGGCGGCATGCTGCTCATGGGCTGCATCTTCCTGGCCCAGACCGCCGTGGGGCAGTGGACCTCCACCTGGGCGCCGCGGCCCATGGCCATGGACAGCCTCAAGAACAACAGCATGCCCTTCGCCCTGGGCCTGCTGAGCATGGGCACCTCGGCTTTCTGGGCGGGCCTCTTCGGCGGGGCCTACGCGCTGCTGGCCTGGATCTCGCCGCGGCTGCTGGTGCCGGGCATGGCGCTGCTCTTCGGGCTGGTGCTCACGGCCCACCTGCTGCTGCTGCCCGCCGCGGCCGCGGCCCTGGACCGCCGCCGGGAGAAGCTGGTGGAGGCCCTGGGATGAACCCCGAGGCCCTGCGTCTCGCCGCGGAGCTGGGGGGGAGTGTGCTCTCGGCGCCCGGCAGCAGCCTCATCCTGGTGGAGCGCATCCAGGGCCACGGCCTGCCCCAGGTGCTGGTGCTGGGGCGGACAGCAGAGGATCTGCGCGAGCCTCTGGCGGCCGCCGATGCTGTCCAGGCCCGGGGCCTGCCCCTGAACCTGCTGGGCCTCGTGCCCGTGCCCGGCAGCGATCTGGCCACCGCCCTGGACCTGCACCGCCGCCGCCTGGGCGCCCTGGTGGCGGCCCTGGACGCGGGCCTGCCCTGGCTGGACGGCAAGCCCATGCTGGTCCGGCGCCTGCCGGGCCGCATCGCGCGCGATCTTCCCGTGGCCCTGCCCAAGGCGCCCATGGGCCCCCTGGAGAAGGCGGAGCTGAAGGGCTTCCTGGCGGACTGGGACAAGGCCGACCGCAAGCGGATCTTCCGCCGGCCCGAGTGGCGGGAGGCGCCGGATCACCCCGAACACGGCGGCTTCGAGATGGACCTCTGGCCCGGCGTGCCCCTGCCTGACGGCGCCGAGCTGCGGGTGCCGCCCCTGGTGCTGCCCGAGGCCACGGCCCTCACGGACGCCCTGCGCGCGGCCCTGCGCGCGGCCACCGGCCAGCCCGTCCCCTTCCTGCCCCTGCCCGGCGACCCCGCGCCCCTCCACGCCCTGCGCAGGCTCACGCCGGAAGCCACGGCCTTCCGTGGTCCAGCTCGCGCCTGGGAGCTGGCCTTCGAAGGCCTCTCCCGCCTGCCCGCGCCACCGCACTTCTGCGCGCGCTGCTGAACGGGGAGCGTCAACCCTAAAAGATCAAACCGCGAATGACGCGAATGGGCGCGAATCGCGGCGGGGATGGACCGCCTGGGCCTTCGGCCCCCAGTCGCGCGAGGCGCGGCTGGCCACACGCGGGGCGGGTCCGGCAGCCTTCAGGAGCTGACATGCCCGCCCCGCGTGTGGAGGCGGAAGCAGGATCGTTCGCCATTCGCGCGCCCGCAGGGCGATTCGCGTCATTCGCGGTTCCCAGCTTTTCTGGATGAATCAGGCTGATCGCCAGGAAGGTGTGTCTGCCACCGATTTCGCCGATGACGCTGATGGCGGCTCGGATGGGGCCCGCCTTCGCTCTAGAATCCAGGAAAGCCTTCCCCCCGCAGCCTCATCCCCGGAAGCCCCATGCCCGACCGCATCGGCAAGTTCGAGATCCTCCGCACCCTGGGCCAGGGGGCCATGGGCGAGGTGTTCCTGGCGCGGGACACGACGCTGGGGCGCGAGGTGGCCCTCAAGACCATCCGGCCCCAGGCGGACGCCGAGGCCCTGGGCGATCTGAAAGCCCGCTTCGCGCGGGAGGCCCAGTCCGCCGCGGGGCTGCACCACCCGAACGTGGTAACCATCTACGAGTTCGGCGAGGCGGACGGGCTGCTCTACTTCGCCATGGAGGTGGTGGAGGGCCCCAGCCTGGAGAGCCTCCTGCGCCGCCAGGCCCTGGCGCCCCGGGCCTTCCTGGAGGCCATGGCCCAGGTCTGCGACGGCCTCCAGGCCGCCCATCAGAAGGGCATCGTCCATCGAGATATCAAGCCCGCCAACATCATGATCGCCCGCGAAGGCGAGCGGCCCGTGGCCAAGATCCTGGACTTCGGCGTGGCGAAATCCCTGGGCCAGGAGGCCACCCAGACGGGCATGGTGGTGGGCACCCTCGCCTACATGGCCCCCGAGTACCTGAGCCGGGGCCAGGCCACGCCCTCCGCCGACCTCTTCGCCGTGGGCGTCATCCTCTACGAGGGCCTGGCGGGGCACCGCCCCTTCCAGGGCGACACCAACGGCTCGCTCATCTACTGCATCCTCAACGAGCCCACCCCCGACCTGGACATCGAGGCCCTCGACGGCCTGAACCCCGCCCTGCGGGACCTGGTGACCCGGGCCCTGGCCAAGGATCCCCTGGAGCGCTTCGGCTCCGCGAAGGAGCTGGGCGAGGCCCTGCGCGCCGCCCTGGATCCCGCCTGGCGCCCCCAAGACCAGCCCACCGTGGCCCTGCCTCACCCCGCCAAGGTCGCGCCCCGGCGCCGCGGGGCCTGGGCCCTGGGGCTGGCGGGCCTGCTGGCCGCGGGTGGCGCCGCCTGGTGGGCCCTGCGCCCGGCCCCGCCGAGGAACGCCGCCCTGGACGACGCCGCCCTCAAGGGGGCCGAGGCCCTGGTGGACAGCGACCCCCTCAGCGCCCTGCGCATCATCCGCGACGTGCTGGCCCAAGCCCCGCCCGGCCAGCGGGTGGACCCCGACGCCCTGGCCCTCCTGCTGGTGGTCCAGTACCGCGCCAAGGACCTGGAAGGCTTCCTCGCCACCCTCAAGGATGCCGAGGCTAGACACGTCCCCGCCACCGACCTCCTCCAGAACCGCCGCTACAAAGCCATGCTCACCCAGGACCGCAAGGCCGGGCGGCTGCCGGCGGAGCTGAGGGCGAGGCTGCTGAAGGGGGAGTACGGGGCGTGAGTCATTGACGGGAGGGCCCTACCGTTCGGGGCGGAGTTTCGACCGTTTGAACGATCTCTCTTGAAGATACAAGACCAGTGTGTCTCCATGGGAAGCACCTAAGGTCCTTCTCTCTGTCGAGTGTTAAGGCAACCTCTCTCTTCGGTTGCCCTAGCGTGTCGCCAATCCGATCACCTTAGTATTCAATCAGCAGTTACGCCCCTGTAGCTCAGATTAGGCGACTTTCATTCCTGCTTGTTATTGTTCGTTTAAATCTTAATTAGGCACTATCATGAAGATCGTTCCCAATTCCAACCAATCCTCCATCTTCCGAGGGTGTAATGCATGAACAATCCCAGATAGACATACTTTTATCAGCAGCCATAAAATCCTGGGGTGGGGTAATCACTGCGCTAGGGTTTTTCGCTACAACAATATCATTATTTATAATCCCCAAAGAAACCAAATATGAAACAAGGTGGGTAATAGTTATTTTTATGATTTTCGCATATCTATGCCTAGTATTGTTACGAGCTTTTATTGATTCTTATAATTATTCTAATAATTTTTTACCTAAAATAAAAATAGCCAGAAAACCCCTTGGTGCGTACCAAACCACACATGCTTTATTGTTATTAAATCCAACTCCACTTTTGACTTATGACAGTCTCGTTTCCATTTACATACTTGAATCCGAACTTGAAAGACTTGTAGGGATCGGGCGAGTGATTAACATTCAATTAGACAAAAAGATTCAAATAGCTGTCATTTCTGATGTCGATTTTGGAGACAGATGGAAGGCCTTGTATGAGAATCGTTCCGATGATCTATCAAAGTTAATCATTAAACCATCCGTTCCAAACTATATAATAGAAGGAGCTGTTAATGTCTAATGAAGTTAAACCCAAAAGACAACTTATTGCCTCTATTGTTAAAATCATCAACGAATATACTCTTGTCATCAACAAAGGTAGTGATCACGGATTGAAAATCGGCGATCAATTCTTAGTATATTTTCTTGAAAATGAAGAACTTTTTGACCCAGAAACAAATGAAAACCTCGGTAGGCTTGAAATATTAAGAGGGACAGGGAGCATCATTCATTTGCAAGAAAAAATTGCCACCATTAAATCGAATAGAACCACTAAAACCATCAGAACGATCAAACGCACACCCAACCAATGGACGTCTGTACTATTGGGTTCCGAGATCGTCGAGCAGCCTGATGTAGAAGTACTTCCTTTCGAATATCCAGCATTGAACGACAAAGCAAAATTGCTATAGATACTCGCTTGCGGCTGACCCTCCGCTCAACTCGGACCCTACCTGCATTGTCTTTCGCTCTCTCTCAGCTTCTTGCCTCCTCGGCTCCGCTCCTCGCCTCGGTGCAGGCGGGGCCGATAAGCTTCATTCGTCAGGCTTCTTAAAAAATAGTAAACCTTCAACCCAAATATATTTACCTTACAATTTCTATCAGGAGAAATTATGACATCCTACATATCCAAATCTATTCAAGATTTTGCTATACCAACATTATGCATCGCAATTACAGTTGCCTGCTCCAACAAAGCGTCGGACAACAGCATTTCTCAATCCGAGATTAATCAATTGAAACAAAGAATTTCAGCCCTAGAAATTGAGAATGCTAATCTCAAGTTAACCCCAGCCAACTTGCTTGAATCGATTTCATCCGAAGTTAAGAAACAAAATTTGCAGGAATCTAAAAAATTATTAGCGGATATGATATCAAAATATCCACTTTCTCCAGAAAAGGTCAAAGCCGAAGTCTTGGTTAAAAACCTAGAACAGAAACTCATTCGTGATGCCCAAGAAGCTGAACGAATTAAACGGCTTGGCTTCAAAGCTATTCACGACAACTCTCGCTTCGAATCAGAATCAATGATAGTGCAGATTAAATCCTTAGGGCTAACAAATTATTGGGCATTCAATGATTATGGTCACGAACACAACTATCGCCGACCTAGCAGGGACAATATTTTACTTGTCGGGCACATGGCTATAACATCCAAGGATAAAGGGTCTAATCTACCCGGTCTTTATGTCGGTAGCGTAAATGGCGATTCAATTAATATCATCGGCGAATTTCAATATGAATTTGCACGCTGGAAGGATTATGCCACTTATCTTGGTAATTATAGCGACCACGGCAATGACTTTGACTATACAGCAACCATACCGTTCTCTGCTGGTATAGAAATTTCTGTTAATCAGTCAAAACAACCTTTAGCTATTATTGCTACAAAAAATAGACCCATCACCCGTCGGTATGAACGTTTCAAAAATCCACCAGAATGGTACGAAACAAATTATTCAGCTCGTCCTTCTACCGTCACTCTCGAAGACATGAAAACCGGTAAATATCATTTATTAAAATATTTAAATTTAAAGTGAAACCCATCTCTGGCCTAGCCTGCGCTCAGCCAAGCCCCGCCTGCATTGCTTTGCGTTCTCTCTCAACATCCCGCTTCCTCGGCTCCGTTCAGCGACTCGGCGCAGGCGTGGCCGGTTAGCTTCATTCGTTAATCCAATCCTTCTACATACGAAGAACCGCCCATGTCGGGCGGTTCTTCGCGTTTTCAAGCCCTAGTGTCCCGCTTAATGAATCAAAAACCTACATATTCAACGCCCGCCCATACACCGCCCGCGCGGCCTCGGGGAACACTTCGTTCAGGCTGGGGTGCGGGTACATGGTGTTGATGAGCTCATCCACGGTGAACTCGCCGCCCATGAGGGCCACGCTGGAGGCGACGAGCTCGGTGGCCTTGGGGCCGAGGATGTGGATGCCGAGGATCTCGCCGTACTTCTTGTCGGCCACGATCTTGATGAAGCCGTGGGGCTCGCCCACGATGTTGGCCTTGGCCATGGGGGCGAAGGGGAAGGTGCCCACCTGCACGTCGTAGCCCTTGGCCTTGGCGGCCTTCTCGTTGAGGCCGATGGTGCCCACTTCGGGATCGCAGTAGGTGCAGGCGGGGAAGCGGTCGTAGCGCACGGGGTGGGGGTGCACATCCTTGCCCAGGCTTTGCGCGGCGTGCTCGGCGGCCACGATGCCCTCGTCGCTGGCCACGTGGGCCAGCCAGGGGGTGCGCACGATGTCGCCGATGGCGTAGAGGCCGGGTTCGCCGGTCTGCATGAACTTGTCGATGAGGACGCAGCCGCGGTCCACCTGGGCCTTGGTGGCCTCCAGGCCGATGCCCTCCACCATGGGCGCGCGGCCCACGGCCACCAGCAGGTGGCTGCCCACCACCTCGCCGGGGGTCTCGCCTTCGAGGAAGCACACCACGCCGTCGTCCCGCTTCTCGATGCGGGTGATCTTGGTCTTGGTGCGCACGTCCATCTTGTAGGTCTTCTTGAAGATCTTGGCCAGCTCGAGGCCGATCTCCTCGTCCTCCAGGGGCAGGATGGTGTCCATGAACTCCACCAGGGTGACCTTGGAGCCCAGGCGGCTGAAGACAGACGCGAACTCCACGCCGATGGCGCCGGCGCCCAGGATGACCAGGTGGCTCGGCAGCTCGGTGAGGTCGAGGATGTGGTCGCTGTTGAGCACCCGGACGCCATCCGTCTCCAGGCCGGGGATGGGCTTCGGGGCCGAGCCCGTGGCCAGGATGATGCGCTTGGCCTCGTGCACTTCGCCCGCCACGTCCACGCGCCCGCCGCCCAGCAGCTTGCCGAAGCCCTTGAGCACGGTCACCTTGTTCTTCTTCATGAGGAACTCGATGCCCTTGGCGTTCTTCAGGACGATGCGGCCCTTGCGCTTGACGATGGTGGCGAGGTTGGCCTTCAGGCTCTTGGCGTCCACGCCGTCGATGCCGTAGTCGTCGGCCACCTGCATCTGCTCGAAGCGGTGGGCGCTCTCCAGCCAGGTCTTGGCGGGGATGCAGCCGCGGTGGAGGCAGGTGCCCCCCAGGCCCGCATCCTTCTCCACCAGGGCCGTGTTGAGGCCCAGCTGGGCGCCGCGGATGGCGGCGATGTAGCCGCCGGGGCCGGAGCCGATGACGATGAGGTCGAAGGAAGCCATGCTGCGCTCCAAAGAACGGGGTTCCGTGGCGGAACCCCATGATCCCATATTGCCGGGGCCGGGTCGGCCCTAGGCGTACACCAGCGCAGACCGCACTTCCAGGCGGGCGGCCTTCCACTCGGCCCAGGCGCTGCGGAGCTCGGCGCGGTGCAGGGCCAGGGCGGCCTTCCACTCGGCCTTGGCCTCGCGCCAGGCCTCGGCTTTGGCTTGGCCCTTGGCCAGGCCCTTGGCCCGCCACTCGGCCTGCTTCGCCTGCCAGGCCTCGTGCCGGTCGTGCAGGGCCGCCAGGGCGGTGTCCAGCTTCAGGCGGGCGGCCTCCAGGCGGTCCCGCATGGGGTGGGCGCTGCCGGGGCTGGCCAGGGCCAGGCGCTCGCGCAGGCGCTTCTCCTCCATGTGGAGGCGGGCCCGGGTCATGGCCGCGGCGGGCACCCGCCGGAACTGGCCCACGAGGCCCATCCAGCCCAGGACGTTCAGCAGCCACTTGGTGGTGTCCCACTGGTACCAGAGGGCGCCGTTGCGGTAGTCCCACTGCCAGAGGTGGTGGAAGTTGTGGTAGCCCTCGCCGTAGGTGAGGGGCGCCAGGAGCCAGTTATCGCGGGCGGTGTTGGCGTCCGTGTAGGGCCGGCTGCCGAACATGTGGGCGGCGCTGTTGATGAAGAAGGTGGTGTGGTGCGTCACCACGATGCGCAGCGCCACGCCGAAGACCAGGTGGCCCAGGACATTGCCCGTGGCCAGGCCGATCACGAGGGGGATGCAGGTCACCACGGCCCCGATGAGGAAGTGGTGCCGGTGCTGCCACTGCACCAGGGGATCCTTCTCCAGGTCGGCCACGCCGGCCAGGGGCAGGCCCTTGGCCTCCATCACCCAGGTCCAGTGGGCGTACCAGAAGCCCTTGCCGATCTGGTAGGGGTCCTTCTCCGTGTCCACGTGCTGGTGGTGCACCCGGTGGTCGCTGGCCCACTTGAGGGCCGAGTTCTCAAAGGCGGCGGCGCCGAAGCAGAGGAAGAGGAAGCGCACGGGCCAGGTGGCCTTGTAGGCCCGGTGGCTGAAGAGCCGGTGGTAGCCGCCGCTGATGGCGGTGCCCACGGCGGTGATCATGGCGAGGAAGACCAGCCCTTCGCTCCACCGCAGGCCGGACGTGGCCAGCCGCCAGGGCACCAGCACCGCGGCCAGGGCCAAGGTGCCCGTGAGGAAGAGCGTGTTGAGCAGGTTCCAGCGCTTGGATGGGTTCATTCCATAGACTCCAAAAAGAAGCTCAATTCTACCGGAGGACTGTCACAGGAACCCCATGCCAAACTGGCTTTTCCCCCATGAGGTTTCTGTGACCGTCAAACGACCCTGGTACCGCTCCAGCACCTTCTGGATCTTCATGGGCCTGATCCTGGGCGTGCTCCTGGGCGGCTCCCTGCCCCAGGACCAGTACCCCTGGGCCTACGACACCTTCCGCTTCCTCTCCAAGGCCTTCATCAGCCTCATCAAGGGCCTCATCGTCCCCCTGCTCATCTCCACCATCATCGTGGGCATCGCCCAGACGGGGGACATCCGGGCCGTGGGCCGCATGGGCGCCAAGGCCCTCATCTACTTCGAGGTGATCACCACCCTGGCCCTCTTCATCGGCCTCTTCGTGGCCAACTGGCTGAAGCCCGGGGCCCACCTGCCCATGGACATGGGGGCCCACACGGCCGTGGCCGCCGCCAAGGCCAAGACCGGCTGGGAGATCGCCCTCCACATGTTCCCGTCGAACCTCATCCAGCACGCGGCGGACGGGGACATCCTGCCGGTGGTGATCTTCGCGACGATCTTCGGCATCGCCCTCACGAAGGTGGGCGAGCGGGGTCAGCCCGTCCTGGCCTTCTTCGATGGCGTGGCCCAGACCATGTTCAAGTACACGGACTTCGTCATGACCCTCACGCCCCTGGGGGTATTTGGCGCCATGGCCTACAACGTGAGCCACATGGCCGCGGGCCACACGGTGAATGGCGCCCTCATCAAGGGCTGGCCCGCCGTGTTCCACCTGCTCAAGCAGTACAGCCTGCTGGTGGGCAGCCTCTACCTGGCCCTCACGCTGCTGTTCGTGCTCGTCTTCGCGCCGGTGGCCTGGATGGCGGGCATCCGTGTCCTGGGCTTCGTGAAGGCCATCAAGGACCCGGCCCTCACGGCCTTCAGCACCGCCAGCAGCGAGGCGGCCCTGCCCAAGCTGCTGGAAGAAGTGGTGCGCTTCGGCGTGCCGCGCCAGGTGGCCAGCTTCGTCATCCCCACGGGCTACAGCTTCAACCTGGACGGCTCCACCCTCTACCTGGTGCTGGCCAGCCTCACCATCGCCCAGGCCGCGGGCATCCACATGAGCCTGGGCCAGCAGCTGCTCATGGTCTTCACCTTCATGCTCACCAGCAAGGGCGTGGCGGGCGTGCCCCGGGCCACCCTGGTCATCATCGCCGGCACCTGCGGCAGCTTCGGCCTGCCGGGGGAGGCGGGCATCGCCATGCTGCTGGCCGTGGACGAGATCATGGACATGGCCCGCACCACCGTGAACGTCATCGGCAACGGACTGGCCAGTGTGGTGGTAGCCCGCTGGGAAGGCGTCTTCGGCACGGACCCGGAGCTGCTGCCGGACCAGGAGGGATAGCCATCTCCTACCCGGAGTAGCGCCCGAATCCTTGTCTTGAAAGCCTTTCGCCGGTACCCTGGTGAATTCCCAATGCGGCGCTGCATCAGGATCCGACCGGGGGCTCCATGAAGATCATCGTGACCGACGAGGTGACCGGCGAAGGCCTAGCCCTGCTCCAGCGCGACCCGCGCGTGACCCTCGACGTGAAGCTGGGACTGTCCACGGAGGAGCTGCACGCCTGCATCGGCGGCTACGACGCCATCATCACCCGCAGCGGCACCACGGTGGACAAGGCCCTGCTGGACGCCGCCACGAACCTGAAGATCGTGGCCCGGGCCGGCGTGGGCATCGACAACGTGGACGTGGACTACGCCAGCTCCAAGGGCGTCATCGTGGTGAACGCGCCCTTCGGCAACACCAACAGCGCCGCCGAGCACACCCTGGCCCTGCTGCTCTCGGCCTGCCGGCACGTTCCGGCCGCGGACGCCAGCCTCAAGGCCGGGGAGTGGAAGCGGGCGAAGTTCACGGGCGTGGAGCTGAAGGGCAAGACCGCCGGCGTCATCGGCCTCGGCAAGGTGGGCGGCCGCGTGGCCACGCGGCTCAAGGCCTTCGAGTGCGAGGTGCTGGGCTGCGATCCCTACATCAGCGCCAAGCGGGCCCAGGACCTGGGCGTGCGCCTCACGGACCTGGACGAGCTCTGCCGCACCTGCGACATCCTCACGGTGCACACCCCCCTGAACGACGAGACCCGCGGCATGATCGGCCCGGAGCAGCTGGCCCTGATGAAGGCGGGCGTCATCCTGCTCAACGTGGCCCGGGGCGGCATCTTGGACGAGCCCGCCCTGCTGGCGGCCCTGGATTCCGGCAAGGTGGCCCTGGCGGCTGTGGACGTCTGGTCCGAGGAACCGCCCAAGACCGACGTGCTCAAGCGCCTCATCGGCCACGAGCGGGTGGTGGTCACCCCCCACCTGGGCGCCAACACCCAGGAGGCCCAGGTGAACGTGGCCATCGACGTGTCCCGGGAGATCCTCAGCTACCTGGATCGCGCCCCCCTGGAGAATGCCGTGAACCTGCCCCGCTTCGATCCGGCGGTCATGGACCAGATGCGGCCCTACTTCAAGCTCATGGCCGTGCTCAGCGAGTTCGGCCTCCAGCTGGTGAAGGGCAGCCTGGACCGCGTCACCTTCGGCTTCGCCGGCGCCATCGCCCACCACGACTGCTCGCCCCTCACCGTGAGCGGCCTGGCCGCCCTGCTGGGCCGGGCCACGGACCAGCCCGTGAACATGGTCAACGCCAACCTGGTGGCCGAGCGCATGGGCCTGGTGGTGGAGGAGCGGAAGTCCACCGAAGGGGGCGCCTTCTCCAACCTGGTCACCCTCACGCTGGAAGGCAGCGGGAAGACCCGCGTGCTGTCGGGCACCCTCTTCGAGGGCACCCCCCGCATCGTCCGCCTGCGGGACTACGCCATGGACTTCATGCCCGAGGAGCACATGCTCCTCCTGAGCTACCTGGACCGCCCGGGCATGATCGGCAAGATCGGCACCGTGCTGGGCCAGCATGACGTCAACATCGCCTTCATGAACCTGGGCCGCCGCGAGAAGAAGGGCGAGGCCATGGTGGTGCTCTCCGTCGACTCGCCGGTGCCGCCCGCGGTGGTCGCCGAGCTCCAGCAGGCCACGGAGGCCACCTTCATCCGGGCGCTGCACCTGCCCTCCGCCGCGCAGGCCTAGGCTGGAGGATGCGATGATGGAGGGCTGGAGGCCTCTTTGAAACTCATCGCCTGGGACTTCGACGGCACGCTGGTGGACAGCCGCCCCCTCATCGAGGCGGGCATGGCCCACGCCCTGGACGCCCTGGGCCAGCCGCGCTCGGTCATGGGCGAGTGGCTCAAGTACGTGGGCCTGCCCGTGGAGGCGGGCATCCGGAACACCTTCGGCCCCCTGGGCCTGGACTACGACACGGTGCTCAAGGCCTACCGGAGCTTCGGCCATGCGGACCACGAGCACCTGATGCAGCCCTTCGACGGCATCCCGGAGCTGCTCGAGGAGCTGCGGGGGCGCGGCCAGCGCATGGCGGTGGCCACCTCCAAGCGCCGGGTCCCCCTGTTGCGCCAGATGGCCCGCTGGGGCTGGGAGGCCTACTTCGACCCCATCATCACCCCCGACGAGGTCACGCACGGGAAGCCCCACCCCGAGAGCCTGGAGAAGATGCAGGCCCTGACCGGCCTGGCCCCGGAGGAGATCCTCATGGTGGGCGACACCCCCTTCGACCTGGACATGGCCCGGGACGCCGGGGTGCCCAGCGTGGCCGTGGGCCACGGCTTCTACTCCCAGGAGGCCCTGGCCGCCTGCGGCCCCCGGGCCTACGCCCCGGACACGGCGGCCCTGCGGGACATCCTCCTGGCCTATCTATGATCCGGGGGGACCGCCTGCTCGCCGCGCTCGCGATGTCCCCCCGGACCCCCAGGCTTTCACCAGGCCGAGCCTGCTGAAAGCCCCCACTTCGGAGACCTCATGGCCGAGCTGACGCACCTCGATCCCGAAGGCCGCCCCAAGATGGTGGACGTCTCCGCCAAGGCCGTGACCCGGCGCATCGCCGTGGCCGCGGGCTACCTGGAGCTGGACGCCCCCGCCGCCGAGGCCCTCTCGAAGGGCGGCGGCCCCAAGGGCGATCCCTGGTCCGTGGCGCGGATCGGGGCGGTGGGAGGCGTGAAGCGCGCCTCGGACCTGATTCCCCTTGCCCACCCCCTGGCCATCGAGGCCGTGGATGTCGTCCACCACTGGGATCCCGCCACCCGACGGGCCTGGCTCCGGGTGGCCGTGAGCTGCGAGGGGCGCACGGGCATCGAGATGGAGGCCCTGGCCGGGGTGACCGTGGGCCTGCTGGTGCTCTACGACATGCTCAAGGCCGTGAGCCACGGCATGGCCATCGGGCCGGCCCGTCTCCTCCGCAAAGAAGGGGGTCGACGGGGCACCGTGACCCTGCCCTGGGAAGGGTGCCCCTGGGCGCCCTGAGCCCGCCACGCCAGTTGGAAAACATTTGCATATGCAAGGTTCCAGGACCCCGGTAGGATTGGGGACTGGACTGTTCCTTATTCCATCGTCGACCGGGGTCACGACCCCCCCAAGGAGGCCTAGCGAAGCAGGCTTTTCCGTTCCAGCCGGGAGTTTATTCATGCGTCTTGCCGTCTTGACCCTCGTTCTCGCGTCCCTCAGCCTCGGCCTCCAGGCCGCTCCGAAGCGGACCTCCAAGAAGACCTCGTCCAGGCCCGCCGATGATGGCGCCGTCCACATCGTGCGCAAAGGCGAGACCGCTGCCGCGATCGCCCGCGCCCATGGCATGAGCCTGGCCGACCTGACCGCCCTGAACCCCGGACGGAAGCTGTCCAAGCTGTCCCTGGGCATGAAGCTGAAGGTGCGCGCGTCCAAGGCCGAGACCCGGGCCGCGGCGCCGGAGGCGGAAGAATCCGCCGTCCAGCCTCTCCCGGCCGTGCCCCGGCCCGCCCTCGCCGCCCTGCCCGCGCCCGCCGTCGTGCCCCCGGCGCCCATGCCCCACCTGGAGCGCCTGCTGCCCTACCAGGTCCGCGCCGTGGCTCCCGAAGCCCGGACCGGCGGGACCTCCGGCCACCTCGAGGCGCACTTGCCCCCGGACAATCCCTCCCAGCTCCTGGCCCGGATGCAGCCCGTCATGCCGCCCGTCAGCGAAGCCGAGCTGAACGCCCTGCTGCCCACCTTCACGCCGGCCGACCCGGGCCATCTCGACCTGCTCTGGCCCGTGGAGACCCGGACCATCAGCTCCGCCTGGGGCCCCCGGATGCGCACCAAGACGGTGCGGGTGAAGAACCAGCGCAAGAAGCGGATCCGCTACAAGGGCCGGCACCGCGGCATCGACCTCAACGCCCCCGCCGGCACGGCCGTGTTCGCGGCCCTGGACGGGCAGGTGGTGATGGCCGGGAAGCACAAGCAGTACGGCAACTTCGTGGTGGTGGACCACGGGAACGGTGTGGCCACCCTCTACGCCCACCATCAGCTGAACCTGGTCCATGAGGGCGACATCGTCCGCCGGGGCCAGAAGATCGCCGAAGTGGGCCGCACGGGCAACGCCACGGGTCCCCACCTCCACTTCGAGCTCAAGATCGACGGGGTTCAGCAGAATCCCCTGCCGGTCCTCAACGACGAGGAAGAGATCTCCGCCGAACTGGCCGCCCAGAACGCCCTGCTGGGGACCGGCGCCAGGCGCTGATCCGCGACTCCCATCAGGGAGGTCCAGGCACGCTGAACCTCCGCGCCACCCGCGGCACTGGAAGGAAGCGCCCCACCGTGTCCCGGCGCGGGACCGGCCGCGGGCGCCATGCTAGACTTGATCCTTTCGCCGTTCTGAGGTGGTCATGCCGTTGTACCGAGCTACCCTTCGGGCCCTGGGGGCCGTCGTGCTTCTGGCCTCGGCGCTGGCCTGCGGAGGGAAGAAGGGCGGGGACAGTGTCGCCGCCACCAAGATCACCGTCTCGGGCACCGTCACCTACACCCGCGTGCCCCTCGCCACGGACGCCAATGGCGTGCCCACGGGACTGGTGGACAGCACCGTGGCGACGAACCTCAAGTCTCTGCCCGCCCGGTACGTCAAGATCCGGGTCTACCAGCGCTGGGACCAGGTCAACCCCGATGGGGTGACCAAGTCCACCTCCTGGGTCCAGGTCTCCTCCAAGGACGATTCGACCTACACCGACGCCAACGGGGCCTACAGCGTGACGGTCCTCAAGGACAAGCCCCTGATGGTCGAGCTCCTGAGCACCTTCGACGGGGGCGGAACCCCGGTGAACCTGATCGGAGACCCGGCCGGCATCAACAGCACCATCCCCCAGGCCACCCGCCTCCGCTACGCGATGCGCAAGGCCGTGGACGGCACCGCCCCTTCGGGAGACCCGACGCCTTCGGCCCTCCCGGCCGGAAACAGCGTCGTCAACTTCACGGTCGGGCTCTCGGACGCCTGGTGGCTGGTCGATCCGACCCTGATTTCCGGCTACCTCATGTCCCCCGAAGGGGCCAGCCCCGTCCTTGAGACCAGCCTGTCCGGCAGGACCACGGGCACCGGCAGCCGCGTCCTCGCCATCGGCGACACCATCGCCAGCTACCGGACCGCCTTCGGGACCGCCACCCCGGGCGGCGTCCTTGACCTCCACTATGCCCCGGGCGTGTCGGAGCCCCGCGGCTCCTTCGTGGAATTCGACCAGTCCGTCTACCCCCTGTCCTACGACTACCTCCGCCAGACCTTCCATTATTTCGGATCCATCCAGGGCGGCCCGACCAACGACGATGCGTGGGACGAAGGCGTCATTCTGCCCCTGATCGCGCGTGGCGCCCTCTATGCCAGCGGATCCGGCCGGACCTTCTCCATCCCCCGGGCCCCCCTGTTCCCCGTCGGCGCGGCCCTCGCGGACCTGAGCCCGGACATGGCGCGCATCGAGGGCCTGGCCGGGGCCATGGCCGCCAATGTCCTGAAGTCCCCCTACCTGGCGGACACCCAGGGCACCGGCCTGGCCGCCCCCGTCGTCGACATCCGGGACATGAGCGGGCTGACCTCCGCCCAGCTCACGCCCTACGCCGCCCCGGCCCTCCGCGCCCTGGCCTGGCAGATCATCCTCAAGGCCAACAGCCTCGCCAGCCCGGGGACGCCCACCGATTGGGCCAAGATCGATCCCCTGGCCGCGGCCAGGCTGTTCCTGTCCCCCAACAGGACGAACTCCGACGGGCTCCGGGATTCGGAACCGCTCAACATCTACTCCCAGGTCGCCCGGCTCAAGGAGTCCAAGACCTCGGCCGAACCGGTCGATCTCGCGACGATCTTCACAGATTCGACCCTGGGCGCCCTCACGACACCCTTCGGCATGCCCTGGCCGCGGCCCACCACCGGGCCCTTGGCCTCCTTCGTGGTGGATTGGGGCACGGATCCCAACGCGCTCACCACCCCGCTGGCCCCCTTCACCCTCAGCATGGCCAAGGCCGTCCAGGTGGCGGGCAGCTATCCGAACCAGTCCGAAGGCGAAGTGTTCTACAGCGGCTTCAACCTCAGCGCCGACCGGCGCTACGTGGTCGGCGTGAGCATCTCCCCGGCCCTGGCGGCCGGCAGCGAGGTGGATCTGGACCTGCCTTACATCGACCGGAGCTTCGCCTTCACCGGCGCCGGCGGCACCACGGAGGCGCTCACCCTCCCCGCCTACCGGACCCCTCCGGCCTACCATCCGGTGCGGGTGCGGCTGAAGAGCCCGGGCGCCATCCAGCCCGACGTGATCGTGACCGTGAGCTTCACGCCCAGCCTCTAGTCCTCCGCCCAGGAGACGCCATGACCGCCGCTTCCGCCCTCCAGGCCCTGCAGGCCCGGGCACCCTTCGTCCCGGATCTCGCCATCGTCCTGGGCTCGGGCCTGGGCGCCCTGGCGGAAAGCCCCGAAGCGAAGGCCGGCGTGGCCGTCCCCTTCACGGACCTTCCGGGCTTCCCGGCCCCCACCGTGGCTGGCCACGGCGGCAAGCTGGTCTTCTGCGAGTTCGAGGGCCGGAAGATCGTCCTCCAGGCGGGGCGCTTCCACTTCTACGAGGGCCATCCCATGCCCCTCGTCGTCACGCCCATGCGCCTCTACGGGCGCCTCGGCGCGAAGGCCGTCCTGCTCACCAACGCCGCAGGGGCCCTCAACCCCGCTTTCGGCGTGGGCGAGCTGATGGCCCTCACGGACCACATCAACCTCTTCGGCACCAACCCCCTCATCGGCCCCAACGTGGCGCCCGGCCCCCGCTTCCCGGACATGACGGCGGTCTACGACCCGACCTTCCGGGCCCACCTCGCTGCCTGCGCCGCGCGGCTGGGCCAAACGCTCCGCGAAGGCGTCTACCTGGGCCTGACGGGCCCCAGCTACGAGACCCCCGCCGAGATCCGGGCCTTCCGGGTGATGGGCGCCGACGCCGTGGGCATGAGCACCGTGCCCGAGGCCATCGTGGCCCGGCACGAAGGCATGCGCGTGGCCGGAATCTCCTGCCTCTGCAACATGGCCGCCGGCATCCTGCCCCAGCCCCTCACCCACCAGGAAGTGCTCGAGGCCGGCGCCGCCGCCGCGGGCCGCTTCGAGGCCCTGGTGCGGGCGTTCGTGAGGGATCTGCCGCTGTAGTGGCCTGAACACCAGCCCCACTGTTACGGGAAAGAAGAAGCCCGGCTCTGCCGGGCTTCTTCGCGGGGGCCCGGGGGTGTGCGCGCAGCGCGGGACCCCCGGACTAATTCTGGCTCTTTTGATGCTCCTCCACGAGCCGGCTGACCACGTCCGGCTCCGCCAGGGTGGAGATGTCGCCCATGCCGTCGTACTCGCTGGAGGCGATCTTGCGGAGGATGCGCCGCATGATCTTGCCGCTGCGGGTCTTGGGCAGGCCCGAGGCGATGTGGATGACGTCCGGCGAGGCGAAAGCGCCGATGACCTGCCGCACCTGCTCCTTGAGGGCGCCGACGAGCTGCTGGTTGTCGGCGAAGCCGGTGTTGAGCAGCACGTAGCAGTAGATGCCCTGGCCCTTGATGGGATGCGGATAGCCCACCACCGCGGCCTCCGCCACGGCCTCGTGGGCCACGAGCGCGCTCTCCACCTCGGCGGTGCCGAGGCGGTGGCCGCTCACGTTGATCACGTCGTCGATGCGGCCGGTGATCCAGTAGTAGCCGTCCTCGTCCCGCCGGGCGCCGTCCCCGGTGAAGTAGTAGCCCGGATACTGGGTGAAGTAGGTCTCGCGGAACCGCTTGTGGTCGCCATGGACCGTCCGGGCCTGGCCCGGCCAGGGGGCGCCCAGGCAGAGGGCCCCCTCAACCCCGTTGCCCTCGATGGGCACGCCTGTGGAGGGATCCACGATGACGGGCTTCACGCCGAAGAAGGGCAGGGTCGCCGAGCCGGGCTTGGTGGGCGTCACGCCCGGCAGGGGGGTGATGAGGATGCCGCCGGTCTCGGTCTGCCACCAGGTGTCCACCACGGTGCAGCGGCCCTCGCCCACGACATCGTGGTACCAGCGCCAGACCTCGGGGTTGATGGGCTCTCCCACGGTGCCGAGGATACGCAGCGACTTGCGGCTGTACTTGTGGATCCAGCTGTCGCCCGCCTGGGCCAGCGCGCGCAGGGCCGTGGGGGCCGTATAGAGGATGTTCACGCCCAGGTCGTCCACCACCTGCCAGTAGCGGCCGGCGTCCGGATAGAGCGGCGTGGATTCGAAGATCACCGTGGTGGCGCCGTTGGCCAGGGGGCCGTAGACGATGTAGCTGTGCCCCGTGACCCAGCCGATGTCGGCGGCGCACAGGTAGATGTCATCGGGGTGGTAGTCGAAGACCAGCTTGTGGGTGAAGGCCGCGTAGGTGAGGTAGCCGCCGGTGGTGTGCAGCAGGCCCTTGGGCTTCCCCGTGCTGCCGGAGGTGTAGAGGATGAAGAGGGGGTCCTCCGCGCCCATCCACTCGTTGGTGCAGGTGGAGCGCTGCCGGGCGGCCTCCTCGTCCAGCCACAGGTCCCGGCCGGGCTGCATGGGCACGTCGCTGTCCGTGCGCCGGGCCACCAGGACCGTCTCCACCAGGGACATGCCCTCGATGGCGCGGTCCACGGTCTTCTTGAGGGGGACCTTCTTCCCGCCCCGCAGGCCCTCGTTGGCCGTCACCACGACCTTGCAGCGGGCATCCACGATGCGATCCCGCAGGGATTCCGCCGAGAATCCGCCGAAGACCACGGAATGCACAGCGCCGATGCGGGCGCAGGCGAGCATGGTGTAGACCAGCTCGGGGATCATCGTCATGTAGACGCAGACCCGGTCGCCCTTCTTCACGCCGTTGTGCAGGAGGACGTTCGCCACGCGGGCCACGTGATGCTTGAGGTCGCGGTAGGTGATGTGGGTGTAGACGCCAGGCTCGTCCTGGGCCCAGATGATGGCGTCCTTGTCGCCCAGGTGGGGCAGGTGGCGATCCACGCAGTTGAAGCAGGCGTTGAGGCGCCCGCCCAGGAACCAGGAGAAGTCCACTTCGTTGTAGTCCGCGTCGAAGACGGACTGCCAGGGGTGGAACCAGGTGAGGGACTTGGCCTGTTCCCCCCAGAACCACTCCGGGTTGTCCAGGGACAGTCGGTACAGGCGGTGGTACTCCTCCATGGTCTTGATGTGGGCCCGCTCCCGGATGTGGGGCTTCACGGGGTAGAGGTCTTCGGACATGGGTCGGCTCCGTGCCAGAGGGTGAAATGAAGGCGGGAAATGGCGGAGGAGCGTGTGGATGCCGGTGGAGGCCTGGATCTCCACGCAGGTCCGTCAGGCTGTGAAAGACATTGGAAGGGGGGAGGAGGCGATCATTCTCCGACCCGCCCCGGCCCTTGTCCAGCACTCGTTACCTCGGGTAGAGCCTCCAGTCCGGTGCCCAGAACCCAAGAGGTGGGGTCGGGCGAAGTCCCCTCCGCCCGACCCCTTCTGCCTTCCCGGCGGCCCGGCCGCCGGGAAGTCTGATCAATGCTGGTAGGTGGTGATGTCGCGGTCCTTGGTCTCCTTCAGGAAGAGGGCCCCGATCACCACGGTCATGAGGGCCACGACGACGGGATACCAAAGCCCGAAGTAGATGTTGCCCTTCAGCGCCACGATGGCCGTCGCGATGAGGGGCAGCATGCCGCCGAACCAGCCGTTGCCGATGTGGTAGGGCAGCGACATGGAGGTGTAGCGGATGTTCGTGGGGAAGAGCTCCACCAGGAAGGCGGCGATGGGCCCGTAGACCATGGTCACGTAGATGAGGAAGACGAACAGGATCAGGAGGGTCATGGGGTAGTTGACCTTGGACTTGTCGGCTTCCTTGGGATAGCCGAGGTCGTTCAGAGCCTTCTTGAGGGCGCCTTCCGAGGCCGCGCTCCAGCCTTCCACCCGGGTGGTGGTGACCTGGCCCGTGGCGGCGTTCCGGCCCTGGATGGTGGCGACCACCATCTTGCCGGCCTCGGGCGCCACCTTGGTGAAGTTGAGGCCCTGCTTGCCGAAGAAGTCGTTCACGCGGTCCAGCTCCGTGAACTTGCTCCAGGGGCCGACGAAGAGGTTGAAGGTCTCGTCCTTGGGATTGCCGGCCACCGTGATCACGGTGCTGTTCTGGAAGGTCTCCAGGGCCGGGTTCACATAGTGGGTCAGCTGCTTGAACAGGGGGAAGAAGGTGACGGCGGCGATGAGGCAGCCCGCCAGGATGATCTTCAGGCGGCCGATCTTGTCCGACAGCCAGCCGAAGAAGATGAAGAAGGGCGTGCCCAGCAGCAGGGAGGCGCCGATGAGCATGTAGGTGGTCTGGTAGTCCAGCTTCAGCGTGATCTGCATGAAGAAGAGCGCGTAGAACTGGCCGGTGTACCACACCACGCCCTGGCCCGCGGTGGCGCCGAGGAGGGCGAGCAGCGCGTACTTGTTGTTGGGGTACTTCAGGAAGCTGTCGCTGAGGGGGGCCTTGGAGGTCTTGCCCTCGGCCTTCATCTTGGTGAAGATCGGCGACTCGTGCAGCTTCAGGCGGATCCAGACGGACACACCGAGCAGGATGATGGACACCAGGAAGGGGATGCGCCAGCCCCAGACGGCGAAGGCTTCCTTCGTCATGCCGCCGCGGCAGGCCATGATGATGCCGAGGCAGAGGAAGAAGCCCACGGTGGCCGTGGTCTGGATCCAGCTCGTGTTGTAGCCGCGGCGGTCGTGGGCGGAGTGCTCCGCCACGTAGGTCGCGGCGCCGCCGTACTCACCGCCGAGGGCCAGGCCCTGCAGGAGGCGCAGCGTCACCATGATGATGGGCGCCAGCCAGCCCACGGTCTCGAAGGTGGGCAGGAGGCCCACGCCGAAGGTGGAGAGGCCCATGACCATGATGGTCACGAGGAACGTGTACTTGCGGCCGATGAGGTCGCCGATGCGGCCGAACACCAGGGCGCCGAAGGGTCGGACCAGGAAGCCCGCCGCGTAGGCCGCGAAGGCGGACAGCAGGGCGGCCGTGTCATTCCCCTTGGGGAAGAACAGGTGGGCGAAGAACGGCGCCAGCGTGGCGTAGAGGTAGAAGTCGTACCACTCGAACACCGTCCCCACGGACGAGGCGACGATCACCATGCGTTCTTCTTTGGTGAGCGGGGTCTTGGTGGCGATTTGCTCGGTTACGATGGCCATGTCGTGTTGCCTCCTTGAATGTTCCTTCGGTTGAAGCTGGGCGTTCAGTGGTCCTTCTCGTGGTCGAGCCGGATGGCAGCTCAGGTGCGGAACCTTTCGAAATCCCCTTTCGTGAGGCCGGCCTGAGCCGGTGATGGTGGTCTGAGTACGCCTGGATGGCTCCAGGCCGAATGCGACGGATCGTTATGGGTTCGCGGCGGACATGCCCCGCGGAACAGGTTGGATTGGGTTGGCTGTCCACTAGCTAACGCACTCCTTTCCTCCGGGTCAAGCAAGTCCATGTCCGGAGACCCATTTTTTTTAGGGCGGGAAATTTTGCCGCAACTCCCGCTCTAAAGCGACCTTGTGATCGCCTTCAAGTTACGCGCCGAGCGCGGGAAGGCGTCATTCGCGACCCTGCCGACAGGGGTTGTCAGATTCCGCGCCTCCACGGCGCGGCATGGGTTCGCGGGGGCGAGAGAACCGGACTCCGGCGCGCTCAAGCCCCTATGATGGTCCCTGACCCTCCACCCCTTCCGGATGCCCCCATGCGCATCGCCCTCCTGGCGGATATCCATGCCAACCGGCTCGCGCTGGAGGCCTGCCTGGAGCACGCCCGGACACGGGGCGCGGAGCGGCTCGTCTTTCTCGGCGACTACGTGGGCTACGGCGCCCAGCCGAACGACGTGGTGGAGCGCATCCAGGCCGAGGTGAGCCGGGGCGCCATCGCGGTGGCGGGCAACCATGACCAGGCCGTGGCCGATGAGCGGGAATCGATGACCTCCGACGCCGAGACCGCCATGGCCTGGACTCGCGGCCAGCTCGGCCCGGAGGCGCGCGAGTTCCTGGCCAGCCTGCCCCTGCGCTTCGAGGACGGCCCCCGCCTCTACGTGCACGCCAGCCCCCAGACCTACCCGCCCTGGCTCTACATCCGCGAGGGCCGCGACGCCCGCCGGGCGCTGGAAGCCAGCCGGGCCCAGGTGGTCTTCTGCGGGCACACGCATATTCCCGCCCTGCACGGCATCACCGCCACGGGGCAGTTGGTCTCCTTCAAGCCCGTCCCCGCCGTGCCCATCCCCCTGCCGATCCACCGCCGCTGGCTGACCGTGATCGGCTCGGTGGGCCAGCCCCGCGATGGCCACCCGGGGGCGGCCTACGCCATGCTGGACACGGCCTCGTCCGAGCTCACCCATTTCCGGGTGGCCTACGACCTCCAGGCCGCCGCGACCTCCATCCTGCAAGCCGGCCTCCCGCGCGCCCTTGCAGCCCGCCTCCGGAAAGGGCTCTGACATGCCGCAGACGGCCATCGCGCCTGGGACCAACCTCGACGGCTTCCTCGTCGGGGAGCGGATCCACCAGGGCGGCATGGCCTCGCTCTGGGCCGCGTCCCATCCCGGGTTCGACTTCCCCCTGCTGGTCAAGGCGCCCGTGCTTTCGGAGGGCACGGATCCCGCCGCCATCGTCGGCTTCGAGATGGAGCAGATGATCCTTCCCCGGCTATCGGGCCCGCATGTGCCCAGGTTCATCGCCACGGGCTCCACCGGCTTCCAGCCCTACCTGGTGATGGAGCGGATCCCCGGTCCCAGCCTCCTGCCCATGCTGACCCGGCTCCCCCTGGCCTGCCCAGAGGTCGCGGCCCTGGGCGCCCGCATCGCCACGGCGCTGGACGACCTCCACCACCAGCACGTGGTCCACCTGGACGTGAAGCCCTCCAACCTCCTCACGCGGCCCACCGGGGAGATGGTGCTCATCGACTACGGGCTCTCCCACCACGAGGAGCTGCCCGACCTGATGGGCGAGGAGTTCCGCCTGCCCTACGGCACGGCGCCCTACATGGCGCCGGAGCAGGTGCTCGGCCTGCGCCGGGATCCCCGCAGCGACCAGTTCGCGCTGGGCGTGCTCCTGTACTTCTTCGTCACGGGCGTGCGGCCCTTCGGCGATCCTCAGCGCCTCTCCGGCCTGAAGCGGCGGATCTGGCGCGATCCGGTGCCGCCCCGCCGGCTCCGCCCGGACTGCCCACCCTGGCTCCAGGAGATCATCCTGCGCTGCCTGGAGGTACACCCCGCCTGGCGGTATCCCACCGCGGCCCACCTGGCCCTGGCCCTCCGCCACCCGGATCAGGTGAAGCTCACGGCGCGCTCGGAGAAGCTCCGCCAGGACCCCTTCACCACCGTGCTCCGGCGCCGCTTCGCCGATCGCGAGCTGGTGCTCCCCGGCGGGAAGACGCCCAGCCGGAGCGACGGTGATGCGCCGATCCTCGCCGTGGCGGTCGATCTCTCCCCCGAGGCGGCTCCCATCGCCGGCATCCTGCGCAGCATGGTGGCCCACATGCTCCCCGCCCTTCCCGGCGCGCGGGTGGCCTGCCTGAACGTGTTCAAGCTGGGGCGCATCACCCTGGACGAGCAGGTGGACGCCGAAGGCCGGAACCGCCACCTGCAGCGGCTCGTGGAGCTGCGCCACTGGGCGGAGCCCCTGGGCCTCGAGGAGGGCCGGATCAGCTTCCACGTCCTGCAGTCACCGGACCCGGCGGGGGCCATCCTCCAGTACGTGAACGCCAATCACGTGGATCACGTGGTCATCGGCGCCCGCGCCAGCTCCCTGCGGCGGACGCTCCTGGGAAGCGTGTCCAGCCAGGTGGCCGCGCAGGCGCCCTGCACCGTGACGGTGGTGCGGGCCCGGCGGCTGCGGACGTCCGACTTCAAGGACGAACCCGAGGACAAGGGCGAGGGCACCTGGACCGTGGGCTGAGGCCGTACATGGGAACGCCCCGGCGGGCCGGGGCGTTCCCATGGCTGCGGCGGAATCCTACTCGGCGTCCTCGGCCTTCGGCTCGGGGAGGGTGTAGTCCACGAACTCGATGAGGGCCATGTCAGCCGCGTCGCCGAGGCGATGGGCCATCTTGAGGATGCGGGTGTAGCCGCCGGGACGGCTCTCGAACCGCTTGCGGAAGTCGGCGCCGAAGAGCTTCTGCACGGCGTCCTTGCTTCCGAGGCGGGCCATCGCCAGGCGGCGGTTGGCAACCGAATCGGTCTTCGCGAGGGTGATGAAGGGCTCCACGAAGCTGCGAAGCTCCTTGGCCTTCACCAGGGTGGTCTCGATGCGCTCGCTCTGGATCAGGGCGGTCGCGAGGTTCTTCATGAGGGCCTTGCGCTGGTTGGTGGTGCGGCCCAGGCGCTTGCCGGAAACGTTGTGACGCATGGGGGCTCCTTACACTTCCTGCTCGAGCCGCATGCCGAGGGAGAGGCCGATACGAGCGAGCTCGTCCTTGATCTCCTGGAGCGACTTCTTGCCGAAGTTCTTGGTTTTCATCAGTTCAGCCTCGGTCCGCTGGACCAGCTCGCCGATGGTGGTGATGTTGGCGTTGCGGAGGCAGTTGTTGGCGCGAACGGAGAGCTCAAGCTCCTCGACGGACTTGCCCAGCCAGGTGTTGGCGGCCTCGGCGCCCAGGGTGGCGGCGCCCATCTCCATCTCGGTGAAGTCCTCGTCCTGGCGGGCGAACACGAGGAAGTGGTCGCGCAGGATGAGGGCTGCGTCGGAGACGGCTTCCTTGGGGTTGACGGCGCCGTTGGTCCAGACCTGGAGCGTGAGCTTCTCGTAGTCGGTGCTCTGGCCCACGCGGGCGGGTTCGACGATGTAGTTCACGCGGATGATGGGGCTGTGGTTGGCATCCATGGGGATGAAGCCCAGGCCCAGGCTCTCGTCGTGGTTGTGGTCCGCGGTCACGAACCCGCGGCCCAGACGCACCACCATCTCGATCTCCAGCTCGCCCTCTTCGCCCAGGGTGGCGATGTGGATGTTGGGATCCACGACCTCCACGTTCTGGTTGCAGCGGATGGCGGCCGAGGTCACCGTGCCCTCGCCCTTGGCGGAGATGGTCACCGTCTGGGGCTCGGGGCTGTGCAGCTTGAACGGCACTTCCTTGAGGTTCAGGAGGACATGGGTGATGTCCTCCCAGACGCCCGGAAGGGTGGTGAACTCGTGCATGACGCCCTTGATGCGGACGTTGGTGACAGCCGCCCCCTGGATGCTGCTGAGCAGCACCCGGCGGAGGCTGTGCCCCACGGTCGTGGCGAAGCCACGCTCGAAGGGGTAGGCCACGAATTCTCCGTAGGAGTCCGTGAGGGACCCGGGGGTCACCTCCGCGAATCGCGGCCTCTGGAAATCGCTGAGGTTCAGCATCCTGCCCCCTTACTTGGAATACAGTTCAACGATCAGCTGCTCGTTGATGTCCAGGGTGATGTCCTCGCGGGTCGGCGCGGCGAGCACCTGGCCCTTGAAGGCGGCGGCGTCCAGGGAAAGCCACTTGGGAATGCCACGGCCGGTGGAGGTCTCGACGGAGGTCTTGACGCCGTCGTTCTCGCGGGCGCGCTTGCCCAGCTCCACCGCCTGGCCAGGCTTCACCTGGTAGGAGGGGATGTCCACCCGCTTGCCGTTGACCAGCACGTGGCCGTGCATGACCATCTGGCGCGCGGCGGTGCGGCTGGGCGCGAAGCCCAGGCGGTAGACCACGTTGTCCAGGCGGCTCTCGAGGAACCCGAGCAGATTGTGGCCGGTGACGCCCTTCTTGGCGTCGGCCTTCTCGAAGTAGTGGCGGAACTGCTTCTCGAGCACACCGTAGATGCGCTTCACCTTCTGCTTCTCGCGGAGCTGCAGGGCGTAGCCGGTGGGCTTCTTGATCTTCCCCGCGCCGTGCTGGCCGGGGATCTTGCCCTTGCGGGTCTCGAAGGAGCACTTCTCCTTGAAGCAGCGCTCGCCCTTGAGATAAAGCTTCATGCCCTCGCGGCGGCAGAGGCGGCAAACGGCGTCTGTGTAACGTGCCATGTCTCTCCTCCTCTCTTAAACCCGGCGCCGCTTGGGCGGCCGGCAGCCGTTGTGGGGGATGGGGGTGACGTCGCGGATGCTGGTCACCTGGATGCCGGCGGCGTTGAGGGCGCGGATGGCGCTCTCACGGCCCGCACCGGGGCCCTTGACGCGGACGTCCACCGAGCGGACGCCCTGCTCCTTGGCGGCCTCGGCGCAGACGCCGGCGGCCACCTGGGCCGCGAAGGGCGTGCCCTTGCGCGTGCCGCGGAAGTTCTGGTTGCCGCTGGAAGCCCAGCAGAGCATGTTCCCCATCGGATCGGAGATGGAGATGATGGTGTTGTTGAAGGACGCCTGGACGTGAGCCACGCCGTGGGGGACGTTCTTCTTTTCCTTCTTCTTGACCACCTTCTTGCCGGCGGTCCGGGTCTGAGTCTTGGCCATGGTCTCCTCGCCTTACTTCTTCTTGCCGGCCACGGTGCGCCGCTTGCCCTTGCGGGTGCGGGCGTTGGTGTGCGTGCGCTGGCCACGGACGGGCAGACCCTTCCGGTGGCGCAGGCCGCGGTAGCAGCCGATGTCCATGAGCCGCTTGATGTCGAGGGCGATGTTCTTGCGGAGGTCGCCCTCCACAGTCTCCTCGGCGGTGATGACGCGGCGGATGCGGCCGACCTCGTCCTCGGTCAGGTCGCGCACCTTCGTGCCGAAATCAACCTTGGCGCGGGTCAGGATGCTGTGCGCCTTGGCGCGCCCGATGCCGAAAATGTAGGTGAGCGCGATCTCGATGCGCTTGCCGATGGGCAGATCAATGCCTGCGATGCGTGCCATCGTGTCTCCTTAACCCTGACGCTGCTTGTGCTTGGGGTTCTTCTTGCAGATGATCCGGTTGATGCCTTCGCGCCGGACCACTTTGCAGTGCTCGCACAGCTTCTTGATGGAGGGCCGAACTTTCATGGTGTCCTCTCGTGTCGTTTACTTGAATCGGTAGATGATGCGGCCGCGGGTCAGGTCGTAAGGGGTGACCTCGACGAGGACCCGGTCACCGGGGAGGATGCGGATGAAGTTCTTGCGCATCTTCCCGCTGATGTGCGCCAGCACCTGGTGCTTGTTTTCCAGTTCGACCCGGAATACCGCGTTGGGCAAGGCCTCGACCACTGTGGCTTCGAGCTCAATGGCTTCTTCTTTGCTCAAGCGCGCTCTCCGAAGACGTGACGCAGCGAATCAAACACCAGCTCCGGGGCGCGATTGCCATCCACGCTCCGGAAGGTCGGCCGATGCTTGTAGAAACCCAGGAGCGGCTGGAAGGTCGAGTGGAACTCGCCCATCCGGCTCCGGAAGGCTTCTGCGGTGTCGTCAGAACGGTGCTTCAGGGGACTTCCGCACACATCGCAGACACCGGCCTGCTTGGGAGGCTTGGATTCCAGGTGGTAGATGGCGCCGCAGGCGTTGTTGCTGCAGACGCGCCGGCCCACCACGCGGGCTTCCAGCACATCCTGGGGGACATCGACCAGCACCACGTGACCCGTCTTCATGCCCTTGGAGGAGAGGAAGTCTTCCAGGGCTTGAGCTTGCTGAAGGGTACGTGGGTAGCCGTCGAACAGCACGTCGGAGGTCTCGTCCAGCAGCCGCGCGAAGACAAGGCCGTTGACGGTGTCGTCGTCCACCAGTTTTCCCTCGGCCATGATGGCTTTCGCCCTCAGGCCGATCTCCGTCCCTTTCGAGACGGCATCTCTCAGAATGTCACCGGTTGAGAGGTGAGTCAAAGAGAATGTTTCCACCAGGCGCTTGGCCTGGGTGCCCTTCCCGGAGCCCGGGGCCCCGAGGAGGATGTTCGCAGTCAGACTCATGCCTCACCCCTGCGGGTGGAACGACCGCGGATGCGGCCCTTCTCGAGGAATCCGTCGTAGCGGCGCATGACCAGCAGGCTCTCCAGCTGGGCCGCGCTGTCCATGGCCACGCCCACCACGATCAGCAGGCTGGTGCCGCCGAAGTAGAAGTTGAGGCCCTGGATGTTGTTGGTGATGAGCAGGGGCACGATGGAGACCAGGGCCAGGTAGATGGCGCCCACGAAGGTCAGCTTGGACAGGATGCTGTCCATGAAGACGCTGGTCTCCTTGCCGGGGCGGATGCCCGGGATGTAGCCCCCGGACCGCTTCATGTTCTCGGCGGTCTCATCGGGGTTGAAGACGATGCTGGTGTAGAAGAAGGAGAAGAAGACCGTCACCCCCACGAAGACCGGCGTGTAGATCCAGAAGTGGGTCTGGGGGCTGAGGTAGGCCGCCGCCTTGGCCAGCCACTCCCAGCGGGTGAACTGGGCGATGGTGGCGGGGAAGAAGATCACCGAGCTGGCGAAGATGACGGGCATCACGCCGGCGGTGTTCACCTTCAAAGGCATGTAAGAACTGCGTTGGCTGGACATGCCGGCCGAGTCGGCCCGGCGGGCGTAGTGGATGGGGATGCGCCGGTAGGCGTTCTCCACCAGCACCACCGCCAGCAGCACCACGGTCATGGCCCCGATGAGCAGGATGAAGATGCCCGGGGGCGGGACGTTCGGGGCGTTCTTCAGGGACTGGGTGATCATCACGGTCAGGGTGGTGAGGCCCTGGGGCAGGCCCGCGACGATGCCGGCGAAGATCAGCAGGCTGATGCCGTTGCCGATGCCCCGCTCGGTGATCTGCTCGCCGATCCACATGACGAAGATCGTGCCCACGGACAGCGTGAAAGCCGCCAGGAAGCGGAAGGCGGTCGGCGAGATGGCGCTGGTCACCACCTCGAGGCCCGGCGCATTCTGGCTCTGGGCCAGGGAGGCGATGCCCATGCCCTGGATGAAGGCCAGGAGCACGGTAAGGTAGCGGGTCCACTGGGTGATCTTCTGCCGGCCGGCTTCGCCTTCCTTCTTCTGGAGGTTCTCCAGGTAGGGCACCACGGCCCCCATCAGCTGCAGCACGATGCTGGCCGTGATGTAGGGGGCGATGCCGAGGGCGAAGACCGAGAACTTCTTGAACGCACCACCGGAGAACAGGTCGACGACGTCGAAGAGCCCGCCGCCGCCGCGCTTGAGCGCGGCAGCCAGGTTCTCGGCGTTCACCCCCGGCACGCTGACGTGCACCCCCAGGCGGTAGATGGCCAGGAGGATGAGGGTGAAGAGGAGCCGCTTGCGCAGCTCCGGGATTGCGAAGAGGTTCTTGAGGCGGTTCATCGGCCGTTACTCGGCAGACTTCGCGACGGGCTCCTGGATCGTGCCACCCTTGGCCAGGATGGCTTCACGGGCGCCCTTGGTGATGCGGTCGGCCACGACGTTCACCTTGGTGGTGAGTTCGCCGCTGGCCAGCACCACGATCTTCTCGACGCGGGAGTTGACGAGCTTCTTGTCCCGCAGGGCATCCAGACAGACCGTCTCGCCATCCTTGAAGTGGATGGAGATGAGGCTGAGGGTGATCTCCTTGGTCTCGGGAGCGAAGATGTTGGTGAAACCGCGCTTGGGCAGGCGGCGGACGAGGGGCATCTGGCCGCCCTCGAAACCGCGCTTGCTGCGATAGCCGGACCGGGACTTCTGGCCCTTCTCGCCGCGGCCGGACGTCTTGCCGAGGCCGGAGCCCTTGCCGCGGCCCAGGCGCTTGCGGGTCTTGGTGGCGCCCTCAGCGGGCTTGAGTTCGTTGAGCTTCATGACCTACCCCTTCACCTGAACGTCGATGAGATGCGGGACGAGCTTGACCATCCCGTGGACGTTGGGGGTGTATTCGCATTCGCGGGTATCGCCGGGGCGCTTCAGACCGAGGGTCTGCATGAAGGCCCGGTGCTTGGGAGTGGTGCAGATGATGGAGCGCTTGAGGGTCAGCACCACCTGCTTGCCGATGAACTGCGACATGTTAAACCTCCGCCTGGTCCAGGCCCCGGTTGGTCAGGACCGTGTAGGGATCCATGAGGTCCTTCAGCCCTTCGAACGTGGCGCGAACCACGTTGTGGGGGTTGGAGGAGCCCAGGCTCTTCGTCAGCACGTTGTGGACGCCGGCGGCCTCCATGATGGCGCGCACCGCGGCGCCGGCGATGATGCCGGTGCCCTCGGGGGCCGGCTTCAGCAGCACGCTGCCGGAACCGAAGATGCCCGTCACCGGGTGCGGCAGGCTGCCGTTCGAGGTGAGGGGGACCTTGATCATGTTGCGCTTGGCGCTCTCGATGCCCTTCTTGATCGCGGAGGGCACTTCCAGGGCCTTGCCGAGACCGAAGCCGACCTTACCGTTGCCGTCGCCCACGACCACCAGCGCGGAGAAGGAGAAGTTCTTGCCCCCCTTCACCACCTTGGTGACGCGGCCCACGTAGATGACCTGGTCCTTGAATTCCCCGGCTTCGGGGTTGTTGCGGGTTTCCTTGTTGTCCTTGAGCTCTGCAGTCGCCATGGTGATCCCCTAGAACTGGAGCCCGGCTTCGCGGGCGCTGTCAGCCAGCGCCTTGACGCGGCCGTGGTAGACGTAGCCGTTCCGGTCGAACACCACGGACGTGATGCCCTTCTCCTTCAGGCGGGCGGCGATGCTGGCACCGACGGCCTTGGCGGCTTCGATGTTGGCGCCGTTCTTCAGCTTCTCGCGCAGGTCCTTCTCGAGGCTGCTGGCGGAGGCCAGGGTGATGCCCTTGCTGTCGTCCACCGCCTGCACGTAGATGCGCTTCAGGCTCTTGTAGATGGTGAGGCGGGGCCGCTCGGGCGTGCCGCTCACGCGGCCGCGGATGCGGGCCTTGGTCTTGTCACGCCGAATGTTGATATCGTTCGCCATGGGTTCCCCTTACTTCCCGGTCTTGCCGGCCTTGCGGCGGATGACTTCGCCGGTGTACATGACGCCCTTGCCCTTGTAAGGCTCGGGCTTGCGGAACTTCCGGATGTCGGCGGCGACCTGGCCCACCAGCTGCCGGTCGATGCCGGTCACGACGATGTGGGTGGCCTTCTCGACGGCCATCTGGATGCCCGCGGGAGCCTCGTACTTGATGGGATGGCTGTAGCCCAGCTCGAGGTTGAGCTTGGCGCCGTCCATGGCGGCCTTGTAGCCGACGCCGACGATGTCCAGCTCCTTCTTCCAGCCCTCGGTCACGCCAGTGACGGCGTTGCCGAGCAGGGCGCGGGTCAGGCCGTGGTAGGCACGGGTCTGGGGCTCATCGTTGACGCGGGTGAGGTTCACGGAGTCGGCCTGGACTTCGAGGGTGATCCCGGTGGGGATCGGGCAGGTGAGCTTGCCCTTGGCGCCCTCGACGACGGCCTCGGACCCGGTGACTGTGACCTTCACGCCCTTGGGCAGCGTCACGGGCTTCTTTCCGATTCGAGACATGGTGGATTCCTTAGATGAGGGCGGCGATGCCGCCCATTTCAGGATGGGTTACCAGACGTGGGCGAGGACTTCGCCGCCGACGTTCTGCTTCTTGGCGTCCTTGCCCGTCAGGAGGCCCTTCGGGGTGGACAGGATGGCGATGCCGAGGCCGCCGTGGACCTCGGGGATCTCCTGCGCGCCGGAGTAGATGCGCAGGCCGGGGCGGGACACGCGGCGCAGGCCGTGGATCACGTTCTCCTTGTCCTTCACGTACTTGAGGTTGAGGATGAGGTACGCGCGGCCCTCGTGCTCCACCTGCTTGAAGGAATGGATGTAGCCCTCCTGCTTCAGGATGCCGCAGAGGCCAGCCTTGATCTTGGAGGCGGGCACCACCACGGCATCGTGACCGGCCATGATGCCGTTGCGGATGCGGGTGAGGTAGTCAGCGATGGGATCGGTATGCATGGTCCCCTCTCCTTACCAGCTCGACTTCTGGACGCCCGGCAGCTCGCCGTTGAGGGCGAACTTGCGGAAGCACAGACGGCAGAGTTCAAACTTGCGCATGAAGCCCCGGGGCCGGCCGCAGCACTTGCAGCGGTTGCGGTGCTGGGTCGAGAACTTCGGCTTGCGCGAATCCTTGACGATTTTGGAAATCTTGGCCATCGGTATGATCTCCTTAGCCTATTTGCGGAAGGGCATACCGAGGTGGGCCAGCAGGGCCCGCGCTTCGGCGTCGTTCTTGGCGGTGGTCACGAAGGTGATGTTCATGCCCTTCATCTTGTCCACCTTGGCGTAGTCGATCTCCTGGAAGATCAGCTGATCCTTGAGGCCCAGCGTGTAGTTGCCGCGGCCGTCGAAGGACTTGGTGGGCACGCCGCGGAAGTCGCGGACGCGGGGAAGGGACAGGGTCACCAGGCGGTCGAAGAACTCCCACATGCGGGGACCGCGCAGGGTCACCATGCAGGCGATGGGCATGCCGGCGCGCAGCTTGAACTGGGCGACGCTCTTCTTGGCCTTGCGCACGACGGCCTTCTGGCCAGCGATGGCGGTCAGCTCGTCAACAGCCACGTCCAGGACCTTGATGTTCTGGATGGCGTCGCCGACGCCCATGTTGATGACGATCTTCTGCAGGCGGGGCACCTGCATGGCGGAGGAGAAAGCGAACTCCTCCTTGAGCTTCGACACCACCTCCTGGTGGTAGCGAGCCTTGACGCGGGGCTCCGCGTGGTCCTGCTTGGCAGTCATGGATGCCTCCATTTCCGTGGGGCGGCTATGCCCCAGGGGTTCGGGAGGGCGGGGGGGCTTGGGACGGCGGTCCGGCCCGTTTCCCCCCAACCTCAGTTGTCATGGCGCGATATGCGCCGTGGATTCCCACCCCGCGCACGGGGCAGAACGAAGATCTTCCCATGAAGTAAGGAAGATGGAAAGCGAATTGCTTACGAACGCTTGCGGGTGCCCTTGCCAGTCTTGGCGTCGAGGAGCATGACGTTGGAGGCGTGGATGGAGGCCTCCTTCTCGACGATGCCGCCGCCCTCCCCGGTCTGGGGATTGGGCTTGGTGGCCTTCTTGATCATGTTGACGCCGACGACGACCACCCGGTTGGTGGCGGGGCTGACCTTGGAGACGGTCCCGGTCTTGCCCTTCTCCTTGCCGGCGATGACGACGACCTGGTCGCCCTTCTTGAGCTTCATCTTGGTGGTGGTGGCTTCCATTACAGCACCTCAGGGGCGAGGGAGACGATCTTCATGTACTTCCGCTCGCGCAGCTCGCGGGCCACGGGGCCGAACACGCGGGTGCCGACGGGCTCGCCATCCTTCTTGATGATGACGGCGGCGTTCTCGTCGAAACGGATGTAGGAGCCGTCCTTGCGGCGGTAGGCCTTGCGCTGGCGGACGATCACGGCCTGGACGACGGCCTTCTTCTTGACCGTGCCGCCCGGGATCGCTTCCTTGACGGAGGCGGTGATCACGTCGCCGAGCTGCGCGATCTTGCCCACACCGCCGCCCAGGGGCAGGATGCAGCAGATCTTCTTGGCGCCGGAGTTGTCGGCGACGGTGAGCATGGTTCCCATCTGGATCATGTGAGCTCCTTACTCGCCGGCCTTCTGGACGATCTCGAGGACCGTCCAGCGCTTGCGCTTGGAAAGGGGGCGGGTCTCCACGATCTTGACCACGTCGCCGATGCCGCAGGCGTTGGTCTCGTCGTGGGCCATGAACTTGGCGGTCTGCTTGACCGTGCGGTGGTAGAGGGGGTGCTGGAACTTGCGCTCCACCTTCACCACCACGGTCTTGTCGGCCTTGTTGGAGACCACGACGCCGTTACGAATCATCTTGTTTTCGAGGCTCATGGGATCTCCTAGGCCAGCTTCGTCGCCAGGGCGGTTTTGACACGGGCGAGCTCACGGCGAGTCTTGCGGATCTCGGCGGTGTTCTCGACCTGGCCCACGGCGTGCTGGAAGCGGAGGGTGAAGCGCTTGGCGGCCAGTTCGGCCTCCAGCTGCGCCAGCTCCTCGACGCTCTTGCCGGTCAAATCGGAAAAGGGATTCTTCTTGGTCATGGCGATCACTCCTCCGGCGGCGTGCGGGTGACGATTTCAGACGCCACGGACAACTTCATCTGGGCCAGGCGCAGGGCTTCGCGCGCCACCTCGTCGGTCACCCCCTCCATCTCGAAGAGGATGCGGCCAGGGCGGATCACCGCCACCCAGCCGTCCGGAGCCCCCTTGCCGGAGCCCATGCGGGTCTCCGCGGGCTTCGAGGTGGTGGGACGGTCCGGGAAGATGCGGATCCAGATCTTGCCGCCGCGCTTGATGTGGCGGGTCATGGCGATACGGGCGGCTTCGATCTGGCGGTTGGTCAGCCAGCAGTGCTCCGTCGCCTTGAGGCCGTAGTCGCCAAAGGCGAGATCATTGCCGCGCGTGGCGACGCCGCGGGTGCGGCCCTTCTGGGTTTTGCGGTTCTTGACCTTCTTGGGCATCAGCATGGGGTCACCTCAGCGCTTCACGGTCTCGGCAACCTGGTCGCCCAGGTTCACCCAAACCTTGATGCCGATGATCCCGTAGGTCGTGCGGGCCTCGGCGAAACCGTAATCCACGCCCGCGCGAATGGTCTGCAGGGGCATCTGACCGGAGAGGTAGTCCTCGGTCCGGGCGATCTCGGCGCCGTTCAGGCGGCCGGAGACCTTGATCTTGAAACCCTTGGCGCCGAAGCGGATCGCGGCCTCCTCCGCCTTGCGCATGGCGCGGCGGAAGGCGATGCGGCGCTCGAGCTGCTGGGCCACGCCCTCGGCCACGAGCTGGGCATCGACCTCAGGCTTCTTGATCTCCTGGATGTCGACGGACACGGGGCGGTTCAGGCGCTTCTGGAGGTCTTCGCGAAGCTTGTCGATCTCGGCGCCCTTGCGGCCGATAACGATGCCGGGACGGGCGGTGAAGATGCGCACGGTGACCTTGTCCGCGGCGCGCTCGATGTCGATCTTCGAGATCATCGCGTTCAAGCTGTGCAGCTGCTTCTTGAGTTCGCGGCGCAGCTTAATGTCCTCGTGAAGCAGCGAAGAGTACTCGCGCTTGGAGAACCACTTGCTGCGCCAGTTCTTCTGGTGGACGAGGCGGAACCCGTAGGGGTGGACCTTCTGACCCATGACTACTCCTCCCCGGCCGCAGAAAGCTGGATGGTGATGTGGCAGGTGCGCTTCTGGACCCGGTAGGCGCGGCCCATGGGTGCAGGGCGGACCCGCTTCATGCGGAAGCCCTCGTCCACGAAGGCGGTCTTGACCATCAGCTCGTCCGGGTTGACGGACGGGTTCTTGTCGATGGCGTTGGCCACGGCGGAATCCAGGAGCTTGCGGATGGGGGCGGCGGCGTACTTCTTGGCCTGCGCGAGCACCCACTGGGCCTCGCCGACGTGCTTGCCGCGGATCATG
This sequence comes from Geothrix paludis, assembly GCF_022808815.1. GTDB lineage: Bacteria > Acidobacteriota > Holophagae > Holophagales > Holophagaceae > Geothrix > Geothrix paludis. The sequence continues at coordinate 57,214 of NZ_JAKZLC010000003.1, read as the reverse complement.
TCCACCACGAGGCGGGCCTTCTGGGCCGAACCGCGCAGGTGGCGAACGGTGGCGCTGGAAACGATCTCAGCCATCGCTACTTCCCCTTCGCCTTGGTGTCGGCCTTGCCAGCGTGACCCTTGAAGGTGCGGGTCAGGGCGAACTCGCCCAGCTTGTGGCCGATCATGTTCTCGGTGACATAGACAGGAATGAACTTGTTGCCGTTGTGCACGGCGAGGGTCAGTCCGATCATCTGCGGGACCACGGTGGAGCGGCGGGACCAGGTCTTGATCACGCGCTTGTCGTTGGCCGCCTGGGCGACTTCCACCTTCTTCTGGAGGTGGGCGTCAATGAACGGGCCTTTTTTCAGGGAACGTGCCATTGTCGGGCCTCCTAGTTGATCCGCTTGACGATGAACTTGTCCGTGCGACGGTTGCCACGGGTCTTGTAGCCACGGGTCGGCTGGCCCCAGGGCGTCACGGGGTGACGGCCACCGGAGGTGCGACCCTCGCCGCCACCGTGCGGGTGGTCGACGGGGTTCATGACCACGCCGCGGACGGTCGGACGGATGCCCTTCCAGCGGGTGCGACCGGCCTTGCCGATCTGGATGTTCTCGTGCTGCAGGTTGCCGACGGTGCCGATGGTCGCGTAGCAATCCAGGTGGATCTTGCGGATCTCGCCGGAGGGCATGCGGAGCTGGGCGTAGTCGTCCTCCTTCGCCACGAGCTGGGCGAAGGTGCCGGCGGCGCGGGCGATCTGGCCGCCCTTGCCGGGCTTCATCTCGATGTTGTGCACCGTGTTGCCCACGGGGATGTTCCGCAGGGGCAGCGCGTTGCCCACCAGGATGTCGGCGTTCTTGCCGGCCACCACGGTGCGGCCCACTTCCAGGCCATCGGGGGCCAGGATGTAGCGCTTCTCGCCGTCCGCGTAGACCAGGAGGGCGATGCGGGCGGTGCGGTTGGGATCGTATTCGATGGTCGCGACCTTGGCCGGGACTTCGAGCTTGTTGCGCTTGAAGTCGATGATGCGGTACTGGCGCTTGTGGCCGCCGCCGATGTGGCGGGTGGTGACCCGACCGGTGTTGGACCGGCCGCCAGTGCGGTTCTTCTTGGCAATCAGGGAACGCTCAGGCGTATCCGTCGTGATTTCCTCGAAGCCGAACTTGGACATGCCGCGCTGACCGGGGGTCGTGGGCTTGAGCTGCTTGATGCTCATGGGTGTCCTCTTGCCTCAGGGTTGAAAGGGGCGGGCGATAGTGGGCAAAGCTTGTCCGTCCGCCATGGATCGCCTACTCGGACGCGGGTGCGCCTTCGGCGAGTTCGACATAGGCCTTCTTGCGGGGGCTGGAGGTCCCCACGAAGCGGCCGAGGCGCTTGGTCCGGCTGGGGATCCGCACGGTGCGGACGCTCTTCACCTTGGACTGGAGCAGGAGCTCCACGGCCTCCTGGATCTGGTGCTTGGTGGCCCAGGTGGCCACCTCGAACACCTGGATGTTCTTCTCCCGCAGGATCTGGCCCTTCTCGGTGAGGAGGGGCTTGCGGATCACGTCGAAGATCTTGGTCATGGCTTCACCACCTCCTGGAGGGCCAGGACGGCTTCCTTGGAGAAGATCACCTGGTCGTACTTGAGGAGCTCATAGACGTTGACGCCCAGGCTCTCGACGGTCTGCAGCTTCGGGTTGTTGCCGGCGGCGCGGGAGAGCTTCTCGCTGGCCTCGGTGCCCACCAGGAGGGCGGAACCGGTGACGCCGAGCTTGCCCAGGGTCTGGATCAGGGCCTTGGTCTTGTGGGACTCGACCTCCCAACTCTCCACCACCAGCATCTGGCCGCTGGCGAGCTTCGCGGACAGGGCGTTCCGCAGGGCGGCGCGCCGGGCCTTCTTGGGGAAGGCGTAGTCATAGGAACGGGGGTGGGGGCCATGGACCGTGGCGCCGCCCTTCCACAGCGGGCTGCGGATGGAGCCCACGCGGGCGCGGCCGGTGCCCTTCTGCTTCCAGAGCTTCTTGCCGGAGCCGCTGACTTCCCACTTGTCCTTGGTCTTGGCGGTGCCGGAGCGGCGCTTGGCCAGGAAGTGGCGAACCGCTTCCCAGATCAGGTGCTCGTTCAGGTCCTCGAGCTTGAACACCTCGGGCAGGAGGTCGACGGTGCCGACCTGCTTGTTGTCGAGGTTGACGACGGGGTGCTGGAACGCTGCCATCCTAGGCCTCCTGCTTGATGACGATGTACCCACCCTTGGGGCCGGGGACGGCGCCCTTGATGAGCAGCAGGTTGTTCTCGGCGTCCACCTTGGCGATCTCCAGGTTGCGCACGGTCACCTGGGCGTCGCCCATGTGGCCGGCCATGCGCATGCCGGGGAAAACGCGGCTGGGGTAGCTCGACTGGCCGATGGAGCCGGGAGCGCGGTGGAACATGGAGCCGTGGGTCGCGCGGCCGCCAGCGAAGTGGTGCCGCTTGATGACGCCGGCGAAGCCCTTGCCCTTGCTGATGCCGGTGACGTTCACCTTGGTCTTCGCCTCGAAGGCGCTGGCCAGGACGCTGTCGCCGGGCTTGGACGTGTCAGCCGCGTCCACCTTGATCTCGCGCAGCACGCGGACCGGAGCGACGCCCTGCTTCTCGCAGTGGCCCTTCTCGGCCTTGGAGGCGCGCTTGCCGCCATTGGGGTCCACGTAGCCGATCTGCACGGCCTCGTAGCCATCCTTGGCGGAGGTCTTGCGCATCACGACCACGCAGGGGCCGGCCTGGATGACGGTCACGGGGACGATCTGGCCCTGCTCATTGAAGATCTGGGTCATCCCCAGCTTCTTGCCGATGATTCCTTTGGACATGTTTTCTCCCCCCTCTACCGGTTGCCCTGACGGCTGAAGACCTTGATCTCCACGTCGACGCCAGCGGGCAGGTCCAGGCGCATGAGAGTGTCCACGGTGTTCTGGGTCGGGTTCAGGATGTCGAGCAGCCGCTTGTGCGTGCGGATCTCGAACTGGTCCCGGCTCTTCTTGTCCACGTGGGGGGAACGGTTCACGGTGTACTTGTTCGTCCGGGTGGGGAGGGGAATCGGTCCCGCCACCTGGGCGCCCGTGCGCTTGGCGGTGTCCACGATCTCGCGGGTGCTCTGATCGAGCAGACGGTGGTCGAAGGCACGCAAACGGATGCGGATGTTGTCTTTCATGCTCACTCCATTGGGACGGGAACCGTCCATAGACGTGGGGCGCTGACCGCCCATGTAAATCCGTCCCAACGACAGGGACAGGGCTGATCAGCATAACAAAAGCCGCTGCAAATTCAACGGCTTTTTGAGAGAACGCACGACCTCCCGGGGGAGGAAGCGGGTGGATCTAGAGGCCCGGCAACCCGAAGGTTCGAAGGACGGCCTCACCCCCGGAGGGGGCTAAGACTGCAGATAAAGCAAGTTACTGATGTTGGTGCAATGGGAGGCAACGAGGGCTGGCTTCGCCAGGCCGAGTTGCGGGGGTCCGGGGGTGTGTGCGAAGCACGGAACCCCCGGAGAACATCGACCTACTTGGCACCCTTGACCTTGGCGATGATTTCTTCCGCCACGTTCCGGGGAGCCTCTTCGTAGTGCGAGAACTGCATGGTGTAGGTGCCGCGGCCCTGGGTCATGGAGCGCAGGGTCGTGGAGTAGGCGAACATCTCGGCCAGGGGCACCTTGGAGGTGATGACCTTGGAACCCGAGCGCTCTTCCATGTTCTCGATGCGGCCACGGCGGCTGTTCAGGTTGCCGATGACGTCACCCATGTAGTCCTCGGGGGTCTCGACCTCCACGGCCATGATGGGCTCGAGGATCACGGGGCTGGCCTTCTCGCAGCCAGCCTTGAAGCCCATGGAACCGGCGATCTTGAAGGCCATTTCGTTGGAGTCCACTTCGTGGAAGCTGCCGTCGTAGATGGTCACCTTGATGTCCACCACGGGGTAGCCGGCGAGGACGCCGGAGTGCATGGCCTCCTGGATGCCTTCGTCGGTGGGCTTGATGTATTCCTTGGGAACCACGCCGCCCTTGATCTCGTTGATGAACTCGTAGCCCTTGCCGACCTCGTTGGGCTCGACGATGAGCTTGACGTGGCCGTACTGGCCGCGGCCACCGGACTGGCGGACGAACTTGCCCTCGGACTCCACCCGCTTGCGGATGGTCTCGCGGTAGGCCACCTGGGGCTTGCCCACGTTGGCCTCGACCTTGAACTCGCGCATCATGCGGTCGACGATGATCTCGAGGTGCAGCTCGCCCATGCCGGCGATGATCGTCTGGTTGGTCTCGGGATCGGTCTTCACCTTGAAGGTGGGATCCTCCTGGGCCAGGCGGGCCAGGGCGATGCCCATCTTCTCCTGGTCGGCCTTGGTCTTGGGCTCGATGGCGACCTGGATCACGGGATCCGGGAAGTCCATGGACTCGAGCACCACGGGGTTGTTCTCGTCGCAGATGGTCTGGCCGGTCAGCACGTCCTTCAGGCCCACGGCGGCTCCGATGTCGCCCGTGCGGACTTCCTCGATGTCTTCGCGCTTGTTGGCGTGCATCTGGAGGAGGCGGCCGATGCGCTCGCGGCGGCCCTTGTTGGCGTTGTAGACGCCGGAGCCGGCCGGCAGGATGCCGGAGTAGACGCGCAGGAAGGCCAGGGAGCCCACGAAGGGATCGGCCATGATCTTGAAGATGAGGGCGCTGAAGGGCTCGTTGTCGTCGGCCTTGCGCTCCACCTCGTTGCCGTCGCTGTCCATGCCCTTGATGGCGGGGATGTCCAGGGGCGAGGGCATGTAGCTCACCACGGCGTCGAGCATGGGCTGGACGCCCTTGTTCTTGAAGGCGGAGCCGCAGGTCATGGGCGTGAAGGCCAGCGACACGCAGCCCTTGCGGATACCCTCGCGCAGCTCGGCCTCGGTCAACTCCTCGCCGCCCAGGTACTTCTCCATGAGGTGCTCGTCGGTCTCGGCGACCATCTCGACCATCTTCTCGCGCCACTCCTTGGCGGTCTCCACCAGGTCGGCGGGGATCTCGCCGTAGAGGGTCTTGAATCCCTTGTCGGCATCGTCGAAGGTGACGGCCTTCATGAGGATCAGGTCCACCACGCCCTTGAAGTTCTCCTCGGCGCCGATGGGGATCTGGATGGGGCAGGGACGCGCCTTCAGGCGGTCCTGCATCATCTTGACGACGCGGAAGAAGTCCGCGCCGGTGCGGTCCATCTTGTTCACGAAGGCCAGGCGGGGCACGCCGTACTTGTCGGCCTGGCGCCACACGGTCTCGGACTGGGGCTGCACGCCACCCACGGCGCAGAACACGGCCACGGCGCCGTCGAGCACACGGAGGCTGCGCTCCACCTCGGCCGTGAAGTCCACGTGGCCCGGGGTGTCGATGATGTTGATGCGGTGCTCTACGCCCTTCAGCTGGCCGGTCTGGGGCGTCCAGGCGGCCGTGATGGCGGCGGAGGTGATGGTGATGCCCCGCTCCTGCTCCTGCACCATCCAGTCGGTGGTCGCGGCACCCTCATGCACCTCGCCGATCTTGTGGATCTTGCCGGTGTAGTAGAGGATGCGCTCCGTCGTGGTGGTCTTGCCGGCATCGATGTGCGCCATGATGCCGATGTTCCGGTAGCGCTCGAGGGGGGTCTGGCGGGCCACAGCGGCCTCCTGAAAGGATCAATGCAGAATCGGAGTCGGGAAATGCTTCAAAGACCTTCGCGGAAGGAGCCGCCGGGTTGGCGGCTCCTTCCGGTCGGACGGGCTGCTACCAGCGGAAGTGCGCGAAGGCCTTGTTGGCCTCGGCCATCTTGTGGACGTCGTCCTTCTTCTTGATGGCGGCGCCGCGGAAGTTCATGGCGTCCAGGATCTCGCCAGCCAGCTTGTCGCGCATGGTGCGCTCGCCGCGGGAGGCGGAGTAGATCTTCAGCCAGCGCATGGCCAGGGACTGGCGGCGGTTCTGGGGAACCTCCACGGGCACCTGGTAGGTGGCGCCGCCCACGCGGCGGGACTTCACTTCCACCGAGGGCTTGATGTTGTTGAGGGCCTTCTGGAAGGCCTCCAGGGCCTCCTCGCCGGACTTCTTGGCGACGATCTCCAGCGCCCCGTAGAGGATGCGCTCGGCGGTGGCCTTCTTGCCGCGCTCCATGAGGATGTTCACGAACTTGGAGACGACGAGGCTGTTGTAGACGGGATCCGGGAGGATCTCACGCTTGGCGGGTGCGTTGCGACGGGCCATGTTTCACCTCCCCTACTTCTTCTTGGCCGGCGCGGCGCCAGCCTTGGGGCGCTTGGCGCCGTACTTGGAACGGGACTGGTTGCGGCCCGCGACGCCGGTGGCGTCCAGGGTGCCGCGGACGACGTGGTAGCGCACGCCCGGCAGATCCTTCACGCGGCCGCCGCGGATAAGCACGATGCTGTGCTCCTGCAGGTTGTGGCCCACGCCCGGAATGTAGGTCGTGCACTCGATGCCGTTGGTGAGGCGCACGCGAGCCACCTTGCGAAGCGCGGAGTTCGGCTTCTTGGGGGTGGTGGTGAACACACGGGTGCACACGCCACGCTTCTGCGGGCAGGCGTCGAGCGCGGGGCTCTTCGTCTTGTTCTGGAACGTCTTCCGCCCGAGGCGGATCAGCTGATTGATGGTAGGCACACCATCCTCCAAGGAAGGCGCCGGTGGATCCGGGCCTGGGCCCGAGAGGTTCGCCGCGATGGAGGCTCCGGAGAACGTCGGACGGATGAAATCCTGCGCCGGCCCACGGGGCCGGAACCATCTAGGTTATCGGAATGGCCATGGAAGTCAACGCACCAGGCGGAAACCCATGGAGACGGGCCTCACCCGGCCAGGGGGCACCCGCAGCCGCCAGCGGCGCAGCCGTGACCGCCCTTGGAGGCCTCCGGGGCCGAAGCGGAAGCCGTGGCGGGCGCGGAGGCGGCGCCCTTGTACCACCCCCCGCCGGTCAGGGCGAAGGCCGACACGGACAGCTGCCGCCTCATGCCGCCGGGCTCGCCGCAGGCCGGGCACGCATGCGTGTCGGGGGCGGACATGCTCTCCAGCTTCTCCTCGGGCTGGCCACAAGCTTCACAACGGTATTCATAGAGCGGCATGGCAGACTTCTCCTGGGACTTCTCCCTGAACCTTCCATTTTATCCTGGTCTCTTAGATGCCGTCACCGACCCGTTTCTTCCAGAGCCCTGAAGCCTTCCTCGCGGCCGTGCCCCGTCCGGGAACGCTGTGCTTCACCAACGGCTGCTTCGACCTGATCCATCCAGGCCACGTGCAGTACCTGGCCGAGGCCCGCGCCCTGGGTGACTTCCTCGTGGTGGGCCTCAACAGCGACGCCTCCGTGGCGCGGCTCAAGGGCCCGGGCCGGCCGCTGCAGGACGAGGCCGCCCGGGCCACCATCCTCCTGGCCCTGCGCAGCGTGGATGCGGTCGTGCTCTTCAGGGAGGACACGCCACTGGAGCTCATCCGCGCCCTCCAGCCGGACGTGCTGGTGAAGGGCGGAGACTACACGCCGGACAACGTGGTGGGGCGCGAGATCGTGGAGGCGCACGGGGGGAAGCTGGTGCTCCTGCCCTTCCTCCCGGGCCACAGCACCTCGCGCATCGAGCAGCGGATCCTCAGCGGGCGCGGCGTCACGCTCGAACCCCGCGCATAGATCCTTCGGATGATCCAATTGTGACAGTACCTCGCTAGGCTGGGACCGGCCTCACACCGGGGCCCGTCATTGTCGGAGGTCTCATGCGTCACCGCGTTGCCCTTGCCCTCGCCCTTCTGGGCCTGCCCCTCGCCGCCCAGGACATCACTGGCGGTCTGCAGACGGGGCTCACTCTGCCGGTCGGGGACCTGAAGGACAAGACCGATTTCGGCACCAACCAGTTCTTCGGCGCCCACATCGGCGGTCACCTGGACTTCAACATCACCTCCCACCACCAGGTCCGCGCCCAGTTGACCTACCACAGCCTTCCCGGCTCCGGCTGGGGCGGCCCGGCTGATGTCAACAACGACTTCAAGATCCTGCAGATTGGTGCCGACTGGGTCTACAACTTCCAGAGCCCGAACCAGGGCTGGTACACCATCGCCGGCGCCTCCCTCAACAGCGTCAAGGACGATTACAGCGGAAACGGCTTCAGCGGCAGCGCCAGCCAGAGCGGCAAGCTCGGTATCCGTGGCGGTGGCGGCTACACCTTCAACAAGATGTTCTCCCTCGAAGGCTCCCTGAACCAGGTCTTCGTGGACAAGAACGGCAACGATGGCTTCGGCTTCGACACCGCCACCTGGCTCCAGGTGAGCGCGGTGTTCCGCTTCGGCCGATAGCCTCCGTTCCACTCACGAAAAACGGGCCGCGATCGCGGCCCGTTTTTTGTGAAGACTGGAAAAAGCTAGAGCAGGGGCGACAAGAGCTGCCAGTACTTGGGCAGGGGCCAGAGGTCGGCGTCGCAGGCCTCTTCCAGGAGGTCGAGCACCTCCCGCAGGGCGTGCTTGGCCTCGTTCACCTTCTGCCCGAAGGCCTCGGTCCGCGCATGCAGGTCCTCGATGGCATCCGCGTCGGCCAGGGCGGCCTTCATGGCGGAAAGGCGTGACTGGGCCTCGCCCGCGAGGGTGGCCTGGGCCTGGAGCGAGGCCTTCAGGGTCTCGGGCACCGCGATGCCCGCGGCTGCCAGCCGGCCGAGGCTCTTGGCCCGGGCTCCCAGGTCCGCCGTGATGGACGGCAGGATCTGGGTCTCCGCCATCTCGCGCAGCACCTGCGTTTCGATGGCGATGGCCTTCTGGTACTGCTCGTGGCGGATGTGGATGCGGGATTCCAGCTCACCTTCGGACAGGATGCCCGGCTTGGAGAACACGGACTTGGCCGCGGGGTTCTCCCAGATGTGCAGGGCCGCCACCGTGTCCTTCGCGTGGGGAAGGCCGCGGCGCTCGGCCTCCGCCTTCCACTCGTCGGAGTAGCCGTTCCCCTCGAAGCGGATGGACTTGGTCTCGATGATGGCTTCGCGCACCACGGACAGGACGGCGGCACGGTGCTCCTTGCCGGCCTTGATCTCGGCGTCGAGCTTGGCGTTCAGCCCTTCCAGTGCCTCGGCCACGGCGGCGTTGATCACCGTCAGCGGCAGGGCGATGGGCTGGCTGGAACCCACGGCGCGGAACTCGAACTTGTTGCCCGTGAAGGCGAAGGGGCTGGTGCGGTTGCGGTCCGTGGCGTCCTTCTCGATGCGGGGCAGGTTGCCGATGCCGAGATCCAGGATGCGCTGGGAGGAGGCGTCGGCGGCCGCGCCCTTCTCGATGGCGTCGAGGATGTGGCTCAGCTGGGCGCCGAGGAACACGGACATGATGGCCGGCGGCGCCTCGTTGGCGCCCAGGCGGTGGTCGTTCCCGGCGCTGGCGATGGCGGCCCGCAGCAGGCCGCCGTGGGTGTGGATGGCCTTCAGGGTGGCGCTGAGGAAGTAGAGGAACTGCAGGTTCTCCTCGGGAGTCTGCCCGGGCTCCAGCAGGTTCTGGCCCTCGTCCGTGGCCAGGCTCCAGTTCACGTGCTTGCCGCTGCCGTTGACGCCAGCGAAGGGCTTCTCGTGCAGGAGGATGGCCAGGCCGTGGCGCTCGCCCACGGACTTGAGGATCTCCATGAGCAGCTGGTTGTGGTCGCTGGCGATGTTGGCGGCCTCGTAGATGGGCGCGATCTCGAACTGGTTGGGGGCCACCTCGTTGTGGCGGGTCTTGGCGGGGATGCCGAGCTTGAAGCACTCCAGCTCGACCTCCTGCATGAAGCCGAGGACCCGCTCCTTGATGCTGCCGAAGTAGTGGTCCTCCAGCTCCTGGCCCTTGGGCGGCTTGGCGCCCTGGAGGGTGCGGTTGGCGAACATGAGGTCCGGCCGCTGCTGGGCCAGCTCCAGGTCCACGGCGAAGTACTCCTGCTCGGGGCCGCACTGGGCCACCACCGCGTCGGCGGCTACGCCGAAGTGGGCCAGGCCCTCGCTGGCGCGCCGGGAGACCACCTCCATGGACCGCAGCAGGGGCACCTTGTGGTCCAGGGCCTCGCCGTGGTACCCCACGAAGGCCGTGGGGATGCAGAGGGTCTTGCCGATGGGGCCTTCGATGAGGAAGGCCGGGCTGGCCGGATCCCAGGCCGTGTAGCCGCGGGCCTCGAAGGTGGCGCGCAGGCCGCCGCTGGGGAAGGAACTGGCGTCGGGCTCGCCCTGGATGAGCTGGCTGCCGCTGAAGCGCTCGATGACCTGGCCCGGCTCGTCCCAGGAGATGAAGGCATCGTGCTTCTCGGCGGTGGCGCCGGTCATGGGGAGGAACCAGTGGGTGAAGTGCGTGCAGCCCTGCTCCAGAGCCCAGTCCTTCATGGCCTGGGCCACGCTCTTGGCCACCTCGGGCGACAGGGCCTCGCCGCGCTTCAGCGCCTGGCGGTAGGCCTTGTAGACATCCTTCTGCAGGCGGTCGCGCATGGTCCGCTCGCTGAAGGTGTTGCAGCCGAAGTACTGGCTGATCTTGGTCTGGTCCAGCCGTGAGATGCTGGAAGTGTCTGGCGCCGGCGCCTTGGCCATGTGTCCCCCCTTTGGACGGTGGTGAAAGATGACTGTAAATACAAAAGGACCGATGTCCGCCCCTCGGGGGCAGCCATCGGATTCCCATGTCCACCTGGATCCTGCGATCCACCCCCAGGGTAGCGGAATCCCCCTTGTGGCGACAGATTTTCCCGTCTGCGAACGGGCTCTTTTTCTCCTGGGGGATCTCCAGAGGCGGCAGGAAGGGATCCCCCGCCCCGCCGCCCTGGCCTGGGAACGGGCGGCCTTCGCCGCCGTCTTCGACGACCCGGGTCCGGGACAGCGGATCCGCCGGTTCCTTGAGAAGGCCTAGAATGGAGCCATGGACCTGACCGCCCCCTACGTCCCCGACCTCGAAAGCATCCCCGCGGGCCTCGACCTGCCCGCCGAGATCCGGCGGCTGAAGGCCGAGCGGCGGGCCGTCCTCCTGGCGCACTACTACCAGGAACCCGAGATCCAGGATCTGGCGGACTTCGTGGGGGACAGCCTCCAGCTCAGCCAGCAGGCGGCCAAGGCCGATGCCGACGTCATCGCCTTCTGCGGCGTCCACTTCATGGCTGAGACCGCCAAGATCCTCAACCCCGGCAAGACCGTGGTCATCCCCGACATGGACGCCGGCTGCAGCCTGGCGGACCGCTGCCCGGCGGACCACTTCGCCGAGTGGCTGAAGCAGTACCCGGATCACGACGTGGTCAGCTACATCAACTGCTCCGCGGGCGTGAAGGCCCTCAGCACCGTCATCTGCACCAGCAGCAACGCCGTGCGCGTGGTGGAGAGCCTGCCGAAGGATCGCAAGATCGTCTTCGCCCCCGATCGCCACCTAGGCAAGTGGGTGATGCAGCAGACGGGTCGCGAGATGGTGCTCTTCCCTGGCTTCTGCATCGTCCACGAGCAGTTCACGGCCAAGCGCCTGGCCGCCCTCAAGGCCCAGCACCCCGAGGCCAAGCTCATCGCCCACCCCGAGTGCGACGCCACCGTCAGCCAGCTGGCAGACTTCGTGGGTTCCACGGCGGCCCTGCTCAACTTCGTGGCCAAGGACAGCGCCAAGGCCTTCATCGTGGCCACCGAGGCCGGCATCCTCCACCAGATGCGCCACCGGCGGCCCGACGCCGAGCTGATCCCCGCCCCGGCGGACAGCGGTTGCAACTGCAGCCTCTGCCCCTACATGAAGCTCAACAGCCTGGAAAAGCTCTACCTCTGCCTGCGGGACCTGCAGCCGGAGATCCGCCTGGACGAGGCCGTCCGGCTGAAGGCCCTCAAGCCCCTGGAGCGGATGCTGGCCCTGGGTTAGGAGGCCGGCGGCCGCTAAGCTGGCTGTCACCCCCTTCCCGCCGAGCCCCCCATGCCCCGCCATCGCACCTCCCGCTTCCGCGTCCTCCATCCCGGCTTCGGAACCTCCCGGTGGCAGCGCCTCCAGCAGCAGAGCGGCATCGTCCTCCTGGTCCTGGCGGGCCTGTTGACGGCGGGGGTGCTGTATTTCGCCCCCCGGTACTACCTGATGGATCAGATCGGCAACGCGCAGCAGGCCTACATGGATGCCCACTGGGTGGACTTCGAGGCGGTGGAGCGGCACTGGAAGAGCCTGCCGATCCTCCACAGCATCCAGCGGGGCGATGAGGAGGACGTCCGCCGCTTTCTCGCCGACCAGCCCCTGGTGGTGGCCCTGCTGGACCGCTTCGAGGGCCGCCACCTCTGGGTCCGCGAGGGCGACCACCTGGTCCCCCCCGAGGACCCCGCCCAGACCCAGCAGTACCTGGGATGGATGACCCACGCCGAGATGGCCCAGCGCTTCGAGTGGAACCCGCCGCGGGAGCAGGATCCCGACTTCGGGAAGGTGGCCACGGTGGTCCTGCTGTCGGACCGCTGGCTGGTGATCAAGCGCTGGCGGCCCGGGTCCCCGGACGTGGAGCGCGAGCTGGGCATCGCCCTGGCTCCGCGCCGGGCCCTGCGCATGGGGCTCCTCCGGGAATCGGACGCCACGCGGAAGGACCTGAAGCCCCAGCCCTGGGGGGCCCAGCCCAACCTCCAGGCCGACCCCCAGCGGCTCATCGTCCTGCCCCTGGGCTCCATCACCAAGACCAACGCCTTCGGAGAGGGCTGGTCCCTGGGCGGCGTGGCCTTCGATGACGACCAGGCGGCTTTCCGCCGGACGCTCAAGTCCCAGCGGCGCCTGGTCTCAGGCGTGGCCCTCTCCGTGGGGCTCGCCATGCTGCTGGGCCTGTGGCTGCGGCACCGGACCCGGCGCAAGGCCGAGCTGGACGCCGATCGCATGGCCTCCATGACCCACAGCCTCAAGACGCCCCTGGCCATCCTCAAGTTCCGCTGCGACTCCCTGCGCCTGGGCCGCCTCAGCCCCGAGCGGGCCGACGAGGAGCTGCTCAAGATCGGCGAGGAGGTGGACCACCTCACCACCATCATCGAGACCGGCCTGCGGGTCATCCGCGGCGGCGGCGCCTCCGGTCCCCACGGCCTGGCCACGCCCGCCTGGATCCGCGACGTGGTGGAGGACCTGCGCCCCGGATTCGAGGTCGAAGGCAGGCCCCTGGAGATCCAGCTGGTGGAGGCGTCGGGGCGGGCCCCGCTGCCCTCCTTGCGCTCGGCCCTGCTCACCCTGGTGGAGAACGCCCTGACCCACGGGCGGGGCCGGGTCACCCTGGAATCCTGGCGGACCCGGCGCCGCCTCTGCCTCCGGGTCACCGACGAGGGGGACGGCTTGGAACCCCACCAGCTCAAGGCCCTGGGCAAGCCCTTCCAGCGCCTGCGCTCCAAGGGGAAGGAGGGCTTCATGCGGGAAGGCCAGGGGCTCGGCCTGAGCCTCCTGGTGCAGGTGGCGGAGCAGGAAGGCTGGGGCCTCTCCTTCACCTCCGCTCCCGGCGAGGGCCTCTCGGCCCTTCTGGAGGTGCCGGTCGCCTGACCCGAAGGCCCCATCCCCGCTCGGTTTCCACCTGCCTGGCACCTTCAGAGATGACCAGGATCACGGGGCACGGCTCCTCCCGGGACCTACCATCAGGCGGGCGACACCCGCCCTGATGGGGGAAGTCATGACGCGTTCATGGATGGGCCTCGTGGTTCTCAGCCTGGGCATGGTGGCCGCCGAGCCGCCCAAGCCCGTCCAGGTGCCCTTGAAGGCGCCCCAGGAGGCGACCATCCCCCCGGGGCCCGTCGGCGAGGCGATCCGCATGGGCCAGAAGATCTTCACGAACACCCCCAAGTACGCTCCGGCCTATTCCGGGAATGCGCTCAGCTGCAGCAGCTGCCACCGGGACGCCGGGAAGGCGCCCCACGCCGCGCCCATGGTGGGCCTCTGGGCCGTCTTCCCCACCTACCTGCCCCGGGCCGGGCGCGTGGGAACCATGGAGGACCGCATCAACGGCTGTTTCCTGCGCTCCATGAACGGCAAGCCCCTGCCGACCAACAGCGAGGAGATGCGCGGCCTGCTGGCCTATGTCTGGTGGCTGTCCAAGGATGTCCCCGTGGGGGCCGAGGTGGTGGGCCGGGGAAATCCCCCCCTGCAGGCCCCCGCGCCCGCGGATCCGGAACGCGGCAAGGCGGTCTACGCCCGGGCCTGCGTGGTCTGCCACGGAGAGGACGGCCAGGGCTCCGCGGACATTCCGCCGCTCTGGGGTCCCCGGTCCTTCAACCTCGGGGCCGGCATGGCCCGCACCAGCAAGGCCGCGGCCTTCGTGAAGGCCAACATGAGCGGGCTGGGCGGAACGGAGCCCCTCACGGCCCAGGAGGCCTGCGATGTGTCCGCCTACTTCACCCATCAGCCCCGGCCGGACTTCCCCGGGAAGGTGAACGATTGGCCCCGGGGCGGGAAGCCCGCGGACAGCCGGTACTGAAGGAATACCCGCACTAGGAAATTGCAGCCGATCCAACTTGCCTTTCCAAGGCAATGCTCGCATCGTGGATGAAGCACGATCCTTGAGCGAGATGCCGTGATCCACATCCTCGTGGTGGAGGATGAGCCCTCCCTCTGCCAACTCCTCGTCAACAACCTGAGCTTCGAAGGCTACTCCGTGGAGGCCGTGGAGGATGGTGTGCCCGCCCTGGCGGCCCACACGGCCCGGGCCGCGGATCTCATCGTGCTGGACCTGATGCTGCCCCAGCTGGACGGGTTCGAGGTCCTCCGCACCCTCCGGGACCGGCAGGATCATGTTCCCGTGCTCCTCCTCACGGCCCGGGGCGAGGAGGCGGACCGGGTGAAGGGCCTGAGCCTGGGCGCCGACGACTACCTGGTGAAGCCCTTCTCCGTGCTGGAGCTCGTCGCCCGGGTGAAGGCGATCCTGCGCCGGACCCGCCCCGTGGACCGGCCGACCCAGCTGCGGTCCGGCCCCTTCCGGTTCAACCTCCCGCGCCTGGAGGCCCGGCGGGAAGGGAGGCCCCTGGAGCTGACCCCCCGCGAGTTCCGCCTGCTGGAGATCCTCATCACCCACGCGGGCCGGACCCACAGCCGCAAGGAGCTGCTGCAGCTGGCCTGGGAGCCGGACGCCCGCCCCAGCGCCCGCACGGTGGACGTCCACATCGCCAACCTGCGCCGCAAGCTCGGGGAGGAGCTCGGTTCGCCCTGGATCACCACGGTGGGCGGCGAAGGCTACCGGTGGATCACCCCCGTGGAACCGGAGGCCGGCGGGGCCGCGTCGAACGGGTAGACTGGACCTTCGTCCCCGAGGTCCGATGGCGCCCTGGAACCCCCACAGCTGGCAGCGCTTCCCCGCCGCGCAGCAGCCGGCCTATGACGATCCCTCCGAGCTGGAGGGCGTCCTGGCGCGGCTGCGCCGCATGCCTCCCCTGGTGGTGCCCCAGGAGGTGGACCGCCTCCGGGGCCTGCTGGCCGAGGCCGCCGCGGGACGCCGCTTCCTCCTCCAGGGCGGCGACTGCGCGGAGCAGTTCAAGGACTGCACGGCGGAATCCATCGCGGGCAAGCTGCGGGTGCTGCTCCAGATGTCCGTGGCCCTCACCCACGGCGGGCGGAAGCCGGTGGTGCGGGTGGGCCGCATCGCCGGCCAGTTCGCCAAGCCCCGCAGCAAGCCCACGGAGCTGGTGCGGGGCCAGGAGCTTCCCAGCTACCGCGGCGACCTCGTGAACGGCCTCGAGGCGGACGAGGCCGCCCGCCGCCCGGATCCCGGCCGCATGCTGGAGGCCTACTTCCACGCCTCCGCCACCCTGAACCACCTGCGCTCCCTCGCCGCCGGCGGCTACGCGGACCTGCACCACCCCGAGCGCTGGGAGCTGCCCGGCGAGGCGGGCCGGGTGCCCGAGTACCGGCGCACCCTGGACCAGGTGCGCGAGTCCCTGGATTTCCTGGAGGCCCTGGGCGGCGTGCAGCGGGACGCCCTGGAGCGCATCGACTTCTACACCAGCCACGAGGCCCTGCTCCTGCCCTACGAAGAGGCCCTCACCCGCTGGGTGGGCGAAACGTCCGCCTACTACAACCTGGGGGCCCATACCCTCTGGGTGGGCGAGCGCACCCGCCAATTGGACGGCGCCCACATCGAGTACCTGCGCGGCCTCCGCAACCCCATCGGCGTGAAGGTGGGTCCCAGCGCCACGCCCGAGCACCTGGCGGCCCTGCTGGACCGCCTGGACCCGGACCGGGAGCCCGGGCGCCTCACCCTCATCTCCCGCTTCGGCGCCGCGAAGATCCAGGCGGCCCTGCCGCCCCTCCTGAAGGCCGTCCAGGCCACGGACCATCCGGTGCTCTGGAGCTGCGACCCCATGCACGGAAACGGCGCCGAGAGCGCCCAGGGCCTCAAGACCCGCGACTTCGGGGCCATCCTCTCGGAGCTGCGCCAGGCCTTCGAGATCCACCGGGCCCACGGCTCCCACCTGGGCGGCGTCCACATCGAGCTCACGGGCGAGGCCGTCACCGAGTGCACCGGCGGCAGCGAGGGCCTCTCCGAGGCGGACCTGGCCAAGGCCTACGAGACCGGCTGCGATCCGCGGCTGAACGGCACCCAGAGCCTGGAGATGGCCTTCCTCATCGCGGAGATGATGCGGGGCTAGGATCTACAGACTCTAGGCTCCGTCCGGAATCTCGGGCTCCACCAGCTGCGCCAGCAGCAGGAGCGACTCCTGCCAGCCCAGATAGCAGGCCTCCGGCGGGATGACGGCCGGAATGCCCGCCTGCACGATGTCCACCTCGGTGCCGACGGACACGGCCTTCAGGGAGATCGTCGTCTCCATGGTTCCGGGCAGGTTCGGATCGTCGAAGGTGTCCGTGTGCCGGATGCGCGCCCCGGGCACCAGTTCCAGATACTCGCCGCCGAAGCTGTGGCTGCTGCCCGTGCCGAAGTTCGTGAAGGTCATCCGGTAGGTGCCGCCCACCCGGGCCTCCAGGTGGTGGACCTTGCCCGTGAAGCCGTGCGGCGGGAGCCACTTGGCCATGGCATCCGGATCGAGGAAGGCCCGGTAGATCCGGTCGGGCGTGGCCCGCAGCACGCGGTGGAGCCGGACGGTGTTCGTCGGCATGGTCGCTCCTCTGGGACAGGGGCCGCAGGATAGCGCCGATGGAACTGTCGCGACACTCATTCCGGGTCGGCCCAGCCCGGACCAGTCCCTGAGTGGCACGTCAGTGCACGGTGGGGTGGATCCCCTCCGGCCCGGCCCGCAGGATCAGGGTTTCGAAGGCCGTGCCCACCAGGACCTCGGCCCCCGGCAGCAGCTCCTGCAGGGGTTTGAGCTTCGGCACCGGCAGCAGCAGGACCTCGCCCGGGCGGAGGGTCGGCAGCTCCAGGCCCTCCCAGGCCCCGAGGGGCGTGCTGCGGCGGGCGGCGCCGGCCCGTAGTTCCAGGCTCCCCTCCGGCCAGGCATCCACCATCCAGGCTCCCAGCAGGACGCTTCCCCCGTCCTCCAGGGCCAGGCAGAATCCCGCGGCGCCTCCGCCCGCCAAGCCCAGGACCGCCAGGCCGGGACGGGGCAGTTCCATCAGCTCCGCCCCGGGTCCCCTCACCCGGAAGCGGTCGAGGGCGGTCCCGTCAGCCCGGTGCAGCGCCGCGGGCCGGGGCAGGCAGGGCAGCAGGTCCGCGGATTCCGGGGAGGGGGCCAGGGATTCCGGCAGGGTGCCGCGGCGGTCCCATTTCTCGGCGTAGGCCAGGGTCTGCTTGGCCCTGGCCAAGGCTCGGGCCCCGCCTTCCAGCAGGCGCCGGAGGCTTCCCGGGACCAGGGCCTCGGCCAGCCGCTCGGGATCGCCCTCCCCCAGCTTGCGGAGGCGCATGGCCTCGATGCGGTTCAGATCCGCCAGGCGGCCTGACGCCAGCCGGCCCACGAGCGTCCGGCGTTCCAGGGGCCCCTCGGCCCAGGCGGCGGTACCCAGGAGCATCCGCGGATCAGGCCTGGGCTTCGAGCCAGGCGCGGGTGGCGGCCGAGAGCGGCTTGGGCCGGTTGGTGGCGAAGTCCAGCATCACCTGCACGCTCCTCCCCTCGGCGAACACCGGACCGCCCAGGCCCTTGGTGAGGCGGTAGCCCAGGTCGAAGGAGCTGTTGCCCACCCGGGCGCAGTGGAGCTCCACCCGGACGTCGTCGCCCAGGAGGATGGGCATGCGGTAGTCCACCTCGATGCGCGCGATGAGGAAGCCTTCGTCCGTGAAGGCCCGGCCGCCCAGGAAGCTGCGCCACCACTGGAAGCGCCCCTGCTCCATGAAGCTCACCACCACGGCGTTGTTCACGTGGCCCATGGCGTCCAGGTCGCTGAACCGCACCTCGATGGGATGGGAGAAGGGCATGGAGCCTCCGGAGCCTCAACCTTACCGCCAACCGTGGCATGATGCGTCCCGATGCCCGCGCCCCTGCTCCTCGCCTACGATCCGGCCTGCACCCTCTGCTGCCGCATGGCCCTCTGGCTGGCCCGGCGGGATCGCCGGGGCCTTCTGCACATCGCCTCCCTGCGCGATCCGGACCTGTTGGCCCTGGGACCCGAGCTGGCCGGGCGTCCCTTGGAGGCGGAGATCCACGGCCTCGACCTGGGCACGCGCCAGGTCTGGGCGGGGGCGGCCCTCCTCCGGCCCATCGCCCGGCGACTGCCCGGCTGGCGCTGGGTCGCGCCGCTGCTGGCGATCCCGGGCCTGCCCCGCCTGCTGAACCGGGTCTACCTGTGGGTGGCGGTCCGCCGCTTCCGCCGCACCGGCCGGCCGCCCTTCGCGTAGCCTGGGAACCATGGATTCCACCCCTCCAAGCCCCTGGCACCCGGACCGCCGCTGGGCCGATCCCCTCATCGCCTTCCTGGCCCTCCTCGCCCTGATGGCCGCGGGTCTCACCCTCCGCATCCGCCAGGAGGGGAACCACCGCCCCTCGGGCCGGACCACCCTCCAGGGCCAGATCCTCGAAGCCGGCCTGGCCGGATCCCACCTGCTGCGGGGCACCCCCATCCCGCCCCAGGAATGGGCCAAGGCGCGGGGCGGAGTGACGGATCCGTGGGACCGGTCCCTGCTCGCGGTGCTCATGGCGGAACTGGGCGACCCGGCCGGGGCGCGGGAGCTCGTCCAGACCAGCCTCCCCGCCGGCGCCGCGGGAGCGCGCTTCCAGCGGACCTTCGAGGCCGCCTATGAAGGCGCCCCCGTCCCGGATGCCGCCACGCGCGCGGAGGTCCAGCGGCGGCTGGGGAACGGCTACACGGCCCGCCTGCTGGAAGCCCGGCTGCGGGACCGGGAAGGAGGGCCCGGCGCCGGCGAGCCCTTGCGCGCCCAGGCCCGCGGCCTGCTGATCACCCGCCTGGCGGCCCTGGGGGGCCTCGGGCTGCTGGTGACGGCCCTCGCTGTCGGAGGCCTGGCCGTGGGCATCTACCTCTGGGCCACGCGCCGGCAGCCGCCGGTCCGGCCCCTGCCCGCCTGGGGCCTGTCGGGCCGGGCGGCCGCCCTGGTCTTCCTGGGCTGGTTCATGGCCTTCTTCGCGGCGGGCAACCTGGCCGGGCTGCTCCTCGTTCCCTGGCCCTCCCTGCGCTGGGCCGTCGTGCCCCTTGGCACCCTCCTCCATGCCGGGGTGGGCCTGCGCCTGCTCGGCTGGGCGGAAGGCCTCTCCTTCTCCGGGCTGTGGCGACGGGTGGGGCCCTCGCCGACCCGCCGAGACCTGGCCTGGGCCGTGGCCTTCCTCGCCCTGGCCGTGTTCCTGGTGCTGGCGGTGGCCATGGCCACGAGCCAGGTGCTGAAGCCGGAGCAGAACCCCCAGCGGGACCTGCAGGAACTGCTGCGGGGGCTGACGGGCTGGGGCCCCACCCTGGCCATGTTCCTCGTGGTGGCGGGCGTGGCCCCAGTCTTCGAGGAGTTCCTCTTCCGCGGGTTCCTGTTCCCGGTGCTGGCGCGGGGGGGCCGCGTCACCCTCGCCCTGGTGGCCTCGGCCCTGCTCTTCGGAGCCATCCACCTGCAGCCCGCGGGCCTGCCCATCCTCAGCACCCTGGGCCTGGTGCTCGCCCTGGCCGTGCGGCGCACCGGCAGCCTCTGGCCCGCCATCCTCGTCCATGCCTGCTGGAACGGGTCGCTCTTCCTGCTGATGCGGGCCTTCTCCTGAGCCCGTCCTGAGCTGTTCCTGACACCGTCCGGGCCGTCCGGGGCCGTCCTCTCAGAACTGGAGGCGCGACAGGGCGGGCGCCAGCCACCAGAAGAGCTGGAGAACGATGAAGGCCAGGACGATCCACTTCAGGACCTGCCCCCAGTTGGTGCCCGGGCCATCGGAACCGGCCTGGCGGCCGGCGCGCTTCCGGGTGGAGAGGTAGGATTCCACCGGGTCCTCGGCCAGGGCGATCTTGAGGGGCGCCGTGCCCCGGGCGCGGGACTCGTGGGATCCGGATTCTGTCGCCGGCGCAGGCTCGATCTGCCGGAACCGCGCCGTGGAGACGCTGCCGGTGCCGTCCTCGTCCTGCCCGAGGAACGTGAACAGGCGGGCCCGCATGCTGACGGGGCCCGGCAAGGCGTCGATCAGCTCTTCCATGAACTCGGGGAGCGTCGTGTAGCGGTCGTCCGGATCCGCCGCCAGGGCCCGCCGGAACACGGTGGCCATGCGGGGGGACACGTCCGCCGGGATGGCCACGGGCTCCTGGAGGATGTGGAGGATGATCTCGGCGAGGCCGCTCCCCGGGTGCGGCAGCTTGCCGGTGAGGAGCTCGAAGGCCGTGGCGGCGAAGCTGTAGCGGTCCGAGGCCGGCGTGCCCTCGCTGCCCCGGAGCACTTCCGGAGGCGCGTAGGCGGGGGAGCCCAGGAAGTCGCCGGAGGAGGTCAACCGGAGGGCCAGCGTTTGCGCCAGCGCGGCGCCATCTCCCTCCATGAGGGGCATGTCCAGGGACTGGTCGGAACCCGGGCCCAGGTGGCCCAGGGTGCGGGCGATGCCGAAGTCCATGAGCTTGGCCCGGCCCTCTTCGCTCAGCAGGATGTTGTCAGGCTTCACGTCGCGGTGCACGATGGCGCGGCGATGGGCGGCCCGCAGGGCGCGGGCGGTCTGGATCAGGACCCGGGCGCTGGTTTCCGTGTCCAGGTCCTTGTCCTTGATGTGGCGGCCGAGGCTCTTTCCTTCCACGTACTCCATGGCGAGGAAGGGCCCCAGGTCCTCCTCCACGCCCACGTCGAAGACCGTCACCAGGTTCGGATGGTTCAGCTGGGCGCTGATCTCCGCCTCGCGCCGGAATCGCAGGGTGGCCTGGTGCCGCGCGACGCCCGTGACCCGCACCACCTTGATGGCCACGCGCCGCTTGAGCAGCGGATCCTCCGCCAGATAGACAGTCCCCATGCCGCCCTGTCCGAGGGGCCGCAGGACCTGGTACCTGCCGATGGTTCTTGGATCTGCCATGGAACTGAAATTCTAACCACGAGACCCCTCTCCGAAGCCGGGCTAGAATGGAGGATTCGACATTCTGGAGTGCCCATGGCCGCCCTGCTCGAAGCCATCGAAATCAAGCGCAAGATGTTCTTCGAACTCGAAGACACGCCCTACCACTGCCTGGATGTGGAAATTTCGACCCCCACAGCCCGGGGCGGCCAGACGCTGGTGCGCATCAAGATGCGCAACCTCCTCACCCGCGCCGTCTTCGACAAGACCTTCAAGGCCGGGGACAAGTTCAAGGAGCCGGATCTGGTCCTCACGCCCGCCAGCTACCTCTACAGCGACGGCGAAGGCTCCCACTTCATGGACCAGGAGACCTACGAGACCCACACGCTGGGCACCGGCCTCATGGGCGACGCCCTCGACTACCTGACCGAGGGCCTCATCGTCCAGATCCAGAAGTTCAACGGCAACCCCATCGGCCTGCAGATGCCCGGCCAGGTGGAACTGGCCGTCACCTACACGGAGCCCGGCGCCCGCGGCGACACGGCCAGCGGCAACGTCACCAAGCCCGCCAAGCTGGAGACCGGCATCGAGATCAAGGTGCCCCTCTTCATCAAGGAGGGCGAGAAGGTGAAGGTGAGCACCGAGACCGGCGAGTTCGCAGGCAGGGCATGACCCGCAAGTTCCGCCTCGGCCAGAGCCGGGAGGCCCAAGACCTGGACCACCGGGAGGCCTATTCCCGCGAGCGGGCGGCGGACAGCAAGCGGCGCCAGCGCCACGCCGAGCGTCTGGAGACCGGCATCGAGGCGCACGACCCCGAGGCCCTGCTGCGCCTTCCGGATCCCGCGCCCTGGATGCACCTGCCCGAGGCCACGCTCATCCAGCGCCACAGCCAGTGGGTGGACCTGGAGCTGGCGGACCGCACGGTGATGCGGGCCACCTTGAGCGGCAAGCTCAAGGGCGTGCGCCTGGTCTGCGGCGACCGGGTGCGCTATTCGGCCGTCCCCATCGAACTCGATGAGCCCAGGGCCCCCGCCTCCCCGTCCGTCCGCGGCGACGGGGGCTCCCCCGAGGCCCAGGTGGTGGCGGTGATGCCGCGCAAGAGCCTGCTCAAGCGGGGCGGCATCGACGATCGCGAGCCCTGGCAGCTCATCTGCGCCAACGCCGACGAGCTCTGGATCTGCGCCGCCGTGGTGGATCCGCCCCTGCGCCCCGGTCTCCTGGAGCGGGCCCAGGTGCTGGCCCTGGATGCGAGCCTCGCCTTCCGCGTCATCGTCACCAAGCGGGACCGGGCCTCGAAGAAGGACACCCTGCCCGAGCTGGATCCGCTACGGGGCCAGCAGGTCTCCATCCATGAGACCTCCGCCCTCAAGGGCGAAGGGCTGGAGGCCCTGCGCGACCTCCTGCAGGGCAAGGTGGTGGTGCTGCTGGGCCACAGCGGCGTGGGCAAGAGCACCCTCGTGAACGCCCTGCACCCGCAGGCGGCCCTGAAGATCGGCGGCCTCACGAAGTTCGGCACCGGCAAGCAGACCACCACGGCCGCCCGCTGGCTGGCCCTGGAGGGGGGCACCCTGGTGGACACACCGGGCATCCGCACCCTCAGCGTGCGCGGCTTCGACCGGGCCCTGCTCGCGGAGGTGTTCCCCGAGTTCCCCGCCGAGGTGCTGGAGGATCCCTGCGCCTACGACGCCGACGACGACGCGACGCTGGACCGCCTCGACCTCGAGTACCCCGAGCGCCTCCAGAGCCTCCAGCGCCTGTGGCTGGAGATGGAGGACCGCAATCCCAACCAGAACGTGTGGCGCTAGGAGGCCGGGGATGCAGGACCGGATGCAGTCCGACTCCAGGCTCCTGGGCCTCGCCTACGGGGCGGTCTTCGGCTCGCTGTTCCCCCTGTTCCACTTCGCGGCCCGCTCCTTCGCCCGGCGCGAGCGGGGCCACGAGATCGCCGACCAGATCGCCCACGCCTTCGTGACGCTGCGCCCCAAGTACCTGGAGGCCATCCTGGGCAACACGGCCCAGATGCTGGGGCTGCGCCCCACCCACCCGGAGGTGGACCGGATCGCCCGGGACATGGTGCGCCAGCACGCCCGCGCCTGGGTGGACTTCTTCTACTACGGCCAGCGCGCCCCGGAGGAGGCCCTGGCGCAATTCACCTCCCTGGAGGGCCTGGAGCACCTGGACACGGCGATGGCCGAGGGGCGGGGCGTCATCCTCCTCACGGCCCACGCGGGCAACTACGAGCTGGGCGGGCTGCTGCTGCGGGCCCGGAACCTGAAGATCCACACGGTCTACAAGCCCGACCGCTTCGAGGCGGTGGAGCGGCTGCGGGAGCAGATGCGCGCCCAGGGCGGCGTGGTGGGCGTCCCCGTGGATGGCATCGGCTTCTCCACCCTGCCCCTGGTCAAGCTGCTGCGGGAGGGCGCCCTGGTGGGCATGCAGGGGGACCGGGACTTCAGCCTGAACGGGCTGCCCATCCCCTTCTTCGGCCGGGAGGCGCCCTTCCCCCGCGGCCCCTGGGAACTGGCGGCCATGACCGGCGCGTCCATCGTCACCAGCTTCTTCTACACGGACGAGGCGCGGCGCTTCCATGCCCGGTTCGGTGAGCCCATCCGGGTCCTGGGCCGCCGGGGGGAGCGGCAGGCCGCCATCGAGGCAGGAATGCGGACCTATGTCTCCACCCTGGAACAGTTGATCCGCCAGCATCCCAGCCAGTGGTACTGCTTCTATCCCTTCTGGGACGACCCGGCCCGGGCCTCCGGCCCCAGGGGCCCGGGGCAGACCACCCCCGCGGAGCCTTTGTCGACGGTCATAGGTGTTTGACCGTAAGCTTCAGGGTCCCGTGGCCTCTTCCCGGTTCCTACAAGGAGTCCCATCCATGCGCAGCACCCTTCCCGTCCTGCTCATCGC
Organism: Geothrix paludis; assembly: GCF_022808815.1. Classification (GTDB taxonomy): domain Bacteria; phylum Acidobacteriota; class Holophagae; order Holophagales; family Holophagaceae; genus Geothrix; species Geothrix paludis. The sequence continues at coordinate 33,074 of NZ_JAKZLC010000003.1, read as the reverse complement.
CGCGGCCATCATCGGCTGCAATTCCAACAAGTCCCAGGCTCCCGTGGTCGCCGCCCCCATCCAGGGCCAGACCGCCGCGCCCGGTGCCGCGCCGGCTGGCGCGCCTTCCGCGGGCCTGTCCGTCACCGGGAAGCTCCTGGAGCGCATCGCCGCGTCGCCCTATTCCTACCTGCGCATCCAGACCGCCCAGGGCGAAGTCTGGGCCGCCGTGCCCGAGACCAAGGTCGAGAAGGGCGCCGAGGTCACGGTGACCGGCGCCATGATCATGCGGGACTTCGAATCCAAGACCCTGAAGCGGACCTTCGCCGAGATCTATTTCGGCACCCTGGCCGGCAGCGGCCCGGCCGCGGCCCCCGCTGGCGATCCCCATGCCTCCGCAGGCCAAGCGGCGGCCGTGGAAGTGGGGAAGGTCGAGAAGGCCTCGGGGGCGGATGCCCGCACCGTCGCCGAAGTCTGGGCCCAGAAGGGCGCCCTCAAGGGGAAGACCGTCACCGTGCGCGGCAAGGTCGTGAAGTACAACGCCGGCATCATGGGCAAGAACTGGCTGCACCTGCAGGACGGCAGCGGCGATGCGAAGGCCGGCAGCAACGACATCACCGTCACCAGCAATGACCCGGCCGCCAAGGGCGACACGGTCACCGTCACCGGCGTGGTGCGCACGGACAAGGACTTCGGCTCCGGCTATTCCTACGCGGTCCTCATCGAGGATGCCAAGGTGAAGAAGTAGGCTCCAGTCCTCAGGTCTCAGGCTTCAACCTTCGGCAAGCGGGCGCCCCCAGGCGCCCGCTTTTTCAGGTGGGGCCAGGTTGACCTTCAGCACCTCGAAGTTGGCGCTCAGATCGAAGTCCCGGGGCATGATGTAGCTCGGGTGCCGCGCGATCACCTGGCGCGAATGGGAGGCGGACGCCTCGCCGACCAGGGGCTGCACGGGAAAACCCACCCGGTAGAAGGCCTTGGCGATGAGCGCCGAGCAGATCACCTCGCGGCTGCTGGAGCTGCCCAGGTACAGGGGGCGCCGCCGCCAGCGGGCCGGCAGCAGGTGGACAGGGGTGAGGTAGCGTCCCAGGTCGAAGATGTTCCTCCTGTCGTAGCGCAGCCCAAGGTGCCGGAGCATCTCCGCCACCACCCGCTCCAGATCGTCGGTGGAGAGGCCCTGGGGCCGGCAGACCCTTAAGTTGTGGTCCGCGTACCAGGCCACGGGGAACACCCGCACGCCTTCGGCCATGTCGCTCTCCAGGACCAGATGGGAAGCCTCGGCCCCGAAGCGATCCAGGGCCGACTCGGCATGGGGGCCGCCCCAGCGCAGCAGGGCGTCGCCGATGTACATGGCGGCGTGGCTCCACGAGCTCTGGCTGAGGCTCATGATCATGCGGCTGATGCGGGACTTGCCCTCCACCAGCACCACGTCGCCGGGGCGGAGCCCGGCCCGGAGCCGCTCCACATCGTTGGGCACCCGCCGCTGGTAGCTGGGCAGCTCGGCCGTGAGGTAGCGGACGAGGCCCTTGGTCAGCGCATCGTGGAGGAACATGGTTCCCCCTTTCCTCCGCTAGACGGCGGCAGGAACGGCGGCCAGCTCCTTCACCCAGGCGGGCAGGGTGCGGACGCCCTTGGGCGCCTGCAGGGCCTTCTGGTAGCGGCGGAGCTCACCCTCGTGGTTGACGATGAAGTCGCTCTCTTCGGTGTAGCTGGTGATGGGCAGCCAGGCGGTGGCGGCGCGGCCCAGGTCCGAGGCTTCCACCTCGAAGGCCAGGCTAAACTCGGCGGCCTTGAGGATCTGGCCCAGCAGCTCGGTCTCCTTGGGGCTGGTGAAGGCGGCGTCGTGCAGTAGCGCCACGGCCTTGACCTCGCCCTTCTGGACCTTGGCCAGCAGCTCTTCCAGCGCGCCGAAGCGGTAGCCACGCTCCGTGAAGCCCCGGCGGTTGAGGATGCCGTCCTCGCTGGTCTGGTACTTGGGCAGCACCGCGGGGATGGTCTTGTCGCCGCTGCCGTAGCGCAGGCCTTCGGAGGCCGCCAAGTCGCCCAGGCGCTGGGCGGTGTCGCAGCCGAAGGTGCCCTGGCCGATGACCGCCACGGGGCCCGCGGCCTGGAGGGCCTCGCGAATGGCATCAAGCGAGGCCGGCGCGCCCTTCAGCAGGGGCGCGGGGGTCCCACCCTGCCGGTTGTAGTGCACGTAGGCGTAGCGCTCCGCGTCGCTGATGAAGTGCGTGGTCTCCTTGCCCTCCAGGGGCCGGGGGCGGAAGCGGTGGATCTGGTTGGCCTCATGGTCGATCCAGATGGGGTTGCCCAGCGCCGAGTGGCGGCTGATGGAGGGCGTGTTCTTGAGGTACCAGACGCGCTTGCGGAAGCGGAAGTCGCGGCTGGTCAGGGCGCCCACGGGGCAGAGGTCCACCACGTTGCCCGCGTAGGGGTTCTGGTCGAGGGACTTGCCCGTGTAGGTGGTGACTTCCAGGTGGGCGCCGCGCTGCGCGACCGTGAGCTCGTAGCCGCCGCTGATCTCCTTGGTGAAGCGCACGCAGCGGGTGCAGTGGATGCAGCGGTTCTTGTCGATGACGATCTTGGCGCCCAGGTCCTCGTAGCGGTAGCGCCGCTTCACCTCGGCCATGCGGGAGTCGCCGCTGCCGTAATGGTACGAGTAGTCCTGGAGCTTGCACTCGCCCGCCTGGTCGCAGATGGGGCAGTCCAGCGGGTGGTTCATGAGGAGGAATTCCATGACGCCGGCCCGGGCATCGGCCACGGCGGGCGTGTTGGTGAAGACCTCCATCACCACGGCCTCGGGATTGTCCTTGGGCGCGGGCGGCACGGTGGTGGTGCAGCTGGTGGCGAGCTTGGGCTGGCCCTTGATCTCCACGAGGCACATGCGGCAGGTGGCCACGGGCGTGAGCGCGGGGTGGTAGCAGTAGTGGGGGATGTCGATGCCCACGGTGCGGCAGGCATCCAGCACCAGGGTGCCGGGGTTCACGCTCAGTTCGACATCGTTGATCTTGATCGTCGGCATGGGCCCACTCCAGGCCTTCCAGGATGGGGCTTGGGGCGCTGGAGGTAAAGGTGGACGCCCCAACCCCTTCCAGCGGCCCAGGTCCTTCCGGGAGCCCGGAAGTCCAGGAAATCCGCCAGATCCGGCCGGCGGCGGCCTCCTGTGGCGGGAGTCACATTCGGGACGGGCGCCTTCGGCCGGCGCTCCGGAACCCGGAAGGGCCGGACCTCGGGGACGCCCGGGACATCCAGCCCTTCCGGATGGGCCCACGGCATGAAAAAATCAAGGGTTCAGGGGGCGGACATGCCTACGGCATTGATCTCGGTGTACGACAAGACGGGGCTGCTGCCCCTGGCCAAGGGACTTCTGGCGCAGGGCTGGCGCATCCTGGCCACCGGAGGAACGCTCCGCGCCCTGCAGGAAGCCAAGCTGGAGGCCCAGGAGGTGGCCGCCTACACCGGCGCCCCGGAGTGCTTCGACGGCCGGGTGAAGACCCTGCACCCCCGCATCCACGGGGGCCTGCTCTACCGCCGCGATCTGCCGGAGCATGTGGCCGACGCCAAGGCCCAGGGCATCGACCCCATCGACCTGGTGGTGATCAACCTCTACCCCTTCGAAGCCACCATCGCCCGGGAAGGAACCACTCCCGCCGAGGCCATCGAGCAGATCGACATCGGCGGTCCCAGCATGATCCGGAGCGCTTCCAAGAACCACGCCTCGGTCACCGTGCTCACCGGCCCCGATCAGTACGAGCCCTTCCTCGCGAAGCTCAAGGCCGGCACCTGGGGGCTGGAGGACCGCCGCCGCTGCGCCCTGGAGGCCTTCCGCCGCACCGCAGCCTACGATGCCGCCATCGCCGGCTGGATGGAGCGGGAACTGGCCCACGGCAAGGCCGCCGAGCTGCCCCACCACCTCTGCCTGAACCTGGTCCAGAAGCAGGGCCTGCGCTACGGCGAGAACCCGCACCAGCCCGCGGCCTTCTACGTGGAGCCCGGCCGCAAGGTGGAGGGCATGGCCGCCTGCCACCAGCACCAGGGCAAGGAGCTCAGCTTCAACAACCTGCTGGACGCCGACGCCTGCGCCAAGCTGGTCTGGCAGTTCCCGGCCCCGGCCTGCGTCATCGTCAAGCACAACAACCCCTGCGGCGTGGGCCAGGGGCCCCATGCGCTGGAGGCCTTCATGCGCGCCCAGGCCGGCGACCCCGTCAGCGCCTTCGGCGGCATCGTGGCCTTCAATCGCCCGGTGGGCGTCGAAGTGGCGCGCGTCATGGCCCAGACCTTCTGGGAGGTGATCCTCGCGCCGGCCTTCACCGGCGAGGCCCTGGAGGTCTTCGCGGCCAAGAAGCAGCTCCGCATCCTGCAGACCCCGGACCACTGGCCCCAGGCGGCCGAGGGCCTGGACACCCGCTCCATCGGCGGTGGCTATCTGGTCCAGCACGCGGACGACGGCTTCGTGCCCTTCGAGGACTGGGAGGTGAAGGCCAGCGGGTCCGGCGCCAAGCCCCGGGCGGAGGACCTCATGCTGGCCCAGCGCGTGGCCAAGGCCGTGAAGTCCAACGCCATCGTGCTGGTGAAGGACGGCGCCACCGTGGGCATCGGCGCCGGGCAGATGAGCCGCGTGGATTCCGTGGAGATCGCCTGCCGCAAGGCCGGGACGCGGTCCCGCGGAGCCGTGCTGGGCAGCGATGCCTTCTTCCCCTTCGCCGACGGCCTCGAGCTGGCGGCCAACCACGGCGTGACCGCCTTCGTGGAACCCGGCGGCAGCCTCCGCGACAACGAAGTCATCGCCGCCGCCCAGAAACTCGGCGTGTGGCTCTTCTTCACCGGCATGCGGCACTTCAGGCATTGATGCTGTCCGGGGGTTCCGCGCTGCGCGCACACCCCCGGAGCCCCCGCGCGCGACACGGGCAAAGCCCGTTCCGCGCTTTTCTTTCCGATCGTCCGATATCCTGGATCACCTATGAAAACTTCCGAACTCCGCCAGCGATTCCTGCAGTACTTCGAGCGCCAGGGGCACCGGCGGGTGGCCTCCAGCGCGGTCATCGGGCCGGCGGACGATCCCACGGTGATGTGGACCAACTCGGGCATGATCCAGTTCAAGGACGTGTTCCTGGGCAAGGAGAAGCGCGACTACAGCCGCGCCACCACCAGCCAGAAGTGCTTGCGGGCCGGCGGCAAGCACAACGACCTGGACCAGGTGGGCTTCACGGCCCGCCACCACACCTTCTTCGAGATGCTGGGCAACTTCAGCTTCGGGGACTACTTCAAGGCCGATGCCATCCGCTACGCCTGGGAGTTCGTCACGGGGCCGGTGGACCAGGGCAACCTGGGCCTGGATCCGGCCCACCTCTGGATCACAGTCTTCGAGGGCGCCGACGGCGTGCCCGCGGACACCGAGGCTGAGGAGCTGTGGAAGGCCGCCGGTGTGCGCCCCGACCGCATCATGCGCTTCGGCAAGAAGGACAACTTCTGGCAGATGGGCGACACCGGCCCCTGCGGCCCCTGCTCCGAGATGCACTACGACCGCGGCGCGCACATCCCCGGCGACGCCACGCCCAACGGCGAAGGCGATCGCGTCATGGAGATCTGGAACCTGGTCTTCATGCAGTACGAGCGAGACGCCCAGGGCGTGCTCGCTCCGCTGCCGCGGCCCAGCATCGACACGGGCATGGGCCTGGAGCGCACGGCCAGCATCCTCCAGGGCGTCGACACCAACTACGAGATCGACCTCTTCGAGCCCATTTTCGAGGCCATCTGGAAAGTGGCGAAGATCAAGGCCGACGAGCGCCGGGAGCACACGAACCGCACGGCCTCCCAGGTCATCGCCGACCACATCCGCGCCGCCACCTTCATGTGCTACGACGGCGTGGTGCCCAGCAACGAGGGGCGCGGCTACGTCCTGCGCAAGATCGTGCGCCGGGCCCTCCGCTTCGGCCGCAAGCTGGGCATCGAGGGGCTCTTCTTCGCGGACCTGGCGCCGGCGGTGGCCCAGGCCATGGGCGACCAGTACCCCGAGCTGCTGGGCGAGCTGCCGCGCATCCAGAAGTCCCTGCGCCACGAGGAGCGGCAGTTCAGCCAGACGCTCTCCACCGGCCTGAAGATCCTGGAAGCCAGCACCATCGCGGACGGCGCCCTCGCGGGCTCCGACATCTTCCGCCTCTACGACACCTACGGCTTCCCCGTGGACCTGGTGGAGGACTGGTGCCGGGAGCGGGGCATCCGCGCCGATCTCGACGGCTTCCAGCAGGAGCTGGCCGCCCAGCGCCACCGGGCCCGGGCCGCCATGAAGTCACACGACCTGCGCCTGGCCGGCGACCTGGCCGCGCTGGCGGACCTGCCGCCCACCTCCTTCACCGGCTACGACCATCTCGACGGCCAGGCCCATGTGGTGGCGCTCTTCGATGCCGCCAACCGGCGCGTGAAGCAGCTCACGGGCGCCGGCTCCGTGCTGCTGGACCACACCCCCTTCTACGCCCAGTCCGGCGGGCAGGTGGGCGACACGGGCCAGCTCCGCTTCGAGGGCGGCCTCGCCGAGGTGCTGGACTGCACGGCCCCCGCCCAGAAGCGCCACCTCCACAAGGTCGAGGTGGCGGGCACCCTACTGGAGAACATGGCCGTCACCGCCCACGTGCACCCCATCCGGCGCCGCCGCGTCCGGGCCCACCACACGGCCACGCACCTGCTGCATGCCGCCCTGCGGGAGGTCCTCGGCACCCACGTGAAGCAGGCCGGCAGTGTGGTGGACGAACACCGCCTGCGCTTCGACTTCACCCACTTCGCCCCTCTGGAGGCTGAGCAGATCGCCGAGATCGAGCGGCTGGCCACCCGGGAGGCCCTCAAGGCCCTGCCCACCGCCATCCAGGAGATGGACATCGAGGCCGCGCTCGCCTCCGGGGCCATGGCCCTCTTCGGCGAGAAGTACGGGGACGTGGTCCGCGTGGTGCAGGTCCCCGGCTTCTCCACCGAACTCTGCGGCGGCACCCACGTGGGGAACACCGGCGAGATCGGTGTGGTGAAGATCCTCTCGGAAGGGGCCGTCAGCGCCGGCGTGCGCCGCATCGAGGCCGTGGCCGGCGAGCTGGCCCTGGAGCTGCTCCAGGCCGACGAGGCCATGATCCATGGGCTCTCCCGCCAGGCGAACTCAGCCCGCGAAGTCCTGCCGGACCTGCTCACAGCCAAGGATCAGCGCATCACCCAGCTGGAGCGCGACCTCAAGGAGGCCAAGCTCAAGGCCGCCAGCGGCGGCGGCAGCGCCGAGCAGGCCGAGCAGGTGAAGGGCGCCACCCTGGTCACGGCCGCGGTGGAGGGGCTTGAAGGCAACGCCCTGCGGGAGTTCATGGATCAGGTCCGCACCCGGCACCGGAGCGCCGTCATCGTCCTGGCCTCGAAGACCGCCGAGGACAAGGTGGCCGCCCTGGTCTCCGTGTCCCCGGACCTGCCCTACGATGCGGGCGCCCTCTTCAAGACCATGCTGCCGGCCCTGAACGGCCGGGGCGGCGGGAAGAAGGACCTGGCCCAGGGCGGCGGATCCAACCCCGCCGGCCTGCCCGAGGCCTTCGCGGCCCTGCGCTCGGCGCTCTGATCCGGCCAAGGGTTACCTTCCGCCCTCCGGGTCCGACAAGATGGAGGTAGTACTCCCCCGGAGGCGTCCCACCCATGCTTCCCATCCGCCGCCTGCTGTTGCGGGATCACCTGATCCTCATGACGGGTCTGTTCACGCTGCTCCTCGGCCTGGCCTGGTGGGGCCAGCAGCGGGCGCTGGAGCGGCAGGCGGGCGCCCGGGCCAAGACGGCGCTGCGCCACCTCGACGAGCTGCTCCGGATCGATCTCCAAGCCTCCCAGTCCCTCGGCCAAGTGGTCCATGACTGGTGGGCGGACGGGACCCTGGATCCGGCCCAGCCCGAGCAGGCCGCCCGGATGATCCTGCCGGCCCTGACGGCCCAGCACAGCATCACCAGCCTCAACCTGGCCACCGCGGAGGGGCGATCCCTGCTCTTCCTGAGAATCGGCCAAGTCTGGTCCCTCCGGGAACTGGAGAACGCGGGGCCCGGGGCCCGGATCCGCTGGCGGCGCCTGGAACTGGCGGGACCGGCGGCGCCGGGGCCGTGGACGCCCATGCCCTACGACCCCCGCACCCGGCCCTGGTACGCCGCCGGGGCGGCGGCCTCGGCCCCGGCCTGGACCGAGCCCTACACCTTCTACACCACCCAGGATCCCGGCATCACGTACACCCTGCCCCTCCGTGACGGGGCCGGCCTCCGGGGCGTGGTGGCCCTGGACTTCCTGCTGGACGACCTCACCCGCCGCGTCTGGTCCGCCCAGCCCACGCCCGGCAGCCAATCCCTCGTGGTGGATCCCCAGGGACGGGCCCTGATCCTTCCGCGGGATGCGGCCTACGAGTCCCCCGAACACCGCCGCCAGGCCTTTCTCAAGGCCCCGGAAGCCCGCTTCCCGAATCCGGGGATCCGCCTGGAGGACGATGCGAGGGATGGGGCGCCCCGCCGCGTCCACCTGGGGGGCCGGACGGCCATGGGGCTGTCCCGCTCCTTCGAGGGCCTCCCGGGCCTCCACTGGTCGCTGTTGCTGGCCATCCCCGAGGATGACCTGCTGGGCCCGCTGGGATTCCGGGTGGCGGGCCTGCTCGGCCTGGTCATCATCGGCCTCGCCCTGGCGGCCTGGCGCATCCACCACATCGCCCGCAGGGTGGCCGAACCCATCACCGCCCTCGGAACCATGGCGGAAACCCTGGGGCAGGGCGGACCCGCTCCCACCGTCCGCTCGGACATCCAGGAGATCCGCAGCCTGGAGCGCGCCCTCCTCCGGGCGGACGAGAGCCTCGCGGACCGCGCCCGCCTGCAGAGCCAGCTGGAGCACAGCCAGCGCATGGAGACCGTGGGCACCCTGGCGGGGGGCATCGCCCACGACGTCAACAACCAGCTGGCCGCGATCCTGGGCCAGCTCCACCTGAGCCGGGAGCTGCTGCCCGAGGGGCATCCGGTGATCGCCCGGATCCTCCGCGCCGAGGAGGCCACGAAACGCTGTGCCCAGACCACCAAGGCCCTGCTGTCCTTCAGCCACCAGTCGCGGCCGGAGCTGAAGCCCCTCGACCTCAACGCGCTCATCCGCGATACGGCGGCCCTCATGGAGCGCCTGCTGGGGGGCATGATCCGGCTGCACCTGGCCCTCGACCTGAACCTTCCCCGGGTGGAGGGCGACTCGGTGCAACTGGAGCAGGTGCTCATGAACCTGGTGGTGAACGCACGAGATGCCATGCCGGCGGGGGGCAGCCTCACCCTCCGGACCTTCCTGGGCGAGGAAGGGCAGGTCTGCATGGAGGTCCAGGACACGGGCACGGGCATCCCCGACCACCTCCTGCCGCACATCTTCGAGCCCTTTGTCACCACCAAGGATTCGACCAAGGGCACCGGCCTGGGCCTGGCCATGGTCTTCGGCATCGTGCGGGCCCACCAGGGGCAGATCTGGGCGGAGAACGCCCCAGGCGGCGGAGCCTGTTTCCGCATGTGCCTCCCGCCGATCCCCACGGACGCGCCTCAGGAAGCCCCGGCCCCGACCGATCCCGCCGGGGCCCCGGGAACCCTGGCCGGACGGCGGATCCTGGTGGCCGAGGATGAGGCCCTGCTGCGCGACATGCTGGCGGACGCCCTGACCCTGGCCCGGGCCCAGGTCACGGCGACCCCGGACGGCGGCGTGGCCTGGCAGGCCTGGCAGACGGGCCGCTTCGACCTGGTGCTGAGCGACCATCGCATGCCCGACTGCACGGGCCTGGAGCTGCTGGAGCGGATCCGCGCCACGGGCTCGACGGTGCCCTTCATCCTGGTGAGCGGCCAGGGACTGGAGGGCATGGAGGCGAAGCTGGCCAAGGTGCCCCGGGTGCGGCTCCTGCCCAAGCCCTTCGAGCTGTCGCGGCTGCTCGCCCTCATGGCCGAGATGCTGGGGGCCTCTGGGACCCGCTAGGTCAGCGCGTCTCCAGATCCTCGCCGACCTCCACCTGGATCGTCCCCGTGGCCTTCGCCGAACCCCGGGTCACGGTGACGGTGTAGGGGCCTGGCTTGACGAACTTCGAGCCTTCGCCGCGGTACTCGGAAACCAGGTCCGAGGTGGGCTTCAGGTCCCAGGCGATGCGCTGGAGGCCGGCCCGGCCCGGCGCCTTGAGGTTGGCCACCGGCCGCCCGTCCGGAGCATTGATGGCCAAGCTCAGGTCCTCCCCGGTGTCGGCCTTGAGGTAGATCTGGAAGGTGGCGCCCAGGGGCGGGTTGGTCCCCCGGAAGGTCCCGGCCTTCCCCTCCTCGCTGGCGTTTCCGGGCAGGAGCTGGCGGGCCAGGACGCGCCGGGGCGCGAAGAGGTGCAGCTCCCCGCCCAGCACCTCCGGAGACAAGCCCTGCAGCACGGAGAGGTCGTCCAGCACGTAGAGGCTGCGGCCGTGAGTGGCGATGACCAGATCGTTCTCCCGGGCCTGGATGGCCAGGTCGTCCACGGGCACCGGCGGCAGATCGCCCAGAGGTAGCCAGCGCTGGCCCTGGTCCAGGCTCACGAACAGGCCGCCCTCGGTGCCGCAGTAGAGCACCTTCGGGTTGACCGGATCCTCCTTCACCACATGGGCCGGCTGGTCCTGGGGCAGGCCCGCGCCAAGCCCCTGCCAGGTCTTCCCGCCGTCCGCCGTGCGGTAGACCAGCGGCGCGTACGAACCGGTCCGGTGGGCCTGGACCGCCAGGTAGGCCACGCCGGGCTCCCGGCCGGCCTCGAGGCGCTGGATCCACTGGCCCTTCACGGCCGCCGGCAGGTTCGGCGTCAGGTCGGTCCAGGTGCCGCCCTCGTCCTCGGTGCGCCAGACCTTGCCGTCATCGGTGCCGGCCCAGAGCAGCCCGGCCTTGGCCGGGGATTCGGCCAGGGTGTAGATCACGCCGTAGGTCTCGGCGCCACTGCCGCTGGTGCGGGTCCGCTTCGGATCCTGGGTGGTGAGGTCGGGGCTGATGGGCTTCCAGCGCTCGCCTCGGTCCGTGAGCTTGAACACACGGTTGCCCGCCAGGTAGAGCACGTCCTTGGCATGGCGGCTGCGGAGGAAGGGGCTGGCCCAGTGGAAGCGGTAGGCCTCCTGGCCCTCGGCGGGCTCGGGCCGCAGGAACTTCATGGCCCCGCTGCGGAGGTTCACCCGGAAGATGGATCCTCCCTGGCTTTCCGCGAACAGGACACCGGCGTCGGCGGGATCGAACAGCACGTGAAAACCGTCGCCACCGCCCAGGTTCGTCCAGTCCTGGTTGAGGATGCCGTCCTTGCTGAAGGTGCGGCCGGGTCCCACCCAGTTCCGGTTGTCCTGGAGCCCGCCCGCCACCCGGTAGGGCGTGCTGTCGTCCACGGCGATGCGGTAGTACTCCCCGGCGGGGAAGCGGTTCAGCGCCTCCCAGGAGGCGCCGGCGGAATGGCTCTGGTACAGGCCGCCATCGGTCCCCAGCAGGAGGTGCTTCGGGGCCTTGGGATCGAAGGCCAGGGCGTGAAGATCGGGATGCACCTTCTCGGAGCGGTCCTCCCGCCAGGTGGCGGCGCCATCCTCGGAGACGTGCAGGCCGAAACCCAGGACGTAGACGCGGCGGTCGTCATCCGGGGCGATGCGGATCTGGCTGAAGTAGAAGGGGCGGGGGTTCAGGGGGCTGGTGCGGGTCCAGGTGTCGCCGCCATCCTCGGAGCGGAAGGTGCCGCCGGCCTTGCTCATGATGTCCATGATGGGGACGGTGCCGCCCTCGTCACTCTGCACCACGGCCATGACCACGCCTGGCTTGGAGGCGCCGACGGCCAGGCCGATGCGCCCGGTGCCCGCCGGCAGGCCCTTCGTGAGCTTGGTCCAGGTGGCCCCGCCGTCCGTGCTGCGGAAGATCCCGCCCAGGTCACGCCCCTCTGTGGCCGCCGGCCCCGCCTGGAAGGCCCAGGGGAAGCGGCGTCGCGCGTAGAGGGCCGCATAGACGGTGTCGGGGTTCCGCGGGTCCAGCACCACATCCCCGCAGCCCACCCGGTCGCCGAAGGGCGCCAGGGCGGTGAGCACGGCCTTCCAGCTCTTCCCGCCGTCGGTGGTCTTGTAGAGTCCCCGCTCGCCGCCCGGCGTCCACAGGTCGCCCATGGCCGCCGCATAGGCCACGGCCTCGTCTTTCGGGTGGACGGCCAGGCGCGCGATGCAGCGGCTGGCAGTAAGCCCCGCCGCGCCCCAGGTGGCCCCGCCATCCTCACTGCGGAAGACGCCCTTGCCCCAGCCAGAGCTGTTGCGGTCGTTGGCCTCGCCCGTGCCGGCCCACACCACCTTGGGGTTGGCCGGCGAGACGGCCAAGGCGCCGATGGAAGCTACGCCCGTCTTGTCGAAGACGGGCTGGAAGCTGGCGCCCGCGTCGGTGGTCTTCATCACGCCGCCGTGGGCGAGGGCCACGTACCAGGTGAAGGGATCCGAGGGATCCACGGCCACGTCGGAGATGCGCCCGCCCATGACGGCGGGGCCGATGGCCCTGGCCTTGAGGGGCTTCAGGAAGGTGGCGTCCACCGGGAGGGCCGGGGCCGCGGGCGGCGCCGCGGGCTCAGCCTTCCGGGGGCGACCCGCGGCGGCCAGCGGCGAAGCCAGGCAGATCGACAGGGCCAGGGGGCTCAGGATCATCAGGCGCATGGGGGACCTCAGGCACGACGGTGTCAGCCTCGTGTCTTGAGGTCAACCCGGGGCGATCCTATTTCCGGGCCGCGCCGGGTTTCGCGTGGCAGTCCCCGCAGGCCGCCAGGTGCGGGTCGGGACTCCGCCAGTAGACCCCGTCCTGGCCCTCCACCTCTCCGCGCCGGGCCTCCGGCACCCGGGGCCAGTAGAAGACGAAGGCGCTGGTTCCGTCGGCCTTCGTCTCCCTCATGTAGAGCGGACCCGGCTCGGTCCCGGGCCGGCCGTGGTCGTCCTCGTAGGTGGAGAGCACCGCGTAGGCCCCCGGGGGAAGCGGCTGGCCGGCACGGTAGGCGTCGATCCCCGAGGCGGTGATCCAGGCGCGCAGCCAGCGGTCGCCGTGGGCCCTGCTCCGCATCGGCGCCGGCGTGGCCGGTTCCAGGCTGGCATAGTCCAGGGCCCGGATGGGCAGGTCCGCCTCGGTGTCGGCGCGCTTGGCGGCGTCCGCCTCCGCCGCGGCCCGGTTGGTCTCCTCGTTGCCGAAGACCATGATGCCGCCCAGCTTCCCGCTGAAGCCCCAGCACCCCAGCCAGATGACGCCCACCAGCAACGGACCCGCCCCCACCCCCCGTTCCCAGAACCGGCGCCCCCCCCGCCTGGGACGACCCAGTGCCGCGGGGGCATCGAGCCGGCGCCAAGCGCGCCAGAGCAGCCAGAGGCAGAGGCCACCGATCAGGAACCCGCTGAAGGCCGCCAGCTCGTGGAGCTGCAGGATCCGCTGCAGGACCTGCTTCTCGGTGGCCACTCGCGGCAGGAAGGCCCCGGGCGGGATGAGCGCGATCTGGCGCCCCCACAGGAGGCCGCTGGCCAGGGCCACGGTGCTGCCCAGCCATCCCACGAGGGCCAGGAAGAATGAGGTGCCCGTCCACAGGCGGACATGCCTCGGATGGAAGGAGGCCAGCATGGCCAGCGGCAGCACGGCGATCAGGCCCAGGGGGATGTGGACGAAGGCCGGGTGCTCCCGGGCGATGAACTCGAGCAGGGAGGTGGTGGACACGGGCGGGTGACCTCAGAACACGCGGACGACGTTGAAGCCGATGGACCACTGGGAGGAGGACCTGGGCCCGCCCCCGTAGTCTCCGCTGAGGACCTGGTTGGCCGTGGTGCCCGGAACGTTCGTGCCGATGAGGGTGAAGCGGTGCTTGAAGGTCCGGTAGGAGACGCCGGCGGCGAAGCCCGGCCGGTAGGTGCTGCCGTCCGTCACGACGCCGGGCGTGGCGTGGGCGAACTTGGACGGCCGCGGATAGTACTCGCCCATGAAGGAGAACTTTTCGGTGAACCCGATGCGCAGGCCCAGGCCCACGTTGAACACGCCTCCCGTGTTGGGCGAGGTGTTGGGCGCGGCCCCGGGCGGCACCGCCAGGATCGTGTCGGTGGTGGTGGTCTTCGTGATGTAGGTGGGCACCACCGAGAAGATGATGTCGTCCGTGAGGAAGATCTCCGTGGGAACCTGGAAGACGCCACCGGCGACGCCCACCCTTCCGATGGGTGTGGTGGTGGCCGGCACCACCTCGTCGAACCGCTCGGCCCGCACGGCCATGCGGATGCGATCCAGGTCCAGCACCTGCTGCTGCAGGCCGAAGGTGAAGGTCTTGTTGTCCGCCGTGCGGTAGATGAACGCATTGAGGCCCGGGACCGGCTTGATCCCGAAGGTGAACCCCAGTCCGGCATAGGCGTAGCCGTCCAGGCCGTAGACATCCTTGCCGTGGTCCTTCACCGGGGTGACGAAGCGGTGGGTGAAGGCGAGGCCGATGTCCCAGAACTGCATCCGCTCGGCCGTGGGGAGGTTGATGGCCAGAGGATAGTCCGAGGACTCGGCGTGGAGGGCACCCGCGGCTCCGAGGGCGCAGGCGAGGGAGAGAAGCTTCCGTGGCATCCGACCTCCACTCAGCGCTTGGCGGCGAACTTGCGGACGATGTCCGTGATCATCCTCTGGGCGTCAGCCTCGGACATCTTGTCCTTGAAGGCCGGCATCTTGTCCTTGCCCTGCATGGTGACCTTCACCCAGTCGCTGTCCTTCTTCTTGTTGGCCTTGCGGCTATCGGTGAAGTCGAAGCCGGCATCGGGGAGCGGCTTGCCGCTGTTGTCGCGGCCGTTGCCGTTGACGCCGTGGCAGCGGGCGCAGGCATCGGTCCAGTACTTCTGGAGATCGCCCTGGAACTTGGGCAGGTCCTTGGCGGGGTCCCCGGCGGTCAGCGTGACGCCGGCGAGCAGCAGGAGGGGCAGGATGGCACGGCTCATGGAGGAATCTCCTATGGGGAGGGTTGAAAGGCGGTAGGCGTCAGTTCCAGGTGTTCCCGGAGGTGGTGTGGGTCTGGCCGTGGCAGCTGAGCGCACAACCGCCCTGCCCCTGGGTGCTGGACGTGACGGTGTAGGTGAGCGCGCCGGTGGCCGGCTGCGAGCCGCCTCCGAACCGGATGGTGTCACTGGGGAACTGGTCGGCGGGCGCGCCGGTGACGGCTCCGCTGACCGCGGTGGTGTCGAGGTACTTGAAGTGGTTCTGGGCGCCCGGCTTGGCCTGCGTCATGTCATGGCAGTAGTCGCAGGTCTGGTTGTGGTCGCTCGGGTTGTTATGCCGGCCCGTGGCGTCGTTGTACTGCGTGGGCGTGGAGGCGATCTTGTGGCAGGCCTGGCAGTAGGTGGTGGCATTCACGGCGAGCGTCCCCGTCTGCCAGTTGGGGGTCGTCTGGCCGCCGTGGCAGCTCACGTTGGAGCAGGTCAGCGCGGCGGCAGTGAACCCGGCCGTGCCCGACTGGGCGTTGAAGGTGGCCACCATGGCCACCGGGGCCGGGGAGGTCGGCTGGGAGACGCGCGCGTTGGCGGCGTTGTAGTGCGTCAGGCTGCCGGCGCCGATGCCGTTGTGGCAGGTGTTGCAGGTCAGGGAGGTCCGCAGGCCCATATGCTTGGCATGAGCTCCGGCCAGGCTGGGGAAGGCCGTGCCCGTGGGACCGGCGGGCAGGCCGGCCGCGCCCACGTGGCAGGAGAGGCAAGTCCCCGGGCCCTTCCCGGCGTCCAGGGGGGAGGCGGCCTGGTGGCACACGCTGCAAAGCGGCGCCCCCGACACCGGAGAGGTCCCGGCCACCGCATGGCAGGACGCGCAGTCCGCGGTGAACTGGGCCTGGGTCACCGTCGTGTGGGTCGTGCCCGTGAAGGGGACAGGATGGTTGGGCGCGGCGGGGCCGTTGGAGTGGCATCCGACCGTGCCGTGGACGCCGTTGTCGAAGGAGGCCGAGTAGCAGCTCGGAGCCGCGGGCAGGGGTGCGGTCCGGCCCTGGACGAGGCCGTCATGGCAGGCCTGGCAGGCCGCGAGACTGCCCGCGTTGCGATGCGAAGGCACATAGCCGGGGAAGGTCTGGACCGGATCCTGGTACCAGGTCGTGGAATGGGCGAAGGCCGCCGTGTGGCAGGCGGAGCAGGCCGTCGACGCTGTGCCGCCATCGAACTTCGGAGTGCCGGGCGTGCCGTGGCAGCTCTGGCAGTAGAGCAGGTCCTGCTTGGCCTGGATCCCATGGAACGAGGGGCTCGTGGCATCCGTCCAGATGGGGCCGAGCGGATGGGGCGCGCCGGCGTTCGCGTGGCAGAGGGTGGCGTTGTAGCAGCCGGGCTGCGTGCCCGCTGGGGCCGGCGCGGCCGGATGCCCCGCGGGGTTGTTGGGGGAGCCCGGGTAGTGGCACTGGGCGCAGACCGCGGCGTTGGAGGGATCCGTGGTGGTGTGCGTGTGGAGCGATCCGGCGGAGAGGCGCCATGGCTTGGCGGGGTGCGGCGCCTGGACCCCGTGGCAGGTCGCGCAGGCGTTCGCCGAACCGCCCCCGGAGAAGTCCTTCCCGTGGCAGATCTGGCAGGAGGCGAAGCTTCCGCCCGAAGGGCCCGCCGCCAGCTTCGCCCGCAGCCCGTGGAGATCCGCGTTCGCCCAGCCGGGCTGGGTGCCGTGGTGGCAGGCCGAGGTCATGCAGGACGGCACGCCGCTGCCGACCTTCAGGACCGTCAGTTCGTGGCACTTGGCGCAGCTGCCCACATCCGCCATGGCCTTGCCGGCGTGCTCGTTGATCCAGCCGGCCGGGTGGTAGTAGCCGTAGTACGTCACCGGATCGGTGGCCCCCTTTCCGCAACCGATCAGGGCGGCGGTCACCAGGAGAAGGACCCCGCAAAGGCTCGTCCAGGCTGGGATCCTGCTCATGCTGGCACCTCCGGCGGCGGCCTGCGCCGCACGGGAGCCGACGGCGGGAGGCTCAGAAAGAGGACAGGGGGAGGCTCGGATGGCCGGCTTCCCTGCCCGGGGATCCCAGTGCCCCTGGTCATGCGGGGATCCCGGGAAGGATTTGGATGATGAGGAACGATCTCCCGATCGCGGACCCATGTCGATACATCCAACGAATGTTGTTGTTAGGCCTTTAGATGTAAGGCCGCCGCCGCGACTCGGACATCCCGAGATGGTCGCCGGGTCTCCCGACGCTGGCTGTCGGCATCCGCAGGAGCCTTCGAGATCCCTGGTTGCCCGCGCCTCGGGGATGGCCTAACCTGCTGCTTCCATGATCATGGGCTGGGCAGGTTTTCAGGGCTTCCGCAGAGGCTGGGCCGGATGGTGCGCCGCCGCCCTGTCGCTGGGGATCGCGATGCCCATGATGCTCATGGTGTCGATGATGCTCGTGGCGCCCACGATCCTCGCGGCCCGCGACTCCAACCGCGCCCAGCCCCCGGCCCAGGGCCATCGGCTCTGGCGGAACCAGCCGGGACTGGCCCAGGACACGGCCACGGCCCTGCTGGAAAGCCGGGACGGGTTCCTGTGGGTGGGCACCGAGGATGGCCTGGCCCGGTTCGATGGAGCCCGGTTCGATCGCCTGTCCCGGCGCGAGGCGCCCGCCTTCACCCACAATGACGTGCGATGCCTGGCCGAAACCCCGGACGGCAGCCTCTGGATCGGCACCTCGCAGCCGGGCCTCTTCCGCCTGAAGCAGGGCGTCTTCACCGCCCTCGGCCCTGCGGAAGGCCTGCCCGACAGCCCCATCCTCCGCCTGGCGGCGGATCCCCGGGGCACCCTCTGGGCCGCCCCGGCCGAAGGACCGCTGGTGCAACTGGTCGGGGAGCGGTTCCAGCCGATCGCCTGTGACGCCGTCCACGTGCGGATCCAGGCCATGGCGACGGACCGCGAGGGCACACTCTGGGTGGGCACGGCGGGATCTGGGCTTTGGCGGGTCCGGGACCGGCGGATGGAGCTGGTGGCCCTCTCGGCCGGCGACATCACGGCCCTCGAGCAGGACGCCGCCGGGACGCTGTGGGTGGGCACGCGGACCCAGGGACTGCTCACCTTCGCGGACGGCCGCCTGGGGCCTTCCAGCGGCCTCGGCGGTCTCCCCGCGCGGGCCATCACCACCCTCCGGGCGGACCGCGGCGGCGGCCTCTGGATCGGGACCGAACAGGCGGGCCTGTACCACCGGATGCGGGACGGCCGGCTGGAGACTGCGCCCGATGGGCCGCAGATCCGGTGGACCGTGCTCTGCCTGCTGGAGGACCGCGCCGGAACCCTGTGGGTGGGAAGCGAAGACCGCGGCCTCCGCGCGGCGGTCGCCGCTCCCTTCCAGGCCGTGCCGGTGAGGGGGCCCGAGCCAGAAGAAGCGGCCAGGATGGTCTGCCAGGACGCCTCGGGCACCGTCTGGTGCCTCACGGGGGATCAGGTCCTGGGCCAGGTCCGCGACGGCCGCATCGAACCCTTCGCCCTGACCGGGGCCGTGGGGCCCGGGCCCATCTCCGCGCTGTGGCCCCGCAAGAGCGGCGGCCTCTGGATGGGCACCCGGAAAGGGGGGCTGTTCATCCTGGAGGCGGGAAGGGCCCGGGCCGTGCCCTGGCAGGGCGGACCGGAGCCCGATGAGATCCTCACCCTCTACGAAGACCCCGCCGGCGACCTGTGGATCGCCACGCCCCGTCAGGGGCTGCTGAAGCTCCTGTCCAGCGGGTCGCACCAGCTCTTCCCGCTGGCCCGGGGCGTGGTGGCCATGGCCGGAGGCGGCCCGGAGCCCCTGTACGTGGCCAGCCCATCCCAGGGGGTCGGGATCCTGGACGCCGAGGGCCTGCACTGGTTCGGGGCCGCCCAGGGTCTGGCTTCCGCCGGCGCCCAGGCCCTGTACCTGGATGCGGCGGGATCCCTGTGGGTGGGCACCTCGGACGGCCTGCGCCTCTTCCGCCATGACGCCTTCCAGGCGTTCACCGGTCCCGAGGGGCTCCTGAAGACGGCCATCCACGCCATCCTGGAGGACGCGGACCAGAACCTATGGCTCAGCACCAGCCAGGGCGTGCTCCGCGTTCCCCGGCCGACCCTGAGCCGGGGGCTGCCCGCCGCCGGCCCCTCCCCCCTCACCACCTTCGATCACTGGGACGGCCTGCCCGCCCGGGAGACCCACGGAGGCCCCCAGCCCGTCGCCTGGCTCACCCGTGAAGGCGAGCTCTGGGTTCCCACCAGCCGGGGCATGGCCCATGCGGACACCCGCCGGCTGCCGCCGCCTCCGCCGCCCCTCCGCCTGTATCTGGCGAAGGTGCTGAGCGACGAATCGGCGCGATCCATCGTGGGTCCCCTGGACCTGGCGCCCGGCAGCCACCGGCTGGAGATCCACTACACGGGCATCAGCCTCACGGGCGCCGAGAAGCTGCGGTTCCGGTACCGCATGGAGGGCATCGATCCGGGCTGGAACGAAGTGGGGGACCGGCGCTTCGCGGTGTACTCGAACCTGCCCCCGGGCACGCGGCGCTTCCGCCTCCAGGCCTGGCGGCCCGGGGAGGAGGGCCCCCCGCAGGAGGTCTCCCTCGAAGTGCGGGTCCAGCCCTTCTTCCACCAGCGTCCGGTGTTCTGGGCCCTGTGCGCCCTGGCGGCCGGCCTCTTCGGATGGTGGCTGCTGCGCCTCCGCCTCCAGCAGGTGGAGGCCCGCTCCGCCGTGCTGGACGAGCGCAACCGCATGGCCCGGGAGATCCATGACCACCTGGCCCAGGGTTTCACGGGCGTGCTGCTCCAGCTCGAGGCCGCCGAGGCCGGCCTAGCCCGCCTGGCGGGCGATCCCGCGCCGGTGCTCACCCGCCTCGACCGGGCCCGCGAGCTGGCGGCCGCCAGCCTCCAGGAGGCGCGCCGGTCCGTGATGGCCCTGAGCCCCCGCAAGCCCGAGGGGACCGACCTGCTGGGCGCCCTGCGCATCCTGTCGGACCGCCTCCTCGCGGGCACGGGCATCCGGGTGGAGTTGGCCCATACCGGAGAGCCGAGGCGCCTGGACGCCAAGCTGGAGGAGGAGCTGCTGCGCATGGCGCAGGAGGCCCTCACCAACGCCCTCCGCCATGGCAAGGCCAAGTGGGTCCGGGTGACTGTCCACTACAAGCGGCGGGAGGTGGGACTGCGCGTCGAGGATGACGGCAAGGGCTTCGACCCAGCGGCCGGGGCCGCGGGCTATGGCCTCCGCAGCATCCGAGAAACCCTGGGCAAGCTCCGGGGCCGCATCGATATCGACAGTGGACCGGGACGGGGCACCCGCATCACCATCATCCTGCCCCTCCGGAGATGGCGCCCATGACCACGACCCCTTCCGATCCCATCCGTCTCCTCATCGTGGACGACCATCCAGTGGTCCGCGATGGCCTGGTAGCCATCCTCCACCACGGGGAACCCGATCTCGAAGTGGTCGGCGAGGCCGGTGACGGCAAGGAGGCCGTGGCGGCCTGGCGCACCCTGCGCCCCACGGTCATCATCATGGACCTCCAGCTTCCCGGCCAGACGGGCGTGGAGGCCATCACGGCCATCCGGCGCGAGGATCCGGATGCCCGGATCCTGGTCCTCACCACCTTCGACGGCGATGCCGACATCCAGCGCGCCCTGGAGGCCGGGGCCCGGGGCTACCTGCTGAAGAGCATGCGACGCGGCACACTCATCGAGGCCGTTCGCGCCGTGGCCGCGGGGCAGCGGTACCTGCCTCCCGCCACGGCCGCCCGCCTGGTGGAGGGCATGGAATCCGAGCGCCTCACCGCCCGGGAGCTGGATGTGCTGCGCCTGCTTGCCCAGGGCCAGCGGAACCGTGAGATCGCGGACTCCCTCGGCCTGGCGGAGCCCACGGTGAAGATCCACGTGAACAACCTGCTGCGCAAGCTCCAGGTGAAGGACCGCACCGAGGCCGCCATGGTGGCCCTCAAGCGGGGCATCATCCACCTGGACGGCTGACGCCTACTTCCGGAACGTGAAGAACACGGCCCCCACGAGGCAGAGCCCCGCCCAGAGGTGGTTGAGGTGCAGCCGTTCCCGCATCCAGGCCACCGTGAACACGGCGAACACCATCAGCGTCACCACCTCCTGGATCACCTTCAGCTGGGGGAGGCTGAAGCGCCCGTAGCCGAAGCGGTTGGCGGGAACCATGAGGCAGTACTCGAAGAACGCGATGCCCCAGCTCGCCAGGATGGCGATCCAGAGCGGGCTGTCGCGGTGGTGCTTCAGGTGCCCGTACCAGGCGAAGGTCATGAAAATGTTGCTGAGGACGAGGAGGATGACCGTTCTCATCGGCCACCCTCCGAGGCCACGACAATCGGGCCTGAGGTCTGAGCCCGCAGGGCGAAGAACACATTGCTGAGGATGAGCAGGAGGACGGTCCACATGGCTCAAGCTTCGAGCACGCTCTGGATCTTGGCCAGCAGCTCTTTGGGGCCGTACGGCTTCTGGATGAAGCCCCGGAGCCCCTTGCCCACGAAGCGGCCCATGGCTTCGCCCTCGTTGTAGCCCGAGCTCAGGATGACGCGGATGTCAGGCTGGAGGCGCCGCATCTCCCGGAAGGCCTCCTCGCCGCCCATGCGGGGCATGGTCATGTCCAGCAGGACCACGCCGATGTCGGCTCCCCGGGTGCGCACCAGATCCACGGCCTCCTGGCCGTCCTGGGCCTCCAGCACCTGGAGCCCCCGCTTCTCCAGGATCTGCCGGGCCACGATCCGCACGGTCTCGTCATCGTCCACGACCAGCACGAGGCCGTGGCCGGTCCAGGGGGCCTCCTCCACCACCACGGCGGCCTCGGTCTCCAGGTCGAGGGCCGGCAGGAGCACCTTGAACGTGGTGCCGTGCCCCACCTCGGAGTAGACGCGCAGGGCACCCTTGTGGCCCCGGACGATGCCCATGATGGCCGAAAGCCCCAGGCCCCGGCCCGTGAACTTGGTGGTGAAGAAGGGTTCGAAGATCCGGCCCTGGGTCTCCGGGTCCATCCCGCAGCCCGTGTCGGCCACCTCCAGGTAGACGTAGGGGCCCGGCGCCGCATCCTGCCCCACCAGCATGGTCTGGGCGGAAGTCGCGTCCACGCGCTGGAGGCCCGTGGCGAGGGTGATCGTGCCGGAGGCCTCGCCGATGGCCTCGGCGGCGTTGATCACCAGGTTCATGATCACCTGCTGGATCTGGGATGCGTCCGCGGAGACCGCCGGAAGGCCCTTCTTCAAGCTGAGGCTCAGCACCACGGTCTTGGGCAGGCTCACTTCCAGGAGGTGGAGCATCTCCTCCACCTGGACGCTGAGATCCAGGTTCCGGACCTCGAAGCGCCCGCGGCCGGAATAGGCAAGCATCTGGCGGGTGAGGTCCGCAGCCCGCTGCCCCGCCTTCTGGATGGCCTCGAGGTTCCGCTTGGCCGGGTGCAACGGGTTGAGCTGGTCCAGGGCCAGGCCCGCGTGCCCCAGGACGCCCATGAGCAGGTTGTTGAAGTCGTGGGCGATCCCGCCCGCCAGCACGCCCAGGCTTTCCATCTTCTGGGCCTGAAACAGCTGCCGCTCCAGGGTCGCGCGCTCCGCCTCGGCCCGCTTCTGCTCCGTGAGGTCCCGGAGGACGGCGTGGTAGATGTGCTGAGTCCCCAGGCGGTACTGGGTGATGGCCACGTCGCAGGGGATCTCCCGGCCACTCGCGTGGAGCAGCACCCACTCGAAGCGGTTGCGGGTGCCCGCCTTCACCTCCGCCAGCAGTTCCAGCGCCGCCTCGCGGCTGGGCAGGCCCGAAGGCTGCCGGGCCGGGCTCAGCCGGGTGGGGTCCTGGCCGAGCAGGGCCGAGCCAGGCTGCCCAAGCAGGTCCGTCAGGGCCCGGTTCACATCCTGGATCACGCCATGCACCAGGAGGATGATGGGGTCGGGGGAGTGCTCGAACAGGCGGCGAAACCGCATCTCCTCGGCCTCCAGGGCCTTCCGGGCCTGGAGGCGGTTCAGCACCAGGCCGGCGGTTTCCGCCAGGCTCTGGAGCGCCTCGAACTGTTCCTCCGAGATCACCACGTGGCCCTGATCCCCGAGGGAACCGCCGCTGAGCGACCCCACCACCGCGCCCTCGTGGGCCAGGGGAAGGCCCACCCAGGTGCGGAGGGGTCCCGGCCACCCGGACCGGTTCGGCTCAACCGGAAGGTCCTCCCACCGGCGGATGTGGACGGCCTTCTGCCGGAGGTAGACCCGCTCCAGGATGCGATCCCCATCCACCGGATCGGGCTTGCGGATGCCTTCGACCGTGCCATGGGCCTCCAGGCCGCGGGTCCAATGGGTGGTGCGGCACACCCGGGCCGAGGCATCGAAGCGGTTGAACCACCACTCGGGAAGGGGGGCCAGCCGCCCGGCCCACTGGAACAGCTGGGCCACCAGGGTGTCCTCGTCCGCGGCTTCGGCCAGGTCATGCGCGGCACGGGCCAGGTCCCGGAAGAGGAGGGCCGTTTCCGCGAGCCGCGCCTCCGCCTGGATGCGCTCCAGAACCAGGGCGCTCACCCGGGCCAGGTCCAGGAGCGTGGCCAGCTCGCCCTCGCCGGGGTGGACGGCCTCCTCGTCTCCAAGGCCGACGCCGAGGAGCACCCCTCCGAGCCGCCCCTCATGGACCATGGGAACGCCGACCAGGCTGCCCAGGCCCGTGGCCTCCACGAACTCAGGCGGCACCTTCCCGGGCATGGCGGCCGCATGCGCCACGAAGACCGGGCGATGATGGTCGCAGATCTCCCGCACCAGGCCGGCCTCCAGGAGCGGCGGGCGGGCCTCCCGGAGGGCCGCCTCGAGCCGCGGCTCCAGGGGCGGGAAGGAGGCCGCCACGGCCAGGGTGCGCTGGCCCTCCCGCTCCTCGATCTGGCCGACGAACCACTGGGCGCGGGGTTGGATCTCCAGCGCCCGGCCGAGGAGCACCCGGAACACTTCCTCCCGGGTGCGGGCCAGGCTCAGGGAATAGCTGCCCTCCGCCAAGTGCCGACGCAGCCCTGCGGCACCCGCCTCCTCATCGACAGGGAGGGGATCGGAAGGGTTGGGCGGGAAAACGTCCAAGAGGAATCCGGCCTGTGGGTATGGTCTGCCAGGACTCTATCAGACGCCGTGCCCCCTACCGCGCGATTTCCACCGCGCGGAGCTCCCGCATGACCGTCACCTTGATCTGGCCGGGGTACTGCATCTCGGATTCGATGCGGCGGCTGACGTCCTTGGCGATCCAGTAGGCCTGGTCGTCGTTGACGGAGCCCGCGTCCACCAGGATGCGGATCTCCCGGCCCGCCTGCATGGCGTAGCTCTTCTGGACGCCCTTGTAGCTGCCGGCGATCTCCTCGAGCTTCTCGAGGCGCTTCACGTAGGTCTCCAGCATCTCGCGGCGGGCGCCGGGGCGGGCCGCGCTGAGGGCGTCCGCGGCGGTGATGAGCATGGCCTCCACCGTGCGGGGCTCGAAGTCGCCGTGGTGGCAGCTCATGGCGTGGATGACCTCTTCCTTCTCCCCGTAGCGCTGCATGAGCTGCATGCCGATCTCGATGTGGGTGCCCTCCACCTCGCGATCGATGGCCTTGCCGATGTCGTGGAAGAGGCCGGCCCGGCGGGCCAGCTTGGCGTTGGCGCCCATCTCGCCGGCCATGTACTCGGCGATGCGGGCCACCTCCTTCGTGTGCTCTAGCACGTTCTGGCCGTACGAGGTGCGGTAGTTCAGGCGGCCCACCAGCTTGTGCAGCTTGGGGTGGACATCGGGGAAACCCAGCTCGATGCAGGCGGCCTCGCCGATCTCCTTGAGGTGCTGGTCCATGTCCACCTTGACCTTCTCCACCACCTCCTCGATGCGGGCGGGGTGGATGCGGCCGTCGGCCAGGAGCTTGAGGATGGCCTGGCGGGCCACTTCGCGCCGGATCGGATCGAAGCTGGAGACCACGATGCTCTCGGGCGTGTCGTCCACGATGAGGTCGCAGCCCGTGGCCTTCTCCAGGGCCCGGATGTTGCGGCCCTCGCGGCCGATGATGCGGCCCTTGAGGTCGTCGCTGGGCAGCTGGACGGAGCTCACGGCCTGCTCGGCCACCACATCCGAGGCCACGCGCTGGATGGCGGCGCCGATGGTCCAGCGGGCCTTCTTGGCGGCCTCCTCCTGGGCCTCCTCCTCGATGCGGCGCACCAGCTTGGCGGCGTCCATCTTGGCGGCGTACTCCAGCTGGGCGGTCAGCTCCTTCTTGGCGTCCTCCCGGGTCAGCCCGGCGATCTCCTCCAGGCGCTGGGCCTGGGCCTCCACCAGCTGCTTGGCCTCGGCCTGCTTGACCTCCAGCTTCTCCAACTCGGCCTTGCGCTTCTCGTTGAGGGCTTCGAGGTCCTTGGTCTTCTGATCCACCTGCTGGAGCTTCTTGTCGAGGCCCTCCTCCTTGGTCTGGAGGCCGGTCTCCTTCGTGTGCAGCCGCTGCTCCTGCTTCTCCAGGTTGGCCTGGCGCTCGGCCAGCAGCTTCTCCGCCTCCTGGCGCGCCTGGAGGGCCTGCTCCTTGGCCTTCAGCGCCGATTCCTTGCGAAGGGCCTCGGCCTCCTGCTCACCCCGCTCCCGGAGGCGCTGGGCCTCGCGCTGGGCCTCGTCCAACAGCTTCTCGCGCTGGGCCTTGATATCGGCTTCGGCGCGGGTATGCGCCTGCGAGGCCTCCACGGTGGCCTTCTGGGCCCGCAAGGCCATCAGGAGGCCCACGCCGGCCGCGGCGAAGAAGAGAAAGAGGAAGATCCAGCTGGTCAAATTCATGGGCGACTCCAGGGAATGAGGATCCGAAGAGCCACCAGCGCCAGAATGTGAAAGAAAATCCCCGCTCAGTCGTGGAGGCTTGCCGAGTTCCCTAGCTGGTAGGGGGGAGACCAGAGTCCCTGGCTAAGGCGCGCCGACGCGCGGAACGCACAGGACAGGGGGAAGGTCTCCCAGGTCGACTTACGGAACAAGCGCTTGGCCATGATCACGGGCCTCGCAGGGAAATCAGTCTCCGTCCTCGTCGAGGAAGGGCACGGGGGCGGAAGGTTCGTCCGGAACATCGTTCAGCAGCTTTGAAAGAGTCTGTTCCAGGTTCTGGGTGTGCTGGTTGGCTTCCTGCTCGAGACGCGCCACACGGTGCGCCAGGTTCAGGGCGCCCAGGAGGTACCAGGACGGAGTGTCGAGGCCCTTCGGGACACTCCCCCATCTTAGCTGGCATTGCGAGTCCATGTCGCGGAAGGTGTCCTCCAGGATCCGCACCGCCGCCGCCAGGGTCTCGGGCCGGTCCGTCTGGACCTGGAGCTCCCGCCCCAGGACCGACACCGTGGCGGCCCGGACCCCCGGCAGGGGCGGCTGGGGCTTCATCCCAGGGCCTCCAGGGCCTGCAGAATCGCGGCCACCTGGGTCTTCACGGCCTCGCGGTCCTTCTCCAGGGCCGTCTTCTCGGCCAGGGCCTCCTCCAGCCGGGCCCGGAGGGACTGCAGCTCCTGCTCCCCGGCCGAGCCGGCGGTCTTCAGCGCATCCAGTTCTTCCTTCAGCTGGTTGCGCTGCTGCACCAGGGCATGCATCTTCGATTCGAGCTGTTTGAGCAGATCCATGGAGTCCTCTTGGGGGATTCTACGCCCGGATTTTCGCGCCGAGGGCCTCGGCGGCGGCCAGGGCCGAGGCCATCCAGCCGTCCACCTCGGAACCCACCAAGGTGCGGTCCGCCTGGAAACGCAGGCGCATCAGCCAGGCCTGGCGGCCTTCGGGCAGGCTCTTGTGGCGGAAGACGTCCACGCAGCGCAGATCCTGGAGCACCTCCGCCGGGAGAGCCGCCCGCATGGCCGCGGCCAGGGCCTCGTAGGGCTGGCCCAGGTCCACCAGGAGGGACAGGTCCCGCTCCACGGAGGGGAAGCGGCTGAAGGGACGGAAGGCCGGGACGATCCGCTCCCCGGGCCGGGGCAGGTCGGCCACGGGGACCTCGAAGCCGAAGAGGCCCTCGCCCAGCGCGCGCACCTCTGGCAGCGCCGCCAGCCCAAGGTCCCGGGCGATGCCGCGGAGGTCGGCCTCCCGCACGGGCCGGGCGGGGCTCAGGTAGTCCTCGCCGCCCTGGGTGCCGCCCCAGGCGAGGCCCAGGGTGAAGCGCTCCCCGGGGCCCTTGGGGCCGCTGATGTAGGTGGGCGCCACCTCGAAGAGGCGCACTTCCCGCGCTCCCTGGCGGAGGTTCTGCTCTGCCGCGTCCTTCAGGCTGGACAGGAGGGTCCCCCGCAGCACGGAGTACTCCTGTCCCAGCGGGTTGACCAGGGTGCGACCTTCGGGGGCGTTGTCCGGCGCCGCGAAGGCGGCATCGGCCTCGGGGCTGATGAAGCCGTAGGTGACGGTCTGGTGGAAGCCCAGGTGGGCCAGACGCCGGGCCAGGGCTTGGCGCAGGCGGTAGTCCGGCGACAGCCGCTGGGGCGGACCCTCCAGAGGCGGCAGCACCGAGGGGATGTGCTCGTAGCCCCGGAGGCGCAGCACCTCCTCCGCCAAGTCGTCGGGGATGGCCATGTCGTGACGCCAGGTGGGGGGCTGGACGGTCAGGGTGTCGGAACCGGCCTTCACGACGCAGCCCAGGCGCGTCAGCGCCTCGGCCGCCTCGGCCAGGGTCAGCGGTTCGCCAGCCACACGCACGAGCATGGCCTCGGACAGGGTCACGGATGAAGCGTGAGCCGGCAGGGCGCCGGCGGTCCAGGCCCCCTCCAGGGTGGCCCCGGCCCAGGTGCGGAGGCGGTCCACCAGGAGGTCCCGGGCCACGGTGGCCATGGCTGGATCCGCCCCGCGGCCGAAGCGGTGGGAGGCGTCCGTGTGCAGGCTGTGGCGGCGGGCCGTGGCCCGCACGGTCTTGGGATCGAACCAGGCGCTCTCCAGCAGCACGCGGCGGGTGGCTTCTGTCACCTTGGTGCCGTCGCCGCCCATGACCCCCGCCAGGGCGATGGGACCGGCCTCGTCGGCGATGACGAGGTCCTGGGCCAGGAGAGTGCGGGTCACGCCATCCAGCGTCACCAGCTTCTCTCCGGAGATGGCCCAGCGCACGGAGACGGCGCCCTGGATGCGGTCCGCGTCGAAGGCGTGGGTGGGATGGCCGTAGCGGTGCAGCAGCTCGTTGGAGGCGTCCACCGCGGGCAGGCCCTTGGCGGAGGCGTCGAGAGCCCGCAGGAAGGCCTGCGCGTCGGCCGGGGTTCCGCCCGTCCCCAGGCTCAACAAGGCCGTGGCGTACAGGGGGCAGGCCGGGCTCTCCAGGCGCACGGGGACCTGCGGCGCGCCTTCCGCCACCGGGGGCGGGGCCAAGGGCGCCAGGGGCTGGCGCAGCTTCGCCGCCACCTCGCGGGCCATGCCGCGGTGGGACATGGCGTCGCCGCGGTTGGCGGTGATGTCCACGTCCAGCACGTCCGTGCCTTCACGGGAGGCCACGCCATCCACGGGGAAGCCGAGGGAGGCCAGCAGCTCGCAGAGCTGGCGCGTGTCCAGGGCCGCGGCTGCGGGAATTTCAGCGGCGAGGGCCTTGCGTTCGATCCACATCAGTCGAGCCCTCCCATGGCCCCGAGGAAGCGCTGGTCGTTCTCGAAGAAGAGCCGCAGGTCCGGCGTCTGGCTCAGCATCATGGCCATACGCTCCACGCCCATGCCGAAGGCCCAACCTGACCATTCCTCGGGGTCGATGCCCGCGTACTTGAGCACGTTCGGATGGAGGAGGCCCGCTCCCAGGATCTCCACCCAGCCCGAGCCCTTGCACACGCGGCAGCCCTTGGCGTCGCAGAGCGGGCAGCTCACGTCCACCTCGCAGCCCGGCTCCACGAAGGGGAAGTACGAAGGCCGCAGGCGGATCTCCGTGTGGGGGCCGAACAGGGCCCGCAGCGCGTATTCCAGGGTGCCTTTGAGGTGCTGCATGCCGATGTCGTGGCCCACGAGCATGCCCTCCACCTGGTGGAACATGGGGCTGTGGGTGGGATCGATCTCGTCCTTGCGGTAGACCCGCCCGGGCGCCAGGAAGCGGATGCCGCCGAGCTTCTGGAGGTCCGGCGCCACGCGCAGGAGCGTGCGCACCTGCACGGGGCTGGTGTGCGTGCGGAGCAGCAGCTCGGGGTGGGCGGCCAGGTAGAAGGTGTCCGAGGAGGCCTTCGCGGGGTGGTCCTCCGGGATGTTCAGTCCGTCGAAGTTGTGGGCCTCGGTCTCGACCTCCGGGCCCTCCTCCACATGGAAGCCCAGGGGACGGAAGACCTCCACCAGGCGGTCCATGAGGCGGTTCAGGGGATGCAGCGCCCCACGGGCGGGCACGGGCGGCGGCAGGGCGGGATCCCAGCTCGAGGCCAGCGCGTTCAGGTTCTTCTTCGCCGCCTCCAGCTCCGTCTGGCGGGCCTTCAGGCCTTCCTCCCAGCCCTGCTTGAGGCCGTTGATGGCGGCGCCCAGGTCGCGCTTCTGCTCCTTGGGCGCGGCCTTCAGCAGGTCCATGAGACGCGCGGCGTGGCTGCCCTCGCGGCCCACGTAGGCGCCCTTCAGGCGCAGGAGGGCATCCAGGTCGGCGCAGGCGGCCAGGGCCACCGGGAAGGCGCGGTCCGCCTCGAGAATCTCGGCTGGAAGCAGGTGGTCCATGGATCCCTCGGGAGAGGTGTCTCAAAACAAGGGAAGGCCGCTCGCGCGGCCTTCCGGGTGTCTGCGATGGATGTTCGCGATCAGCCCTTGGCCACGGCCACGAGCTTGGTAAACGCTTCGGGATTGCGCACGGCGAGATCCGCGAGAATCTTGCGGTCCAGATCCACGGACGCCTTCTTCAGGCCGCCCATGAACTTGGAGTAGCTGGTGCCGTTCTGCGTGCAGGCGGCGCTGATGCGCACCACCCAGAGGCGGCGGAAGTCGCGCTTCTTGACCTTGCGGTCGCGGTAGGCATAGCCGAGGGCCTTCTCGACGGCTTCCTTGGCGGAGCGGTACAGCCGCGACTTGGCGCCGTAGAAGCCCTTCGCGAACTTCATCATCCGCTTGCGGCGCTGGGCCCGCTTAAAACCACGCTTTACACGAGTCATCTTGATTCCTTTCCTCGAGGCAGCTCAGAACGAGCGTTTGAAGGCCTCATCGGGGGTGGCCTCAGCCACCGGGTTGAACCACCGATTCTAGGACCGGCGGAGAGAGAATCCAAGCCCGCGCAGGCTCGGCCTGCAAGGGCGTGGGGGTCCGGGGGTGTTCGCGCAGCGAAGCGGAGCGTGGAACCCCCGGAATAGAATCAGGCGTAGGGCAGCATCGCCGCCACGGCCTTCTGATCGGCCTTGGCCACCATGCCGCCCATGTCCAGCTGGCGCTTCCGCTTGGCGGTCTTCTTGGTCAGGATGTGGCGCTGGTGCGAGCACCCGCGCTTGAACTTGCCGCCGGCGGTCTTCTTGAAACGCTTCTGGGCGCCCTTGTGGCTCTTGATCTTGTAGCTCATGGCTTCCTCACTGGATCTTGGCTTCGGTTTCAGGGGTTTCCGGCTGGGCCGGCTTGGGCTTCTTGGGCGCCTTGGGGACTTCGATGATCCGGGGGGCGAGGATGGCGTGCATGTCGCGTCCATCGATGCCGGCGCCCTTCTCGACGATGGCCTTGTCGCCGACCCGGCGGATGACTTCCTCGATGATCCGGTAGCCGATGTCGCGATGGACGACTTCACGTCCGCGGAACATGACCACTACCTTGACTTTGTCTTCTTCCTCCAGGAACCGCAGGATGTGCTTCATCTTGAAGTCGAAGTCGTGGTCGTCAGTCTTGGGGCGGAACTTCACTTCCTTGACCACGATGTTCTTCTGCTTGGCCCGGGCCGCGTGTTCTCGCTTGGCTTCCATGAACTTGTACTTGCCGTAGTCCATGATCCTGCAGACGGGCGGATTCGCGTTCCCGGCCACTTCCACCAAGTCGAGGCCGCGCTCTTCCGCGATCCGGATGGCCTGGTGGGGGGGCATCACGCCGAGCTGTTCGCCATCTTCAGAAATGACGCGGACCTCGGGGGCCCGGATGCCGTCGTTGATGCGGGTCTCGTTCGGACGAATGGTTCCTCCCCTAGTTGCACAAGGACAAAAAGTCTACCACTTGGACGGATTCGTGCCAAGCAAGGAAAACCGGCTCAGCGCTGTCGCTCGCGGACTTCGGTGGCGAGCCCCTTGAGGAAGCCATCCAAAGGCTGGACGCCCAGATCCCCCCGGTGGCGATGCCGCACGGACACCGTGCCGGCCTCCGCCTCGCGATCCCCGATCACCAGCATGTAGGGCACCTTGGCCAGCTGAGCCTCGCGGATCTTCGCCTTCAGGCTCTCGTTCCGCAGATCGACCTCTGCCCTGAGGCCCAGGGCCTTCGCCTGCGCCGCGGCCTCCGTGGAGAAGGCGTGGGCCCGGTCCGTGATGGGCAGGATGGCCACCTGCACGGGCGCCAGCCAGGCCGGGAAGGCGCCGGCGGTGTGCTCCACCAGGATGCCCATGAAGCGCTCCAGGCTGCCCAGGATGGCCCGGTGCAGCATGACGGGGCGCCCCTCGGCGCCGTCGGCCTTCGTGTACTTCAGGTCGAAGCGCTCCGGCAGCATGTAGTCCACCTGGAGGGTGCCCAGCTGCCAGGGCCGCTTGAGGGCATCCAGGATCTGGAACTCGATCTTGGGGCCGTAGAAGGCGCCTTCGCCGGGATTCAGGGTGTAGGGCATGCCCGCTTCGTCCAGGGCCTCGCCCAGTGCCTGCTCCGCCGCGTCCCAGATCTCGTCCGAGCCCAGGCGCTTCTCGGGGCGGGTGGAGAGGGCCACGCGCATGCCCTCGAAGCCGAAGGTGTCGTAGACCTCCTTCAGCAGGGCGAGAAAGGCCGCCATCTCTGTCTTGATCTGTTCGGGCGCGCAGTAGATGTGGGCGTCGTCCTGACAGAAGGTGCGCACGCGGGTGAGGCCGTGCGTCACGCCGCTGCGTTCGTAGCGGTGCAGGCGGCCGAAGTCCGCGTAGCGGATGGGCAGGTCTCGGTAGCTGTGCTTGTGGCTGCCGAACATGATGCAGTGGCCCGGGCAGTTCATGGGCTTCAGCGCGTACTCCCGTTCCTCCGCGGTGGTGAAGTACATGTTCTCGGCATAGTTCTCATAGTGGCCGCTGGTCTTCCAGAGGGCCACGTCCAGCACCTGCGGCGTGATCACCTCGTCGTACCCGTACTTGAAGTACAGCTCGCGCATGTAGGTCACGAGCTCGTTGTAGACCTGGGCGCCCTTGGGGTGGAAGAAGGGCGAGGCAGGCGCCTCCGGATGGAAGGAGTAGAGACCCAGCTCCTTGCCCAGCTTGCGGTGGTCCCGGGCCTTGGCCTCCTCCAACCGCTGAAGGTGCTCGTCGAGCTCCTTCTGAGTGTGGAAGGCGGTGCCGTAAATGCGGCTGAGCATCTGGTTCTTCTCGTCGCCCTTCCAGTAGGCGCCCGCGATGCTGAGCAGCTTGAAGGCCTTCAGCTTCGAGGTGTTGGGCACATGGGGGCCCCGGCAGAGATCGTAGAAGTCGCCCTGCTTGTAGCCGCTGATGATGTCGCCGGCGGGGATGCCCGAGACGACCTCCACCTTGAGGGGCTCCCCCATGGCCTGGAACCGGGCCACGGCGGCATCCCGGCCGAGATCCTCGCGCTCAACCTCAACGCCCTCGGCCACGATCTTCCGCATCTCCGCCTCGATGACCGGCAGGTCCTCGGGGGTGAAGGGCTTGTCCACCCAGAAGTCGTAGTAGAAGCCGTCCTCGATGACGGGGCCGATGCCCACCCGGGCCTCGGGGTAGAGGCGCTTGACAGCGTGGGCCAGGAGATGGGCGGTGGAGTGCCGGATCAGCTCCAGGCTCTCGGGACTCTTGCTGGTGACGATCTCGACCTTCGCGCCGTTCACCAGGGGGGCCTTCAGGTCCACCAGGCGGCCGTCCATCTTGATGGCCAAGGCCGCGTCCAGCAGGCGGGCCCCGATGCCGGCGGCCAGCTCGGTCCCGGTGGCCCCCTCGGGCAGCTGCCGGAGGGAGTCGTCAGGAAGGCGGACCTCGATGGACATGGATTCCTCGAAATAGGAGAAGAATTTTATCAGTAAAACAGCTCCGGGCCATCAATTGTGATGGCCCGGAGGGGATTTAACGTCGCAGCGACCTACTTTTCCACTCCTGTGGGGAGCAGTATCATCGGCCCTCCAGGTCTTAACGGCCGTGTTCGGGATGGGAACGGGTGTGACCCCTGGGGAAAAGCCGCGACGAAG
>NZ_JAKZLC010000002.1 GCF_022808815.1 Geothrix paludis | reverse complement strand
TGCCTTCAGTTCTTCTGCACTTGGGCTGATTGAATTGAATTTTGCTGTTTGAGAGAAGACAGGCATTCCAATTACAACAATGGACAATGCAACCCGGTGAGCGGAAAACATCGAGGGCTCCTAACGAAGGAAGCTAACCGGCCCCGCCTGCACCGAGGCGACGAGCGGAGCCGAGAAAGCGAGATGAAGAGAAAGAGCGGAAGGCAATGCAGGCGGGGTCCGAGTTGAGCGGAGGGTTAGGCGCAAGAGGGGCAACGGGTTGGTTGGTATTTATTTAACAGAGTGCCGTAATGCTTCATCTCATGGTAGATATTGATTTCTGCGCACCTGTGACATTTAACATTCATGACCCAAGAAATGTACAAATCGATAGGATTGATCTGTGAATCTTTACACCATTGATACAGTTTTCTACCTCCCGAATGGTAGACATCAAAACCTAGTGCGGCTGCGATTACTTCACCGACCCGTTTACTAAATAAATCGGGATTTTTGTTGCCGCCAACATATAGGGGGTGAGATGCTATATCCGGTGAATTTTGCCAGTCATGCAAGGTGATCAGATAGACACTTCTTGAATCTGGAGGAAGCAATGCCGATTCCAAACCGCAATTTTCTAGAAGCTTGCGAAGCTGAATTGGATGATTCCATGTGTACATAAATATTCCTTCAAAATTGGATTAGGGCATTGAAAAATTCAAGGTCTCTCTTTTGTGTCAACATAATTATATTTTGAATCAACACGGGCGCTTCCCAAAATGAATGTATGAATCATAGTTTTTCGATCAGTTGAAAATCTAATTTCTTTTTCGTGACCTGCACCAGTCGCAT
The DNA here is from genome assembly GCF_022808815.1 of Geothrix paludis. Classification (GTDB taxonomy): domain Bacteria; phylum Acidobacteriota; class Holophagae; order Holophagales; family Holophagaceae; genus Geothrix; species Geothrix paludis. Next base: position 586,404 of record NZ_JAKZLC010000002.1, on the reverse strand, counting down.
TTTTAAGACTCATTTTGAGCGTACCCATAGCTTCATTGGTTTCTGTGATTGTATAAGAAAATTCCATTTCACGGCCACCATCATTCTGAATCCAAGTGCCCTCTCCAAAATATTGATTTACTTTACCGCTTTCTGAAACCCAATGTCCACGAATAGCCTTTTTTACAGAACTGATATCTTGTCCACATCCACAAATCAACAGAGGCAGTAGCAATGTGAGAGATAGTTGGATAGCTCTTGCAGTCTTCATGTCGATTCCTCCTGTTGGGGTCTAAGTCAAAAGGTACATTTTTTTTTGTGGTTCTGGAAAGGCTGACAAGGCGCCTAACGAAGGAAGCTAACCGGGCCCCGCCTGCACCGAGGCGCTGAGCGGAGCCGAGAAAGCATGAGGTTGAGAGAGAAAGGAAGACAATGCAGGCGGGGTCCGAGTTGAGCTAGGGGTTAGGCCGACCGGCGAAAGACCTAATGAACTAAGACCAATCTTAAAAAAATGAAAACAAGCAGAAATATACCGCCAGGCCAAAAATACATGAACACATATGGAAGGTCGTACCCGAAGAACTCGAAACCTTCCCCGGTGTACCCGGATGTGCCGTCGATGTAATGGTGATGAACAATGCTATGAGTCATCGTCCAACCCATGGCATGAGTGAACCAAGGAATTCCAAGCGCACAAAGAATAGAAAGACCAAAAACCAGAGCATGAGTTCGGGCCGGCGTCTTCTCGGGTTCTTGGAGAATTGGATTCATCGGCGGCCTAACGGATGAAGCTAACCGGCCCCGCCTGCACCGAGGCGACGAGCGGAGCCGAGGAAGCGGGAAGTTGAGAGAGAGCGGAAGACAATGCAGGCGGGGTCCGAGTTGAGCTAGGGGTTAGGCCGATGCTACTCGCAGCCAAACAACCCCCAAATAGGAAACTGCTTACTTGTGCCATGAGCATGAACAACCATTCGGCCTTTTGTGCATCTATAGCTTTCAGTTCGATCAATTATATTTTCATAGATCTCGATTGAAACTACGTCATCAGCATATTCAATGAATGAGCGATAGCTAACACCATTGAGGATCTTTGGGCCGGTGTTTCCTCTGCCCTTGAGATGAAGATTATGAATACGCCCGTTAATTCGAATGAGGACATCATTGACCTCAGTCCCTTGAAGACTTGAAGCTATGTACCAGGGAGTACTAGCCCAAGAGCAACCCTTTCCTTTTGGTTCTTCAATGAAGTAAGCAAGGCTGACCGCCCCATCAGGTATCTCTTTGCCTTGCAAACGCTGAAGAGTAATTCGCGATTTCTCTTCTGGTGCAGCAATGAGGCACTGAGAGGCTAGGAGAGCGATTGCAACCTTGGAGTAGCAGTTCGTGTGCATCAGCGGCCTAACGAATGAAGCTAACCGGACCCGCCTGCACCGAGGCGGTGAGCGAAGCCGAGGAAGCGGAGCGATGAGAGAGAGCGGAAGGCAATGTAGGCGGGGTCCGAGTTGAGCTAGGGGTTAGGCCGACCAGATTTGCCCTCATGGTTTTCGCTCGAATCGGTGGGAAAGTTCGAGGGAAGAGGCCAATTGGAAGGTGGTTGTTGGCCTGCCCTCGGTGGCCAAGATGTGAACCCCTTCAAGGTCAATCGAAATGACGAATGTACCAGTGGGAAACGAACACTCCCAAATATGCCCTTCTTCTGTTGGCCAATCCTCTTCGATGGTGAACCCCGGCACATGTGCCTGAAGGATATTGATCAGATCTGGATTTACCCTTGTTTGCTCATCGAGAGCCAGAGCAAGACTTATTCCCTCGGTTCCAAATTTGCTCAGAACTGTGAAGTGGTTCATGGGGCGGCCTAACGAAAGAAGCTAACCGGCCCCGCCTGCACCGAGGCGCTGAGCGGAGCCGAGGAAGCGAGACGTTGAGAGAGAGCGGAAGGTAATGCAGGCGGGGTCCGGGTTGAGCGGAGGGTTAGGTGCATTACGGATTGAATGGGAAATTAGCATAGGGCTCTTGTTTGTACCGAAATTCACCCCAATCGAAGTTATATTTTTCATCGTTAGTCCAAGATTTTGGTAGAGAAATATGAAAGATTGAATTTGGGTGCGATAGCAAGCCGTCATCTTCGTCATAGCTTGAAACGGTATGGTAAGGGTCGAAGGCGAATATGTGGAATTGAGAAAACAATATGACGAAAACGCCACCAATTGCTAATAATGTATTTTCAAGATTAGCGTTTAAGAAGTTAATGCTTCGATTGTGTTTTACATTGTTATAGCTCTGGTACCAGGTGAGGGAATGGTTGTGTTTCCAATTTTGAAATGGGCTGAATGTTGAGAATCGGCCCTTCCAGATTGGAAGTTTGATTGTGTATTCGGAAAGACGACTTGATGATTCAATTTTGTGATAGTCGGTGATATTCGTTTTATCTTGTACGGCGCGCAAATAATTGTTCGCACGAAGAATGGCTTTGGCATTGGCCTCAAATTCATTACATGCGCGAAGAAGGAGAGCATGAAGCTGCATTGAATGAGTGGCGAGATTCTCATCTGCGGGTTCAATGTAGTCGAACAAGTTAAGAAGGTCTTTTTCTAAGAGAGCGAACGCTCTTAGTAAATCGATACGATCTGTGGCCCATTTTGGGCCAAAAAAATAAGATACCGTAATATTTTCAAAAGATTGATGATGAAAATAATTATTACCAATTAGAAATGGCCTGCAGATCCTGTGGTATGGCTGGAGAATTCCCATTTTGAATCCCTGTGTTTTTTGAAATAGCCTGACGAGCGCCTAACGAATGAAGCTAACCGGCCCCGCCTGTACCGAGGCGCTGAGCGGAGCCGAGGAAGCGGGAAGCTGAGAGAGAGCGGAAGGCAATGCAGGCGGGGTCAGAGTTGAGCGAGTGGTTAGGTGCCTGATGAGCAGGTTACACGACCCACACGCAACACTCGATGAAGCGGAATATGTCGAGCTCTGCTTTCCAGGATTTCCCGAAATGCTCGCCATAGAAGAACAGTGTGGGGAGTAGGTATACCTTTTCTCTTGGACACGGAAGATTTTCACTGAAGTCGTAATTTAAATGAATAGAGTGGATGATTTTGTTTAGTGATTCACGGAAGGTGAGTGGAATTGCATAGTCAGCCTTTGAAATGTCGGCCCACAATCTACCTACAGAAGAATCCTGGCGTTCAAGCCAGTAATCTACGCCATGAGGATTTTGGTCCCAGGCATTACGAATGGTGATCGCTGTCTGAAATAAAATTCTACCCGTTTCGAGTCTTTCAAAAGTAATTCGAAGGTCATCGATTGGATGTTCGCCGTTGTCATCATAGAGTGTCGTCATAGGCTTGCTTGCCAAGTAAATGCAAGTTAAGCGATACAAGTCTAGGCGAAGTTGACCGTAGTCGACCTCTGGGCCCGTTCTCCAAGGAGACTGCCTCGAATCGAATTCCACGGTGGCACCTAACGAATGAAGCTAACCGGACCCGCCTGCGCCGAGGCGACGAGCGGAGCCGAGGAAGCGAGAAGCTGAGAGAGAGCGAAAGGCAATGCAGGCGGGGTCCGAGTTGAGCGGAGGGTTAGGCAGGTGGGAGCGGCTAATTCGGCCGTCTCTTGACACGTAGCGGGACATAGAACTCTTTCAGTTCATCAGGAGAACATAGGCTTTCAAGATTGATGACGCGCTCCTCCCAGGATTTGCCGGGTTTGGTGATCACAATACTTCTTATTTCCATCAGCATTCCTGTTCTAAGGTTGAGGAACATCGCTATACCGGGATTGTCAGGGCGTGTACTATCAAAACCAGGTTCAAGGAATTCGATGCGCATATAATAGGGAAGAAGCTTCTCATCGTGGTACCAGGATGCAGATGCAAACACTCCATCGATGGACTGGCATTTCAGCATTGATAGGAGTGTGGCCGGTATTTTTATCTTGTGACCGCTGAGAGTAATAATCAGCGATTCTATGGGCGGATCGGATAGCGAGTTAGAAAACTTGATCTGAATCGAGGCTGGCACGAACTCTTTAGGGAGCCCAATGAAGCTGCCATCTTTCTGGATTTCAATAATCATATCTTGGTGGGCAGCGCAGGCCGTTGGGCTTAAAGCGGCAAGCAAGGCTGGCATGATTACCGATTTCATGGGACCTGCCTAACGAATGAAGCTAACCGGACCCGCCTGCACCGAGGCATTGAGCGGAGCCGAGGAAGCGAGAAGAAGAGAAAGAGCGGAAGGCAATGCAGGCGGGGTCCGAGTTGAGCTAGGGGTTAGGCTGACGGAGTGTGATTGTTTTGCGCTTTTTTCTAATCATAAAAACAAAGTGGAGCGGAGTAAATAACACAGCTAAAACCAGGGCCGATTTGGGGACCTTTACTAGTGATTCAATGACAACATTGTAAGATAGGGAAAGTGGTCCATTGAATAAATGACTAACACCTACGATGCACAACCCTGTGAAGTATAAAAGAGAACTGAAACCAACTGCCCAGAGGAGCCCTCCAATGCTTGTGGCGGCCCAAAAGACAACGGTGGATCTTGAATTGATGGTGGCCGCCGCAATGCGTGGCATATAGATTGCGACCGGGGCGGTTCCAAGGAAGGCAATTGCGAGGAACCCGAATTTGTAAATTGGAATTGTCCCCTTCCCATTAAGTCGATCAAAAAAAACTGCTACCAGGATCAAAATAATAGAAATAACCGTAGGGGCGAGGTACAGCATTAGACCTGAAGAGTGCTTAATGTCGCTGTTCGAGACGAGATCTGCACTCGGGGATTCATACGCATTCCGATCAAGATTCATAGAAGCCTAACGAATGAAGCTAACCGGCCCAACCGCGACCGGGCAATGAGAGGGGAACGGAAATCCCAGCGCACGCGGGAGCGCGGAAGGCACGTGCGGTTGGGCCCGAGTTGAGCGCGAGGTTAGGCCGAGCCCTAAGCAGTAGCGCCCCGAGCACGCGGCGCGCTTGGGTTTGAGCCTGCTTGAGTGAGAGCGAAGGTTCATGTCGACGAGCCCGAAAGGAGAACACCGGAGTTATCGCGTGAGCATGAAGGCCGAGCTGCTGAAGTGACCTCGATGATGGCAGAAATCCATGGGCCGACGGTTGATGAGTAAGCGATAACCCTATTCGGTAAACCAAGAAGACCGAGGAACGGTGCGGATTTGCCGTTGAAGTGAGCTAGGCTGACGAAGTTGAACCAGCGCACCACCACCAAGCAGACAGAAAGAGAAGGGCGAACGAGGCCTAACGAATGAAGCTAAGCGGCCACGCCTGCACCGAGGCGATGAGCGGAGCCGAGATAGCGAAATGTTGAGAGAGAGCGGAAGGCAATGCAGGCGGGGTCCGACTTGAGCGGAGGGTTAGGCGGCTAGGTGGTTAGCCTAAACGATATAGATGAATAAGGGCGAGAACTCCGGTTGACAGGAAGAAGATCCCCATCATGACGAAAAATAGGCCAGCGTATATCGCCTCTTTCCCGTAAACGGTGTTGTAAGGGCCACCTTTTGGGCCAATCTTTGTTTCTCGACGAACAATGATTCTTGCACCAACGAATGCCAGGTAGCCCCCCATCGCGCATCCGAGTAGCGCAATGGGGACATTTGGTGGGCTTGTGCCTGGACTGTTGATCATGGCGCCTAACTAGACTTGGACGGCGAGGACGAAGTGGTTCGTAGTTCGCCTAATCCGGTTTGAGAAGGATGTAATTGCTGATTTTACAGCGGAGCTATTGAACAGGGCAATTTGGATGGGCAGACCAAAAAAACACGGATGAACGGGGTTTTCCAACAAGTGAGGCCTATTGATGCGATGCAGCATAAATTTTAGAGCGTACTCCGCTGGTTGGGCGGCCTAACTTTGAATTGGACGATGGGGGTGGGTGGTTGGGAGTTCGCCTAGTCCTGGGGGGTGGGCTGGGCGGGAGGGGTTGTGCTTGGGGGATTGGGCGAACTGGGCGGAGGGGGTTGCATGGCGAAAAAAAAGCGATAGATTCGGATGACGCTTGGGATTCTGGGGAGGAGACTGGGCAAGGTTAGCGCAATCGTTAGCGCAATAGGCGGATTGGGACGATCGGGGTGGGGGCCATGTTTGAGGGAGATAGGCAGACGGGTGCGGGGCGGATCGAGGGGGCGGCGGGGCAGCCTCCGCGGCTCATGGACCAGCTGCGGGAGCGCCTGAGGGTCCGGCACTACAGCCTCCGGACGGAGGATGCCTATGTGGACTGGGCGCGGCGGTTCATCCTCTTCCATGGCAAGCGGCACCCGAGGGACATGGGGGCAGGGGAGGTCCAGGCCTTCCTGAGCCACCTGGCGGTGGACCGACGCGTGTCACCCTCGACGCAGAACCAGGCGAAGGCAGCCCTGCTCTTCCTCTACCGCAACCTGCTGGAGGTGGACCTTCCGTGGCTGTCCGAGGTGGTGCAGGCCAAGCGCCCGCCACGGCTGCCGGTGGTCCTCACGCCCGGAGAGGTGCGTGCGCTGTTCGACCAGATGGAGGGCGGGATGGCCCTGGTGGCGCAGGTGCTGTACGGCACGGGCATGCGGCTGATGGAGGGGCTGCGCCTCCGGGTGAAGGACGTGGAGTTCGAGCGGCGGGAGATCGTGGTGCGGGACGGGAAGGGGGGCAATGATCGGGTGACCATGCTGCCGGAGCGCCTGGCCGAGCCTCTCCAGGCGCACCTGGAGCGCGCGCGGGCGCTGCACGTCCGGGACCTGGAGGAGGGCTTCGGAGAGGCCCCCCTGCCGGACGCCCTGGGGGTCAAGGGCCCCCATGCGGCGCGGGCCTGGGGCTGGCAGTGGGTCTTCCCGTCGGTCCAGCGCTCGGCGGATCCCCGCTCGGGCGTCATCCGGCGCCACCACCTCCACCCGGAGAGCGTCCAGAAGGCCGTGCGGCTGGCGGCCCGGGCCGCGGAGCTGGTGAAGCCCGTCACGCCGCACGTGCTGCGCCACAGCTTCGCGACCCACCTGCTGGCCGCGGGCCACGACATCCGCACCGTGCAGGAGCTGCTGGGGCACAAGGATGTGGCCACGACGATGATCTACACCCACGTGCTGAACCGCGGCGGCCGCGGTGTGGCGAGCCCCCTGGACGGGTTGTAAAGATATTTCTCGTTATCGGCGAGCCTCGGCCTGACCAAAGGGTTTGAAAGCCTCCACGAAGCGCACGAAGAAGAAAGCAAAGGCCACGAAGGCTGGCCCAGCGCCCTGGCGGGGACAGCCGGCCTTCGGCCCCCGGGCCGCGCATCGCGCGTCCGGCTTCGCGGGCGGCGGCCCCGGGAGGCTTCCAAGGGCCGCCATGACCGCCACCCGCGAAGGAGTGTCCGCGATGGGTCGAGCTTCATTCGCGCCCTTCGTGCATCCACAGGGTGCCTTCGTGTTCTTCGTGGAGATCTTTTCCGGCTGAAGCTCGTCGATCGGAAGGAGTAGCCTCGTCCTCATGCACCTGTCCGACCGGGCGTTCCGCAGGCTGGTGGATGAGGCGATGACCCTCGTCCCGGAGGAGTTCCGGCCCTACCTGGAGGGCGTGGCGGTGGTCCTCGAGGACTGGGCGCCGGACGCGCTGTTGGATGACCTCGGTGTGCCGGAGGACGAGACGCTCTACGGGCTCTACTCGGGGCGGGCCCTGACGGAGGGACCGGCGCAGTCCGGCGACCTGCCGCCGCGCATCACCATCTACCGGGGGCCCCTCCTGGAGGACTGCCGGGACGAGGACGACCTGCGGCGGGAGATCGCCACCACCGTCATCCACGAGATCGCGCACCACTTCGGCATCGGCGAGGACCGGCTGGAGGAGCTGGGCTGGGGCTGAGGAGCATCTCTGCGCGCTCTGCGTTCCTCTTTTCTCGCTTTCAATGACCTAAATCACTGAAAACGGTGGCGAAAAAAGCCTGGGCCCCACCCTTGGGCTGACGCCTTGCCGGGCTTCCTGGAATCACAGGAAGGTCCGGTAAACTGGAAGGTCGGAGTTCGGAATGCTCAAGCGTCTGTGGTCCACCTTCAAGGGCAGCGTGGCCGGTTCCATGCTGGTGGCCAATGTCCTGGCCATCTTCTCGGGCATGATCCCGGTGGCCCTGGTGAAGCTGGCCCTGCCCTTCGGGGCGGTCCGCCGGGGCACGGACCGGCTGCTGAACGGTATGGCCGAGGGCTGGATCGCGGTGAACGGCTGGTGGATGGCCCTGGTGCACCGCATCCGCTGGGACGTGAAGGGCCACGAGGGCCTGCGGCGGAAGGGCTGGTACCTGGTGAGCAGCAACCACCAGAGCTGGGTGGACATCCTGGTGCTGCAGAAGGTCTTCCACCGCAAGGTGCCCTTCCTGAAGTTCTTTCTCAAGCGCCAGCTGCTCTACGTGCCCGTGATGGGCCTGGCCTGGTGGGCCCTGGACTTCCCCTTCATGCGCCGCCGCAGCGGCAGCCGGTCGAAGGATTTGGCCACGGCGCGCCGGGCCTGCGAGAAGTTCCGCCAGATCCCCACCTCGGTGATGAACTTCCTGGAGGGCACGCGGTTCAGCCCCTTGAAGAAGGCGGCCCAGCAGTCGCCCTACCGGCACCTGCTCAAGCCCAAGACCGGCGGCCTGGCCACGGCACTGAGCGCCATGGGCGAGCGCTTCGACGCCCTGCTGGACGTCACCATCGTCTACCCCGAGGGCGTGCCCAGCTTCTGGGATTTCCTCTCCGGCAAGGTGAGGCAGGTGGTGGTGCGGGTGCGGGAGCTGGAGATCCCCAAGGACCTGCTGGGCGGCGACTACGAGGGCGATCCCGCCTTCCGTGCCCGCATGCAGGCCTGGCTGCATGGGATCTGGGAGGAGAAGGACCGCAAGATCGAGGAGATCGTGCTGGGGTTGCAGGCCCGCTCGGAGGCCCGTTCCTGACGAAACAGAGGCGCCGGATGGCGCCTCTGTTTCGCAGAGAGGCTTCGCCCCGGAGCTATCCGTTCACCTTCACGAACTGCTCCATGAAGTCCACGAGGGTCTTCACGTTGTCCACGGTGACGGCGTTGTAGGTGCTGACGCGGATGCCGCCGATGTCGCGGTAGCCCTTCAGGCCCACCATGCCGGCCTTCTTGGCCTCCTTCACGAACTGGTCGTCCAGCTCGGGGGTCGGCAGGAAGAAGTCCACGTTCATGACGCTGCGGTGGGCCTTCTCGGTGACGAAGCCCTTGTAGAAGCCGCTGTGCTTGTCGATGCAGCCGTAGAGCAGCTCGGCCTTCTTCTTGTTGCTGGCCTCGATGGCCTTCAGGCCGCCGATGCTCTTGTTGTAGGCCAGCACGTTCCGCAGGATGTAGATGCCGAAGGTGGGCGGGGTGTTGTAGAGGCTGTTCTTCTCGGCGTGGATCTTGTAGCGCAGGTAGCTGGGCAGGTCCTGGGCCTCGCACATCTCGAGGAAGTCCTCGCGGATGATGGTGAGGGTCACGCCGCTGGGGCCGAGGTTCTTCTGGGCGCCGCCGTAGATGAGGCCGAAGGGGCTCACGTCGAACGGGCGCCACATGATGTCGCTGCTCATGTCGCAGATGTAGGGCACATTGCCCACCTTCGGGAACTCGTGCCACTGGGTGCCCTCCACGGTGTTGTTCGACGTGAAGTGCACGTAGGCGCTGTCGGGGCCCACCTTGATCTCGTCGGCGAAGGGCAGGCGGCTGTACTTCAGCTCCTTGGTGCTGGCGGCCACACGGACGTTGTCGCCGCCCACGAGCTTGGCCTCCTTGGTGGCCTTCTCCGCCCAGTTGCCGGTGTTGATGTAGTCGGCCTTCCGGCCGCCGCGCAGCAGGTTCAGGGGGATCATGCCGAAAGACAGGTGCGCGCCGCCCTGGAGCAGCAGCACCTTGTAGTTGCTGGGCAGGCCCATCAGCTCCTTGGTGAGGGCGATGGCCTCCTCGTGCACCGCGTCGTATTCCTTCGACCGGTGGCTGACCTCCATGACGGACATGCCCGTGCCGGCGAAGTCCAGCAGCTCGTCCTGCGCGCGCTCCAGCGCGGGCAGGGGCAGCCCCGCGGGGCCGGCGTAGAAGTTGATCACACGATGGGTCATGGATGCCTCCCTCAATCAAGAATTCGGATCTACCACGAATGACACAAAGAAAAAGCTAACTGAAAAAAACACTCGCGGAGAAAAGAAGAGAAAGTGGAGGACGCGGAGAATCGAAGTCCGGGGCTTTTCTCTGCATCCTCTGCTTTCTCCGCGGCCCTCTGCGCGAGTGGTTGATCTTTTACGCTTTGAAATCCTGGAGGATGGCCACGACTTCGTCGCCGATGCGGCCGAGGTTCTCCTTGGAGCTGGCGCCGAGGTGGGGGGCCATGAAGACGTTGGGGGCGTGGAGCAGGGGGCAGTCCGCCGGGGGCGGGTCGCTGGGCCACACGTCGGTGCCGTAGGCCCGCACCTTGCCGCTGTGCAGCGCGGCGGCCAGGTCGGCATCCACAATGCACTTGCCGCGGCCGGTGTTGATGAGGATGACGCCGTCCTTAACCTTGGCCAGGAAGGCGGCGTTCACCATCCCGCGCGTCTCGTCCGTGAGGGGCAGGTGCAGGCTGATGACATCGGCCTTGGCGGCCAGCTCGTCCAGGCTCACCAGCTTCGCGATGGGGTGCTCCTTGAGGTAGGGATCGTAGGCGATCACCTCCATGCCGAAGGCCTGGGCGCGCTTGGCCACTTCCGTGGCGATGTTGCCGGCGCCGATGAGGCCCAGGGTCTTCTTGAAGAGCTCCGTCCGCTTCAGCTCGCTCTTGAGGAACTTGCCTTCCTTCATGGAGGTGTGGGCCTCGATGAGGCGGGCCGGGATGGCCACCATGAAGGCCATGGCCATCTCCGCCACGGCCACGCTGCTGGCCCTGGGCGTGTTCATGGCCTTGACGCCCTTCTCGGCGCAGAGCTTCTTGTCCACGTTGTCCATGCCCACGCCGCCGCGGATGACGAGCTTGAGCGCGGGGGCCTGGGCCAGGAGGCTTGCGTCCACCTTGGTCTTGGAGCGGACGAGGAGGACGTTGGCCTGCCCGAGGGTGGCCATGTCGGAACTGACGGTGCCGAAGGCGGCGAGGCGCTCCGGCAGCTTGGCGTCAAAGGCGTCGGCGATGAGGGTGTGCATGCGGATCTCCGTTCAGCCTTCGTACATCCGGACCAGCAGTCCGGAGCGCAGCTTGGGTTCGAACCAGGTGGACTTGGGCGGCATGACCTCGCCGGCGTCGGCCACGGACATGAGCTGGTCGAGAGAGGTGGGATACAGGGAGAAGGCCACGGCGTAGCCTTCCTTCACTCGGCGCTCCAGCTCGTCCATGCCGCGGATGCCGCCCACGAAGTCGATGCGGGTGTTGGTGCGGGGATCGTCGATGGCGAGGATGGGGCCCAGCAGGTTCTCCTGGAGGATGCTGACGTCCAGGCCGCGGACGGGATCGCTGGCGGGGTAGGTGCCGGGCTTGGCCTTCAGCTCGTACCAGGCGCCGCCGAGATACATGCCGAAGGTGGTGGGGGCCTTGGGGCTGCGGTGGGCGGCGGGGGCCACGTCGAACGTCTCGCGCACCTTGGCCAGGAAGGCCTCCTGGCTGAGGCCGTTGAGGTCCTTCACCACGCGGTTGTAGTCCATGATCTTGAGCTGGTCGTGGGGGAAGACCACGGCCATGAAGCTCTCGAAGGGCTCGTCGCCCGTGGCGGCGGATCCGGCGGCGGCGCGGCGGGCCTGGCCGTAGCGGATGGCGGCGGCGGTGCGGTGGTGGCCGTCGGCGATGTAGAGGGCGGGCACGCCGTTGAAGAGGTTCACCAGCTCGCAGATCACAGGCTCGCCGGTGACGACCCACACGGTGTGGCCGATGCCGTCGGGCGTGACCACGTCGTAGACCGGCGGCAGCTTCCGGATGTCATTGACGATGTGATCGATGTAGGGGACGGCCTTGTAGGTGAGGAAGACGGGCTCGGCGTTGGCGTTCTGCTCGGTGACGTGCCGGGTGCGGTCGTCCTCCTTGTCCTTGCGGGTGAACTCGTGGCGCTTGATGGTGCCGTTCTCGTACTCCTGCACGGAGCAGAGGCCCACCAGGCCCGCCTGCACGTGGTCGCCCATGCGTTGCTGGTAGACGTAGAGGCTGGGCAGGCCCTCGTGCATGAGGGTGCCCTTCTCGATCATGGCCATGAGGTTGGCCACGCCCTTGGCGTAGACCTCGTCGGCGTGGACGTCCGTGCCCGCGGGCAGGTCGATCTCGGGGCGGCCCACGTGGAGGAAGGAGTGCGGGTTCCCCTTCGCCAGCTCGGCGGCCTCCTGGGTGTTCACCACGTCGTAGGGCACGGCGGCGACCTGGGCGGCGAGCTCGGGCCGGGGGCGGTAGGCGCGGAAGGGCTTCAGCTGGGACATGGACACCTGCCTGGGAAGGGGGCCCCTCAGGGCCGCACACGCGCCATTATTCCCCGGCGGGTGCCCTTTGGAGACCCCCCATCGCCGGTTTTGACGAAAGTCCCATACCTGCGGCCCGGGAGGCGCGAACTGTCAAATTCCGGGGCGGCCCGCAGACGGGTCCGGATCGCCCTCGGGTCCCAGAGAATCGCTGATCAGGGCCACGTTCAGGAGGAGCTCGGTGAGGGGGGTGTCGATGGTCCGCTCCACCCGGCAGGTCTCCACGAACTCGATGTCCGGGCGGTCCCAGGTGAGGATCTCGTAGACCGCGGGGAAGCCGCTCTGGTCGCGGTAGGCGGCGTGGATCACCTCGCCGCGCTTCAGGTAGAGGAGCCCCATGCCGGCCTGGGACCTGACCGTGAGGGTGCAGGACTTCTGCTCCCAGGCCAGGAGCTGGAGGATGCTGCCGAGGGTGAGGCCCCGGATCACGCCCACGGGCTCGGCCTGGACGGCCGTGCGGATCACCTCCATGAGGTGTCCCAGGCGGAGCGGCTTGGAGAGGATGCGGACGGCCCCCAGGTCCAGGGGGGTGTTCAGGTGCTGGCCCTCGTCCAGTCCGGTCATGACGATGACGGGGATCTGGGGGTAGAGCCGGCCCACCTTGGTGATGAGGTTGAAGCCGTCCATGACGGGCATGTCCAGGTCGGTGACGAGCACGTGGACCGCCTCCTGGCGGAGCACCTCCAGGGCCTCCTGGCCGTTCGAGGCCGCGAGGATCCGGAAGCCCTGGAGGCCCTTCAGCCCCGCTCGGTAGAGGCTGAGGGTGGCCCGGTCGTCTTCCACGACGAGCAGGGTGCGCCCGGGGGCATCGAGGTCGGGACGGTGGCGGGTTTGGGCGGCTGGGTTCATGGTACCTGCCTCCAGGATACCGTCACCGGGCCTCCCCCTTGGGAATTTTACGTGCCGGCGTGGGCTCCTTGGCGAGGATAGCCAGGGCCTCGGTGGCGTCCAGGGGGTGCCGGGCCTCCCAGTCCAGCACCCAGGGGGGCAGCTCGGCGTCCTCGTAGTCCCGCACCTTGCGGTGCCAGCTCACGAGGGACTGCACCATGGCTTCGTGGAGGTTCTCGGCCTTGGGCGGGATGTGGCCCTCCCAGATGGGCTCGTGGAAGTACGTCCGCAGGGTGGCTTCGACGGGCTTGCCCCACACGGCGTAGGTGCGGTCGAGCGGCCCGCCGATGGGCTTCTGGTTGAGGTTCTCCCCGTAGAGGTAGTAGAACACCGCGTCGCCGTCGCTCCAGTGCCGGAGCACGCCGAAGGCCCCCTTGAGCAGTTCGTTCTGGAGAGCCAGGTCCACGGGCTTGTCCGTGCGGAAGTCCCAGGGGCCCACGTGGGCATGGGCCACGCTGGGGTAGCCCACCTCGGTGATCATCACCGGTTTGGGGCCCTTCGCGTCGGCGAAGCGGGCCGAGAGCGTGCGGGCCTTGTAGACGATCCACCACCAGGCGTCGCGGATCTGCTCCGGCGTGGGGTACTCGTCGTACTTGGCGATGGGGTCGTAGGTGTTGATGCCGATCACATCCAGGCAGTCGCCGAAGGTGAAGCTGTCATGGCTGTCGAAGTTCACGCTGTAGACCAGCTTGCCCTTGAAGACCTTGCGCACCTCGGCGGCCAGCGCCCGCCAGCGGTCCGGGAAGGCGTGGGTGGAGGCCATCTCGGTGCCGAGGCTGTACCACTCCACGCCGCCCTCCTGGGCCAGGGCCGCCAGGTGCACGTTGAAGTCCGTGTAGTTCTTCCACCACAGGTCCCAGTCCGAGGGCTCGATGTTGCCGCGCCACCAGTCGGCGTTGTCCGCCTCGTCCCGCAGGTTGATGGTGGGGAAGAACATCATGCGCAGGCCCCGGACCTTCGCCTCATGGAAGGTGCGGCGGAGGCTCTCCTCGGTGGGGCTGGAGGTGGGGTGGCGGCGGATCTCGTTGCTGTGGCCCGTGTCCATGCGGTAGATGGCCTGGAGGCTCACGCAGGTGGCGCCCGTGGCCGCGATGCGGTCCAGCTCCTCGTGGTAGTCGTAGTCCGGCACGCCGGCGTAAAGCCCCAGCACCATGCCCCGGGGCTGGGGCACCAGGGCCTTCCGCTGCATGCGACGGACGAGCAGCAGGGTGACGGGCAGGCCGAGGATGGCCAGGAGGATGAGGATGCGACGGATCATGCAGACAGGCTCCAGGATTCAGCCTAACGGCTGAATCCTGGAGTAAGGAACTGCTTCGCAGTTCCTAGGCTTTTTTCCCTATTCTCGCGGAGCGAAGCTCCGCGAGCGGGCCACAACCTATGTCCGTTCGACACGCACCTGCACGATCCGCGTACCTTCCATCCGCAGCACCGTGAGGCGGGCGCCTTCGACGTCCACGGCTTCCTGGGGGCGGGGCACGCGGCCCAGGCGGGCCAGGACGAGGCCGGCCAGGGTGTCGAAGCCGTCCCGTTCCCAGGTGAGGCCCAGCCGCTGGGCCACATCATCCACATGGGCCTGGCCCGAGACGACGTAGACGCCGGGGGCCTGCACCATCAGGCCGGCGGGGGCCTCGTGCTCATCCTGGATCTCGCCGAAGACCTCCTCCAGCAGGTCCTCCATGGTGGCCAGGCCGGAGAGGCCGCCGAACTCGTCCACCACGATGGCCAGCTGGGTGCGGGTGCGCTGCATCTCGCGCAGGAGGTCCATCACGGGCTTGCTTTCGGGCACGAAACGGGGGGGCTTGATGAGCGTGGCCAGGGGGGGCTGGTCGCCATCCGGAAGCTGGATGAGGTCCTTGAGCAGGAGCACGCCGCGGATGTGGTCGATGCTGCCTTCGTAGACGGGCAGCCGCGAGTGGCGGGTCCGCGTGAAGGTCTGCCAGGCCTCCTGGATGCTGGCCTCCAGGGGGACGGCGGCGATGCGGGTGCGCGGCGTCATCACCTCCCGCACGAGGGTGTCCCCGAAGGTCACGACGTTGCGGATGAGCTCCCGGTCGCCGGCTTCCAGGATGCCTTCGGCCTCGCCTTCCTCGAGGAGCGCGGTGACGGCCTCCTCCGTGGCGTCCTCGGGATCGGCGTCCTTCGCGCGCTCCTGGGAGCGCCGGTCGATGAACCGCGCCACGGGGTCCACCAGGGGGGCCAGGAGGGGCTGGATGGGCGCGTAGAAGGGAAAGAGGCGGATCAGCCACCGGCCCGGATCGGCGGAGGTGAGGAGGGCGGGCAGGGCCAGGTCCATGCCCCAGAGCCCGGCCAGCACCAGGAGGCCCAGGGTCCAGCCGCCGCCGGGGAGGGTGGACCGGAAGGGCCAGAGGAGGCCCAGCAGGACCAGGAAGAGGGCCTTGTTCCAGAACTCCAGGCCCAGGCCCAGGGTCCGGGGCCGCTCCAGGAGCGCCGCCAGGTGCGGGTCGCCGATGGTGTCCTCCTCCAGGAGCCGGCGGCGCTGGAGGGAGGGCAGGGCGTGGAAGGCCGACTGCAGCGCCATGGTGGTTCCCCGGTAGAGGAGCACCGCCAGGGCGGCAAGAAGGAGCCAGGATGTGGGGGCGCTGCCGCCGGATTCAGCCATGATTGGATTGATTCTAACGGGTTTCCGTGGCCGTTAGCGGCTTCAGTCGCCGGCCGCTAGCGGGCCCCGGAGCGGGCCAGGATCTGCCTAGTCAGGTCGGCCTTGGCTTCATCGCTGAGGTGCAGCTTCCGCCGCTCGGCTTCGCGGAAGTACTCCTGGGGATCGCGGCAGAGGCCATCGGGCGTGGGGGCCAGCCCCTTGCGGGCCCGGGCGGCGTTCAGGAAGCCGTAGGGCTCCTTGGCCAGCTCGGGGCTCTGGAGGAAGTGGCGGAAGGTCCACCAGCCGCCCAGCACGAACCAGACACCCAGCACGGCCACGGCGCGGTGCTGGAGGCGGCGCATGAGGTCCGGCGCCTTCCGCACCTTCTGCCACCAGACGCCCACGGCGAGGTTCAGGGCGATGATGAGGGCCGTCATCGACAGGGTGCCGGTCCAGCCCAGGTCCCCCCAGCCCCAGCCGGTGAGGGCCACCACCGCGGGGGCCAGGAGGACGCTGAAGATCAGGTTGAGGTGCAGCATGTAGAGCAGCAGCGATTCACGGCTGGCGGCGTCGATGGGGTTGGTGCCCTTCCAGCGCGGACGCAGCAGGTCCACGGTGCCCATGAGGGCGCCGCCCAGGAGGATCCAGCCCAGGCGGGCGGCCACGCTGGGCAGGGTGGCGTTGGAGATGGCACCCAGCTCCGCATAGGTGAAGGCCCCCGACTTGCTGTGGAGCATCCAGACACCGTTGTGCTGGAGCCAGGTTCCGCCCCAGAGCCAGGCGTGCTGGACCGCGGATCCCCACGCCAGCAGCAGCGCGCCGAGGACGCCGAGCCCCGCCAGGAAGCGGGCCTCGCTCCAGCGGGCCTTCCCTTCGACCTGGACCACGCGGAAGTGCCGGTACAGCCCCCCCAGGAAGGCGCCAAAGGCGGGGAAGGCGAACCAGGGGAAGAGGGGGAACAGGGCCTGCACGCCGCGGTCGGGGTTGCCGTTGAAGAGGCCGCGGATGGGCAGCCACAGGCCGTCGGCCACGCCGGTGGCCCAGAGGGAGGGCGAGACCAGGGGCACGAAGATGGCGAGGGCCAGGGCCAGGGCCGTGAAGACCCGCGGATTCCGCACCAGCCGCGCGAGGCCCTGGAGGATGAGCAGCGAGAACACGATGCACTGGAGCACGTCGACCTTGAACAGCTCCCGGGCCTTCTGGGCGGTGTTGAGCACGGTCCAGTCGGCGGCCGTGATGCCCGGGGCGTGGAGGGCATAGGCGCAGAGGAGGATGAAGCCCAGGCGCCGGGCGGTGTCCGGCCAGAAGGGGCGCAGCGTGCCGTCCGTGCGGAAGGTGGAGATCACCAGGCTGTAGCCAGCGGCCAGGGTGAAGCTGGGCGCCACCAGGCCGTTCAGGTAGTTCAGCCAGTCCGGCCGAAGGCCAGCGTGCAGCCAGACGTTGACCGCGTGGACCTCGATCATCACGATCACCGCCCAGCCCCGCAGCTGGTCGATCCAGTCGCAGCGCTTGGATGGGGTCAGGTCAGACCAGACGCTCATGTCCACACGATCGTTTCATTCAAGGTGGTTTTCATCACTGTCCATCATCGTTCATCACCGGTTCCATGTTTTTAATGCTTCGGTCCATCATCAACCGGCGAATCTGGATCTTCGGCCTTCCGAAATTCATCAGCAGACAGACTTTCAAGTCAGTGGCTTTCAAGTAATTCAGACACTGTGCTAGATGGATATCGTCGAGATCCTTGCAGGCTTTGAGCTCAATGAGGATTTGTTCATTCACGAGCAGATCGGCCACATAGTCGCCGACCTTCACACCATCGTAATGAACTTGGACGCCGTGCTGCTGGGCGACATTCAATCCGGCCTTCCGAAGCTCGTGAGCTAGGGCATTCTCGTAGACCTTCTCCAGGAAACCTGAGCCCAGCTCATTGGCCACCTTGTAGGCGCAGCCGATGATCTGGGAAGTTAGTGGGTCGTCTTCAAGCATGAGAAGCCAGCGAGGGACCTGGTTTCAAGGGGCTATCCAAAGGAATGCCAACCGGTGATGAACAGTGATGGACGGTGATGGGTGGAGGCGGGTTTTCTGAACAGGCCCGGTTTACTGGGCCTGCTGCCTCATGACGCTGTGCTTCTTCCCGTACAGGAAGTAGATGACGAAGCCGAGGGCCAGCCAGGTGATGAGGCGCCACCAGTTGGCCGTGGGCAGGGAGAACATCAGCAGGAGGCAGGTGAGCACGCCCATGACGGGCACGAAGGGCACCCAGGGGCAGCGGAAGGGCCGCTCGGCCTCGGGGTGCTTCTTCCGCATGATGAGCACGGCGGCGCAGACGATGACGAAGGCCAGCAGCGTGCCGATGTTCGCCAGGTGCAGCAGGGCGTCGATGGGCAGGAAGCCCGCCAGGGTGCCCACGAAGATGCCGATGAGGATGGTGGACTTCCAGGGCGTGCGGAACTTGGGGTGCACGTCGCCGAAGGTGGCCTTGGGCAGCAGGCCGTCGCGGGCCATGGCGAGGAAGACGCGGGGGCCGCTGAGCATCATCACCAGCAGCACGGAGGTGATTCCGGCCACGCCCGCCGCGGCGATGATGCCTTCCGCCCAGCCCAGGCCCTTCTGGCTGAAGGCGATGGAGACCGGCGCGTTGATATCGAGCTGGTCGTACTTCACCATGCCCGTGAGCACGGCCACCACGGCAATGTAGAGCACCGTGCAGAGGATCAAGGACACCACGATGCCGATGGGCACGTCCCGCTGGGGGTTCTTGGCCTCCTCGGTGTGGGTGGAGACGGAGTCGAAGCCGATGTAGGCGAAGAAGATGATGGCCGCGCCCGCCAGCGTGCCCAGTGGGGCCCCCGCCGGGTCGGTCTGGCCCGCCACGTGGTGGCCGAAGACGTTCAGGCCGGTCCAGCCGTAGGGGGCGAACGGATGCCAGTTGGCCGGATTGATGAAGAAGGCGCCCACGCCGATGACGAAGAGCACGGCGGCCACCTTGATGGCCACCATGGCGGCGTTGAAGTTGGCGCTTTCGTGGATACCCTTCACCAGCACCGCGGTCACGATGGCCACGATGATCAGGGCCGGCAGGTTCATGACGGAGCCGGTGGAGGCGAAGTGGCCCGTGGCCGAGTCGTACTTCCAGGGGCTCTCGCTCAGCAGCTTGGGGATGTGGATGCCGATCTTGCTGACCGCGCTCTGGAAGTAGGCGGACCAGCCCGTGGCCACGGCGGCGCTGGAGACGCCGTACTCGAGGATGAGGTCCCAGCCGATGATCCAGGCGAACAGCTCGCCGAGCGTCGCGTAGGCGTAGGTGTAGGCGGAACCCGCCACGGGCACCATGGCGGCGAACTCGGCGTAGCACAGGGCCGCGAAGATGCAGGTGATGCCCGCCACCACGTAGGAGAGCATCAGCGACGGGCCCGCGATGTTGTGGGCCGCCGCGCCCGTGGCCACGAAGATGCCGGCGCCGATGATGGCGCCGACGCCCAGGGACGTGAGCTGCACGGGCCCGAGGATGCGGCGCAGGCGGTTTTCGCCCTTCGCTTCTTCCAGGAGCAGGGCCAGGGGCTTCCGTGCGAAGACCTGGGAGGTGGGGCGGGATTCGGTCGACATGAACAAAACTCCATGCGATCCGGGACGGGGGCCCGGAAGGGAATTCCAGGAAAATGGGCCAGGGGGCTTCCGGCGATGCTAGCACCGAATGGATCTCGGTAAGATGCCCCCCATGCTTCCGACGACCCTCCTGGACGGCCTCGCACGGGCGCGGGGTGCCCTGCTCCTGTGCCGGGGTTGCCTGGGGTCCGTGGACGCGGAGGCCGAGGCGGGCCTCTGCGCCCGCTGCTGGCAGGGCCTGCAGCCGCTCCCCGAGGGCCGCTGCGGGCGATGCGCCCTGCCGCACGCCGAAGGCCCCTGTCCGGAGCCGGTGGCCTGGGACCTGGGCGAGGCCCTGTGGGACTACCACGGCGGACGTCCGCCCTTCGGCGCGCTCGTGCTGCCGGGCATCAAGCGGGGCGAGACAGGGTGGCGGAAGGCCCTCCTCCGGCGCCTCGCCCTGACGACGCTGCCGGATTGGGTACAGGAGGTGGACCGGGTGACCTCGGCCCCCAGCGCCCTGCCGCGCCGCCTGTGGCGGGGGTTCGACATGGCCGCCGAGGCCGGGCGGGTGGTGGCGGATCGCGCCGGTCGCCCCTATGAGTCCCTGCTGGCCAAGGGCTGGTGGCGCGGGCGCCAGGCCACGCGTACGGAGAGCGCCCGGCGCCGCCTGCCCCGGAAGGCCGTCGCGTTGCGGCGGGGCGCCGCGCCAGGCGGAATCGTGCTGCTGGTGGATGACGTTTGGACCACCGGCACCACGCTCCTCCGCTGCGCCCAGGCCCTGAAGGAGGGCGGTGCGGACGAGGTGCGGGTGCTGACGCTGTTCCGGGCGATATAGTTTTGAGCTATCAGCTATCAGCTATCAGCTATCAGCTGCCAGCTGTCAGTGGGTGGCCAGGGGCTGCCGCATCGGCACGGAGCTTCCCGCGGCCCGCAGGTAGGAGGCGGGCCAGGCGACTTCGGCGCCCAGGGCCTTGGCGGCGTGCAGGGGCCACCGGGGGTCGCGCAGGAGCTCGCGGCCCAGGAGGACGAGGTCGGCGGATTCCTGGGCCAGGATCTGCTCGGCCTGCTCGGCGCCGGTGATGAGGCCCACGGCGCCGGTGGGGAGGCCCGTCTCGGCGCGGATCCGGGCGGCGAAGGGTACCTGGTAGCCGGGGCCCAGGGGGATCTCGGCCCGGGGCACCAGGCCGCCGGAGGAGCAGTCCACCAGGTCCACGCCGAGGTCCTTCAGCTCCTTGGCCAGGGCCACGGACTGATCGAGGGTCCAGCCGCCCTCCACCCAGTCCGTGGCGGAGATCCGCGCGAAGAGGGGCAGCTCCTCGGGCAGGATGTTGCGCAGGGCGCCCACCACCTCGCGGACCAGGCGCGTGCGGTTCTCGAAGGAGCCGCCGTAGGCGTCGGTGCGGTGGTTCGACAGGGGCGACAGGAACTGGTGCAGCAGGTACCCGTGGGCGGCGTGGACCTCGATGACCCGGAAGCCCGCGGCCACGGCGCGGCGGGCCGCGTCCATGAAGGCTTCGATGAGGGCCAGGATCCCGGGCTCATCCAGGGCCGTGGGCACGGTCCAGCCTTCGTCGAAGGGCAGGGGGCTGGGGGCCACGGGCGTCCAGCCGCCGGCCGAGGCGGGCAGGCTGCCGCTACCCTTCCAGGGGGCCGGGTTCGAGGCCTTGCGTCCCGCATGGGCCAGCTGGATGCCCGGGACGGCTCCCTGGGAGGCGATGAAGCGTGCGATGCGGGCGAGGGCTTCGGCCTGGTCCTTGTTCCAGAGGCCCAGGTCGTCCGGGCTGATGCGGCCCTCGGGCACCACCGCCGTGGCCTCCGTGATCACCAGCCCCGCGCCACCCTGGGCCAGGCCGCCCAGGTGCACGAGGTGCCAGTCGTTGGCCAGGCCGTCCGTGGCCTGGTACTGGCACATGGGCGAGACCGCGATGCGGTTGGGCAGCGTGAGGCCGCGGAGGGTGAGGGGTTGGAAGAGGCGGGTCATGGGACCTCCCGGACGTTCGAGCCTACCTGAGGCGGGAGGGGTTGATGACCCCTCCCGCCGTGCGAAACCTACATTCGGAGTGCCTTGCGCACCTCTGCTTCCAACACTCCCTCCCGGATCTCCGCGAGGTCATAGCGGACGCGGGTCATGGGCTTGGTGACCTTGAGGACGCGGGTGAGGTCGATGGGGGTCCCGCTGAGGACCACGTCGCAGGGGGTGGCCTCGATGGTGGCTTCCAGATCCTTCACCTGCTGATCGCCGTAGCCCATGGCGGGCAGGATGCCCTGGGCGTTGGGGTACTTGCGGTAGGTGGCGGCGATGGAGGCCACGGCGTAGGGGGTGGGGTCCACGATCTCGTGGGCGCCCACGGCCTTGGCCGCCACCACGCCCGCCCCGTAGGTCATGGAGCCGTGGGTCAGCGTCGGCCCGTCCTCGATGACCAGGGCGCGCTTGCCCTTCACCAGCTCGGGCTTGTCGCAGGTGACGGGACTGTGGGCCCGGATGACGCGGGCCTTCGGGTTCACGCGGGCGGCGTTCTCCTCGATGGCCTTGATGTCGGCCTCCTTGGCGCTGTCGCACTTGTTGATGAGGATGATGTCGGCCATGCGGAAGTTGGCCTCGCCCGGGTGGTAGGCCATCTCGTGGCCGGAGCGCAGGGGGTCGGCCACGCAGAGGTGGAGGTCGCTCTTGTAGAAGGGCAGGTCGTTGTTGCCGCCGTCCCAGAGGATGACGTCGGCCTCCTTCTCCGCGCTGCGGATGATCTGCTCGTAGTCCACGCCGGCGTAGACGATGAAGCCATTGTCGATGTGGGGCTCGTACTCCTCGCGCTCTTCGATGGTGCACTCGTGCTTGTCCAGGTCCCCGTAGTCCGCGAAGCGCTGGCAGGCCTGCTTGGCCAGGTCGCCGTAGGGCATGGGGTGGCGGATGGCCACGACCTTCTTGCCGAGCTTCTTCAGGATGTTGCTGATGTAGCGGGTGGTCTGGCTCTTGCCGGCGCCCGTGCGCACGGCCGTGATGCCGATGACGGGCTTGGTGGACTGGATCATGGTCTTGTCCGCGCCCAGCAGCTCGAAGTCGCAGCCATGGGCGATGCAGAGGCTGGCCAGGTGCATCACGGTGGCGTGGGTGACGTCCGAATAGGAGAAGACGGCCACATCCACCTTCTCGCGGTGGATGAGGTCCACCAGCTCGGACTCGTCGAGGATGGGGATGCCTTCCGGATAGAGCTTCCCGGCGAGGACGGCCGGGTAGCGGCGGCCCTCGATGCCCGGGATCTGGGTGGCCGTGAAGGCCACCACCTGGTACGCGGGGTTGTCCCGGTACACGGTGTTGAAGTTGTGGAAGTCGCGTCCGGCGGCTCCCAGGATCACCACGCGTCGTGCCGACATGGCCCTTGCCTCTCGGTCCAGCGGTGCGCCGACACGCTCGGGGGTGGCAGTCCTGGCGGCACCGCGACGGAAGGAGGATAGCCGTCCCGGCCGTATCTTGAGAACGGGGTTGTGGCTTGAATCACACCGGGCGGAAAGGTCTATGCTTCTTCCATGCCCATGCCAGCCTTCCTCCCGGCCTTCTTCCGCCGCTGGCGCCGGTTGATCCTCGTGCTGGCGGGAATCTACGCGCTCTGGGTCCTGGCGGGCTTCTTCCTGGTTCCGGCCCTGGCGAAACCCCGCATCGAGCGGGCGGCCACCCAGGCCCTGAAGCGCCCCACCTCCCTGACCCGGCTGCGATTCAACCCCTTCACCTTCGGGGTCACCGTCGAAGGCCTGCGGGTGGCCGAGCGGGGCGGCGGCGACTGGATCACCCTGCGGCGTGCCTACGTGAACCCTTACGTCTGGCGGCTCCTGCGCCACACGGTGGGGTTCGCGATCATCGAGGTCGACGGCCTCACCGTCCGGACGGTCCTGGACCTTGAGGGCCACCTCAACTTCCAGGACCTGCTCGAGGAAGAGGAGAAGCCGGGCACCCCCGCCCAGGAGGCGCCCCCTTCGGCCTGGATCCTGGATGTCCGCCGCTTCCAGCTGCAGGACGGCCGGGTGGAGTTCACGGACCGGTCCGCCTCGGCCCCCTTCCATTCGGAGCTGGGGCCCATCGCCTTCCGCCTGGACAACCTGCGCACCGAGGTGGGCCACCGCAGCGGCGTCTCCCTGGAGGCCTGGACCGAGGCCAAGGAGCACGTGAGCTGGAAGGGCGACCTGGGCTTCCAGCCCTTCGCCTCCAAGGGCACCCTTCTGCTGGAGAACCTGTCGCTGCCCAAGTACCGCCCCTACGAGCAGGAGCAGGTTTCCAGCGAGATCCGCAGCGGCATGGGCACGGTGCGGGCCCAGTACCGCTTCGAGTGGTCCAAGGGCCGCCATGTCGTGGAACTGTCGGGACTGGATCTCAGCGTGAGGGACCTGAAGATCGCCGAGCGCGGCGTCGCCGAGCCCGCCCTCGAGCTGCCGTCGCTCGATGTCAAGGATGGCAAGGCCGACCTGCTGTTGCCCTCCGTGGAACTGGGCTCCATCACCGCGGAGCAGGGCGTGGTCCGCGTGCAGGCCGCCAAGGACGGCGCCCTGAACGTGGTTCGCCTTCTCACGCCGCCCAAGCCCAAGGAGAAGAAGAAGGACGAGAAGCCCCTCCAACTCCTGATCCGCGATCTGGCCCTGAAGGGCTTCCGGGTGGGCTGGGAGGACCTGGGCCCGGCCCGCCCCGTGAAGGTGGAGGCCACGGATGTGAACCTGGGGTGGAAGGATCTGAGCCTGGATCCCAAGGCCAGCAGCCAGGCTTCGCTGGACCTGAAGCTGGGCTCCGGCTCCCTCAAGGTGGAGGGCAGCCTGGCGCCCCTCAAGGTCACGGGCGACCTCCAACTGAAGGCCGAGGGGCTGGAGCTGGCGCCCTGGGATCCCTACCTGGATACCGCCCTGGACCTGCGCATCGCTTCGGGGAAGCTGGGCGCCGACGGCCGGGTGCGCTTCGCCTTCGAGGGCCGCAAGACCGATGGTGTCACCTACCGGGGCGCCGCCTCCGTGCAGGGCCTGGAGGCGCGGGACGCGGCCTTGAACGAGCCCTTCGTGCGCTGGAAGGCCCTGCGCCTCACGGGCGCGGACTTCCGCACCGCGCCCATGTCCGTGGCCATCCAGGCCGTGGACTGGACCGAGCCCGAGGGGCGGCTCGTGATGCAGCCCGACGGCAGCACGAATGTGGCCCGGGCCCTGCGGCTGGCCCCGGAGGGCAAGCCCCCGGCGGTCACCGCCGCCGTGGTGCCCGCCACGCCCGCCGCCGCGCCGGACCTGGCCATCGAAAAGCTGGCCATCACCGGCGGGCGCCTCAGCTTCATCGACCGCTCGGTGCAGCCCAATGCGGCCCTGGTGCTCAGCGACCTGGAGGGCAGCTACCTGGGCCTCTCCGGCCGCCCCGACGCCGTGTCCAAGGTGGACTTCAAGGGCCGGGCCGGCGGCTTGGCGCCCATCACCATCACGGGCCACGCCATGCCCCTGCGCCACGACCTGGACACGGACGTGGCGCTGAAGATCCAGGGCGCGGACCTCACGGACTTCACGCCCTACACGGGCAAGTACCTGGGCTACACCGTGCAGAAGGGCAAGCTGGACGTGGATGCCCGCCTGCGTATCGACCGCCGGAACCTGAAGTCCGAGAACGCCGTGAAGCTCGACCAGTTCTACCTGGGCGACAAGGTGCAGAGTCCCGACGCCACGGGCCTGCCCGTGAAGCTGGGCTTGGCGATCCTGCGCGACCGCAAGGGTGTCATCGCCTTCGACCTGCCCATCGAGGGCAACCTCGACGATCCGGACGTGAAGTACGGAAAGTTGGTCTGGAAGGCCATCTTCAACCTGCTGGGGAAGATCGCCACCTCGCCCTTCACACTGATCGGAAAGCTCTTCGGCGGCGACGCCGGCGACCTCAGCAGCGTGTCCTTCGCACCCGGCTCCAGCGCCCTGGACGCCGCGGCCACGGCCAAGCTCCAGGGGCTGGCCAAGGCTCTCCAGGAACGGCCGGAGCTGCGGCTGGAGGCCGAGGGCGCGGCGGGCGAAGGCCAGGACGGCGGGGCCCTTCGCAAGGCCTCACTGGAAGCCCTCCTTCGCCGCACGCGGACCCAGGGGCTCAAGGTGGAGGAGGCCCCCGTGCCGCCCGGCGAGCGGGAACGCTGGCTCAAGGCCGCCTATGACGCCGCCTTCCCCGCCCCCAAGCCCGCCAAGGGCGAGAAGCCCGCGCCGCCCCCGCCGCCGGCAGAGATGGAGCAGCGCCTGCTGGGCGTCCAGAAGGTGGATCCCGCGGACCTGGCCCAGCTGGCGGATGCCCGCGCCAAGGGCGTCCTCGGCTGGCTGCTGGACACGGCCAAGGCCGACCCCGCCCGGATCTTCCAGGTCCGCACCGGCCAGGCCAAGGGACCCGCCGTGGCGTTCACGCTGAAGTAGAGGCCTACCTGGGCCGCTCCCGCAGGCCGTGGACCTGGCTGAACAGCGCCTGGATGAGGGGGAGGTCCTCATCCAGGTTCCCGCTGGGATGAAACACGGGCATCAGCCGGATCACGTGATCGCGGAAGTCGAACCCCACGGGCCAGATGGGCACTCCGGACGCCGTCGCGATCCAGTAGAAGCCGGACCGCCACTGGCTCACGCCCTTGCGGGTGCCCTCCGGGGCCAGGGCCAGCAGGCGGGCGGGGACGCCCTCAAAGGCCTTCACGCAGGCGTCCACCACGCCATGGCTCACCTGGCGGTTCACGGGGATGCCGCCCATCCAGAGGAAGAAGCGCCTGAGCGGCGTCTCGAAGAGGGAGTGCTTGCCCAGCCAGGACACCTTCAGCTCCAGGGCGAACACCACGGCGACGCCCACCACGAAATCCCAGTTCGAGGTGTGGGGGGCCACGATGGTGACGAACTTGGGCTCCTCCGGGAACGCCCCCTCGATGCGCCAGCCGCCCAGGCGCAGGTAGGCCCGCCCCAGGGCCCGCCACAGCCAGCCCCGGGGTTGGCGGAGGGCTTCAATGGGGACTGGGTAGGGTGTGGGCTGGTGCAAGCGATGCCTCGGGAGAGCTGGGACTGGGTCTGCTGTGAGATGGGGCCTCACAGGGTAACCGCCCTCCTATTCCAATGACAGAAGGGCACCGCCTGCCGTCCCATCGCCATTCAGATTCCTCACCCCCCATGGATCACCTTCGACATCCGCTCAGATCTCAGCTTCGGCCCGCCGAAGGCGGGTGCGAAGGAGCTCCCATCGGTTGTCCAGTTCCGTCAGCAGGCCCTCCCCGTCGAGGCCGGTCGAACCTTTCAGGCGCATGACCTGGGCGCCAGCCTCATTCCGCAGGAGTTGCAGCTCATCCGCGATCCGGTCGAATTCGAGCCCGGTGTCTGACCTGCACCGCTTCGCCCTGGCGCGGGCCTGCGCGATGGTCGCGGTCCATTCCGCGAGCTGGGCCTCCAGCCGCTCGGTGTCGGCCTTTCGCCTTGAGAAAGAGGAGGGGGGAGGCAGAGGGACGTCTTCGTTGACGCGCATCGTTCCATCCAGTCCAGAAGGGTTGGAAGGTCGGTCCAGGGCCCAGCAGCTGCCCTTTGACGACCTGGACCTGGAGGTGTCAAATCACATGCCAGACAATGTAAAGATAAAAAATTAATCTTAATTGTTATAGATGTACAGCTTGATCGACCCATGCCTGCTGGCACAGCTGAAATCCTGGCGCGACCCACCGCGCCATGGTGCGGATTCGCCAAATGCGACGGGCCTCCGCCTGATCAGGGGCGGTGGATGCCCTCCTTCCGCATCCGGCCGCGGAGGGTGCTCGGATTCAGGCCGAGGATGCGGGCCGCCCCCTTGCTGCCCTCGATCCTCCAGTTGGTCCTCCGCAGCACCTGATCGATGTAGTCGCGCTCCAGATCGACCAGCGGTTTCCCTTCATCCTGCGGCCCGGCCAGGGAGGGAGCCTCGAAATGATCCAGCACCTGCAAGGTGGTGCCCTTGGAGATGATCACGGCCCTCTCGATGACGCTCTCCAGCTCCCGCACATTGCCGGGCCAGGAGTGGGCCATGAGGTCATCCATGGTGCCGTTGGTGACCGTTCTAATGTTTTTGCCAAGCTTGCGATTGAATTTATCAAGAAAATAGTCGACGAGCAGCGGGATGTCCTCTTTGCGCTCCCGCAGGGGGGGCACGGTGATGGGAAAGATGTTGAGCCGGTAGAACAGATCCTCCCGGAAGCGGCCCAGCCGGATCTCCTCGTAGAGGTCCCGGTTCGTGGCCGCGATGATGCGGACATCGACCTTCACCGTCTTCGCGCTGCCCAGGCGGCTGAACTCACCTTCCTGGATGACGTGCAGCAGTTTGGCCTGCAGCTCGAAAGGCAGATCGCCAATCTCGTCCAGGAGGATGGTGCCCTTGTCGGCCAGTTCGAATCGGCCCAGCTGCTGGGAACTGGCCCCCGTGAAGGCGCCCTTCTCGCGCCCGAAGAGCTCGCTTTCAATCAGGTTGCCGGGCAGGGCGGTGCAGTTGACAGTGACGAGGGGGCGGTGCTTGCGCAGGCTCCTGCTGTGGATGGCGCGGGCCACCAGTCCCTTGCCCGTTCCCGTCTCGCCCAGCAGCAGCACCGTCGAATCCTGCGGTGCCACGGCTTCGACCCGGTAGAAAACGTCCTCCAGGCAGCGGCTTTGTCCGATCACCTCACCGAAGTTGTAGGTGCGGTTGGTCTCCTGGAACAGGTACGCGTGCCCCGCCTGAAGATGCTTCTTCAGCTCCTGTATCTCCGTGTGAGCCCTGTGGAGTTCTGCTTCCGCCTGTTCCCGGAGTGCCTGTTCCTTCGAGCGCGGGTGCATGGGTTGGCCTGGCCACCCGCTCCCCATCAGCGGCTCCTGGCCAGATGGGGAAGAGGAAGCTCCCGCCCGCCTTCCCCAGGTGATATCCGAGTGGACGCCCACGGCACCGATGATGCGGCCCATGTTCAGAATGGGCGCGGCCGTGATCCGGAGGATGATTTCATCGCCGGTCCCGGCGTGGGTGGCCAGAACAATTTCGGTCAGCCGTTCCCCCGAGAGGGCGCGTGTGAGCGGGCGCTCCTCCTTGCGGAGGGGGAGCTGGCTGTCTGGCCAGCGAAGGGCGAACCCCTCCACATGCCTTCCGAAGGTGTCCCGAAGCTCATCGAGGGACGTGGCACCAAACATCCGGAGGGCAGCGGGATTGCATCGGGTGACCCCGTCCTTGGACAGGATGCAGACGGCGTTTGGAGTCGTGTCGAGAATGGCATTCATTTCAGTCCGCTTCAGGAGCAGTTCGGACACGAGGGCCGCGAGCGACCGGTGCCTCCGGCCTTGAACTGGGTCGAAACGAAAACGGACTCCGGAGGTCTGGCGGGAATGGAATGCGTAAGGTCCATGATGCATTGACATTACAGCCCCCCGACAATTTGTTAAATACCAACCGGTCATTAATCAATGTAGGACTTTTCCCTTCGCAAACCCGCGAATCCCGAAATTCCACATCGAGTCTTTACGAACTGTTTAAGGGCCCATCAAGTCCCAATCCAAGCCTGCATCCGTCGCATTTGACGGTTCCGCGTCCTGGCGTGGCGGGTGGGGCACGGCCTGGGTCTGAGTTGGATGGCATCTGTAATTTAAGATTAATCATTAAAACAGATGAATAATGTGTGATCATTCCCACGCTCTGGCATGGGACTTGATTATAGGCAGTGGGAATGTGGCCAATATCCTATGGAATCAAGAAATAAATTTTTTTTCATCCTGATGGATGGGCTGAGACCATGAGTCAGAAGAAAGCCATGCTAATTGACCTGACCCTGTGTGTCGGGTGCAACGCCTGTCAGAGCGCCTGCAAGGAAGAGAACCGGCTTCCCCCCGGCGAAGAAAAGTACCTGTCATTGACCGCCTACACGGCTCTCGACAAGTACAACGACTTGTATGTCCGCCGCATGTGCCAGCACTGCGACGTCCCCACGTGCGTGTCCGTCTGCCCCGTGGGCGCTCTCAGCAAGACGGAAGCCGGCCCCGTGGCTTACGATGCCGAGAAATGCATCGGTTGCCGTTATTGCCTGCAGGCTTGCCCCTTCCACGTCCCGAAATACGAATGGAGCAGCACCAAGCCTCGCATTCAGAAGTGCAAGTTCTGCGCGTCCAGGCTGGCCAAAGGGCTTCAGCCCGCCTGCGCCGAAGCCTGCCCCACCGGGGCGACCCAGTTCGGGGATCGCGAGGAACTGCTGGTCGAGGCAGCCCGCCGGATCAACGCCGAGCCGGCCAAGTTCGTTCACAGGATCTACGGGAAGGATGATGTTGGCGGCACATCCATGTTCTACCTAAGCCCGGTTCCGTTCGAGCAACTGGGCTTCGATTCCCGGATGGGGAAGACGCCCATGCCCATGTTGACCATGAGCGCCCTTTCCAAGGTTCCCAATGTGCTTTCCGTGGGAGGGGTCCTGCTCGGCGGTGTCTGGTGGATCACCAACCGACGCGCCAAAGTCCAGGCCTTCGAGGCCTCCCAGAAGAAGGACCCGACCCGCCCGCCCGAGGATAAGCCATGAAGATCCCAGGTCTGCCACGCATCACCGGATGGCACCCCATCGCCACCACCCTGATCCTGGCCGGGGCCATGGCGGCCTTCGCCCGGTTCAACTACGGACTCGGCGCCACCACGAACCTGAGCGATGAGTTCCCGTGGGGGCTCTGGATCGGCTTCGACTTCCTCGGGATCGGGCTCGCCGCCTCGGGCTTCACCATCGTGGCTGCCGTCAACCTGTTCCACGCCAAGGAGTACGAGCCCATCGTGCGACCCGCGATCCTGACTGCCTTCATCGGGTACCTGCTGGTGGTGCTGGTTCTCATCATCGACCTCGGCCGCCCCGACCATTTCTGGCATCCCCTGGTCATGTGGAATCCGCACTCAGTGATGTGCGAGATCAGCTGGTGTCTCATGTTGTACACCACGGTCCTCTCCCTGGAGTTCGCTCCGATCGTCCTCGAAAAATTGAATATCGTTTCGCCGATCAAGTGGATTCACGCCATCTCGCTGCCGCTCATGATCTTCGGAGTGCTGCTGTCCACCCTGCACCAGTCTTCGTTCGGCTCGCTGTACCTGATCGTCCCGAACCGCTTGCACGCGCTCTGGTACACGCCGCTGCTGCCAGTCCTCTTCTTCATCTCCTGCATCGCGTCGGGGATCTCGATGGTCATCCTCGAATCCCTGATCTTCGCCCGCGGAGGGCGCGACCTCCTTCCCACGCCGCTCCGCGCCAACTTGGCCAAGATCATCGCCGTCGCGCTGGCCGTGTACGTCGTCGTCCGGGTCCAGGATCTTCTGACCAGGGGGGCGTTGCGCGAGCTGACGGCCCTCACCTATTACAGCCTCGCGTTCTACGCGGAGCTGCTGATCGGCTTCGTCATCCCGTTCGCGATGCTGCTGATGGAAAGGGTCCGGACCTCGCGGCGGGGGCTGTATGCCGCGACCCTGCTGGTGGTGGTCGGGTTCGCCTTCAACCGGATGAATACCGCGATCACCGGGCTGGAGCACTACCCCGCGCAGACCTACTTCCCGTCCCTGATCGAGGTGTTCATCACGCTCGGCATCACGGCGGTCGGGTTCAGTGCCTTCTCCCTCATCGTCAAGCACCTGCCGATCTTCGAGCCCATGGTGGCCGGCCCACGCCCTCGAAAGGAGGTCGTGACCGGGCGGCCGGAACCCATCTTCATCTCCCGTGAAGGCGGGGACCTGGAGTCCCGGTGAGTGGAGTTCCCCTCAGTGAATGTCCTACAGGAGGTCTACATGTTCGATTTGGCCAATTGGAAGAACCCAGAAACGCTCATGTTGAACATCACGAACAGCGCGCTCGGAATCGCAGCCTTCGTGCTGGTCGCCTGGATCTGCGGCGAGGCGATCCGTGAGTTCGTCCTTCAGCGCAGGGAATCACACCGCAAACACTAGACCCGGAGGCCAGCCATGACCATGCTGCTCGTCCTGTTCCTGATCCTCGCCTTCGTCGGCACGGACTTTGTCGTGCAGGCCGTCTCCCGGCGGGCGAAAGCCAGGCGGGAAGATCCCCAGGGAACGGCCACGCGGTTGAATCTGTCGGCGGGACCCGCCCCGTTCCAGGGAGCCGAGGGCCACAGACCGATTCACCCTTGAACCTCAGGTCTAAGTGCAGGTCAGCGGCCAGACTTCGGGGGCCATCCTGGCACGGGGTACACGAAGGGGGCGCTTTGCGGCGCCCCCTTCGTGCGTTCTCTGCCGTCCTACTTGGCGGAAGCGTAGGCCTTCAGCCCGTCGAAGGTCGGCTTGGCTCGGGCCTCCGGTCCTCGGGGCTCCGCCCCCGCCATCGGCTGCGCCGATGCGGCCCTATCCTCCCTCCGCTTCGCTACGGTCGGATGGTCATGGCCTTCGGCCATTCCGCCTCTGCGTACGCGCCGCGGGCGCCTTTCGGCGCCCGCTTCGTGCGTGCTCTGCCTGTCTACTTAGTGGCAGCGTAGGCCTTGAGCCCATCGAAGGTAGGCTTCATGGCCTTTTCGCCCTTGTGCCAGTTGGCGGGGCAGACTTCGCCGTGCTCTTCGGTGAAGTCGATGGCGTCGAGGAGACGAAGGACTTCCTCCACGCTGCGGCCCAGGTCGTTGTGGTTCACGGTGATGTGCTTGAGGATACCCTCCTTGTTCACGATGAACAGGCCGCGCAGGGCGATGCCGGCGGGCAGCAGCACGTTGTAGTCCTGGGCGATGGTCTTGTTCAGGTCGGACACCAGGGGGAAGGTCACGCCCTGGATGCCGCCCTCCTTGCGGGGGGTGTTGACCCAGGCGTGGTGGCTGAACTTGGAGTCCACGCTCACGCCGATGACCTGGGTGTTGCGGGCCTCGAACTCCTTGAGGGCGTCGGCGAAGGCCAGGATCTCCGTGGGGCAGACAAAGGTGAAGTCGAGGGGGTAGAAGAAGAGGACGACCTTCTTTCCCTTGTAGTCGGACAGCGAGATCTGCTTGAACTCGCCGTTGACCAGGGCATCGGCCTTGAAATCGGGTGCGGGCTGGGTGACGAACGCGGCCATGAAGCCTCCAGAAGGGGTCTTGCCCCGGGTTTCGTTGGGAATAATCAGGCTAGGACTAGCCTCCCCGGGGTTCAAGGAAAATATCCGACTAAATCAGTAAAGTATACCAAACCCGTGGGTCAACTGAAGGACGCAGATGCAGAAGTCACAAGGCTTCCATGCTACGCTGCGGGGTTCCGGCCCCCCCAAGGACCCCCATGCAGCCCATTCAGCCGATCCAGCTTTCCGTGTTCTCCGAGACCGCCCGCCTCCGGCAGGTGGTGGTCCACAACCCCGGCCCGGAAGTGGACCTGATGGTGCCCGGGATGATGGAGAAGCTCCTCTTCGACGACATCCTCTACGGCGACCTCGCCCGGCAGGAGCATGCCCAGTTCCGCCAGGTGCTGGCGCGTGTGGCGGACGAGGTGCTCGACATCCAGGACCTCTTCATCGAGGCCCTCCAGGACGAAGGGGTGAAGCTGGCCTTCGTCGAGGACCTCCGGCGCCTGGTGGGCCTGCCGGACGATACCTGCAACCTCCTGCGGGACATGATCCCGGCAGACGTGGCCCGCAGCGTCATCGGCGGCCTGCCCTGGGACGACATGCCCGCCCACACGCACTGGGAGGAGGAGTTCGACTACCGGGTGCGACCCATCCCGAACCTGCTGTTCATGCGCGACCCGGCCTCGGTCATCGGCGACGGCTACAGCGTGAACTCCATGGCCACCTGGGCCCGGGAGCGGGAGCCGCTGATCCTGAGCTACGTCTTCCGGCACCACCCGCGGCTCCGGCACCACACGGAGCACGACAAGTGGTTCGACCAGGTGACGCCCCTCATCCGCGGCGAG
Organism: Geothrix paludis; assembly: GCF_022808815.1. Taxonomy (GTDB): domain Bacteria; phylum Acidobacteriota; class Holophagae; order Holophagales; family Holophagaceae; genus Geothrix; species Geothrix paludis. The sequence goes on along the minus strand of NZ_JAKZLC010000002.1, from coordinate 553,152 downwards.
ATCAAGGCCCCCGTGAGCCTGGAGGGCGGCGACATCCTCGTGCTCAGCCGCAAGGTGCTGGTGGTGGGCTGCTCTGAGCGCACCCAGGCGGACGCCATCCAGCTCCTGGCCGAGAGCCTCCGCGACCATCGCGCCGAGGACGACAGCAGCTTCGACCACCTGCTCATGGTGCTCATGCCCAAGAAGCGCAGCGCCATGCACCTGGACACCATCTTCACCCGCACCAGCGAGGGCGAGTGCCTGCTCTACCCGCCCTATTTCGTGGAGGGCAGCCGGGAGCTGCTGAACGTCACCAGCATCGACCTGCGGCACCCCGAGCTGCGCATGAGCACCCACCCCAGCCTGCTGAAGGCGCTGAGGGGCGTGGGCATCGACCTGAGGCCCATCTTCTGCGGCGGGAACGATTTCATCCTCCAGCAGCGGGAGCAGTGGACGGACGGGGCCAATGCCTTTTGCCTGGCGCCGGGCGTCATCACCAGCTACGGCCGGAACCTGGCCACCGCCGAGGCCCTCGACCGGGCCGGCTACAAGGTGCTGAACGCCAAGGAGGTCCTGGCGGATCCCGCCCTGGACCTGCTGGACGGAGGGAAGTACCTGGTGCAGATCGAGGCCAGTGAGCTGAGCCGCGCCCGGGGCGGGCCGCGCTGCATGACCATGCCCCTCTCCCGGGAGGGCGCGTGAACGCCGGTCGCGGAGGCGACCTGAGCGCCGGCCGCCACCCGGCCCTGACCCACTTCGACCGGGCCCTGGCCGGAGGCGCGGCCCCGGAGGTGTGGATCCGCTTCCCACGCCAGCTGGGCGACGTGGTGATGACGCTGCCCTTCCTGGGCACCCTCCAGCACCACTGGAACGCCGTGGCGGCAGAGCGGGGCGTGCAGCTCCGCTGGATCGCAGTGGGCCACCACATCGGAGCCGCCCTGCTCTCCGAGGCCGATCCCGCCTTCATCGCCGAGGCCCACATCGAGGGCGGCGGGGCGGCCAAACCCGACCCCTGGGCCCTGGTGCGGGGCTGGCGGAAGCGCCCGCCCGCGGCCTTCCTGAACCTCTCCCAGAGCGCCCGCCTGCCCTTCGCCGCCTGGCTGAGCCGGGTGCCCCTCCGGGCCGGCATCGCCGACAACCACCTGCGCCTGCTGTACCACCACAGCATCCGCTACCGGAACCTGCCCCTCCACATCGCCACCCGCATCCAGCCTCTGCTCGAAGCCCTCACGGGCGACGATCGGGCCCTCTGGCTGCCCCTGACCCCGGCCCTGCTGGGCGGGCACAAGGGGCCGGACAAGCTGCGGGCCGAGGGCTGGGGCGGGGAGCCCTACGTCACCCTGGCCTTCGGCACCCGCGGCTTCGGCAAGCGCTGGTTCCCCGAGGATCACACCTGGCCGGAGCTGATGCGCCTGCTCCAGGGGCAGGGCTTCCGTCCGGTGCTGCTGGGCGGACCCGACGAGGTGCCCCTGGGCGAGGCCCTGGCGGGCGCCGTCCCCGGGGCCCTGAACCTGGCCGGGAAGACCACCCTCCCCGAAGCCTGCGCCATCCAGGCCGCGGCCCAGGGCAACGTGGCCATCGACACGGGCCTGGCCCACACGGCCGCCGCCACGGGAAGGCCCACGGTCACCCTCTTCGGGCCCAGCCCCGAGGTCTGGGTGAACCCCATTGGGCCCCGGGCCCTGCCCCTGCGGGGGCCGGATGTGGACTGCGATCCGGCGGCTCCGGGCGGCTTTCCCACCCACGGCTCCAGCGCCCACCGGATCTCTCCGGCGAGGGTGTTGGAAGTGTTGGAAATGCTGATGAAGGAATCCTGAGCGAGGTTCCTGCTAGACTGAATTTCCGCGCCTCGTCACCCGAGGCGCCCCTTTTTTTAGGGCCGACTTGACCCCCACCCCCCCGCAGACCCCCCGACCCAAGCTCCGGCACCGCCTGGAGTACGGGCTGTTCCGCCTGCTGGACGGGATCCTCGGCCGCCTGCCCATGACCACCGTCCAGACCCTGGGCGAGGGGGCGGGCACGCTGTTCTACCTGGTGGATCCCCGGCACCGCCGCATCGTCCGGGAGAACCTGCGCTTCGCGGATCTCGACCTCTCCGAGGCGGAGACCCGGGCCCTCTCCCTGGCCTGCTTCCGCCACTTCGGGGGCCTCTTCGTGAGCCTCCTCCGCCTGCGCCACGCCACGCCCGAGGAATTGGACCGCTGGATCAAGGTCGAGGGACTGGAGCATTTCGATGCCGTCCAGGCCGCGGGCAAGGGCTTCATCCAGCTCACGGGCCACTACGGCAACTGGGAGGCTGTCGCCCTGGCCCAGAGCCGCCTCGGCCGTACCATTGACGCCATCGGGCGGGAGCTGGACAACCCGCTGCTGGAGCCCATCTCCCTGGCCTTCCGCACCCGGTTCGGCAACCGGGTGATCCTCAAGGACGGCGCCATGCGCGACACGCTGAAGGCCCTCAGGTCGGGGCGGGGCGTGGGCTTCCTGCTGGACCAGGACGCCCTCACCAGCGGCGTGTTCGTCCGCTTCCTGGGCCAGTGGGCCTCCACCTTCTCCACCGCCGGCAGCCTGGCCGCCCGCTACGACCTGCCCGTGCTTCCGGTCTTCAGCTGGCCCAACCCCGATGGCACCACCACCGTGCGCTTCGAGCCCGCCTTCCACGTGCCCGTCACCGGGGACGCGGCACGGGATGCCTGGGTGGCCACCCAGCTCATGACCGCCCGCATCGAGGCCCAGATCCGCAAGGACCCCCGCTGGTGGTTCTGGATGCACCGCCGTTTCAAGACCCGCCCGGGGGAAGGCCATCCCCTCCCGGCTCCGCTTCCGCCCGGGGAGTGGGTAGAATCGATCCAACCACCCCTTGCCTGACCGGGCCCCTTCGGCCCGCCATTTTTTTTGACCCCCTTTACCAGGACACCCCCCATGCCCAAGCACGTGCTTGCGAAGCTCGAACAGGAACTCAAGACCGTCAAGCAGGCCCTCCTGGTGGACATCCCCCAGGAGATCGCCCGGGCCGCCGGCCAGGGCGACCTGTCCGAGAACGCCGAATACGAACAGGCCCTCGCCAAGCGGGACATGTTCCAGAACAAGCTGGTGACGCTGGAGAAGCGCATCTCCGAGGTGGCCAGCCTGGACATCAGCCGCCTGCCCAAGACCCGGGCCGCCTACGGGTCCAAAGTCACGATCCTGGACCTGGATTCCGAGGAGGAGTTCACCTTCAAGCTGGTGCTTCCTGAGGAACTCGACGGCCATCCCCAGCATCTCAGCATCAGCTCCCCCATCGGCATGGCGCTGGTGGGCCAGGAGGAGGGCAACGAGGTGCGGGTTCAGATCCCGGCGGGCGTCCGGCGCTTCGAGATCCTGGAACTGAAGACCATTCACGATGTAGCCTAGGTCCGGCGAGGTCCCGCCATGAACAAGTACAAGCGCGAGCAGAAATGCTCCTTCTGCGGCAAGGAGCCCCACGAGGTGGAGCAGCTCCTCGCGGGACCGGAGGCGTTCATCTGCAACGAGTGCCTGGAGGCGGGCCAGCTCCAGCTGCGCATGAGCCGCCAGGGCAAGCCCCTGGGCAAGCCCGACGCCCGGCTCAGCCGCCCGAAGGAGATCAAGGCCTTTCTGGATGACTACGTCATCGGCCAGGAGGCTGCCAAGAAGCGCCTCTCCGTGGCGGTCTACAACCACTACAAGCGCATCGTCACCCCCCGGAAGGCCCTGGGCGGCCCCGAGGTGGAGCTCTCCAAGAGCAACATCCTGCTGCTGGGCCCCACGGGCACGGGCAAGACCCTGCTGGCCCAGACCCTGGCACGCTTCCTGGACGTGCCCCTGGCCATGGCCGACGCCACCACGCTGACGGAAGCCGGCTACGTGGGCGAGGACGTGGAGAACATCCTCACCAAGCTGCTCCAGGCCGCCAACTACGACGTGGAGCGGGCCCAGCGCGGCATCGTCTTCATCGACGAGATCGACAAGGTGGGCCGCAAGAGCGAGAACCCCAGCATCACCCGCGACGTGAGCGGCGAGGGCGTGCAGCAGGCCCTCCTGAAGCTGGTGGAGGGCACGGTCGCCAACGTTCCCCCGCAGGGCGGACGCAAGCACCCCCACCAGGAGTTCATCCAGCTGGACACGAGCAACATCCTGTTCATCTGTGGCGGCGCCTTCGTGGGCATCGAGGACATCATCAAGCAGCGCATCCGGGCCAAGGCCGTGGGCTTCGGCTCCACGCCCTCGTCCAAGGAGGACAAGGAGAACCTGCTGCGCCTGGTGGAGCCCGAGGACATCATCAAGTTCGGCCTCATCCCCGAGCTGGTGGGCCGCCTGCCCGTGGTGGCGGGCCTCTCGCCCCTGGACCGGGAGGCCCTGGTGGCCATCCTCACCCAGCCCAAGAACGCCATCACCAAGCAGTTCGTGAAGCTCTTCGACATGGACGACGTGGACCTGACCTTCGAGGACGGCGCCATCGACGCCATCGCCGAGCAGGCCCTCACCCGCAAGCTGGGCGCCCGCGGGTTGCGCAGCCTCGTCGAGCAGATCCTGCTGGAGCCCATGTACGAGCTGCCTTCGGACAAGCGCACCTCGCGTGAGTCCCTGCGCATCACCCGCCAGAAGGTGGAAGAGGTGCTGGGTCTGCCCTCCCAGCCCATCTCCGCCGCGGGCTGAAGAAGGGAAAACCTTTGGCGGTACCGAAGACCCTGACCCTGCCGGCCATCCCCATCCGGGACATGGTGCTCTTCCCGGGCGCGCGGGTGCCCTTCGTGGTGGGACGCTCGGCTTCGGTGCGCACGCTGGAGCTGGCCATCAAGGCCGGCGACCACCTGCTCATGCTCACGCAGAAGGATGCCAAGGTGGAGGCGCCGGGCCAGGACGACCTCTACCCCATCGGCACCCTGGCCCTGGTGGAATCCGTCCTCGCCCTGCCCAAGGACTACTACAAGGTCGGCGTGAAGGGCATCGCCCGGGTGAGCCTGCGCCGCTACGACGACAGCGGCGAGATCATCCAGGCCGAGGCCTACCTGCTGGCCGAGCCCACCCAGCCCCCCACCGAATCCCTCCAGCCCTTCCACCAGGCGGTGGAGGCCTTCCTGGGTCGCAATTCCGACGCCTCGCGGCTGCTCAGCATGGACCAGATCCGCGAGCTGCCCCTGGGCAAGGCCATCGACACCGTGGCTGGCCTCCTGCCCGCCGAGGTGAAGCAGAAGCAGGAGATCCTCGATCAGCTCGAGATCGGGCCCCGGCTCGAGGCCATGATGCGCCTGCTGGAGCTGGACGCCGCGCGCTCCGAGGTGGACCGCACCTTGGACGAGAAGACCCGGCAGCGCCTGGACCAGGACCACAAGCAGTACGTCCTGAACGAGAAGATGCGCGTCATCCAGCAGGAGCTGGGCAAGAAGGAGGAGAAGGACGAGTTCGCCCGGCTGAAGGACCAGATCGAGGCGGCCGGCATGAGCGCCGAGGCCAGGGCCAAGGCCCTGGAGGAGCTGGAGCGCCTGGAGGCCATGCCGCCCCAGAGTGCCGAGGCCACCGTGAGCCGCACCTACCTGGATTGGCTGCTGGCCCTGCCCTGGACGACCATGGCCGACGAGCGCCTGGACCTCATGGAGGCCGAGCGCGTGCTGGACGAGGACCACTCCGGCCTCGACAAGATCAAGGCCCGCATCCTGGAGCACCTGGCCGTCATGGCGCGGCTGCGGAAGAATCCCTCTGTGCCCGGGGAAGACGAGAACCGCGCGCCGCTGCGAGGGCCCATCTTGTGTCTTGTCGGGCCTCCCGGCGTCGGCAAGACGTCGCTGGCCCGCAGCATCGCCCGGGCCCTGAACCGGCCCTTCGTGCGGTTGTCGCTCGGCGGCGTGCGCGACGAGGCCGAGATCCGCGGCCACCGGCGCACCTACATCGGCTCCATGCCGGGTCGCATCATCTCGCTGATGAAGAAGGCGAAGGTCCGCAACCCGCTCATACTGCTGGACGAGATCGACAAGATGGCTTCGGACTTCCGAGGCGATCCCAGCTCCGCCCTGCTGGAGGTGCTGGATCCCGAGCAGAACGCCAACTTCCAGGACCACTACCTGGACGTGGGCTTCGACCTCAGCCAGGTGCTCTTCCTGGCCACGGCCAACATCCGCCACCAGATCCCCGAGCCCCTGGAGGACCGCCTGGAGGTGCTGGAGCTCTCGGGCTACACCACCAAGGAGAAGCTGGCCATCGCCGAGCAGCACCTGCTGCCGCGGGCCCTGGAAGGCCACGGCATGAAGGATCTGGGCGTGCATTTCGAGCCCGCCGCCCTGGAGAAGCTCGTGCAGGACTACACCCGCGAGGCGGGCGTGCGCCAGCTCGAGCGTGAGATCGCCAACATCCTCCGCAAGCTGGCCCGGCATACGCTGCAACCCGAAAAGGGCGAGGCCTTCGATCCCGTCATCACCGCCGAGCGCGTACCCAAGCTGCTGGGCCCCGAGAAGTTCCTGGAGACCCGCGCCGAGGACACGGCCCCGCCGGGGCTGGTGAACGGCCTGGCCTGGACGCCCACGGGCGGCGACCTGCTGACCATCGAGGCCGCTGTGCTGCCCGGCAAGGGCGTTCTCAAGCTCACCGGCAAGCTGGGCGAGGTCATGCAGGAGAGCGCCAACCTGGCCCTCAGCTACGTCCGCGCCCGGGCCGAACGCCTGGGCCTGAGGCGCGACTTCCTGGACAGCGTGGATCTCCACGTCCACGTGCCCGAGGGCGCCATTCCCAAGGACGGCCCCAGCGCCGGCATCACCCTGGCCACGGCCTTGATATCGGTGCTGACGGGCATCCCTGCGCGGGCGGACCTGGCCATGACCGGCGAGCTGACCCTGCGGGGCCGCGTGCTGCCCATCGGCGGCCTCAAGGAGAAGCTCCTGGCCGCCCACCGCCAGGGCCGCAAGGCCGTCCTCATCCCCAGCGAGAACGCCCGGCACCTGGAGGAGATCCCCGCCGAGGTGCGCGAGCAGCTCAGCATCCACCTGGTCAGCCACATGGACGAGGTCATCCAGCTGGCCCTCACCCGCATGCCCCAGCCCCTGGGGGCCGAATCCGCCGGTCCCGGCCGCGAGACCCCGGCGACGGCGCAATAGAGCTGTCAGCTCTCAGCTATCAGCGACGGCCTCGTCCTGGCTGACAGCTGATAGCTGATAGCTGATAGCCTGATTCCATGCGCTTTCTCTCCAGCCACGTCATCCACTTCGTCGTCATGGGGCTCGGCATCTCCCTGGTGCTGGGGCTCCTTCATCCGACGACGCGGCCGGAGCGGACGCGGGCCTCGATCCTCAAGCACGCGGTGGGTCTCATCGGCATCGGCCTGGCGCTGGCCTGGCTGATGTACCTGCTGCCCCGGCATCCCGTCCGCTTCTAGGAGCCGCCGTGGTCGAGAAGGTCCTGGGTCATTGGGCGAACCTGGTCGCCACCCTGGAGCGGATCTGGCTTGAGATCGCCCGGGCGGTTCCGCCCCTGGGCCGGGCCGGGGCCTTCACCATGGAGGTGCTGGGCAAGTACCACAAGGACGACTGCCTGAGCTACGCCGCCGGGCTCAGCTTCTGGTTGATCGTCAGCCTGGTGCCCCTGTCCACCCTGCTCTTCAAGCTGCTGGGCGCCATCCTGGGCAGCCGCGCCTACGGGCCGGGCACGCTGAAGACGCTGCAGGAGATCGTGCCCTACCTGCCCCGCGAGTTCGTCGTGGACGCCGTGGCCAACAGCCAGAAGATCGGCGGCATGGGCCTGTCCTGGGTCGTGCTGCTCTTCGGCAGCTACTGGGGCATCAGCCAGCTGGACACGAGCCTGGCGCACGTCTTCGGCCTGCGCATCAAGAAGCACCGGCAGACCCGCAAGAACCACCTGCTGCGCCAGGTGACGTTCCTGGTGGTGGGCCTGCTCACCCTGGTGATCTTCCTCGCCCTCCTGGTGGGCGGCGCCCTGAGGAAGTTCATGCCCGCCCGCCAGACGGACTTCCTGCCCTACCTGGCGCCCCTGCTGGGCCTGGTGGTGGTGACGGTGGTGCTCCAGCACCTCCCGCGCCTGCACGTGAAGTTCCGCCACGCCCTCCTGGGCGCGGGGATCTCCACGGCCCTGTGGTGGCTGGCGAAGTGGGGCTTCGGCGTCTACCTGCGGCACACCATGACCTGGGGCATCATGTACGGCTCGCTGCTGGGCATCGTGGCCGGCCTGACCTTCCTCTACTACAGCTGCGCCATCCTGCTGCTGGGGGCCGAGATCACCGCCGCCTTCTACCGCCACGAGACCGGCGCCACCCCCGTGCCGCCCTGGCTGCGGGGGAAGGCGGCGGACCCGACCGCCTCCCACTAGGGCGCTCTAATCCGGCGCCCCGGCGCTCCGTAAATGGTCCATCGGATCCCATGACAGGGAGGACCCCATGCGCCGATTCCGGCTGGCCCTGCTGGGCCTGGCTTTCGCCGTGTTCATTTCGACCGCCCTATGGGCCCAGGTGCCCCCGCCGCCTCAGGAGCTTCAGGCGGAGAACGTCCACATCCAGGACCTGTGGAAAGAGAAGAAGTTCGAGGAGGCCCTGAAGGTCCTGGCCGCCCGGGCCCAGTCCCCCGGCTTCACGCAGCTCGGCGCCGAGACCCGGGCGGGCGTGCACTACAACATGGCCTGCGCGGCCTCGCTCCTGGGCCGCCGCGGCGAGGCCCTGGCCTTCCTGGGCACGGCAGTCGGCGAGGGCCTCAAGGACTGGACGACCTTCAGCGCGGACACGGACCTGGATCCCCTACGGAAGGAGTCGGGCTTCCTCTGGCTCGAGGGCATCGTGCGCTCGCGGGGCGACTTCGTGGGGATCCTCCGGCACTTCCAGGACTACGGGCCCGGCGCCGGCAGCCCGGCCCCGGCCTTCGCCTACCAGGCCAAGGACGCGCCGGACCTGGTGGCCCTGCGGAAGGTCTGCCGCCTGGACGAGGTGGCCGGCAGCGGCCCCGAGTTCGAGCGGATCGTGAACCTCATGCACTGGGTCCACGCCCAGGTCCGCCACGACGGCAACTCCAAGAACCCCGAGCCCATGAACGCTCTGCACCTGCTGGAGGTCTGCCGCATGGAGAAGCGCGGGATCAACTGCCGCATGATGGCCACCATCCTCAACGAGGCCTACCTTGCCATGGGCTTCAAGTCCCGCCAGGTCACCTGCCAGCCCCTGGATGAGAAGGACCCGGACTGCCACGTGATCACCACCGTGTGGTCCAACGACCTGAGTCAGTGGCTCTACATGGATCCCACCATGGAGGCGTATTTCACGGACGGCCAGGGCCGCCCCCTCGCCATCGCCGAGGTGCGCGAGCGCCTCGTCACCGGTGGGCCCCTGGAGCTCTCGAAGGGCGCCAACTGGAACGGGCGCCCCGAGAGCCCGGCCACCTACAAGGCCTACATGGCCAAGAACCTGGTGCGGATCACCTGCCCGGTGGAGAGCGCCTACGGCTACGAGTCCCGGGCCGAGCGCCGCTACGTGACCCTGGACGGCCTCGGCTTCCCGCCACGACCCGCCCGGGATGCCGCCGGAGGCCTCATCACCCATGATCCCGCCGCCTTCTGGGCCCGGCCATGAAGCGTTTGATGCTGCTGCTCCCGCCCGCGCTCCTGGTGGCCCAGGAGACGCCGGCCTTGCCGCGGACCGAGGCCATGGCCGTCCTGGCGCGGCCGGGGACGGCGGAGGCCCGGGTGCGGGCCCTGGTGGACCACCTCCACCAGCGCATGCCCTGGGTGGCCACGGACTACCGGAACCGCACGGTGGACGAGATCCTGGCGCGGGGCATGGGCAACTGCGCCGACCATGCCAGGGTGCTCCAGAACCTGCTGAAAGCCGGCGGCTTCGAGTCCCGCTGGGTACAGGAGATCAACCTCCAGGCCCCCTCGGAGCGCCGCCAGGCCTCGGCCCGGGCCAAGGTGGCCGAGAGCGGGAAGGGCTTCAGCGTCTTCGGCTACCGGCACAACGACCATCGCTGGCTGGAGGTGCGGGACCCCGTCACCGGCACTTGGTTCCCGGCGGATTCCGCGCTGGGCGTGGTGGGCAGCGAGGCCTGGGTCGCGGCGCGCCTGGGCTTCGGACCCCGGCCCGCCGCCGTGGCCGACATGATCGTCCCCGTCTTCGTGGAGGCCGTCCAGCCGGGCCGGTCGCCGGAACCCCGCAGCGAGGCCTACCTCCTCCAGGCCTTCGGCGCCATGGTGGGCGGGCGCATCCGGACCCTGCCGGCCTGGCCCGTCTGGGAGAAGGCCGTGCGCGCCCTGGAGCCCCATGCCTCCTCGGCCTTCCGCGGGACGGAGGACCTCCACGCCCAGGCGGACCTCCTCACGGCCCTGGCGGAGGCCTACGCGGCCCTGCGGGCCCAGGCCGAGGCGCCGCTGGCCCCCTCCGCGGCGGAGTTCGCCCAGCAGGGGCACCGGGCCCTCCTCGCCAAGGATCCGGCCTGCGCCGCCGACCTCTACGACCGGGCCCTCGCGGCCGGGTTGAAGGGCGCCCAGCACCCCTACCAGGGGGCCTGCGCCCATGCCCTGGCGGGGCACGGGGACGCCGCCTTCGGCCTGCTCCAGAAGGCCCTGGATCAGGGCTTCCACGAGGCGGCCGCCCTCCGGGAGGACGCCGACCTGGCCTCGCTCCACGCCGATCCCCGCTGGTCAGGAGTGCTGGCCGCGGCGGAAGCCAACGCGCGGCGCTTCCGGGCCGTCCATTCGGATCCCGATGGGGCGCGGTTCATCGCCACCGATGTGGACCTCTTCTGGAAGGCCTACGCAAAGCTCCCGGCCTCTCCGGATCCCGCGGGCCTCCTGAGGCGGGAGTACCTCGACCGGGGCAGCGCCGGGCTGCAGGACTTCATCCCGAACCGCATCCGGAGCGCCGCCAACCTCCTCGACGCCATCCAGCGGCACCCGCGCTACTTCGCCGCCATCCGCGGGAACACCCTGAAGGCCGCCGGGGTGGAGGCTGTCGCGCGGCGCTCCTTCTGGGCCTTCAAGGCGCTCTATGCCGACGCGATGTTCCCCGACGTCTATTTCGTGGTGGGGGCGCTGGACTCGGGCGGGACCTCATCGCCCAACGGCCTGCTGCTGGGCGTCGACCTGTTCGGAGGGGGGCCCGGCGTGCCCATGGACGAGATGGGCCCCTGGCACCGGGAGGTCCTCCACACCCCCGCGGACCTGCCCAGCATCGTGGCCCACGAACTGATCCACTTCCAGCAGACCCACGAGACGCGCACGCTGCTTGGGAAGGCCTTCCACGAGGGCTCCGCGGACTTCCTCGCCTCGCTCATCGCCGAGGGCACCTTCAACCAGGCCGCCTACGCCTACGGCTACGCGCACGAGGCGGAGCTCTGGCGGAAGTTCCGGGCAGAGATGGGTGGGACGGACGCCTCCCGCTGGCTCTACGGCAGCAGCCAGCGCGAGGGGCATCCGGCGGACCTCGGCTACTTCATGGGCTTCCGCATCGCCCAGGCCTACTACGCCCAGGCCAAGGACAAGGTCCGCGCCATCCGGGAGATCCTCACCTCCAGCGACTTCGAAGGGATCCTTCGGGACAGCCGGTACGGGGAGATGCTGGAGGCCGCGGACCCCCGGCCCTAGCGGCTGCCTGACCGGCCCTGGCCCTACTCGCCGCCGCGCTGGCTGGGCGGGATGGCGAAGCCGTCGGCCTTGTACTCGTTGATCTTGTTCCGCACGGTGCGCAGGGCGATGTCCAGCTGGGTGGCGCAGTGGGTCCGGTTGCCCCGGAGGGCGCTGAGGGTGGAGAGCAGCCAGAAGCGCTCCAGCTCCGGCAGGCTCAGGCCCAGGGGCAGGGTCACGGGGGTGCCGAGGGGCAGGCCCACCAGGGGTTTGCGGGGATCGGCCAGCACGGCGCCGGGGACCGGGCTTCCGTCCGGCCGCGGAGAGACGCCGGGGGCCTGGCGCGCCCCGGCGGCGAGGGGCGCCGCTGCGGGCGAGTCCTGGGGCAGGCCCTCGAAAGCCTCGGTGGGCATGAGCCAGTGGAGGTCCTGCTGGGTGAGGCGGTGGCCCTGGTTCAGCACCACGCAGCGCTGGATGACGTTCTCCAGCTCGCGCAGGTTGCCCGTCCAGGGGTGGCGGGCCAGCGCCGCGAAGAAGCTGGGCGTCAGCTCGGGCACCTCGCGGCCGTTCTCCCGCGCGTAGCGCTCGGCGAAGTGCTCGGCCAGCAGGCTCAGGTCCCCCGGCCGTTCCCGCAGCGGGGGCAGGTTCAGGGGGATCACGTTCAGGCGGTAGTAGAGGTCCTCGGAGAAGCGGCCCGCCTTCACCTCGGCGAGGAGGTCCTGGCTGGTGAGCGAGATCAGGCGCACGTCCATGGGCGCGGGACGCCCGCTGCCCGCGCGCTCCTGGAGGATCCGCAGCAGCCGGCCCTGGAGGCCGGGAGGCAGGGCGTCCACCGCATCGAGCACCAGGGTGCCGCCCTCCGCCCGCTCCAGGGCGCCGGGTTTCGGGGCCGCTCCGGGGTGGGCGCCTTTCTCGGCGCCGAACAGCTCGGCTTCCAGCGCCTCCTCGGGAAGGGCCGCGCAGCTGAGGGTCACCAGGGGACCGCCGTGGCGGGAGCTCGTGCCGTGGATGAGCTGGGCCAGGAGCTCCTTCCCTGTGCCGTTCTCCGCCTGGATGAGGATGGTGGCGCGGCTGTCCGCCGCGCGACGGGCCATGGCCAGGGTCTCTCCGAGGGCGGGGTCCTGCGTGAGTGTGAGGGGCGCCTCGGAGGGTTCGGCGGCCTTGAGGTGTCCTTCGGACGCCACGGCTTTCTGCACCGCGGCGCTGAGCTCGTCGGCGCTGAAGGGTCGGTAGAGGACTTCGAAGGCGGCCAGGCGCGCGGTCTCGGGCTCTTCGGCGGCCCCGATCAGCAGGACGGGCAGGACCGGATCGACCGCCTTGAGGCGGGCCGACAGCTCGAGGCCGTCCATGCCGGCCGGGTGGAGATCGGCCACCACGGCGTCGTAGCCGCCCTGGTGGGCCAGCCGGAGGGCTTCGGCGCCCTCCCGGGCCAGGTCCACCGCGAGGCCCGAGCGTTTCAGGCTCAAGGCCACACCATCCCGCATTCCAGGATCGTCATTCACCACCAGTACCCGAAGGGGAGTCGCCATGGTCCATTACATCCAAGCCGCAGCCGACCGGCCGCACCTCCCCGTTATCGGGCGCCGGACTCTGGACTGGAGTTTTGTGCCGATCTGCGCCGCTTCATCCGCTGGGGCAGGTCCCCGGAGGCCGCCTCGCCCCGGACCGGATCCCCGTGGCGGCGGATGAGGAGGTAGAGCTGGCGGCGGCTCACGCCCAGGCGGAGGGCGGTCTCCACGCGGTTACCGTAGGCCCGGCGCAGGGCCCGGTGCAGGAGGAAGCGTTCCAGGTCGTGCAGGTTCGTGGCCAGGTCCTCGGCCTCGAAGCGGGGCGGGCCGGCCGGCTCGGGCTCCGGCAGCTGGCCCAGGAGCTTCCAGCGCAGCATCCGGTTGCGGAGCTCCCGGAGGTTGCCGGGGCAGGGCAGGGCTCCCAGGGCCGGGGGCCAAGGCGCGGGGACGCCCTCCTCCTCCGCCAGGGCCGCCAGCAACCCCGGAAGGCAGTCGGGATCCTCGTCCAGGGCGGGAAGGCGCAACTCCAGGCAATTCAACCCGGCGGGCATCGGACCCCGGGCCGCCACCACGCCGCCGGGGTGGGTGGCGGTCCAGGCGGCGCCTTCCTCCACCGAACCGGCTTCGAACCTGGACCGGTTACGACGAAGGGCAAATTCTGCCGCAATCGTCGAGACCCCCGATCCCGCCGGGCCGTGGATCCACAAGCCCTCGGGCCGGGCCAGGAGGGCCTCCAGGTGGGCGCCCCAGTGGCCGAAGCCGGGCAGCAGGAAGAGGGGGATCACGGGGACTCCGTGTCCGGGGTTCCGGGCATCAGTAGGTCCAGGTGAGGGTGCAGCCCGTATCCTTGGCGAGCCGTTCCGCCAGGTCGGGGTCGTGCTTGAGGCGCAGGTCCCGGCCGGCCCGGACGCGGGCCACCAGGCCCTCCTTCGAGCGGTATTCGAAGGTCACGGGCAGGTCGCCCCGGTAATCCTTGAGGATCGATTCCAGGCGGGGCGGGCACTCGCCCACGGGCAGGCGTACCAGGGCCCCCGTGAAGCCCTGGCCCTGGAAGGACTCCAGCGGCTCCAGCACCGTGGCGAAGACCTTCACCACGGTCTGCTCCTCTTCCTCCTCGGCTTCCCCGTTTCCGTTGCCATTGCCGTTGGCTTGGAGGGTCTCCACCCGCAGCTCGCCCGTGATGCGCAACATGGCCTCGGGCACCGCCAGGTGCCGGTAGCGCTCGAAGGGGCGGAGCGTGGCCTTCTTGGTGAGGGGATCCCACTTGCTGGCCATGAGCAGCACTTCCATCTTCCCGGCCAGGTCCTCCACCTGGAGGATGGCCCAGGGTTCGCCCTTCTGGTTGGTCTTGAAGGCCACGGTGCTGACCATGGCGCCCAGCGTCACCTCGCCGCGGTCCCGCAGCCGCCCGGCGGCCACGTCCTCCAGGATCTTGGCCAAGGTGCCGTGCGTGTGCACCTGGATGGCGTCGGCGAACTCCTCGAGGGGATGGCCGCTGACGAAGAGGCCCAGCACCTCGCGCTCCGCGGCCAAGCGGGTGCGGCGATCCCAGGGCTCGATGCCCTCGGGCACGCGCCAGTCCTCGCTGAGGGTGGCCATCTCCGCGTCGTCGAAGAGGCTGGTCATGCCCGTGTCGCCGGTGCCGCGGGAGGCCGCGGAGATGGCGTCCGGCAGGCCCTGGACCAGCGCCGCCCGGTTGGGCTCCAGGCTGTCGAAGGCCCCGGCCTTGATGAGGGACTCCCACACCTTGCGGTTGGCCTTCTGGAGGTCCGTGCTCTTCAGCGCGTGGAAGAGGTCCTTGAAGCCGCCCTCGGCCTCGCGCGCTTCGAGGATGGCCTGCAAGGCAGCCTCTCCCAATCCTTTCACCGCGGCGAATCCGAACCGGATTTGCCGGTCACTGGTCGCCGTGAAATCGAGCGCCGACTGGTTGATGTCGGGCCCCAGCACCTCGATGCCGCGCTCCCGGCAGTTCTGCACGTACTTGGCCACGTCGTCCGTGCGGCCGGACTTGGTGGAGAGAAGGCCCGCCATGAACTCCACGGGGTAGTTGGCCTTCAGGTAGGCGGTCTCGTAGGCCACCATGGCATAGGCCGCGCTATGGCTCTTGTTGAACCCGTAGCCGGCGAAGTACTCGATGAGGTCGAACATCTCCGCGACCCTGGCCTTGTCGTAGCCGCGGGAGGCTCCCCGCTCGATGAACTTGGTCTTCTCCTTCGCCATCTTCTCCTTGTCCTTCTTGCCCATGGCGCGGCGCAGCATGTCCGCCTCGCCCAGGGAGTACCCGGCCACGAGGCTGGCGATCTGCATGACCTGTTCCTGGTAGAGGATCACGCCGTAGGTCGGGGAGAGGATGGGCTCCAGATCCGGGAACATGTAGGTCACGGGCTCCCGGCCGTGACGGCGCTCCACGTACGTGGTGCCCATGCCCGCGCCCAGCGGGCCCGGGCGGAAGAGGGCGTTGAGCGCGATGAGGTCGTCGAAGCGGTCGGGGCCGAGCTGGCGGAGCAGCTGCTTCATGCCGCCGGACTCGAACTGGAAGACGCCGTCCGTGTCCCCGGCGGCGAAGAGCTCGAAGGTCTTCTTGTCGTCGAAGGTGCGGATGCTGGTCATGTCCTTGGGCGCGCCGTGGCGCCGGGCGATGACCTCCTGGGTCTTGGCGATCTGGGTGAGTGTTTCCAGGCCCAGGAAGTCCATCTTCAGCAGGCCCGCGCGCTCGGCCTCGGTCATGGTGTACTGCACCATCACCTTCTTGTCCTTGTCCATGCTGAGCGGCGCGAACTGCGTCAGCTCGTCGGGCGCGATGATGACGCCCGCCGCGTGGACCCCGGTGTTGCGGGCCAGGCCCTCCAGCTTGGCGGAGATATCGAGGATGTTCTTCACCTCGGGATCGCTCTCGTACAGCTCGCGGAGCTTGTCGCTCTTCTCCAGCGCCTCGCCCACGGTGATGGGCTTGCCGGGCTCCTGGGGCACCAGCTTGGTGAGGTTGTTGGCGAAGGCGAAGTCTTTCTCGAAGACTCGCGCCACGTCCTTGATGACGGCCTTGGTCTTGAGCTGGTTGATGGTGACGATGTTGCTGACCTTGTCCTGGCCGTACTTCTCGGTGACGTAGTCGATGACCCGCTGGCGGCCGTCGCGGCAGAAGTCGATGTCCACGTCGGGCATGGAGACGCGCTCGGGGTTGAGGAAGCGTTCGAAGAGCAGATCGTATTGCATGGGATCGATGTCCGTGATCTTCATGGACCACGCCACGATGCTTCCCGCCGCGGAACCGCGGCCCGGGCCCACGGGCACGCCCATCTCCCGGGCCTTGCGGATGAAGTCCCAGACCAGTAGGAAGTAGCCCGGGAAGCCCATCTTGAGGATCATGTCCAGCTCGAAGGCCAGGCGCTCGCGGTACTTCTCCTCGGGGTGCTTCAGCGTGCCGGCCTGCCAGCGCGGGCGGCACTCGGCCATGCGTGCCTCGAAGGTCTCCTTGGCCACATGGACGAAGTAGGACTCCAGGTCGTAGCCGTCGGGCACGGGGAACTGGGGTGTGACGGGCTTCCGCGTGATGGGGAACAGGTCCACCTTGGCGGCGATCTCCAGGGTG
Source organism: Geothrix paludis (assembly GCF_022808815.1). Lineage (GTDB taxonomy): Bacteria > Acidobacteriota > Holophagae > Holophagales > Holophagaceae > Geothrix > Geothrix paludis. The sequence continues at coordinate 536,535 of NZ_JAKZLC010000002.1, read as the reverse complement.
CGCTCCAGATACTCCGGGTGATCGGGGAAGACGGCGCGCATCTCCTCGGGCGTCTTCACGAAGAACTGGTCGGTGGAGAAGCGCATGCGCTTCTCCTTGGCCTTGGTGGTCTTCGTGCCGATGCATAGCAGCGTGTCGTGCAGGTCGGAGTCCTCGTGGTTGAGGTAGTGGGCGTCGTTGGTGGCCACCAGCGGGATGCCCAGCCGCTCCGCGAGCTGCTGCTGGAAGGGAATGATCTCCTTCTCCTTGTCGAAGCCCTGGTCCTGGATCTCCAGGTAGAAGTCATCGCCGAAGACGTCACGGAAGTCGCGGGCCACGCGCTCGGCCTGGTCCAGGCGGTTCTGGAGGATGCGGGCCTGCACCTCGCCGCCCAGGCACGCGGAGAGCGCGATGAGGCCCTCGCTGTGCTCCCGGAGGATGTCCTTGTCGATGCGGGGCTTGTAGTAGAAGCCCTCGGTGAAGCCCGCTGACACCAGCTTGGAGAGGTTGGCGAAGCCCTTCGGGTTCTTGGCCAGCAGCACCAGGTGGTAGCCTGCGTCGCGGCTGCCACTGGGATCCACGCAGTCCTCCAGGCCCTCCTCGCCCGTGAGGTTCTTGGCCTCCAGCTTCCGGTCGAAGCGGGTCTTGGGGGCCACGTAGACTTCGCAGCCGAGAATGGGCTTCACGGCCCAGTTGCCCTCGGCGTCCTTCGTCTTCTCGCAGGCGTCGAAGAGCTTCATCATGCCGAACATGTTCCCGTGGTCCGTGACGGCCACGGCGGGCATGCCCGAGGCCCGGCACTTCTTCACCAGATCAGGGATGCGGGTCAGGCCGTCGAGCAGCGAGTGCTCGGTATGCAGGTGGAGATGGGCGAAGCTCATGCCCCCATTCTCCGACGGAACCCGCGTTCCCGGGCAAGTGCCGCAGGCTCAGTGCCGGGAGAGCAGCTCGCGGAGGGCCTCCCGTAGGCCCGCGGCATCCAGGCCCAGGTCCAGCCGGACATGGGGGCCCGCGGTGATGGGGCCGCCCAGTTGGATCCATCGGGGGCGCCGGCGCAGCAGGTCGTCCTCCCGCCACACGGCCAGGATGCTGGGTTCCCGCGCCCAGATGAGGACGCTGGGATAGGGGCCCTCCCGAGGGGGCACGGTGCCCCACAGATGCACATCGGCGCCCCAGCTGTGAAGCCATTCCTGGATCCGGGCGCTGGCCTCGGGGTCGTCCATGCCCAGGGCCACCGTCCATCCGGCCAGGAAGCCCCGGGTGCCCGGCTGGGTGCCGCCCTCGCGCTCGTACCAGCCCAGCCGCTCGGGGTGGCGGAGGAGGCGGGTCCGCAGGCGGTAGGAGGCGCCGTCCAGGGCCACCAGGGGCGCTTCGGGATTCTCGCGCACGCGGTCCGCCCACCCGCTTCCGAAGAGCCCTTCCATCAGCGCGGAGGGCCGGTCGGTCCGGAAGGCGTTGCCCGGCACGAGGCTGCGCCAGATCTCGACCTCGGTCTCGGCCCGCTGGACGCGGGATTCCATGTCCCGCACCACGAGCCACTGCCAGGAGGTGCCGATGGCCATGGCCAGGATCACGAGGCTGAAGCCGGACAGCCGGATCTTGATCCCGAAGAGGCTCTGGGCGGCGATCTCCACCACCACCGGGACGGTGAGGGCGAAAAAGGCGAAGAACAGCCGCCGCCCCATGGGGTCGCCGTCCTGCCGGGCCCGCAGGGACCAATAGACGATGAACCCGCAGCCCAGGAGGAAGGTGAGGTCGTAGAGACCGTGGGCCCACACCTCCGCCTGGCTCGGGTGGGTCAGGAGGAGGTTGCGGATGTAGTTGGGGATCATGCCCAGGGCGATCCACTCGGGGAATCGCCGCGGGAAGTGCCGCGGGAACAGGTTCACCAGGGCCGCGCAGAGGGTGATGAATCCGACGGCCACCAGCAGGCTCTGGATGCGGTCCACCAGGTCCGGATTCCAGGCCGGCATGGTGCCGAGGGCCAGCACCCCGTGCCGGATGCCCACCAGCAGGCAGGTGAGGGCCATCCAGCCCATCATCCGATCCCGCCGGGCCAGGGCATCCAGGCCGAAGCCCACGAAGAGGGTCGCCAGCGCTCCCGCCTGCAGGGCGTCAAGGAATGGCCAGTCCAGGAGTTGCATGCTAAAGCCCTCGGGCGGTGGGAGGATGATTCCGTCCAGCCTAAGTCGCTTTCATTGAACAATCCATTCCGCGCCCCATTCCGTGCCCGCCCGCACCGGCCTAATCCATTCCCCTCCGCCTCCCGTAGCCGCCACATCCTGGAGCAGCCGTGACCATCCCCTGGAGGCCCCGTTGATCGCCTTCGAGAACCTGGAAGTGCGCTACGCCGCCGCGGCGGCGCCCGCCCTGAAGGGGCTGACCCTCACCCTGGACCAGGGCATCGTGGGCCTGCTGGGCCCCAACGGCGCCGGCAAGTCCACCCTGCTGAAGGCTCTCCTTGGCCTCCTGCGCCCCTCCGCCGGCGGCGGGTCGGTGCTGGGCGTGGCCCTCGGCGCTCCCGAGGCCGCCAAGCTCCGGGCGCGCATCGGCTACATGCCCGAGTACGACGCCCTCATCGAGGACGCCTCGGCCTATGAGCAGGTGGCTTTCTGGGGCGAGCTGAGCGGCCTGGCGCCAGAGTCGGCCCGGGACCGCGCCCACGAGGTGCTCTACTTCGTGGGCCTGGACGAGGCCCGCTACCGACCCGTCAGCGGCTACTCCACGGGCATGCGCCAGCGGGTGAAGCTGGCCCAGGCCCTGGTGCACAGCCCGGAGCTGGTCTTCCTGGACGAGCCCACCAACGGCCTCGATCCCGACGGCCGCCGCCGCATGCTGGACCTGGTGCTGCGCGTCCACGCGGAGCTGGGCACCGGCGTCATCCTGGCCTCCCACCTGCTGGGCGACGTGGAGCGCGTGGCGGACCAGCTGGTGATCCTCGACCAGGGCCAGATCAAGGCCGCGGGCTCCATGGCGGGCCTGCGCAAGGCCCTGGCCCGGCGCGTGGAGCTGCGCTTCCTCGATCCGCTCGACGCCGACCAGGAGGCCGCCTTGGCGGAGCTGGGAGCGGTGCTGGAGGCCCGCAACGGCCTCTACGACCTGGAGCTGGCGGAGGCCGATCCCACGGCCGCCTTCCGCTGGGCCGAGGCGAAGGGCGCCACGCTGATCCAGCTCACGCCCCGCCACGACCGGCTGGATGAGGTGCTTCTGCGCGCCCTGCATCCTCAGATGGGAGCCTAGGCCATGCCGATCTACGCCCCCACCCTTCCGCCCGCGCCGGACCTGAGCCACGGCCAGCCGCCGGCCCTGGTGCTCGCGCGCTTCGACCTGACCCGGCTCTGGCGCCAGAAGATCGGCCGTTTCTTCGGCTTCACCTTCCTCTTCCTGCTGCTGTGGAAGGTGGCCCGCATCTACGTGGACCACCTGCTCCAGACCAACCAGACCTTCCGGCCCATGCAGGATTTCGCGAAGACCATCCTCACCCAGGGTGCGGACTTCCAGGCGGACCTGCTGAACCCCGCCAGCTACCTGCTCTGGTTCCTGGTGGCCCTGGTGGGCGGCGGTCTCGTGGCGCGGGATACGCTCTACCGCGTGCGGCCCCTGATGTATGCCCATCCTGTCGCGCCCCGGGACTACCTGCTCGCCAAGCTGGGCTTCGCCTCGGCGCTGCCCTTCGCCATCCTCCTGCCCTTCGCCCTGCTGCCCTGGCTCATGTCCCTGATCCTCGCCGGCGCCAGCGGCCCCGTGTGGGTGACGGCGCCCCTGCGGCTGCTGCCGGCCATGGCCATCAGCTCGGTCCTCATGGGCACCCTGGCCGCAGGCGCCTCCAGCATGGCCGCCACGCCCCGGGCGGGCATCGGCTGGGTGCTGGGCCTGGTGCTGGGCTCGGCCACCCTGGCCTCCATGATCCAGGGACTGACAGGCTTCTCGGCCGTGCAGGCCATCAATCCGATCCTGTTGGCGGAGACTTGGCCCCAGCTCTTCGTGGGCGTGGCCCACCCCCTGATGGGCTGGGGTCCCGCACTGCTCGGCACGGCCTTCCACGTGGGCCTGTGGACCTTCGTGGCCGCCAAGCGGACCATGCCGTCGGAGGCCGTCATCTGATGATTTCCCTCGACCGCGCCTCCCTCCGCTACGGCCCCATCCTGGGCCTCAGTCCCACCACCTTCGAGCTGCCGGACGGCGGCGGCATCACGGGCCTGCTGGGCCCCAACGGTGCCGGCAAGTCCTCCCTGCTGCAGCTGCTCTCGGGCCTGCTGCCGCCCTCCGGCGGCGCGGTGCAAGTCTTCGGTGCAGCCCCCTTCCGCAACCCCGCCGTGCTGGCGCGGCTGGGCCTGGTGCCCGAGGGCGACCGCCTGCCCACGGGCCTCCGGGCAGACCGCTGGCTGCGCATGATGGGCGAGCTGTCGGGGTTGTCGGGCCCGGAGCTGAAGGCCGCCGTGGCCCGCGCGCTCGCCACGGTGGGCATGGCCGACCGTGCCCACCTCACCTTCGCCCGCATGTCCAAGGGCATGCGCCAGCGCATCCGCCTGGCCCAGGCCCTGCTGCACGAGCCGGAGCTGCTCATCCTCGACGAGCCGTTCAACGGCCTGGATCCCGAGGCCCGCCTCACGCTCATGGCCCTGCTGCGGGACCTCGCGGCGACGGGCACGCGCATCCTGGTGTCGAGCCACATCCTGGGCGAGATCGCCCAGCTCACGGACCGCATCCTGCTGCTGTTCCGGGGCCGCCTGCTGGCGGAAGGCACCGTCACGGAGATCCGCCAGCTCCTCGACCGGCATCCCGTGGAGCTGCGCCTCACGGGCGAGGCCCAGGTGCTGGCCCGCTGGGCCGTGGAGCAGCCGGAGCTGGCGGCTCTGCGCATGGAGGAGGGCGCCGTGGTGATCTCGGTGCGCTCGCCCCGCGACATCCTGCCCCGCCTCCAGAAGGCCGCGGCCGAGGGCGGCATCCCGCTGCGGGCGCTGGATCCCCTGGATCTCAACCTGGATGCGGTCTTCCAGTACTTGACCAAGGATCATGCATGAACGGGATCCCGACCCCCTTGGCGACGATCCGTGCCACGGCGCGGGGATACCTGCCTCGCGTGCTCCAAGGCCGGGGCTGGGTGCTGGCGGCCCTGGTCATGGCGCCGGTGGGCCTCAGCCTCCTCATCTTCACCATCAGCCGCCTCCGCGGGCTGGACGCCGATCCCAGCGAGGCCCTCCGCATCTTCCACGAGGGGCTGGTGAAGATGATGCTGCCCATCATGGCCCTGGTGGCGGCCCCGGCGGGCATCCGCGAGGATCTGGAGCAGCGCACCCTGCCCCTGCTGCTGGTGCGTCCCGCCCCCGCCTGGGCGCTGCCCCTGGGCAAGGGCCTGCCCTGGTTCGCCTGGGGCGCCGCCTGGCTCGTCCTCGGGGCCCTCGGCCTCCAACTGGTCGGAGGCGACCCCGCCCTGCTGCCGGGCCGCATCCTGGCCCTGGTGGGCGCCTGGTGGGGCGAGCTGGCCCTCATGACCCTGGTGGGCCTGCTCTTCAAGCGCGGCACCCTCTGGGGCGCCCTCTACTTCTTTCTCTGGGAGCCGCTGGTGCGGATCTTCCCACCCTTCCTCCAGCGCCTCACCTTCACCCACCACATCGAGAGCCTGGCGGGCAGCCGCGCCGCCCAGGTGGGGGCGCCGCAGCTGCTGGCCCAGGAACAGGTGACGACCCATCCCGCCCTGGCCCTCCTGGCCCTCCTGGCCTTCGGCGCCCTCTGCTGGGCCCTCGCCGGCTGGAAGCTCCACCGCACGCCCGTGGGGCTGGCGGGCAGCGAAGCGGAGGGCTGACCCCCGCCTCGCCTTCCACGGTCCGTTTCAGGAGAGCCCTCAGGGAATGAGCACCAGGGCGCCCCGCGTCGCCCGGGATTCGAGCAGGGCATGGGCTTGGGCGGCCTCGCGTAGGGGAAGCGTGCCGTGGATGTGGGCCTGGATGATCCCCTTCGCCTGCGCGGCGAACACCTCGGCGGCGGCGGCGCGGAGGGCCGCGGGATCGGCGATGTGGTGGAAGATGCTGGGCCGCTGGAGGGCGAGGGAGCCGCGCTTCGCCAGTTCGGCGGGATCCACCAGGGGCAGGGGGCCGCTGCTCCGGCCGAAGGAGGCCAGGAGCCCGAAGGGGGCCAGGCTGTCCAGAGAAGCCTCGAAGGTGTCGCGTCCGACCGAATCGAACACGGTGCCCACGCCACGACCGCCCGTGATCCGGCGAACCTCGGCGGGCACCTGGTCATAGGCGGCGCCCCGGGGCACCACCAGGACCGCTTCGGCGCCTTCCGCCCGGACCGCCGCGGCCTTCTCCTCACTGCCCACGACACCGATGACCCGGGCGCCTTCGCGGGCCAGCCACCGGGTCAGGATGAGCCCCACGCCCCCCGCCGCGGCGTGGACCAGGACCCAGGGGTCAGCCTCTGCGCGCCACACGCGCCGGACCAGCATGTGCGCCGTCAGGCCCTTGAAGAGGAGGGCCGCCGCCACCTCGTCGAGCAGGCCCGCGGGTAGCGGGACCAGGCGGTCGGCGGGGTGGTTCCGCGCCTCCGAGTAGGCGCCCGTGGGGCCGTCCACGTAGGCGACCCGCTGGCCCACCGCTAGGTCCGTCACGCCGGGCCCCAGGGCTTCCACGATGCCGGCGGCCTCGAAGCCCGGCACCGCGGGCAGGGGCACCGGGTAGGCGCCGCTGCGGTGGTAGACGTCGATGTAGTTCACGCCGATGGCTGTGTGGCGCAGGCGCACTTCGCCTGGGCCCGGATCGGGGAGGTCCGCCTCCACCCACTGGAGGACCTCGGGGCCGCCGGGCGTCGTGAACTGGATGCGATGGGTCATGGGGCCTCCTGTTGTTCGATTGTCGTCAAACAATGGATTGATATACCCGCCGGATGCTCCCGGTCAATCGAAATAGTTTGAAAACAATCAAAATATTTGATGATTGAACTCCGAGCCCGGGCATCCTGGAGCCATGCGGAACCTCCAACATCCCGGGCGCGAACAGCTCGACCTTCCCGCGGTGCTCTACGCGCTGAGCGACCCCACGCGCCTCGAGATCGTGCGCAGGCTGGCCGCAGACGGGGAGCGGGCCTGCGGGACCTTCGGCCTGTCCGCCACCAAGGCCACGCTGAGCCACCACTTCAAGGTCCTGCGGGAGGCTGGGCTCATCCAGACACGGGTGGAAGGTGTCCATCGCTACAACAGTCTGAGAAAGCAGGATCTGGAGGCCCGCTTCCCGGGTCTGCTGAAGGCGGTCCTCAAGGCCTCCGGCCCCTGTTGAGACGAGGCTCCGGACCGCCGGGGCGATAGACTGGAGGGATGGCCGAACCCTTCCGCACCGTCACGCCCGCGGGCACCGAGATCCTCGTCGAACCCATCCCGCACGTGCGGAGCTGCTCGGTGGGGTTCTGGGTGCGGCGCGGCTCCCGGCACGAGGGGCCCGCGGAGGAGGGCCTGGCCCACTTCCTCGAGCACACGGTGTTCAAGGGCACGGCCTCCTACGCCACGCCCGATGAGATGGCGGCGGCCACGGACCGCCTGGGCGGGCACGTGGACGCCTTCACGGGCAAGGAGGTGGCCTGCTTCTACGGGAAGGTGCTCTCCGAGCAGCTGCCGGACCTGGTGGGCCTGCTGGGCGAACTGGTGACCTCGCCCCGCTTCGACCCGGAGGAGCTGGCGCGGGAGCGGAGCGTGATCCTGGAGGAGATCGCCCAAAGCGAGGATCAGCCGGACGACTGGGTGAGCGAGCTGTTCTACGGGGGCTTCTGGGAGGGGACGCCGCTGGCGCATCCGATCCTCGGCACGCGGAACCAGGTGTCGGGCTATGGTCCCTCGGAAGCCCGGGCCTTCTTCGACCACACCTACCGGGCGCCCAACCTCGTGGTGGCCGCGGCCGGGGCCCTCGAGCCCGGGGCCTTCCAGGCGCTGCTGGCGCCCATCCTGGACCGCCTGCCGAAGGGCACGGACCATGCTCCGAACCTGCCGGCCCGCACGCGGCCCTTCCTGCTGAACGTGCCCCGGAAGGACCTCCAGCAGGCCAACCTGGTGATGGGCTTTCCCGCGCCGGATCACCGCTCGCCGGACCGCTCCGCCGCCAACCTCCTGAGCCAGGTGCTCGGCGGCGGCATGGCCTCACGCCTGTTCCTGGAGCTGCGCGAGCGCCGGGGCCTCTGCTACCAGGTGGGCAGCTACCTCAGCCCCTACGCCGACACGGGCGCCCTGCAGATCAGCGCCAGCTGCGCCCCGGCCCAGCTGCGCGAGCTGGTGCAGCGCACCATGGCCGAGTGTGCGCGCATCCGCGAAACCGGCGTGGAGGCCGACGAACTGGAGCGCGCCAAGCTCCAGGCCCGCACCAGCCTCGTGTTCAGCCAGGAGAGCAGCAGCAGCCGCATGTTCAGCCTGGCCCACCAGGCCATCCACCAGGGCGAGCTGCGCAGCCTCGACCAGCAGATCGCGGAGATCGACGCCGTCACGCGGGAGGACCTGCAGCGCATGGCGCAGGCCCTGCTCGATCCCGCCCGCGTCGGCGTCAGCACCCTCGGCACGCGGCGCGGCTGCGACATCCGGCCCCAGGATCTGGTGGCCTGAGCTTCTACAAAGCCCGCGCCAGCCGGCGCACGGCCTCCTCCAGCTCCCGCTCATCCAGGGTGGAGAAGCCCAGGCGGAGGTTGGGCCTCGGCCGCCCGTGGAAGTCGAAGAGCCGGCCCGTGCTGAGGGCCACGCCCGCCTTCCGCGCGGATACGGCCCAGGCCTCCACGTCGATCGAGGGATCCACGCGGGCCCACAGGGTCATGCCGCCGACTGGCGGCTCGAAGGCCAGGGCGCGACCCAGGTGCCGGCGCAGGGCCGTCACCAGGACCTCCAGGCGGGCCTGGTAGATCCGTCGCATCTTGCGGGCATGGCGCTGGAGGAGGCCGTCTTCCAGAAGCTCGGCGGCCGCCCGCTGGACGACCAGGTCCCCCTGGCCGTCCGTGGCGCTCCGGTGGGAGGCCAGAGCCTCCACCAGGGCCCCCGGACCCGCCACGAAGCCCAGGCGCAGGCCGGGCGCGAGGATCTTCGACAGGGTGCCCAGGTAGACCACCACGCCGTGCGGATCCGCCCCGGCCAGGGGCAGCACCGGGCGGCCCTCGAAGTGGAACTCGTTGTCGTAGTCGTCCTCCAGGAGGGCGATGCGGTGGCGGGCTGCCAGTTCGAGCAGCCTCAGCCGGCGCGCGGCGCCCATGGTCACGGTGGTGGGGAACTGGTGGTGCGGCGTGAGGTAGACGGCGCGGAGCGGCCCGTCGGCCAGGCGGGCGGCCAGGTCCTCCACCCGCATGCCCGCCTCGTCCACGGGCACGGGCACCAGCTCCGCGCCGGCGGCCCGCAGCGTGCGCCAGGCCGTGGGATAGCCGGGGTCCTCCACCGCCACCCGGTCGCCGGGCCGGATCAGGGTGCGGGCCACGAGGTCCAGGGCCCCCTGGCTGCCGCTGGCGATCATGAGCTGGCCCTCTGTGACCGCCAGGCCGCGCATCTCCGAGAGGAGCCGGGCCAGGGCGGTCCGGAGCCGCGCCTCGCCGTGGGCGTCGCCGTAGCCCAGCAGCTCGCGGCTGCCGAGAGCCCGCCGGTAGGCCCGGGCCAGGAGGTCCGTGGGCACCAGGCGGAGGTCCGGCAGGCCGCCGCCGAAGGCCAGGAGGCCGAGCTCGCGGAGGCTCCTTCCGGGACCGGGCGGGGCCAGGTCGTAGCCCGGCCGGCCCGTGGCTTCGGCCCGCCGGGTCGCAGAGGCCCGGGGAAGCGCCTGGGGCAGGTCCCGGGCCACGCGGGTCGTGCGCGCCTCCGCCACCGTCCAGCCCTCGGCCTCCAGCTCCCGGTAGGCCGCCAGCACGGTGTTCCGGTGGACGGCCAGGGTTCCGGCCAGGGTCCGGGAGCCGGGCAGGGCGTCCCCCGGCCGCAGGCGGCCGCGCCGGATGTCGCCCCGGATGGCCTGGGCGATCTGCTGGAAGACCGGCTCGCGGGAGGTTCCGGGCTGCAGGGCGATGGGGAAGGTCCAGGGACGCATGGTCTAGTTGTAATGACAGAAATGGATCTTTTCAATGGGCCATATGATCCGATCCTGGAATGGATCCGATGCCCAGGAGGCTCCATGCGCACATCCAAACCCCACGCCGAATTCGCCCCCGCCGCCTACCAGGGGCTCCTGCAGATCTACCGCCACACCCGCTCCTGCGGGCTTGAGCACGGCCTCCTCTACCTGGTGGAGCTCCGCGCCTCCCAGCTGAACGGCTGCGTCTTCTGCATGGACATGCATGCCACGGAGGCCCTCCAGGCCGGCGAATCGCCGCGCCGCCTGCATATGCTGGCCGGCTGGCGGGAGGCCACCGTGTTCACCCCCCGGGAACGGGCGGCCCTGGCCTGGACCGAGGCGCTCACGGAGCTCCACCGCCACCAGGTGAGCGACGCCCTCTACGCCGCGACCCTGGAGCATTTCACGGAGCAGGAACTGGCGGACCTCACCTACGCCATCACCCTCATCAACGCCTGGAACCGCCTGGGGGTGGCCTTCCTGCCCGATGTCCCCGCGGAGGCGAAGTGAACGCCCTCACCTACCACCTGGACTGCGTGCCGCTGGTGGACGCCATCCGCGCCCTCTACGCCGCCGCGCCCCTGCGCCGGCCCATCCACGATCCGGAGCGCATCCGGCGCATGTTCGAGGGCTCCAACGTCGTGATCTCCGCCTACGACGGGGACCGCCTCGTGGGCCTGCTCCGGGGCTGGACGGACTTCGTCTACGACGGCTACGTGTGCGACCTGGCCATCCATCCCGCCTATCAGAAAGCCGGTGTGGGGCGCCAGTTGCTGGATCTGGCCGTGGGCCTGGACGAGGGCATCCAGTGGGTGCTCCAGGCCGCGCCCCTGGCCCGGGACTACTACGCCCACGTGGGCTGGGAGAAGATCGAGAACGGCTGGAAGACGAACCGCGCGGGCTGGACGCCCGGCTCCTACGAGGCCTACCAGGCCGAGCACGCGGACCTGGCGGAGAGGGCGTGATGACCGGTTCTGCTTCGCGCACCTTCGATCGTTGGGCCCTCCGCTACGCGCGGTGGGCGCTGGGCGCGGCCTTCCTCTCGGGCATCGCCTCCCGGTTCGGGTGGTGGGGCCCGGGCCGGGGCTACGGCACCTTCGCCAACTTCATGAAGTACACGGCGCAGGTGAACAGCTTCATGCCGGCCCGCAGCATCCCCTTCCTGGCCTGGGCTGCCACGGCCGCGGAGTTCACGCTGGGCCTGGCGCTGCTCCTGCCGCTGCGGGGCCGGGCCGCCCGAATCACAGCCCTGGCCAGCGCGGCCCTCCTGGCTGTTTTCGGCCTGGCCATGGCGATCTCCTTCGGCCCCAAGGAACCCCTCGACTACTCTGTCTTCTCCGCCTCGGCGGCCGCGCTGCTGGTGGGGCTGCACCCCGCCTCCGATACCTGAGTTCCCGTGAGCAACCTGACCCTCTACCTCGCTTCCATCTTGATCTGGGGCTCCACCTGGATCGCCATCACCTACCAGTACGGCCGCGTGGCGCCCGAAGTCTCGGTGGCCTACCGCTTCGCCCTGGCCGCGGCCCTGCTTGTCGTCTGGTGCCTCCTGCGGGGGCTGAAGCTCCGCTTCACGCGGCGGGAGCACGGCTGGCTGGCCCTCCAGGGCGCCCTGATGTTCGGGATCAACTACGTCTGCGTCTATCTGGCGGAGCAGCGGATTCCCTCGGGCCTCATGGCGGTGATCTTCTCCCTGATGGCGGTCCTGAACCTGATCGGCGCGAGGCTCTTCTTCGGCACCCCGCTGACCCGCAGGGCCCTGGCGGGCATGGCCCTCGGCGTGGCGGGCGTGGGGATCGTGTGCCTGCCCGGCGCCGCAGGGCCGCTTCAGGGCGGCCTGAGCCGCGCCGGACTGCTGTTCGCGCTGGGCGGCACCGTGGCGGCCAGCCTCAGCAACCTGGTGTCCCAGCGCAACCAGCGCCAGGGCATCCCGGTCGTGCAGGGCAACGCGGTGGGCATGGCCTACGGCGCGGCCTTCGTGACCCTCTTCTGCTGGGGCGCGGGCCGGCCCTTCGCCTTCGATCCCTCCCCGCTCTACCTGGGCTCGCTGGCCTTCCTCTCCTTGTTCGGATCGATCCTCGCCTTCGGCGCCTACCTCACCCTGGTTGGCCGCATCGGGGCCGGCCGGGCGGGCTACGCCATGATCGTCATCCCCGTGGTGGCCCTGGCCCTCTCCACCGCCTTCGAAGGGCTCCAGTGGCGCTGGGGGATGGCCCTGGGCGCCGCCCTCTGCCTGGCGGGCAATGCCCTGGTGCTGCCCAAACGGCCACAGCCCAAAGGGCCACCGGCCTGAATCCAGGCCGGTGGCCCCTGGCGGGGCTAATTGGGCGGCATCTCGGTTCCCCAGTAGCAAGTGCGGAACAGGGGGCCGTAATCCTTGCGGCCGGCCATGCTGGCGATCTGCTCGATGGAGGCGGTGGTGGCGGCCTTCCACCGGAAGTTGGCGATGATGGACTTCATGAAGACAGCGAAGGCCTTGTCACCCATTTCCTTGTGGAGAGAGGCGAGGATCAGGGCCCCCTTTTCGTACAGGAGCGAGGTCCGCGCGAGGAACGTGGCCCGCGGATCGTTGATCCAGCGAAGCCGGTTGGCGAAGGGGATGGTGCCAGAGCTCGCATAGGCCGACGCATGGTTGCGCCAGCGGCTGAGCATGCCCTCATAGGCGCTCGTGCCTTGATTCTTCATGCCGCGCATGGCCAGGGCGGAAGCGTAATTGGCGAAGGACTCGGTGACCCACTGCTCTTCCGGGGAAGACATCTTCACCAGGTGGCCCCAGTACTGATGTGCGATCTCGTGGGCGAACCGCTGGTTGATCCCCTTCGTGAAGAGCTGGCTGAGTTCGTCCATCTTCCCGTCGAAGGCTTCGTTGGTGATGATCATCATCCCGGGAGGGGCCTGGCCGAAGCCGTAGGAATTCACCTGGATGATGTTGAATTCACTGAAGGGGAAGGCTTCGAACAGGCCTTCGTAGAACCCGATGGTCTGCCTGGCGATGTCGATGAGCCGCTTCTGCATGCTGCCGCCCCGGTTCGCGTAGGCGGCCACGCGGATGGTCAGGCCGTCCTTGGTCTCCTCGGTGAAGCTGTAGGCGCCCGCGAACATGGAGAAGAACTGCACAGGCTTGTCGATGCTGACTTCCAGGAGATTTTCCGCGTCGCTCTGGACACGCCGGATGGTCCGGCCGGGGGCGACGGGTACATCGTCCTTGGGCGTCCGGATAACGGCATGCACTGTGTAGGCCTGCCCATCCATGTCCGGTTGGGGGAACCATGGCGCCACCCCCAACTCCCAGTAGTTGTCCCCTCCCGGGCGCAGCAGGATCGGCCCGCCGTATTCGAAGGTCAGGGTGAAGGGTTGGCCCGGGGGCATGGGATGATCCAGTTCCACCAGGAGCTTGTCGTTGCGGTGGTGGAATGAAAGGCTCCTTCCCTCCGCATCCAGGACCCTGGAGACCTTGTAGATCCCCAGGTTGTAGGCCCGGTCCTCCACGTTGTAGAGGTTGAGCTCGAGGATTCGGAGTCCCTCGTCCCCGGCCACCAGAGTTTCCTTGACCTTCAGCTGGGCGTAACCCTTGTTCCCGTGGAAGTCGATGTCCACGGCCGTCAGGCTGAGGAGCGGGGAGAGGGGAGCCTTCCAGCCCCACCCGATGGGCTGGTCGGAGAGGGGCACCAGGCGCAGCCCGTCGTAGATTGCAGGCCGGATGGGATCGGCGATGGACCAGAGGGATTCCCTGAGGCTCCCGCCCTGATCAAGTCCGTAGATGAACGGCCTGTCCTCGCCCTGGATCTCCGCACGGATCAGGGTTTTCATGGGCGTATTGGCGAGGTGCCGGGCGAAGACCTGGCCGCGGTCACCGAGCCCATCGCGCCGGAAGAATTTCCAGTCTGTCTGGAAAGAGGCCTCCGGGGACTCGGCGGCGATGCCGACTGGAATCGAAAGCTCCATTCCCGCGGTCCACAGGGTGAGGCTCCGAATGTCCTCGGTCAGGATCCGCTGGTCCCTGGCCTCGGACAGGATGGCCCTGGTGTTGGGCACCAGGAGGTTCTGCTTGTAGTTCGATTCGAGCGACGCGCGCTCCAGGGGGTCTTCGGACCGATACTGGAAGGAGCCTTTTCCCATGAAGAAGAAGCCGAGGGTGCGCCCCCCTGAGGTCATGGGAGCCACGGTTCCTGAGGCCATGACGAAGGTCATGCGGCCCACCGGCAGAGTCCAGTTCTTGACCGACACGGCGGGCCCCAGCACGGGCTGGGCGGTGTAGGTTTCGACCTGGCGGCCGAGGTTTGAGGAAGCCATCTGAGTGTCGGCGGAACAGAGGGGCGCGAGGGTTCCCAGGAGGAGAACCGGCAGGAGTCGCCGCAAAGCGGACAAGGCATACATGGGATCGCTCCAGAGGGCATGCATTAGGGAGGAAGCCATCATCTTATGCCATCAACTCCCTCTGAATAACGAATTCCGACCTGGCCGGTACAATGGCTGAGTGTCCGATGCCTCCTTGATGCCCTGGGACCGCCCTGCCCCCGAGCGGGAGGGGCTGCCTTCGGCTTGGTCGCTGTTCCCGGAGGACCTGGCGGCGCTCGGCTGCCCCGGCAGCGCCCTGGAGACGTTCAAGCGCCTGCACCGGCCCTGGACCTGGAAGGATGGCGCGCCGGACCTGGGCTCGGGCATCCGCCGCTGGCTGGAGGGTGTGGCGGACCTGCGCCTGCCCTCGATCGTGGAACGCCAAGCCTCCGGCGACGGCTCCACGAAGCTGGCCCTGGAGCTGATCGACAGCAAGCGCATCGAGTCCGTCCACATGCCGCGCAAGGTGCGGAATCCCCGCGTGACCTACTGCATTTCCAGCCAGGTGGGCTGCGCCATGGGCTGCACCTTCTGCGCCACGGGCAGCATGGGCATCCTGCGCAACCTCCAGCCCGGCGAGATCCTGGGCCAGGTGCTGGCCCTCATGGCGGAGTTGGGGCCGGAGCGCGGGCATGAGCTGACGTTGGTGTTCATGGGCATGGGCGAGCCCCTGCACAACCTCGACCACCTGCACCGCGCCATCCGCCTCATGTGCCACCCGGCGGGCCTGGGCCTGGGGAAGAACCGCATCACCGTGAGCACCTCGGGCCTGGTGAGTGGCATCGAGAAACTATCGAAGCTGGAGCCCCGGCCCCTGCTGGCCCTCAGCCTCAACGCCACCACGGACGAGGCGCGCAGCCGCACCATGCCCGTGAACCGCGTGTGGAACCTGGCGCGACTGCGGCAGGCCCTGGACGACTGGGGCCCCAAGCGCGGCGAGAAGTTCTGCTTCGAGTACGTGCTCATCGCCGGCGAGAACGACACCGAGGTCGATGCCCAGCGTCTGGCGGACTGGCTGGGCGACCTGCGCAGCGGCCACAACCTGAACCTCATCCCCATGAACGAGCACGCGGCCAGCGCCTTCCGCGAGCCCGGCGAAGACCGTGTTCAGCAGTTCGCCGAGTGGCTGAAGGCCCGCGGCTGCTTCGTCACCGTCCGCCGCAGCCGGGGCCGGGATGTGCAGGGCGCCTGCGGGCAGCTGGTGAAAGGCCGCTGAATCGCCGGATCAGGGCGTTTCCTCGGACCGCCTGCGCAGCCGGAGCCACTGGAGGGCCCGGGGCACGCTGAGCACCAGCAGGGCCGGGATGCCGATCCACACCACTTCGGTGCCCAGGGAGAACAGCAGCCAGTCGAGCAGCTTGCCGGAGAGGGGGATTGGCGACACGAAGAGGGGCTGCCAGACGCAAACGAACCGCGCGTCGGAGAAGGGCAGCAGGAAGGCCACGCCGGTTCCCCCGAAGGTGCAGGCGTCCAGCAGGCTGTGGGAGAGGGCGGCCGAGAGCATGCAGGCCCAGAGGCGGGGGCTCCGGAGCTGGGGCCGGAACCCGAGGAGCATGGCCGTCGTGGCCAGGAGCAGCAGGGCGAGGAGGGAGTGGCTCATGCCGCGGTGGGCAAGGCTGGTCCCATCCAGGCCGAGGAAGGCGGTGAACCAGTCCAGGTCCGGGGCCAGGGCGCAGGCCGTCGCGAAGGCCAGGACCCGGCGGGGGGGCCGTCCCTGGTGGAAGGCTGCGCTGATGGTGAGGCCGGCCAGGGCGTGGCCGAAGACGGAGGACATGGGGGGATCCGGAAGGTGGAGAGCGGGCTGGAGTCCGTTCGGAAGGCGCCTGGCCGGATCCGCATCGGGTGCCTGTCCGCGGCAGGAAGCGCGGATCTCCAGGGTATCCGCCTTGGACCGGCTCATCCACGGCCCCATCCACGGATCGGTCAGTCCTCGACGGCGAACACCACTTTGTCGTTCTTGAAGCGGGGCAGGGCGAGGAGTTCCACGGTGGCCGCCTGCCCGTCGGCGCTGAGGGTCAGGCGGTAGTGCTCGCCCGCGGTGTAGGAGCCGGGGACGACGATCACCTTGCCGATGCGCGCCAGGCCCAGCTCCTGGGCCCGGATGACGAGGGTGGTGCCGGTGCGGAGGTCCAGGTGGCGGGTGAAGGCCGCATCCCGCCAGGTCGGGCCCGAGTGGTCCAGGCCGAACAGGGGAATCTCGATGATCCCTTCCTTCTCCAGCGCTGCCCGGACCCCGACCAGGTAGTGCAGCGAATTCAGCCGGGCCAGCTGGTCGGCGTTCTCCCACTGGAGCCGGGCCTGGCCTTCGAGGAAGCCGAGCTGCTCCGCCTGGAGGGTGGAGATCTCGCGCTCGATCTCGCGTTTCTGGCGCTCCAGCACGCCGAGCTGCTTCTGGAGCCGGCGGCTGGTGGCCACCGCCGCGTCGCGCTGGCCGGGCAGGGGATCAGGCTCCCGGCGGTCCAGCTCCCGGGGCGAGACCGCGGCCCCGCCCTGGGACACCCAGGTGCCGTACTCGCCATGGACGTAGAAGTGATAGACCTCGAAGCCCGGGGCCATGCGCTCCGGCAGGGGCACGTGGCTGAGCGCCTTCCGGGCGGCCTCCTCCGAGAGGCCACGGCCCTGGAGGAAGCGCAGGGCCAGGCCGTAGTGGCTGTCGTTCGCCTGCGCGATCTCCGGCGGAGGCAGCGCCGCCTTGAGGTCCATGACCCGATCGCTCAGCGTCCGGAGCTCCGTCTCCTTGTCCAGGACCTCCTGGAGGAGGCCTCGCCGGGAGCTGTCCTTCTCAATTCGGAGCCGCGCCTCCAGGGCTCGCTTCTGCGCCGGCGTCAGCAGCATGGGGCTGGCATCCAGGCGGAGATCCCGGACCCCAACCAGGGCCAGCCTCTTGAACTGCGCGCTCCAGGCCTGCCGGAGCTGCTGGGAGGCCTCGTCCGCCTGGGCCGCCTGCTCGGTCAGGGCGCGGATCTGCGGATCCTCGCGCTGGCAGGTGACAAAGGTGGCCGAGGCGGCCAGCAACAGGGAGGGCATCCACCAGCGGCGGCCCGTGCGGCCCATGACCCTCCCGAAAACACGGCGCGGGACATCCGGGCCAAAGATCAAGTTTATCAAGCTGCGGGCCCGGACCAAGGAAGGGGATCGTTACCTGGGGCGGAACCCGGGATTGCGTCCCGGCCTTTCCCCCTGGGACCCTGGTTCCATGCGCATCCCGGTCCACCAGCTCCCCCATGGCCACGGCCTCGACCTGCCCGCCGCCGCCACGGCGCACGCCGCGGGCATGGACCTGCGGGCGGCGATCCCCGAGGGCGAGGCCTGGACGATCGCGCCGGGCCAGCGGCGGCTGGTGCCCACGGGCCTGGTGCTGGCCATCCCCCAGGGCTTCGAGGGCCAGGTGCGGCCCCGCTCGGGGCTGGCCCTGCGCCATGGCCTCACGGTGCTGAACGCGCCCGGCACCATCGACGCCGACTACCGGGGCGAGGTGCAGGTGCTGCTCATCAACCACGGCGACGCCCCCTTCGAGCTGCGCCGCGGCGAGCGCGTGGCCCAGCTCCTGGTGGCCCCGGTGGAGAGCTGGACCTGGCTCCCCGAGCCCAGCGTCGAGGCCCTGGGCGACACCGGGCGCGGCGACGGGGGCTACGGCAGCACGGGGCGCTAGGAGTTCCTAACAAAACCCCGACGGGGCTGCGCGTGGGGGTCTTGTCAGGCACTCTAAGCCGCCGGATTCGACACCACCCGGTTCCGCCCGCCCTCCTTGGCGCGGTAGAGGGCGGCGTCGGCCCTGGCCAGGATGGCGTCCGGGGCGGCATCGCCTTGATCGAAGGTGGTCAGCCCGATGCTCACGGTCAGGGCGATGGAATCCGTACCGGACTGCACCGGCGTGTGCGCCACCTGGCTCCGGAAGTGCTCGGCCAAGGCCATGGCGCCCGCCTGGTCCGTGCCCGGAAGCAGGATGCCGAACTCCTCCCCGCCCAGGCGGCCGAAGAGATCCAGCCGTCGCAGCCGCACCCGGGCCAGTTCCGCAAGGTGCTTGAGCGCGAGGTCTCCCGTGGCGTGGCCATGGGCGTCGTTCACCTGCTTGAAGTGGTCGAGGTCCAGCAGCAGGAAGGCCGCGGGCTTGTGGAAGCGCTTGTGGCGGGCCAGCTCCAGGTCCATCTCCTGGAGGAAACGGCGGCGGTTGGCCACGCCCGTGAGGGGATCCGTGGTGGCCAGGCGCTGCAGCTCCGCCTCCATGGCTTTGCGCTGAGTGATGTCCTCCTTGACGGCGAGGTAGTGCGTCGTCCGGCCGCTGGCATCCACCACGGGGGAGATGCGGGCCAGCTCCCAGTACTCCTCGCCGTTCTTCTTCCGGTTGACCAGCTCCCCTTCCCACGGGAGGCCCTGGTTGAGGGCGGCCCACATGTCCTCGAAGGTCTTCCGGGGGGTGTGGCCGGACTTGAGGATGCGGGGGTTCTGGCCGATCGCTTCCGCTGGCGTGTAGCCCGTGGACCGGGTGAAGCCGGCATTGACGAACTGGATGTCCGCGTGGGCGTCGGTGATGACGATGGAGGCGACGCTCTGCTCGACCGCGGCGGAGAGGAGCCGCTGGGACTCCGCCAGCTTTTCGCGCTCAGTGACATCCTGGCCGAGGGCCAGCAGGCCGATGATGGCTCCGTCGGCGTCCCTCAAGGGCTTGTCGTGCCACTCCACCAGGATCTTCCGCCCATCCCGCGCCAGGATCCCGCTGGTGTTCGCCGTGCTCCTCCCTCCGGCCACCGCCTCCTGGAAGCGCGCCCGCGCCTCGTTCCGCTCTGCCTCCAGCGGGAAGATGGCGAACCAGTCCGCGTTCTGGAGCTCCGACTGGGCGTAGCCGGAGAGTTCCTCTGCGAAGCGGTTGAAGCGGAGGATCCGACCCTCCGCGTCGAGGACGATGACGATGGCCTGGGCCGTGTCGATCAGCCCTTCCGCGAAGTCGCGTTCCCGGCGCATCGCTTCTTCCAGCTCCTTCCGCTGGGCGAGGGCCTGCTCCGTCGCGGCATGGGCCCGCTCGAGGGTCTCGGCGACGCGCCCCTGCTGCAGGCCCAGCCGGATCGAGACGCCGAGCATCTCGTGCAGGTGCCTGGTCCCCGCGAGGATGTAGCCCATGAGGAGGAGGCACATGAACCCGAAGGCCCACTGGAGGCCGGAGTGGGCCCGGAGCAGGATCGCCAACGTCATGGGCACGCCCGCCAGCGCCACGAAGACGCGGAGGGCGGCGGGGACGGCCACCAGGATGGGCACGGCGCCGGCCACCATGCCGGCCAGCACGAGTCCGGTGAACATCCGTGTCCCCTCGCTGCCGTACCAGATGAAGGGGATGGCGCCGAGGCCCCAGGCCGCGGAGACCAGGGCCGTGGCCAGCACGTACCGGCGACGCCAGGCCATGGCGTGGCCGGCGTCCGGATCCGCCGCGGCGAAGCGGCGGGCCAGCGCGTAGCGGATCGTCGCCGTCGTCGCGACGAGTCCCCACCAGGCCAGGGCCATCCTCGCCGGGGCGGCCTGGGTCGCGTTGACCCAGGCCAGCAGGGCGGCGTTGGCCAGGTGCGCGCCCCAGGTGAAGGGCGCGTTCTTGAACATCTGGGCTGTCATCCGACGCTGGGCTTCAGCCTCGACGTCGGGGTGGAGGAGGATCGACATGACGGGATTCCTGATGGGCCTGCTCGGGGATCGGGACCGCAGCGGCTCATCCTCCCTTATCGGCCCCGGGTCCCCCGCCCTGGAATTCTGGTTTGAACAGCTATAGGATCACCCTCCACCCCGGAGGTTCCATGCGATCTGCCGCCCTCGCCCTCTCCCTCGCCACCCTCCCGCTGCTCGCCGGCCAGCCGCTGACCTACGTCGACGGCGCCACGAAGCTCTCGGGCTACCTGGCGAAGCCCACTGCCTCCAAGGGAAAGGTGCCCGGCGTGGTGGTGATCCACCAGTGGATGGGCCTCACGGACCATGAGCGCAAGGTTTCCGACGACCTCGCGAAGCTTGGCTACGTGGCCCTGGCCGCGGACATCTACGGCGACGGAGTGCGCCCGGCGAACACCCCCGAGGCCGGGAAGCTGGCGGGCCAGTACAAGGGCGACCGGGCCCTCTACCGGCGCCGCATCGCCGCGGCCCTCGATGCGCTCAAGGCCCAGAAGGGCGTGGATGCGTCGCGCCTGGCCGTCATCGGCTTCTGCTTCGGCGGCACGGGGGCCCTGGAAGCGGCGCGCGCCGGCCTGCCCGTGAAGGGCGTGGTGTCCTTCCACGGCGGCCTGGACGTGCTCGCGGACTTCAAGCCCGGCCCCATCGCGGCCAAGGTGCTGGTGTGCCACGGCGCCGACGATCCCTTCGTGCCCGCCAAGGACGTGGCGGCCTTCCAGGACGAGATGCGGGCCTCCAAGGCCGACTACGTGTTCGTGGCCTACGCCGGCGCGGTGCATGCCTTCACGCAGAAGGAGGCCGGCAACGACAACTCGAAGGGCGCCGCCTACAACGAGGCTGCCCACCGCCGGAGCTGGCAGCACATGAAGGACTTCTTCAAGGAAATCTTCGGCAAGTAGCTCCTGGGACCTTGATCAAGATAACCCTGTGGTCAACAATGGTCCGCCTCGGGACCTTTCGAGCCACAGGGTTGTCCCATGAAGTCGCTGTTCACGGTCTGGCCCCTCGACGAACGGAGCAACCTCAACTGGCTCATGGGCCAGCCGGTGCCGCACAGCCATCCCTTCCACCAGGTGTTCTTCCTGACGAAGGGCACGGGCAGCCACTGGGTGGATGGCATCGAGACGCGCCTGGAGGCGCCCTGGGTCATGCTCATCGCTAAGGGGAAGAAGCACCTCTTCCTGCCGGACGTGCCCACGGAGGGCTGGATGTTCGACTTCGGCGAGGACTTCCTGGACGACGACGCCTCCTGGGTCTTCTCGGACTTCCTCGCGGCGCCGAACCTGCCCCTGCACGATGACGCGCTGGTGCGCCAGGCGTCGGCCCTGGCCCGGCTCCTCTGGGACCTGGGCCAGGTGGCGCGGGAGGAGGCGCGGCCGGCCATCCGGCACCTGCTGGCGGCCTTCCTGCACCTCTTCCAGGCCCGCATCCGGGAGCAGGCGGCCCGGGCCCAGGTCCAGAGCGGCGCCGACTTCAAGCTCTTCCAGGCCTTCCTCCACCAGCTGGACAAGAGCTTCCAGGAGGAGAAGGAGGTGGAGTTCTACGCACGAAAGCTCCGCTGCACCTCGCGCCGCCTGGGCGCCGCCTGCAAGGCCGTGCTGGGCAAGACGCCGCAGACCCTGATCATCGAGCGCGTGATGCTGGAGGCCAAGCGGCTGCTCCTGCACACCGACATGAGCGTGCAGCAGATCGCGTCCCTGCTGGGCTGCGAAGAGCACTCGAACTTCACCAAGGCCTTCCGCAAGGCCACGGGCGAGACGCCTTCGGCCTTCCGCCGCACCCGGCAGCTGGAGAGCGCGACCTGAAGGCGGGTCCAGGACGGGATTCACCAGAAATTGTCCGTTCCGTACCAGGCCGGACGGACGCGGGAGGTCTAAGCTTGCCTTGCCTCGGGAATTGAAAACCTAGAGGTCAACATAAGCTTTCAAACGTTGAAATGTTGCGACTAGGCAACACAGAGGAGGTCTGTCTTGAAGCTCCGAACCCTCACCGCCACCCTGGCCTGCGCCTGGCCCGCGCTCCTCGCCGCCCAGGCGAGCGAGACGCAGATCTACGGCACCTTCCTGCCCTTCCTGGACCACATCAAGACCAGTGGCGCCACGGCGCCGGGCCTGTCCCCCACCACGGGCGGGGCCACGCAGGTGGCCGCCTCCGCCTATACCGGCGACGCGGGCAACCTGGCCGCCCGGAACCGCATGACCTCGGGCACGTCGAACCTGGGGTTCCGCGGGAGCTTCAAGGTCAGCGACGACCTGAAGATCATCTGGCAGATCGAGAGCGCTGTGAGCCCCGACGGCGACGCGCCCAACTCCCTCACCAGCCGCAACAGCTGCCTGGGCCTGGAAGGTCCCTGGGGCCGCGTGTTCTACGGCAACTGGGACACGCCCTACAAGTACCCGATCCTCTTCGTGGGCGCCCTGCGCGGCCTGAACCCCTTCGACAACGCGCTCACCGCGAACCCCGGCTTCAACGTGCCCGGTACCACCACCCAGAACGGCCGCGTCAACGGCAAGGCCGACGCCGCTTTCAACCGGCGGCAGGGCAACAGCATCCAGTACTGGAGCCCCGAGGTGAACGGCTTCTCGGGCCGCGTGGCCTACTCGGTGAACGAGGGCAAGACCACCGCCTCCGCCACCGTGCCCTCCATCAGCCCCGAGTTGTATTCCGCCCTGCTGTCCTACAAGCGCGGCGCCTTCACCCTCAGCTACGGCTACGAACAGCACAAGGACTACTTCGGCCTGGCCCAGCTGGGCGGCTCCGCGGGCGCGACGCCCACGAACGCCTCGTCCAGGGACGTGGCCCACGAGCTGGTGGGCAGCTACGCCTTCCCCACGGGCACCAAGGTCTCCGCCATCGTGGAGCGCCTGACCTACGACACGGACGACACCGTTGACGGGAAGGCCAACCACTACGAACGCGACGCCTGGTACGTCCTGGTCCAGCAGCGCTGGGCGAAGCACCAGCTCTTCGGCGCCTACGGCAAGGCGGCCGCCGGCAGCGTCACCGTGGTGGGCGGCGGCCCCGCCACCACCAACGGGCTGGGCGGCGCGCAGTGGAGCGCGGGCTACAGCTACAGCCTCGCCAAGTCCGCGGACCTCTACGCCTCGGTCTATGGCATGACCAATGAGCGGTCCGCGAGCTACGCGCTGTTCCCGCCCGTGGGCACCGTGGCCCCGGGTGCCTCCACCACGGGCTTCGGCCTGGGCATCCTCTACACCTTCTGACCCTGGGGGGAACGGGCGGGATGGGCCCCTGGAAACGGCCCGGCCCCTCCCGCCCGGCATTCCCGCGGGGCCGCTTCCATCCGAGGAGCAAGCCATGGGCAACCTGGGCCTGACCGAGATCCTGACGATCGGCGGCGCGCTGCTGATCTTCTTCGGGCCGTCGCGCCTGCCCAGCCTGGGCAAGTCGCTGGGCCAGAGCATCCACGAATTCAAGAAGGCCGGGCGGGCCCTGACCGCCGAGGCCACGGACCGCGCCGAGTGAACTGAGGGCGCGGCGATCCCCGCATCCGAGTGACAAGGAGACGACACATGAGCGATGAACCGAGAGAGGAAGGGCAGGGGCCGGACGCCTACACCCGCCAGGTGCTGGAGCAGGGCCTGTCGCGCCGGAGCTTCCTGGGCCGGGCGGCGGGCGGCGCTGCCGCCGTGGGGCTCTTCGGCATGGGGGCTTCCCCGGCCTTGGCCGCGGCCGTCAAGGAGCCCAAGGCGGATGCCTTCGCCACCAGCACGGACGGCGGCGCCACGCTGACCTTCCTGCCCAAGCCGAAGCCCATCCGCGACCGCGAGATCTCTGAGACCCTGACCTTCGACGTGGTGGTGGTGGGCGCCGGCGCCTCGGGCGTGCCCGCGGCCCTGTCCGCCGCGGAGCACGGCGCCAAGGTGGCCGTGGTGCAGAAGGCGCCCTTCGCCCTGTCCCAGGGCAACACGGGTTCCGGCATCGACCTGGCCGCCAGCGAGAAGGCCGGCGTGGAGGCCCTGGTGGCGCGCCTCATCGCCGACAGCAACCACCGCTGCAATCCCAAGCTGATCCGCCAGTGGGCCTACCACTCCGGCGAGGCCGTGCGCTGGGTCATCGACCGCGCGAAGCAGGGCGGCGCGACGGTGGTGGACCAGGGCAGCCCGGCCCAGCGCGCCATCCTCAAGGTGAACGGCTACGGCATGGGCTACGTCACCTCCTTCTTCGGCCCGAAGCCCTACACCACCGGCGACGGCATGCGGGCCCTGGCCAAGACGGCCGAGAAGGCAGGCGTGAAGTTCTTCTTCCAGATGCCCGCCATGCAGCTGGTGCAGGGCCGCTCGGGCGAGGTGCAGGGCGTCATCGCCCGGGGCCACGACGGCAAGTACCGCAAGTTCCTGGCGAAGAAGGGCGTCATCCTCGCCACCGGCGACTACCAGAACAACAGGGCCATGTCGGACTACTTCATCCCCGACGTGAAGCACCTGGAGCGCAAGCAGCTGGACAGGACCGGGGACGGCTTCGCGCTGGCTTACTGGGCGGGCGGTGTCTTCGAGCCCATCGGGCACACCAAGATGCTCCACGACTTCGACGCGGGGCCGGCCTCCATGTGCGACATGCCCTTCCTGGCCGTGGACCGCAAGGGCCGCCGCTTCGTCAACGAGACGGTGGAGATGTCCCTGCTGAACAACTACCTGAAGGACGCGGAGAACGCCGGGCACTATTCGCAGGTCTTCGACGCCGACTACATGACCCAGGCGGCCACCTGGCCGGGCAGGCTGGTGCCGCCCGAGGGGCTGAAGAACTACATGCCCGACGAGCCCGGCCCCAAGAAGGGGGTGTTCGAGTCCCAGGTCAACACCCACAAGGCCGGCACCCTGGAGGAGTTGGCCCGCAAGCTCGAGGTGGACCCCGCCACCCTGGTGGCCACGGTGAGGCGGTACAACGAGGTGGTGGCCTCCGGCAAGGACAGCGACTTCGGCAAGCCCGCGAGCTTCCTCGCGCCCATCCTGAAGGCCCCCTTCTACGGCATCCATCGCCGCGTGCGCGTGTCCGCCATCTGCTCCGGCATGCTGGTGGACGAGCACCACCAGGCCCTGGACGCCGACGGCAAGCCCATCAAGGGCCTCTTCCTCGTCGGCAACCTCGGCGGCGGTTTCTACGGCGGCGTGGACTACCCGCTCACGGTGTTCGGCCTCTCCCTGGGGCGCTGCTACACCTTCGGCTACCTGACGGGCCGCCACGTCGCGCGCCTTTGACCCCTGGACGACGCCCGAACGGAGACGACATGACCATCCTCACTCCCTCCCGGATCCTGGGATTCGGCCTCGCCGGCCTGCTGGCGGCCTCCCTGGGCGCCGCTCCCGCGGCGCGGACCTCGAAGCACGCGGCGCGCGGCGTCACCTGCGCCCAGTGCCACGGCAAGAGCGGCAAGCCCGCCGCCGTGCCCTTCCGCCAGTGCCAGGGCTGCCACGACCCGGCGGACCTGGCCGCCCGCACGGCTCAGGCGAAGCCCACGAACCCCCACGAGAACCGGCACTACGGTACCCAGACGGACTGCACCCGCTGTCACCACGAACACCAGGCCAGCGAGAACCTCTGTCTGCCCTGCCACACGCGGTTCACCTTCAAGGTGCCCTGAGCGGGATGGCGCGCCCTAGGGGCGTTCCGACCGCTTCAGCAGGTCCACCAGCAGATCCTTCCACAGCGCCGCCACCGTGTGGCTGCCGTGGCCCCGTGTCTCGGGGCTCAGCGGCAGCACCACGGCGCGGCCTTTGGGCACGCGCCGGATCTCGCGCTCCAGGATGCCCAACTCCGGTGGGTTGATGAGGTCGTCGGCGGAGTTCACGGCCAGGAGCGGCGCCTTGATCTTTTCCAGGCCTAGTCCCGGGTCGTAGTCCTTCGAGGCCTCCAGGGCGTAGAGCACGTCGTTGGCGTCGGCGGTTTTCGTGTAGCGCGCCACGAAGGCGTCCAGGGCCGCGTCGGTCTGGGCCAGGGTTGGCGTCTCCGCCTGCCGCAGCACAGGGTTGCTGCTCATGAACCACAGCATCTGGGCCGCGAGGCGCAGGGAGCCCGGCTGGATCTGGTAGTCGCCGCCCAGCCACTGCGGATCCTGGCGGATGGCGTCGATGGCCATGCGCCGCCAGGCGCGGTTGCGGCCCGCGATCTGCGTGGGCAGGCTGGCCAGGGGCATGAGGGCGTCCATGCTGTCCGGGTGGAGCTGGCCCCACAGCCAGGTGTGCATGCCGCCCATGGAGGTGCCCATGACGAGCCGCAGGTGCGTCACGCCCAGGGCCTCGGCCAGCAGGCGTCGCTGGGCCTCCACCATGTCCAGGTAGCCGTAGCGGGGGAAGCGGGCGTGGAGCCCGTCGCTGGGCTTGCTGGATTTCCCGTGGCCGATGCCGTCGGGCAGCACGATGAAATACCTCGCGGCATCCAGGGGCTGACCGGGGCCGAAGAGCTGGCCCGCGAAGGCGGGGCCCATGAACTGGGCCCCGCTTCCGGTGGTGCCGTGCAGGATGAGCACGGCGTTGCGGACCACGCCCGAGGCGTCCTTCCGCGGGGTGCCGTAGGTGCGGTAGTGGATGCGCAGCTCGGACAGCGTCTCGCCGGACTGGAACCGGAAGTCGTGGAGCCGGGCGTCGCCCTCCGTGGGCGCCTGGGCCGGGAGCAGGCTGGCGGCCAGGGTCGCCAGGAGCAGGAGGGCGGAACGGATCGGGCGCATGTCACCTTCCGGAGCGGTCAGGGTAGGCCGGCTTGCGGGTGGCGGAAGGCTGTTTCCTGATCGCCGCTTCCACTTCCTGGATGGCCCGGTCGAGCTGGGGATCCTTGCCCTGGGCCAGCAGCGCGGGATCGTCGATCACTTCGATGTCGGGATCCACGCCGTGGCCTTCGACGATCCACTGGCCCTCCTTGGAGTAGATGCCGAAGGTGGGCACGGTCACCGTGCCGCCGTCGATGAGGGCGGGGGACCCGCTGATGCCGATGAGGCCGCCCCAGGTGCGCCGGCCGATGAGGGGCCCGAGACCGGTCTGGCGGAAGTAGTGGGGGAAGAGGTCGCCGCCGGAGCCGCTCCAGCCGTTGATGAGCATGGCCATGGGACCGTTGTGGGCGATCTGGGGCCACTGCCAGTCCTTGCCGTCGCGGACGCCCCAGTAGTTCAGGGTCTTGCGGCCCAGCATCTCGATGAACCGGTCGGGGATCTGGCCCCCGCTGTTGAAGCGCTCGTCGATGATCAGGCCCTCCTTGTCCCACTGGCCGCGGAACTGGCGCACCAGGTCCGTCTGTCCGCCGAGGCCCGTGTCGGGCACGTAGACATAGCCGATGCGGCCGCCAGAGGCCTTCTCCACGTATTTCCGGTTGGCCTCGATCCAGGCCCAATAGCGCTGGGGGTAGTCGTTGGCCACGGTCGTCACCGCCACGTCGCGCGCGCCGTCCAGGGTGGGCTTGTCATTGACAGTGAGGAGCACGGTCTTGCCGGCCAGGCCCTGGAAGGCCGCCCAGGGGTCCACGCGGGGATCGAGGGGAATGCGGTTCACGGCCAGGAGGTAGTCGCCCTCCTTCACCTGGAGGCCGGGCTGGGCCAGGGGGCCGCGGACGCCGGCGTCCCAGTCCGCGCCGCGCAGGATGGTCTTGAGGCGGTAGGCGCCGTGCTCCAGGGCGAAGTCCGCGCCCAGGAGGCCGACGCCGAGCCGGGCCGGCATCTCCTGATCACCGCCGCCCCGGTAGGCGTGGGAGGCGTTCAGCTCGGAGATGAGCTCGCCGATGACGAAGTTCACGTCCTCGCGGGTGACGCAGTCCTGCAGCAGCTTGCCGTAGCGCGCCTTCTGGGCCTTCCAGTCCACGCCGTGCATGCCGGGGTCGTAGAACATGTCGCGCTCGAGGCGCCAGGCGTCGTTGAAGATCTGCTGCCACTCGGCGCGGGGGTCCACGGTCATCAGCAGCTCGCCGGTGGGCAGCTTCTTCTCGAACTTCTGGTCGGGCTTCAGGTCCAGGAGGGCGTACTCCTGCTTCCGGTTCACCAGCACCTTCTTGCCGTCTTCGCTGAGGAGGGCGCCGTCCACATCCGCCAGCACGGCCTTCTCCTCACGTTCCTCCAGGTCGTAGGTGTAGAGCGTGCCCGTGAAGGTCTCGGCCATGGGGTTGAGCTGGGCGGCGCGGCGGTAGACCAGCTTGCCCTTGGTGGCGGCCAGGTCCGTGTAGTAGCCGGCCACAGGAGGTAGCAGCACCATGCGGGACTCCAGGCCGTCGAAGTCGATCTCCACGGCCTTGGGGGCCTCGGGCTTGTCGGCGTCCTTCTTGGCGCCCCCGTTGCCGGCCTCCTTCTTCTCGTCTTTCGCCTTCTCATCCTTGGCCGCGTCCGCGTCGTTGCGGGGGGCCAGGGGCGAGGGCACGTCCTTGCGCAGGGGCAGGGCCGCCAGGCGGGTGGTGGCGGCATAGACCCAGGTGCCGTCCAGGTCGCTGTAGGTGGGCGCGAACTGCTGGCCGGTGCTGAGGAAGAGATACTTGCCCTCGGGGTCGAAGGCGGGGTCGGCGGCGTTGTAGAAGGGCGCCGTCACCTGGTGCCGCTGCCCGGTCTTCGTGTCGTAGATCGCGATCACGCTGTTGCGGTTGGGGGTGTCGAGTGGGAAGGAGACCCAGCGGCCGTCCGGGGACCAGCTGGCGCGGAAGGCCTCCAGGGGGCCATCGGAGAGGAAGAGGCCCTTGTCCATCGTCTGCACCTTGCCGGTGGCCAGGTCGCAGAGGTTGATGCGCATGGCCTGGTCCGCGAAGACCACCTGCTTGCCATCCGGCGACCAGGAGATGCGGTAGCGGAAACCGGGGCCCAGGTGCGTGACCTGGCGCTCCTGGCCGGAGCCGTCCGCGGGCCGCAGGTACAGCTCGTACTCGCCGCTTCGGTCACTGAAATAAGCCACCTGCTTGCCGTCCGGGGACAGGGCGGGGTAGCGTTCCGCCGCGCCGGGCGTGCGGGTGAGGTCCATCACGTAGCCCTTCTCGGCGGGCACGGAGAAGACCTCGCCCCGGGCCTCGAAGAGCACGCGCTTGCCCTGGGGCGAGAGGGTGGGGTTCTTCAGAAGGCGGCTGGCGTTCTCTTCCCGCGGCCTCAGGGTGGCCTGGTCGGTCACCACCTCCACTTTCACCTCGACCACCTTCTCGGAGGGCAGCTCGATGCGGTGGAGCCGGCCGCCGGCTTCGAGCACGATGTCCGAGGGGCCGATGGCGGGGAAGTGGGCGTCGTAGTCCTTGAAGAAGGTGATCTGTTTGAAGGCCTTCGTGGCGAGGTCGTAGGACCAGATGTTGGCGCGCTTCGCGCTGTCGCGGTCCGAGAGGAAGTAGAGCTTCCCGCCGTGCCACATGGGCTGGGAATCGTTGGAGCCGCCCTCGCTGGGTAGGCGCGTGGCCGTCTTCTTCTCCAGGTTGTAGAACCAGATCTCCGAGGCCATGCCGCCGCGGTAGCGCTTCCAGGTGCGGAAGTCCGTGCTGATGGGCTGGTAGGCCAGCACCTTCCCGTCCGGGGAGAGGGCGCCGAACTCGGCGTAGGGTAGGGGCAGCGCCTTCGGCAGGCCGCCCCCCTTGGCCACCGTGAAGAGCTTGTTGAAGCGATCCTTGCCCGATTCCATGCCCGAGGCGAAGAGGATGGACTGGCCGTCCGGCGTCCAGTCCACCATGCGGTCGGGCATGGGGTGGTGGGTGATCCGGGTGGGCACGCCGCCGGTGACGGGCAGGGTGTAGACATCCAGGTTGCCGTCGTAGTTGCCGCTGAAGGCCACCTCCCGGCCGTCCGGCGAGAAGCGGGCAAAGGATTCCTCGCCCTTGGGGGTGGACAGCCGCTGGGCCGTGCCGCCGGCCTTGGGGACGATCCACAGGTCGTTGGCGTAGGTGAAGACGATCTGCGTCGCCGACACGTCGGGGTAGCGCATCAGGCGGGCGTCGATCTGCGCCGAAGCGCTGACGGAAGCCGCCACGACGAGGGCGGTGGCGAAGAAGGGCAACAGGCGCATACGTCTCTCCGGGTTCCTGAGGGGTCCAGGCAGCTTACGCAGGAGGGGGCCGGAAGGTTGAGGGTGGATGGACAGTTGCCTTGGACAACACCGGCCCGTTCGGCACGCTAAGGTGGTCCCGGAGTCCGCCATGCGAACCGTCCTCTGCCTCGTCCTCGCCTGCTCGGGCCTGCTGGCCCAGCGCCCCCCGGTGGAGGAGGGCGCCCTGCGCGCCCACCTGGCCTTCCTGGCGGATGACGTGCTGGAGGGCAGGGGCACCGGTCAGCGCGGCGGAGAATTGGCCGTGCGGTACCTGGAGACCCAGCTCCAGGCGATGGGCCTCCAGCCCGCGAACGGATCCAGCTTCCGCCAGAGCGTGCGCCTTTCGGGTGTGCGGCTGGAGGAGGCTGCCAGCCGCCTCGCCTTCGAAGGCCCGAAGGGCCTGACCACGCCGATCCTCGGGACGGACTTAGTGATGGGCGCTGCCGGCGCCGAATCCACCTTGTCCGTGGACGCGCCCCTGGTCTTCGTGGGGCATGGCATCGGCGCCTCCGGCCGGGACGACTACAAGGGGCTGGATGTGCGCGGCAAGGTCCTGGTCATGCTCGTGGGCGACCGCCGGGGAGGCGCGCCGATGCCCCTCTGCTGCCAGCCGGAGAACGAGCAGGGGCGCTGGACCTACAAGTTCGAGGAGGCCCGCCGCCGGGGCGCCGCGGGCGCGCTGCTGGTGCACACGGACGCCTCCGCCGGCTACGGCTGGACCGTGGTCCGGAACAGCTGGAGCGGCGAGCGGTTCCAGCGGGAGGGCTCCGGCCAGGCCGGCGCGATGCAGGGCTGGATCACCGAGGCCTTCGCGGTCCGCCTCTTCGCGGCGGCGGGCCAGGATTTCCATGCCCTCGCGGCGGGCGCCGACGCACCGGGCTTCCGTCCCGCCCCGCTGCCCCTCCGTGCCAAGGGAGCGCTGCGCTCCGCCGTGCGTTCCCTGGAGCAGTGGAACGTGGCGGGAATCCTGCCGGGCACGGATCCCGCCCTCCGCGACGCGTGCGTGATCTACTCGGCCCACTGGGACCACTTCGGCAAGCGGCCGGACGGAGCCATCTACCCCGGCGCCGTGGACAACGCCACGGGCTGCGCGGCGGTCCTGGCCCTGGCCAAGGCGCTGGCGGCCCAGCCGCTCCCGCGCAGCGTGCTGTTCCTCTTCCCCTGCGCGGAGGAGCAGGGCCTGCTGGGCTCCTCCGCGTACGTGGCCGAGCCCCTGCGGCCGCTGGCGAAGACGCGCCTCGTCATCAACCTCGAGAGCCTGAACGTGGTGGGGCCCACCCGCGACATCGGCCTGCTGGGGTCGGACGACCCGGCCACCCGCGCCCTCTGCGCCCGGGCGGCCGCCGCCACGGGCCTCGTGATCACGCCGCCGAAGGCGGACCCCGCGGGCCTCTGCTTCCGCTCGGACCACTTCCCCTTCATGAAGGCGGGCGTGCCCGCCCTGTCACCGGGCTTCTCGCTGGACGGCGGCTGGGACTACCTGGGCGACAAGGCCGCGGCCCAGGCGAAGGCCTCGGACTTCCTGAACCACTACCACCGCCCTTCGGACCGCTACGACCCCGCCTGGAACCTGGCGGGCCTGATGCAGCAGGTGCGCTTCGCGCTGGAGCTGGGGCGCCTAGCGGGGGCCGAGCGCTGAGGGATCAGACGCGGTGGCCGGACTCTGCCCGGACATCGCGTGGGGGTCAAAGGGGGGACGCAGAGCGAGCTTCAGCGAGCGGGCAGTCCCCTCTTTCATGTCAGAGACCTCGCACGGCCCACCGCAGCTTGGCGCTGGTGGAGCGGGGATTGGCGCGGCGCTCCTCCGGTGAGGCGCGGAGGGGTTCAGGCGCGACCTCTGTGTAGAGGCCTTCCCGGAGGCCCAGCTGGAAGGCCTTCTTCACGCGGCGATCCTCGCCGGAGTGGAAGGTGAGGATCGCCACGCGACCGCCGGGGCGGAGGGCGCCGGGCAACTGGGCGAGGAAGCGGTCCAGCACACCGAACTCATCGTTCACGGCGATGCGCAGGGCCTGGAAGGTGCGCTGGAGGACCTTCTTGAGTTCGTCCTCGTCCTGGCCGGGCAGGGCTGCGTGCACGTGGTCCGCCAGCTCTCGTGTGGTGCGGATCCGCAGGCCTGCGATGGCGGGCGCGAGGATCTCTGCGTGGGGCTCATCGGCGTTCTCCGCCAGCAGCTCCGCCAGGGCGGGCGCGTCGAGGGTGGCCAGCAGGTCCGCGGCGGGCCGCCCCTTCTGGGGGTTGAGGCGCAGGTCCAGCGGGCCGTCGGCCTTCCAGGTGAAGCCCCGCGCCGGGTTGTCGATCTGCATGGAGGACACGCCCAGGTCCGCCAGCACCAGGTCGAAGGGTCCCAGCTCCGCGGCCACCTTGGCGAGGCCGGCGAAGTTGGTGCGGCGCACGATCAGCGCATCCTCGCCGAAGCCCAGGGCCCGCAGCCGGGCCTCCGTGCGGGGCAGCTCGAGAGGATCCACGTCCAGGCCCACGAGGCGCCCGCCGGGCTGAAGCCGCGTCAGGAGCTCCCGGGCGTGGCCGCCGTAGCCCAGGGTGGCGTCCAGGGCAACCTCACCCGGCTTGGGATCGAGGAACCGGAGGATCTCGTCCACCATGATTGACCGGTGGGTGCCCGCGGGCGTGTGTCCCCGGGCCGCCACCTTGGCCTGCTCCTCGGCGTAGCGCTCCGGGGCCAGCTCCTTGTACTTCTCCTCGAAGCGCCGGGGGTGGGTGCCCTTGTAGCGGGGGCGGCGCGGGGGTCGGGAGGGCTGGTCGGTCATGCCGCCATGGTACCCGTCAGCGGCTCCCGAGCTCCTGAAGGGCCAGGGCCATGCGGCGGCAGGCCTCGTTCTGCTCGTCCAGGTCGTGGGCGGCGAAGCCCAGGCTCAGGTAGGGCACGGGCTGGTGGTGGAGGTCGTACAGGCTCCCCGGGTAGACCACCACGCCGTGGGCCAGGCAGCGCTCGGTCCAGGCCTCGAGGGGCACGCCCTCGGCCACGCGGACCCACAGCGAGAGGCCTTCCCGCGGGTTCTTCACGGAGATGGCGGGATGGAGGTGGAGCAGCAGGCGGTCCACCATGGTCTCCCGCCGCTCATCCGTGAGCTTCCGCACGCGCCGCAGGTGCCGGACGATCTCACCATCCCGCAGCGTCTCCTCGATGGTGGCCTCCTGCACGAGGTTGCCCGGCCAGTCCACGAGCTGGCGCTGCTGGGCCAGGGTCTTGATGAGGCTCGCCTCGCCCGCCAGGAAGCCCACCTGCATGCCCGGCGCGAGGATCTGCTCGAAGCTGCTGAAGTAGAGCACGCGGCCCTTGGGGTCCTCGCTGGCGAGCGGGAGGCGCGGGTTGCGCTCCCGGTGGAAGCCCAGGGCCGGGTCGCCTTCCAGGATGCGGAAGCCGTGGGCCTCCGAGAGCTGGAGCAGCCGCTGGCGCCGGGCTGGATCCAGGCTCACCTGGGTGGGCTGCTGGGGCGCCGTGGTGAGGTAGAGGAGGCGGATGGGTTCCCGGCGCAGGAGGTGTTCGAGGGCCTCCACATCCAGGCCGTGGGCGTCCACCGGGACGGCGAAGAGCCGGGCGCCGGCGGCCCGGAAGGCCTCGGCCACGCGGAACTGCCCGGGGTTCTCCACGGCCACCGCGTCCCCGGGTGCGAAGAGCACCCGCGACACCAGGTTGAGGGTGCTCATCAGGCCGCGGGTGAGCAGGAGGTTGCCCGCCTCCACCGAGAGGCCGCGCAGGTCGCGCAGCATCTTGCAGAGCGAGTTCCGCAGGTCCAGCAGGCCGCGCGGATCCCAGCCCGGCTGGAGCAGGCGCTCCGGGTGCAGGCGCAGCACGCGGCCATATGCGCGGTGGATGGCCTCCGTGGGCGTGAGCCGCAGGTCCGTGGTGTCCGGAGTCAGTTGGAAGGATTCGGGCGCGGGCATGCCCGGCTGGAAGAAGGGACCCTCCCGGGGCGTGGTCCGCTTCCAGGAGGCCGAGTCCTGGGCGGCGATGCCCGCGGGGGCGTCGAGGACCACGGGCTGGTTCCGGGCGATGAAAGTGCCGCGATCGGGGGAGGCCTCGATCCAGCCCTCGGCCTCGAGCTCGCGGTAGGCGGCCAGCGTGGTGTTCCGGTTCACGCCGAGGAGATCGGCCATGGCCCGGGTCCCCGGGAGGGCATCCCCGGGCTTGAAGCGCCCGTGGCGGATGCCCTCCTCGATGGCCTTCACCAGCTGGAGGTACAGAGGCTCGGCATTGGATCGATCCAGCGCGATGGCGAGATCCCAGTTGCCCATCCGGCTCCCTGTCACGACCAGCATCCGGTTTGGGGATACCCCCGTCAAGGTCAGTAGCCGTATGGGCCGCCGCCCGTGCCGCCGCCCGTTCCGGTGCCGCCGTAGCTGATGGTGGCGAAGAGGCCGTGGGTCTGGCCCTGCGGGCCCGCCGCGAGGTAGAGCTGGGTGGACTTCCCGGCCGAGGCGTCGTTCCCGAAGGCCAGGCCCCAGAGGCCGCTGACGGCGATGGGTGTGCCCGCCGGCCCCATGAGCTGTCCCATCAGGGCCCCGGTGGCGGCGTTGTAGGCGGTGATGCGCCCGTCCCCGAAGTTGCCCACCAACAGCGCGCCACCGAAGGGGCCGAAGCTCGCGGGCGCCAGGGCCAGGCCCCAGGGCGCGTTGAGCGAGCCGCCCGTGGCGAGGCGCTGGACGAAGGTGCCATCGAGGTTGAAGACGCTCACGATGCCAAGCCCCGCACCGGTGGTCTCCCGCGGATTCCCGGCGGTGTACTGGGCGTAGGTCACATAGAGCTTTCCGCCCAGCACCTGGACGTTGTAGGGCGAGTAGCCGGCCGGCA
Source organism: Geothrix paludis (assembly GCF_022808815.1). GTDB lineage: Bacteria > Acidobacteriota > Holophagae > Holophagales > Holophagaceae > Geothrix > Geothrix paludis. Next base: position 501,730 of record NZ_JAKZLC010000002.1, on the reverse strand, counting down.
GCGAGGGATCCACGAGCGCGCCCGCCGCCAGTGTCACGGGGGCATAGGCGGCGTCGAACACGTCGATGGTTCCCCCGGCCAGGTTGGCGGCGTACAGGTAGGTCGCGCTGGCCGAGATGCCCTGGGCCAGCCCGGTGTAGATGGCGCCGGAGGCGGAGTGGTCCACCCGGCGGGTGACCGCGGTGCCCGCGCTCCATCCGGAGATGCATCCGTCCAGGGAGGCCATGATGAAGATGTCCCCCTGGAAGCCGGAGCTGGCGTTGAACACCATGCCGGTGGGGCCGCCCACGGCGCGGCCCGCCGCGGGAGGATCGGATACCACCAGGGGCGTCGCCAGCATCTGGCCGAGCCCGTCATACACCGTGGCGTCGGCCGTGCCCTGGTCGGCCACCCAGAACCGCGTGGTGGGGCCGTAGGCCAGGCCCCAGGGGTTCACCAGGTGGGTGTCGGTGGTGGCGCCGGTCGTGGCCTGGTCCGTCACGAGGCTGGTGACCTGGTAGGTGGGCGGAGGCGGGGGCGGTGCGCTGGTGCCGCCGCCGCCACCCCCGCCGCAGGCCGCCAGGCCAATCAGGGCCGAGCCGAGGAGGCCGGTCGAGAGGGAACGCAAGGTGGGACCGGCTGAGTGCATGGGCATGGGTGCCTCCAGTTCGCGGGCGGGTCCCGGAGTCGGGGCCCGGGGTCGAATGGGTCCAGCGTGGGGCGTGGGCGGGTCCCCTCCAGATCCGGTCCGGAGATGGGAGACCCTCCGGTGCCTCGGGGAGGATCGGGGTGGGCTACCATCGCCAGGACCGCTTCCTTCGGAGGCTGATGAGACCGCTCGGCTGGATCCTCCCCCTGGTTGCCCTGGTCCTCGCGGCCCAGGAGTCCAGTCCCTTCGCCCCGGAGGCTGTCAACCCCTGGGTGCCCGCCTGGGAACTGACGCTCCGGGGGGACCGCCTCTCGGCCCCGGACGCGCCGGAGGAGGCCTTCCGCCGCGTGGACGCGCAGCTTCGCCTCCGCTGGGCCTGGGAGTCCGGCCCGCTGCGCCTCGAGGCCGGCGCGCGCTCCGCCGTGGGCTCCGACGGCAACCGCTTCAACGCGGCCCGCTGGGACCAGCAGCCCTCCAACGGGACCCAGGCGGACGTGGCGCGGGGGATCGCATCGTGGGTGTCCGAGCAGGCGTTCGGCTCCCTGAGCCTGGGGCTCCAGGGCAGCGGCCTCCTGGCCCCCCAGGCGCTGTGGGATCCGGAGCTGCGCTTCCTGGGGGTCGGCGGGCGGTTCGGGCTGCGCGGCGCCGGAGGCACGCTCGAGGAGGCGGGCCTCCGCGTGGCCGCGGGCCGGGTCCGCGACCTCCTGGGTGGACGCGTGGACCTCGCCGCCGGGCAGCTGGTCCTCCGGATCGACACCGGGCCCTGGTCCTGGACGGCCCATGCCGGGCGCTGGGATCTGGCCTGGGATCCCGGCGACGAGCGGCTCCGCCGGTTGCCGGGCCATGATCCGGCCGCCCGCCAGCGCCTGGTGGTGGACGCGGCCGGGGCCTCGGGCACCTGGCACGCGATCCTGCCTGTGGAAGCCGGGTGGTCCGGCATTCGGAACCGCGAGACCGGCGAGACGTCGGAGGAGGCCCAGGTCGCCCTGGGCAGCCGCGAGCGGGTCTACTGGCCCCAGCTCACCCTCACCTGGCAACGGCTGTCCTCCACGGGCACCCTCTATCCCGTGAACGGCGACGAGTGGTGGTACTACCGGCGGGTTCGGGGGCCCCGCGCCGACCTGTCCCTGCCGCTGCCCCACCGCTGGATCGCCTCGCTCGTGGTCCTCCGGCAGCGGACGGACGGCACGGATGAGTCCGTCACCCGGACGATGCTGGTGGTGCAGAAGCGGTTCTGATCAGTAGGCCCGGTCGTCCGCCAGGGGCGGATAGTCCTGCCCGAACTTGTTCTTGTGGGGCTCCAGGGCGGGCAGGGACAGGTCCAGGTCCCAGCTGCCGTGGGCCACTTCGGCGCCGATCCGCACGGTCCAGGCCTTCTCGCCGGATTCCGGATGCCAGAGGCGCAGCCGGTAGGTGCCCGGCGGGACCCGGTCGAAGGCCACCCCGGCGCGGCCGTCCAGCACCTGGGCGAAGGGCGTCGTCACCACCCAGAGGAAGGCGTTCATCTGGTGGTGGACGTTGCAGTAGAGCTTCACGAGGCCCGGCCGGGCCACCGTCACCTTCGGCGCGTCCCCGGGCCGGTACTGCCCCGTGTCGAAGCGGTTGCCCTGGGTGACGCTGAACACGTTGTGGAGGATGTGGTCGAGGTTGGGGAAGGCCACTTCGGTGCCGGGCGTGGCCAGGGAGACCCGGGGCTGGAACTGCTTGCCCAGGGTGCGGATGGCCACGGGCCGCGAGGGCCCGGGCGGCGGCACTGGCGCGTCGATGGGCTCCAGGATGGCCACGCAGTCCTTCAGGGAGGCTCGGATCCGGCCGTCCTTCTCGTGCAGCCGTACGGGGCCTTCCAGTCCGCCCGCCCGCAGGGGGACGGCCAGGGCCACGGCCAGGGCCAAGGTCCACAGGCCGTTCACGGGGACTCGAATCATGCTGGGCATCCGGGGTAGATTCGAGCCAGTATAGCCACCGACCGAGGAAGGCCGATGCCGCAGCCCATGAGCTGGTACCGAACGCTGGCGTGGACCTTCTTCCTCCGGCAGGCGGCGGCCATCGCCGCCCTCATCGCGCTCATCCTCTGGGTGGCCTACAGCGAGGCGGAGCGCGGCGCACGGGCCACGGCGGCCGCGAGCCTCTCCGCCGGACGGTACGTCGTGGAGCGCGCCTTCGAGCAGCAGGGCCGGTCGCTGGACGCGGGCCTGGAGGTCTTCACCGAATATTCGGGCAACCTCGCCCTCGTGGAACAGGCGCTGGAATCGGGCGCCTCCGCGAGCCTGGCGGACACGCTGGCGGACAACCTCCCGCGCCTCGGGGCCGACCTCGCCCTGGTGGTGAAGCCGGACGGCACCCTACTGGCCACCACCGGCCCCGGCGGCCGCACGGATTTCCCCGAGGCGGGGATCCTGCAGATGGCCCTGGCCCCCGAGGAGGCCGAGACGGCCGGCCATGCCGGACCCTCGTACCGGGGCTTCCTGCGCGTGGACTGGGGGAACCGCCCCGGGGTCTACCACGCGGTGGCCCGGCCGCTGCGGTCCCCCGGGGGCCGCGCCCTCGGGGCCATGCTCGTGGGCGTGCGGGTGGATGACCGGATCGCCCTGGACCTGCGACGCCTGGCTGTGGCCGGGCCCCAGCGGGGCGATCCCGCGCCCCATCTGGTCCTGCTCAGCCGCTTCCAGACGCTGGGCGCCACCCTCCCGGGCTCCGGGGAACTGGATCGCCTCCTGGCCCGGGAGCCGTCGCTCCTGGCGGTGCGGGGCCGGGTCCTCGATGGCCAGGGCTCCGGCGTGCTGCGCTTCCGGGTGGGCGGGCTGAGCTACCTGGGGCTGGTCTCCCCCATCCGGGGGGTGAACGCCCTCGACCTGGAGATGGCCGAGGTTCTGCTGATGCCCGTGGATCCCCTGCTGGCGCCGTTCCGCAACCTTCAGCGGGCCATCCTCGCCGCCGGGGCCGCGGGGCTCCTCGTGACCCTGGGCCTCAGCCTGCGCTCGGCCCGGAAGGTGACGGCCCCGCTGAAGGAGCTCGCCACGGCCACGGAGGCCCTGGCGGCTGGGGAGCATCCCGGGCCCCTGGCCCTGATGCCCAGCCAGGACGAGGTGGGCGTGCTGACCCGGACCTTCAAGTCGATGGTGGCGGAGCTGAAGGCCAAGGATGAGCTCCTGGCCCTGCTGGCCGCGACCCGGCGGCCGTCCGCCTCTTCCCCGCCGGTCCGCGACGACGAGGCCACCCTGCGCCTGGCGCCGCCCGCGGCCATGCCGGCGGACGAGCCGCTGCCCGGCCCGCTCCGGATCGGGGGGACCTTCGCCGGCCGCTACAGGGTGGAACGGCTGCTGGGCCGGGGCGGGATGGGCGTGGTCCTCCAGGTGCGCGACCTGCAGCTCGACGAGGAGGTGGCCCTGAAGGTGGTCCGACCGGCCCTGGCCTCGGTCCCGGCTTTCCTCGACCGGCTCAAGCAGGAGATCCGCCTGGCCCGGCGGATCACCCACCGCTACGTGCTCCGCATCCACGACTTCGGCGAGAGCGAGGGCATCCCCTTCGTGACGATGGAATACCTGCGTGGCACCACCTTGCGGGAGCTGCTGGAAGGGCGAGGGCGGCTGCCCCTGCCGCTGGCCCTTCGGATCACCCGCCAGGTCGCCGAGGGCCTGGAGGCGGCCCACCTCGTGGGCGTGATCCACCGGGACATCAAGCCGGCGAACGTGCTGTTCGACACCCGGGGCGACGCCAAGATCATGGACTTCGGCCTCGCCGCGCCGGCCACCACCCCGGCCCCCGGGGACTCCGGGAACCTCCTCGGATCGCCGCGGTACATGTCCCCCGAGCAGATCCGGGGCGGGGCGGTGGATGCCCGGACCGACCTGTACGCGCTGGGGGTCATGCTCTTCGAGCTGTGCGCCGGCAGCGCGCCCTTCGACACCCCCCGCATCGAGGATCTGCTGGCCCTGCACCTGGACGCGCCGCCGCCCTCCCTGGCCGAGGCCGTGCCGGACCTCCCCCCGGACCTGGGCCTCCTGGTGGCCCGGCTCATGGCGAAGCGCCCGGAGGACCGGCCCCAGTCCGCCGCCGAGGTGGTGGAGATCCTGAAGGCGCTGGCCGCCAGTGGCGGCGCCACGTCCCGCTTGTAAGCCGCCCTCAGCGCCGGGGCAGCCCGCCGACGAAGTCCGCCAGCGCCGCGAGCACCTGCGCCTCCTGATCCTGGTGGGGGGCATGCCCGCACCGGGGCAGCTTGAGCAGCCGTGTCTCCGGCACCTGCTCGGCGATGACATCGATCTGCCGCAGGGTGGCGTAGGCGTCGTCTTCGCCCTGGATGGCCAGGACCGGACAGCGGATGTCGCGCAGGCAGGCCTCGATGTTCCAGTCGCGGAAGGCCGGCGACAGCCAGGTGTCGTTCCACTCGTGGAACACCCGGGCCGCGTCCGCGTGGTGGCGGGCCAGCTTCCGGGGCCAGTGCGTGGCGGTCCAGGCCTTCCGGGCCGTCCGCAGGCCCGCCAGAGTCTCCTCCTCGACGAATTCGTGGGGGGCCAGGACGGCCACGCCCAGAGGCGCGTCCGGGAAGGCCCCGGCGAAGAGCAGCGCGATGCTGCCGCCGTCGCTGTGGCCGATGAGCACCGGGTGCTCGATGCCCAGGGTCGCGAGGAAGGCGGGCAGGGCCTCCTCCGCCTCGCGGTGCAGGTAGCGGGGCGTGCGCGGCTCGGGGTAGGGGTCGGAACCACCGTAGCCCGCGCGGGATCCCGCCACCACCCGGCATCCCGTGGCCTCCGCCAGCTTCCGGGGGAAGTCCCGCCACAGGGCTGCGCAGCCGAGGCCTTCGTGCAGCAGCACGAGGGTGGGCCGCCCTTCGGCGGTGGCGGGGAAGTCGCAGCATTCGAGGCGCAGGCCGGCGACGGTGAGGTGCATCAGCGGCGCAGTCATGGGCTCAGGTCGGCGCGCGGGGTTCAGGGCGTCCATGGCCCCAGGATAGCCGCCGGGACGCTACCCTTCGGACATGGCCTCTTTCACCTTCCACCCCATCGGAATCCTGCGCTCGCCCTACGTGACGCGCATCGATGCGCCCCACCAGCCCACGGTGGTCGAGGGCACGGAGACGGGCGCGCCGGCCGAGGCCACGCTGGAGCTGGACCCCTCGCTGCCGGAGACGGTGCTGCGCGACCTGGAGGGCTTCGAGCGCGTGTGGCTCCTCTTCGCCTTCCACCTGAGCGAAGGCTGGGCGCCCCTGGTGCAACCGCCGCGGGGGCCCCGGGCCAAGCGCGGCGTGCTGGCCACGCGCTCGCCCCACCGGCCCAACCCCATCGGCCTCTCCTGCGTGGAGCTGGTGGCCGTGGAGGGCCGCACCCTGCGCCTGCGGGGCGTGGACCTGCTGGACGGCACGCCGGTGCTGGACCTGAAGCCCTACGTGCCCTACGCGGACGCCTTTCCGGAGGCCCGGGCCGGGTGGATCGACGCCGTGGACGCGGACACGGGACACCGCTCCGCGCCCGGGCCCCGGAAGCCGCGGCGGCCGAAGGCTTGAGGCGGACTTGACGCGCCCGGGAGCCCAGGGCCACCCTACGGGCACCCCAACCCCTCACAGGAGCCCACCCCATGGTCCCGCTTTCCCATCTCTGGCTGCCCATCGTGCTGTCGGCCGTCGTCGTCTTCGTCGCCAGCAGCCTCATCCACATGGTGCTCAAGTGGCACAACTCGGACTACCGCGCCTTGCCCAACGAGGATGAGGTCCGCGCGGCCATCCGCAAGGGCTCCCCCGAACCCGGCCAGTACGTGATGCCCCGTTGCAACGACATGAAGGACATGGGCAAGCCCGAGGTCCAGCAGAAGTACAAGGAAGGCCCCGTGGGTTTCCTGGTGCTGGTCCCCAACGGCGTGCCCAAGATGGGCAAGGCCATGATCCAGTGGTTCCTCTTCGCCGCGGCCGTGGCCTTCATGGCGGCCTACGTGGCGGGGCACACCCTGGGCGCCGGCACCCACTACCTCCAGGTGTTCCGCGTCGTGGGCACGGTGTCCTTCCTCACCTATGCGGGCGGCAGCGTCCAGGCGGGAATCTGGATGGGCAAGCCCTGCGGCGCCGTGCTCAAGGATCTGCTGGACGGCCTCATCTACGGTCTGCTGAGCGCCGGTGTCTTCGGCTGGCTCTGGCCGAGGATCTGACGCCGTGGAACCCAAGCCCGACCGCTACGGCCGCATCGCCTACCGGAGCCTCATCGACTGGCCCCAGCGCCTGAAGCGCGAGGCGCCCCTCCTCCAGCGCGTGCTGGCCGGGGCGCCTTCGCGGCGGGTGCTGGACCTGGGCTGCGGCACCGGAGAGCACGCCCGTCTGCTGGCCTCGCTGGGCTTCGAGCCCACCGGCGTGGACGCCTCGCCCGCCCAGCTCGAGGCGGCCCGCGAGGCCGATCCGCAGGGCCGCTACGTCCAGGGCAGCCTGACGGATCTGGCGGGCCTGGTGGAAGCGGGCCAGGGCGGGGCCCTCTGCGTGGGCAACACGTTGCCCCACCTCACGGAGGAGGCGGACCTGCGCCGCTGCTTCGAGGGGCTGGCTTCGCGGCTGCTGCCGGGCGGGCTCTTCCTGCTCCAGACCTTGAACTACGATCGGATCCTGGATCGCGGCGAGCGCGCCCTGCCCGCGGTGGTCCTGCCCGGAGCGGACGGTGCGGAGACGGTCTTCCTGCGCCTGATGACCGCCCGGCCCGGCGGCCGACTGACCTTCACGCCCGTGCGCCTGCGTTGGTGCCCCGGCGTCCAGCCGCCCGTGGAGGTGGTGTCCGCCGAGGAGGTCCAGCTGCGCGCCTGGCGCCGGGCCGAGGTGGAGGCCCTGCTCGCCGCCGCGGGCTTCGAGGTGCGCGAGGCCCTCGGCACCATGACCGGCGAGCCCTGGAGCCCGGCCTCATCGGACCTGGTGCTGGTGGTGGAGAAGCTCAGCCAGGGATGACGTGGAAGAGCACCGCGAAGACGTGGCAGGCGCTTCCCGCCACCACGAAGAGGTGCCAGAGCGCGTGGTGGAAACGCAGCTTCTTCAGGCTGTAGATGGCGGCGCCCACGCTGTAGAAGATGCCGCCGCCGAAGAGCCAGTAGAGGCCGTGGGCGGACAGCGAGCGGCCCAGGGGCGCCGCGGCGATGACGATGATCCAGCCCATGAGCAGGTAGATGCCCGTGGAGATCCAGCCCATGCGCTTCACGAAGGCGGGATCCACGGAGGTGTCCGGCAGCGCGTGCAGGTGGTCCACCGGGGCGGGGCGCAAGGCCACCTTGGCGATGCGGCCGTAGAAGACGCCCTTGAAGGTGATGCCCGCCGCGGCGAGGGCCCACACCAGCCCGAAGACGGTCCAGCCCCAGCCCGGACTGACGCGTCCCAGGGCCGAGAGGCAGAAGGGCGTGTAGGTGCCGGCGATGAGCAGGAAGATGGCCGAGTGGTCGAAGACCTTGAAGACCAGCTTCACGCGGGGGCCGCGGAAGGCGTGGTAGAGGGTGCTCATGAGGTAGAGCAGGATGAGGGTCGAGCCGAAGATGGCCGCGCCCACCACGTCCCGGGCCGTGCCGTGGAGGGCGGCCTCCACCACCATGAGCACGAGGCCCGCGATGGCCAGGGCCGCGCCCAGCCCGTGCGTGAGGCTGTTGGCCAGCTCCTCGCTGGAGGTCTGCGGCGTCGAGCCGGGAATGACGGCGCTTCGGGACATGCCCCAAGGATGACAGACTCGAGGCATCCCCTGCTCGGAGCTCCCGTGCCCTTCCGCCCTTTTCTGGCCCTCGTTCTCGCCCTGACTCTCGGGCCGACCCTCGCCCTGCCATTGGGCGCCCAGCCTCCCCGCGGCATGGTGGTGAGTCAGGAACGCCTGGCCTCCGAGGCCGGCGCCCAGGTGCTCCGCGAGGGCGGCAGCGCCGTGGATGCGGCCGTGGCCACGGCCTTCGCCCTGGCTGTCGTTCATCCCGCCGCCGGCAACCTGGGCGGGGGCGGCTTCTTGCTGTCGAGGCCTACCCGGGGTCAGGCCTCGTTCATCGATTTCCGCGAGGTGGCGCCGGCCTCCGCCCACTCCCGCATGTGGCTCAAGTCGGACGGCGCCTACGATGAGGCGAAGCATCACGACAGCCTGGCCAGCGTGGGTGTGCCCGGCACGGTGGCGGGGCTGCACGAGGCGTGGCGGCGCGAGGGCCGGCTGCCATGGGCGAGGCTGCTGCGGTCCTCCATCCGCCTGGCGCAGGAGGGCTTCGTGCTGTCGGAGAACCAGGCCGCCAGCCTCGCGGAGCAGCTGCCCGCCTTCGCCCGTCATGCGCCGACCCTGGCCCAGTTCAGCCGGAAGGGCTCACCCCTCCGCGCCGGGGACCGCCTGGTGCAGCGGGACCTGGCCCGAACCCTGCAGCGGCTGGCCAAGGACTGGACCGACTTCTACCGCGGCCGGACCGCAACCCTGATCGTCCACGACATGAAGTCGAACGGCGGTCCGATCACCGCGAAGGACCTGCGTGGCTACCGGCCCGTGCGGCGCGAGCCCCTGCGCGGAACCTACCGCGGCTTCGAGCTTCTGGCCGCGCCGCCCCCCAGCTCCGGCGGCCAGGTGCTGATCGAGTCCCTGAACCTCCTCGAGGGCTTCGACCTGAAGGCCGCCGGTCCGGGTTCGCCCGCGGCGATCCACCTGGCGGCGGAGGCCCTGCGCCGCGCCTTCGCGGACCGGGCGCAGTTCCTCGGCGATCCTGCCTTCGCCGGGGACATCCCGATGGTGCGCCTGCTCTCGAAGGACTACGCCACGGAGCTGCGTACCACCATCCGGCCCGACCGGGCGTCTGTCTCGGATCCGTCCCGGTTCACCTGGGAGCCGGACCGCCCGCACACCACGCACCTGTCCGTCCTCGACCGTGCAGGCAATGCCGTGAGCCTCACCTACACCCTGGAGGAGAGCTACGGCCTCAAGCGCGTCGTTCCCGGCGCGGGCTTCCTGCTGAACAACGAGCTGGGCGACTTCAACGCCGTGCCCGGCCTCACGGACGCCACGGGCCGCATCGGCACGGCGCCGAACCTGGCCCAGCCGGGCAAGCGACCTCTGTCGAGCATGTGCCCCGTGATCCTCGTGAAGGACGGGTCCGTCGTCATGGTGAGCGGCAGCCCCGGCGGCCGCACCATCCCCGCCACGGTGCTGAACACCGTGCTCAACGTGGTGGACTTCGGCCTGGACGCCCGCGCCGCCGTGGACGCCCCGCGCTTCCACCACCAATGGCTGCCAGACCGCATCCAGGTGGAAGCGGACCTCCCCGCCGCCACCCGCGAGGCCCTGAAGGCCATGGGCCACACGCTCAAGGAAGTCCCGAAGCAGGGTTGCGCCCAGGTGATCCTGGTGCGACACGGCCAGGCCGAAGGCGCTGCCGACACCAATAGGTGGTCCGACAGCGGCGCCGTGGGGGAATAGGTCATTCCGAGGTGAATCAACCGATGGGATTCCCGAGCCCTACTTCAGGTGCTTGTCGAACCAGTGGAGCATCTCCCAGAGGGTGTGCTCGACGGATTCGCGGGCGACGTAGCCGTGGCTCTCCAGGGGCAGGGTGACGTAGCGGGCGGTCTGGCCGTTGCCCTTGAGGGCGGCGTAGAGGCGCTCGCTCTGGATGGGGAAGGTGCCCTGATTGTTGTCCGCCTCGCCGTGGATGAGCAGGATGGGCGCGTTGAAGTGGCTGGCGGACATGAAGGGGGACACCTTCAGGTACATCTCGGGGGCCTCCCACAGCGTGCGTCGCTCGCTCTGGAAGCCGAAGGGCGTCAGGGTGCGATTGTAGGCGCCGCTGCGTGCGATGCCCGCCTTGAAGAGCTTGGAGTGCGCCAGCAGGTTCGCCGTCATGAAGGCGCCGTAGCTGTGGCCGCCCACGCCCACGCGTTTCGGATCGATGACGCCCAGCTCGTCGGCCTTGTCGATGGCGGCCTTGGCGCTGGCCACGACCTGCTCCAGGTAGGTGTCGTTCACGGTCTTGGGATCGCCCACCACGGGCATGGTGGCGTTGTCGAGCACCACGTAGCCTGACAGCAGGAAGAACAGGTGGGACATGCCGCCGATGGTGGTGAACCGGTCCGTGGAGCCGCTCACCTGGCCGGCGGTACCCGCGTCCGTGAACTCCAGCGGGTAGGCCCAGACCACGGCGGGGCGGCGCTCGCCGGGCTTGTAGTCGGGCGGCAGGTACAGCGTGAAGCTGAGGGCCACGCCATCGGGCCGCGTGTACGTCACGAGCTTCTTCTGGATCTTCCGCAGCTCGGGCAGGGGGTCGGTGAAGGCGGTGAGCGCCGTCTTCCGGGCGTCCGGCGCCGAGGCATGCAGGATGTAGTTCGGCGCTTCCGTGGGGCTTTCGCGCCGCGTGATGAAGGTGCCGTCCCGCAGCAGCGCCACGGGAGCCTCGTAGACCCCTTCGCCGCAGCGAAAGAGGCGCTCGGTCTGGAGGGTGGCGGGATCGAAGCGGGCCAGGAAGGGGCGGTCGCCGGAGGGCGTGGCGCCGGATCCCGTGAGGAAGAGCTTTCCGGCCTCCTCGCGCAGGGCCGTGTGGCCGTTGGGCAGCAGGCGGGCGAGGAAGGTGCCCGGGGCCTTGTAGCGGTCGTTGGCGCTGAGGTCGAAGGCCAGGCGGGCCTCCGCGGGCTTCGCGAGATCCACGAGCCAGGTGCGGGTCCAGCGGCGGTCGCGCTCGAATTCGCGCACCACGGCCAGGCCGCCGCCTTCGCTCCAGTCGAGGGTCGCCATGCGGGCCTTGAGGCGGATCAGCTCCGCAGGCGCGATCTGGAAGGGCGCGGCCTGCGTCAACACGTGGTCGCGGAACTCGGCCTTCTGCCGAGGGTCGCCGCCGTCCAGGGCCTCCACCCAAGCCAGGGTCGCCGGCTCTGTGGGCCGCCAGTGCAGGCGGCGCGGCCCCGTGCGCACGCCCTCGATGGGAATCCCTTCAGCCAGGGGCAGGTCCGCGGCGGTGTGGACGAGCTTGCCGGCACGATCCCAGACCTCCTCGCGGACGGGGAACTGGGAGGCCGGCACCAGGAAGGAGAAGGGGCGCTGGAGGCGCGCCACCAGGAGCAGCTTCCCGTCGGGGGAGGGCTGGAGGTCGGCGTAGAGCCCCGGCCGGCCGATGGGCTTCAGCGCCCCGGTGGCGGGCTCCACGCGCACCACCTGGGCCTGGCCCAGGAACTCGAACAGGCGCTCGTCGAAGGCGTCCTTGAGCAGGTCCTGGTAGGTGGGCGCGGGGGCGGACTTGCCTTCGGTCTCCTGGATGCGGGGGCCGATGGGCACCTCCGGCGCCTTGGGTTCCGGCCCCTGGCCCGCGGGCACGGCCTTGGCGATGAGGCTGCCGTCCGGCAGCCAGTCGAAGGGATCCCCCAGCACGGCGTTGAGCTTCAGGCCTGGCACCCGGCGGAGCGTTCCGGTGGCGGCCTCCCCGATCCACAACTCCGTGGCCCCGGCGGCGGTTCCCGTCAGCGCGAACCGCGTGCCGTCCGGCGACCAGCGGGGCTGGCCCAGCGCCACGTCAGGCGGCAGCGCGACGAGCCGGGCGGGACCGCCCTTCACGTCCTGGAGGGCCAGGGCCTTCAGCCGCGGCGGGTTGTGGGGGCCGCGGGTGCGGGGGTTCAGCCGCAGGCCCGCCAGCCGCGCCATGGGCTGGGCCAGGGCCTTGATCGGCGGATGGCGCTCGAACTCCGCCAGCAGGAAGCGGTCGCCCGTGGGGCTGGCCAGCAGGGAGGGCGTGCCCGGCGCATCCAGCACCCGCTCGATGGCCTTGGGCGCCTTCTGGTAGGACGTGGGCTGGGCGGCGAGCGCCAGGCACAGGAAGGGAGCGAAGGCGCGCCGCATGGGAACTCCGTGGTTTTTGGGAGCATACCACTTTATGCGATGTATTAAAGCCGAGACCTCCTGGAAACCTCGACCATCCCTCCGTCCTCGTGCTGGTCACGGAAGCCACGGAATTCCACGGAAGGCACGGAAGGGTCCGTAGTTCTCGCCGCTCGGGCCCGCCGGAGGCGGCTTCCGGCGAAGCCGGAAGTGATCCCGGGGGCGCCGTGTCCTCGGAAGCACGGCCCCGGCGCCCCCGGGATGCAGCCCGCGCTTTCGGAGTGGACGTCCCTACCCCTTTTCCGTGTCTTCCAGCTTGTTTCCGTGGCTTCCGTGACCAGCGTTTTGCGCCGTGGCGCTCAGGCCCTTGGGCTCAGTCGACCCGGAACCGGGCGTGGCTGCCACCGGGCCCGGGCGTCACCTCCAGGCGGGCGGGGATGCGGGCCTTCACGTCGTCCAGGTGGCTGATGAGGCCCACCAGGCGGCCGCCCTGGTTGAGGTCCTCCAGGGTGCGGAGGGCCAGGTCCAGGGCCTCGGGGTCCAGGCTGCCGAAGCCCTCGTCGATGAAGACCGTGTCCAGCCGGATGCCGCCGGCATGGCGCTGCACCACGTCCGAGAGGCCCAGGGCCAGGGCCAGGCTGGCCTGGAAGCCCTCGCCGCCCGACAGCGAGCTCACGGCCCGGGCGCGGCCCGTGTGGGCGTCCGTGATCTCCAGCTCCAGGCCCCCGGCCCGCCGCAGGTCGCCGCCGGTGGTGGCCCGCCGCAGGGCGTAGCGCTGCTTGCTCATGCGGCGCAGCCGCTCCGAGGCCGAGACCAGCACCTCGTCCAGGAGGGCGCCCTGGACGTAGCGTTCGAAGGAGACGCGGATCCCCTCCTCGCCCCGGGCCACCCGAGCCAGGCTGGCGGCCGCGCGGTGGCGGCGCTCCTCCGCGCCCTGACGAGCTCCGAGCTCCGCCAGGGACGCCTCCAGGCGCTGGAGGGCGGCCTGTTCAGATCGGGCATGGCCCAGGGCCTCGCCGGTCTGGGCGAAGCGGGCCTGGGCGCTGTTTCGCGCCGCCTGGAGGGCCGGCAGGTCCGGCATGGGCACGCCTTCGGGCGGAGGCTCGCCGCCCGCCGCCGCCAGGGCCGCCGCGAACTCGGCTTCCGTCCGGCGGGCTTCCCTCCGGGCGGCCTCCAGGCGGTCTCTGTGTGATTTGAGGGCGGCCTCTGCCTCGATGGCCGCGGCCTGGGCCGCTTCCCGGGCTTCGCGGGCCGCCTTCAGTCCGGATTCGGATTGGGCTAGCTCCTCCTCTGCCTTCCCCCGCCGGGCCGCGAGCGCCCCGGGAACCCGCAGATCCTCCGACAGGGCCTCCTCGTGGACCTTCACCCTCGCCTGCGCGCCGGCCTCCAGAAGCGCCACCTCCGATAGGCGGTGGGTGGTGGCGGCGAGCTGAGCTTCGGCCTCCTTCTGAGCCTCCTCTGCCTCGGTCAGGATCCGCTCGGCCATGGTCAGGCTGGTCTCGGCCTGGCGGCTGCGTTCCAGAGCTTCCAAGGATCGCACCTCCTCGGCCGCCAGGCTCTCGAGGGCAACCTCCGTGGCCTCGCCCAGATGATGAGCCAGATCCTGTTGGCGGTTGCGGGCGGTCTCCCGGGCCGAGGAACAGGCGGCGGCGGCCTCCTGGGTGCGGGCCAGGGTTGCCTCTGCTTCATCCTGTTGCGCCTGAGCCTGCCGGATTTCCTGCTCGCCCGGTAGATCCACGGAGGGCCCGGCTGGCCGGGGATGGGCTTCGCTGCCGCAGACAGGGCACGGCTCGCCGGGTCTCAGGTTCCGGGCCAGATGGGCCGCCTGGGCCGCCAGGCGTCGTTCCTGGAGGTCGCGGAAGTGGTCGCGTGCATTCTTCACGGCCTGCTCGGCGGTGTCCCGGGCGGCGCGGGCAGTGTCCAGGGCGGCGGAGGCGCGCTCGACCGCCTGCTGGGCCTGATCGAACTGCCCACGCTGCGTCCGCTTCTGGTGGGCCAGGCGGAGCAGACCCTCGCGGCCTGCCAACTGGGAAGCCTCGGTCCGAAGCTCCTGCAGGAGGGCTTTCTGGCGCGCGGCCTCCTGTTCGGCGGCATCTCGGCGCCGGGTCTGCTCCTCGGCCAGCCGCTTGAGGTGCTGGTCCTGCCGGACAGCCTCCGCGGTTTCCTTTCTGGCCTGCTCGAGGGCTGCCAGCTTGGGTTCAAGGTCCTTCAACCGGCCGATGGCGCGGCGCAGATCCTCGCGGCGGGGCTCCTCGCGTTCCACCCCGACCAGGGCGCCTTCGGCTCTGGTGTTGGCCAGGGCCCGCGATGCCGCGGCCTCCGCCAGCCGGTCGACCTCCTGTTCCAGCGTGTGTACCCGGGCGAGGGCCTCCTCCAAACGCGTCCCCTCGCTCAGGACAGCCTCCGCCCGATCCAGGGCGCCCTGGGCTTCCTGCTGCTCTTGGATCCGCGCCTCCACCAGCTGGGCCGTGGCTTCGAGGTGCTCCGGCAGCTCCTGGGCGGCGGCCACGCCGGCCTGGGCGAGGAGCTGGCGTTCCTCGGCCTGGGCCGCGAGCAGGGCCTCCCGCAGGGCCTTCTCCCGCTCCGCCAGGGCCTCGGCGAGGGCGGCGTAGCGGGCGGTCTGGAAGAGGGTCTGGAGGATGGCCTGGCGCTCGGCGGAGCCCGCCAGCATGAACTCCTGGAAGCGGCCCTGGGGCAGCAGGACCACCTGCCGGAACTGGCTGGCCCTGAAGCCCAGCAGGTCCGCCACCGCCGCGTCCACCACCGTGGGCTTCTCCGTGGCCAGGGGCACCTCGGCGCCGTCCGCCAGCTCCCATAGGTGCGCCGCGTAGGGCTGCTTCTTGGTGCCGCCGCCGCGCACCTTCGGCACCTGCTGTTCTGGCGTCCGCTCCACCCGGTAGGTCTTCGCGCCCAGGGCGAAGTCGAAGGTCACGCGGGTGGGCGTGTCCGCTGGGGCGAAGTGGCTGCGTAGGTCGCGGGTCTCCCGCTGGCCGCCGCTGGTCTGGCCGTAGAGGGCGTAGCTGATGCCGTCCAGGATGCTGGTCTTGCCGGCGCCCGTGGGGCCGTGGATGAGGAAGAAGGACTGGTCGCCCAGGTCCGCGAAGTCCAGATCCTGTCTTCCCGCATAGGGACCGAAGGCTTCCAGGCTGAGCCGCAGGGGCTTCATTCGGCCTCCCCGGCGAGCAGCTTCCCGGCCACGTCCTGGAAGAGGGCCCGTTCCTCGCCGTCCATGGGGCGGCCGGCGGTGTCCTGGAAGAAGGCCTCGAAGAGGGCCGCGGGATCCAGGTCGCGGTCCGCGGCGCGCGCGATCTCCTGGGGCGCTGCCGCCGGCGAAGCGGGCTGGAGGCCGAGGATGTTCGGATAGACCTGGCGCAGGCGGGCCATGGCGTCCAGCACCGGACCCTCGTCCAGCAGGTCCAGGAACAGGTAGTCGTCGGAGTTTCCCTGGGGGCCGCGCATCAGGTCATCGAAATGGCCGCGCAGGCGCCGCAGGTCGCGGCGGGGCGTGAGGGGCAGGGACTCGATGTGGGCGGGACCGCGTTCCGGCAGCTCCACCAGGGTGACGGCCTTAGCGTGGGTGGCCTCGGAGGCGCTGTACTTGAGCAGGCTGCCGGCGTAGCGCACGTGGGGGAAGCCGGCCGCCTGCGGGCGGTGGAGGTGGCCCAGGGCCGCGTAGTCGCAGTCCCGGAAGAGCGCCGCGTCCACCTCGCCGGTGCCGCCCACGGCCAGGCCCAGCTCGGAGTCCGAGCCCTCGCCTCCGGCCACGAAGGCGTGCGCCACGGCGACGAAGCGGCGGCCCTCCGGATGGGCGGCGCGGGCCCGGGCCAGCTGAGCCGCCAGGGCGTCCTGATGGGTGCGGATGGCCTCGTCCTGGAAGGCGTGGCGGGCCATGACCGGATCCGCGTAGGGCAGGAGGTGGAAGGCGGCGCTGCCGATGAGGACCGGCTCCGGCGGCCCCAGGGGCCCGGCCACGTGGAGACCCTGGGTTCCCAGGAAGCTGGAGGCGAAGCCCAGGCGCTCGGGGCTGTCGTGGTTCCCCGCGATGATGAGCACGGGCACACCCAGGCCCCGCACGAGGCGGTCGAGGGTATCGTCCAGCAGGGCCACGGCCTCCTTGGGCGGCACCGCGCGGTCGTAGAGGTCCCCGGCCACCACCAGCGCTTCGGCGCGGGTCTCCTTCGCCATGGCCGCCACCTGGTCCAGGGCGTGGGCCTGGTCTTCCAGGAGGTTCGCATTGCAGAGGGTCTTGCCGAGGTGCCAGTCGGAGGTGTGGAGGAAGCGCATGGGATCCGTGAAAGCCAGAGGGGGCTTCCGAGTATCGCATCCCATCACGACGAAGCCCCCTCGCGGGGGCCTCGTCGTGATGAGTTGAGGAAGGAACGCTACTCGCGCTCGGCCTTGTTGAAGGCGTCGGCCAGCGTCGCCTTTTTGAACTCGGGCTGACGGGCCTTGGCGGCTTCCATGTCGCCGCGCTCCTGGTCCTGCTCCAGCTGCTTCACGGAGAGGCCGATGCGGCGCTCGGTGGGATCGAGCTTCACGATCTTCATGGTGAGATCCTGGCCGGCGGCGAACTCCTTCTGGATGTCCTCCACCCGCTTGCGGGAGAGCTCGGAGACGTGGACCAAGCCCTCGATGCCGTCGCCGAGGTCGACGAAGGCGCCGAAGTCGGTCAGGCGGGCGATCTTGCCGGTGAGGACGTCACCCACGTGGTGGCCTTCGAAGAAGATCTCCCAGACGTTGGGCTCCATCTGCTTCACGCCGAGGCTCATGCGCTGGGCCAGGGGGTCCAGGTTGAGGACCTTGGCGGTGACGCTGTCGCCCTTCTTCACGATCTCGCCGGGGTGCTTGATCTTCTTGGTCCAGCTGAAGTCGGAGACGTGGATGAGGCCGTCGATGCCCTCTTCCAGCTCCACGAAGGCACCGAACTCCGTGATGTTGCGCACGGTGCCCGTGACGATCATGCCGGGCTGGTACTTCTCGGCGATGGCCATCCAGGGGTTCGGGGTGATCTGCTTCATGCCGAGGCTGATGCGGCGGTTCTCGGAATCCACCTGCAGGATCAGGGCCTCGACCTGGTCGCCCAGGTTGACCATGCCCTTGGCGGACTTGACCTTCTTGGTCCAGCTCATCTCGGAGACGTGGACCAGGCCCTCGATGCCGGGCTCCAGCTCAACAAATGCGCCGTAGTCGGTGATCGAGACGACCTTGCCCTTGACGGTGGCCTGGATGGGATAGCGCTCCTCGACGGAGAGCCAGGGATCCGGGAACTTCTGCTTGTAGCCCAAGGACACGCGCTCGGTGTCCTTGTCGTACTTGAGCACGGCCACTTCGACCTTGTCGCCCACCTGGAACATCTCGCTGGGGTGGTTGAGCCGGCCCCAGGACATGTCGGTGATGTGCAGCAGGCCGTCCACGCCACCCAGGTCGACGAAGGCGCCGTACTCGGTGATGTTCTTGATGGTGCCCTCGACCAGCTTGCCTTCCTCGAGGCCCGCCAGGGTCTCTTCCTTCAGGCTCGCGTTGATGGTTTCGAGGAACAGCTTGCGGGACAGCACGATGTTGCCCCGGCGGCGGTTGACCTTGATGACCTTCATGTCGAAGGACTTGCCGAGGTAGGGATCCAGGTTGCGGACGGGCTTCATGTCCACCTGGCTGCCGGGCAGGAAGGCGCGGATGCCGATGTCCACGGCCAGGCCGCCCTTGACCTTCTCGAGCACGGTGCCGTGCACGGTCATGTTGGAACGGAAGGCCTTCTCGACCTCGTCCCAGATCTTCATCTTCTCGGCGCGCTCGCGGCTGAGGCGCACGTTGCCGTGGGCGTCCTCCAGCATCTCGAGCAGCACTTCGACCACGTCGCCCACCTGGACGCCCTGGGTGCCATCGGGATTGTTGAACTCGTCAAGGTTGACGGTGCCCGACCCCTTGTAGCCGATGTCGACGATGACGTCCTTGCCGCGGATCTCCACGACGACGCCACGGACGACCTCCTCCTCGCGGAGGCCCCGGGTCTCACCCTGCAGCGCGGCCAGGAACTCCTGGTTCTCTGGGCTGTCCTCTTCGAACGCCGCGTCGAGCACGCTGATGCGGCCCACCTGCTTGCGGGCCTGGCCCTTGATGATTGCTTCTAGCTTGGACATGAAGTCCACCTCGTTTGGTTGCGCCCGCTCTCTGGCGGTGCGCTGGAATCCCGGCACGCGAAGTCCGGCAGAACGCCCAGATTAGCCCAGAAAGCCTTCAGGGGCCATGAAATATCCGGAAAGGCCGACGGGGGAGGGTGACTCGAAAGGCTGTTTCACCGCGGTTGGCGTCTGTTTTTCCCGTGGACGGCCTCAGACGGAGATCACCACGATCTCCGGGTCCACTTCCTTCTGGAGCATGCCCTCGATGGCGACCAGGGTGCCGGTGAGGCTGGCGGGGCAGGAGCCGCAGGCGCCCCCATGTGAGCATCCATCCGGATCATCACCTGCTTCTCGTGCCGCCCGATCAACTCCAGGTCGCCGCCGTCCGCGGCGAGGGCCGATGGGGGCAGTTCAGGCCTTCTCAGACTGAGATGACCACGATCTCCGGGTCCACTTCCTTCTGGAGCATGCCCTCGATGGCCACCAGGGTACCCGTGAGGCTAGCGGGGCAGGAGCCGCAGGCGCCCATGTACCGGATCATCACCTGCTTTTCGTGCCGCCCGATCAGTTCCAGGCCGCCACCGTCCGCCGCCAGGGCGGGCAGGATGGCGCTCTCCAGCACCATGCGGATGTCCTTGAGCATGGGGTCGTTCTCGTCATCCACCTTGCTGAAGACCCGGGGACCGCCAGGAGGCGGAGCCTGTCCGCCGCCCGCGCCCGCCGCGGCCCGAATGGGCGCGGCCAGCAGGGGCAGCATCTCCGGCCAGCCCTTGTCGTCGGTCTTGGTGACGGTGAGGAACTTGTCCTGCATGAACACCGAGGTGACGTTCCCCACGGCGAAGAGGCCCTTGGCCAGCTCGTCCTGCTCGGCGGTCTCCGCGTTGGGGAAGGACTTCGGGAAGCCCAGGGCCACGGGCTCCTTCAGCACGAACTTCACCGCGTTGGGGTTGGGGGTGTATTCGATCTCGGCAATCTTAGGCATCGCATTCACCGCAGAGAACGCGGAGAACGCAGAGGAGAACCGATTTCTTTTCTCGGCGTTCTCTGCGCTCTCCGCGGTGAGGGTTCATTCCGTGCTCGCTTCCTCTTCGCCCTTCAGCGCGGCGTGGAGGGTGGCCCAGGGGAGGATGGCGCACTTCACGCGGCTGGGGAGGTCCTTGACGCCGCTGAAGAGGGTGAGCTTGCCCAGCAGGGGCGTCTGGGTGGCGGGATCGAGCTCGCCGCGCACCATGCCGCGGAACTGCTCGATCATGGCCTCGGCCTCGGCCACGGGCTTCCCCTTCACCGCACTGGTCATGAGGCTGGCGCTGGCGACATCGATGGCGCAGCCGCTGCCCTCGAACTTCACGTCCCGCACCACGCCTTCCTCGACCACCAGCGTCAGGTCCAGCTGGTCGCCGCAGAGGGGGTTGTGGCCCTCCGCGTGGTGCGTGCAGGGTTCAAGCTTCCCGAAGTTCCGGGGCTTCTTGTTGTGCTCCAGGATCACCTGCTGGTACAGCTCGCGCGGGTCGGTCATCGGGAAGATCCAGACGTAGAAAAGACATCCACGAAGGACACGAAGGGGAAAGGCAGGGCACGAAGATCCGGGGATGCCTCGTACGCACTTCCTTCGTGCTCTTGATTCATCTTCGTGTTCTTCGTGGAGATCCTTTTCATTTGAATAGCTCGATGGCCTTGAGGACGGCCGACACCAGGATGTCCACTTCCTCGCGGGTGTTGAAGTAGGCGAAGGAGGCGCGGGTGGTGGCGGGGACGTGGAAGCGGGTCATGATGGGCTGGGCGCAGTGGTGGCCGGCGCGGACCACGACGCCTTCGCCGTCCAACAGGCTGCCCATGTCGTGGGGGTGGATGCCGTCCACCACGAAAGAGAGGACACTGGCCTTGTCCCTGGCGGTGCCGAGGATGCGGAGGCCGGGGATGGCGGCGAGCTTCTCCGTGGCGTAGGCCAGCAGTTCGTGCTCGTGGGCGGCGATGCGGTCCAGGCCCAGGGCGGTCACATAGTCGATGGCGGCGCCGAGGCCGATGGCATCGGCGATGGGGGGCGTGCCGGCCTCGAACTTGCCCGGCGCGGGCAGGTAGGTGGTCTTCTCCCAGCTCACGGAGCGGATCATGCTGCCGCCCCCGTGCCAGGGGGGCATGGCCTCCAGGAGGGCCAGCTTGCCGTAGAGGATGCCGATGCCCGTGGGCCCCGAGAGCTTGTGGCCGCTGAAGACGTAGAAGTCCGCGTCCAGGTCCTGCACGTCCACCTTCAGGTGCGGCACGGCCTGGGCGCCGTCCACCAGCACGGGCACGCCCTTGGCGTGGGCCCGGGCGACGATCTCCCTCACGGGGTTGATGGTGCCGAGGACGTTGCTGACGTGCACCACGCCCAGAATCTTCGTGCGGTCGGTGATCAGCTCGTCGAGGGACTCCAGGATCAGCTCCCCGGCGTCGTTCATGGGGATGACCTTGATCGTGGCGCCCTTTTCCTGGGCCAGCATCTGCCAGGGCACGATGTTGGCGTGGTGCTCCATGGCCGACAGGAGGATCTCGTCGCCCTCCTTCACGGTCATCCGGCCGAAGGTCTGGGCCACGAGGTTGATGGCCTCGGTGGTCCCGCGGGTCCAGACGATCTCGCGCGCGGAGGCGGCGCCGATGAACTTCCGCACCTTCTCGCGGGCGGCCTCGTAGAAGTCCGTGGCCTCCTGGCTGAGGGTGCTCACGCCGCGGTGGACGTTGGTGTGCTCCTCGCGCTCGTACTTCGCCATGCGCTCGATGACCTGGACAGGCATCTGGCCGCTCACGGCGCTGTCAAGGTAGACCACGGGCTTGCCGTGGAAGACCCGGGAGAGCAGGGGGAAGTCCTGGCGGATGGCCTGGACGTCGAGGGGCTGGAGGCCGATGTTCGAGGGGGAGCTCATGCCAGGTCTCCCAGCGAGCCGGCCTGGGTGCGGGCCATGACGAGCTGGCGCAGGCTCCGGCGCAGGCTGGCCACGGGGACGTGGGTGAGCACGTCCGCCGCGAAGCCGTAGGTGAGGAGGTTGCGGGCGTCGTCGGCGTTCATGCCGCGACTCTGCAGGTAGAACAGCTCCTCGGGATCGAGCTGGCCCACGGCGGCGCCGTGGCTGCACTTGACGTCGTCGGCATAGATCTCCAGCTGGGGCTTGGTGTCCACGCGGGCGGCCTCGGAGAGCAGCAGGTTGCGGCTCTGCTGCTGGGCGTCCGTGCCCTGGGCGCCCTTGGCCACGAGGACCTGGCCGTTGAAGATGGCGCGGGCCCGCCCATCCACGATGCACTTGTGCAGCTGGCGGCTGGTGGCGCCGGGTTCGGCGTGGTGCAGGAAGCTGTGGGTATCGGCCACCTGGACCCCGTCGAGCAGGGCCAGGCCGTCCAGGGTGGCCTCGGCGCCCTCGGCCAGCCGCACGCGGGGCTCCTGCCGGGAGAGGCGGGCGCCGAAGCTGAGGGTGCGGGAATGGTACTGGCCGCCCTTGCCGACCTCGGCCTTGAGGGTGGCGAGGTGGAAGGCCTCGGGGCTCTCCCGCTGCACGCGCTCATGGCGGAGGACGGCGCCTTCGGCCACATGCACCTCGACCACGGGACAGCTGAGGTAGGCGCCCTCGCCGTGGTGTTCCTCCACCAGCTCCAGCTCCGCGCCCCGCTCCAGCACCACCAGGAGGCGGGGGAACACGGCCACGGGGGATTCGGCCTTCGTCACGAAGAGGAGGTGCAGGGGCAGGGCCACCTTGAGGTTCTTGGGCACGAGGATGACCGCGCCATCCTCGAAGCGGGCGGTGTTCAGGTCCTCGAAGAGACCCTTCGCCGCGCCGTTGCCGACGCTGCCCAGCGCGTGGCAGGCCTCGCTCGCATGGGACATGGGGAAGTAGCGCACCCCGGCCGGCACGGCGGAGGCGCAGCTCGCGTGGGGGGCGTGGTGCCCGTTCACGAAGACCTGGCGCGTGCCCACCATCTCGGGGAGCAGGTGCCCGGAGATGTCCACGGTGGTCTTCGGGGCGGGCCCGAAAGCACCGGCGGCCAGGGCCTTCAGGTCCGTGTACTTCCAGTCCTCGTCCCGGGTCGCGGGCAGTGCGCGTCCGGCCAACCGCAGCTCTGCCGCTTCGCGCAGCGAAGTCCATTCGGCGGGCCTGGGCGCGCTGAGCAGATCCACCAGCAGGCTGGAACCGACAACGGCCGTGGTCATCGGGCGCCCCCGGCGGCGGCCTCTTCCAGGACCCAGTCGTAGCCGCGGTCCTCGAGCTCGGTGGCCAGCTCCTTGCCGGCGCTCTTGAGGATGCGGCCGCCGGAGAGCACATGCACGAACTGGGGCTGGATGGTCTCCAGAATGCGGGGGAAGTGGGTGATGATCAGCAGGGCGCGGTCCGGGCGCTGGAGCTTGTTGACAGCGTCGCCCAGCACGCGCAGGGCGTCGATGTCCAGGCCGCTGTCCAGCTCGTCCAGGATGGCCAGCTTGGGTTCCAGCACCGCCATCTGGAGGATCTCGTTGCGCTTCTTCTCGCCGCCGGAGAAGCCCTCGTTGAGGCTGCGGTCGAGGAATTCCTCCTTCATCGACACGAGCTTGATCTTCTCGTGGATGAAGTCGTCGAACTCCAGGGGATCCAGCTCGTCACGGCCCTCGGCCTCGGCCTTCTTGTTGTAGGCCAGGCGCAGGAAGGCGGCGTTGCTCACGCCCGGCACCTCGATGGGGTGCTGGAACCCCATGAAGATCCCGGCGCGGGCCCGCTCATCGGCCGCCAGCTCGAAGAGGTTCCGGCCTTCGTAGAGGACCTCGCCGCCGGTGACTTCGTAGGCCGGATGGCCCACCAGCACCTTGCCCAGCGTGGACTTGCCCGAGCCGTTGGGGCCCATGATGGCGTGGATCTCCCCCGCCTTGATCTCCAGGTCGATTCCCTTCAGCACCGGCGTGCCGTTGATCGAGGCGGTGAGGTTACGAATCGAGAGCATCTAAAACTCCAAGAACAACAAATCAACCGCGAAAGGCGCGAAGGTTCGCGAAAGGCAATGGCCGTGAGATTTCGCGTCCATTCGCGTCTTTCGCGGTTTCATCGCTAGCCCACGCTCCCTTCGAGCTTCAGGGAGAGCAGGCGGGTGGCTTCGACGGCGAACTCCATGGGGAGCTCGCGGAAGACGTCCTTGCAGAAGCCGTTGATGATCATGCTGATGGCTTCCTCGGCGGGGATGCCGCGCTGCTGGAAGTAGAGCAGCTGCTCCTCGCCGATCTTGCTGGTGGTGGCCTCGTGCTCCACGCGGGCGCTGCGGTTCTGCACCTCGATGTAGGGGAAGGTGCTGGCGCTGCAGGACTGGCCGATGAGCATGGAGTCGCACTGGCTGAAGTTCCTCGCGCCCTCGGCCTTCGGCTGCACCTTCACCAGGCCGCGGTAGCTGTTGGAGCTGTCGCCGGCGCTGATGCCCTTGCTGACGATGGTGCTCTTGGTGTTGCGGCCGATGTGGATCATCTTGGTGCCGGTGTCGGCCTGCTGCTTGTGGTTGGTGAGGGCCACGCTGTAGAACTCGCCGATGCTGTCGTCGCCCAGCAGCACGCAGCTGGGGTACTTCCAGGTGATGGCGCTGCCGGTCTCCACCTGGGTCCAGCTGATGTGCGAAGCCTTGCCCTTGCAGAGGCCGCGCTTGGTCACGAAGTTGAAGATGCCGCCCTTGCCGTCCTTGTCGCCGGCGTACCAGTTCTGCACGGTGCTGTACTTGATGGAGGCCCGGTCCAGGGCCACCAGCTCCACCACGGCCGCATGCAGCTGGTTGGTGTCGAACTGGGGTGCGGTGCACCCCTCCAGGTAGCTCACGCTGGCGCCTTCCTCGGCCACGATGAGGGTGCGCTCGAACTGGCCCGATTCCTTGTTGTTGATGCGGAAGTAGGTGCTCAAGTCCATGGGGCAGGCCACGCCCTTGGGGATGAAGACGAAGCTGCCGTCCGTGAACACCGCGCTGTTGAGGGCGGCGTAGAAGTTGTCGGAGGAGGGCACCACGCTGCCCAGGTACTGCTTCACCAGGTCCGGATGGGACTTCACGGCCTCGCTGAAGCTGCAGAAAATGATGCCGACCGCCGCCAGCTTCTCCCGGTAGGTGGTGGTCACGCTGACGGAGTCGAAGACCACGTCCACGGCCACGCCCGCCAGGGCCTCCTGCTCATGGATGGGCACGCCCAGCTTCTCGAAGGTGCGCCGCAGCTCGGGATCCACCTCGTCCATGGAGGCGTACTGGGGCTTCTTGGGCTTGGGGGCGCTGTAGTAGACGATCTTCTGGAAGTCGGGCTTCGGGTACTCGACCTTGGCCCACTCGGGCTCGGCCATGGTCAGCCAGTGGCGGTAGGCCTTGAGCCGGAACTCCAGCAGCCAGTCGGGTTCTCCCTTCTTGGCCGAGATGAAGCGGATGACCTCCTCGCTGAGGCCGGGCGCGACGCTGTCCGCCTCGATATCCGTGACGAAGCCGTACTTGTATTCCTGACTGGTGACCACGTTGAAGGTCGAGGTCATACACCACTCCCGAGACATCCCATTCTGGAATCTCGACTAAAATTGTCAACTTAATACCCGGTGAGGTCGGTCACGCCTGCTCAGGCCTCGCCGGCCCCGTTCAATTCCTTCAACAGGCCGCGGATCTGGTTCTTCACACCCTTGGCCTGGGTGTCATTGAGATCGCCGGCCTCCGCGTCCAGCCCGGCCTTGAGCAGGACCCGGGCCTCCTCCCGCTCCCCCAGGCCCGCCAGGGCGGCGCCGAGCTGGAAGTGGTTGATGAGGGTGGGTTCTTTCTCGATGAGGGGGTCGATCAGCTCCAGCACCTCCTGGTGCCGCTTGAGGGCCAGGAGGTACTGGCCCAGCAGGGTTCGGGCCCGGGGTTCCATGCCCGGCAGGGGGTGGGCGTGGAGACGGCGGACCTCGATCAGGTCCTGCTCCGTGGCCTGGCCGTTCATCAGGCGGTAGGCCTGCCGCATGAGGGCGGCCTCCCAGGCGCCGGTGCTCTTGGGGTGGCGGGTGAGGAAGGCATCCAAGGTCCGGGCGATCTCGGCCTCGCGCTTCTGGGCCATGAGGTGCTCCAGGGCCAGGCGCAGGGCCAGGAAGCAGAGGCGCGGGTGGCGGTCCGAGCAGGCGAAGGCCAGGGCGGAGCGCAGGGTCTTCTCCGGGTCCTGGAGGAAGGAGAGGCGCAGGTCCAGCCACTCGGAGCGCTGGCTCTTCCCCTTCCGCCGGGCGCGCTTGAGCAGCATGGCGGCGGATTCCAGCTGGTTCTCATCCAGCAGGGTCTCGGCCTCGTCCAGCAGGACCTGGGTGCCGGCCTTGCCGTCCCGGGCTTCGCGTAGCTGGAGGTGGTCCTCGGCGTCCACCATGAGGAGGAGGTGGGGATCGCCGGGGTTCTGCGTGAGCAGCTCCTGGAGGATGGCGAAGGCCTTGGATCGGTCGCCCTGGAGGAGGTAGGCCTCGGCCAGGGACTCGCGCACGTGGAGGTCGCCGGGCAGGTAGGAGCTGGCCTCCTTGAGGGCGGGGACGGCCATGCCGCTCTCGCCCCGGGCCAGATGGACCTGGCCCAGCAGTAGCAGGGTCTCACCGTCCTTGCGGCGGGCCACGGCCTCCTGGGCCGCCTCCAGGGCGCCCTGGAGATCCTCCTCGTCCAGCAGAAGCTCCGCCAGCAGCATGCGGGGCTCGGCATCCTCGGGCCGCAGGTCCGAGGCCTGGTGCAGGGCCTCGATGGCCTGGTCCGCGTGCTCGGGCAGTTCCTGGAGCAGCTTGGCCAGCAGCATCCAGGCCTCGAAGTGGCGGGGGCTCAGGCCCACGGCCTTGCGGGCGAGGCTCTCGGCCTCCTCGAAGTTCTGGGCGGCCTCGTGCAGGGAGGCCGCCGTGAAGATCAGCTCGTAGTTCTTCGGATCCAGGGGCAGGGCCTGGCCCAGGCGCTGGGCGGCGCCGGGGAGGTCGGCCGCCTCCAGCAGGGCCGTGGTCTCCAGCAGGGCTCGCTTGAGCTGGGACATGGACTTGGGCCGGGCGATGGGCAGGATGCGGGCCCGGTAGCGGGTGAACAGCTCCCGGGCGCTGATGAGGTGCAGGTTCTCCTCGACGAGGCTCTCCCACCGTTCCGAGAAGGCGTGGGCGTCCAACTGGCGCTTCTGCTCCATCTCCTGTACGAGGGCCATGAGGCCGTTGCGCAGCATCACCTCGCTGCGCTCCAGCTTGCCCAGCTGGTCGGAGACGGTCTCCAGGTAGGTCTCCACGCGGCGGAGGGTCTCCTCCAGCCCCGTGATGCGCTCCAGGAGGTGCTCCTCGAGATCCTCGCCGCCCTCCGTCTCCTCGGGCTCGTCCTCCCAGGTCTGGTCCCCGGCGAGGATGAGCAGGCGGGTGCCGCACTTCACGCAAGTCTCCCGATCCCCGGGGTTCCAGGTCAGGCAGTTCTGGCAATAGGAACCGGGCAGGTCGTTGGCCATGATTCCAGGATAGCTGGCCCCAGGGGGCTGAAGGTTTTATCCTGATGCCCGCGAGGGCGGCCCATGAGCGACGAGCAGGAACGCCAGGACAAGCGGCAGGAGGCCATGGAGTGGGTGGGCAAGGCCTACCAGCTCCAGATGAAGGGGGAGATCCAGAAGGCCCTCGCCCTCTACACCAAGTCCATCGAGATCTGTCCCACGGCCGAGGCCTACACCTTCCGGGGCTGGACGCGGTCCTTCGAGAAGGACTACGCCTCGGCCATCGAGGACTGCCACCGGGCCATCGACCTGGACCCCGAGTTCGGGAACCCCTACAACGACATCGGCGCCTACTACGTGGAGCAGGGGGAGCCCGACGAGGCCATCCCCTGGCTGCGCATGGCCCTGAAGGCCAAGCGCTACGAGAGCTACTGCTTCCCCCACTTCAACCTGGGCCGCGTGTACGAGGCCAAGGGCCAGCTGGACAAGGCCCTGGAGCACTACCGGAAGGCCCTGGAGGAGAACCCCCGCTACACCCTGGCCGCCAAGGCCGTGGAGCGCGTCAAGGGCAAACTGGCGCCGAAGGATCCGGAGACCATCGGCTGAGGGGTGATGACGTCCGGCGAACACGCCCAGGCCGCGGAGCGGAACTGGGCGGCTGGTTGGCCGTCCGGTGACTCACCCCTTCACTTTGAACACCAGGGTGGGGACATAGAGCTTGGAATGATTCCCGGTCAGTTCCAGGAGTTCCTCGATCCGCTCCTTGGACTCGAAGCTCTTCTTCAGCGTCAGGGCTTGTTGGACCTGGAGTTTCCGCGAGCTGCTCTTGTAGGAGCCGCTGATCGATCCGAAACGGTTCTCCAACCGGAAGTCCTGGGGGACACGGGAGAGCCTCCAGGAGGCGGGGAAGGTCAGGACGATGTTCTTCCTGGAGGCCTCATCGTAGTAGATGCGGACCGGGTTCTGGCGATCCTTGGGGGCCACCTTGGTCTTCAGCCGTGAGGCAGGGGCGAAGAGGCCGCCCGTATTGAAGAGGACCTCCTCTGGGGTGAGGGTGACCAGGTTGTCGATGACATATTCCAGGTGCACCTTCAGCGGTTTCTTGTAGTCGCTTTGGTCCACGAATTCATACTTCGTGAACTCGACCTTGCCTTCGGTGTAGGTCAGCAGGCCCTTCAGCAGCTTCTCGGTCTCCTCCCGGTTCAGGTCGGCAAGGCTCCGCCGCACGCTGTAGGCGTTGGACCCCTGGAAGGTCTTCTCTTCGGTGACCCGGACTTTGCCGTCTTCGGAGAAGGTGAGCGAGTAGTCTTCGGACACTTCGTTGGTGGCCAGGTTGCCGGTGGGGACCGTGATGAGCTGGGCCGCGCCGGATGGCTCGATGGCAAGGGCTGTCTGCCCCTGGAACCGCTCGGGGATGATGTCCACGGGGAGGTTCTTGGCGTAGGGGAGCACCACGTAGGACCGGCCGCCGAGATCGGCCATCAGGGCCGGGATGTAGAGCTCTTCACTGGAGATGAAATCCTTGTCGAAGTAACCGTCTTCCGCGGAGTGGATGAGCAGGAAGCGGCTGTTGATCCCTGCCTTCCGAAGCATGCTCTGCGCCAGCCCCGTGAGCTGGTAGACCGAGCCCCTCTTGGCGGCCAGCACATCCGCGAAATTTCCTTTGGTGGCGCCGATTTCCATGTTGGCCTGGATCCAGCCCACCAGGGCCTCGAGACGCTCGCGGTCCGTCTTGCAGGATTGGGTGGCCTCGAGGGTGGTGCGGTCCACCCGCTGCGAGAAGATGGGGTTCTTGTCCATGACGTAGCCTTTGAACTCTTTGGCGTAGGCCTCCCAGGTCAAAGGGGCTGCGTAATAGGCTTTGCCGAGACTCAGCTGGACGACCATGATCTCCGCGTAATTGGAGACCTCCTTGAAGAAGGGGGAGAAAGGCTCCTTCTCGACGGCCGGGATGTCCTTGGCGGTGTAGGTCATGATGGTCTTTTTCGCCTGCTCATCCTTCTTCACCTCCACGGGCAGCGTCCGGCCCGGGCCTAGGGCCTTCACCTTGGTCGCCCACCAGTTGGGATAGAGGAACCGGTAGCTCGCCTGAAGGCAGGGGATCGAGAATTGCAGCGGAACCTCGTGATGGAGCGGAGGGGCGGCCCAGCAGTTCGCCTTCTTGATGACGTAGGCCTCGGTGATGACGCAGCCCTTCCGGACGTCCGGGTAGGCCAGCTTGTAGGTCACGAGGCCCTTGGAGTCCTTCTCCTGCTTGAGGTCTCCCACGCCGAACTGGCGGGCCTTCCCGTCCGTTCCGCGGATCTCCAGGGCCACCCGTTCCAGCTCGGAACCGGGAGATACCTGGACTTCAAACGTGGAGAGCCATTTCGCATCGGGGTTGAATACGACGTAGCTGCGGGTCTGGGTCTCGAAGAACGTCCAGGTGATGCCGCCTGGCCACCCGTCACTGGTGACATGTTCGAAGGACGTGTCGCGTTGAAGGTAGACACCGTCCTGCCCGGGGAAGCGCTTCTCGAGGGCTGGGACATCGAGTGGTGCTTTGACATCGGCGGCGGTCTGGGAGGGGAACGTGATGAGGCGTTCGGAGGTCTGGCAGCCGACAGCCAACAGGGCGAGCGCGGCGACGAGGACGAGGGCGGATTTCACGATTCGCTCCTTTGGAGGACGAAGAGCCTTCGGTTCAGCTGGAGGTACTGTGTGCAGAACGCCATGAATTCCGCCCTGGCTCCCTTGGGCAACAGCCGGAAGGGCTGCCTGAAGGTGTAGGAGAGACGGATATTCCCGGCCTTTCCGGAACAGGTGGCGGTGTGGTTCGCCGCACCCGTGCGGCCCAGCGAAAGGCGGTCCGGCCGCGGGCGTAGGCTGTCCGACTTCAGGTCAAGCTCGAGGCGATAGGCGTCGGGTCCTTGGGTATCCAGTGGGTGAGTGTCCCCCTCCCGCTCCAAGTAATCCGGCGAGATGGCGCGGAAGGGCGCGGATGGGGCATAGACACGAAGGTCGGTGCGGATGAAGAAATCCGTCAGGTCCGCATTTGCTTCGAGGACGACCTTCTCGCGGTCCACGTCCTTGAACCGGAAACCGTCCAGCGATAGCTTGGCCAGCAGCCGGTTCAGGCGGTTGGAGAGCGTGTTTTCCAGGTCCATGGATTTCAGGTCCCTGCGGGACCGGATGGCCTGGGTCCTCCAACTGTGGCGGAGGGTGATCCTGGCCTTGGCCTCGCGGGGCTTCGCCAGATCGCCTTCGATCTGGATCTCGACCCCCTCAGACTGCTGCTGCGAGGGGATGGTGACCATGCGTGGCCGGGCGGGGTCCAGCACCAGCGCTTTCACCAGGAGGTCGGGATCTGGAAGGTCCCCCATCTCGCTGTAGGTGGCCGTGGGGTCCATGAAGGTCAGCTGACCCTGCTCCTCCAGGGCGCAGATCACGTGATTGAAGAGCCCGGGGGCCAGCTCCGGGAAATCCGGTGAGGGGACCGTGGATAGCAGGACGGGATGGATGGATAGGCCATGGATCCGGCCCAGGGCCGTCAGGAGCCAGGCCTTGTCCTTGCAGTCTCCGTATTTCTTCTCCAGCACTGAGGCCGGGTCGTGGGGGACGAAGGCGTGCATGGCGCCTTCGTCCGCGATGTACCGGATCTCGGATTTCACGTAGTCGAACAGGATCCGGGCCTTCTCCCGGGGGGACGCGGCCCGGCGGAGTTCCTCGGCCAGCAACTGGTTCATGGCCTCGCTGGGCTTGGGCATGTCGCGGAGGAGCCCCAGGTACCAGGTCGAGAAGGCGTCCGGCGTTCCCGGGGTGAGGGGCGCGGCCCCCCTGCGGACGCCCAACAGCACGGCCGCCTGTAGGCCCTGATAGGGGTCGCAGGGGAACAGGCCGATCCGGGGAAGGTTCTGGAATACGAGGACGGTCCGGGTGGGAGCGCTACGGTCCTCCTTGAAGGGAAGATCGCCGTGCGGGAAGAAAGGCGTGAAGGTGATCTGGAGATCCGCAGGATGGTCGATCCTGATCTCGAATCGGACCACCTGGTCGATCGCCGGGATACTCGCGATCGGAAGAAACGCCAGGTCTTTGTAGTCCTCATGCCAGGAGTAGGTGATCGTGTCGCCGATCTTGAGATCGGCCGGGAACTCGAGCTCATGCACCCGGGCCGGGGGGATGAACGTATCTTCGAGCCGCGGGAAATGGAAGGTGATACGGTCCTGCTTCAGATCACGTCCCCGGCTTTCCCCCCTGAGCCCGCTGATGGTGGTGAAAGGCTGCTCCACCACATCAAAGGCATGAGCTCGGGCGGCCCGTTCCGTCAGCGCCGTCCGCTGGACCGTGGTTTCTGAGCTCAGACGGTAGCCCGCTGGCCCCCCCTTGATTTGGTAGTGGATCGTCTTCGAATAGGAAAGGTCCGGACCATCCGCGCCGGAGGCGACCGTCATGGTGCTGAAGGCGAGGAGGAAGGTAAGGAGACGTCTGATCATGGGGTCCGGGCATAAGCAGGCTCCGGAGGAACGAAAGTCCGGCGGGGATAGACAGCCGTTTCCAAAGCGGGGAATGGACCATCATAGACTAGGGCATCGGGAATGCGGTTCCCATCCTTGTCCACTTCCGGATTCGGCTGTTCCGTGACCCTCTGGGCCGGGTTCTGGATCGGACTCTGTGAATCTGTGCTGAACTGGAGGGGAGGTCCGCCATGAAGTTCACCATCGCCCACAGCCCCGATTCCGACGATGCCTACATGATGGCCCCCCTGGCCCTGGGGTGGCTGGACCCGGAGGAGTTCGAGATCACCTTCGTCCGCAAGGACATCGAGACGCTCAACGCCGAGGCGACGGAGAGCCGCTACGACGTCACGGCCATCAGCTTCGGCGCCTACCCGGAGCTGATGGGCCGCTACGACCTGCTGACGGCCGGCTCCAGCATCCAGGAGGGTACGGGGCCCCTGGTGGTAAGCGGGAAGCCCCTGGAGCCCGCGGGGCTGAAGGGGCTCACCATCGCCATTCCCGGGCGGCGCACCAGCGCCTACCTGGCCATGCGGATCTGGTGCAAATCCCTGGGCTTCGAGCCCAAGGTCGAGCTGGTGCCCTTCGACCAGATCCTGCCCGCGGTGGCCGAGGGCCGCTTCCAGGCGGGCCTGCTCATCCACGAGAGCCAGCTCATGTACCACGATGCCGGCCTGCGCCTGGTGGTGGATCTGGGCGCCTGGTGGAAGCACGCCTACGATCTGCCCCTGCCCATGGGCGGCAACGCCATCCGGCGCGACCTGCCTGCGGACGTGAAGCAGCGCTTCGCCGTGCTCATGCGCAGGAGCGTGGAGATGGCCCGCGCGCGCCACTGGGAGAGCGTGGACTACAGCCAGTCCTTCGGCCGCGGCATGGACCGCGAGATGATCGGTCGCTACGTGAACGCCTGGGTGAACGACTTCACGGTCGATCCCGGCCCTCGCGGCCGCGAGGCCGTGGAGAAGCTGCTGGGCCTCGAACCCGTGTGGATCCAGGGCTAGGATCCAGGGCCAGGATCCTGGAGTAGGCCCTGGCACGGGGGGGCCGGCGGGCGTAGCCTGGGGTCCCTTCCGGGGATCCCATGCCCAGGCACCGGGTTACCAGCCGCGTCGACGCCTCGCCCGAGACCGTGTGGGCGGTCCTCTTGGACAAGATGGAGCACCCCCAGCGCTACATCGAGGACGCGCTGGACGCCGAGATCCTGGAGCGGGGCGCCTCGGGCGTGGTGCGGCAGCTGGTGCTGCCCGGGGGCGTGGCCTTCCAGGAGCGCATCACGGCGGATCCCCGTCGGCAGACCGTCACCTTCACCTTGCTGGACCACCCGGTCTACGAAGGGACGGTGGTGAACCAGCTCCAGGTCTCGCCGGAGGGCGAGGTGGAGCTGGCCTTCGAGCTCGATTGGACGGCCCGTCCGGGCTGTGTGGATGATCGGGATCCCGAGGAACCACTGGCTCTCATCCGCAGCTCGGTGATGCACACCAAGCGGATCGCCGAGGCGCTCGAGAACGGCCGCTGAGGGCGCCTATTCCCGCGCCGCCTCCAGCCGGACCGGCACGCGCATCCGCCGGCCTTCGCGCTGGATGTCCAGCTGGGCGGAGCCGCCCAGGGGCAGGGCCTCGATGGCGTCCAGCAGGGAATCCCAGTCCTCGATGGCCTTGCCGTTCACGGCCTGGATGAGGTCGCCGGGAAGGACCCGGCGGCCCTCGGCGCCCACGCCCTGGAGGCCAGCCCGGGCGGCGGGCCCGCCGCGATAGACCTTCCCCACCATCACGCCCTTCTGGGGGCCGAAGGCGCGTTCCACGAGGCGGGGGGCCACGGGCTCGAAGCCCAGGTCCGCCCGCTCCAGCTTCCCGCGGGCGATGAGCTGAGGGACGACGCGGTTCACGGTGTCCACGGGCACGGCGAAGCCGATGCCGGCGCTGGCTCCGCTGGGGCTCTGGATGGCCGTGTTCACGCCCACGAGCCGGCCGGCGCTGTCCAACAGGGGGCCGCCGCTGTTGCCGGGGTTGATGGCGGCGTCGGTCTGGATGACGCCCGAGATGCGGCGCTGCGTCACACTCTGGATCTCGCGTCCCAGGGCCGACACCACGCCGGTGGTGAGGGTCTGATCCAGGCCGAAGGGGTTGCCGATGGCCAGCACCGCCTGGCCCACCTGCAGGTCCGCGCTGGCGCCCAGGGGAATGGGCCGCAGCCTGGGCGGGGTCTTCGTCATGAGGAGCACGGCCAGATCCTTGTCCGGGGCGCCTCCCACGTAGGCGGCTTCGTGGCGGCTGCCGTCCGCCAGCGTGATGAAGGCCCGGGCCGCGCCCTGGATCACGTGGAAGTTCGTCACCACATGCCCTTCGGCATCCCAGATGAAGCCCGTGCCGGATCCCGCGGGAACCTCCACCACATCGAGCCCGAAGAAGTCCCGGGCCCGTTCCTCGGTGGTGGTGATGTAGACGACGCTGGGGGCAGCCTCCTTGAACCGCTGGACCTGGATCTTCTCCCACTCGTAGAGGGCCCCCCGGGCCTCCACGGGCCGGGGCTTCGCGGGGCTGGGCGCGAGGGCGTGCCCGCACCAGCCGGCGAGGAGGCCCACCGACAACAGGCCGAGGATGAGGACGTTCCGACGCATGGGACCTCCAGGGCGGAACCCAATCTATCCGCTTCCGCGTGCGGGTCAACCCTTTGTAATCGAGTGTTTATGATTTTTTAGACCAGAGACTTGACATATGACTTACATGCACTAAGATTTTATTAAGGAACGCCATCATGGCCTGCGTCTCAGGCACATGAACGGGCGGATCCACGTTCAAAGGAGGACCTCATGACCATCCTTCGCACCCGCAACCCCCAGGCGCTGCCGGCCACGGCCGCCTCTCTGGAGCCCTTCCGCTTCATGCGCGACTTCATGCGCTGGGATCCGCTCCGGGACTACGACCTTGGTGCCCCGGCGGCCGCCTTCATGCCCAGCTTCGACGTGAAGGAGACCCCGGATGCCTACCAGTTCAGGGCTGACCTGCCTGGCATCCTCGAGGCGGACCTGGAGATCAGCCTCGAAGGCACCCGCCTCACCGTCGCCGGCAAGCGCGATGAGGAGGCCGTGAAGGACGGCGAGCGCATCCATCTCGCCGAGCGCAGCCACGGCCGCTTCAGCCGCACCTTCACCCTTCCGGAGGACGTGGAGGGCGAGAAGGTGGTGGCCGAGCTCCGCAACGGCGTGCTCACCCTCATGGTGCCGAAGCGTCCCGAGGTGCGGCCCCGCAAGATCAGCGTCCACCTCGGATAAGGTTGTCGCCAGACACGAAAAGGCCCCGGTCTCCGGGGCCTTTTCGTGTCAGTTGTAGAAGAACTGCGGGGGACCGAAGGTCCCGGGAGCGGCCGGGTTGTTGAACCGCACCACGATGTCGCCGTCCGCCAGCACCAGGTCCGGAAGGCCATCCCCGTTCATGTCACCGAGGGCCACGCCCATGGGACCCCAGGCGCCCCGGTAGCTCGTGGGCGTCAGCAGGGCGCCGGGGGTGGCAGGATCCTGGAGGAAGACAGACACGCTGCCGGGATCGCCGGGCAGGCCGGAATTGGCCACGGCCACGTCCAGCTTGCCGTCGCCGTTGAGATCCCCCACCACCAGGGCGGCGGAGCGGTAGCCGGTGGTGTAGTGGACCGGCGCCTGGAAGGTGCCGGCCGTCGCTCCCTGCAGCAGGACGCTGAGGCCCTGGGTGCCGGGGCTGAGGGTGGCGCCGTAGTTGGCGGTGAGCAGGTCCAGCTTGCCATCGCCGTCGAGGTCCGCGGCCTTGATGGCCACGGGCTGGACGCCGGTGGCGTAGTCCACGGCGCTCTGGGCGACGAGGGTTGGGGAAAACTGGAGCTGACGCAGGACGGAGACGGTGTTCGCGGTCGTGGCGACGGCGATGTCCAGCGTGCCGTCCCCGTCCAGATCCGCCACGGTGACCGCCTGGGGATCGCCGCCCACAGGGAACGTGACGGGGGCGAGGAAGGTGCCGAGGGTGGATCCCTGGAGGAACACCATGACGTTATTGGCGCCGCTGGCCGCCACCACGATGTCCATCTTCCCGTCGCCGTTGAGGTCACCCACCGCCACGTCCAGAGGAGTGCGGCCAGGCGTGGCGAGCAGGACGGCGGGCAGGAAGAACCCGGGCTTGGCGGGATCGGCCAGCCGCACGCTCACGGTCTGGTCCGTCGCGTTGGCCACCACGAGATCGGGGCGGCCGTCCCCGTCCACGTCCGCCACCACCAGGTTGGCCGGCTCGGTGCCGACGCCGAAGCGGGTGGGGAGGGCGAAGGTGCCGGCGGGCCCCTGGAGGCGGGTCGACACATAGCCCTGGGTGGCTACGCCGCCCAGGTCCGTGGAGACCAGGCCGAGGATATCGGGCTGCCCATTGGCATCGATGTCCGCCACGGCGATGGCGTTCACCAGGTAGCCGGACGAGGGACCGCCGTTGGAGTCGGATCCCGAGCAGCCCATGAGGGTGAGCAGGCCGAGAGAGCCGAGGAGGAAGGATGGGAGTAGGCGCATGGCGGCTCCGTGAACCTGTGGGAACAAAGATGTGCGATGAACCACGGACTTGCAAGAAGGCTGGAGAATGGACCCCGGGAGAGGTCCCGCGGTTGAGCCCTCAGACCGCCTCGACGCTCACCTTCCACTGGACCAGTTCCCGGGGCAGCAGGGCCGGCCAGTAGGCCACGATCTCCTGGGCCTTGGGCCGGCCCCCGGCGAAGCCGGTGACGCCCGCGGGGCCAGCGGTGACCAGCGGCGCGATCTCGCGGCCGAAGCGCTCCACTTTTTTCCGATCCGAGTCCTTCACGCTCAGGCGCAGGACGATCTCGGCGGGATCCTCCGGGGCGGGGGCGATGCCCGCGTGGACCGTGCTGGCGCCCAGGAACTCCGCGTCCGTGTGCTCGTAGACGAAGCCCGCCGCCTCCAGGCGCTTCCAGACGATGTCGGCGCAGAGCCGGGCCTTCTCCAGGGCGCGGGGGCCGCACAGGGTCAGCTGGCCCGAAGCCTTGTAGCCCTTGAGGTAGGCGCCGCTCACCTTGAGGAAGGGCGTGCGGGGCTTGCCCGTCACCCCGAAGACGCGCACCCGGTCGGGACCCGCCTGGTCCAGGCGGATGCTGGTGAAGTCCGCCACCACGTCAGGGGTGATGTAGTTCTGGGGATCCCCCATCTCGTAGACTAGCTGCTCGCTGACGGTGTCCACGGTGACCATGCCGCCGGTTCCCGCGTGCTTGGTGATGACGAAGGTGCCATCCTCCGAGACTTCAGCGATGGGGTAGCCCACGTTCCAGAGCTCGGGCACCTCCCACCAGCGGGTGAAGTTGCCGCCGGTGCTCTGGGCGCCGCACTCCAGGATGTGGCCGGCCACGGTGCCCGCGGCGAGCCGGTTCCAATCATCCGCGGCCCAGCCGAACTCATGGATGAGCGGCGCCAGGGTGAGGCCGGGGTCCGTGCAGCGGCCGGTGAGCACG
Organism: Geothrix paludis; assembly: GCF_022808815.1. Classification (GTDB taxonomy): domain Bacteria; phylum Acidobacteriota; class Holophagae; order Holophagales; family Holophagaceae; genus Geothrix; species Geothrix paludis. The sequence continues at coordinate 464,864 of NZ_JAKZLC010000002.1, read as the reverse complement.
ATGTCCGCGCCGGTGTCGAGGGCCTCCACCATGGCCTGGGTCTGGAGGTAGACGTTGGCGCTGAGGATCTCCCGGGGCGCGTCGAAGAGACCCTCGCCCGTGTCCATGTTGGCCAGCTTGAGGCCCTTCTCCTTGAACTCCGGCAGCCGCGCCAGCACGTCGTCGCCGGTCACCGTGGCGATCTTCACGCCCTTCACGCCGAGTTTCCGCGCCACCTCCAGCACCGCCGTGCGGCATGCCTCCGGGTTCACGCCGCCGGCGTTCGCCACCACGCGGATGCCCTTGGCCTTGAGCTGGGGCAGCACCCGCTTCATGAGGTCCACGAAATCGCTGGCGTAGCCCAGCTGCGGGTCCTTCCGCCGCTGCTTCTGCATGATGGAGAGGGTCACTTCCGCGAGGTAGTCCAGCGTGAGGTAGTCGATCTCCCCCGCTTCCACCAGCCGCACCGGGGCGTCGATGCTATCCCCCCAGAAACCCTGCCCGTTGGCGATGCGCACAACCTTCGACATATGGAACTCCGATCGAGACGGACTTCCAGTCTAGCGGCCGGGACGGATCGGCCAAGGGGCGGACGGCTCACCGGGTGGCCACGGTCTCCAGCTCCGGACACTCGAACATGCGCTGGGGGGAGATCACGGGCTCGTCCAGCGGAGGCCGGCCCTGGTAGCGCTCCCGGAGCTTGGCGCGCACCGCCGGGTTCGACAGGTCGAACTCGCGGAGCGTCTGGAGGGCGCCCAGCTCGATGCCCGCGCCCTCCCGGTAGATCTTCCAGACCAGCTCGGAACAGTAGATGCGGTCGTCCGACCACTCGAAGGTCAGGTCGTAGGGACGGCCGAGGAAGTGCGCGCCGATGGACCGCATGTGGCCCAGCACCTCGGGCGTCAGCCGCTGGTCGCGGTCCTTCAGGCGCTTGACCACCACATGGCCCCCGACCCCCCGGTCGATCCACGCCTGGAGGGGCGTCCGCTTCACGGGCTGGACGGCTTCGTACACCAGCCAGCGCCGCCCGTCCCGGAAGAGGATCCCCATGTGGCTGTACCGGGAGTGGGTGGCCAGTTGGATGGCCCGGCTCTGCGGGGAGCGGGAGGTCTGGAAGAGGATGTCCCCCTCACGCAGCCCGGGCAGAGGCGCTCCGATCAGCCTGAGCGCTGCGAATAGGAGGAGGGCGACCCGAGACCTCACTCGTACCTCAGGGCCTCGATGGGATCCAGCTTGCTGGCCTTGGCGGCGGGGTAGAGGCCGAAGCCCAGCCCGACCGCGGCGGGGACGAGGAAGGCCGAGGCCACGGTCCAGGGGGGTACAAGGCCCACCTGCTTGAGCAGCACCTGGCTGAGGACGCCGCCCAACGAAAGGCCGAGCCCAAGGCCGATGAGCCCACCCACGAGACACAGCAGGGTGGCCTCGATGAGGAACTGGAGGAGGATGGTGCGGCGTCGTGCGCCCAGGGCCTTGCGGATGCCGATCTCGCGGGTTCGCTCGGTGACGCTCACCAACATGATGTTCATGACGCCGATGCCGCCTACCAGCAGGCTGATGGAGACCATCCCCCCGGCTGCCAGCATGAGGCTGCTGGTCAGTTTCTCGACCATCTCCACCTGCTTCTGGTTGGTGGACAGATCGAAGTTGTCCACGTCATCGCCCCGAAGTCCCCGCGCGCGGCGCAGGCTGGTGCGGAGAAGCTCTTCAGCCTCGACCATCTTGAGGGAGGGATCGACCTGCAACCGGTAGCTGATGTTGTCCCACATCCAGGGCTGCATGAACTCCTTGAAGCTGCCGAAGGGAATGAGCACCTCATTGTCGGTGCCCCACATGGCCTCGTCGTCCTGCGAGGCCTGGAAGGGGATATCCCCCTGCTTCTTGAGGATGCCGATGACCTCGGCGGTCTGGCCGTTGATGGTGAAGGTCTTCCCGACCGCGTGCTCCAGGCCCATCTCTTCGGCGATCTTGGCGCCGAGGACGACCACCGGGGCGCGGGTGCTGCGGTCTGTGGGGGTGAAGGGGCGCCCCTCCGCGAGCTTGAGGTTGGCGAGGTCCAGCCCGTTCTCGCCGATGGCGTGCAGCAGCACTCGGCGGCTCACATCACCCGCCTTGGCCACATTGCGGCCCCAGATCATGACGTCGGGGGACACCTCCCGGATCTGCGGCACCATCGTGCGAAGGTCGCGGATGGTCTCCGCATCCAGCGGCTGGCGCTTGATCTTCTTGCCGGCCCGCCAGTCCTTGTTGGACATGCCTGGACTCAGGAAAAACGTGAGGCTGCCCTCCTGGTTCACATCGGCCATGATGCGGGCCTCGAGGCTCTTGGTGAGGTTCACCACGGTGATGACGGAAGCCACGCCGATGATGATGCCCAGGGTCGTGAGCACCGACCGCAGGCGGTGGGACCAGATGCTCTGGAGGGCCGCGCGGAGCTGCTCCTGGGCCCGGAAGCGCCAGGCGATCACTTGGCCGCCCCGGCCTTCGCCAGCTTCACCTTCTGGCCGGCGGCCAGTCCGTTCAGGCCTTTGGCCGGGCCGGTGATGAGGGTCTCGCCTTCTTTCAGCCCTTCCAGCACTTCGGCCGTGCGGCGGGTGGAGGCCCCCAGGCGGATGGTGCGTTCCTCGGCGGTTCCGTCCTTCACCAGGAAGACCGTGGTTCGGGTGCGCGGCATGAGACCCAGCCCTCCGGATCGGTCCTCCCGTTCCATCACGGCCTGGAGAGGTACCGCGAGCGTGTTCTTGATCTCGTTGGCCAGCACCGCCACGCGGGCGCTCATGCCGGGACGGAGGCGGTCCAGGTCCGCGCGGTCGCCCTGCAGGATGACCCGCACCTTGTAGTTCTGAGGCTCCTGGTTGCTGCCACCGAAGAGGCTCTGGTTCTGGCCGCGATCAGAGCTGCTGGCCACGTTGAACACCTTGGCCTGGAAGACGACTCCGGGAAGGGCGTCCACCTGCACTTCCGCCGGCTGGCCCAGCCGCAGCTTGGAGACTTCCAGCTCGCCCACCTTCGCCTCGGCGAGGATCTCGCCCAGGTCCGAGATCACCATGAGCACGGCCCCGGCGATGGAGGTCTGGCCGGCGATGGCCATCTCCCCCTTCTCGGCCTTGAGGCCCGTCACCCGGCCAGCCATGGGAGCGCGCAGCACGGTCTTGTCCAGGGCATCCCTCGAGAGGGCCACCTGGGCCTCGGCCTGCTGCACGGCCACCTTGGCCCGCTGGAGCGCGATGTCGGCGTTGTCGCGGGCGAGCTTGGCGTCCTGGTACTGATCCAGGGAAAGCAGATCCTGCTTGAAGAGGGCCTCCTGGCGCTGGAAGCTGCCCTGCTGCTTCCGGTAGACCGCCTCGGCGTTCTCCCGATCCTGGTGGGCCATGCGCAGGCTCAGATCGGCGCGGTTCAGGTCCTGCTTGAAGCGCTCCTGGTCCAGGGTCACGAGGAGGTCGCCGGCCCTCACCGTCTGGCCGTCCTTCACGTGGATCTGCTTGATCTCCCCAGTGACGGTCGTGCCGACATTCACCTTCGACAGGGCCTGGATCTCACCGTTCGCCGTGACGCTCTCCTTTACGTCCTGCCGGCGGACGGTCTCCACCGTGAAGGCCAGGTCGGCCACCGAAGGGCCCGCGTAGGCCTTCCACGTGATGGCCCCTCCCACGAGAAGGGCGGCGCCACTGATGTAGAGCCATTTTCTGCGCGTCATGGGTTCTTCCTGAAACAGGCGTCGATCGATGGAGTCTTATTGAAGTGGCGAATTTGCCCATTTTAGGACATTTGCATCGCCTATGTTTGGAAAAACAGTGCCGGAGCCCGCCCCTACTCGTAGCGCAGCGCCTCGATGGGACGGGGCCCCATCCGTGAGCCGGAGGCGAACGGGAGGACACGCCGGGGGCGTGTCCGATCTGGGGGTTGTCGGCGGAGCCGCGGGATCCAGGGGCGCGGAGCTACTCGTAGCGGAGCGCCTCGATGGGATCCAGCTTGCTGGCCTTGGCGGCGGGGTAGAGACCGAAGAGGAGGCCGATGCCGGCGGGCACGGCCAGGGCGCTCACGAGGGCCCAGACGGGGACCGACCCCATGGTGCCCAGCAGCGCCTTGCCGATGGCCGCGCCCAGGATGAAGCCCAGGCCCACGCCCAGGGCGCCGCCCAGGATGCAGAGGAAGGCGGCCTCGATGAGGAACTGCAGCATCACGTCCCGGCGCTTGGCGCCCACGGCCTTGCGCACGCCGATCTCGCGGGTGCGTTCGGTGACGCTCACCAGCATGATGTTCATGATCCCGATGCCGCCCACCAGCAGGGCGATGGAGACCATGCCCCCGGCCACGGCGGTGATAGTGCCGGTGATGCCGCTGATGATGCCGGTGATCTGCTTGGGGCTGAAGACCTTGAAGCCGCTGGGCTCGGCGCCGCGCAGGCCCTTGATGCGGCGCAGGGATTCCTCCACCAGCTCGGCGCCGTCGTCGGCGGAGAGGCGGGGGTCCACCCGGGCCTGGAAGAAGAGCTGGCGCCGCTGGGCCTCTGTGAGCTGGGCCATGCCGGTGGTGAGGGGGATGAGGATGTTCTGGTCGGGGTCGTTGCCCAGCTGGGCGCCCTGTTCCTCCAGCACGCCGATGATCTCGAGGCTGAGGGTGGGCGTGCTGATGAGGCGTCCCAGAGGGTTGCCCTTGAGGCCCAGCTTCTCGATGACCCGGGGGCCGATGATGGCCACCTTGTTGCCCAGGCGCAGGTCCGAGGGCACGAAGTTGCGGCCGGCCACCAGGGCGATGCTGTTCAGCTCCAGGTAGGTCTCGTCGGTCATGATCAGGTTGACGTTGGCGCTACGGCCCTCGGCCTTCACCTCGGTGCCGTTGAAGAAGAGGGGCGTCACCTGGGTAATCTGCGGCACGGAGCGGGCCAGCCGGCGCATCTCGTCCAGCGTCATATCCTTGTTCTTGATCTTCGTGTACTCGGCGAAGGGCATGTCCATGGGGAAGACGGGACGGATGAAGATGGTCTGGCTGCCGGCCCGTTCCACCTGCTTCAGGACGCTGGTCTTGAGGCCCTGGACGAGGCTCACCACCACGATGACCGCGGCCACGCCAATGATGATGCCCAGCGTCGTGAGCGCCGAGCGCAGCTTGTTGGCCTTGAGGGCCCGGATGGCGGCGGAGAGAGGTTCGCGGACGTCCATTACTTCTTCACGTCCTTGGTCCGGGCCAGCTCGCTGTCGGACCTGACCCGCAGACTCACGGAGGCCCTGTCCTTCAACTCCTTCAGCTTGCGGATGGGGCCCGTGAGCACCTTGTCGCCCTCGGCCAGGCCCTCCTTCAGCTCGAAGAACTGGGTGTTGGCGATGCCCACCTGCACGGTGCGCTCCTCGGCCTTGCCGCCTCGGAAGACCATCACGATGTTGCGCGACGCCGGGGCCAGAAGGCCCTGCTTCTGGGCCTCCTCCAGGCTGCCTTCGCGCTCCAACACGGCCTGGAGGGGCACGCGCAGGACGCCCTTGACCTCGTGGGTGAGGATGACGGCGCGGGCGCTCATGCCGGGCCGCAGGTTGTCCAGATCCTCCCGATGGCCCTGGAGCACCACCTTCACCTTGTAGAGGTTGGCGTCGGTGCCGGTCTTCTCGGTGCCCGTGGCCACCTCGATGACCGAGCCCTGGAAGAGCTTGCCGGGCAGCGATTCCACCGTCACCTGGGCGGTCTGGCCCACCTTGGTGCGGACCACCTCGCTTTCGTTGACCTTGATCTCCGCCTGCATCTCGCTCATGTCGGAGATGATCATGAGCGTGGCGCCGGGCAGGTTGCTCATGCCAGGGATGGCCGTCTCGCCCTTCTCCGCCTTGAGGCTTGTGACGCGGCCCGTGATGGGGGCGCGCAGCGTGGCCTTGGAGAGGCCGTCCTGCATGCCCTTCAGGTTGGCCTCGCTCTGGGCCACGGCGGCGCGCGCGCTGCTGTACGACAGCACGGCGCTCTCCTTGGCCAGCTTCTGCTGGCGGAAGTCCTCGTCGGACATGAGGCCGTCCCGGCGCAGGGCTTCATAGCGGGGGAAGCTGTCCACGGAGCGCTTCATGGCGGCCTCCAGGCGGGAGGCGTCCTGGCGGGCGGCCTCGACGGCGGCCTGGGCCTGGACCATGGCCTGCTTCAGGCGCTCCTGGTCGATGGTCACGAGCAGGTCGCCGGCCTTCACGTCCTGGCCGTCCTTCACGTGGATGGCCTTGATTTCGCCGGCCACGGAGGTGCCGATGTTGATCTGGGTCTTGGCGCGGATCTCGCCGCTGGCGCTGATGGTTTCGCGGATGTCGCCGCGGCCCACCGCGTCCCAGGAGTAGGCGCTGTCCTCGTCCCGGGCGCCGCCGAAGGCGAGACCCAGGACGATCAGGACCAGGAGGGCGGCGCCGCCGCTGAGGAGGAGCTTGGTGTTCCTGGAGGCCATCTACTGCGCCCTCATCAGGCCGAAGCCGAGGGAGAGGAGCAGGGGCAGCAGCACACAGATCAGGGCGCCGGCAGTCTTCATGCGGACCAGGTAGCGGAGTGCCAGGAAGGCCAGGACCGCTTCGGCCAGCCGGAACAGCTCCACGTTGAAGAGGGCGGCCTGGAGGCGCAGACTCTCCGGGCGCAGGAAGTAGCCCAGGGACGTTGGCGCGATCCGATCGGGCGTGAGGCCGCCGATGGGCCGCATCAGGCAGATCGCGGCGATGAGGAGCATGAGGGGCAGCTTCACCAGGCCGGGCACCACCGCAGCGCTGAAGGCCTGGAGGTAGGAGGGGCTCTCATCCTGGGGCAGGGCCTTGCCCACCAGCCAGTAGAAGAGGCCCAGCACGGCCAGCACCGCGGGGGTGCCGAACAGGGCGCCCAGGATGCCGAAGGGCATGATGAACTTCTTCTGCATCTCGATGATCGTGTCGATCTGGGCGGACTGGACCTGGGGGTTCCGCTCCAGGATGGGCCGCAGCATCTCGTCCACGTCCACCTTCAGGCCCCAGATCACGGCCACCACCAGGCTGACGACGATGATGGCGCCCAGGGCCCAGCCCCAGCTGGGGGCCTTGTTGAGGCGCTGGAAGAGCTCCACGGGGGCCGTGAACACGCCGGCGATCTGGTCCACCAGGCCCGGCGGCTGCGGTCGGGGCGATTCGGGCTGGGTGCCGTACAGGGAGGAGGGCTGCTCAGTCATGGGGAGTCTCCAGGGGCATGGCGGCAGGGATAGAAGACGGCATTGTCTCACCTCTTCTTGTGATGGCCAGATCTCCCGTCCATCTCCCGTCTGCGGCGCGGAAGCGGGTCTTTCCGGGAATGACACTTCGTCAAGACCTTCCGGGGAATCCTGGTGGACTGGCCCGCCGGGCCTAAAATGGGCCTTTTCCCCCAGAGCCTCTTCATCCTTCCCCTTTCGGAGATCCCATGGCCACTTCCACCAAGTCCGAAGCCCTGATCCAGCAGGAGAACCAGTTCGGCGCCCACAACTACCATCCGCTGGACGTGGTCTGCACCAAGGGCGAGGGCGTTTTCCTCACCGACGTGGACGGCAAGAAGTACATGGACTTCCTGGCCGCCTACTCCGCCGTGAACCAGGGCCACAACCACCCGAAGATCGGCGAGGCCATGATCGCCCAGGTGAAGACCCTGGCCCTCACCAGCCGCGCCTTCCGCAACGACCAGTTCCCGCCCCTGCTCGAGAAGCTCTGCAAGCTCACGGGCTTCCAGAAGGCCCTGATGATGAACAGCGGGGCCGAGGCCGTCGAAACCGCCCTGAAGGCCATGCGCAAGTGGGGCTACGACAAGAAGGGCATCGAGTACGGCAAGGCCGAGATCATCGTGGCCGACGGCAACTTCCACGGTCGCACCACCACCATCGTGGGCTTCAGCACGGATCCCGACAGCACCAGCCGCTTCGGCCCCTTCACGCCCGGCTTTGTCATCGTGCCCTACGGCGACCTCGACGCCGTGAAGAAGGCTGTCAACAAGAACACCTGCGCCATCTTCATGGAGCCCATCCAGGGTGAGGGCGGCGTCATCATCCCGCCCAAGGGCTTCCTCAAGGGCCTGCGCGAGGTGGCGGACCAGAACAACCTGCTCCTGGTGCTGGACGAGATCCAGTCGGGCCTGGGCCGCACGGGCAAGCTCTTCGCCTTCGAGCACGAGGGCATCCGCCCCGACGGCGTCACCATCGGCAAGGCCCTCAGCGGCGGCTACTACCCCGTGAGCGCCTTCCTGGCCAATGACGAGGTGATGGATGTCTTCACCCCCGGCATCCACGGCAGCACCTACGGCGGCAATCCCCTGGCCTGCGCCGTGGCCAGCGCCGCCCTCGACGTGCTGGTGGACGAGAAGCTGGTGGAGAAGACCGCCGAGCTGGGCAAGCACCTGGAGGCCCGCCTCAAGGGCATGAAGACCGACAAGCTCAAGGAGGTCCGCGTCATCGGCCTCTGGGCCGGCGTGCAGCTCAAGCCCGAGGCCGGCGGCGCCCGCAAGTACTGCTACCTGCTCAAGGACCGCGGCATGCTCTGCAAGGACACCCACGTGGACACCATCCGCCTGGCGCCCCCCCTCGTCATCACCAAGGAGCAGGTCGACTGGGCCGTGGACCAGCTCGAGGCCGTGCTCCAGGCCTGATCGAACCTCGAAGTCACAACCCCGTGACTGACATGGTCTCGGGGAAATGGGAAAATAGGCCTCTGAGACGGGAATTTCACATCCCTCGACGAGGCCTTCCCATGCTCGAAACCCTCCTGACCTGTTTGGTGGCCCTGGCTTCCGCGCAGGCCGCTCCGCCCCTGGAGCCGGCCGGAGTCCACCTCTCCGGCACCATCCCCGCGTACCGGGGAGAACCCGCGCCCCCGGACTGGGTGCGGCTGGACTCCCATGCCCTGGCCGACCCGGACTGCCGCCACTATGGCTACGAGGTCTATGCGGGCGAAACCCAATGGCTGGTGCGGTACGTGATGTTCCCGGAGGGGAGGGAGGAGTTCCGCGAGATCGAGCAGGTGTTCCTGTTCCCGATGGTGAGGGGGAAGGCCAAGGCCGAGCGGATCGCCCCCACCGACCTCGTGATCGAGCCCACCGCGGCCCGGTGTAAGGGGCGGGTCTTCAAGCTGGTGGATCGTCGGGATCTGATCCGGGAGTGATCGCGCCTGACGGGAGGTCCCACCTCTCCGGGCATTGGTTCCCGGCGGAGGCCATGATCGAATGACTGGCCAGACCCGGAGGAGCGCCCCATGCCCGTGACAACCCTGGATCCGGGAACCGCTCTGGTCGTCATCGACCTGCAGAAGGGCATCGTCGCCATGCCGGTCGTCCACCCGGTACGGGAGGTGATCGCGAACGCGGTCCGGCTGGTTGACGCCTTCCGCAAGCGGGCGCGGCCCGTCGTGCTCGTCCGAGTGGGCTGGGCGGAGGATCGCCTTGATGTCATCCGCACCCGGACCGATGTGCCCCCGCCCGCAGGCGCGCCGGCCCCGGGGTTCTCGGACTACCTGGAGGAGCTGTGCGCCGATCCGCGGCGGGACATCCTGGTGCAGAAGCGCCAGTGGGGCGCCTTCTACGGTACCGATCTGGATTTGCAGTTGCGTCGCAGGCACATCACCAACCTGGTGCTCTGCGGCATCGCCACCAGCATCGGGGTGGAGTCCACGGCACGGGATGCCTGGGAGCGGTCGTACCACCTCGCCTTCGCCGTGGACGCGATGACGGACCGCGTGGCGGAAGCCCATGAACGGGCGGTCGGTACCATCTTCCCGCGGCTTGGAGAAATCGGGACCACGTCGGACATCCTGACGCTGCTCGACCGGCACACCTAGCCCAGCCAGAGAGACCACCCGTGCCGCGCTGGAGGGGCAGGGTGGATCGCGGCCCCGGGTGGCGGGTGGCCGTTGTGAGGCCCCGGATCCCGGGGTAGGCTTGCAACCAGATCACCCCGCACACCATCGCCGCGAACTGCTCCCTTGGAGGATGACCATGGGCCTCAACCCCTTCGCCACGGGTCTAGACAAGAACCAGGCCAACCACGTGCAGCTGTCGCCGCTCACCTTCATGGAGCGCGCCGCCATGGTCTTCCCGCGCAAGAAGGCCATCGTCCACGGCGACCGGACCATCACCTGGTCCGAGACCTACGCCCGCTGCCGGCGCCTGGCCTCGGCCCTGATCCGCCGGGGTGTCCAGCCCGGAGACACCGTGGCGGCCATGCTGCCCAACGTGCCCGCCATGTTCGAGGCCCACTTCGGCGTGCCCATGGCCGGGGCCGTGCTCAACACGCTCAACACCCGCCTTGATGCCGAATCCATCGCCTTCATGCTCAAGCACGGTGAGGCGAAGGTGCTGCTCACGGACCGGGACTTCGCCCCGACCATCCGCCGGGCCCTGGAGCTGCTGGAGGTCCGGGAGATCCTGGTGGTGGACGTGGACGATCCGGCGGCCAAGGGCGACCTGCTGGGTTCCATCGAGTACGAGCAGTTCCTCCGGGAGGGCGATCCCGACTTCGAGTGGCGGCTGCCCGCGGACGAGTGGGACGCCATCTCCCTCAACTACACCTCGGGCACCACGGGGAACCCCAAGGGCGTGGTCTACCACCACCGGGGCGCCTACCTCAACGCCGTGGCCAACGTCCTCAGCTGGAACATGCCGCCCCACTCGGTCTACCTGTGGACCCTGCCCATGTTCCACTGCAACGGCTGGTGCTTCCCCTGGACCGTGGCGGCCCTCTCCGGTGTCAACGTCTGCCTGCGCCAGGTGGACCCCAAGGCCATCTTCGACCTGATCCAGCGCCACGGCGTCACCCACTTCTGCGGGGCCCCCGTGGTCCTCGGCATGCTCATCAACGCCGCCCACCTCATCCCCGAGGGCCTGGGCCACCCGGTGTCCGCCGCCGTGGCCGGGGCCGCGCCGCCGGCCGCCATCATCGAGGGCATGGAGAAGCTGGGCCTCAGCATCACCCACGTCTACGGCCTCACGGAGACCTACGGCCCCGCGGGCGTCTGCGTGAAGCGGGAAGAGTGGGCCGACCTGCCCCTTGGCGAGCGCGCCCGCCTGAATGGACGCCAAGGCATCCCCTACCTGCTGCAGGAGGCCATGACCGTGATGGACCCGACCACCATGCAGCCCGTGCCTGCCGACGGCCAGACCATGGGCGAGATCATGTTCCGCGGCAACATCGTCATGAAGGGCTACCTCAAGAATCCCGCCGCCACGGAGGAGGCCTTCGCCGGCGGCTGGTTCCACACCGGGGACCTGGCGGTGCTGGAGCCCGACGGCTACGTGAAGATCAAGGACCGCAGCAAGGACATCATCATCTCCGGCGGCGAGAACATCTCCTCGCTGGAGGTGGAGGACGTGCTCTACCGCCACCCCGACGTGCTGGTGGCCGCCATCGTGGCCAAGCCTGATCCCAAGTGGGGCGAGGTGCCCTGCGCCTTCGTGGAGCTGAAGGACGGCGCCACGACGAAGGAGGAGGACATCATCGCCCACTGCCGGGCCCACCTGGCGCGCTTCAAGGTGCCGCCCATGGTGGTCTTCGGCCCCATCCCCAAGACCTCCACGGGCAAGATCCAGAAGTACGTCCTGCGGCAGCGCATGAAGTCCACGGAGGCGTTGAAGTAGCCCCGCTCACTCGTATCTCAGCGCGTCGATCACGTCCAGGCGGGCGGCTTTCAGCGCGGGCAGGAGGCCGGCCACGAGGCCGACCGCGCCACTGAAGCCCAGGCCCAGCAGGATGGCCCATCCCTCCGTGACCGCCGGGACCTGCAAACGGGCCAGGAGGGCGATGGCCACGAAGGCGAGCGCGACGCCGAGGACCCCGCCAAGCCCAGCGAGGGCCACGGTCTCCGAGAGGAACTGCCAGAGGATGGCCCGTCTCGTGGCGCCCACGGCCCGGCGCATGCCGATCTCCCGGGTCCGCTCGGTCACGCTCACGAGCATGATGTTCGAGATGCCGATGCCGCCGACCACCAGGGAGATGCTTGCGGCGACCGCGAGAAGGGCCGTGAGGATGCCTGCCTGCCGCTCCATGGCCTGGACCATCTCGTCCTGCTTCCGGATGTTGAAGGGCGTCACCTGGCTGAGGGGCACCTTCAGGTGCTGCCGGAGCAGGGCGGTGATCTCCGCCTCGGCGAGGCCTGTCTCGCCCTCGTGCGCGCTGACCACGATCCGCTGGATGGTGGTCCGTCCCATGACCTTGCGCATCACCGTCGTGTAGGGGGCCACGACGAGGTCGTCCTGATCGCCCCACATGCCGGCACCCTTGCGCTCCAGCAGCCCGACGACCTGGAAGGGGAGCGTGCCGACGCGGATGGTCTGCCCCAGCGGATCATCCCCGTACGGGAAGAGGGTGGCCTTGACGGTCTGGCCGATGACGCAGACCAGGGCCTGGCCCTTCACTTCGCCTTCGGTGAAGAAGCGCCCGGCCTCCAGTTCCCAGGCGCGGATGGTCTGGAACTCGGGCCCGGTCCCCTGGACATGGGTGATGAAGGTGGCGTTCTGGTAGATCACCGGGCGCGTGGTCTGGACCTGGGGCGTCGCGGCCCGCACGCTGGAATCCTGCAGCTCCGTCTGGATCAGCGCGGCGTCGTCGTCCTTGAGGATCTCGGCGCTGCCCATGGCCTGAGGGCCATGGTGGGTGTGGGTTCCGGGGGCACCCGGGAAGATGGTCAGCATGTTGGAGCCCATGTTCCGGATGATCGCGACCGAGGCCCGCTTGGACCCCTCGCCGATGCCGATCATTGCGATGACGGCGCCCACGCCGATGATGATTCCGAGCATGGTCAGCATGGCCCGGAGCTTGTTCCGCGCCGTGGCTACCAGGGCTTCCTTGAGCAATTCGAGAACCCCCATGGGCGCCTCCCGAATCCCGCTATGTTCCCGCTGGAGACCATTCTAGCCGGTCGGTCCAGGCGCCTTCTGGGTCATCGGCGTCCGGAACCTCGCCAGCATCAGGCCCGCGGCGAGGGAGATGCCGAAGGTGGCGATCCACAGGGCCCGCGGCCCGGCCTTGGCGTAGGCCAGCACGCCCAGCCAGGGGCCCAGGGCCAGGCCCACGGCGAAGCAGAGCGAGAGCAGGCCCATGTACTCGCCCCGCCGATCTGGCGGGGCCAGGGTGGCCACGGCGTCGCTCATGGCCGGGAAGAGGGTCATCTCGCCGAAGGTCCAGATCATCGTGGTGAGGATCAGCGTGGCGTGTCCCGTGGCCCAGGCCGTGAGGCCGAAGCCGAAGGCGAGGAACAGCGAGCCCAGGAAGAGCTGGCGTCCATGGGGCCAGCGGGCCATGGCCAGGTTGAGGGCCACCTCCAGGGCCACGATGAGGAGGGTATTCACGGTGAACAGCAGGCCGTAGAAGCGGCTGCCCAGGCCCAGGTCGCGCACCACCCAGAGCGGCAGCGTGCCCTCGATCTGGAAGAACACCATCAGCATGGGGATGAAGGGCAGCAGCAGGAAGGCCAGGCGGCGGTCCCGCCAGGGGCTCGCGCCCGGCGCATGCCCCTGGGGAGCTGTGGGACGGGGAGCCGCGGTGAACAGCAGGCCCAGCAGCACGGCGCCGGCCAGGGTGCTGAGGCCGTCGGTCCAGAACACCCAGGTGTAGCTGTGGTGGGCGATGACGCCGCCCAGGGCCGGGCCCACGGCCATGCCCAGGTTCACCGACAACCGGTGCAGGGCGTAGACCGCCTTGCGCTGCTCCGGCGCGGCGAGGTCCGCCAGCAGGGCCATGGCGCTGGGCCAGAAGGCCTGGGTGAAGGCCGCCCAGAGGAAGATGAGCACGAAGAGGAGGGGGCGCGCGCCCGCGAAGGGCAGCACCAGCATCAGCGCGCCGGAGATCCAGAGGCTGGCCTTCAGCACCCGGACGTGACCCAGACGGTCCGCCAGCCGGCCGGCGAAGGGGCCCGCCGTCAGCGCGCCGGTGCCGTAGACCATCATGCCGAAGGCTGCCTGCTCCGGCGTCCAGCGGCGGGCTTCCGTGAGGTAGAGCACCAGGAAGGGCAGGGCCATGGTACCCAGCCGGTTCACCAGCGTACTGGCACATACCAGCCACACTTCGCGGGGGAGGCCTCGGAGGCCGCGCCAGGGATTCATAGATTTAAGGATCTCCACGAAGGGCACCAAGACATGAATCAAGAACACGAAGGGGGATGGGGCAGGTGGAGCGGGTGGCGTCGACCTTTCTTCGCGGCCATACCTTCTTTACTTCGTGTCCTTCGTGGGCCCGCTTTTCTCTCGTGAAGACCGGCACCACTCGCTCCAGCTCCCCACGTAGAGGGCCGCGCCCGGGAGGCCGGCCACGGCCATGGCCAGCAGGTTGTGGCAGGCGGTGACGCCGCTGCCGCAGTGGATGGCCAGGCGATCCGGCGACACGCCGCCCAGGGCCGCCTCGTACTGGGCCCGCAGGGCCTCCGGGGACTTGAAGCGGCCATCGGGGCCCAGGTTGTCGGCCCAGTAGAGGTTCACGGATCCGGGGATGTGGCCGGGAACGGGGTCGAGGGTCTCGTTCTCGCCGCGCCAGCGCTCGGGGGAGCGGGCGTCCATCAGCTTCCGCGCGGGGTCGCGGCGGATGGCCTCCACCGCTTCCGCGTCCACCAGGGGCAGCCGCCAGCGGTCCGCGGGATGGGGCGGAAGGGTGCTCGCGGTGGGAATATCGACAGTCAATGTCAAGCCAGCCTCCAGGGCCGCGGGCAGGCCCCCGTCCAGGACGGCGACCCGCTCATGTCCCAGCGCCCGCAGCATCCACCAGAGCCGGGCAGAGGCGTTGCTTCCACCCGCGGCATCGTAGGCCACCACCTCGGTGTCCGGTCCGATGTCCCAGGCGCCGAGCTGGGCGGCGAAGCGCGCCAGGGGCGGCAGAGGATGGCGCCCGCCCCGGGCCGGGTCGTGGTCCAGATCGCTGGCCGCGCTGAGCTGGCGGTTCAGGTCCGCGTGGAAGGCTCCAGGCAGGTGGCCGGCGGCATAGTCGGCGGGATCCTGGCGGGCGTCCAGCAGGCGGATCGAGGCGAGGCGGTCGCGGAGGTCGGAAGCGGAGATCAGCGGCATCGAACCAGTATGAAGTCCCGGAGCGGGACAGTACCCTGAAGACTTGCTGGCGGGAGTTCCCATGTCCGATGCCTACGTTCCCGAATCGCGCTGGCGCACGGCTGCCGCGGTGGCCCTGGTGGGCGGCGGCCTGCTGCTGGCGGGGGTGATGGGCTTCCGGACCCTCCGCGGGGACGGGGCGTCCACGGGCACGGACGTGAGCCGGGTGGCCTTCCTCGACGCCGAGGGGACGCGACACACCGTGGCCGAGTACAAGGGCAAGGTGGTGCTGGTGGATGTGTGGGCCACCTGGTGCCCGCCCTGCCGCAGGTCCCTGCCGGAAGTGGCGGAGCTCCAGAGAGCCGGCGGCGACCGCTACGTGGTGCTTCCCATCTCGGTGGACCGGAACGGCTGGGCCGACGTGACGCCCTTCCTCTCGAAAAATCCCCAGCTGGGACTCAATGCCTACGTGCCAGATGGAAAGGGCGGGCTGGAACCCCTGGGCGAGATCCGCGGCATTCCGACCACCTTCGTCATCGACCGCGAGGGCCGGGTGGTCAAGCGCTGGGCGGGCTACGGCGAAGGCATGGCGAAGCGGGCGCTGGACGAGGCCCTGCAGGGACACTGACGAGGTTGCCCGCTGGGCGAAGAAGTCTCGCGCCCGGGTCGCATCCGGTGAGGCTTCAGGCCCTCATTTGCCCGGTTACGGAGGCGATGACTTGCTCGGGCGCGGCGTCCGGGGGAAGGCTGAGGTGGTCGCCCGGCACGGCGGGCCCCACGCCCAGGAAGGGCAGGCCCGCGGCCTGGGCGGCCGCCAGGTCGTGGGGGCGGTCCCCGACGTAGAGGTGGGGGCCGGGGCAGCCCAGTAGGGCCCGCCGCAGCAGATCCGCGCGGTCGTGGCGGGGCAGGGAGCCCAGGCGGGGGATGGCCGGGTCGATGCCCAGGGTGTCGGCCTTGAAGGCCAACAGATCCGGCGCGTTGCCCGAGACCACCCAGACGGCGTGGCGCTCCGCCAGGCGGTGCAGGGCGGCGAGGATGCCGCCATAGGCCACAGCCTCCCGTCCGCCGGGCGCGAAAGCCGCCCGGAAGCGCGACACGCAGGCGGCCTGGTAGGCCTCGTAGCCGGCTTCGTCCAGCGCCGGGCCGAAGCGCATGCGGTGCAGCTCGTCCACGATCTCCCAGTCGGTGGAGCCCGAGCAGCGGCCCAGGTCCTCCGCGGTGGGTGGCGCGCCCCAGAGATCGCCCAGGGCCTCCCTCAGCAGCACGAATCCGGAACTGAAGTGGCCCAGGGTCCCGTCGAGGTCGAAGCAGAGCGGCATGGCCCAGGATCGCATGAGATGGCATGCTCGAAGGTGAGGATGGTGGTTCCTTGATCCGATTGGCGCTCCTTCTGGCTCTCTCCCTTCCCGCGGCGGCACAGGAAGGGCTCCGGTACCGCATGCAGATGTGGCTGCGCGGCGAGGCCGCGCCGCTGGAGACCCGGTTCCGCCTCGTGGCCACCGAGGGCACCACCAGCCACAACCGCGTGAAGAAGCCCCGCATGGGCGGCTGGCGGCTGGAGGCGGACCGCGGCCAGGGCACGCCCTATTCCCAGGCGCTCCTCCTGGGCCGGGCCGAGCGCCTGCTCTATCTCGCGGGTCCTTCGCCGCAGACCCACGCGGAGCCCATCGCCCTGCGTTTCGGTGCCCGGAGCGTGCCGGTCTGGAGCCTGGAGATGCCCAAGGGGCTGCATGCTTCCACGGTGCTGGTGGAGGTGGCGCCGGGCCTGCTGGCCCTCTGCGACCTCAGCGCCCGCTTCGAGCAGGGCGACCTGGCCCGGATCGAGCTGCACCTGGAGAGCCTGGACGGCTCCGGTTCCCTGGCCCCCGCCGAGGCCGGGACCGTGCTGCTCAGCACCCTGAGGAGCTGGGCCCAGGAGGCCCGCCAGGACCCCGAGGACGGCAGCACGGTCCGCTGACCGGGGTGGACGCATCCCACTGAGGGTCGTGGCCTTCGGCATCCGATCTGGGTGTTCGGGCCCCCAGGGTTTAATCTGGAAGGCTCGGAGGGGTCATGCCGTTCAGGGACGAGTGCGGGGTATTCGGGATCTGTCCCCAGACGGAAGCTTCGCGGCAGACCTATTTGGGCCTCTACGCCCTGCAGCACCGGGGCCAGGAGGCGGCCGGCATCTGCTCCGGCGACGCCGAAGGGCTGCACCTGCACAAGGCCCTGGGCTACGTGGCGGACGTGTTCTCCGAAGCGGTGCTGGATGCCCTGCCGGGCGACGCGGCCATCGGCCACACGCGATACTCCACCACCGGCGGCAACGTGGCCTCCGCCGCCCATCCCTTCCTCATCCACGGCCGCTTCGGCCAGGTGGCCCTCTGCCACAACGGGAACCTGACCAACACGGAGACCCTGCGCGCCGCCCTGATCGCGGACGGCCACACCTTCACCAGCCCCTCGGATTCCGAGGTGCTGCTGGCCCTCATCAACCGGGCCCAGGCGGACACGCTGGAGGATGCCGTGGTCTCGGCCCTCCGGCAGGCCGAGGGGGCGTACTCCCTGCTCATCCTGACGGACCACACCCTCATCGCGGCCCGGGATCCGCATGGATTCCGGCCCCTGGCCATGGGACACATGAACGGCACCACCGTGTTCAGCTCGGAGACTTGCGCCTTCGACCTGGTGGGCGCGGCCTACATCCGCGACGTGGCCCCCGGCGAGATGGTGGTGGTGCCCCGGGACGGCAGCACGCTCCGCTCCGTCTTCCCCCTGCCCAAGGTCCAGCCGAAACCCTGCGTGTTCGAGCACATCTACTTCGCCCGGCCCGATTCGCTGGTGTACGGCAAGAGCGTCATGGTGGCCCGCCGCGAGATGGGACGGCTCCTGGCCCTGCGCCATCCCGTGGAGGCGGATCTCATCGTGCCCGTGCCCGACAGCGGCGTGAGCGCGGCCCTAGGCTACTCCGAGCAGTCCGGCATCCCCTTCGACTTCGGCATCATCCGCAACCACTACGTGGGCCGCACCTTCATCGAGCCCAAGCAGACCATCCGCAGCTTCGGGGTGAAGGTGAAGCTGAACCCCGTGCGGCACCTGCTGGCGGGCAAGCGGGTGGTGCTGGTGGACGACAGCATCGTGCGCGGCACCACCAGCAAGAAGATCGTGCAGATGGTCCGCGAGGCCGGCGCCAAGGAAGTGCACCTGCGCATCGCCTGCCCGCCCACGACGCATTCCTGCTTCTACGGCATCGACACGCCCAAGCGGCAGCACCTCATCGCCTCGTACATGTCGCTGAAGGAGATCGAGGGCTTCGTGGAGGCCGACAGCCTCGGCTACCTGGACCTGAAGGACCTGGAATCCTGCATGGGCGACGACGGCCATGGATACTGCTACGCCTGCTTCACCGGCGACTACCCGGTGGTGCCCGAAACCAAGCCGTAACGCCGTTCACAGCACGGTGCAGCGGGTCGTCTCCTTCGCGCTGAATGACTTCCCCAGGGCCGCGCCCTGGACGTCCGCATGCTCTTCGAGCACCAGTAGCCGGTTCTGGACGCGCTGGAAGCGGCGCCGGATGTCGACCTTCGTCCAGACGCTGGCGAGGAGCAGCACCCGCGCCCGGACCTCGATGCGGTGATCCATGGCCAGGGGTAGGCCGTCGGGTCCGACCCAGACCGTGGCCTCGTAGTCGGCCTTCTTCAGGTGGCTGCGGGCCTCGGCGTCTAGGTCCAGGTCCATGGCCAGCCGCAGCCGGCGGGCGGGCCGGCCTTCGTAGGCCTCGGCCTTCTCCTCCAGCAGCCGCGCCTTCTCCAGCTGCTCCAGCAGGCCCTCGGCGGGCCGCAGCTCGTCGTGGAACTCGCCGGAGCCCTTCTTAGCCGCTCCCGGGGCCCGGGTGCCTCCTTTCTCCTTCGCCTTCGCCGGGGCGGCCGCGGGGCGGCTGTCCTCCAGGATCCGCAGCCCCTCCGAGCCATCCTCCACCACGGTGGTCCGGCGTTCCGTGCTGTCCTTACCGGACTCCCGTTCGAGGCTCTCCGCCTCCACCTTCACCTTGACCTTCGCCGGAGCCGGCAGGCCCTTGAGCGCGGCCTTCAGGTCTGAAAGGCCGTCGGCCCGGAGCAGGGCGCCGCAGAGCAGCAGGGCCAGGGGCAGGGGCAGGCCAGGACGCATGGAATCACCTCGGATGGGAGGATTACGGGGGGCCCTCTCAGGGGTTGAGCCAGAGGTTGAGGCGGGGCTGAGCCGGGGATTGAACCGGGGCATGGGGCCTATGATGGGAAGCCATGTGCCTCATCGCGCTCGCCTACCGCGCCCATCCCGACTTCGAGCTCGTCATCGCCGCCAACCGCGACGAGTACCACGCGCGTCCCACGGCCCCCGCCGGCCCCTGGGAGGACGCCCCCGAGGTGTTCGGGGGCCGCGACCTGTCCCAGGGCGGCAGCTGGCTGGCCCTGTCGAAGCGGGGCCGCCTGGCCTGTGTCACCAACGTGAGGCGCATGGTGGCGCCGGACCCCGGCGCGCCATCCCGGGGCGGCCTGGTGGCTTCGTTCGTGCGCGGCCGGCAGCCGGCCCGGGCCTTCGCGGACGAGCTCCGCGAGCGGGCCATGGCCTTCGCGGGGTTCAACCTGCTGCTCTGGGACGGGACGGACCTGCGCTACCTGAACAACCACCCGCGGTTTCTCTCCCGGGAGGTGCCGCCGGGGGTGCATGTGGTCTCCAACGCGGACCTGGACACGCCCTGGCCCAAGACCGAGAAGCTCCGGCGGGCCATGACGGCCTGGGTGGTCTCCGGGGATGGTGACGAGGCGCCCCTTCTGGCCGCGCTGGCGGATCCGACGCCCGCCGCCGATGCCGACCTGCCGGACACCGGCGTGGGCCTGGAACTGGAGCGCAAGCTGTCGCCGGCCTTCATCGTCGATCCGACCTACGGAACCCGCTGCACGACGATCGCCACCCTGGGAAGGGACGGCGCGGTGCGGTTCAGGGAATGGCGCTTCGATCCCGCGGGCCAGCTCGCCGGGCGCACGGACACCCGCTGGACCGCGGCCCCCGCAGGCGGTCGGCCATGAGCGGATCCATGAGCGGATCCGGGCCCTCGAACCCCTCCCAGGACCGCTTCGAGGACGGCCTGCGCTTCCTGGCCGCGGCCCTGGCCCTGGACATCGACCGCCGGCACAGCGGAGCCATCGTCTCGGCTGCTTGCGATGCCATCCAGTGCTTCCTGGTGGTCTTCGAGACGGCGGCCCAGCGACACCTCTCCGATCCGGAAGGGGAGACCACCCGTCTCCGGGGCCAACTCGAGGCCTTGCTCACGCCCCGCCAGTCCCCCGAGGACGCGGCCCGCAACGCCCTGGAGGCCGCCCGCCTGGCTCGCGACCAGGCCGCCCTGCTGCTGCCGAGGCTCATGGAGTAGACGGCCCGAACAGAAATGAAGAACGCGAAGGGCGCTAAGAAGGCGAAGAGCGCGGAGGGTGGTTCAAATGGGGAAGCCCTTCGCTCCGCCGCAGGCGGCTTCGCGCCCTTCGCGTTCCGCTTTTTCCACGGGAAGGGCGATCAGAAGCCCACGCGTCCCAGGGGCACGTTCCGGGGCACGGGGTTGCCGCCGAACCGGTCCACGGGCAGGGTGGCGGAGGCCAGGCTGGTGGGTTCGGGCAGGACGCCGCCATGGGCTTTCAGGAAGCGGCGGAGATCCTCCCGGAACCAGACGATGAACTCCTGGAAGGCGACCTGACGGAGCTCCTCCCGGGTGAGCTCGCCGATGACCTCCACTACGGCGGAAGCCGATTCCGGGGGGGCCTTGTAGGTATGCCAGGGACGGGCCCCGCCCTCGCTGTCACCCGTGATCCGCGACAGGAAGGCCCGGTCCTTTCCGGGCTCGGGCACTTCGGAAGCAGGCTTCCCCCCGGCCAGGAGGCTGGAGGCGAGGCAGAGGCAGACCAGGTGGCGCATGGCCTTGGTGTGAGCCGTGGGCTCCGAAGGTTCCCGGGGGGCAGCTGTCAGCTCTCAGCTGCGAGTGGCCGCCTCCTGCTTTCACGGAGAGCTGACGGCTGATAGCTGATAGCTGATAGCTTCAACCCATGCCCATCGCGATCCTCGGACCCACGGCCTCCGGCAAGTCCGCCGTGGCCGTGGCCGTGGCCCGACGCGTCGGCGGCACCGTGGTGAACGGGGACCCGTACCAGGCCATCGCCGGCCTCGCCATCGGCACCGGCCAGCCGGACGAGGCGGAACGGGGCGGGGTGCCCCACCTGGGCTACGGAGAGCTGCCCCTCTCGACCCGCCCCAACCCCACGGCCTTCGGCGCCTGGGTGCGGGAGTGGCTCTCGGCCTGCCGCGAGCCGGTGCTGGTGACGGGCTCGGGCCTGTACCTGCGGGGCATCTGGGACCAGCTCAGCGCCCTGCCGGAGGTGCCGGCCGTCCTGGTGGATCGCGTGCGGCGCTGGGGCGCGACCCTCGGCACCCCCGCGCTGCACCGCTTCCTGGCTGCGGTGGACCCGGCCCGGGCCGCGGCCCTCCACCCCAACGACAGCGCCCGGGTCCAGCGCGCCCTGGCCCTCCATCTCGCTTCCGGCCAGGCTCCTTCGAGCTTCCTGTCCGGCCCGGACACGGGCGTTCCCGCGGGCTGGCGGGTGCTGGTGGTCGCGCCGGGGCGCGAGCGCCAGCGGGAGCGCGTCGCCGCGCGGGTGGCCGCCCAGGTAGCCGCCGGCTGGCCACGGGAGGTGGCGGACCTGGTGGCCGCGGGCCACGGGGATGATCTCGAGGCCCTGAGGCCCCTGGGCTACGCGGCCTGGATGGCCGGAGGCGATCCCGCGGCCCTCCAGGCCGCCGTGGTGCAGGAGACCCAGGCCTACGCCAAGCGGCAGGCCACCTGGTTCCGCAACCAGCTGCCCGGGGCGCCGGCGTGGGACCCCGACGCCGAGCCCCTGGAAGCGGCCTTCACCCGGCTGGGGCTGGCATGACGCCGACCGCCTGGCACGAGGGGCGCACCTCCCTGGATCTGCTGCGCGGGCCGGACTGGGCCTGGATCGGGCTGCGCTCCGGTGACGGCCTCAACCGCCTCCACAGCGACCTGCTGGTGGCCCTGGACCGACTCTTCATTGAGCTGCGGGGCGGCGGCGCGCGCCGGGTGGCCCTCAGCGGCTCCGCCTGGATGATGGGCCGGGGCCATCACTTCACCGCGGGCGCGGACCTCCATGAAGTAGGCGCCCTCGACCCCATGTCGGCGGAGCCCTTCTCGCGCCGGGGCCAGCGCGTGATGAACCACCTGCTCTGGCCCGGCTGGCGCACCCTCACGCTGATCTCGGGCGTGGCCATGGGCGGCGGCTGCGACCTGGCCCTGCACGGCCAGGAACGCTGGGCGGTGGCGGCGGATCCCGCCGCGGGCAAGGGCGGCCTCCGCCTGGCGCACCCCGCGGCGAAGCATGGCATCCTGACCGGCTTCGGCGGAACCGTCCGCCTGCCGGAGATCCTGGGCCGCGACGGCGCGGACCGGTTGTTCCGGCATTTCGAGACCTGGGGCGCGGCCGAGGCCCTGGCCGCCGGCGCGGTCCACCGGGTGCTGGAGGCGGATTCGGCCGGCCCGGCCGTACGGGTCTGGCTCGAAGCTACCGTCCCACCGCCGCGAGGATCGCAGGGACGGCCATGATGAGCATGAAGCCGCAGCAGCAGATGAGCACGAGAGGCGTCATCACGGCGCAGATCCCGCGCCAAGCCTCCGTTTTGTGCATCCGCGCCAGGCCCATTCCGATCACGACCAGGCCGGCGATCTGGATCAGGAAGCCGAGGGTGGGAATCCAGGCGCCGAGCTGGATGAAGGCCGAAGCGTAGCCGTAGGCGCGGATGCTCTGGCCCACGCCCACCCCGGGCTTGAGGCCGCCCCACATCCAGAGGAAGGCGTGGCTCAGGGCGCCGAAGACCACCATGCCCAGGAAGGTGAAGAGGGGCATGAGCAGCAGCAGGGCCCCGAAGACGAGGGGCATGGCGGCGGCGATGACCCGGCCTTCGGGTTTGCCGGCCTCTTCCAGGGCCGCGACCATGATGCCCATGCCGAGGAGGAAGAACAGCAGGGCCGTGACGAGGAAGACGGGGACCGACATCAGGAGGAGGAAGCGCCACGGGGCGCCGAGGCCGCCGGTGGTCGGAACCCGGTCGAAGAGCTCCATGGGGTTGCTGAAGACCAGCCGGAACATAGCGCCCACCCGGGCCCAGAAACCGGGGATGGCTTCGAGGTCCTCGAAGGGGATGGGGCGGAGGGCGGCCGGTGTCTGAGCTGGGACCGGCCCCGGGTCAGGGGAAGGCGGTGCGCCCAGCGGTGTCAGGGGATCGGTCGGGCCTGGGATGTCGCTCATCCGTCGCTCCGGAGGGGAGTGCCTAACCTATCACGATTCCTTGAAATCCTTGGGCCTGAGGCCCAGTTTCTCCAGGCGCGAGAGCAGGGTGGAGGGGGCCAGACCGGCGACCGCCGCCGCGCCGTCGGCGCCGGCGATCTTGCCGCGGGTGTGGTGGAGCAGCCGCTCCAGGTAGGCCCGCTCCTGGGCCTCCCATGTGTGGGGGCGTCCCGATCTCTCGGCGCCACCGCGCGCGGCCAGGGCGCCGGGGGGCAGCCGCAGCTCCCGGCCCGTCGAGAGGATGGCGGCCCGCTCGAGGACGTTGTTCAGCTCCCGCACGTTGCCGGGCCATGGGTAGGCCTCCAGTTGCTCCAGGACCGGGGACGGCAGGTGGATGGCCGCGACTCGGTTCTCCCGGGCGAACTTGTCGAGGAAGCTCTCCGCCAGGGCGGCGATGTCGCCCGGCCGCTCGCGAAGGGGCGGGAGATGGATGGGGAACACGCTGAGGCGATAGAAGAGGTCCTCGCGGAACCGCCCCTCGGCCACGGCCTTGCGCAGGTCCGTGTGGGTGGCGGCCACCAGGCGCACATCCACCTTCCGGGGCTTCTCGGCGCCCAGCGGGTCGATCTCCTTCTCCTGGATGGCCCGCAGCAGCTTGGGCTGGAGGTCCAGGGGCAGGTCGCCGATCTCGTCCAGGAAGAGAGTGCCGCCGTCCGCCAGTTCGAACCTCCCCTTCCGCGCCGACGCGGCGCCGCTGAAGGCCCCCTTCACGTGGCCGAACAGCTCGGACTCGATGAGCGTCGCGGGCAGGGCACTGCAGTTCACCTTGATGAAGGGCCGCTCGCGGCGGGGCGAGAGATGGTGGAGAGTCTGGGCCACCTTCTCCTTGCCCGTGCCGGTCTCGCCGGTGACGAGCACCGTGGTCACCGTGGGGGCCACTTGCCTCAGCTGGTCCAGGATGGCGCGCATGGCGGGGCTCTCGGCCCGCAGGGGCTCCTGCAGGACATCCCGGCGCTGGACCTCCCGGAAGTAGCTGACCTCCTCGGCCAGGCTCCGCTCCCGTTCGGCCAGGCGGCCCAGGTGTTCGGCCTGCTTGATGCCCAGCGCCAGCAGCGAGGCGAAGACGCTCACATGATGCAGCACGCTCTCGGGGTACTGGCGGCACACCATGGCGTCCAGGGTCATGAGGCCGAAGGTCTCGCCCTGGCTGCGCAGGGGGGCCACCAGGCAGCTGTGGCCGCGGGGCATGTCGAGGAGGCCGTGGAAGGTGTCCTCGCCGGGATCCTCCTCTTCGAAGGTGGCGGGCTTGGACCGGGCCTTGAGCGCGTTCAGCAGGCGGAGGTTGCCCCGGACGGGGATGAGGGCCTTCGCGAGCTGGGGCGTGGCCAGGGGACCCACGGCGTAGGCCACCCGGAGGGCTTCCCCCTCCCGGAGCAGGACGGTGGCCAGATCGTAGGGCACCAGCTGGCCCAGACGCTCGAAGGCGTGGGCCACCATGCGCTCCGGCTCTTCGCCGAGGGTGAGGAGGGCGCCTGCCTCTTCCACCAGCCGGGCTCCGGTGAGGGCAGTCTCGAGATCCAGCGCGGCCACGGGCACCTCCCGTACGATTCTCGAGATTTCGAGAATTCAGTCAACCCGCCGGTCGACCGGGAGCTAATCCCTCGCCTAGTCCGATCGGTATACTGCCTTACCTCCGCAAGGACACGCTTGACCTCTGACGCCTCACATTTCGGTTCCTACCGTCTGCTTGCCCGGCTGGGCGAAGGAGCCATGGGCGAGGTCTGGAAGGCCCTGGACCTGCGCCTCGAGCGGGAAGTGGCTCTCAAGATCCTCAAAGATGCCGACGACCTGCGCCGCAAGGCGCTCATCGGCGAGGCCAAGCTGGCCTGCCAGCTCAACCACCCGAACATCGCCCACATCTACGACGCCGGGGAGGTGGACGGCACCCCCTACATCGCCATGGAGCTGGTGGAGGGGCAGACCCTCCGCACCCTGGTGGGCCACCCCCTGGATGGGAGCGCCCTCCAGGACCTGGCGCGTCAGGCGGCCTCGGCCCTCTTCCACGCCCACCAGAAGGGGATCGTCCACCGGGACATCAAGCCCGAGAACATGCTGCTCACGGACGATGGCCAGCTCAAGATCCTGGATTTCGGCATCGCGCGCCGCGGGGTCGAGGACCTTCCCATGGGCCAGACCTCCCACCACATGACCCTGGTGGAAAGCACGGCGCCGGGCTACAGCCAGGGGACGCCGGCCTACATGAGCCCGGAGCAGGCCAACGGCCAGCCGCTCACGGGCCAGTCCGACCAGTTCAGCCTGGGCGTGGTGCTCTACGAGCTGGCCACGGCGACCCACCCCTTCCGCCGGGCCAGCCTGGTGGACACGCTCTACGCGGTGACGCGGGACGAGCCTCGGCCCCTGTCGGAGCTGCGGCCGGACCTTTCCCGCACCCTCCAGGACGCCATCCACCGCCTGATGGCCAAGTCCGCCAAGGACCGCTTCCCCAGCCTGCAGGCCCTGGCCGCCGGGTTGGCCGAGGACAACCCCACGGCCACCATCCCGCACCTCAGCCTGTCGGCGGTGCGGATCCAGCGGACCCGGCGCCGGTGGCTGCTGGTGTCGGCGGCGCTGGTGCTGGTGGTCGGAGGGGTCGTCAGCGGGCTGCTGGTGCGCCGGGCCCTGGCCACGGGGCTGGGCGAGGCGCGACGGGCCTCCCGGATGGATTTCACCAGGGGCCGGCGCGTGGTGGCCATCCTGCCCCTGGAGCAGCTGCAGCCCGACGCGGAACATGCCTGGCTCAGCAACAGCTTCGCCGACGCCATGGCCTACGGGCTCGTCCGGCGGGAGGACATGCTGGTGGTGGACCGCCTGCGGGTGGTGGAGGCCATGAACCAGCTGGGCGACACGCCGGGGCGGGCCCCGAAGGCTCTGGGCGAGCTGGGGCGCCAGCTCAAGGCCGAGCTGCTGGTGCTGGGCAGCTTCCAGGTGGTGGGCGGGCAGATCCGCATGGGCGTGCGGGTGGTGGACGCCACCCAGGGAGCCACCACGCACCAGTTCCAGCTCGACCGTCCCGTGGGGGACCTCCTGAAGATCGAGGACGAGCTGCAGCAGCGCCTGCCGCAGGAGATGGGCCTGGCCGGCGAGGCCGGCGCGCCCAGGATCCAGGCCCGGAACCCCCGCACCCGGGAGCTCTACACCAAGGCGCAGCAGGTGCTCACTGAGGGCAACCAGGATTCGGTCCAGCTGGCCAACTCGCTCCTGCAGTCCGCCATCGAGATCGAACCGGATTACGCGCCGGCACGCGCCGAGTACGCCTGGACCCTGGCGGAGCTGGGCGCCACCCGCGCCCTCAGCCAGGGACGCTTCGCGGAGGGGCAGGCCCTGCTGCGCCAGGGGAAGGCGGCCGCCGAGGCCGCCATCGCCCTGGATCCCGGCGCCTCGCAGGCCTACCGGGCCCTGGGCTCCATCCTCCTGCGCCTAGGAGATCTGGAGGGCGCCAGCCGTTCGGCGCTCCAGGCCGTGCGCCTGGATCCGGCCGACCACCGGGCCTATGACGTGCTGGCGGATGTCTTCGCCGGGCTGGAGGGGGCGGACAACCACGCGGCCGCCCGCCGCTACTTCGAGAAGTCCCTGGAGCTCTTTCCGGAAGGCTGGCAGGCCCACCACCGCTACGGGGTGCTGCTGCAGAACGAAGGCGACCTGGCGGCGGCGCTCCAGCATGCGGATCGCGCCA
The DNA here is from genome assembly GCF_022808815.1 of Geothrix paludis. Taxonomy (GTDB): domain Bacteria; phylum Acidobacteriota; class Holophagae; order Holophagales; family Holophagaceae; genus Geothrix; species Geothrix paludis. Next base: position 437,891 of record NZ_JAKZLC010000002.1, on the reverse strand, counting down.
TCGCCCTGCGCCCCGCGGCCGAGTACGCCTATGTCACCGCCGCCGATGCGCTGCTGTGGATGGGCCGGTCGGGGGAAGCCGAATTCCGGCTGCGGGCGGGCCTCCGGGAGGTGCCGGGCTCCAACGTCCTGCGCAGCCTCATGGTCTATGCGGCCTGGGACCTGCAGGACACCGGCACCGCCGAAGGCTACCTGCGGGAGCTGGAAGGGGCCTGGCCTCCGGACCACTCCAGCACCGTCCTGCTGGCGGGGCTGAAGAAGGCCCTCGCGGGAGACTTCGCCGGAGCCCTGGCCCTGTTCGAGGCCCACCGGCAGAAGGTCCTCGCCTCGGATCTGGCGGCCAAGAAGCACAACGAGCGGCGGGTGCTCTCGGTGAACCTCTATTTCATGGCCCGCATGGCCGCGAAGCTGGGGAACGTGGCCGAGGCCCGGGACCTGCTGGAGCTGGCGGACCGCCTGCATCCCGGCAAGCGCCGGGTCGCCCAGCAGGACCCCGCCTTCCGCTGAGCGGTCAGAGCGCCTTCCTGGCCTCGGTCATGAGGGCTTCGATGCGGCCGCGGACCTCGGTCATGAGGGCCTCCCGATCGGCCAGCGCCGACGGATCCACCGGCTCGCCCACCGCCACCACGTACTTGCCCGGGCGGAGGCGGAGGCTTCCCGGCGGCAGCACTTCCCGGCCGCCCACGGTGGCCATGGGGACGATGGGCACGCCGGCGTCCAGGGCCAGGGCGAAGCCGCCCTTCTTGAAGGGGAGCATCTCGCCGGTGCGGCTGCGGGTGCCTTCCGGGAAGATCACCACGTTCTTGCCGCCCCGGATCTCGGCGGTGGCCTCGCGGATGCTCCTGATGGCCCGTTCCCGGTCGCGGCGATCGATGAAGATCACGCCCGCGACCCAGGCCGCCCAGCCCACGAAGGGGAGGTACTTGACCTCCTTCTTGGCGATGTAGACCGCCGGCACGGGCAGGATCCCGATGAGCACCGGGGGATCCAGCTGGCTCTCGTGGTTCGACATGAAGATCACGGGCTGCCGTCCCTCCCGGACGGCCTCCGGCAGCCGCTCCCAGCCCGTCAGGGCCAGCGGGATCCGGCAGAACCAGCCCAACCCCTTGGCGTAGAGCGGCCCGATGCCGAAAAAGGCGCGGCGGCGCCCGAGGAAGGGAACGGCCAGCAGGATGCCGAGGACGACGACCGGCACCAGGACCATGCCCCAGACCGCCATCACAACTGCGCCCCATCCCGTGTTTCGCCAGTTGGCCACGATGCCCCTCCGTGATATTCAACCTATCAGTTCCGGAGGTTTCCCGTGGGCATCACCGAGCAGATCCTGGCTGATCACGCCACGCGGAAGGACCACGACGGCGTCACCTGGTTCACCGCGGAAGACCTGGCGCGCCTGGGCATCCACGACCGGCTCTTCACCGTCATGCAGAACGTCCAGCACGCCCTGCGCCTGCGGAAGGCGCGGCAGGTGGTCGAGAGCCACGGCTGCACGGACCGGTGGAGCCTCCAAGACGCGCACTGAGGTCGCCGGACGCGAAGCGGCCCGATGCCTGGTGGCATCGGGCCGCTTCGTCGCGGGGCCCGGGAATGGCCCGGATCAGACCTTGACGGCGCCTTCCATCGCCAGGGCGCGGGGATGGAGGATCTGGTTCTCCAGGTAGATGTGCAGGTGCAGATCCCGCTCCATGGTCTCCAGGCCGTCGTAGAAGGCGCGGAAGGTGTTGCAGCCGTCGGCGGGCACGGTGTAGCTGTCCGTGAGCTCCCGCAGCTCGGCCAGAAGGGCCCCCACGGCCTCATGCTCCATCTCCATGACGCGGATGGGGCTCTGGACGCTCCCGAAGCAGGAGGAGCCTGACTGGCCCCGCTCCATCTGGGTGATGTAGGGGAAGAGGATCTGCTCTTCCTTCATCATGTGCGGCATGAGGTCGGCCACCATGGCCCGGTAGAGCTCGCCCACGCGGGCCAGCTCGGGATGCCGCTCGCCGTGGGCTCGGAGCACCTTCGCGAGCAGAAACTCCAGGCGGGGCATTTCCTCGCGGAGGTAGTCGTGGTGCGTGGGCACGATGTGCTGGATGAGGTCCGCCAGAGAGGCCGTGGCCCAGTCCTTCAGGGAGGGCACGCCCGCCACGGGCGGCTCCAGGGTGGCCAGGTCCGCCAGGACCTTGCCCGCGTCCTGCTTCGCCAGGCCGCAGGCCTCGCCGAGGCTCCGGTGGCCCCCGCAGCAGTAGTCGATGCCCAGGCGCTCGAAGTAGCGCATGGTCTCGGGCCGCGCCATCACCAGCTCGCCCACCTTGGTGTCCAGTTCCACGTTCATGACGGCTCCATCGATGGGGACCACCCCCTGGCACCCAAGATGGGGCCTTCGGGCCGTGAGGGAAGTCACATCTTGACTAAAAAGGTCAAATTTTCTTAAATAACTCGAATGTCATATTCAAACTGTTGAATGCGTTGTTTTTAGTCCACCGTGATGGACTTGGACACGTTCTTGGGGGCGTCGGGGTGGACCCCGTGGTCCGCCACCGCCAGGCGGTCCAGGTACTCCATCTTCAGCACCGACATCCGGAAGGCCAGGCGCTGGAGGGCCACGGAGGCCGCGAAGACGAAGAGGTTGGCATCGCCGTTGGGGGGCACCTCGATGTACTTGGACCAGTAGCGGTCTTGGCCCATGGGCTTCCCGGAGACGGCCAGGGCCAGCTCGGGGTTCTTCTCGGCGATGAGGAGGATGTCCGCGCCGCGGATCTTGTGGGTGTGGATCTGGCTGATGGTGATGCGCACGTCCCGCTCTTCGGCGGGGCACACGAAGAGCAGCGGGTAGTTGGAGAAGCGCGTCTCCACCAGCTCGGGCCAGGCCTGGAGGGCCTCGATGCCGCCGGCGAAGGGGCGGCCGTCGCGGTGCTGCTCGTAGACCTCCAGCAGGCCCGCGAGGTCCTGGATGGAGAACAGCGTGTTCTTCCCCAGGATGGTGTTGGGGCCGTGCTTGAACTCGGCGGCGTCGTAGCCCTCGGCGTGGTTGAGCACCACCTCGCGGATCTTGAGGGCGCCCTCCCGGGCCAGGCCGATGAGGCCCGTGCCCAGGATGTGGAGCGAGGGCTCCAGGTAGAGGCGCTTCGCGGCCTCTTCCACATCGGCCTCGCAGGAGCGCAGGGTCTCGGCAATGAGGTCCTTCGCGCGCTCCAGGTTCGCGGCGATCTTGCGCTCCGTGAGCGAGAAGGAGGCGGCCAGCACGTAGAGGATGGCCACCTGGTTGAGGAAGCTCTTGGTGGCGGCCACGGCGATCTCGGGGCCGCAGAGGATGGGCAGGTAGAACTCGGAGAGCTCCTGGGGGATGCGGCTGTTCTCGTTGTTCACCAGCGCGATGCGGCGCAGGGCCGGCACGCGGGCGCGCACGTCCTGGAAGATGTCCACCAGGTCCTTGGTCTCGCCGGACTGGGTGATGCCGATGAGCAGGTCGTGCGGCTGGACCGCGTTCAGGTACATGGACCGGAACTGGCCCGGGTTGCAGGGGAAGACGGCCACGCCCGCCAGGTTGTTGAAGAAGGTGGCCGCCACCAGGGCCGCGTGGTACGAGGTGCCCGAGGCCACCAGGAAGACGCGCCCGCCCTCCTTCTGGGACTCGCGGATGGCCTGCACCAGCTCCTGGAGGTGGCGGGTGACCCGGCGGCGCTTCTTCCACACGAAGAGCAGGTCGTAGAGGGCCAGGGCCGAGGCAGCCGAGGGCGCCAGGCGGCCCAGGTCCGCCAGCAGCTGGCGCTCGTCCGAGACTGGCTGGCCATGGGCGCGCAGCACGTCGGCGTGAGGTTCCACCCGCGCGGCCAGCTCCCGGTGGACGGGATCCGCCAGCAGGGCCTCGAAGGCCTTCCGCAGGGCCGCCTCCTCCGGCGCCTCGTAGAGGGAGAGCACCTTGGCCACCAGGGCCTTGCAGAGGTCCTGGCGGTCCTCGAAGGCCGCGAAGAGGCCCTCGGTCCCCGCGTCGCGGAAGTAGTAGCGCAGCACCTCGTCCAGGTTGTCCGGGGCCGAGGCGATCTCCTGCTCCATGAAGTAGCGGTACGGGGCACGGAGGCCCGTGTCGCGCACGTTCAGCTTCGAGCGCTTGGGCCGCGGCACGGAGAAGCTGAGCTCCTTCCCCAGGGTGAAGACCAGGTACTCCCGCTCCGTGAACCAGATGCCCTCGCCCTCGGAGAGGGGGATGAGCATGCGGGTCTTGGAGAGCACGGAGGTGAGGTCGCTGGAGACCACCACGAACTCGCCGTGGGCGTCGCTGCCGATGCCCGCGTAGAGCGACGAGCCGGACTTCACCGCCACCACGCCGGGCACCTTGGGATCGGCGAAGGCGGCGGCGTACGAGCCCTCGGCCCGGGCGTCGGCCTTGCGGGCGGCGTCGATGAGCAGGAAGGCGCCGTCGGGGACGGATTCCGCCAGCCCCGCGGCGGCGTGGGCGGCCCGGCAGGCGGCCAGGGCCGGGCCCGGATCCGCGAGGTTGGCGGCGTAGGCGTCCTCGGTGAGGTGCGTGATCATCTCGCCGTCGTTGTCGGACTTCACGGCATGGCCCTGAGCCGTGAGGGCGGGCTTCAGCGCGTCCGTGTTGGAGATGTTGCCGTTATGGGCGCCCACCAGCTCCACCTTGCAGCGCACGTGGTGGGGCTGGCTGTTCACATCGGTCACGGCGCCGTAGGTGGCCCAGCGCACCTGGCCGATGAAGCGCTGGCCCCGCTGCCGATCGATGCCCAGCTCCGGCACCACGCGGCTGGGGGCGCCCACCTTCTTGAGAAGCGTGATGGCGCCGTCATCCCCGATGAAGGAGGCGCCCGTGGAGTCGTAGCCGCGGTATTCCAGCCGCTTCAGCAGCTCCCCGGCCTCGTGGCCCATGGCCGCGACTTCAGACGCATAGCAGAGCGAAACGATTCCACACATGGGGCGACTCCAGAGATCCAGTCCAACCGACCATCTTGGTGGGTTTCGGCGTGACCTTCAAATCAGAAGGAAGGCAAAAGATCACCACCAAGGCACCAAGACACCAAGAAAAGCAAAGGCAGTTCTTGGTGTCTTGGTGCCTTGGTGGTGAGTTTTCAGGGAACGGGATCGATCCCGCCGTCCGTCAACGGCGAGCAGCGGATGAGGCGCCAGGTGGTGAGCAGGCCGCCGCGCAGGGTGCCGTACCGCTGGATGCAGCCCAGGCCATAGTAGCTGCAGGTGGGGGTGTACTTGCACTGGGTGGGCAGGTGGCTGCTGAGCGTCGCCTGGTAGGTGCGGATGGCGCCGCGGCAGACCCAGGCGGAAGGCTGGAAGCGCACCGGCAGGAAAGCCTCCACCACCAGGTAGAGGCCGAAGGCTGCCAGGGGGTGGGCCGCCAGCCAGTCCAACGCCTTAGGCCTTCGCCGCATCCGCTTCGGCCTTGACCTTGCGGGCCTCTTCCAGGAAGGCGGGGACGAGGTCCTCCTCCTTCACCTTCCGGATGAGCTCGCCCTTGCGGTAGATGAGGCCCTCGCCGGCGCCGCCGGCCACGCCCAGGTCCGCGTCCTTGGCTTCGCCGGGGCCGTTCACCACGCAGCCCATGACGGCGTAGGTGATGTTCTCGTGGTTGATGGCCTTGAGGCCCTCCTCGATCTCGTTCGCCACGCGGTTCAGGTCGATCTGGACGCGCCCGCAGCTGGGGCAGCTCACCATGCGGAAGCCGCCGCTGCGCAGGGCGAGCGACCGCAGCAGTTCGTGGCCCACGCGGCACTCGTCCTCGCCGTCGCCGGTGAGGGAGACGCGGATGGTGTCGCCCAGGCCTTCCGCCAGGAGGATGCCCATGCCCGCGCTGGAGCGGATGGTGCCGCCGAAGGGCGTGCCGGCCTCGGTGATGCCCAGGTGGAAGGGGTAGTCCACCTGTTTCGCCAGCAGACGGTAGGCCTGCACAGTGCGGATGACGTCGCTGGCCTTGAGGCTGATCTTGATGTCATGGAATCCCTCGCGCTCCAGCACCTCGATGTGGCGCAGGGCGCTCTCCACCATGGCCTCGGGCGTGGCGGTGCCGAACTTCTCCAGCAGGTCCTTCTCCAGGCTGCCGCCGTTGACGCCGATGCGGATGGGAATCCCCTTGGATCCGGCCTTGTCCACCACGGCCTTCACGCGGTCCTGGCCGCCGATGTTGCCGGGGTTGATGCGCAGGCAGGCGGCGCCGCCGTCCGCGGCCACCAGGGCCAGCCGGTAGTCAAAGTGGATGTCGGCCACCACGGGAATGGGGCTGCGGTCGCAGATCTCGTGGAAAACCTCGCCGGCCTTCTTGGTGGGCACGCTCACCCGGACGATCTCGCAGCCGGCGTTGGCGTAGTTGTAGATCTGCTGGACCGTGGCCTCCACATCCCGGGTGTCCGTCTTGGTCATGCTCTGGACGGTGATGGGGGCGTCCCCGCCCACCGGCACCTTGCCCACCAGGATCTGGCGGGTCTTCCGGCGGGGGGCGAGGGGCTGGAGTTCCTGGTCAGACATGGGACCTCGACATCAAAGATTCCAGTGTACCCACCTATGCCATCCATCGGGCCGCCCGCTGGGCCTCAGCCCGGGCCGGCCCTGGAGGCCCGGGGCCGCCCCCATGCCGGAGGATTCCATGCGGCCACGGGCTTGCGCTGAGCCTTGGAAGCCTTGCTACACTGGCCCCTCACCCCGAGGTGCCCATGATCATGAACTCACGCAATCACAACGACGTGCTGATCCTATACCCCGAGGGCAAGATCACCCTGGGTGATGGCGATCAGGAGCTGGGCGAAGCGGTCCGCACCTCGCTTACCAATGGCTCTCGCAAGATCGTGATCAACTTCAGCAAGGTGAGCTACCTGGATTCCTCAGGCGTGGGCGAGCTGGTGGGCTGCTACACCTCCATCAAGGGCAAGGGCGGCGAGCTGCGCATCTGCGGCATGAGTGGCAAGATCTTCAGCCTCATCAAGATGACCAGCCTGCACTCGGTCTTCGAAGTGAAGGACACCGAGGAAGAGGCCCTCGCGGGCTTCTGAGGCGGTGCGCCTCCGCGCCGCCCTCGGCTGTAGCCTCCTGGCCCTGGTTTCCGCCGCGGGCCAGGAGGCTGCGTCGTCCCACCCGGTGACGGCGATCCGGGTGGTGGGGGGCGATGGGGATGACCAGCGCTTCGCCTTGGCCGCCCTCGGCCTGAAGGTGGGGCAAGCCGTGGATGCGGCAGCCTTCCAGCAGGCCCTGGCCGCCGTGCGCCTGGTGGACCGCTATCGCACGGTGGAAGGGACCTTCGGTGGGAGCGGCGAGATCCTCCTGCGTCTGGACCCGTTGCTGCCCATGGAGACCTGGCGCTGGGAGGGGGATCCTCTGCCCGCCGATCTGCGCAAGACCCTCCTGCCGGAAGTGCGGAAGGGTCAGCGGCTGGGGCCCCAGCGCCTGGCGCTGCTGGAACGCAGCGCCGAGCAGCGCCTGAGGGAGGCCGGGTACCGCCAGGCCGATGTGAAGGCCGTGGTGGACGAGGGGGGCCGGCAGCTTCACCTGATCCTCAGCCTCGGGGCCCCGCGGCTCATCCAGGAGGTGCGCCTGGAGGGCGATCCAGCGCCGTATACCCGGGAATACCTGCTGAAAGTCGCGGGCATCACGCCCGGCCGCACGCACTGGACCCCGATCGTCCAGCGGGAGGCCCAACGACGCCTGCGCCAGCGGCTGGTGAAGGACCGCCGCATGGAGGGCTCCATCCGCCTCGCCCCTGCTGACGGAGAGGGCGGCGTCCTCGTGCTCGAGGTCAAGCCGGGGCCGAAGGTCACCCTGAAGGCCAAGGGCATGGACCTGCTCGGCCCGGTGCTCTGGGGGCGCCCCCGGCTGCTGGAGTTCGTGCCCCTGGCCCGGGCCGAGCGCTACTCGCCGAGCGTGCTGGACGAGGGCGACGGGCGGATCGCCGCCTACTACCGGGACCAGGGCTATCCCGAGGTCAAGGTGTCCCACGAGCGCGTCGTGACGGCGGGCACCGCCGAGCGGCCCGAGGCCGTGAACATCACCTACACCGTCGAGACCGGTCCCCGGCGCGTCCTGGGCACCGTGCGCTTCGAGGGGAACCGGGAGCTGTCCGACGCGGAACTGTCGCGGGCCGTGAGCCTGCCCAAGCGGTTCCTCCTCCTGCCACCACACGCGAAATCCGAGGCCATGAAGGCCCTGGAGGACCGCCTCACGGCCCACTACCTCCAGCGCGGATTCCCCGAGGTGCAGGTCCGCCGCCGCGTCGAAGTCGGGAAGGGGGGCGCGGTGGATGTGCGCCTCGTCATCCGTGAAGGGTCGCGGCGGTTCCTCGACGCCCTCGTGCTGGAGCTCCCGTCCGATCCCGCCTTTCCCAGGGAGCGCCTGGCCCGGAGCCTGCTGCTCGCGCTGGCGGACCATCCGGTGTCCGTACGGGGCACCTCACGCTACCGGTCGGACCGGAGACACCTCCAGGGATTCGAGGGCACCCTCGAGACCACGCCCGAGGGCGCGCGCCTGATCTTCAAGCCCTCGCTGCCCCTGGTGCGCAACGACTTGGCCCTGGTGGTCTCCGACCTCCGCCAGCGGCTCTCCTCGGTGGGATCGGCCAATCCGCAGGTCAAGATCTCCTTCGAGGACGATGAGATCCATCCCGTGGTGCGCATCCAGGTGCCCGCCCAGCCGCTCGATCATACGCGCCGCCTGGTCGTGCAGGGCAGCGACCGGACCCGCGCCGAGGCGGTGCTGCGCGAATCGGGCCTTGCCCCGGGCATTCCCCTGAATCCGGCCAAGCTGGACGAGGGCCAGGTCCAGCTCGGCGGCCTCGGGGCCTTCCAGCGGGTGGACCTGCTCACCCTGAAGGACCTTCCGGGCCAGGAAAACCAGCCCTGGGAGCGCGGGGACCTGGCCCTGCGCCTCCAGGAGCGTAGCCCCTGGGTGTTCACCGAGTCCTTCGGCTACGACAAGACCCAGGGCTACCACTTCGGCCTGAATGCCCAGCGCCTCAACGTGGGCGGCATGGGCCGGACCCTGGACTTCGGCCTGCGGGCCGGGGATCAGACCCTGGACAGCCCCTTCCTGCGGAAGGCCTTCCCGACGGGCGAGATCAAGCGCTCCGTCGACAGCTACAGCATCGGCTACACCGACCCCTGGTTCCTCCCCGGCTCGCTGGACACGCTGCTGGCGCCCCGCACGCGCTTCCGGGTGGAGGGCGCCTACATCGAGGAGGCCCAGGCCGCCTTCTTCGCCCGCCGGCGGCGCTTCACGCCCAGCTTGGAGTGGAAGATCAGCCCCGTGCAATCCGTGCAGCTCGGCTACCGCTTCGAGCGCGTGGAGGTGGCCTCCAACACCGACAGCAACGGCGTCCCCCTGCTCGCGGACCAGGATCTCTTCCTCCTCGCGCGCACGCCGGCCCGGAGCATCATCTCGGCCCCCTACCTGCAGGTGATCGTGGACCGCCGGGACAAGCCCTTCGATCCCACTCAGGGGACCTTCTTCTTCGGCCGGCTGGAGCTGGCGAACCAGGTTTTCGGCACTTCGATCAACAGCAGCTTCGTGAAGCTGGACCTGCGTCAGCAATGGAACTGGCCCATGGGCTTCCATGCGGAGAACGGCGTGGTCATGGCCAGCGTCCGGCTGGGCCTGGCCCGCCCCACCGCGCAATCGGCCAAGGATCTGCCGCTGTCCGAGCGGTTCTTCGGCGGGGGATCCTTCACGGTGCGGGGTGTGGAGCCGGACATGCTGGGCGACGTCCGGCGCACGGATTCCCTGGGCAACCTGCTGCCCCAGCCCATTCCGCTCGGCGGTCAGGGGCTGGCGGTCGTGAACCTCGAGTACCGCTTCCCGCTGCTCGGCATGCAGAGCGTCTGGGCCGAGATCTTCCTCGACAGCGGCCAGGTCTACCGGAGCCTCACCGCCGAGACCGATCCCGTCACCCTCCAGCGGGTTCCACCCTCCTTCCCGCCTCTCCGCACCACCCTCGGGGTGGGCCTGATCCTGAAGCTGGGCATCCCCCTCAAGCTCGAATACGCCGCCGACTGGAAGCGCATCATGGGCCGTCCGCGTACCCAGGACGAACGCGACACCCAGCTCAAGAGCCTGCTGATCTCGGCTGGATTCCAGTTCTGAGCGGTTCTCGACCCCCCGCCACCTGAAGCGAGGGCGGACAGTTCCACGGCGTGGTTCCGATCGGAAGGGGCGGGCGTCTACCGCTGGGCACCCGAAAACGACCGTTCGCCTGTTTTTTCTTCTTGGACCCTAGTCGGGGCCCATATTGGCGATCTTCGTTCCCGGTGCCTCCAGGGTCATTCGCTTGGACCTGGATGAGCCCCGTCTCCAATCACCGCTGTCGCGAATGGGATGCGGCCATGGCGGCGTCCCCACAGGCAACCCGGTTTCCGGAGGACCCCATGTTGTCCAAAGCCGCCCTGGATTTCCTGCTCCGCCTGACGGACTGGTTCCATGGCCACTGGGAGGATCCCGAGTGGGGGAAGCGCCCCACCACCCAGATCCTCATCGCGCTGGCGCTCCGCGACCTGGCCACCGGCCTCCATGACGCGGAGTCCCGCGGCCAGATCCAGGCCGCCGCCGACAAGGTCATCGCGAAGAACGGCCAGGCCATGACCCGGGCCTGATCTCTCCAAGTGGCCGCGGCGCTTCACTGGGCGGCCTGTGGCCGCCCAGTGAAGATGGGTGCGATCGGAGATCCATGCAGACCGAGGGAACTCAGGCCAAATCGGTGCGATCCCCGCGGGTCGTCGGATGGGAGATGACGAGGAACTCGACGGGATCGCCGAAGGGATTCTTGAACTGATGGGGCATGCCACGCGGGATGTGGATGCCCTCGCCCGTCGAGAGCGGGTGGTCCACCCCGTTCAATTCCATGACCGCTCGGCCAGCGAGGATGAAGAAGAACTGCTTTGCGGTGGAATGGAGATGCCGCTTCTCGGCCTTTCCCGGCGGGACCCTCTCCTGGATGACGTGGAGATCGTCGCCCTGGAGAAGGTGCCAACCATCGCAGTGGTCGCCCCACACGTAGTGATCAGCATTCTGGATCGAGACCGGGTGCATGGAGGGCTCCAACGGGAGATGGCATGAAGGAAGCAGCTCTGCCTGGAATCGGCTTCAGGATTCGGGGGCCTCCCAGGAGATCCGTGTGAGCTTCTGGGGAGCAAGGACGGATCGGACCCAGGAGATGCGCCCTTCTTCGTCCACCTCGACCAGCAGGACCCAGCGGGGGGCTCGCAGTCCCGTTTCCGGGACGTCCCTCTCTCCCACCTGGGCGGGCCATCCGTTGATCTCGCGGAGATCCAGCCGAATGGAGGGATCCTGCTGTGCGATGCGCAGGAAGAACTGGGCAATGGCGCGCGCTCCCAGAATGGGGACTTCGGCCGAGGCATAGACTCCACCCCCATCCCCGCAGGCCTTGGCATCCGGGGTGAACAGAGATTCCAGGGTCTCCAGATCCTGAGCGGCCAGGGCCTCCTGGAACCGCCGGAGGGCCCGACCCGTGAGCTCCCGTTTCCGGGGCGTCGGGTAGCTCGGCCGCTTGAGCACTTTCCGGGCCCGGTGCAGGGTCACCTTCACGTTGGACTCTGAGATGCCCAGGAGCCGGGCGGTTTCATCGACGGAATGATCGAACACCTCCCGGAGGAGAAACACCGCCCGCTGCTGGGGACTGAGGTCCTCCAGGGCCACCAGGAAGGAATAGGATCCGGTCTCCAGCAGGTCGAAGCGCTCCTGAGGCGCCTCGATCACGCAGTCCGAGGCGTCCCATTCGACGGGCCCCGGGAGCCACACCCCCGGGTAGGGTCGCGATTTCCGTCGCCGGAGCAGATCCTTGGACAGATTGACGGCAATGGTCACCAGCCAGGGGCGGAGCGAAGATTCCTGGTCCGCGGGGGGACGCTTGAGCGCACGAAGGAAGGTCTCCTGGAGGACATCATCGGCATCGGCGGGAGATCCCGTCATGCGGTAGCTGAGCCCCCACAGCAGTTTCCGGTGGGCTTCGAAGGCTTCGGCCAGGGCGGTTGAATCCATGGTCCCCTCGGCATGGAAGGGAAAGGATCGCACGCGCCGACGCCGGAGCCACTCTGTCCCATGGGCTTGGGTCTGCGATCTGTCTTGCATCATGGTTTCCCGCTCTTTGCCCCCTCCTGGGCCACGGGCTCAGGAGGGGGCATCCCCAAGATCAACGGACCAGGCCATCCGGCTGTCGCATCGCAGATGAGCCTACGATCAGCCAGGGGAACCCGGCCTAGTCGCCCGCAAGCAGCGTCGCCGCCGACCGGGCGACATAGCCTCCGGCCGGAGTCCGGAAACCGATGTTCAGCCGGTTCCAGCCATTGATGGAGATGATGGCCAGGGTCAGGTCGACCAGTTGGGTCTCGCTGAAGTGGCTCCGGACCCGCTCGAAAGCCTCATCTGGCACCCCCCCTTCCGGGAGGCGCGTGAGGACTTCCGCCCAGGCCAGCCCCGCCCTTTCCCGTTCGGAATACAGGTCTGCCTCCCGCCAGCCGCTCAGAAGGTAGAGCCGCTGTTCGGTCTCGCCCGAAGCCCTCAGCTCCTTGGTGTGCATGTCGAGGCAGAAGGCGCAGCCGTTGATCTGGGAGACCCTGAGTTTGACGAGCTCGACCAGCGAAGGCTCCAGCCCCGATTTGCTCACGTGCTTTTCCAGGCCCAGCATCGCCTTGAAGGCGCCCGATGAAGCCTTGGTGTAATCCAGTCGAGGTTGCATTGCTTCTCCTTGCTTGCTGGCATCCATGGCAAAAAGCCGTGAAGGATGCGTGTTGTGGGTTTGGCAGGCCGTTCAGGGCTTCGCCCCGTCCTTGGGATCGGGACCCCGTTCGGCTTGCCCCTTCAACAGACGACACGCATCCGGGCGCCGAAGGGTTACAGGTGCGGGTGGTTTCCGGGAAGCAACAGCCCGACCTGGGAGGTCCGGGCTTGTCTGGGCTGGTTGGCGCGGGCGGTCTCGACCATCCGACCGAAGCGGAGCGGAGGGAGGATAGGACGGAATCCGCGGAGCGGATTGCCGCCCGAAGGGCGAGGGGTGGAGCCCCGAGTCAGCCGGCACGCCGGAGGTTCTCGGCGGTCCGGGATCGCCTGATTGGTAATGCAAAAAAAGGCTGGAAATGCGGTCTTTGGCTAGTTGGCGGGGGTGGTCTCGAACCGGCGCGCGGCTGGCCCCGCGGCCAAGCGGCTCCGGCGCGCCACTGGCGCGTCTCCACCGGGCCCCACCATCCGACCGCAGCGGAGCGGAGGGAGGATAGGACCGCATCGCCATAGGCGATGGCGGCCCCGGAGGGGTGAGGGCCGGAGGCCCGAATCAGCCTGCCCGCCGGACTTTCTCGGCGGTCCGAGACCGCCCGATTGGAGATACAGAAAAGGCCGCTTGTCAGCGGCCTTCACTGGTTGGCGCGGGCGGTCTCGAACCGCCGACCCCTACCGTGTCAAGGTAGTGTACATGGCAATTCCGGACCAGGACGGATGATTTGAGTGATTCTAAGGCTATTGAAATCAATTTTGTATCCGTCTTGGTCCGCCTGGCTGGTATCTTGTCTTGCAGGGAGTTTTGCTGACCGTTTGCTGACGGAGGATCGATGGCCAGGACCAAGCGGTCTGCTGCGCTGGGAACCAGAAACAGCCGGCTTGCCCTGGAGATGCAGCGCGATCACACGGAAACCCTCAGCGCCGGTAGGTATTTGATCTACCGTCGGCCAGGGAATGGGGCGAACGGATCCTGGGTCGCCCGGCTCTATGATCCGAAGACTCGGAAGATGAGCCGGGAACCCTTGGGGCATGCCGACGACTTCCTGGAATCAGATGGGATCAAGGTTTTGGATTACAAGCAGGCCTGTACTAAGGCCGGATTTTGGTTCAAGGAGCGGGAGCGGAGGGCGCTTCTTGCCGAAGGCGGGGATATCCCTCACGACGGCCCCTACACGGTCGTCGATGCGATGCGAGACTACTTGGTTTACCTGCGAAAGAAGGGGTCGCGAAGCCTCTCCATCATCGAGACGACGATCAATGCCCACATTCTTCCTGTTTTGGGGGCCACTCCGGTCGAAGGACTGACCAAGAAGCGAATAGATGAATGGAGAGTTGGACTGGCCGAAACTGGGCGTCGGAAAACTGGCAGGGTTCGGGAAGAGCCTGAGCACCTACCTGCGCCGACGACACCAGAGGAGATGAGGAAGCGCAGGGATACGTCCAATCGGATCCTGACGAACCTGAAGGCGGCGCTCAACTTGGCGCACCAGGATGGGAAGGTACAGGGCGCGGCACCTTGGCGAGACGTGAAGCCCTTCAAGAATGTGGGCAACTCTCGGGTCAGGTTCTTGCAGGGGGAAGAGCCTCGTCTGCTGGTGGAGGCCTGCGAAGGCGATTTCAAATCCTTGGTGATTGGTGGGTTGGCTTCAGGTGCTCGTTACGGGGAGTTGGGCCGATGCCGAGTCAAGGACTTCTCGGCCAAGCCCAAGACGCTCTTTATCGAGTTCGGAAAAAACGGGAAGAGCCGGTACATCCACCTGGATGATGAGGCTGTTGCCTGGTTCGCCTCCTTCACAAAGGGGCGTGATTCTGAAGAGACCCTGTTTCGACATACGGGCGTGGATCGGGTGAAGCGAAAGGTCTCGGATGACTGGATGCCATATGACCAGGTTCATCTGATGAAGAAGGCCTGGAAGAAGGCAGGCATCACCAAGGTGACATTTCACGAGCTGCGCCATACCTACGCATCCAATCTCATCCTTCAGGGGATGCAACTCCTCTATGTGGCGGCCCAACTCGGGCACTCCGACACCCGAATGGTCGAGAAGTACTACGGGCACTTGGTTCCTTCTGCCGTTGCGATGGCAGTGAAGAAACACGGGCCTAAGCTGGGCATCTTTGAAGGAAGTAAGGAGAATCCTCTCGATGAAAAGGTGCGTGTTGCGAAGAAGTCTTCCCGAGTGAAATGAATGCTCTGTAATTGGTCCGTCATTGGTCAGGCCACATTGTCCTTCAAATACCGTTCCAGCTCGAAGATCGGCACCACGCGTTTTTTCCGCCCGGCTGGGACGGTTCGAATCTTACCTGCCTTGATCAATTCATAGATGGCGGACCGACCCACTGAAATCCGCCGTCCCGCCTCTTCGATGTCGACCGCCAGAACGGAGGGGTCATGACTGTCGACGGAGGTCGATTGGACCAGGACCTGCTGGGGGATCATTTTCAGCTTCTTGGGATGCATGTTCAGGCCCTTCTGGTTGCCGTTCTAGACCTCCTGAACATAAGGACCTGCCTGAGGCTGCGGTAGGGTGCGGCCTTCTGAGGTGGTAATTGGATTGCACGCTACTTCTTCGGAACTTAGGCGTGGTGGGCCTTTGAGGCCCCTGAGTCCGTCATCCATCGCCCCCCGCTTTGGGTGAGGGGGCGACGGATGACGGACTCAGGAGCAGTTGGAAGGGGGGATGGCGTGGACTGGTGGTCCTGGCTTCCTCTCAATGAAACGACAGAGGGCTCTGAATTCTGGATCTTGGAGCAGCTGGGGACGGGGCTCCGCCCCGCAGAGAACTGAAAAGGCCCCGGGAAGCATTCCGGGTGAGGGGGGAGAAGGGATCGAGAAAATAATTTCGAGCTTCTTGACTTTTGAAGTTAAAAACTTATACTGAATCATGGAAAGTTGAAACCCACTCTTCGGCTCCTCCAGCGAGTCACGGTTTAGCTCGCATCTCTCTTGGTGGCCCTCAATGAACTGGTCAGGTCCAATTCAGCTTCCAAGGACGAACCTCCTGCGAATTCAGGAGCATTGCTGGCAGATCATCCGATCAATTGAGCTCAGGCTGTCCACCGGAGCGGCCTGACTGACTCGAAAGAAGAGGTGGGGCTTCGGGATGCTGTTCTCTCCCTTTTTGAGTTGGGTTTGAAAATTTTAACTTTTTAACTTTATAATTTGGAGGCCTTCAGATGATCCTCGCGTTCTGGTCCGACAAGGGTGGCACCGGCAAATCCACATTGGCCACGACCACGGCGAAGGCCCTCGGCCTTCCGATCGTGGACCTGGATCCTCAGGGCGATGCCGCACGGTGGTGCAAGCGGGCAGGACACGCCTGCACCACCCTCTCCAATGAGTCCTGGGAAACGGTCAAGGACATCCTCAGTCGCTTGGCGACCGAAGCGGCGGATGTGGTGGTGGACTGCCCCCCTGGGCACGATCCGCGCAGTCTTTCGGGTGCGGCCTTGGCCAGATTGGCTGTCCTCGTGGCCGGGGATGGGGACTCGGACCTGGTGGCTCTCGGCAGAGGACTGGAATACCTCAAGCGCCTGAAGGGAGCCGGGAATCCGGGCCTCGCCGTGGCCGTGGCTTTGAACAAGGTGAACCCCCACACCATCCTTGGGCGACAGGCTGTCGAAGGGTTGCGGAGGGCCGCCGGCGAGAAGGGTTACCGATTTCTCGGTGCGGTGGGGAATCGGGTTTCCATTCGCCAGTCCTTCGGCCTAGGCGTCTCGGCCATCGCGACAGGTGGGGCCGGGGCTCACGAAATGCGGGGCGTGGTGGGGGCCATTCGGGATATTCTAAGTTCAGAAGTTCAGCAGTGAATAACCCACGGACCTCACAGTGACCAAGCGCAAGCCGACTCGGCCGGATTCGAAGCAGATCTTCGGGGCCCTGGAGCAGGGTGCCGCCGAGGTGGTCAGCCAGCAGACGCCTCGGACATCCGTGAGACCCTCACGGACCCAGAAGAGCAGCGGGCCCGAGGGAAGGCCACGGATCTTCGAAGGGGATACCGAGCGGGTTCAGATTCGATTGCCGAAGCGTCAGTTCCTGGCCCTCAAGGCCGCGCGAGCGGAGATGATGCTCACGGAAAGCCAGATTCTCTCGGAGGCCTTGGATCTCTGGCTCAAGACTCACGAGACGAAAACTCGTTAGGCATTCCACCGAGCTACATAGATCCTCGCAGTCCGGGCAAGACCCATGACTGGATACCCCATGGCAACTTCGCCGCTGGATCATGGGGCAGGGGGCCCATCTTGGCGGCGAAGCAGCACCAGATCCGTCGGCGGCCAAACCACCACTCCTTCGATTCCATGAGGCATTCATGAGGTTCATCTGCATTTCTGATACGCACATGTCTCACCGGGGTTTCAGCCTGCCGCATGGAGACGTGTTGATCCATGCCGGGGATGCCACGAGCACGGGCACACCGGATGAAGTCGACCGGTTCCTGCGCTGGTTTGCAGCCCAGGCCCATCCGCACAAGATCCTCATCGCCGGGAACCACGACTGGATCTACCAGAAGGATCCGGAGAGGGCAACCGGCCTCCTGGCGAAGTACCCCGAGATCACCTACCTCCAGGACTCTGGGGTGACGATCGATGGGGTGAGGTTCTGGGGATCCCCCTGGCAGCCGTGGTTCATGGATTGGGCCTTTAACCTGCCTCGGAATGGCGAAAAACTCATGGAAACCTGGGGGCTGATCCCGGAAGGGACCGATGTCCTCATCACTCACGGGCCACCTCACGGAGTTCTGGACCAGGTTCACGGAGGGGAACACCTCGGTTGTGAGCAGCTAAAGCTCCGCCTCGGGGTCGTGCGGCCGAAGGTTCACATCTTCGGCCACATCCATGACGGGTACGGCGTGGCCCAATCAGAAGCCACCACCTACATCAATGCCTGCACCTGCACCGAGCAATACCAAGCCCTGAACCGTCCCATCGTCTTCGACTTCAATGAAGGCCAGGTCGCGGTGCAGGGAGTCGAGGCGAACCCAAGAAAGGAGTGGCTGGAGAACCTGAGAGGCCTGGCGGAGGCAACTGGAGAGGGGCTCAAGCAAACCATGGAAGTACAGCTTTCTGAGGTCCACGTTCAGGCTTTGAGCGAAATGGCGAAGCATCGGGGCATGACCTTGGAAGCCCTGCTTGAGCACTATGCCTTGCGCGGGCTCCATGCCGATGTGGCCAAGTATTCCCGGGTAGAAGGCAAATCCAGGAACCGAAGCATCCCATTCAAGGTGATTGAAGATGAAGGTTGAGCAGTTATCTGTCCACGAGCTGATCGCTCAGCTTCTCACCACAGGCTATGGCGGTGTGTTGGTGAAGCGGGCTTGTCTTGTCCGGCTCCTTCAGGATGAAACTCTCGGCCAGAGTGCCTTGAGCCTCATGAAGGGCCCCCCCGATCAGCCGCCCTCTCATCCGACCAACGCGCGGGATGCATGATCCGCATCAGTTTCGGGGGCCGACCACAATCCAGATGGATCGTCCTTCCGCGAGTGCCTGTTTCAGAGCCCCCAACGCTTGGCGAGAACTCAGGGGACCAGCGGACTCAGCAGAATCCATGGGGAGCAACATGGCGGGAATGTCCGGATCAAGGTCTGGCACCAGAACCGGGGTTCCAGGTCGATCTGTGCCCCCTGGGCCCGGAGAGAAGCGGAGCGGGACTTCCGGGACACCGAAAGCCTTTCCTTCCAGCAAGGCGGAGGTTGGCATACGGAGGAACCTGCACAGGGCCATCATGCTGGCCTGGCTCGGGAGCTGGAGGTCTCTCTCCCAGGCCGAATAGGTTCGCTGGTTGGTCCCAAGAGTGGTTGCCATGTCAGTTTGGGACCAATTCCAGGCCAGTCGAATCTTCCGAAGCCGCTCGCCGAGCGTTCGAGGAACCGCTGGGATGCGCGTTTTTCCGTAGGCACCGACCGGGCTCATGCGAAAATACCCGAATCAGTTAATTGCAAACACCCACCCCCTACGCCCACGGATCCAGGGCGAGAAAGGTGGCTGAAAGCCATGGCCTCAGCTTATCCCAGGCGGAGAAGTGGTGGCGGGCTCAAGATTTTCAACAATAACCCGTTTCAAGTAATGTCGGACAAGTCCATCCAGACCCCGCCATGACCTTGCATCTTCAGATCAGGAGCATCCATGAATCGAATGACGCTGGTTCTTTTCCTAGCCCTCTCGGGCATTCAACTGTGGGCAGGTGCGCAGAAGAAGCCTTCGCCTGCGAAAGCCGCCTCGGCCGCGAAAGTCGATGTGAACGACAAGTTGGGTCTGCCGAAGTCTCTCGTCGGCGCCGTGGTTTCCAAGAAGACGAATCAATTTCTGTTCGGGTTTCGGGGGAGGTGGACGAAGGCGCCTCAGGTTACAGGTAGCGGTTCGGCCACCTACTCTCAGTTCGCCACCCAATTCGTGAACTTCATGTCAGACGACGAGCAGACCGTGTTCCGGCTGAGCATCAATGCAGGCATGAAGCAGGGGAAGGGAGTGTTCCGGGTGTTCCTCTGGCCGGAAGAGGGGTTCACGGTTCTCCCTTCTCCCCAGGAGGACGAAGGAACCCTCACTGAGAAGGATGGGGTCTTCACCCTGGAAGGGGACAAGTATCTGGTCATTTTCAAGGGCAAGGCTCCTGACGCTGGCTGGGAGCCGAATGTCATCAAGGCCTATCGTCTCGAAGGGACTGATTTCACCCCCGAACGGCAGCCGCTTCCCGGCAAGCCTCATGGCACGGGCATGTGGCCCACCCAATTTGTCCCGGCCTGGATGGCTGCCAGTGGCGTGGATGTCTCCGATGGCCTGGTCGGAAAGAGGGTACTGAAATTCTTCGGAGGTCAGACCCTGGCGATCACGCCTTACGCCGTGGTGGACGGCAAGCGGGTCATGGGTGCCTCGCTCTACCTTGTCGATTCGAAGTGGGCCAAGCGAAGCAATGAGGAGGCCCTCGGCATCTTCGGTCGGGGGTTGACCTTCTTCTCTGGCGGGCAGAGCTACCTCGGTCAGTTCGTGCTGTCCGCCCTTCGAGGCACCGAATTCGAATTGAAGACCACGGGAAATGGCACCGGCAATGGCGAGCAGAGTTCCGTTGTCACCATTTCCGGCCAGCTGGTCCCCGTGGCGATCGGCGAAGCCGACACCAAGGAATACCTCGATCGTGCCAAGCAGAACGGCTGGGTGGTCGGGGCGGGGCCATGGTCCTTGGAGAAGCTGCTCCTGAAGGCCTATGCGGGGTGTCAGATGGTGGCGCCTGTGCCTGCCCTATGGTTCGTGTCAGACAGCACTCCGGGTATCCAGCACGATCAGCAAACCAAGCAGGTCTACGCCGAGCGCATCGAGGCATGGAAGGCCGCCATCGAGTCGGTGGGGGGATCGATGACGGTCCCAGAAACTACGGGGCAGATGGTCACAACCAAGCCTGCGCCACTTGGATACATTAAGCGCCCCTAGGAGGCTCCAGAGCATGGGTGGATGCAAACCGTGAAATCAGGCGCCACCCTTGCTCAGCCTCCAGTAATGGCAGGGATCCGGCTGCTTTTGAAGCCAGTGATCCCACCTCGATGTGTCTGGTGGCCAGGTTGGGTGCTTTAGCCAGGTGCAGTCGAGAGGTGTCCTGGGAATGAGCACCCACCCATCGTGCATAGGGTTGGCTTCAAGTATTCGGCTTCCTGCTGGAGTAGATCGACCGAGAAAGACTTGTGATGGGTCAAAGGCATAGCGCCACTTTCGGATTTCCTCGGCAAAGAGAAGCCCGAGCCATACTCGGGCAGCAAACGGTGCCTTCAGGGCTTCCATAGGGAGAGTCGGACGATCGAGCATGCTGAGTGCTTCTTGTGATGGCCATGCCGCGCGCCGCCAACATCCGGATCGGCACACTGTGTTGAGCCAATCGGGATTCAGGAGTGGCATCAGCCACCAACCGATCACGTGAGGATCTGGTAGGCGCCGCGCATGGCCACGAAGCCCGGGGGCCGAAGGGGATATCGCGTCTGGGCCATGGAGGCCGTTGACGAGCACTCCATCCTGGGGAAGAAGTGCCCGTCCAGTTACTGCACAGACCCCCCTCTGGTTCGCAAGGGCAATTTGGATCTGCTGGAGCGAGTTCGATAAATGGCGCATGGATGTTGACCCTTGGCGGGTTCAGTAGTCTTCAGGCGCGCGGCTGACCGGTGCAGCATCCGTATTATCGAGCGGTTCGGGGTGGTGCTTCTGGACGGAGCCACAAGCGCGTGACTCCTTCAATCCGTTCTTACGCTTGCGACCAGACGCAGATGGAGATGCGCCCTCAGACTGCCTGAAGGCATACACGATCGCTTGCCGGACAACTTCCTGGATGTCGACGTTCGCCCTCTGGGCCGCTTCTCCCAGGCGCTTGTGCAGTGAATCCGGGACGACGACTCGAATGGTGGTGGTTGCTTCCCGCTCGCGGGATTCGACGATGAACATGGTGTGACCTCCTGGCCTATCAGCATGCGTGTGCCGGTGTTCGGATCAAGATCTGGCGCTTCTGAGGTGGTATCTCGCCTCTCGGGCCGAATGTCTGCTGCACCGATGGCATGGAGAGGATGTCGTCGATGGTTGGTCTGTTATGGCCCACGCAAGGAAGGGCGCTGAGATGGGGTCCATCTTCTGAAGATGCCAAGAACGACGTAGCTGGTGTCATCTCCTCCTGCCACGGCGTGCCAACGGCACATGCCGTCATGTCGCTCGCAAAACTGACACCGCGGCATCGCGTAAATACCACCTCATAAAACACCCATCTTGAAGAGCGACCTTTAGGGCATTAGGTTCTTCAGCACAAAGGCGGCGAAGCACTGCTGCCCACATTCCGGGGCCCACCTCCGCTCCGCTTCGGCTCCCCGGAAAGTGGTCCATCACGGTGATTGAGCCACATGCTACCGAGATCGGTATGCCCCCAAGGTTCACGATCAAACATCAACCTATCACCACTGCGAAGGCACAGCAGCATGGCGGGATTGTCGGCTACCTCGGGAATGGCGGATATCTACTGAGAGAAAGGATTCTAGATGATCCAAATCTCTTTCAAGGCCGTTCCGAACCCTACTTGAGTGCTCCAAGGGTGGTGGATGCATGGGTGGACCTTCCCATTGGAGGTCGCGTCGGGCATGCCTGGGAAGTTTGGGGAATCGATGTGGTCACGGATGAGCATCGTCAACGCCTGGCGGATGGAAATCATCCGGTGACGGGTGAAAAGGTGGTTCGACGAAGTCGGGGCAAGGCCGATTACACCCTCGTCCATGAATTGGACTTCACCCTCCCTAAAGAACTGAGCCTCTTCGTTGGAAGGCCAGAGCTTGTCGAGGGGATCGAGATCGGAATGAAGCGTGTGTTCGGGGATATAGAGAGTCGGGCCCTCGCCGCTGGGCATCGGAACCCCGTCCGGGTAGCAGGACTTGCTGGGGAGTGGCGGTTTCATCCGGTGGGACGTGGAGCAGATGGAGCCCGTCCAGACCGTGGACTAGCTGGTGTGCCCCACGCGCACATCCACGGTCCGATCTATTCGGTGGCGCCGCTTGAATCCCCTCAGACTCACGTTGTAGGGCGAAAAAGTAAGCGCCACCCTGAACGGGAACGAAGGACCAAGACCGTGAGCCATGGGCGATTCGACGCTCGTAGGGCGTTTGCGAATCGAGAAGATGCGCCGCGTCTCGAGGCGCTGTTCGCCCAAACCGTGATTGACCATCTCCGAGAGCATGGATGGATCCTTCGACCCCCAGCAGTTGGATTGTGTCCAGGCGTCGGGTTAGTGGGATGGGAAATCATCACTCCTGATGGGCGGCGACCAACGCAGGAGATGGTGCTCGAAGCCTCGCCACGAAGACGCCAGATCGAGGCCGATCGACATCGGCCAAAGTCACCTTCGCTCATCAAATCCACCAAGAAGAAGATCGCCTGGGCCCTTCGAAATCTTGAGTTCCAAATCTCTTCAGGACATAGCGTTTCACCACTGATCGGGGTCGGCCACTTGAGCGATCACATGCGTTTCCTTATGAAGGAGGGTTTACATGAGCGACGACTACACCGAGAACGGGCGCGCACCTTGGCCCGAACCGGGCGACTCCGGTCTATCCCTGAGCCAACCCAGCCCGACCTCGAACGACCCGATCACTCGGGAGGGGATCGCGAGGCATTTGTCCCAGCCATCGGGAAACTCGAAAAGCCCATGGCAGGGAGAGTTGTTGGCTGGTCAGGCAAATTACCTGGGCCTCCCGGCTTGGATTCTTCCATACGAGGAGGACCTGAGGCGCTGGGAGGAACGAACAACGGAACTGCTGAAATCGGGCCTTCAATGCCCATTGAACTCCCAGTCAGTCTGGGTGGTTCCGGCATCAACCCCCGACAATCCGAATCACTCCGCCCGCCCGGTCCTTCTGGCTTGCGATGCGAACCTGGAAGTCGTGGACGGCATGCGGATCACGTGCATCGATCCCCAGGAGGGCAGAATCCTTGGGACAGTGGCAGTGCTTGGAGCGACGGTCATGTTGAGCCCAAGCCAGGCAATGGCCCTGGTTCCAGGAGCCTGGGCGGAAGGGGCTGCCTCAGTCGGGAGAATCTCAAAACCACCCCATTTGGAGTCCTGGCTGGACTGAAATTGCATGATTGGCTGGATGACCCGGCCCAACAGGCCAGGTTCTTGGACTACATTCGCCTCGATGCCGAGGTGCTCCCCGAAAATGCCTCGCGAAGGAAGTGGACACCTAGCATGCTTGAGGCCGCCGTGAAGAGCCCGTACGCAATGGGGCTTTCCCTGGTGCTTCATGAGTATCTGAATAGGTATGGTGAGCTGGACTCTTTGGGCGATGTAAAGTCCCGGGGGATGGTCCGACTCATTTCTTGGTTAGTCGCTTCGGAGAGCGGGCTTTCACTTCGGATCTGGCCGAAAATGCGCCGATTGGCGCATTTGGAGTTGAAAGGAACAGATCCGGATCATCCGGCCGTGGGAGATCTCTGTTATGCCCCGAGTAATGGACTGTGGCTGCCATTCCAGGAGGCCTCACAGGCTGCAGTGACCAGCCTGAAGAAGAGAACGATTCAAAAGGGCATGACCAAACCTGGGGCAGTACAAAAACAACTGGCTCCAGATGAAACCGGACCCATATCAATCGCCGGTTCCGACTCCCTGCTCATTTCCATCGGGGATGAGCTGATGGATTTCCTTCCCGGTCTGGTCCCTGCCGTGGAGTCCTTGGAGGAGTTCGAGCCACCCATTCGAGAGGCGACCTGGCGGAAGCCACCCAACTCAGATCCGAGTGGTCTCACACCCCAGCCCATCTATCCAAGCACAAGAAAACCGGGCTTCAAATGAGCACGGGTGACTGGAGGCTATCCAAGGCGATCACCAAAGAACTGCACTTACGCTCCGTAGAATGATGAGACAGTCCTCTGCGATTGGCAGGGCAACATGCTGCATGCGCATAGCCCACATCAGTTGAGCCATCCATTTGGGTCGGTATGGTTTCCCCCTCCTTGGCCTTACGCATAATCTGACGACCTACAATGAAACTGTTCATTTCCCCTTCTTTCAGGTTGATCAAGCATTCGATAAATATTGATTTTCAGGCGCATGCCGCCTCCTGGAGACCCCATGAAGAAACCCGGCTTCCCGAGACATACCCCGGATCCCGAACCACCGAAACGCCAGCCCATTCCCGGACCTGACCTTCGTGAGCGTGCCCACACGTCTCGCAGCTCCTCCGAGCTTCGGGCAGCGGCCCCATCTCCGGCGGTAGATGGCCCCGAAGAATGGCTAGCCGACCTCGACGCCGAGATCCGGCGCCTGGAGGCTAAGGAGGAGGAAACCTTCCTGCTCGGCCGCCTGAGGCGCTTGGCCTCGCGCTTGGCGAAGGAGGTCGAGGCACTGGCCATCCTGGTGCACTTGGAGGACGAACTGGAGGCCCTATGGGCGAAGCTTGGGTCCACTCCCTTGGATCAGCAGAAGTCGATCCGGGCTGAGATCGAGATGATCAAAGACCTTCGAGATCGTTGCGAAACCTATCTGAAATCTATTCGAAACTCGTGAGTGGTGGCTCTGGACGATTGGTGATGCGCCATGTTCAGGAATTCTACGGCCCCAGCATGCTGGGGCCGTAGACTGATGTCTTTAGAGCGTAGCGTCATTGCCCCAAGAAGAATGCTCGCAGGAGGCGCATGAAGGCAGAGGGCTTTCTTTCCATCTCCCCCCGGGCCTTCGAGCCAGGGGGGGCCTCCTCCTTCATACGATTGACCTCCTTTATGTAGGCGGCCTTGTCCCTCCGGTCCCTCCGCCGAACTCGTTCCACCTCTGATCTGGTCATGGATTTTAACCAAACAACCTGGTTTCGCCGAATGAAGTAATGGGATCGGCATGGGAACCCCCAGTTTCCGATTGAGGGGTGGAGGGTCACATTGTCACCCTCCCGTCGCAAGGACCAGTCGGCGGGACCGAGCGGAGTGATGACCTCCTGGCCACAACCGCAGCAGCAGTTGTGGGCGACGGTGCGGTACTGTTCGCAGATGTATAGAACGCCATCTTCCAGCCGCTCTGGGATGACCTTAACGAATTCCGGCCTGACCGCCTGTTGCTTCATTCCTCCGGCGCTCCAGTCATTTCGGCCCTCGTCAGGGACTGCGAGTTGATCGAGTAGGTCATGTGATGCACCTGGAGTGGGTCCTGGTAGAAACCGCAGATTTGCTTCCACCTAATGACTGCCAAGGCCGCGTTGAGGGCATTCATATCCGCGACCTGGATATTCTTCCGGTAGAGGTCGTCCGCCCTGTCGTCATGCATGTCCACGTTCTTTGCGAAATGATCGTGCTTAGTCGTGGTGCTCAGGGTGACCCGGCATGTGCCGAAAAGGGCTGTCTCTTCTGGGACCATCTGTAGATCCATGCCAACATCAATGAACGGAATTTCGTGCTCGTGCAGGAAGTCGCTGATCAGTCTTCGCACTGGCCCCTTATCCACACAGATGAAGACGAAGTCGAAACCGACTATGGCCTCGATGTTGTCGTCCGTCAGGTAATCGGCGTGCGGCACTATCCCCCGGCGCATCGCATCGTAGACCTGGGCGTAGTAATCAACTTTTGGCAGCTTCTGCCCGAGGATCGCCTCTGAGGCCGCCCCAGGAGCCCGGAAGGCGTTGTGCTGAAGAAAGGCATCGCCATCGAACAGGTGGATTTCCTGGACCGGAGTCTTGGCAGTGAAGTCCAACAGGTAGGATCCAGTACCGCCCAGGCCGACAATTGCGATTTTCTTCATGGCCAGCTTGGCCGAGACTGCGAGGATGTCAGCGCGGCTGGAGGCAGAATCGTGGTACCTGAACACCGAGTCCTCTTGAACCGGCGGAACTACTTTGAAGGTGCATGGTTTGATATTGGGGTCAATCGCGCGGGCTTCGTTCGAGATGATCGTGATGTAGCTAACCATCTTCGAGTAGTAATCCGGGAAGTTGCCAGTGGGGGGCTTATTGGAGAATCTGTGCTGGACTTGGAATCCCTCCCATAGGGCCTGTGCAGCAGAAGAATGTCGAATCCCCTCTATGGGAGTTCCATCCTGTCGGCAGGGGAATTCTCCGCAGAACCACACCTGATGATCTCGGGGAGGGAGCAGCTCCCCGAGATTCTCGGTGAGGTCGGTAATGACTTTCCCATAAGCCACTGTGCGCTGAGCCGTGACGTAGGGGACGGAATGGACGACCAAGTACCCGTTCCCGGGGAGGTCAATCTCGTAGCCGTCATCGAGCAGGCGCTTGAGGTCGGGATTAAGAACGGTTGGTTTTGGTGACATTGAAAATCATCCCATCCTTCACCGGCACGTCCTGGCCATCGACCAACGTCCCATCCTTCCCGTGAGGGTTCGCGTAGGCCACGGTATAGACCATGTTCGGATCGGGCTGGTCGCCCGGAAATGCCAGGTCGACGACCTGCTGGTAGGTCAGTTTATGGTCGGTCACCTCGCGGGGACGGCCATTGACGATGATCTTGAAGGTATTGCTGTGACCAGAAATCTGGTCGGAATGCTCGTCGGACACGGAATTCTCCATGAAAAAGGGTGGAGTGGGAGCCAATGTGACTGCCATCAACTATGTATGCGGAGCTGCCGAGAAATCCGGACGGCCCCTAACCTGTCCGGTTCAGGGATAATCTCCGCATACATAGGTGGGAGGAGGAACGTATTGAAGGGTGGTGAATCACTGGACCGCCTGGCGTCACGGGAAGAGGTCGACCAAGCCATCGAGGCCCTTTCGGCCGAGGATATGTATCGGCTCAGGAAAGCGGCTTCGTTCTGCCTACTGGGAAGTGATTACAGTGACCCCGATGAAATCGTTAACGAGGCGATCTGCCGCACCCTGGGTGGGGATCGCCATTGGCCAAAGTCCGTGCCCTTCATCGCCTACATGATTCAGACCATGAAAGGACTAGGGAGTGACTCTCGCAACTCGCTTCAGCAGTCTCGGACCAAGCAGTTGGAAGCCCTCGTACCCGATGGCATGAGTGTCGACGAAGTTCTGGGAAGGTTGGACCAACGCCACCCAGACGCCCTCGCCAATATGATCGAAGTAGAGGCCAGCTCGGAATGGCAGACTCGCGCCAAGGTCGATGCCGACAAGATTGAGGCTTTTTTCGCTGAAGACCTCCAAGTGACCTGGGTCATCCTGGGGATTAAAGATGAACTGCCTCCCGCTGACATCATGGACATGGGCGGCATATCCCAAACTCAGTACGACACGGCCAGACGGCGATTCCGCCGTGGAGTGGCAAAAATCTTCTCTGAGAAGAGGCCATCATGAACCAATCGAAGGCTCGCAAGGAGATTGCAGCCCTTCGGGATGCCGCCCTGGAGGATCTGGCGAAGACCACGGATTTACAGTTGCGGCAGGAAGCCCTTGAGGCTGGTGAGGACCTTGGTGCGATTGCGGCACACATGAGGGCTGTCATGAGAGGTGCCGCCGCCTCGGTCCACCGGCAGCGGCTGGTTCAGGCCAGAGAACAGATGGAAGCACAGGCTCGCGCCCATGTCGCCCCGGTCGCCCGACCTACCTTGGGCCAGATCAAGCAGATCATTCAGACTGCATTCGCCCGCAACCCGGCCCTCGGCTTGGCCTATCGGGAGGGCAAAAATCAGCCCGATGACGACTGGTTGAGCCTCTATGACGACCTGGTTGCCCTTGGCGAGATCAAAACTGGCGACCATGAGCGTTGATCTGAAGCGGTTGTCGCCAGCAGAACGGCTGCTATGGGACTACGGGGTCAGGCGACCGGCACACATTGATTTGGAGGCAATTGCCTTCGACAAAGGAGCAAAGGTTATTTACCGGCGCCTAGGGGGAAGTGAAGCCCGACTGGTCGCCCGGGGAAATCACGCCGTCATCAGCATCAACTCCGATAGCAACGATGGACGCCAGCGGTTCTCACTCGCCCACGAGCTGGCCCACTGGATCAACGATCGGGAGACGGGAGCATTCCTGTGTGCAAAAGAGGACATCGGACCTCAGGACTTCGAGGCCAAGCTTGTAGAGAAGAAAGCCAATGAGTTTGGAAGCCAGTTGCTATTGCCAAATTATCTGGTCGATCCTTGGATGAAAGGTCGGACAGTGACCTTGGGCACGGCCTCCCTGCTTGGCGCTGATTTCAGTACAAGCCTGACGGCTGCCGCGATCAGGTTGATCAGGAGGACCAATGAAAGCGCATGCCTCGTCTGCCATAACCAGACGAGGTTGGTTTGGTTCCAACGAAGTATCCGATTCCCTTCGGAGTACTTTCTGGCTTCTGGACTCCACCCTGAAACCGATGGCTTCCGGATGGCTTTCGGCGGAGCATCAGGGTTATCGGAAGTAAAGGTTGAACCGGCAAATTATTGGATTTCAAGTCGAGGTGTTTCCCGACTGGAAGTTGAAACCCAGTCGGTCAAACTCCCAGATGGGACGGTGCTCACTTTGATTTCCATTTAGCGGGGTCGCTTGGTTGACTAAGGGAGGGAATAGGCAGGCGTCATTGACCCGGGTAGGGATTTACCAGCGGCTCAATTGCTACGACATTCGACGTGATCCAGCCCAACAGTTGGGTTCGCGTGACCAGGGGAACGAAGCCGATCCCGACCCGAAATCGAGCCGGGAGAATCGGCAGAGACCTTCCCGGCGACGGCTACGATCTCCAGAAGATTCATATCCAGACGGAAGCGTCTGGCTGAAAGCCACGCCTTGGGGGCGATGAACCAACAAGCCGAGGTAATGCCGAATAAGTAAATGATCTTCGATAGCCAGGGCACGGCATGGGCTTGGCCGAATCCTTCAGAACCAAGGGCCCCAATGAACCCACCTGCCTACCAGGCGTGTAGACCGAAGGCCAGGGCAGTGAGGGCACCACTCGCCACCATGAGGGCTAATTGAACCCATTGACGGCGCGATTTCCCTTCGGGGGGCCTCCCGTCGGTCCAGGATTCAGCCTTCATGCCTGTACGGGGAATAGCTTGGATGATTGCCTCGGAGGAGGCCGAAGCCCCCTCCTCGACAATCATTATTCCGTTTAGAAGGTCAAGGGAGAGGCGGCCCTCTCCTCCAACCGCCGGGCCCACCTCACGCTTGAGAAGGGCGATCTCCTCGGCGCAGTCCATGCCGTGGATCTTGAAGGCTCGTTTAGATGTGCTCATGCTCCATCTCCTTCGGTTTTCCCACCCAGGCATAGAAGCTTGGGAGGGCCAAAAGGGTGAACAGGGTGCTGGTGATGAGGCCGCCCACCATGACGATGGCCAGGGGGCGCTCCAGTTCGCTGCCGCCGATGCCGAGCAGCATCGGCATGAGGCCGAGGATGGCGCTCCCAGCAGTCATGAGCTTGGGGCGCACGCGACCCAGGCTGGCTTCCTTCAGTGCCTCGTGGAAGGGCATCCCGGCGGCCATCAAATGCTTGGCCTGGGAGATTAGGACGAGGCTGTTCTGCACGGCCACACCGAAGAGCCCAATCATCCCCACGATGGAACTGATGTTCCAGGTCTCCCCCGCGAGCCAGAGCGCGAAGAGCCCCCCGGCGAAGGCGTCTGGCAGGGTCAGCACGACGACCATGACCTCGCGCCAGCGCCCCAGAGCCAGGTAGAGCAGACCCACCGCGAGGGCCAGGGCGGCCCCGATGGCCACCAGCAGCCGCTTCTGGGTCTCGCGGGCCTCCTCGATTTTGCCACCCAGCTTCACGACGGTACCTTTGGGCAACGTGATGCTCTTCAGGGCCTTCTCCAGGCGATCCGCCGTGCCACCGAGGTCGCCCGAGGTACGGACGTTCAGGGCCAGGCGCCGCTGGGCCGCCTCGCGGCGGATCAGGCTGGGCGTGCTGGCCTCCTCGAAGCGGGCGACCTGGCCCAGCTCCACCACACGGCCATCCTCGAGGACCAGGGGCAGGCGCTTGAGGGTCTCGGGGCTGGTGCGGCCATCGTCTGGGAAACGGACGATCCGTTCGATCCGCTGGGGGCCGTCGAAGCGGGGCGTGGTGTCGAGGCCCTGCAGGGCGGTCTTCAAGGTCTTCACGATCAGGGGCCGTGGGACATCGAGACGCCGGAGGGCGTCTTCGTCCGGCACCACGGTCCACTTCGGCAGGGATCCGGCGCCCTCGGGTGTAACGGATGCCACGCCCGGTACCTTGGCCAAGGCTTCCTGGATGCTGGAGAGCTGGGTCTGAAGAACCCCTAGGTCCGGGTGGAAGAGCTTCACCTGGATGTCTGCTGGCGTGCCGCCGATACCTTCGGCGATGCGCATCTGCATGGGCGTGGTCAGCTCCACCGGGTAGGGCAGTTCCTCGGAGATTTCAGCGACCTCCTTCTGCACTTCGGGAGTTCGCTTGGTGCCATCCAGCACCACCAGCACGTCGGAGATCGTGTGGGGCATGGGGTCCTCAGTCAGCTCGGAGCGCCCGGTCCGGCGATAGACGGACGACACACCGGGGAGCTTCACCAGCTTCTGTTCGAGCTGGAAGTTGGCTTCGTCGACGGCAGCGAGGCTCGTTTCCGCCGGCAGGATGCTGTTGAGGAGGAGGGCCCCTTCATCCAGGTTGGGCAGGAAGTTGCTTCCCAGGTGCAGGGCCAGCCAGAGGCTCGGGATGGTCAGCCCCAGGGCCAGCACCCGCACGATGGGGCCATGGCCCATGGCCCATGCGAGGCCCGGGCGGTAGACGCGCTTCAGGGTCACCACCAGACGGGGCTCCTCAAGCTGAGCGCCGGGCGGAAGGAACCGCTCCACGAGGGCGGGCACCAGGGTGAAGCTCAAGACCAGACTGAGGGTCATAGCTGCGGCGATAGCGATGGCCAGCGGCGCATAGAGCCTGCCCGCGAGTCCCCCGATGGCCAGCAACGGGATGAAGACGGCGAGGATGACCAGCACCGCCGTGAGGACGGGAATCCCCACTTCAGCGGCAGCCCGGGTAAGGGCCACCCTGCGAGGTTCGATGTGATCCCGATGCTCATGGAGGCGATGCGCGAGGTTCTCCACCATGATCACGGCGGCATCCACCAGCAGGCCCACGGCGATGGCGAGGCCACCCAGGGTCATGGCGTTGAGGCCCATGCCTGCGGCGTTCAGGGGGATCGCCGCTCCAAGGGTGGCCAGGGGTAGCACGGCGATGACGATGAGGGCCGCCCGGAAGTTCCCCAGGAGGAGCACGAGCACCAGGGCCACGAAGAGCCCACCGAGCAGGAGCGCCAGCGTCACGCCGTTCAGGGCGTGGGTGACGAGCCTTCCCTGGTCGTACATCAAGGTCAGGTCCATGCCTTCGGGAAGGCTCTGGCGCAGTTCATCCAGGGCCTTCCGTGTCTCACGCGAGACCGCCAGGGTTTCCGCCGTGGGCTGGCGAACCACCCGAAGGCTCACGTCCTCGTGGCCCTGGTGACGAGCGAGCCCGCGCCGGAAGCCAGCGCCTTCACGGACTTCAGCGACATCGCCCAGAAGGATCGTCCCCCGGGGTGTTTTCAAGCGGAGCTTCTTCACAGCCTCGGGCTGGGCCGCGAGGCTGCCCACGGTGATGAACCAACCCTTGTCCTGGATCTCCATCACGCCGGCGGCGCTGTCCTGGTGGGTGCCGTCCATGGCTTCGAGGATCTGGGTGAGGCTCACGCCCTGGAGACGCATCCGTTCGGGTTGGACGATGACCTGGAGCTGGCGCTCCTCGCCGCCCAGGCGCTCGACGCGGGCGACGCCGGGGACGGCCTGAAGCCGGGGGATGATCACCTTCTCCGTGTGGTCCCGCAGCTTCATGGGGTCCGTGGCGGGGCCTTCCAGCACGATCTCCATGATCTCCTGGAGGCGCCCGGCGGCACTGGAGACGAGCGGGGCCCGGGTTCCCTCCGGGAAGTTGCCGATGATGCCCGCGAGGCGTTCGGCCACGAGCTGCCGGGCCCTCCAGGGGTCGGTGTCCCCTTCGAAGGAGACCACGACCTGGACGACTTCGGCCTGCACGGTGCTCACGACGCGCTTGACGCCCGGAAGCCCCCCGATGGCCTGCTCCACCGGCTGGGCCACGGTCAGCTCCAGCTCCGTGGCGGCCCGTCCCGGGCTCTGGATGAGGAGGTTGAGGCTGGGGAGGGTGAGATCCGGGAAGAGGTCGCGCTTCAACGTCGCGAAGCTGGCGAGCCCGGCGACGCCCCACACGAGGGCCAGCGCGAACACCCACCCCTTGCGCGGGAGCATCCAGTCGAACCAGCGGCGGATCAGGGAGCGGTGGTGGGGAGTGGTCGGCTCAGTGGTCATGGTCTTCCCCGCCGCTCTTACGCTTGATCTGGAGGGACTTCAGCAGATAGGCCCCTTCGCCCACCACGGTCTCGCCGGGCTTCACACCGTCGAGCACCATCACGTCGGTGCCCAGCTCAGGGCCCCGGCGCACGGGCCGGAACTCGGCCTCTTCGCCATCCTTCACGAAGACACCCCAGATGCCTTCCACCTGCTGAAGGGCGCTCTGGGGAAGAACGACTGTCCTGGCCAGGGGCACATGGACTTCCAGCGGCGTGCCGGGAATCGGCAGTGGACCCCCGAGCAGCCGCAGGCGGTAGCTCAGGCGCCGGGTGTCCGTGGTGAGGGTCATGGGCGTGCCCTCCAGCCGGGCCTTCCAGCGCTGGCCGTCGCCCTTCCGGACCTCCGTGACCGCGCCAGGCCGCCAGTTCTCGGGGGCCGGGAGCGGCAGCTCCAGCCGGACGATGGCGGCGGAAGCGGCCTGGAAGCTGCCCAGGTCCTGCCCGGCCTCGACCCCCTGCCCGAGCTGGATCTTGTAGGTCGTGACCACCCCCGCCTTCGGGGCCTTCACGGTCAGGACGGCGCCGGCAGCTTCCGGCTTCAGGCCCCGGGCCTCCAGGGCGAGCCGGGCGGCCTCCTCCTCCGCCCGGGCCGTGGCCGCGTCGCTTCGGGCGGCTTCCTGGTCCCGCCTCGAACCGGCCTGGGCTTCGTAGAGACGCTGCTCCCGGGCCAGTTCGGCTTCCGCGCGTTCGCGCTTCGCCCTGGTGGACAGCCAGTCGGCTTTGAGACGGGCCAGCTCCGGACTCTGGAGGGTGATCAGCCCGGCCCCGGTCCCGACGCGCCGGCCCGGGGAAACCTGGATGGCCGAGACGATGCCTTTCACAGGGCTGCTGAGGATCGCCTGGGCGGATTCGTCCCCGATGGCCTCGGCGGGATACCAGGCCCCCTCGGCCGTCGGTTCAGGGACGACCAGGAACCGGAGCCCCCGGATCTCCTTCAGCGGGAGGTGCATGGGCTCGTCGCCCCGGGTGGCCTCATCCTTGTGGGCCTCCTTGGTTTCAGGGGGCGCGGCCTTGCGGTCGCATGCCGTGGTGGCGATCAGCACAAGGGATAAGAGGGACAGTCGAAGGACATGGTTCATGGGTTCACCCCGTTGGTGAGGGCCTGGACTTCGGCGGACAGAAGGTGGGCGGCGTAGAGGCGGCGGAAGGAAGCGGCCTTCGCCTCCAGGAGCTGGCGGCGGATGGGCAGGGCCTCGGAAGGGCGTTCCTTGCCCTCGCTGAGGCGCAAGCTGATGGCCTTGAGGGACTGCTCGAAGCCCGTGAAGGGCAAGGGCGGCGTGGCGGTCTGAAGCCTTGCCAGCGCGGATTGGAAGCGGGCATCCAGTTCCAGTAGGGCGGTCTCCAGCTCACGCTTGGTGGCCTGGATAGTGGCCTCCGTCTCCCGCCGGACGGCCTGACCTTCACCCGGGCGGGGAAAGCGATACGCAAAGACAACCTTGCCGATGCGGTCTTCCCCTTCCTTGCCGTAGCTGCCTCGGAGACTCCACCGGCTGGTGGCGATGGCTTCCTGGTGCCGAAGGGCCTGCTCTTCCAGATCCAGACGCTCCTGGATGGCCCGGCGCAGGGTGCTGGCCTCGAACCTGGGTTGGAGGTCGTCGGAGGGTGGCAGGGAAGCCTCCCCCGGGGCCGCCAAAACGGTAGGTGCCGAGGGCACATCAGCCAGGGATCGCAGCACGGCCCAGGCGTTCAGTCGCTGGCGGCGGGCCTCGTCCAGATCAGCCTGGGCGCGGAGCCGCTCGCCTTCGACCAGGGTCACCTGGAACGCGGGGTCCGCTCCGGTCTCCAGCCGCACCTGGGCGGCTTTGAACCACGCTTGCACCGTCGCGAGATCCGTCTCCCGAAGGTGCAGGACCTCCTCGGCCAGCCAGGCGTCCAGATAGGCTTGGCGGAGACGGAAACGTGCCTCAATCTTGGCGGCGTCACGAAGCGCCGGGTCGGCCTTGCCGAGGGATGCCTCCAGGCGACTCCGGGTGCCTTGCGACAAAAACAACGGCAAGTCCAGATCTATGGTCTGGTCCGTTGTCGTCGGAGCGATAGGGTTCGTGCGAGGCCCGGCGGCGATGCCAAGGGCTGGTCCCTCGCGCAGGAATCCACGTGTGCTGGCCAGGGCTCGATGCCGTTCAGCGAGCAGGGCCTCGGTCCGGAATTGCTCGGGGCTGGTCCGGGCCCGCTGGATGATGTCGTCGTAGGAGAGGGGCGGCGCCTGCGCGAAGAGCAGGCAGGGCATCGCCCCAAGAAGGAGAGATCGCATGGGAGCCTCAATCGGTTCGAGTGGATGGCGCGGCAAGGCGAGGCCCAGCCGTGGCTTCGAAGCTGGAATCGCTCAGGCCCGGGGGGGACCCTTCTCGGGTTCGATGACCATGCTGACGAGGTGCTCGGCCCGCTCGGCCTCGTAACGAGGGCGAGGCAACGGATCGGGGGCCGGGGGAACCGGAGACTCCGGGACTGGGACGGTGGCACAGCCATCCGCACAGAGGATGTGGCAGATGGGGGCACAGTCGTCGTTCACGCCTTCGGTGCACTGATCCAGACTCGTTGCGCCCAGGTAGAAGGAAACCAGGCAGAGGAGCAGGATCGCGACCCAGCGCTTCATGACGCGGTCACTTGAGCGTGGGTGTGGGTCTCCTCGATGAGGCAGAGCCCGTGATACATGAGCTTGGTCACGCATGGATCCACGATGCGGTAGTGGATGTGGGTCCCATGACGGCGCGTGCTGAGGATGCTCAAGTCAACCAGACGGCGGAGCTGGTTGGAGACCGCCTGGGGCTTCATTCCCACGGCTTCGGCCAGGTCGCTCATGCAGGGGTCGCCTAGGAGCACAAGGGCATGGAGAAGACGGAGCCTGGTGTCGGAGGCGAGCACATCGAAGATCCGCGCCAGTTCAGAAGATTCGCCGGGACCCAACAGAGGTCGCTTCGTGAGAGGCGTCTTAGGGGGACAAGGAGAGACCTTCAGGGTGGGCTTAGCCATCGGAGTCATGATACACGGAGTCGTGTAATAGTGGATTGCCCTCCTACCATACACCGCAGTGATTCATTACCTTCCACCACCCGGTATCCGGCACTTCTCCCGGAACATGGATGGCTTACGCCCGCTCCGAAACGGCGGGATTTGAGTGCCTAGGGTGAGAAGAGGCGTGCCACTGCCGGTAGAGAATGCGAAGCCGCCTTACCTCTCTGCCCATGCCGGTGTCGTGCACAGGCCGTAAGGGTGCCGGTCAGGGCTCTCTGGCGAAGGCCAAGCCGCGCCATGGTGACGGGACGTTTAGGCGGCGGGCCTCACGATTCGAAAGATTAAGAACAGATTAAAGAGAGAGCTCCATTTCAGTGACTCGAGTCACGACTGGGCTCAAGCGGCTTCGCATCGTCGATTTACACGTAAATCGCTTTATTCGAATTAATAGATCAAAGTCCTGCGAGACGAAATTCTCCGGGAATCGACCTGGAGGAAGGTTCGGAATGTGAAAGTGCGTTGCATGAGATGACCCCCGGTCTAGACTTCCCCCCAAGAGGTGGTGTCCCTTGCGTCGTCTGTTCCACTACATCGCGATTGCGATCCTGACCTTGGTCGGGCCGGTGGAAATGGCGCGCATGGTGGCAGGGCCAGCAGCTTTGGCCTGCCTTTGTGGATGTGGGGCCGTTTCCGATGCAGACTGTGCGTGCGCGACGAAGCCGATGGCCCCGAATCGGCCGACTTCGCCTGCGACGCAAGGTGGCGCCGGATCCAACTGCTCTTCTCCGAGCACGCCTTGTCCAGGAGGGGTATCCTCCACATCCTCGAGCATGGCCGAAGAGAACCTTGCTGAAAGAGATCTGAACCCAGAACGGAAGCCCGAGCCCAGGCCTTGGGCCGGTGTGCTAGTCCGTGAGATGTCCTTTGCCATCCGGGAAGGGCATGCCCTTAATTGGACGGTTCGGGCTACGGATATTCCACGCGGTCGGCCCCTGGACACACTCGCAATCTTGGCGGTATTTCGGATTTGAGGGGATCGGCTTGTCCAGCTGAAAAAGCTGATTGGAGCTGCACCCACCCTCATTTCTCGGAGTTCGTCCATGCGCAGATTCGCGCGCCTGGCATTGGGCCTCATCCCGGTCGTCGGGTGGGCCCAGACCCAGGCATCCCCAACCGCTTCAGCTTCCTTGCCTGCCAACCTACAGGCGGCGCAGACGGAAGACCCTCTTTTGAAATCGCTGATCCAGGAGACCCTGGATCGCAACCCGGATCTCGCTAAGGCCAAATCCTTGGTGGAGGCCGAGAAAGAGCGCGTCCCTCAATCCAAGGCCTTACCCGACCCCAGCCTGACGCTGGGCCTTCAGAACGATGGATTCAAAGGGATCCAGGTCGGAAAGATGGAGACGAGCTACTACCAGGTAATGCTCACCCAGCCGCTGTACTGGCCCGGGAAGCGGAGTCTCCGAGGCGAAATCTCTAGCCTTGGAGCCGAGGCATCGAAGCTGACGGAAGACCGTACTCGTCTCACCCTCATCGCCGACGTGAAACGGGCTTATTTCGGACTGCTGCTCGTGCGCGGACAAATGGAACTGCTCGATCAGCAGGCCCTCTTCTGGCAGAAGGCCAGCGACATCACCAAGCTGAGGTATGAGGTGGGCCAAGGGTCGCAGGCGGATCTTCTCCGGGCCCAGCTTGAACAGAACCGCATCCGTCAGGCACGCATCTCGCTCCGCTCCGAGGAGCAGGTCCTCCAGGCCACGTTGAACCGGCTTCGCGGGCTCTCATCCGAGGAGCCGATTCCAACAACAGCCCGTCTTGAGGATGTTCTCCCCGAGGCAAGCCCGGTAGAGATCTGGACGAGCCGGGCCGAAAAGGAGAGCCCTGAACTTCAGGCCGCCCGCCTCGGCATCAAGCAGGCAGAACGCAGCCTGGATCTGGCCAAGCGGGATCGTTACCCGGATTTTGCGGTCAGCGCCGGCATCATGCCCCGCGGTGGACTTGATCCCATGTGGCAGGTCGGATTCTCCGTCTCCCTTCCTGTCTGGTCCAAGCAGAAACAACAGCGGGCTGTCTCTGAGCAGGAACTCCGTCGGCGCGCTCAGGGCTCCGACGCAGAAAGCATCCGTATTCTTCTCAACCAAAGAATCCACGAGCGTTCGGCCCAGCTAGAAGCGGCACTCGACACGTTGCGGCTCTACCGAGAAGGGCTGTTGGTCCAGAGCGAGTCCAGTTTCCAGGCCAATTTGGCTCAGTATGAAACCGGTCGCGCACCTTTCCTGAGCGCGTTAGAGGCTCTCAACGGCTGGATTTCCGATCGAGGTGGGTTCCTCCAGACCCTGGCGCAAGCGCAGGCTCTGCAAATCGCCCAAGAGGAATTCAACCTGGCGGGGACACCTGCCATCACCGCTCAAAGCTTGAGCAGTGGGTCCATGGGGATGGGTGGGAGCCCTGGCGGATCCGCCATGCCCTCGTCCCCTGCCAAATCCGGAACGACCTCCGCCAAGGGCGAAGGCGGTCCTGCCATGAAATCGATGTGAGCCCGGAGTAGACCATGATTGATGAATCCATTGAGACAACCCCCGCCCGCCCCTCCCGCCTCCGCACACTAGGCCTGGTGGCCTTGGGGCTGGTGGCCGGTGTGGGAGGCACCCTGCTCCTGCGCCCCACGCCCAAGCATGACCATGGGGCCGAATCCGCCACCACGGCTTCAACGCCCAAGAAGCAGATGTTCCAGTGCCCCATGCATCCTCAGATCATCCAGGACCATGCGGGAACCTGCCCCATCTGCGGCATGGACCTGGTGCCCATGGATGGGGAGGCTCCCAAGGACAAGGGGAAGATCGTCTACTATCGCTCCCCGATGAATCCCAGCATGACGTCCCAGGTCCCCATGAAGGACGAAATGGGCATGGACTATGTCCCTGTCTACGAGGGCGACCTGAAGGGTGAAGGAACGGGGATCGAGTCCCATGCCACGGTGAAAATCGATCACGAGCGCCAGCAGTTGATCGGCCTGAGAACGGACAAAGTGACTGAAGGCCTCGTCGGCGGGGAGCTCCGCACCGTCGGCCGCGTGGCGGTGGACGAGACACGCGTTCGCAAGGTGAACGTGAAGGTGGAGGGTTTCGTGGAGAAGCTCTTCGTGGACTACGTGGGCAAGCCCGTGGCCAAGGGCCAGCCCTTGTTCAGCCTCTACAGCCCTGAGTTCGTCAGCGCCCAGCGGGAATACCTGCTGGCCCTGAAGACCCAGAAGGCCCTGAGCAGTGGATCGCTCCAGCAGTCCGGTGGCGAGCTGCTGGAATCTGCGAAGCGGCGCCTGCTGCTCTGGGATGTGCCTGCGGAGGCCGTGGACCGCCTGGAGAAGACAGGCGAGGTCCAGAAGTCCCTCACCTTGCGCAGCCCCATCTCGGGCATCGTGACGGCGAAGAACGTGGTGGAAGGCGCCCGGATTACCCCTGCGGACATCCCCTTCGAAATCACGGACCTAAGTCGTGTGTGGGTTCTCACGGACATCTACGAGGCCGAGCTCGGCCGTGTGAAGGTGGGTGCGTCTGCGGACCTAAGCCTCGAGAGCCAGCCGGGCCACACCTTCAAGGGTCGGGTGGCCTTCGTGGACCCTGTCATGGATCCCAAGACCCGCACGGCCAAAGCCCGCCTGGAATTCGCCAACCCCAAGGGTGACCTGAAGCCCGAGATGTTCGGAGAGGTCCTACTCAAGGGCCCGGGGCGAAAGGGTCTGCTGGTTCCCCTGGACGCTGTGCTGGATGCCGGCACCACCAAGGTGGCCTTCATTGCCCTGGGTGACGGCAAGTTTGAACCCAGGGAAGTGACCACTGGTACCACCGTGGGCGAGAAGGTCGAGATCCGTTCGGGCCTGAAGGCCGGTGACGAGGTGGTCGTCCGCGCGAACTTCCTGGTGGATTCCGAGTCCCGCCTCAAGGCCGCCCTGGCACACCTGAGCCAGAAACCCGCTTCCCCGGCCGCCGCCCCGGCGGGCGGCCACCAACACTGAAGGGGAAGAGATGAGCGGAAACGTCGCCTACGACCCTGAACACCCGACCTTCCTGCAGCGGATCATCCGCTTCTCGGCGGAGAACCGCTGGCTGGTGATGGCCGCCTCGGCGGTTCTGCTTGCCATGTCCTTCTGGACCATGCGGAACATCCCACTGGACGCGCTGCCGGACCTGAGCGACACCCAGGTTATCGTCTACAGCAAGTGGGACCGGAGCCCCGACATCGTCGAGGACCAGGTCACCTACCCCATCGTCACTAGCCTCCTGGGCGCCCCGAAGGTGAAGGCGGTCCGAGCCCTGTCAGATTTCGGGTTCTCCTACGTCTACGTGATCTTCGAGGACGGCACGGACATCTACTGGGCCCGCAGCCGCACGCTGGAGTACCTCTCCAAGATCACCTCGAGCCTGCCACCCGGGGTGCAGACCTCCATCGGCCCCGACGCCACCTCCGTGGGCTGGATCTACCAGTACGCCCTGGTGGATCACAGCGGGAAGCACAGCACGGATGAGCTGCGCTCGCTCCAGGACTGGTTCCTGCGCTACTCCGTCCAGAGCACACCGGGCGTGGCCGAGGTGGCCACCGTCGGTGGCCAGGCCCGGCAGTTCCAGGTCCAGGTGGACCCCAACAAACTCGCAGCCTACAAAATCCCCATCGAGTCTGTCATCGGAGCGGTGAAGGGAGCCAATGCCGAAGTCGGTGGCAGGCTCGTGGAATACAGTGGCCGCGAGTACATGGTTCGGGGACGTGGCTACGTCAAATCCACCAAGGATCTCGAGCAAGCTGTGCTCAAAGCAGAGAACGGTACGCCCGTTCGCCTAAGTGAAGTAGCCACCGTGAGCCTCGGCCCTGAGATGCGCAGGGGTATTGCTGACCTGGACGGTCACGGCGACGTGGTGGGTGGCATTGTGGTCATGCGCCAAGGTGAGAATGCTCTGAACGTCATTGAGCGCGTGAAGGCCAAGCTGGCTGAACTGAAGAAGGGACTCCCGGAGGGTGTGGAGATCGTCTCAGTCTACGACCGCTCCGAGCTGATCAACCACGCCATCAGCACCGTGAAGCACAAGCTCATCGAGGAGATGATCGTCGTCTCCATCATCATCCTCATCTTCCTGTGGCACGTGCCCTCGGCCCTGGTGCCCATCATCACCATCCCCGTGAGCGTGGCGCTGGCCTTCATCCCGATGTACGGCATCGGGCAGAACGCCAACCTCATGAGCCTGGCGGGCATCGCCATCTCCATCGGCGTGCTGGTGGATGGCGCCATCGTGGAGGTGGAGAACGCCTACAAGAAGATCGAGAAGTGGATCGAGGCGGGGAAACCGGGGGACTTCCACCACGTGAGGCTGGAGGCCCTGATGGAGGTGGGGCCATCGGTGTTCTTCTCCCTGCTGGTGGTGGCGGTGAGCTTCATGCCCATCTTCACCCTGCTGGACCAGGAGGGTCGCCTCTTCAAGCCCCTGGCCTACTCCAAGAACCTAGCCATGGCCATCGCGGCCATCCTGGCCCTGACGCTCGATCCCGCCATGCGCATGCTCTTCGCGCGGGTGGAGCCCTTCATGTTCAAGCCCCGGTGGCTGGCCTGGACCTTCACCCAGATCGCCGTGGGCAAGTACTACGCCGAGGAGAAGCATCCCATCAGCGTCTTCCTCCACCGCATCTACGAGGGGCCCTGCCGCTTCGTGGTGAGGCACGCCAAGGCCACCATCGCCGTGGCCGTGCTGCTGGTGGCGGCCACCATTCCCGCGTTCATGAGCCTGGGCAGCGAGTTCATGCCGCCCCTCAACGAAGGCACGCTCCTCTACATGCCCTCCACGCTGCCAGGTCTCAGCCAGACCGAGGCCCAGCGCATCCTCCAGGTGCAGGACCGCCTCATCCGCACCGTGCCCGAGGTGGACCGCGTCTTCGGCAAGGCGGGCCGGGCGGACACCGCCACGGATCCCGCCCCCTTCTCCATGATGGAGACGGTCATCGTCCTCAAGCCCGAAGACCAGTGGCGCGAGAAGCCTAGGTGGTTCAGCTCCTGGGCTCCGGACTTCCTGAAAGCGTTGCTCCGGCCCATCTGGCGGGATCGCATCACCCAGGAGGATATTGTCGCGGAGCTGGACCGCGTGGTGAAACTCCCGGCCATCCCCAACGCCTGGACCATGCCCATCAAGGCCCGCCTCGACATGCTCAGTACAGGCATCCGCACCCCCGTCGGCCTCAAGATCAACGGCGCCGACCTGGAGACGATCCAGAAGGTGTCGGTCGACGCGGAGCGAATCCTGTCGGGCGTTCCGGGCACCCGCAGCGCCTTCGCGGAGCGCACGGCCCAGGGCTACTTCCTGGACTTCGTGCTCAAGCGCGACCAGCTGGCCCGCTACGGGCTCAGCGTGGAGCAGGCCAACATGCTGGTGATGACCGCCATCGGCGGAGACAACCAGAGCACGGTCTATGACGGCCGGGCCCGCTACCCCGTGAACGTGCGCTACGCCCGGGATTACCGCGAGAGTCCTGAAGCGCTGAAGCGTGTTCTGGTTCCCGCACCCAATGGCGCCATGATCCCCATGGAGGAAATTGCCGAACTGAAGTGGACGAATGGCCCCGCCATGATCCGCGACGAGAACGGCCAGATGAACGGCTACGTGCTGGTGGATTTCGACACGTCGAAGTTCGACGTGGGCACCTACGTCCAACACGCCAAGGCCGCGGTGGAGAAGGACCTCAAGCTGCCCGCGGGCTACAGCCTCACCTGGTCCGGGCAGTACGAGAACATGATCCGCGTGAAGGAGCGGCTGAAGGTCATCCTGCCCATCACGCTGGTGCTGATCTTCGGCCTGCTCTACGCCAACACCAAGAGCGCCTTCAAGGCCTCCGTGGTGATGCTGGCCGTGCCCTTCAGCGCCATCGGCGCCTTCTGGCTCCTGTGGGCCCTGGGCTACAACATGAGCATCGCCGTCTGGGTGGGCCTCATCGCCCTCATGGGCCTGGACGCCGAGACCGGCGTGTTCATGCTGCTCTTCCTCGACCTCAGCCACGACGAGGCGAAGCGGGAGGGCCGCCTGAACACTACCGGCGACCTGGTGGAGGCCATCATCCACGGGGCCGTGAAGCGGGTGCGGCCCAAGGCCATGACCGTCTTCGCGGCCTTCATGGGCCTGCTGCCCATCATGTGGAGCACGGGCACGGGCGCCGATGTCATGAAGCGCATCGCCGCGCCCATGGTGGGCGGCCTGGCCACCAGCTTCCTGCTGGAGCTGCTGGTCTACCCCTCCATCTACTACCTCTGGAAGCGCAAGGAGGTGGTGGAGGGACCCATGACTTCATCCCCTGAACCAGCCTGATTCCGGTGGATCAGGCCTTACCAAGGAGCACCAGATGCGCAATGCAGTTCTCCTTACCTTCACCATCATCGCCGCGGCCACGAACCTGGAAGCGGCCAAGCCTGCCACGAATGGCCGCTGCCCTGTTCTGGGCAACCCCGTGGCCGATCGGAATCAGGTCGTGACTGTCCGGGAACGGAACTATTACGTCTGCTGTTCAGACTGCGGCCAGCAACTGACCCAGAAACCTGACCAGTTCCTGGATCAGGAGGGGCGACCGAGGAACGCCAGCAGCACTCAGACAGGGGGCAAGGTACGCGATCACTACTGAGCAAACAGCCGTCTGTTCATCCAGGTGGATGGATGTGCCAGCCACCCCAGGCCCTGGCTTCTGCGTCCACCTAAGGGGGCCTAGCCCTTCATAAGGAGTCACCCATGAAACCTTCTTCCATGAGCCACCGTCAACCATGATCCACGCCTGCCTCGTGGTACCCGCCAGTCCCGGCCCGAATCCGCGCGCCTCATTCAGCGCGGGTGCTTCCTTGATTCCGCGGGGGCGGGTCATGGCGGCACTCACCGGGAAGGACGGGAAGGGTGTCCGGATGGGCGCCCCCGGACCCGGAGGACCTGCTTACAAGGGCGCAGGTCTCTCCGGTTCCGGCCCCGGGGCGGGGCTGGCGGAGCATCCGCTGTGGCGAGGTCAGCGCCGCGGACGGGCAGATCGTTCATGCCTGATCGAACCCCTCACGCGGTACTGCCACTCAGACAGGAGGCATTCATGAACATTCTCGCCATGGGCATCATGATGGCGCTGGGCTGGATGATCTTCCACGGTAAG
Organism: Geothrix paludis; assembly: GCF_022808815.1. GTDB lineage: Bacteria > Acidobacteriota > Holophagae > Holophagales > Holophagaceae > Geothrix > Geothrix paludis. The sequence continues at coordinate 394,337 of NZ_JAKZLC010000002.1, read as the reverse complement.
GGCCACCATGGCCCCTCCCGAGAGCCCCAACCCCGAACGGCAGAGCGCGAGGCTCCCCGTTCTGGACCAGCCGAATCTCAGCGAAATCCGGGGGAATCGGGCCTCCCGGGGCATCCCAAAAACGACCGCGGTCCTGACCCGGATCCGGTCCCGTCGAAACCTGATCAGCCGTGAACTCCGCCGGCTTTCGAACACTTCACCCCAAGGAGGTTGAAATGAACCCATACACCCTGCTCCTGCCCGTCCTGCTGTCGTTGGCTGCATCCCCCGCCATGGCGCAGTGTGGCCCCAGCCATGGCGGACACTCCGGCCACGGAGGACACAGCACCACCCAGGATCATTCCGGGCATCAGGACAGCGGGCCAAAAGTGAAGGCCACCAACACGATCTGCCCCGTCATGGGGCAACCCGTCAAGCCAGGTCGAGACCGAGAGGTGGTGATCCGGGGCAACTACTACTTGGTCTGCTGTGATGGATGTGGGCCTGCCATGTCGGAGGATTACGACAAGTACCTCGACAAGGAGGGAAGGCCTCTCAACGACCCGACGCGCGATTCGAAAGAGGGCCCAAAGAAGGATGAAGGCAAACCCGACTCCTCCCACCAAGCTCACGAGGGCCATCAGCACTGAGTCGAGAGATGAATTCGCCCATTCCGGCGGATTGGAACTCGCCATCTACTTCGAACGGGCCGGCGAGGCACTGATCACCGACACCATCCACCTCCACTAAGGAGTTTGGCCAACACACTCAGCGATCCCAATCCGATCGCTCGAAATGTTCCCTGGGATTCCCAGACGCATGCCCTTCAAACGGGGTAAGAGAGGTTTTGTGCACCCATTCCGCAAGCAGGATGTTGGTTCGACAGGTCAGGCGACGCAAGGGCGAAGCTTGACGGTCGGCTGCTGCCTGCGGATCTCCTCTGTGTTCCTGGAGGGGGCCGTCACGAAAAAGTGGACCGTGACGGAACCTGCGACACGCCTCCGCCGCAGGACCCAGGACCAGGGGAGGGCACCCTTCGGGGTGCCGCCGGCGCCGGGGATGTTCTGTTCTGGAGGGTTCGGAACACCCCCGGCGCCGGGTCTTGGAACGGTTGAGCGCTTCCCAGGTGAGCCCTATTGCATGGATCAGCCCCGAACGGCGGCCCGGGCTGTCCCTCCCTTTCTCCAGGCCGTCACCCACTGAAAGGACATCCATGATCAACCTGCTGTTCGCCCTGGCACTCGCTGCCAACCCCGAAACCAAACCGGCGACCAACCTCATCTGCCCCGTCCTCGGACAAAAGGTGACCGAAAAGAGCAAGACCGTGACCGTTCGTGGGCAGGAATACAGGATCTGCTGCGCCGACTGCGACAGCAAACTCAAGAACGATCCTGGCAAGTATCTGAACGAGGACGGTACCCCGAAGAATGCCGGCCAAGCCCCGGCGATGCCTACCTCTGGCCATGCGGGCCACGGCGGACACATGCATTGATGTTCGGACTCCCCCTCATGGGAAGGGTCCTCATGGTCCTGAAAAGGCGATTGAAGCCGCCAATGGTGGGCCTTGTCACGGCCAAGGCCCACCTTCATTCCCCCGCCGTGATCCCCTAGGAGAAAAAATATGCTCTCTCTTCTATTGACCCTCGCTATGACTGCCAACGCGCCGTCCAAACCCGCCGTCAATGTGATCTGCCCGGTCTGCTCGGGTGAGGTGGACAAGGAAAGCCCGACGGCTGACATCCGTGGTCAGCAGTACGCCCTCTGCTGCACGCCTTGCGAAGAACCGCTCACCGCGGCACCAAATGACTATTTGAAGGCGGACGGGACTCCCAAGAATTCGCCCAAATGCATGAAGATGGCCCCCGAGAAGGACGTATGGGCGTCTGGTACCTACATGCCGGACATGCCGTAGCTGTGAGACCTGAGGTGGGCCATGGCTCCAAAATATCCTTCTGTCTCGCATCGTCGAAAGCTCTGGATTCTTGGAGCCGTGGCACTGCCGTTTCTCGGGCTTCTGCTCTGGTCTGTCTTATTGATTCAGTCGACTCAGGCAGCCTCCCTCGGATTCGCGCATTGCAGCACATGGACCTTGGAGACGTCCAGGCATATGGGAGTGCTGGAGGAAGTCCATGAGAAGGCCCTTGGGTTACTACACGCCGAACGCCCCGAAGTCGAATCCGCGGCCCTAGAAGCCAGCATCGATCGCCTGAGAGCCTCCCGACAGGAGCTTGGCCGGCGGACCGGCCAAGAACCAGACGCCTACCTCACAGCGGTCGATCGATCCATCTCAGGGTATCTCGACCAAGTTGCCTTAGCCAGACAGCACGCCCAGAACCTCAAGGCCCTTCCGGCCGGGCCCGAGAGAGAGCTTCGATGGCAGAAAGCCATGGAAGCTTATGCCCATCTGGACCACCAACATCAGACTGTCCTGGGCGCCCTACAGGCCTTGGCTCGTTACCACAAAGACATGTTGGAACTCGCCATCCGGTCCAGCCGACAGAATGCACGACAACTCGCATTATTCGCGGGTGCATCCGTCCTTCTTGCCATGGGGTTTTGCCTGGCCGGCGGGCTGGCCTTCTACCAACAGCATCGAAGCCAGGTTCTCGCGGACTTTCTCCAGACCCTGGTCGACACCATTCCAGATGGCGTAATCGCCTGGGATTCCCAAGGAGACGTGATTCGGCTCAATCCCGGATTCGCAGCCTTGGTGGGCATTCCTTCTCTGCGGCACGCCATGAGGCCGCGCATCCATACCTTCCTGCCCGAGGAAACCGTGAGCCGAATGGAGGCTGCATCTTCCGAGCGACCAGTGAGGTTGAATCTGGTCCACGCCAGCGGGGCCTTACGGGCCGTGGATGCAAGCATCGGACGCATTGATCATATGGGTGGCCCCTCGTTCATCGCGCTCATGCGCGATGTGTCAAATGATGTGGAACGCGAGCGGAGAATGGTGGAATCCCAGTGGCAAGCTGACGTTGGCCGACGTGCAAGTGCGATCGCGAAAGATCTTGAATATGCGATGCACCCGGTGCTCTTCGCGCAGGAGCTTCTCAAGCCTGGAGGCGACGCCCCACCCGCTCAGGCCGAAGCCTGGAGGACCCTCCATCGGGCCTCAGAACAGGCCGCCTTGCTCCTGCGTCAGTTCAGCCACACGGCTGCAACCTCTGAAGAATCACCGGATGTTCGCGTGTTCGACCTCCAGGTCTGTCTGAGGGAGGTCATCGAGTCCTTTCACATAAACCGAGGCACCATGGCGGGAATCGATGTCGATCTCGATTCTGACCCGAGCCCGGTTCGCGGACCGGAGAGCTTGGTTCGCCGAAGCCTAGAACTCCTGATCCAGCGAGCGATGGATCTGGCGAGTGGAAGGGGTTCGGTTCTGATATCCAGTCAGCAGGCGGCAGGATGGGTGGCGGTGCAAATTCAGGACCCTGGTCGCAACGAAACGGATGCGGAACTTGCAAGGTTGTTCGACCCCCTGTTCTGTCTCCCGGGGATCCCCCCAGTCGATGGATTCGGAACCTATAACGTCTCTGAAACGGTCCATTCCATGGGTGGAGATATTGGCATCGCTCGAACGAGCCACGGGTGGACCGAAATCACGCTCAGATTCCCGCTGGAACTGACGTCATGACCAGACACCTGCCCGACAGCCCGAAGGACCCAACGGGAATCTCCGCGAGGCGGGGCGAGTCAGAATTACCGCCCTTCGACTCACCGGATCCGATCAACCCAGATCCCCAGAACCGGTGGGCGCGAGGCATCGTCTATTTTTCGGCTGTCATCGGATTGGCCCTCGCCGCGCTGATGATCTTGCGTCCCCCAGATACGCCCAAGGATCCTCGGGCACAGCCCTCAATCTGCTCTCCTTCCTGCCGCTGACCACGCTTACAGGAGTTTCCATGAGCGGTTCACACCCTGGAGGGCCAATTCGGCCGTCTCGGCCGCGGGCTCCCAAGAAGTTCTTCAAGGACCTGATCATGCCGGCCGTGCCTCACCCGGCGGGCGCCGTTCCTGAAGGACTTCAGCCAAAATCAGACTCGCGAAGTGTCCGCTTCGCCGTGATCTGCTGGGTCACGGCAATTCTCGTGTTCGGGTCGTGGATCGCCTTCTCCCAAATCCGGAAGGCCATGAAGAGGCGGTCGCTGCAAGCAACGGGATGCTGCGGCTGTGAGCAAGGGCGTAGCGGCCAATCCTGTGCCGGGGGTGTGGCATGTCCACTCGCGGCAGTATCGCGGTCCGCCTGCCGTTCCGATCGAGCGTCCTCTCCAGGATCGGGTTCCTCCAGCAGCCGAACTCAAGGCACCCCCTCATCCGTCACCGGCCCCTAACGATGCGCAACCCTACGGGTAAATCTAAAAAGGTCGTCATGATCCCAGCGCTACTTATTCCTGCCGCGATTCATGCAATGGGCTCTCCCCACCCTGAAGAAATCCAGCCCGGTTTGTTTGTTATACGGGGTATTCCCGAAGAGGAGGTGATTCATTCCCTGGGTTTAGTCTCATTCATCCATGTGATCGACTTGAGGCGCCCATCTGAGGGTGATCTCACGCTCGAATCTGAGGCCATTGGCAACAGTTGGGGTGGCTATTTCAACCTTCCAATGGACCGAAATCCAACCCCCGCCCAGCTGGATTCATTCAGGGCTCGCCTGTCTTCTCTATCCCCCGGGGCCAAGGTGCTCGTTCATTGCGCTTCCGGAAGCCGCGCGGGAGGAGCCCTTTTCGCTTACTGGGTTCTGGATGGAGGGCTATCCGTCGAGGATGCCCTGCGGCTCGCGCGGAAGGCCGGGCTAAGTCACCCGGAAACGGAAGCGGCGGTGAAGGCCTACATCAGTGCACGGCATCTCCGTGTTGGACACCCCCGATTCAGCACGGAGGACTCGGAATGAACCAAGGACTCACCGGTTTGCAGGGTCCACCCGGACGGATTACGGCTCGCCCAAGGCTGCTCCCTGGCTGCCCGCTTTGAGGAGGATGCCGTGACGGGAAACGAATCATCCACCAACAAGGCTTGGATGGCCCCAGCGCGGGGCCGGCTCTGGTTTGCCTTGTTGCTCGCCGCTTCGATTGCCGCAGCCCTGACCCTCTATGGGATCCAGCCCGTGCGAACCCCAACCTCCGGCACCACCGCCCAGGGCGGATGCGATCACACACCAGGGCCCAATGGTCCTTCTGCCTGTCCCCACGGTGTCAATGCCTCTGGGGGTTGCAACATGTCCGAGCCGGGAACGGATCTCGTCGCCTCCGGACCTCAAACACGATTGAGCTGGACCTTGCCCCGAGGCTGGACCGCCTCTCTCGAGGATGGGGGGCTGAGATATGCAACCTTGAAGCCCACCGTCGTTGGAGATGTCGAGGTTTCCGTCTCGTTCCTGCCTGGGGGTGCAGGCGGTGCATGGGCCAATCTGAATCGCTGGCGAGGACAGGTCGGCCTCCAGCCCATTTCCGAATCTGAAGTTGAATCCCATCGTGCCTGGATGAAGTCCAAAGCGGGCCAAATCGCCGTCTTCGACATCGACAATCCTGATTCACCCAAGGGCCGCATGACAGTGGGCATGGTCGAAGGCGGGACCCACACCTGGTTTCTCAAAGTGACGGGAACTCGAAGGGCTGTTCTACGGGCCCGGCCCGCCTTTCTAGACCTCTTGGGAAGCCTAAGAGCCGAGGACCATTCCTCCCCGGAAAGGTTCGCCGGATGAAAACCTTCATCGCGGCTCATTTCTGGGCACCTGTTCGGGGGCATCCCGCTCTCTCAGTGATCACCCCCTGATTCCGACGGGCCGACATTCCTGATCCGGCCACCGAACCTCCACCATGTTCTCCCCCCCACCCCGTCCCTAGGCGCCTCTGGGCGCATGACCCACCACAGGAGTCCTTTCCATGTCTCAGCACAAAGCCAAACAGGCCCAGTTCGTCCAACCGCAGAAGAAGAAAAACCTGCCGATCATCCTTGGAGCCGCCTTCGGGCTGGTCGTCGTGGCCATGCTGGGCTGGAACATCCTGGGGAGTGGGAACGGCAGCGGGAAGTACCCCACGGTCAAGGCCTCCCAAGGCCAGGTAAGCCTCCAGGCTTCGGGAATCGCCGATGGCAGGGCGCATTTCTTCACCTACCGGAGTGGGGACACGGACGTGAATTTCCTCGTGGTGAAAAGTGTTGATGGGCAGATCCGGGCGGCCATCGATTCCTGCGTGGTCTGCTTCCGCGGCCGCATGGGCTACCGGCAGGAGGGGGACTACATGGTCTGCAACAAGTGCAACCAGCGCTTCCACACCAACCTGATCAACGAGGTCAAGGGCGGATGCAACCCGGTTCCGTTGGCTCGGACTCTCGTGGGGGACCGCCTTCTCATTCCCGAATCGGAACTGATCCAGGGCGCGGCGTACTTCCGCCTTAACTAGGAGCAGGCATGAACCTCCGCACCATTGCATGGAATAACCTCTGGCGACGGAAGTCCCGCATGGCTTTTCTGGTGGCTGGTCTGCTCATCGGGGTCGCCACCGTCGTCACCCTGCTCTCGCTGACCCAGTCATTGACCATGGAAGCCGAGCACAAGCTGGAGAGCTTCGGCGCCAATATCGTGATCACCCCCAAGAGCGATGAACTCGCCCTGTCCTATGGAGGGATCACCCTGGGAGGCTTGTCGCTCGATGCCCAGGAAATCAGGGAGCAAGATCTCGTCCGTCTGAAATCCATCCCCAACCACCAGAACATCGCCGCAGTGGCTCCGAAGGTGCTGGGAGCGGTGACCATCGGCTCCTCCCGTCTGATGCTGATGGGAGTTGACCCCCGGACGGAATTCCGGGTGAAGGGTTGGTGGACTCTCGATGGCAGGCGTTTGGCTTCGGACCATGAGTTGGTGGCCGGACGACGTGCAGCCCAGAAACTCGGCCTGAGCATCGGCTCGCCGGTGACACTTGGGGGCGAGACCTTCACGCTTACCGGGGTCCTTCGCCAAACCGGGTCCCAGGACGACGATCTGTTGATCGCGCCACTCCCGACCGCCCAACGGATTCTGAAGAAAGACGGGGAAGTGTCCCTGGTCGAGGTGGCCGCTCTCTGCAGCGATTGTCCCGTGGAGGACATGGTCTCCCAAATCTCTGAGGCGCTTCCCGGAGCGAAGGTGAGTGCCATCCAGCAGGTGGTGAAGACCCGCCTACATGCCCTGGACCAGTTCAAGTCCTTCTCATTCGGGGTCGCCGTGGTGGTCCTCCTGATCGGCGCGCTGGTGGTTTTCGTTACCATGATGGGATCCGTCAATGAGCGGACCCGGGAAATCGGGATCTTCCGGGCCCTCGGGTTTCGCCGGAGCCATGTGGTCTCTCTGATCCTGATGGAGGCCATCGGCGTCAGTCTGCTGGCCGGAGTCCTTGGCTACCTGGTGGGCATGGGCGTCACGCGTCTTCTCCTCCCTTGGCTGGCGCAGGGCCATCCCCATCTCGCATGGAGCTCGTCTCTGGCCGGCGGCTCCACTCTCCTAGCCGTTCTGGTAGGCACTTCAGCCTCGTTCTACCCGGCGTTGCATGCGAGCAAACTCGACCCCACCGAAGCTTTGCGGGCTATCTGAACAAGGACAGATCCATGGCATTCATCGATATCAAAAATTTGAGAAAAGTCTACAACGGCAGCTTAAACCACCAGGTTACAGCTCTGAAAGGACTCAACCTGGAGGTGGAAGAAGGCGCCTTCCTGGGCATCATGGGGCAGTCCGGCTCAGGTAAGAGCACCCTTCTCTCGATGCTTGGGGGACTTTGCCATCCCACCGCAGGGGCGATCCATGTGGACGGCATCGATCTCTACGCCTTGGGAAGCGAGAAGCTCGCGGATTTCCGGCGGGAGTATCTCGGATTCGTGTTCCAGAGTTTCAACCTGGTCCCCTATCTTTCGGCCCTGGAAAACGTGATGCTGCCCCTGGCGGTCAAGACCATACCGAAGACCGAGAAGCGCGCCCAGGCGGCCAGGATGCTGGCGCGCGTCGGTCTGGAAGATCGCGGCGGACACCTGCCCAACCAGCTTTCAGGAGGCGAGCAGGAGCGGGTTGCCATCGCCCGCGCCTTGGTCAACCAACCGCCTCTGTTGTTGGCGGATGAGCCCACAGGCAGCCTGGACACCACCACCTCGGCAGAAATCATGGCTCTTCTCAAGGAACTCAATGATCAGGGCCAAACCATCGTCATGGTGACCCACAACGTGGAGAATCAGCCGTTCTTTGATCGAACGTTGATTCTGCGAGATGGCAAATCCGTCGATGAAAAGGCAAACCAACACGATTTCAATCTTTTAATGCCAAAAAGTATTGAATGTTGATGCGCGCAGGATTGGATAGAGGCCCTCCCGAAATGTAATTAATTGTAGTCATCATTCAGCTGCAATTAATTGCGACTAGCGTTGTTTATTTAAATTTCTATTTTTGAATTAAAATATTTTAAATTAATAATTAATAAAGAAATAAGTATTTATAAAGTTATTATTATGCCATTTGCATTTTGTCGAGAATTAACCATAACAATAAGCATCACAATCGGAGAGCAACATGAAAAAGATTTCGCATGTTTTCACTCTGGTCACCACCAGCATCGTGTGTGGTAGTGCTTTCGCACAGACTGGCCCGACGATCTACGGTGTAGCCGATCTGACCGTTGAATCCACGAAGGCAGAGGGATCGACCACTGCCCCAGGGACAAACGACATCCCCAGTCGCACCAGGCTTAACGCCAATAGCTCCTTGCTCGGGGTCAAGGGCAAGGTGTCCTTGGTCGGCAACAACGCCCTCATCTATCAGTTCGAGACCTACATCGATCTTGGAAATAACCAAGTCAGTTCCATGAATACTCCCGTGATCAATAACGATACAACCGTGCCTGTTTCTGGCCTTGGTGGGTCTGGAACATCGGTGTTTGGTGCCAGGCGGGATACTTTCCTGGGAGTGACGGGTGACTGGGGAACCTTGAAGGCTGGCTACCTCACCTCAGGATTCCGCGGGGCGACTGCCAAGGTTGATCTGGTTCCGGGTGCGACCGGCATCGACTCCTCCTACACCGTGTTTGGGTTTGCGGGTCCGGGGAAGTCCTACTTCCAGCGAATGCCTTCGATCATGTACACAACTCCGACGTTCAACGGGTTCTCTGCGGCGGTCAACTACATCGTGGATACTGCCAAGGCGAATGCGGCAGGTAATGTCGATCCAGGCGGATGGGATGTCCTGGCCCGCTACGAGACCGAGCTCTTCCATATTTCCTATGTCCACACAGATTTGAAGGATGTGCTCTGGGGGGGATACCGGAAGGAGACCAACAAATCTGATGCTCTCTTCGCTGGCATCAACTTCCCCACGGGCACCACCCTCAGCGCCATGTACAACACGAGCAAATCCACGCTCACGACCACTGCGGCTGTTCCTGTGGATGTGGAGGTGAAGCAGAACTCCTTCTATGTTGGTGTCAAGCAGGCGATCGGTAAGCATGAGTTCCTGGTGAATTTCCAGAAGGCTCCTGACTTCACGGGTACCAACCTTGCCTCGGCCGCGGGTGGTGCGCTCGCGACTACCGATACTGGTGCGACACAATTCGGCGCCCGTTACGCCTACAACATTCTCAAGAGCACCCAGATCTACGGGGTCTACTCCAGGATCACCAACAGTGCCAACGCGGCTTACAATTTCAACATAGGCTCCATCGGCGCATCGACTGGCCAGACGGTTCAGAAAGGGGCCGACCCAACTTCCTTTGGCTTTGGCATGCGCTTCACTTTTTGAACCGCGACTATCTGGAATCACCCGGAACCGATTGCTCCGAAAAAGTGATTCGAGCAAACTGCCTCAGGCCCCACCATTGCGGGGCCTGCTTAGTACATTTTTGCGCCACAAGAAGACACTCTCGACACATCAGGAGAAGCTCCTATTCCAGATGTCTTGACGCGCGACGTCAGGACGATCCGTCTTCCACACGTCCAAAGATTGATTGTGAAGCCCCTCATCGTGATCTCCGACCGGTGCCATATCCCGTGTGGGAAGGACGCGTGTTGTCGTTGGTAACCAAGTGGAGTAGGCCCCCCGCTTCGCGGGGGTGACAGTAGAAGTTTGACAATTACAGGAGTCCACCGCAGAACTCTTAAAGGTGAGCCGGCAAGCGCACATATGAGGAGAACTGAGATGGACCCAACGGAAAGTTTAAGCCACACGAAGTGGGAGTGTAAGTACCACATCATATTCGTGCCAAAGCGAAGAAGAAAAGTAATGTACGGGAAGTTGAGGGAACATCTTGGAGAGGTGTTTAAGGAGTTGGCAGGGCATAAGGAGAGTCGAATTCTCGAGGGACACCTGATGCCAGATCATGTGCATATGCTGGTGATGATTCCACCCAAGTATGCAGTGTCTCAGGTGGTGGGGTACATGAAAGGCAAGAGCGCAATTCATCTGGCGCGAGTGTATGGAGAAACGAAGAGGAATTTCACGGGCCAGCATTTTTGGGCGCGTGGATACCTGGTATCAACGGTGGGAAGTGACGAGCACCAGATACGGACGTATATCCGGAATCAGGAAAAGGAGGACGAGCGATTGGAGAAGCTGGAGCTTTGGCGCTGAAAGCCACCGGGAAGGTGGCCCCAATTAATTCGGGGCCGCGTTAGCGACCCCGCTTAGCCGCTTTGAGCGGCTCACCTAATAAGGCCTCCGGCTCTGCCGGAGGATCGTTACCTGCGAGCAGGACCATCTCCCCACGCCCTTTGGACTGGAATGGACCATGGATTCAGCGATTCCGCCTCTCCTCCGGGGAACACCAACGTCTCCCGTTGGATTGACCGCGTCCTTTTTGCATGGAAGGCTTTCTCCCGGCGTCGGACTATCGGCGAGGCCTCCTGCGTGTCGAACCCTGCCGTCTGCGCCTAGCATGAGATTTGATGCAAGAACCTAACCTGGGGGCCATCGGGCCAATCAACCCTGTCTTGCCCTCGTTTTTCGATCTTTGCGACCTCTTTGTGTGACGGCATGAGCAGCACCAATCCAGATCCCGTGCTTTCGACCCTTCTGGAGGCCAGGGAGCAGTTCGTCCGCTTCTTGACCGCGCAAACGCAGAATCGGGCGGAGGCGGAGGATCTTGTCCAGGCCTCACTCCTGAAGGTAATCCAGACAACCGCGCAACCAGATTCGGCCGATAGCGCGGTGGCCTGGTTCTACCGGGTGCTCCGGAATGCCTTGGCCGACCACCACCGGGCCCGCCAATCCCAGCTTCGCGCTGCGGAACGGCATGCCAGGGAGCTGGATGAAGCGGAAGAGCCTGAACTCGAACAGGTGGCATGTCAGTGCATCAAGGCTCTACTCCCCACCTTGAAACCAGCCGAAGCCAATGCCCTGGAAGCCATCGACTTGGGCGGACAGACCCTTGCTGAAGCCGCGACTCATCTGGGCATCACCCCAAACGCCATGGCGGTACGTCTCCATCGGGCCCGGAAAGCCCTCAGAGAGAAGGTGGAGCGGACCTGCCGCACCTGCGCCGCCCATGGGTGCCTCGACTGCCGCTGCCGGCCGGCCCTGCTAGAACCAAAAAACCTGTAAGCGGATCGGGATATCTCCGTCTTTCTCTGTGAAGGCCGTGGTCACGGCCCCTTCCACAGGAGATCCCATGTCCAGCACCATCACCCTGAGTGTCCCCGCAATGACCTGCGGACACTGCGTTTCGACCATCCGCAAGGCCCTGCAGGGCCTCGGTCTCACGGAGGCCCAGATCGACCTGAAGACCCGGGAGATCCGAATCGAAGCCTCGGCGAGTGCGGTACCCAGCATCCTGGCCGCCCTGTCGGCGGAGGGTTATCCCGCCTCTTCCCGCTGATCAGGACACGTCCGGCCGTGGCCAGAATCTCGAACTGGCCGCGGCCGCCCTCTCGCTACATCCCCGACTCGCCAGCATGAGGGGGGGGGCTTTCTTCGCCGAGCTAGACGCGTGACCCCCGTCACCCAAGGAGAACCAATGGAATCTCGGACCTTCCCCATCGAAGGCATGACGTGCGCTACTTGCGTGTTTCGGGTCGAAAAGGCCTTGAAGGCCGTGTCCGGTGTCGAAACCGTCATGGTAAACCTCGCCCTTAACGAGGCCACCGTGGCCTATGCCCCCGCGACCACGCCCAAGGCCCTGGCCCAGGCAGTGGCCGAGAAGGGCTACACGCTCGTCCTGGATCGCACGAACCAGCCCGAAGGCGCGGAGGCTCGGACCTTGGCCGTGAAGGCCGCCCTGGCTTGGGTCCTATCCATCCCGCTGCTGCTGACGATGGTACCTGGGCTGAACCTTCACCTGAGCTGGGAGATCCAAGCCCTGATCTCCGCTGCGGTGGTATTCGGCGCCGGCCAGTCCTTCTTCGTTCGCGCCTTGAAACTGCTTCGTCAAGGCGAGTCCAGCATGGACACCTTGATCGCCCTGGGTTCAGGCACCGCCTGGGCCTTTGGTATTTCGGAGGGTCTTGCCGGCCGCCACGATTTGTCCTTCGAGACAGCGGGGCTGCTGGTGGCCTTCCTGTTGCTCGGGAAATGGCTGGAAGCCAAGGCCAAGGGCAAGTCCGCCGACAGTCTGAAGGCCTTGCTGAAGCTGGCCCCGAGCACGGCCATGCGGCTCGAAGCGGATGGTTCGGAGCGGGAGGTTCCAGTGGCCGATCTCCATCCAGGCGACCGCATCCGCGTCCGCCCTGGGGCCAAAATCCCAGCCGACGGGTCTGTCCTCACGGGCGAGGCCGATGTGGAAGAGGCTCAGCTGACTGGAGAGCCACTTCCCGTTCCCAAGCGGTCAGGGGACAGAGTCCTCGCCGGCGCCCTGGTGCACGGAGGTGCCCTGGAAGTTGAAGTCCAGGCCGTGGGTGCCCAGAGCTGGCTGGCCCGGTTGGCCGCCCAGATCGCCGAGGCGCAGACCTCCAAGGCAAGTGTCCAAGCTCTGGCGGACCGTATTTCGAGCAGGTTCGTGCCCGCGATTCTGATCCTGGCTGCTCTGACCTTCTTTGGCTGGTACCTCTATACAGGCTCTGTGGCGGAGGCTTGGCGTCCGGCTGTCACCCTCCTCGTGATCGCCTGCCCATGCGCCCTTGGCTTGGCCACACCTGTGGCTATGACCACGGCCTTGGGCACCGCCGCCCGGCACGGGCTGCTGATCAGGGAGGCTCACGCATTCGAGCGCCTGGCAAACCTCACGGACTTGGCCTTCGACAAAACCGGCACCCTGACTGAAGGACGGCCGACCTTGCAAGAGGTGCGTACTTTCGGCGTGAGGACTTCGGACGATCTGGTGCGTCTGAGCGCTTCCTTGGAGCGGGATTCCGAACATCCGTTGGCTCAGGGAATCAGAGAGGCAGCCATAGGACAGGATCTGGAGGCGGTGGAGGGCTTCCGGGCCCACCCTGGAGGCGGCGTCACGGGCACTGTTCGAGGTCTCGCCTATCGCCTGGGCAACGCTGCTTTCCTCGGAGTGGACTTTGCTTGGCCCGACGCGGAAGGCACCCTAGTAGGGCTTCAGGAAGAGGGGCACCTCATTGGCATCTTCAGATTGTCTGACGCCGTTCGACCTGCCTCGATGGGCCTCGTCCGCGAATTGAAAGCCCAGGGCTTGAGGCTGCACCTTTGGAGCGGAGACCGTCCCGAAGCCGCGAGCCGGATGGCGGAATTCCTTGGCCTGTCCGAGAGCGTGGGAGGATGCACGCCTGAAGGGAAGCGTGCCAGAGTGTCAGGCCTCCAGGCCGCTGGCCGGGTGGTTGGGTTCGTCGGCGACGGAGTCAATGACACTGCTGCACTCGCCCAGGCTGACGCGGGCATCGCCATGGCGGGCCTTGAGGCTGCGCAGGCCGCCGCTCCCATCAACCTGCTGCGTCCGGGCCTGGAACCGCTTCGCTTGGGGCTCCGTCTCGCCCGAAGGACTCAAGCCATCGTTCGGCAGAACCTCGCCTGGGCCTTTGCCTACAACCTGGTGCTCATCCCCCTCGCCGCGACCGGAACCCTGGAACGCTTCGGCGGTGCCATGCTCGCAGGTGCGGCCATGGGCCTCAGCAGCGTGACGGTGGTCCTAAACGCGCTCCGCCTTCGGTACGTCCCCAATAGACACTGATGCGTTCCAAAGCGTGGCCGCAGAGGTAGTGACGTCCATCAAACTGCGCGGGAGTTGCTCCGAGATGAAAGAAATTCCTGTATTCTTGATCAATTAGGAGGAGTGCATGTCCCAGATGTGTTGAAGCGTAGCGCCGATCAGGCCCAGCTCGAACACGTCTAGAGGAACTTCCATGCGACATCCTTCAATACTTCTCCAGCCCAGCCCCTCCTCCAGTTTGGAAGCAGGCGGTTGTCGTTGTTGTCGGTCCATGTCTTCCATGGCTGTCAACACCCGACAACTTACGACTGGAGTGAAGTATGGATTCCGTGATTGCTCGCCTGTCCCGCCCGAAGACCGGCGCCCCTCAGTGGATTGATCCTATTCTGTTCGCCGGGAAAGCACTGTCCCGACCGAGAAGGATTGGCGCGGTGCTTCCTAGCGGCGCACCTCTGGCGAAGGTCATGACCCGGATGGTCAACGGGCAGACCGTCGTCGAGCTGGGGCCGGGGTCGGGCAGCATTACCCGGCATTTGCTGAATTCCCTCCCTCCAACAGGACGATTGCTCGCCTTGGAGCTTGATCCGGATCTGGCTCGCCGCCTTCAACATCACGTGAGGGATACACGTCTGGTCATCCGAACGGGGGACGCTGCAGGGCTTGAGGATTGCCTCCAGGCCCTCGGATGGAGTCCCGTGGATGCGGTTGTCTCGGGCATCCCATTCCAAGCCCTCCCGGTTAGCTCTCGGGATCGCATCCTGTCCGCTGCGCGCTCTGGGCTCGCTCCAGGGGGTCGATTCATTGCCTTCCAGTACGGCCTGAGGCTGATACCGCTTTTCCAGAATCACTTCCGACGTGTCCACGTACTCGGACCTGTCTGGCGGAACCTTCCACCTGCCTACGTCATTGTCGGCCTTCCCTGACCCTCGGAGAGCGCCTATGTATCCTTCATCATCGAACTCTGTGCTTGATCTCATTGGCCAAACGCCACTCGTGAAGGTTGGCCGCCTTGACACCGGCCTTTGCGAACTATTCCTAAAGCTGGAGTCCCAAAATCCTGGTGGCTCAATCAAGGATCGGGTGGCTCTGGCGATGATCCTTGAGGCCGAGCGAGAGGGGAGATTGGGCCCTGGAGGAACGCTTGTCGAAGCTACCGCCGGGAACACGGGTCTTGGTCTCGCGCTGGTTGGTCGAGCCAAGGGATATCGAGTTCTCCTGGTGGTCCCTGACAAGATGGCCGAGGAGAAGCTGATTCAACTCAGGGCCCATGGCGCGGAAATCCACCTGACACGCTCGGATGTCGGCAAGGAACACCCTGACTACTATCAGAACGTGGCAGCCCGATTGGCCTCCAGCATCCCTGGGGCCGTCTACACCGACCAGTTCTCCAATGCCGCGAATCCGAAGATCCATGAAGAAACCACAGGCCCCGAAATTCTGGCTCAGATGGGGCATGATGTGAATGCTGTGGTGTGCGGAGTCGGTTCTGGAGGGACCCTCGCAGGGCTCACCCGATGCTTCCGAAAGCAGGGACGCCCTGTTGAGATGATCCTCGCTGATCCCGAAGGGTCGATCCTCGCACCGTGGCTCCAGGATGGAACCATGGGTGAGGCAGGGAGCTGGGCGGTGGAGGGCATCGGTGAAGACTACCTCCCTCCTCAAGCCGATTTTTCTGCGGTGCGGGGTGCCTTCATCATCAGCGATAGAGAGAGTTTCCAGGCCTCGCGCCTGCTCCTGGAGGAAGAAGGCATCCTCGCGGGATCCTCGACGGGCACACTCGTGGCGGCGGCCCTGAAGTACTGCCGCGAACAGAAGGCACCCAAGAGGGTGGTGACCTTTGTTTGCGACACGGGTGCTCGGTACCTATCCAAGGTCTTCAATCCCGCTTGGACTCGCCGAAGGGGTTGGGAGACCTCCCCCTGCTTTGGCGATCTGAGGGATCTGGTGGCACGCCGGTTCGAGGATGGCTCCGCGCCTTCAGTGAGTCCGGAGGATCCTGCCCTCAGCGCGCTGAAGCGCATGGAGGCTGGTGGGTTGAGCATGATTCCCGTCATGGACAAATCCAGCGTGCTTGGCGGGGTGGAAGCCCGAGCCCTGCTCGCCGGTTGGATCTCAGATCCGGAGACCCGTGCTCAGCCCGTCGGCCCATGGATCCAAAGCGACCTCCCCTGGCTGGATTCAGGGGCGGATCCGGAGCAGCTCCACGAGCTGGCTATCCGGCATCCCATGGTCATCATCTTGCATGAAGGCAGACCCTACGGTTTCGTAACGCCTATCGACCTCGCCTTTTCTCACAAGGGTTCATGAGCCACCGCCTTCCCCAGAGGCGGGAATCGCACGACAAATCGGGCCCCTCCCTCGGATCTGTTGGTGGCTCGAATGGAAGCCTGATGCGCTTGGGTGATCCAGTGGACAATGGCTAGGCCAAGCCCCGCTCCGGGCGCCGTAGCGTGCGAGCGCGCACTGTCACACCGGTAGAACCGATCGAAGATACGCCTCAGGTCGGTCTCGGGGATGCCAGGCCCTGTATCCTCAACCATCAATAGTACGTTTTCAGCCTCTGGGAAAACCCCCAACACCACCCGGCCCCCGCGGGGAGTGAACTTCAGGGCGTTGTCCAAAAGATTCGCCATCAGCTGATGAATCCATCGTTCATCCCCGGTAATGATAGCCGGGGATGGCGCTTGGACCTCCAGGCGGATGCCCGCCTCTTCGGCTCGGGAGATAAAAACCTCGGCTTGGTATTGGGCAAGTTCATCAAGCCTTAAGCTCTCCATTCGGATGGGAAGACGGTCAGTGTCGGCGCGAGCCATCAGAAGGAGGTCGTCCACGATCTGACCGAGGCGGGTTACCTCCTCACCGATGCTGGCCATATCCTCTTGACACTCCTCGCGTGAGGGATCGCTTCGTTTTGCAACGTCCACAAGGCTTCGGATGTTCGCCAGTGGACTCCTGAGTTCGTGGGAGGCGTCAGCCGTGAACCGCTTCATCGCCTCGAAGGAGCCTTCGAGCCGGTTCATCATGTGGTTGAGAGTGTCCACCAGCCGACCGATTTCGCAGTCCGCCCCGGGATGTGGGAGCCGAAGCCCGAGATTCTTGGCTTCAATCTCCCTGGCCATCGCAGTGACTCTTTCCACGGGCGCCAGGGCGCGTCCAGCCAGCATGTACCCCCCGACAGCGGATATGGCTAGTCCGAGAGGAAAGAACAGCAGGAGCGTATCTCGAAGAGACGCGAGGATGGGTGAGACCTCCCCCAGATCTTCCACAACGCGGATGACTCCCTTCCGTCCCATCCGGGTTTGGTAGGGGACCGAGAACACGCGCCAAGGCCTTTCATTGTCTTCAAGGGTCTCGAACCAGGGTTCGTCCGCGGAATGCCATGTCGCTTTGCTTAGAAGCGCAACCATGGGATTGACCTGCATCTCGGGTGAAAGGAAGAAGGCGCTCCGCTGTCCCTGGTCTTCGTGGATAAGGAGGAGCCGCCCGACTTGGCCCAATTGGGCCTGCTGTTCCGGCGTGAGATGCTCACAATCGGCCTGCGCGGAGAGGATCTGGAGGGCCTGTGCAGCGATCTCCTTGAGGGATCCGTCATGATGCTGGAGTAGGCGTCGGTGGACCAGCCCATATGTGAGAAGGGTGAAGACCACCATGAAGGAAGCCAGAGCTGCGCTGTACCAGGCGGTCAGGCGGAATCTCAGTGTCTTATGGAACGTGGCCATCAGGATGGTTCCCGAAGGACATAACCGGCGCCCCGCAAGGTGTGGAGCAGTTTCTGATCCCGCCCGGAATCAATTTTCTTGCGGAGTTGCCCAACGTAGACGTCCACCAGGTTTGAGGCGTCCCCATAGTCCATGTCAGAGGCCCACACATGGTTGAGGATCATGCTTCTGGAGAGGACCAGGCCTTTCCTCCGCATGAAGAGTTCCATGAGCGCATATTCCTTTGCCCTCAGCGGGATGAGATGCCCGTCGCGCCGGAGCTCGCGGCTTCCCAGATTCAGTTCAAGGTCCGCGAAGCGAAGGATGAGCTGGGGCTCAGATGCAGGGCGTCGGGTGACGGCTCTGATCCGGGCGAGCAATTCTGGAAATTCAAAGGGCTTTGGGAGGTAGTCGTCCGCGCCAAGGTCTAGACCCTTGACCCGATCGCTTAAGCTGTTCCTCGCAGTGAGGAGAATCACAGGGACCTTGCATCGTTGCTGCCGTACTCGTGAGAGCACCTCGAACCCGTTCAGGTAAGGAAGCATGACGTCCAAAATCATCACATCGTGGTGACAGGTCAATGCCATCTCAAGCCCGCGGAGGCCGTCCACGGCCTTGTCCACGACGAAACCCTCGGCACAAAGCCCCTTCTCCAGGGCTCGAGCCAGTTTCAATTCATCTTCCACCAGCAGGACTTTCATGAGGCCTCCCATCTCGGAGCCTGGTACGCACTGGGGAGCATAAGAGAGGGGGGCCCCGGAAACCAGGGCCCCCGCAACGTGAGGTAGAGGATCAGAAGGCAATGATCAGATCGGCGATGAGCTGATCGTTGTTGGGGGTGATCCCATCCTTGTAGGTGGTGCGAGAGGCCTGTACCGTCCAGCGGCCACCGGCCTTTGCGCTCGAGAAAGCGAAGCCGTTGAGCCCCAGCGTTTTCATGGACTGGTCTTTGGTCGTGTCCGACTTGTCGGGCCGCACAAAGTCGTACCGCCCGAAGATGCCGAAGGTGGGAGCGAGGTTCACGTCGCAGAGCGCGAAATAGCCGGCGTTCTTGGCATCGGTCCCGCTCACATCCACTTGATGCCTTCCTTCGAAGTAGGCGCCCATCAAACGCCAATCGTCACGGATGAACCGGAAGAGAGCCCCGTTCCGGTAAAAGTTGTCGGTGAAGAGCGGCGTGCCGGGGTTGGCCGGATCTAGAACAGGATTCTGTCCATCCAGTCGGAATAGCGCGATGCCCGAAGCGTTGTCATCAAATCGGTAGAGAGCCGACGCATAGGTATCCTTGTGGTTCGTGGGGCTGGGGCCCGACAGGGTCGCTCCTGTCGCGTCCGTCGTGGGCGTCAGCGTGTCCAGGACACCGGCCGCGAGCTCAAGACGGCTCCAGTTCAGTTTCACGTCCACTCCCCGCCCAAAGGCATCCAGGGTGAAAGGGGAGGTGGTCGTCATAGGGGTCGAAAGCACGAGCGGCGCCCCGAGAGCACTGCCCGCTCCGAGGCCGAAGTCCCGGAGGATCTCAGGATTCAGCTGGCCTCCTCGGATCTGGAGAAAGGCCGATTTGCTGATAGGAAGGTTGTACTGGATGAATGCTTCTTCCATGCCGTCAGAGGGGGTGGCGCCCGTGTTGAAGTGGTACATCAGGGTGTAGCTGAACCGCTCCGAGAGAGCCCCTCCAGAGACAATCTGGATATCAGGCTGGGAGGTCTGAGTGGAGGGCTTGGCTCCTTTCACGGCCTGGGCGCTGGCGTCCACCGTGATGGATGCGTAGGTGTCGAGGCGCTGAGTGGCCGCATCGTATGAGGTCGGGTCAAGGCGTGCCCCGTTCCTTTGGAATTCCAGCCCCATAGAAGTGAGTTGAAGCGTGGGCACGGCATGGCAGTCCGCGCAGGACATGCCGGTCAGGCGCGCCCACGCAGGCACAGCGAGCATTGGAAGCCCGCTGCCGAGCAGCAGGAGAAGGGTTCGAACCAGTTTCATGTACGGCTCCAATGAGGGGGGGACCAGGAAGCCTCGGGGTCGCCCCCGAGATTGGTGGCCTGATGGTCATCAAACCGACTTGAAGCCTGGAATCCGAAGATGAAGGCTTGGTGAAAAGCTCTAAGGAATTTGAGTGGTATTGGTCACATCAAGGATTCGAACCTGAAGCGAAGGTGAAATGCCTGCTAGGCAGGCCGAAGGCCGAAGCGCTTTGCCGCACTTCCCATGTGGCTGAGTCATCTTGGTCGCTGAGACCCTATTCGGACCCTATCTAATTGTAATTTCAAGATATGGTTGGTCTTGAGCCCCCTGCGGGTAGCCTCACCGCAGCGTCGGGATCTTAACGGTTTCCGCTGTGTGATCATCCTCGGCAAGAATGACCACGACCCTCATGCCGGGCTTCACCTGGTCGGCGCCTACCATCTCGTTGCCTCGCATGATCATGGTGCTTTTGGCTAGGGGAATAGCCTGCGTCTTCCCGTTCTTGAGGGTCAGTTCGATCCGGGCGTTGTCCATGGCCTTCACGGTGCCCATGAGCGATTTATGGGTATGCGCCTGGAGGAAGGCCGGGATGGTGAGCAGGGTGGTGCAGAGAAGAAGGGATGGCTTCGTCATCGGTGCTCCTTTCGAGCGGTGGGTGTGGGGGTGCCCCCGACAGTGGGAGCCTCCGTCCCATTGAGGAAATCGTCTTCAGCCTTGGCCTCTTGACGCTCCATGGGTGAGATCGGATTCATGGTCCGCATCTGGTCGAGCTCTTCCTGCGTGGCCATGGGCAGGTGCCGAATGAAGAGGACAAGTTTCCAGGACTGCTCGTCCCCGGCACTGGAGTTGTCGCCCCAGGCGGGCATGCCCGTCAGGCGGACCCCGTTCTTGATGATGGAGAACAGTTCCCCGTCGTTTAAACCCTGGGTGGCCGCGGCGGTCATGTCCGGGGCCTTGGGGTAAAGGTTCCGACCGATCTCGGTCATGCCCTTTCCATCATTGCCATGGCATAGGGCACAGTGGTCCGCCCAGTGCATTCGTCCTTCTTCCAGCGCCACCGCGCTAAGGGGAACGGGATTCGCGAGATTACGGGCCGCTCTTGGCGTAGCCGCATGCCGAAGGGCCCTGGCCAAAATCGATTCTGCCGCGGTCGGTTGGTCGCGAGCACTGATCCCGTGAACGACGATCCATGAGAGGCAGCACGCCCCAAGGGCCACGAGCAGCACCAGGGCACCCAGGGCAAATGAGTGTCGACGCAGAAAGGTGGTCAAACGATTCATCGCGAAAACCAAGGACGAGATCCTCCGACGAAGGCGTGGACGCCTCCAGAATTCTGATTGGAGGACAGTATCGTCCCGAAGGATTAGGGGAAGATTAGAGTTGGACTGAAACTTGGGCTGAAGAGCCACCCGGAGACTGGGGAAATCCTGGAGGTAGTGGACCCGATAAGATCCTTGTTGAACGGCAGGTTGCACCATCCGCACCCCCCGGAACTTTTCTTGTCCACGGAGGCAGGGGGTTTTGTTCCGTGGATTGATTTGGGGCCAGTCGGTCCGATGCGCCAGAATCCAGACTGCCTCCGACCCACTTGGGTTCTTGGCGGATTTTCAGGAGGGGGTCCCCTGAGGTTGCTCTGGCCCACATTGGCTGCCGTGCTGACTCTCGCACTAGAACTCTCGGGCTTGCTCACGCCCTGGGAATGGCTGCTTCGTGACACCCTTCTCCGCCTTTCCCCCGAGCGCCCAGCTTCTGGGGTCGCGCTGGTTCTTATCGACGAAACCGCGCTGAGGTCAGAGGGCCCATGGCCCTGGGACCGGACGAAGCTCTCTCGATTGGTTTCAGGGATCTACGCCGCCGGTGCCAAGGGTGTGGCCGTGGATCTGCTCCTGCCCGAAGGCCGGGCGGGCGATGAGGCCCTGGCGCAGGCGCTCGCCGAGGGACCCTCTGTGCTCGCTGCGGGGGTGGATGATTCGGGGCACGGACTCTGGCCAGCCCCGCTTCTTCGGCAGACGGAGACGGGCCATGTCGGATTCGACCTGGACCAGGATGGCGTGGTCCGGCACTTCGCAGCCACCCGAGAGGTGGATGGGCATGCCCTTCTCGCCTTCCCCCTAGCCGCCGCCCGACTCGGCGATCCGGGCCTCCTGGTCCCCGTGGGCCTCACCCTGTTCCCGGCGTTCAAGGCTCGCACCGTTCCTACAGTCTATGCCGGCGCCCTGATGGCCAAGAATCCCTCGCCCCTGCTTCGAGGGCGCATCGTCTTCGTTGGCGTCAGTGCTGCGGGTCTGGGTGACCGAGTCATCACGCCTGTCACGCGTCGGGGGGCCACTGAACCTGGTGTGCTCGTGGAGGCCCAGGCGACGGAAGCCATCCTTTCGAAAGACCTGCTTCGTCCCGCATCTCCGCTTCTCAATGCAGCCCTGGCCTTCAGCCTTGCCTGGTTAGGCGCTCTCCTCGCTTCGGTAGCCAGAAGGGCCCTTCCGGCTCTGGCGCTGGTTTTCATCCTGGCTCCCTTGCCCTTATCCGCAGGCTCGCTCCATGCGCTTCATCTGGAACTAGCGCCTCTGGCCATGGCGGTGGCCCTTGGGATTACGGGTGGTGCCACGGTCTGGGACCACTTCCGAAAAAGCCGCCTGTCTGCGGCCGAGGCGCGTCACCGAATCACCGAACTGGAGGCCCTGCAGAGCCATCTCGCAGAAACTCAGAAGCAGGAGGCGGAGGCCCGAAGGGTGGTGGCCCACGAACTGAAGACCCCCCTCACCTCCGTCCGGGGACTGGCGCAGCTCTTGGCCCAGTTCGACCTCTCCGAGGCCGAACGGGCGCGGGTGGCTGGCATGGTGGTGTCTGAGGCCTCACGCCTCGCGCAGATGGTGGACGCTCTGCTGGATCTGGAACGCCTCCGGCTTCGTGACTACCGCGGTGATGCTCACCGTCTGGATCTTTCATCCCTATGTGAAGCGCGGGTCGCCTATTTGAAGGCGGGAACAGACAGGCCCTTCGAGGCGCACACTGCTCCAGGATTGCAGGTCCTGGGGGACGAGGGTCTGCTGGCGCGGGTGTTGGAGAACCTCGTGTCCAACGCGCTCAAGTTCTCCCCAGAGGGCGCGCCCGTGAGGGTTGGCCTCACGGCCGAGAGGGGACAGGCTCTTCTTGAAGTGGAGGATCAGGGTCCCGGCATTCCTGAGACTGAACGGGAGCGGATCTTCGGGCGCTTCGCCCGTGGGAGCACCCAGGGACTGGCACCTGGTCTGGGCCTTGGATTAGCTCTGGTAGCCGAGGTGGTGGCATGGCACCGTGGCACCGTGGTCGTGGTAGCGGGACGTCAGGGGGGCAGCCGGTTCGAGGTCAGGCTTCCCCTAGCAAGTGCCGATTAAGGGGGACATGGCGGAGATTCTGGTAGTGGACGACGACCTGGCCATCCGCGAGATGGTGGCGATGGCGTTGGAGAAGAGGGGATACCGCGTAATGCGGGCTGAGGGACTGACGCCGGCTGTGGCCGCTCTTCGGGACCGACGGCCGGACCTCGTCGTGAGCGACATCTACATGCCCGGGGGCACCGGGCTGGATCTCCTGAAGGCGCTCCAGGCCTTCGACGATCCCCCGCCCCTGATCCTGATGACCGCCAAAGGTACCATCGAGACCACGGCGCAGGCCCTGAAGGAAGGCGCCTTCGACTACCTGGCCAAGCCCTTCGACCTGGAGGTGATGCTGGCACGGGTGGAGGCCGCCCTCGCCGGGCGGCCAGCGATCCCAGTGCGAATCGAGGAGGATCCCGCCAGCATGATCGTGGGATCCGCCCCTGCCCTTGTCGCGGTCTACAAGGCCATCGGGAAGGTCGCGCCCATGCGGGTTCCCGTCCTCGTCCTCGGCGAGACCGGAACGGGCAAGGAACTGGTGGCCCAGGCGCTGCACCGCTTTGGATCGCACCCGGCGGGTCCCTTCATTCCCGTGCATTGCGGGGCGATCCCCGACACGCTCATCGAGAGCGAGTTGTTCGGCCACCGGCGCGGGGCCTTCACGGACGCTCACCGGGATCGGAAGGGGGTCCTGGCCCAGGCCCACGGCGGCACGGTGTTCCTCGACGAGATCGGAGAAATCTCGCCGGTCTTCCAGGTGAAGCTGCTGCGCTTCCTGGAGGACGGCATCGTCCAACCCCTTGGAGCAGAGAAGGGGGAGCCCGTGCAGGTGCGGGTGGTGGCCGCCACCCACCGCGACCTGAGGGCCATGGTGGAGGCCGGCGCCTTCCGGGAGGATCTCTTCTACCGGCTTGCAGGCTACGAGATCCGCATCCCACCCTTGCGTGAGCGGATCGAGGACCTGCCTGCCCTGGTGGCTCACTTCCAAGACCGGTTCCGCAGGGACCTGGGCCTGCCGGATCCGGGAGTTCCCTCGCCGACCGTGCTGGAGGTCCTGGCCGCCCACCCCTGGCCGGGCAACGTGCGGGAACTGGGCCACGTGGTGCGCCGGGTCCTCATCGAGGCCGGCACCCTGGGGGATCCAGCCCCCGTGCGACGGATCCTGGGGTCCTCGCTTCCCGAGGTTTTCCCGGCGCTGGCGTCTCCGGTCCCCGGCACGCCCCTGCGTTTTCCCGAGCCCTTCCTCCCCCTCGACGAGCTGGAGCGGCTGTACCTCCTGACCGTGCTCACGCGCTGTGGCGGGAACAAGACCGAGGCGGCGCGGATCCTGGGCATCGAACGGAAGACTCTGGCACGGAAGTTGAAACGGCCCGATGCTCCCGAAGTTGAAGATCCTGAAGGCGACGAACCATGAAACTCCTGCTGGCCCCCCTGACCTTCCTCCTGCTCCAGGTTCCCGCCCCGGCGCCCGCAGCTTTCACCTACCGGTTCGAGTCGGTCCAACACACGGTGCTGCGATGGCCCGGGGGCGACTCCCACCGCGAGGTGAAGGCCGCGGCCGGAGATCCGGCCGACGCGGGGGATATGGTGAAGACGGGCTGGTGGGGCCGCGCCGTGATCGCTGTGCCCGAGCGGGCCTCCCGGTTCGAGGTCTCCGGCAGCACCCAGGTCCGACTGGCCAGTGGCGAGCCGGGCGTCCTCATCGTCTTGGACCAGGGCCGACTCAAGGCCGTCTTCGACGCGCTGGCCGGGCCGCCGGTGGAGCGGCAGGTGGCCGTTCCCGGGGCCCTGCTGGCGGTCCGTGGCACACGCTACGGCGTGGAGGTGGACAAGGCCGGGAAGACGGTCCTGGCGGTCTTCAAGGGCGTGGTGGAGGTGATGCCCCGAACCCCGCAGGCGGCGAGTGTCTTCGTGAAGGCGGGTGAGTGGTCCACCTTCGGACCGGGGCTGCTGCCCAAGGTGGCGCCGATGCCCGAACGCGGATTCGACGAGCGGGGATGGGACCATGGCATGGGCATGGATGGGCTCATGGGCACGGGCACCATGCCCGCCGGCGGCATGCGCCCGGGCGCCATGCCCGGACCCATGCACTGAATCCGATCCGGGTCACCCCGACCCGCCCTGGACCAGAACGGCCCGACCCTACCAGCGAGAATCGGGTCAAGACGACCCGGAAGGCATGGAAATCCATAGGAAAACCGTTGGCACGGTCCTTGAGCTGTCCTTCTCCGAGTGGCGCGATCGCTGCGAACCCCTGGAGGATGAAATGGCTTTCCGAAATCTGAACAAAGTGGCCGCGGGCGGACTGGTCCTGGCGGGCGCGCTGGGGTTCGTCGCCTGTGGTGGCGGCAGCAACGCCGGGGGCTCCACCGCCTCCGCGCCCACCCCCTCGGCGACCCCCATGCAGGTGAGCCTTGGCGATGCGCCGGCGGACTGGATCATGGCCTTCGGCATGACGGTGAATTCCATCACCCTCACCAATTCGGCCGGCGCCACCGTGAACGTGATGCCAGCCTCCGCGGCCACGGAGATGATGCAGTTGATGGCCACGGTCCAGCCGGTCTCGACCCTCAGCGTGCCCCAGGGGACCTATACCCAGGCGAAGGTGACGGTCTCTTCCGTTTCCATGGGCTACATGGATCCCGTGTCCCACGCCTACACCCAGAAGACCATGGCCGGCCCCTTCACCGCCACCGTGCCCTTCAGCCCGTCCATGACCGTGGGGACCGCGCCTGCGGCGCTGAACTTCGACATGAACATGGCCTCCTCCGTCACCATCGACGGCTCGGGGAATGTCACCTTCAGCCCCGCCATGACCGCCGCGATGGCCACGGTGTCCGGAACCTCCGCGAACCCCTGGCAGGGTGGCATGCAGCACCAGGTGGGCAGCGTCTCCAGCATCTCCGGATCCACCTTCACCATGGGCTCCATGATGGGATTGCCGTCCGCCACGTTCACCACGAACGGCAACACCCAGTTCCCCGCCACTGGCCTTCCGGGCATGAACATGATGACCTCCGGGATGATGGTGGCCGTGGACGCCAGCCTGCAGGCCGACGGAACCTACCTCGCCCAGCGGGTCGAGTACATGGGCGTGGGATCCACCGGGGGCATGGGCGGGGGCCTGATCACCTCCATCACGGGTAATCCGCCCACCCAGCTCACTCTGGCCGCCAATGCGGGCCAGGGTGGCGGAATGATGGCCTCCTCCATCGCCGGCAATCTCATCATCTCCCTGCCAGCCACCGTGCCCTACAGCATCGACACGGATGGTGTGAACCTCACTGGGCTGCCCTTCGCGCCCTCGTTCGACGCCGGGAGCCTGGTCAAGGGCCAGCGGGTGAATGTGGTGAGCGCCACCGGCATGATGAGTGGCAGCGGTGGCATGGGCGGCGGCATGACGGGCACCCTCGGCACGCTCACCGCCAGCCAGGTGCAGTTGGAGCCTCAGGCTCTCCATGGCACCGTGTCCGCCTACACCGCCGGCGGCTCCCTGACGACCTTCACGCTGAACCTTCCTTCGGATTCCGCCTTCACCACCCTGACGGGTGTCACCACGGTGCAGGTCTACCAACAGGCAGGCACGCAGGCGATGGGAACGACCGCGGTCGCCAATGGCGCCGACGTCCAGGCCCGCGGGCTCCTCTTCTACGATGCCGGCACCTACAAGTTGGTGGTGGGCTGGCTGGCGGCCCACTAACCCCAACGTTCCCATGGATCCAGACCGGCGCGGCCCCGCCCCTTCGGATGGGGCCGCGCTGACCTCCGGGTTTCCCCTTTCCTCCGTCAAGGCGCGCCCCACACTGGACCCACCTCAGGGGCTGCCCAGGTATTTTCCCTCCCAACCATCATCCCTTCTCAACCACCACACACCTAATCCAGGAGGATCTCCATGTCCCGCACCACCCGATTCCTGAGCACCTCCGCCTTCCTGGCCTTCACCACCGGGGCCGCCATGGCCCAGATGGCTGGTGGAGGCATGAACGGTGGCACCTCATCCGGCAGCATGATGACCGGCCAGATGGGTGCCCAGATGATGGGCAGCCAGATGATGACCGCTGAAATGATGCACGGCATGGCCGGCACCATGACCCAGATGCACCAGATCATGGAGACGATGGCCGGTGCCATGGGCCCGGCCATGGACATGAAGACGATGTCGGGGATGTCCACTGTGATGGATGACATGGCCGCGATGATGAAGGACATGGCCGCCCGCATGCGCGCCGGGCAGATGGACGAGGCCATGCTGAAGCGCATGAACACTCGCATGGCCGACATGGCCAAGACCGCGGAGGGCTTCCGGCCCAAGGGAGCCTCGAAGTGATCTCCCATCCAAGCCGTTCGTTCTATCGGCTTCTACTGGCGATAGGGCTGGCCGCTCTGCCGTCGATGGCCCACGCCGGCGATCCCGCTCTATACCTTGAGGGAGGCCTGGGAGCTAAGCAAGGCGACTTCGGTTCCCCAACACTCAGCCGTCTAGGACTCGCCTACGGGACCATCGGCTACGCCAGTGACCGGTTCGATGTGAACCTCAGTGTGCCCTACCTCCGGCTCCAGACAAGCGGCGGGGGTCAGGATGCCACGGCCAATGGGCTGGGGGATGTCCTTGTCCGGGGGATCCGACGCCTCGTTCCTGAGACGGAATCAGGTTTCTCCCTAGATGGCGCCCTTGCCGTCAAGTTCCCCACCGCCGACCAAGCTAAAGGCCTCGGGACCGGCCAGCTCGACGTGGGCGGATTCCTTGGCCTCCACCAGCGGTGGGACCAGATCCAGGCCACCTTAATTGGCGGCTGGATCCAAGGCCAGCCGGGCAGTGCCCTGTCGAACGCCGCGACCGCCAACGGGGTCTACACGGCCGGCTTCGGCCTCACCTACCTGGCGGCGCGGGGACGTTACTCCGTGGCCTACGAGGCCCGCGGGACCCAGTACGCCGGGGTCCCGGCCCCCCGGGAGGTCTCCCTGGGCATATTCCGAATGGTCACGGATCGCTTGGCCATCCGAGGGTCGTTCATCGCGGGCCTCAACGATGGAGGCCCCAGAACGAGCGTTGGAGTCGGCATCGTGTACTGGCCCAAATAGCGTGCGAAACAGGGAGAGTTCTCAGAATGATTGCGTGGAAGGTCAAGGAGGCGGACGACACAATCACCAGAAAGAAGCAGCTTCCCACCGAATGGTTTCAGAAGCGGCGAGCAATGCGATCGAGCACTGTTTGGTCGCTTCCGAACCTGCACAGAGCGTCACAATGGGCCTCAAGATCGGTGAACGTGATGAGCGCCGGTCTATTGGCCAACTGACGGAAAGCGGGGCGCAGCAGTTGGGCCCTGACCTCGCCCTCCCGCCCATCTGGCGCGATGAGAAACAAGCTAGGTCCGAGGTCTGAGAGCGATTGGCTCAAGTCCTGCAAACGGAGGATGCCGGAGTAGATGGATGTGCTCTTCTCCACTTCGAACGCCGAAACCACGCGGCTCTCATGGAGCCAGAGCACGTCGATCAGCTCCACAGTGTTGAGCACCTCCGAACTCAGCCCCAGAGGTGGAAGGGTCGTCAAAGCACCTTCTCCGAGTCTGCCGCCGTCATGGCAATTCGGAGCCTGGCGGTCATTACGTGCGATCCATACCTGGTATCCCAGAGCCTGGCCAACTTTCATGAGATGAGCCTGCATCCGGGCGTGGAGGGAGGACTCCTTGGCGTCATCCAGGACTTCCTGGTGCCGTTTCTCCAGAGTCTTTCGCAGTTTCTTCTCTTCGAAGGCAAGGGCCGTCTCTACATTGGAATCCATGGAGATCTTGCCGATGCCGAGGTCGAACAGAAATCCTGATACGGCACCCAGGTCTTTGGAGAACCGATCAGCAAATCGCCTGTTGAGAGCCTGAATGCCTTCCCGCATGACCAGGTAGTCTCGCCATGAGCCAAGTTTCAAGGTGCTTCCAGTGAGGGCATTGAAACCGTTCAGGATGGCCGTATTGAAGGGAGGCATCAGCGTGGGGTGGAGAAAGTAGAGGAGGTTGGCAGCAGCCGGCCCCATGCCCTTGATCTTCAGCCCATCCAGTCGATGGATGGCGTCCAGGATTTGATCTTCCCGGCCAGCTTTGAAGGCCTCATCCAGGAATCTGGCGAAACCGAGCTGGTTCTCCCGGTGCTCGTAGATGTCCGGGATCCGGAGCTTCGGCTTCCAGTAGAAAGCATGGGCCGCCCCCTGAAAGACCTGTTTCTGCTCCGTCACGGCGGCCATCACGAATTCCAGGCTGGACCCGCGGTAGTCGCAAGGAAACACTCCCCTGAAGATGTCCTCAACCACTGTTTGAATGCCCCGCCGAATGATCCGGAAGGCTTTCAAACGATCCTCGCCCAGAAACCATGTGTGGTAGACAGACTCTGGATCAGCGCGGTACCTGCCAACAACTTCTTCTAGGGCGGAGGCTGTCTCGGCATTGACGAGTTCCATGAATGACCTCTTTCGACCTGTGGACTTTGCTATCTAATCGGTGTTGTAGAGAGGGTCCGTCAACTTGGACGGTGGCCGAATCGAACAGTGAACACGGCGCCTCCCTCCGGTCGGTTTGCCGCAAGGATCTCAGCACCATGAATACTTGAGATCCAGGCCGCGATCGCCAATCCCAGTCCTGTCCCAGGTAACCTGGCGTTGGATCGGGCTGGGTCGGATCTGAAGAATCGATCGAAGACTTTCTCCAGATCCCCTGGGGGGATCCCAGGACCGGAGTCTGAAATGGTCAGGTTGGCTTCTCCATCAGCGATACCAACCCGTGCAATGATTTCTCCGCGAGACGGGGTGAACTTCAGGGCATTTCCCAACAGGTTACCGATCATCAAGTGAAGCCATCGCTCATTCCCTATGATGGTGACTGCCTCGGTGGATCGGACCTGCAAATCGATACCTGAAGCTTCCGCCTGTTCCCAAAAGGCCTCGACTTGGGCAGCCAAAATCTGGTCGAGTCTCACCGGCTCCATGTTTACGACGAGCCGCCCAGAATCTGCTCGGGCCAGAAGAAGAAGGTCTTCAACGATGCCATTCAGGCGGTCGACCTCGATCCCGAGGGTCTTGAGGGTGGCCTCATGCTCCTCTGGGGTGTGGTGCCGCTTCAGAGTGATGTCGATGGCATTTCGCATAGTCGCCAACGGGGTTCTGAGCTCATGAGAGGCATCCGCGGTAAACCTTTTCATGGATTCGAAAGAGGCATCCAGGCGACCAAACATGCGGTTTAGGGTTTCCACCAGGCGCCCGATCTCAGAGTCCTTGCCCGGATGGGGGAGGCGCCGATGGAGGCTGCTGGCCTCAATCTCCTGGGCCAGGTCCGTGATCCGCTCCACAGGCGCGAGTGCCTTCCCGGCAAGCCAATAGCCTCCGAGACTGGACGCGAAAACTCCGATAGGTGCGAGGATCAGGAGGCCCATACGTAAGGCTTTCAGGGTTTCCTTGATGTCGCCCATGTCTTCGACAACGCGGATGACTCCCCTCCGTCCAGAACGGACCTGATAGGGAAGGGAGAGAACCCGCCAGAAGGCGCCGTCTCTTTCCAAAGCTTCAAACTGCAGTGTCGTCGGGTGTTTGAGGGGAAGCTCGGTCAGGACCGGCTCAAGTGGACTTCCGCTGAGTTCTGGCGAGTCAAAAAACACTTGCCGCTCTCCCTGGCTCTCGTGGATGAGGGCCAGCTTCCCGACCTTTCCGAGCTGTTCGATTTGGCGGTCAGTCAGGACATGGCAGTCGTCTGTCTCATCGATGATTTTCAGGATGGTGTATGCGCTGGCACGAAGCGGCTCGTCATGGTGGTGCAGCAGGTGGTGATGAACCACGGCGTAGAGCAGAGCGCCGAACACGAGCAAAACCGTGGCCAGAGCGAGGCTGTACCAGGCGGTCAGTCGAAAGCGGAGTGTGCCGGTCATTTTCACGGGGCGGGCTCCCGGAGCACATATCCCGCCCCACGGATGGTATGGATGAGCTTGACCGGGTGACCATGGTCCACCTTCTTGCGAAGGTAGTTCACATACACATCGACCAGATTGGATCCACCGTCGTAATCGTAATCGGAAGCCCAGACGTGATCCAAGATCATGGCCCTGGTCAGCACCAGGCCCTTCCGACGGGCTAGGAATTCGAGCAGGGCAAACTCCCGGGAGGACAGGTCGATTGCCTTGCCTCCACGGCGGACCTCCCGGGTCCCCAGATCGATTTCCAGATCCGCGATCCGAAGCCGACTCTGAGGTTCCACTGCGGGCCGACGGGTGATCGCCCGCAGACGCGCCATCAGTTCCTTGAAGGCAAACGGTTTCGGGAGGTAGTCATCTGCCCCCAAATCCAATCCCCGGACACGATCGTCCAGCCCGCTCCTGGCTGTGAGCATCAGGACGGGCACCTTGGATCCCTCAGCCCTTATCCGTCGCAGCAGTTCGAACCCGTTCCGCCCGGGTAGCATGACATCGAGAACCACCGCATCGTAACTGCCGGATAGGGCCATCTCCTGGCCACGAAGGCCGTTCTCGGCCCACTCGACAGCAATTCCCTCCTCCCGCAGCCCTCGTCGGAGGACCTCCGCTAGCCTGGATTCGTCTTCCACGATGAGGATCTTCAAAATGGCGCCCTCTCACTTCCATCTCTAAGGATGGTGAGAGCCCAGGGATAGATCGGGCAACTTACAATTAGGTGTGGTGCCGGCTGGGGCGGGGAATCTGGATCCTCGTGGGCGGCAATGGATCGTTCATTCTGAATACCTGCGTTGAGCCGCAAACCTGACGCATTTGTGCGTCTTGATCCGTCCTGGTTCAAACCACGGGTTTTGCTGATGGTTTGCTGATGGTTGCGGATTGAGTCATAGAAACGAAAAGCCCGAACTTTTAAGTTCGGGCATCTCTTGTTTTAGCTGGTTGGCGCGGGCGGTCTCGAACCGCCGACCCCTACCGTGTCAAGGTAGTGCTCTACCCCTGAGCTACGCGCCAGCGCGAAGCTCTATCTTAGCGGAACGGGGGCGGCTGTCGAGCCTCCAGGCGGGGCGGGGGTCAGCTGTTCCAGTACCAGAGCAGCAGGGCGGCCAGGGTGCCGAGGATCACCAGGGTCCATTCGGCGGCGTAGGGATGATCCAAGGTGAACCGGGCGAGGGGCACCTGGGGGTGAAAGTGGGGATGGCCATGAGGATGGGGGTGGGCGTGGGTGGTCATGGGAACCTCCGATCCTGAGGACCACGGTCCATACCCAACATCGGTCGCGAACCAGCCCAGCGCCATCCAAACCCCCGGGAAAGGGTCAATGGTGAACGTGGGTGGCCGGCCAGAAGAGCCAAGCGAACAGGGCCCCGATCAGGATCAGCAGCCAATCGATCGAGGGGTCGTGCGTGAAGTCGTGGCGGCGGAGGAAGTGGGCGGCCATGGCAGCCTCCATCCAGGGGACACCCGTCCACAGTTGAGGATGGGTCCGGGCCTTGGCGGGCGCTGTGACTTTCCTGGAACTTCGGGTCCGGCTATTCGACCGTTACGCTCTTGGCCAGGTTCCTCGGCTGGTCCACGTCGCAGCCGCGCAGCACCGCGATGTGATAGGCCAGGAGCTGGAGGGGCACTGCGTAGACGATGGGTGCCAGCCAGGGGTGGACGGCGGGCAGCTCCAGGACGTCCTCGGCGATGCCGGACAGGCCCGTGTCGCCCTCGGTGACCAGGGCCAGGATGCGGCCGTCGCGGGCGGCGGCCTCCTGGAGGTTGCTGAGGGTCTTCTCCCGGTGGGCGTCGTGGGGCATGAGGGCCACCACGGGCAGGGTCTTGTCGATGAGGGCGATGGGGCCGTGCTTCATCTCGCCGGCCGGGTAGCCCTCGGCGTGGATGTAGGAGATCTCCTTCAGCTTCAACGCTCCTTCCAGGGCGATCGGATAGCAGGGACCGCGGCCCAGGTAGAGGAAGTCCGTGGCGTCCTTCCAGCGCTGGGCCCACTGGATGATCTGGGGCTCCAGGCTGTTGAGGCGCTCCAGGTGGGCGGGCAGCTCCCGCAGGCCCTGGAGCAGCTCCGCCTTGAGCACGGCATCCACGGTGCCCTTGGCTTCGCCCAGTTTCAGGGCCAGCAGGGTGAGCACGGCGAGCTGGGTGGTGAAGGCCTTGGTGGAAGCCACGCCGATCTCCGGGCCCGCATGGGTCAGGATGGTGGCTTCGGCCTGGCGGGTGGCGGTGGAGCCCATGACGTTGCACACCGCCAGGGTGCGGGCGCCGCGGGCGGCGGCCTCCTTCATGGCGGCCAGGGTGTCGGCGGTCTCGCCGCTCTGGGTGATGCCGATGAGGAGCGTGCCCGGCTGGATCACGGGCTCGCGGTAGCGGTACTCGCTGGCGTAGTCCACTTCCACGGCCACGCGGCTCAGCTGCTCGATGAGGAACTTGCCCACCAGGCCCGAGTGCCAGCTGGTGCCGCAGGCCACGATGTGGATGCGGTTGAGGTCCGCCAGCTCCTGGGCGCTGAAGGGCAGGTCCAGGGGGATGGCCTCGGCGTCCAGGGGGAGGCGGTTCAGCAGGGTGTTCGAGAGGGCCTGGGGCTGCTCGAAGATCTCCTTCTGCATGAAGTGCTTGTGTCCGCCCTTCTCGGCGGCGATGGGATCGTAGGGGATGGTGTGGACGGGGCGGTGCGCCTCGCTGCCGTCCAGGCGGAAGATGCGGGCGCCCTCGCGGGTCAGCTCCACCAGATCGCCATCCTCCAGGAAGATCACGCGGCGGGTATGGGGCAGGAGGGGCACCACGTCCGAGGCCAGGAACGTCTCGCCCTCGCCCAGGCCCAGCACCAACGGGGGGCCGCTGCGGGCGGCGAGGATGCGGTCCTGGTCCGAGGCCTGGAGGCAGGCCAGGGCGTAGATGCCCCGCATGCGGCCCACGGCCTCGCGGAAGGCCTCGGGAAAGCTCATGCCGTGCTTCATCAGGTGGGACACCATGACGGGGAAGCACTCGGTATCCGTCTCGGAGCGGAAGGTCTCGCCGGCGGCCTTCAGCTCGGCCCGCAGTTCCAGGAAGTTCTCGAAGATGCCGTTGTGGACGGCCACCACCTGCCCGTCGCCGCTGCGGTGGGGATGGGCGTTCTCCTCCGTGGGCCGGCCGTGGGTGGCCCAGCGGGTGTGGCCGATGCCCAGGGGCGTGGGATCCGACAGATCCACCTTCTGCGCGAGGTTGGCCAGCTTGCCCGAGGCCCGGATGACGCGGAAGCCATCCTTGGGGTCCGACAGGGCCACGCCCGCGCTGTCATAGCCCCGGTATTCCAGGCTCCTCAGGCCGTTCACCAGGATGCCCGCCGCGCCCTGCTGGCCGATGTATCCGACGATGCCGCACATGCCGACCTCCGTTCTTGTCCGCGTTCACCTTAGCGCGCACGGTCACCCGGACCAATGTGGTGGGAGGGCCACGGGCTGCGGTGGGACGGGGACCACAGGCTGTGGCGCCGGCGCCACGCCGGGCGCCGTCACCCCCGGATCTGCTTCTCCAGCAGCTTGCTGCGGAGCTGCAGCATGGCCTTGGTGTGCAGCTGGGAGACCCGGGATTCCGTGATATTCAGGAGGATCCCGATCTCCTTCATGGTCAGCTCATCGAAGTAGTAGAGCTGGACCACGAACTTCTCCTTCTTGGGACGCCCCTCGATGGCCGACTGGAGGATGTCCTTGATCTCCGCGGTCTGGAAGACCTGATGGGGGTCCTCCGCGTCCGGATCCGGCACGAAGCTGATGAGGCTTTCGCCTTCGCCGTCCTCCCCCGCCTCCACGAAGGTGCCGAGGGTGACGCCCTTGAGCTCATCCAGGTTCTTGTGCAACTCGTCGAGAGGGATGCCCAGGTGGCGCGCCACCTCCTCGTCCGAGGCCGCCCGGCCCTTCTGCTGTTCGATGAGCCGGTAGGCGGTCTCGATGTCCTTCTTCTTCCGCCGGAGGCTGCGGGGCACCCAGTCCAGGTCCCGCAGGCCGTCCAGGATGGCGCCCTTGATCCGCAGCTCGGCGTAGGTCTTGAACTTGATGTTGCGGGTGGGCTCGAACTTCTCAATGGCATCCATCAAGCCCAGGATGCCGCTGTTGATGAGGTCGTCCAGCTCCACGTGGGAGGGCAGGCGCGAGGCGATGCGGTGGGCCACGAACTTCACCAGGGGCACGTAGTCCTTGATGATCTGCTCGCGGTTGTTCCGGTCGAAGGGTTCGGATTCGCCGTCGTCCTCGGCGGGGGCGGATTCGGCTTCCTTCGCCCGCTCGCTGGCCGCCAGCAGGGCCGCCCAGGGGCGGAGGGCGGCCGGAGCCGCCGACACGGCATGCGCCAGTTCATCTCCAGTCGATGGACCGGAATCGAAGGGCTCATGGTCAGGACTCACGACCATCCAGGTTCCTAGGGAGCGTCACCGGGCGCGGGCAGCTTCCAGAATGCCGCAAAGTCATCGACCTGCAAGGACGTTTGGCTCAGCAGTTGCCGGACGATGACGGCGAAGGCCCGGGCGGCGGGACAGTCCGGGAAGAGCTCCACCACGCCCCGCTGCTGGCGAACCGCCTGGAGGATGTGGGGATCGTGGGGGATCATGCCCAGCACCTGGAGCCGCTTGCCCAGGAACCGTTCCGTGGCCTCCTGGAGCTGGTCGATGGTCTCCCGGGCCTCGTCGGCGCTGTGGCCGTTGTTCACCAGCAGCCACAGCGGTTTCGAAGGCTCGCGCAGGTGCAGCACCTTCACCATGGCGTAGGCGTCCACCAGGCTGGTGGGCTCGGGCGTGGCCACGAGGATGACCTCCTGGGCCGCCAGGAGCAGCTTGAGGACCGATTCGTGGATGCCGGCGGCCGTGTCGATCAGCAGCCAATCCACCGTCTCCGCCACCCGCTGGAGGCCCTGGACCAGGCGCAGCTCGCTCAGGGTGTCGAGGCGGGTCAGCTCCTGGAGGCCGCTGCCTGTGGGCAGAATCTGCACGCCCATCGGTCCCTCGACGAGGATCTCCTCCAGCACCTTCTCGCCGCGCAACACATGCTCAAGCGTGTATTTAGGTGAGAGGCCCAGGAGGATGTCCAGGTTGGAGAGGCCGAAATTGGCATCCATGACCACCACCCGCTGGCCCTGCCGGGCCAAGGTCATGGCCATGCCGGCGGTGACGTTGCTTTTTCCCACCCCGCCCTTGCCGGAGGTGATGGCCACGACCCGGGCGGCGAACATGGGCGCCTCATTCCCCTGGCCCAGAGGAAGGCTGCGGAGCCGGGGAACCGGGTGGTCGCTCATGCGGACGCCCCGGCCTGCTTCGGCGGGAGGCCGAAGGGGGCTGAGCCCGGCCGACGGGCCGAGCGGGCCCGTGATGGAAGCAGACAGTCCTGGAAGGTCAACATACCGACACCCGGTGGGTGTGGGGCGAGGGTTGTGCCACGCGGAGCCGGCTCCGGGACCGGTCGGCCGGGGACGAGGGTTCCGGGTGGCCTCAGGGGCGGAGCTTGAGGGCGTCCCAGCGTTCCGGGGGATGGAAGCGGCACCGCAGGCCGGCCCAGCTCACCCGCTGGAAGGTGACCCGCCCGGGCCAGGGCACCCGGTCGAGCCAGGCGCGGAAGGCCCGCTGGAGACGGAGGCGCTGCTCGGGCTCCAGGGCCGTGTCGGCGCCCACCCAGGCGCCGGGGCGCCGGGCCTTCACCTCCAGCAGGCGCAGCTCCGGCCCGCGGCTCAGGAGCAGGTCCAGTTCATAGCGGCCGAGCTTCTGCCGCCAGGCCACCAGGTCCCAGCCCCGGGCCCAGAGCAGCCAGAGCGTCAGCCGTTCGGCCCGCAGGCCCAGGCGCCGGGCCGCCTCACCGCGACGCACGGAGGAGGTCCAAGGTGTAGAACACGGTATCCACGGCCATGCGAGGGAAGTCCAGGGGCAGTTCCTCCGGCTCCACGCGCCGGAACCCGTTGCGCTCGTAGAAACGGTGGGCGGCGCCCATGTGGGGGAGGGTGCCCAGCCAGAGGCCCGGGAGGGCGTGGTTCCTGGCGTGGTCGAGCGCGGTGTCGAGGAGGGCCTGGGCCAGCCCGCTGCCGCGATGGTCCCTGCGGAGGAACATCTTCCGCAGGGCGCCTCCGCTTCCGAAATCGATGAGGCCGAGCGTCCCCACCACATGGCCCTCCGCGAGGCCCACCCAGAATCCACCCCGGCCCACTTGGTAGACCTCGGGGATCCGCGCCAGGTCCGGCTGGTCCCGGGCGGTGATGGGCACGCCGAACTCGATCTGCTGGATGGGGAGGATCAGGTCGAGCACCTGGTCCTCGAGGTCCGGCTGGAAGGGCTGGATCAGGAAGGACATGGCGCTGCTACTCGTCCCGACGGGGCAGCAGCAGGCTGCGCTGGACGCGCTCGAGGTTGCCGTGGAGGCGCACGATCTTCCAGGCGAGGATCATGGCGTAGCCCAGCCAGACCCAGAGGATGCGGGGATCCACGGGCGTGCGCTTGAGCACCTCCGTGCCCAGGTCCAGGCGCAGGCCCTGGAGGAACCAGGTGACGGCCCCGAAGGCGATGATGAGGTGCCCCCAGCGGATCCAGAAGGGGCGCAGCCCCTCCTTCACCTTCCAGCGCAGGAGCAGCCAGCGGTCGAAGCGCTCGCTCTTCTCCTCGGCGAAGTGCAGGGCCAGGAGCTGGTCCACCAGGGGCGCGTAGCGGTGGACCTTCAGCTCCTGGACCTCCTCCTCGCCGTTCAGCTTGCGGAGGAAGGCGCTGCGGATCTTCCCGATGCATTCCTCCCAGGGCGCCTCTTCCCGGTGGAGGGAGAGGTGCAGGCGCACCAGCCCCACCCAGAGCAGGGCCTGGGCCAGCAGCACGGCCCACAGGGACCAGCCCTGCCAGCCCTGGGTGCGGACGAGATCGAGGAAGCGGGTGAGATCCATGCGGGGAGTGTACCGCTATCCTTCGGGAGCCGGCCCGGGGGCCGGAGGGAGGCTTCCATGCCGGAGGATCTGAAGACGGCGTCGGCCTGGGCCAAGGATCTGGGCGTGCCCGAGAAGAAGCTCAAGGAGGCCTTCAAGGCCGCCGGCATCGCACCCGACGCCAAGAAGGGGGTCTGCGCCTACTACGCCAAGGCCTCCGCCGAGAAGGCGAAGAAGATCATCCCGTAGCGCGTCAGACCTTGTTCCAGGCCACTTCGCCGGCTGCGAGGAAGGCCTCGCCGTCCATGCCCCGGTCCTCGGCGCGCTGCAGCAGGTGCTGGAGGACTTCGGCGGTGGCCTCGGCGTCCTGGAGGGCGCGGTGGGCGCGGGTGTTGGTGATGCCCAGGAACTCGCAGAGCTCCGCCAGGCTCCGCCGGGGCAGCTCGGGGATGAGCTTCTTGGCCAGCAGGCGCGTGCAGACGAGGCGGTGGCGCCGCCAGATGCCCTCGGGCAGCCAGGCCTTGAGGAAGCTGCCGTCGTAGGGCGCGTGGTGGGCCACCCAGACGCGGCCTTCCAGCCTCGGCGCCAGCTTCAGGGCCACCTGCTCCCAGGGGGGCGCGCCCGCCAGCATGGGCAGGCTGATGCCCGTGAGGCGCTGGATCTCCTCCGGCAGGAAGCCCTGGATGGCGGCCAGGCTGGAGAAGCGGTCCTCCACCACCGGGCCCGAGAGACGCACCATGCCCACCTCGGTGATCTCCGAGGGCTGGATGAACCGCCCGTCCTTACCCCAGCGAGCCTTGGGGCTTCCGCCCGTGGTCTCCAGGTCCAGCACCGCGAAGCGCAGCTCCCGCAGCGCGGGCGAGCTGGTCTCGAGGAGGGCCTCCTGGGTCATGCGCTGACCAGCGTCTTCAGGCCGTCCTTGAAGAGCACGTCCACCTTGCGGCCCATGCGCCGCTGGACGCGCCCCAGGCCGAAGGCGGGATGGTCCATCCAGGCGCCCTCCTCCCAGCGTTCGGCCACCGAGTAGGGCTGGGCCAGGGCGCCGCCCTGTTCGCGGGCCACGGCCTCCTGGAACTGGGCCACCAGCGAGCCGGGCCGGGGTCCGCCGACCTTGGCGGCCGCGGGGATCCGGGGGGCGCGGGGCAGGGGCTCCGGCTTGGCCGCGCGGAACTTGTGCACGGACCGGCAGTTTCCGCAGATGAGCTTGTCGGGGACGCCATTGGTCACGGTCAGGACCTGGTGGCGCGTCTCGCCGCCGCAGCGCCCGCAGGGGGCATCCACATCCTGGCCGGCGTAGTAGATCTTCGTCATGACACAAGACTAGCACCCGGGAAGCGGGACAGAACGAATGGGGCCGGGCCGGTAGGCCCAAGGTGCTAGGTGCGGTTCGATAGTTGTAACTATATAATAATATGTGATTTAAGTCATATGGCGCAGCCGTGACGCAGGTCGTACCGTCGGTCATCCCGGCGTCCGCGGCTTTTCGTTTCCTGGGCGTCCATCCCCATCACGCTCCACCTCTTCCTGGGAGGACCCATGACTCGGACTGCCTTCAAGACCCTCGCCGGCGCCGCGTCGGCCCTGGCGCTCGCAGGCCTCATCGCCGCCTGCGGCGGCTCGAAGCCGGACGCCCCGGCGACCTCCGCCGCGCCGACTCAGGAACAAAGAGCCCTGCCCAACCGGACCGGCTCCTCCGGGTACGTGGTGCTGGCCTGGAACGACCTCGGCATGCACTGCCTGAACCCCAGCTATGACGCCGCGGTGATCCTGCCCCCCTACAACACGGTGGTGGCCCAGGTGGTGAAGCGGGGCAACCCGCCCCAGCCCGTCACCTCCGGCGTCACGGTGAGCTACCGGATCCTCAACAACACCAAGTCCTCGACCAAGGGGAGCTTCGGGCAGTTCTGGACGAACATGCAGAAGCTGTTCGGCGTGTCCCTTCCCGCGGACAAGGGCCTCAACCTCGATGATCCGACCGTGAACAATGGCCTTTCCGGGACCATGCTGGCCAAGGGCGACCACTTCCTGGCCTCGGGCATCCCGCTGACGCCCATCGATGACAAGGGTGTGTGGAACCCCTATCAGGTGGGCGAGATCACGGTGAAGGACACCAGCGGCAAGGTGGTGGCCCAGACCACGACCACGGTGCCCACCTCGGATGAGATCAGCTGTTCGAAGTGCCACGGCAGCGATGCCCTGAACGAGGTGCTCCGGAAGCATGACGCGGCTCACGGCACCCAACTCTTCGCGAGCAAGCCTGTCCTGTGCGCCAGCTGCCACGGCAGTCCGGCCCTCGGCACTTCAGGGCCGGGCTCCTCGGGGATGTACCTCTCGCAGGCCGTGCACGGGTTCCACGCCACCCGCGGCGCCGCCTGCTACGACTGCCATCCCGGCGCCACCACCAAGTGCAACCGGAGCCTGGCCCACACCGCGGCCGACGGGAACTGCACGACCTGCCATGGGGACATGGCCAACGTGGCGAACACCATCAAGAGCGGCGCCCGGGTGCCCTGGGCCAGCGAGCCCAAGTGCGTGACCTGCCACAGCGGCGTCGCCGAGGTGGACACGGGTTCCGCGCTCTACCGGAACGCGCGGGGCCACGGCAATCTCTACTGTTCCGCCTGCCACGGCAGCCCCCACGCGATGGTGCCCACCTCCCAGCCTTCGGATAACGCCCAGGCCATCCAGTACCAGGGCAAGGCCAAGGCCATCGCCAGTTGCGCCGCCTGCCACAGCTCCAACCAGGGGGGCGGGTTCAGCGAATTCGCCCACAAGCACACCGCCGCGGGCGACAACCAGCCTTCCGCCTGCAACGTCTGCCACACAGGATTCCAGGATGTCACCCAGCAGGCCAAGTGGCCTCACCAGTTCCAGTGGAAGGCACGCGGGGGCTCGGGCGGCGGCAACTGAGCCGGTCCCTGGGGTACGTCACCGCCCTCCGGTCGGGAGGCGGTGCCGTGCCTCAGGAATCGTTTCAGCCCAGCAGCGCCTTCACCTGGGCCAGGCGCTGCTCCCTCTCCTCGGCCTGGCCGCGCAGCTTGGCCACGGCGGCCTCGGGGGCCTTGGTGACGAAGCTCTCGTCGGCGAGGCGCGCCCGCAGGGGTTCCAACTCCTTCTCCAGCTTGGCCAGTTCCTTCTCCAGCTTGGCCTTCTCGGCGGCGGGATCCTTGAGGCCCGCCAGCTCCAGGGCCACGGCGCCGCCGGCCACCACGGCCACGGCCCGGGTGGGAGAGGCGAGGTCGCCCTGCGTGAAGGTGACGGACTCCAGCCGGGCGATGGACTTCAGGGCCTCGGTGAAGGGCGCCAGCTCGGAGAGCGAGCAGAAAGCCGCCACCCGCTTCGCGGGATCCACGCCCTGCTCGGCCTTGAGGCGCAGGAAGGCGGAGAGCACCTCCTGGAGGCGGGGGATGAGGGTGACGTCCCCACCCTTCGTCTGGAGGAGCGTCTCACCGATGGGCCAGGACCGCTGGGCCAGCAGCTTCGGCTCCCCGGTGGACAGGCGCTCCACCATCACCGCCTCGTGGATCTCCTCCGTCAGGAAGGGCACGAAGGGGTGCAGGGCCCGCAGCAGGATGTCGAGGAAGTGGAGGATGGCCGCCTTCTGGGCCTTCGTGCCGCTCTGGAGCTGCACCTTGGCCAGCTCGATGTAGGTGGCGCAGAAGTCGTCGTAGACCAGGTGGTAGAGGCGCTCGGCGGCATCGTGGAAGCGGAAGGCCTCGATGGACTCGGTGACCGATGTGAGCTCCTCACGCAGTCTTCCTGCCATCCAGAATTCGGCTTCGCCGAATTCTGGATCCGTCGCCAGCGTGACCTCCGCCCCGAGGTTCATCTGCACGAACCGTGACGCGTTCCAGAGCTTGTTGCAGAAGTTCCTGGAGGCCTCCAGCCGTGCGGGACTCATGGCGATGTCCGTGCCCGGGGCGGCCATGATGGCCAGAGCGAAGCGGAGGGCGTCGGTGCCGTACTCCTCCATGACCTCCAACGGATCGATGACATTGCCCTTGGTCTTGGACATCTTCTGGCCACTGGCGTCGCGCACCAGGCTGTTGAAGTAGACCTTTCGGAAGGGAACGTCGCCCATCCAGGTGAGACCCGCCATGGCCATGCGCGCCACCCAGAAGAACAGGATGTCGTAGCCCGTGATGAGCACGCTGGTGGGGTAGTAGCGCTTCAGCTCCGCAGTCTGCTCCGGCCACCCGAAGACGCTGAAGGGCCAGAGCGCCGAGCTGAACCAGGTGTCCAGCGTGTCCGGATCCTGGATCAGTTCTCCTGCTCCGCATGCGCGGCAGGCGGAGGGTTGCTCCAACTCCACGTGAAGCTCCCCGCACTTGGCGCAGGTCCAGGCGGGGATGCGGTGGCCCCAGACGAGCTGGCGGCTGATGCACCAGTCCTGGATGTTGGTGAGCCAGTGCTCCCAGACGGCGGCGTGGTGCGAGGGCGTGAACTGGATGCGGCCGTCGCGGACGGCCTCCAGGGCCATGGCCGCGGCCTCCTTCACGTCCATGAACCACTGCTCGCTGACCAGCGGTTCCAGCACGGCGCCGCTGCGGTCGCTGAGGCTGATCTTGTGGACGTAGTCCTCCACCTTCAAGAGGAAGCCCTGCTCCTCGAGGTCGGCCACCACGCGCTTGCGGGCCTCGAACCGGTCCAGCCCCGCGTAGGCTCCGGCGGCGGCGGTCATCTTCGCGTCGAAGCCGATGATGGTGATGGAGTCCAGCTTCAGGCGCTGGCCCGCGGCAAAGTCGTTGGGGTCGTGGGCCGGGGTGACTTTCACGCAGCCGGTGCCGAAGGCCGGGTCCACGAAGCTGTCGGCCACCACGGGGATCTGGCGGCCCGTGAGGGGATGGTTCATGAGCTTGCCGATCATGCCCTGGTAGCGCTCGTCGTCCGGATGCACCGCCACGGCCGTATCGCCCAGCATGGTCTCGGGCCGCGTGGTGGCCACCACCACCTCGCCGCTGCCGTCCGCCAGGGGATAGCGTAGGTACCAGAGCTTGCCCTTCCGCTCCTCGTATTTCACTTCGAGGTCGCTGAGGGCCGTCTGGAGGGCGGGATCCCACTGGATCATGCGGGGCCCGCGGTAGATGCGGCCGGCCTTGTAGCTCTCCACGAAGACCTTGCGCACGGCCTTGTTGAGGGCGGGGTCCAGCGTGAAGCGGTTGCGGGTCCAGTCCACGGAGCAGCCCAGGCGCTTGAGCTGGTGCTCGATAGCGCCCTGGTTCTTCTCCTTCCACTCCCAGATGCGCTGCTCGAAGGCGTCGCGACCCAGCTTGTGACGGTCCGTTCCTTCGGCCTTGAGCTGGCGCTCCACCATCATCTGCGTGGCGATGCCCGCGTGGTCCGTGCCCGGAACCCACAGCGCGTCGAAACCCTGGGCCCGCTTGAACCGCGTGAGCACGTCGTGGAGCGTGTTCACCAAGGCATGGCCCATGTGCAGGTTGCCCGTGATGTTGGGCGGCGGGATGACGATGGACCAGGGCTCCTTGCCGCTCTCCGGTGCCGCCTCGAAGGCGCGGGACTCCTCCCACACCTCGTACCAGCGCGTCT
Source organism: Geothrix paludis (assembly GCF_022808815.1). Taxonomy (GTDB): domain Bacteria; phylum Acidobacteriota; class Holophagae; order Holophagales; family Holophagaceae; genus Geothrix; species Geothrix paludis. The sequence goes on along the minus strand of NZ_JAKZLC010000002.1, from coordinate 350,936 downwards.
GCGCCGTCCTGAAATCGAATGCCTTGTCCATCTCTCGCATTGCCATCTTTGCCTTGCCTTTCCCGGATCCAAATCGACTTCGTCGATTTGGATCGATATGAACGACTGCGTTTGGAGCGGCCAGCCCAATGGATCAGTTTACCCGTGGGGACACGGGCCTTCCAGGCAGGGGGCCGAGGGGGAAGGCCCTTGAATGTAATGCGATATCATGGTCATCATTTGCATCGCGGCATGGATGAGGGGGCTACATGCGTCTTCTTCGGATGGGGATCCTGGGGCTGTCGGGACTGCTGGCGGCCGGGATCGGCTTGGCCCAGGAGCGGCCCCTGCCGGCCCCCCACGTGAAGGCCAAGCTCATCTGCCACGACTGCCATCAGAAGGAGAAGCCCACCACCGCGGCGGTGCCGGACGAGGCCTGCATGGTCTGCCACGGGGACTACCCGGCCATGAAGGCCCTGACGAAGGACGCCAAGCCCAACCCCCACGCCCCTCCCCAGGCCTCGCCCCACGAACCCTACCCCTGCACGGATTGCCACCGCCAGCACAAGACGCCTGCGGTGAAGTGCCTGGAGTGTCACGAAGGGAAGTTCACCTTCAAGATCAAGTGAGCCCCCGGGGCCCGTGGTTGCCGGTACCCTAGGAACATGGGCCCGAGTCTCCGCTTCCTGTCACTGCTCCTGTTCGGCCAGGTGGCGCTTTCCGCCGGAGGGTTGGCCCTGGAGGGCCAGGTGCTCCCCTATCGCCAGGTCGAGGTCAGCGCCCCGGTCTCGAGCCGGATCGTGGACATGCGCGTGAAGGAGGGGGAGGCCGTGAAGGCCGGCCAGCCCCTGGCCCTGCTCTACGGGAAGCTGGAGGAGCTCGAGATGCAGCGGGCCAAGGCGCTGCTGGAGCGGCGGGAGTTCGAGGCCAAGGGCGCCAAGCGCCTCTATGACAGCAAGATCATCCCCGAGGCGCGCGCCCTGGAGTCACGCATCGACCTGGAACTGGCGCGGCTCCAGTACGAGACGGCGGCCGAGCAGGTGCGGCTCCGCACCATCGTGGCCCCCATGGACGGCATCGTGGTCGAGCGGTACCGCGACGAAGGCGAGGCGGTCTCCGGAGCCCAGCCCATGTTCCGCCTCATGGACCTGAGCCGCGTGGTGGTCCAGTGCGCCGCGAGCCCTAGCCTCCTGTCCGCCTTTCCGCCAGGCCGGAAAGTGAAGGTGCTCTTCACCGAGCCCGCCGCCGGAAGCGCCGAGGGGGAGGTCACCCTGGTCGACCCCTGCGCGGACGCCTCGGGGAGGGTCCGTGTGCGGGTCGTGGTGCCCAATCCCGAGGGGCGCTTCCGGGCGGGGCTCAAGGCTCAGGTGCTGGCCCCGGAGTGATCCGGCTGCTTTCGGGAGCCCGGGATCAGAGCTTCTTGTGGGTGCCGTCGCACATGGGCTTGGTGCCGCTGTGCTTGCAGCCGCAGAACCACTTCGTGCCCGTGATGTCGGCGGTGTAGGCCAGGGGCACGAACGGGCCGCCCTTGTGGGAGCCGTCGCAGAACGGCTGCTTCTTGCTGTTGCCGCAGGCGCACCAGTGGTAGGTCTTGCCCGCTTCGACCTCCACCTGGTACGGGCCCTTCTGGGCGATGTGGGGCGTGGGATCCGTCATGGCGTGCCTCCTGTCGGGGTGCCTGTGGATGGAAGACCACTATAGCCCCGTCGTCGAGGAGGGACCCTCAATCGTCCCGGCGCTCCTCCGCCTCCTCCCACTCCAGCTCGGTCCACCACTCGTACTCGAGACCCTCGCAGGTGACGCCGAAGGAGGGGCAGGCGACGCAGCCGTCGCCACGGTGGACCTCGGCATCGTGCATGGGCGGGTAGGCCGCGAGCAAGGCGAGGGCGCCTTCCCGCGCCGCAGCCTCGGAGTCGGTCATGGGACGGGAGGGCAGGTCCCGCACATGGAAGCGGCGCAGGCGTTCCTCGCCCTGGGGGTAGAGCACCGAGTTCTCGGCGTCGATGTGCCGCCACAGGGAGCGGCTGTAGTCCACGGCCAGCGCCTCCACCTGGGTGCGATCCTCGCTTGCGGCCAGGGTGGAGCCCAGCAGGCCTTCCAGGCCATCCAGCAGGCTGGCCATGCGCTGGTGCTCCCCGGTGAGGGCCGCGATGGGGCCCCGGTGGGCGGGTAGCTCGGCGCGCTCCGCCAGGGCCCGGAACAGGATCTCCTCCTCCTTGTGGTGGTGGAAGTCCCCGGCATAGCGTCGGAAGAAGGCCATGAAGCGCACGCCATCCGCCGGATCGCCCAGGCCCGCCAGTCGGACCTTTACGAAGGTCCGCAGGGAGCCCAGTACCTGCTCGATGAGGTCGTGTTCCGCGCGGAGGTCGTCGATGAGCTTCATGATGCCTACAGGATAGAGTGCCTAACAAAACCCCGACAGGGCCGCGAGAAAGCCAGGTGGGATGCACCGCAGATATCAGTTTGTCTCGCGTATCGCCGAAGGCGATACCGAGAAGGAAGGGCCCGCAGGGCGATGTGGTTCATCGTTCAAGGGCGCTGACACGGCGGGGCGCCCACCTGGCTTTCTCCCTCCGGGCGAGGACCGGCGGGGAGGCTCCGGCTCCACGAGCCGCAGGCGAGTGGGAGGCACGCAAAGCGTGCCGTCAGACGGAGGGCGTAGCGGCATCGCCCTCCGTCTGACGGGCCCTGCCCCGCAGGGCCCTCCCGCTCGCAGGCTCGCGGAGGCGGAGCCTCCCTCGCGTTCCTCGCCTCGCTCGCCCGGCGGCCCTCGCGCGGCCCCGTGGGGGTTTTGTTAGGCACTCTTAACGGCGGCGCCCTCCACCCGCATGCCCAGGGCGTTCAGGAGCCAGTGGTCGTGGTTGCCGCCGGGGTTGGGCGTGGTGAGGAGCTTCTCGCCCGTGAAGATGCTGTTGGCGCCCGCGAAGAAGCAGAGGGCCTGCAGTTCGTCGCTCATCTGTGTGCGGCCGGCGCTGAGGCGGATGCGGCTCTTCGGGAAGAGGATGCGGGCGGTGGCGATCATGCGCACGAGTTCGAGCGGGGGCAGGGGGTCCACGTTCGCCAGGGGCGTGCCGTCCACGGCCACGAACTGGTTGATGGGGATGCTCTCGGGGGCGGGTTCCAGCTCCGTCAGCTCCTGGAGGAAGTGGATGCGCTGGTCCACCGTTTCGCCCATGCCCACGATGCCGCCGGAGCACACCTCCAGGCCGGCGGCGCGCACGGCGGCGATGGTCTCCAGGCGCTCGTCGAATTTGCGGGTGTGGATGATGGTCTCGTAGAAGTCGCGGCTGCTGTCGATGTTGTGGTTGTAGACCTGGCAGCCGGCGGCCTTCAGTCGCTTGGCCTGGTCGGTGTTGAGCATGCCGAGGGTGACGCAGACCTCCATGCCCATGCCGGAGACGCCCTGCACCATGTCGAGCACGGCGTCGAAGTTGGCGTCGTCCTTCACCTCGCGCCAGGCGGCGCCCATGCAGTACCGCGTCGAGCCGTTCGCCTTCGCTTCGGCGGCGCCGGCCAGGACCTTCTCCACGTCCTTGAGCGGCTCGACCTTGAGCGCGGTCTGGTAGCGGGCGCTCTGGGGGCAGTAGGCGCAGTCCTCGGGGCAGGCGCCGGTCTTGATGGAATCCAGCGTGCAGAACTGGATCTCCTCGGCGTTCCAGTGGGCCCGGTGGGCCGTGGCCGCCCGGTAGAGCAGCTCGGGCACGGGCAGGTCGTGGATGGCGCGGATCTCGGAGGGGGACAGGGGCATGGGCCACTCGCAAAGGGCCCATTCTATCCATAAGGCTCGGAGGCGCGGTTTATGACCATTGCATCCCTTATTGATCTGCACTGGTCTGTGTCGATGCCTCAAATGACACCAGATTGGCCCGGTGATCCCCCTCGTAGACGGGTGATCTGTAGACGGCTGGCCTCCGTGCTAGATTGAGGGGCCCCAGATGGCTCAGAACCCCTTGTGAGGAGTGCCTTTGGCCGCCCGTTCCGACCTGTCCGCGCCCGCCACGACCCTGACCCGCGAGCAGCGCGTCCGTCTCTTCCGCACGATCTATGCAGCGCGCCGCATCGACGACAAGGAAATCACCGGCAAGCGCCAGAACAAGGTCTTCTTCCAGATCAACGGCGTGGGCCACGAGGCCATCCAGGCCGCCGCCTCCATGGTGTTCAAGCCCGGCCACGACTGGTTCTTCTTCTACTACCGGGACCGCGCGCTGGCCTACGGCCTGGGCTACTCCGCCAAGGAGATGTTCCTGGGTTCGGTGGGCTCCGTGGAGGACCCCGCCAGTGGCGGCCGGCAGATGCCCAGCCACTGGGGGAACCAGCGGCTCAACATCTTCACCACCTCCAGTCCCACGGGCAGCCAGTTCCTCCAGGCCGTGGGGGCCGCGGAGGCGGTGCTGCGCGCCGAGCAGGGGGGACTCCAGGATGTGCTCGGAACGGCGCCGGACCAGCTGGTGCTGGTCACCACCGGGGATGGCACCTGCAGCGAAGGCGAATTCTGGGAGGGCATCAGCAACGCCGTGAACCTGAAGGCGCCGGTGGTCTTCCTGGTGGAGGACAACGGCTACGCCATCAGCGTGCCCAGCGAGGTGCAGTACCCCGGCGGCAACGTGGCGGCCCTCCTCAAGGGCTACGAGCCCCATGGCCTGCTGATCCTGGACGACGTGGACGGCTGCGATCCCCTCGCCAGCTACCAGGCCATGAAGGCCGCGGCGGACCATGTGCGCGCCCGCAAGGGCCCCGCCCTGGTGCGCGCCCGGGTCATCCGGCCCTACAGCCACTCGCTGTCCGATGACGAGCAGCTCTACAAGTCGAAGACTCAGCGGGAGGCGGAAGCGCTGCGGGATCCCGTGGCCATCTACGCCCATCAGCTGGTGGCCTGGGGGGACCTCAGCCCCGAGCAGCTCCAGATGCTGAAGGAGGAAGTCCAGGCGGAGATCGACGCGGCCTGGGAGGAGGCGGACGCGGCCCCGAAGCCCGAGCCCGGAAGCTTCTACCAGCACCTCTACAGCGAGGAGGTGGATCCCACCTCGGCGGCCTTCGACACGGAGGACGCCGCGGGCGACCAGGCCACAGGCACCAAGACGATGATCGACCTCGTCAACGCCACCCTGAAGCACGAGATGGCGCGGGACCCGCGCATCCTCCTCTTCGGCGAGGATGTGGCGGACGCCAGCCGGACGGAGATCCTCGGCGAGGTGAAGGGCAAGGGCGGCGTGTTCAAGGCCACCCACGGCCTCCAGAAGCAGTTCGGCAGCCACCGCGTGTACAACTCGCCCCTGGCGGAGGCCACCATCATCGGCCGCGCCATCGGCCTGGCGGCCCGTGGCTTCAAGCCGGTGGTGGAGATCCAGTTCTTCGACTACATCTGGCCCGCCATGCAGCAGCTGCGCGACGAGCTGGCCACCATCCGGTGGCGCTCCAACGGGGCCTTCAAGGCGCCCGTGGTGGTGCGCGTGCCCATCGCCGGCTACCTCATGGGCGGTGCCACGTACCACAGCCAGTGCGGCGAGAGCACCTTCACGCACATCCCCGGCCTGCGGGTGGTCTGCCCCAGCCGGGCCCTGGACGCCGCGGGCCTGCTGCGCACGGCCATCCGCTGCGACGATCCCGTGCTCTTCCTCGAGCCCAAGCACCTCTACCGGCAGACCCACAACAAGGGCAACGATCCGGGCCCCGACTTCATGATCCCCTTCGGCAAGGCCCGCACCGTGCGCGAGGGCACGAGCCTGTCCGTCATCACCTTCGGCAACACCGTGCACCGCGCGGTCCAGGCCGCCCGGGAGGCGGAGAAGGAGGGGCTCTCCGTGGAGATCATCGACCTCCGCACCCTCAGCCCCTATGACTGGGCAGCCATCGAGCGGACGGTGAAGAAGACCCACCGCGTGCTGGTGGCCCACGAGGACACGCTGAGCTGGGGGTATGGTGCGGAGATCGCCGCCCGCATCGCCGACGAGCTGTTCTTCCACCTGGACGCGCCGGTCCGCCGTCTGGCCGCCAAGGACACCTGGGTGGCCTACCACCCGGCTCTGGAGGACGAGATCCTGCCTCAGCCCAAGGACTTCCTCGAAGCCTTCCGGAAGCTAGCCGCCGTCTGAATCGGGGAAGGAAATCTCCGCGAGAGACCGGTAGGATGGGCCATGACCGGAGGGTCCATGCGCCTGGCTCCAATCCTGCTCTTTCTCCTGGGCGTTCCGGTCTTCGCCCAGCTGGGCCGCGCCGATGGCGGGGCCGGCGCGCCTCTGACGGGCTGGACCTTGGGATTCCAGCGGGTGCAGCCCTCGCTGTCCGCGAGCCTCGATGGAATCCGCGACGGGAAGGCCTCCCTGGTGGACACGGATTCGGATCTCGGGCTGGGGAGGGACGGCACCCCCTTCGGCGCGCTCCTGGAATACCAGGGCGAGGGCCACGGCTTCCAACTCACCTATGATTCCGCGCGCTACCGGGGCGATCGGGTGCTGCCCCGCGCCATCCTCATCGACGGGAGGTACTACGCGGCGGGCACCCCGCTCCAGACGCAGGCGAAGGTCGAGGTCCTGGAGGGCCTCTGGACCTACAAGTTCGTGCGGCGCCCCGATGCGTGGCTGGGCTTCGACCTCGGCGCGCAGGTCTTCCGGGTGGATCTCCAGGCCCTCACCCTCACATCGACCCCCCGAAGCCAGTCGGAACACTCCAGCTGGATCGTCCCCCAGGTGGGTCTCACGGGCTGGTCTTCAGGCGTCGACGGCCTTCTGGAGTCCCGGGTCTTCGCCCGGTACATCACCTACCGGGGGGCCACTTCCTTCCGGTACGGCGTGGACGCCCGGGCCTACCTCTATCCGAAGTTAGGGCTGCGGGTGTTCTTCGAGGATGGCCGCGCTCATATCCCCCGCGGGTCCGTAGAGGGGGACCTGGACCTACGGGCTGACCGACGGATCACGGGTCTGGGCCTGGTGATCCGCTTCTGAGCGCCGAGGGGCGCTCCCCGGGGCGGTGCCCGAAAAGACCAGCCGCAGAAAAAAGCGGTGGACGGCGGCAATCCTGTCATGCTGTTTTGCGTGACCCGCCAGGGGCGGAATTCACATCAACGCAATGACGGCCTTGTCTGGGGAAAGTCATCGCTACATCATCACCAGACGTTCTGCAGGAAACAGTTATGGCTCAAGGCACCGTCAAGTGGTTCAACGCCGAGAAGGGCTTCGGCTTCATCACCCCCGATGAGGGCGGCGCTGATCTCTTCGTCCACCACACCGCCATCCAGGGTGGCGGCTTCCGCACGCTGGACGAAAATCAGCGCGTCAGCTTCGAAGTCGCCCAGGGCCAGAAGGGCCCCCAGGCGACCAACGTCCAGAAGCTCTAGTTCTTTTACCGTTCAACAGGAAAGGCGGCCCCTCGGGCCGCCTTTTCTCATTCAGGTTCCAAGCCGGCGGCGCGGCTCAGTGGTGCCCGTGTTCGTCCATGACCGTGGGCTTGCCGATGAACTCGGCCTTGCGGCCCAGGAAGACCACCCAGAAGGCGAACAGGATCAGGACGCCGAGGCCCAGGTAGAACAGGGGCTGGAGGAGGGCCGCCAGGCCGGTCCAGCTGAAGCTCGCCAGGCCGACCAGCGTGCCCAGGAGGCCCAGTCCGATGAGCAGGATGCCCCACCGGGCGGAGGCCACGGGGGTTTGACCCACTTCTTCGGGCACAGTGCCGAGGGGGTTCTTCACCTCGCCGGCCACATGGGTGCCCTGGAAGAGGAGGATGGCGAACAGGATGAAATAGAAGACCAGGAAGAGCATGGGCGTACCTCGTCTTTCTTCCTATCACGATTTCCCGGCCCCCGGGCGGAATTCGGTGCATGGGTCACAACCTGCGCGGGTTGCTCCGATGGCCTTCAGCCTTCGTCCAGGATGGTCCGGCCGGCCCGGATGGCTGCCTCCTTCTGGCTCAGCCACTGGTGTTCACGCTGGTAGAGCCGCAGGTAGACGGTCAGCCCCATCCCGGCCAGAAGCAGGAAGAGGACCGCCAGGCCCAGCAGGATGGGCGCGGCTCCCCTCGGCGCTTCGGGCCAGAGGGTGGGAAGGCCGGTGGTCCCGGCCAGGCAGGCCAGGCCGAGGATCGTGGCCTGGATGGCCCGCAGGCGCCAGGGGCGGATCCGCTTTTCCACGGCGACTCGGGAGAGATCCCGGACGAAGTCGATCTGCTCGTCGGGGTCGGGGGCCCCGTGGGCCGCCTCGAGCTCGAGTTTGGCCAGCGAGAGGGCGAGTTCTCCCGAGGCATCGTCCAGCCGCGCGGTCCGGCTCCGGATGGTCATGGTGGGGCTCCTTTCGAAGAGAAGTGGAGGACCGGCCTCAGTGCAGGGAGAGGCCGCCTCCTTGGGGATTGCGGAGGGTCAGGACGAAGGGAAGGGCCAGGAGGAAGACCACGACGAGAAAGCCGAAGACGTCCACGAAGCTCATGAGGAAGGACTGGCGCGTCACCTCGGCGCCGATGATGCCCTGGCTGAGGCTCCGCACGGACACGGGATCCAGGCCCGCCCGGGGGAAGAGCCCCTGGTTGAGGCTCACGTAGCTGGCCTGGAGCGTCCCGTTGAACGGGGTGATGTGCTCGGCGAGCCGCGCGTGGTGGAACTGGGCGCGCTGGGCCAGGAGCGTGCTGGCGAGGGCGATCCCGACGCTGCCGCCCTCGTTCCGCATGAGATTGAACATGCCCGAGGCCGTGCCCACGAGCGCGGGCGGGATGCGCTGGACCGCGGCCGTGGCGATGGGGACGAACACGAAGCCCAGCCCCAGGCCATGGAAGATCCAGGCGGTGACCAGGTAGGCCATGCCCGTCTGGAGGTTCACGTGCGTGAGGAGCCAGGCTGAGTAGGCCATGGAGGCGGCCCCGGCGGCGACGATGAGGCGTACGTCCACCTTCCCCATGGCCAGGCCCACCGCGATCATGGCCACCACGGACGCGACGCCGCCCGGGCTCAAGATGAGGCCCGCCCAGGTGGGGGTGAACCCCAGCAGGTTCTGGACGAACAGCGGCAGCAGGATGAACGCCGCGTAGAGGCCGACGCTGATGATGAAGATGATGGCCATGCCGCCCGCGAACTCCGGCAGCCGGAACATGCGCAGGTCCACCAGCGGATTCTCCGCGGTGAGGGAGCGCCAGATGAAGAGCGTGATCCCCAGGGCGGCGAGGCCCGCGCAGACCTTCATGGCGTTCGACGCGAACCAGTCCAGGCGCTCGCCGCGGCTGAGGAAGAGCTCCAGGCAGCCAAGTCCCACGGCCACGAAGATCAGGCTCCAGTAGTCCACCGCGCCTTCGGGCCGCCGGAGGTAGTCCGGGTCCTCCACGAAGGTGAAGGCCAGGTAGTACGCCACGACGCCCACGGGGATGTTGATCCAGAAGATCCAGGGCCAGGTCCAGTTGTCCGTGATCCAGCCGCCCACCAGGGGCCCGAGGATGGGGCCGAAGATCACGCCGATGCCGAAGATCGCCGAGGCCATGCCGTGCTCTTCCTGGGGGAAGGCCTCCAGCGTGATGGCCTGGGACATGGGCACCATGGCGCCTCCCGCGAGCCCTTGGACCACACGCATGAGGATCAGCCACGTCAGGCTGGGCGCCGCGCCGGCCCCGAAGCTCGCCAGCGTGAAGATCGCCAGGCAGAGCAGGTAGAGGCGCTTGCGGCCGAAGGCGGCGCCCAGCCAGCCCGTGATGGGCAGGATGATGGCGTTGGCCACGAGGTAGCTGGTGATGACCCAGGTGATCTCGTCCGTGCCTGCGGCGAAGGTGCCCTTCATGTGCGGCAGGGCCACGTTGGCCACGGAGGTGTCCAGCACCTCCATGAAGGTCCCCAGCATGGTCGTCAGGGCGACGATCCACTTGTGGGCGGTTTCCCGCGGCGCGTCCATGGCGGTCTCAGCGGCTCCGGGTGTCGATCTCGGCCTCCACGCTCAACCCCAGGCGCAGCCTGCGCTCGGGGTCGGCGCCGGGGTCGAGGGCGATCTTCACGGGGAGGCGCTGGACGACCTTCACCCAGTTACCCGTGGCGTTCTCCGCCGGCAGCAGGCTGAAGGCCGCGCCGGTGCCGGCCGAGAGGCTCTCCACGGTGCCCGTGAACATCCGGCCGTCGAGGTCCGTCCTCATCCGCACGCGCTGGCCGGGCCGCACGCGCCGGAGCTGGGTCTCCTTGAAGTTGGCCTCCACCCAGAGGTCCTCCTGGCCGAGGGGCACCACCGCCAGCAGGGGCTGGCCCGCGGCCACCACCATGCCCGGCTCCGCCAGCTTGCGGCTCACGGTGCCGTCGCAGGGGGCGGCGATCGCGCAGTAGGAGCGCTGGAGCCGGGCCTGGTCCAGGGTCGCCTGGGCCACCTGAACCTTGCTCCGGCTCACGCCCAGCAGGCCCTGGGCGGCGGCCACCTGCTTCCGGGCCGCCGCCACCTGGGCCGTGGCCACCTCCTCGGCGGTGCAGGCCTGGTCGTGCTTCTGGCGGGGGATGGACTGCCGGGCGAGGAGGGCATCCATGCGCCGCTTCTCGAGGCCCGCCAGGGTCCGCTGGCTCTCGGCGGCCTGGACCTGGGCCCGGGCCTGGGCGATCTGGGCCTCGTTCAGGGCGAGGGCGCTCCGGGCCTCCGCGAGGGAGGCCTCGGCCCGGGCCACGCCGGCGTCGTAGTCCCGGGGATCCAGAGTGGCTAGCGTCTGCCCCATCCGGACCACCTGGTTCTCCTGGACCGCCACCTGGAGCAGCGGCCCGGGGATGTGGCTCGATACCGCCACCACATGGCCCTTCACGTAGGCATTGTCCGTGGCCACGAACACCTGGCCGTGGCGCCACCGCACCAGGGCCCAGACGGTGCCCACGGCGGCCAGGGCGAGGATGATCGCCAGTGAGACCCACTTCTTCGTCTTCGCATCCATCTCATCGCTCCCGGGACGTGTTCGCCTCGAAGAAGGCCGGCAGGTCCTCGCCCAGCGCCGCGAGCAGGCCAGCCTGCTGGGCATAGGCCCGGTAGCGCCGGTCCTCCAGGGCGCTGCGGCTCTCCGCCAGCACCGATTCCGCGTCCAGCACGTCCGTGTTGCGCACCAGCCCCTCCTGGTACTGATCGCCCGCCATGCGGAGGTTCTCCTCGGCGGCGACCACGTTCAGGCGCGCGGTGTCCACCTCCCGCAGGGACTGGCGGAAGGCCCGCAGGGCCGCCGCGGCGGTGGTCTCGGCCTGGCGCTCCGCCTCCTGCAGGTCCCGGCGGGCCCGGCCGGTCTCCGCCTCCGCCTGGCGCACCCGCGCGGCGCGGACGCCTCCGTCGAAGAGCTTCCAGGAGAGGCCCACGAACAGGCTCGTCTCATGCTCGTGGGTCAGGAAGGAATTCTGGCCATAGCTGTGGCTGGCCTCGGCGGCCAGCGTGGGCAGGAAGTCCTTCCGCCGATACGCCGCCTGGTCCGACAGGGCCTGGGCCTTGGCGCGGGCGGCGCGCACGGTCGGGTTCGCCTCCCGCGCCATGATCCGGCAATGCGCCTCGTCCCAGGGCAGGGCGGGTGGGCCGGCCAGGGCCTCCGGCAACTCCTGGGCGGCGCCGGGGGGCAGGCCCATGGCCACGTTCAGGCCCTCCAGGGCTGAGGTGTAGGCCTGGTCGAGGGCGTGCTCCGCGTCCCCCACCGCCCGCAGGGCCACCTCCGTGCGCAGGAGGTCGTTGCGCGCCACGACGCCTTGCTCGAAGAGGGCCCGGGCGTGGCCCAGGTGGGTCTCCAGGGCCTCCCGTCGCTGGACCAGGACGCGCTTCTGGGCCTTCAGGTTCAGGAGCGTGAAGTAGCGGGCGGCCACCTCGCTCTGCGCCTTGAGGAGGTCGGCATCCCCGGAGCCCGCGACGGCCTCCTCCCGGGCCCGGGAGGCCGAGAGGGCCCCGCTCCGCCGACCGAAATCCCACAGCAGGTACTGGACCGAAGCCTTGTAGCGCCAAGCCTGGCTGTCTGAGGTGGGGAAGACCTGGGCGGGCACCGTGAGGGGGCCGATCCGCATGGGCTGGCTCAGCAGCTCTGGCCGGTGGTCCGTGGTCCAGTAGCCGCCCTGGATCTGGATCTCGGGCCAGTAGAGGCCCTGCACCTGGGCCGTCTCCTCCCGGGCCCCGGCCAGGCTGGAGCGGGCCGCCTCGGCCGATTGGGACTGCTCGCCGGCCAGGCGCAGGGCCCGGGCGAGGCTGAGCGGCTCCCCGCTCCGCAGGGTGCAGGCCAGTGACACGCAGGCCAGGAGCATGGCCGCCGGTCTCATGGCCGGACTCCCGCGCCGCGCAGCAGGCAGGCCATGGCACGCTCCACGCAGGCACCGGGGTCCTCTTCCTTTCCCGTCCGGTGGCTCCGGTGCAGGGAGGCCTCCAGTACGCCGAAGCAGAGCTGGATGAGGAAGTCGGGATCCAGGTCCTGGAGGTCCCCGGCCTCCACCGCCCGGTGGAGGATGCCCTTCAGCCGCGCCCGCTCGGCCTCGTAGATCTCCCGGAGGCGGGGCAGGAACCGGGACTCGAAGCCCCAGTCGTAGTGCACCCGCTCGAGGATGAACATCGGCAGCCAGATGAGCCGCCCCCGGAAGTGATCCGCGTAGGCCTGGAACATGGACCGAAGCTGCTCCAGGGGTGGCCGGGGGGTCCGGAGGACCTCCTCGGCCCGGGCGGAGAAGGCCTCGGCCCGGTGGATCATCACCTGCTCGTAGAGGTCCTGCTTGGACGCGAAGTGCTCGTAGAGCCCCTGCATGCCGATCTGGGCCTCCGCGGCGATCTCCTGCATCGTGGCCTCGTCGAAGGGCTTCCGGCCGAACACCCGGCCCGCGGCCTCGAGGAGGAGATCCCGTCTCTGCTGCCGTTCAAGGCCCTTCCGATCCAGCACCGGAGCCTCCGAATCCGCATTCCAGATTCCGAATCTAGAATTTTAATTACGACCGTCAAGTCATCAATTAAGGCACCTCCAGGGCGATTTTTCCCCTTGACTGGCTCAAACGATTGATTAATTCTTGGAACCTGTTGTTCAACCGTTTGATTGGTTGATTGGAAACGAGGGGTCATGAACGCACAGCCGACCGACGCATCTCTTGATACGCGCCTGCGCCTGATCGAGGCCGCGATCCTGACCTTCGCCGAAAAGGGCTTCGACGGGGCCGGCATCCGCGAGATCGCCCTGCGGGCCAAGGCCAACTCGGCCCTCGTGACCTACCACTTCAGCGGCAAGGAGGGGCTGTACCTGGAGGCCCTCCGGTACATCTTCGCCCGCAAGGCCTGCCGCGTGGCCGAGCTGGCCACTGCCCCCGCCCTCGAGGGGCCGGGGGCTCGGAAGGATGCGATCCAGCGGCTCAAGGACCACATCCGGGCCTTCATGCAGGACCTGATGGCCTGCGATCCCCTTGATCCCCAGGATCCCCTGGGCGAGGCGGCCATGGCGCTCATGGCCCGCGAGATGCAGGCGCCGCGGGCGACCTCCTCGGCCCTGCTCATGGAGCAGATCCGGCCCCACGTGGACCACCTGATGCAGTGCCTCCAGGTGCTGCGGCCGGACCTCTCCTGGGGCGAGCTCCTGAACATGGGCATGAGCATCCAGGGCCAGATGCTCTATTTCCGCAACTCCCTGGGCATTTCCCGGCTCATCCGCGGGGACCCGAACTTTCCGGAGGATCTCGAGGAGGTCATCCGGCACTTCACCGACTTCAGCCTGCGTGGGCTCGGCATCCCCGAAGCCTTCCCCCAGCCGAGGAACTGATCATGCTTTTGTTCGCCCCTCCCGCCCTCCAGGCGCCGGCCCCGACTCCGGCTCCGGTTCAGACTCCAGCCCAGGCTTCGACGGCGGCCACAGAATCCGCGGCCCGCGCTCCCCTGAGCCTGGATCTGGCCGGCGCCTTGGCCCGGGCCCGGAACGAGAACCCCATGCTCCGCGCGGCCAAGGCCCGCGTGGAGGAGCGCCGCGGCCTCATCACCAGCACCCGCGCCGATGCCCTGCCGCAGCTCACCCTCATCGGCGACTTCACCCGGGCGCGGGATGTCTCCATCCTCAACAGCGGCTTCGCGGACAGCGCCGCCCAGTTCGGACTGTCGCCGTCATCCCTGGTGGGCGCCCGCAGCATCTACACCAGCCAGGCCAACCTCACCCAGCCGCTCTTCTACTGGGGCAAGCTGGGCACGGCCATCGACATCGCCAGGATGGGCGAGAAGGAGGCCGGCTACGGCTTCACCACCGCCGAGCTGGATACCCTCCACGGCGTGGCCAAGGCCTACCTGGCGGTGCTGGAGGCCCAGGCGGAGCAGGAGGTCGTGGAGACCCGCCGCAAGACCGCCGAGCAGTTCGTGTCGGACGTGAAGGCCAAGCTGGAGGCCCAGACCGCCACGGAGCTCGACCGCCTGCGGGCCGAGAGTGAGCTGCTGGCCGTGATCCCCGAGGCGCTCCAGGCCGACGCCAACGTGAAGCGGGCCCTGGAGGTGCTGAACGGGCAGCTGGGCCTGGATCCCAAGACGCCGCTGACGCTGGCGGACCTGGGCCATCCCGAGCTCTCGGCCCGGCCCGCGGGCACCGAGCGCAGCGAGCTGGCCCAGCTGAAGCAGCAGGAGGCCATGTACCGGGCCAACGAGAAGATCATCACCTCGGACCTGCGCCCCAAGTTCGACCTCAGCGCCAGCTACGGCTACCAGGCGGGCAAGAGCGACAACCTCTTCAAGGAGCCGTACGACACCTGGAAGGTGAGCGTCACCATGAAGTTTCCCATCTTCGACGGGCTGCGCAGCTCCGGCAAGCGCGCCCAGAACACGGCCCAGCTCGAGCAGGTGAAGCAGGCGCGCATCGACCGCGAGCGGTCCATCGCCATTGAGCAGAGCACGGCGGACCGCGAGCTGGAGAAGGCCGCGGCCCTGGACGAGGCCGCCCGCAAGGCCCACGACGCCACCGTGGAGGCCCTGCGCATGAGCCGCGAGTCCTTCGACCAGGGCCTCATCACCTCCCTCGATCTTCTCCAGGCGGAGCGGTCCGAACGCCAGGCCGAGAGCCAGCGCCGCCGCGCGGAACTGGGCCTCTGGTCCGCCCGCTTCGACCAGCGCCGCGCCCTGGGCCTCCCTCCTTTGTAACGAACCTGACGATTCCTGGAGTCGACCATGAACCGCAAAACCCTCATCCTCACCACCGGACTCGCCGCCGCCATCATCGCCGGGGCCGCCACCTTCCACCGCGGCAAGCGCAACGCCGAGCTGGACCACCAGGCCGCCGTGAAGGCCGAAGGCTCCGTGGCCGTCACCCTGGTGCCGGTCCAGGAGCGCAGCTTCCGGCCCGCCGTGGCCTTCACCGGCACGCTGCTGGCCGTGAACCGCGCGGAGCTGAAGGCTGAAGTGACCGGCCGCGTGACCCGCGTGCTGGTGCAGGAGGGCGACAGCGTCGCCGCCGGCGCGCTCCTGGGCGCCCAGGACGAGGACGACTACCAGCTGGGCGTCCAGGCCGCGGAGGCCCAGGCCGCGCAGGCCAAGGCCCAGGCCCTCCAGGCCCAGCGCGACAACGACCGCTCCGTGGCCCTGCTGGAAAAGCGCAGCATCACCCGCCAGGCGGCCCAGCAGGCGGAGACCGCCTTCCACGCCACCCAGGCCGCCGCCCAGGCCGCCGACAGCAACCTGGGCCTGGCCCGCCTGCGCCTCAAGAAGGCCCGCCTCGTGGCGCCCTTCGCAGGGCAGGTGGCGCGCCGCGCCGTGCAGCCCGGCGAGATGCTGAATCCCGGCCAGACCGCCTTCGAGATCGTGGACAACCGCAAGCTGGAGATCCGCGCGGACCTGCCCGCCGAGGCCATGGCCCAGGTGAAGGTGGGCCAGCGGGCCACCTTCCGCAGCATCGGCGTGGACCGCCTCGTGGAAGGCCGCGTGGCCCAGGTGAGCCCGAGCCTCTCCCAGGACGGCCGCACCCTGCGCGTCCGCGTCGAAGTGCCCAACGCGGACGGCACGCTGAAGGGCGGCCTCTTCGTGGAGGGTGTCATCCTCGGCGAGGGCGAGACCAAGGCGCCGGCCCTGCCGGCCACGCTGGTGAAGGCGCAGGACCGCGATGCTGAAGTCTACGTGGCCGAGCAGGACGTGGCCCGCCGCCACAAGGTGGTGCTGGGCCCCGAGCAGGATGGCTTCCGTCCCGTGAGCGGCCTGGGCCTCGGCGCCCAGGTGGTGGACAACGGCAAGGACCTGGTGGGCGAAGGCAGCCGCCTGCGGGTGATCAGCGGCGCCGCTCCGGCCAATGCGGATGGCGGCTCTGCGCCGAGCAACGCGAATGGCGGCTCCGCCGCGAGAGGGAAGTGACCCATGTTCCTGTCCGATTTCTCCATCCGCCGGCCCGTCTTCACGGTCTGCATCATGCTGGCGCTGGTGGTGCTGGGCCTCTTCTCCGTGAAGACCCTTGGCATCGACCAGTATCCCAACACCGACATCCCCACCGTCACCGTCTCCGTCGTCTACCCCGGCGCCAGCCCCGAGTCCGTCAAGCAGGACGTGGTCCGGAAGATCGAGGAGGCCGTCAATCCCATCGAGAAGATCAAGGAGATCAGCTCCACCAGCCAGGAGGGCCTGGGCACGCTCGTGATCCAGTTCCACCTGGGCCGCAACGTGGACAACGCCCTCAACGACGTGCGTACCAAGATCGGCCAGATCCGGCGCGACCTCCCCAGCAACATCGAGGAGCCCGTCATCTCCAAGTTCGATCCGGCCCAGCTTCCGGTGCTCTCCCTGGTGGTGAAGCCGGACGCGAAGCATCCGGACATGAATGACCGGGAGCTGACCCGCATCGCCGAGGACTTCCTCAAGCGCCGCATCGAGAACATCCCCGGCGTGGGCAAGGTGGATCCCGTGGGCGGCAGCACCCGCGAAATCCTCATCCAGGTGGATCCCCAGAAGCTGGAGTCCCAGGGGCTCTCCCTCCAGGCCGTGAAGAACGCCCTGGGCGGCGACACCATGGCCATCCCCAGTGGCAACCTGCTCCAGGGCAGCCGCGAGATGTCCGTGAAGGTCGATGCCAAGGCCCGGGCCGTGGGGGATTTCGAGCACGTGGTCGTGGGCAACAAGGAAGGCCGGCCTATCGAATTGAAGGAAGTCGCCACGGTAGTGGACGGCATCAAGGAGAAGCGCAGCCTCGCCCGCCTGGGCGGCAAGGACGTGGTGGCCCTGGAGATCCAGCGGCAGACCGGGGGCAACACCGTGGCCATGGTGACCGCGGTGGAGAAGGCCCTGGAAGAGCTGAAGCCCGAGCTGGCCCAGCAGGGCGTCGAGGTGGTGACGGCCAAGGACAATGCCCGCTTCATCATCGACAATGTGGACGACGTGAATGTCTCCATCTACGTGGGCGGACTGCTCACGGTGATCATCGTGTTCTTCTTCCTGAAGAGCTGGCGCTCCACGCTCATCACCAGCCTCACGCTTCCGGTGTCCGTGATCTCCACCTTCATCATCATGCGGGCCCTGGACTTCACGCTGAACACCATGACCCTCATGGGCCTCAGCCTGGCCATCGGCATCCTCATCGACGACGCCATCGTGGTCCGAGAGAACATCACGCGGCACGCGGAGATGGGCAAGGACCACATCACGGCCGCCCGCGAGGGCACGGCGGAGATCGGACCCGCCGTCATCGCCACCACCCTGTCCATCCTCGCCGTGTTCGTGCCCGTGGCCTTCATGGGCGGCATCGTGGGCAAGTTCTTCTTCCCCTTCGGCATCGTCGTGGCCTTCGCCGTGGCCGTGTCGCTGTTCGTGAGCTTCACGCTGGATCCCATGCTCAGCGCCGTCTGGCCGGATCCCGAGCACGAGAAGAGCTCCGACGGCCATGTGCACTACCAGGGTCGGAACCCCATCATGCGGGCCGTGGAGGCCTTCGGACGCATGCTGGACCGATGGGAGCTTCTCTACAAATCGGCCATCGAATGGGCCATGGGCCACCGCTGGACGGTGATGCTCGCGGGGGTGGGCAGTTTCGTGCTGGCCATGATGCTCTCGGGCCTTCTGGGCAACAACTTCATGCCCGACTACGACCGCGGCGACCTCCAGGCCACCTTCAAGGCGGAGCCCGGCTCCAGTCTCGCGGCCACTCGCGAGAAGGCCCTGGCCCTGGAGAAGGCCATCCAGTCCGTGCCCGGCGTGGACTTCGCCTACACGACCATCGGCACGGGCCTGAACGGCACCGTGGATTCCGGCGGCATCTACGTGAAGCTGAAGAACGGCCACCGGCCGAACCATGTGGTGATCCGCCGTCAGATCCGGGAGGCCTTCCGCTCGGTGCCCGGCGTGGACGCGGCCATCGGCACGGCCAATGACTGGGGCACCACCTTCCCCATCATGGTGGCCGTGCAGGCCCCGGAGCGGGACGCGGTCATCCAGGCCGTGCCCCTGGTGAAGGAGGCCCTTCGCAGCGTGCCTGGCGCGGTGGACGTCACCACCAGCCTGGACAGCGGCAAGCCCGAGCTGCGGCTCGTGGTGGACCGCAAGGCCGCTTCGGACCTGGGCGTGAGCCCGGCCCTGGTGTCTCAGATGGTCCGTCCCCTGGTGGACGGCGAGAAGGTGGCCAAGTACGAGGACGAGAAGGGCGAGCAGCGCGATGTGCGCGTCCGCCTCGCCGACCAGGAGCGCCGCTTCACGGCGCAGCTGGCCAACATGACCGTGCAGAGCACCAAGGACCTGGGCGGGGGCAAGCACCCGCTGGTGCGCCTCAACCAGGTGGTGCGCTTCGAGGAGGGCATCGCCCCCGCCAAGCTCCAGCGCCACGACCTGATGGAGGAAGTGGAAGTGGACGCCAACTTCGACGGCTCCACCCTGGGCGAGGTTTCCGCCGCCGCCGCCGCCAAGGTGGCCCAGCTCAAGGCCGGCGGCCAGCTGCCCGAAGGGGTCCGCGTGGAGTTCCTGGGCCAGACCCGGGACAGCAAGGAGACGGCCGGCTACATGGGCACCTCGCTCCTGCTGGCGGTCTTCTTCATCTACTTCGTGCTGGCCAGCCAGTTCGAGAGCTTCAAGCTTCCCGTGGCCATCATGGCCAGCCTGCCGCTCTCCATGGTGGGTATGGTGCTGATGCTGCTGGTGACCGGCGACTCCATGTCCATGATGACGAGCATCGGCATGATCCTGCTGATGGGCCTGGTGACCAAGAACGCCATCCTGCTGGTGGATCACGCGCTGCACCTGGAGCGGGAGGAGGGCATCTCCCGGCGCCAAGCCATCATCCGCGCGGGCACCGTGCGGTTGCGGCCCATCCTCATGACCAGCTTCGCCATGATCGGTGGCATGCTGCCGCTCTTCCTGGCGCTGGGCGCCGGCGCCGAGATGCGCGCCCCCATGGCCCGCGCCGTGGTGGGCGGGCTCATCACCTCCACCCTACTCACCCTGATCGTGGTGCCGGTCTTCTTCGAGATCATCGAGGACTTCACCCTGGCCAAGGTCTGGGCCTGGATCCGGCGGCGTGTGGGCCGCGGGGAGGAGGAACTGCAGCCTGTCCGTCCCCTGGCGGAGGCGCCGGACGCCTGAGCTGCCGTAAAGGAACGGCCCCGGGGATGAGTGCTCGTCCCCGGGGCCTTCTTGAGGCATTCTGGAAGGTGCCATGACTGCTGCCGGCGCTGATCTGAGGGACCTGCTCCGCCTGGCCGAGGCTCCCGCGGAGGCCCTTGCGGTCTCCGGGGCCCGGCTGCGCTGGGCGTCGCCGCCGGCCCTGGCCCTGGTGCTGGCAGCCTGGATCGCCAAGGGCGGGCGGGTCCAGTCCCTGTGGGTGGACGCCCCCAGCGAAGCCGAGGCCCGCACGCTGGCCCAGGACCTCCAGGCCCTGCTGCCAGAGGCCGGTGTGGCCCACTTCCCTGGCTTCGCGGCCTACGCCGGCGGCGAAAGCAGCCCGCCGGGCATGGTGCTGCGGGACCGCCTCTCCACCCTGGTGGGCCTGCTGGAGCGCCGGGTGCAGGTGCTGGTCACGGGGCCCCTCACGGCCTGCGAGCGGCTGCCCCATCCCACCTGGTTCCAGAAGCAGAAGCTGGAGCTGCGCGTCGGCGCCGAGGTGCCCCGGGATCTGCTGCTCGAAACCCTGGTGGCCCTGGGCTACCGCCGCACGGAGATGGCCGCCGCACCGGGCGAGTTCAGCTCCCGCGGCATGGTGGTGGACCTCTGGCCGGACCACCTGGACCAGCCCCTGCGCCTGGAGACCTTCGGCGACGAGCTGGAGCGGCTCAGCCCCTTCGACCCCGACACTCAGCGCCGCACGGGCGAATCCCTGGAATCGCTGACGCTCTATCCCCGCTTCGAAGGGGAGCGCGGCGACGGCCAGGCCCTGCTGGCGGCCGTCGCTTTCCGGGCGGACCGCACGGCCGAACCCGAGGACGATCTGGCCTTCCGCAAGGCGCGGCTGGCCACCCACGGCCACTTCCCCGGCGAGGAGCTGTTCCATCCGCTGTTGGCCCAGCCCAAGGGCCAGCTGGTCCACTGGATGCCACCCTGCCTGCGGGTGCGCCTCGACCCCGCCTGGGAAGATGCCCTGCGCGAAGCCGAGCGGGCCCGCATCGAGGAGGGCCTGGCCACCCTGCGCCGGGGCGGCGTGGTGTGCCCCGACTTCGAGGACCGCTTCCTCCCCTCGGACCCCAGCCGGCCCACGGTGGCCCTCACCGAGTGGCAGAGCGAGGCCACGGTGCCCGTCACGGTCCAGCCCCTGCGGGAATTCCAGGGGCGTCTGCCGGACCTGGCGGAGCAGGTGCAGGAGCTGGCCCTCACGGGCTTCCGGGTGGTGCTGGCGGGCAGCACGCCCGGTATGCGGGACCGCTTCGCCGAGTTCCTCCGCGACTACGACCTGCCCCAGGCCTACGGCACCGAGACCGGCTGCCGAGCCCTTCGCTTGAACCTCAGCGCCGGCGTGCTCATCAAGGAGTGCCGCCTCGCCCTCTTCACCGAGCGCGAGGTCTTCGGCCGCAAGGCCATCCAGGCCGCGCCCAAGAAGTCCCGCAGCGCGGCCTTCCTGTCGGATCTGCGCGACCTCAAGCCCGGCGATCGCGTGGTGCATCTCGATCACGGCATTGGCGAGTTCATGGGCTTCGCCACCCTCACCGTGGGCGGCGAGGAACTGGAGGTGCTCCAGCTCCGCTACGCCGACGGCGGCCAGCTCAACGTGAGCCTCGAGCGGGCGGATCTCGTCCAGCGCTACACCGGCGCCGAAGGCCACTTGCCGCCGCTGGACAAGCTGGGCGGCGCCTCCTGGGCGAAGGTCAAGCGCAAGGCCAAGAAGGCCATCCGCGACATGGCTGACGAGCTGCTGAAGCTCTACGCCCAGCGGAAACTGGAGAAGGGCCATGCCTACCCGCCGGATGGGCCGGACATGGCGGCCTTCGACGCCAGCTTCCCCTTCACGCCCACGCCGGACCAGGTGGAGGCCATCGAGGCCGTGAAGGCCGACCTGGAATCGCCACGTCCCATGGACCGCCTCCTGGTGGGCGACGTGGGCTTCGGCAAGACGGAGGTGGCCATGCGCGCCGCCGCCAAGGTGGCCCTCGAAGGCCGCCAGGTGGCCGTGTTGTGCCCCACGACCGTGCTCTGCTTCCAGCACTTCCGCACCTTCAAGGAGCGCTTCGCGGGCTTCCCCATCCGCATCGAGATGCTCAACCGCTTCGTCGATCCCGCCGAGCAGAAGCGCATCCTCCAGGAGGTGGCCGACGGCAAGGTGGAGATCGTCATCGGCACGCACCAGCTGCTGGGCGCCCGGGTGACGTTCGCGGACCTGGGCCTAGTGGTGGTGGACGAGGAACAGCGCTTCGGCGTGGGCCACAAGGAGAAGTTGAAGAAGCTCCGCCTCAACGTGGACCAGCTGGCGCTGTCAGCCACGCCCATCCCCCGAACTCTGCACATGAGCCTCACGGGCCTCCGCGAGATCAGCCTCATCGAGACGCCACCCAAGGACCGACTGGCCATCGAGACCGTGGTGGCACCCTGGAGCGACGAGCTGGTCCAGACCGCCGTCCAGTTCGAGCTGCGCCGCGGCGGGCAGGTCTACCTCGTGCATAACCGCGTGGAGTCCATCATCAGCATCGCCGCGCGCGTGCGTGAGCTGGTGCCCGACGCCCGCGTAGCCGTGGGCCACGGCCAGATGAGCGACGAGGGCCTGGAGCAGGTGATGCTCGGCTTCATGGAAGGCCGCATCGATGTACTGGTGGCGACCACCATCGTGGAGAACGGCCTGGACGTGCCCAACGCCAACACGCTCATCGTCCATCGGGCGGATGCTTTCGGGTTGAGCCAGCTCTACCAGTTGCGGGGCCGTGTGGGTCGCAGTGACGTGCCGGCCTACGCCTACCTCATGATCCCGCCCAAGCACGAGATCAGCGAGGACGCCCGCAAGCGCCTCCAGGCGCTCGAGGACTTCTCGGAGCTGGGATCCGGTTTCCGGGTCGCCGCCATGGACCTGGAGCTGCGCGGCGCGGGCAACCTGCTGGGCGGCGAGCAGTCCGGCCACATCCACGACATCGGCTTCGAGCTTTACGTGAAGCTGCTGGAGGAGACGCTCCAGGAGCTGCAGGGCCAGCCCTGCACCGCCTTCGAAGTGAAGGTGGACGGCCTGGCGCCGGGCGCCCAGCTCAGCCGCCGCTGGATCGACCAGGCCGCCGAGCGCCTGGTGGCCTACAAGCGCATCTCGCGCCTTCGCGAGGAGAAGGACCTGGACCTCTACCGTCTGGACCTGGAGGACCGCTTCGGCCATGTGCCCGAGGACGATACCGACACCCAGCGCTTCTTCGAGGTGCTGAAGGTGAAGCTGCGGGCCCAGCACCTGGCGGTCAGCGAGGTCACGGTGCAGTCCGGCCGCCTCAAGCTGCGCCTCAGCCCCCAGACGCCCGTGGACGCCGCCAAGCTCCTGGTCTGGGTCCGCGCCCGGAAGGACGCCCAGCTCAATCCCGACGGTGCCGTGCTCCTGCCCATGCCGCCCAGCGAGGGCGGCCCAGTGATCCAGGCCCAGCGCGTGCTGGCGGAGTGGGCGGGAATGGTGGGATGAAGCGCCGATGATTCCGATCGTGGGATGGGTCATTTCTTCTCACCTTGTCCCGACGAAAGGGTGGGTGGCCCGCACCGGCGGGGATGTCTCCACGCCGGTGTCGGGGACCTCCGGCTAGACCTTGGCGGTCTCGGGAGCCTTCATCGCGCCGGGCATCCCCATGAGCTTCCGGGCGGTGCCGATCTGGCCCAGGTGGTAGGCCTCCTCCATGAGGAAGGTGCCCACGATCTGCTCCAGAGGGAGGGCAACCTGCATGGCGGGATGGATCCGCGGCTCGCGCCAGTCGGCGACAGAGTCGAAGGCCTCGGCCAGGGCCGCCTGCGTCTCGTCCATCGCGGCTTCAAGCTGCGCCAGGGACCGAGGCCCGGTCGCCGCCGGCCGGTCGCCGGACTCAAGCAGGGTTCCCAGGAGCCAGCGGCGGTTCTCCACGAGGTGGGTGAGGATCCACGTGACGCTGTTCACGTGGGGCGCCGGCGGCTGGTCCGCCTGGTCCTGGGTGACATCGGCCAGGTTCCTGGCCATCAGGACCTGACGGTTGAGGGAGAAGAGCGTGGTCCAGGGCTGGGACATGGGTCCTCCTTGGGAAGGGCGCCGGTGGCGCGGTTTGGTCGTGCGAGGCAGACGGGGATCCGCCCGCTTGGAGCAGGAGACGGAGGCATCGGGGACGGGCAGTTTGTTCCCGGCAACCGGGTTGGTTTCAGGTTTCGACGAAGGCCTTGAGCCGCCCCAGGGCGACGTCCCACTCCCTGGACAGGCGCTCCAGGTACTGGTGGGCATCCTCGAGGCGCTTGGGCTCGAAGGTCCAGATGCGCTCTCTTCCCTGGCGGCTGCTCTTCACGAGCCCCGCTTCGGCCAACACGTCGAGGTGCTTGGTGATGGCCTGCCGGGAGACGTCGAACTGGCCGCTGAGACGCGTGACCGTGAGCGGTCCGCCAGAGCAGAGGCTCACGAGCAGGCCCAGGCGCGTCGCATCCCCCAGGGCGGCGAAGAGCGGGGCCGCATCCTTCAGCCGCGTAGGGGAGAGGGCCTCAGCTCGTGACATGGCGTTCGATCCTGACCAGCTGGCTCGTCCAGCCCCCATCGTTCATGCGGAAGGCCTCGTCGCGCCGGTCCGGAGGCAGCTGGTCGAAGCCGGATTCCACCACCTTGAGCAGGGTGCCGCCCTCGGCCGCTTCGAGGTGGAACTCCACGAGGGTCATGGGTTCGATCGAGTAGTCCCGCTTCACATCCATGGGGTAGGGATGCCAGCGGTAGGAAAAGAGGCGCTCGGCTTCCATGCGTTCGATCCTCATTTCCAGGTGGATGTGCGAGTAGTCGGGGTGGGTGATGCGTCCGAAGACCGGCTGGCCGGGCACGAAGCGCCCCTCCAGCTTCATCCCGAACCACGTGCCGAACTCCTCGGCGTCCGACAGCGCCTTCCAGACCCGAGTCCTGGGCGCACGGAGATGGATCTCCTTCCTGATGCAGTCGGTGGTCGATGTCGTCATGTGTAACCTCCTGGTTGCATGTTAGGCAGGTCGGAGAACGATGCAACCCATTGGTTGCTTTTTTTGAAAGAATGCGGCCGAATCCCCGCCCATCCTTCCGGGGGTCCATGCCATGGGCGCCCGCGGGTCCTTGAGCCCCCAGCCCCGGACCGCCGGCCGGTCCGGTGCCACCGTTCGCCGATCCGCGGCCATGGCCAGGACGATCAGGCCTACCTTGGAGGCGTCCCGTCGGGGGTTCCATGTCGTCCTTCCTCATGTCCGAAGCCGCCGCCCTGGTCCGAACGGTGCAGGCCATCACGGCGTTCATCCTGGCCCTGGTGTTCGGGGTGGTCTCCCTGCGCGCCGCCGAACCGGAACCCCGCATCGTCTCCTTGAAGGGCTTCGAGGCCGTCGAGGTGAAGAGCCAGGGATTCACCCTGCCGCGGCCCATGAAGATCCACGTCTACGCCAAGGGCGGAGGCCTCCGGCGCCTGGTCCATGCCCGGCCTGAGGAGCCCCTCTTCGCCTATGGCTGGATCCTCAACGCCACCACCCGCGAGGTGGTGTGGCAGATGGACGGTGCGAACACGAAGCGGGACTGGGATTACCGCGTGGCGGATCAGTATCTGGACCTGCCCGCCGGAAGCTACGAGACCTACTTCGCCAACCACGGCTTCGGCCAGAGCCTGCTGCTCGCCCAGTGGACCCGCAACATCGACCGGCGCAGCCTGGCCTCAGAGCAGGCGGAGCGCCCCCGGGGCTTCCTGGCGGCCTTCGGAGCGGACCGCACCAGCCTCCTCCGCCACTGGAAGGAGCAGGTGGGGAACTACGGACTGGAACTCTACCTGCCCAGCGGCAACCCCGCCGAGGTGGCCACCTTCGAGGCCCCGCTGCGCTGGAAGAACATCCTCGTGTCCCTGGCTGCCACCACGGATGAGGGCCAGTGGTCCCAGGCTTTCCATGTCCGGAAGCCCGTGACACTCCACGTCTACGCCGAGGGCGAAGGAAGCGGCCGGCGCATGCACGATTACGGCTGGATCCTCGACGCCCGCACCCGCGCCCGGGTGTGGGAGATGAGCATGGACAAGGCCCAGTTCGCCGGCGGGGCGCGGAAGAACCGCCGCCAGGTGGAGATGGTCACACTGCCGCCCGGCGACTACGAAGCAGCCTTCGTCACCGACGACTCCCATTCCCCCGCGGATTGGAACGCCGCGCCCCCCTGCGATCCGGGAATGTACGGCCTGACGCTGTCGGCGCCCTCGGAGGCGGACCTGGCCGCCATCTCCCTGACGAAGCCCCTGGACTGGACCGCGCTGGCGGAGCTGGTGCGGGTGGGGAACGGTCAGGACCGCAGCGCGGCCTTCACCTTCGGGGCGGCCCGCGACGTACGGATCTATGCCATCGCCGAAGGCAGCGGCGACGGGATGGCCGATGAGGCCTGGATCGAGGACGCCGCGGGGAAGCGCGTCTGGACCATGGCGTACGATCACACGCGGCACGCCGGCGGAGCCACGAAGAACCGTCTGGCCGACGAGGTGGTCCACCTGGCCAAGGGGACCTACACCCTGCGCTTCCGCACGGACGACAGCCATGCCTACGGCCACTGGAACAGCGACCCGCCCTGGGATCCGGAGCACTACGGCATCACGGTCTATGCGGGCCGGTGATCCACGGGATCGTGGGGCAGGCTGCCCCGGGGTGAGCGGAAGTAGGCGAAGGGCGTGGCGTGGAGGAAGTTCGACACGCGGCTGGTGTAGATGTCGGCGTAGCGCTCGATCTGGCGGGTGAGGTGGCTCTTGTCGTTGCCTGCGCGGGTGAGCAGGCCCCAGCGGGCGTTCACCAGCTCGGTGCCGGCCTTGGCGAGCGGTCCGATCTCGGCGTCGAGGGCCACGAGCTGGCCCCGGAGGTCGTGGATCCGGGCCTCCAGCGCGGCGGCGTCGGTGGCGGGCGCGGGGCCGTAGCCCGCGTGGAGGCGCTGGAGGGCCAGGCGCGTCTGGGAGAGTCTGGTCTCCAGGACCTCCTTTTCGCGCATCAGGGCCATGAGCTTCCGTTCCGTCTCCCCGAAGGCCTCCAGGGCCTCCACCTCGTGCTCCAGCTCCCGCAGCACCAGGGCCGTGCGCCAGCTGAGGGAGCGCTTGCTCACGTGGACGTCGCCGAACATGTGGTCGCCCACGTAGAGGATCTCGTCGCCGGAGATGCCCAGGTCCCGCTCCACCTGGGACGCGCTCCCGCCCAAATAGAGGCCGCCGGGCCGCAGGGAGCCCACCAGGGGGCGCAGCAGGCCGGACTCGTCTACCACCTCGAAGAAGGGGCCGCGCTCGGTGAAGAAGGCCGGCTTGCGGGCGGCCACGATCACCAGGTCGAAGAGCTGGCGCCAGGTCATGCCCTCCGGCAGGTGCCGGTCGTAGGCGTGGGCCATCATCTTCGCGGTGAAGCTCCACTCGGAGTTCGTGATGAGCATCAGTTTCTTGCCCGCGGCCTTCTGGTCCAGCAGGGCCAGGGCCGCCTCGGGGTCCTGCACCACGTAGCGCTCGGGCGCCGCGGCGATCTCCGCCTTCAGGTGGCCTTCGAGATGCTGCGCGTCCACCCGGGAGCGCACATGCCGGTAGAGGCTGGCGTACTCGAAGGGACGGGGCAGGGCGCCCTGGTCCATCAGGTCCACGGCCTGGGCGAAGAGGCAGCCCTCCGAGAGGGAGAACAGGGTGTTGAGGAAGACCCAGCGGGGATCCGAGAGGTCCACCAGCGTGCCGGTGTAGGCGTCCCGCTGCTCGGCGAACTCCAGCATGCGCGTGCCGTGCATGGCCCGCTTCACGAAGCCGAAGCGGTTGGCCTTCACCAGGTTGCCCAGCTCCGTGTCCACGATGAGGCCGCGGGTGACCATGCGCGGGTCGAACTGGAGCGTGTCCACTGGCCAGCCCTCGGAGCCGAGCCGCGCCACCGCCTGGTCGTAGACCATCCGCTCGAAGGCGGCCACCCGGTAGTCCACCAGGGTGTAGTCCATGTCGTAGCCGATGGCCCGCACGGACCGCAGGTTCAGCGTCCGGTTGCAGAAGATGCCACGGCCGCGGGGTGGGACGAGGGGCGCGGAGGAAGCGGATTCGGCCATGGGGCAGGATACCAAGGGCGGATGGTGGACGCAGGCTCTCCCGGAGGCCAGTCTGGAGGCGGAGCCCACGCATGACCCACCGCCCCCTGTTCTTCCTCACCAACGACGACGGCATCGGATCCCCGGGCCTCCGGGCGGCGGTCCGGGCCGTGCGCGACCTGGGCGAGGTGCTGGTGGTGGCGCCGGCCACGCAGCAGACGGCCATGGGTCGCAGCTTCACGGGCCGGCCCGAGGCGGCGCTGGAGGCGGTGCCCTTCGAGGTGGACGGCGCGGCGGTCCGGGCCTACGCCTGCGAGGGCTCGCCGGCCTCGGTGGTGCGCCACGGCCTCCACCTCCTGTGCCGGGACCGCCGCCCGGACCTGCTGGTCTCCGGCATCAACTACGGCGAGAACGTGGGCATCAGCATCGGCGCCTCGGGCACCGTGGGAGCCGCCATGGAGGCCGCCGCCCGAGGCATTCCGGCCCTGGCGGCCTCGCAGCAGATGCACCCCGACCACTTCATGCGCCACGAGTCCCGCGACTGGGGCGCCGCGGAGCACTTCCTGCGCCTGTTCGCCCGGAAGCTCGTGCGCGCCCGGCTGCCGCAGGACGTGGACCTGCTGAAGCTGGATGTGCCCGAAGACGCCACGCCGGAGACGCCCTGGCGGCTGAGCCGGCTCTCGCGGCAGCGCTACTTCGAGCTCGCCTTCGAGGACCCGGGGCTGCACAGCCGCCTGAAGGACGGGCGCGTCACCGTGCAGGTGGACCATGACGCCCTGGAGCCGGATTCCGATGTCCATGCCCTCGTCCGCGAGCGCGTGGTGGCCGTCACGCCCCTGAGCCTGGATGCCACCTCCCGCGCCGATTTCGCGGATATCCACCGAGCCCTGGAGGGCTGAGCTCACCAGGGAGGAGCGGTCGTGCGATGCTGGGAGGCTGTCCCGGAGGGTCCATGCGCCGTTTCTGCCTCGTCCCGATCGCGTCCCTGATCCTGGCCCTCCCCGCGGCCGCCGCGGCGAAGCGCGCCTTCACGATCGAGGACCTCTACCGCCTCAAGGGCGTGCAGCACCTGGCCCTGAGCCCGGATGGGTCGAAGCTGGCCTTCGAGGTGTCCACTCAGGATCTGAAGGCCTCCGCGCGGAACACGCAGATCTGGGTGCTCGACACGGCCACGGGCGCCACGCGGCAGCTCACCTTCTCGGGCAAGTCCGACACGGCGCCCCAATGGTCGAGGGACGGGAAGACCCTCTACTTCCTCTCCAGCCGCACCGGGGGGAGCCAGCTCTGGGCCCTGGATCTGGCGGGGGGCGAGGCCCGCAAGGTGACCGGCTTCGAGGCGGGCGTGGGCGCCCCGAAGGTGGTGCCCGGCGGGAACCAGGTGGTGTTCGAGGCCTCGGTCTTCCCCGAGGCCATGGCGGATGGCGCCAAGCAGAAGGAGCTGGCCGACAAGCTGGAGAAGGGCCCCGTGCAGGCCCACCTGGCGGACTCGCTGCTCTACCGCCACTGGACCGAGTGGCGGGACTTCCAGGTGAGCCACCTCTTCAAGGCCACCTTCGAAGGCAAGGTCGAGGCCCTCACCGGCGGCGCCCAGGATTTCCCCGCCTTCTGGCAGACCTGGGACCTGAGCCCCGACGGCAAGGAGGTCTGCGTCACCACCAACACCGATCCCGTGCCGGCCCGCAGCACCAACCAGGACCTGTTCCTGATCTCCCTCGAGGGCGACCGCGCCCCCAAGCGCATCACGGGGGACAACCCCGCCGCCGACCAGGATCCCAAGTACTCGCCGGATGGCCGCTTCATCGCCTACCGCTTCCAGACGAAGCCCGGACATGAATCCGACCGCTTCCGCCTGGCCGTCTACGACCGGCAGACCAAGACACGCAAGGTGCTGACGGAAGCCATCGACAACTGGGTGGACACCTTCCAGTGGTCCGCGGACGGCAAGGCGATCTGGTTCACCGTGCAGGAGAAGGGCCGCTGGCCGCTGTTCCGCGTGGAGGTGGCCACTGGGAAGACTGCGCGCATGCTGGAGGGCCAGAGCATCCGCGAGTTCCAGGTGAGCCCGGACCAGAAGGCCGTCTTCCTGAGCAAGACCCGCGTGGGCGAGCCCGTAGAGGTCTGGCGCTACACCTTCGAGGCGAAGGACCTGAAGCGCCTCACGGCCTTCAACCAGGCCGTGGCCGAGGAGGTCGACATCCGGCCCGCGGAGGAGCAGTGGGTGAAGGGCGCGGACGGCAAGGACATCCAGGTGTTCCTGGTGAAGCCCCATGACTTCGACCCCACGAAGAAGTACCCGCTCATCCTCAACGTGCACGGTGGCCCGCAGATGATGTGGTCGGACACGCTGCGAGGTGACTGGCAGGTGTATCCCGGCGCGGGCTACATCGTGGCCTTCCCGAACCCGCATGGCTCCACCGGCTACGGCCAGGCCTTCACGGACGCCATCAGCGGCGACTGGGACGGCAAGGTGCAGACGGACATCCAGAAGGTGGCCGACCACCTCGCGGTGCTGCCCTACGTGGACAAGGACCGCATGGGCGCCATGGGCTGGAGCTGGGGCGGCTACGCCATGATGTGGCTCGAGGGCCACACCACGCGCTTCAAGGCCATCGCGGCCATGATGGGCGTGTACGACCTGCGCTCCATGCACGGCGCCACGGAAGAGCTGTGGTTCCCCGAGCACGACCTCACGGGCACGCCCTGGGACAGGGCCGTGGCCTACGAGCGCATGAACCCCAGCAGCCACGTAAAGGCCTTCAAGACGCCCTGCCTGGTCATCACCGGCGAGCGCGACTATCGCGTGCCCTACACCCAGAGCCTCCAGTTCTTCACGGACCTGCAGGAGATGGGCGTGCCCAGCCGCCTCATCGTCTTCAAGAACGACGGCCACTGGCCGGACAACCTGAAGTCCATGCCCGTCTACTACAACGCCCACCTCGAGTGGTTCCAGAAGTACCTGGGCGGCGGCGCCGCCCCCTGGAAGACCGAGGACCTGGTGCGGAACCTGGCATTCGGGAACGCCGGGAAGTAGCATCGGGTCAGTCCCCGGAGAAACCATGCGTCGATTGGCCCTGCCTGCCCTGATGCTTGCCTGCCTGCTGGCCTGCGCGGAGAAGGAGGCGCCGGCTCCGGCCACGACGCCGGCCACAACTCCGGCCACTGGCGCGCCCGCGGCCCAGCCCTCCTCCCAGCCGGCCACCGCCGGGGCGAAGGCGGAGCCAGCGGCCCCGGCTCCCAAGGCCGCCGAGACGGCCCCGAAGACCGCCGCGAACGCGCCAGCTCCCGCGCAAGCTCCAGCGGTCACGCCCACTCCTGCGCCAGCACCGGCTCCCGCGCCTGCGGTCGCGCCGGCCCCCGTGCCTGCTCCGGCGCCCGCCGCGGCCCCGGCGCCTGCCGCCAAGCCGGCGCCCGCCCCCGCCGTCGCGAGCCCCATGCCCTCCATGGCCAACAACGGCCACGCGGCGGTGGGGGCCAGCGCCTGCAAGATGTGCCATCGCGTCCAGCACGACTCCTGGTCCGCCTCGGCCCACGCGAAGAAAGGCCTCGATTGCGAGGCCTGCCATGGTAACGGCGCCGACTACAAGGCCATGGGCGTCATGAAGAACCTGGCGGCGGCCAAGGCCGCGGGGCTGGTCCTGCCCACCCTCGACTTCTGCCGGAAGTGCCACGGCGCGAAGGCCGACGCGGGGCTCTTCGCCCGGGTCCACGCCCACAAGAGCTGACGCGGGGACGCCACCTTCGATCCCACCCCGGGTTCAGGGGGCGGGACGGGTCTTTCCATTTCCTCGTCCATCCTGATTCGGAGCCCGCCGTGATCCTGCGCCTTTCCCTCGTCCTGGCCCTCCAGATCGGGCTTGTCGCCGTGGCCCAAGGGTCACGCTCCTACCCGGGACCCACGCAGATCCTGGATTCCCCGGACAACGGCCAGCATGTGACCGTCTCCGTGATCGAGCCGCAGGAGGCGCGGGATCTCTTCGCCGAGCTGGCCGCGCGGTCGGACATCCCCCACGGGTTCCTGCTGGACGGCAACTACGCCCGGGCCCACAAGATGGTGCGCATCCTCGATGACCGGGGCGTGACGGCGGCCAAGGCCTGGGTGGAGGGTGAGCTCTTCGTGGACAGCTCGCGCTTCGGCGAGGTGGGCCTGACCTACCACGTCGCACCCATCGTGTTCGTCAGGGAGGGCAAGACCCCGACGGTCCAGGTCCTCGATCCCTCGCTCTTCGACCGGCCCGTGCCCTACGCCACGTGGAAGGCCAAGCTCCTGGCGAAGGCGAAGGCCAAGCTGACGCGGGCCTACTTCACCACGCGGTTCGCCTATGATCCCGATGACCGGATGAAGGCCCTGGCCGACTACGAGGAGGAGCCCCTGCGGGACATGAACAGCACCAACCGGGACTTTGATCGCAAGCTGTTCATGTTCGACCGCGCGACGGCCCTCAAATCCCATTGATGGTGGGCTGGGCGGCCCCTCACGGCTTCGCGGCCTTCAGCTTCCAGTAGTTCCCCCCGCCTGCCGTGCGCAGCTCCAGGCCGCGGCGGGCGGCGCGGAGGCCGTCCAGCAGGACGCGGCGGATGTCGCTGATCACCGGCGGGGCCGTGGCGAAGTAGGAGTGCTCCAGGAAGCTGGTGTCCAGGCCCGAGGCGTCGATGGTCTCGATGCCCGGCACCACCACGATGCCTTCGGCGGTGTCGCCGGCCCGCGGGTAGCCGTGGACCTTCTTGGAGGCCAGGAGGGCGTTGTCGCCATCCGAGGCATAGAGGGTGATGCGGTTGCATCCCGCCGCAAGGGCAGGGGCGATGTCCCGCTTGAAGATCTCCGCGTCGATGTCCGGGGCGGTGAGGATGATCTCCTTGAAGCGGCCCTTGAGCTTCGGCTGTTCCGCGAAGGCCTGGCGCAGGGCGCCCGTGAGGACGCGGTTGCCCATGGAGTGGGCGATGAGGTAGATGTCCGTCACGCCGCTCTTCTGGGCGAAATCCACCAGGAACTTCTTGAGGTTCGCCTCGCTCCACTGGGCGTTGTTCTCATCCGTGGTGTAGCCCTGGAGGGTGCCCTGGGAGGGCCAGCTGTAGAACACGGGCACGCCGCGGTAGTCCAGGTCGTAGGTGATCTGGGCCGTGCGCCGGGCGGCGTCGTCGAAGGCCACGTTGTAGCCGTGGACAAACACGAAGCTCGATCCCGAGGCCCCCTTCGCCTGAACCCGCGCCTTCACCCGGTTCAGGAAGCCCATCCGGGAGTGGGGGGTCCAGTCCAGGATGGCCATGTGCTTCCGGGGGTCCTCGCGGAACTCCAGCTTCCAGAGGGACGGGGCCTCGATCTCGCCGGTCTTGTGCCCATGCGGGACGCTGACGGTGACCTCGCCGTAGGCAATCCCGGCGCCGCGGCCTCCGCCGAAGCTGCCGGTGCGGGGGTCAAGCTTCCGGTCCGTGCCGAACATCACCGATACGCGGGCATAGGCCTGGTCCCGGTCCACGTTGGGGTTGGCATCCACGGGCGTGGGGCGGGGAGGGGGCAGGGACGGGCGGGACGAAGCCGCTCGCCGGGGCATCTCGGCCCTTTCCGCCATGCGGCGGTCCTCGGGTGGCCGGGATGCTTCGGCCTCCGCCAAGGGCTCGGGCCTGGGGGGGTGGGCGGAGGGCGCAGGCGGAGGAGGAGGTGGCGGGGGCGCCGGAGTGGGCACCGGAGCGGGCGTCGGGGTTGGCGCCGGGGCCGGCTGCACCACCGGCGGGCGGCTGGAGCAGGCCGCCAGGAGCCCCGCGAGCGCGGCGGGCCACAGGATCCGTGAGGGCGTCAGTCGGGGCTGGGGCGCGGGCATGGCATCCTCGGCGTGGAATGCTCTGAAGGGAAGGGGGCTTCTGTCGTACTTCGGATGACCGGATTCTACGTCCGTGGATCGCCGGCGGGCCAGCCCCGTGAGATCGACCGGGACCACCTGAATTTCCTGTTCACACAGACAGGGGGTGATCATGATGGGGGTCTCCTCCGGCCGATCAACCCCACGCCGTTCTGACGGCCGCTTCCATCCACTCCGCCACGCGCCTCCAGGAGGTGGCATGCCGAGTCCCAAAGCCCCAGGACCGGACAGGGACTTCATCCGGGTCCAGGCCTCGGCCATCCACGGCACCGGGGTCTTCGCCAAGCGTCCGATCCCGAGGGGGACGCGGGTCTTCGAATATGCCGGGCGGCGCGTGGCCAAGGCCGAGTTGCTGGCCGCGGCCGGGCGGGGTGAGCGGACGCTGACGTACGTCCTGAACCTGGACGAGGACACGGCCATCGACGGCGCGGAGGGGGGCAACGACGCCCGCTTCGTCAACCACAGCTGCGAGCCCAACTGCGAGATCTACATCTTCGATGGGACGCCCTACGTTTACGCCATGCAGGAGATTCCGGCCGGGGCCGAGCTGACCTTCGACTACCAGCTGCAGTCTGTCGGCTCGGCGCGCCTCTCTCGCGCCCTGAGTCGCGAGCTGTTCCCCTGCCACTGCGGGGCCCCGACCTGCCGGGGCACCCTGGTGGCCCTCCCGAAGCGGCGCGCGAAGGCCGGGCGCGCCACCCCCGCACAGGCCGCCCCGCCGCAGGGTTGATGCGGCACCACCCAGGAGGAGGATCCATGAAGCGGAAACCCAGCAGCAAGTCGCAGTCTCCGGCGGTCGCGATGCTCTCCGCCAGCGTGTTCCTCACCTCCGGCGCCTCGGCCCAGGCCACCCGGCCCCAGCCTCCCAAACCTCAGTCCCCCGCATCCCAGCCCCTCGGCCAGGCAGCCCCCCGGGCGCTGCCCGCGGTCCAGAGCCCCGCCGCCGGTCGCGAGGCCGCGGCCTATACCATCAAGTTCGCCGGCACCTTCATGAAGTGGCGGGGCAGCCTGTCCGTGGCGGGCATGCTGAACGGACGGCCCGTCTTCAAGACGCCTCAGGGCGAGTACTTCCAGGTGGAGCCGAACACCGGCGACCTGCAGTTCCACAGCGCCGAGTCCCTGGGCTACATCAAGCTCGCACCGGCCCCCGGCCGGGCCATGGCGCCGGGTCAAGCCATGGCGCCGGGTCGAGCCGGCTACCTCAAGTTCGACGGCATCAAGGGCGAGCAGCGGGTGTCCGTGGCGGGCGTGGACGCCCAGGGCCGCGTCATCCAGGAGAACGCCCGAGGCGAACGCTTCTACCTCAACCCCATGGGCGACATGGTGTTCGTGAAGTAGATCAGGGCTGCGGGGTGGCCGCCGCCATCCGGGCGGCCACCCACTTGTCGATGGCCTGGCGGATGGCGGGCATGGCCTGCTGGGCGGCCACGATGCCCGCCTCCATGCAGCGCTTCTTCTGGGTGAAGTCCAGGGTGCCCACGTCGCCGATGGCCGGCGAGATCAGCACGTCCGCGTCCTTCTTCGAGTGCTCCACATTGAGGGCGAACATGATGTTGGCGGCCTGGAGGCTCACGCCCAGCAGGTTGGTGATGTCCGTGTTCCCCACGTTGGCGCTGATGTCCACGGCGATGACGAGGTCGGCGCCCTTGGCCCGGGCCACGGAGATGGGGATGTTGTCCACCACGCCGCCGTCCACCAGGATCTTGCCCATGTGCTGCACGGGCTGGAACACGCCGGGAATCGCCGAGCTGGCGCGCACGGCACGGGCCACGGAGCCGCGGTCCAGCACCACCTTCTGGCCCCAGTTGAGGTCCGTGGCCACGGCGGCAAAGGGGATCTTCAGCTGCTCGATGTTGGCCGGCTTGATGTGGCCCTTGACCCAGGTCTCGAGCTTGTCGCCCTTGGCGAAGCCCATGCCCGCCACGGTGGAGATCACGCCGAAGTCGAAGAGGTCGTCCTTCTGCAACTGGAAGGCGGTCCACTCCAGCTCGAAGCTGTTGCGGTCCGCCGCGTAGATGGCACCGATGAGGCTGCCCACGCTGGTGCCCACCACCAGGTCCACCGGGATCTTCTCTTGTTCCAGGGCTCGGATGACGCCGATGTGCGCGAACCCGCGGGCAGCGCCGCCACCCAGCACCAGGGCGATCTTCGGTTTGGGCGGGGGGCCCTGGGGCTTGGGCGGGGCCGGAGGCTGGACCTGGGGTGGCGGCGCCTGAGGCACCACCACGGGGGCCTGGGGCTGGCAGGCCAGGAGCAGGGCGAGACCCAGCAGGGCCCCGGCCCGGGCGATGCGCGAGGAGATGAGGCTGGTCATGCCCCGAGGATACCCGACCCGTCTGGGGGGTGATCCCTCGTAAGATGATGCTAGAGTGAAATATGACCCCCCAGGAGACTTCCATGCGTCCCGCTTCCGTCTTGGCCGCCCTCGTGACCCTGCCCGCCCTGGCCGCCGACCCCGCCACCGCCACCAATCCCTTCTTTGGCGAATGGAAGACACCCTTCGGCGTGCCCCCCTTCGCGGAAATCCAGGAGGCGCACTACCTCCCGGCCTTCCGGGAGGGCATGGCTCGCCAGAAGACGGAGGTGGCTGCCATCGCCGATGCCAAGGAGGCTCCTACCTTCGCCAACACCATCGTGGCCCTGGACCTGTCCGGCCAGTTCATGGATCGCATCGGATCGGTCTTCTTCAACCTCACCGGCGCCGAGACGAACCCGAAGCTCCAGGCCGTGAACCGCGAGGTCATGCCCCTCCTGGCGGCCCACCGCGACGACATCAACCTGGATGCGAAGCTCTTCGGGCGCGTGAAGGCCGTGTGGGACGGCCGCGCCGCGCTGAAGCTGGAACCCGACCAGGCCCGGCTGCTGGAGCGCACCTACAAGGGCTTCGTCCGCGCGGGCGCCGCGCTCACACCTGCGCAGCAGGTTCGCATGCGGGCCATCAACGCCGAGCTGTCCAAGCTGGGCGTGGACTTCGGCGACCGCCTCCTCAAGGCCACCAAGGCCTTCCAGATGGTGGTGACGGATCCGGCGGACCTGGCGGGCCTGCCCGAGGGCACGCGTCTGGCCGCGGCCGCCGCGGCGAAGAAGGCGGGCCAGGACGGGAAGTGGCTCTTCACCCTGGACGGCCCGAGCATCTGGCCCTTCCTGGAGTACGCGCAGAACCGCGAGCTGCGGAAGCGGATCCTCACGGGCTACCTGGAGCGCTGCAACCAGGGCGGCGACACGGACACCAACGCCATCGTGGCCCAGGTGGCGGCCCTGCGCGTGGAGAAGGCCCAGCTGCTGGGCTACAAGACCTGGGCCGACTATGTGCTCGAAGAGAACATGGCGAAGGATCCCAAGGGTGTCTACGGCCTGCTGGACCAGATCTGGAAGCCCGCACTGGAGGTCGCCAAGAAGGAGCGCGCCGAGTTGCAGGCCATGATGGCCAAGGACCTGCCCGGCCAGAAGCTGGAGGCCTGGGACTGGCGCTACTACGCCGAGAAGGTGAAGCAGGCCAAGTACGACTTCGACGAGGAATCGGTGAAGCCCTACTTCGCCATCGACGCCGTGCGCCAGGGGGCGTTCACGCTGGCGGGCCGGCTCTACGGCATCACCTTCACGGAACTGAAGGACATGCCCGTCTACCAGAAGGATGTGCGCTGCTTCGAGGTGAAGGAACAGGACGGCCGGCACCTGGGCCTGATCTACGTGGACTACCACCCGCGCCCCGGCAAGCGTGGCGGCGCCTGGATGAGCAGCTACCGTCCCGCCTGGGTGAAGGACGGGAAGCAGGTGGATCCCGTGGTGGTGAACGTCTGCAACTTCACCGCGCCGGCGGGCGACCGTCCCGCGCTGCTGACCTCAGATGAAGTGCGGACCCTCTTCCACGAGTTCGGCCACGGCCTGCACGGCCTCTTCTACAAGGGCCGCTACCGCGGCACCGCCGGCACGCCGCGGGACTTCGTGGAGCTGCCCAGCCAGGTCATGGAGAACTGGTCCATGGAGCCGGAGATGCTGAAGCTCTACGCCAAGCACTACAAGACCGGCGAGGTCATCCCCGACGCCCTGGTGGCCAAGATGAAGAAGGCCGCCACCTTCGGCCAGGGTTTCGCCACCACCGAGTACATGGCCGCCTCGCTGCTGGACATGGACTGGCACACGCTGACCACCACCAAGCCCCAGGACACCGCCGCCTTCGAGAAGGCCTCGCTCGCCAAGTGGGGCCTCATCGCCGAGATCCCGCCCCGCTACCGCAGCCCCTACTTCAACCACATCATGGGCGGCTACGCGGCGGGCTACTACAGCTACATCTGGAGCGCCGTGCTCGACAGCGACGCCTTCCAGGCCTTCAAGGAGAAGGGCAACCTCTTCGATCCCGCCACCGCCGCCAAGTTCCGCGCCGAGGTGCTCTCCAAGGGCGGCACGATGGATCCCGCGCAGCTCTACCGGAACTTCCGCGGCCGCGATCCCAAGGTGGAGCCCCTGCTGGAGAAGCGCGGCCTGAAGTAGAGGCCCGCTCGAGCTTCAACTGATCTCCACGAAGGGCACGAAGAAATACGTGAAGGCCACGAAGGTATCCTCCAGCGCCCTGGCCAGGACATCCGGACCTTCGGCCCCCGGGCGTGCATCGCGCGCCTGACTTCACGAGCGGCGGTTGCGGGCGGCTTCATGGGCTGCCATGGCCGCCGCTCGCGAAGGGATGTCCGCGGTGGGTCGGATCCTCTTCGCGCCCTTCGCACGCCCGAAGGGCGTATTCGTGCTCTTCGCGTTCCGCTTTCCTTCGTGCCCTTCGTGGAGATCCTTGAGGCTCTCGGGTCAACGGGCTAGTACCGGCCCACGATCTCGTCCCACCGCCCCTGGGCCTTCAGGATCCGCTCGGCCGCCTGGCGCAGCACGCCCCGGCCGCCGGGGACGGGCACGGTCCAATGGCAGACGGCCTTCACCTCCTCCGCCGCATCCGAAGGGCAGCAGGCCAGGCCCACGCGGCGGAGCAAGGGCAGGTCCGGCAGGTCGTCGCCCAGGTGACCGACCTGATCGTAAGCCAGGCCGTACTTGGCGCAGAGCTGGTCGAGGATGGGCAGCTTCTCCAGGTGCCCCGCAAAACAGTCCTCCACGCCGAGGTCCCGGGCCCGGGTCACGGTGGCACCGGCGTCCAGGCCCGAGATGAAGGCCACGGGGATGCCGGCCCGCTGCAGGTGCTTGATGGCGGCCCCGTCCCGCACATGGAAGGCCTTCGTGTGGCCGGGCTCCGGGCCGTAGTGCAGGGAGCCGTCGGTGAGGACCCCGTCGATGTCGGTGCAGAGCAAGCGGATCTTAGCTGCGCGGGCGTCCAGGTCCTCCACGGGGGCCTCCTGTCCCAGCCTAGCATTGGGGGCCGGGCATGGCGGGCCGGTGGCTGAGCTCGGCGGACCTCCGGGTGGATTTTCCCGGTAAAGAGATGATGTCCATCACGAATCCCCGCAAATCCCCGCAGAGGGATGGAATGTCGGTTGCTGGATGCTCCGATGGATATACAGTTTTTCAGTGAGGTCCAGATTTCCGGGTTGACAAGCCTGAGAACTGGATGAATATAGTCGCATGGAGTTGAAGTCGTGAATCACCAGCTCAGCAATCCCATGATCGAAGAAGTGAGCGGCCTGTTCAGCGCCCTGGGCGACGCCTCCCGCCTGAAGATCCTCCGTTCCCTCCTCGACAACAAGGGGCCCCTCAGCCAGGGGGCCGTGGCCGAGGCCTCGGGCCTGTCCCAGGCCAACGCGTCGAAGCATCTGGCCTGCCTCGTGCGCGTGGGCCTCGTGACCCGCGAGCCCGAGGGCAATGCGGTGTACTTCACCCCCGTGATGCCCCTGGTGGGCGAGCTCTGCGACCTGGTGTGCGGTCATGTGACCGACCGTGCGAAGATGACCTACAAGGCCCTTAAATGAACGAATGCTTTTATATGCAGTTGCTTTTTTTTGCTTAGGAGTATTCCTTTATGAACATTAAAGCCATAACGGGATTGAGCTTGGCGCTGCTGTCGGGGGGAAGCCTCCTGGCGCAGGAGGGCTTGACCGTGGCCGACAGCATCCGGAAGGCATGGCGCGACCAGGCCGGCCTCCGCGCGGGCCAGGCCATGGTGGAATCCCGCCAGGCGGAAGCCGAGGGCACCCGCGACCTCCGGTTGCCGAGCCTCACGCTCCAGGCCCAGGGGATCCGTACCAACGAGCCCATGATGGCCTTCGGCATCAAGCTGAACCAGGCGCGCATCACCGCGGCGGACTTCAACCCCGACAGCCTGAACCACCCGGATGCCATCGGCGCCTACGGCGGCTCGGCCGTGCTCCAGCAGCCCCTCTACACCGGCGGCCGGATCACCGCCGCCCGGCGGGCGGGCGACTTCATGGCCCAGGCCGAGGTGGCCAGCCAGGAGCGCCGGAAGCAGGAGGCGGCCCAGGCGGTGGTGGAGGCCTACTTCGGCACCCAGGTGGCGGAGCAGGCCCTGCTGTGGGTGGAGGATTCCCGGACCTGGATCCAGGGCATGGAGGACTTCGTGGGGGCCCGCGTCAAGCAGGGCCTGATGCTGGAGTCGGAGCTCCAGCGTCTCAAGGCCTTCCACGCCCAGATCGACGCCCAGAAGGCCGACGTCACCAAGCAGGTGCATGCCGCCCGTTCGGGGCTGGGCCTGCTCACGGGCACGGGGCCTGTGGAAGGGCCGCTGGCCACGCCGCTTGAACCCACGGATCCCCCGGCCAGCCTCCCCGCCGGCGTGCGCGGCGACCTGGTGGCTGCGGACCTGGAGGCCCGCGCCGCCGCCGAAGGCGCCAAGGCCGCCAAGGGCAACCTGATGCCCGAGGTGGGCGTGGAACTCGGCGCAGGCACCCTCCACCATTCCTGGTCCGACAAGGGGAACTGGACCTGGGCCGGCGTGGGCGTGAAGTGGAAGGTGTTCTCGGCGCCGGACCAGGCCAAGGCCCGGGCCGCCCGCGCCCAGGAGCGCGCCGCCCGCGAGATGCGGGACTTCAAGCAGCAGCAGGCCGAGCACGAGATCCGCGTGGCCAGGGAAGGCGTCCTCGCCGCCCAGGCCCGCTACGCCGCGGCGAAGGAATCCCTGGCCGCCGCCGAGGAATCCAAGCGCCTGCGGGAGGCCCGCCACAAGGAAGGTCTCGCCCCCCTCATCGAGGTGCTCGACGCCGAAGCCGCCGTGCAGGGCGCCCGCACCCTCATCCTCCAGAGCCTGTTCGATCTTCGCGTGAGCCGCGCCAGCCTTGATCTCGCCACCGGCACCCCCATCGAAGGAGTGAAGCCATGAAGACCGTCGTTGTGTCTCTGACTTTGGGGGCAGCGCTGCTCGGGACTCTCGCTTGCGGGAGCAAGCGGGATTCCCGAGTGGAAAAGGAACTGCCACGGGTCGCCGTGTCCCTGGTGGGTGGCGGCGCGCCGGAAGGCGGTGCCTGGGTGGCTGCCACGCTGCAGTCCAGCCGCACGGCCACGATGTCCACCCGCATGGCCGCCCAGGTGAAGCGCGTGCTGGTCCAGGAAGGCCAGCGGGTGTCCGCGGGCACCCTGCTGATCTCCCTCGGCGACGAGGACCTCCAGGGCCAGCTGAAGGCCGCGGAGACTGGCCTGGCCACGGTTGAGGCCCACCACCGCCGCATCCAGGCCCTCCAGGCCCAGAAGGCCGCCACCCCCTCCGAGCTGGAGCAGGTGCAGGCCCAGGTGGCCCAGGCCCAGGCCGGCGTGGCCGCCATCAAGGCCAACATCGCCTACACCCAGATCCGCGCGCCCTTCGCTGGGGTGGTCCAGTCCCGCAAGGTGAACGAGGGCGACTTCGTCGGACCCGCCATGCCGCTGCTGGAGCTGGTGGGCGACGGCGAGCAGGAGCTGGTGGCGTCGGTCTCGGAGGACGAGGCCAAGGGCCTGAAGACCGGCTCCAAGGTGACGTTCGAAACCGAGGGCGTCCAGGGCGAGGCCCAGATCACCGGCCTGGCCCCCGGTGGCGATCCGTACAGCCACAAGGGCACCCTGCGGGCCAAGGTGCTCAAGCCCAAGGGGCTCCGCCAGGGCTCCTTCGCCCGCATCCAGGTGCCGGGCGCGAAGGCAGTCGCCCAGGGCCTCTCCGTGCCCCGCACTGCCCTCGTGCAGCGCGGCGAACTCACCGGCATCTTCGTGGCTAAGGACGGCCATGCCGAACTGCGCTGGCTCTCCCTGGGCGAAGGCGAGGGGAACTTCCTGCCCGTCCGCTCGGGCCTGAAGGAGGGCGAGAAGGTCATCGACCATCCCGGCGCGCTCCAGGATGGCCAACCTGTCGAGATCTCCAGCGGGGTGAGCCATGGCAAGTGAGCCCAAACTGGGCCTGGCCGGGCGGCTGGCGAAGGGTTTCCTCCGCAGCAAGCTGACGCCGCTCATCGTCCTGGCTTCGCTGCTGCTGGGCGTCCTCGCCGTGGTCCTGACGCCGCGGGAGGAGGAGCCCCAGATCATCGTCCCGATGGTCGACCTCTATGTGCCCTACCCGGGCGCGAGCCCCAAGGAGATCGAGAGCCAGGTCGCCACGCCCCTGGAGCGCCGCCTCTGGGGCATCCCCGGTGTCGAGTATCTCTACAGCACGAGCATGCCGGGCATGGCGCTCATCACCGTGCGCTTCAAGGTGAACGAACCCCAGGAGCCCAGCCTGGTGAAGATCTACCAGGAGCTGGCGGCCAATCCGCAGATCCTGCCGCCCGGGGCCATGAAGCCCATCATCAAGCTCCAGACCATCGACGACGTGCCCTTCCTGGTGCTCACGCTCCATGGCGAGGCCGGCTCCGGGCAGACGCCCGGCCAGCTCCGCCAGGTCGGCGAGGTCCTGGCGCGCGAGTTGTCCGACGTGCCGAACACCGCCCAGGTGAAGGTGGTCGGCGGCGCCCGCCGCATGGTGCGCATCGAACCGGATCCCGACCGTCTCCGATCCCTCAACATGTCCATCGGCGAGCTCCAGCCGGCCCTCCAGGCCGCCGAAGCCCAGCTACCTGCGGGCGCGCTCGTGGACCACGGCAAGCGCACGGAGCTCGAGGCCACCGGCTTCGTGCTCCAGGCCTCCGAGTTGCGCCGCCTCGTGGTGGGCGTGCGGAACATGAAGCCCGTCTACCTCGCGGATGTCGCCAAGGTGGTGGACGCCCCCGAATCCGAGCCGCCCATGGTCCTCTTCGCCGACGCGGCTCGGCCCGGCTTCGAGCCCGCCGTCAGCATCGCCCTCTCCAAGCGGGCCGGGGCGAACGCCACGGCGTTGGCGGAGCAGGTGCTCACCAAGGTGGAGGCCCTGCGCGGAAGCCTCATCCCCCGCGACCTGAAGGTGGCCGTCACCCGCAACTACGGCGAGACGGCGGGCGACAAGTCCAATGAGCTGATCGAGCACCTGCTCATCGCCACCCTCAGCGTCATCGCGCTCATCCTGCTGGCCATGGGCTGGCGCAGCGCCGTGGTGGTGGGCATCGCCGTTCCCGTCACCCTGGCCCTCACGCTGCTCATCACCTACCTGTTCGGCTACACGCTGAACCGGGTCACGCTGTTCGCCCTCATCTTCTCCATCGGCATCCTGGTGGACGACGCCATCGTGGTGGTGGAGAACATCCACCGGCACCTGCATCTGGCCGGCCAGAAGAAGACCTTCGCCCGCATGGTGGTGGAGGCGGTGGACGAGGTGGGCAATCCCACGATCCTCGCCACGTTCGCGGTGATCGCGGCCATCCTGCCCATGGC
Source organism: Geothrix paludis (assembly GCF_022808815.1). Taxonomy (GTDB): domain Bacteria; phylum Acidobacteriota; class Holophagae; order Holophagales; family Holophagaceae; genus Geothrix; species Geothrix paludis. The sequence continues at coordinate 307,935 of NZ_JAKZLC010000002.1, read as the reverse complement.
CTTCGTGCGCGGCCTCATGGGCCCCTACATGCGCCCGATCCCCATCGGTGCCAGCCTGGCCATGATCTTCAGCCTGATCATCGCCTTCGTCATCAGCCCCTGGGCCAGCCTCATCGTGTTCCGGAAGGAGGCGCACCTCCCCGAGACGGACGCCTCCGGCCTCCATCCCGCCAGCCCGGACCAGGCGGCCCCCGAGCCGGCCCAGCATCACCGGGGCCCGGACGAGGTGCCCGAGACCCGGTTCACCCGGATCTACCGGACCTCCATGCACGCCCTGCTGACCCGGCCCAAGGTCCGGTGGGCCTTCTTCGCCGGCGTCGTCGTCCTGCTCCTGGGGGCCATGTCCCTGGTGGGCTTCGGCGTGGTCAAGGTCAAGATGCTGCCCTTCGACAACAAGTCAGAGTTCATGGTCCAGCTGGACCTGCCGGCCGGGACGCCGAAGGAGGACGCCCTGGCCGCCGGTCAGGACATCGCCCGCCGCCTGCTGAAGGACGCCACGGTCAAGGACGTGCAGGTCTACGCAGGCGAAGCCGCGCCCTTCACCTTCGTGGGCATGGTGCGCCACAGCTTCCTCCGCCAGGCGGCCGAGATGGTCGACATCCAGGTGAACCTGGTGCCCAAGGGTGACCGCAAGGAGCAGAGCCACGACATCGTCGTGCGCCTGCGCCCCGAGCTCGAGAAGATCTCGAAGCCCGCGGGGGCCCGCATGAAGCTCGTGGAGATCCCGCCTGGACCGCCGGTCATGGACACGATCGTTGCGGAGGTCTATGGGCCCTCCGACGCGGAGCGCACCCGCCTGGCCGGAGAGGTGCTCGGGGTCTTCAAGAGCGTGAACGGCATCGTGGACGTGGATTCCACCCTGAATCCGACCTCGCCGAAGATCAGCCTCGTGCTCGACCGCGAGAAGGCGGCCCTCCATGGGGTGGCCCCGGCGAGTGTCGTCCAGACGCTCTACATGGCGGGCTATGGCCACACCGTCGGAGCCTTCCATGTCCTGCGCGGCTCCAGCCAGGTGCCCGTCGTGGTGCAGCTCCCCTCCGAGAAGCGCCAGCGGCTGGATCAGATCCTCCAGCTCTATGTTCCGGGAGCCCGGGGCATGGTGCCCGTGCGGGAGCTGGTGACGGTGAAGGACGGGACCGAGGAGCCGGTCATCCACCACAAGAACCTGATGCCTGTCACCTATGTCTTCTCCGACCTGGCCGGGACCATCGAGAGCCCGGTCTACGCCCTGGCCGCGCTGAACAAGAAGATCGACGCCCTCAAGGGCACCGGCGGCGCGAAGGTCGAGCGCCTCGGCCTCGCCCACCCCGAGAACACCGAGAACCTCATCATGAAGTGGGACGGCGAGTGGCACATCACCCTTGAGGTCTTCCGCGACCTCGGCATGGCCTTCGCCGCCGTGCTGGTGCTGATCTTCGTGCTGGTGGTGGGCTGGTTCGAGAGCTTCGAGATCCCCTGGGTGATCCTGGTGCCCATTCCGCTCTCCCTCATCGGTATCATCCCGGCGCACGGGCTGATGGGCGCGTTCTTCACGGCCACGAGCATGATCGGATTCATCGCGGGGGCCGGCATCATCGTCCGCAACAGCATCATCCTCGTGGACTTCATCGAGCTGAAGCTGAAGGAGGGGATGTCGCTGGAATCCGCGGTGGAGGAGGCGGGCGTGGTGCGGTTCCGCCCCATGCTGCTGACAGCCGCCGCCGTGTTGGTGGGGAGCGCTGTCATGCTGGCGGACCCCATCTTCCAGGGCCTGGCCATCAGCCTCATGGCGGGCGAAGTGGCCGCCACCCTGCTCTCCCGCATCGCCGTGCCGGTGCTCTATTACGTCGTGGCCCGCCGTGGCCACGCCGCCAACCTGCAACGCCAGGCGGCCCTTGCCGCTGAAAAGGAGTGATCCATGAACGTCGATCGCATCGTCCACACTGTCGCCGGCACCTTCATCCTGGTGAGCCTCGCCCTGGCGAAGTTCCACAACCCGAACTGGATCTGGTTCACTGTCTTCGTGGGCGCGAACCTGCTCCAGAGCGGCCTCACCAACTGGTGCCTCATGTCCACCATTCTGCGCAAGCTCGGCGTGCCTGAAGGGCAGGGCGTGGGATGTTGCCGGTGAAGCCCATGGCCCTCCGCATCCTCCTGGGTCTCGCGATCGGTGGCGTACTGGGCTACGCCTACCAGCGGCTGGTGGGCTGCAGCACCGGAACCTGCCCGCTCACGGCCACGCCCCTCCGCGCCATCACGTACGGCGCCGTGATGGGCCTGCTCTGGGCGGCGGCCAAGTAGGCCCCGCCGGCAGCTTCAGCCGCTTCTCCTTCCGTCCATTTCCGGAGTCGCCATGTCCGACGTCATCCATCTCACCACCGAGGCCTTCCACAAGGTATCGTCCCACCAGAACCCGGTGCTCATCGACTTCTGGGCTCCCTGGTGCGGTCCTTGCCGCATGCAGGGTCCTATCCTCGACGAGGTCGCCAGGACCGCGGGCGCGAAGGCCCTCGTGGCGAAGGTCAACGTGGACGAGGAGCCGCTGCTGGCCGGCCAGTTCGGCGTCCAGAGCATCCCCACGCTGGTGGTCCTCAAGGACGGCCGCATCCAGAGCCGCATGGTGGGCGTCCAGTCCGCGCACGCGCTCCTGGCGGCCCTGCAGCAGGCGGGTGCCTGATGGCCGAGTACTGGATCTACCTCATCCCGGTGGCCGCCATCGGCTACCTGCTGTGGAGCCGTCGCTCCGCCTCGGCGGCGGATGTGAAGGCCCTGCTGGAGCGGGGGGCCCAGATCGTGGACGTCCGCACCACGGGCGAGTTCCGCACCGCCTCGCACCCGAAGGCCATCAACATTCCCGCGGACCAGCTGGACCAGCGCGCGAAGGAACTGGACCCCGCGCGCCCGGTGCTGCTCTGCTGCGAGAGCGGCAGCCGGAGCGGGTTCGCCGCCTCCATCCTCAATCGCAAGGGCTTCAAGGAGGTCCACAACCTCGGCTCCTGGCGCCGCATCGCCACCTTCCTCCCCTGAAAGGAACTTCCATGGAAGCCCATGTCCGCTGGGAATCGGGTCTGACGTTCCAGGTGGACCAGGAAGGCCACCAGTACCACATCGACGTGCCGGCCGGTGCCGGGGCGCTCACCAAGGGGCCCCGGCCCAAGGGGCTCATCCTGGCGGGGCTCGGCGGATGCACCGCCATCGACGTGGTGAGCATCCTCGAGAAGATGCGCGTGAAGCTGGACGGCCTCGAGGTGCAGGTGAGCGCCGAGGCCCGGGAGGAACATCCCCGGATCTTCACCAGCATCCACGTGCGCTATGTGTTCCGGGGAAGGGACCTGCCCATGGACAAGCTGGAGCGTGCCGTGAAGCTGTCCGAGGAGACCTACTGCGGGGTCTCCGCCATGCTGCGCCCGGCCGTGCCCATCACGTCGGAGATCGTGGTCGAGGGCTGACCGGCGGTCGAAGCCGGCGCGGAAGATCGACCATAAAAACGGCGGGCCCACCCCGGGCCCGCCTCCCCTACCCCTGAGCTTTCCGGAACCGCGAACGGTCCAGTGCTGGGATGCAAATAGAATATGACTAAATAACGATTCAAGACTATTGATAACAATGTGATTTCCGTCACCTACGGTTTCCCGTTTGGTTTCAGCTCTTTGGGTGAGCCCCTCCCGCGCCGGCGTGGGATACTGGCCGCGCATCAGGGATCCAGAGGCGTCGCAGGCCATTCATTCCGGGAGAAACCATGGGTGATCCGCTTTTCTGGCACAGGCTGCAGTTCGGCTTCACGGCGACCTACCACTACCTGTTCCCGCAGCTGACAATGGGCCTCGCCCTCGTGATCGTCGTGCTGAAGGCCATGGGCCTCCGCACCGGCGAGGCGCGCTACAACGATGCGGCCCGCTTCTGGATCAAGATCTTCGGCATCAACTTCGCCGTGGGCGTGGTGACCGGCATTCCGCTGGAGTTCCAGTTCGGCACGAACTGGGCCGCCTTCTCGCGCTTCTCCGGCGGCATCATCGGCCAGACCCTGGGCATGGAAGGCATGTTCGCCTTCTTCCTGGAGAGCAGCTTCCTGGGGATGCTGATCTGGGGCGAGAAGAGGCTCTCGCCGAAGGGTCACTTCGGGGCCGCCCTGGCGCTGTGGATCGGCAGCTGGCTCTCGGGCTACTTCATCATCGCCACCAACGCGTTCATGCAGCATCCCGTGGGCTACACCCATGCCGCCGACGGTAGCCTCCAGCTGGCCAGCTTCTGGGCCTTCGTGCTCAACCCCTGGGCGCTGGGCCAGTACGCCCACAACATGATCGCCTCCGTGGTGACGGCTTCCTTCGTGGTGGCGGCCATCGGCGCCTACTGGACCCTCAAGGGCATCCATCCGGTGCAGGCCCGGCTGAACCTGCGGGCGGGCACGATCATGGGCCTGGTCTTCAGCGTGCTCGTGGCGTTCCCCACGGGGGACATCTCCGGCAAGCTCGTGGCCAAGTACCAGCCCATCACGCTGGCAGCCATGGAGGGCCGCTTCGAGAGTGGCCCCCGCGCCAACCTCACCCTGGTGGGCCAGCCAAACGTGGCCCAGCGGCGCATCGAGAATCCCATCCAGCTGCCCGCCGTGCTGAGCTTCATCGCTTACGGCAGCTTCTCCAGCAACGTGAAGGGTCTGCTGGAATTCCCCGAGGATCAGTGGCCGCAGAACATCGAGCTGCTCTACTACAGCTTCCACATCATGGCGGGCCTGGGCACGATCATGATCGCGATCATGGGCCTGGCCGCTCTGCTGCTCTGGAAGAGCCGCCTCGACACGGCGCGTCCCATGCTCTGGGTGCTGATGCTGGCCTTCCCCTTCCCGTACATCGCCACGGCCGCGGGCTGGGCGGTGGCCGAGTTCGGCCGTCAGCCCTGGCTCATCTACGGCCTGCTGCGCACGCTCCACGGGGGTTCCCCCACGGTGAACGCGGGCCACACCGCGTTCACGACGCTCGGGTTCGCCGGCATCTTCGTGGTGCTGAGTGTCCTGTGGCTCTTCCTCATCGGCCGGGAGATCGCCCACGGCCCCGTCTCCCACTCCCAGAAGGCCTAGGAGGCTGCCATGGAAATGCTCTGGTTCTGGCTCGTCTCCGTGATGGTCGCGATCTACGTGGTGATGGACGGCTTCGACTTCGGCGCCGGCATCCTGCACCTGGTGGTGGCCAAGACCAATGAGGAGCGCCGCGAGGTGCTGGGCGCCATCGGCCCCCTGTGGGACGGCAACGAGGTCTGGCTGCTGGCGGGTGGAGGCTCCATGTTCCTGGCCTTCCCCAAGGTGCTGGCCTCGGGCTTCTCGGGCTTCTACCTCGCCATCTGGCTGGTGGTCTGGTGCCTGATGGCCCGCGGCATCTCCATCGAGTTCCGTTCCCATCTGGAGGACGGGCTCTGGCGCCACTTCTGGGACGGGGCCTTCGCGTTCTCCAGCGTGCTGCTCCCCATCCTGTTCGGCGCGGCCCTGGGCAATGTCCTGCGGGGCGTGCCCGTGGACGGGAGCGGCTACTTCGAGATGGCGCTCTGGACCAACTTCCGCCAGGGCCCCCAGCCCGGCATCCTCGACTGGTACACCGTCCTCATCGGGGTGTTCGCCCTGGTGACCGTGGCCGGCCATGGCGCTCTGTTCCTGGCCTGGAAGACGGAGGGCGCCGTGCACGACCGCGCCAAGGGACTCGGCATGAAGCTCTGGGGCGCCGTGCTGGTCCTGTGGATCGTGGCCAGCTACGCCACCTCGGCCGTGAACCCCGGCATCTTCCACCGCCTCCCCCAGGCCCCGCTGGGCTGGGTGGCCTCCCTGATCTTCCTCGCGGGCCTGGGCCTGGTGTTCGTGGGCCTCAAGCGGGAGCGATTCCTCCTGGCCTTCCTGGGTTCCGGAGCCTTCATCCTCGGCCTCCTAGCGGCCAGCGCGGCCTGCGTCTACCCGGTGATGCTGAGATCCACCCTCGACCCCCAGTTCGACCTGACGGCCCTCAACGCCAGCGTGGGCGCCCACGGCCTTCGTGCGGGCCTGGTCTGGTGGCTCATCGGCTTCCCCATCGCCATCGGCTACCTCACCTTCCTCTTCCGCTTCCATCGGGGGAAGGTGAAGGCGGCGGCGGAGGGCGAGGGCTACTGACCTGGTTTCTGCATGGTTCAGAAAAACGGGCGCCGGGAGGCGCCCGTTTTTCTGAGGTGGGAAGGGATGAAGGGGTGCGCTCCTAGGCCTGTTCCGACCGGCTCCGGTGCCACCGCCAGGCCAGCCAGGCCCAGCAGGCCACCATGCCCAGCCAGCCCAGGCTCTGGAGCCCGTGGGCCAGCGTGGTGTCCTGGGCCAGCAGGCCCCAGCGCCCCAGCAGCGTGGCCCAGTCGTGCTCGCCTCCACCCACGAGCGGGAGGACCTGCGCGCGGGCGTCCGCCACATAGCGCGCGATGTTCAGGAGGTTCTCGAACGCCCAGATGCCTGTGACCGAGGTGCCCACCGCATCCCGGCGCAGCCAGAAGGCCCCGAGCGCGAGCAGGGGCACCAGGAGCTGCATGAAGGTCCCGCCGAGGATGGTCAGGACCTCCCAGCCCAGGAGGCCGAAGATGGGGTGGCCGGCTTCGTGGAACACCAGATTCACGCCGTCCAGCAGCGGGATCCAGCCCTGGTCGGCGCGGATCGCGAGAACGGCGAGCAGGAGGAAACCCAGGGAGACGCCGGCCAGGGCGGCGGTTCCCACGGGCTGCCACTCGGCCTCCCAGGCTTCGGCTAGCGGTTCCAGGAGGGGCATCACGGATGCGCCAAATGCCTTGCCACGATCCAGTCCACCACCTGGTCGAGGGTCATGGCGCTGGAATCCAGCTCCACGGCGTCCGCGGCCTTGCGCAGGGGCGCCACGGCGCGGGTGCTGTCGGCCTCATCGCGGCGGCGCTGATCGGCGAGCACGTTCTCGAACGCTGGAGCCTGGCCCTTGGCCTCGAGCTCGAGGAAGCGCCGCCGGGCGCGGGCCTCGGGGCTGGCCGTGAGGAAGATCTTGCAGCAGGCATGGGGGAAGACCACCGTGCCGATGTCGCGGCCATCCACCACCCAGCGGCCGGAGGCGCCGATGCGCCGCTGCTGCTCGACGAGCACTTCCCGCACGCGGGCATCCGCGCTCACGGGCGTGACGCCGCGCGTGACCTCCTGGCTGCGGATGGCTTCGCTGACGTCCTCGCCGGCGAGGAAGATGCGCGTGCCCTCCTGGGCGAGGTCCAGGCCCGCCAGGAGGCGTTCCAGCCCGGGGCGGTCCGCCAGGGACAGGCCTGCGCGGAGCACGGCCAGGGCGGCGGCGCGGTACATGGCGCCGGTGTCGAGGTACTGCCAGCCAAGACGCGCGGCGGCCCGTCGGGCTGTGGTGGATTTTCCCACGCCAGACGGGCCGTCGATCGCGATCAGGGGAAGGGCGGAAGCGGTCATGCCTTCATTCTGCGGGACCGCTCCCGGTCATTCCATCACTTCATGCCGAGGTCCTTGAGGACCTTGGGATCCTTCTCGTCTTGCGCCAGGAGCGTGTGGCAGGTGTCGCAGTCGCCCTTGATGGTGCGGCCGTCGGCGGCGGTGTGGCTGCCGTCGTGGCAGCGGAAGCAGCCCACGGATTCCTCATGCCCGATGTTGTTCGGGTGCGTGCCCCAGGTGAGCTTCATCTCGGGGAACACGTTGCGCATGTAGATGGCCTTCACGGCCTCGGCGGCCGCGTCCACCTGGGCCCGCTTGTGCTTGAACACGTCCGGGTAGGTGGTGCGGTAGAACTCGTTGATGCCGAGGACGATCTTCGAGCCGGCCTCCTGCTGGCTGGCGTATTCGACCTTCAGCAGCTCCACCGCCTTCTTCTTGATGTAGGGCAGGTCCGTGGCGATGAGGCCCTTGGTCATGGACTTGTCCACGGCGCGATCGGGCAGCTCGAAGGTGTGGGTGGGCCGGTTGTGGCAGTCGATGCAGTCCATCTTGCGCTCGGTGGCTTTCGCGAGCTGCTCGGGGGTCAGCTTCTTGAAGTCGTCGGTGACGTACTCCACGAGCTGGCCGTTATCGTCGCGGTAGGTAACCTTGGGGATCTCCTGGCGGCGGTGGTCCGTGCTGATGTAGCTGATGCGCTCCATGGCGTCGAGGTGGCGGCCGTGGATGCCCGTGGTGCCGTTCGGCGTGTGCCCGCCGATCTTCAGCAGGAGGATGCTGGTGGAGGGGGTGTTGGCCTCGTCATCGGCGTACTTGGTGCGGATCAGCAGCTTGTCGTCGGTGAACTTCTGGGGCCAGTGGCACTGCTCGCAGGTCTCGCGGGCGGGGCGCAGGTGTTCGACCGGGCTCGGGATGGGGCGCGAGTAGGTGCCGAAGGCCACCGCGAAGAGCTGGCGGGTGCCAGAGATCTTGGCGCGCACCAGGGCGGGGGCGCCGTGGCCGATGTGGCACTGGGCGCAGCCTACGCGGGAGTGGGGCGAGTTCAGGAAGGCGGTGTACTCGGGGCTCATCACTGTGTGGCAGGTGAGGCCGCAGAAGCGGTTGGAGTCCATGTACTCCACGCCCTTGAGGCCCGCGGTGCCGAGAATGCCGACGTTGATGAAGGTGAGGGCGCCCACCACCAGCAGCAGGCGGCGGATGCCGGGCTGGGTGAAGTCCACCTTCTGGAGAGGCGTGGGAGCCTCGCCCGACAGGCGGCGCTGGCGGCGCACCCGGAGGATGCCCACGGGGATGAGGACCAGGCCCACGAGGAAGATGGCGGGAAGGGCGAGGAACAGCAGGATGCCGACGTAGGGGTGGACGGCCCGGGGGCTGGTCAGCTCCATGAACCAGAACCAGACGAGCGTGAAGGCCGAGCTGGTCGTCAGGGCCACGCCCAGCAGGGTGATCCAGTTGTTCCCCAGCTGGAAGCAGAGCCTGGCGAGGTCTCTGATGCGTTCTTTCAAGCTCATGGATCCACCTCCGCGACGTGGGGGAAAAGACAAATGACACCCGAGTGGGCAATGCCTCGTTCCACCCTAAATTCCTCCGGGGTCAGCCGCAAGACAGGGCGCAGCCAAGGAGGCCTTATCTCCTTTGATATCAACAGGGGCCGTTCCAGGTTGTGACAGAGGCCCAGGCTACTGGAAAGTTACCATTAGATCATCTTTTCGCGCAGCAGGTGGAGGAAGGTCTCGCCGTACTGCTGGAGCTTTTTCGGCCCGACGCCGCTCAGGGCCAGGAATTCCGCCTCAGTGGCGGGCTGGAAGCGGGCCATCTGCTGGAGGGTGGCGTCGCTGAAGATCACGTAGGCGGGCACGCCCTTCGCATCGGCCAGCCGTTTCCGGAGGATCTTCAAGTCCCGGTAGAGCGCCTCTTCGCCGTCCACCGGTCCTTCGGGCAGGGCCGGGCGCGTGCCGCGCGGCGAGCCGCGCTTGGCCTTGCCGGGCTTCGGCGCGGCTTCCATAGGGTCCGCGCCGGAGCAGACATCGCAGGACGTCCCGCAGGGCTCCATGCGCTCCCCGAAGTGGGCCAGCAGGGCCTGGTGGCGGCAGCGCGTGGCATCCGCCAGGCGGAAGAGGTCCCGGGTCTGCCGCTGCTGCGCCTGGGCCAGGTTCGCCTCCAGGCCGTCCGTGAACCGGTCGTAGCTGAGCACGTCGCCCCAGCCGTAGAACATGACGCAGTCCGCGTCAGCGCCATCGCGGCCCGCGCGGCCGATCTCCTGGTACCAGCCTTCCACGCTTTTCGGCATGTCGCGGTGGATGACGTAGCGGATGTTGCTCTTGTCGATGCCCATGCCGAAGGCCACCGTGGCGACGATGACATCCACGTCGTCCCGCTGGAAGGCCTCCTGGGCCGCGGAGCGCGCCGCGGCGTCCATGCCCGCGTGGTAGGCGGCGGCGCGGACGCCCTCGTCGCGCAGGAAGGCCGCCGTGGCCTCCACGGCTTTGCGCGACAGGCAATAGATGATGCCGCTCTCGCCGCGCCGCGCCAGCACGAGCCGCAGCAGGGCCTCGCGCACCGGCGGCAGCCCCTCGGCGCCCTTGCGGTAGGCGCTGATGCGCAGGTTGGGGCGGAAGAAGGAGCCCTGCACTTCGACGGGCTTCCGCATCTCCAGCTGCTCCGCGATGTCGCGGCGTACCTCGGGGGTGGCTGTGGCCGTGAGGGCCAGGACGGGCACGCCTGGGAAGCGCCGCTTGAGGCCGGCCAGGGTGCGGTAGGCGGGGCGGAAGTCGTGGCCCCAGTGGCTGATGCAGTGGGCCTCGTCCACGGCGATGAGGCGCAGGTCCACCTCGCGCAGCAGGTCCGCGAGGTAGAGCTCGAGGCCTTCGGGCGCCGCGTACACCAGCTCCAGCTCGCCGTTCTTGAGAGCGCGGATGCGCTCGCGGCGGGCCTCCGCGTCGAGGCTGGAGTTGAGGAAGGTGGCCCGGAGCCCGGCCTCGGTCAGCGCATCCACCTGGTCCTTCATGAGGGCGATGAGGGGCGATACCACCAGCGTCACACCGCCCAGCAGCCGCGCGGGCAGCTGGAAGGTGAGGGACTTGCCGGCGCCCGTGGGCATGATGCCCACCACGTCCCGACCCGCCATCACCGCCTCGATGATGGTCCGCTGCCCGGGCCGGAAGGAGGCGTAGCCGAAGGTGGCCTTGAGAGCGGACTCCAGATCCGGCGGGGCCTCCAGCTCCGCGGCCAGGGTCTTGAGAGCCGCGATGGCGGCTCCATCGAAGGCCCCGGGCTCGGTCCGGTAGCGGCCGCGCAACCGGACTAGACCTTCCCTGCACTCTACGTGCGCGCCCTGCGCGAGCAGGGCGCGTAGCCTCTCAATCTCGTCCGGAACCCGTCCCAATCAGCAGCCGCCGTCGAGCAGCGGCCCGGCGGCCTTCCAGAAGGCCTCCATCTCCTCGGGCTTCCCGAAGGTCACGCGGATGTGGTTGGGCAGGCCGTAGCCCTGCATGGGCCGCACGATCACGCCGCGCTGGAGCAGTTCCTTGAACAGCTCGGCGGCCGGGAAGGCCGCCTCCAGGAGGATGAAGTTGCCCGAAGTGCCCGAGGTCTGGCAGCGGTACTTCGCGGCCTCCGCCACGAAGGCCGCGCGAGCCTCGGTGTTCTTCTGGCGGGAGAAGGCTTCGAAGGCCAGGTCCTGCACCGCCACTTCCGCGGCGGCCTGGGCCAGGTGGTTGGTGTTGAAGGGGCTGCGGACCCGCTCCAGGAAGCCCATCATCTCCGTGGACCCGAGGCCGTAGCCGATGCGCAGCCCGGCCAGGGCGTGGATCTTGGAGAAGGTGTGGAGGACCAGCAGGTTCGGGCGCTGGTCCAGGTAGGCCGCGGCATCCGGGTACGTGGCGGGATCCTCGTACTCGGCGTAGGCCTGGTCCACCACGAGGACGATGTCCTCCCGAAGCTCGCGCACCAGGCGTTCCAGCTCGGACCTCTCCAGGCGGATGCCCGTGGGGTTGTTGGGATTACCCAGGTAGACGAGGCGGGTGTCCGCCGCCACCGAGCGCAGGATGTCGTCGGCGTCGAGCTCCGTGGCCGAGGCCCGGGACTCGATGACGCGGCCGCCGGCCGTCTGGGTGGCGATGCCGTAGATGGCGAAGCTGTGCTTCGGGATGACGGAGCTGCCGCCGTCCAGGAAGGCGGCCTTGGCCACCATCTCCAGGATCTCGCTGCTGCCGTTGCCCAGCACCACGCGGTCGAGGGCCAGGCCCTTGCGCTCGGCGATGCGCTGGCGGAGATAGTAGCCGTCGCTCACGGGATAGAGGCCCAGGCCCTCGAACTCGGAGCCGGAGATGACTGCGGCCACGCGGGCCTTCACGGCGTCGGTGGGGCCCCAGGGGTTCTCGTTGGAGGCCAGCTTGACGATGGAAGTGAGACCCAGCTCGCGCTGGACCTCCTGGATGGGCTTGCCGGGGACGTAGAGCGGGATCCGCGCCAGGTGTTCGAAGGCGGGAAGGGCGGAAAGGCTGGTGTTCATCAGGCGGGCCGTTCGGAGAGGACCTTGTCGACGATGCCGTATTCCAGCGCCTCCTCGGCACCCATGAAGAAGTCGCGGTCCATGTCCTTCATGACCTTCTTCAGGGGCTGGTTCGTGTGCTTGGCGAAGGTGGCGGCCAGGTTTTCCTTCAGGCGCTGGATCTCCTTGAAGGTGATCTCGATCTCGGTGGCTTGGCCCTGGGCGCCACCGCTGGGCTGGTGGATCATGATGCGGGCGTTGGGCAGGGCGAAGCGCTTGCCCTTGGTGCCCGCCGCCAGCAGGTGGGCGCCCATGGAGGCGCACTGGCCGATGCAGTAGGTGACGATGTCGTTCTTCACGAACTGCATGGTGTCGTAGATGGCCAGGCCCGCGGTGACGCTCCCACCGGGGCTGTTGATGTAGATCTGGATGTCCTTGTCCGGGTCCTCGCTCTCGAGGAAGAGCATCTGGGCCACGATGGCGTTGGCCACGTTGTCGTCGATGGCCGTGCCCAGGAAGATGATGTTGTCCTTCAGCAGGCGCGAATAGATGTCGTAGCTGCGCTCGCCGCGCGGCGTCTGCTCGATGACGATGGGGGGATAGTAGCTGCTGGGCATGGGCCCTCCGGCTGGCTCATCAGGATAGCAAGAAGGCGCCATGGGGCGCCTTCTCTGGGTGGTCTGCGCAGACCGCTATTTCTTGGCCGCGGGCTTCTTGGCCTTGGGCTTGTCCTCGGCGGGCTCGTCCTTCTTGGCCGCGGCCTTCTTGGGCTTCTCAGCGGCGGGCTCGTCCTTCTTCGCGGCCTTCTTGGGCTTCTCCTCGGCCTCGGGCTCGGGCTCAGCCTTGGCCTTCTTGACCGCGGGCTTCTTGGCAGGAGCCGCCTCCTCCTCGTGGCCATGCTCGTGACCGTGATCATGGTCGTGGTCGCAGTCGGGGCCGTGGACGTGGCCAGCGGGGGCCACGGCGGCGGGCTCGCCGCCCTCCTGGCCCTCCAGGTCGCCGCCCTCCAGGCCGCCGGCATCGAAGCGGTTCACGGGCAGGCCGGCCTCGCGCTTGCGCTCCAGCTCGACCAGGGCCTCGAAGGCCGCCTTGTCCAGCTGCTCCTCCGTGACCTTGGCGGTGGCGAGCAGGTGGGTGAAGATGCGGTCGGTGCGGAGGCGACCCTTGATCTCGGTGGTGTTGCCGCGGCGCTCGAGCTCGGCCTTGAAGGCCTCGAAGGGCTGCTGCACCTGGTTCTCGGCCATGAAGTTCCGAATCTCGGTGTCGATGTCCGCCTCAGGCACTTCGATGCTCTCGGCATTGCCGATGGCCTGGAGCAGGTAGCCGCTGCGGACGGCGCGCTCGGCGTCGTTGAGGCGGTACTGGCGGTAGCCCTGCCAGTTCACCTTCTTGGGGTCCATGCCCTGGCGGGCCACGTGCTGGGCGAACTCCTGGCAGTAGTCATCGAGCTGCAGGGCCACCATGGAGCGGGGCACCTCGAAGGGCGCGGCCTCCAGCAGGGTGTCGAGCATGTTGGCGTGGAGGCGGGCCACGGCGTCGCGCTCGGAGGCCTCCTCCAGGTCCTTCTTCACCGCGGCCTTCAGGGCCTCCAGGTTCTCGAAGGCGCCCATGTCCTTGGCGAAGTCGTCGCCCAGGGCGGGTACTTCCTTGCGGCGGATGTCCTTGACCTGCACCTCGTAGGCCAGGGTCTTGCCGGCGAGAACCTTGTTGGTGTCGTCGTCCGGGTGGGTGAGGTTGAAGGCCTTCTTTTCGTCGACCTTCATGCCGAGGATCTGGGCGTCGAAGGGGCGCTTGCCGTCGATCTCCAGCACCTGGTCCTGGTAGGTCTGGGCCTTGAGGCCCTGGGGCTTCACGCGGATATCGCAGGTGGCGACGAGGCCCTCGGCCACGGCGCCGTCCTCCACGGGCAGGAGCTTGGTGGCCCGCTGGCGGAGCCCCTCCAGGTGCTCGGCCACGGTGGTCTCGTCGATGGCCCGCTTCTTCTTGGTGAGGGCCATGGCCTTGTAGTCCGGCAGGGCCACTTCGGGGGCCACGTCGAACTGAGCCCGGAAGACGGCGTCGGCGCCCTCCTTCAGGTCCAGCTTCTCCAGGGAGGGATGGGAGATGGGCAGGGCACCGGCTTCCTGGGCGGCCTTCCAGAAGTGCTTCTCCACCAGCTGCTGGGCCACGTCGGACTGGATCTCACGGGCATAGCGCTGCATCAGGACGGGCCGGGGGGCCTTGCCGGGACGGAAACCGGGGATGCGGACCTTCGGCGCGATCTTCGCCACCACCTCGTTGAAGGTGGCGCTCACCTCGGCGGCGGGCACCGTCACTTCGACGGCCTTGCGGGTGGGGGACTGGTGATGCAGGGTGGCGGACATGGATGCTCCGTGTGATGCGGGGGTCATGCGATGTGGTGCGAACGGTCGGACTCGAACCGACACGGTGTGAACCGCTGGAACCTAAATCCAGTGCGTCTACCAGTTCCGCCACGCTCGCAGGGTTGCCGAATTGTCATTGCCGGTGGTGCGCCCAGAGCGACTCGAACGCCCGACCCTCAGGTTCGAAGCCTGATGCTCTATCCAACTGAGCTATGGGCGCGCACCGAATCCCATAGTCTACCGGGAAGACCCCCTGGCTTCGACCCCTGGGTTTGTCAGGCCTGGAGGCACCAGGCATCCTCGGCGCCATTCCGGCGGAGGGTCTCCAGGGCGGTGGCATCCAGGCCCATGGCCCGGGCTGCGGCGGCTTCGATGCCGAGGTCGCAGGGGGCCACGCCGGGATCGTCCGTGCCCAGGGCGCAGCGCACGCCAGCCGCCAGCATCCGGGGCAGGGGATGGGGCGCCACGTCGGCGGCCAGGGCCCGGTTGGAGGTGGGGCACATGTCGACGGGAATGCGCCGCTCCGCCAGCAGGTCCAGGGTGGCGTCGTCGGCGCGGATGCCGTGGACGATGCGGGCCACGCCACCCTCCAGCACGGCCTCGCGCACGTTCGAACCCGGCCCGTTCTCGCCCGCGTGGGCGGCGACGCGCAGGCCCGCGGCCCGGGCCCGGTCGAAGACGGGGGCCCAGTCGCGGAAGGGACTGCCCTCCAGGCCGCCCGTGGAGAAGCCCTTCACGAAGGGGGGCAGTTCCGGCAGCACCAGGTCGAGGACCGAGTGGCCGTGCTTGGGGCCGAAGTGGTTCACGGCGTCCACCACCACGCAGCCCGAGACGCCCTGGGCCGCGGCCTCGGCGAGGCCCTCCTCCACCCCGCGCCAGAAAGCGTCAAGGCTGATCTGGCCGCGGTGGGCCACGAGGAAGTGGGGCGAGGCCCAGAGGTCGAAGCCCGACCCGCGACAGGCCCGCGTCCGCCGGACCACTGCCCGCACCGCCTCGCGGACGGCCTCCCGGCTGTCCAGCAGCATGGCGCCGAAGAGGAAGGCCTCGATGAACCCCTCGAACGGCACCGTGCCGCCGGACCACAGGGTCTCCAGCGGTCCCGGCAGCGCCAGCCCGCGACGCGCCGCTTCGCCTCGGACCCAGGCGGGGTCCAGGGCGCCTTCGAGGTGCGTATGCCGATCCACGAGCGGGTGAATCACGCCCCCTCCCGCACTTCCCCTACCCATGAGCGCAGCTCATGGGCCTACTCGTCGTAGTCGTCCATGCGCAGGTCGCCGGGGTCGAAGCCCTCGCCGCGGCCCCGCTCGAGGGGCACGCCGCTCTCGTTGAAGGCCTCTTCGAGGTTCTCGGCCTCAGGCTCGGCAGTGAAGTCGTCCTCGATGACGTGGACGCTCTTCTCCTTCTTCACCGCGCGCGGTTTCGCGGGAGCGGTTTTCTGGTTCGCGCCGCACTTGGGACAGACCGCCTCCGGCTTGCCGAAGTCGTAGAACTTCGTCGCGCACTGGAAACACGTGAACTTCTTGCCGAGATCCGCCATTGACTTGTTCCTCGCCCATGCCCAAAGGAACAAGGTTCTACCAGACTCTGATCCCGTTGTCACTTCTTATGGTGGGCGATCTCAGGCCCAGGGGGCCGGCCCCAGCTTGGAGGCATCGCCTTCGCATAACTGGCTCACGACCGTGCTGGTGAAAATCCGGTGATGGGCCTCGACATCTTCTCCGAAGCGCTCCACGAAGGTGGCGCGGCTCCGCTCGAGCTCCTCCCGGAGCAGACCGTACAGGTTGCCGTGGGTCTGGGCCTGGGCGACCTTCGTCGGGAAGTAGAGCTCCACGTCGCCCACCAGGACCCGCGCCAGTCGCTCGGCGGCGGCCCGGGTCTTGGGGTCCAGATCCAGCGCCGCGGGGGCTTCAATGGGCTCGGGCACCATCTGCGTGGGGGCGCTCGAGTGGCTGCTGGGAAGGGGGGGCAGCGGCTGGGGTGAAGCGGGCGGCAGGGCCGATGGCGTCAGAGCCGAGGGAGGCGGGGCTGAAGGCGGCAAGACTGCTGGCTGGGGGTGAGGCAAGGCGTGGGCGGGCTCATCCTTCCCGGCCGCCAGGCCTCCCAGGGCGGCCGAGGCTGCCAACACGAGGGCCCGGACCAGCTCGGGGTGGTCGACCTTCTGGCGCAGGCCGCTGTCCACGAGCAGCAGGGCCACGGTCTTCCGCTTGTGGCGCAGGGGCAGGACGACCAGGTCCGCGGCCTCGAAGGAACTGAGCACCGAGACGAGGGCCGAGTAGCCAGCGCCCTTCTTCCTCAGGGAGCGGCCCAGCCCCTGGATCACGGACTCCAGGTCTGGGGGCGGCACCACGGCGCCCGGCTTCAGGGGGGCGCCCGCCTCGAAGCCCCGATGGGCGTAGAGGGAGGCCAACCCCTGCTTGACGATGAAGAGGGCGCTGCGCTCCACCAGGGGCTCCAGGCCGTCCAGAAGGCGCTTCAGAAGGTCGCTCTGGGAGGGAGCGCCTTCGACCAGGTCGAGGGCGGAGGAGAAGGCGGCCATGGATCCCATGGCTCCGCCCCCTTCTGTTTCTGCCGGAGCCTGGGCCGGGATGGCCTGGCGGAGCTTCTCGATCAGGGCGTCGTCGGGATGGAACCGGTCCATGGCCAGCTGCCAGGTGGCGATGACCTCCTCGAGCAGGCTCTGGTTCTTCTGGTTCACCCAGTTTTCCACCAGACCACGGAGGGCGGCGTGGATGGGCTGGTCCTCAGGACGGGCGGCGCTCATGGGGGGCTCGGGTGAAAGGTTCGGATCCAGGGTATCCCAAGTTCGGGTGGGAACCCCGTCTGCTGGTATTTGCCCTGGGGAACCGATAGGATGGCCCAGGTTCCTTGGAGATGGCGGATGGCGGATCTTTCCATTGCGATGAGACAGGCTGGTGATGTGGCGATCCTGCTTCCGGCCGGTTTCATCAACGCCCACACGGTCCGCGAGTTCGAGGAGGCCCTGGAGGGGCTGGTCCGCGACGGACGGTACACCATCCTCCTCAACTGCAGGGATCTCCATTACATCAGTTCGGCCGGCCTGGGGGCCATCATGGGCCTCATCGAGACGGTCCGGGACCACCAGGGGGACATCCTCCTGTCCGATCTCCAGCCGAATGTCTTCACCATCTTCGACACCCTCGGCTTCACCCAGCTCTACCGTGTGTTCGGCGATGAGGACCAGGCGCTCGCCGCGGTCGCGCCCGAGCGGAAGGGGTGAGCGTGGCGGTCAGCATGGAGCCAGCCGAGTTCCGACTCGTGATCCCGAGCCAGACCCGCTACCTGAACCTGGTGACGGGACTGGCCAAGCGGGCGTCGCTGGTGGCCGGCCTCGACGACGCCACCTCCGCCAAGGTCAGCATCGCTGTGGACGAGGCCGTGACCAATGTGATCCTCCACGCCTACCACGGGGAGGGGGAGCACAGCGTCGAGCTGGAGCTTCGGTTCACCGAGCAGGCGCTGGAGATCCACATCCTCCACTCCGGCCAGGGCCTCCGCGGCGACCAGGTGGTGCTGCCGGATCCCAAGGAATACATCAAGCATCCCCGGAAGGGCGGCCTTGGCCTGCTGCTCATGAGCCGGTTCATGGACGAGGTGCGGTTCAAGGCCGACGAGGTCTCCGGCCGGAACGAGTGCTGTCTGATCAAGAAGCTGGACTGACGCCGGGTCTGCCCCCATGCCGACCAACCCCTTCGACCGTCTCCGCCAGCTGGCGCTGAAGATCCCGGAAGGGGCCCAGGAGCTGCTCCCGCTCATCGACTTCCTGGAGACCTTTCCGGACCAGGGCACCGAGGAGGACCTTGTCCACCTGGTGGGCATCACCGCCATGGGCATCGCCAAGGCGGGGCAGGGTGGCCTGTGGGACGGAGGCAAGTGGCTGTTCCTGCGGGGGGCGGCGCCGGCCTTCCCCACCCACCCGGGTGAGGGCTGGCAGGTCCTGCCCTGGGCCTACGGCGAGGAGGTCTACGGCCACCTGGTCCTGCGCGCCGAGGGGCCGCCAGGGGCCGTGCCGCTGCTGCTGTCCATCAGCGCCCCCCTGCTGGCCTGGCGCCGGGCCGAGGCCGTGCGCAGCTCCCAGAACCAGGCCCTGGCCCTGCAGCTCTCCCGCCTGAACACGGTGTTCGAGCTCACCCGCAACCTGGGCCAGGTGGAGACCCGGCAGGACCTAGTCCGGCTCATGGCCAACACGCTCATGGGCGAGTTCCGGATCATGCGCCTCCTGGTGGTGGATGCCCAGGGCACCGTGCTGCATGCGAAGGGGCTCGGCACGGTTCCCGGAGTGCTGGAAGGCGATTCCCTCCACGAGCTAGTGGAGGCGAAGGGGCTGGTCCACGCCGTCGAGCTGCAGGACCAGGACCACAGCCACGGCTTCGCCTATGCGGCGGATCCGGCGGTGGGGAAGCTGTCGGATGACGATGAGGTCTTCCTGCACACCCTGCTGAACCTCACCTCCTCCCAGCTCTCGAACCTGGAGTTCAGGGAGGCCCGCCGCCAGGCCGAGCGCCTGGAGAAGGACCTGGCCCGGGACATCCAGCGCCGCCTCCTCCCCAAGGCGCTTCCCGAGCCCAGCGGCTGGCAGTGTGCCGCCGCGAACCTGCCCTATCAGGCGGTGGGCGGCGACCTCTACGACCTGTGGATGGCCCGCGACGAGGAGTTGGGCGAGAGGCTCCACATCGCCGTGGGCGACATCTCTGGCAAGGGCCTCCCGGCCTCCTTGATGATGACCCAGCTCTCCGCCTTCCTCCGGGCCCTCGGGGGCCGGCGCGTGCAGGACTGGGGCAAGCTGGCGGAGCGCCTGAACCGGCGCATGAACGACGTGCGGGACGGCAACCGCTACACCACCCTGTTCGCCGCGAGCCTCAATCCCTTGACCGGCGATCTCCGGTTCGTGAACGGGGGACACAACCCGCCCCTGGTGGTGCGGGCCAGCGGCGAGGTTGTCCGGCTGGCCCCCACGGGGCCCATGGTGGGCCTGCTCCCCGGGGCCGCCTTCGCCGAGGGCCGGGCCTCCATGGAACCGGGCGACGCGCTGGTGATCTTCACGGACGGCCTGGTGGAGGCGGAAAACGCCGCCGGCGAGGAACTGGGCGACGGGCGCCTGGCCGAAGTCATCCTGAGGCGCCCGCGGGCGGGGGCGGAGGAGCTGTTCGAGGCCCTGCTGGTGGAGGCCTTCCAGCACCTGGAGGACGGCCGGTTCCGGGACGACGTGACCCTGGTGGTCGTGAAGCGCATGGGCCTGCCTGGCGCCTAAGGGGCTGGGGCGCTTGATCCCTTTCGTATCCTGGTACCTGGAGGCAACTTCATGAACCAGGCGAAAACCCTTCTCATCATCGTGGCCATGACGGGCCTGCTGGTGTGGATCGGCGGCTACTTCGGCGGGCGGTCCGGCATGGTGCTGGCGCTGGCCATCGGTCTCGTGATGAACGGGATCAGCTACTTCTTCTCCGACAAGATCGTATTGGCCAGCTACGGCGCCAAGGTGGTGGACCAGGCCGACGCTCCCGAACTCTACGCCATCGTGGCCAACCTGGCCCAGCGCGCAGGCCTGCCCACGCCCCGCATCGCCATCATCCCCGAGGACACCCCCAACGCCTTCGCCACGGGCCGGAACCCCGAGCACGCCGTGGTGGCGGTCACGGAGGGCATCATGCGCATCCTCAGCCGGCCCGAGCTGGAGGCGGTCCTCGGCCATGAGCTGGGCCACGTGAAGCACCGGGACATCCTCATCGGCAGCCTGGCGGCCGTGCTGGCCCAGGCCATCATGTTCCTCTCCCGGATGGCCTTCTGGATCTCGCCCCGCGACGAAGAGGGCCGCTCCAACCCTCTGGCGGGCATCGCCATCATGATCCTCGGGCCCTTGGCGGCCATCCTGCTCCAGATGGCGGTCAGCCGCTCCCGCGAGTACCTGGCGGACGACTACAGCGCCCACCTCACGGGCCGGCCGGACATGCTGGCCTCGGCCCTGGAGCGCCTGCAGGCCTACAACCAGCAGCTGCCCATGGCGTCCGCCGAGCCCGCCACGGCCCACATGATGATCGTGAACCCCCTGAGCGGCGGCGGCCTCATGAGCCTCTTCTCCACCCATCCCCCCATGGAGGTCCGAGTGGAGCGCCTGCGGCGCATGCCCATCGAGGCGCGCTAACGGTCAGACGTTGAACAGGAAGTTCATCAGGTCGCCGTCCTTGACGACGTAGTCCTTGCCTTCCGTGCGCATCTTGCCGGCGTCCTTGGCACCCTGCTCGCCCTTGTACTGGATGAAGTCCTCGTAGGCGATGACCTGGGCGCGGATGAAGCCCTTCTCGAAGTCGGTGTGGATGACCCCGGCGGCCTGGGGGGCCGTGTCGCCCTTGTGGATGGTCCAGGCCCGCACCTCCTTCACCCCGGCGGTGAAGTAGGTCTGGAGGCCCAGCAGGTCGTAGCTGGCGTGGATGAGCACGTTCAGGCCCGGCTCGGAGAGGCCCGCTTCCTCCAGGAACAGGGGCCGGTCCTCCTCGGGCAGGTCCTGGATTTCCGCCTCCAGCTTGGAGCAGATGGGGATGCAGGGGGCCTGGCGCTCGGCGGCCAGCTCCTGCAGCTTCCGGTAGTGGGCGTTGCCCTCGGGGTTCCGGATGTCCTCCTCCCCGATGTTGCCCACGAAGAGGGTGGGCTTCAGGGTGAGCAGGCCGTAGGACTTGATCAGGGCCTTGTCCTCCGCGGACAGGCCTGCCGTCCGGGCCCACTTGCCGCCATCCAGGGCGGCGAAGACCCGCTCCAGCACGGCCACCAGGGCCTGGGATTCCTTGTTGCCGGTCTTGGCGATCTTCCGGTGGCGCTCCAGGCCCTTCTCCACCGCGTCCAGGTCCTTGATGACCAGCTCGGTCTCGATGATGCCCAGGTCCCGCTCGGGGTTCACGCCGCCCTCCACGTGGGTGACGTTGCCATCCTCGAAGCAGCGGACCACCTGCACGATGGCGTCCGTCTCCCGGATGTGGCCCAGGAAGGCGTTGCCCAGGCCCTCGCCCTTGCTGGCGCCGCGCACCAGGCCCGCGATGTCCACGAACTCCTGGGCCGCGGGGAGGATTCGCTGGGGCTTCACGATCTCCGCCAGGGCCGCCAGGCGCGGATCGGGCACATCCACCACGCCCGTGTTGGGCTCGATGGTGCAGAAGGGGTAGTTGGCCGAAGCCGCGCCCGCACGGGTGAGGGCGTTGAAAAGGGTGGACTTTCCCACATTGGGGAGACCCACGATGCCACAGGCGACAGCCATTCCATCCTCCAAGCCCTCCAGTATCGCCTACCGGAGATGTGACGAAAAGAACGGCTTCTGGCCCTTGCGCGGGAAGCCCGTCCGCCATAACCTCCCCGCCAAGGTCGCGGATGGGCGAAAGGGAGGCAGCATGATCGTGCGGGCGGAATGGCCGGGCTATGTGGTGGACGTCCTTGTCCGCCCCGGCCAGGAGGTGGAGGAGGACGAGCCCCTGATGATCCTCGAGGGCACGGATTCTTCCCGCACCGCCTTCTACATCAATGCTCCGGAGTGCGGGAAGGTCCGCGAGGTCCTCATGGAGGAGGGCGACTTCGCCTACGAGGATGACGACCTGGTGGTGATCGGCGACTCCGACAAGGACGAATGACGCGGCAGACCGCTACACTGGGGCCATCGTCCTTTTCGAGAGGTGTTGGATGGCGCTGGTGCGGGCCGAGATGGCTGGGAAGGTCCTGGAAGTCTGCGTGTCGGAAGGGGATTCCGTGGGCGAGGACCAGGATCTGGTGATCATCGAATCGATGAAGATGCAGATTCCCGTGGGGAGCCCCGAGGAGGGGACGGTCAAGAAGGTCTTCGTGACCCCGGACCAGTTCCTGAACGAGGGGGATTCCATCGTCGAGCTGGGCTGATGGAGATCCGCGTCGAACGCCTCGGGGGGGCCGATGCGGGCCTGGTCCTGCTGGGCCTGGACCGCCCCGCGGCGAAGAACGCGCTGGGTCGGCAGCTCATGGCGGAGTTCCGCCAGGCCCTCGCGGATCTGCGCTTCGACCCGGAGGTCCGGGTGGTGGTGGTGCACAGCCTGGTGCCCGGCGTCTTCTGCGCCGGGGCGGACCTGAAAGAGCGGGCTGGCATGGCCCCGGCGGAGACCGCCGCCTTCGTGCATGGCCTTCGGAGCGCCTTCACGGAGCTGGAGGACCTGCCGGTGCCCGTCATCGCGGTCCTGGAAGGGGCGGCCTTCGGTGGCGGGCTGGAGCTGGCCCTGGCGGCGGACCTCCGCGTGGCGGGGGCCGAGGCGAAGCTGGGCCTGGTGGAGACGGCCCTGGCGATCATCCCGGGCGCCGGAGGCACCCAGCGCCTGCCGAGGCTCATCGGCGCCTCCCGCGCCAAGGAGCTGATCTTCACGGCCCGCCGCATCGGAGCGGAGGAGGCGGGGCGCCTGGGGATCGTCGATCGGGTGGTTCCCGCGGGCGGCGCCCTGGACGCGGCCCTGGCCTTGGCGCGGGAGATCCTCCCCAATGGGCCCGTGGCGCTGCGCATGGCCAAGCTGGCGGTGAACCGGGGTCTCGAGATGGACCGGGACTCGGGCCTGGCCTTCGAGCAGGCCTGCTACGCCCAGGTCATCCCCACCCAGGATCGGCTCGAGGGGCTGGCCGCCTTCCGGGAGAAGCGGAAACCCCAGTATCGGGGCGAATGATGTCGGATCATCACCACCATCACGGGCCCAGCACCACCGGGCGCCTGGCCTGGAGCGCCGGCATCTTCTTCGCCAGCTTCATCCTCCAGGGCCTCGGCGGCTGGTGGACCGGCTCCATCGGCCTGGTGAGCGACAGCCTCGAGAACCTGAACGATGTGCTGGTGAACAGCCTGGGCATCCTGAGCCTGTGGCTGGCCAACCGGCGGGATCCCGACGACCGCTGGACCTTCGGCTGGCACCGCCTGGAGGTGTTCAACAGCCTCGTGGGCGTGGGGTTTCTCCTGTTTCTCGCTGGGGCCGTGGGCTGGGAGGCCCTGGCCCGGTTCCGCCATCCCGTCCCCATCCAGACGGGCTGGGTGCTGGTGTTCTCGGGCATCGGCCTCCTGCTGAACATCGCGGCCACCGTGGTGCTGGTGCCCCGGGACCGCAGCCTGCTGGAGCGGGACGCCAACCTGAAGGCCGCCTACCTGCACGCCTTCGCCGACAGCCTCACCAGCGTGTCTCTGGTGGGGAGCATGGTCCTTATCCGTCTCACGGGCTGGCGCTGGGTGGACCCGGCCATCGCCCTGGTGATCCTGGTGGTCATCCTGCGGGGGGCCGTGCTCCTGCTCCGCGATGCCGTGGGCATCCTCATGCACCGCGCCGCCTTCGAGCACGAGTCCGTGAAGGCGGAGCTCATGGCGCTGCCGGGCATCCTCGGCGTGGAGGATTTCCGCAGCTGGAAGATGTGCAGCCACCTCACCATCGCCACGGCCCACATCATCGTGGAGGCGGACCGGCTGGGGGACACCGAGGCCCACCTCGAGCGCATCGAGCGCCTGCTGTGGGATCGCCACGGCGTCCGCCACCTCACGGTCCACTTCGAGACCCGGGAGATGGCGGACCACCACCACCACCGGTTCATCCACCAGCATGAGGTGGAGGCGGATCATCACCACTAGACCGCTTTTCACGTCCTGCAAAAAACAGGGCGGCTCAAGCCGCCCTGTTTTTTGCAGGAAGAAAAGGCTTCAATTCCCCATCCCATGCTTCTTCATGATGGCGGCGCGCTGGGTGTCGTACTCGGCCTGGGTGATGAGCTGGCCGTCGAAGAGCTCCTTGAGCTCGGTCAGCTCGTCCTTGAGCGACTTGGCGGGGGCCGCCGGCGCGGCAGGCGCGCTGCCGGCGGGGAAGCCCTGCTGGCCCATCTGCTGGGCGGCGCCGGTCATCTGCTGGCCCATCATGTTGCCCATGCCGAAGCCGAGGCCCACGCCCATGCCCATGCCGGCCACGCCGCCGGGGTTCTGGGCGGCGAGCGGGATGCTGTCGGCCACCTGCATCTGCGTGTAGGCGCCCATGACGGGGGCCATCATGCCCACGCCGGTGCGCTTGTCCATCATGGCTTCCACTTCCTCGGGGAGGCTGATGTTCTCCACGAAGAACTTGGACAGCTCCAGGCCCATGGTCTTGAACTCGTCCTGGAGCTTCTGTTTCACGAGGTCGGAGATCTCGTCGTACTTGGCGGCCAGGTCCAGGGCGGGGATCTTGGCCTCGCCGAGGGTGTCCGTGAAGCGGCTCATGATGGTCTTGCGGAGCTGCTCGCTGATGTCGGGCACGGTGTAGACGCCGTTGGTGCCCACCAGCTGCTTGAGGAAGGTGCCGCTGTCCACCACCTTGATGGAGTAGATGCCGAAGGCCCGGATGCGCAGCATGCCGAAGTCGGCGTCGCGCATCATGATGGGGTTCGAGGTGCCCCACTTCAGGTCGTTGTAGAGCTTGGTGGAGATGAAGTAGACGTCGCTCTTGAAGGGGCTCTCGAAGCCGTACTTCCAGCCCTTCAGCGTGGCGAGGATGGGCAGGTTCTGGGTGGTGAGGTTGTGCGTGCCGGGCTTGAACACGTCCGCCAGCTGGCCCTCGTTGACGAAGACGGCCTCCTGGCTTTCCCGCACCACCAGCTTGCCGCCGTTCTGGATCTCCTGCCCTCGCATGGGAAAGCGCCAGGCCAGCGTGTCGTTGGAATCATCCAGCCATTCGAGGATGTCGAGGAATTGGGCTTTGCCCCAGTCCATCAGACCCATGTGTCGTTCTCCTTGCGGCATCGGCCGCACGTACGATTCTAGGCCGGGCTGTCAAGCCGGACAGGCTGCGCGGTGGGAAAAACCGGCGAACGATCGCCGCAGGTCGGGGAGCCCCCGTCAGCGGCTTCCCTTGACCATGCGGACGGCGCCATCGGCCTTGCCCTTGGCGCCGGGCTGCTCGATGCGGGCCTTGCTGTGGACCATGTGGGTGTCGCTGTCGATGATGCAGCGCCAGCCCCGCTCCTCGCCGGGCATACGGAGGTCCACCTCCCAGCCCCCGGAGGCGCCATTCAGGGGGATGCGCCGGGCGCTGACGGCCCGGCCGCCGGTTTCGCGTTCGGCGATGGACTTGGCCTCGCCGGCGGTCTTCACGGGGCCGCCCGAGTGCTTGCGGGATCTGGGGGTGCCTGCGGACAGGACAAGGGCGGGGACCAGCGCCAGGGCGGCGCCGAAGGTCAGGGCACGCATGGAGACTCCGGGGTTTGCCAGGATTCTAGTCCCGGGTGGGATCCAACCGCAATCAGGCGCGGTAGAGCGCCGCGCCCCAGTGGAGGCCGGAGCCCAGGGCCGTGAAGGCCACCAGGCCGCCGGGGCGCACCAGGCCCTGCTGGCGGCACTCGTGGAAGAGGATGGGCAGGGTGGCTGCGGTGGTGTTGCCGTAGCGCTCGATGTTGTGGGGCACCTTCTCCGGCGGGAGGCCAAGGGCCTTCTGCACGCCTTCGATGATGCGGAGGTTCGCCTGGTGGACCAGGACCAGGTCCAGGTCCGCCACCGTCACGCCCCCTTCGTCGCAGACGTCCCGCACCGCCTGCGGCATGAGGGTCACCGCGGACCGGAAGACCTCCTTGCCGGACATCACCGGAAGGGTCTCGCCGGCTTCGATCTGCGCCTGGTCCACGAAGGGCCGGCGCTTGAAGCTGGCGCCCGGCATGGTCAACACGCCCGCCCCGGTGCCATCGGTGAAGAGCTTCGTCTTCAGGAGGCCGCGGTCCTCGTCCCGCGCTTCGATCACCACGGCGCCGGCCCCGTCGCCGAACAGGACGGTGCGGTCCCGGCTGGCGGTGTTCTCGGCCTTCTCCACATCGGTGACCTCGCGGGTCGAGCGGCCGATCACCGTATCCCATCCCAGGTGCCAGGGCATGAAGCCTGTGTGCACCTCGGCCCCCACCAGCAGGACCTTCCGGTACCGGCCGCTCTGGATGAGCAGGTCCGCCAGCTCCAGCCCGTAGAGGAAGCCGCTGCACTGCTGCCGGATGTCGAAGGTGGGGAGGTTCGTGCGGAGTCCCAGCGCCGCCTGCAGCAGGGGGCCATCGCCGGGGAGGAGGTGGTCGGGCGTCATGGTGGCGAACACCACCGCATCGAGGTCCCCGGGCGCCAGCCCGGCATCGGCCAGGGCGGCCCGGGAGGCAAGCACGCCCAGGTCGGTGGAGCCCTGGCCGGGCTCCGCGAAGCGCCGCTCCTGGATGCCGCTGCGGGTCCGGATCCACTCATCCGAGGTGTCCATGATCCGCGCCAGGGCCGCGTTCGTGACGACGTGCGGAGGCAGGCCGATGCCGGTTCCAGTGATCACGCTTCGCATGGATTTCCTTTTCTCGTGAGGGCGCGACAGCATACCCCGGATTCCGGGTCGGAGCCAGATCCGGCCGGGAGGCCCGGAAGGACGGTTCAGCCTTCGCTGATCCCGAGCATCCGGAGGGCGTTGGCCTGCTCGCTGGGGCGCTCCAGCCGGGTTCCCTCCACCTTGAGCGTGTGGAGACGCAGGGCCCCGTCCGCGAAACCGAGCAGCACGCCATCGCGCAGGGCGAGGAAGCGTCCCTGGGGGCAGGGCAGGTCCGTGGGCAGCGCCCAGGCCACCTTGACGGAGCCCTCGGCGGTCTGGAGGAAGGCGTTGGGCCAGGGGTCGGCCACGGCCCGGATCTGGTTGAAGGCCTCCTGGGCCGTCATGGCGAAATCGAGTCGGGAGTCGGCGGGCTTCCGTCCCCCGAAGTAGGTGGAGGGTCCGAGGGTCTTCTGGTCGATGCGGAGGAGGCTCCCGTCCACTAGGCCCGGCATGGCCTCGCGGACAAGGCCCCGACCGGCGTCCGCCGCCTTCAGCGTGAGGCTGAGGGCGGTCTCGTCCCAGTCGATGGGGAGGCGGGCCTGGGCCAGGATGTGGCCGTCGTCGGGCTTGGGCGTCATGGCGTGCAGGGTGATGCCGGTTTCGCTCTCGCCCTTCACTAGCACCCAGTTGATGGGCGCCCGGCCCCGGTACTTCGGCAGCAGGCTGCCATGCAGGTTGTAGGCCCCCAGCCTCGGGATCTCCAGGAAGCGCGCCTGGATCATCTCCCGGAAGTAGAAGCTGAAGAGGAAGTCGGGCCGGTGGTCCCGGATGGCCTCGAACACCTCGTCGGCGTTGAAGGCGGGGGCCATGTGGACCGGGATCCCGTGGGCCTCGGCCACCACGGCCGGCGGTGTGAACCACTGCTCATCGGAGCCTTGGGCGTAGGTGTACAGGGCCTTCACTTCCACCCCGGCTTCCAGCAGCCCCTGCAGGGCCGAGGTCCCCACGCTGGAATAGGCACACACAACGGCAGTCGGGCGCGGCATAATTCCTCCACATCCAGCATCTCATAACCCGTTGACCTTCCTGTCCGTAGCCCTATGTTGTGCCGGGAGCTTTCATGCGCTTGCGTGTCCTGCCGCTGCTGTTCGGCGCCGTGCTGCTGACGGCTGGCGAGGATCCCTTCGAGCCACCGCCGGAGGTTCAGGCCTTCGCGCGCCAGCAGACCAATGGCCGGCCGAGCATCCCCTCCAAGGTCTCCACCCTGCTCAGGGCCTTTTTCTCCCCCGCCGAGGAGGGCGGGCTGGGGATCGTCTATGACAATGCCTACACCCGGACGCCCAAGGAGGTCTGGCGGGATCGCAAAGCCAACTGCCTAGGCCTCACCGCGCTTTTCGTGGGCGCCTGCAAGTCCATCGGCCTCGAGGTGCGGTACGGCGAACCCCTGCGGATCAGCCGCTGGCGCCGGGTGGGCTCGACGGTGCGGTTCGAGCGGCACGTGGTGGCCGTGGTGCAGTCGGGGACGTTGGGACAGGAGCTGGTGGCCGATTTCCTGCCCGAAGTGCGCCGGGACAGCCTGCTGATCGCCCCGCTCGAGCCGAAGCGCGTGCAGGCTCTTTACTTCAGCAACCGGGCGGTGGAGCTGCTGGCGGAGGAAAAGCCGGAGGAAGCCCTCCACGCCGCCCGCCACTCCATCGAAGTGGACCCGGCCCTGGGCGTGGGCTGGAACATCCTGGGGGTGGTCCAGCGGGCCCAGGGGCACGACGCCGACGCCGAGGCGTCGTTCCGGAAGGCCCTCTTCGAAGATCCCAAGGACGGCGCCCCCTGCGGAAACCTGGAGAACCTCCTCCGGGCCCAGGGCCGCACGGAGGAAGCGGCCGCCTACCGCGAACGCGGTCTGGAGATCCGGAAGCGGGACCCCTTCTTCAACGCCTTCCTGGCCGAAGAAGCCCTCGGGGAGCAGCAGTGGGACGAGGCGGGGCGGCGCATCAAGCAGGCCATCCGGCTGCTTCCCTACGAACCGGAGTTCTACTGGATCCAGGCCCGGGTGGCCCTGGCCCAGGGCCGGACGAAGGACGCCATCAAGTCGCTTGAGAAAGCGCGCAAGTGGGCCCAGCCCGAGGCGCAGGCCCGCTACGACAGCAAGCTCTCGCTGCTCCGGAACATCAAGCCCGATTGATCCCGGAAGGTCAGTTGGCCTCCAGCTCCGCCAGGCGGGCCTGGGCGTCGGCGCTGTCGGGGTGGTGGAGCAGGCACTCGCGCAGGTAGCGTCGCGCCCCGTCGAGGTCCTCCAGCTCTCGCCTCGCCTCCGCCAGCTGGATCAGGGCCTCCTCGGACTGGCTGTCCAATTGGAGGGCCTGCCGCCAGTGGCTCTCGGCCCGGTCCCAATCGCCCAGTTCCGCACAGGCATGCCCCGCGTCCATCAGGAATCCCAGGTTCCGGGGGTCCATCCGCACCGCATGCTCCAGATCCAGGCGGGCGGGGACGTGATCGGCCAGGTTGGCCCGGGCGAGCCCCCGCAGGTGCCAGAAATCCGCACGCTCCCGGCAGGACTCCCCCAGGCCGTTCAGATAGGGGAGCAGGGCCTCCCAGGCTTCCAGGCCGGCGAGGCAGTCGGCCTGGAGCAGCAGGAGGCCCGTGTCGTCTGGAGCCTGCTGAAGCAGGGTTGCGACCTCTCCGTAGGCGGCCTCGTATTCCCCCAGGGCCACCCGGACCTGCAGGAGGAGCGGCGGACGGTGATCGCCCCGGCGATCCGGCGGGAGCTTCACGAGGAGCTGTTTCGCGAAGGCCGGATCGCCCTCCCACCAGAAGGCGAACTCGGCCCGGCGGAGCTGCCACTCTTCTCGGAGGAGGTCCCCCTCCGTCCCCTCCGGGAGGGTCCGCCAGGCCCGCGCCAGGCTCCCGAGCGCCTCCGCGTCGCGCTCCAGGTCGAGTGCGATCTGGTACCGCTCCATCCAGAGGCGGAAGGCGTCCGGCAACTGTCCGACCGCGTCCTCCACTGTCCTCCAGGCTCCGTCGATGTCCCCCATGCGCCGGCGGGACAGGCACTCCACGAGCCAGGGCAGGGGCTGGTCCCGGCGATCCCGGGGGAGGGCTCCGACCAGGCCCAGGGCCTCGGCGGGCCGGCCGTTCCGCAGCAGGTACATGCCCGCCGCCCCGCGGTCCCAGGGGAGCCGCGGGTCGCCGTGGCGGGAGATCAGCGTCGCCAGGGCGCGCTCGGCCACGTCCTCCCGTCCATGCTGGAACCCGGCCAGCATCAGGTCCTCGAGCACCAGCGGATCATCCCAGGCCAGGGGGAGGGCATCCTCAAACCGCGTCCAGGCCTGATGCAGTGCATCCTCGCGGCCGGAGCGCAGGAGGAGGATGCCCTGCAGGTGGCGCAGCCGGGCCATCCGCGGGGCCACCCGGATGAACCGGTCCCCCCAGGCGATGCGGCGGAACGAGGGTGTGTCGGGAACCCGCCGGAAGGCCTGGGACACCACCAGGCGTTTCCAGAGGGGAAGGCGGGCGAGCTGGGCCTCCAGGGCATCCAGCCAAGCCCGGTCCCGGTAACCGAGGGCCTGGTGCGCCGCGCTCCGCAGGAGGCGGACCCGGTAACCCAGCTCACCGGTGGCCAGGGGCGCCCGGGAGAGGCACTCCGCCACGGCCGAGGCGGGCTCGCCGGCGGCCCACATGGCCTCGGCGCGGGCCAGCCGCGGGGGGTATAGCCAGGCCTGCCGGATCGCCCAGCCCAGCCAGGCCCCGGCCAGGACCGTGAGCGGGAGGATCCACCCGAACCGGGGATCGCGGCGGAATCCCTCCAGCGACAGGAGGAGCATCAAGGCGATCAGCAGGGTGCCCAGGATCGGGCGGACGGAGACCTTCTTCATGGCTCCAGGGTACGCGACGGGCCCCGGCCGGAACCGGGGCCCGGGGAAAAACGGTGATCAGACCTTGTTGACGTTCGCGGCCTGGGGCCCCTTGGGGCCCTGCACCACATCGAAGCTGACCCGCTGCTTCTCCTCGAGGGTGCGGAACCCCTTGGCCTGGACGGCGGAGTAGTGAACGAAGATGTCGGCCCCACCCTCATCGGGGGTGATGAACCCGAACCCCTTCTCGGCGTTGAACCACTTGACGGTACCTTCGGACATGACTTTCTTCCCTGGGATGGAGTCCCATAAGCCTGGAGGTTGGTCGCGCGATACGCACCAGGCGTGCGGATCGCGGGGGCTTGCGCCCGAGTGAAACCGGGATCCCCGGCGGGAGTCCCTCCCCCACTTTTCACGGCTGTTGAGCTGGTAAAGATGGATGGTTGACAGGGATTCTAGGGTCGGGTGTTGGGGCCTTCAAGACCCAAATGCCGGAATTCATGCTCTTGTATTGATCTTCAGACCCGGGATGGCCGTCAGACCCAGCTGCGCCTGGGCTCCCGAAACGGAGAAGGCGGCCCCGGGGGGCCGCCTTCTGAGCACAGGGATTCGGGGTGGATTAGTTGCCCTGCTGGATTTCCCGGCCAGGCCGGGTGGCCAACCTTGGGTGTTTGAACGAACCAGCGGGTCCCCACTCGGAACGCGCCATTCAGGCGCGTTCACTCGTGACCCGCGGGGTCGTCCGTTCCCTGACCGTCAGTTGCCCTGCTGGATCTCTTTGGCGATGACCAGGCGCTGGATCTGGTTCGTTCCTTCGTAGATCTGGAGCAGCTTGGCGTCGCGCATGCACTTCTCGACCAGGTAGTCGCGGCTGTAGCCGTTGCCGCCGAGGATCTGCACGGCGTCGGTGGTGACTTCCATGGCGGTGTCGGTGGCGAAGGTCTTGGCGATGGCGCTCTGCTTGGAGTTCTTGATGCCGTTGTCGGTCATCCAGGCGGCCTGCCAGGTGAGCAGGCGGGCGGCCTCGATCTTCTTGGCCATGTCCGCCAGCATGAAGCTGATGGCCTGGTTGGCGAAGATGGGCTGGCCGAACTGGACGCGGGTCTTGGCGTACTGCAGGGCGATCTCGTAGGCGGCGCGGGCCACGCCCACACCTCCTGCGGCCACGGCGGCGCGGGTCTGGTCCAGGGTCTTCATGGCGATGACGAAGCCCATGCCCTCCTTGCCGAGGAGGTTCTCGGCGGGCACCTCGGCGTCATTGAAGTAGAGCTCCACCTGGTTGGAGGCGCGCTGGCCCATCTTGTCCAGGGCCTTGCCCACCACCAGGCCCGGCGTGTCGCGGGGGACGACGATGCAGCTGGTGCCGCGGGCGCCCTTGCTGGGATCGGTGCTGCAGAAGAGGGCGTACCAGTCGGCGTAGCCGCCGTTGGTGCAGTAGCACTTGGTGCCGTTGATGATGTACTTGTCGCCCTTCTTCTCTGCGCGGCAGCTCATGCCGCCGGCGTCGGAGCCGGCATTGGGCTCGGAGAGCGAGAAGGCGGCGAACTTGGGCTCCTCCGCGATCATGCCCAGCCACTTCTTCTTCTGCTCGGGGCTGGCGGCGATGAGCAGGGGGGTCATGGCCAGGCCGTTGGCCATGATGGAGGTGTAGAGGCCGCCGCAGCCCCAGGACAGCTCTTCGCAGACGATGGCCTCATCCATCTGGGAGGCGCCGGGACCGCCGCAGTCCTCGGGCACCAGGGCCTGCAGGTAGCCGTAGTCGAAGGCGGCCTTGTAGACGTCTACGGCCCACTCGCCGGTCTCGTCGTACTTGCGGGCCACGGGCCGCATGATCTTCTCGGCGAAGGTATGGGCCCGTTCTTTTTCGGCCAGCTGTTCGGGGGTGAGCGAGAAACCGAGCATGGATGCCTCTTCAGATGGGGAGGTGGAATGGCGCGCGGATGGGGCCGGAGGGTCCAGTCTAGCGGCCTGCCCCGCGCCGCCCAAGGCCGGAAGCCCTGTCACGGAGTAGGATGACGGCGGTCACAGCGCGGCCCCGGGTTAAACTCAAGGGTTGGAGTGCCCATGACCATTCATCTGACCGACCTCGGGAAGGCCGTCCTTGAGACGGAATACGCGGTGCGGGGGCCCATCGTGGCGCGCGCGGCGGACCTGGAGAAGCAGGGCCGCGAGATCATCTACTGCAACATCGGGAACCCCCAGTCCCTGGGTCAGAAGGCCCTCACCTGGAACCGCCAGATCCTCGCTCTCTGCGAATATCCGGCGCTGATGGACCTGGCCCCCGGAATCTTCCCGCCCGATGTGATCGAGACCGCCAAGGCCATCCTCGCCGGGACGAAGCACGGCCTCGGCGCGTACAGCGAGAGCCGCGGCGTGCGGTTCATCCGCGAGGCCGTGGCCGAGTTCATCCTGGAGCGCGACCACATGCGGGTGGATCCCGACGCCATCTTCCTGACGGACGGCGCCAGCAAGGGCGTGCAGACCATCCTGCGGCTGCTCATCGCCGGCCCCCAGGACGGCATCATGATCCCCATCCCCCAGTACCCGCTCTACTCGGCCACCATCACGCTGTACGAGGGGCGCATGGTGCCCTACTACCTGGACGAGGCCAACGGCTGGAAGCTGAGCCGCGCCATGCTGGAGGCCTCCCTGGCCCAGGCGAAGGCCGAAGGCACCCATGTGAAGGCCATCTGCGTCATCAACCCGGGCAACCCCACGGGCGCGGTGCTGGACGAGGCCAACATCGAGATGGTCATCGGGTTCGCGAGGGACCACGGGCTCTCGATCCTGGCCGACGAGGTCTACCAGGAGAACATCTACCTGCCGGGCGACGAGTTCGTGTCCTTCGCCAAGGTGCTCCACCAGATGGAGGCGAAGGAGGTCTCCCTCTTCAGCTTCCACTCCTGCTCCAAGGGCTTTCTGGGCGAGTGCGGCGTGCGCGGCGGCTACTTCGAGTATCGGAATGTGCCCGAGGACGTGGCCGCCCAGATCCTCAAGCTCCAGAGCGTGAGCCTCTGCGCCAATCTGGCGGGCCAGGCCGCCACCTGCGCGATGGTGCGCCCTCCGAAACCGGGCATGCCCTCGTACGCCCGCTACGCCGAGGAGAAGGCCGCCATCCTCGGCGCGCTGAAGCAGCGGGCCATCCTGCTGGCCGAGGGTCTGAACCGCATTGAGGGCATCACCTGCAACGTGATCGCGGGCGCCATGTACGCCTTCCCCAGCATCACGCTGCCGCCCGGCCGCACGGACTTCGACTACGCCATGGCCCTGCTCGAGCAGACGGGCATCTGCGTCGTGCCGGGCTCCGGCTTCGGCCAAGCCGAGGGCACCGCCCACTTCCGGACCACCATCCTCCCGCCCACGGACAAGCTCGAGAAGGTCGTCGAGGCCCTGGGCGAGTTCCACCGGAACTACCGCTGATTTCCACAGGAGAACCCATGCGTCCCGAGCACCCCATCGTCCTCATCACCGGCGCGTCCAGCGGCTTCGGCGAAGCCATGGCGCGGCTGCTGGCTTCCCAGGGCTGCCACCTCGCCCTGGGCGCCCGGCGGGTGGAGCGCGTGCAGGCCCTGGCGGACGAGCTCAGGAAGGCCCATGGCGTGAAGGTGTTCGCCGGGGCAGTGGATACCCGGCACACCGCCAGCGTGGACACCTTCGTGGCGGAAGCCGCAGCGGCGCTGGGCGGACTGCACGTCCTGGTGGCCAACGCAGGCCTGGCCAGCGGCACCTACAAGATGTGGGAGACTCCGGACGAGGATCTGGAAGCCATGATGCGCACCAACGTCGAAGGCGTGGTGAAGACCATCCGGGCCGGCCTGCCGCACCTCCGCACGGCCGGGTGGGGTCATGTCTTCTTCATCGGCTCCACGGCGGGCCACCAGCCCTATGAGGGCGGCAGCGTCTACTGCGCCTCGAAGTTCGGGGTGAAGGCCATGGCCCACAGCCTGCGCCTGGAGCTGAACGGCGAGCAGATCCGCGTGACCTCCGTGGATCCGGGCATGGCCGAGACCGAGTTCTCCAACGTGCGCCTCAAGGACGGCGACAAAGCCAAGGCCGTCTACCAGGGCGTGACGCCCCTCACCGCCATGGATGTGGCGGAGTGTGTCCGCTGGTGCCTCATGCTCCCGGACCACGTGAACATCGATGAAGTTCTCGTGAAGTGCGTGGACCAGGCCAGCGTGCACAAGCTCCATCGGCGGGCGTGACCCCAGGTTCCAGAGACCAAGGATCTCCACGAAGGACACGAGGGTGCACTGCATGCGCACAAATGAACACGAAGGAAGGTCGGGACACTCCTCTTCCTCCTTCGTGCCTCTTTAGTCTTCCATTCGTGTGCTTCGTGGAGTGCTTTCCTGATGGGGATCGCGATCAGTTCCGGCTGAGTCGCACTGCCATGGGCAGGGAGGCCAGTACGGCGACGGCACCCAGGGCCCAGCCCATGCGGTAGCCGTAGCCGCCGATGACCCAGCCCAGGGTGAAGCTGCCGAGGCCGATGCCCGAGTCGAAGGCGAAGAGGAGGGCGCCGAAGGCCGCACCGCGGCGCTTGGGATCGGCTGTCTCCAGCAGCTTCGCGTTGAGCAGGGTGTGCACCATGCTGTAGCCCGCCCCGTAGATCACCGCGGCGGCCACGTGGCGGGCCATCCCTCCCGGCAGCGTGGCCAGCAGGGCCATGCCCGTCAGGGCGCCGATCAGCATGGCCGGGAGCAGGCGGATGGGGCGCCTGCCGAAGCCCGTCCGCAGCATGACGATGCGCATGAGCACCATACCCACGGCCATGCAGGAGAGGAAGGCCGAGGGCAGGGACATGCCCAGGGCCAGGGCCTCCTGGGCCGTGTAGCTCCCCAGCGCCCCGTAGCCCAGGGCCACGCAGAAGAGCACGAGGCTCGGCCCCAGCGCCGAGGGGTCGGGCCACTCGAAGCCCTCCGCCCGGCCGTGGGGGTGATCCTTGGGCAGGGTGGTCCCCAGGGCGCCCAGGGCGAGGAAGATCGCGGCAAGGTACCACCCGATGGGCGCGAATCCCCAGCGCTGGTGGATCCACAGGCCCAGCAGCGGGCCAACGATGACGCCGCCGGGGCTGGCCAGGCCGTAAAGGCTCAGGCCGTCCGCCCGCCGGTCCTCCGGGAGCACGTGGGAGAGCGAGGCCATGGTGGCCGTCAGCAGGCCCGACCACACGATGCCGTGCGGGAAGGCCAGGGCGTAGAAACCCCAGCGCACCGGCATCAGCGCGTAGGCGCCAAGGAAGAGCGCATAGAGCGAGGCGGAGGTGACCACCAGGCGGCGATGGCCCACGCGATCTCCCAGGGGGCCCGTGAACAGCGCGCCCAGGGCGCTGCCGGCGGTGAAGAGGCTCATGAACCGGCCGCTCTCGGCCAGCGAGGCGCCGAGAACCCGCAGGCGCAGCGGCACCGTGGGGAAGAGCTGGAAGGCCGCAAAGAAGGTCACGAACGTGATGGCCCAGACGAGGGTGAACTGCCGGGTCATCAGACGCGGCCGCGGGCTCGAAAGATCCGTCATCCTTCTACGATGACAGAGGCCCCCGGCACGGATGTCACGGCCGGTCTGCGGACCACGCGATGCGCCACGGGAATGCACAGGGTCATCAGGCCCGCCCCGACGGCCCAGCCCCAGCGGAAGCTGGCGTGCTGCATGACCCAGCCCAGGCCCAGGGCGCCGATGGCCGTGGCGGCGTCGAAGGCGAAGAAGAAGGCGCCCGTCGCCGCGCCCCGGCGGTGGGGCGGCGTGGTCTCCATGACGTGGGTGAGCATGAGCGTATGCACCATGCCGTAGCCGGCGCCGTAGACGAGGCCCGAGGACAGGTGCCGGGCCAGGCCCCCCGGCAGGAAGGCCAGCAGCCCGTAGCCCAGGGTGGTGAGGGCGGCCATCCACGGCAGGAGCTCCACGGGCCGCCGGCCCATGCCTGTCAGCGCCAGCAGGCCGCGCATGGCCATCATGCCCAGGGCGAAGCAGGTCAGGAAGGCGGACGGCCAGGGCAGGCCCAGGGCCTTCGCCTCCTGGGCGCTGTAGGGCGGCATGGGACCGAAGCTCAGGCCCACCAGGCCCATGACGGCCACAGCGCCCCACACGGAGCGGTCCGGCCACTGGAACAGGCCCACGGCCTCGATCTCGCGAGGAGCCTCGCGGGGCAGGAAGCCGATCAGCAGGTGCAGTGCCACGAAGACGCCCGCCAGCAGGACCAGCATCCAGGAGAAGCCCAGTCGGGGCATCAGCCAGAGCCCCACGAGCGGGCCCACGGCCACGCCGCCGGGCCCCGTCAGGCCGAAGATCGACAGCCCCTGGGCCCGGTGCGCCAGGGGCAGGATGCCGCCGACCTTGGCGACGGAGGCCGTGCGCAGGGCCGACCAGAGCAGGCCGTGCAGGGGCGCCAGCAGGTAGAACACCCAGCGGACCTTCAGCAGGGCGTAGACGAGGAGGATGCCCACCACCGCCAAGGTGGCCACCCGCAGCACGCGGCGCGGCCCCAGCCGGTCGCCCAGGGGGCCCGTGATCAGCGCGCCGAAGCCCGAGCCCAGCATGAAGGCGGTCTGGAAGCGCCCGCTCTCCGCCAGGCTGGCGCCGAACTCCCGCAGGCGCAGGGGCACCACGGGGAAGAGCTGGTAGCCGGCGGCGAACACCAGGAAATAGAAAGTGCAGACCACGAAAAAAGGCACCGTCAGGAACCCGGTTCGCCTTGACTCGTCTGCGTCCAGCATCCCTCCAGGATCGCATGCCGGGCCGCTATGCTGAAGGATCCATCCCGAGGCAACCATGCAGCTGGACCAGTTCCATTCGGAAGTCGACCGCATCAGGAAGGGCGGCGCGCCCAAGGCCCACGAGAAGAACGCCGAGGCCGGGAAGCTCTTCGCCCGGGAGCGCATCCGCCTGCTGGTGGACGAGGGCAGCTTCAGCGAGGACGGCCTCTTCGCCAACGCCCTGCACAAGGATCTTCCGGCCGACGGCGTCATCACCGGCACGGCCACGGTGGACGGCCGACCCGTGGCGCTCATGGCCAACGACAGCACCATCAAGGCCGGCAGCTGGGGTGCCCGCACGGTGGAGAAGATCATCCGCATCCAGGAAGTGGCGATGCGCATGAGGATCCCCATGCTCTACCTGGTGGACAGCGCCGGGGCCCGCATCACGGATCAGCTCGACATGTTCCCGGGCCGCCGCCACGCCGGGACCATCTTCCACATGGAGGTGGCGCTCTCGGGCCTGGTGCCTCAGGTCTGCCTGCTCTTTGGGCCCTCGGCCGCCGGCGGCGCCTACATCCCCGCCTTCTGCGACGTGGTGATGATGGTGGAGGGCAACGCCAGCATGTACCTGGGTTCGCCCCGCATGGCCGAGATGGTCATCGGCGAGAAGATCAGCCTGGAGGACCTGGGCGGCGCCCGCATGCACTGCTCCGTGAGCGGCTGCGGCGACTTCCTCTGCAAGACCGAGCAGGAGGCCATCGCCCTCTGCCGCCAGTACCTCTCCTACTTCCCCCAGCACTGCGAAGATGCCCTGCCCCAGGCCACGCCCAAGGGCGTCTCCGTGAAGGCCAAGGACCTGCAGACGCTGGTTCCCAAGGACATCAACTCGCCCTTCCAGATGAAGGACTTCATCGAGGGCCTGGTGGACGAGGGCAGCTTCCTGGAGGTCAAGAAGCTCTTCGCCGGCGAGATCATCACGGGCCTGGCGCGCCTCGACGGCCGGCCCGTGGGCATCCTGGCCAACCAGCCTAGGGTGAAGGGCGGCGTGCTCTTCGTGGACAGCGCGGACAAGGCCACGCGCTTCATGACGCTGTGCGACGCCTTCGGCATCCCCCTCGTGTTCCTCAGCGACGTGCCGGGCTTCATGATCGGCAGCGCCGTGGAGAAGCAAGGCATCATCCGCCACGGCGCCAAGATGATCAGCGCCATGGCTTCCTGCAGCACGCCGCGCATCTGCGTGGTGGTGCGCAAGGCCTATGGCGCGGGTCTCTACGCCATGAGCGGCCCGGGCTTCGACCCCGACGCCACCCTGGCGCTCCCCACCGCCAGCATCGCCGTCATGGGGGCCGAGGCCGCGGTGAACGCCGTCTTCGCCAACAAGATCGCCGAGAAGCCCGAAGAAGAGCGCACCGCCTACGTCCAGCAGCTCCGCGACGAGTACAACGAGGACATCGACCTGAAAAAGCTGGGCGCCGACCTCCACGTGGACGCCATCGTGGATCCGGCCGACCTCCGCCAAGAGATCATCACCCGCCTGGCCCGCGCCCGCCGACGCGATTCGTGGCCCATCAAGCGCCGCAGCGTGACGCCGGTCTGAGGGGCGAACGGCCGGGGCATGTCCGCGCCGAAGCCGATCTGAATCAGCTTTTTCCGGTCAGGAGCCGTGGCATCATCAAGGCACGGCGGCCCTGCAGGCACGCCAGGAGTCGCGATGTCGGTTTCGATGCCTTCCCCGGGCCTGTGCCTGAACTGCGAAGCGGAATTGTTGGGCGTCTTCTGCCATCGCTGCGGCCAGAAGGCTCAAAACCGGCGGCTGCCCCTGAAGGCTCTGCTCCACGACGTGATGCACGACCTCTGGCACCTGGACCACAAGGTCCTGGAATCCCTGTGGCTGCTGGTGCGCCGCCCCGGATTCCTGGCCCAGGAGTATCTCCAGGGGCGCCGGGTGCGCTACATGCCTCCGTTCCGGCTCTACGTCCTCACCAGCTTCGCGCTGTTCATGGCACTTTCCTTCGTGCCGGTGGGCTCCAAGGGGAAGACGGGAAAACCGGCGGAAGCGGTCCAGCATGCCTCCGGGAGCGGGGGGGTCTCGGGAGAGAGTCCGGCGGCTTCCGAGACTCCTGTCCGGGCGGTCCGGAGATCCGGGGCCCCGGTCTGGGCGGTCGAACTGGATGCCCGCGCCCGGCGGGCCGGACAGGACCCGGACCGCTTCTACCGGACGTTCCTGTCGAACCTCTCCAAGAGCCTCTTCCTGCTCATGCCCCTCTTCGCGGGGCTGCTGATGCTGCTGCACCTGCGCTCCAGGCCGCTTTTCGTGGACCAGCTGGTGATCTCCCTGCACCACCATGTGGTGTCCTTCCTGGCCATCCTCCTCTTGATGGGGCTGGCGGCCCTGCCCGGGGAGAACTGGGGCTGCCTGCCGGGCTTCTTCATCTTCCTGCTCCCGCCGGTCCACCTGGCGGCCTCGCTGCAGCGGCTCTTCCGGCGGGGCTGGGGGCGGAGCCTCCTGAAGGCGGCCCTGGCGTCGGCTCTGTACGGCCTCATCGTCAGTGCGGTCCTGATCGGGCTCATGATCCTGTCGCTTCCGAAGGCGGGGTGACCGCGGCAGGACCGGGCCTGTCGGGCCCGGGCCTTCCCGCGGCGAGTGCGCTATGCTTCCGGGGATCTTTCCGGAGGCCGCATGTTCCGTCGCGTGGAGGACTTCAAGACCATCTGGCAGCAGGAGGCGGAGAAGACCCTGGCCGTCTTCGAGGCCATTCCGGACGCCGCGGCCCACCAGGCTGTGGATGAGCAGCACCGGGACCTGCGGCGCATGGCCTGGCATCTGGTGGAGACCATCCTGGAGCTGCCCCAGAACCTGGGCCTGAAGGTGAAGGGCCCGGTAGGGCTGGGGCCCGATGGCTTCATCGCCACGCCGCCGCCTCCCACCATGGCCGAGATCATCGCCGCCTACCACGCCGTGAGCGACTCCCTGCTGGACCACATGGGCAGCTGGAGCAACACGGAGCTGGGGCGGAACTTCACGCTCTACGGCGAGACCTGGACGGGCGCCTTCGCGCTCTACGTGCTCGTGAGTCACCAGGCGCACCACCGGGGCCAGATGACGGTCCTCATGCGCCAGGCCGGCCTCCATGTGCCCAGCATCTACGGGCCGACGAAGGAGGGCTGGGCCCAGTTCGGAATGGCGGCGCCGAAGGTGTAGCCTTCCCGGCTCACTTCAGGGGGAATTCCTTCCAGACGAAGAGGACCACCTCGACCAGGATGAGCACGATGATGATCCACTCCAGGCGCTGGTCCTTGCGGTGGGCCAGCACGTCGAGCACGGTGGCGCCGGCGTCCTGGAGGTAGGCCACCTTCTGGTTCACGGCGGACAGGCGCTCCTCCAGGTCGAACTGGTCGAAGAGGGCCCCGTCCAGGTGTGCCAGCGCCTCGCTCTCCCAGGTCTCCGGCGGGTCGTCGAAGAGGGTGAGGGTGTCCAGCACCGCCGCGCGCACCGCCATGGCGAAGCCCACGGTGCGCAGCAGCTCCTTCTGGCCGGGCACCAGGCGTCCTTCCTCGCGGAGAGCGGTCACGACCGGCCCGAAGCGGGCCAGGGCCTGGCTCACCTCCGCCTCCACCGCGTCCAGGGCCACGCTCTGGGCCAGGGCGAGGGAGACGATCTTCAGCTTGTCCAGGGTGAGTTCCCGTAGCCAGACCTCGGAGAAGCCCACCCGGTCCGCCTCGGCGCCGAGGTGGACCCGCAGCTCGTCCCGGGCGGCCTCGGCCCGCGCACCCGTTCCCGGCAGGCGCGCCAGGTCCTGGAGGACCGAGGCCGTGACCTCGGGGGAGGCGCCCCAGAACACCGCCGCCCCGAACCGGGCGAGGTACACCCAGGTTCCGGCCTCGGGTTCCAGCACCAGGGGGTTGGTGGACAGCACCCGGTGGTGGGGGTAGGTCGCGCAGAAGGCCCGGAAGTCGATCTGGCCCTGGAAGTATTCCGCCCGGAGCAGCACCCCGTCGGCGGGCCTCTCGGAGAGCAGGGGGGCGCGCTGGAGCGCCAGGGATCCCGGGTCCATGGCTCCAATGTAGGCCCGGTGGCGGTCGGGGGGTGAACCGATTCGGGGCTCTCTGGTCAGGGGTTGACCGGGTGGACAGGATTTGATCGATCTGATGTTTCTGCTTCCGGGCGATTTAGGGCGTCAACTGCATACGATCCACCGAAATGGGTCGTGACGAGGTCGCTGGCCCCTATATTGCTTGTTACTTATTGAGCATTGCCCTTTATTGTTCCGTCACCTTTCCCGGAGGGGCCCCTGGTGTTCAAGAACATGACGATCAGATGGAAGCTGAACCTGCTCCTCGGGTTCACCGTCCTGAGCCTCGGCACGATCGGGGTGCTGTCGCATGTCCAGCGACGCCAGATGGAGGCCTCGATCACGGCGATGGTCGATCGGGACCTCCAGCTGCTCGTGGACCTCAACCGGGCCCAGGCCGAAGGCCTGCAGATGGGCCAAGCCACCCGGAATATCCTGATCGATCCAGCCGACGCCCAGGCCAGGCAGAATTTCGAAGAAGCCTACCGGCAGTCGGCCGAGGCCCTGGCGCACGCGGAGCGCCTGGCTCCCGAAGGCATGCGGGTACGCCTGCCGACCCTGCTCGCCCTCTGGGCTGAGGACCACGCCCTTCAGGTCGAGGTCCAGCGCCAGGCTTCCCTGGGGCACCAGGATGCCGCCACAGCGCTGCTGGTGCAGAAGGAGAAGCCCGCCTGGCGCGAGGCCAAGGGTCTCCTGATCAGGCTCATCGGGGAGCAGCAGAAGGTCTTCACCGCCAGGAAGGACGCGGAAGTCGCCAGCATGGCGAGGACCCGGAACCTCCTCGCCATCGGCCTGGGCCTCGCCGGCCTCCTCTTCATCCTGTTCGCCCTGGCGATCGCCCGCAGCGTCGCCAAGCCGCTCCGCTTGAGCATCGAGGCCGTCAAGCAGCTCGCCAAGGGCGACCTGGCGGTCAAGATCCAGGTGCCCGGAAGGGACGAAGCCAGCTGGGTGCTCTACGCCATGAAGAAGATGATGGAGAGCATGAACCAGGTGGTGACGGAGATCCGGGGCGCCGCGGCCCAGGTGGCCCGGGGCAGCCAGCAGATCGCGATCGGCGCCGAGCAGCTGTCCGGCGGCACCTCCCGGCAGGCGGCGTCGGCCGAAGAGGCCGCCGCCTCCATCGAGGAGATGAACGCCACCATCCGGCAGAACGCGGACAACGCCAGCCAGACGGAACGGATGGCCATGCAGGCCGCGGACGATGCGGGGAAGACCGGAGCCGCGGTGGCCGAGGCCATGGCGGCCATGAAGGACATCGCCACCCGGATCGAGATCATCGACGACATCGCCTGGCAGACCAACCTCCTCGCCCTCAACGCGTCCATCGAGGCGGCGCGGGCCGGCGAGCACGGGAAGGGCTTCGCGGTCGTGGCTTCCGAAGTCCGCAAGCTGGCCGAGCGCAGCCAGGTGGCCGCCGGCGAGATCAGCCAGC
The DNA here is from genome assembly GCF_022808815.1 of Geothrix paludis. Lineage (GTDB taxonomy): Bacteria > Acidobacteriota > Holophagae > Holophagales > Holophagaceae > Geothrix > Geothrix paludis. The sequence continues at coordinate 265,376 of NZ_JAKZLC010000002.1, read as the reverse complement.
TGTCTTCGGCCAGCGTCGACGTGGCCGAGCGGGCGGGCAAGATGCTTGCGAAGCTGGTGCCCGACATCCGGAAGACCGCCGAGCTGGTCCAGGAGATCAGCGCCGCATCCCGGGAGCAGGCCACGGGGGCGGGGCAGATCAACTCGGCCATCCAGCAGCTCAGCCGCGTGATCCAGGAGAATGCCGGAGCCGCGGAGGAGATGGCCTCGACGGCGGAGGAACTGTCCGCCCAGGCCGCGCACCTCCAGGCCACCCTCGGGTTCTTCCGGACCGGAGGAGAGCGGCCGGGAGCCGCTCCCGGTGCGAATGCCGGTGTGAGCGCTGGCCCGAAGCCCGAATCGTCAGGCGTCCGCCGCCATCTGGCGGACCTGAACGCGGCCACCTGACCCAGGCGGAGACGCCGAGTCCCCCAGCCGCGCCCCTCGCGAAGCGGAGCGTTCAGAGGGGCCGGGGCGGTTTTCTCAAAAAAGGTGTTGCAACTTCATTAGAAGTGCCTAGACTGAATTGCATGGTGAAACACCTAATCTTTGGAGGCTCTATGCGACACCCCTTCCGCTCCCTGCTCGCCACCCTCGCCCTGGCGACCGTGCCCGCCCTGGCCGGCCAGGACACCTACAAGATCGACCCCGTCCACAGCGAGGTGAGCTTCAAGGTCAGCCACCTGCTCGCCAAGGTTAGCGGCCGCTTCACGAAGTTCGAAGGCACCATCCAGGTGGACACGGCCGACATCAGCAAGTCCAGCGTGGCCGTCACCATCGACGCGACCAGCCTGACCACGGACAACGAGGCCCGGGACAAGCACCTGAAGTCCCCCGACTTCTTCGACGTGGCGAAGTACCCCACCATCACCTTCAAGAGCACGTCCGTGAAGGAAGTGGCCAAGGGCAAGCTTGAGATCACCGGCGACTTCACCCTGCATGGCGTGACCAAGCGCATCACCTTCCCCATCACCAACGCGGGAACCCAGCCCGGCATGGCGCCCGGCAGCGTGGTGGCAGGCTTCATCGACGGTGCCCTCAGCCTCAACCGCAATGAGTACGGCATCAAGACCTTCCCCGGCGTCATCGGCGAGACCGTGGCCGTCAGCCTGAACGCCGAGGCCGGCAAGGTGGCCCCGGCCGCGAAGAAGTAATCCAGCCGGACCTATGGTTTTCACCGCCTCCGGCCGTTCTCTGAGCGACCGGAGGCGCCCCTTTCTGGAGGCACGCATGGCTCCATCAATCCAATCCCTCAGTGAGCTGCGGCAGGACGCGCCCTCGGGCCTGGCCTACCGCGTGAGGTTGCCGGAGCCCGCCCGCCCCCGGGCCCTCGTGGTGCTCCTGCACGGCGTGGGGGGCCGGGAGACGGACCTAGCCGACCTCGCGGCCGGCGTGGGCCCGGACACCCTGGTGGTGCTGGTCCGCAGCCGCCTCCAACTAGGGCTCGACCAGTTCGGCTGGTTCCGCGTGGCGTTCACCGCGGAGGGCCCGAAGATCGCCGCGGGCGAAGCCGAGGACAGCCGCCACGCGCTCATCCGCCTTGTCGATCACCTGCAGGCCGACCACGGCGTGGAGGCGCGCCGGACCGTCCTCGCCGGCTTCAGCCAGGGCGGCATCCTGAGCGCCAGCGTGGCCCTCAGCGCGCCCGAGCGCGTGGGCGGCTTCGCCATCCTCTCGGGCCGCATCCTGCCGGAACTCGAGCCCCGCATCGCCAAGCGGGAGTGGCTGGCGCACCTGCGCGCCTTCATCAGCCACGGCGAGCAGGACCCCACGCTGCCCGTGGCCTGGGCCCAGCGATCCGACCAGTGGCTGGCCGACCTCGGCATCCCCCACGTCACCCGGATGTATCGCGCGGGCCACACCCTGAATCCCGAGATGCGGGCCGATGTCCTCGCCTGGATCGGCGGGCTGGCCGGAGCCGCTTGAAGGCCCCCCGGCATCGGAAAATCCCTAAACGGTGATGAGGATGCCCGCGTATGGTATGGCACATGTCTCCTTGGAGGAGGATCCGTATGTGCCATCATCCGCGCCTCGCCGCGCTCCTGCCCCTGATCTGCCTGAGCCTCGCCGCCCAGGCCCCTTCGAACGGCGCCAAGGCTCCGGGAGGGGCGGCCGCCACGCTCGCGGCAGCCCAGGCGCCCGGGGCCCTGAAGCCCTTCGCCGAGGTCATCAAGGACGCCAAGGAGCAGAAGGGGTTCTTCACCCTCTGGACCAAGGACGAGAAGGTCTGGATCGAGGTGAAGCCCGAGCAGCTCGACGCGCCCTTCTTCCTCGCGATCAGCAGCACCCGCGGCCTGGGAGAGCGCGGCATCTACGGCGGCATGATGGATGCCAGCTACCTCGCCAGCTTCCGCCGCGTGGGGAACTCCCTCCAGCTGCTGGCGAAGAACACGACCTTCACCGCGCCCGAAGGCTCGGCGGCGGCGCGGGCCGTGGCGGAGGGCTTCACCGACAGCCTGCTCTCCAGCGCCCCCGTGCTCAGCCAGCCCCATCCCGAGCGGAAGTCCTTCCTGGTGGAGGCCAACGCACTCCTGCTGAAGGACATTCCCATGGGCGCCACCCGGCTGGAGGCGGCCTTCCGGCAGCCCTACGGCTTCGACGCCGCCAACAGCTTCTTCGAGAAGGTCCGCGGCACCGAAGACCAGGCCGCTTTCCGGATCCAGGCCCACTACGCCCTGGCCCGCGTCATCCTGCCGCCGCCGCAGATGCCGGGCGCCCCGCCCATGCCCTTCACGCCGCCCCCGGCCACCCTGGAGGACATCCGCAGCCTGTTCCTGGGCTGGCACGTCTCCTTCGCCAAGCTGCCGGACCAGCCCATGGCTCCGCGTCTGGCGGACGACCGGCTGGGCTACTTCGCCACCACCCGCTGGGACTTCGGCGACGACACCAGGGTGGATCCCAAGGTGCACTACATCCACCGCTGGCGCCTCGAGAAGAAGGACCCCGCCGCCCCGCTCTCTGAGCCGAAGCAGCCCATCGTGTTCTGGCTGGACCGGAACATCCCCGAGAAGTACCGTCCGGCCGTCACGGCGGGGGTGCTGGCCTGGAACAAGGCCTTCGAGGAGCAGGGCTTCAAGGAAGCCATCCAGGTCAAGGTGCAGCCCGCCGACGCGGACTGGGACACGCACGATGCCCGGCACGCCTCCCTGCGCTGGCTCACGGGCACGGACATCGGCTTCGCCATCGGGCCCAGCCAGGTGGATCCCCGTAGCGGCGAGATCCTGGACGCGGACATCGGCATCGGCGAAGTCTGGGCCCGCGGCACCCGCACGGACGCCCGCGAGACCCTGCCGCCCCGGGCCCAGGAGCCCTTCCTGTTCCGCCACGACCAGGACCTCTGCAGCTATGCGGCCGAGGCCCACCAGGAGATGGGCTTCGCCCTCGACCTCCTGGAGACCCGCGGCGAGATCACGCCGGGCAGCCCCGAGGAGGACGCCTACGTGGCCGCCGTGCTCAAGGACGTGGTCACCCACGAGGTGGGCCACACCCTGGGCCTGCGCCACAACTTCCGGGCCTCGACCATCTATTCCCTGGACCAGGTCTCCGACCCGGAGTTCACCAAGGTCCACGGTCTGACCGGCTCCGTCATGGACTACAACGCGCTGAACCTGGCGCTCAAGGGCCAGCGCCAAGGCGAGTACGTGATGAGCACCCTGGGCCCCTACGACCACTGGGTCATCGAGTACGGCTACAAGCCCCTGGTGCCCTCGGAGGAGAAGGCGGCCCTCGCCAAGATCGCCGCGCGCAGCTCCGAGCCCCAGCTGGCCTACGGCACGGACGAGGAGGCGCTGGGCTTCATGGGCCTCGAGGGCATGGACCCGGAGGTGAACCGCCGGGACCTGGGCTCGGACCCGCTGGCCTTCTACCAGAAGCGCATGAGCCTCTCCAAGGAGCTCTGGGACCGCCTGCAGGCCAAGACGTTCAAGGATGGGGAGGAGTACCAGCCCCTGCGTCGGGGCCTGCTGCGGGCCCTGGGCCAGGTGGGCCTCTCCGCCAACCTGAGCGCCAAGTACATCGGAGGCGTGGTCCACCTTCGCGACCACGCAGGCACGGGCCGGGCGCCCATCACGCCCGTCCCCGCCGTCCGCCAGCGCCAGGCCCTGAAGCTGCTGGAGACCGGGATCTTCTCCGTCGACGCCTTCCGCTTCAAGCCCGAGTTCCTCTCGCGGCTCACCACGGATCGGTTCGAGGGCCCCGTGAACGCGGACCCCTCGCCCGCCCAGTGGGTGCTCCGGACCCAGACCCAGGTGCTAGCCCAGTTGTTCCAGCCCGCGGTGGCCCAGCGCATCCTGGACGCGCCGGACAAGCTGGCGGATCCCAAGGGGGCCTTCCGCCTGTCGGAGCTCTACGACGCCCTGCAGAGTGCCATCTGGACCGAGCTCAAGAGCGGACGCGAGGTCTCGGTGATGCGGCGCAACCTGCAGCGGGAGCATCTGCGCCAGCTCAGCGCCCAGGTGCTGAAGGCCAATCCCCTCACGCCGGCGGACGCCCGGGCCCTGGCCCGGGAGACCCTGCGCGCCCTCCAGCCCGCCCTGAAGGCCGCGCCCCTGAAGCCCGGCTTCAGCAAGGAGAGCAAGGCCCACTTCGCCGACTGCCTCGCCATCGTCGACGAGAGCCTGAAGGCCAGCCTGCAGCGCATGACGCTCTGAATCACGCGCAGGACTGAACCATCCGCAAGACATCCGGCGCCCCGGGAATCATCCCCCGGAGCGCCGCTGCGTGTGGGAGCCCGACCCTAGAACCGCCGCCCGATGCCCAGCCACACATTGGGGCCCGTGGAGTCGGTGTCGGCGGTGACCGTGGGTGGGGCCAGGGAGCCGCTGGCGGGGACGTCGTGCTTGAGGCGGGCCCAGGAGTAGCTGACACCGGCCTCCGCGTACCAGGTGCGCTTCTCCGAGAAGTACACATCCACGCCCACGCCCACCGTGAGCATGGGGAACCAGCCGTCGTTGTCCACGTGGAGCAGGGTTTCGTCGAGGTAGGGGTTGCGCAGCGTCAGGAGGGTGCGGTCCTTCTCGTAGGCCACGCCCAGGCCGCCCTGGAGGAAGGGGATCACGCGCCGGTCCGCGCCCAGGGGACGGAACTGGGCGAGGACGAGAAGGTCGGCGTAGACCGTGTACTTCTGCTCGAAGGCGAGGGTGGCGGGGCCGGCGGGCGTGTCCACGGTCGCCGAGCCGTCGATCTTGCCCCGGGAGTAGTCCAGCTCGAGCCCCACCTTCCAGCGGGGATCCAGGTCCCGGAAGACCTGCAGGCCCAGGTTGAGGTTGGCGACGTCGTCCCAGGTCTTGAACGACTGGCCCGTGGTCGCGTTGATGTCCTTGATCTGGCGGTTGGTCTCCGTCTGCTTGGGCCAGCTCTGCTGGAGGTAGGCGGTCCAGGTCCAGGGCGTTGCCTGCTGGGCGGCGGCTGGAGCCCCGGACAGGAGGAGGACCGCGCCAAGCACACTGGAAATGGGCAGGCCAGAAACAGGCAGGCTTAAGCGTGCGAAAGGCGTCAGCATGGGATCCCCGGAAAAGTTGCCCCATGGATAATCCCGACCTTCCGGGGTGTCAATGCGAAAAGACGATTTGCGGGTCTTCTTGACAGGCCCGGTCCGGATGATGACCCTGGGCCATGCCCCTCTTCTCGCGTCCCGATGGTGATCTGATCCGCGGCGAGGATCCCGTGCGGCGCATCATGCCCTACCTCATGCGAGGCCGGAACGAGAGCTGCGTCTACCAGGAGTCCGTGTACCGCATCGCGGCCGCGCGCGTCTGGCTCAAGGCCTACAACCGCGTCCATCACCCCCGCGCCACGCTCTTCCATCTGGTGGCTTACGCCACCGCGGTGGCGCTCGAGACGCGCCCGCGCCTGAACCGGTTCGTCTCGGGCGGGCGGACCTACCAGCGCCGGGGCGTGTCCATCTCCTTCGTGGCCAAGCGGGAGTTCACGGATGACGGGGCCGATGTCACGGTGAAGCTGGCGTGCCCCAAGGGCGAGAGCTTTCCGGACTTCTCCCGGCGCATCTCGACGCGGGTGGACGAGGCCCGGGAGAAGGACTGCGCCGTGGACAAGGAGGTGGCGCTGGTCATGCGGCTTCCCGGCCCGCTGGTGCGCGGGCTGGTGGCCCTCGCGCGGGGGCTGGACCGCTGGAACCTCTTCCCGGGCTTCATGATCCGGGATGACCCGATGTTCGCGACGATCTTCCTCGCCAACCTGGGTTCCGTGGGCGTCTCCGACGTGTTCCACCATCTTTATGAATACGGCACCGTCTCCATCTTCGGGGCCGTGTCGGCCCCCCGGCGCGCGGTCTTCGCCGGCCGCGATGGCGCGACCTCCGAGGAGGCGCTGTCCGTGCGCTGGACCTTCGACGAGCGCATCGACGACGCCTTCTCCTGCGCCCGTTCCCTGGCCCTGGTGCAGAAGATCCTCGAGGACCCCGCCCGCTGGCTGGGCTCGCCGGAGGGGACGCCCGTCTGGTCGGGCGTGGATCCGGGGGCACCGGAACCATGATCGCCAGGGCGATCGCCGCCCTGCGGCCCTCCGAGCGGCTGACGGCCCTGGTTCTGGCGGGCCTGCTGCTGCTCATCGTGCTGGTCCGGCCCGACGGGGGGATTCCCCGGGCCGCCACGTTCGCGGCGCTGCTCCTGGCGGTCCTGCTGGTGGGCCGGGTGAAGGGGAAGGCGGCCGCGGTGCTGCGTGACTTCCTGCCGATCCTGGTGGTCCTCCTCGTGTTCCTCCTGCTCCAGCCGCTGGTGGTGGCGGTCAACGTCCACCGCTGGGACGCGGCGCTCGCCGCCGCCGACGCCCGGTGGTTCGGCCAGCTCGCTGCGGCCTGGCACGGCGCCTTCGGCCGGCCCGCGGCGTTCACGGATCTGATCTACCTCGCCTACGCCAGCTTCTACTTCCTGCCCATCGCCGTGGCGGCGCTGGCCTGGCGGCGGCTGGGCCCCGAAGGCTTTGAGCGGGTGGCCTTCCGGATCTTGCTGGGCTTCTACCTGTCCTTCCTGGGCTACTTCCTCTGGCCTGCGGAAGGCCCCCGGGTGCCCGAGGCCCTGGCTGCCGCGAAGCTGGGCGGCGGTGCCGTCTCCCAAGCGGTCCGGGCCTTCCTCCACGGAGCCGAATCCACCACCCTGGACGCCTTCCCCAGTGGCCACACGGCCCTCTCCGTGCTGCCGGCCCTGCTGGCCACGCGACCCTTCCCGCGCCTGGCGCCGCTGCTCTGGGTCTGGGCCCTGGCCGTGGTCTTCGCCACGGTCTACATCGGCGTGCACTACGTGGTGGATGTGGCGGCGGGCCTCCTGCTCGCGGGGCTGGCCCTCGTCCTGGCGGCGCCGGTCTCCCGGTGGCTGGCGCGGCCCTTCAGCGCTCGAGGATGAAGGTCACGGGCCCGTCGTTCACCAGCTCCACCTCCATGTGTTCCTGGAAGAATCCGGACTTCACGCGGGGGTGCTGGGCCTTGAGCAGGTCGAGGAACCTGCGGAAGAGCACCCGGGCCGCGTCCGGGGCCATGGCCCGATCGAAGGAGGGGCGCCGCCCCCGCGCGACGCTGCCCGCCAGCGTGAACTGGCTGATGGCCAGGATCTCGCCGCCCACGTCGGCGAGGCCGAGGTTCATCTTTCCGGCATCGTCCTCGAAGACGCGCAGCGAGGCAATCTTGGCGGCGGCCCAGGCGCAAGTCTCCTCCGTGTCGCTGGCCTCGAGGCCCGCGAGCACGAGGAGGCCCGGTCCGATGGCGGATTCCAGCTCTCCGCTGCGCACCGAGGCCCGCTTCACGCGCTGGATGACGGCTTTCATGGAATGCTCCCCTCCGAACTGTGCCATGGCGGAGGGGGGCAGGGCCATCGGGTGGATCCGGAGCCGGCCGCATTCATGCTCAACCTTCAGGTCCGCTTCGGCGTAAGCTGGGTTTCCCACCCATTCTTTCCAAGGAGCTCGAGTCCATGAAACCTCATGTGTCCTTGTCCAGCCTCTTGTGGTCTGGCCTTGCCCTGGCTCTGGCGCTGCCCCTGGCCGCCCAGGGGGCCAAGGCCCCGGCCGCCGCGGTCAAGAAGAGCCAGTTGCCGCCCCTCATCGACCGGGACAAGTTCTTCGGCAATCCCGAGATCGCCGGGGCCCAGATCTCCCCCGACGGGAAGTGGATCGCCTTCCTCAAGCCGTACAAGGAGACCCGCAACATCTGGGTGAAGAAGGTGGGCGAGCCCTATTCCAAGGGACACCTGATCACCGCGGATCCCAAGCGCCCCATCCCGGCCTTCTTCTGGAGCCGGGACGGCAAGCAGATCCTCTTCGTGCAGGACAAGGACGGCGACGAGAACTACAACGTCTACACCGTGGATCCGGCGGCACCCGTCGCGGCGGGCAAGGAGGCCCCCGAGGCCCGCAACCTGACGGCGGCCAAGGGCGCCCGGGCCCAGATCCTCTCGGTGCCCAAGGGCGATCCGGACACGATCTACGTGGGCCTCAACGACCGCGATGCCGCCTGGCACGACGTCTACAAGGTGAAGATCTCCACGGGCGAGCGGACGCTCCTCCGCAAGAACACCGAGCGCATCGCCGGCTGGGTTTTCGACAAGCAGGCGAACCTGCGCCTGGCCCTGCGCACCACCGACAAGGGCGACACCGAAATCCTCCGCGTGGATCCCGATGGCTTCAAGAAGGTCTACGAGTGCTCAGTCTTCGAGTCCGCGGCGCCGGTGAACTTCCACAAGGACGGCAAGCGGGTCTACCTCGAGACGAACAAGGGCGCCCGGAACCTCACGGAGCTGGCGCTCTTCGACCCGGCCACTGGCAAGGAGGAGAAGCTCGAATCCGATCCCAAGGGCCGCGTGGACCTCGGGTCCGCCGTGTTCTCCGACCTGACGGACGAGCTGATCGCCACGACCTACGACGATGAGCGCACCCGGATCTACTGGAAGGACAAGGCCTGGGAGGCGGACTACAAGCTGCTGCAGAAGAAGCTGCCCGGCCGGGAGATCAGCCTGGGCTCCATGACCACCGACGAGCAGCTGGTGATGGTGACGAGCACCAGCGACCGGGATCCCGGCACGCGCTACCTCTTCGACCGCCGCACCAAGAAGCTGAGCCTCGAATATGTCTCCCGCGAGGACCTGCCCCGGCAGGACCTGGTCGCCATGCGGCCCATCCGCTACAAGTCCAGCGACGGCCTCGAGATCCCCGCCTACCTGAGCCTGCCGAAGGGCGTGCCTGCCAAGGGGCTGCCCCTGGTGGTGGTGCCCCACGGCGGCCCCTGGGCCCGGGACAGCTGGGGCTACAACAGCCTGGCCCAGTTCCTGGCCAACCGCGGCTACGCCGTGCTGCAGCCCAACTTCCGCGGCTCCACGGGCTACGGCAAGGCCTTCCTCAACGCCGGCAACAAGCAGTGGGGCGACCTCATGCAGGACGACATCACCTGGGGCGTGAAGCACCTGGTGGCCCAGGGCATCGCCGATCCCAAGCGGGTGGGCATCCTGGGCGGTTCCTACGGCGGCTACGCCACCCTGGCCGGTGTGGCCTTCACGCCGGACCTCTACGCCGCCGCCGTGTCCATCGTCGGTCCCTCCAACCTGCTGACCCTGCTGGAGACCATCCCGCCCTACTGGGAGGCCGGCCGCATCGTCTTCCACGAGCGCATGGGCAACCCCAACACACCCGAGGGCAAGAAGCAGCTGGAACGCCAGTCCCCGCTGAACTCCGCGGCGAAGATCCACACCCCGCTCATGGTCATCCAGGGCGCCAATGATCCCCGCGTGAAGAAGGCCGAGAGCGACCAGATCGTCATCGCCCTGCGCGACCGGGGCTTCCCGGTGGAGTACCTCTGCGCGCCGGACGAGGGACACGGCTTCCAGCGTCCCGTGAACAACCAGGCCATGTTCGCCGCCGCGGAGACCTTCCTGGCCAAGTATCTCAAAGGCCGCTACCAGGAAGGCGGCAAGCCCGATGTCATGAAGCGCCTGCCGGAGATCACCGTCGATCCCAAGACCGTGGTGCTGGCGAAGAAGGCCGACGCAGCCTCCGTGACCGTCCCCAAGCCCGTCGCCAAGCCCACGGCCGGCACCTTCACCTACGCGGGCGCCTTCGCCATGGGGCCGCGCTCCATGGCCATCTCCATGGTCCGGACCGTGAAAGAGGAGGGCGGCGCCTGGGTGGTGACCGATGCCACCAAGCTGCCGGGCGGTGAAGCGATGGACACCACCACCATGGCCCTGGATACCCTGGCGCCCCTGAAGCGCCAGGTGAAGCAGGGCCCCGTGGTCATCGACATCGCCTTCGATGGCGCCAAGGCCACCGGGACCATGGCCATGGGCGGCAACGCCAAGCCCTTCAGCATCGAGCTGGGCGGAGGAGCCTACGCCGAAGGCTCTGGCGCCGAAGACGCCCTGGCCTGCCTGCCTCTGGCGGAGGGCTACACCGTCACCTTCCGCAACGTGGACATCCAGCGTCAGAAGGTCCAGCTCAAGCAGGCCAAGGTGCTGGGCCAGGAGGAACTGAAGGTGCCCGCGGGCGCCTTCAAGGCCTGGAAGGTGGAGCTCACCTCCGCCGAGGGCGATCCCGGCAGCAAGACCCTGTGGATCGACACCGCCACCCGCAAGCTGCTCAGGACCGTGGAGACGAGCCCCCGGATGGGCGGCGCGGTGGTCACGGTGGAACTGCAGAACTGAAGGCTGACAGGCGATGGAAGGGGCCGGGCCAGTGTCCGGCCCTTTCTATCTCCGCACCTTCCGCAGGATCTTGCCGGATAGTTCGCGGGCCTCGGGGTGGCCAAGGGCCACGGCGGCCAGGCCGTAGGCCGCCGCGCAGGCACCGATGAGGGGCAGCAACCGCAGGGCCAGACCCACCCGGCGGAACGCATGAGGGGCATCCATTCCCAGAAGACCCGCCCCCGCCCAGGCCAGCAGGCCCATGAGGATCGAGGCGGCCAGGGCGCGGAGGGTGGCCTTCAGGAGGGGGCGCAGGTCCAGGCCCGGCAGGCGCGGGCGCAGGCGCAGCAGGACACCCAGCAGGCCCGCGAGGCTGGCCAGCCCGTTGGCCAGGGCCAGGCCGCCGGTGCCCAGGGGCTTCAGCAGGGCGAGGCTGAGGGCCACGTTCAGCAGCAGCGTGCCTGCGGCCAGGGTGGCGGGGCCGCGGTAGTCCTTGAGGGCATAGAGCGCCTGGTTGCCCAGCCGCTGGGCCGCCACGAAGACCAGGCCCACGGACTGGAACACCAGCGTCAGGGCCGTCCAGTCAGAAGCCGCCGGTGTGTAGGCGCCGGTGCGGAAGAGGAGGGCGCAGATGGGTCGCGAGAGCACCGCCAGGCCCACGGAAGCCGGCAGCACGAGCAGGGCCGAGGCGGAGATGGACTGGGTGAGGCTGCGGTTCATGCCGGACCAGTCCCGGGCCTCGGCTTGGCGGGACAGCGCGGGCAGGCTCGCCGTGGCGAGGCTCATGGCGAAGAGGCCCATGACCATCTCGCTCATCATGCCGCTGTTGAAGAGGACGGTCTGGGCGCCGTTGGGCAGCTTCGAAGCCAGGGTGGTGCTGACGAGGGCGTTGATGGGGTAGATGCCCGCCGCCAGCAGGCCGGGGCCCATGCGCTTGAGGGCCTTGAGAACCCAGGGATCCCGCAGGTACAGGCCGAAGGAGAGGCTGAAGCCCTCCTTGCGGATGGCTGGCAGCAGCACCAGCAGCTGCAGCACGCCGCCCGCCAGCACGGCCAGGGCGCACACGACGGCCACCGTCTCGTAGGGGACGCGCCCCGACCGCTCCAGCACGCGGAGCGAGGTCCAGCCGAAGGCGATGAAGGCCACGTTCCAGAAGATGGAGACCGAGGCCGCCAGTGCGAAGCGATGGCGCAGGTTCAGCAGGCCCCCGAAACCCGCCGTGAGGCTCACCAGGGCCAGGTAAGGGAACATGATGCGGCCCAGGCGTGTGGTGAGCTCGCCCTGGACCTCGGGCCGCCCCAGGGTCAGCAGGCCGGCGAGGGGTCCCATGAAGAGCAGCACCAGGGCCACGCCGATCAGCAGGATGACCAGGAGTGTGCCCAGGAAGCGGGCCGCCACGGCCTTCACAGCGTCCTCGCCCTCCGCCGCCTCGGCTTCCGCCAGGGTGGGCAGGAAGGCGGCGGTCATGGTGCCCTCGGCCGTGAATCGGCGCAGGAGGTTGGGCAGGCGGAAGGCCACGAAGTAGGCGTCCGCCGCCGCCCCCGCCCCCAGCACGTGGCTGAGGAAGAAGGTTTGGAGCAGCCCCGTGAGGCGACTCAGCAGCGTCATGAAGCCCACGACCCCCGCGGAGCGGAGCAGGCTGGGACGGGTGGGAGTGGGGTCGCTCACGGTCGGCACAGGGCGTGGTGGTCCATGAGGCTCCCAGAAGACTGGAGCCGCTAGTCGGAATTGAACCAACGACCATCCGCTTACAAGGCGGGCGCTCTACCAACTGAGCTATAGCGGCACGAGGTCCAGTCTATCGGGTTTTGGGGCTTTCCTGAACGATGCGGGGGGAGGTGGAGGCCGACCTGGTTGTTATGGATCCGCGGACGGGGCCCCGCTCGAAGACTGGGGCCAACCTGGTTGTTATGGATCCAAGAGCGGGTGCCCGGCTCGGAACGCTGCACTGCAGCGTCCCTCGCCACCCGCTATCTTGGATCCCCAGCAGGGTCCCGCTTCAGGTCTTCCATGAACGTCTCCATCCACTTGGTGGAGAAGGCGCCGGAGATGAAGTCGGGGTGGTCCATGATGCGGCGGTGCAGGGGGGCGGTGGTCTTGATGCCCTCGATGACCAGGGTGTCCAGGGCGCGCCGCATGCGGGCGATGGCCTCGGTGCGGTTGGCGCCGAAGGCGATGAGCTTGGCCACCATGGAGTCGTAGTGGGGCGGGATGACCGCGTCCTGGTGCATGGCGGTATCCACGCGGATGCCGGGGCCGCCGGGGAAGTGCAGGGCGCTGATGCGGCCGGGGCAGGGCGTGAACTTGAAGGGGTCTTCCGCGTTGATGCGGCACTCGATGGCGTGGCCCTTCTGGATCACGTCCTCCTGGCGGAAGCTGAGCTTCTGGCCCGCGGCGATGCGGAGCTGCTCCTTCACGATGTCGATGCCCGTGACCAGCTCCGTGACGGGATGCTCCACCTGGACGCGGGTGTTCATCTCCATGAAGAAGAAGTCGCCGCGCTTGTCGAGGAGGAACTCGATGGTGCCGGCGTTGTAGTAGCCCACGGCCTGGGCGGCCTTGACGGCCGTCGCGCAGATGCGCTGGCGCAGCTCCGGCGTCAGCGCCGCGCTGGGGCTCTCCTCGATGAGCTTCTGGTGGCGGCGCTGGATGGAGCACTCGCGCTCGCCCAGGTGCACCACGTTGCCGAAGAGGTCGCCCATGATCTGGACTTCGATGTGGCGCGGCTCCAGGAGGTACTTCTCCATGTAGACGGCATCGTCGCCGAAGGCGCTCTTGGCCTCGCTGCGGGCGGTGTTGTAGAGGTCCGGCAGCTCCTCGGGGTTGTTGACGATGCGCATGCCGCGTCCGCCGCCGCCGGCGCTCGCCTTCACGATGACGGGGTAGCCGATCTGCTCGGCCACCACCAGGGCCTCTTCCACCGTCTCGATGATGCCCTCGCTGCCGGGCATGAGGGGCACGCCCGCCGCCAGCATGGTGGCCTTGGCTTGGGCCTTGTTGCCCATCTTCCGGATGATCTCGGCGTTGGGCCCGATGAAGGTGATCCCGCAGGCCTGGCAGACCTCCACGAAGTGGGGGTTCTCACTGAGGAAGCCGTAGCCGGGATGGATGGCCTCGGCGCCGGTGACCTCGGCGGCGGCGATGACCTGGGGGATGTTCAGGTAGGACTTGGAGGACGGCGGAGGCCCTATGCACACCTCCTCGTCGGCGAACCGCACGTGGAGGGCGTTGCGATCGGCCTCGGAGTAGACGGCCACGGTCTGGATGCCCATCTCCTTGCAGGCCAGGATCACGCGAAGCGCGATCTCGCCCCGGTTGGCGATGAGGATCTTCTTGAACGGCGGTTCGTCCGGCGCGGTGGGTGCGGGCTGCGAGCCCTTGCGCTTGATGGCGGAGGCCATGGCTAACCGATCCGGACCGCGAAGAGGCGCTCGCCGTACTCGACGGGAGTGCCGTTCTCCACCAGCACCTTCACGACCTCGCCGGAGACGTCGCACTCGATCTCGTTCATGAGCTTCATGGCTTCGACGATGCAGAGCGTCTGGCCGGGCTTCACGAAATCGCCGGGGGACACGTAGGGCGCGGCGGTGGGGTTGGAGGCGCGATAGAAGGTGCCGACGATGGGGCTGGTGACGTAGTGGATGCCAGGCTCATCCGCGGGCACGGTGGGCTGGGCTGCGGGGGCCGCCGGGGAGGGGAAGGGCTGGGCCGCGGGGGCGGTCACCACCACCTGATGGGTAGGCATGGCGGCGGCCTGGACCACGGGGGCCGGGCCGTCCTTCCGGATGCGGAAGCGCATGTCGCCGGCTTCGAACTCGAATTCCTGGAAGGGCTCGCGACCCACCAGGGCGATGAGCGCCTTGATCTCCTCCAGGCCCAGGGGGGCGCCAGGGGCGGTGCGGGGGGCCGCGGCCTTGGGGGCGGGCTTGGAGGGAGCGGGCTTGGGGGCCGGGGCGGGCTTCTTGGCTGCAGGGGATTTCTTGCGTGAGGTGCTCATCAATGCTCCAACGATCGGATCAGGCTGGGGAAGGGAACGAGCATAGCAAACCAGCCGGACAGGGTCAGGTCACGATTCATCCGGGGGATCGGCGGCCACGGCTTTCTTGCGCAGCCGGGGGCCGGTTTCTTCGGGGCGGAATTCTTTGCGCGCGGCATCCAGGATGCCGTTGAGGAATTGCGTGCCTTCCTGGTCGCTGAATTCCTTCACGATCTCCAGGGCCTCATTGATGACGATGGGGAAGGGCACTTCCTTGACGTACATCAGCTCGAAGAGCCCCAGGCGCAACAGGTTGCGGTCCACGGCCGCCATGCGGTGGATCTTCCAGTGCTCGGCGTATTTGGCCAGCACATCATCGATCTCCTCCTGGTGGCCGTACACCCCGTCCACCAGGCGCCGGGCATAGTAGAAGGCATCCCGGTTCAGATCCTGGATGGCGTAGAACCCGGCGAACACCTGGTCCGGCTGGTAGCCGGTGAGGTCCATGGCGTACAGCATCTGAAGGGCGTACTCGCGCCCCCGGCGGCGAACTCCCATCTACTTGCGTCCCTTCGTTCCGGCCTTGAGGGCGTGCGCGAGGTCGGCCATCTCGAGGACGCTCTGGGCGGCCTCCCAGCCCTTGTTGCCCATCTTGGCGCCGGCCCGGTCGATGGCCTGCTCCACGCTGTCGGTGGTCAGCACGCCGAAGGATAGCGGCAGGCCGGTGTCCAGGGCCACCTGGGCGGCGCCCTTGGTGACCTCGGCGGCGATCATGTCGAAGTGGGGCGTGCCGCCGCGGATCACCGAGCCCAGCACGATGACGCCGGCGTAACGGCCGCTCTGAGCCGCCAGCTTGGCCGCCTGGGGCAGCTCGAAGCTCCCGGGGACGCGGATGAGGTCCATCTGGTCTTCATGGCCGCCGTGGCGGAGGATGCAGTCCTTCGCGCCCTCGATGAGGCGGTCGACGATGAAGTCGTTCCAACGCGAGGCCACCAGCGCGAAACGGTCGCCGTCGTGGACGCGGATGTGGCCCTCAAAGATCCCCATGGGAACCCCCCGAAAGGTGGTCAAGAACGATGAGGTTAGCACACATGGCCGGATCGCCATCTCGGAAAATGGCCCGGGGGCGGCGCCCCCGGGCCATTTTCCGAGCAAGGGAAAGGATCAGATTTTCACTGTATCCGCGACTTCGGAGAAGTCGCGGATCTGGTCGAAGTTCATGTAGCGGTAGATGTCCTTCGCCTTGGCGTCCACGACGCCGATCTGGGCCTTGTACTCCTCCACCGTGGGGATCTTCCCCAGGAGGGCGCAGATGGCGGCCAGCTCGGCGGATCCCAGGTAGACGCGGGTGTCGAGGCCCAGGCGGTTGGGGAAGTTGCGGGTGGAGGTGGACATGGCCGTGCTGCCCTTGCGGACCTGGGCCTGGTTGCCCATGCACAGCGAGCAGCCGGGCATCTCCATGCGGGCGCCGGTGCGGCCGAGGATGCCGTAGTAGCCCTCCTGGGTGAGGATGTAGGCGTCCATCTTGGTGGGGGGGGCGATCCAGAGCCGGGTGGAGAGGTCGGTCTTGCCGTCCAGCAGCTTCCCGGCGGCGCGGAAGTGGCCGATGTTGGTCATGCAGGAGCCGATGAACACCTCGTCGATCGTGTCGCCAGCCACGGTGGACAGCAGCTTCACATCGTCGGGATCGTTCGGGCAGGCCACGATGGGCTCCTTCACGTCCGCGAGGTTGATCTCGATGACGGCGGCGTATTCCGCGTCGGCATCGGGGGCCAGCAGCTCGGGCTTGGCGATCCAGGCCTGCATGGCCTTGATGCGGTTCTCCAGCGTCTCGCGGTGCTCGTAGCCGTTGGCGATCATCCACTTCATGAGCGTGATGTTCGAGGTCATGTACTCGATGATCGGTTCCTTGTCCAAGCGCACGGTGCAGCCGGCGGCGGAGCGCTCCGCGGAGGCGTCCGTCAGCTCGAAGGCCTGCTCCACCTTCAGCTTGGGCAGGCCCTCGATCTCGAGGATGCGGCCGCTGAAGATGTTCTTCTTGCCCTTCTTCTCGACGGTGAGCAGCCCCTGTTGGATAGCGTAGTAGGGGATGGCGTTCACGAGGTCGCGCAGGGTGACGCCGGGCTGCAGCTCACCCTTGAAGCGCACCAGCACGGATTCCGGCATGTCCAGGGGCATGACGCCGGTGGCGGCGGCGAAGGCCACCAGGCCCGAGCCCGCGGGGAAGGAGATGCCAATGGGGAACCGGGTGTGGGAGTCGCCGCCGGTTCCGACCGTGTCGGGCAGGAGCAGGCGGTTCAGCCAGCTGTGGATGACGCCGTCGCCGGGCTTCAGGGACACGCCGCCGCGATTCGTGATGAAGGGGGGCAGCTCTCGGTGGGTCTTCACGTCCACGGGCTTGGGGTAGGGCGCGGTGTGGCAGAAGGACTGCATCACCATGTCGGCGCTGAACTGGAGGCAGGCCAGGTCCTTCAGCTCGTCGCGCGTCATGGGGCCCGTGGTGTCCTGGGAGCCCACGGTGGTCATCTTCGGCTCGCAGTAGGTGCCGGGGCGGATGCCGACCACACCGCAGGCTTTGCCGACCATTTTCTGAGCCAAGCTGAAGCCCTTGCCGGTGTCCTTGGGCACGGCCGGGAGGCGGAAGACGATGGAGGCGGGCAGGCCCAGGGCCGCGCGGGCCTTGGTGGTAAGGCCCCGGCCCACGATGAGGGGGATGCGGCCGCCGGCGCGCACTTCGTCGAAGATCACGTCGGACTTTACCTTGAACTCGGCGATGACCTTCCCGTTCTTCAGGGCCTTGCCCTCGTAGGGGCGCAGCTCGATGACGTCGCCCATCTCCATGCTGTTGACGTCCAGCTCAATGGGCAGGGCGCCGGCATCCTCCATGGTGTTGTAGAAGATGGGGGCGATCTTGGAGCCCAGGCAGACGCCGCCGAACCGCTTGTTGGGAACGAAGGGGATGTCCTCGCCCGTGAACCACAGCACGGAGTTGGTGGCGGACTTGCGGCTCGATCCCGTGCCCACCACGTCGCCCACGTAGGCCACCAGGTTCCCCTTGGCCTTGAGGCCCTCGAGCTGTTTGAGGGGGCCCACCTTGCCGGGCTCGTCCGGGTTGATGCCGGGGCGGGCGTTCTTCAGTATGGCCAGGGCGTGGAGCGGGATGTCGGGCCGGCTCCACGCGTCCGGTGCCGGGGACAGGTCGTCGGTGTTGGTCTCGCCGGTCACCTTGAACACGGTGAGCGTGAGGCTCTGGGGCACTTCGGGGCGGCTGGTGAACCACTCGGCCTCGGCCCAGCTCTTCAGCACGGACTGAGCGTTCTTGTTGCCCTGGTCGGCCTTGGCCTTCACATCCGCGAAGGCGTCGAAGACCAGCAGGGTCTTCTTGAGGCCCTCGGCGGCGATGCCACCCACGGTGGCGTCGTCCAGCAGGTCGATGAGGGGCTTCACGTTGAAGCCGCCCAGCATGGTGCCCAGCAGCTCCGTCGCCTTCTCGCGGGAGACCAGGGCCACCTTCTCCTTGCCGTTGGCCACGGCAGCCAGGAAGCCGGCCTTCACCCGGGCGGCGTCGTCCACGCCGGCGGGGACGCGGTGGGTCAGCAGGTCGAGGAGGAAGGCTTCTTCGCCCGCGGGAGGGTTGACCAGCAGGCGGGTGAGCTCGTCGGTCTGAGCCTCGGTGAGCGGCAGGGGCGGAATCCCGAGGGCGGCACGCTCGGCAACGTGTTGGCGATAGGCTTGCAGCACGGTCAACTCCCCTGTGGACGCCCCTGGGCGCGAACGATAGGACTTTGGCGGGGCACCATCCCCCGCAGAGGGCAGGCATAGGCTCCCGCCGGGTCCATTCTACATGGGCCGCTCTGGGGAGCGCCCACCGGCGCCGTCGCCGGGGCTAACTTCGGGGCTAATTCCTAGTAGCCTGCCGCCTGGCCGTCCTTCCGCGACTCGCTGGCCCCGAAGTAGACCTTCTGCCTGGGATCCCAGCGGATGGCCTGGTAGCCGCCGTAGCCGCCGAACATCCAGCCCACGCCATGACCGCGGTTCATGAGCTCGCGGACGGTCTCGTAGGGGAAGCCACTTTCCAGTTGGATGGTACCCGGCAGCTTTCCCTTCTCGCCCGTGGGCTCCGGCGAGCCGTCGTGGCTCATGCGGGGCGCGTCGCCAGCCTCCTGGGCGTTCATGCCGAAGTCGATGAGGTCCATCACGATCTGCGCGTGGCCGATGGGCTGGAACTCGCCGCCCATGACGCCGTAGCTGAGGAAGGGCACGCCATCCTTGGTGATGAAGCCGGGGATGATGGTGTGGAAGGGGCGCTTGCCGGGGGCGTAGGTGTTGGCGTTGCCTTCTTCCAGGTTGAACAGCTCGCCACGGTCCTGGAGGCAGAAGCCCAGGTCGCCGGGCGTCATGCCGCTGCCCATGCCGCGGTAGTTGCTCTGGATGAGGCTCACCATGTTGCCCTCGCCGTCGGCGGTGGTGAGGTAGACCGTGTCGCCTTCCTTGAGGGGCGGGTGGCCCGCTTCCAGGCGACGCGAGGCACGGTCGCCGATGAGGGCGCGGCGCTGGGCGGCGTACTCCTTGGACAGCAGCCAGGAGAGCGGCACCTTCATGAAGGCCGCGTCGGCGTAGAACTTGGCCCGGTCCTCGAAGGCCAGCTTCTTGGCTTCCGCAAAGAGATGCACATGCTGGGGGCTGCCGAAGGGGATCTTCGAGAAGTCGTAGCCTTCGAGGATGTTCAGCATCTGGAGGGCCGCGATGCCCTGGCCGTTGGGGGGAAGTTCCCACACGTCGTAGCCGCGGTAGTTCACGCTGACGGGCTCCACCCAGTCCGAGTGGTGGGCGGCCAGATCCTCGTAGCTGAGGAAGCCGCCGTTGGCCTTCATGTAGGCGTCGATCTTCCGGGCGATCTCGCCCTTGTAGAAGGCGTCACGGCCGTCCCTGGCCAGGATTTCCAGCGTCCTGGCCAGGCGCGGGTTGCGGAAGACCTCGCCGCTCACGGGGCCCCGCTTGCCGTCCACGGTGAAGGTCTCGAGGAATCCGGGGTACTTGCCCAGCACTGGCACGCTGCGACCCCAGTAGTAGGCGATGAGTTCCGAAACCGGGAAGCCCTCCTTGGCGTACCTGATGGCCGGCGCCAGCACCTGGGTCATGGGCAGCTTGCCGAACTTCTTGTGCAGTTCGAACCAGCCGTCCACGCAGCCGGGCACGCTCACGGGGAGCGGCCCCTGCGGTGGGATGTGCTTCAGGCCCAGCTTCTTGAAGTGCTCAAGGGTGAGCGACTTCGGCGAGCGGCCACTGCCGTTGAGGCCATGCAGCTTCTTGCCCTTCGCGTCCCACACGATGGCGTAGAGGTCGCCGCCCATGCCGCTGCCGGTGGGTTCCATGAGGCCCAGGGCCGCGTCCGCCGCGATGGCCGCATCCACCGCGGAACCACCCTGTTTCAGGATGTCCAGGGCGATCTGGGTGACCAGGGCCTGACTGGTGCAGGCCATGCCGTGCTGGGCCGCCACCTCGGAGCGCGTGGCGAAGGCCCGGCCCGTGACGCGGTCACCCGCCAACAGGCTTAGAGCAACCAGGGGAAGGGCGAGGCATGCCGCGGGGAGGCGCATCGGGAGGCGCATGGGGAACTCCGGGAGAGGCCCCCATTGAAGCCCCGGTTGCCTCGCAAGTCGAGGCTTCATTTCAGGGCCCGCTGCGCCATGCTGGTGTCGAGGTGTCCCATGACGTTCGATGCTGCCACCCGGGAAGCTCATCTCCTGCGTTACCGCACGGGCCCCGCCCTGCTCCGCCGGGCCTGGGAGGAGGTGCCGGCGGAGGCCCGCACCTGGCGACCCGCCGAGGGAAAGTGGAGCGCCCACGAGGTGGTGGTCCACTGCGCGGACTCCGAGACCTATGCCGCTATTCGCATCCGGCTCCTGCTGGCGGATCCGGAGCCCCTCATCGTGGGCTACGACGAGAACGCGTGGGCTCAGCGCTTCGACTACCACGCCTCGGACCCGGAACTGGCCCTGCGGCTCATCGAGGCGGCGAGGGCGCACACCATCGCCCCGCTCGAGCGGCTGCCCGAATCGGCCTGGGGCCGCGTGGGACGCCATACCCACAGCGGTTCCTACGGCACCGATGACTGGCTCCGGAACTACGCCGCCCACCTGGAGGTCCACGCCGCCCAGATCCGGCGGAATGTGGCGGCCTGGAACAACCGCTGAACCTCCATCTGCAAGTGTCGTAACATCCTCGCCGGCCACGGCTAGAATGAGCGACTCCCGGAAGGAGATCCCATGCCTCTCGTACGTATTTCCCATCGTTCCAGCGTGAGCGACGCCTATCGGCAGGCCCTGTCGGACGGCGTCCAGGAGGCGCTTACCGCGACGGTGAACGCCCCGGCCGACGACCGCTTCCATATCCTGACGGAGCACGCCTCGGGCCTGATCTTCGATCCCCATTACCTGGGCATCGATCGATCGCCGGAGTGGGTGGCCATCCAGATCACGCTCCGGAAGGGACGCACCGTGGAGATGAAGCAGGCGCTGTACCGCCGGATCGTGGAAAACCTGGCGAAGGATCCCGGCCTCCGTCCCGAGGACGTGATGATCTGCCTGGTGGAGAACGAGCTGGCCGACTGGTCATTCGGGAAGGGTGAAGCCCAGTATGTCCGCTGATCTCGACCTGGACGCCTACCTGCGGCGGATCGGCTTCGCGGGCGAGCCGCGGCCCGACCTGGCCACACTGCGGGCCCTGCATCTGGCCCACGCCTCCACCATCCCCTTCGAGAACCTGGACATCCAGATGGGCCTGCCCATCCGGCTGGACCTGGCCTCGCTCCAGGCCAAGCTCGTGCAGCGCCGACGCGGCGGCTACTGCTTCGAGCAGAATGGCCTGTTCCTGGCGGTGCTGCGGCGGGTGGGTTTCGAGGTCATCCCCTGCGAGGCCCGGGTGCGACGGGGCGCGACCGCACTGCTCCCCCGCACCCACATGCTGCTGCTGGTGCTGCTGGAGGGCCGCCGCTGGCTCTGCGACGTGGGCTTCGGCGGGGAGGGGCTGCTGCAACCCCTGCCGCTGGATGGCCAGCCCCATGTCCAGTTCCTGCGCCGCTACCGCGTGGTCGAGGAGGCGGATGGGGAGCCCCTGAATGTGCTCCAGTGCCTCCAGGACGGCGCCTGGGTGGACTTCTACGCGTTCCGGGCCGAGGAGCGGTTCCCGGTGGACTACGAGATGGCCAACCACTACACCAGCACCCATCCCGAGTCCCGCTTCGTGGCCACCCTCACGGCCCAGCTTCCGGGCCCCGAGGTGCGCCGGATCCTCCGCAACCGCGCCTATGCCGAGATCCGGGGCGACGCCATCGATGGCCGCGAACTGGCGCCGGAAGAGGTCATCCCCGTCCTGAGGGAGGTCTTCGGGCTGGACGTGCCCGAGGGGGCGAGCTTCCGGGCCTTCGAAGGCTAGCCTCCGTAGCGCGTCGGGAGTGTGGCCAGTTCCCGCGACACCTCGCCGGCCAAGTGCCTTCTCTGAACCTCGGGGAGCTGGTCCGCCACGGGGTAGATCCGCTCCTCCTCCAGGCCGTTGTGGGCGGCCAGGCGCCGCTGGACGGCCTCGGCCGCGGTCCGGGCCGCGGTCCAGTCCAGCCCGGGTCCCTTGAGGGCGTTCACGGCCGTGGCCAGGGTGGCCATGAAGAAGTCGTG
The DNA here is from genome assembly GCF_022808815.1 of Geothrix paludis. Taxonomy (GTDB): domain Bacteria; phylum Acidobacteriota; class Holophagae; order Holophagales; family Holophagaceae; genus Geothrix; species Geothrix paludis. The sequence goes on along the minus strand of NZ_JAKZLC010000002.1, from coordinate 243,130 downwards.
GTCCTCGCGCAGGGTCCGGAGGGCCTCCGCCAGGTCTGGGCGGGCCTCGGCCACGGCGGGGAAGAGGGCCCTGTGCTCCGCGCGGATGTGCACGGCCAGGCGCATCCAGATCCGGTCCAGGGCCCGGTGCGCCTCCGGCTGGAGGCTGCGATCCATGGCCATCCGGGCCTCCCCGAAGAGCGCATCGATCTCGGCATGGTCCGCCGTCAGGTGGCCGGCGATGGGATCCGGGCTCTCCTTCCCGGCGCTCTCCCGGGCGGCGATGACATGCTCGGCCTTCCCTGATTCGAAAATCTTCTGCAGCTCGAGGAAGGTGGCGCCCAGGGCGGAGCCCTGCGCCCGCCGACGTCGCCAGTAGATCCAGCCGCGGGCCTCCATCCAGAGCCCCAGCCGGTCCAACAGGCCCAGGGCCACCACGACGAGGGCGAGAGCCAGGAGGGGGTCGGGTGGCGAGATGGACACGGAGTCTCCTGCCGGAGCGTGGGATCATGGTGCCATGACCAAGGTCGCGCCATGAGCGCCAAGGCGCCATCCACCAACGCCACGCGGCTGCTCCGGCAGGCGGGCGTGGCCTACACCGAGCACCTCTACCGCTACGAGGACCACGGCGGCACGGCCGTGAGCGCCCGGGAATTGGGTGTGGACGAGCACGCGGTGGTCAAGACGCTGGTGATGGAGGACGAGAAGGGCGCGCCGCTCATCATCCTCATGCACGGGGACCGGGAGGTGAGCACCAAGGAACTGGCGCGCCAGATCGGCGCGAAGGCCGTGCAGCCCTGCAAGCCCGAGGTGGCCAACCGCCACAGCGGCTACCTGGTGGGAGGCACCAGCCCCCTCGGCACCAAGAAGGCCATGTCCGTCCACGCCGAGACAAGCATCTTCGACCTACCGCGCATCTACCTCAACGGCGGCAGCCGCGGCTTCCTCGTGGGGCTGGATCCGAAGGATCTGGAGCGGGTGCTGAAGGTCGTCCGAGTGAACGTGGCGATTCCGTAGGCGCCGACTTTCGGAGGTTTCGATGACGCACGCCAAGCGCCCCCTCGGCCGGACTGGCCTCTCCATCTCGCCGCTGGTCTTCGGCGGCAATGTGTTCGGCTGGACCATCGATAGGAAGACCTCCTTCGAGATCCTGGACCGCTTCGTGGACGCCGGCTTCGAGACCGTGGACACGGCCGATGTCTACTCCGTCTGGAAGCCCGGGAACCAGGGCGGCGAATCGGAGACGATCCTCGGCGAGTGGATGAAGGAACGCCGCTGCCGAGACCGGGTGGTGCTCATCACCAAGGTGGGCATGGAGATGGGGCCGGACCGGAAGGGCCTGTCCGCGGTCTGGATCGGGCGCGCGGTGGAGGACTCCCTCCGCCGCCTCCAGACGGACCACATCGACGTGTATCTCTCCCACAAGTTCGATCCGGGCACGCCTCATGAGGAGACCCTCGCCGCCTACCAGAAGCTGATCGCCGCCGGGAAGGTGCGGTCCATCGGCGCCTCCAACTACGACGCAGGCCAGCTGGGCGCCGCCCTCAGCGCGTCCGCCAAGGGGCTTCCCCGCTACGAGGTGCTGCAGCCCGAGTACAACCTCTACGACCGCCAGAGCTATGACGGCGCCCTGCGGGACCTCGCCATGGCCGAGGGGCTGGGCGTCATCACCTACTTCAGCCTGGCCAAGGGTTTCCTCAGCGGGAAGTACCGCAGCGAAGCGGATCTCGGGAAGAGCCCGCGGGGGAAGGGGGTCAAGGGCTACCTGAACGAGCGGGGCTTCCGCGTCCTGGGAGCGCTGGACACCGTGGCCACGCGGCACGGGGCCAGGCCCGCGGAGGTGGCCCTGGCCTGGCTCATGGCGCATCCCGGCGTCACCGCCCCCATCGCCAGCGCCACCAGCCTGGACCAGCTGGACAGCCTGATCCGCGCGGTCTCGCTGGCGCTGACCGCCGAGGACATGGCCGCCCTGGAGACCGCCAGCCGGTACTAAGTTGCACCGGAGGCTGGCGCTCAGGCTTCGGCATCCCGCTCATAGGCGTGCCGGAGCCAGGGCAGGGCTGCCTCGAGATCCCCTTCCGTGGTGATCTCCAGCTTGTGCGTGATCCGGTCCTTCTTCCGGAAGCCGCCGGTGTCCTTGAGCCGCCCGGAGGGGTCCGCCACGGAGACTGGATCGCCCAGCGCCAGGCCCAGGTCCAGGCGCGAGGCGAAGGGCTTCACTTCGGCGAAGACGTGATGCCGGTAGAAGGGGACGATGGTCTCGCAGGGGCAGACCTTCACGTCGGAGCCGAGGCCCCGGGCCCGGAGGACGATGGCCTCGAAGAGCGGCCGCAGGGCGGCCTTCTTCCCCGCGTACTGAGCCTCCACGTACCGGGGCGCCGCGGCCAGGTAGCCTTCCGGCGCATCGTCGAAGGCGTGGCCGGGGGCGGCGCAGGCCCGCTGGGCGACCAGGCCGGCCTGGTTGCCGCCGAGACCCTGGGCCTTCAGCCAGGCGGCGCAGCCCTTGAGGTCGGTCGGGGCCTCTTTCCGGGCCAGGGCCACCCAGGCTGCCAGGTTGCGACCCGAGTTCCGCTCGAGGTTGGCGAGGATGGCCTGGATGTGGGCCACGCTGGGGTGTAGGTCATAGGGGCAGGGGACTTGGGATTGAACGGCCATGGGGACTCCTGGCCGGAAGTCTAGCTGTGATCCCTGTCATGGGTTCCAGGTTCCACGACCGTGCTACCTTCCCTCCCAACCTTCCAACCCAATCCACCTCACCCCGTTCTCGGAGCCTTCCATGAGCGACGTGGAAATCAGCATCACCCAGCAGAAGACCATCCAGGCGCTGCAGAAGGGGGAGGCCCCCATTCCGATGAGGGGCTGGCTGGCCAAGCAGGCGGCCATCAACTACGAGGTGGAGCGGGCCCTGGCGGAGGCCGATCCCGGCGCCTTCTGGGCCGACAAGGCCCGGGGCCTGGACTGGGCCGAGCCCTGGAGCAAGGTCTTCGAGTTCAACGCCCCCAACCACGCCTGGTTCCTGGGCGGCAAGCTCAACGCCACAGTGAACTGCATCGACCGCCACGTGCACAGCGACCGGCGCAACAAGGCCGCCCTGCTGTGGGTGGGCGAGGACGGCGACGAGCGCTCCTACACCTACAACCGCCTCTATCGCGAGATGAACCGCTTCGCCAACACGCTCAAGCGGCTGGGCGTGAAGAAGGGCGATCGCGTGATCCTCTACATGCCGCTCACGCCCGAGGGCATCATCTCCATGCTGGCCTGCGCCCGCATCGGCGCCATCCACAGTGTGGTCTACGCGGGCATGGGGGCGCTGGCCCTGCGCACCCGCATCGAGGACGCCGGCGCCAAGGTCGTCGTGTGCTCCGACTTCACCTACCGCCGCGGCAAGGCCATCGCCCTCAAGCCCATCGTGGACGAGGCCGTGCGCGACCTGACCACCGTGGACCACGTCATCGTGCACCGGCGCGGCTCGCGGCCCGGCGATGCGCCCGTCACTTTCGCCAGCGAGCGCGAGAAGGATTTCTACGACATCCAGCAGGGCCGCGACATCCACTGCGAGCCCGAGATGGTGGACGCCGAGCATCCGCTGTTCATCCTCTACACCAGCGGAACGACGGGGAAACCGAAGGGCGTGGTGCATGCCACCGGCGGCTACATGGTGGGGGTGAACTACCTGAGCAAGGCCTTCTACCAGATCCAGGAGCGGGACATCTACTGGAGCACCTCCGACATCGGCTGGATCGTGGGCCACAGCTTCATCGTCTACGGCCCCCTCAGCATCGGGGCGACCGTGCTGTGCCGCGAAGGCGCGCCGGACTATCCCAGCCCGGAAGTGACCTGGGAGCTCTGCGAGCGCTTCGGGGTGAACGTCATGTTCACGGCCCCCACGGCCGTGCGCATGTGGATGAGCCACGGCGCCGAGGCCCCCGGGAAGTTCGATCTGAGCAAGCTGCGTCTCCTGGCCTGCGCCGGCGAGCCGTTGAACCCCGAAGCCCACCGCTGGGCCCAGCAGCATCTCGTCGGACAGGGAAACGGCCAGGTGGTGGACAACTGGTGGCAGACGGAGATCGCCGGACCCGTCATCGGCACCCTGCCCACCTTCGAGGTCCGGCCGGGTAAGGCGGGCAAGCCCATGCCCGGAGCCCAACTCGCCGTGGTGAATCGCGACGGGAGTCCCGTGCCCGATGGCCAGGGCGGTCTTTTGGTGATCAAGTTCCCGCTGCCCTACATGCTGCGCACCGTGTGGAACGACCCCAAGCGCTACGAGGACTACTGGCGTGACATCCCCGGCTGCTACAGCGCCGGGGATGTGGCCGTGCGGGATGCCGATGGCTACATCGCCGTGCTGGGCCGCTCCGACGATGTGCTCAATGTGGCGGGCCACCGCATCGGCACTGCCGACATCGAGGGTTCGCTCATCCGCCATCCGGCCGTGGCGGAAAGCGCGGTGGTGGGCATCCCCGACGCCATCAAGGGCGAGAGCATCAAGGCCTACGTGGTGGTCAAGGCCGGCGTCGAGGCGGGCCCCGGCCTCATCGCCAGCCTCAAGGACCACGTCCGCGAGGACCTGGGCGGCATCGCCACCCCCTCGGACATCGAGATCCGAGCCAGCCTGCCCAAGACGCGCTCGGGCAAGATCGTCCGCCGGGCCCTCAAGGCCTGGGCCCTGGGGCAGGATCCGGGGGATCTGAGCACGCTCGCGGATTAGCCCTCTCCGGGGGTTCCCCCCGCGGCGCGTGCACCGCGAGGATCTAAGGTCGCGCTTCGGCTTTCATTTCGGTGGAAAGATTCACCTGAATCTTGCGTGAGATGCAGGTGAATCTATTCTGGGGTGGGGTGACCCCCATGCCCGACCCGCTGCGGTGGATGCTCCTCTTCCACCAACTCCCCGCCCAGCCCGCCTACCTGCGGGTGAAGGTCCGCCGCCAGCTCCAGTCGCTGGGGGCCGTGGCCCTCAAGAACTCGGTCCATGCCCTGCCGGCCTCGGAGGATTCCGCCGAGGACCTCCAGTGGATGGTCCGGCAGATCGAAGGGGCCGGCGGAGAGGCCTCCGTGGTGGAGGCCAGCCTGATGGAAGGGCTGTCTGACTCGGACGTGGTGGCCCGGTTCCGGGCCGAGCGGGACGGGGACTACGCGGCCCTTGCCGGGGAGCTCCGCACTGCCCTCCAGGCGCCCGCGGAGGCGGACGCCGGCGCCCTGGCGCGCTTCCGCCGCCGGCTGGAGGAGATCCAGGCCCTGGACTTCTTCGGGGCCCCGCGCCGGGCCGAGGTCGAGGACCTGCTGGCCACCTGCGAGGCCCGCCTCCTGCCCACGAGGGAAACCCTGCCTTCCAGCCCCGCGGAGGAGCTGCGCGGGCGCACCTGGATCACCCGGAAGGGCATCCATGTGGACCGGATCGCCTGCGCCTGGCTCATCCGCCGGTTCATCGACCCGGAGGCCCGCCTCCGGTTCGTGGATCCGAAAGCCTACCGGCACCGGCGGGGGGACCTCCGCTTCGACATGGCCGAGGGCGAGTTCACCCACGAAGGCGACCGCTGCAGCTTCGAGACCTTTCTCCACCACCTGGACCTCCCCGCGCCGGGGCTCCGGCCCCTGGCCGAGCTGATCCACGACGTGGATCTGAAAGACCGCCGGTTCCAGCGCCCGGAAACCGAAGGCTTCGCGCGGGTCATCCAGGGCGTGGCCCTCCGGCACGCCGCGGATGAGGACCGGCTCGCGGCGGGCTCCGTGGTGCTGGACGCCTTCCTGGAAGCCCTGGCACGGAGCCCCGCGTGACCGCCGCGGATGGGCGCCCCCACTTGCGGGCCTTCGTCCTCTACTTCCTGAAGCTCGGCGCCTTCGGGTTCGGCGGTCCCATCGCGCTGGCGGGGGCCATGCACCGGGACCTGGTGGAGGCGCGGGGCTGGATCAACGAGGCGGACTACCAGGAGGCGCTGACGCTGGCCCAGCTCGCGCCCGGACCCCTGGCGGCCCAGCTGGCGATCTACCTGGGCTACGTCCGGGCCGGCGTGCTCGGGGCCACACTCGTGGGGTTCACCTTCATCCTGCCGTCCTTCCTCATGGTGATCGGGCTCTCCGTGCTGTACGTGGCCTACGGCGGGCTCCGGTGGATGCAGGCTGTCTTCTACGGCGTCGGGGCGGCGGTCATCGGCATCATCGCCCGGTCCGCCTTCAAGCTCGGCAAGGCCACCCTGCGGAAGGACCCCCTGGCCTGGGGGATCTTCCTGGTGGTGGGCGCCACGACGGCCCTCACGGGGCGGGAGTGGATCTCCCTGGTCCTGCTGGGGGGCCTCCTGGCCTGGATCCTCCGGGCCCGCCCCGGGCGGCGGCCGATGGTGACGGGCTTCGCGCCCTGGCTGCTGACGGGGGCCCAGGGGGTGGTCCCGGCGGCCACGGCCGGGACGGTGCTCTGGTTCTTCGCCAAGGCGGGCCTATTCGTCTTCGGCTCGGGCCTGGCCATCGTGCCCTTCCTCCATGGCGGCGTGGTCAACGAGTGGCACTGGCTCACGGAGCGTCAGTTCCTGGATGCCGTGGCCGTCGCCATGATCACGCCGGGACCTGTGGTCATCACCGTGGCCTTCATCGGCTACCTGGTCGCCGGGCCCCTCGGCGCCTGCGCGGCCGCGGTGGGCGTCTTCCTCCCGGTCTATCTGATGGTGGTGCTCGCCGCGCCGTTCTTCCGGCGGCACGGGAAGGACCCGGGCCTGAAAGCCCTGGTCACGGGCGTCACGGCCGGGGCCACAGGGGCCATCGCCGGCGCGGTGCTGGTGCTGGGCCGGGGGGCCATCCGCGACCTGCCCACGGCCCTCATCGGCCTCGCCACCCTCGGGCTCATCTGGAAGACCAAGATCCCCGAGCCCCTGCTGGTGCTGGCGGCGGGCCTGCTCGGCCTGGGCCTCTACCATGGCTAGACGCGTGGTCCTGGCGCTTCTGGGCGGCCTGGGCGGAAGCCTATGGGCGGAGGCCCCGCCCACGGTGAGGGGCGCCCCCGCCTCCACCCCGATCCGCGTGGACGGCCGCCTGGACGAGGCCGCCTGGCTCGGGGCGCCGGAGATCCGCCTCACCCAGCAGGCGCCGGTCCCCGGCGCGCCGACGCCCTTTGCCACGACCGCGAAGGTCCTGGTCGCCGCTGAAGGCTTGTACGTGGGGATCCGGTGCGCGGATCCGGATCCCTCGGGGATCGTCGCCCACACCCTCCAGCGGGACGGGGACTTCAGCGGCGACGATGCGGTGACGCTCGTGGTGGACACCCTCGGTGACGGGCACACGGCCTACAGCTTCCAGGTGAACGCGTCGGGGGCCCGCGCCGACGGGCTGGTTTCCGGCCCCGAGTCCGTGTCGCTCGACTGGGACGGTCTCTGGGAGGCGGCCACCGCCCGGGATGGTTCCGGCTGGAGCCTCGAGATCTTCATCCCCAGCCGCACCCTGCGCTTCGATCCGGCGCGGGACCGGTGGGGCTTCAACGTCGAGCGCCAGGTGGCCCGCGAGCGCCTGACCCTGCGCTGGGCGTCCCCCATCCTCGACGCCAAGCTGCCGGATATGGGCCGGGCGGGCACCCTGGAGGGCGTGGCCGGTCTGAAGCGGGGCAGCGGACTCTCGGTGAGCCCCTTCCTGCTGGCGCAGCGCCAGGCGGATTTCCAGGAAGGCACACACTCCGCCCGGGGCCGGATGGGGCTCGACGTGGAGGCGTCGCTCACGAACCAGCTGTCCGGCATGCTCACCTACCGGCCGGACTTCGCGGAGACCGAGGTCGACTCCCGCCAGATCAACCTGACGCGCTTCCCCCTCTACTTCCCGGAGAAGCGGGCCTTCTTCCTGGAAGGCGCGAACCAGTTCCAGTTCGGCCTCGGCCTGGACAGCGACTTCATCCCCTTCTTCTCCCGCACCGTGGGGCTGGCCGCGGGCGAGCCGGTCCCCCTCAGCGGCGGCGGAAAGGTCATCGGCCGCGTGGGGCCGGTGTCGGTGGGCGCCCTGAGGATCCGGCAGGAGGGCTCCGCGGTGCGCGGCGGAACGGACCTCTCCGCCGCCCGCGTGAGCTGGGATGTGGACGAGCACCTCCGCCTCGGTGCCATCGGCACCCAGGGGAATCCACAGGGGCCGGGGAGCAACCGCCTGGCGGGGCTGGACGCCGTGTGGCAGACCTCCCGGCTCTTCGGCGACAAGCTGTTTGAGGTGGGGCTGTGGACGGCCCGGAGCGCCGGGACCGCCCTCCCGGAGGGAGATCCCGAGGGCTGGGGGTTCAAGGTCGACTATCCGAACGACCTCTGGGACATCAGCCTGAAGGTGAACCGCTTCGGGGAGGCGCTGGATCCCGGCATGGGCTTCCTCCCGCGGCCGGGAACGCGGCAGCTGTCCGCGGGCCTCGCCTACCAGCCGCGCCCGGCCTCGCCGTCCCTGGCGTGGATCCGCCAGGCATTCTACGAGGTGAGCCTCTTCCGCGTGGAGGGCCTCCGGGGGAACCTCCAGAGCTCGGAGCTCTTCACGGCCCCCTTCAATGTGGTGACCGCCTCGGGCGACCACTTCGAGGCCAACTGGCAGCCCCAGGTGGAGGTGCTGGCCCAGCCCTTCGAGATCAGCCCCGGCGTGGTCATCCCGGCCGGGGAGTACCGGTTCAACCGCTGGCGGCTGCTGGCGGAGAGCGCGGCCACGCGGCTGTGGCAGGCGGGGACGACGGTCTGGTTCGGCGAGTTCTACGGCGGGCGCCTCTTCCAGTGGATCCAGTCCGTGGGCGGGAACGCCCGGGATGGCCACATCCGGTGGACCGCCTCCGCCGAGAACGACTTCGCGCGGTTGCCCTGGGGGAACTTCACCCAGCGGCTGCTGCAGCTCCGCGGTGAGTACGGATGGGCCCCGGGCCTGATCCTGTCAGGCCTCCTGCAGTACGACACCGCCTCCCGAAGCCTGGGGTCGAACCTCCGCCTGCGATGGGAGGTCCGCCCCCAGGCCGAGGCCTTCCTGGTCTGGACCCGAGGCTGGGAGCGGCCGGACCTGAACGGGCCGCTGCGCTTCCTTCCCCGCCAGGAGGTCCTCAGCGCCAAGCTCCGCTGGACCTTCCGTCCTTGATGCCCTCCGGGAGTCCCCATGACCTTCCTGCCGGTTCCACCCTCCGCGCGGCCCACCAGGGGGTTCCCCTGGGCCCTCCTCCTGCTCCTGGCGCCCATGGCCTGCCAGTCGAAGCCCAAGGCCCCCGCGCCGCTCGTGTCCGTCGCGGACGTGCCCCTGCCGGGCGCCGCCTCCCGGTTCGACTACGCCAGCCTCGACGCCGCGGCCCACCGGCTCTACCTCGCCCACATGGGCGCGGGCGAGGTGGTGGTCTTTGATACCGCCGCCCGCAAGGTGCTGGCGGTCCTGCCGGGCTTCCCGAGCTGCACCGGCATCCTCGCGGTCCCCGGCCGCCACGAGCTGTATGTCAGCGTGGCCGGCGAGGGGAAGGTGGCGATCCTGGACACGGACACGCTGCGCGAGCTGGCCCGGGTGCCGGCGGGGCGGTTCCCGGACGGGCTGGCCTTCGATCCCGAGCACGGGCGCGTCTTCGTGTCGGACGAGCGGGGGGGGCAGGTCGTGGTGATCGACGCGGCCTCCCGCCGGGCCATGGCCGCCATCCCCCTGGGCGGCGAGGTGGGCAACACCCAGTACGACCCCGTGTCCCAGCGCATCTACAGCAATGTTCAAAGCCGGAACCAGCTCGTGACCATCGACCCGGCGGCCCTGTCGGTGATAGCCCGCCTGGACCTGCCCGGCGCGGAGGGGAACCACGGCCTGGCCCTCGATCCGGAGCGCCACCTGGCCTTCGTGGCCTGCGAGGGGAATGCGAAACTCCTGGTGGTGGACCTCGCGGTCGGCAAGGTCACCGCCTCCTTCCCCGTGGGCCGGGATCCCGATGTGCTCGCGTTCGACCCCGCGGCCCGGCGGCTCGTGGTCGCCGCCGAGTCGGGCCCGGCGGTTGTCTTTCGCGGCGAGGGCGCCACCCTCCGCCGGGAGAGAGACCAGGACGTCGGCCCCAACGCCCACGTCGTGGTCATCGACCCTGGCACGCACTGGCTCTATTTTCCCCTGAAGCGCATGGGCTCCGGCCCCGGGCTCCGCATCTTGGAGCCCGCGCGTCCCTGAGCAAGGATCCTAGAAGATCCGCACCAGGTTGAACCCCAGGGCCCAGCGACTGGGGGGCCTGGGGCCGCCGGCGTAGTCGCCGCCCAGGACCTGGTGGGCGGTGGTCCCCTGGACGTTGGTGGCCAGGAGGGTGAAGCGGTGGCCCTTGGTTTGGTAGCGGTAGCCCACGGCGTAGCCGGGCTCGTAGGTCGCACGATCCAGGCGGGAGGGGCGGGGGTAGTACTCGGCCAGGACCGACTGGCTTTCGGCGAAGCGCCACCGGAAGCTCGCCCCGGCGGTGAAGAGCGCCTGGTCCCTAGTGGTGGTGCGGGACAGCCAGGTGGGCACGAGGCTGACCGTGAAGGCGCCCGCCACAAGCTCCGCGGGGAGCTGCACGGCCGCACCGGAGATGCCCACGGTTCCGAAGGCGTAGGTGGTCCGCTGGATGGTCTCGTCGAAGCGCTCCACCCGCACTGCCAGGCGGACATGGGGGCGGTTCAGGATCCGCTCCTGGAGGGCCAGGGTGACGGTCTTGCCATCCGCCGTGCGGTAGATCTGGGCGTTGAGCCCCGGCACCGCGGCGATGCCGAGGTCGAAGCCCAGGCCCGGGAAGTTGCCGCCATCCAGGCCATAGAGATCCTTCGAGTTCCCCTTGGCGGATTCGGTGAAGCGGTGCGTGAAGCGGATGGCGGGCTGCCAGCCCTCAAGGTGGTCCGCCGTGGGCAGGTTGAGGCCCAGGGGCAGATCCGAGTCCTGGGCCGACAGCCCGGCGGGGAGGAGCAGGGAGAAACAGAGGAACGGGAGGATCGGCCGGAGCGTCATGGGCGGCACCGGCCGGGTCAGGTCAGCCGCGTGGCGGCGGAGACGGGCTTGGAGGGATCGATCACCAGGGCCCCGCCCGGCGTGGCTTCGCTGACCTCGTAGTGCTGGAGGGTGGACCCCACCGGCGCCGGACCCTGGGTCACGGTGCCGTTGAGGTCGTACTGGCTGCCATGGCAGGGGCAGCTGAAGCCGGTCTGCGTGGGGCCGAGGCGCCCGCCCTGATGCAGGCAGCTCGCGTTGAAGGCGTAGATGCCGGCGCTGTCCCGGACCAGGTAGTAGCCCTGGGCGGCCCCGAAGACCAGCGGGCAGCTGCCGGAGGCGGTGGTGGTGTAGTCCTTCACCGTGCCCGACGGCTGGGCCAGCATGCTGGCCTTCGTCTCCGAGGTGGTGACCGTGCTGGGCGGAGGTGGCGGAGGAGGAGGCGGTGGCGCCGAGGCGGACCCTCCGCCACCGCCGCCCCCGCAGGAGACGACCGCGGCCGCGGCGGCCACGGCGAGGGCGCAGGCGCAGAATTCCCGGCGGTCGAGGCCGCTGGACGGGCTGGGGGTGGCGGCGGGGATGGATGGTTCGGGGCGGGACATGGAACCTCCTCAAGGGGGACCGCGGCCGTGGCCACGTGACCTGGGGGCGAGGATGGGGCGGTGCCCACGACGGTCCCAGATCCGGATGGCAGAAACCGGCCCCTCCGGTCTGGCGTCCGCCCTGGCCGTGGGCGCATCCTGTTCGGGACATCCCGCCGATTCCGCCCCGGAGCTCCCGTGCCCCCCTTCAACCACCTTCATCCCGCCATCGTCCACTTCCCCATCGCGCTGCTGATGACGGCCCCGCTCCTCTTCCTCATTGGTGCGCTCTGGCCCGCCCAGCGCCGGGGCATCCACGCCATGGCGCTGCTCCTGCTGCTGCTTGGGCTCGCCGGGGCGCTGCTGGCCCTGGCCACGGGGGACGCCGCGGAGAACTTGGCGCACCGGACGCCGGCGCTGCGGGCCGCCCTGGACCAGCATGAGGAGGCGGCCGAGTGGACCGTGGGCATCTTCAGCATCCTGGCGGGGACCTGGGTCCTTCACCTGGGGGCGGCCCGGTTCCTCCATCGCGACCTGCCGCCGCGCCTGGCCCGGCTCCTGTTCATCCTCTGGCTGCTGGTCAGCGCCATGGGCGTGGGGGCAGTGCTCCGCACGGGCCACCTCGGCGGCCACATGGTCCACGACCTGCACACCCACGGGGGCGAGCCCTGAGCGGCGGGTGACTCCGGTTAGGCTGGTGGGATGAAGCCCCGCCAGTATGCCGTCCTCCTGCTTCTCGGCTTCGCGTCGGGGCTCCCGCTGTTCCTCACGGGGTCGACGCTGAAGGCCTGGATGACGGATGAGAAGCTGAGCCTGGCCACCATCGGCCTCTTCAGCTTCGTGACGCTGCCCTACAGCCTGAAGGTGTTCTGGGCGCCCTTCCTGGACCGCTTCTCCCTACCGGGCCTGGGCCGGCGGCGGGGCTGGATGCTGGTCATGCAGGCGGGTATGGCCCTGGCGCTCGCCCGGCTGGCCCTCATCCAGCCGCACCTGGACCTGCTGCGCGTGGTGGTCCCGGCCCTGGCCGTGGCCGTCACCAGCGCCACCTTCGACATCGCCGTGGACGCCTGGCGCGCCGAGGCCCTGGACCAGAAGCACCTGGGCCTGGGCAACAGCATCCACATCGCGGCCTATCGCGTGGCCATGCTGGTGAGCGGCGGGCTGGCGCTCATCCTGGCGGACAAGCTGGGCTGGCGGGCCACCTACCTCGCCATGGCCGGCCTCACAGTCCTGGGCATGATCGGCACTTGGCTGGCGGAGAACACCGACGCCGTGGCCCGGGCCCCGCGCACGCTGCGGGAGGCCATCTCCGGGCCCCTCAAGGATCTGCTCCAGCGCCGGGGCATCGCCTACCTGCTGGCCTTCGCCGTGTTCTACAAGCTGGGCGACTGGCTGGCGGAATCCATGACCATCCCCTTCCTGCTTCGGGGCATGGGCTTCACGAAGACCGAGATCGGCTTCGTGCAGAAGACCACGGCCATGGTGGCCATCATCCTGGGCGGCCTGCTGGGCGGCTGGATGCTCACGCGCATGAGCCTGCGCAAAGCGCTCTGGATCTGCGGCTTCGTGCAGGCTGGCAGCATCCTGGGCTTCTGGACCATCTCCCTGCTGGGCCGCCACCTGCCCCTGCTGGTGGCGGCGAACACCCTGGAGAACCTGGCCTACGGCATGGGGGGCAGCGCCTTCGCGGCCCTGCTTATGGGGGCCTGCAACCGCAGCTACACCGGTACCCAGTACGCGCTGTTCAGCGCCCTCATGGCCCTGCCGCGCACGCTCTTCGCGGGCCTCACGGGCTTCATGGCGGACTGGTACGGCTGGAAGCTCTACTTCCCTGTCTGCGCCGCGGCGGCCATCCCGGGCCTTCTCCTGCTGCTGCTCTGGGACCGATGGGGGCTGCAGGAGACAGACGGGGCCTGATCACTTCACCATTGGCCGGCTCGCTCCGCGCCAGGCCCGCATCCCGCCCTGGAGGACGTAGACCCACTCGAAGCCCCGGGCGGTGAGGAGCCTGAGGGCGCGATGGGATAGCGCGTCCGTCTCGTCCACAAGGACGAGGGCCCGCTTGGCCTGAGGGTCCGGGGATCCGAAACGCCTGGTGAGCTCCGCGAAAGGCACGTGCAGACAGCCCCGGATGTGACCCTGCCGGAAGGCCGCCTCGTCCCGCAGGTCCACCAGCAGCACGCCGGGGCCCTGGAGCAGCTCCTCGACCTGGAGGGGATCCAGCACGGGCCGCCCCTGGCCCCGGCGCCAGGAGCGGAGCCGTGGCAGGGCCACCGCGAACAGCAGGAGGAGGCAGAGAGCCGCGAAGACCAGCCCCGGCAGGAAGGGGTACGTCTCCATCCAGCCTCTCAGCGTCGTCAGGGCCTGGGCGAGCGAGGACATGGCACCTCCCGGTACGGGGATGATGCCCCGGCCTCAGACCTCCGGCAAGCCCAGAGCGGCCGCGAGGGCGCGGAAGGCCTCGGGGATGGGCGCCACCGCGTCGATGCGGGCGCCGGTCAGGGGGTGGTCCACGGACAGCTTCCAGGCGTGGAGGGCCGGATGGGGCAGCAGCAGGGTCCCGCCGTCCACATCCTTCCAGCGGCCTGGCCCGCCGTAGAGCGGATCGCCCATGAGCGGGGCCCGCAGGTGGGCCAGGTGCACGCGGATCTGGTGCGTCCGGCCCGTGAGCAGCTCGCACTCCACCAGGGCCACGCTGGTGGTGCGGGCCAGCACGCGGATGCGGGTCTGCGCGGGGCGCCCGCCCTCGGCCACCACCATGCGCAGGCGGTCCTGCTTGTGGCGGGCGATGGGCTCGTCGATGAGGAGGCTGCCTAGCTGGGGCAGGCGCGGCGAGTGGCGCACCAGGGCCAGGTAGCGCTTCACCACGGTGCGGGCCTTGAACTGGGCCTGGATGGCGCGCTGGGCCTCGGCGGTCTTGGCCAGGCAGAGGCAGCCGGTGGTGTAGCGGTCCAGGCGATGTACGAGGCCGGGCCATCCGGAAGCCAGCTCCTCGGTGTCCTCGCCTTCGTCGTCAGCGCCTTCGAGGATCACGGGCGCCTTCAGCCGGTGGAGGAGCGCGTTCACCACCGTGCCGCCGGCATGGCCCGGCCCGGGGTGCACCACCATGCCCGCGGGCTTGTCCACGATCCACAGCTGGCCGTCTTCGAACAGCGTGGGCAGGTCGATGGCTTCGGCCTCCAGGTGCGCGGCCGGGGCGGCGATGATGGGCAGCTCCGTCTCCACCAGGTCGCCGGGGCGCAGCTTCACGCCGCCCTTGGACACCGGCTGTCCGTTCACCTTCACCTCGCCCGTGCGCACGTGGGCGTCCCAGCGCGCTCGGGGGACCTCGGGGAAGCGGTCCGCCAGGAAGCGGTCCAGGCGGGGGGCGCCGTCCTCGGCGCGGAGGCTGATCATCGGGTCGCTTCCTTCCGGCGGCTCCAGAAGAGCCAGAGGCCCGCGCCCAGCATCATGAAGGCTACGCCCGTGAGGCGGCCGGTGCTGAGCCAGGCCCAGCCCAGCCAGCCCGTGCCGCGGTCCCCGTCGCCGCGCCAGGTCTCGGTGACAATGCGGCCCAGGCCCTCCACCAGGAAGTAGAGGGAGAAGATCTGGCCCTGGAACTGGCGTTTCCCGCGGGCCAGCAGGAGGACGGCCA
The DNA here is from genome assembly GCF_022808815.1 of Geothrix paludis. Taxonomy (GTDB): domain Bacteria; phylum Acidobacteriota; class Holophagae; order Holophagales; family Holophagaceae; genus Geothrix; species Geothrix paludis. Next base: position 228,046 of record NZ_JAKZLC010000002.1, on the reverse strand, counting down.
TCACCGTGAGGTTGGCGAAGCTGTTGTAGAGCTGCACGGGGTGCAGGGGGATGTCGAGCGGGGTGCCGCTGAAGGCGTGGGCGATGGGATCGGTGAAGGTGGCGGCCCAGGCCACGTGGGTTTCCGTGCCGTAGCAGCAGCCGGCGGAGAAGCAGCCCAGGCGGCCGATGGCCTGGCCCAGGGCCACGCCGGGCACCAGGGCGTCGCCGGTGAGGCGCAGGGGCAGGCCCTGGCCCTTGCGGAGCTTCCAGAAGAAGGTGGCCGTGGCGGCGATGATGCCGCCGTGAATGGCCCCGCCGGCCCGTAGCGTGGACATCGTGAAGATCTCGCGGAAGGTCATGGCGCCTTCCTGGCCGGCGGGCGTGAAGAGGCCCACGATGATCATCAGCAGCTTGGAGCCCAGGATGGCGGCGATGAGGACGGCGATGGCCAGGTCCGTGATGGCGGCCGGGTTCAGCCCATCCAGCTTCGCCTGCCGCTTGGCCAGGGCCGTGCCCGCGAAGAAGGCGATGGCCAGCAGCAGCCCGTAGGTGCCCAGGGGGAAGGAACCGATCTCGAAAAGAACTGGATGCATGCGGGATCCCGACGGGAGACTGGAAACTGAAGGCTGAAGGCTGAAGACTGAAGACTGACGAGGAGGGTGCCATGCCGATCATCACAGCCCGTGAGCTGGCGGAACGTCTGGGCGGCAGCCTCGAGCATTGTCCCCCGGATCGGCCCATTTCCGAAGTGAAGCCCCTGGAAGAGGCGGGGGCGGGGGCGGTCTCCTTCCTGGCCAATCCCAAATATGCCGCGAAGGCCAGGGAAAGTGCCGCGGGTCTCATCTTCGTGGACGCGGCGGCGGACATGGGCGAGCATCCCGTGCTCCGAGTGAAGCATCCCTACTGGGCCTTCGCCCAGGCCATCGGCTGGCTGCACCCGGAGCCCGCTCCCGAGTGGAGCGACCGTCCCGTGCATCCCACCGCGGTGATCGGCGCGGGATGCCGCCTCGCGCCCGGCGCCACCGTGGGGGCCCGGACGGTGCTCGGGGCAGGCTGCGTGCTGCATCCGGGCGTGCATGTCGGCGACGACTGCGTGCTGGGCGAGGGCTGCGAGCTGTTCTCCGGCGCCGTGCTCTACCGCCGCACCCGGCTGGGGAACCGCGTGGCCATCCACGCCAACTCCGTGGTGGGCAGCGACGGCTACGGCTACGTGCTGGTGGAGGGCCGCCACGCCAAGATCCCCCAGGTGGGCTGGGTGGAGGTGGGCGACGACGTGGAGATCGGCGCCTGCGTGTGCATCGACCGCGGCGTGCTGGGCCCCACCCGCATCGGCACGGGCACCAAGATCGACAACCAGGTGCAGGTGGGCCACAACGTGCAGGTGGGGAACCACTGCCTGCTGGTGAGCCAGACCGGCATCAGCGGCTCCACGAAGCTGGGCGACTACGTGACCCTGGCGGGCAAGGTGGGCGTGGTGGGTCACATCGAGATCGGCAGCCGCAGCGTGGTGGGCGGCAACAGCGTGGTGGCCAAGAGCCTGCCCGAGGGCAGCTTCGTCACCGGCTTCCCCGCCCGGCCTCACAAGGAGTGGACCGAGGCCCAGGCCGCCCTGAACCGCCTGCCCCGGCTCATGAAGCAGCTGCGGAAGGGCTAGGCGCGAGCCTCATCCGAGGAAAAGATCTCCACGAAGGACATGAAGGCACCCGGCGGTGCACAAAGAGCGCGAATGGCGCTCGACCCAATGCGGACATCCCTTCGCGGGCGGCGGCCATGGTGACCCCTGGAAGCCACCCTGAGCCACCCGCGAACCCGGACGCGCGGTGCGCGGCCGGGGGCCGAAGGCCCGGATGTCCCGGCCGGGGGCTGGAGCCGGTCTTCGTGGCCTTGGTGTTCTTCTTCGTGTTCTTCGTGGAGGCTTTTGAAGCTCTGATCAGGCCGAAACTCGCAGATAACCAGGAACCGGTTTCCTGTATTTCCGCCGTTCTTGGTGTCTTGGTGTCTTGGTGGTGAATCGTCCTTACGTGGATCCACCGGGTGCTTGTGAAGGTCAATCCTCCAGGATGACCACGGCCAGGGCCAGGTCTCCGTCGTGGCTGACGCTGCCGTGGAGCTTGCGGATGCCGCGGGCCGCCAGCAGGTCGGCCAGGGCGCCCACGGCCCACATCCGCCCGTTCACGTAGCGCAGCTCCTTCCAGGACCAGCCATCCAGACCCGTGCCGAGGGCCTTGCCGAAGGCCTCCCGCAGCGCCCAGCGACCCGCCAGGCGCTCGGGCAGCCGCTCCCGGTTGCCTCCCAGCAGGTAGTCCGCCTCCTCCGGATGGAGAATCCGTCGCGCGCCCTTCTCCACCCCGAAGCGCTCGATGAGGTGCCGCCAGCGACTGGGCGGGCAGAGGTCGGTACCCAGTCCGAGGATCACATCAGCCTCCCGTCCCGTGAGGACCATCGAGAGACAAACATCCGATTCACCAAGGAGAGGATGCCGTTGTCTTCATCACCGTTTCTCACTGTTCATCACCGGTTGAACTTTCTTTTTCTTTGGAAGAGGCCCCAGCGAGACGCAAACAGAGACGTTTAGAAACCGGTGATAAACGGTGATGAACGGTGAGAAAAGCCATGGTCCGGTGGTGGGCTTTCATCTCAGTTCCAAAGCGTACCAGCGGTCGCAGCCACCGTGGCCGGTGCGGCCCAGGGGTGCGCAGAGGGGCTGGAAGCCCAGCTTGCCGTAGAGCTTCATGGCCTGGTCCATGCCCGTGAGGGTCTCCAGGTAGCAGGTGCGGTAGCCCAACGCCTTGGCCACCTGGAGGCAGTGGCGCAGCAGGGCCTCGCCCATACCCCGGCCCCGGGCCTCTGGCAGGAAGTACATCTTGCGCAGCTCGCAGATGCCCGGCTCGCCGCCCTCAAGGGCCGCCACGCCCGCGCCCCCCACCACCTTCCCGGCCTCGTCCACCAGCACGAAGTAGGCCGCGCCGGGTACGCCGTAGGCCCGGCTCATGAAGTCCACCTCGGGATCGTGGAGGGCGAAGCCGGGTCCGTCCGCGCCGAACTCGGGCATCACCGCGCGGATGAGGGCCGCCATGGCGGCGTCGTCCTCGGGCCGGATGGGTCGGAAGGTCAGCATGGGCTCCAGGTTACCAAACCGGCCCACCCGGATCCGATCCGGTCCACTCTGGGACGTGGAGGTGCCCATGTCCCAGACTCCCTTCCCCGACCGCCTGCGCGCCGGCGAACGGCTGCTCGGCACCCTGGTCCAGATCCCCCGCCCGGAGGTGGCCACGACCCTGGCCCGGGCCGGCTTCGACTGGCTGTTCCTGGACGGCGAGCACGGGGGCTTCGGGCCCGCTGAAACGTCCCGCACCCTGGCTGCCCTGAAGGGTGCCGTGCCCTGCCTGCTGCGTGTGCCTTCACTGGATCCGGAGGTTCTCGCGGAGGCAGTCGCCGTCGGCGCCGAGGGCCTCATCGTGCCCCATGTGGATTCGGCGACTCAGGCGGAGGCCGCCGTCCGGGTGGTCCGGGGTCGGGGCCTGGTGGTGGTGCAGGCCGAGTCCAGGGAAGCCCTGGAGGACATCGGCGCCATCGTGCGGGTGCCTGGCGTGGCAGCGGTCTTCGTGGGGCCCTACGACCTGAGCGCCAGCCTGGGGATCTCCGAGCAGTTCGATCACCCGGTCTTTCTCGAGGCAGTGGAGCGCATCGCCCGTGCCTGCCGCGAAGCCGCCATGCCGCTCGGCATCTTCCGCATGACCGCCGCCGAGATGCGGCCCCACGCGGCCGCCGGTTTCACCCTCCTGGCCACGGGCTTGGACAGCACCCTGCTGGAGACCGGGGCCCTGGCAATGCTCGAGGAGTTGCGAGGCTGAGGTGGGATCTAGCCGAAAAAGCTGGCCACGGAAGGCACAGAAAAAGGCCGGAAAGCACGGAAAGGGGCACTTGGGTCTCGTTCCGGATCAGCAGGCCGGTTGGCTCTTCCTTCTGTGCCTTCCGTGGAATTCCGTGTTTTCCGTGACCAGCCATCTGTTGGTTTGATCCAGCTCATTCCGGCCAGTGGTGCTTGGGGTACCGCCGCGAGAGCGCCGGCCGCAGCTCCCGGTAGGCCCGCTGCCAGAAGCCGGCGAGGTCGGTGGTGACCTGCACGGCGCGCATGTTGGGCGCCAGGAGGTGCAGGACCAGGGGTACGGCGCCACCCGCCACGGTTGGCGTCTTCTTGAGGCCCCAGAAGTCCTGGAGGCGCGAGGCGATCCAGGGCGGGTCGTCCTCGTAGTGGACCTTGGTGGGCCGGCCCTTGGGCAGCTGGATGGCCTCCGGGGCCCAGGTGTCCAGCAGGCGCAGGGTCTCGGCGGGGAAGGCCTGGCGAAGGGCCGCGGGCCAGTCCACCTCCTGCACCTCGCGCAGCGTCGCCCGCCCCGCGCAGGCCCCCGCCAGCAGCGGGCCGAGGAGGTCCTCCGGCAGGTCCAGATCCGGCCGGTGCTTCCGGAGGAAGGACAGCCGCGCCAGGAACCTCGTCGGCACCTCATCCAGGGGACGGCCGCGTAGCGCTTCCCCGAGCAGCTCCCCGGCCCGCGGGTCCGAAGGATCCGCAGGCCCCCGGCTGCTGTCGATCACCAGGCCGTCGAAGCGGATCTCGGAGCGGCGCTCCACCCGACCGGCGGAGGCGTTGAACTGCAGCTCGTCCACGGCCTCCAGGCGCTCGGGGAAGGCGTCCAGCAGCCAGTCGGCCTCGCAGCGGGAGGCCAGGCGGACGAGGGCCTGGGTGCCCGTGCCCTGCTTCGCGGCCTCCGCCTCCAGGGCCAGGACGAGGCCGGGGCGCCGCACGCGGCTGGCGGGATCGAGCTTCGCGCCGCCGCCGCCCGCGAAGGCGCAGGTGCCATTGGCGGAGAGCCGGCCCACGCGGTCCGGGTAGCCGGCAAGCAGGGCCTTCAGCAGGCGCGCTTCGGCATCCGTGGGTTCCGGCGCGGCCGGCAGCAGGCGCGAGAGGGACTGCACGGCCCGCTTGGCGCGGTGCACGGCGGAGGCGTCGAGCCCCGCGGCCCGGCAGGCGCCCGCGCCGAAGCCCGCGGCCTCGGCCTCCTCGAACTGGTCCAGGCGCAGCAGCAGGTCCGAGTCCGCGCCGTGGCCCGTCTTCACGGGGGCGCGATCCAATCCCTGGCGGGCCGACAGGCTGCCGGTCTCCAGCAGGGCCGCGGCGCGGAGGACCAGCCTCGGGATGCCCAGGTCCTCGCCGGCCACCGCCAACCGCGCAAGGCGTGGGTGCAGGGGCAGGTCCGCCATGCGCCGGCCCACGGGCGTGAGGGCGCCGTCCGCCAGGGCGCCCAGGCGCGTGAGCAGACCCTCGGCGGCGGCCACGGCGGCCTCGGGAGGTGCCTCGAACCAGTGGAGATCGGAAAGCCGCGTGATGCCCATGCCATGCAGGGCCAGCAGAGGTTCCGCCAGGTCCGCGCGCTGCAACTCCGGCGTGTCGAAGGCGGGCCGGGCCTGGAAGTCGGCTTCCGTGAAGAGGCGCAGGCAGCGGCCCGGGCCCGTGCGCCCCGCGCGGCCCGTGCGCTGGGTGCAGCGCGCCTGGCTGATGCGCACGGTGCGCAGGCCCGAGAGGCCGGACCAGGGCGAGTGGGAGGCCTCCCGGCCCAGGCCCGTGTCCACCACGGCGCCGATGCCGTCCAGGGTGACGGAGCTCTCCGCCACATTCGTGCTGAGGATGACCTTGGGCGCGTCGGTGGCCTCCAGGGCGAAGACCTGGGCCTCGGGCGACAGCTCGCCGTGCAGGGGCCGCAGGCTCAGGCCCCGCCGGGCGGCCAGGGCCTCGCAGCCCTTCAGGCAGGCGCGGATCTCCGCCGCGCCGGGCAGGAAGACCAGCGTGTGGTCCTTCAGCCCCTCGCCGTAGAGGCGGTCCAGGGCGTCGGCCACCTGCAGCTCCACGGGCCGGTCGTCGGGGCGGGGCAGGAAGGCCGTGTCCACTGGGAAGGCGCGGCCTGCGCTCTGCAGCACCGGCGCGTCCAGGTAGGCGGCCGCGGGGCCGGGTTCCAGGGTGGCGGACATGACCAGGAGCCTCAGGTCCGGCCGCGCCGTGCGCTGGAGGCGGCGCAGGAGGGTGAGGGCCAGGTCCGTGTGCAGGTGGCGCTCGTGGAATTCGTCCAGCACCACGGCGGTGATGCCCTTCATCTGCGGATCGCCGTGGAGCCGCCGCAGCAGCAGGCCTTCCGTCACGAAGCGCAGGCGCGTGGCCTTCGAGACCTTCTGCTCGAAGCGCACGGCGTAGCCCGCCCGCTCGCCCAGGGCCTCGCCCAGCTCGTCGGCCACGCGGGTGGCAGCCAGGCGGGCGGCCAGGCGCCGGGGCTCCAGGATCCAGCACTCGCCGCTCCCGAGGAGGCCCGCCTCCAGCAGGGCCGGCGGCACCCGCGTGGTCTTGCCCGCGCCGGGGTCGGCCTGGAGCACCAGATTCGGGTTGCCCCGCAGGCTGTTCGCGATCTGCGGCAGCAGGGGGTCGATGGGGAGAGTCGTGCGCATCAGCACCCCAGCGCCGCGCGGAAGGCGGCCGGGTCGTCCACGGAGACCAGCAGCCGCTGCGTGGGCCGGCCGGGGCCCAGCATCCCGTCCACCCGGACGGGGCTGGCTAGGGCCAGCTCCAGCAGGGGCGCCCCCTTGGCGACGAGCTTCGACACGCCCTTCAGGTGGGCGTGGCGGGCCCAGTCGTCGTCGAAGTCCGGCAGGGGTGCAGCGGACCGCACCGAGGCCGTCGGGAAGGCCACGGACTTCAGCAGGCCCTGGTGGAGGCGGACCTCGCCGTCCTGGATCTGGTGGGGACGGGCCTTGATCGAGGCGTAGAGGCCCACAAGCCAGAGCACCGCGTAGGCGGTGGAGGCGTGGATCGCCCAGCGCAGGCCGACTGGCAAGCGCGGGAAGAGCGCGTGGAGCAGAAGGACGTCGCCGGGGATGAGGAGGGGCAGGGCCGGGAGAAAGCTGCGGAGGGCGGATTCCCGGTGGTGGCTGAACCCTTCGGGGGCGGGATCGCGGAAGCCGCCCAGCAGGAAGCGGGTGGCGCCGCCCACCATCACCAGCTCCAGGGCTATGAGCCGGGCGGCGCGGAGGGGCAGGAAGGCCCCGAAGGTGGCGGCGATCCGGTCCTCGGGCCAGGCGCCGGGAAGGGCGGACGCCCGCCGCCAGGCGCGTATGGCCAGGACGGTCAGGAGGAGCTCGAGGGCCAGGGCCGAACCCAGGCGGAGCCGCAGCACCCAGGCCGCACCGCCGGACAGCAGGAGGCCCAGCCCCTCGGCCAGCACCACGGCCGGCAGCAGCAGGCGCGTGCCGGGGAGGGCGCCGCGGCGCCATCGTGTCAGCATGACGGCGAGACGCGCGGCCACCAGCCCGAGCAGGGCAGCCAGAATCCAGGTCGAGGCCCGGGACGGGAATGCGGCCATGCCCCCAGCCTAAGGCCTTCCGGGCAAAACCAGCGGGTCTGGCGGCGGCCTGACCTCACCTGGCCGCCCAGCGGAGGCATGTCCCGGCCTCCCTCGCGTAGAATGGATCCTTCGATGGGAGCAGGCATGGCGGGCATGGAGACGGCGGGCGTGGGCGGCAAGGCGGGTGTCGTGATGGACAGCCTGCGGGACGCCTACGGGGACACCCTGGTGGAACTGGGGAACGAAGGCGCCAACCTCGTTGTCTTCGACGCGGACCTGGCCGGCTCCACCCGCACCAGCAAGTTCGCCAAGGCCTTCCCGGAGCGCTTCTTCAACATGGGCGCCGCCGAGCAGGGCATGGTGGCCGCCGCCGCGGGCGCGAGCACCACGGGCGTGGTGCCCTTCGTGAGCACCTTCGCCATGTTCGCCACCGGCCGCGCCTACGAGTTCGTGCGCCAGGCCTGCGGCGTGGGCCACCAGAACGTGAAGATCGTGGCCACCCACGCGGGCCTCACCGTGGGCGAGGACGGCGGCACCCACCAGTGCCTCGAGGACCTGGCCCTCATGCGCATGATCCCGGGCATGACGGTGATCTCGCCCGCCGACGGCATCGAGACGAAGCAGGCCATCCGCGCGGCCTACGCGCACAAAGGACCCGTCTACGTCCGCCTCACCCGCGACAAGTTCCCCCGCATCCACGCCGACGACTATCGCTTCCAGATCGGCAAGGCCGTGATGATGCGGCCAAGCGCGGAAGCGCCCAGCGCTGGCACGGACGTGCTGCTGGTGGGCTGCGGCCTGGGTACCTCCATCTGCCTCGCCGCTGCGGAGCTCCTGGCCGCCGAAGGCATCGAGGCCACGGTGCTGCACTGCCCCACCATCAAGCCCTTCGACCGGGAGACCCTGCTGAAGCTGGCCAAGGCCCACCGGGCGGTGGTCACCTGCGAGGAACACCAGGCCCACGGCGGCCTGGGCGGCGTGGTGGCCGAGATCCTGTCGGAAGCCCATCCCATGCCCCTGCGCCGGGTGGGCGTGCAGGATCAGTTCGGCCAGAGCGGCAAGCCCGAGAAGCTGCTGGAGGCCTACGGCGTCACGCCCCAGGCCGTGGCCGCCGCCGCCAAGGCCGCCCTCTGATGGCCACCGAGACCTTCCAGGCCAGCCGCTGGACGAAGGGCAACCACTTGTTCACCACCGTCATCGAGGTGACGGACAGTGCCGTGATCCGCCGCAAGCGGTCCTGGTTCACGGTGAACGAGATCAGCATCCACCTCTCCAAGGTGGCCAGCGTTCGCATCGAGACGGGCCTGCTCTGGTCCGACCTCACCATCGAAAGCACCGGCGGCAGCGACCCCCTCGCCAGCCACGGTCACACCAAGGCCGACGCCCGCCGCATCAAGGAACTCATCGAGGCCGCGCAGAGCCGGGGCATTCGCTAAGAGGGGAGGCCATGCCGCCAGCGACGCCAGCGCCTCCCGATCCGGAGTCCCGGCGCCCTTCCGGGGCCGGCGTCCTGCCCGCGGGATCCCGGATCGGCCGCTTCCAGGTGCAGGCTCTGCTGGGGCGCGGGGGCATGGGGGCGGTGTACCTGGCCTGGGACCCCGTGCTGGAGCGGAGGGTCGCCCTCAAGGCGATCCACCTGGGCGAGGATGGGAAGGCCATGGCCAAGGCCAGGTTCCGCCGGGAGGCCAAGGCGCTGGCCCAGCTCAACCACCGGAACGTGTGCCAGGTGCACGACTGGGTGGAGGCGGACGGGAGCGCCTACATCGCCATGGAGTTCATCGAGGGGAAGACCCTGGCCGAGCTGGCGAAGGGGTTGGACCTCCGGCGCAAGCTCCAGGTGCTGCGTTCTATCGCCTACGCCCTGGAGGCGGCCCACGGCAAGGGGATCATCCACCGGGATCTGAAACCGAGCAACGTGATGGTGGATGCCGATGGCCAGGTCAAGGTCCTGGATTTCGGCCTGGCCAGGCTCGTGGATTCAGCCTCGGACGAGGGGGAGGATCCGACCGGAAACGCCCTCAACCTCGCGGGTCTGAACCCGCAGGAGGGTGGACCGACGCTGGCGGCTGTCCCGGCCCCGGACCGGGAGGAGCGGACGAGCGTGGGCTCCGCGCATCCCTCTCCGTCACCTTCCGACTGGGGCGAGATGACGGAAGCCGGCGTGTTCATGGGCAGCCCCACCTATGCGTCTCCGGAGCAGATGCGCGGGAAGCGCGCCGGTCCGCCGAGCGACGTGTTCTCCCTGGGCGTGGTCGCCTGGGAGCTTCTGCTGGGGGATCACCCGTTTCCCGGCGAGGGCCGGGAGAGGATGATGGCCACCATCCAGGGCGACCTCCGGCCGCTGCGGGGCCGGGGGCTGCCCCGATGGCTGGGGGCCCTGCTGCGGACCATGCTCCTGCGGGAAGCGGCCAAGCGGCCCACGAGCCGCCAGGTGGCCGATGTCATCAGCCGCCATCTGGCGGGGAACCCCGCCGCCCGGTGGGCCGCCGGCCTCGCGATCGGCCTCGGCGTGGTGGCGGGGGGCGGCTACTACTTGTTCGGACGCAGCATCATTGGGGACCTCGGCAGGGGACGGCCGCCGCGGATGGCGGTCATGCCGATCCGCAACGCCACGGGGGATCCGGCCTTCGAGGCCCAGGTGGGCGTGGGCATGACGGAGCTCCTGTCGACGGCCCTGCGGGGCTCGCCTCACCTGGACGTGGTGGAACCCGAATCCGTGGCCCGGGTGCTGTCGACCCTCCGGATCTCCGCCTCAGAGGCCCTGGATCCGGCCAGCCAGCCTCGGATCGCCAACGCCCTGGGCGCCCAGCTGTTCCTCAGGGGGACCCTGGGCCGGGACCCCGCGGGGCAGGTGAATGTGCTGACCTACGAGCTGGTGGACGGATCGGGACGCGTCCGCTTCTCGGGGGCGGCGCGGGCCCTTCGCCAGGATTCGTTCGCGCCCTACGAGCTGGTGGATCCTGCCGCCAGCGACCTGCTTCGGAAGGTCGATCCGCTTCGGGCGAGCACGATCCAGAACACGCCGGTGCCGCCGCAAGCCTTTGCGGCCTATGCCCAGGGGAAGGCCCTGTTCCTGAAGGGGGACTTCAAGGGCAGCGAGCCGTATCTCCAGGACGCCGCCATGAAGGCCCCGGCCTTCTCCAGCGCCGTGTCGGCCTATGCCGCCTGCCTCCGCCGCCTCGGCCGGGATCAGGCGCCCGCGGTCGCCAACTGGGCGCTCATGTCAGCGAAGGCCACCGGGGATCGGTGGGCCGAAGGGCGGACTTTGGGCCTGAAGGCCTACCTGGCCAAGGATCTCGGGCAGCTCGATGAATCCGAGAAGCTCCGGGAGGCCACCCTGGCTCTGGCCCAGGCCATCGGCGACCGGGATGGGGAGATCATCGCCTACAACCACCTGGGGCTGATCGCGGCCGAGCGGGGAAAGTCCAAGGCGGCCCGGGAATTCTACGAGCGATCCCTCCAGCTCAGCCAGCAGACCGGGGACAAGGTGTACCAGTCCCTGGCCCAGAACAACCTGGCCAACCTGGCGCTGAAGCGGGGCGATCTCGGAACCGCCGAAGCCCTCTACCAGAGCAACCTGAACCTCCAGCAGGGGTTGGGGAACCGGTGGGGCGAGGCCCTCGCCCAGAACAACCTGGGGGTGGTCGCGCTCATGGCCCGGGACCTGCCGGCGGCCGAAGCGCGGCTGACCGCGGCCCTGGCGATCCGGGAATCCGTGGGCGACCGGGTGGGCCGCATCACCTGCCTGCGGAACCTCGGCATCCTCGCCCAGATGAAGGGGGACCTGCCTGGTTCCGCGGCCTTCCACCGCCGCGCGCTCGACCTCGCGGAGACCTCGGGGCTGCGGACCATCGAGGCCGAGTGCCGGTTCTACGCGGCCGAGCTGGATCGCCTCCAGCAGCGATTCGGCCCGGCCCTGGCGGGCTACCGGCAGGTCCTCGAGCTCCTGCCGGAAGGGGTGACTCCGGATGTCCGGGCGAACGCCCAGGCCGCCGCCGCGGAATGTCTGGTCCGCAAGCCCCGGCCCGATCTGAAGGAAGCCGGGAAGTGGCTCCTCGCCATCCCGGCCGGGTCCGCGGACTCGCCCTACGTCCATCGAGCCAAGGCCTGGCTGGCGGCCCGGTCGGGCCAGCGCGAGGCGGCCCTGGCCGAGCTGGTGCGTGCGACCGAGGACCCCAGCCGCCAGGCTCCGGAGATCCGGACCGAACTCGAGGCCGCACGGACCGCCTTCCTGGCGGAGTCCCGCTAGCGTGAGTCAACTCCGGGCGGTGCCCGCGAGCTTCGCCGCCACGGCCTTGAGGTCCTCGTCCGGCGAGAGGTGATGCCGTACTTCCTGGTCGCCCTGGCTGAGGGCGACGCAGATCCGCCCGAAGGGGCAGTTCTGCAGGCAGGATTCCCGGACGATCTGGAGCCCCTGAAGCCGCTTGCGGCCGAGGAGCAGCTGGGTGAGGCAGGCCAGGGCCTCGGTCATGGCCTTGCCGCGCCGGGGACTGCGGAGGGCCTGGCGTTCGCAATCGGCACAGATGGTGAGGACGGGTGGCATAGACATAAAAATCTAGCACAATGCCGGTTTGCACCACCTCGAATGGGGGATCAGGTGAATCGGGGCGCCCTCTTCTCGAAGAAGGCGGCCAGGCCCTCCTTGGCGTTGGGGTGCCGCATGGCCGCCTTCATCTGGGCGCCTTCGGCCTGGAGGCGCGCCCGCAGGGTCTCGGCGTCCAGGCCCTGGTTGCGGAGCAGGGTGGCCTTGATGCGGGCGAGGGTTTCGGCGGGGCCCGCCGCCAGCCGGTGGGCGAGGGCCTCCACGGCCGCCTCCAGCTGATCCGCGGGCACGAGGCGGTTCACGAGGCCCAGGGCCTGGGCGCGGGCGGCATCCAGGGTGTCGCCGGTCATCATCAGCTCCGCCGCCACGGCCGGATTCACGAGGCGCGAGAGCATGACGCTGCCGCCCCAGTCCGGGTGGAGGCCGATCTTCACGAAGGCCATGCCGAAAGCCGCCTCGGGCGTGGCGATCCGCAGATCCGCGCAGAGGGCCAGGCTCATGCCCGCGCCCGCTGCCGGGCCGTGGACCACGGCCACCACGGGCTTCGGCAGCGTGGCCAGGCCGTGGGCCACGGCCGCGCCCAGGTCCAGCAGAGATTCCAGCTCCGCCCAGCGCTCCTCGGCCAGGGCCGCGGAGATCCACCCGAGGTCCCCGCCCGCGCAGAAGGCCCGCCCCGCGCCCCGCAGGAAGAGCGCCTTCACGCCCGGCTCAGCGGCCTTCGCCAGCGCCTCCTCGAAGCCGTCCTTCATCTCCGGCACCAGAGCATTGAGCTTGTCCGGTCGGTCCAGCGTCAGCGTGGCGATGCGGTCGCGGATCTCGAAGCGGATGGGAGAGGACATCGGATCTCCAAAGAAAAAGCGGGGACAGGATTAACAGGATTTGAAGGATTAACAGGATTAGAGCAAAAAAATGCTTTGCTTGTCTTTGGCTTTAATCCTGTTAATCCAGCATTTCATCCTGTTAATCCTGTCCCCGCCTTGCGATCTGGACGAACGCCGCGAAGAGGTCGCGGGCGGCGTCGCCGGCGGGGCCCTTGAGGCCGGCGAGGTTCTCGGGGTGCCACTGGACGCCGAAGACCCAGCGGGTGGGATCAGTGGCCTCCACGGCTTCCACCAGCGGGCCGGTGGCCGCGTGGACGGTGTCGAGGTGCCAGCCGACGGCCGCCAGGACCGGCGCCACGCGCTTCACGGCCTGGTGGTGGCGGCTGTTCACGAGGAAGACGTCCTCGCCCAGCAGGGCCCGCAGGCGCGAGCCCGGGGCGAGCTGCACGCGGTGGCGCATGTCCGGGATCTCGGGCGTGCCGTGCTGGTGGCGGGTGGGCTCGCAGCCGTAGTGGTCCGGGATGTCCTGGATCATGCTGCCGCCCAGGGCCACGTTGAGGACCTGCTCGCCACGGCAGATGCCGAGGATGGGCAGGCGCCGCTCCCAGGCCGCCCGGATGAGGGGAATCTCGAAGGCATCGCGGCCGGCGTCCACGTCGGCCTTGGGATGGACGTCTTCGGCCTCGTCCCAGTGCCGGGGGTGGATGTCATCGCCGCCCGTCAGCAGGAGACCGGCGATCCCGGCCAGATCCGGCAGGGGATCGCCCGGGGTCACCAGCAGGATGGGCCCCGCCCAGCCCGCAGCCTTCAGGGCCGGAAGGTAATGCTTCTCGGCGCCGGACTTGTTTTTACAGCTCACCAGAAGATTTGAGTTGCCGCTTGACATGCCTGGGCCCCGGGGGAATCGTGATTACCCTACCACCCCCTCAGATGGTCTGAGTCGACGGTGAGGCGGAGAGCTCCGCCGATACAAAGGAGGACATCATGTCCGGTTCATTGAACAAGGTTCTGCTCATCGGCAACCTCGGGCGCGACCCCGAGCTGAAGTCCACGCCCTCGGGCCAGAGTGTGGCGCGGTTCTCCGTGGCCACCACCGAGACCTGGAAGAACCAGGCCGGCGAGAAGCAGAGCAAGACCGAGTGGCACAACATCGTGGTGTGGGGCAAGCAGGCCGAGATCGCCGAGAAGTACCTGCGGAAGGGCAAGCAGGTGATGATCGAGGGCCGCATCCAGTACCGCGAGTACACGGACCAGGCCGGCGTGAAGAAGACCGCCTGCGACATCCGCTGCGACAACTTCGTCATGCTGGGCCGCATGGAAGATGGCGGCGGCAGCCGGGAAGGCGGCTACAGCCGCGGCGGCGCCCAGGATTTCGAGGACCACGGTGCCCCCAGCCCGGCCGCTGGCGGCAGCTTCCCGGATGACGATATTCCGTTCTGAGACGTGAGTTCGTCCATCAAAGGAACGGCGCCCAGAAGGCGCCGTTCCTTTGATGGCCCTTGCGTCCCGGGGTTAAGGACGATGGGGTGGGGGGAGCGGTGGGACGGGCGGGGCTTTCGGTTCCGAGTATCGCGGCCGGCTGATGTCGGGCATGGTCTCGTTGGGCCGGGTCCAGGGGTACTGCAGGCGCCAGTGGATCACCCGGTCCCGGTCCATAAGCAGGGTGAAGGCCTGGCGGGTGGTGCGCGCCGCGTTCTGGGGATCCCGGGATACGGTCTCGAAGTCGATCAGCCAACCCTCGATGTCCGGGCCGATGGCCTGGATCGCACGATCCTTTTCCTCCGCCCTGGGCCAGTGGTCCGTGAAGGCGCGGTTCCACCGGCCCTTGCCGCGAACCTTCAGATCCACGATGGTCGCCGTGGCGCCCCAGGTGGTCTTGTCCACGACGGTCCGGACGAGGGGGCGGACCTCCTTCGGGGTGGGCTGGGGGCTGCTGTCCAGGGCCACCGGAGTGCCCTGCGTTTCCGCCGAAGCCGGGGCGTCAGGTCGGGATTCCTGCGAAGGCGCGGCGGCCGGGGCCAGGGGTTCGATGGTCAGCAGGATCTGGATCTTCCCGTCGCTCGGGTACCCCGGTCTCGTCCATACGACGAAGTAGACGGTCGTGGGCGTGTCGCTGGTGTTGAGGAAGGCGGCTTCCGGAGTTCCGAGGCCATGGCGGCTGCCCTCGAACGGGGCTCCCCATTTGTTGAGGGCCCGGACCTGGAAATAGGCCAGGCTCGATTCGCTCTGGAGGGTGGCCCTGGCCAGGGACTGGCCGGGCACCTGCACCGCATAGCCCTTCTTCGGCCAGGTGAGCAGCTCGTCCTTGATGAGGACGGGGCACGAAGGCGCCTGGAGCGTCCGGACGGCCGTCCCTGGCAGGATGGGCAGGCTCCTCGCGTCGACCACCGGGATGGCGATGGGCGCGGGATGGGCTTTCGTGGGGGCAGGATAAAACGTCTCCTTGACGGGCGGCTGGACCGGGGCGGGTTGCGTCTCGGCACCGGCCGGGGATGGAGGAGGTGTCATCACCGGCTCCTGGGTGACCGGGAGGGTGCCGGCAGGCCCCGCGGCGCCGGGAAGCGACATGGACCCGAAGGGCGGAATGACGCGCGGGTTCGAGGCGAAGGGATCCTGGGGCATGCCGGCCGGGACCGGTAGCGTGGCGGGCCGATGGGACACGGCTTCCTCGATCCGGGTCAGCGCGGCTTCGAGCCTTTCCGCCTGGGCGGGGAGTGATGAGACCAGGGCCAAGGCGGCGACGAGGAGCAGGCTGGGCGTGGCGAAGCGCAGCTGGGGCGGATCGGCGAGGAGCAGGCGGCGCAGGCGTTCCATGAGATTGCCTCCTCTGGCGCGGAGCGCCAGGGATGGGGGCCGGTCGCGGAATTCATCGAGGCGGCTCAGGGTTTCGGCGTAGAAGACGGCGTCACCGCAGGCCAATACGGCGGCATCGTCACAGCAGTGTTCCCGCTCGGTCCGGATCCGGCGGGAGATCCACCACACGGCGGGGTGGAAGAAGAAGAGCACTTCGATCACGCACTGGAGGCCGTTGACGAGGCCATCCAGGCGCTTGATGTGAGCGAGCTCGTGGGCCAGGACCGCCTCGGCGGCTAGGGGGTCGAGGTTCGCGAAGAAGCCCAGGGGCAGGAGGATGACGGGGCGCACGAGGCCCATGCACATGGGGGTCGCCACCCGGGCGGACTCGACGAAGCGCACCGCGCGCCGGAGGGCGGCGCTGCGGACCAGGCGCCCGAGCCACGCCGGCTCGATGATGGGCGCGGCCGTGGCTCTCAGGCGGCGAAGCCAGAGCCATCCCCCCACGGTGCGAAGGCTGAAGGCCAGGACACCCGCGCCCCATGCGGCCAGGATCCAGGGCAGGTACGGCTGCAGACGGGCCTGCCAGGGAAAGGTGATCATCGAGGGTGCGGCTGCCGACACCACGAGCGGTGCGGACGGAACCTCTGGAGCGCCCGGAAGCAGGGCGAAGTTCAGGCCCTGACCCGAAACATGAGGGACCGGCGAAAGCAGCAGGAAGGTGGTGATTGCGCTCCCCAGGCAGGCCAGAAGGAAGGCGCAGCCCACCAGATGGCGAAGCTGGGGAGGCCGCCGCTTGAGGAGCGAGAACGCCACCCGGGCCGCCAGGCCAAGCAGCGCACCCTGCCACAGGAAGTGGAGCAGGGTCCAGGCGAGGCGCTGGGCCGCGGGCGATTCGAGCAGGGGGATCACGGACGCTTCTCCTTGGCCTTGGCCAGCAGCTGGGCGATCTCCTCTCGCTCGCCGGAGTCCAGCTTCCGGCTTGAGAGGGTCGTGGTCATGAGGTCCAGGGCGCTGCCGCCAAAGGCGCGCTCCAGCAGGTCGTCCACCAGGTGCCTCAGGGTGTGCTCCCGGGCCTGGGCGGGACGGTAGATGTGGGAGCGGCCCGATTCATCGCGAAGCAGCAGCCCCTTGTCGACCATGGTCTGCATCATCTTCAGCACGGCCGTGTAGGCCAGCTCCCGGTCCGCGCCGAGCACCTCTTGGACCTGGCGGACCGTGGCGGGACCGAGGTCCCAGAGGGCGCGAAGGATGGAGAGTTCCACATCGGTGGGGCGGTTCAGGGGATGTCGCATGGGGTGTCCTGGGGTTACACCGGAAAACCTACGATAAAAAGTGTATGTGTCAACCCCGGTTCCGTTTTTTTGTCCGGCGGCGAAGTCGCCTATCTCCAAACGGGGCCCGCAGGGCCTCGGTTGGAGCTGGCTCTCGGAGAAACAGGGTTCCTCCCGTACAATGATCGGTTCGGGAGTCCGCATGCTTGCAGTCCAGAACGTCACCATGCGCTATGGCGCGAAGATCCTCTTCGAGGACGTCACCACCACCTTCAACCCGGGCCGACGCTACGGTCTGACGGGGCCGAACGGGGCGGGGAAGTCCACGTTCATGAAGATCCTCGCGGGCGAGCTGGAGCAGCAGACGGGCAACGTCATCCGGCCGCGCAAGATGGGCATCCTGCGGCAGGACCAGTTCGCCTTCGACGAGTTCCGGGTCATCGACACGGTGATCATGGGCAATGCGGGCCTCTGGAAGGCCCTGCAGGAGCGGGACGCCATCTACGAGAAGGCGGAGATGACGGACGAGGACGGCATGCGCGTGGCCGAGCTCGAAGGCGTCGTGGCCGACGAAGATGGCTATACCGCCGAGAGCGACGCCGCCGTCCTGCTGGATGGCCTGGGCATTCCCGAGGCGCTCCACAACCGCAAGATGAGCGAGCTGCAGGGCGGCCAGAAGGTGCGCGTGCTGCTGTCCCAGGCCCTGTTCGGCAATCCCGAGGCCCTGCTGCTGGACGAGCCCACCAACCACCTGGACCTGGACTCCATCCACTGGCTGGAGGAGTTCCTGGACCGCTACAAGGGCACGGTGGTGGTGATCTCCCACGATCGCCACTTCCTGAACAACGTCTGCACGCACATCGCTGACATCGACTACCAGACGATCATCCAGTACACCGGTGGCTACGACGACATGGTCATGGCCAAGATCCAGGTGCGCAGCCGCATCGAGTCCGAGAACGCCCAGCGCGAGAAGAAGATCGCCCAGCTCAACGAGTTCATCCAGCGCTTCGCCGCCGGCACCCGCAGCAGCCAGGTGAACAGCCGGCGCAAGGAGGTGGAACGCCTCCAGCCCAGCGACCTGGCGCGCAGCAACATCCAGCGCCCCTTCATCAAGTTCAACCTCGGCAAGCCCGGCGGCCGCTACGCCCTGGAGTTCGAGGACATCCGGAAGGGCTACGACACCGACAAGGACGGGACGGGGGGCCGCCACGAGGTCATCAAGGGCTTCACCGCCATGGTGCAGCGCGGTGAGAAGGTCGCCATCATGGGCCGCAACGGCATCGGCAAGACCACCCTGCTGAACGCCCTGCTGGCCAACGCCCCGCAGGTGACCGAAGGCGGGCTGAAGCTCGATGGCGGCGAGGTGAAGTGGGGCCACGAGGCCAACGTGGGCTACTTCTCGCAGGACTTCGCCGAGAGCATCCCCAAGGGCTACGAGCTGGTGACCTGGCTGCACCAGTTCGATCCCGACGCCACCAAGGAGCAGATCCGCGGCGTCATGGGGCAGATGCTCTTCCGCGGCGAGGAAGGCAATAAGATGACGGACGTGCTGAGCGGCGGCGAGTCCTGCCGCCTGCTGTTCTGCAAGCTCATGCTGCAGAAGCCCAACATCCTGGTGCTGGACGAACCCACCAACCACCTGGACCTCGAAGCTGTCATCGCCCTGAATGACGCACTCCAGCGCTACGAGGGGACGATCCTCTTCGTGACCCACGATGAGGACATCATCGACGAGGTGGCCACCCGCATCTGGCACCTCACCGACGATGGCATCGAGGACTTCCAGGGGACCTACGCGGAGTACGGGGCCCCGACGGGACGGTAGACCCTTTCCCGGAATGCGCCAAGCGGCCTAGGCTCACTCGGGCACGTGGATCCGTTCCTTGATGTGCTTGAGGTTCGCCACAATGGTGAAGGTCATGATGATGAGGAGCGACCAGGAGCTCCACTTGCCCACGTGCACCCGCGACCAGGCACCGAGCTGGTTCGGGTATCTCCAGATGCCCAGGAAGGTGCTGACGTTTTCGGCCAGCCAGATGAAGAAGCCGATCAGTACGAAGGCCAGCAGCAGGGGCATCTTCCGCTCCCGGTCCAGGGGACGGAAGATCACGGTGGCTCGAGCATAGAGACCCAGCGCGCAGGCCGCCAAGTACCAGCGGACATCGCCGATGAAGTGGTGGGTGAAGAAGTTGGCGTAGACCAGCGTGGCCAGGATCCACGCCATCCAGTACGGCGGGTGGTGGACCACGCGCACGTGGAGGAGGCGCCAGGCCTGGATGAGGTAACTGCCGATGGCCGCGTACATGAAGCCCGAGAAGAGTGGCACGCCGAGGATCTTGGTGTAGGCGTCGTCCGGATAGGACCAGGACCTGATGCCTTGGGAGGTCTTGAAGGCTTCCAGCGCGAATCCGATCACGTGGAAGAGCGTGATGGCCTTGAGCTCGTCCAGGGTCTCGAGCCGCGACCAGACCATCCATCCCTGGGTGGCGAGGGCCACGAGGAGCAGGAGGTCGTAGCGGGGCAGGCCCATCAGGCCGCCTCGCGGCATGGAGAACACGGCGCCGAAAAAGAGCCCTGCGAAGAGGCAGGCTCGGGCTTCCTTGAGGCCGAAGGACCAGAATTCCGCCAGGAATCGCCGCGGACCTTCCAGGTCAGGCCGATCGGCGAGATGGATCAGGCGCTCATCCAGCTCTTTCAGATCGGGGAATCGCAGGCAGGAGAAGGACAGGGTAGGCATGTGGACCGGAATGGGCTGATCGATCTTGAACCATAACAGTCCCCCCTCCCGATCATTGGACTCCGGCCAGGCAGGTTGCAGATGGCCGCCTCGCTCCTGGATCGAGTCCCGCCTCGTGCTTTAGGTCTATCTTGCCTAGTGGATCCGAATGTCTATATTGAGACTTGGTCTGAACGGTTCCGGATCTGATGAAGAGGGCCCTACGTGACATTTCGGCAGGGAACCAGCCACGGCCCGGAAGATGAGCCCACGGATCCCGGTGGACCGGGAAAACCGGCCTCGCGGATCACCCGGCTCCTGCGGGAACTGGAGAACTTCAAGCGGGCCCTGGACGAGCACGCCATCGTGGCGGTCACCGACGCCCGGGGCCGGATCACCTATGTGAACGAGAAGTTCTGCGCCATCTCCCAGTACTCGCACGAGGAGCTGGTGGGCCAGGACCACCGGATCATCAACTCGGGCCACCACCCCAAGGCCTTCATGGCGCAGCTGTGGAAGACCATCCTGGCCGGCCAGGTGTGGAAGGGGGAGATCAAGAACCGGGCGAAGGACGGCAGCTATTACTGGGTGGACACCACCATCGTCCCGTTCCTCGGGGAAGATGGCCGGCCCGCGCAGTTCGTGGCCATCCGGGCCGACATCACCCAGCGCAAGGAGGCCGAGGATGCGCTGCGGCAATCCCAGAAGCTGGAGAGCCTCGGAGTCCTGTCCGGCGGCATCGCCCACGACTTCAACAACCTGCTCACCACCATCCTGGGCAACGCCAACCTCGGCGCCATGCAGCTGCCGCCGGAGAGCCCGGCCCTGCCCTACCTGCGGCAGATCGAGCAGGCTACGCTGAAGGCCGCGGACCTGACCCGGCAGCTGCTGGCCTACGCGGGGAAGGGCCGCCTGCAGGTCGTCGAGGTGGATCTGAACCGCCTGGTGGTGGAGATGACCCAGCTCCTCACCGTCTCCATTTCCAAGAAGGCGATGGTGCGCTACGACCTGGCGCAGGGCCTGCCCACCATCTCCGCTGATCCCTCCCAGATGCAGCAGCTCGTCATGAACCTGGTCACCAATGCCTCGGAGGCCATCGGGGAGGAGGTCAGCGGGCTCATCACCGTGAGGACCGGCGTCCAGAGCGTGGACGAGGTCACCAACGCGGGCCTCCTGCCGGCCCTGCCCCTGGCCGCGGGCACCTACGTGACCCTGGAGGTGAGCGACACGGGCTGCGGCATGTCGCCAGAGGTGCGGGACCGGATCTTCGATCCCTTCTTCACCACCAAGTTCACGGGCCGGGGCCTGGGGCTTTCCGCCATGCTGGGCATCCTGCGGAGCCACCATGGCAGCTTGAAGGTGTACAGCGAGCCGGGTCGGGGCTCCGTCTTCAAGCTCTTCCTCCCCGCCCTCACCCGCGACCCCGAATCCCAGGCGCTGCGGCCCTCCGGGGCGGAGTGGCAAAGCCGCGGGGTGCTGCTGGTGGTGGACGACGAACCCGGTGCCCGGGCCGTGGCCCGGGGCATGGCCGAAATCTGCGGCTTCCAGGTGCTGGAGGCGGCGGACGGCCAGGAGGCGGTGTCGCTGTTCGAGCTGCGCCACACGGAGATCCGGGCCGTCCTCATGGACCTGACCATGCCCCACATGGACGGCCGGCAGGCCTTCCTTCGCATGCACGAGGTGGATCCGGGCGTGCCCGTGGTGCTCACCAGCGGCTACAGCGAGCAGGACGTGCTGGCGGACTTCCTGGGCCGGGGCCTGGCCGGCTTCCTGGCGAAGCCTTACCAGGCCAGCCAGTTCCAGGGCGTGCTGCGGCAGGCCCTGGAGGGCTAGAGTGCCTAACAAAACCCCGACGGGGCCGCGAGAAAGCCAGGTGGGATGCACCGCAAGGAAGGGCCCGCAGGGCGATGCGGTTCATCGTTCAAGGGCCGTGACGACGCGGGGCGCCCACCTGGCGTTCTCCCTCCGGGCGAGGGCCGGCGGGCGTCGCGATGCCGCGTCACGCTCGTCGCGCGTAGTACCCGCTACGCGTCTCCTCGCGTTCCTCGCCTCGCTCGCCCGGCGGCCCTCGCGCGACCCCGTGGGGGTTTTGTTAGGCACTCTTAGACCGGGCGCTCCAGCAGCAGCCGCAGCGCCTCCTCGGCGACCTTCATCCCCACGATGGCGGGCATGTACGAAATGGTGCCCACGGGCCGGCGCTGGCGACCCGGGCCGCGATGGGGCTCGATGTCGATGGGGTTGGCGGGGCGCTTGTTGTCGGCGGGTTCCAGCGAGTAGACGCAGCGGATGCCCTGGGTGATGCCCACCTTGCGGAGTTCCTTGCGCACCCGCGCCGCCAGCGGGCAGAGGCGCGTGTGGCTGAGGTCGCCCACGCGGAGCTGGCTGCTGTCCGTGCGCCCGCCGGCGCCCATGGCCGAGATGATGGGCAGGCCCTGCTCGTGTGCGGTGCGCATGAGGGCCACCTTGCAGGACATGGAGTCGATGGCGTCGATCATCACGTCGGGCCGCGGCGTGAGCAGCTCCGGCAGCGTGTCCGTGTGGATGAAGGTGATGCGGGGCTCCACGTCGCAGTCGGGGTTGATGTCCCGCACCCGGGCGGCGGCCACCTCGGCCTTGGGCTGGCCGATCGTGGAGCGCAGCGCGAAGAGCTGGCGGTTGAGGTTGCTGGGGCCGACGACGTCGTGGTCCACCAGGCGCAGATGCCCCACGCCCGCGCGGGCCAGGGCCTCCACGGCGAAGGAGCCCACCCCGCCCAGGCCGAAGACCGTCACGCGCGCGGCGCGCAGCCGCTCCAGGGCCGCTTCTCCGAGCAGCAGCTCACTCCGGGAATACCACCTCATGCCATGAGCTCCTTGAAACACTGGCCCCCATTCTCCCAGGCCAGGAGCTCGAGATCCGTCACGCTGATCCCGCGGATCGTCGCAGCGGCCTCCATCACCCGCTCCAGTTCCACGCTGCCGTCCGTCTCCAGGAGCAGGCGGGATGGCGAAGCGGACCGCAGGGCTTGCCGCACGCCTGCCTGCTCGGGCTTGAGGAGCGCGCCCGAAAACGACAGGAAGACGCCCATGGCCTGGAGCGCCCGGGCGGTCTCGGGGCTTCCGGAGAAGGCATGGACCAGGGCGCCGGCCGGGGGCACCGCCTCCTCACGGAGCACCTCCAGCAGCGTCCCCCAGGCCTTGACCACGTGGATCGCCACGGGCCGGCGCAGGGCGTGGGCCAGGCGCAGCTGGACCCGCAGGGCCGATTCCTGCCCGGCCCGATCCGCTTCCTTGCGCGCGAAGTCGAGCCCGCACTCTCCCACGCCGGCGGGATGCGAGCGGAGCAGGGCCTCCAGCCGTGCCTCCCAGCCTTGTGCCGCATCCCTCACGAACCAGGGATGGAGGCCCAGCATCGGAAGAACCTCCGCGTGAGAAGCCGCGTGGGCCAGCACCGCGGGCCAATCCGCCTCGCAGGTTCCACAGACCACGCGCCGGTGTTCCCGGCCGTTCACCGCAGGCTCCGGCGCGCCGACCTTCGGCAGGTGGCTGTGGGCATCGAAGAGAGGGGGCATGACGTTCGCTCGACGGATGGATCAGTCGATCCAGCTTCCTTCCCCCATGATAAGCCGGATCGATGGCGCATGGATGGAATGATGTCGCTGTATCGGTGCGGCTGGATTGAGGATCAATTGTCAAAAACAGGGCATGATTTGCTCTCCTTCTGGAACGATCGCCATCCGGACGCCTGTGTGGTGAGAGCTCCGTCGCGTCCGGATTGCCGGAACCCGTAGGGCCTACTTGACCTTGAACGCCTCATGGATGGTCAGCGTCCCCAGTTCCTCTTTGATGACGGTAGGTGTCTTCGGATCACGCTTCCAGGCCTCCACGAAGTCCGCCACAAGCCCATGACCCCGCGCGAAGGAGCCGAGACCAGCCGCCCGCCCCAGGCCTGCGGGTGAGGGAGGCTCCAGAACAAAGGCACAACTGCTAGACTGGGAGCCTCGCAAACCCGCGTGGGTCCCGTAGCTCAGCTGGATAGAGCAGCTCCCTCCTAAGGAGCAGGTCGTGCGTTCGAATCGCATCGGGGCCACCATTCCTGCCCAGGCCGCCTCGGGCATTCCGAAAGCGAGCAGGAGCTCCGGTGGAGCTTCTGCTCGAATGTCAGGACGGCGGGGGGAACGCCGCCCGATCACCGGATGGGGGCGTAGGCCAGCCCTCCACCGGGAGCCAGGAAGACGGCCTCGTGATCGAGGAGGCCCACCAGCCGGTGCCCTTCGGGAAGCTCGGTCGGGATCCACTCCAGGGCGCCGTTGAGCAGGTCGAAGCGGGCGAGCACGAGGCCCTTGGATTCGGGGGCGCCGCAGGACTTGATCTGGCTGGGCGTGAAGACGCTGAAGATCACGTCCTTGCCCGCCCAGGAAAGCATGGGTCCGCGGCCCACCGGGCCCAACAGGGCGCGGCCGGGCAGGGCGTCGTGGCAGGTGAAGAAGGTCTGGCCGGGCTCCTTGGGGCCCCGGGCGGGATCGAGGACCGTGAAGGCCAAGCTGGCGCCCTCCGCGAGGTACACCGTCCCATCCGTCCCCAGCGCCATGCGGTTGAGCGGGACAAGCAGGGGCTGGGCCGCGGCGTCCTTCACCTGGGTGCGGTCGCCGTAGGACCAGAGCACCGCGCCGGTCCTGAGGTCGCGCTTCTCGAGGTAGGGCTTCAGGGTCCGGTAGAGGACCAGGATGCCCTCGCGGCCAACGGCCATGTCCTCGATGGCGGCGGGAACCGCCAGGGCGCTCTCGATCTGGCCGTCCTTGTTGAGGACGATCAGGCGGCCGTCGCAGGCCATCCAGGTCCGGCTGTAGGAGTCGATCACCCAGCGCTCGGGCACGGCTTCACAGGCGGGTTCCGGGACCGCTTGCGCGGCCGGCTTCGCGGCCGGGGTGTGCGGCCGCTGGCGGCGGGGGATCCCGTAAAGGATGGCGCCGGCCGCGTCGTAGTCGGTGGCGACCGGGCCGCTCGCCGTCGGCGCCGGTTTCGGCGCCGCAGCGACCTTCCGCACCTCCGGAAGGGTGACCTGGAGGGTGGACAGGAGGCCGTTCCCCTTCATCCAGGAACGCAGGGTGCGGGTGGGCGGGTCGAAGAAGACCAGCGAGCCGTCGACTTCCTGGAAGGCCCATCCTCCCGTCGCGCGGGCGGGGTCCCAGCCCTGGGCCGAAGCCCGGGCCTGGGCGTCCAGGGGAAGGGGGCCGCAGAGAACCAGCGTGGCAAAGAGGGTCAGAAGGCGGAGTCTCATAAATTACCTGCCTATATTTTATTATGCCTATCTGCGACTTCAATCAAACCCATCTCCCTGTGACGATGGGCACGATTTATTCCAAAGACATTCAGATCTGTTGAGAGGTCCTGGCGGGCCCCGGAACCCCGCACTTCTTGCGATGATGGAGGTTTCCAGAGGGGCTGACGTGACGCGATCCCGGCTGAAGGACGAAGTCTTCATGAACATGGCGCTGGAGCTGAGCCGCCTGGGGACCTGCTGCCGCCTCCAGGTGGGCGCGGTGCTGCTGCGGGGCGATGGCGGCATCGCGGCGGCGGGCTTCAACGGCGCGCTGCCCGGCATGCCGCACTGCACGCCAGACACCTGCAAGCCGGGCCAGCGCTGCCTGCACACCAGCCACGCGGAGGAGAACGCCCTGGGATTCTGCGACGGCCATGTCGCCACGGCCTACGTCACCCACGAGCCCTGCCTCACCTGCTGCCGCGCCCTGGTGCGCCGCGGCGTGCGCCGGGTGGTGTTCCGCCACCCCTACGCGAGCATCGCCGAGCAGGAACGCGTGGAGCGCCAGCACATCCTCGACCACTTCGGCGTGAAGTGGGAACAGCACGGCCAGCCTTGAACTCCATGGCGGGCGGCGCATACTGCTGAGCGCCCCTTCCTTCAGGAGACAAGCTGGTGACCGGAACCCCCATCCGCCTGCGGGTGAATGGCCGCGACGTCGCGACGCAGCCGGGGACCACGCTGCTGGAGGCCTGCCGCCGGAACGGCATCGAGATCCCCACCCTCTGTTCGGACCCGCGGCTGAAGCCCGCCTCCAGCTGCCGGCTGTGCGAGGTCGAGGTGGAGGGCCGTGAGCGCCCACCCTGCGCCTGCGCCACCCCGGCGGAGGAGGGCATGGTGGTGGAGACCCATACGCCCGCCCTGGAGGACTTCCGCCGGGCCATGCTGATGCGCTTGGCCGAGCATATCCCCGTGGAGGATCCGGCGCGCCTGGCGGGGAAGCCCTTCCGGAAGCTGCTGGACGCCTATGGCGTGGCGCCATCGGGCGCGCGCAGGCCCGGGGCGAGGCATCCGGAGCATCCCTACCTGGACGTGGACCTGTCCTGGTGCGTGGCCTGCGGGCGCTGCGTGCGCATCTGCGACGAGGTGCAGGGGCAGAACATCTGGACGTTCACGGGGCGCGGCGGGGACCTGGCCTTGGCCCCGGAGCTCTCGCCCGGCCTGCGGGAGAGCGCCTGTGTGAGCTGCGGCGCCTGCGCCGACACCTGCCCCACGGGGGCCATCGAGGACGTCTCCCGCCTGGCCGCGGGGCTGCCGGAGCGTTGGGTCCGCACCACCTGCCCTTACTGCGGCACCGGCTGCGAGCTGGACGTGGGCGTGACCGAGGGACGCATCAGCGAGGCCCGTCCAGTGGTCGCCTCGCCCGTGAGCCGGGGGCACCTCTGCGTGAAGGGCCGCTACGGCTGGGGCTTCAACGAGGCGCCGGACCGGATCACCGAGCCCATGCTCCGCCGCCGCGGCGTCTGGGAGCCGGTGAGCTGGGAGGAGGCGCTGGACGCCGCCGCCTCGGCGCTCCGGGTCGCGAAGGCTTCGGGTGGTCCGGAGGCCGTCGGCGTCCTGGCCTCCAGCCGCGCCACCAACGAGGAGAACTACCTGGCCCAGAAGTTCGCGCGCCTGGCGCTGGGCACCCACAACGTGGACTGCTGCGCCCGGGTCTGCCACGCCCCCAGTGCCGCCGGGCTGGCCCAGACCTTCGGCACTGGGGCGGCCACCAACAGCTACGCGGACATCGAGCGGGCCGGCCTGTTGATGGTGGTGGGCGCCAATCCCACGGAGAACCACCCCATCGTCGGCGCGCGCCTCCGCCAGCGCGCGCGGTCGGGCGTGCCGCTCATCGTGATCGATCCGCGCCGCACGGAGCTGGCCGCAATGGCCACGCACCACCTGGCCCCGCGGCCTGGCACGAACCTGCCCCTCCTGCAGGCCATGGCGAACGTGATCCTCACCGAGGACCTCATGGACATGACGTTCCTGGGGGCCCGCACCCGCAACCTGGAGGCCTATGCCGATTCCCTGCGGACGTGGACTCCCGAGCGGGCGGGCGCCCTCTGCGGGATCGATCCCGAGGCCATCCGGCGCGCGGCGAGACTATACGCCACTACCAAGCCGGCCATGACCTTCCACGGCCTGGGGGTCACCGAGCACCGGCAGGGCACGGATGGCGTGGCGGCCCTGGCCCACCTCGCGCTGCTCACGGGGAACGTGGGCATTCCGGGTGGCGGGGTGAATCCCCTGCGCGGTCAGAACAACGTCCAAGGCAGCGCCCAGATGGGCTGCGAGCCCTCCCGCCTCACGGGCTACCAGAAGCTAGAGCAGGCGAAGGGCGTCCACGCGCAGGTCTGGGGGGCCGACCTGCCGCAGGCGCCGGGTCTCAACGCCCTGCAGATGATCGACGCCGCGGGGGAGGGCCGGCTGAAGGCCCTGCTGGTGATCGGCTATGACCCGCTGCTGAG
Organism: Geothrix paludis; assembly: GCF_022808815.1. GTDB lineage: Bacteria > Acidobacteriota > Holophagae > Holophagales > Holophagaceae > Geothrix > Geothrix paludis. Next base: position 200,773 of record NZ_JAKZLC010000002.1, on the reverse strand, counting down.
CCATCCCGGGGCGCGGGAGACCGCCGAGAACCTGCATGGGCTGGAGGCCCTCATCGTGGTGGACCTCTTCCTCACGGAGACGGCCAAAGCCTTCGGCACGGTCTTCCTGCCCGCCGCCAGCCCCTTCGAGAAGGAGGGCACCTTCATGAACGGAGAGCGGCGCGTCCAGCGCGTCCGCCGGGTGCTGCCGCCGAAGGGGAACAGCCGCACGGACCAGGCGATCCTGGCCGCCCTGGCGGAACGGCTGGGCGCCGGCCCGCAGTTCGCGCATCCGGATGCGGCGGCCGTGTGGGAGGAGGCGCGCCAGGTCTGGCCGGCCATCGCGGGCATCAGCCATGCACGGCTGGACCGGGAAGGGGGCCTCCAGTGGCCCTGCCCGGCCGAGGACCACCCCGGTACGCCGGTGCTTCACGCGGAAGCCTTCCCGGAAGGCCGCGCCACCTTCCGCCCGCTGGCCTGGACGCCTTCGCCGGAGGCTCCGGATCGCGAGTTCCCCTTCCTGCTGAACACGGGCCGCAGCCTGTTCCACTTCAATGCCGCCACCATGACGGGGAGGACCCGGAACCACGAGCTGCGGGCGGACGATGAGCTGGAACTCCATCCCGATGACGCCGCGGAGCTGGGGCTTTCGGCGGGCGACCCGGTGCAGGTGCGGAGCCGTCACGGGGCCTTCGCCCTCCGCGTCCGCCCCACGGACCGTGTCCGGCGGGGCGAGCCCTTCGCCACCTTCCATGCGGTGGCCGCCTACGTGAACCTGGCCACAGGGCCGGGCCGGGACGCGGTCACGGGGACGCCTGAATACAAGGTCACGGCGGTGAGCCTGCACCCCACCGCCCACTCGAAGGTCCGGTAACCTGGGGCATGCTCAGCCATGCCGCCCAGCCGAACCCGCGCCCCTTCCGCGAGAACCGGTTCCTCCAGGTCCTCTGCTTGCTCTACGCCCTCGTCTGGATCGTGACGGCCATCCGGCCCCTCTATCCCGGCGACTGGCGGATGGAGAACCTGCTGGTGGTCATCGCGGTGATCGGGCTGGCCTGGAGCTATCCTCGCTTCCCCCTGTCGGACCTCAGCTACCTGCTGATCGCCGTGTTCCTGTCCCTGCACGCGGTCGGGGCCCACTACACCTACGCCAACGTGCCCCTGGGCTTCTGGATGAAGGCCCACTGGGGGCTGGCGCGGAATCCCTTCGACCGCATCGTCCACTTCAGCTTCGGCCTGCTGATGGCCTACCCCGCCCGCGAGGTGTTCATGCGAGTGGCCCGCACCCGGGGCTTCTGGAACTACTACCTGCCGCTGGATGTGGTGCTGGCGGCCTCCGCCGTCTACGAGATCATCGAGAGCCTCACGGCCCGCCTCGCCGCCCCGGAGCTGGGCGACGCCTTCCTCGGCACCCAGGGGGACATCTGGGACGCCCAGAAGGACATGACGGCCGCCGCCGCCGGGGCCCTCCTCACCATGCTGGTGGTGGCGCTGGTGCGGTGGCTGCGTCGGATGCCGGAACCCTCACCCGAACCCGGCGCCTGAATCCAGCGCCTGAGACCCGGTTCCCAGCGCCCTCCCCGGAGCTCAGATTCCGCCGTGCTCCCAGGAGGGCAGGGGCTTGTTCTCCAGGGCCACCTCGGTGCCATCGTCCAGGATGAGCACGGGGGGATCCCCCAGCCGGAGGTCGACGATGGTGCGGCCGAGGAGGCGCTCGTGGTGGTCCCGCTGCCAGGGGATGCCCACGGGATAGGTGCGGCGGTAGGCGTCCAGGGGGCCCTCGAGCTGGTGGCAGAGGCGATGGAGGGCCGCATCGAAGGCAGCCTCGAAGCCCTTGGGCGGTTCGGGGTCCAGGCCGGCGGCCCGGAGGAATGCTTCGGTGGGCGGCAGGTCGCCGGAACCTCCGGCCACCCAGCGTCGGAGGCCGCGCCCATAGGGGGCGGGCCCGTCCAGCGCCACGGCCCGGTCCCGGTGGATCCCCAGCCAGAGGGAGACCCGCCCGCAGGCGCCGGCGCCCTCGAAGTCCAGGGGCAGCTGGGCATCGTCATGGAAGACGACCGCGCGGAGGGGCAGCCATTCGAAGGTCTCGGCCACCTTGGCACCCACAGGACCGAGGCTGTTCCGGCGCAGGTCGGCGACGGCTTCCGCGAAGGTCTGGCGCAGGCTGGCCAGGCTGAGGACGCCCTCCGGAAGGCCCTGCGCGTCGAGGGCCAGGGGCGGTTCGTGCCAGTCCGCGGCGAGGGCCGGCAGCACCTGCTGGAAGAGGATCAGGGCCGGGTCCCAGTCCCAGTGGCGGGCAGGCTCGTAGCCCAGCTCGCGGCAGAGGTCGAACCAGGCGCGATCCGGCGCCGCGGCCCCGGGCAGGTAGATGGACCGGCCGTCCAGGAAGATCTCGCAGGCCGGGAGGCCGGCGGCGGACCGCCGGCGGCTCAGGCCCAGCTCATGGCGTCCCAGGGTGGCCAGAGTGGTCTCCCGGTACGGATGGTCCTCCTGCCGCAGCACCTTCAGCGGCGCGCCGAGGATCCAGGCGTCCATGGACATCACCACCTCCCGGGGAGGCTAACCTGGGGTCACCACGGCATTCCGTCAATCCCAGAATGGGATTTCATGGTCGAAAATCAGTCGACCTTCCGGAGCTCGGTCCCGGGGTAGTAGTGCTGGAGGATCTGCTGGAAGGTGGCGCCTTCCAGGGCCATGCCGTAGGCCCCGGTCTGGCACAGGCCCACGCCGTGCCCCCAGCCGCGCCCGTAGAACACCCAGCGGCGCTGGGTGCCCTGGCCGAGCGTGAGGAACCGGAAGACGTTGTCCTTGAGGCCCAGCAGGCCGCGGATGTGCATGCCCCGCACGCGATGGACCGCGCCCTGGGTGTCCACCAGCGCCAGGTCCAGCACCCGGCCCTCCTGGTTGTGCTGGGCCCGGAGCTCGCGGATGCCTGGCACCTTCATGCGCTTGCGCACCAGGGCCAGCAGCTCCGCCTCGGCGTACTCCACCCGCCAGTGGGCCGTGGGGCTGTAGCGATCCCAGGCGGCGCCATCGGGATCGAGGCGGCGCACCAGCAGGGTGGCCGGTCCGCCCTCGGGGATCCACTTCAGGCGATCGCCCACCTGGATGTCGGCCTTCGGGACCAGGCGCAGGCTCCCGTCCGGCGCCTCCTCCGCGAGGAGCAGCCGCGGCGAGAGGGGCAGGGGCTCGGGGCCGCCCCGCTTCCGGCGGACCTGGCGGTCCATCAGCAGGCTGCCCTCGCCCAGCGCCAGGGGCTCCAGGTCCTGCCACATCCGGCCCAGGGCCGCGAGGGCCTGACGCAGGGTGGGCGGCTCCGGGGCGGCCCAGGCCGCCACCGGCACCAGGCCGCGCCGGGTGAGGAAGGCGGCCAGCAGGCGATCCGCGGCGGGGAGCTCGGAAGGCAGGAAGTAGGCCGCGTCCTGGGGGCGCTCCTGCCCCTCCACCACCTGCTGCAGGCCCAGGGCGCGCGCCAGGGCGAGCATCAGGGGCCCCTGGCGGGACAGGGGCGCGGGCTCGAGGCCCAGCCGCTGCTGGAGGGCCAGGACGGGAGCCGCCAGATCCTCCGCGGTGGCGGGACGGGCCAGGCGCTCGCCGCTCAGCCAGTCCACCGGCACGATGTCCGCGGCCAGCCTCAGCAGGTCCCAGGTGAGCCAGGGCTGCTGAGCCTCCGTCGTCACGGACACGCCGGAGGCGAAGGGCAGGGTGAGGGGCTTGGCGGGATAGCAGGTGGCGGCCTTGAGGTAGGGGGCATCCCCGCCGAAGACCTGGGACACGTCCACGGTGTGACCGCCGCAGTTGGCCATGAAGAGGGCCAGGATGGGCTTGCCGCCATAGGTGGCGAAGAGGCCCTCGGTCTCCTGGATGGCCCGGTCCGTGAGGGCCTGCTCGCCATCGCGCCCGCCATAGACCTGGTCCGCCACGGTGTCGCCCATGTCGAAGCCGTCCGCCGCGCGCTTGCCGCGGTTGGCCACGGCGTAGGTGCGGGCCGCCACGGCCTGGGCCTTCAGGGCTTCCAGGCTGGGGAATTCCCAGGCGCCCATCTCCTTGGGCACCACGCCGCGCAGATAGGTCTCCAGGTCCAGGGTGTTCACCACGGTCAGGCGGCCCTGCGCGTTGGGGAAGATCTCTACCTTGCCGCGGTAGCGGCCCTTGCCATTGAGGCTGGTGAGTTCGCCCGTGGGCTTCAGCCACACGCCGCCCAGGGGCAGGGGGCGCCGCTCGTAGCGCTCGGTGACGGCGTAGAGGGCGCGGCCCTTGCGCGGCTGGGCATCGCGGGGTTCCGAGGCCACCCACAGCTCCTCGAAGCCCAGGTCCTGGAGCTTCTGGAGCAGCGGCTCGGCCTTGGCGGCCTCCGGGAAATGGCCCATCAGCACGCGCCAGGTGTCGGCGTCCGGAACCTTCACGCGGTCCGATGGCTCCCCCAGCTTCCGGAGGCGGGCCATCAGGGCCGCGGCCTCGTCGGTGCCCAGGGGTCGTCCCACCTGGATGCGGTATTCGCTGGTGGGGTCCGAGACCCCCCGGCTGTCCCACCAGATGCGGACCTTCTCGTCCGGCGCCAGCCGCAGGACCGGCTTTCCCGCCCGGTCGCAGAGCTGGCCGCCGCCCTCCAGGGACACGATCCATTCCGTGGCCTGGGTGTCGAGCCCGATCTTCAGCGGGGGCTGGGCGGCGGGAGCGGCGACGAAGGGCAGGACCAGGGCGGGAACGAGGAAGGGCTTCATCCCCCGAATTGTCCCACGAAACGGGAGAGGGCCTGCCAGCGCCGGGCCCGCAGCGCCTCCATGTCGAGCATCGTTCCGGCCGGTCCGCTCCGGTGGAGCAGGAGGGCCACACAGGTTCCATCCGCGGGCCGGTAGAAGAGGGCGGGGCCCGTGTAGCCCAGGTGGAACCACCAGCCCGAGAGGGAATCCGGTTCGGGATCCAGGGACGGTGCGGGCGGAGGCAGCTCCGTTGTGGACTCCTCGATCACATGGAGCCCCAGGTCGGCGGGAATTCTGGACAGCAACTGTCCGAAACGGCCCCCACCCGAGAAGAGCGCCTGGAGGCCGAGGCCCCACCGGGATCCGTTCTCTCCATCGGCGGCTTCCACTGCCATGCGCGCCGGCCAGCCCGCGGCCACCCAGCGGGCCAGGGCGGCTTCCAACTGCGGAGCCGTGACGCCGAAGCCCGCGTGGCCGGGCATGCCCGCCCGGGCGTTGGCGTCCTGGGGCAGGCGCGGATCCCGCGGGGGCAGAGGCTGGTCCGTGGCCAGCCGCCAGGCCTCGGCGTCGGGGGCATCCGGCAGGACCACCGGGGCCTCCGGCCAGGGCGCGGGGCTGAGGCCCGAGGCCGCGCCGAGCCTCCGGAAGGGGACGCGAGTCTCGGCCTCCACCAGCTCCGCCAGCAGGCGGTAGTTCAGGTCTGAGTAGGTGGCCAGGCCCGGCGTCGCGGGGCGGAGCAACGGGTGGTCCGGCACGGGACGCCGCAACTGCGCGGCCAGGGGTTCGCCCGTGAAGGGCCGCCAGGGCGGCAGGCCCGAGCTGTGCGACAGCAGCTGCCGTGCCGTGAGCGGCACCTCACGGTCATGGAAGCCCAGCGCCCAGCGCCGATCCGCGTCCAGGTCCAGGAAGGCCAGCGCCAGCGGCGCCGTCACCAGGGGTTTGGCGAGGGAGGCGAGGTCGTAGAACCCGCTCACGCCTGCCGAATCTCCGCCAGGCTCTTGGCCACGGCCTTCTGCACCTGGTCGGCCACGCGCATGGCCTCCTGGCCTTCCTCCCAGGTGACGCCCTCCTGGCCCTGGCCCAGGCAGGCGGCGTGGAAGGCTTCGATCTCGAGGCGGAGGGGCTCGCCCTCCTCGATGCTGGCGGTCTCCGGGCGCACTTCGGGGCCGTCAGGGCCCATGACCAGCCGCAGCAGCTCCAGCTTCTGGGCGGCGAAGTCGAGGCTGGCGTATTCCTTGTCGCCGAAGGCGCGGAGGGTGCGCTCCTTCTTGCGGGCCACGCGGCTGGCGGTGACGGTGGCGAAGGCGCCGCCCTCGAACTTCAGGCGGGCGTTCACCAGGTCGGCGTAGGGCGTCAGCACCGGCACGCCCACGGCCACCACGTCCACCACGGGGCGTCCCACCAGGGCGCGCAGCAGGTCGAGGTCATGGATCATCACGTCCATGATCACGTCCACTTCCAGGCTGCGGGCCGGGAAGGGCGAGACGCGCACGGCCTCCAGGAAACGGGGCTTGAAGCCGCGGTCGCGCAGGGCCGCCACGGCGGGGTTGAAGCGCTCCAGGTGGCCCACCTGGGCCACGAGGCCCGGCTTGGCGGCCCGGGCCTCCGCCAGGGCCGTCAGCAGGGCGGAGCCCTCTTCCAGGGAAGCGGCCAGGGGCTTCTCCATCAGGACGTGCTTGCCGGCCTTGAGGGCCTGGGCGCCGAGGGCATGGTGAAAGCCCGTGGGCGCGGCAATCTGGACGGCGTCCACCTCCGCGAGCACCTGGTCCAGGGAGGCGGCCCAGGGGGCGCCGAATTTTCCCGCGATCTCCGGGCCCCGGGCTGGATCCGGATCCACGACGGCGGTCAGCACGGCGTCCGGCGCGGAGGCGGCGATCCGCGCATGGTGCTGGCCCAGGTGTCCCACACCCACGACGGCGACGCGCAGCTTGGACATGACAGCCTCCTGACCAATCGAGCCTAGCAGGGCTGCTACCCTGGGGGTCTTCTTCGCGAGGGTGACCATGAACCTGAAGCTCGAGGCCGTGAATCTTGTCCGCTGGCTGCACTTCGTGACCTTGGCCGTGGGTGGCGGAGCGGCCGTGGTGGCGCTGCTCCTCTCCGGATTCGAGGAGGGCCGCGAAGAGATCCGGGGTCTGGCCGCGACGATCTGGGCGAAGGTGGTGGCCTGGTCCTTCCGGCTGGCGCTGGTCGCCGGCATCGGCCTCCTGATCCTGATGATCCAGGGCGGCCAGAACCCCCTGAAGCATGGCCACTACTTCCATATCAAGCTCCTGCTGGTGGTCGTCCTGGTGGGCCTGTCCGAAATGACGCCCAAGGCCCTGGCGGCCGGCAAGCGGGGATCCGCCCTGCTGGTCCTGGTGCTCTTCCTGGCCTCCAGCTTCATCGTCTACAACAAGGGGCTCTTCGGCGCCCGCCCGGCGCCGACCACCATCCTCCCCGCCACGGCGGACACCGCTTTCACGGCCCGCTGATCCATGCGGCGCCTGGTTTGGATCCTGGCGGGGACGAGCCTCCTCGCCGGGTGGCCGGAGACTGTCCCTGAGCGCACGCAGCTCCGGCGGACCTCCACGGTGGGGGAGGTTCGGGCCTTCATGGAGGCGCTGCGGAAGCAGGCCCCGGGCCTGGAGCCCTACCAGCCCAAAGGGGCGCCGCGGGCCACGGAGACCGGCAAGCCCCTGCTGGCCTGGCGCCTGAGGGGCACGGGGAAGGATCCGCTCCGCGTCTACGTGAACGCCAACATCCATGCGGGCGAGGTGGAGGGCAAGGAGGCCATCCAGCAGATCGTCCGCGAGCTCCTCCAGGGCAAGCACCCGGAACTGCGGCGCGACCTCGACCTGGTGGTCATGCCCGCCTACAACGCTGATGGCACGGACGCGCTGGATCCCGCCATCCGGCCCTGGCAGCCCAACCCCACGGAGAGCGGCGTGGGCCGGCGCGAGAATGCCCAGGGCCTTGACCTCAATCGCGATCTCATGAAGGCCGCGGCGCCCAACACCCGCTGGCTCCTGGCCATGCTGCGGGACTTCGACCCGGCGGCGGTACTGGATCTCCACACCACCAACGGCAGCACCCACGGCTTCCACCTCACCCACGGCCCTGCCTGCACCCTGGGCGCGGACGAGGGCCTGCTGGCCTTCAACCGGAAGATGCTGGTGGCAGTGCGCGAGCGCCTGAAGGCCGAAGGCATGCCCACCTACGACTACGGCAACTTCGTGCCCTACAAGCCCACCCCGGAGAAGCCCCCCACGGCCTGGGAGACCTACGACGCCCATCCCCGGCTGCTGACCAACTACCCGGCCCTGCGCAACCGCCTGGCGGTGCTCTCGGAGAGCTATGTCTACCGCCGCTGGCCCGACCGTATCGCCGACACGCGCCGCTTCGTGCTGGCCTGCCTGACCTGGATGGCGGAGCACCGCGGTGAGATCCGGGGTGAGATCCAGATGGCCCAGGCCCGCTGGACCGAAGCCTGGACGAAGGAATCCGTGTCCCTCCCCCTTTCCGCGAAGCTGAAGGAAGTCGAACGTGCCGCGTTCGAGTGGGTGGATCCCATCCGCGACGAGAAGGGCCGCGTGGTGGGAGAGAAATCCCGCACCCACCTGGTGCTGCCCAGCTTCGTGGGCTTCGAGGGCCAGGACTTCGTGGCGGTTCCGGCGGGCTACCTGGTGGATCCGGCCTTCGCCGCCGCGGTCCGCCCCCTTCTGGAAGCCCACGGCCTGAAGGTGCTGGAAGGCCGCGCGCGGCCGCGGACCCTGCCTCTCCTCCGCTTCGAGGAGGCGGGCCGCAAGCTCTCGTCCTCGGCCTACCAGGGCGTGTTCACGCTGGAGCTGCAAGGCGCCTGGAAGGCGGGGGCCGCGCCGAAGCCCATGGAGCTGCCCTGGACGCCCGCGGTTCTGGACCGGGCCCTCTACGTCCCCCTGGACCAGCCCCTCGGGCGCCTGGCCTTCTACCTGCTGGACCCGCGCAGCACCGACAGCCTGGTGTTCTGGGGTCTCTTCCACACGGTCCTGCTCCGAGGCAACGGCATGTGGGGCGAGCCGCCGAGGTTCCCCATCCTGGCGGTGGGAAAGGGAGAGGGCACCCCGGTCCTCGCCAGCCCGATTCCCGCGCCGAAGGCGCAGGAATAGCTGGGGCGCCGAAAGGCTCCCCTAGCTTGCCGAGCACCAGTTTGGGACCTCAGTCTTCCGGTTCCTCGTAGTCGCCGTTGTGCCGGGGGCCCCGCTCCGCGAGCCCGCGAAGTGGGGGAGTGGGAGCAGGCCGCGGTGCGGCCTGCGATCGCGGGCAGCCAGAGACGCGTGCGGCCGGGAAACCCGGCCGCTCAGCGTCCGCCCCAGAGGGCGTGGGGCACGGGACCTCAGTCCTCGGGTTCCTCGTAGTCGCCGTTGTGCCGGGGGCCCCGCTCCGCGAGCCCGCGAAGCGGGGGAGTGGGAGCAGGCCGCGGTGCGGCCTGCGATCGCGGGCAGCCAGAGACGCGTGCGGCCGGGAGACCCGGCCGCTCAGCGTCCGCCCCGGAGGGCGTGGGGCACGGGACCTCAGTCCTCGGGTTCCTCGTAGTCGCCGTTGTGCCACACGTTCTGCACGTCGTCGTTGTCCTCCAGCAGGTCCACCAGCTTGAGGAAGCTGGCGAGCTTGGAGCCTTCGAGGGCGGTGCTGGTGCTGGGGGCCATGATGATCTTGGCTTCGATGACGGGGAGCTTGGCGGCGTCCACGGCATCCTTGACGGCCTGGTAGGACTCGGGGCTGGTCTTGATGACCCAGGCCTCGCCCTCGTTGGCCACGTCGTCGGCGCCGGCCTCCAGGGCCACTTCCATGACCTTGTCCTCGGAGACTTCCGGCTCCACGACGATCTGGCCCTCCTTGGTGAACAGGTAGGCCACGGAGCCCTGGGCGCCCAACTCTCCCCCGAACTTGGTGAAGTAGCTGCGGACCTCCGGGGTCGTGCGGTTCTTGTTGTCGGTCATGGCCTCTACGAGGATCGCCACGCCACCGGGACCGTAGGCCTCATAGACCACTTCCTCGTAGGTCACGCCCTCGAGCTCACCGGTGCCCTTCTTGATGGCGCGCTCCCAGTTGTCCTTGGGCATGTTGCTGCCCTTGGCCTGGTCCACCGCCAGACGAAGGCGGGGGTTGCTGTTCACGTCGCCGCCACCGAGGCGAGCGGCCACGGTGATCTCCTTGAGGATCTTCGTGAAGAGCTTGCCGCGCTTGGCATCCGCGGCGCCCTTCTTGTGCTTGATGGTGGACCATTTATTGTGGCCGGACATGGGGTGGGCTCCTTCAGTCGTTCGTTCCGTGCAGCAACCGCTTCGCGTTTGCTGAAGAGTGAAAAGATTCGTTTCAATGCTTCGGAATCACCGCGCAGCGGTGATTCCGAAGCCAGGCTTCAGCCTCGCAGCGCCCGGCGCGACACGCGGGCGAAGGCCGGCGCCTCCTGGCGGATCATGGGGCGCTCGAGCATGAACTGGTACCACTGCTCCCCGTAGACCTTCATCTTGAGGGCCTTGCCGTTCTGCAGCAGGTTCCGGTTGGTGATGAGGCGCTCGTCGCCCTTGCAGACACCGAGGCCCTGGTTGAGGGTCTCGATGGCCTTGTCGCGCTCGCCCATCTCCACCAGAACGTAGGCGTAGACGGCGTAGAGCAGGCTCTCCTTCTTGCCGGCCTTGAGGGCCAGGGCGAAGGTCTCCTTGGCCTTCTTCTTCTCGCCGCGCTTCCACTGGAGGATGCCCAGCATGGCCTTGGCGATGTAGTGCTGCATGGAGGCGGAGGCCAGCAGGGGCTCGGCCTCCTCGTTCTTCTTGCGCAGGTACTGCACCACGCCGATCTGGCCGTCGATGCTGCCCTTCACGAGGAACTGGCGGGAGGCGAAGCGGTAGCCCTCCTTCATGATCTCGATGGCCTTATCGAACTGCTGCTTCTTCAGCTGATCGCCGGCCCGGGTGAAGATCTTCTCGAGCTCCTGCTGGACCTTGCGGCCCTGCCAGATGAAGAGGCCGGCACCCGCGAGGATGCCGATGGGCACGCTGATCCACAGCTTGATGCTGAGCAAGGTGGACAGCAGGATCACGGCGAGGGCGGCGCCCAGGCCGAGCAGGAGGTTGATCACAGGGGCTCCGATGGGGGCCCGGGGCCGGGCCAAAGGGCCATTTTATCGGCCTTCGGCCCCTTTTTCCACGCGGAGGTTGAGAACCCGGCTAGGCGATGACGCCGCTCCGGGAAGGGCTCGGCCGACGACGGCGGAGGACGCGCTTCGCGGGAGCCGCGGCGGCCTCCTTGCGGGGCCGGCCTGGGCCGCGCTTCGCGACGGTCTCCTTCGGCTTGGCCACCTTGCGCACCTTGACCTTCTTTTCCTTCTTCACGCGCTCGCGGCGGACCAGGGCCGCGGCGGCCCGGCCCGTCACCACCACCCGGGTGCCGTCCTTGAGCTTCTTGACCTTGCTGCCCGGCTTGCGGCCCCGCTTGAGGCTCATGGACAGGGGTTCGGTCTCGAGCAGGTCGCGCTCAAGCTGCGCCTGGAGCGCCATCATCTCGCCCTGGTCTTTTTCGTGGTCGTGGCCGCAGAGATGAAGGAAGCCATGGATCACCAGCGTCTCGACTTCGCGGCGCCGGCTGACACCGAACTTCTTGGCCATTTTCTCGGCGGTGGGAAGGCTGATCACGATATCGCCGAGGTGCGGGAACGCCCCCTTTTCAGCGCTTGAGGGGAAACTCAGCACATCCGTCGTCATGTTTTTCCCGCGGTGTTCGCGATTGAGTTTTCTCATGCCGCGATCATCGACATAAGTCAGCGATACACCCTGAGCGCCTGGAGCAAGCCGATCCCGAAGGCTATGAAGCAGCTTCCCGAGGGACTGCTCGCCAGGCCCACGCATTTTGCTCCGGCTCGACCAATCGATCTGGAAGGGCAGCTTGGTATCAGTCATGGCCGGCTCCTGTGGAAGATCAGTCAAAGGGAATACATCATGGGGGCTATTGAGCCATTCGTCAATGTTTTCATTCTAGAAGCATGAAATGCATCAATGTTCATCATTCAGATGATAGACCGGGGTGTTGGCCTACCTGAACCAAAATGACGTAAAAATATTGAATATAAAAGAGAAGTGATCGGTCCACCAAGGATTCAATCCCGTGGATCGATCCCTGGCATCCTGGAGGCATGGAGCCCCGCCTGCCCACCTCCCTGTCCGCGCCCCTGGGCCGCTACCTGGACCTGCTCGAGCGGTGGAACCGCACCCACGCCCTGACCTCCCTCGCCCCATCCGAGCGGCGGGAAGAGCTGCTGCTGGATGCGTCGGCGCTCCTCCCCTTCCTCGAGGCCCTTCCCCCCGGCAGCCGGGTGGCGGATCTGGGAACCGGCATGGGCTGCCCTGCGGTGGTGCTGGCCCTGGCCCGCCCGGACTTGGAGGTGCTCGCCGTGGATGCCTCTGCCAAGAAGCTGGCCTTCGTCCGCCAGGTGGTCCTGGAGCTGCCATTGCCCAACCTCAGGCCCGTACATGGCCGTCTGGAGGACCTGCCCACCCTCGAGGCGGATCTCGGGACCGCCAAGGCCCTGGGATCCCTGGGGCAGCTGGCGGCCTGGTGGGACCGGCACGGAAAGCCGGGCGCTCCGTTTCTGGCGCTCAAGGGGCCGGACTGGTCCGGGGAGGCTCTTCCCCCCGGCTGGGAGGCCGCCCCCCATCCCTATGCCCTGCCGACCCGGGGGCGGCGCGTGGTGGTGGTGCTGAAGCGCCGGAACGACTGAGGCCCCCGAAGGGGCCCCGGTCTTCGCCAGCCTGTTCAGGGGCTTAGTGGGTGAGGGTGTCGCCGAGGAGGATCTCCTCGGTGGTCCTGAGCAGGCGGCAGGTGGCCGACTGGGCGTCCGTGCGGACCACCAGGGCCTGGCCGATGTAGTGGGTGGTGGTCTCCGTGGCCTTCTTCCGGTCGTCGTCCGGACCCACGGGGAAGGTCTTGGTGCGGACAGCCAGCAGCACGTCGCCCACCTTCAGGCCATCATTGGCGCCCTTGTCCACGATCACCATGTCGCCGTTGGCCGTGTGATCGTGGGCATCGCGGGCGAAGACCACCACGGCCGAGTTCGGGGCCACCTTCACAGGATCGGTGGTGTCCGTCCGGAGCTGGAGGGGCAGGTTCGCCGGCTCGGTGAAGCGCACCAGATGATCGCCGACCTCGACGCCGTCGAGGCAGCGCTCGATGATGGCGACGGATCCCTTGGGCTGGGGCGTCACCACCCGGAGCACGCCCACCTGCTGCACCACGTCGCCCATCTTGTGCTTGGTGGCGGGGTGCTTGACCTTGCGGGCCACGGTCTTGAGGATGAGGAAGCGGTCGCCGACCTTCACGCCCTGCTCGCTGCCGCCGTTCATGTAGACGGTCTCGCCTTCGGCGAGGTGCTGGCGGTCATCCCGGCGGTTCCCGGTCAGGGTGAAGGCGCCCTGGCTCTTGTAGTGGGCCTCGGCGCCGTCGGGGGCGAAGAAGGGCAGCTGGATGAAGTCCTGGAAGGCGAAGCCCAGCTCGGGCCGCCTGGCGGCCGTGTAGGCGCCCCGCCGGTCAGGCTGGAGGCCGGAGACGGATTCGGGGACGGAGCCGGCGGTCGCCACGGCGCGCGTCAGGTCGATGATCAGGGGATCGCCAGGGTAGATCCAGTGCGGATCCTTGATCCACTGGTTCAGCTCCCAGATCTGGGGCCATGCGTAAGGATTGCCCAGGTACTTCCCGGCCAGATCCCAGAGGGTGTCTCCCTTCTCCACGATGTGGGTGCGGGAACCTTCTGGTACCTGGATTTCCTTGGGATAATCCCATTTCGAGCTGTGGGTCTCGACCTTGATCGTGCCAGCGGGCTCCTGGGCCACAAGGGCCGGAACCGCGAAGGTCAGGGCCACGAGGAGACCGGGCGCCATCGCGAGGGCGCGCCGCCGACCGACAGGCAGACGATTGGGCTGGTGCATCAGGGACCCCCAGGGGATTAGGTGGTGCTGATTATAGGTCTTCGACGCGGATCATATCTGAAAATAATGCCAAGCGGTTGCGAACTTCATCCTGGGATATCTGCTCGAGGCGTTCCGTAGAGAACTGCTCCACCGTGAAACTGGCCATGACCGAACCCACCAGGGTGGCGTGCTTCAGGGCGGTCACATCTGCCCGCTCGATCCAGGCCAGATAGCCCAGGAAGCCGCCGGCGAAGGTGTCACCGGCCCCGGTGGGGTCGAACACGTTCTCGAGAGGGTAGGCCGGGGCGGCGAAGATCCCCTCGGGCGTGAAGAGGGCCACGCCGTATTCCCCGCGCTTGACCACCAGGGTGCTGGGGCCAAGGGCCCGGACCTTCTTGTAGGCCTTGATGAGGCTGTATTCCTGGGTGAGCTCCCGCACCTCGGCATCGTTCACCAGGAGGATGTCGACTTCCTTCAGGACGGCGTCCAGGGCCGGACGGGCGCCCCGGATCCAGTAGTTCATGGTGTCCAGCGCGATCCATTTGGGCCGCTTCGCCATCTGGCGCACCACGTCCAACTGCAGGACAGGGTCAATGTTCCCGAGGAAGAGGTACTCGCACTCCCTGTAGCCCGCGGGCAGGACCGGCTTGAAGTCGGCGAAGACGTTGAGGTCCGTGGCCAGGGTCTGGGCCTCGTTCAGGTCGTAGCCGTAGGCCCCCTTCCAGTGGAAGCTCAGGCCCTTGACCTTCGACAGGCCCGCCAGGTCGATGGGGCGCCCTTCGAAGACGCGCATCTGGTCCGGACCGAAGTCCTCCCCCACCACGGCGACGATGCGGACGGGATGGAAGCGGCTGGCGCTCAGGGAGAAGTAGGTCGCGGAGCCGCCCAGGGCGCGCTCGCGGCTGCCGAAGGGCGTTTCCAGGTCATCAAAGGCCACACTGCCAACCACCAACAGACTCATCGGGGGAACTCCATAGTGATTCGAACCAGGCAACCGGATCAGGACTGGGGCTGGGATGGGGCGAAATAGAGCAGCCAGGCCTGGCTGCCGCCCATGGGTACCGGCGCCTGGGCGAACCGCGCCACCATGGGCGTCTTGCCGGAGGCCAGCAGGGCCAGCAGCCCCTCATGGAGTGCCGGCTCCGGGCCCAGGATGACCTGGAGGCTCCGCCAGCCCAGCACGAGGCCATCCTCCAGACGGTCCTTCAGGCGGTCCATGGCGTCCTGGAGCGTGTGGCCACGGAGGTCCAGCACGCCGTCCACGTCGATGGCCATCCCCGCCGCCAGCTGGAACCGGATCGGGGAGGGCGGGGGAACCTCCGGCATGCCGGCGGGCGTGGCCGCTTCGACTGCTTTGGGGGCCTCCGGGATAAGCGCCTGGGGCGCCTTCTCCGCTGGAGGAGGTGGCGGAACCTGAGCCGGCTTGATCGCCGGGATGGAGGCTGGGGAAGCCTGGGCCATGGGCCCCCGCGGAATCGGCTTCAGGCCTTTCAGATCCTTGAGGGCTTCTTCAAAGGTCTCGGGGGGGGGCGGAGGCGGGGCGGCGGGTGCCGCGGAGGGCGCGGCCTGGGGTTCGGGAGCGGCCTTGGCCGGGCGGGGGGCCTTGGCTTTCAGCCCCATGGCCGACAGGAAGACCTCGTCCTCGTCATCCAGGCTGGTGGGGGTCAATGGCTTCGGAGCAGGTTTGGGTGGGGGTTTCGGCGCCGGGGCGGGGACGCCTTCCGCTCCCAGCTGCTGCTTCAACTTCGCCAGATCCTGCTTCCACGCCATGAACCATCCTCGTCCTGTCCAGAGTAGGCCATCGCGGTCCCGGCCCAAAGCCTGCTGTTGCAATCCGGCACGCGGCCGAGGCAAAACGCCGCGATCGCGCCGGGGCCTCAACCGGAGTATGCTGCGCTGGATCCAAGGATTGACGGGGCTTGCCCTAAGCTGGCACGCCGTTCGCTCCGTAGTTTTCCAGCACCATCCATTGGAGGCCCTATGCGCCGAATCTCGATGCTCCTGCTGCCCATGCTCCTCGCTTCGGGCGCCGCGCTGCACGCCCAGTCCCCGCACATGGGCTTCAGCCTGAACCTCACCATCCCCACCGGTGAGTTCGCCAGCAAGACCTATCCCGCCTACTACAGCCCCTCCGCGGGCTACGTGATCCCCCCGCAGAAGGAGACCTACGACGTGGGTCTCGGCGGGAGCTTCACGGTCAGCTTCCCCGTCGACCGCAGCCTGGCCATCCGCCTGAACTTCAGCGGATCCGCCGAGAACGGGACCAACCGCGCCCCCGGCGAGACCACCATCAACCTGCGCCACTCCATGTTCAACCTGGGCGGGGACCTGCAGATCTTCCCCGAGGGGACCGCCTACCGGCACCGCGGCTTCTATTTCGTGGCGGGGCTCTCGGCGGACTTCGAGCAGTTCGACCGCAGCTTCGGCGATCCGCTCTACGACTACACCGACACCACCCGCAAGAGCCGCATGGGCGGCTCCCTCGGCTTCGGCCACAGCTTTGGCTATGACGCGGGGCTGCGGTTCACGCTGGAGGCCACCTACCACAAGACCCTCACCTCCCACGACGTGGATGCCGGCGATCCCCCCGCCACCGACTTCGTGAAGGTGGGGTTCGGGTTCGTGTTCTAGCTTTTCCCCACGGACGAAAAAGCGGCCCTCGCGGGCCGCTTTTTCATAGATTGGAACGGCTCATTTCTTGGGAGCGGCCTTCTTCTTCCGGGCCTTGGGCTTGGCGGGCTCAGCCGGCTCGTCCTTGCCAAGGAGGGTGTTCACGAGGCGGGTGACATCCTTGTTGGCGGGATCGAGCTTCTGAAGGCGGCGGGCGTAGGCCAGGCGCTCCTGCTGGGGCCGGGCATCGTCGGCCTTCACCTGCTCCACCTTCCCGGCCACGAAGCGGGCGGTGCCCCCGGCCTCGGCGATCTCCGCTTTTTCGCGGTCCAGGAAGGCCTTCCAGTCCGCGGCGGCCTTGGTGGTGTTCGCCTTGGTCTGGCGCAGCCGCTCGAGGATGCCGTCGATGTCCTTCAGGGCGCGCTCGCTATGGGCGATGGCGGCCTTCTGCTCGTCCATGAAGATCCGGAGCTGTTGACGGAGCTTCATCTGCTCCTGGGTCAGGCCGGGTGCCTCGTCCAGCTCCTTGAGCCGCGGGGCCTGCTTGTCCATGGCGTTCCGGAATTCCTGGAGCTTGGTCTCGTGCTCGGCGCGGGTCTTGGCCAGCAGGGGCTCCGCGGTGGCCAGGTTCTCTTCGGCGGCGGCCTGGGCCTTCTGCAGATGAAGGACCGCCTCCTCCCAGCTGCCTTCGGCCACGCAGGCCCGGGCGGCCAGGCTGCGGAGGGCGGCGAGGGCGTGCATGTCGTTGTAGTCGGAGGGATTGACCGTGAGGCCTTCCCGGCCGAGAAGGGCCTCCACCCCGCGGCGGACGGTCGAGGCGTCACCCCGCTCCAGCTGGAGCTCCCAGGGGCCCCGGACCTCCTTGAACCGATCCGTGAGGCTCTGGGCGCCCAGGCTGGCGGCCAGGGCGCAGGCAAACAGGATTCCGAGGCGGCTCATGGTCGCTCCCTCCAGGTCGTTCGCGGCGTGCTCACTTCTTCTTGCCGGCCTTCTTGGCGGGCTTGGCTTCCTTGGCGAAGGCTTCCTTGCCCTGCTTCAGGTTGTCCAGGGCCTTCGTGGCCGTGGCGTTGCCGGGATCCAGCACCAGCAGGCGGTTGAGGAAGGCGGCCTGGGTCTGCGTGCCGTTCAGCTTGGTGACGTTCTCGTGGTTGCGGAGCACTGCGTCCACCCAGTTCTTCTTGCCGACGACCTTGACCTTCTTCACCACCTGCTCGGTGTTGAACTTGGTGATCTCGTCGTTCTGGCTGGCCAGGACTTCCTTGGCCTTGGCCAGGGAGGTCTCCGCGGCCTTCACCATGCCCTCGGCTTCCTTGCGGTTATCGGCGAGCACCTTGATCACCTTGGGGGCGTTGGCGATGTTCTGCTTGTGGACCGGGAGGGCCGCGTTGATCTGGTCGAGCTCCTGCTGCTGCTCGGGGGCCTTCGCCGCCCGGGCCTTGAGGTCTTCCAGGCCCTTGGCATCCAGCTTCGTCTGCTTGGAGTTCACGGCCGCGATCTCGTCCTGCAGGGCCTTCAGGCCCGTCTGCAGCTCCTGCTGGCGGCCCGCGTGCTTGGCGATGTAGTCCTGGGAATCCTTGGCGGCCTTGTCCCACTGGGCGGCGATGGGGGCCTGGGCCTTCTCCAGGTCCGCCTTGATCCCCTGGGCGGTCCTGAACCGCTTGTCCTGGATCTCGACGGCCTTCTCCCACTGGCCGGCCTCGGAGGCGGCGTTCGCCCAGAGGCGATAGAAAGAGAGGAGGCCCTGGGCATTGTCCATGCTCTGGCCGATGGTCTGGAGATTGGCGCCGTTGAACGCGGGGCGCTCGGCGGGGATCAGGCCCTCCACCTTCTTCATGGCCTCCTGGGCCTGGAAGGTCTTGAGCATCTGGTTGATCCCGGGCAGCTCGGCATTGAACCGCTGGGTCAGGTCGACGGGGGCGGGGGCCTGGGCCACCAGCGCCACGGCGGGGAAGAGGATGAGAGGCATCGGGCGCATGGGCACTCCGTAAAAGTCCAGGCTCCAGGGTAGCGAAAAGGCCCAAGGCCTGCCCGCCCCAAGGGCAACTTGTGATGGGATCAGCCTTCCTGCCGCTTTTCCTCCAGCTCCAGCCAGGCGATCTCGAGCTCCTCCAGCTCCGCGCGTGCCGCATCCCGGTCCTTGAGGGCCTGGTGGCCCGGGCTGTCGGCCCGCAGGAAGGCCGATGGGTCGGCCAGGACCGCATCCAGCCCGGACAGGCGAGCATGGAGGGCGTCCATCACCTGCTCCACCTCGGCGAGGCGCCGCAGCTCCTTCTGGGAGAGCCCCGGCTTGCGGGCCCGCGGTGCCCCGGCTTTCGCCGCGGGGCGGATCGCCTCGGGCCGGGCCGCCTCCAGGGAGGCCGCCCGGGCCTCCCGCAGGCTGCGCACGGTGGAAGGCGCGCCTTCGTAGAGTTCCCAGCGGGGCGTCCCTTCGCCGTTCCAGGCCAGGGTGTGGGTTGCCACCTGATCCAGGAAGAAGCGGTCGTGGCTCACCAGGAGCAGCGTGCCCTGGAAGCCCAGCAGGGCCTCCTCCAGGTTCTGGAGGGTGGGGATGTCCAGATCATTGGTGGGCTCGTCCAGCACCAGCAGGTCGGCCGGACTGAGCATGGCCTTGGCCAGCAGGAGGCGGTTCCGCTCGCCGCCGCTGAGGGTGGCTGCGCTCCGGTTCTGCTGGTCCACCGGGAAGCCGAAGCGGGTGAGGTAGACGTGGGCCAGCAGTGTGCCGCTGCCGGTGTCCACCACCGCGGCGCGGTCCGCCAGGTTGTCGAGGATGCTGCGCGTCCCGTCGAGTTCCCCGCGTCCCTGGGAGATGGTGGTGGTGGCCAGCTTCGGATGCCGGGCCACCTCGCCCGCGACCGGCTCCAGATCTCCCAGCAGCACCTTCAGCAGGGTGGATTTCCCGCAGCCGTTGGGCCCCAGCAGGGCCACGCGCATGCCGCGCTGGAGGCTCAGGTCGAGGCCATCCAGCAGCTCGGGCCCGCCGGGATAGGCGAAGCGCAGGCCCTCGGCGCGGATCAGGGCGTCGCTGCGGTTGCCGCCGGCGGCGAAGGCGAGCCCCTGGCGCACCTCCAGGCGCGTGCGGTCCTCCACGTTGTCCTTGAGGTCCAGCACTTCCTGGATGCGCAGCTTGGACTTGCGGGTGCGGGCCTTCGCGCCGCGGCGCAGCCAGGCCATCTCGCGGCGCAGGCGGTTCTGCATGTGCTCCGTGAGCCGCGCTTCGCGGAACTCCCGGTCCGACTTCTCCAGCAGGTAGTCGCTGTAGCCGCCCTCGTAGCTGCGGAGCCCGCCGTCCTCCAGCTCCAGCATCCGCGACACAACGGCATCCAGCAGGTGGCGGTCGTGGGTGATGAGGAGGAGGGCGCCCCCGAAGGCCTGGAGCCATGCTTCCAGCTTCTCCACCTGGTCCGGGTCCAGGTGGTTGGTGGGCTCGTCCAGCACCAGCACGTCCGGCTCCTTGAGCCAGGCCTGGGCCAGGGCCACGCGCTTGCGCCAGCCGCCGGAGAGGGATTCCACCTCGACATCCAGATCCTCCAGGCCCCAGGTGGTGGCCGCCGCCTTGAGGCGCGGCTCGAGATCCCAGCCCCAGTGCTCGATCTGATGCTCCACGCTTTGCAGTTCGTCAAGCAGCCTGGCCTCCTCGGGGCCGGTCGCGCCATGGAGCGTCTCGTGGATGCGCTGGTGGCGGGCCAGCAGGGCCGCATGGTCCGCCAGGGCGGCTTCCAGGGCCTGCCGGATGCTGGCGCCCGGGGCGAAATGAGGCTCCTGGCTCAGGCGCGCGACGCGGAGGCCCTGGGTGATCACCACGTCGCCGGAATCGGGCGTCTCGTCTCCGGTCAGCAACCGGGAAAGCGTGCTCTTCCCCGCGCCGTTGCGACCGATGAGACCGACTTTCTCACCCTGGAAGAGACCGAGGCTCAGTCCGTCCAGAATGGCTGTCGCGCCATAGCGTTTCGTGACATTGATCAAACTCAGGGCGATAGAAGGCAAGAAGGGCTCCTAAGACCTTCCAGAATCCCATGGATGGGGAGATCCTTGCCCGCAAAGAATCCGTGAGGTCGTCATGTCCCTTCAGGAAGAACTCCAGATGTCGAAGCTTCCCTCCCCGGGAGTCCAGCTCGTGCTGCAGCTGATGCTGACGCGGGAGGCCGTCGTCCGGGTGCAGGAACGGCTCTTCGAGGCTCATGGCCTCACCATCCAGCAGTACAACGTCCTGCGCATCGCCCGGGGCGGCCCGGCCAAGGGGCATCCCATCTACGAGATCGAGCGGCGCATGATCTACCGCTTCGCGAACGTGACGCGCCTGGTGGACCGCCTGGAGGCGCAGGGACTGCTCAAGCGGGTGGCGGATCCCAAGGACCGGCGCGTGAGCCGCGTGGTCATCACGCCCAAGGGACGGCGGCTCATGGAGCGCCTTGACGAGCCCGTGCGCAGCATGGCCGCCCAGATGACCAGCTGCTGCGACGAGCAGGAATGCCTGAACATGTCGGTCTGGCTGGAGCGCCTGCGGGAGCACTGCCTCCATCAGGAGGAGACGGTTCAGGAAGACCTGGTGGGCGCCATCAACTGATCCAGCAAGAGATAGGCGGCCGTCTCGGTCACGCCGTCCAGGCGCAGCCAGCGGCCCTGTCCGAGGTCCATCCACAGCAGGCGCGAGGCCGGATCCCACCAGCCCTGGCGGAAGGTGCGGGCGCCCGCCAGCCTCCGGTTCCCCTTGAGCTGGGCCTGTCCGGGGCGGGAGACGGCTTCCACCTTCCAGCTTCCGTTCAAGGTGAGGGTGCCCTGCCGCAGGTCCCACCGTCCACCCGGCAGGCGGAGGCGGCTTCCGTCGGAGGCCGTCACCTGATCGCCTTCGATGCGGGTGCCCTTGCCCCAGGGGGCCGAGCCTTCGTGTTCCGGGATCCAGCGGACGCCTGAGAAGGCCTGGGCGGCGCCCTCCCAGCCCACGCTGCCGAGGTCGGAGAGATCCGTGTCGCCAAGCTTGATGCGCAGGGCCGAGGCCGGCGCCTGGTCGAAGGTGGGATCCACGGGCACCCAGCGGTCCTTCAGCTTCACCTCGACCCAGAAGTGCAGGCCGAGGGTCTCGCCCAGGCCCACCCAGCCGGTGACGCCGCGGGCGGGGACGCCCAGGCGGCGAAGCAGGGCCACGGCCAGCACCCCATGCTCGGTGCAGTCGCCCCGCGGGTTGCGGCAGACCTCCAGGGCCGAGGCGAAGCCCACGGTGAAGTCCTTGTCGGTGATCCAGTCGAAGACGAAGGAGGTCACGCGCTTCGCCACCTCCCAGCGCGGCAGGCCCGGCGGCAGGGCCATGCGCCGGAGGAGGCCGTCGAAGGCGGGATCCCGGAAGGGCACCAGGGGGCTGGGGGCCAGGTAGCGGGCCTCTTCCGCCGCCGGAAAGCCCGTCACGGGGAGCTGGGCCGCTTCCGCGGCGCTGGGCGACGCCGCCTGGGAGAGGCGCCATCGGCCTTCGGGGAGCCGCGTCTGCTGGGCGTCCTCGGGCAGGGAGGGCGGAGATCCCTCGGCCCGCAGCGTCAGGCTCTGCAGCCAGGGCTGGAAGGGATGGGGCGGCAGGGTCTGGAGGGTGCGCTCGAAGAACCCCGTCGCGTCGCCGGCCCGGGCCTCGGGCGGGGGAAGCTCCGCGCGCTGCATCAGGATGGCGAGGCCGCCCAGGTCGGTTTTCTGGCGCAGCTCACCCGCGGTGGGCGAGATCCAGACCTCCACCGGCGTCGACGACGCGCCCTGGGTCTCCTGGCCGGTGAAGCGCACGGCGTCGGGAAAGCCGGGAAGCGGCACCGCCCCCGCCGGTTCGAGGCTGAGGGTGCTCCACTGCTGGACCGGGAAGGAGTAGGTGACTGCCTTCACGGGACAGCGCAACCGCGCGGCCTCCATGAGGCGCGCGTCGAGATCCTCGGGCCAGAGCAGGGCGCCGTCGGGCACCTGGGTGCGCAGGGCGGCCCCGTTCAGGGGATGGAGGTTCAAGGCGCGGGGATCAGACGGCGACCACTCCGCCCGGCCTTCGAAGGGCTCCTTGGAGAGCTGGAGCCGCCAGGTGAAGGTCATGGCGCCGTCGGCGGCGCGGCGGGCGGTCTGGTCCACCTCCTGGCGGATCTCCTGGCCGAGGCGCGAAATGGACATCCACTCGCGGTTCCGCACCTCGCGGACGCCACTGCGGGTCTTCGTCTCCTGGGAGGCCCCGCCCACTTCCTGTCCGCCCACCCATTGGCGGTAGGTCCGGACCGGGGCGTCCTGGGCGAGGAGGATCCCGCTGAGAGCGGCTGCGAGAAGGAGGGATGCGCGCATCCCTCCAGTCTATCGGCAGCCTCACATGCCCATGGCCATGCGGAAGTGGCGCAGGCGCTCCCGCCGGCGGAACCGGGCCTCTTCGCGCAGCTGAGCGGCCTTGGCCCGCTGGTCCGGCGTGAGCACGGCCTGGATGTCCTGGCGCATGGCCCGGCCCGCCATCAGCATCCCGAACCGGGCGGAGGCGGCCTTGTCATGGAGGAGGCGCAGCTGGGCCTCGGGGGTGGCGGGATCCCGGAGCGCGGCCCGGAAGGCGGCCTGGGCCTCGCGCGCCGCGTTCCGCTGGGCCGCCAGGTCCGGGCGGTGCTTCTCGCGGATGGCCTGGATGCTGGTCTTCTGGGCGTCGGTGAGGGCCAGGGCCCGGCCGATGCGGCCATCCCCGGGGCGGGGGGCGGGCTGGGCCAGGACCGGGAGCACGGTGAGCGCGAGGACCGCGAAAGTCCGGAACAGGGATGTCATGGCCACCTCCTTCGGCGGGAAGGCTCAGGAGCCTCGCCAGATGAGACACGGCTCCGGGCCGGCGGTTGAATCCGGGCAGACTGGAAGGGTGATCCGGACCTGCGCCGCCATCGTCCTCAAGGCCGTACCCTTCGCCGAGGGCGGGGCCGTGGTGTCCTTCCTGTCCGAGCACGGGGAGCGGCTGTCGGGCCTGGCCAAGGGCGTGAAGAAGCCCACGGCCAAGTGGGTGGCGGCCTTCGAGCCGCTGGGCATGGTGCGGGTGAGCTTCTTCGGCAAGGAACAGACCGAGCTGAAGCGGGTCACCCGCTGCGAGCTGGCCTTCAGCCCGCTGACCCTCGGCCACCTGGAGTGCAGCCTCGTCATGGCCTGCCTGGCGGACCTCTTCGACCGGGTGGCCAAGGAGGGCGTGGAGGACGACCGCCTCTACCGGTTGCTGAGCGCCTGCGGGCGGGCCCTCAAGGCCGATCCGGACAACGCCCTGGGCATCCTGGCCTACGCCGAGCACTGGCTGTTGCACTGCCTGGGCCTGCTGCCCCACCCGCGGGTCTGCGGACGCTGCGGGAACGAGGTGGCGCCGCTGGTCCTCCTGAGCCCCGAACACGGCTGGTGCTGTGCGGAGTGCACGCCGGTGGATCCCGTCGAGGCCCTGCCGCCCGGCACGCGCGAGCACCTGCGCCGCCTCCGCACCGGTGGCGCCGACGCGGCCCCGCGCCTGGATCCCGCGAACGAGGCCCAGGCGGCGGTCACCGCCCTGCTGCGCTCCCGGCTGATCCAGGAACTGGGGGGCGGCCTCCGGAGCTATGAGGTGCTCTGGCGGACGCTTTAAGGCCGCGATTCCTATCGGCCCAAATTTGCCTTGGCGGGGCCACCGGCCGATGGGACCTCATGGCTTGAGGATGGGCATGAGGCTGGGGAGCGTGTTCGTGGGATTGGGCGGCATCCGCTCCTGGCTGGCGGATCTAGCGGCGTTGCCCCTCCTGGGCGCAGCGGCCTACCTTCTCTTCACGGCCTCGGCGTCGCTGCGGCCGGCGGAGGCCGCGGTCCTGATGATGGTGGCCGCGGGGCTGGTGCTGCTGGGACGCCGGTGGCTGGCCTGGCAGCGGAGCCTGGCGCCGGAGAGCCTGCTGGCGGACTGGGCCGGCCGCATCCTCCGGGGCGACCGCGCGCCGCTCGCGCCTCCAGCGGGCATGGAGCCGGCAGACCTCGAGGTGACGAGGGCGCTCAACCTCCTCCTGGAGGAAGGCCGCCTGATGGGCGGGCGCCTGGAGTCCCTCCACCGGGCCCTCCTCCGGGAGTGGACGGACCTGGATGGGCTGCTGGGGCAGGCCCAGCAGCGGTCCGGCGAGGACCGGGCGGCGCAGGCCGCGGTCCGGAAACGGCTGGTGACCTTCGGCCGCGAGCTCCGGGACGTGGTGGAGCGCTCCGTGAAGGTCGACCGGATCGAGCTGGAGCTGCGGCTCAGGGCGGACCAGCACCGCATCCAGGGGCAGGCGTTCCGGGCAGCCATGGAACAGGCCCAGGGGCGGCTCGAAAAAGTCGAAGGGCTGATGGACGACCTGAAGGAGACCTTCCCCCGCCTGCGGGAAGGCGAGGAGTCCCTGGGGCGGCTGGCGGGCGCCGGCGTGCGGCAGGGGGCGCGTCTCGACCTGGCGGTCAAGGGCCTGGCGACCCACACCCCGAGGCTCGTGGAGGAGACCCGGACCCGGGCGGAGCAGCTCCGGCGGTTCCGGACCTCCGCGGATGACCTGCGGGACCAGGCGGAGGCCCTGGCCCGCCGCATCGAAGGCTTCAGGGTCGAATCGCAACGGCGGATCGAATCCTTCGGCGGCGCGCAGGGAGCCATCCACGTCATCGATCAGGCGGCCCAGCAGGCCGGCCTGCTGGCGGTAAACACCGCGATCCTCGCCCAGCAGGGCGGCGGCGGGCCCCGCCTCCAGACCATCGGCGGGCGCCTCCGCGGCCTGGCCGACCAGACTTCGCAGGGGGCGGCGGACCTGGGGCGGGCCCTGGACGAGCACCAGCAGGGCATGGAGCGGGAGAGCGCGGGGCTGTGGGACCTCCAGGAGGTGACGCAACGTCTCGGCGCGGGCATCCAGGAGCTCCTCCATGCGGCGGGTCATCTGGATCAGCAGGGGCAGGACCTGGAACGGACCCTGGAGGCCCAGGTGGCCCTGGTGGGGCAGGTGCGGGAGGCCTCGGACCGCGCGGAACAGTCCCTCCTCCAAATCGGCGAGTGCTCCGCGGCCATCCGATCGGCCCTGAGCCGCCAGTGGGGCGTGGAGGCCAAGGCGGTGGCCGAGATGGACCAGCTGGTCAGAACCGGCAGGCACATGGCCGAAGCGGGCCGCGACCTCTCCCGGATCGCCCAGAAGAACATGGAGGAGATCTGGGAGATCCTCGAGGGCCATCAGACCCTGCGCGAGAGCGAGGCCTACCGCGAGATCGCCCACGGCGACCTGGCCAGCCTGCTGGGGCCAGAGGATCGGACGGATCCCGTGTGGAACCGGGTGGCCTGGGCCAGGGCCCAGCGCCGTCCGCGCCTGCTGGAATGCATGGGGCGCGCGCGTCCCTTCGGCCATCCGGACCACGCCGGGGGGATCCGGATGCTCGTCCTGGGGCTGGATGCCCTCGGACGTCCGGAACCCTCCGCCGTGGCGGATTGGTCCTGCGACGAGGATGGCCAGGCGTGGCGGCTCTTCCTCGCCGAAGGCCTCGGGGCGGAGGACCATCGGCATGCCTTGCAGGAGGTGCTCCGGGAGAGCCCCCTGCGAGCCTGCCTTCCGGGCACCGAAGTCCATGTCTCCGCCGAGGGGGTCGAGGTCCGGCTGCCCTTCCCCTACCCGGGATTCCCCCGATTCCTGGCGGGCCTCGGCCTCGAAATGACCGTGGATTCCGCGGCCTGGAGGGCCCCGCTCCGCGAGGCGGGTCCGCGGGTGGCCCCCGTGCAGCGGTTCTTCTGGTGCGGGCCGGGCATGGCGCCCGCCCGGCGGAGCAGCCTCATGCGCCTGGTCCACGCCTGGGTCCGGGACGATCCGCAGCATGAGAACTTCCTGCTCGGGCTGCCCTACGAAGGGCGCCGGCCACCCTGCCCCTGGCTCACGGGGAGCGACCCGGGCGAGCGCCTCGAGGCTCAGCCGAAGGTCCGATGCCTGGGTCTGGGGGCTGACGCCGCGAGCCTCCGTCCGCTGCTGAACCGCCTGCTTCAGGCTGGGGCGGAGGAAGGAGAGGGGGAAGCGGTCCTCTGCGCCGCCGCCATCGGCCATGCCCATCCGGAGGCTCTGCTCCTGCGGCTCTTCCAGGCCGGCACGGGCATGGCGGGCGCGCCCCATCCCGAGCTGGCCCCGCTCCGCGCCCGCCTTCAATCGGAGGTGCTCGGCGGGCAGAGCCCCGATCCGTACCGGGCCGCCTGGCAGCTGCTGGAGGATCTCCAGCGCAAGGGGTGGGTGCTGCCGCTGCCCGCCGCGGAGTGATCTGGAGGATCTCCGAACCTAATCCAGGTAGGTGCCTTGACAGCGGTGCTTCGCCGCCGATACCTGATTCAAGCGATCTTTGGACCTCCTCCAGACGGTGTGTGATCCAGGGCCCGGGATTGCCACCAACCTGATGTCCGCCGCCTGCGGTGGGCGTGGGTTCTGCGGAAGGCCACAGTCGCCACCCACAGGAGATCCCATGTCCATCCTCGCGCTCCGGCGCGGCCGGGGGCCTGCCTTCCCGGACCTGCCGCCCACCCTGCAACCCCACGCCATCCTCGCTTCGGCGCCGCCTTCGGACACCTTCCGCGCGGCCATGCTGTCCGCCTTGACCTACCTCCTGCTCGCCGGCGGAGCCGTGGCTATCGCGTCCTTCGGGCCGAAGGCCGTCCTGGCGCCGGCGCTTCCGCCTGCCCCTCCCTGGAGACCGATAGAGCTCGACGGGCCTCCGCGCCCGCGTCCCATCGAACGCCAGGCACCCACGACCACCGGGGGCACAGGAGGCGGCACGGCCGTCGTCAACTCCGGCGCGCCCACGCGGGCGGATCCGGTGGAGCCCGCCGCGGGCCTCCCCACCTTGGATCGCCACCTGGACGTCCCCGGGGCAGGGCCCGCGCTTCCGGGCCTCACGGTCCCAGCCACCGGCCCCGCAGGTCCCGCGGCGGGCCCGGCGATCCACGACTTCACCACCACCGCTCCGGCGATCCTCCATCGCGTGGATCCCATCTATCCGGATCTTGCGCGCCGGGCCCATGTCCAGGGCACGGTGGTGCTGATGATGGTGGTGGATGAACGGGGCGTACCCATGCAGGTGCGTGTCCTGGACGGACACCCGGCCCTCCAGGACGCCGCGCTGCAGGCCGCCCGCCAGTGGCGCTTCGAACCCGCCCTGATGGATGGCCGCCCGGCGGCGGCGAGCTTCCGGCTCACCCTGAACTTCCGGCTGAGGTGAGGACGCCATGACCCCGAAGATCCGCAGCGACATCAACATCACGCCCCTGGTGGACATCGTCCTGGTGCTCCTGATCGTTTTCATCTCCCTCGTTCCGGTCCTGCCCCGGGCCCTCGACACCTCCCTTTCCGGAGGCGCCGGGACCGGGGTCCCGGGACCGCTCCTCCGCCTCACCCTCGCGGCGGACGGTTCCCTCGACCTGGATGGTGTGAAGATCACGCTGGCTGAACTGCCCGCGCGGATCCATGCGACGACCGGGAAAGTGGTGCTCCGGGTCCACCCTTCGCTGCCGCTCCACCGGGCCACGGGCGTCCTGGACGCAGTCAAGTCGGGCCGGCCGGAAGCATTGCCCGCCCTGATCGCCACGCCGGAGGGCACCTAGATCGTGCTAGCCTCACCCTTGTGGATCAGGGCGTCGCTGCTCGCAAGGGCAGAGGAAAGTCCGGGCTCCACAGGGTGCTGGGCCTGGTAACACCAGGGCGGGGCGACCCGACGGAAAGTGCAACAGAGAGCAGACCGCCGATGGATCTTCGGATCACAGGCAAGGGTGAAACGGTGGGGTAAGAGCCCACCGCCGGACTGGCAACAGGACGGGCACGGTAAACCCCCCAGGGAGCAAGACCAAATAGGCCGGCGCACCGCGCAAGCGGCGAGGGTTGACCCGACCGAGCCGGCGGGTAGGTCGCTTGAGTTGGATGGCGACATCCATCCCAGAGGAATGACGTCCCACGACAGAACCCGGCTTACCGATCCACCGGAGCCCCCGCAAGGGGGCTTCGCGCGTCCTCCTCCCCTCGTGATTCCCTCCTCGCCGGGTCCCGACTCCGCACGCTCCACCGGAGCGTGCTCCATCACCCGGTGGTCGGGAGAACCCGGCTTACCGATCCACCGCGGCCTCCGAAAGGAGGCCGTGTTCATGTCCTCCGGGAGTCCGTCGAAAATTCGGCTACGCTGGTGGCTTCTCTGGATAGGCCTCTGACCCGCTCCCGTCATTCCGTTGGTTTCGCGCCTGGACTTGGTGTCGGGAGCCCGCGCCTGGGCTGACGCAAGGGCGCGACCCTGTGCCTGCCGCCGCGCCTCTGGGCGGGCGGACCACCCCTTTTCGGAGATTCCGATGCACCACGACTTGACCTGCCTAGCGCGCCGTCTCGAGCGCGCCCAGGCCCTTCAGAACGAACGATTCAACCAGGCTGCCGGGGGTCGCAGCCTGCCGTTGGGCGGGGGCTTCGCGCACCACCGCGGCGAGGCCCACCCCCTCAATCAGGCGCTGGGGTTGACCGAGCCGATCAACGAACCCGAACTGGAAGCCGTCGAGGCCTTCCTCGGCGTGCCCACCGTGCTGGAACTCAGCCCCGGCGCCGATCCGTCGCTGTGGCCGCTGCTGGCGCGCCGGGGGTACCGCCTCCACGCCTTCCAGCAGCTGTGGGTGCGATCCCTGGAGGACCCACCTGCGGCAGGTTCGGAAGGCCTGGTTCGACAAGCCCGGCTCGACGAGGCCGGGATCTTCAATCGCGTGGTCGCGGCAGGGTTTCACGAGCGCGATGACTGGCAGGACCTGACGCCGCCTTTCGAGGTGTCCCTGGAGGTGCCGGATGCCTGGGGCTTTCTGGCCTTCGTGGACGGAGAGCTGGCCGGAGGCGGCATGCTGGGCGTCGTGGAGGGCGTGGCCCTGCTCTCGGGCGATGCGGTGCTGCCGCGCTTCCGGGCCCGCGGCTTGCAGAAGGCCCTCATCGCCGCGCGCCTGGCCTTCGCGCGGGTCCGCGGCTGTGACCTCGCCTGCGCCTCCACGGCCCCGGGCACCGCCAGCCAGCGGTCCTACGAGGCCTGTGGCTTCCGGGCCGCCTACCCCAAGGTGGAGATGGCACGGGGCTGAGCGGGCCGATGCGATAGTGGGGGGATGCGCCGTCCCGCTCCCCCCACCGCCGCGCTCCTCGTGACGGCCCTGGCCTTCCACGTGGACATGCTCCTCTACTACCTGCTGGTGCCCCTGCTGCCCCGGTACGCGCGGGACCTCCACCTGAACCAAATGGAGGTGGGAATCCTCTTCGGCAGCTACGCCGTGGCCCTGCTGGCGGCCACCTTCCCCGTGGCCCTCCTCACGGACCGCTTCGGCCGCCGCGCGCCCATGCTCTGGGGCCTGGCGGGGCTGGGCGTCACCACGCTGGTCTTCGCCGTGTCGAAGCAGTACTGGCTGCTGGTGCTGGCCCGCTTCCTCCAGGGCGTGGCGGGGGCGGCCACCTGGCTGCCGGGCATGGCGCTGCTGGCGGACATCTTTCCCAGCGAATCGCGGGGCAAGGCCATGGGCACAGCGTTCGCCGCCGCGAACCTCGGCGTGCTGATCGGGCCCCCGCTCTCCGGCTTCCTCGATCAGCACGCGGGCCCCACCGCGCCATTTGTGCTGGGGGCGGTCCTGGTGGCCCTGGATGCGGCGGGTCGTGCCTTCCTCCTGCCAGAGACCGAATCCGGCCAGGGGCTGCAGCTGCCTTTCCGCCAGCTGCTGTCCAATCCCACCATCCGGGTCTTCGCCGGCGCCATGGCCCTGGGCTCCTGCCTGTGGGCCCTACTGGAATCCACTCTGCCGCTGCACCTGGACCGGCGCCTGGGCCAATCTCCGACCCAGATCGGTCTCTGTTTCGCGGCGGCCGCCCTGGCTCACACCTTCACCTCGCCATTGATGGGCGCCCTCTCGGACCGCATCGGGCGGGTGCGGGTGCTCCGCATGGGGCTGGTGCTGGCGGTGGTCTTCATCCCCCTGCCGGTGCTGTTGCCCCGGTCCTGGATGGTGGTGCTGGCCATGATGGGGCTGGGCAGCACGGCCAGCTTCATCATGAGTCCCTGCAGTCCCGCGGTGGCCGACCAGGTGGAGCGGCAGGGCAGCCAGAGCTTCGCTTCCGCCTTCTCCATCCTGAACCTGGCGTACTCCGTGGGCCTGATGGTGGGTCCTCTCGTGGGCGGCGCCCTGGTGCAGGGTCTGGGCCTGCCGGTGGCCATGGGGCTCTCGGGGCTCGGCTTCGGCACCTACCTGCTGGCCACGCGGAGCCTCAGCGCTTGATCCCCCGGTAGATCCAGCGTTCCGCCTCTTCCGACCAGGGCCGGCCGTCCAAGCCGCCGTAGGCCGCCACGTCTCCGAAGCCCGCCGCCGCGAGGCTGGCCCGAACTTCGGCGTCCGCGGGAATCCAGATGTCGTGGCGGAAGGCCTCGCCCTGGCAGCGGCGCTCCGTGCGGATGCGGCGGCCGTCGGGGCTCCAGGTGGCGCGTTCCTCGTAGCCTTCATCGGGGAATTCCAGCCACTGCCCTTCGACTTCCGCGATGGCCCGCCGCAGGGAGGAGCGGCCGGCCAGGTCCAGGAGCAGGGCGCCGCCGGGCCGGAGCACGCGGGCGAACTCGGCTAGCTGGCGGAGGTTCTCCGCGTCCGTGGCGAAATAGCCCCAACTGGTGTAGGCGCAGAAGACGCCATCCGCGCAGCCCGCCCGGAAGGGCAGGGTGCGGAGGTCGAGGCGAGTCAGGGCGGCGGGGTGTTCCTTCCTGTGGCGATCCAGGTTCATCCGGCTGAGGTCGCCCCCCACGGTTTCCCAGCCCCGGGCCACCAGGTGGGGCTGGAGGCGGCCCCAGCCGCAAGGCAGGTCCAGGATCCGGCTGCCCGAAGGCAGGTCCAGCAAGGCCGCGAGCGCCGGTCCTTCGGTGGCGGCCTCCGCGTCCTTGTCCGCGTAGATCTGGAAGTAGGCCGGGCGGTCGAAGTCCCAGGCGAACCATTCCATGGCCCGAGTGTGACGAGGCTCCCCTGGGGGAAAAGCAGGGGGCCGGCTTTGCCGGTCCTCTGCTCCGGGGGTCCGGGGGTGTGCGCGCAGCGGGGAACCCCCGGAGAGCATCACGCTTCGTCGGTGTCCGCCTTCACCAGCTTCACGATGGGCGTGGACTGGGGCGTGTTGACAATGCCCTTCCAGACGTAGCGGGTGCCGCGCTTCTGGCCGCTCTTGGTGATCAGCTTGGCCTCCTCCAGTTCGGTGAAGAGGCGGCGAAGCGTGGCCGGGGCCCAGTCGCAATCCTTGAGGTCCAGGGCCACCTGGGCCTCGAAGCTGCTGAGGGATCCCTTATCTTGAAGGGCGCGCATCAGGTCCCCCTTCAGGTCTTCCAACTCGGGCTTGGATCGGCGGGCCTTGGTCTTGAAGGCCGGTGGGGTGGCCACGGGCGCGGGGGCGGCGGGCTTGGGCGCGGGGGGAACCGCGGCCTGGACGGGCGCGGACACCTGGGCCTGCACCAGCAGGCCATCAAGGTAGATGTCGCCGCGCTCGGGGCGGAAGAGCACCACCACGGAGCCGGGCGGCAGGCCTTCCTGCTGGAGCGCCGTGATGACCCGCTCCCCGATGCGAGATTTCTGGTCCGATGACAGATTGGGGGATTGTATAATAACGATGGCCATGGGCGCTCCAATATGCATACGGTTGATACATAATACGCTTTGGGGTTTCATCTGTAAAATACGATCTGTCGACTGGACCGGTTAGACTTGCCACCGAGGATTCCATGCGCAAACCCAAGATCGAACGCCCCGAGGAACAGCAGCGCTTTGAAACCTTCCTGCGGTCGCGGCAGCTCAAGCTGACCGGCGAGCGCCTCGAGCTGGTGGAGGAGGTCTTCGGCCAGGTCCACCACTTCGACGCGGACCAGCTGCACATGGCGCTCAAGCAGAAGGGCAAGGCCATCAGCCGGGCCACGGTGTACCGCACCCTGGATCTGCTGGTGCAGTGCGGCCTGGTGCGGAAGAGCAGCTTCGGCGACCAGCACGCGCACTACGAGGCCGTGCGCAGCAACGAGCACCACGACCACCTGATCTGCCTGAACTGCGACGCCATCATCGAGTTCTTCCGCCCCGACCTGGAGGCCCTCCAGGAGGCCATCTGCCACGAGTACGGCTTCCGGCCCATGCACCACAGCCACCAGATCTTCGGCCTGTGCAAGGAGTGCCAGAGCCGCGAGACGGACGCGCCGACGCTGGCGCACCGGATGAGCCAGCTGAACGTTTGACGGGGGTCCCACGCTGCGCGCACACCCCCGCACCCCCAAGCAGAAGCCCGGCAAAGTCGGGCTTCTGCTTATTCTCAAACCTTCATCAGATAGCTGCCCGCCCCGCGAAGCGCTAGGCTAGGCCATGCCGAAACTCAGCCTCCAGGATCTCCAGCGCCTTCCCAAGACGGATCTGCACGTCCACCTGGACGGCAGCCTCCGCATCGCCACCATCCTCGACCTCGCCGAACAGCAGAAGGTGAAGCTGCCTGCGGACACGCCTGAGGGCCTGCGGCCCTTCGTGGAGGTGGGCGACGATTGCAAGTCGCTGGTGGAGTACCTCAAGGCCTTCGACGTCACCCTCTCCGTGATGCAAACCTACGAAAGCCTCGTTCGCACCGCCTTCGAGCTGGCGGAGGACGCGGCGAAGGAGAACGTGCGCTACATGGAGGTGCGCTACAGCCCGATCCTCCACCAGCAGAAGGGCCTCACGCTCCACGCCATCGTGCAGGCCGTGCTGGAGGGCCTGGCCCAGGCGGAGCGCCAGTACAACATCAAGACCGGCGTCATCCTTTGCGGCATTCGCCACATCTCGCCCGACATCTCGCTGCGCCTGGCGGACCTCACCGTGGCCTTCAAGAACAAGGGTGTGGTGGGCTTCGACCTGGCGGGCGCCGAGGAGAACTTCCCCGCCAAGCGCCACAAGGATGCCTTCGGTCGCGTGCTCCAGAACAACATCAACTGCACCCTGCATGCGGGCGAGGCCTACGGCCCGGAGAGCATCCACCAGGCCATCCATCTCTGCAGTGCTCACCGCATTGGCCATGGCGTGCGGCTCATCGAGGACGGCGACCTGCTCAATTATGTAAATGACCACCGCATCCCGCTGGAGTGCTGCCCCTCGAGCAACGTGCAGACCAAGGCCGTGAAGAAGATGGCGGACCACCCCATCCGCCTGTTCTACGACCTGGGTCTGCGCGTCACCGTGAACACCGACAACCGCATGGTCACGAACACCACGGTGAGCCGGGAGTTCCAGGTCATCCACGACGAGCTGAACTTCAACCTCGAAGAAATCAAGGAGCTCATCATCATGGGCTTCAAGAGCGCCTTCCTGCCCTACGCCCTCAAACGCGCCCTGCTGGCCGAGATCGTCCACGAGCTGAAGGCCTTCAAGCCGGGCAGCCTGGAGAGTAAAAAGGAACACCTCTGATATCCTGACTACCGAGGTCAGGATTCATGCTCGATCGCTTTGCCGACTTTCTCGATGGCCACGCCAAGGTCCTTCTCACCACCCACGAGAACCCGGACGGGGATGGCGTGGGCGCGGCCGTGGCGCTGGCAGCCCACCTGAAGGAGGAAGGCAAGGAGGCCCGCATCGTGGTGGCGCCGGTCCTGCCGGAGAACCTGCGGTTTCTGGATCCTGAGGGCTGGATCGAGGCCTACGACCCCGCGGGCGCCCACGCGGACCTGGCCGCCTGGCCGGATGCCTGGCTGCTCATCGACGCCTCGGAACCCCACCGCATGGGGGCGCTCTACGCCGCCTTCGAGGGCACGAAGGCCGAGCGGGCCTGCCTGGACCACCACCTGAAGGACGCGCCTCACGGCTTCGACGACGAGTTCACGGACCCCACGGCCAGCGCCAGCACGGAGCTGGTCTACGACCTGGTGCGGCCCCGCATCGGGGGCGACCTGCCGCCGGTGATGGCCCAGGCCCTCTATGCGGGCATGGTGAGCGACACAGGCAACTTCCGCCATTCCAACACCACGCCCAAGATCCACCAAGCGGCGGCTGACCTCATCGCCCAGGGGGTCCACCCGGCGCGCACCTACAACGCCCTCTACCAGACCGCCACGCCCGCCAAGCTCAAGCTTTTCGGCCGGGCCATGGGCGGGCTCCAGATGCGGGACGGCGGTCGTTTCGCGTATGTGGCCGTGACCAAGGCGGACCTGGCCGCCTGCGGCGCCACCCACGAGGATCTGGACGAGCTGGTGGAGGAGCCCCGGAAGTTGAAGGGCGTCGAGGTGGCCGCCCTGTTCTCCGAGGCCTCGGACGGCCGCGCCAAGGTGAGCCTCCGGTCCCGCGAGAAGGTGGATGTGAACGCTGTCTGCCGCCAGTTCGGGGGCGGGGGCCACCGCCTGGCCTCCGGCGCCAAGGCCTCCCTGCCGCTGGAGACCTTCATCGCCCAGGTGGAGACGGCCGTGCTGGCCCAGATGGAACGCGATATGGTCTAGTGCAGGACGGGCCGGGAACCGGTTGCCCCGAAAAGGTCCAGGTCCCAGACTTCATTTTCCTCCCGGGCGGCATCCAATGGATCAGCCGCACTTTCTCCCGGACCCCCATGTCGCCCAAAGATCCCAGCAGCGCCCCGAAACTCGAACTGTTCTGCAAGCTCCAGGCGGAGAAGGTTCCCTTCATCGCCAAGGCCAATGTGCCGTCCATCTTCGGCAAGTTCACGGTCTACGGCTTCCTGGAGCACGCCACGGGCAAGGAGCACCTGGCCATCGTGGCCGGCGAGATCGACGCCCGGCGCCGTATTCCCGTGCGCATCCACTCCGAGTGCTGGACGGGCGACGTGCTGGGCAGCCTCCGGTGCGACTGCCGCCAGCAGCTGGAGGAGGGCCTCCGCCACGTGGCCGAGCACGGCGGCATGGTGCTCTACCTCCGCCAGGAGGGCCGCGGCATCGGCCTCCTGAACAAGCTCAAGGCCTATGCCCTCCAGGAGCAGGGGCTCGACACGGTGGAGGCCAACCACTCCCTGGGCTTCCCGGACGATCTGCGCACCTACGACTGCGCCGTGGAGATGCTCAACTTCTTTGGCATCACCAAGGTCAAGCTGCTGACCAACAACCCCCGGAAGATCGGGGCCCTGGAGTCCGCCGGCATCGAGGTCGAGCGGGAGCGCCACCAGCTGGCCTCCAACCCCCACAACCTGCGCTACCTCAAGACCAAGGCCCGCAAGAGCGGTCACATGCTGGATTTCGAGGAAGAGGCGCTGTAGAGGCTGTCAGCTATCGGCTCTCAGCTTTCAGCTCAAGAGGGGTGCGGCATTTTTTACTGACAGCTGACAGCTGAGAGCTGATAGCTATAAAGCCATGCCCGTCCCCGCGCCTCCCGTTTCCGCCCAGACCATCACGGACATCTCCCACGTCATCCAGCTGTCGGTGGCGCCGGTCTTCCTGCTCACGTCCATCGGGACGATCCTCGGCGTGCTGTCCACCCGGCTGGCACGCATCGTGGACCGGGCCCGGGCGCTGAAGGATCTTCTGGATCAGGCGCCGGAACGCCGGCACCCGGCCATCCACGACGAGATGCACACCCTGGCGCATCGCAGGCGGTTCATCAACCTAGCCATCACCTCCGGCACCACCGCGGCGCTGCTGGTCTGCGTCAGCATCGCCACCGTGTTCCTGGGGGCCGTGCTGAAGGCCAGCGTGGCCGTGCCTGTGGCCCTGCTCTTCATCCTGGCCATGGCGGCCTTCGTGGCGGCCCTGGTGTTCTTCCTTCGGGAGATCCTGCTGGCGGTGCGGAGCCTGCACCTGGCCTGATTCGCTGACCTCTTCCTGCCTCCGGGTGCCACAATGCCCCGCAGGAGGGCACCCATGGGGCAGGAACTGGAAGGCAAGGTGGCGCTCGTGACGGCGGCCAGCAAGGGCCTGGGCCGGGCCTCGGCCGAGGCTCTGGCGCGGGCCGGCTGCGATCTGGCCATCTGCGGCCGGGATCAGGCGGCCGTGGAGAAGGCCGCGGAAGAGATCCGCCGGGCCACGGGGCGCGCGGTCCTGCCGGTGGTGGCGGACCTGGGCCGTGCCGAGGACGTCCAGCGACTGGTGGAGGCCACCCTGGCCGCCTACACCCACGTGGACGTGCTGGTCTCCAACACGGGCGGACCGCAGCCGGGGCCCTTCATGGCCTTCGACGACGCCGCCTGGCAGGGGGCCTTCGACAGCCTCCTCATGCCCGCCGTGCGCCTGGCGCGGGCGGTTGTGCCCGGCATGAAGGAACGGAGCTGGGGCCGGATCCTCTTCATCACCTCCAGCGCCGTCAAGCAGCCCATTCCCGCGCTGGTGCTCTCCAACTCGCTGCGGGCCGCGGTGACGGCCATGGCCAAGACCCTCGCCGGGCAGGTGGCGAAGGACGGCATCACCGTGAACTGCGTGGCCCCGGGGCGCATCTTCACGGACCGCGTCCGCTTCCTGGACGGCGAGGCCGCGAAGGCCAGCGGCCGGACCATGGAGGATATCCGGACGGAGCAGGGGGCCCGCATCCCGGTGGGACGCTACGGCGAGCCGAGGGAATTCGGCGAGGCCGTGGCCTTCCTTGCGGGCCCCGGAGCCTCCTACATCACCGGCAGCACCCTGGCGGTGGACGGCGGGGCGATCTCGTCCCTTTTATAGGCTCTTGATCGCCGCGATTTCCTGGGGGTGCAGGAAGCGCCAAGCGCCGGGCTTCAGAAGCGGGTCCGCCAGGGGGCCGAACTGCACCCGGCGCAGCTTGCTCACGGGATGACCCACGGCGGCGAACATGCGGCGGATCTGCTGGTTCTTGCCCTCTGTGAGGGTGACCTTCAGCCAGGGGTTGTCGCCCTTCTCGGCGATCTCGATGTGGCAGGGTTT
Source organism: Geothrix paludis (assembly GCF_022808815.1). Taxonomy (GTDB): domain Bacteria; phylum Acidobacteriota; class Holophagae; order Holophagales; family Holophagaceae; genus Geothrix; species Geothrix paludis. The sequence continues at coordinate 163,764 of NZ_JAKZLC010000002.1, read as the reverse complement.
CAGTCGACGTCCGCTGAGCAGGAAACCGGCCTCGAACTCCTTCAGCAGCTCGGGCTTCGGCGTGCGGTGGACCTTCACCAGGTAGACCTTGGGGATCTCATGCTCGGGCCCCATGAGCACCTGGGCCAGGGCGCCGTCGTTGGTCATGAGCAGCAGGCCCTCGGAGTTGAAGTCGAGGCGGCCCACCGGGTACAGGCGGCCCGGCACGCCCTTGAGCAGGGCCATCACCGTGGGCCGGCCCTGGTCGTCCTTCACGGTGGTGACGTAGCCCTTGGGCTTGTTCATGAGGATGTAGACCGGCGCCTCCTTGTGGATGGGGATCAGGTCCACGGTGATCTCGTCCCGGCGCGGATCGGCGCGGGCGCCCAGCTCGGCCACAGTCTTCCCGTTCACCTGCACGCGGCCGTCGAGGATGATCTGCTCGCAGGCCCGGCGGCTGTCTATGCCGGCGGCGGCGAGGATCTTCTGGAGGCGCTCCTGGCCGGCCTGCGGAGGGCGAGGTGAGGCTCCGCCGGGGCGGGGTGCCGCGGCCTTGCGCGGGGCCTGCTTGGCCGCGGGCCGGGTCTTGTCGATGGCCGGCCTCCGCGTGGGAGCGCCGGACGCGGAGCGGCTGGCAGAGCCCGAGGTGGGGCGGGAGGCCGAGGACGGACGGGAAGCCGAGGATGACCGGGCCGGACCTGCGGCCGGTCGGGCTGGCGCTGATGACCGGGCCGGGCCTGCGGCCGGCCGGCCGGCGGCGGGCTTGCGGGTGGCGGGCGCGGTGCGGGGCCCCTTCGGGGCGGGCTTTCTCATGGCGGCTCCTTCGGCGTCTCCCGACGCGGAAGGCCCAGTCTATCAGGCTTCCTCGCCGAACCAGGGATGGGCCCGGTAGTCCGCCAGCAGCTCCTCGGCCGCCACCTTCAGCACCACCGCCAGCGGCACCGCGAAGATGAGCCCCAGCACGCCGAACCAGAAGCCGAAGGCCGTGAGGGCCAGCAGCACCTCCAGGGGATGCAGGCGGCTGGCGCGCCCCACCCAGACGGGCGTGAAGTAGAAGGCCTCGGCCTTCTGCACGGCGATGAACACGAGGGCGAGGGTCACGAGATGTCCCGTGCGCCCTCCGTCCAGATAGGCCAGCACCAGGGCCGGCGGCAGGGCGGTCAGGTAGGGGGAGTAGGGCACGACGTTGGACACGCCGGCCACCAGGCCCAGCAGCCAGGCGTAAGGCACGCCGAGGATCGCCAGGGCCAGCCCCTGGAGCAGGGCCATGGCGGCGGCCACGGCGGCCTGGCCGCGGATATAGCCGCCCAGGCGCTGGTGGATGGCTCCGGCCATGCGGTCCATGCGCTCCCGGTGCCGCGGGGGTGCCAGGCTCCGGAGGTTGGCCACGAGCCGGGGGCCCTCCAGCAGCAGGTAGTAGAGGATCAGGGGCACTAGGATGAGGGCCAGCAGATCGAGGAAGCACCCCTGGAGGCCGCCGCCCGTGGCGCGGAGGCCGCGAAGCAGCAGCCCCGGATCCAGGCCCTCCAGGCCGCGCTCCAGCCGGGCCTGCCAGGCCGGGTGGGCCTGGAACCAGGGCAGCAGCCTCGCCTCGAGGGCCTGTTTCCAGCCCGGCAGGGAAGCGGCGAGGCGTTCGCCCTGGTCTGCCAGCCAGGGCACCAGGATCGTCAGGAGGCCGGCGACCGCGACCACAAAGCCGCTGAGCACCGCCACCACGCTCCAGGGCCGGCCCAGGCGTCCTGCCAGGCGGTCCACCAGGGGGCCCAGCAGGTAGGCCAGGACCATGGCGAAGAAGAAGGGGGCCAGGGCCCGCCGCAGCAGCCAGAGGGCCAGCAGGGCAGTCGCCGCGGCCAGGGCGAAGCGGAGGGGAATCCGGCCCCGCTCCGTCATCCCGCGGCCGGGGCCCGGGTGGCTCGCACGAAGTAGTGGATGCCCGAGGCCAGCACCAGGGCCGCCACCACCCAGTACATCTCCGGCAGGAAGGGGTCCATCCAGCGCCGGTAGCCCAGGGCATTGAATAGCAGGCCCAGGGAGACGGCGACGAGTTGGGCCGCCGTGCTCACCTTGCCCAGGAGGCTGGGGTGGAACTTGCTGTCGCTGAGACGGTCCACGGAGGCGAAGGCGTAGAAGGAGATCACCAGATCCCGTGTGATGGCGAGCATCGCCACCCACACGGGGATGGGAGCGGCCATGCCCTGGGTGCGCCAGGCCAGGAGCACGAAGGCCGTGGTCATGAGCAGCTTGTCGGCGGCCGGATCCAGCACGGCGCCCAAGTCCGATCCCTGGTCGAACACCCGCGCGATGAGCCCATCCAGCAGGTCTGTGAGCCCCGCGGCCCCGAAGATGATGAAGGCGTGCCAGTGGTGTCCGTACCAGACCGCGATGGCGAAAAAGGGGATGGCCAGGATCCGCAGCAGGGTCAGTGCGTTGGGCAGGGTCAGGGGGCTGGTCGTGGGCATCGGATCCAGTTTAGACGGAGATCACATCCTTTGACTTGGACCTTGTAGCACCCTAATGGGGAGTTAGACTATGGTTTGGAGTTGAGATTATGACTCAGAATCTATCAATTCCCCTGAGCGACCTCCAACCGGGGGACCAGGGGGAGGTGATCCAGGTCCAGGCGCAGGGTCAGATCCGCCAGCGCCTGCTGGAGATGGGCTTCATCCGGGGCGCGCGCCTGCGGGTGGAGAAGCTGGCCCCCCTGGGGGACCCCATGGAACTCGTGATCAAGGGCTACCACCTGTCGCTGCGACGGGACGAGAGCGCCTGCATCCTCGTGCACCGGGTGGCCTGATGTCCCTCACCATCGCCCTGGCGGGTAATCCCAACTGCGGGAAGACGACGCTGTTCAACGCCCTCACCGGGGCCCGCCACCACGTGGGCAACTGGCCCGGCGTCACGGTGGAACGGCGCAGTGGTGCCTTCGAGCAGGATGGCCTGACCCTGGAGGTGGTGGACCTCCCCGGAACCTACTCCCTGGCCGCCCGCAGCGAGGATGAGCGAGTCGCCGCCCAGTTCCTGGCCTCCCCGGAGGTGGACCTGGTCCTGAACGTGCTGGACGCCTCGAACCTGGAGCGCAACCTCTACCTCAGCACCCAGCTGCTGGAGCTGGGCAAGCCTGTGGCCTTCGTCCTCAACATGGTGGATGACGCCGAAAACCGGGGCGTCCACATCGATGTGGCGGCCCTGGAGACCCTGCTGGGCGGCCCGGTCATCCCCACCGTGGGCAACCGGGCCCAGGGTATTCCCGAGCTCAAGGCCCTCCTGGCGGTTCTGGCACGCGGGGAGTCCACCCGCTGCCGCCGCATCACCGTGGACTATGGCCACGACATCGAGGGCGAGCTGGCCAAGCTCGAAACGGAGATCTGCCGAGACGAGAAGCTCGAGGCGGCCATGCCGCCCCGCTGGCTGGCCCTCCAGCTGTTGGAGAACAATGCCGAGGCCAAGCGGCGGGTGGCGGAGAGCCACGCCAGCGAAGCCATCAGCCAGCAGCTCACGAAGAGCTTCGCCTTCCTGGAACCCCACCTGGGCGCCGATGGCGCGACGCTGATCGCCGAGCGCCGCTACGGCTTCGCCCACGGCCTGGTGAAAGAGGTGGCCACGGCGCCGGACGAGGGCAGGACCCCCACCGCCAGGCTCGATGCGGTGCTCACCCACCGGTGGCTGGGCATCCCCATCTTCGTGGGCATCCTGGCCCTGGTCTACTCGGTGTCCTTCATCCTCGGGAAGATCCCCCAGGACTGGATCGCCGAGGGATTCAAGGCGCTGTCGGACTTCGCCGGGGCCCACCTGCCCGCCGGCGAGCTGACCAGCCTGCTGGTGGATGGCGTGATCCCCGGCGTGAGCGCGGTGATCGTCTTCGTGCCCGTGATCATGATCCTGATGGGCTGCATCGCCTTCCTGGAGGACACCGGCTACATGGCCCGGGCGGCCTTCATCATGGACCGGCTCATGCACGTCATGGGCCTCCACGGGAAGAGCTTCATCCCCCTCATCATGGGCAGCGGCTGCAATGTGCCGGCCATCCAGGCCGCCCGCACCATCGAGAGCCGGCAGGACCGCCTCATCACCATCCTCGTCACGCCACTGGTGAGCTGCTCCGCGCGCCTCCAGGTCTACATCGTCATCGCCGGGACTTTCTTCACGCCCTTCAAGGCGGCCCTGGCCATCATCGCCATGCACTTCCTGGGCCTGGGCCTCGCCGTCCTCATGGGCCGCATCCTGCGCAGCGCGCTCTTCGCCGGCCCCAGCTCGCCCTTCGTGATGGAGCTGCCGCCCTATCGGTTGCCGGTCCTGAAGGCCACGCTCATCCACATGTGGGAGAAGGGCTCGGTCTTCCTCACCCGCGCGGGCACGACCATCTTCGCGGGCGCCACGCTGATCTGGTTCCTCTCGCGCTATCCCGGCATCGCCAACCAGGAGTGGACGGCCCAGTACCAGGAGCAGCGGCAGGCCGTGGCCGCCCTGAAGCTGCCCGGGGCCGAGGAGGAGGATCGCCTCAGGGCCCTCCAGCTGGCCCACGAGAGCCGCATCGTGAACACGAGCCTGGCCGCGCGGCTGGGCCAGAAGGCCTCCCCCCTCCTCCGGCCCATCCTCGATCCGGACCACAAGCGCGCCGAGGCCTGGAAGGATGTCATCGCCCTCACCGCCGGCTTCGTCGCCAAGGAGATCGTGGTCTCCACCATGGCGGTCATCCATCAGGCCAGTGATGAGCCCAAGCCGGGCGAGCGCCTCAGCCCGCTCCAGGTGTCCCTCCGCGACAACTCTGGCCTGAGCCCCCTCACGGCCCTGGCCTTCATGGTGTTCACGCTCATCTACACGCCCTGCCTGGGCACCGTCGCCATGATCCGCCGCGAGGCGGGCAGCTGGGGCTGGGCGGGCTTCACCATCGCCTACGGCCTGGTCCTGGGGTGGGGCTTGGCCTGGATCACCGTGGCCGCCGGCCGCGCCCTCGGCTTCGCGTGAGGTGCCCATGAACCTCCAGCTCGTCCTCGTCGCGTCTGCCGTCAGCTGGTCGGCCTTCTACTTCCTGCGGGGCGCCTATCAGGACCTGAAGGCGGGGAACGCTTGCTCCCACTGCAGCTCCGGCGGCTGTCCCGCCGCCCGACGGCGCTGAGGGGCCTCAGAGCCCCCGCGCCCACTCGGGCCGCAGGGGCACCTTGCCTTCGAGCGCGGCGTCGATTGCGGCCAGCATGGCCTCCCGGTCCCGCGGCAGGCGGCCGCCGATGGGAAGGTAGTTCGAGGCATGGTTGGACCGGAAGATGGCGTTGCCGGGACGGGCCTCCTCCAGGAACCAGCGCAGTTCCATCAGGAGCCCCCGCTGGTCCGGAAGCTCGAAGCGTCCCTGGTCCTCCAACGCGGCGAGGGGCGTGTGGGGGACCACGGTCAGGGTCAGCGTGGAGAGGAAGCGGGGATCCATGGCCGTGGCCAGCCGGCCCGAGGCGCGGGCGTGCGCCTCGCTGCGTTCGCGGCCCCCGGCGCCCAGGAGGAAGATGAGGGACTGGTCCATGCCCGCCTCCCGGGCCCGGTGAGCGGCCTCGACGTGCTCCTCCGCCGTGGCTCCCTTGGCGATTCGGTGGAGGGTCTCGTCATCGCCCGATTCCGGGCCGAGGTAGAGGAGGGACAGGCCCAGCTCCCGGAGCCGCTTCAGTCCCCCGGGCGTCTTCCCCAGGAGGTTGCGCGCGGTGGCGTAGGTGCTGACCCGCCGCAGCCGCGGAAAAGAATCGGCCAGGGCCCGGAGGATGGGCTCCCATCGGTCCACGGCCATGCCCAGGGGATCGCCGTCGGCCACGAAGACGTGCCGCACGTCCTCCGCAAAGCGGGTCCCGGCCTCGGCGATGTCGGCCAGCACGTCCTCCAGGGGCCGCTCCCGGTACCGCTTCCCCTGGTACATGGCGCAGTAGGTGCAGGCGTTCCATGAGCACCCCAGGGTCGCCTGGAGAATGAACGAGTCGGCCTCACTGGGCGGGCGGAAGAGGGGCTCGTCGTAGCGCACTCAGCAGCCCCTCCGCCGGGCCTCGGACACCAGGTCCAGGGCCAGGTCCACGGGGTCCACGGGGAGGTGGGGCAGGCCGGCCACGAAGCCCGGGCGGCCCACGCGGTCATCGAGGGGAGCCTGCGGGCAGAGGGTCTGGAACCGCGTGGTGAGCAGGGCGAGGTTGGCCAGGGTCGCGGGGCGCATGTCCGCGCCGAGGCAGCGGTAGTCCATGGCGTGTTCATAGACCATCAGGTCCGGGTGGCCATCCCCGCGCTGGACCAGGAGGAAGGGCTCCTTGGCGTGGGTGGTGCGCTCCTCCACCTTCTCCACCTTCTTGGTCAGCAGGAGCCCTCCGCTGAGGACGGCCTTGCCCAGGTCGAAGCGCGTCTCCTTGGTCTTGAGGATCTCCGTGGTGCTCTGGGTCCGGGCTCCCCGCTGCAGGAGACGGACCGCGTCCAGGGGGCACGGGTGGGTCTGGCCCTTCGCGTCCACGGCCTGGAAGCCTCCCGGCACCCAGTCCAGGCTTCGCACCACCACGCGGGCTCCGTCCGAGGGAACGGCGGAGGGTTCGGCCGCCCAGGCGAGGAATCCCTCCGCCGTCAGGGCCGCCACCAGGCTCTCGCCGTCCGGCGTAGCCCTGACGAGGATCCGAGGCAGGGTGCCCGCCAACATCCGCGCCGCGTCCGGCAGGGCGAGGCCCGCCAGCCGCGCGGCTCGGGCCACGGCCTCGGGAGTTCCAGGAATCCGACCCACCGCCACGAACATGGGACGAGTATGAGGCCGGCTGGACGAGGTTGATAAACTGGATCGGTTCCCGCGAGGTCGCTGTGCGAACTGGTCGCGGAAGGGTGAAATCCCCGGAGTACCCGGCGGCTTGGTTCCGCCGGGTGGCCGCCTTGGCGCTCGCCATCCTGGCCGCGCCGCTGCTGTGGGCTCCCGGGACGCCGGACCGGCGGGTCTGCGTGGCCCGGATCCAGGGCACCATCGGCCCGGCCACGGCGACCTACGTGGCGCGGGCCATCGGGGAGGCCGCGGGCCAGAAGGCCCAATGCCTGGTCATCCAGCTCGACACGCCGGGCGGGCTCCTGGACTCCACGAAGGAGATCATCCAGAGCTTCCTGCGCTCTCCCGTGCCCACCGTCGTCTACGTCTCCCCCCAGGGCGCCTGGGCCGGCAGCGCGGGCTGCTTCATCACCATGGCGGCCGACGTGGCGGCCATGGCCCCGTCCACCAGCATCGGGGCCGCGCATCCCGTGGGGATCGGCGGGGGCGAGAAGCAGGACGAGGTGATGAAGCAGAAGCTGGAGAACTTCGCCGCCAGCTACCTGGAGGCCATCGCCGGCAAGCGGCACCGCAACATGGAATGGGCCCGGGCCTCGGTGCGCGAGAGCGCAGCCATCCCAGCGGACAAGGCCCTCGAGCTGAATGTGGTGGATCTCCTCGCGGACGACATGCCCGATCTGCTGCGGCGGCTGGATGGTCGGCAGGTCGGGGCCTGGCGGCTGGAGACGGCCGGGGCGACCGTCGTCGAGATCCCCCTGTCGATGCGGGAGCAGGCGTTCCAGACCATCGCGCATCCGCAGGTGATGCTGATCCTGATGCTGGTCGTGGTGTACGGGATCATCGGGGAGCTGACCAGCCCCGGGGCCATCCTGCCAGGCGTGGCGGGCGTGATCGCGCTCCTCCTCCTGCTGTATCTGGCCTCCGTTCTGCCGATGAACATCACGGGGCTGGCGCTGATCGCCGTGGCCCTCGTGCTGTTCACCATCGACGCCTTCGCACCGACCCACGGCGTGCTCACGGGGGGCGGGGTGATCGCGTTCTTCCTCGGGCTGTTCATGCTGTTCGACCGGAGCGAGCCCTTCCTGCGGCTTTCGCTGATGTGGCTGGTGCCGGCCACCGTCGTGACGGCCCTGTTCTTCATCTTCGTGGCCGGCGCGGGCATCCGCGCCCAGCGCCTCCCGGCCAGGGCCGGCGCCCAGACGATGCTGGGTCGGACCGTCGCGGCCGTGGAACCGATCGACGCCTCCCGGGGGAAGGTGTTCCTCGAAGGCGAATACTGGGACGCCGTCAGCGCCGTGCCCATCGCGGCGGGGCAGGTCGTGGAGATCGTGGCGCTGAACGGCCTGACCCTGACGGTGAAACCCGTGGGGACTTCCGAGGAGGAGCGGCCATGAACGCCTACGTGATGTACCTGGGACCCTGGATCGTCGTGCTGGTGGCGCTGGGACTGATCGTCCTGCCCCAGGCGGCCCGCATCCTGCGCGAGTACGAGCGGGGCGTGATCTTCCGCTGGGGCAAGCTCCGGGGCGCCAAGGGGCCGGGCCTGATCTTCCTCATCCCCTTCATCGACCGCATGGTACGCATGGACCTGCGCGTGGTGACCATCGACGTGCCCAAGCAGGAGGTGATGACCCGCGACAACGTCCCAGCGACGGTCGACGCCGTGGTCTACTTCCGCGTGGTGGACCCGCAGGCGGCCGTGGTCAAGGTGGAGAACTTCCTCAAGGCGTCCTCTCTGATCGCCCAGACCACGCTGCGCAGCGTGCTGGGCCAGTCGGAGCTGGACGAGCTGCTGTCGCACCGGGAGATGATCAACCTCAAGCTCCAGGAGATCATCGACCGCCAGACCGAGCCCTGGGGCGTGAAGGTGAGCACCGTGGAGGTGCGCGACGTGGTGCTGCCCGACGGCATGAAGCGCGCCATGGCCAAGCAGGCCGAAGCCGAGCGGGAGCGGCGCGCCAAGGTGGTCAACGCCGAGGGCGAGTTCCAGGCCGCGGAGAAGATGGTGCAGGCCGCCGCCATGATGGCGGAGCAGCCCATCTCGCTCCAGCTGCGCTTCCTCCAGACCATGGTGGAGATCTCCAGCGAGCACAACACCACGAGCTTCATCCCCCTGCCCAGCGAGCTGTTCCGGCCCTTCATCCAGAAGAGCTAGCGGTCCGCCGCAGCAGGAGGATGGTGCGGTCGTCCGTGAAGGGGGCGCCCTTCGCGTGGGCTTCCAGATCGGCCATGAGGCCGGCGTCGATGGCATCGAGCCCGAGGGTCAGGCTCGCCCGCAGGAAGGCCTGGAGGCGATCCTCGCCGTACTCCTCGCCGTCCGGAGCCGCGGCTTCCGTGATGCCGTCGGTGTAGAGCGCCAGGAGGTCGCCGGGTTCCAGGCGGAAGGAGCCGGAGCCGTACGGCTGCCCCGGCAGCATGGCCAGGGGCAGCCCCTGGGATTCCAGCGCCATGAAGGTCCCGTCGGCGCTCACCAGGTAGCCTGGGTTGTGGCCCGCGTTCGTGTAGGTCACCTCGCCGGTGGCGGGCTCGAAGAGGAGCAGGAAGGCCGTCACGAACCGCTTCCCGTCCGTGTGCCGGGCCAGGGATCGGGAGAGGTGGAAGGCGAGATCATCCGGCGCGAAGTCCCGCTCGCCGAAGGCTTCCAGGAAGGCGGAGAGGCTCGCCATGAGGAGCCCCGGCCCCAGGCCCTTCCCGCTGACGTCGGCCAAAGCGAGGAGCCAGCGGCCATCTTCCCGAAGCCACCATCCGAAGAGGTCGCCGCTCACCTGCCGGCTGGGGAGGTTGTTGCCATGGAGCTCGTAGCCCGGGATCTCCGGGGGCAGGCCCGGAAGGAGGCCCTGCTGGATGTGCCTGGCCAGGTCCAGCTCCTGATCCAGGGAGCGCCGCCTCTGGGCCTCTTCCTGCATGCGGACCTGTTCCAGCTTCGCCGAGGCCAGGTGGGCGAAGGTGCTGGCGAGGCCCAGGTCCTGCTCGGTGAAGGGGGCGCGCGGCGCCTTGGCGTCCAGGTAGAGCAGGCCGAGGATGGCGCCTTCGAATTCCAGGGGCGCCACGATGGCCGTGGAGATGCCGCTGAGGAGCAGGGAAGGGCTCGCGGTGCCCGCCTCGACATCACGGAAGAGCACGGCCTGCCGCCGCGCCAGGGCGGATTCCACCAGATGCGTGGAGAGGCTGATGGGGGCGTGTCCTTCGCTGGCGCGGGAGGCCACGGGCTTCAGGCTCCCGCCGGGGCCCGAGAGGAGGATCGCCGCCCGCCAGGGATGGAGCTGGTTCCAGAGGTGGTCCAGCACATGGTCGAGCAGCGTTCCGGGCGGCACGTCCTTGATGAGCTCCAGGCTGAGGTCCTGGAAGTCCCGGATCACCGCCCCCATGCGGTCCGACGCGCCCGAGGGCAGCCAGGTCCGCCAGGCCTCGTCGATGGGAAGGACCACGCTCGACTGGGGCGAGGATCCGCTCTCGTCGCGGAACCGGACTTCGGGACCGAGGGTTCCGCCGGTCACCCGGATGTGGACGGACCCGAGGTGCACCTCGTCCCCGCCGCGCAGGGGGCGGGGGGCATGGACCCGCTCGCCATTGATGAAGGTGCCGTTGCGGCTGTCCAGGTCCTCGAGGAAGGGGATGCCCCGGTGCATCACGATCCGGGCGTGGCGCCGGCTCAGGGCCCCATCGGCGATCACCACGTCGTTCTGGTGGGAGCGGCCGAAATGCCAGGCCTGGCCGTCCTCTCCCTCCAGCAGGAGCGGGTCGAGTCCCGGAACATGCAAGGTCATGGCGGCCATGGCGGCAAGGATTGTGTCCGAGTCAGCCGGCGTGCGCCATGGTGAGTTTCCAGAAGAGCTATCTTTTTTTGCGGCCACCCTCGGAATGATCTGGCAAAAAATCGGTGAGATCAATTTTATACGGATGTTATTGCGGGGCGATTTTAATACGGGTAATAATAGGCGAAGAGGAAAGGATACCTCCATGCCCGATCGTACGCTGACGTTTTGCACCGCCTTCGACGGTCCGCGCCGTCTCGCCTCCGGTCCGCTGAGGCAGGTGGCCGAGGCCGTGAAGGCCCGCGTGGATGGCGGCCAAGCGGAGGATGTGGCGCCCAGTGTGCTGGTGCTCGACGATGAAACGGGCCGCGTCATCGACCTCGACCTGCGGGGGACGCCCGAGGATGTGGTCGCCCGCCTCGGCGGTCCGCAGGAGCAGCCGGAGAAGCCGCGGGGAAGGGGCAGGCCCAGGCTCGGCGTCGTGCCAAGGGAGGTCACCCTCCTCCCGAGGCACTGGGAGTGGCTCAGCGCCCAGCCTGGCGGAGCCTCGGTGACCCTGCGCAAGCTCGTGGAAGAGGCCCGCCGGGCGGGGACGGCCAGCGAGCGCAGGCGCCTGGCCCAGGAGCGCGCCTACCGCTTCATGGCGGCCCTGGCCGGTGACGCCCCCGGGTACGAGGAGGCCCTGCGGGCGCTCTACGCGGGGAACGCGGCGGCCTTCGAGACGCACATCCAGCCCTGGCCGGTGGACGTCCGGGAGCATGCGCGGAAGCTGGCGCAGGCGGCATTCGAGTCCGGGCTCTGACGGCGCGGACCTGGGAGACGGGAGGAAAGGGCATGGACGGATCCTTCGATCGGAAAGCGGCGCTTCGGGCCTACAAGGAGCGGAAGCCACGGCCCGGCATCTATGCGGTGCGCCACCGGGCGTCGGGTCGCGCGTGGGCCGGCGCGAACCCGAACCTCGACACCACCCGGAACGGCCTCTGGCATCAGCTGAACGAGGGACGCCACCTGGATCGCGGGCTGCAGGCGGCCTGGAACCAGCACGGCGAGGCAGCCTTCGAGTACGTCATCCTCGAGGTTATCGAAGAAGAGATGAGCCCTCTGGTCCTCAAGGAAACGCTGAAAGCCAAGAAAGCCGAGTGGGCGGCCCTCCTCGCCGAAAGCGAAGGGATCCCGGGAGATGCCTGACGGCCAGACCGCTGAGGCGCTGAGATGTCCTTCCGCCCGCGGGTGAGTGGCATCTCTGCTGGCTTCCGCGTTGCTCCGCTTACCGCGCGCCTTAAAGGAACTGGAGTCGCAGGCCGCACATGCCAAGCAGAATGGCGGTGGCGATAAGGGCTGAGGCTACGGCGCCCCAGACCACCACGCCATCCGCCAATTCCCGCCGTGCTCCATGCGCCAGCATGATGGCCCGCAGGCCGCTGCCCACATGAGAAAGGACGAAGAATACTGCCAGCCAATAAAGAGGGACCAGACGGATGTTCCACGCATCATGAATCAGTCCCGTGGGGGCCCCGGTGGCGAACCCCCAGTCGGAGTCGATGTTGAGGATTCTGCGGGCCAGGATGAAGACAGCATTGCTGTGGCTGATGATGAAGAAGCTGAGATAGATTCCTGATGCGAGCTGGAATGTCCGGAATCGGCCGGTGGCACATTTCGTGTACTGCCATCCGAGAAAGACCCCCGTGGCAATCTGGGCGAAGAAACCAATCATGAGGAGCGGTTCTACCACCGGTGATCGGTAAACCTGGCGCAGGGACCGCATCATCGCGGCATGGGCCTCTGGTCCGATAAGACCGAGGAGGTGATTGGCCAGATGACCTCCCAGAAAGACCAGGAGGATTCCAAGGGCTGTATATCCATGGAACTTTCGCAGCTTGATGCGCGGGCGCGCAGGGAGCACGGTCACGGGGTGCGTCCGGTCACTCAAGGCGATCAGGACAGCGAAGCCGGCCCACATGAGGCTCAATAACCAAGTGCAGGTTTGAGGGTAGCCGACCATGTAGAGGGCGACACTGGCCAGGGTGAAAATGGCGGGCGAGGCGACTGCAAGCAGGGCCACCCTGCGGGCCCTCAGTTCAGCCGAATTGGGCGCCTGGATTCCCCCGAGGTGCATGGCGGCGAGCAGAGCTGCGACAGGCATGAGGAAGGCCAGCAGTAGCAAGGCGGCTGGGACCAGGCCGAACCTACCCCCTCTGTGGTCCAGGGAAGTGTGGAATCCCACGAGCACGTATGGATAAACGAGCGCCCCAATGGGAGGGATGAACCCAATGGACCGGTTCAATGCCTCCGATAAGACCCAGCCTGATGCTCTTGTTTGGTTGTCCTGGCTCACGCTTTCTCCGCGAGGGCTGGGAGCGGCTCCACGCCCTCGGTGTGGCACCAATCCAGATAGTCCTGGCGAGCGCCGAGAGCATCCGCGACGCGGATCAGATTCCCCGCTGCATCCCGGTATTCATTCCGGCCGTTCACTTCGATGTGGACAATGCAGGGCTCATCGCCGATGGCCTCCCAACTGTCCTCATTCCCCGCAGGTTCGTGAACGTACATGCCGGGGCCTACGATCTCGCCGGTATCCAGCCGCCTTGTGCCAGAAAGGTTGAAGGCGTGGACCTCTCCAGTGTGGCGGTGGCGAGAGATCACCGTTCCAGGTTCCAGCCGGAGCAGGAGCTGCCAACCACTGAGGTCTGGGAAAATATAGATGGGTTTGAAGGACAACCCCTCGGAGAGTGGGATCCAACCGATCTGGGTGGTGTCTACAAAAGTGGTGGGCGGAAAGTTGCGCATGAAGATCCTTGAGAAGGTGGACCACCAGGTCACCTCCCAATGTCTCCAGTTGTTTGGTCTAGGAAAAAGTTCCACTTTTGAAATAGCTGCTAGACCATTTCGAAGCGCTGATTGTCCGCATGGAACCCGCGTGTCGAAGCCTGGGCGAGAGAAATGAGCGAAGTCGCCTGCAGCTCGAAAATGGCTCATACGCCCGCTTCCAGGACCGCGCGCCGATCAGGAGGAGACCTGCCGCGTGGCTCAAGCGGCCACCATCGGTGGAGCCAGCCTCAATCCACCAGTCAAGGCATCCGATTCGGGCGGGTCACGAAACCAGAGGAACCAGTCAGGAAGCCTTGCAAAGACCCACGAACTTCTCCGGTACAGCCATTCAGGATCCTGAATATCAACCTCAGTGGTTGTCCATTCAGGTCCTACGGCTATGGCTCAATTATTAATTTGAGATGATTTTGGGTACAGCCACATGAAAAAACCTACATGGGGCAAAATTGTTACATAGTCGGTAACTCATTAATTTTCTTAACATTCCTTGACGAGGACCCATCCGGAATTCACTGTATTCAACAAACCAGGAGCCGGTTATGTGCATGGCAGCGCAGAGGCCACCACTATCCACCAAGAGTGGGTCATCGCCCTTCACCTGGCGTTCCGCAGGGCTGTTTCTGGCCCAGGCGGCACTCATCCTGACCATGGCCTGCGGAGGCGGTGGCGGAACCACCCCCCCAAATACGGCTCCCCTGATCACCACCCAGCCAGCGAGCCAGATCGTGAACGCGGGTAGCACAGCCACCTTCACGGCCGCGGCCAGCGGCACGCCTGCGCCCACCTTCACCTGGCAGCGCAGCAACGACGGTGGCACCACCTGGACAGCGATCCCCGGTGCCACCAGCGCGACCTATACCACCGCCGCCACTGTCAAGGCGGACGATGCCGCCCAATTTCGCGCCGTGGCCACCAACACGGTTAGCCCGGATGCCACCAGCACCGCGGCCACACTGACCGTACGGTGGCTTGCCATCACCACCCAACCCGCCAACGCGAGTGTGACGGTCGGTGCCACGGCCACCTTCACTGTGGTGCCGGATGCCAGCCCGGTCGCCACCTATCAATGGCAATCCAGCACGAACGGAACCACCTGGGCGAACGTGTCCAGCGGCACGGGCGCCACGAGCGCCAGCTACACCACAGCCGCCACCTCCTTGAGCGACACCGGTACCCAGTATCGTTGCGCCTTGACCAACGCTGTTGGAACGCTCAACAGCAGTGGGGCCACGCTCACGGTGATCGCGGCTCCTGTCATCACCAGCTTCGTCGCGGCCAAGAGTCCCGTGACCTCCGGAACCGGAACGACATTGACGGCAGTGTTCACGGGCGGAACGGGCACAGTGGACCACGGCATCGGTGCCGTGACCAGCGGTGTTGCCGTGCCCACGGGCAATTTGGCGACCACAACGATTTTCACCCTGACCGTGGCCAATGCAACGGGCACCGCCGTCACCCTGCCAGTGACCGCGACCGTGGTGGCCGCGCCGACGACTCCGGTGGTCACGGCCCCGGCCAGTGTGACCGCCAACAAGGCTGGTTACACCGCGTCGGTTCCGGCTCAGGCGGCCGGTAGCACCTATGCCTGGACCCTCACGAATGGCAGCATCACGGCCGGTGCCACCACGACCAGCATCACGTTCACGGCGGGAGCCTCAGGCAACACCATCCCGTCCTGCATCGTCACCAATGCCGCCGGCACGGCTTCCACCGCCGGGACAGCCACGTGCGCCATCGTGGCCGCGCCCACGACTCCGGTGGTCACGGCTCCGGCCAGTGTGACCGCCAGCCAGGCGGGTTACACCGCGTCGGTCCCGGCCCAGGCGGGTAGCACCTATGCCTGGACCATCACGAATGGAAGCATCACGGCCGGTGCAACCACGACCAGCATCACGTTCACGGCGGGAGCCTCAGGGAACGCCACGCCGTCCTGCATCGTCACCAATGCCGCCGGCACGGCCTCCACTGCCGGAACAGCCACGTGCGCCATCGTGGCCGCGCCCACGACTCCGGTGGTCACGGCTCCGGCCAGTGTGACCGCCAGCCAGGCGGGTTACACCGCGTCGGTCCCGGCCCAGGCGGGTAGCACCTATGCCTGGACCATCACGAATGGAAGCATCACGGCCGGTGCAACCACGACCAGCATCACGTTCACGGCGGGAGCCTCAGGGAACGCCACGCCGTCCTGCATCGTCACCAATGCCGCCGGCACGGCCTCCACCGCCGGAACAGCCACGTGCGCCATCGTGGCCGCGCCCACGACTCCGGTGGTCACGGCCCCGGCCAGTATCACTGCCAACAAGGCTGGTTACACCGCGTCGGTTCCGGCTCAGGCGGCCGGTAGCACCTATGCCTGGACCCTCACGAATGGCAGCATCACGGCCGGTGCCACCACGACCAGCATCACGTTCACGGCGGGAACATCCGGCAACACCATCCCGTCCTGCATCGTCACCAATGCCGCTGGCACGGCCTCCACTGCCGGAACAGCCACCTGCACCATCGTGGCCCCGCCGACGACTCCGGTGGTCACGGCCCCGGCCAGTGTGACCGCCAGCCAGGCGGGTTACACCGCGTCGGTCCCCGCTCAGGCGGGTAGCACCTATGCCTGGACCATCACGAACGGAAGCATCACGGCTGGTGCCACCTCGACCAGCATCACGTTCACAGCGGGAACATCCGGCAACACCATCCCGTCCTGCATCGTCACCAATGCCGCCGGCACGGCCTCCACTGCCGGAACAGCCACCTGCGCCATCGTGGCCCCGCCGACGACTCCGGTGGTCACGGCCCCGGCCAGTGTGACCGCCAGCCAGGCGGGTTACACCGCGTCGGTCCCGGCCCAGGCGGGTAGTACCTATGCCTGGACCATCACGAATGGAAGCATCACGGCTGGTGCCACCTCGACCAGCATCACGTTCACAGCGGGAGCATCAGGCAGCACCATCCCGTCCTGCATCGTCACCAATGCCGCCGGCACGGCCTCCACTGCCGGAACAGCCACGTGCGCCATCGTGGCCGCGCCGACGACTCCGGTAGTCACGGCCCCGGCCAGTGTGACCGCCAACAAGGCTGGTTACACCGCGTCGGTTCCGGCTCAGGCGGCGGGCAGCACCTATGCCTGGACCATCACGAATGGCAGCATCACGGCCGGTGCCACCACGACCAGCATCACGTTCACGGCGGGAGCCTCAGGCAACACCATCCCGTCCTGCATCGTCACCAATGCCGCCGGCACGGCCTCCAGTGCCGGAACAGCCACGTGCGCCATCGTGGCCCCGCCGACGACTCCGGTAGTCACGGCCCCGGCCAGTGTGACCGCCAGCCAGGCGGGTTACACCGCGTCGGTCCCGGCTCAGGCGGCGGGTAGTACCTATGCCTGGACCATCACGAATGGAAGCATCACGGCTGGTGCCACCTCGACCAGCATCACGTTCACAGCGGGAGCATCAGGCAGCACCATCCTGTCCTGCATCGTCACCAATGCCGCCGGCACGGCCTCCAGTGCGGGAACAGCCACCTGCACCATCGTGGCCGCTCCTGCCATCACCAACTTCACCGCAAGTGGCGGCCTCAGCACCATCACCATCACCAATGGCTTTAGCACCACCCTGTCGTTCACCTTCAGTGGAGACACGGGTTCCATCGATCAGGGCGTGGGCTCCGTCACAAGCCCCGGAACAAAAAATGTGAGCCCGACAGTCACCACGACCTATACCCTGACTGTGACCAACGGCGCAGGTACCCCCGCAACCGCGCAGGTGACTGTGAATGTGGTGGACCCGCCCGTGATAACCAGCTTCACGGCCGCGGACTCGCTCATCGCCGCGGGCACCAGCACGACCCTGACCGGGGCATTCACCGGCGGAACAGGCTCCGTTGACCATGGCGTCGGTGCCGTGACGACCGCCGTTGCCGAGACCACGGGCAATCTGACAACCACGACCACCTTCACCTTGACCGTGACCAACACGGCGACCACTCCCGCCACAGCCACAGCCACAGCCACCGTGATCGTGGGCAACACCCTCACCGTGAACATCACGGGTCTGGGCAACCTGCCAGGCAACGTGGTTGTCACTGGACCCAGCGGCTACACCAGCGCGGTGCTTACCGCTGCCACGCAAACGCTCTCGGGCCTGGCGGACGGCGTCTATACCATCACCCCCGCGACTGTCACGGACCCGAGCCAACCTGGCCAGGGGCGAGGCGCGGATGGTACCGGCACGCCTGGTACCTTGGGGCCCGTCAACCTGCAGCGCTACCCCGCCGTGCTTTCGCTGACCCAGACCCTCGCCTTCGCTGGCACCAATACAGCCACCGTGGCCGTGGATTATCCCGCCCCGTACCTGACCGTCACGGTGCCTGCGGACCCGATGGTGCCTATCGTCAGCACCTCGATCGACTTAGTCCTGGTCCCGGCGGGAACCTTCACCATGGGCGAAACGGAGTCTGTTGTCGGGTCAGATCCCTCGACACAGCCTTCACATGGCGTGACCTTGGGCAAGGCGTTCTACATCGCGAAGGTGCCCTGCACCCAGGCCCAGTGGGTGGCCATCATGAACAACAACCCCGCGCATTTCACGACGGGCAATGGATTCCCGGATCCGGAGGAGCTGGCTCGGCCTGTGGAAACGGTGGACTTCAATGCCATCACCACCCCCAGTACGGGCTTCCTGGACATGTTGAACTCGGCCGCGGCGTCGGTTCTGACGGGCCCGCTAGCGGGCAGTTCCTTCCGTCTGCCCACGGAAGCCGAGTACGAATACGTCTGCCGGGCCGGGAGTGAATCCACCGTGCTGAACGTCCCGGATCCCTTGAACAACAATTACTATTTCGGCTCCTATGATCCGGGTGGCGGAGACCCGGCCGTCATCCAGCTCATCCAGCAGTACATGTGGTATACCGACAACAGCAACCTGACCACTCAGCCGGTGGCCAAGAAACTCCCCAACGCCTGGGGCCTGTACGACATGACCGGCAACGTGTGGGAGCTCTGCCGGGATGATTGGCATGCCGATTATTCCGTCACTGGACCGGGCATCCCCCCGCTCCCGGTTGATGGCAGTGCCTGGCTGGATGCCACGCCGAACATCCAGCACTCCTACAAGGGCGGGTCCTGGGCCGGCAGCGCGAGCGATGGCCAGTCCAAGCGGCGTGGGGCCTATCCCATCAATCCGGTTCCCACTCCCGCCAATGAATACTCAGGCTTCCGCGTGGTCCTGCCCCTGCCTTGATGCTTACCCCTCCGGCCCCGGCGCACTTGCTCCGGGGCCGACACAGGATTGACGCCTTCCTGAATACCCGATCCCCGTTGGTTCCCGGCTTCAGTTCCTGCCAGGGGCGAGCGGGGATCGGACTTTCGACTGGTTTTGCGGTTCCCGCCAAACATCGCCCACCAACTCGGGCAGTTTGGGCAGCGCATCGCCACGCGTGACCCATTCAGCCATCTGCACCCATATCTCGGCTCGGCGGCTCTTGAACCTGGGATCAATGGCGGGGCCGTGAAACTGGATACCGAAGGGGTTGAATCCAGCCGTTCTTATGATCATCACCAGAAATGTCTGATTTGAGTTTCCTAGAATATCCCCAGAGTATCGCCGCGCCTGGGGCCTTGCGGTCATGCGGTTAAAAAACAAATGTTGTTCAATGGCAGCGGCGTTCTTGGTTGGTAGCGGGGGCAGGATTTGAACCGTTGCCGCCGACGATTCGCGCCTGTCTCCGCTGCGACAGCCTCCCAGGCTGTCTTCGCGGGGCGCTCATCGGGCGGCTGCCACTCGCAGGTCCAAATCCTACCCGTCTGCTCTGGGCGTACGCGAAAACCGGAGCACTCGGCTCCGGCCATCGTTCGATTGGTAGCGGGGGCAGGATTTGAACCTGCGACCTTTGGGTTATGAGCCCAACGAGCTACCGGACTGCTCCACCCCGCGGTAGGAAATCAAGTGTAGCAGGGATCCCGGGCGTGGCAAGGAGGCATGGTGGACGGGAGTTGGTAGACTCGACGGACGCTCTGGAGGATCCGATGGGACGCCGCATGCTGGCTGCGCTGGTGCTGTTCGCGGCCATGGGGCTGGGTGCAGCGCCGCGCACGTGGACGCCGGAGAAGTGGTTCGACAAGCCGAAGTCGCCGCGGATCGCCAACTACCGGATCGACGCGGTGCTGGACTTCGAGCACAAGACGCTGGAGGCGACGGAGACGCTGTCGTGGCGGAATACGGGCACGGCGCCCACGCAGGAACTGCCGCTGCACCTGTACCTCAACGCCTTCAAGGGGCCCCAGAGCCTCTTCGTGCAGGAGAGCGGCGGGCGCCTGCGCATGGACCACCAGGATCGGCCCGCGGAGCCGTCGTCCTGGGGTTACTGCCGCCTCATCAGCGCCCGGATGGAGGGTCGCGACCTCCCCGGCCACGCGGGCGAGGACGAGACTGTCCATTGGCTGAAGCTGCCGCGGGCCGTCGCGCCCGGGGAGACCATCCAGGTGGAGATCGCCTGGGAGAACCGCTACCCCAGGGTCTTCGCGCGCAGCGGGTGGTCGGAGGACTTCCTCATGTCGGGCCAGTGGTTTCCCAAGGTGGGCGTCTACCAGGGCGATCGGTGGAACTGCCACGCCTACCACGCGAACACCGAGTTCTTCGCGGATTTCGGCGTCTACGACGTGTCCCTGTCCCTGCCGAATGCGCTGGGCCTCGCCCACACGGGGACCCAGACGAACTTCGTGACGGAGATCGAGCTGGATCCCAAGCGGCCCCTGAACGTGATCTGGCGCCTGCACGCGGAGGATGTCCACGACTTCGCCTGGGCGGTGATGCCCCGGGAGAGCTGGCGGAACCCGGCCATGTTCGAGTATCGCGGCGTGCAGGTGTTCTACTACGCCGCGGATCGCAACCGGGGGAATTTCCAGCGGCAGCGCCGGGCGGTGGAGAACGCCCTCCGCTGGAGCGAGGAGTGGTTCTTCAAGTACCCGTACCCCACGCTGACGGTGATCGACACGCCGAAGGACGCCTCGGGTGCCGATGGCATGGAATATCCGACCCTCATCACCGCCGGCTCCCTGCCGTTCGATCCCATCCAGCAGCGGTTCGTGCCCGAGGTGGTGTCCGTCCATGAGTACGGGCACCAGTACTTCTACGGCATGCTCGCCAGCAACGAGTTCGAGGAACCCTGGCTGGACGAAGGCTTCACGAGCTGGTTTACCCGCAAGGCCATGGAACGCAGCTACCACAGCCTGCTGAGCGGACGCAGGTTCCAGATCCCCACGGAGTTCGTCGAGTGGTCGGGGTACTGGTCCCTGCCGTCCGCCGATCCCCTCACGCGGGCCGGCTTCAAGACGATCAACCTCCGCAGCTACTTTGTGACGGCCTACGGCAAGCCCACCCTGGTGTTGGACCAACTGGAGGCCATGCTGGGCCGGCCCGTGATGGAGCAGGTGATGCGGGCCTACGCCCAGGAGATGGCCTTCCACCATCCCACCCGGCACGACTTCATGCGGATCGCGGAGCGCGTGTCCGGCCGCGATCTCTCGGCCTTCTGGCGGGACTTCGTGGAAGGCACGGAGGTGCTCGACTACGCCATCCGCTGCGTGAAGAGCCGCGAGGTCACCCAGGGCGGCTGGCTGTTCTCGGACAAGGCGCCGGTCTTCGCGGCGCCGCAGCCGGCGGCCCCTGGCCGGGTGGGCTCCATCACCCTCGAGCGGAAGGGCGGGCTGAAGGTGCCGATCACCCTCTGGGTGCGCCTGGAGAACCGCGAGGAGCAGCGGCTCGTGTGGGACGGCCAGGACCGCTGGATCACCTACGAGTTCGATTCGCCCGTGGCCGCCGCCGTGCTGGATCCCGACGGCAACTACCCCATGCTCAGGGACCGGCTCCACGCCAGCTACACGCCGAAGCCGATCAAGCGCGGCTTCTACTACTGGTCGCAGATGGTCTGGGGCGCCGTGGCGGGGTGGCTGCAGGGCTGCGGGATCGGCTAGGGCTTCCGCCAGCCAGCCTAGGGATTCCGTGGTGCCGCGTCCCCCATGCGGACCCTCTGGATGTTCCCCTGTGCGTCCAGGTCGATGAGGATGGGGAACCAGGCCAGGCCCAGAACCTCGAAGGCCGCTCGGCTGGGGACGTAGCGCGCGGTCCGTCCCGCGGCCTGGAGCCGCGCGGACAGGGCCCTGGCCTCGGCCGCCAGCCCCTCGGGGATGCTCGCGCTGCGCTCGTCCATGCCCGCCTCCAAACTGGGGATGATCCAGGCCACATCCGCGGGCAGCTCTGGCCAAGCGCCTTCTCCAGCCGGGTAGATCCAGATGCGGCGGGCACCCAGCTGGTCCAGCCGCAGGTCCTGGTACTCCTGGCCGGGCAGGGTCCACAGGCGCAGGAGCGGGGAAGGCCCGCCCAGCAGGCCGAACAGCCGCTGGAACGGGGAAAGGATGGGTTCGGCGGACTCATCGGCCCGGGCCTTGATCGCGGCGAACCGGGCCTCGTCCTGGTCCGCCAGGGCCCAGCACAGGGCATGACGCAGGGCGTAACCCCGGGTGAGGGCGGGCCCCTTCGCCAGCAGGCGATCCTCCCAGGCCTGCCGGATCGCCGGCGTGAACCGGCCTTCGCGGACCTGGGTCTTGCCCCACCGCCACAGGGCCAGGGCCGTGCCCGCCTGGCGGAGGGGCAGGGCGGTCAGGTCCTTGGCCAGCCGGGCCTGGGGCGCGTGCATCAGGGTCCTCAGGGCCTCCGCCTCCCGGCGGGCGGCTCCGGGCGGGAAGGGGTCGGCAGGCGGCGCCGCCAGCGGGTCGAAGGTGGCCGCGGCCTGGAGCCACCGGTAGGCGGCGGCCCCGGGGCCCCGGGGAGCCGCAGGCAGGGGGCGGCCCCAGTCGTAGGCGTCCAGCGCCTGGTCCTGCAGCTGGGCGGGCGTGGGCGGCGCGGGACGGACCTCGGCGGGAGGCGTGGGCGGCGGGGTGGTCAGTGGCACGGGGTCCCCTTGGTGGCAGAATGATCCTCCGCATCATACGGGAGTCCTCCTTGAACTCAGCCCCCTCACCTCTCACGCCCCGGGATCGCCTCGTGGTGGCCCTGGACCTGCCCACGGCCGGGGAGGCCCTGGCCATGGCGGAGCGGCTGGCGGGCCGCGTGGGCATGCTGAAGGTGGGGTTGGAGCTGTTCTGCGCCGAGGGGCCCGCCTTCGTCCGGGAGCTCCAGAAGCAGGTGCCGGTCTTCCTGGATCTCAAGCTCCACGACATCCCCACCACCGTGCGCCGGGCCCTGGAGGCCGTCCTGAAGTTGGATCCGCGGCTGGTGAATGTCCACGCCCAGGGGGGCCCCGCCATGCTGGAAGCGGCGGTGGAGGCCGTGCGCGCCCACCGCGCCGCGGGTGGCCGGACGGAGCTGCTGGCGGTCACCGTGCTCACGAGCCTGGACCGGGAAGCCCTGGCGGCCCTGGGCCACGCGGGGCGGCCCGAAGACCTGGCGCTGGCCTATGCGAAGCTGGCCCACCGCGCCGGTTGCGACGGCGTGGTGTGCTCAGCCTGGGAGGCCGCCAGCATCCGCGAGGCCTGTGGCGAAGCTTTCCACCGCCTCACGCCGGGCATCCGTCCCGCCGGCGCCGCCACCCAGGACCAGGCCCGCGTGATGACCCCGGCCCAAGCCCTGAAACAAGGCTCCACCTGGCTGGTGGTGGGGCGGCCCATCACCCACGCCGCGGATCCCGCTGCGGCGGCGGAAGCCATCGTGGCGGAGATGGAAGCCTGATGAGTGTCGGCTCGCCCCTCGTTTACAGGCCCTCCTTCGCCCAGCGGGCCATGGCCGTGTTGTTGTTCGCGGGCTCCTGGCTGGTGGGCGTGCGCGCCCTGGCCCAGATCTTCGAGCGCCTCCCCGTGCTCCGCGCCTCCATGAAGGTGGCGGAGGCCGCGGGCGAGCCCACGTGGTCCTTCTGGGTGGCCCTGGTGGCGGCCGTCGGTGCGGTGGTGGCGGGCGGCGCCCTGCTCCTGGCCACCCTCCTGGGTCTGCTCCTGGTGGAGGGTTCCCAGGTGCTGGTGGATGAGCTGGGCCTCGCCGTGGAGCACAACGCCTTGCCGGCCCCCCTGGCCCGGAAGCTGGGGGCGGGCCGCCTGCTCTGGAAGCGCATCACCCGCCTCGACCGCTCCGGCCCTTTCTTCGTCGTGAAGGGCGGTGGCGAGCCGGGCCACACCGGTCCCGACGATCCGACCCTGCGCTTCCTCATGGTGGACCAGCTCGAGCGGCTGGTGATGACCATCCTGGAGCGCAGCCCGAACCTGAAGCACGAGGACTGATGCCAAGCGGGATGGAGGTCTTCGGGTTCCTGACGGGCGCGGCCTGCGTGGCGCTGCTGGTGCGGGAGAACATCTGGAACTGGCCCATCGGCATCGCCAACAACCTGGTGTTCATCGCGCTGTTCTACCGTGCGGGCCTCTACGCGGATGTCGGGCTCCAGGCCTTCTACGTCGCCATCTCGATCTACGGTTGGTGGAGCTGGCTGCACGGGGGGCGGGACCACGGGGCGCTCACCGTGAGCCGCATCCGGCTGCCGGCGGCGATCAGCCTGGCCCTGGCGGTGGCCGCCACCACCGCCGTGCTGGCCTGGCTGCTGCGCCACTTCACCAACAGCACGGTGCCCGTGCTGGATTCCCTCATCACGGCCCTCAGCCTCGCGGCCCAGTTCATGATGACCCGCAAGTGGCTCGAGAATTGGCTGGTCTGGATCGCGGCCAACTGCCTCTCCGTGGGCCTGCTGATCTACAAGGGGCTCTACGTCACCAGCGGGCTCTACCTGGTCTACCAGGTGCTCTGCGTCCTCGGCTGGGTGGCCTGGCGGCGCGCGCTCCGGGCGGGGATCGCGGTGCCGGGGCAGCCGGTGGAGGCTACATCCTCGGCCGGCTGAGGTAGGCCTCCGCGCCCTTCATCTCGGCCGTGGGTCCGTGGGCGGGCTTTTTCGCCCGCGTCTTGTGCCGGTTCAGGCCCCAGAGGGCCGCCAGCTCGGTGGCCTCGGGGTTGCCGGGGGCCAGGGCCAGCACTTCGGCGAGATCCGCGCGGGCCTTGTCGAGCCGCCCCAGCTTCTCCCGCAGCAGGGCCCGCTTCATGAAGCCCCAGGGATTGGCAGGCTCCTTCGCGATGATCTCCGCGTACTCCGCCTCGGCCTCGGTGAACCGGCCCTCCTCCTCGGCGGCCTCGCCGCAGAGCAGGTTGGTGACGGCGCAGAAGCCCAGCCAGGCCTTCTGCTCGGCGAACTCGGCGGGGCTGAATCGCGACTTCGCCCGGGCCTGCTGGGCGACATGGTCGATGTGCCGCAGGGCCTTCTCCGTATGGCCGTCCACCCGGGCGAAGATCTCGGCGTCGCCGCTGGCGCGGTAGAAGTCCTTGCGGATGCGGCCCTCGGCGCGGTACCGATCGAACATGCGGGTGCCCGGATACAGCGCCAAGGGGCTGATCTGGCAGTCCTGGGGCCGCGTGTCGCGGATGAAGGCGGCGGTCTCCTCCACATCCGCCCAGGTCTCGCCGGGGATGCCGGTGATGAGGTAGATGCCCAGGTTCATGCCCACCTTGCGCACCAGGCCCAGGGCGCGGCGGGCGTGGCGAAGGTTGGTGCCCTTGTCCAGCAGCTGCAGCACGCGCTCGCTGCCGTGCTCCACGCCGAACTGCATGAACTCGCAGCCGGCCCGCTTCATGGCCACCAGACGGTCCTCATCCACCAGGTTCACGCGGCTCTGGCAGTTCCACAGGGGGTACAGGCCACTCTCCTGGATGCCCTTCATCAGGGTCAGCACGCGGTCGCGGTTGGCGGTGAAGGTGTCGTCCCGGAAGCTGAAGTAGGTGAGGCCGTGCTTCTCGCGCAGCAGCCGCATCTCCCGCAGCACCGATGGCGCGCTGCGGAAGCGGATGGAGGTGCCCCAGAACTCCGGCGTGTTGCAGAAATTGCAGGTGGCCGGGCAGCCGCGGCTGGTGCTGAGGTAGGCCAGCTGGCCCACGTCGTTCAGGAAGTCCGCCTCCAGGTGCTCGGCGGGGATGCCGATGGCGTCCAGGTCCTCCAGGGGCGGCTGGGGCAGGGTGCGACCCTCGCGAAGGATGAGGCCCGGCGTGCGCTTCCAGAGGTCCGAGCCGGAGGCGGTCTTCAGGCGCTCGGCGATGCCCAGCAGCACGGCCTCGCCCTCGCCCTGCACGATGGCGTCCAGGGCCGGGCAGTCCTCGAAGACCTCGTCGGCCAGGTGCGTGGGGTGCGGCCCGCCCGCCAGGAGGATGGCGTCCCGGCAGGCCTCCCGGGCCCAGGTCAGCAGCTCGTAGGAGCGCTTCCGGTTGAAGGTGAACATGGAGACGCCCACCACCGCCGGGTTCTGGGCCCGCAGGTACTCGAGGATCTCCTTGCGCCCCTTGCCGCTCAGGTTCGCCACGCGGCAGGGCAGGTCCCGGGACTTGAGCATGGCCTGGAGGTAGCCCAAGCCGATGGGCAGGAAGGTCATCCACTCGTCCCCGAAGCCGCTGCGGGGGGCGCTGTAGGCGAGCAGGGTGCGAGGCGGGGTCATGGGCTCCGGTGGCGTGACTTTCCAGTGTACGGAAAGGGATTCTGGAGGGAAGCGGACATTCCGCCGAAGGGGGGCGGGCGGATGTCAAGCCTCGTCCAGCAGGTCCGGAACCGCTAGAATCAAAGGCTTCCGGAGCCTCCATGTCCGTTGCCCACGAACCGGCCGTCACCGAATCCCTGGCTCTGGAGCTGGGCCTGTCCAAGGATGAGTGGCAGGTGCTCCTGCGCCTCCTGGATGGCCGCATGCCGACCTATCCCGAGCTGGGCGTGTTCAGCGCCATGTGGAGCGAGCACTGCTCGTACAAGTCCAGCCGCGTCCACCTGAAGAACCTGCCCACCGAAGGCCCCCGCGTCATCCAGGGTCCCGGCGAGAACGCGGGCGTGGTGGACATCGGCGACGGCTGGGCCGTGGCCTTCAAGATGGAGAGCCACAACCACCCCAGCTTCATCGAGCCCTACCAGGGCGCCGCCACCGGCGTGGGCGGCATCCTGCGCGACGTCTTCACCATGGGCGCGCGGCCCCTGGCCAACCTGAACTCGCTTCGTTTCGGCGAGATCGACGCGCCCCGCATGAAGGGCCTCGTGAAGGGCGTGGCGGCGGGCATCGCGGGCTACGGCAACTGCATGGGCATCCCCATGCTGGGCGGGGACTGCGCCTTCGACGCCAGCTATAACGGCAACATCCTCGTGAACGCCTTCACGCTGGGCGTGCTGCGCAGCGACAAGATCTTCAAGGGCTTCGCCTCGGGTGTGGGGAACAAGGTGATGTACATCGGCTCCAAAACGGGCCGCGACGGCATCCACGGCGCCAGCATGGCCTCCGCCGAGTTCGGCGAGGGCAGCGAGGAGAAGCGCCCCACGGTGCAGGTGGGCGACCCCTTCACAGAGAAGCTTCTGCTCGAAGCCTGCCTGGAGATCTTCCAGACCGACTGGGTCATCGGCATCCAGGACATGGGCGCCGCGGGCCTCACCTCCAGCAGCTTCGAGATGGCCAGCCGCGCCGGCACGGGCCTGGAGATCCGCCTCGACCAGGTGCCCCAGCGCGAGGAGGGCATGACGCCCTTCGAGCTGATGCTGAGCGAAAGCCAGGAGCGCATGCTGCTGGTGGCCCGGCCGGGCTGCGAGCCGAACATCATTCAAGTGCTGCACAAGTGGGGCCTCGACGCCTGCGTGGTGGGCGAGGTCACCGACAGCGGCCGCTTCATCGGCAGCTGGCATGGCGAACCCGTCATCAACCTGCCCATCCAGCCCCTCGTGGACGCCGCGCCGAAGTACGACCGGCCCCGCCAGCGCCCCGGCTACCTGGATTCTGTCAACGCCGCGCCCCTGCCCGCGGACCTCAAGCCTGCCGAGGTGGAGCGCACCCTGCGCCAGATCCTCGCGGCCCCCACCGTGGCCAGCAAGCGGTGGATCTTCGAGCAGTACGACGGCACCGTCCGCAGCAACACGCTGCTGGGCATGGGCCGTGGCGACGCGGGGATCATCCGCGTGAAGGACGAGGCGGGCCAGGACACGGGCAAGGCCGTGGCTATGAGCAGCGACTGCAACAGCCGCTTCTGCTACCTCGATCCCTTCTGGGGCGCGGCCCACGCGGTGGCCGAGGCCTGCCGCAACCTGGCCTGCGTGGGCGCCGAGCCCATCGGTCTCACCGACTGCCTGAACTACGGCAACCCCGAGAAGCCCGAGAACATGTGGACCTTCGAGCAGGGCTGCCTGGGCATCCGCCAGGCCTGCCTGGCGCTCGATGTGCCCATCGTCAGCGGCAACGTGAGCCTCTACAACGACACCGAAGGCCAGAGCATCTTCCCCACGCCCATGATCGCGGCGGTGGGCCTGGTGGAGGACTGCGCGGGGCAGGTGGCGGTGGACGCGCCCGACGCCACGGCGCTTTCCAAGATCGGCAACCGCATCTGCGGCTCGGGGTTCCGGTCCACCCACGATGGGATCTTCCTGTTGGGCGAAACACGCGACGAGCTGGGCGGCAGCGAGTATCTGAAGCTGCGCACGGGCAAGGTGCAGGGCGCCTGCCCCGAACTGCGCCTGGACGAGGAGCTGCGCCTCCAGGCCTGCGTGCGCGAGGGCATCCGCCTGGGCCTCATCCGCAGCGCCCACGACACCAGCGAGGGCGGTCTGCTGACGGCAGTGCTCGAAAGTGCGTTCGGTGCGAATGACGGCGAGGGCATGGGCTGCCAGCTGATGTTCACCAAGGGTGCCCTGCGCCTCGATAGCCTGCTCTTCGGCGAGACCGCAGGCCGCATCGTGGTGAGCGTGAGCCCGGAAGCCGAGTCCAGCCTGGCCACCCTCTGCGCCACTCACCGCGTGCCCGTCGCCAAGATCGGCGCCACGGGCGGATCCCGCATCACCCTCGCCGTGGACGGCCAGCCCCTGCTGGACGTGGACGCTGTCGAGCTGAAGGGTTTGCACGCAGAAGCCCTGGAAATCGCGCTGGGTTGACAGGGAGCGCCACCCCCGGGAACCCTGGGACATTCCCTGGGGGCCCCATGCGTCTGTCCATCCTCCTGTTTCTGGCCTCCACGCTCCTCGCGGCCGGCACCCCGCAGAAGGTCGCGAAGGCCAAACCCTCCGCGGCCGGGATCGAAGCCACCCGCCTGGAAACGGAAGCCAAGCGGGCCAAGGCCTCCGCCGAGCGCCTGAAGGCCAGCGCGGCCAAGGCGGAGACGCAGGCCAAGACGGCCGCGGCCAAGGCCAAGGACGCGGAGACCCGCGCGGCGGACCTTCAGATCCGGGCTTCCGAGGCCCGGGCCAAGGCCGCGGAGGCCGAGGCCAAGGCCGCCTCCGAAAAGGCCAGCGAGGCGCGCGTGAAGGCCCGCGAGGCCCAGCAGCGCGTGGCCAACCTCAAGGGGGCCAAGGCGAAGCCTAGCAAATCCGCCAAGCCTGCCGCGCCGGCGGCCAAGCCCGAGGAGGCGCCGGCGACCAAGGCCGACGTGGCGCCCAAGCCAACTCCCAAGTCAGAGCCCGCGCCCAAGCCCGAGCCGGAAACGGTACCCAAGTAGGGGCCCCTCGGGCCCCTGTCTTGACTCAGATCCCCATGGCGGCCGGAGCCTTGAGCTTGGCCGCGATCTTCTGCATCAGCTCCTGATCGGCCTTGAGGTTCGCCTTGAAGGCGGCGTGGTCCGTGTGGTGGATCTCCCGCCGGATCTCGTCGAGGCTGTGGTCCAGCATCCGCATGAGGAGCTCGGTTTCCTTGGCGTCCAGGTAGAGTTCCATGGTCCCTCCCGCTGGCTTGGCCGCGTCCCGGTGGGCCGCGTTCGTGGCCCAATATCCACTCCCGGCGGCCTTTACGCCAGCCCTGGCCCTAGAAGCGGCCGCCCAGGATCCGGGCCGGCAGCAGGAACAGGCCCTTGATGAGCCCGAACACGCCCTCCACGGCGAAGCCCAGGAGCCGGAAGGGCAGGAGCAGCAGCCAGACCAGCGGGTAGAGGATCAGCGCCAAGAGCGCCAGGGGCCAGCAGACCACTAGCAGGATGAGCCAGAGCAGGAACGCGGCCATGGAAGCCTCCCGGGGCTAGGATGGGGCCGTCCGGCCTGTCATGGCGGCCGGGACCGGTCAACGCTCGTGGCGGACCGGCCGGCCGCGGGAGGATATGATCCACTGACACCCACTCCGAGGAAGCCCATGCCGCACCGAGCTGATTCCCTGTCCCTCGATCGCCGTGCCTTCCTGGGGGCCGGCCTGGCCACGGGCGCGGCCGCGCTGGTGGGCGGTGACCTGAAAGTGGGTCCGGCCCGCAAGGGCTTGGTGCTGGAGGAGGCCACGGTGGATGCCCTCCAGGCGGGCATGGCGGACGGGCGCTGGACGTCGGTGGAATTGGTGAGGCGCTACCAGGCGCGCATCCGGGCCCTGGACCAGGCGGGCCCGAAGCTGAACGCGGTCATCGAGCTGAACCCCGACGCCCTGGCCATCGCCAAGGCGCTGGATGCCGAGCGGAAGGCGGGGAACCTGCGCGGGCCCCTCCACGGCATCCCCGTGCTCATCAAGGACAACATCGACACCGCGGACCGCATGAAGACCACGGCGGGCTCGCTGGCCTTGGCGGACGCGCCGGCCCCGAAGGAGGACGCCTTCGTGGCGAAGCGGCTGCGAGACGCGGGCGCGGTGATCCTCGGCAAGACCAATCTCAGCGAGTGGGCCAACTTCCGCTCCACCCGCAGCAGCAGCGGCTGGAGCGGTCGGGGCGGGCAGACTCGGAACCCCTATGCCCTGGACCGCAGCCCCAGCGGCTCCAGCTCGGGCTCCGGGGTCGCCGCCGCCGCCAGTCTCTGCGCCGTGGCCGTGGGCACCGAGACGGACGGCTCCATCGTGAGCCCCTCCAACGCCAATGGGCTGGTGGGCGTGAAGCCCACGGTGGGCCTGGTGAGCCGCAGCGGCATCATCCCCATCTCCAGCACCCAGGACACGGCGGGGCCCATGGCGCGGACGGTGCGGGACGCGGCGCTCCTGCTGAACGCGCTGGTGGGCGCCGATCCGAAGGATGCCGCCACCGGCGATCCCGCCGCCCGCCGGGAGAAGGACTACACCCAGTTCCTCGCCGCCGAGGGCCTCCAAGGGGCCCGGCTCGCGGTGGCGAAGAACTTCCTGGGCGTGCATGCCCACGTGGACGCCGTCATCCAGCCCGCCCTGGACCTGCTCAAGGCCCGTGGGGCCGTGCTCGTGGACGTGGAGTTGAAGACAGCCGCCTACGATGACGCCGAGTTCGAGGTGCTGCTCTACGAGTTCAAGGCGGGCCTCAACGCCTACCTGGCGGGCCGTGGCGGCGCCGTGAAGGATCTGGCGGGGCTCATGGCCTTCGACGAGCGCGAGAAGGCGCGGGAGATGCCCTTCTTCGGCCAGGAGATCGTCCTGCAGGCCCAGGCCAAGGGGCCACTGACGGATCCCGCCTACCGGAAGGCCCTCGAGACCTGCGCCCAGGCCCGGAAGGACATCCTGGGCCTGCTGGAGAAGCACGCGGTGCAGGCCCTGGTGGCGCCCACGGGCGGCCCCACCTGGCTCATCGACCACCTCAATGGCGACAGCTCGGGCTTCAGCTTCTCCAGCCCCGCTGCCGTGGCGGGCTGCCCGCACATCACCGTGCCCGCCGGGTTCGCCGCGGGTCTGCCCCTGGGCCTGTCCTTCGTGGGCGCGCCCTGGCAGGAGGGCACCCTGCTGAAGCTGGCCTACGCCTATGAGCAGGCCTCCAGGGCCCGCCGGCCGCCTCGCTTCGCCGCCTCCGCCCGGGTTCTCCGTTGACAACCGGGACTTCGGGGGATCACGCTTTCCCACCCTTCCAAGGAGACTTCATGAACCGCACCCTGTTCGCTCTCCTGCTGGCCGCCTCCGTGATGGTCGCCGCCCAGGCCCCCCAGCCCAAGCCCGCCGAGCCCAAGACCGCCGCCGAGAAGAAGGCCGAGAAGAAGGCCAAGAAGGCCGAAGAGAAGGCCAAGAAGGCGGATGAGAAGAAGAAGGAGGCCGAGGCCAAGGCCGCCGCTGCGAAGCCCGCGCCTGCTCCTGCTGCCGCCGCCGCGGCCAAGCCCGCTCCGGCCCCTGCCGCCGCCCCGGCGCCCAAGCCGGCCCCCGCCGCTGCGGCCGCTGCTGCCGCCAAGTCCACCGCCCCCAAGGCCGCCGCGGTCTCCACGGCCATCGTGGCCAACAAGGACTCCAAGATCTACCACCGCGCCGACTGCAAGCTGGCCGGAAAGATGAAGGAGGCGAACAAGGTCTCCTTCGCCTCCGCCGCCGAGGCCGACAAGGCCGGCTACAAGGCCTGCAAGGTGTGCAAGCCGTAAGAACAGTCCTCAGTCTTCAGTGTTCAGTCCTCAGACTTTCGGGAGGTTCCGATGAAGTTGGTCATGCCATTGATCCTGGGCGCATCACTGGCCCTGGCAGCCCAGGTTCCCAGCAAGGCTGATCTGAAGGGCGCTGCGGACGCCACCGTGGACAAGGCGAAAGCCAAGGGCGATGAGAAGGCCGACCAGGCCAAGGCCAAGGCCGACCAGAAGGCCGAGGCCGGCAAGGCCAAGGCGGACGCCAAGGCCGGAGCGGTCCCGGTGGCGGGCGAGCACGTGAAGGCCGCCACCGCCAAGGGCGAAGGTGCCGCCAAGACGGGCACCACCAAGGCCAAGGCCAAGTCGAAGAAGGGCACCACCAAGGGTGCCGACAAGGCCAAGGCGGTGACTGAAAAGGTCGCCAAGTAGGGTTTTGTCCAAGCAAAGAAAAGGGCGCCATCCGGCGCCCTTTTCTTTGGAGGGGCTTCGCCCTTATTTCTTGGGGAACTGCCGCTCGTAGGCTTCCTGCGCGTACTCGCTGGGGGGGACGCCGAAGCGGCGCTTGAAGGCGCGGGTGAAGGCACTGGCGTCGTAGAAGCCCAGGATCTTCGCCACGTCGCTGGGGCGCTCGCCGTTGGCCAGCAGCGTCACGGCCCGCTGGAGGCGGCGCTCGATGAGGTACTGGTGGGGCGTGGTGCTGGTGGCTTCGCGGAAGAGGCGGATGAAGTGGTCCGGCGTGCAGCGCGCCATGGTGGCCAGCTCGGGCACGCTGTTCTTGGAGCCGATGTGGACTTCCATATGGTCCAGCACCAGCTGCAGGGTGGAGCGGTTCAGGCGGTAGGGGAAGCGGCCCCGGTCCTCCTTCTCCGTGAGGCGGGACAGCTCCGCGCCCAGCAGGATGAGGAAGAGCTCGCGCGTCATCAGCTGAACGCCGTCAGGGTTGGACAGCTCCTGGGAGAAGATGCTGAACAGCTGCTTGAGGCTGAGGCTGCGGAGCACCGCGAAGCTCGATTCCTGCCACTTGCGGGGCGGGTTCTGGAGCGACGACAGCAGCGGCTCGGGGAAGGGCCCCTCCATGAACAACGCCGTGAAGCCGAAGGGCGCGTTCGCGTGGTGGCGCTTCAGGGTGTGGCCGAAGCCCGGCAGCAGCAGGGCCAGGTCGCCGGAGCGGATGACGCCCTCCTCGCGGTCCTCGCTGGTGCAGACGCGCACCGCATGCGTGGGCTGGAGCAGCGTCCACGCGTCCCGCGCGGGCAGCAGTTTCGCGGGCACGGGGTCGCGCTTGAGGACGGCCAGGCGGAGAGGCCCGCTGGTGTAGGTTTGGAGGTTCTTGGCTTCAGGTACGCTCATGGCTCAGGAATAAACAGAGGTGCCCATCGGGGCCTTCCGGAAGGATGACAGGAAAACTTTTCGGCACGCGTGAAAATTTCACAAGCCAAGGCTGTTTTTTTTCCACGGTGCCGGCAAAGGCCCGTCCCGGCCGGATTCAGGTCCGATTCAGGCCCTGCTGAAGGCCGCCTCGAGGCTCCTGAAGATGCCCATGCCGCCCGTGGGGCCCAGCTTGGGGTCCACGGCCCGCTCGGGGTGGGGCATCATGCCCAGCACATTGCCCCGGACGTTCACGATGCCGGCGATGCCGTTCATGGCGCCGTTGGGCACGTGGTCCGCGCCGATCTCGCCCTGAGCCGAGCAGTAGCGGAAGGCCACGCCGCCCCGGGCCTCCAGGTCCGTCAGCTCCGCGGGGTCCAGAGTGAAGTTACCCTCCGCGTGGGCGATGGGCACCCGGAACACCTCGCCGGCCTTCATGGCGCGGGTGAAGGGCAGATCGGTCCGCTCCACCCGCAGGTGGACGTCCGCGTGGATGAAGCGCAGGGATTCGTTGCGCAGCAGGGCGCCGGGCAGCAGCTGGGCCTCGCACAGGATCTGGAAGCCGTTGCACACGCCCAGCACCAGGCCGCCGTTGTCGGCGTGGCGCTTCACGTCGGCCATGATGGGCGCCAGGGCCGCGATGGCACCGCAGCGCAGGTAGTCGCCGTAGCTGAAGCCGCCGGGGATGAAGACGAGATCCGTGTTCTCGGGCAGCCGCGGATCCTGGTGCCAGACGGGGATCGTCTCCCAGCCCAGCACGGTGCCGCAGGCATGGAGGGCGTCGTGGTCGCAGTTGGAGCCCGGGAAGACCGGGACGGCCACGCGCATCACAACACCTCGATGGAGGCCTTCTCCATCACGGGATTGACCAGCAGCTTGTCGCACATGGCCTGGGCCTTGGCCTTCACCTCGGCGGGGTCGGTGCCCGGGATGTCCATCTCGATGAGCCGGCCGATGCGGACATGCTCCACCTCGAAGGCGAAGCCGTGCAGTCCCTGTTCCACCGCCTTGCCCTGGGGATCCAGGATCCCCGGCTTCAACTGCACCGACACGCGCACCTTCATGGAGCCCTCCGTCCTCCAGTGTACCTGATGGTCACCGGCCCCGGGGCCGCCACCGGTGGGCCTCCAGGTCCAGGTTCCCCTGGTCGTCCACCTCGATGCCCTCGTCCCGCAGGCGGCCGATCTGCTCCATGGCGCCCCACCAGCGGCCCCGGCTGGGCACATAGCCCCGGGTGTTCACCACGCGGTGCCAGGGCAGGTCCGTGCCCTCCGGCAGGCCCGAGAGCACCATGCCCACCTGGCGGGGCCGCTGGGGGAAGCCCGCCAGCAGGGCCACCTGGCCGTACGAGGCGAGGCGACCCTTGGGAATGCGCGCCACGATCGCCAGGACGGCCGCGCGGAAGTCCCCGGGCGGCGCGTCGGGTTCGATGCGCTTCGTGGGCCTGGGTCTGGGCATGCGCTCAGGCCCGCACGCCGGGCCGCTGGTCGGCGGGCACGCGGGAGCGGAAGCCGCCTTCGTAGCTGTGCCAGTGGTCGAGGGCCTCCTCGGGGTAGGCCCAGCACCAGTAGCCGTCGCCGGCGTCGAAATCCACCAGCCACAGGCCCTTCACGTCGGCTTCCAGGTCCTGCATGCTCTGCTGCCAGGACTTGACCAGCACCTGCAGGCGCTCGCGCAGTTCCTCCACCCGGCGCCCGTCCCGGGCCTCCTCCGCCTGGGTGAGCTCCTCGGCGAGGCTGGCGGCCAGTGTGTAAACAGGTTCCGTCAATGCCTTCACTTGCGGCATCAGGGCCCGCGCTTCGTCCAGGGTGAAAATGCGGCCCATGGCACCTCCGATGCTCCATGATAAGCCGATGCGGTTCGTGCCCCAGATCCCTTCCCATGTTGATCCCGGTCCCTGGGTCCCCCTGGCGCCCCTGACCCTGCGGTGGGAGGGCGGCCTGCATCCCGACTGGTCCACCCTTGCGCGCCGAGGCTTGGCCATCCACGCCGTCCACCTGTCCAGCCAGTCGCCCGTGGAAGATGGGCTCGCGGTCCTCCACGCCTCGCTCGGCCCGGATTTCCTCATCCTGCCCGTCGTCCGTCCGCAGACCCGCGAGGCGGGCTTCCGCCTGCTGGGCCACCTGGAGACCCTGCTGGAGGCCGCCAGCGGCCGCGGCGCGAAGATCGCCCTGAGCATCGAGGGCGGGGCCGAGGGCGCCGTGCTGGACCTACTGACCCAGGCCAAGGCCGACGCCGTGGGCTTCTGCTGGCACCCGGGCACCCTGGACGCGGAGCGTCTGGCGGACCGCCTCTGGTGCGGCGTCTGCGGGCCGGCCTCGGACCTGCGCCCGCTCCAGAAGCTGGGCTACCGCTGGGACATGGCCCTGCCCGCGGAGGATCCCGCCACCTTCCATGCGCAGGCCGCCGCGCTGGCGGCCGCCCATCCGGAGGTGATCTTCCCCGAGGAGATCCTGCCCCCGGGCCTGGATCGCGCCGCCGAGCCGCCGGAGGGCTTCGCCTTCGGGCGGCACTGGGGTCCCACGGGGAACCGTTCATGACGAAGACCCTGCTGGTCATCGCGGGCGAGGACTCTGGCGACCTCCATGGCGCCGAGCTGCTGCGCGAGCTGAAGACCCGCCGGCCTGACCTGCGCCTCGTGGGTGTCGGCGGCCCGCGCATGAGCCCCTTCCTGGACCGCAAGCTGGCGGACGTGAAGGATCTCGCTGTCGTGGGCTTCGTGGAGGTCATCAAGCACCTTCCGCGCCTGAATCGGCTCTTCAAGGCCATCCTGGCCACCGCGGCGGAGGAGCAGGTCGCCGGAGCCCTGCTCATCGACTACCCGGGCTTCAACTTGCGGCTGGCCAAGGCCCTGCGGAAGCAGCTGCCCGCCGTGACCCTGCACCAGTACGTGTGCCCCCAGGTGTGGGCCTGGAAGAAGGGGCGCATCCCCGAGCTGGGCACGGTGCTGAACACGCTCTACTGCCTCTTCGACTTCGAACCCGAGCTGTTCCGCGGCTACCCCGTGGACGCCCGCTTCGTGGGCCACCCCCTGGTGGAGGTGGTGAAGCCCGAGTGCGACCGCGCCGCTTTCTTCGCGGAGACCGGCCTCGACCCCGCACGGCCCCTGGTGGCCCTGCTGCCCGGCAGCCGCAAGGGGGAGATCGAGCGCCTGCTGCCGCCCATGGCGGAGCTGGCCCGGCGCTGGCGCACGGCCCAGTCCGAGGTCCAGTGGGTGCTGCCCGTGGCCCCCACGCTGGAGTCCGCCTTCGTGCGCGCCCACCTGGGAGACGCGCCCGTGACGCTGGTGCAGGACCGCCCCTACGCCGCCCGCGCCCACGCGGACGCGGCCCTGGTGGCCTCCGGCACCGCCACCCTGGAGACGGCCCTGCTGGGAACCCCCTTCGCCATCGTCTACAAGCTGAACGCCCTCACCTACGAGATGGCCAAGCGCGTCGTGAAGGTCCCCCACTTCGGCCTCGCCAACGTCGTGGCCCGCCGCGAAGTGGCCCCCGAGCTGCTCCAGGGCGAGGTGAACCCCGGGCGGCTGGGCCTGGAGCTGACGCGCCTGCTGGACCCCGACACCGCCCGCCGCATCCGCGCAGACCTGGGCGAGGTGCGCGGCCACCTGGGCCAGCCCGGCGCCGCAGGGCGCGTGGCCGAGGACCTGCTGGGGAAGCTCCAGGCCTGAGGGCCATGACCGGGAGAGTCTGAGGGCCGCGGGGACACCACTCCGTTGATCCATGCTTCCCACTCCATTCTGGGTGGGAGGGCGGGGTATCCCCGTTCAACCCCGGTTTTGCCACCGTTCGGCGGGGAAAGGACCCCGTGATCTACAATGTCGGTATCGTTCCTTCATTCACGCCAGACGACGGACCCTGTGATGGGTTTGATCGTCTAATTCAAGGTTAGGCAATCTTGGAGACATAATGACTACCTTTGGAGAACAAGGTTTTCTGGCCGATGAATTCTCATTCTTCACTGATGTAGTGAATGTAAAACACGGTGAATTGATCTCGATTTGTATGGAATTAAATAAGCGGGCACAGGCATTTCAATATTCACTTGCTATTCATAATGAGCACCCGTCTGAAATCATTTGTTCAATATTATTTTCTAGGGTTCTTACAACATACCAAGGAGCACTGCTACTCTCCCAAAAGGGGATGAAGCACCAAATTCAAATGTTGATTCGATGCATACTCGAACCACTTTTTCCCCTTATCGCGATCTCAAAGGAATTAAATTTTGTAAACATATTTGTACTTTCAGAGGAACATGAACGATTGAAGGGAATCAATAAAATCATCAGATACAAGGAGAGAAACAACGATAGGGATGACCTTCAGGAATTAAAGAATCTCGCCGACAGTATCAAACAACACATACTCACCGAAAAGATAGTGTCTGTTAGCGCTTACGAATGCGCCCAAAAAGCAGGACTTCAGGACTATTACGACACGCTCTATTCATTCATGAGCATTACACTCCACGCCTCCCCCAGATCATTAGAGGAAGCACTGGAAATGGATCCCGAAAAAGTCTCGATCAAGGAGATCAAGAACGAGCCCGACCTTGAAATGTTTGATGCCCACCTCACCACCCTCGCTGATTGTTTGCTGAAAGCTGTGTTGGCCACAGCTGTGATTTTCGGAGTTGATGAACCCAAATTTGTTCAAGAAACTATTGACCAGTTACAAGGATTTCCGTCATAGATTGCCTAACCCTCCGCTCAAGTCTGACCCCGCCTGCATTACCTTCCGCTCTCTCTCATCATTTCGCTATCCCGGCTCCGCTCAGTGCCTCGGTGCAGGCGTGACCGCTTAGCTTCATTCGTTAGGCCTCCCACAAACCTTCATGGAGTTGCGTATGGTCCGAGCCCTGCTTGCAATCGCCCTTTGTCTGTCGACCGCCATGGCCGGTGATACAGAGCATTTCCCATTCGAGAAACGCATTGACCTGAGCAAACTTGGATTTGTTGATCAGAATGGGAAGAAATGCTTAATCGAAGACTTCAAAGGAAAAATTGTCATCGTAGATTTCTGGACTGTATGGTGTGGTCCCTGCAGGCGCTCACTCCCTGAGATCCATGCTCTTCAAAAGCAAGGCGCTGGAAAAGGGGACCTTGTCGTCATTCCTTGCAACCTCGATGATCAATACTGGCCTCAAGGTGTTGTTCAGTTCCTGAACAAGAATAAGAGCGCCCTTCCTGGGTTCACCTACTACCGGCCACAGATCGGCAAAAATGGTATCGGCACCAATCTCGGCGGAGATATCAATTCCTACCCCACAACCTTGATCATTGATCGCACAGGCAAGCTTGCAACGAGGTGGTCTGGCTATGGCGAGGGATTGATTGTTTACGAACTCAATCAAATTCTAAAAGAAAAGCCATAGCATTCATCGGTCTGACCCTCTCGCCCAACTCGGACCCCGCCTGCATTGCCTTCCGCCCTCTCTCAACCTTCCGTTCCCTCGTCTCCGTTCCTAGCCTCGGCTCAGACGGGGCCGATTCTTTCTTTCGTCAGGCCATCTTGAGATAGGAACATGCTCAAACAGCCCCTCCGAATCCTGTTGGCCTGCGCCTCCACGTTTGGTATTTGCCAGGGATTGCCGAGTCAATTAAAGCTAGGCGGATTCCAGTTGGGCCAGATTGCCAGGGTGGTCGAAGCCACCCTCGGGAAACCCTATGAGGAGCGGACCACCTCGGATGGCTGGCTGATCAAGGCCTTCTGGACCTCCGAAAAACACGATCACCTGCTGATTTTCGAGTTCGCGGCGCCCCAGAAGGATCGCATCACCGCGATCCAACTCTTCGGGAAGCCAACGCCGGGGGACGGAGGCCTCGCCGGTCTCACGCTCGGCTCGACCGAAAGCGAGGTGTTCAAGTCGCTCGGGCCACCCAGATCGAAATCGAAGTACATGGATGACGGCACCGAATACACGCGCCTCGACTACGCCGATCGAAATTACAGCTTAGAGCTCAATCATGATGGCTTGGTTGTCAGCATCAGAATTCTGGGATTCGATGGCTTCTCGAATGAGGTTCCGCCTCTACCCACCGCTGAAGGCTTGAAGAAGATCATGGCAAAGCAGGATCCGGCGGCTCTGGAAGCCATGCTTACGCCAGATTTCGAATTTTATAGGGGCGACAACATTATTTCTTATAATGGCCCCTCCGAAAATGAAATTCGCTCCAACCCCAAGATCAAGGAGGCCATCTATGGCCCGCTGGGTCTCAATGAGGCACTGTCAAGAAAAGACGCCCAGGAAGACCCCCAGATCAGGCTCTCCGAGAGCGGTGTCTTCCATGTCATCAAATTCCCGAAGAGCGCTGTTCTTAATGAGATCGTCTTTGCTCTATTTGCAGGCAGTTGGCGGATCTATGAAGTCAGCTTCAAGCCTTAGCACACAGGCCTGACCATCCACTCGAATTGCACCGCGCCCACAAAGGATCTTCCATGGATGACCTGTCAAATCCGTACGCCCCGCCAGAGGCCTTGCTCGCAGATCCCGGGGTTGAAGCTGTCCCTGGAAAACGGCAGCCGA
The DNA here is from genome assembly GCF_022808815.1 of Geothrix paludis. Classification (GTDB taxonomy): domain Bacteria; phylum Acidobacteriota; class Holophagae; order Holophagales; family Holophagaceae; genus Geothrix; species Geothrix paludis. Next base: position 124,275 of record NZ_JAKZLC010000002.1, on the reverse strand, counting down.
TCTACACCCCGTTCCAGGTGCGTCTGGCCTCCTTCCTCGGGGGCCCGTTCGCAGCGGTGTTCACCCTCCACCAGAACTTCAAGGCGCTGCAGGACACCCAGGGCCAACGCCTGACGCTCTGGCTCGGGATCGCCTTCAACGTGGCGCTGGTGGCCTTGCTGCCTTTCCTGCCTGAACGCTTTCCGCGGCAGCTGATTCCGCTGCTCTATTCCATTGCCGCCGGCGGCGTCGCCAGCGCCAAGCAGCTCTCCAAAGCGCAGCTCGAGGCTTCGGAGCAGTACCAGCGCCGCTCCGGCTGGAACGTCACCGGGGTCGTTCTCGTCTCACTCATCGCCTTCTGTCTCGTGGTTTTCCCGTTGTACATCCTCCTCGACCGTTGGGGCCTCTTCCCGCCCGGTTGACCGGCCGCTCGGCCGCATCTGCCACTCCCTGGTACCCGACCCAATCCCGAAAGGCCTCTCCATGACTTCCGCGCGACTTCTGCTGGCCGCGGCGCTTTCGACGTTGGCGCTCCTGGGCCAGGCCCCGCCCGCCTCCAAGCCCGAGGGGGCCTCCGCCCCCACCGTCCAGGCTCCGCAGGGGCTGCGCCCTGCCGAGGCGTTCAAGGCCCGGATCGGCCAGCCGGTGGCCGACGTCCAGTTCTCGGATCTGGAGGGGAAGGCGTGGTCCCTGGCGGCCCTGCGGGGGAAGGTGGTCTACCTCAACGTCTGGTTCACGGGGTGCCCGCCCTGCGTGAAGGAGATCCCCGACCTAAATGCTCTCCATGCCAAGCTCGGATCCCATCCGGACCTGGTCATGCTGGCCCTGGCCTACGATGACGAGTCGAAGGTCCGGGCCTTCCTGAAAACCCGGCCCTTCCAGTTCCCGGTGGCCTGCATCCCGTTCGCGGCGCTCAAGCAGCTGGCCATGTCGGGCTCCAGCGTGGCGTTCCCGACGCACCTGATCCTCGACCGCCAGGGAAACCTCGCCGTGGCCAGCACGGGCGGGAGCGAGCAGATCAGCCGGGATCTGGCCTTCTCCCTCGGCCAGGTGCTTGGCGCGCCGGCAAGCCCCTCGACCGGGCGCTGAGGTCCCGATCCGGGCGCTGGGAGGCGCCTGGCCCCAGGCAAATCCGGTCACTTTTACCCACCCGGCGCCACCCAAAGAGGTGGAGGGCCTGATGACGGTATCCGTTTTTGTGGGGGCGAGCGTGGACGGGTTCATCGCCCGCCCGAACCACGACCTGGACTGGCTGCCGGAGGGGGGCGGAGAAGACCACGGCTTCCAGGCATTCCTGACGGGCGTGGATGCGGTGGTCATGGGGCGCAACACCTTCCGGAAGGTGATGACCTTCGACCCCTGGCCCTACGGCGCCAAACGGGTGGTGGTGCTGAGCGGCCAGCCACTAAAGCTGCCGAGCGCCATCGGACGGGTGGTCGAGCAGATGGCGGGCCCGCCAGCGGAGATCGTGGCCCGGCTGGCGGAGCGTGGGGTCACGAATCTCTACGTGGACGGCGGCATCACCATCCAGCGGTTCCTGCGGGCGGGGCTGGTGGACCGCCTCATCCTCACGCGGGTTCCCGTGTTGATCGGCGAGGGCATCCCGCTCTTCGGCACCCTGCCTCACGACATCCAGCTGCGGCACGTCGCCACCCGGTCCTTCCCCAGCGGCTTGGTCCAGAGCGAGTACCAGGTGCTCCGCTGACCGGGTGGCGCGATCCCGTCTGGACGAGCCTGGACTAGTGGCCCGCCGGCTTATTGTCGTACTTGCCGGGCTGCTCGACGTAGACCACGGCCCCGTCCGGCTGGCTGTTCGAGTGGGGATGGTTCGCCGGGATGAAGACGTAGGAGCCTGGACCGTAGGGCTGCTCGTGGTCGGGGTCGCTCCCGTAGCGGAAGGTGCCCGACACCACCACGAGCCTCAGGGCGCTGGAGTGGGCGTGGACGGGGCTCTTGCTGGCCACGGGGAACTTGACGAAGCCATGCCAGGCCCCCTTGGCATGGAGGCCCTCCACATCGGCCACCATCACGCCGACGCCCTTGGCCGCCAGGTCCTCCCACGGGAGCTTGTCGGCGGCCAGGGTGACCTCCCCGCTGTGCTTCTCGCCGCCGTGGGCGAAGGAAAGGGTGCCGGCAACCAAGGCCGCGGAAAGCACGACCAGCCCGGAAGGTGAGATCTTCATTGCTTCCTCCTGGTAGAAAGCCCGCATGGGCTGTCAGACGATAGTCCTCCGTCTTGTTTGTCGCAACAGGTAGATTGCCGGACGGCAGGGGTGGATTCCCCGCCGGGAGGGAGGCAGGGGAAGGCCTTTCCAGAGGCGATGTCCTGGGCGCTTGTGATGTCCCTAAACCCATCCCGGGCTTGGAGCATCTTAGGGATGGATGTGCGCGGAGGTGCCCATGCTTCCCAGTCTGCTGATGCTTCCCATGGTGGTCCTCCAGGCCCCGGCGCCCCTGCCGGTGGTGGAGGCCAAGGACCTTCCCAAGGCCCCTCGGGGTCCCATGACCCCCCATCGCCCGGATCCCGGCGGCGAGGCCAGCATCCTGGGCGAGACCCGGCACGGGGCCCGGAAAGGGCCGTCCATCCCGGCCCTCCAGTTGCCTGCGGGCAGCGTCCGGGTGACGGACAAGGTCCCCGATATGAGCGGGCGGCGGGCCTTCGCCATCGAGGTGCCGGCGGGCGGCAAGGTGAAGGCCCAGGTCGTGGAGGGCCGAAAGGCCTGGTTCCGGGTGCTGGCCGTGAACGCCTGGGGGCGCGACGAGCCGGGGCTGCTCCAGAACCGGATCCCCACCGGCGAGCCCCAGGCCACCTATGAGAACCCCACGAAGGAGACGCGCACCATCTACTTCATCGTGGACACCCTCGACGCCAACATGGTCGGCGAGCCCTACACGCTGGAGGTCACCCGGAACTAGGGCCGACCCCCCGCGGATCTACAGCGCCTTCGGCGGATCCCCGGGCAGGTGCTGGAGCCGGAGGGGCAGGGCGTCACGGAAGGCCTTCCGCAGGCCCTCGGGGGCGCTCCGCCAGGCCTTCAGGGCGGCGGCGCGGGTGGGGTAGGTCCCGTAGCAGGCCTGCCACCAGCGGAAGCCGTCCGGCCGCACGTAGGGCAGCACCAGCACGTCCGGCGCCTTGGGGCCCGCGGCCCTGGCCACCACCTTCAGGCCCTCGGCGCGGCCGGAGACCACGAGGCGCAGGGTCCAGGCGCCCTGCGCCGCAACGGCCCGCTGGGCGGCGCCCCGGTGCAGGGCTTCCTGCAGGTCCATGCGCTCCAGCGGCTTCACGGCCTCTTCCGGATCGGCCAGGTCCTTCTCTGTGAGCACGCGGCGCGGCGCTTCCACCTGCACCTCGAGGCTGCGGGAGGACCCGCCCATGAGGTTGCTGACGCTGAGGGTGTAGACCGTGGTCTTGTCGGGGACCACGGCGATGCTGGACTGGCCGTCCAGCTCCAGGCCGCCGGGCTCGAGGCGCACCTTGGCGTCGCCCTGGCAGATCCACTTGAGGTCCACCTGCTCGCCGGGCTTCACCACGGTGCGGCTGGCCTCGAAGCTGCACACGCTGGCGATGGGCGTCTTGGCCGCCGCCACGGCCCGGCGCCCCAGCACCGCCACCTCCAGCGTGCGGCTCTGGCCGCCGGCGGCGTTGTTGGCGGTGATGGTGTAGCGGGTGCTCTCCAGGGGCGTGACGGTGACTTCGCTCTTGCCGTCCAGCTCGAGCCCGCCGGGCTCCAGGCGCACCTTGGCGCTGCCCGCGCATTCCCACTTCAGCACCACGGGCTCGCCCGGCAGCACAGCCTTGGTGCTGGCGTCGAAGGCGCAGATGCGGGCGGCCTCGCCCAGGGGCATCCCGGGCGTCACGCGCACCTCTGCGTGGCCGAGTTCTGCGCCGCCGGACTCGGCGCCGGGCCCCGCGTCGAAGAGGCTGTACCTCGTCGTGTAGGAAGGCCGCACCGTCACCTGGGACCGTCCCGGCAGGATCATGCCGCCAGGTTCCAGGCGCACCTGGGTCGACCGGGGGCAGGTCCAGGTCAGCAGCACGGATTCGCCCGGGCGGATTTCGCGCGGCTCGGCGGTCACGGTGCAGGGCGGCTGGGCCTGAAGAAACCCGAGGGCCACCGTCATCCAGAGGGCTGAGCGCATCAGGGGAGTTTAGTGCACCCGACCTCCCGGCGCCCTGGCGTTTTGTCGGACATCACCAGTTCGGATCCCTACATCCGCAGGCTGGTTTCCGCGGCCACGCCCGGGTCCTCCAGCAGGGTCTCGAGCAGGAGCAGGTACCACCCGATGGCGGACAGCAAGGCGGGATCGGCCAGGCGCCGGTGGGGCTGGGAGATGTCCACCAGGGCGAGGGGGGTGTCCTCCGGGGCCGACCGGCTGGTGCCGTCCGGGTTCAGGGTGAGCTGGACCAGCGGCAGGCCGTCCGCGTCCAGGAAGGCCGCGCCGGGGTGGATGCCTCCGATGCGGACCCAGTCGAAGGTCTCGTCACCCTGGAAGACCAGCTTCCCGTTCCCCACCAGGTGGGGATGGAACATGGCCAGGTCCGTCTTGGAGCCCGCCTGGCGGAGGGTGACGGAACTTGCCGGGAAGCGGCTGTGCTTGAGGGTCCAGGCCCCGCCGGTGGTTTCCACCCTGGCCAGGGTGGGATCCTCGGGAAGGAAGGCGAGGGTGGCGGCGGTTCCTTCCCTGGTCTCCAGGCTGAAGGTGGGACCGGCTGCGCCGGTCTTCTTCCAGGCGAGAGAGGCGGATGCGAGGTTGATGAGCGCTGGCATAAATCCCCCTTTCTGGGGCGCTGATGCGCACACCCCAAAGGTAGGCCTGGAATGGCCCCCTGGAGGGGCGGAGAGAGGGCGTCCGACCGACCCGCTTCAGGCCGGGCCGGTGGCTGCTCGGGGTTCCTGCTCAGTTCCCCAGGTACGTAAACCAGAACCTCACACCCAGGTACGAGCCGTCATAGCCGTCCGGCAGCCGCTGGAGGGGCGCGGCGCGGAGGACGGCCATGCGGGCGCTCTCGTCCATGGCGGCGTTGCCGCTGGGGATCTCCACCCGCACCCGGTCGAGGCTGCCGTCCCGGGCGATGCGGAAGTAGATCTGCACGCGGCCCTGGGTACTGGAGACGCGGTTCCAGTTCGACGTGATGCGTGCCTGGACCTGCTGCAGGTACCACACGAAGGGGAAGTTGCCGTCCACCCCGCCCACCAGGCCCACGCCGCCCTGGACGCCGGAGGTGGGGTTCAGGCCCGGGATGCCCGAGCCGGCGCCGAAGGCCGCGCCGTTGCCCGAGCCCACGGCGCCGGCCACGGGATTGGGTGAGGCGGTCTTGCCCTTGGCGGCGGTGGTGCCCGTGCCGGTGCTGGCGGCGTCCTTGCTGTCGCCCTTGGCGGCGGATTTGGTGGTTTTCGTGGCGAAGGGATCCGGGGCCGTGGCCGATGGGGCGGTGTTCCGCACCGGCGCCACCTCCTCCACGCGCCGCAGGCGCTCGCCGGTCTTGCCCACCTCCATGGCGTCGGAGCCGCCGGACTGGCCGCCCATGGCCGCGGGCAGGTTCACCCAGGTGACCTTGACCTCCTCGGCCTTCTCGCCGCCGCCGCCCCGGGGCCAGAAGAAGGCCACGCCGATGGTCAGGTGCAGGGCCAGGCTCAGGGCCAGCCCGGGCCCCCAGCGGAGCTCGCCCAGGTGGGCGCGGCTGCGGAGGTAGGCCTGGAGGTCCTGGCTCATTTGGTTCCGGTGGCTGAAGCGGCGGTGGGCGCGGCGATGGGGGCGGCGGCGGTGACGAAGCCCACCTGCGTGAAGCCCGCCTCGCGGATGGCGTCCACCACCTGGATGACGCGGCCGTAGGGCACGTTGTGGTCGGCCCGCACCAGCACGGGCCGCTTGCCGCCGGACTGGGCCCGGGCCTTGAGCTGGTTGGCCAGCACGGGCAGGGCCAGGAAGGCCTGGTCGAACTGGAGGCGGCCGTCGAAGGTGATGGAGACCGTCAGGGCCTCACTCTCCAGGTTCCGGCCCGTGCGGCTCTCCGGCAGCTTCACGTCCACGCCCGTCATCATCATGGGGGCCGCGATCATGAAGATGATCAGCAGAACCAGCATCACGTCGATGAGGGGGGTCATGTTGATGTCGGCCATGGCGCCGCGCCTGCTGCCTGGGGTGAATGACACGGGGACCTCGCACGTCTGGGTACCAGTCTACCGCCTGCCAGGTCTGCTGTCGGCGCGGCTGGATCCCGTGGCTCGTGGCTCACGGCTCCGGATTGGGCGCGGGCTATCGGGGCCGCTGGCGCTTGAAGATCCGCGCCAGGATGGCCTCCCGCCTGGATGGCCCCACCGGGGCGCCCGTGATGGCCACGGGGTCGGGCGCGTCGGCGGCGAGGGGGTGGCTTCCGCTCACTGGAACCTCGCGCCGCAGTCCGGACTGCAGAATGGGCCGGAGGAGTTTCCGCGCCATGGATTCGAGATCCCCGAGGGGGCACGCGGGATGGGCCAGGGCCATGTCGGCGACGCCACGCACCACGTGCAGGCTCAGGTGCACGACCGGCCCCAGGGCCTGCTCGGAGAAGCGGCTTCCGTAGCGCAGGAGGATCTCCTGCCGGAGGGCCTCCTCCAGACCCTCGGCATGAGTGGCCAGGGAGCCCAGGCGATGGGCTTTCAGGTAGGCGTTCACCGTCGCATGGAGCTGGAGATTTTCCTTCAGGTTTCCCACCGTGGCCCGCGCCAGGGCGGCGCTGAGCGCCATGGTGATGCCCTCGGCATCTGCCAGGGAATCCCAGGCCAAGGTCTGGACGTGGCCACGGAACGCCAGTTCGTCCGCACGCCGGAGCCGGTCGAAGAGGGCGATGGCCACATCGTCCCGTCCCGCGGGGAAGTAGTTGTACAGGGTCTGGTTGCCCACGCCGGATAGGGCGAGGATGTCCCGCAGGGTGATGGCGTCGGCGGGGAACTGGCGGAACAGGCCCGCCGCGGCCTCGAGGATGGCGGTGTACGAGGCTTGGCCCGCGTGCTTCGGCTCGAGGCCCCGCAACAGTCGCATCCGCTCGTCCATGACGAGATCCCCCCTCTCCACCGTCCCCACCATACGGTTGGCGAGGCCCATGGTTTCTAGAACGGCTGTTGGGGTCGTCAACGTAAATGCCGATCATCACAAGACTAACGACCATGGTGACCCTGGAATCGAGCCATTCGGGCCCTAACGATAGACTGGACAACAGATCGATGAGACCCCCATGCCTGCAGTCGGGAAACCCGAGCCTGACCCGGAGACGGCTTTGCCTGCCGCGTGCGTAGCCGCGCGCGCCGTGGTCCTCCTTGTGGACGACGACGCCTCGATCCAGGATTCCGTAGGCGCCATCCTGGATTTCCTGGGCTTCAAGCCCGTCATCGCCGCCACGGGGGAAGCGGCGCTGGACCTCCTGGAGGGGGGACTCCAGCCCGCGGTGACGATCCTGGACATGGACATGCCGGGCCTGGGCGGCGCCGGCACGCTGCCACGCCTCCGCGCCCTCCGCCCGGACCTTCCCGTGGTGATCTCGACCGGCCGCGTCAACCTCGCCGTCCTGGAGCTGGTGGGGCGCTACCCCGGGGTGAGCCTGATGCCGAAGCCCTTCAGCCTGGCCGACCTCAAGAGTCACCTCGTCTGATGGCAGGGAGGGGCGGGAGGAGGAGGGCCGCCTCCATAGGCACGGGTGTCTGTCATATGGTCTTAAATTGACAAATTGATCCTTGATTCCGAGTGGGTCTAACGTGCCATGATTCGATTCTGAATATCGGTCTCCGCCGCCAACTTCTCGCCCTGGGAGCTGCGCAGATGGATGAAGACCCGAAGGCGCGTCACCTGGATCCCTTGTTGTCCCGGGCCGAGACCCTGGATGGCCGCGAGCCCAAGTCCGAGCCTGGGCCCGGGCCTGGGTCAGCGCCCGGGAGCGGCCTGACCCTGGACGCGCCCGTTCGCGCGGCCGGATCTGGCCCGCCGGCCTTCCCGGTGCCGGGCTGGGACCGCTACGAGTGCCTGGGCTTCCTGGGGCAGGGTGGCATGGGCAAGGTGTTCCGCTGCCGCGATCGCCGCCTGGGCCGCATGGTGGCCATCAAGTTCGTGCGCCTGGACGACGACCGCCACCTCGCGCGCTTCATGCTGGAGGCCCGGGCCCAGGCGCGGGTGGATCACGAGCACGTGTGCAAGGTCTTCGAAGTGGGCGAGGTGGAGGGCCGGGTCTTCATCGCCATGCAGTGTCTCGGTGGGCGGCCCTTCGACCTGGCGGCCGCCGAGCTGTCGCTGGAGCAGCGGGCCATGGTGGTGCGGGACGCGGCCCTGGGCGTCCAGGAGGCCCACCGGGTGGGGATCATCCATCGGGACCTCAAGCCCTCCAACATCATGGTGGAGCGCACGGAGGACGGCGCCCTGCGCACCTTTGTCATGGACTTCGGGCTGGCCCGGGACTGGGACCAGGATGTCACCGAGACGGGCTCGGTGCTGGGCACGCCCTCCTACATGTCCCCGGAGCAGGCCCGCGGAGAGGTCTCGCGGCTGGACCGCCGCACGGACATCTACAGCCTGGGCGCCACGCTCTACCACGCCGTGACTGGGCGCCCGCCGGTCACCGGAGCCAACGCGCTGGAGATCCTGGGCGCCATCGCCGCCCATGAGGTTCCGTCCATGCGCGGGCAGGGCCTGGACGTTCCCCGCGACCTGGAGGCCATCACCCTCAAGTGCCTGGAGAAGGAGCGCGGCCGCCGCTACGAGTCCGCCCGCGCCCTCGCCGAGGATCTCGACCGCTTCCTCGCCGGGGACCCGGTGCTGGCACGGCCCACGGGGCTCTGGTACCGCGTCCAGCGCAAGCTCCGCAAGCACCGGCAGCTGGCGGCCGTGGGCGCCGTGGCCGCGCTGGCCGTGCTGGTGGCCCTGGGCGTCGCGGTGAAGACGCGACGCGACGCCAGCCGCCGGGAGCGCCTCGCCCAGCAGTTTACCGAGGCCACTGCCCGCATCGACGCCACGGCCCGCTACTCCGCGCTGTCGCCGCCCCACGACATCCGGCCAGATCTTCAGGCCGTGCGGGACCAGATGACCCGGCTCCAGGCCGACATGGCCCAGGCTGGCGCCATCGCCAACGGGCCGGGCCACTACGCCCTGGGCCTGGGCCACTGGACGCTGGACGACGTGGAGAAGGCCCGGGAGCACCTGCAGATGGCATGGGACGCGGGCTACCGGCAGCCCCGCGTGGCCTACGCCCTGAGCCTCGCCCTCGGCCAGCAGTACCGGGACCGGCTCCTGGAAGCGGAGCGCATCGCCTCCGCGGATCAGCGGGAGGCCCGCCTGCGGGAAGTGGAGCGCACCCTGCGGGATCCGGCCCTCGCCTTCCTCCGCCAGGCCAAGGGCGCGGACGTGCCCTCGCCCGCCTACCTGGAGGCGCTGCTGGCCTTCTACGAAGGGCGGCTGGGCGAGGCCCTGGTTCGGCTGAAAGCTCTGGGCACCGAGCAGCCCTGGTTCTACGAAGCACCCTTGTTGCGGGGTTCCCTCCTGCAGGCCCAGGCCTGGCAGAAGTGGAACCAGGGCGACCGGGAGGGCGCGCATCGGGACTTCGAGGAGGGGCGTCAGGCTCTGCAAGCCGCCGCCGCCACCGGGCGCAGCGTGCCCGCCGTGTACGCCGCAACCGCCGATCTGGAGAACAACGCCTTCTTCATGGAGAAGTACGGGCAGGGGGATGTCCAGGGGCCCTTCGACCGTGGCATGGCGGCCCTGGATACCGCGCTGCGGCTCCAGCCGGACCATGTGCCTTCCCTGATCCTCCAGGCCGCGCTGCAAGGCAACCTGGCGGATGTGCGGGCGACTCGCGGCGAGGATGCCGTGGACCTCGCCCAGGAAGCGGTGGCGGCCTGCTGGAAGGCCGTGACCGCAGGCCCCGCCCGGGCGGACGCGCGGGTGGCCCTGGGCAAGGCCTACTACCTGCTGGGGAATGCCCGTCTCCAGCGCAGCCTCGACCCGACGGAGCCCCTCTCCTGGGCCCTCGCCGCCTTTGACGGGCTCTCGGAGGAAAAGCGCGACTACTCGGTGTGGAACCACATCGGCCTGGTGCGCCGGGCCCTCGCCCAGTTCGAGGACAGCCAAGGCCGGGATCCCTCCGCGCACCTCGGCGCGGCCATCGAGGGGTTCCGGGCGGCCACCCGGATGGAGCCGCACCTCCTGCCGGCCTGGATCAACCTCGGCGCCTGCCTGGAACAGCGGGCCGGGCTTCCCGCCGCCGCCCGGCCCGAGGCGGACCTCCAGGGCGCCATCGAGGCCCTGGATCGGGCCCGCGCCCTGAATCCCAAACACTTCGTCCCCTACTTCCTGCTGGGGAAGGTGGCCTATGCCCAGGCCCTCCGAGCCCGGGCGCGGGGGGAGGATGCCCGGTCGCTGCTGCAGCGCGCCGCCGAGCTGAACCGCCAGGGCCTGGCCATCAACGCGGCGATTCCCAACCTCCACAATGGGGAGGGCATGGCCTGGTCCGAGCTGGCCCGGGAGGCCTGGGAGCGGGGGGAGGATCCGGCTTCCTGGAGCGATCGGGCGAGGGCCTGCTACCGGCGGGCGATCCAGGCGGCCCCGGCCCAGTCCTACGGCTACCTGAACCTCTCCGACCAGCTCATCACGGAGAGCCGGTGGTCGGCTTCCCCGCGGACCCTGGCGGAGGCCGAGACGGTGGTGCAGCAGGGGCGTCGCGCCGCTCCGGGGAGCCAGGGGCTCCTCGACAATGCCGGCCACTGCTGCGCCCTGCGGGTGGCCTGGGCGGTGCGCACGGGGGCGGATCCCCGCGCCCAGGTGCAGGCGGGAGAGGCCATCCTGGCCCAGTCCCTGGCCATGGATCCCAAGAACCGCGACACGTGGCACAACCTGGGGCAACTCCGGGCCGCCTACGCCCAGTGGAAGGCCACCTGGGCCCGGGCGGCGGAGGCGGATTTCGTGGCCGCACGGGATGCCTTCGATCACGCGCTGGCCGTGGATCCCGCCTCGCAGGAATCCTTGCTGGCGCTGGGGCAGCTCTGGCGCGCCCAGGCCGAATGGGAGCAGGCCTGGGGACGGGACGCAGGCCCGGCCCTGGCCCAGGGGCAGGCCAAGGCGGAGTCCCTTCTCCGGGCCCGTCCCCGCTGGGCCGAGGCCTTGGCCCTCCGGGCCACACTGCGCCTTCTTGAAGCGGAGCGATCCCCGCGGGAGGGGCGCCGGGAAGGAGCGCGGGAGGCCCTGAAGGACCTGGCCGCGTCCACGGGCGAGAACCCCCATCTCGCGCGGGTTCTCGCCCCCTGGGAGGACCGGGCCCGGCGGCTGGAGCGCGGGGAACCGGCGACGGCCGGCGTGGTGCGCCTCAGCCGGTGACGTTGATGGTGCCGCTGTCCTTGGTCAACTTGGGTGAAGGCGGTAGGGACACGATGTAGTCCCCGTCGGTGACCGTCGCCAGCACCGGGTAGATGTTCGTCCCGGTCGTGTTGGGGTCCACCGTGCAGGTGGTCTGGCCGAAGAGCGCCGAGCTGCTGAGGGTCACCGAAGTGGGCGCCCCCTGGCCGCTCTGCACGAAGTGCACGGAGTCCTGGTTCTTGTTCACCGACAGCGTGTTCGGATTGAACCCGTCGGATTTGACGTTCATCTGCTTGGTGGCCATGGAGCCTCCAGAGAAGAAAGTTGGGAGGATGCCAAGGGCCCAGGGTGGACCCAGGCTGATCGGGTACGGCGATCCAGCCTAGTCTCATCCTGGAATAAATCGAATCTATTTGTTGGAACAGCCGGTTTGTGCCCTTACCGGCCTACACCTGGACCGGAGCCACCACGTACTTCCCCTTGGCGTCCCGGCTGACGGTGCCGGCGGGGAACTCGGGGTCGTGCTCGAAGACGCAGACGGTGCCCGTGCCCGTCACCTCGTCCAGCAGTTTCTGGCGCTCGTTCACGCAGGTCACCACGTCCAGGTCGTAGCCCATGCACCAGGCGGGCTGGATGTGGCGGGCCGTGGGAATGAGGTCCGCCAGGTAGACCAGGCGCTTCCCGCCGCCTTCGACGATGACGTTCTGCAGGCCCTCGATGTGGCCCGGGGCGGGGCGCACGGAGATGCCGGGCAGGATCTCCGCGATGCCGTTGACGGTATCGAGGAGGCCCGCGGCCTCCAGGGGCTCCCAGTTCTGCGGGAGGTAGCTGGCCTTCACGCGCAGGTGGGGGTGCTTCGCGTCGGCGAGATCCTTCGCCTGCACCACATAGCGGGCGTTGGGGAAGCTGGGCACCACCTTCCCGTCGCCGTCGAAGCGCGTGCTGCCGCCCGCATGGTCGAAGTGCAGGTGGGTGAGGATGCAGAGGGTGATGTCCTCGGGCTTCACGCCGTGCTTCGCCAGGTTCGCGTCCAGCACGCCCCGGCCCTCGAACTTGAAGCGGGCCATGAAGTCGTCGCTCTCCTTGTCCCCGTTGCCGTTGTCCACGAGGATGACGTGCTTTCTTCCGTCCACCTCGCCGCGGATCAGCAGGCAGTTGGTGGCCATGAGGATCTGGTTCTCTTCGTCGGCGGGGTAGAGCTTGTTCCAGACGACCTTCGGCACGGTGCCGAACATGGCGCCGCCATCCAGCCGGAAGGTGCCGCCGCTGACGATCTGGACATCCCAGGGACCGAACTGCATGGGTGACTCCTCAGGGGAAGAGACTGGAACCGCGAAAGGCGCGAATGGGCGCGAAATAAAGAAAGGGCAAAGGCCCATGCCTTGGATGCTTTTCGCGTGCCCGCAGGGCTTCGCGTGTTTCGCGGTTGCTTCTTCTTAGAACGCCAGCACCTTGCGCGCGGCGGCCAGCACCTTGTCGGCGTTGGGGAGGATGGCGCGCTCGAGGATTCGGTTGAAGCCCACGGGCGTGAACTCGGAGCCCACGCGCTCCACGGGCGCGTCGAGCCAGACGAAGCACTCGGAGGCGCAGATGGCCGCCAGCTCACCGCCGAAACCGCCGAAGACCTTGTCCTCGTGGGCGATGAGCACGCGGTGGGTCTTCTTCACGGACTTGAGGATGGCAGGCGTGTCCAGGGGGCTGAGGCTGCGGAGGTCGATCACCTCGGCGGACTTGCCTTCCTTCTCCAGCTTGGCCGCGGCTTCCAGGGCGAAGTGGACCGGCGTGCCGTAGGCGAGGATGGTGAGGTCCGTGCCTTCGCGGCGGACGCGGGCCTTGCCGAAGGGCACGGCGAAGTCCGGCGGCACCACGGCCTGGGCCATCTTCGCGTTGTAGAGGAACTTCGGCTCGAGGTAGAGGGTGGTGCCGCGGCTGCGCAGGGCCGTGCGCAGCAGGCCCGCGGCGTCGTCGGCGAAGGCGGGCACCACCACGCGGATGCCGGGCAGGGTGGTGAGCCAGCCTTCGACGTTCTGCGAGTGGTAGAGGCCGCCGCCGATGTAGCCGCCGGAGGCCAGGCGGATGGTGACGTTGGGGGAGAACTGGCCATTGCTGCGCCAGTAGTCGTGGCTGCACTCCACGATCTGCTCGGCGGCGGGCCAGATGTAGTCGGCGAACTCGGCGCCCTCCACCACCACGCGGATCTTGTCGTCCAGGCGGGAGAAGCCGTTGGCGGTGCCGACGATGAAGTCCTCGGCGATGGGGGCGTTGAAGACCCGCTTCTCGCCGAACTCCTGCTGCATCCCCTTCGACACGTTGAAGATGCCGCCCTTCTCCTTGTTGGCCATGTCCTGGCCCCAGATGAAGGTGTCGGGGTTGTGGCGGAACTCCTCCTTCAGGGTCTGGTTGAGGGCGGTGATCACGCTGACGGGGCTGCCCTCGGCGTGGTGCGTGCCGTCCGGATACTGCGCGGAGATCCAGCCCTCGGGGATGACGAAGTCGTAGATGGTGGCGGGATCGGGGTTCGGCGCGGCCATGGCCTTGTCGTGGGCCGCCAGGTAGCGGGCCTGGTTCTCCGTCTCGATGGCCTTCAGCTCCTCCTCCGCGAGGCCGTTCGCCAGACAGTAGGCGCGGAAGCGGGGCAGGGGATCCTTGGCCTTCGCCTCGGCCCGCTCCGCGTCGTCGCGGTAGAGCTCGTGGCGGTCCGAGTTCGAGTGGCTGCCGATGCGCACGCACATGGCGTAGACCATGGCCGGGCCCTGGCCGGTGCGGATGTGGGCGATGGCCTCCGCCATGGCGCGCATGGAATCCAGGAGGTCCAGCCCGTCGCACTTGATGATCTTCAGGTTGGAGTAGCCGCTGAAGTTGTCGCAGATGTAGTCGTTGGCGCTCTGGTCGTGCTTGGGCACGGAGATGCCGTAGCCGTTGTCCTGGACCACGAAGACCACGGGCAGCTGCTCGCGGTCGGCGCCGTTGATGCTCTCGGAGCAGTAGCCTTCGGACAGCGAGGATTCGCCCTGGCTGCAGAACACCACGCTGTCGCGGCCATAGTACTTCACCGCGCGGGCGAGGCCCACGGCGTGCTGGGTGTGGTTGCCCGTGAGGCTGGACACGTTCTGGATGCCGATGGACGGCTTCGCGAAGTGGTTGCTCATGTGGCGGCCGCCGCTGGCGGGGTCGGTAGCCTTGGAGATGCCGTTGAGGATGATCTCCTCGGGCGTGAGGCCCGCGGCGAGGCAGGTCATCATGTCGCGGTAGTAGGGGAACAGGAAATCCTGGCCCGCGCGGAAGGCCAGTCCGGCGGCCAATTGGATGCCGTCGTGGCCCGCGCACGGAGCGTGGTACGACCAGCCGATGGCCTGCTTCAGGTAGTTCGGCGCCTTGTCATCCAGGATGCGTCCGAGGTGCATCAGTTCGTACCATCGGGCGAGGTCCTCGCGGCCGGGGGCGCCCTGGCCCTCCAGCGCGTTGAGGGCCGCTTTCACCAAGGTCGGAGTTTCCAACATCCACCTCCACGGGGCCGGGTTCCACCGGCTGTGCCAGAGCTTTTCATCTTCCCATGGACCTGCCTGACGGGCCAGCGCGCGTGTCGCCGTTCATCCCCGGCGATGGCTCCAGATCAGGCTCGTACCTTCGCGATTGGCTTCAGTGAAGGCTTTGCCGACGCGCGTCAAAGCCGACTTCAAGGTCATGTCGTCATCCCCGGGGAACCACAGCGTCGCCCCGGTGGGATGCTCGCCCACGATTCCGCGAAGCCGCGTGAGCAGGACCTCCGCGCCCTCCTCGCTGGTGTGGGGCATGATCAGCAGGTACTGGTCCGCCGACAGCTCGATGAGCAGATCCTCGCCCCGCAGATGGGCGGCGGCGGCGGCCAGGCGGCCGCGGGTGCCCGTCACCAGGGGCTGGGACCAGAGGGCGAGGGCGATGGGCTCCTTGCGGCGGCGGGCCATGAACAGCGAGGCGCGCAGCCAGATGTCGAGGTAGCGGCGGTTGGGCAGGCCGGAGCGGGCGCTCTGGAGGGCGCTGTCCTCCACGATGGCGCCGCTGAGCTCCAGCGCGTCCAGGGCTCCCCGGAGCTCCTGCTTCATGCTCTCGGATTCGAGAGTGCGCGCCATGAGGTGCCCCATGGCGCGGATCAGCTCGGTCTCGCCGCGGTCGAAGGTCCTGGGGGCGTGGCACTGGACGCACAGGGTGCCCACCACGTTGTCGCCTTCCTTCAGGGCCACGCCGGAGTAGGCGCGGATGCCGAGTTCCAGGTAGCCAGGGCTCTTGCGCCAGCGCGGTTCCAGCGAGGCGTCCCGGATGGTGAGCGGGCGGTCCGGGTGGGCCATCACCCACGGACAGTAGCCCTTCTCGGGGGCCTCGAAGATGCCGTTCATGCCGGCGCCGTCCGCCACCGCCCACCAGAACACCTCGTAGCCCAGCCCCGTGATCCGGGTGAGCAGGGCGCGGTCCACGTTGAGGCGGTCCACCAGCAGGGCGAGGCCATGCTCGAAGAGCCGGGCCGGGTCCTCCCGGCTGGCGTTGAGCAGGTCCGCCAGCGCGGCAAGATGGTTCCCCTTGGCACTGCGACGCTTGACCGCCTTCCCAGGGCTCACGCATGTCTCCAGTCGGTACCCTTAGAGTGCCGGGCTTTTACCGCAGTGCAAGGGGTCAGATTGGAAAGAATCTACCAGCTCACGACGCGAAGGCTGGGGCTGATCTCCTCCTGCAACAGCCCCTCGATGTAGCGCAGGGTGCCGCTGGTGGAGGAGGGGCAAGAGCCGCAGGCGCCGTGGTAGCTGATCTGGAGGGTCTGGCCGTCGAAGGAGATCACCTCCAGGCCGCCGCCGTCGCCCGCCAGGCCGGGCCGGATGCGGGAGTCCAGCAGCTGGTTGATGCGCTCCAGCGTCGCGTCCGCGTCGCCGCCCGGCGTCAGCGCCACATCGCCGGTGTCGTTCTCGGGCAGCTTCAGGTCCTCGATGGATTCGCAGATGGGGTCGATGAGATCGGTCCACTCGGCCGAGGGATCCTTGTTCACGGTGACGAAGCGGTCCATGTAGAACACGGAGGTCACCTTGCCCAGGGCGAAGAGCGCCGAGCCCAGCGGATCACCCACCGCAGCCCCGAAATCCTTGAAGGACCGGGAACCGGCCTTGAGAATGGCCGGGTGCACCAGGAACTTCAGGGCATCGGGATTGGGCGTGGGTTCGATGTTGATGACCTTGGGCATGGAAGGCTCCCAGGAAAGTTTACCAAATTCGTCAGGATTTGCGAGGACCCATACTTGGACCCGGAGATCCCATGACACGGACGAAGGTCCTCCTGAGCTGGTCCAGCGGCAAGGACGCCGCCTGGGCCCTGCACGCCCTCCGGCAGGTCGGGGAGGTGGAGGTGGTGGGCCTCCTCACCACCACCAACGAGGCCTTCGGGCGGGTGGCCATGCACGCGGTGCGGGAATCCCTGCTGGAGGCCCAGGCCGAGGCCGTCGGCTTGCCCCTCTGGAAGGTGCCGCTGCCCTGGCCCTGTCCCAACGAGGCCTACGAGGCCCGGATGGCCGAGGCCTGCGCCAGCGCGGTGGCCGAAGGCATCAGGGCCATGGCCTTCGGGGACCTGTTCCTGGAGGATGTGCGGGACTACCGCATCCAGAAGCTGGCAGGCACGGGCCTGGCGCCCCTGTTCCCCATCTGGGATCCGGATACGGCGGGGCTTTCCCGCGCCATGGTGGCTGCGGGCCTGAAGGCCACCCTGACCTGCGTGGATCCCCGGGCGCTGGACGCGGCCTTCGCAGGCCGGGCCTTCGACGCCGGGCTGCTGGCGGACCTGCCGGTCGGGGTGGATCCCTGCGGCGAGCGGGGCGAGTTCCACACCTTCGCTTGGGACGGCCCGATGTTCAGCCATCCGGTGGCGGTCCAGAACGGTGAAGTGGTCGAACGGGATGGCTTCATCTTCGCGGACCTGGTGCCCGCATGACCTCGCCGCAGCCCACGGGCGCGAGCCTGATGGACCCCGGCCGGCCGCTGATCCTCGTCACCGGCGCCACGGGCTACATCGGCGGACGCCTGGTGCCCCGCCTCCTCGCCGCCGGCCACCACGTGCGCTGCCTGGCCCGCAACCCCGACCGGCTGGCGGGCCGACTCTGGCCGGGGGTGCAGACGGTGAAGGGGGACGTGAGCGATCCGGCCTCTCTGGCGGTGGCTCTGGAGGGTGTGTCCCAGGCCTACTACCTGGTCCATGCCATGAGCGAGGACCGGCCGGACTTCCGCGACCGGGACCTGGGCCATGCCCTGGTCTTCGCGGCGGCCTGCGCCAAGGCGGGCGTGCAGCGGATCATCTACCTGGGCGGGCTGGGGGATCCCAAGGGCCACCGGAGCGATCACCTCGCCAGCCGGCAGGAGGTGGGGGCGGCCCTCGGTTCCACGGGCGTGCCGGTGCTGGAGTTCCGGGCCGCCGTCATCGTGGGCAGCGGCAGCGCCAGCTTCGAGATGATCCGCCACCTGACGGAGCGGCTGCCCATCATGATCACGCCGCGCTGGGTCAACACCCGTTGCCAGCCCATCGGCGTGCGCAACGTGCTGGGCTACCTCACCGAGGCCCTGGAGCATCCCGATGTGTCTGGCATCTTCGAGATCGGTGGCCGCGATGTCCTCGACTACCGGCGGATGATGCTGGGCTACGCCGAGGCCCGGGGCCTGCGCCGCTACATCCTGCCCATGCGCGTGCCGCTGCCGATCCTGTCGGCCCTGTGGGTGGACCTGGTCACGCCCATCCCGCTGGTCCTGGCCAAGCCGCTCATCGAAGGCATGACCACCGAGGTGGTGGTGCGCGACCCCCGCGCCCTTGAGGTGTTCAAAGTGCGCCCCATGGCCTACAAGGAGGCCTTGGCCCTGGCCCTGCAGCGCCTGGACGAGGACGCGGTGGAGACCACCTGGGCCACCAGCCTCTCCAGCGAGCAGGAGGAGGAGGTCCTGGGCTCCCATGAGGGCATGTTCCTCGAGCGTCACCACCGGCATGTCAAGGCGCGGCCCCACGTGGTGTTCGAGACCTTCTGCGCGCTGGGCGGCGAGAACGGCTGGCCCGCCGGCAACTGGCTGTGGCAGATCCGCGGTTTCCTGGACCGGCTGTTCCGCGGCATGGGCATGCGCCGGGGGCGGCGGCACCCGCGGCAGCTCCGCGTGGGCGATCCCGTGGACTTCTGGCGCGTCGAGGCCGTCGAGGAGGACCGCCTCCTGCGCCTGCGGTCCGAGATGAAGCTGGACGGCCACGCCTGGCTCCAGTTCACCGTGCGGCCCGAAGGCGAGGGTTCGCGCCTGGAGCAGACCGCCTTCTTCGAGCCCCACGGCGTGCTAGGCCTGATCTACTGGTACTCGGTGCTGCCCTTCCACCTCTTCGTGTTCCCCGGCATGATCCGGGCGCTGAAGAAGCGCGCCGAAGCGGTGAGTGATTTCTACCAGCCTCCAATGAACTAAAGCGCAGGTCACGGAAGGCACGGAAGGACAGTGAGGACACGGAAGGGTTAGTGGTTCCCGGCGTGCGGGCGCTCACGCTCTTCTTCCGTGCCTTCTGGCTTTCTTCCGTAGGTTCCGTGACCAGCAAGGCTTTGGATGGTCATCGGAATCCATAAGATAATCAGGCCGGGATGGTGATCATGTACGACGCGCAACGGGAGGCCTGTATGGCTGCGGCCCAGGCCGGAGGGAAGGTGCTGCTGGGCTATTTCCGGAAGCTCGATCCGGCCACCATCACCGAGAAGACCAAGAACGACGTGGTGAGTGAGGCCGACCGAGCCGCCGAGGCCGCCATCCGCGCCGAGCTGGACTTCCACTTCCCTCAGTACGGCTTCCTCGGCGAGGAGGGCGGAAGCCATGGCAGCGCTGACATCCGCTGGATTGTCGACCCCCTCGACGGCACGCTCAACTTCGTCCAGGGCTTCCCCCACTGGTGTGTGTCCGTGGCCCTGTGGGACGCGGAAGGTCCCGTGGTGGGCTGCGTGCTGGATCCCCTGCGGGACGACTGCTTCCTGGCCGTGCGCGGCATGGGTGCCACCTGGAACGGTAAGCCCATGCGCGTCTCGCAGCAGGCGGGACTGGATGGCGCCTTCCTCGCCACGGGCTTCGCGTTTCAGCTGGGCGAGCGCTGGCCAGCCTTCAATGCCGCCCTGGGCCGCGTGTTCCCCCGGGCCAAGGGCATCCGTCGCGCCGGCAGCGCCGCCCTCGACCTGGCCCACGTGGCCTGCGGCATCTTCGACGGCTACTTCGAGCTGGGCCTCAAGCCCTGGGACCTCGCCGCCGGCGCCCTGCTGGTGCAGGAGGCCGGCGGTGTGATCACCGATTGGGAGGGCGGCCAGGGCTGGTTCGAGACGGGGAATCTGGTGGTGGGGAATCCCGGGGTGCAGCGGGAACTGCAGGCCTGTTTGCACCTGTCCTAGTCAACCGGCTTGATCAGGTCCTCGAAAGGCGGGTACCCGCGGAACTTGCGAAAGGCCGCGTCGTGCGTCAGGACGTAGGTGAGGTTCTGGCCATTCAGAATGGTCTGGCGAAGGAGTTCGACCATCCGCTCCTTCTCCCCGAGTGCAGCCAGGACACAGGCACGTTCGAACGGATGGCCGGGCATCGCTCCGGGCCGCGGTGGAAGCGTGGCCAGCTGCGCTTCCACCGCCCGGGCCTCGGCGGCCTCGCCCAGTTCCGCCAGGAGGATCCCTCG
Organism: Geothrix paludis; assembly: GCF_022808815.1. Classification (GTDB taxonomy): domain Bacteria; phylum Acidobacteriota; class Holophagae; order Holophagales; family Holophagaceae; genus Geothrix; species Geothrix paludis. The sequence goes on along the minus strand of NZ_JAKZLC010000002.1, from coordinate 104,307 downwards.
ATCGGAGAGTGGATCCGGATTGCCGGGATCCCTTGCCAGCCGGGCGTCCGCCAGGGCCAGCGCCTCCTTCCGCCGCCCGAGCATGCGGAGCATGTGGGTGGTGTGGAACCACAGCTGTGGGTCCTCCGAAGGCGGATGGCGATCCAGGAACCGCGATGCCCAGCGCCGGCCCTCCTCCTCCCGGCCATGGGCATGGAACTCCGAGGCGGCGACGGCCTCAAGGGCACGGGGGGGGCCAGCCAGCCCGCGGCTCGGCTTGACGAGGCCGCCGGCCTGGACCGCCTGCTCCACCTCCGCCGTCCGGCCCATGGCTGCGAGCGCCGAAATTTCCCGTACGCGGAAGAGGATGTTGTCCGGAACCACCGCTATGCCCTTGCGAGCCAGCCGGAGCTCCTCCTCGAACTCTCCCCGCTGGTGCAGGATCCTCCCCATGGGGAGGGCGATCCATCCTGCGAACCAACCCTCCCAGAACATTGACGAATCCATGATCGGCTGGAATTCCCGGAGCGCGCCGCCATCGTGGTGCAGGCGGAGGTAAAGGTTCCCGAGATGGTAGTGGAGCGATTCGAAATCGCCGCAGGCCGCGCGAGCGTCCAGCAGGGCTTTGACGCCTTCCGCAGGCCGGTTCTCGGTTCTCGCCCGGTAGTAGCGCAGGAAGCACTGTTCTGCGAACGTGTAGCCGGAGCTGCGGGGTTCGACCGCATCCAGTACGGCCCTCGCCTCCTCGGCTCGCCCGGGCACAGCGATGTAGGCGAGCAACGTGTCGATGGCGTCGAACCCGTCCGGATCACTTTCCAGGAGCCTACGCAGGCCCGCAATCGTCCCTTCGGGATCGGCATTGAACTGCTCGTAGTACTTCTTCGACTGCAGCCAGGTGTCCAGGCGGGGTGCCCGCCACGTGCCGAACCTGGCTCCACCGTTGTCGCAGAGGGAGATGGCGACCGCTCCGGCCAGGTACTGCCGGAGCTCCTTCAGCGCGGCGGTGGGGTCCTCTGCCGGGGCCTGCCATGGCCCCAAGGAGTAGATGGTCGTGCCTGTCCACGGATCCTCGAGCCGGGCCTGGAACACCAGGTCGCGGCCGCGCCGTGCGTAGCTTCCGGTAGTTACAAGCCGCGCCCGGGTGGCCACCGCCAGACGGTGCGTATCGCGCCCCCCGGGGCTCCCGGCCAACTTCAGGTTCTTCACCTTCTCCAGGTCCTGACGTACCAGGTCCGCGGCCTGCTGGCCCAGATCGTCCAGGGCGGGGTCCCCGGTCCGGTTCTCCAGGGGCAGGACAAGCGCGAGGTGATCGTCCCACCTTGGCGCGGAAGGCACCCAGGGGCGCCACCACAGGAGGAAGCCGAGAGCTGCGGCCAGCGCCACTCCGGCGGCGGCCAGCAGTCCCCTGCGGGGAAGTCGCAGACCAGCCTGGGGTCTGGACGGGAAACGGAGTATCGGCGCGCCCTCCTTGGTCGCCACTGCCGCCAGTGCCTCCGCAAGTTCACCGTCGTTCCTGTAGCGTTCGGTGGGATCCTTCGCCAGGCAGCGCTGGACGATCGTGGTGAGACCCGCCGGGATACCCGGTGCCAGGCTTTCCAGCGGCGCAGGTTTGTCCCGTACGATCGCCGCCAGGGTCTCCGTAATCGAATCGCCGGTGAAGGGACGCATCCCGGCCACCATCTCATAGAGCACCACGCCGAGGCTGAACTGGTCGGTTGCGAACCCCACGGGCTTCCCGGTCGCCTGCTCGGGGCTCATGTAGGACGCCGTCCCCACCACCATCCCGGTGCCGGTTCCGAGTGTCGTCACCGAGGTGGACTTATTCTCCACGCCACCGGACTTGGCCAAGCCGAAGTCCAGGATCTTCACCACCCCGCGCCGGGTGAGGAAGAGGTTTTCGGGCTTGATGTCGCGGTGGATGATCCCCCGCTCGTGCGCTGCCGCAAGCCCTTCAGCGATCTGCGCTCCCAGCTCTGCAATGCGTCCCGCCGTCAACGGACCCTGTTTCATCAACTCCCGCAGGGTGAGCCCCTCGAGCAGTTCCATGACCAGGAAGGGGGAGCCCTCGTGGGTGCCGAGTTCATAGATCGTGAGGATGTTCGGGTGGTTCAGCGCGCTCGCCGCGCGGGCCTCATGCTCGAAGCGTCGAAGCCGCTCGGCGCTCTCGGCGAAGGCCGCCGGGAGGACCTTGATCGCCACCTCCCGCCCAAGCTTCGGATCATGGGCGCGGTACACCTCGCCCATCCCGCCCTTGCCCAGCAACTCGAGCACGCGATACGGGCCGAGGAACGTGCCTGTGGAAAGGTTTTGAGCAGACATCTTCCCCTCTCAGAAGCTCAGGGACAGGGCCCAGCGCAGATTGCGGCCAGGGAGCCAGGCCCAGGGCTGGCGCCAGGTGGGGTTGCCTTCCGGGTAGGGGTACTTCCCCCAGGCCTTGTTCTCGTCCACGCCGGTGACCGTCTGCCGATTGAACAGGTTGAACACGTCCAGGGAAGGCGTGACCTTGACCCGGCCGAAGCGCATCTCGTAGCGCAGGCTGAGGTCGCATACCACCTGGGTGGGCATGCGGCCGTGGTTGCCGTACCTGCCGTCGATGGGGTGCGCCGGTCCGTAGTCGCCGAAGTCGTTGGTGCCATCCCAGTCGGTGCTGGGGATGCCGCTCACCAGCCGGGAAAAGGTGCCGACCGTGAGGGTGTGGCCAAAGAGCGGAAGGCTCTTGGTGGCGAGCAGCTTCAGGCTGTGGGTGTGATCGAGGGGCAGGAGGCCCACTCCCACATAGGGCCAGTAGTCGTAGGTGAAGGACAAGTTGGCGTTGGCCTGGAACTGCACGGCCAAGCCCTCGTAGGAGCCTTCGAAGCGGCTGAGGGTGTAACTGAGCTCGAGGCTGTAGTCGGGGCCGTGCTTGGCCAGGGTGAGGTCGATGGCCCGGTAGAGGTTGTAGGCCGTGGGGAAGACGTCGTTCACCCACACGTTGAGCGCGCCAGGGTCACTGTGCAGGGCACTGTTCCGCCAGCGCACGGTGGCTCCGGCCTTGGGATTCCAGAGGATCGAGAAACCTTCACCGTCGATGGGATGGCCGTCCCTGTCGGTTGGCACCGAGTCCTCGATGACGTTGGTCAGCTTGCGCCAGCGGCCGTGGATACCGGCGAGCCAGCCGCTGGCGAAGAGGTGGTCGTAGCCGAGGGTGTACTCATCGCGCCGCGGGAGCTGGATGCCTTCGGCGATGGGCGACCTTGTCCCCCAGAATGCGGAGTTATCGTAGGTTGAGTGCGGGTCGAGTCCGGGGATGCCGTCGGGAACCCCGGTGATGGACCAAGCGCGGGTGGAGAGGTCGTAGCTGGCGCTGGCGGGGCTGTAGTTCTCCCAGCGGCTGAAGTACCCTCCGCCCCTGGTCATCACCGGGTTGAGGGGGATCTGCTCGTAGAATCGGCCGTAGCTCCCACTCAGCTTGCGGCGGCCATCGCCCATGAGGTCCCAGGTGAAGCCGAGGCGCGGCTGGGTGACATCCTTGGCCCTGGTGAACTTGAGGAAGGTCGCGCCCTGGTTGTCCCGCTGCTCCTGGCCCTCGTAGCGGAGGCCGTACATCAGCCGCAAACCTGGCCGGACCTCCCAGGTGTCCTGGGCGTACAGGGCCGAGTAGTCGCCGGATGCATGTGAATCCTGCGAGAAGAAGGAGCGCCTCAGGCCGCGGAACTGGTAGCGGTTGGGCCCTGAGTTGAATTGGTAGATGGTGATGGCATAGCCGCCGGTGGTTCGACCCTGGAGAGTCCACTCCGGCAGGATCCGGCTGATTCCGAACTTCAGAATGTGGTTGCCGGTGAGCCAGCTGAAATCGGCGCGCAGCTGGCGCGTGGTGATGACGCTCTCCGGGGTATACGTCCCTGGTCCGCCGTACGGGAAGACGTCGCCGGGAAGGGTTGACGCCGGTAGGGAATTTGATCCCCAGGGCCCCAGCGGGCTGAAGTACATCTGGTCGTTCACGCGGACCTCTGAGCCGTCCGTCGGGGTTCGGTCCGATTTGAATTGGGAGCGTCCGGCCTTGACGGCCAGCATCATGGACGGACTGATGATCCAGTCCCAGTTGAGGCTCAGGTTCCGGGTGCGGTCGTGGACTGCGGCACCGAGTTGAGCCGTGCCGTTGGGTGAGGGATAACGGTTGTCTTGGCTCTGATCACGGTTTCGGTCCTGAAGCGCGAAGGTCAGCTGGTGTTCCGGATGTGGGAACCAGTTCAGCTTGCCGTACAGATTGCGAGTGTCATCCTTCGCTGGATCGGACCGGAGGCCCTGGTTGTTGGGGGTCACTGAGGCCGGATCGGGCTCCACCCGGTTGAAGTTCCCGCCGAGGAAGTAAAACAGCCGATTCTCCTGCAGGGGCCCGCCGACGGTGAAGGTGGTGTCCCAAGTCCGCTGCGGGTCGTTGGGTTTCAGCTGGCCTGCGGCCGGGTTGTACTTCGCGCGCGCCTGCAGCTTCGGCAGGGTCGAGGTGTAAGTCAGGGAGCCGGCGAACGTGTTGGTGCCCTGCTTGGTGACGGCCACCACGACACCGCCGAGCGCCGAATATTCCGGGGCGAAGCCGCCGGTCTGAACCTCCACCTGCTTGACCCATTCCTTGGGCAATGCAGCACCCTGAAAGCCGGTGCGGAAGTCGTTGGTCACCAGGCCGTCGAGCAGGTAGAGGTTTTCCAGGGAAGACGCGCCGCTCACCGAAGGGTTGCCATTCCAGTTGGTGGTGCCGGTGCTCGTGAAGCCCGAATCCTCCACCCCGGGCCCGAGCAGGAGCAGGTCGCTCAAGCCCCGGCCAGTGGGCAACCGCTCAAGGTCGGGGGCGGTCAAGCTGGAGCCCTGGGTGTTCGTGCTCAAGTCCACCTGCAGGGCCTCGGCCACAACCTCGACCCGCGCCTGTCCCAACGGTGCCATCTTGACTTTTACAGGGTGGACATTGTTGGTGGTGACGGTAAGGGGCAGGGAGAGGGTGGTGTAGCCCGCCAGCGTGAACTCCAGGATCCAGTCGCCGGGATTGAGCAGGGCGAGATGGAACCCGCCCTCCCGGTCCGAGGCGGTCGTTCGCTGGATTTGCGGTGAGGTCGCGCGAATCCTGGCGCCCGTCAGGGGTGTACCTCCGGTGTCACACACCAAACCGGTGACTGCCCCAGTGGTGGAGGTCTGCCCCCGCAGTGCAGGTCCGGCGACCAGCAGGAGGAAAATAAGGTAGCTGACGAACCGGGGGGGCAACATGCTGCATCCCTTGGTGCTTCGCGAGCCAAATCAGATGAGTGGGGTGGATTAAGCAGATAGATAATCTGGCGATGGGTCGTCTTTTTCAAGGGAAAAGATGCCCTCGTCGTGAATGCTTCCACCCTGGCCATCAATCCTACGGTTCACCCATGCGACTTCAGCTCTTCCATCAGTTCCACCCTCTGGTTGAGATGAAGCTTCAGCCGAGCCCGGCTCACGTCCTCAGGATTCCTACTGGTGCGTCTCCGTGGCCCTATGGGACGCGGAGGGCCTCGTAGTGGGCTGCGTGCTGGATTCCTGCGCGCCGACACCTTCCTGGCCATGCAGGGCATGGTCGCCACCTGGAACGGCAAGCCCATGCGCGTGTCGCAGCAGGAAGGCCTGGACGGGGCCTTCCTGGCCACGGGGTTTGCGTTCCAGCTGGGCGAGCGCTGGCCGGTCTTCAATGCCGCCCTCGGCCGCGTGTTCCCCAGGGCCAAGGGCATCCGCCGCGCCGGCAGCGCCGCCCTGCTGGTGCGGGAGGCCGGCAGGGGTCATCACAGACTGGCAGGGCGGGCAGAGATGGTTCGAGAGCGGGGATCTGGCGGTGGGCACCCGGGGCGTACAGGCGGTGCTGCTCGACTGCGTGAAGGCTTGAAAAGACCAGAACGAACGAACGGAATTTAAAAAGCGGAGGAGAGCGGAGGGGCGAAGGAAAGCGGAGATGCTGGATTCGTCATTCCCTCCGCTTTCCTCCGCTTCTCTGCTTTCCTCCGCTTATCAGATTCCTTTTTACTGGCGATCGGCTACGCCTCGCCCTTCGCTCGCCGGCTGTAGACGACGACGTAGAGGCACAGGGCCACGAGGGCCGCGAGGCCGAGCCACTCGCCCAGGGCGCCTTCGGCCTGGTGGGTCGTGAGGAGGGGGAAGCCCTCGGTCCACTTGAGCTTCACGAAGCTGGCTACCACGCCCATGATGGCGCCGCCGGCCATGAGGCCGCTGGCGATGAGGACGCCGCGGTTCTCGCGGGCCTTGGCGTCGGCCTCGCTGGTGCCGGGCTTGGGCCGGTTCACCAGGTGGGCCAGGATGCCGCCCAGGAAGAGGGGCGTGTTCAGCTCGATGGGCAGGTACATGCCCAGCGCGAAGCCCAGGGCGGGAAGCTCCACCATGCGCAGCACGAGGGAGAGCATGATGCCCAGGCCGAAGCAGTACCAGCGCAGGGGCATGGCCGTGCTGCCGAAGATGCCCTCGAGGATGGCCTTCATGGCGCTGGCCTGGGGCGCGGGGATGGAGGTGCCCAGGGCCATGGTGCCATCCAGGTTCACCTGCTTGGCCATGAGCCACATGGCGATGCCCGTAAAGAGGGCCGCCACGAAGGTGCCCACGAACTTCCAGCCGATCTGGCGCGCGGGCGTGGCCCCGATCCAGTGGCCGATCTTGAGGTCCGTGCTGAAGGCGCCGGAGGCCGCCAGGGCCGTGCACACGATGCCGCCCACCATCATGGTGAGGAACATGCCGTAGCCGCCGGTGAAGTTCAGCCTCAGCATCAGCACGCCGGTGATGACCAGGGTCAGCATGGTCATGCCGCTGATGGGGTTGGTGCCGATGGTGGCGATGGCGCGGGCCGCCACGGGCGCGAAGAAGAAGGAGATGACCATCACCACGAGGGTGGCGATGAGGGCGGGCACCAGGGCCTGCTTGATGCCGAGACCGAAGCTGAGGAAGGCCATCGTGCCCACCATGCTGGTGACGAGGCCCACGGCGATCATGGAGCCCGCCAGGCTGCGCTCCGTGCGGATGGCGGCCTTGGGGGACTCGGCCGCCGCGTCGCGGTCCATGAGGGCCTTCATGTTGCTGATGATGCTGCGGATCATGTTGGGCATGGAGGCCAACACGCCCATGACGCCCGCGCCCGCGATGGCGCCCACGCCGATGATGCGCACGTAGGCGAAGAAGACCTGCTCCGGCGTCATGTCGGCGATGAGCTTCGAGCCCGGCGCCACGACCAGCGGCACGTGCTGGCCGATGGCGTGGAAGAGGGGCACCAGCACGAACATGCTGAAGAAGGAGCCTGCGGCGATGACGGCGGAGTAGCGCAGGCCGATGATGTAGCCGATGCCGAGCGTGGCCGCGCTGTTCAGGAAGTTGAAGCTCATGAACTTCTCACGGAGCGCCTTGCCCACCCAGACGTGCTCGAGGCGGATGTATTCGCCCATGCCGCGGAAGATCGAGGTGATGCCGTCATACAAAGCGCCGATGCCGGCGGCAATGGCCAGCTCCTTGGCCTGGTTGCCGGCCTTCTCGCCCGTCACGAGGATCTCGGCGGTGGCGGTGGCCTCGGGCCAGGGGAAGATGCCGTGGTTCTCCACCATGAAGTGGTGGCGCAGGGGCACCAGGAACAAGATGCCGATGCAGCCGCCCAGGAAGCTCACCAGCACCACCTGCCACAGCGTGGGCGTGGGCACACCGCTGCCGGGCGTCTGGGCCAGGATGTAGAGGGCCGGGATGGTGAAGGCGGCGCCACTCACCACGTGGCTGCTGTTGGCACCGATGCTCTGGACGATGACGTTCTCGAGGATCGTGTTCTTACGGGGGAAGAAGCGAGAGAGGCCCACGGCCAGAATGGCGATGGGGATGGCCGCCTCGATGCCCTGGCCCAGCTTCAGGGCCAGGTAGGCGGCGGCCATGCTGAAGATGGCGCAGAAGATGAGGCCCATGGTGATGGCGCGGGGCGTGGTCTCGGGCACGCCATCCTGGGGCACCAGCGGCACGTAGGCCTCGCCGGGACTCAGTGCCCGCCGCGCATTGGCAGGCAGGCCCTTGATCTCCTGGGGTTCGGATCCGTGGGACATCGGGGACTCCTGGGCCGATTAGGCGGGATAGGCTTCGAGGACGGACGCCACCACGCGGCGCGACAGGCCGTGGTAGCCGGGGCTGGCGGCGGCGAAGATCTCGCGGGCCAGGGCGCGGGTGCGGGCATGCTGCCCCAGGGCGCCGTAGAGCGGCCGAAGGTACTTCATGCGCCCCACGCGGACCAGCACCTCGCGGATGCGCGGGAAGGCCGCCTCGTAGTCGGCGGCGGCGGTCAGGGTCAGCCACTCCACGAGGATCTCGTGGTTGCCGCGGTCCATCAGCTTGAGGTGCGTGTCCAGCCAGGCGCAGTCGGTTTGGGTGAGCTGGCGGGGCAGCTTCTGGAGGTAGACCAGCAGTTCCGAAGGCGTCCAGGCCGCGATCTGGGCCTCGGCGGGCCGCTGGCCCGCGACCCAGCCATCCGCCAGGGCCGTGAGGCCGTCCAGCTGGGTGCTGCGGAACTGGGGCGCCGTGGCCGGCATCCCGGGCTCGTCCAGGTAGGCCTTGGCGTTCACGGCCGCCAGGGCGCCGGGCAGCTGCTCGTCCACGAAGGCGCAGAACTGCTCCGTGGTGATGGAGGTGAAGCGGAAGGCATCCATGTAGTCGCGGAGGAAGCGGCCGAAGGTGGCCTCTCCCACCTGCCGCTCCAGGGCCGCCACCAGCCTTGCGCCCTTCTCGTAGGGGATGCTGGAGAAGGCGTCGTCGGGATCGATGCCCTCGAGGTGCATGCGCAGCACCGTGAGGTGGGGCTCCTTCTTGAAACGCTCCAGGCTGTCTTCCAGGGCCTTCTGGCCGGTGGCCCAGCCCAGGGCCGCGGCGTCGTCGCCGTGGAGGGTGCGCAGGATCTTGCGCTCGGCCCACACGGTGAAGCCCTCGTTCAGCCAGAAGTGCTCCATGCTGGCGTTGGTGACGAGGTTGCCGGTCCAGCTGTGGGCCAGCTCGTGGGCCACCACGTCCACCAGGCTGCGGTCCCCCGCCAGCAGGGTGGGCGTGAGGAAGGTCATGCGCGGATTCTCCATGCCGCCGTAGGGGAAGGAGGGCGGCAGCACGAGCATGTCGTATCGGTCCCAGGGGTAGGCTCCGAAGAGGCCCTCGGCCTTGACGATCATCTCCTCCACCCCGGCGAACTCCCAGGCGGCGGCGGCCACCGTCTCCGGCTCCGCCCACACGCGGCTGCGGGGGCTCAGGTCGCGGGATTCCAGGCGCCCCACGGCCAGGGCCAGCAGGTAGCTGGGGATGGGCTGGGGCATGGTGAAGCGGAAGATGTGGCGGCCATCGCCGGTGGCCTCATCACCGTCCGGGCCCGCGGACATCACCGCGGTGAGGCCCTCGGGCACGGTGACCTCGGCCTGGTAGGACACCCGGGCGATGGGCGTGTCCTGGCAGGGCACCATGGTGCGGGCGTGGATCTGCTGGCACTGGCTGAAGAGGTAGGGGGCCACTTTGCCCTCGGTCTGCTCCGGGTCCAGCCACTGGAGGGCCATGGCGTCCGGGGCCGTCCGGTAGCGGACCGTCACTTCCCGGGTGCCGTCGGGCGCGGTCACCCGCAGGCGGCTGCCCAGGATGGGATCGGCCTCGCCCAGTTCCCAGGGGAGGGACCCCTTGCCCGGCGCATCCACGGCGAGGATCTCCAGCCCCTTGGTGTCCAGGTCCAGCGGGCCCGACACTGGGTCGCCGAACTCCAGGGCCACCTCTCCAGCGATGCGCTTGGCGGCGAAGTCCACCCCCAGCTTCAGGCGAAGCCGCCGGGCCTTCGGTTGGGCTGCATCGTAGTAGGAATGCGGATCAGGGCGGTGCATGAAAACCTCGGGGAACCCGCCATCATCCCACAGGGCCCTGAACGGCAGACATCACAACTAGGAAGGCCCCGCGAGCGGGGCCTTCCATCTGAAAACCGCAGGTTTTCAGCCCGGGGTTCACTCCTCGTCTGGAGCGAGCCCCTCCACCTTCTGCATCTTGATGACGTCGCCGTGGTCCTTGACGATGCAGCGCAGCCAGTCCTCGGGAGCCTTGGGATGGGTGACCTCGCCCTTCCCGTTGCGGACGTTGCCATCCAGGTACTTCCAGATGAGGGATTCGCCCAGCTTCTTCCACCGGCCCATGAGCTCCTCGGACTGAATGGCGGCGCGCTGGGTGAGGTAGGCCTGGGCCTGGGCGGGATCCTGCTTGTAGAGTTCCAGAGCCTTGCGGTCCACCTCGGCCTGGTCGGCCAGGTAGCGGCCTTCGAGCTCCTGCTGCACCTTCTGGACATCCACGATCATGTCGCTCCAGCGGGTGTAGGTGTAGTTGCTGACGAAGTTGAAGGTCCAGAACGCGCTGTCCCAGCTGAAGGAATCGAAGTTGCCCGTGCCGATGGCGAAGGCCTTGGGCGGGGCCGTGATGGCGCAGGAGATGGGCTGGTAGACCGTGGTGTAGGTGTCGTCCACGCCGAACCACAGCACGCCGCCCACGGGACCGGGCATCCAACCGCGGGCCTGGCTCACGAAGGAGAAGCCGGTCTGCTGGGTGCTGATGGCGCGCTCGTGGAGGTACTCCTGGCCGTCCACCTTCCAGGTCATGGGCCGCCAGCGGTAGGGCAGCTTGTAGGGGCCGGCACCCACGTCCTTGGTCATGTCGAACTCGGTGCCCTCGAAGTGGTCGCGCATGAGCTGCATGACGTCATGCACGCCCAGCTTCTGATCGGGCTTGATGAAGAGCGGCATGGGCTTGGCGCCCTTCACCGCCTTCACGTAGTCGATGGAGAGGTTCTGGCTGGGCGCGGCGCGGCGGAACAGGCTCCACACGCGGGCCTCGCAGGCGCGCAGGGCCCCGAAGGTGAGGGGCGCGTAGGTGTCGGCGAAGCTGAAGTCCTTGTCCGCCCCCTTGAAGTAGCCCTTCTCGCGGGCGAAGGGGATGAGGTCCTTGCTGTAGATGGCGGTGCTGGGATCGTTCAGGGGGAACTGGCGGATGCGGGACTGATTGGCGTGGGCGCTGATGGTGCCGTCCGGCAGGTGGTAGGCCACCCACAGGGCGCCCGTCTGGCCCTTGCCCTTGCCGATCATCTCGAGGATCCAGACTTCGTTGGGATCCGCGATGGAGAAGCTCTCGCCCTCGGAGGCGTAGCCGTACTGCTCGGCGAGGGTGGTCATCACCTGGATGGCCTCGCGGGCGGTCTTCGCGCGCTCCAGCCCGATGTAGATGAGGCTGCCGTAGTCGATGATGCCGCTGGGAACCTGCAGCTCCTTGCGCCCGCCGAAAGTGGTCTCCGCGATGGTGACCTGGTGCTCGTTCATGTTGCCGACGCGGGTGTAGGTCACGGGGGCCTCGGGGATGCTGCCCAGCACCTTGCCCGTGTCGAAGGTGAAGCCGCTGTCCCACTCCCGGATCACGCGCACCTCGCCGGGGCTGTGCTTCCCGCCGGGCTTGAAGTAGAGCTCGCCGTAGAGCGTGTGGCTGTCGGCGGCATAGGTGATCATCGTCGACCCATCCTTGGTCGCGCCCTTGGTCACGAGCAGGTTGGTGCAGGCGTCCAGGGCTGCGCCGGCGGTCAGGAGGGTGGCGAGGAGGACGAGGGGGCGGATGCGCATGGAGATCCTTTGGAAGTCGGGACGAAAGGGCGATGCTACCAGATGGCCGGGCGGTCCTTCTCGGGCCGTTTCATGGGGTCGCCGTCCTGGCAGCCGAAGGCCTCGTAGAACTCCGGCAGGTTGGAGAGGGGGCCGTTCACGCGGAACTTCGCCGGACTGTGGGGGTCGGTGATGGCGCGGAGGCGGGTGGCCTCCTCGCGGGTGAGGGTGCGCCAGGTCTCGGCGTAGCCCAGGAAGAACCGCTGTCCGGGCGTGAAACCCTCGATCTTTCCGACGGGGGCCTTGCCCTTCTGGCTCAGCTTCCAGGCGTCCCACGCGATCTTGAGACCGCCCAGGTCGGCGATGTTCTCGCCCAGGGTGAGCTTTCCGTTCAGGTGGAGGCCGGGCAGGGGCTCGAAGGCGTCGAACTGCTTCACCACCAGCTCGGCGCGTTCGTTGTAGGCCTTCTCGTCCTCAGGGGTCCACCAGCTCTTGAGGTTGCCGTCGGCGTCGAACTGGCGGCCCTCGTCGTCGAAGCCGTGAGTCATCTCGTGCCCGATGGTGGCGCCGATGTTCCCGTAATTGACCGCGTCATCGGCCGTCGCGTCGAAGTAGGGCGGCTGGAGGATGCCCGCGGGGAAGACGATCTCGTTCATGGTGGGGCTGTAGTAGGCGTTGTTGGTCTGCGGGGTCATGCTCCACTCGTTGCGGTCGATGGGACCGCCGAGCTTCGCCAGGCGCCGCTGGAACTCGAAGCGGCGGGCCTCCAGGAGGTTGAGCACGTACGGCTGCCGCTTGACCTCGAGCTGGGCGTAGTCGCGCCAGACATCCGGATAGCCGATCTTCACCCGCATGGCAGCCAGCTTCTGGCGGGCCTTGGCCTTGGTCGGGCCGCTCATCCAGGCGAGGCCGTCGATGCGGGCCTTCAGCGCCGTGCGGAGGTTCTCCACCATCTCCAGCACCTTGGCCTTGCTGCTGGCGGGGAAGGCGCGCTGCACGTACAGCTTGCCCAGGGCCTCGCCCAGGCCGCGGTCGGCGGCGAACATCACGCGCTTCCAGCGGGGATGCTGGGCGGTGGTGCCCTGGAGCTTCGTGCCGTAGAAGGCGAAGGATGCCTGCTCGAAGGCTTTGGGCAGGCCCGGGGCGGCATCGTTGAGAAGCGTCCAGCGCAGGTAGGTGCGCCACTGGTCGGCGGGGACCTCCTGGATCATGCGGCCCAGCTCGGCCATGAAGGCGGGCTGGCGCACCACGAAGCGGTCCGGGGCGGGGGCCGCCAGGGCCTTCAGGTAGAGCTCCGTGGGGAAACCGGGCGCGGCGGCCTTGAGCTGGGCGGGCGTCATGGCGTGGTAGACGGCGTTGGGATCCCGCTGCTCCACCCGGGTCATGCTGGCCTTGGCGAGGCGTGTCTCCAGGTCGAGGATGCGGTCGGCGTCCCCGGCCTGGAAGCCGGCCATGGTCATCATCTTCGCGACATGGGCGCGATAGGCCGCGAGGAGCTCCTTCGACTTGGGATCATCCTTCAGGTAGTAGTCCCGGTCCGGGAGGCCGAGGCCGCCCTGGGCGAGCACCATGGAATAGCGGCTGCTCTCCTTGTCATCCTGCTCAACTCCGAAATAGAAGCCCGCGAAGGCGCCCAGCCGGTGCAGGTCAGCCAGCACGGCCACCAGGGAGGCCGCGTCCTTCACGCCGTCGATGCGCGCGAACAGCGGGGCGAGGGGCTTGAGCCCCGCGGCCTCGATGCCGGCCTCGTCCATGCCGCTGGCGTAGAAGTCCCCGACCTTCCGGGTCTCGGAACCCGGGGCGGCCTTGGCGGCCGCCGCGGATTCCATGATCTCCCGCAGGATCTGGTGGGTCCGGGTGTCGATCTCCTGGTCCACCCCGTAGCGCTCGTACTCGGCAGGGATGACCGTGCGCTTGGCCCAGCCGCCCACGGCGTACTGGAAGAAGTCCTGGCAGGGCTTCACGGTGGGGTCGAGGTTCGCCGGGTTGAAGCCCTTGTAGGGCAGCTGGGCCGAAAGCGGCGCCATCAGCGCCAGTACGAGCAGTACGGAGCGGTTCTTCATGCCATTCCCTTTTTTCGATCTCCGGAATGCTCCGCATTCCGGAGCATGGATCACCAGATGGCCGGCCGCACCTTGACGTCCCGCTTCATGGGCTGGCCATCGGCGCAGCCGAAGGCGTCGTAGAACTCCGGCAGGTTGGACAGGGGGCCGATCACGCGCTCGCGGCCGGGGCTGTGGGGATCGGTCTTGAGGCGCACGGAGAGAGCCGCCTCGCGGATGTGGTTGCGCCACACGGCCGCGGCGCCGAGGAAGAAGCGCTGGGGGCCCGTGAAGCCGTCGATGGGCGCCGGGGCGGGCTTGCCCTTGAGGCTGTTCTGGTAGGCCGCAAAGGCGATCTTCAGGCCGCCGATGTCGGCGATGTTCTCGCCCAGGGTGAGCTTGCCGTTGACGTGCTCGCCCTTGATGGGCTCGTAGGCGTCGTACTGCTTCACCACCAGGTCTGTGCGGGACTGATAGGCCTTCTTGTCCGCCTCGGTCCACCAGTTCTTGAGGTTGCCTTCCGCGTCGAACTGGCTCCCGCTGTCGTCGAAGCCGTGGGTCATTTCGTGGCCGATGACGTAGCCCAGGGCGCCGTAGTTCACCGCGTCGTCAGCCTTGGCGTCGAAGAAGGGCGGCTGGAGGATGCCCGCGGGGAACACGATCTCGTTCATGGTGGGGCTGTAGTAGGCGTTCACGGTGGGCGGGGTCATGCCCCACTCCGTGCGGTCGATGGGCTTGCCGAGCTTGGTCAGGTTCTCGTGGACGCGGAAGGCGGCGGCGCGGCGCACGTTGCCGAAGAAGTCGTCCCGCTTCACGTCGAAGGCGTAGGTCTTCCACTTGTCGGGATAGCCGATCTTCACGCCGAAGGCATTGAGCTTCGTGAGGGCCTGCTGCTTGGTTTCGGGGCTCATCCAGTCCAGGTTCGTGATGCGCTCGCGCAGGGCGACGCGGAGGTTCTCCACCAGCTCCAGGACCTTCTTCTTGGATTCGGGCGGGAAGGCCACCTTCACGTAGAGCTGGCCCAGGGCCTCGCCCAGGGTGCCGTCCGTCATGGCCTCGATGCGCTTGGCGCGGGGCTCCCGCTCGGGTGTGCCGTTCAGGACCTTGCCATGGAAGGCGAAGGCCTCTTCACCGAAAGCCTTGGGCAGCAGGTTGGCAGTGGCGCTGAGGGCATGCCAGCGCAGGTAGGTGCGCCACTGGGGGGCCGGCACCTCAGAGGCCAGCTTGCCGAAGGCCTGGAAGAAGGAGGGCTGGCTGAGGTTCAGATCGGCGAGCTTGACCCCGCGGGCGGCGAAGTAGGCCTTCCAGTCGAAGCCGGGGGCTTCGGTCGTCACCTGGTCGAGGGTGCGCTTGTTGTAGGTCTTCTGGGGATTCCGCAGCTCCACGCGGGTCCACTGGGCCTGGGCCAGGCGGGTCTCCAGATCCAGCACCACCTTGGCGCGGACCCGGGCGAGGTCCGGCGCGTCGCCCGCCAACTCCAGCATCTTCGCGATATGCGCCTCGTACTTGGCGCGGATGTCCCGGCTGCGGGCGTCATCCTTCAGGTAGTAGTCGCGGTCCGGCAGGCCCGTGCCGCCCTGGCCCAGGTAGCCCAGGTACTGGGTGGAGGCCTTGGCGTCCTGGCGCACGAAGAATCCGAAGCCGCCGGGCAAGCCCTGGCTGTGCAGCTTCGCCAGCAGGGCGGGGAGCTGCTTCGTGTCCTTGAGGCCGTCGATGGTGGCGAAGATCGGCTTCATGGGCGCCAGGCCACGCTTCTCGATGGCGCCCTCGTTCATGCCGGACGCGTAGAAGTCGCCCACCTTCTGCTGAACGCTGCCCTTGGCCCAGGTGGTCTTCGCGCTGGTCTCGTTCAGGATCTTCTGGAGGATGGCGCGGTTGCGCTCGCTCAGCTCCTCCATGGCGCCGTAGCGGGACTTGTCCGCCGGCAGACTGTGGGACTTGAGCCAGCCGCCGTTGGCGAACCGGTAGAAGTCGTCGCAGGGCTTCACGGTGGTGTCCAGGTTGGCGGGATCGACGCCGGGCTTGGGTTGGGCCACCAGGGAGAAGGCCGCAAGGCCCAGGCAGAGGCCGAGGGAGGCGCGCAAGGAGGAAGCCATGAATAACCTCGTAAGTTGAGGGTAAAAGCCTATCAGGAAGAATCCCGAAGTGATATATGCACCACTTTCTGCAGTTCGGCATGGATGGCGCCGTCGGCGTCCCGCCATTCCACGGGATAGGTGCGGTCCACCTTGGGCTGGTCCTGAAGGAGGTGGCGAATCTCAGCCAGCTCGGCCTCGTCGATCCGGAAGGTGGCGGACAGGAGGCTGCGGCCCGGCTTGCGGAAGCGGATGGAGGCGGCCTTGTCCCACACCACGTACTCCGGTCCGAGCCGGTGGATCAGCATGAGCATGTAGATGGGATCCGCTCCGGCGTAGAGGCTGCCGCCGAAGGTGGTGCCCACGTAGTTCTGGGTCCTCCATGAGAGGGGCAGGCGCACGCGGACCTCGGACCAGTCCGAGGCGATGAAGGTCACTCGGGCCCCCGTGCCCCGGTAGCAGGGCCAGAGGTTGAATACCCAGCGGAAGAGGCGGGTGCGGAGGGATTCGCGCAAGAGATTCCGGGAAGGCTAGAAGCGGACCGTGACCTTCTCGCCTTCCTTCATGTGCACGGTGTCGATGAAGTGCACCTTCCGGTCCTGGTAGGTGAGCACCAGGCTCTGGGTGCGGACGCCGTGGCCGAAATGGAGCACGCCCTTCAGGAGGTTCCCGTGGGTGACGCCGCAGGCCGCGAACACGATCTGCTTGCCGGGGCAGAGGTCGTCCGTGAAGTAGATGCGGTTGAAGTCCACGCCCATGGCCTCGGCCTTCTCGCGGCTGGCGGTGTTGGTGTCCACCTTGAGGCGGCCCTGGATCTCGCCGTTGAGGCACTTGAGGGCGGCGGCGGAGAGCACGCCTTCGGGGGCCCCGCCGGTGCCCATGACCGCATGGATGCCAGTGCCGCTGACGGCGGCGCTGATGGCGGCGCTGAGATCACCGTCGCCGATGAGCTGGATGCGGGCGCCGGCCTTGCGGATGTCGGCGATGAGCTGGGCGTGGCGCTCCCGGTCGAGCACGGTGACGGTGATCTCCTCGACCTTGCGGTCCAGGGACTTCGCGATGATCTCCAGGTTCTCCTGCACGGGGGCGTTGAGGCTCACCTTGCCCTTGGCGGCGGGGCCCACGACCAGCTTCTCCATGTAGAGGTCCGGCGCGTGCAGCAGGCCGCCCTTTTCCGTGGCCGCCAGCACGGCGATGGCGTTGGGGGCGCCGGTGGCGCAGAGGTTCGTGCCTTCCAGGGGATCCACGGCGATGTCCACCGCCGGGTGGTCCCCGTCCATGTCCGCCCCCATGCCCACCTTCTCGCCGATGAAGAGCATGGGCGCCTCGTCCCGCTCGCCCTCGCCGATGACGATGGTGCCGTCCATGCGGACGGTCTCCATGGCGTGGCGCATGGCCTCCACCGCGAGCTGGTCGCTGTACTTCCGCCGACCGTGGCCGACGGAGGAGGCGCAGGCGATGGCGGCCTGTTCGACCACGCGCAGGAATTCGAGGGACAGGGTCTGTTCCATGGGGGGCTCCGGATGGGCGGGTCGGATGGGCTCAGGCGAGCCGGTTCACGCTCTGATGGATCCAGTCGAGGAAGCCCTCGGACCCGGCTTCCACGGGAAACATCAGGATCTCCGGGACTTCGTAGGTGTGGAGGTCCGAAATCACTTCCGACACCTGGGGGAAGAATTCCCTGGTGGTCTTGATGATGAGCATCACCTCTTCGTCGAGGTGGGTTTCGCCCTTGAAGTAGTAGTAGCTCTTGATGCTGGGGACGATGTTCACGCAGGCGGCATAGGCCTGATCCACCAGGGCCGCGGCGATGGTCAGAGCTGTCTCCTCGCTGCCGCAGGTGGTCATGATGGTGCAGGCGTCGCTCATCGGGTGGACTCCCCGCCCGGCGGGCGGAACCCGCCATTGTATCGTGCCGGCAGGGGCGCCGTTGATCACGAAGCTCGGAGGTGGATCGCGACGGCACCTGCGTGGTCTGACCACCGATTCGGAGGTTGGGAGCGATATTCGCTGGGGGACCATCGGTTGGGAGCTGTCCCGTCGGAGGTGGGCCGCTCTCCGTATTTGGCGCCGACCCACCAATGCGCGGATTCGAACCGCGTCTGGCTATGCCAGCCGCCGGTCCCGCTTCGGCGTGCCATCAAGGCACGCCTCGGGCGGTCCCACTCGGAGGTTCGAATCATTGTCTTTTCCCGACCAATAAGAAGGGGGCCCGCAGGCCCCCTTCTTATTGGTCGGGGCGAGAGGATTCGAACCTCCGACCTCTCGGTCCCGAACCGAGCGCTCTACCAGGCTGAGCCACGCCCCGACGAAGGTTTGACTCTACTGGAAACGGGCGGGGTCGTCCAGCCCGGGACTACTCGGACTCCAGGCCGAGGCGGATGCGCTCCCGGCGGCGGGCTTCGAGGAGACGCAGGGCACGGCGGAGGGGATCGGGATCCTCCGGCGGGGCGGGGGTTTCCACGGGTGGGTCGCAGGGGGTGATCTGGAGGCCGGTCAGGCTGAGGTTCAGGGCCCGCTGGATGCGGTCGCGGATCTGGGGCCACACGGCGGTGGCGGCGTCGCGCAGGGGGCCGATCCGGGTCAGTTCCCAGCAGCCCATCACGAGCACGTTCCGCTCCACGCGCAGCGGACGGGTGCGTTCCGCCAGGACGGGGCCCACCACGAAGACCCAGGCGGCGCGCAGGCGTGCCAGGGCCTTCTGGTCGGGCTGGCGGGCGCCCAGGGGCACCAGACGGGGGACGCGGCGGCGGTCGGCGCTCATGGCTTCCAGCGGGGCGGGGGCAGGGGGGCGCAGGCCCGTTCGCCGTTGAGCAGCACGGGCGATGCCAGGGTTGGGACCATGGCGTTGGTCTCGGCTTCGAACAGGGGCTGGAGCAGGTTGTGCAGCTCGCCGCCCTGGCGGAACAGCACCTCGTCCACGGTCCGGACACGGCTGGCCGGGATGGCGTTGGGTTCGCAGAAGGCCAGCACCCGGTCCACGGTGCTGACCAGCGTGCGGGCCTCGATGAGGGCCACCAGCGCCTCCCGGTCCCTCACGCGGCCCCGGTTCTGCCGCCACTCGGGCCGCGCCTCCAGGTCCAGGCCCAGCCACATGGCCAGCACCTCGAACTGGCGGTCGCTGCCCACGGCGATGGCCACGTCGCCATCGGAACAGCGGAAGGTCTGGTAGGGCACGATCTGGGGGTGGGCGTTGCCCCAGCGCTGCGGGGTCTTGCCGGTCATGAGGGCGCCCGCCCCGACGTTCACCAGGCCCGCCAGGGCGGCCTCCATGAGCGGCACCTCGATGTGGAGGGCCTCGCCGGTCCGCTCGCGGTGGAGGAGGGCCGCCTGGATGCCGTTGGCGCAGTAGAGGCCCGCCAGCACGTCCACCAGGGCCACGCCCATCTTCATGGGGCGGCCCTCGGGCTCGCCGGTGATGGCCATCCACCCGCTCTCGGCCTGGATGATGAAGTCGTAGCCGGCGCGCCGGGAGGCCGTGACATCCGAGGCGAACCCGCGGACGGAGGCCAGGATGAGCTTGGGGAACCTGGCATGAAGCCGCTTCCAGCCTAGCCCCAGGCGATCGGCGGAATCGGCGCGGAAGTTCTCCACCAGCACGTCCGCGTCCTTCAGCAGCTCGAAGAGGCCGGCCTTGCCTTCCTCCGTGTGGAGGTCGATGGTCCGGCTGCGCTTGCCGCGGTTGGCGCAGCGAAAGTAGGCGCTCTCGCCGGATTCGCCGTGCTCGAAGGGCGGTCCCCAGCCCCGCGAAGGATCCCCATCCGGGGGCTCCAGCTTCTGGACCTCGGCCCCGAAGTCCGCCAGCAGCTGGGTCGAGAAGGGGCCTGCGAGTATGCAGGACAGATCCACGATCCTGATGTGGGACAGGGGCTTGGGCATCGGGTTCTCCGCCACCCAGCCTACTTCATGTGCTTCATGCGCCCGTGAGGGATCAGCTGGCGGCCACGGTGCGGCGGTAGGCCGCGACCAGCGAGGCCGCGATATCCCCGGGCTCGTGGCCCAGGAAATCCTGGCGCTGCATGAGGTGGACCAGCTGCCCGTCCTTGAAGATGGCGGCCTGGGGGCTGGTGGGCATGGCGCCCTCGAAGTACTCGCGGGCTTGGGCCGTGGCTTCCTTCTCCATGCCGGCGAAGACCGTGACCAGGTGATCGAAGCGCAGGCCCTGGGTGCGGAGGGCCTCGGTCACGCCCGGCCGGGCCCCGGCCGCCGCGCAGCCGCAGACGCTGTTCACCAGCAGAAGGGTCGTGCCGGGCTGCTTCAGCGCCTCGTCCACCTGCGCCGGCGTAAGAAGCTGGCGGAAGCCCACCTGCACCAGTTCCTCGCGCATCGGAGCGACCATGTATTCCGGGTAGTTCGACACCACAGCCTCCAGGGGTTCTAAAAGTTTACCTATCAAGTCAAGATTGATCCAGATCACATTTCCGGAGGTCCCATGCGACTGGTCCTGGTGGGTGGAAGCCTGCGTCCCGCATCCCTGAACACCCGGTTTCTGAGGCACCTGGCGGCCGATCTGGAAACCCACGGCCACGAGGTGTCCAGCTTCGCCGGCCCTGCCCTCCGCTTCCCCCTCTACGAAGAAGGGGAGCCGCCGACGGCGGATCTCCAGGAGCTGCACGGGAGGCTCGGGAAGGCCCAGGGCCTGGTGATCGTGTCGCCGGAGTACAACTCGGGCATCCCGGGCCACCTGAAGAATGCCGTGGACTGGCTCAGCACCATGGCCCCCAGTCCCTGGCAGGGCTTGCCGGTGCTGCTGTGCGCCGCGAGTCCGGGCGCCTTCGGCGGGGCCCGCGGCCTGGTGGCATGGCGGGCGACCCTGGCGAACATGGGCGCGCTGGCCTTCCCGGGGGCGATCACGGTTCCGCATGCGGACCAGCAGCTCGACGAGCACGGTGCCCCGACCGATCCCCGCACGGCCGCCTCCGTCTCGAAGACGCTGGCGGGGTTCCTGGCCCTGGCGGCCCGACTTCACCCCGAGTGAGTTCGTGCGATCCTGAACTGTCCTCTCCGGAGCCGCCATGAAGGATTTCTTCAAGACTTTCTTCGCCGCCCTGCTGGCCCTGATGGTGGCCGGCGCGCTGGCCTTCGTCATGTTCCTCGGTGTCCTGGCGGCCCTCGGTTCCTCCGGGAAGCCCGTGGTGCCCAGCAAGGCCGTGCTGGTGTTCGACCTGGACACCAGCCTGTCCGACGCGGATCGCGAGCCCGAGCCCAGCGAGGCGCTCAGCGAGGCCCTGGGCGGCGGGGGTGGGCATGCCCAGTCCCTGCCCGCGGCCATCGAGGCCCTGGACCGGGCCGCCTCCGACAGCCGCATCACAGCGCTGTTCCTCACGGGCAACCTGCAGGGGGCCGGTCCCGCCCAGCTGCGGGAGCTGCGGGAGGCGATCCAGCGCTTCAAGGCGAAGAAGCCCGTGCTGGCCTACAACCAGGGCTGGAGCAAGCGGGACTACTACCTGGCCGCGGGTGCCAGCACGGTGTTCATCAATCCCTTCGGCGAGATGGAAGTGAACGGCCTGGCCAGCGAGCCGATGTTCTTCGGCGAGGCCTTCAAGAAGTACGGCGTGGAGGTGCAGGTCACCCGCGTGGGCAAGTACAAGAGCGCGGTGGAGCCCTTCATCACCGACCGCATGAGCGAACCCAACCGCGAGCAGGTGCAGAAGCTGCTGGAGGACATCTGGAGCGAGTGGAAGACCACGGTGGCCAAGGATCGCAAGAAGACCGCCGACGACCTCCAGGCCATCGCTGACGAGAAGGGGCTCGTGGAGGCCGATGAAGCCAAGAAGATGGGCCTGGTGGACCGCGTCGCCCCCTACGACGAGGTGCTGGACGAGCTGAAGAAGCTGGCCGGAAAGCAGCCCAAGGACAAGGACTTCCCCCAGATCGCCCTGGCCACCTATGCGGGCATCCCAGGGGAAGCGAAGACCGGCAGGACCCGCATCGCCGTGGTCGTGGCCGAAGGCGAGATCGTGGATGGCGAAGGCAAGGCCAACCAGGTGGGCGGTGAGCGCCTCAGCCGCGAACTCCGCAAGCTGCGCCTGGACGACCGCATCAAGGCGGTGGTGCTCCGCGTGAACAGCCCCGGTGGCAGCGCGGCGGCCTCCGAGCTCATCCAGCGCGAGGTCATCCTCACCAAGAAGGTGAAGCCGCTCGTGGTCTCCATGGGCCACCTGGCGGCCTCCGGCGGCTACTGGATCAGCACCTACGGCGACCGCATCTTCGCCGAGCCCAGCACCATCACGGGCTCCATCGGCGTCTTCGGCCTGCTGCCCAACGTGAAGAAGCTGGCCAACGACCATGGCATCACCTGGGATAGCGTGCAGACCGCCAAGCTGGCCAACCCCATGACCCTGGCCCGGCCCAAGAACGATCTGGAGCTGGCCCGCATCCAGGGCCTGGTGGACCGCATCTACGAGCAGTTCGTGGCCAAGGTGGCCGACAGCCGCAAGATGAAGAAGGAGGCGGTCCACGAGATCGCCCAGGGCCGCGTGTGGTCCGGCCAGGAGGCCGTGAAGCTGGGCCTGGTGGACGAGGTCGGCGGCCTGGATGCGGCAGTGAAGTACGCCGCCGGCCGGATCAAGGCGGGCGACGACTACCAGGTCGTGGGGCCCGAGCGGGAGCCGGACACCCTCCGGGAAATCCTGAAGAACCTGGGCGGCAAGCCCCGGAAGCTCGCCAAGCCTGGCCCGGTGGATGGTCTGGTGGACTCGTTCCGCCACCAGCTGGATCTCCTGGCCTCGCTGAACGATCCACAGGGTGTCTACGCCAGGCTGCCCTTTGAGCTCGAGCTGAA
Source organism: Geothrix paludis (assembly GCF_022808815.1). Classification (GTDB taxonomy): domain Bacteria; phylum Acidobacteriota; class Holophagae; order Holophagales; family Holophagaceae; genus Geothrix; species Geothrix paludis. Next base: position 81,818 of record NZ_JAKZLC010000002.1, on the reverse strand, counting down.
ATAGCTGGGCGCTCCGGCGCCAGGAGGCCTCCATGCTGGGATCCAGACCCATGGGCGAATGGATCCAGGCCTATGCCCGGAGCCATCAGCACCCGGTCAACCAGGCCTGCCACACGGTCGGGATCCCCCTCGTCACGCTCTCGATCCTCGTGTTGCTGGGCGCTCCCTTCGTGCCGGGCCTGTGGAAGCTGGGCCTGGACGTCTTCGTGATCGGGTGGATCTTCCAGTTCCTGGGGCACGCGGTGGAAGGCAAGCCCCCGGAGTTCCTCAAGGACTGGCGGTTCCTGTTCGTTGGCCTCCGCTGGTGGGCGGCCAAGGTGAGCGGGCGGTCCATCCCGCCCCTCTGATCGCGAGGCGCCATGGACTCCTCCTCGTTCGTCTCGGCCATCGTCCTGCTGGTGCTGGTGACCGATCCCCTGGGCAACATCCCAGTCTTCATCGGACTGTTGCGCCAGGTGGATCCGGCCCGGCGCCAGCGGATCATCATCCGCGAGGTGCTGTTCGCTTTCGCCATCCTGCTCTTCTTCGCGCTCTTCGGTCAGAAGGTGCTGCGCCTCATGCACCTGACGGACACGTCGCTGGGCATCGCGGGCGGCGTGATCCTCTTCCTCATCGCTCTGAAGATGGTGTTCCCCCATGCGGAGGCTCCGGCGGATCTCCCTGTCCATGGAGAACCCTTCCTCGTGCCCCTGGCCATCCCCTTCATCGCCGGCCCCTCGGCCATCGCCACGGTGCTGCTGCTGGTGAGCCGAGAGCCCCACCGGCTCTGGGAATGGCTGGGCGCCCTGTCCGTGGCCATGGCCATTTCCGCCGTGGTGCTCGGGTTCGCGGAGAAGATCGCTGCCTTCCTGGGCGAGAAGGTCACCCTGGCCTTCGAGCGGCTCATGGGCCTGGTGCTGACGGCCATGGCCATCGAGATGCTGCTGGCGGGCATCCAGAAGTTCGTCATCCAGCTCCGGACGGTCTAGCTCTTCCGCTTGAGGCTCAGCTCCAGCGTGAACTCTGCCACGGGCTCGAAGGTGCCGTCCGGCAGCTTCACCGCGGCCTGGATGTGCATGGGCTCCGTGAGGCGCTCCTCGGAGGCCAGGGTGCGGCGCACCTGATCGCGAATGGCCGCGCCCTCCTCGCAGATGAAGTAGACGTCGGATTCAGGGCGCTTGAGGAAGGTGGCCTGGAAGGCCTTGAAGACGAGAGACACCGCCTGGCCCGACCGCTTGATCTGGTCCATGGCCAGCAGGCCTCCGGCACAGTCGGCGCCGATGGCCAGCGCTCCGAAATACATGGAACCCAGGTGGTTCTTCGTCCAGCGCCGGAGCGGGATCCGCACCACACAGCGGGCTTCCGTCAGCTCAATGACGCTGGGGCGCACGGAGGCCAGGAGGGGGATCTTCAGCCAACCGAACAGGCGCATGCCGAAGGTCTGTTTGAAGCGGTCGAAGGCGGGGAACATTCTCCGATTGTCCGTTCCCAGCCGGAGCCTGTCCAACGGGGGAATTCAGGGAACCAAGGTATCGGGGGCAGCTTCAAAGATCTCCACGAAGCACACGAAGAAGAATGCAAAGGTCACGAAGGCAGGCCCAGCGCCCTGGCCAGGACATCCGGGCCTCCGGCCCCCGGCCGCGCCCGGCGCGTCCGGCTTTGCGGGCGGCGGCCCAGGCCGGCTCCCAAGGGCCGCCATGGCCGCCGCCCGCGATGGGATGTCCGCGATGAGTCGGGCCTCATTCGTGCCCTTCTGACGCCCGCAGGGCGTTTTCGTGCGCTTCGTGGAGATCTTTTTTGGGCTGATGCTCGCCGATAGCCAGGGAATCTTTTCCCTCGTGTGCCGGGGCCTCAGACCTGGTTCACGTCCAGCAGGCCTTCCGGTGGATCCAGGTCCAGGCGGCGGTTCGGCAGGTCCAGGGTCCACCAGGCCTTGATGTAGGGGATGTCGCGCTGGCCCGTGCGGCCGGGGCGCAGGTCCCGCATCACCACCATGTCGTAGCCCGCGGGCCCGGGATCCAGGCGCAGCACCTCGCCCACCTTGCGGTCCCCGATGAAGACCTCGCAGCCGATCCACTGGTGGCGGAAGCTCTCTCCCTCGTCCAGGACCGCCGCCGATTCGGGCATCCACAGGGCCCAGCCCTTCAGCGCCTCGGCCGCCGTGCGGTCGGGCACCTCGGCGAAGGCGAGGCAGGGGCGGTCCTGGTGCCACCGGAAGCCTCGCAGCTTCACGGGCCGGGCCGGGGCGGCCGCCTCGCCATGCTCGAGGTCCATCTGGGGCGGCGCCAGCAGCAGTCCGGCCATGCCGTCCAGCCGCTCGGGGTCATCCATGACGGCATGGAAGAGGAACTCGCCCTTGAGGCCTTGGACCTTGGCGAGATGGCCCGCAAGAAGCATCTAGGCCTCCCGTTCGTCCTCGTCGTCCAGCTCGAGGTTCACCATCAGGTCCGCCTTCTCTCCGGCGACCTTGCAGAGGGTGCGAAGCGCCGAGATCATGCGCCCGTGCTTGCCGATGATGCGCCCGCGGTCCCTGGGGTCCGCGAAGACCAGCACATCGCGCTTCCGTCCCTCGCCGCTGACCTCGACCCGGAGGGCCTCCGGATGGTCCAGCAGGGGGGTCAGCACATCGCGTAGGAAGGCTTCGGGATTCATGGGCGCTCCACGAACAAAGAAAGCCGGACCCTGGCCCGGCTTTCGGCGAACGGAAACCGGCTACAGGATCTGGTTCTTCTTGAACAGATCGAGGACGGTCTTGGAGGGCTGGGCACCCTTCTGGAGCCAGGACTTGGCCTTCTCGGCGTCGATGCGGACCTCTTCGCCGGCGCCGGCGATGGGGTTCACGAAGCCCAGCACCTCCACGGCGCGGCCGGTGGGGATGCGGTCATTCTCGGAGACGACGATGTGGTAGAACGGGCGCTTCTTGGCACCATTGCGAGCAAGTCGGATCGAAAGCATGGGCACTCCCTGAGCAGGAGAGTGTATCGCGGAATTCACCCGTTCCCAAGCGCTAATTCAGGGCTCGAAGCTCGAGGGCGGGAAGCTGCCTTCCATGACGGCCTGGCGCTCCCGGACGTTCCGCCGGAGAGTCGGCCAGCGGGGGTGGGTCCGCATCTTCTCGAGGAAGGGTGACGACTCGTACCAGCGGGCGCAGCTGAACCCCTGGACAAAGGCCCGCGTGGCGCAATCCACGGCCCGATCCGAATCGCCGAGGAGCGAATAGGCCTCCGCCTGCTTGAAGGTCAACTCCCCGTCGGGAATGCGGAGCTTGCCGCGTACATCATCGATCCGCCGGAGCTCGGCCAGGCCGTCCGAGGTGCGTCCCTCCAGCAGGGCGCGGTAGACCCGGGCGAGGTCCTGGAAGGGGCTGAAGCCCCCCGCCGTTTCGGCGTCCTTCATACGCCCGAGGGCCGTCTTGCGGTCACCCTTCAGCAGGGCGAGGTAACCCAGGTAGAACAGGACGCCTGAATCCTCGCGCAGGGTCCTCGCCTGCTGCACGTCCTGCTCGAAGGCGGACCAGTCCCCGATGTAGAGGTTGGTGGTCTCGACGGTCCAGGAGGAGGCGGGGGACAGGGGGGCGAGGAGCTCCTGCCGCCGGAGCATGGCCGACCGGGCCCCGGCCAGCAGGCCTGAGGTTCGGCCGGCGTAGGTGAGGCCGAGGAAGATGTCGGGAACCTCCGGGCGCAGACGCATGGCCTCGTCGAGGACGCGCAGGGCCATGTCCTGGTTTCCCGTGTCCGTGAGCATCAGGGACCAGAGGAAGGTGGCCCGGGGGTGGCCCGGCACCAGCTCCACGGCCCGCTGGAACGCCCTGTGGGTGCGGGAATTGAGGCCGATGCCGGCCTCGGCGGGATCCACCCACAGGCTGCGGTAGAGGTGATCCCCCAGCGTGGTCCAGGCCGTGGCGCACATGGGCTCGGCCTCGGCCAGGGCCTGGGTGGCCGGCAGCTGGCTCGTGGCTTCCCGGTCGTCCCGGATGGCCATGGCCCGCAGGAGCTGCCAGAACCGCCCGGGATCCCGGGGATAGAGGTCGGCCCGGAAGCGGTGGCGTCGATCCAGGGGCCACCGTGCCACCCAGGTCTCCATGGCCTGGGCCGGATCCATGGGGGGCTGGGCGTCCCGGCGCCAGGGGCGGCCCGCCAGCAGCTCCGCAGGGGTGGTCCACTGGGTGGTCAGTGCCAGCCGCTGGCCGTCCCGGCGTCCGTGGAAGCGGAACAGGGCGAGATCGTGTGGGAGTTTCCGCAGGTCCGCCGGGGCGGGGACGGCCGCGGCGTGCGTGACCGTGATCCCCGCCAGCACTTCGAAGTGGTCCGAGATCAAGGTTTCGAGACCCAGGTTCACCTCGGTCTGCTGCGAAGGTTCGGCGCTGATGATGAGCACCCGCCGCGCTCCGGCGGAGTGGGCGCTGGACCGCCACAGCCATGCCCCGGTCAGGCCGACGGCCAGGACCACCCCGAAGACCATCCAGGTTCTGGCGGATGTCAGGGGACGGGGAAGCACCTAGGGTCCTCGCTAGAAAGGCAGGCTAGAAAGGCAGGTTGGGGCCGCCACCCATCTTGGCCATGCGCTGCATGCGGGCCATGAACTTGGGATCGTTCATCTGGCCCATCATCTTCTTGGTTTCCACATACTGCTTGATGAGCTGGTTGATCTCGCTCACGGGACGGCCGCAGCCGGCGGCGATGCGGCGCTTGCGCTTGCCGTCCAGCAGGTTGTGGTTGGCGCGCTCGGCGGGGGTCATGGAGTTGATGATGGCCTCGAGATGCTTGATGCGCTTGTCCGTGGCTACCTGGGCCAGCTGGTCCTTCATCTGCCCCAGGCCCGGCAGCATGCCCAGGATCTTGTTCATGGAGCCCAGCTTCTGCACCTGCTGGAACTGCTTGCGCATGTCCTCCAGGGTGAACTGGTTCTTGGCCAGGCGCTTGGCCATGACCTCGGCTTCCTTCTCGTCGATCTTGTCCTTGGCATGCTCGATGAGGCTGAGGACGTCGCCCATGCCCAGGATGCGCTGAGCCATGCGGTCCGGGTGGAAGCGCTGGAAGTCCTCCAGCTTCTCGCCCTCGCCCACGAACTTGAGGGGCTGGCCCGTGGCCTGCTTGATGCTGAAGGCCGCGCCGCCGCGGGTGTCGCCATCCGTCTTGGTGAGCACCACGCCCGTGATGCCCAGCTTCTCGTGGAAGGCCGTGGCGCTGCGGACGGCGTCCTGGCCCGTCATGGCGTCGGCCACGAAGAGGATCTCGTCCGGGGAGACCGAGCCCTTGATGCGGACCAGCTCCTCCATCAGCGTTTCATCGAGATGCAGGCGGCCCGCGGTGTCGAGGATGACCGTGTCCCAGCCCTTGAGCTTCGCTTCGGCCAGGGCCGCGGCGCAGATGGCCACGGGGTCCTTCTCCTCCGTGCGGAAGGAGGGCACGCCGGCGTCCTTGGCCACCACGTGCAGCTGCTCGATGGCGGCGGGGCGGTAGACGTCCGCAGGCACCAGCAGGGGCGAGCGCCCCAGCTTCTTCAGGAACACCGCCAGCTTGCCGCAGGTGGTGGTCTTGCCGGCGCCCTGCAGGCCCACCATCATCACCACCGTCGGCGGCTTCGAGGCGAAGGCGATGGGGTGCTCGGGGGCCTGGCCACCCATGATCTCCACCAGCTCGCGGTGGACGATGTCGATGAAGGCCTGGGCGGGGTTGAGGCCCTGCATGACCTCGGCGCCGAGGGCCTTCTCTTTCACCCGCTGGAGGAAGGTGCGGGCCACGCTCACGTGGACGTCGGCTTCCAGCAGCGCCATGCGGACTTCGCGCAGCACGGCTTCGAGGTTGGCTTCCGTCAGCTTCGACTGGCCCCGGAGGGCCTTCATGGCCTGGCTGAGTTTCTGGGTGAGGCTGTCGAACATGGGACTCCGGAGCGGCACGAAAGTTCCATTCTACCGGTGGCCACCGTCATGTCCCTGTCATGAAAGGAATCCTGGGGCATAATCCGGTCCGGGGAGCCGGATATGTCCAATCATCTCGCTGGAAGCCTCAGTCCCTACCTGCTCCAGCACGCCCACAACCCCGTGGACTGGTTCCCGTGGGGCGGGGAGGCGCTGGCCAAGGCACGGGCCGAGCAGAAGCCCATCTTCCTCAGCATCGGCTACAGCGCCTGCCACTGGTGCCACGTCATGGAGCGGGAGAGCTTCGAGAACCCGGCCGTGGCCGAGGTGCTCAACGCCCACTTCGTGAGCATCAAGGTGGACCGGGAGGAACGGCCGGATCTGGATGACCTCTACATGGACGCCGTGCAGGCGATGACCGGCCGGGGCGGCTGGCCCATGAGCGTGTGGCTCACGCCGGATCTGGAGCCCTTCTACGGGGGCACCTACTTCCCGCCAGAACCTCGGGGTGGCATGCCGGGATTCGTCCCCCTGCTGCGGCGCATCGCCGAGGTGTGGCGGGAGGACCGGGCGGGCGTGGTGGGGCAGGCGGCGAATCTTGCGGCGGAGCTGCGGCGGCAGGCGGCGGTGGATGCGGGTGCGGAGCTTCCGGGTGAGGCAGCGCTCGACGAGGCCCTGGCCCAGCTGCGGGCCGCCTTCGATCCCCGCTGGGGCGGCTTCGGCCCGGCGCCCAAGTTCCCCCAGTCCATGGCCGTGGAACTGATCCTGGCCCGGGGCACGGCGGAGGACCGGGCCATGGCCCTGCGCACCCTGGATGCCATGTGGGAGGGCGGCATGTACGACCACCTGGGCGGCGGCTTCGCCCGCTACAGCGTGGACGGCCAGTGGCTGGTGCCCCACTTCGAGAAGATGCTCTACGACAATGCCCAGCTCGCCTGCGCCTACCTGGCGGCCTTTCAGGCCACGGGAGAGCCACGATACGCACAGGTGGCGCGGGAGACGCTGGACTACCTGCTGCGGGACCTGCGGGATCCCGCCGGCGGCTTCCACTCCAGCGAGGATGCGGACAGCGAGGGCGAGGAGGGGAAGTTCTACGTCTTCACGCCCGCTGAGGTCCGCGAAGCCCTGGGCGAGGCGGATGGCGCACGCTTCTGCGCCGTCTTCGGCATCACCGATGGGGGGACTTTCGAGCACGGGAAGAGCGTGGTTCACCGCTTTTCATGTGCTCGGGAAGCTTCGCTTCCCGAGAAAGAAGATCAACTGCTGCGGGAGCGCCTGCGGCATTGGCGGGACCGCCGCGTGCGCCCGGGCAAGGACGACAAGGTGCTGGCGTCATGGAACGGGCTGGCGCTTTCTGCCCTGGCCCGGGGCTTCCAGGTGCTGGGCGAGGCCCGCTACCTCGAAGCCGCCAGGGACTGCGCCAGCTTCCTGCGCCGGGAGCTCTGGCGGGACGGACATCTGCTGCGCGTCTGGCGGCAAGGGCAGGCCCACACGCCGGGCTTCCTGGAGGACAGCGCCGCCGTGGTGGAAGGGCTGGTGGACCTCTACGAAGCCGGCTTCGATCCGGCCTGGCTGCGCTGGGCGGAATCGCTGGCCGAGGGGCTGATGGCGAGGTTCCTGGATCAGGTCGACGGCGGCTTCTTCAGCACCGAAGCGGATCAGGCGGACCTCCTCTTCCGTCTGAAGCCGGGGTTCGACAACGCCATCCCCGGCGGCAACACGCTGGCGGCGCGGGCCCTGCTGCGGTTGTCCCGCCACCTCCAGCGGGAGGACTTCCGGCTGGCCGCCGAGGGCGCGCTCCGCTGCTTCGCCCCCTGGATGCGACGGGCGCCCCGAGCCTTCCTGGGGATGCTCGGCGTGTTCGACCTGGCCCTGCGCGAGCCGGTGGAGGTGGCCATCTCCGGCAATCCGCGCAGCTCCGCGGTGCAGGCCATGCTGGCGGAGGTCCACCGCCGCCACCTGCCCGGGCGGGTCCTGTCTGTGTCGGAGGATCAGCTCCTCCCCCTGCACGAGGAACGCGCCACCTCCAGCGAAGGCCCCTTCGCCTTCGTCTGCCGGGGCCGCACCTGCGCCCGGCCCGTGACATCGCCGGTGGAATTGGCTTCGCTTCTCCACTGACCGCCTTCCGGATGTGACCCGTTGCCCTGGGGTAGATTGGCTACACTGGGGTGGTCATTTGCGTGAGCATCCAGGATGCCGGTGCATTCGCGCGATCATGTGAAACAGGGGCTGCCATGAAGACCTTCACGCTGAAGATCGACCCGCTGACGGGCGAGGAATACTACGAGGTCTACGTCCGGGGCCGGCAGCTGCTGAACAATCCGCATCTGAACAAGGCCTCGGCGTTCACCAAGGAGGAGCGCCTGGGGTTGGGCCTGGACGGCATGCTGCGGCCCGGCATCTCCACCCTGGAATCCCAGCTGGACCGGACCTACGAGGCGTTCCAGCGCAAGTCCGACGACCTGGAGAAGTACATCTACCTGTCGGGCCTCCTGGACCGGAACGAGGTCCTCTTCTACCGCCTCCTGGTGGACCACCTGGACGAGATGGTGCCCATCGTCTACACGCCCACCGTGGGCCAGGCTTGCCTCCAGCTGAGCCACATCCAGCGGCGCTACCGGGGCATCTACATCACGCCGGAGAACATCGGGAACATCGACCAGATCTTCCACGGGCTCTCCCAGCCCCAGGTGAACCTCATCGTGGTGACGGACGGCGAGCGCATCCTGGGCCTGGGCGACCTCGGCTCCGACGGCATGGGCATCCCCGTGGGCAAGGTGAGCCTCTATGTGGCCGCCGGCGGTGTCCACCCGGGGGTGTGCCTGCCTGTCACGCTGGACGTGGGCACCAACAACCCCCGACTGCTTGAGGATCCGCTCTACCTGGGCATCCGCAAGCCCCGGCTCCGTGGCGCGGAGTACGAAGAACTCGTCGAGAAGTTTGTTCTCGGCGTGAAGCGCAACTTCCCCGGCGCCCTGCTCCAGTGGGAGGACTTCGCCAAGCACACGGCCTTCAAGAACCTCGATCGCTACCGCGAGCGCATCCTCTCCTTCAACGACGACATCCAAGGCACGGGGTCCACGGCCCTGGCAGCGCTGATGACCGCCATGCGGATCAAGAAGAGCCGCTTCCAGGACGAGCGCTACGTCATCGTGGGCATGGGCCAGGCCGGCACCGGCATCGCCATGAACATCCGCGCCGCGCTGAAGGCGGAAGGCCTCTCCGACGAGGAGGCCCGCAAGCGCATCTTCGCCGTGGACATGCAGGGCCTGCTCATTGAAGGCGACCCCCTGCTGGAGGGCCCCCAGATGCCGCTGGCCCAGTGCCGCTCCTCAGTGGAAGGGTGGAAGCTGGACGATCCCTCCCGCATCGGCCTCCAGGATGTGGTGCGCAACGCGCATCCCACGGTGCTCATCGGCGTCACCGCCCAGCCGAACCTCTTCGACGAGGCCATCCTGGCGGAGACCGCCAGGCATTCCGAGCGGCCCATCGTGCTGGCGCTCTCGAATCCCACCCACAAGTGCGAATGCTCGCCCGAGGCGGTCTGGAAGGCTACGGACGGCAAGGGCCTGGTGGCCACGGGCAGCCCCTTCGCGCCGGTGGACTGGAAGGGCCGCACGCTCCAGGCCTCCCAGTGCAACAACATGTACATCTTCCCGGGCGTGGGCCTCGGCGCCCTGGTCTGCAAGGCCACCCGGATCACGGACAGCATGTTCCTGGCGGCCAGCAAGGCCATCAGCACCTTCGTGACGCCGGCGCAGGAAGCCACCGGCCTGCTGCTGCCGGAAATGAAGGACATCCGCCAGGTCTCCGCCGCCGTGGCCAAGGCCGTGGGCATCGAGGCCAGGAATGCCGGCCTCGGCCGCCTGCTCGATGACGACCAGCTGGAATCCATCGTCACCAAGGCCCAGTGGGAGCCGCACTACACCACCTACCGGGCCGGGGCGCCGGGCCTGATCGACTGATGGCTGCCAGGACAGTTTTTCCTCTTGAGAGGGGTGGAGGCCGGCCTAGCCTGTGAGTCGGGAAGAGTTTCTCTTTCCTCCCACGGGGCGACCGTTCACGCCAGCCCCTTCCGGCCCGTGATCCTAGTGGCCGAGACAATTGGGCACCCTTCGGGGTGCCCTTTTGTTGTCCGGGGGTTCCGCGCTGCGCGCATACCCCCGGGCCCCCGCGCACAAGCCCTGCAGAGCCGGGCTTGTGCTTTCCCTCGCTTGTCGGCGTTCCCTTTTCAAGGGAGCCCTTGACAATCGGCCCGATCTACACAAAATGGTCTACATCATCTTGTGTAGGATTCCCATGAAGCGACCGATCAAACCGACCGACGTGGAGCTCAAGTTCCTGCGGGTTCTCTGGGACCTGGGACCGTCCACCGTGAAGGAGGTGCATGCCCGCCTGAACCTCACGGAGGAGTACGCCTACACCGGCGTCCTGCGGATGCTCCAGGTGATGCTGGACAAGGGCCTGGTGACCCGGGACGAGCGGCAGCGCAGCCATGTCTACGCCCCGGCCCACAGCCGGGCGGCCATGGAGGGGGGGCTGGTGGCCGATCTGAGCCAGCGCCTCTTCGGAGGATCCGCCGCTGCCCTGGTGCTCGCGGCCCTCCGCTCAGGCCCCGTCAGTCCCGAAGAAAAGGCCCGTATCCGCGAGCTGCTGGGGAAGGAGGACTGATGGCCGCCGCCGTGCAGATCCTGGGATGGGCCCTCGTCCACGCTCTCTGGCAGGACGGCCTGCTGGTAGCCCTGGCGGCCCTGGGCGGGCTCCTTCTTCGAGGCCGCGCTCGGCATGCCATGAATGGCCTGATTCTGGCCCTCTGCCTGGGGCTGCCTGCTGGCACGGCATGGCACTTCCACCGTGCGGAACCGCTGGGAGTCGGTCCGGTCCAGGTGGCCGAGGTCGCCCAGGCTGACCTGGCCGCCTTCCTGCCCCTGGCGGACAGGACCTCCAGACCCCTGCTGGTGCGGCTGGAGGCCGCGCTCCAGCCACGTTTGCCCATCCTGGTCGTTCTCTGGGCGGTGGGAGCGAGCCTCATGGCCCTGCGCCTGGGCGGCGGGTATGCCCTCAGCCTGAGCTGGAAGCGGAGGGGCGTCCCGGCCCCCGGGGAATGGCAGGGCACGCTCGATGCCCTGGCCCGGCGCCTGGGGATCCTGCGCAAGGTCCGGCTCCTCCTGGTGGGGCAGGGCCAATCGCCCCAATCGCCTGTAGCCCTCGGGCTCTGGAAACCGGTGGTGCTCCTGCCGGCGACCCTGCTCACGGGCCTCCCGCCCGGTTATCTGGAGGCCCTCCTGGCCCATGAACTGGCCCACGTGCGCCGCCTGGACTACCTGGCCAACCTCCTCCAGGGCATCGCGGAAACCCTCCTCTTCTTCCACCCCGCCATCTGGTGGCTTTCGGCCAGGATCCGGGCCGAACGCGAGGAACTCGCCGATGACCTGGCGGCCGGGATGCTCGGCGATCCGCGGCGCCTGGCTTTGGCCCTCAACGCGCTGGACGACATCCAGCGGCCCCTTCCCCACCTGCTGTTCCCGGCCCTCGCGGCCCGAGGAGGACACCTGCTCACGCGCATCGAACGTCTGCTTTCTCCGAAGCCTGTCCGGGGCCCCCTCGGAGGTGCCCTGATTCTCTTGCTGATCCCCGGCCTGGCGTTCGCCCTGCGGGCGGCGGCTCCGGTGTTCCCGCCCATCGGGGCTCCCGTCCCGGTGATCGCCCAACTGGATGCCCTGGCGGCCCGGGAGGGCCTGGATCCCCAGCTGCTCCGCAGCATGGCCTGGGTGGAGAGCGGCTTCAATGCGGCCGCCAGGAGCCCCAGGGGCGCCACGGGCCTGCTCCAGGTCATGCCCGAAACCGCCCGGAAATACGGCGCGACGGACCCGGACGATCCCGCCCAGGTCATGGCGGCAGGGGCGAAGTACCTGCGCTTCCTGCTGGACCGCTACCAGGGGGAGGTCCAGAAGGCGGTGGCGGCCTACAACTGCGGTGAGAAGGCCCTGGACGAGGGACGCATCACCGAGGAGGCCACCCGTTACCGGAGCCTGGTGATGGACGTGCTGGCCGCCAAGGCCGTGCAGCCGGAGACCCCGCTGGCGGAAGGGGAGATCCAGGGCGTCATCCGCCGCGGCGGAGGAGGCCGGATCTCACTCCAGCTTCGCGCCAGCGGCCGGGGAAACCTGAAGCTGGAGATCCTGCCGGCCGAGGGCACCGGGGTGCTGGGAACCGTCCAGATCGGGGAGAAGCGCCAGGACGGAACCTACGCCGTGGACCCCTGGACGGAGGCCAGGCCCAGGATTCTGCTGGATGCCTCCAAGGCCGGGGCCAGCCTGGTGATCCGTGGCGAGGATCCCGGCATCGGCTGGCGGGGCGAAACCCGCGTGCTGCTGGACGCCCCCTGGAAGACCTTCACCTTCCAGATGAAGAAGCCGTGAGGCTCTCCCGTACGCAGAACGGCCCGGCATCGCCGGGCCGTTCTGCGTAGGATCCGGCCTCAGGCCGCGAACGTCCGATGGCTGCGGTGCATGACCTCGGCCTCGAGCTCGGCTTCGAGGGCCTGCACCTGGCGGAGGACGGCGAGGCCGCGCGGGGAGGCGCTCATCTTGGACTCGAGCTGGTTGAAGACCTCGTGCAGCCGTTCGGCGGTGGTCCAGAAGGCGGGGTTGTGCTGTCGAACGCTGGCATCCATGTGCATGGCCACTCCACTGCTTGCTGGACATCATCATCGTCTTTGATGATTCCCAATGCTAGTGATAGACATCACAAGAAATGTCACGAGTTACGAACATTTTTGTCATGGTCGCCATGACAATCCCAGAAGCCCTTGAAAAACATGACATACAGGTTGTCAACGGGGTGGATCAGACCCGTCGGGTGGCCAGCAGATGGCCGATGGCCACGGCGGCGGCGTCGGCCGCGTCGGCGGCCAGCGGCTCCCGCAAGTTCAGCAGGGTCATGACCATCTTCCCCACCTGGCTCTTGTCCGCCCAGCCGTAGCCGCTGACGGCCTTCTTCACCTGCATGGGGTTGTAGTCGCCCACGGGCAGGCCGTGGAGGGCCGCCGTCAGCAGGATGCCGCCGCGGATCTGGCCCAGCTTCAGGGCGGTGGCGGCGTTCTTCTCCACGAAGGGAGACTCCACGGCCATGAAGCCCGGCCCGTGGGCGGCGATGGCCTCCGCCAGGCGCTCGTGGATGCGCAGGGCCCGCTGATCGAAATCGGCGCCCCGGGGGCTGCGGATGACGCCCGCCTCCACCAGGGTCAGGCGCGAACCGAAGCGCTCCACCACCGCCCAGCCGCAGGCCAGGGAGCCCGGATCCACCCCCAGGCAGCGCACGGGTGATGGCGCGACGATCACCGGCCCTTCCGCTTGCCGGTGCCCCGCACACTGCCCTTCGGCGGCTTGGGGCTCGCTTCCCGGCGTTTTCCGCCCGTCTCGCGGGCCTTTCCACCCGCCTCGCGGACCTTCTTCGGCGGCCGACCCTTTGGAGGCGCCTCGTGGCGCACTTTGGGTTCCCTCGCCCGCGCTCCGCCCCCCCGCCTCGGCTTTTCGAAGTCCCCTTCCCGCAGCGTCGCAGGCGCTGCGAGCGTCGGCACGAAGGTGAAGGCCTTGCCGTGGGCATCCTGGGCCTTGGCTTCGGTCATCCAGGCGCTGATGCGGCGCAGGTCCTCGTCCACGGCGGTGACCTCGACCTCCACGGCATCGCCAATGGTGAGCACCACGGATCCGCGGAGGCCGGTGGCCTTGGTGCGGTGCTCGTCGATCCAGAATCTGCCGCCCAGGGCCGCCAGAGGCACGCCCACCTCCACGAAGGGCGCGTCGAGCGTGATGAACGCCACCTTGGCGGAGAAGCCCTGGATGCGGCCCCGGAACCGCTGCCCAATGCGGGACTTCATCAGAAGGCAGGCCTTCCACTTGTCGTTCTCGCGCTCGGCCTCGGTGGCCTTCTGCTCGGCGTCGCTGGCGCCCTTGGCCAGCACGGCCAGGTGGCTATGGAGAGCCTCGGGCAGGCGCTCACCCCGCAGGACCTTGCGCAGCAGGCGGTGAACGATGAGGTCCGGGTAGCGGCGGATGGGGCTGGTGAAGTGCAGGTAGTCCTGGAGGGCCAGGCCGGAATGGCCGATGTTCTCGGCGCTGTACTCGGCCCTCTTGAGGCTGCGCAGCAGCAGGGTATTGATCATCACCTCCAGGGGGCCGCCCCGGATCTTGTCCAGCATGGCGTTGAGGTGCTCGGGCGTGGGGGTCTCCTTGGGCTTCAGCAGTCCGAAGGTGCGTGCCACCTCCGCGAAGATCTCCAGCTTCAGCGGGTCGGGCTCGTCGTGGATGCGGTAGATGGTGGGGACCTTCTTCCGCGTGAAGAACTGGGCCACGGTCTCGTTGGCCAGCAGCATGAACTCCTCGATCATGCGGTGGGCGTCGTGGCGCGGATAGCGGCGGGCATCCACGGGACGGCCCTCCGCGTCGAAGATGAACTCGGCCTCCTCGGTGTCCAGGTTCATGGCGCCCCGGCCCAGGCGGGCCACGGTGAGGCGCCTCGACAGCACCAGCGATTCGTCCAGCAGGGCGCAGAGGTCCTCGCCCAGCTCGGCCCGTTTCCGCGTCGAGAGGTCGATGCTGGCCTCCTTCACCTCGTCGTAGGTGAGGCGCTTCGCGCTGCGGATGACGCTCTCGGAGAGCCGCGTCTCCACCACCTCCAACTCGGGCGAGATCGTCATCCAGGCCGTCATGGTCAGGCGGTCCACGCCTTCGCGCAGGCTGCACAGATCCCCGCTGAGGCGATCCGGGATCATGGGGATGGCCTCGTCCGGGAAATACACCGAGGTGCCCCGCAGGCGGGCCTCCTCGTCCAGGGGGCCGTTCTCGGTCACATAGTGGCTCACGTCCGCGATGTGCACGCCCAGCAGCCAGCCGCCGCCTTCGGACTTGGGCAGCGCCTCCAGGCTGATGGCGTCGTCGAAGTCCTTGGCCGTGGGCGGGTCCACGGTGCAGGTGAGCGTCTCGCGCAGATCCTCGCGGCCCTGGATCCATTCGGCGGGGATGGTCGTGGGGAAGGGCGCCAGCTCCTTCATCACGCCGTCCGGGAAGGTCGTGCGCAGGTTGAAGAGGGCCGCGGTCAGCCTGTTCTCGATCTTCAGGTCGGTCTTCTTGCCGAGGCGGGCCACCACGGTGCCGTGCAGCTGCTTGGCCTCGGGATCGGCATCCAGCTTCACGCTCACCAGCTCGCCATCCTCGGCCAGGTCCGTGGGCGGCACGGAGATGATCTGGGAGAGCCGCGGTTCCAGGGGCACCACACGCCAGCCCCAGGGCTGCTTCTGAAGCGTGCCGGGCAGGGGGATCTCGCCGCGGCCCCGAACCTCCAGCACCCGGGCCTTGAGGCGCCCGTCCCAGCCCTCGCCGCTGACTTCGGCCAGGACCTTGTCGCCGTGGATGGCGCCGTGGGCATCCCGCCAGTCCACGAGGAGGTCCATGCCGGGGCCCTTGGGCATTCCGGCCAGGCGCAGGAATCCGCCGGCGCCTTCAGGGTGGCCCAGGAAGGTGGCCTCGAAGGTTTCGTACGGACGAAGCCCCGCGGCAGGCCGCGGGGCTTTCGGGGATTCCCGCCGATCGGGCGTGCGGGCCGGGGGACGGACGGGGATGCGGGAGGCGGAACGGCGGGCCATGTCCTCAGGGTACAAGGCCCAGGAGGGGTTCAGCCCTTCTTTCCCTTCTTGGCGGGCTTGGCGGGCTTCACCGGCGTGGCCGGGGCCTTCCCGAACAGGACGTCGAGCTGGTGTTGGACCTTCTTGCTCTCAGGATCCACGACGGACAGGCGGTACAGGAAGCGCGCCTTGCCGGCCTTGTCGCCCTGGGCCTCGAGGTAGGCCGGGCTGGAGACCACGGCCTCGACCCACTTGAGCTTGTCGCCCTTGCCGGCCTTGTACTCCTCCACCTGGTTGGCCTCGCCCTTGAGCTTCTCCTCCATGACCTTCACCAGGGGATCATAGGCCTCGGTCTCGCGCTTGGTGACGTCGAGGTAGGTCTGGAAGAACTTTACCCACTTGGCGTCATCCGCCTGTTCCTTCTCCACCCCCAGGGCGAGGTCCAGCTCCTGGCGCTCGCCGGGATCGAGAACGCTCTTCCCCTTCAGCTCCTTGATGCGGGCGTCGTTCTCCTCGAGCACCTGCTTGGCCCGGGCGCCGGCCTGGGTGTAGTAGGTGACGGTCTGGCCGAAGGGCTCCTTGATCGCATCGTAGCTTTCGGCGGCCAGGGCCTTGGCGGTCTTCGCGTATTCCAGGGCCTTTTCCCAGTAGCCGGCCGCGTCCGCGGTTTCCACGGCCATCCGGTAGGCCTGGCCGAGGTCCATGTAGGTCACGGCGCTCTGGACCAAGGTCTGGTTGTCCTTCTTGTCAAAGACGGGCTTGGTGGCGGGAAGCAGGCTCTCGGCCCGCTTCATGGCCTCGGGGTACTGGAGGTCCGCCACCAGCTTGTCCACGGCCGGGCGTTCAGCCTTCAGCCGGTCCCCGAGGGACGCGGCGGGCGCCTGGGCGATCAAGGCGGCGGGGAGGAGCAGGGCAGGAAGTAGGGCGAATGTACGCATCAGCATGACCCAAAGTTGAGGGGGCGTCCCCCGGGGGAAAACGTCCATTGTGGTTCCATGGTCCAGCTTTGACTAGCCTGCCTTTTATCTCGACTTATCCCAAAGCTTCGGCCATCCGGCGAGCGGTGAGCATCGGAGACCGTAGGCGATGTCAGCTGATGGTTTCAGGCCGGCCCCGGATCTCGGCCTTGATCCTCGCCATGTCCTCGCGCTCGATCCTCCGCGCGGGGACACCGCCCCGCGAACCCCGGCGGGTGGCGCAGCGGGCTGCGGGGCAGCCTGCGAAGCCGGGACCCGGCGAGCGGTGAGCATCGGAAACCGTAGGCGGTGTCACCTGATGGTTCCGGGCAGGCCCCGGATCTCGGCCTTGATCCTCGCCATGTCCTCGCGCTCGATCCTTTGCGCGGGGACACCGCCCCAGGTCTCTCCCGCCCCCACCCGGCTCCCCGGCAACACCACGCTCTCGGGCAGGATGGTGGCGTCGTCGCCGATGACCACGTCGCCCATGATGCAGCAGGCCAGGCCGAGGGTGGCGCGGTGCCCGACGGTCACAGGGGCGATGACCAGATTCCCGGCGCCGCCGTAATGGGCGCAGAGGCGCACACTGCCGCCCAGCGCCGCGTCGTCGCCGATGGTGATGAGCTGGGGGTCGCTGATGTATTCCGTGTTGATGAAGGCATGGCGCCCGACCTTCATGCCCATGGCCTTGAGGAACCACACCCCGAAGGGCGTGAGGGTCACGAAGGGCAGGAAGGTGTAGCGCACCAGGTAGAAGAGCCCGTTGTGGAGGAACCAGGGCACGGCATGCAGGGTGTAGTAGCCGCCCTTGAAGGGCTTCACCCGGGTGGGCAGCAGCCAGTTGTAGAGGGGGACCACCACCAGCAGGGTCAGGCCGAAGATGAAGAAGCAGACGGCCAGGGCGATCCCCTGGGCCACCCAGGGCAGGACGCCGGGGAGCCTCTGCAACCCCGGATGGACCTGGGCCCAAGCCCACAGGGCTGGCGCCAGGGCCAGGCCCAGCGCCGTGGAGACGAGGGCGTACATCAGCAGGACCGCCACCATGTAGGCGCTCCTGCCGAAGCGGCGGAGCAGGCGATCCAACCCGTTGAGGGCCGGGGGATTCTTGGACTGGTCCAGGGCGAAGGGCTTCATGCCCCCAGCCTAGCGACATCGGCAGGTAGCATGGGGGCATGGATCTGGTCCTGCTCCGCCTCTCCGCCCTCGGTGACATCCTCCGGGTGATGCCGGCCTGGGCCAACCTCCGAGAGGCCTTCCCGGAAGCGCGCTTCCGGGCCGTGGTGGAGGACCGCCACGCGTTCCTGCTGGAACCGCTCCCCTGGCTGGAACCGGTGATCGTGCGCCGGAAGCGCCTCTCGAATCCCTTGTCGGCTCTGCCGGAGCTGCGGCGGGTGGCGGGCCTGGTGCGGGATGCCGAAGCCAGCCTCGATTTCCACGGCATCCTCAAGGCGGCCCTCATCCCGAAGCTGGCGGCCATCCCCGAGCGCTGGGGTGATGGCGTCACCAAGGAGTTCGCCGGGTCGCTCCAGACCCATCCGCTCCCCTTCCGCCACCAGACTCGGTACGACCAGGCCCTGGGGTTGGCCGAGGCCTTCGGGCGGGGCCGGGGCATACCAGGCCTGGGCCGCTTCAGGCCCGTGCTCCAGGCGGTGGATCTGCCGGATCCTGGCGAGGTCTGGCCGGTCCGGACAAAACCTCGCGCTGTGCTGGTGCCCGGCGCCTCCCGCCGCGGCGCCATCAAGCGCTGGCCCCTGCGCCACTGGATCACCCTCGCCGGGATGCTGAAGGACCGGTGGGACCTGCGGTGGTCCCTGGGCCCCGAAGAGGAGGACCTCCGCGGCTGGCTGCCGGCGGAAACCGGGGTTCCGGCCCTGCCGCGCCTGGGCTTCTGGCAGCTGGCGGCGGCCCTGCGGCAGGCGGATCGGGTGGTGGCACCGGATACGGGCCTCCTTCACCTGGCGGTCGTCCTGGGCGTGCCGGCCCTGGGCCTCTACGGCTCCAGCGATCCCGTGGTGGCCGGCCTGCCCGTGGGCGCCGGCCGCGTGCTCCGCACGGGCATCAGCTGCTCCCCGTGCCGGGAACGCGCCTGCCAGCGGCGCCAGTGTCTGGAGGAACTGGCCCCCGAGGCGGTTCGGGCCGCCCTCCTGGAATCGCCGGGGACCCTCAGCGGATATTGAACTTGAACTTGCCCTCGTGGCATTCCAGGCACTTCACCTTGGGAGCCTGATGCTGACGGTGGCATTCGGTGCAGGGGATCTCACCCAGGTGGGAATCGTGGGGGTTGGGTTTCACGTCCTTGGTCAGGGCCTTCATGGCGGGGTAGTCGCCGTGGCAGGTCATGCAGGAATCGGAAGCCACGGCCTTCTTGGTGGGCTTCTCCTCGTGGTGGCAGTCGAAGCAGTGGACACCCGCCTTCGCATGGTGCTCCGGCAGCTTGTGGGTGGCTGGATCCTGGGCCCACATCGGCGCCGCCATGAGCAGGCCGCAGAGCAGGCTGGCTAGACAACGGGCAAGTGCCATGGCGATCCCTCGGGCCGGCGGGGCGGGGCCGCCAGATTCACGAGCAGTCTACCGGAGCCCGGATCCCGATCCAGGGGACAGAATCCAGGGCGGTTCCGCAGATGCAGACCTGGAGGGCGTTTTTGCCTCCGGCGTGATCCGGGTCACGTTTCCATGCGGGGGCCGGGGGGATTGGGGTTCGGGTGTACGATGGCGACCTAAAGGGCATTTATGGCGGCATCTTTCCAGGTCATTGGCAGTTAACCGGGGAACACTCAGGGGACCGGCAGGGGGGGATCCCGGTCGGAACGCCTGATTCAACAAGGGGTCCATATGAGAGGGAACCACACCTACCTCGCCGCGGGCATGGCCGTGGCATTGGGGATGTCCTGTTTCACTGGGCTCCAGGCCCAGACAGCCCAGACCCGGGCCAAGGTGCCCGCCTCGATTCCCCGCTACCAGGCCCAGGCCGCGGTGAAGGGTCCCATCGACCTGCCGGGGGCGGACGAGCTCATGGATCTCGGCGACGAGTGGTCCGCCGGCTTCCGGAAGTTCCATCCTGAAGCCAACCTGATCTACCGGTCGAAGCTCACGAAAGAGGCGGTCAAGGACTTCCAGGACGGTACCGCCCTGCTCATCCTCGCCGACCGCGAGTTCACGTCCGAAGAGACCAAGGCCTTCCAGACGAAGTTCGGCTACATGCCCATGCGCATCCCCGTCTGCCTGGACGCGAACATCGTCTTCGTCAACAAGGCCAATCCGATCACCTCCATCACCATGGAGCAGCTGGACGCCATCTATTCCCGGACCCGCCTCGGCGGCAGCAAGGCGCCGGCGCTCACCTGGGGCGACCTCGGAGTCAAGGGCGAGTGGGCCAAGATGCCCATCGTCGCCTATGCGCGGGCCGAGGGGACGAACACGCGCACCTCGTTCGCCGCTCAGGCCATGCTCAAGGGAGAGTATAGGCCCGGCATCCAGGAACGCGGCGACTCCTCGGCGCTGGCCGAGGCCGTCATGACGGACCGCGCGGGTATCGCCTTCGGCACCATGGCCTCCTGGTACTTCGCCAACAAGGTGCTGCCGGTAACGCCCTATCACCTCGAAGACGCCCGCTTCCCGAACCAGGACGCGGTCACCACCAGCAAGTACCCCATGCCCCGGCTCTTCTACGCCTACCTGAACCGGACCCCTGGCCAGCCCCTTCCAGCTCCGGTGAACGAGGTCATCCACTTCCTCCTGACCCAGGAAGGGCAGAACGCCGTGGCCGATTCCGGCCTCCTTCCCGGTCCCCCGGAGTTCCTCCAGATCGCGTTGAAGCGTCTCAGCCGCTGAGGCCATCACACAGAAAGGCCCTCATGCCGCGGCATGAGGGCCTTTCTGCGTGAGAAAAGGCTATCCCCGTCGCCAGCCGACCGTTCCGTCCTTGCGGTCCTCCAGCACGATGCCCATGGCCTTGAGCTGGTCGCGCACTCGATCGGCTTCGGCCCAGTTCTTGGAGGCCTTGGCGGCCTTCCGGGCCTCGATGAGGGCTTCCACCTCGGCATCCAGGCTGGCCTCCTCGTGGGGCCAGGCGGCGAAGATGGCGTCGGCCTCGTCCAGGAAGGCCAGGACAGCGTCGCGCTCCTCGCGGGTGAGGGCCACGTGGTCGTCCTGGGCGTTGAGGTCGCTGATGAGGGTGAAGATGGCGGCGAGGGCCTCGGGGGTGTTGAGGTCGTCGGCCATGGCCGCCCAGAAGGCCTCCCGGGCTTGGTCCAGGCGGACGGTGGGATTGATCGCCTCCGCCCAGGGACCGCCGCCGGCCTGGCCCTCGCCTTCCATGCGCTTGCGGAAGGCCCGGATTCGCTTCAGGGAGTTCTCGGCGGCGCGCAGGCCCTCGAAGCTGAAGTTCAGCACCTTGCGGTAGTGGTTGCTCTGGATGGCGTAGCGCAGGGCGATGGGGTCCACGCCCTTCGTGATGAGGTCGCGCAGGGTGAAGAAGTTCCCCAGGCTCTTGGACATCTTCTGGCCTTCCACCAGCAGGAACTCGCCATGGACCCAGTGCTCCACCCAGCGGTGGCCGAGTTTGCCCTCGCTCTGGGCGATCTCGTTCTCGTGGTGGGGGAAGATTAGGTCCACGCCGCCGCTGTGGATGTCCACCCGCTCGCCCAGCAGCTCCATGCCCATGGCCGAGCACTCGATGTGCCAGCCGGGCCGCCCGGGGCCCCAGGGGCTGTCCCAGGAGGGCTCGCCGGGCTTGGCGGCCTTCCACAGGACGAAGTCGGTGACAGAGTCTCGTTCGTATTCGTCGGCGTCCACGGAGGCGCCTGCCTGCATACCCTCCCGGTCCAGGTGGGCCAGGCAGCCGTACTGGGGCAGGCCGGCGATGCGGTAATAGACGCTGCCTTCGCGGACGTAGGCCAGGCCCTTGGCTTCGAGATCCTGCACCAGGCGGATCATCTGGGGGATGTAGGCGGTGGCCCGGGGCAGGAAGTCCGCCTTCCGGATGCGGAGTGTGTCCAGGTCCTCCAGGAAGATGGCCGTGAAGCGCTCGGTGAGGGTGGTCATGGCCCCGTGGCGGGCCTCGTTGGAGGCGTCCGCGGGCAGGCCGCCCTGCGAATCCCGGATGATCTTGTCCTCCACATCCGTGATGTTCATGCAGTGGCGGACCTCGTGGCCAGCGGCCTGGAAGGTCCGCTTGAGCAGGTCCTGGAAGAGGAATGTCCGCAAATTTCCAATGTGTGCGTAGTTGTAGACCGTGGGACCGCAGGTGTACAACGAGAGTGACCCCGGCACCACAGGCACCACGGGTTCGATCTTTCGGGTCAGGGTGTTGAAAAGGGAGATCGGCCGCCGCATCTTCATGGCACTAGGTAACCATCTTTATCGCTTCTTCTGAAGGCTTCGTGTGCCCCATGGGTTTCTTCGGTGGAAAGACCAGGGACCTCGCGTCGGTGGGACGGGAGGACCGGCTGCGTCAGCTTGAGGAAGAGAACCGGGCGCTCCGGAACCGCATGGCGGAGACCCAGGAGCTGGTGCGGCACCTGGACGAGGATCGGGACCTCCTCCTGGGCGCCGCGAAGCGCCTCCGCCCCGGCCTCTCCCCGCGCGAGCTGGGCGAGGCCCTCATGGAGGTCTGCTTCAAGCCCCTGGGCCTGGCCTGCTTCTACGTGGCCCTGGCGGACTGGGACAACGACCAGCTTCAGTTCGTGTTCTACCACGAGGGCGGGCGTCTCCGGCAGCACCCGTCCCGGCGGCTCTCGGATCGGGCGGGCCTGTCCGAACGCGTGCTCTCCGGCCACCGGGCCATCTACATCCGGACCATGGAGGAGGGGCAGGCGGCTGGAAGCCTCCTGACCGCCGCGGAACAGGCCACGGGCCTCATCCCCCATTCCTGGTACGGCATCCCGCTGGGAACGGGCGGGCGGCCCGTGGGTCTGGTGAGCTTCCAGAGCTTCCAGACCGATGCCTTCAGCGAGAGCCGGCGGGGGGTCATGGATGCCCTGGCGGCCCTGCTGTCCAATTGCCTCTGTCTGCAGGCCGAGCTTCAGGGGCGCTGAATCAGCTCCAGGAGATCATCCGGCAGCACCCGGGCGCGGTTATCGGAGCCGGCCACTAGGTGGGTGCTCTCTCCCTCGGCCAGCAAGGTCCCGTTGCGTTCGATGCGGTAGCCGAACACGACGCGGCGGCGGCCGGTTTCCCGGAGGAAGGTCCGGACCTGCACCAGTTCGTCATAGCGGGCCGGTGAACGGAAGCGGACGCGGATCTCGTTGACCACCAGGCGCACGCCCCGGGCTTCCCAGTCCGCGTAGCTCTGGCCCAGCTCCCGCAGGAAATCGCTGCGGCCCAGCTCCATCCACACCGGATAGGTCGCGTGGTGGACGATGCCCATGGCATCCGTCTCGGCGTAGCGCACTCGGAGTTCGGTCAGAGATTCCATGGTTCCAGCGTACACAAAGAGGCCCCGCGTGGCGGGGCCTTGAGATGCGCGGAGGGGCTCCCGGCTACTCGACGGTGACGCGGATGTGATCGCCCTTGTCCGTGGTGACTTCCAGGAGCAGGTCGCCCGGCTTGGCGTCGGACAGCAGCTTCTGGAGCTGTTCGGGCTTCATGCCCTTCTTCGTCTCGCCATTGATCTTGATTTCCCCTTCGCCGGCCATGTCGAGGATGCCGTTGGCCAGGCTGATGGGCATGCGGACATGCACTTCACTGGGGCCATCCGCACCCTTGTGCCTGGCATGGTGCTGGAAGGATTTGGAGACGATATCCACCTTGAGGAACCGCGCGGTCTGCGCGGACAGAGGGAGACTGAGGCTGGCCGCCAGGGCCAGCGGGATCATGACGGCGCGCATGGGCGGCCTCCTTGGAAGGAAAGGGGTTCGGCACTCGCCGATTCACCTGGGATTACGGGGTTCTGACCCGCCGGATTAGCCCGGGTATCCTGGGAGATGGAACGGAAGCCCGGTTGGCTCCATCCAACGTTCTGTGCGGTGCATCCGCCCTCTCTCCGGAGTTCCAGCATGAAAGCCCTCGCCGCCCTCCTGCTCATCGCCGCGCCCCTGGTGGCCCAGGGACCCGTGAAGTGGGAGCACGACTACCAGACCGCCCTCAAGCGCGCCAAGGCCGAAAAGAAGGTCATCTTCATGGACCTCTGGACCGAGTGGTGCCCGCCCTGCCAGTACCTTCAGAAGAATGTCTTCCCCAGCGCCGAGGGCCAGGCCGCCCTCGCCAAGGTGGTGCCCTTCTCCGCCCTCGTGGAGAAGCGGGACCGCACCCCCATGCCCGAGGGGAAGAAGCTGGCCGATAAGTTCGGCCTCGAAGCCTTCCCGACCATGGTGATCCTCGACGCCAACGGCAAGGAGGTCCGCCGCCAGGTGGGCGCCTTCCGCACCGGCGCCGAGTTCGCGGCCTGGCTGGGGGCGAAGTAGCTATCAGCTGTCAGCCATCAGTAAAAGCACGGCGGCCTCCGGGCCGCCGTTTCTTTAGCTGACGGCTGATAGCTGACAGCCCGATTACAGATCCTTCACCCCTCCCGGGGTCTTCGGGGGCTTGGGCAGGCGCTGCTTGATGCCCTCCAGCTCGTCCTGCTGGGCACCCATGCTGGGGCGGGGCGGCGGGGGGGGCGGAGGGGTCTTCGGATTGGGTGGTGGCGGCGTGGCGTCCTTCACCAGGGTCTGCAGATCGTGGATGGCGTCCGGCTGGCCCGGATGTTCCAGCAGCAGGCGTTCCAGCAGGGCCCGGGCTTCGGCGGGACGCCTGGCCTCGAGGTGCGCCCGGGCGGCCAGGAGCAGGGCGGGCGTCCGCCAGGGCGGCAGGGGCCGCGGGGCTCCCTGGCCCACCAGGGGAGACAGGGCCTTCAGGGCCTCATCGGGAAGGCCGGTCCTCAGGTCGATCTGGGCGGCCAGGAGCACATGGGAGGGCTTGGCGTCCCCCGGACGCCACCGGCGGGCCCCAGGCAGATCCCCGTTCTCCAGGGCCCGCTGGGCGAACCAGGCCTTCACGCTGGGGGGCGCCCAGGCCTTCCCGGACTGGGCCCGGAGGGGCGCGGCCAGGGCCAGCAGGAGGAGCAGGGCGGGCCGCCACCGGGCCATGGGCTTGCCGGCGAAGGCCAGCCAGAGGGCCAGTCCCGCCAGGGCCAGCCAGGCGCCCACCTCGGGATGGGCCGGCTGGAGGGAACGCCGGGCCGGCAGGGGCAGCCTGCCGGCGGCCAGGGACTGGAGCCCCGCGGCGGCGGTCTCGCCGTTCGTGAACACCTGGCCCCCGGTGGCCTGAGCCAGGCGGGCCAGGAAGTCCGGGTGGGCGGTGCTCACGGCGGGTTCGGCCGCAGAGGCTTGGGCCGATGGTTGAGTGGGGGGTTGGCCTTCGGGTGCGGGCCTGGCGGGCACGGCGTGGGGTTGGCCGTCTCCCAGGGCAAGTACGCAGACCGGGAGCTTCGCCTTCTTCAGGGACTCCACGGCGCGGGCCAGTGCGATCTCAGGAACCTCCCAGGTCTCTTCGCCGTCGCTGAGCAGGAGGATGACGGCGGGCGCCTCGCGGTCCGCCTGGGCGGCCACCTGGGGCAGACCGCGGCCCAGGCTGGTGCCTGGGGAGCCCACCTCGCCGGGTACCACAGCCCGCAGCGCCTCGCGGAGCAGGGTGCGGTCCTCCCCGGGGGGCTGGAGGGGGATGTCGTCGCCGGTGAGCAGGTCCAGGCTCCATCGCAGGCCGGCCTGGGGTTGGGACCAGATGCGATCGAGGGCGGCCACGGCAGCGTCCCAGCGCGAGCGGCCCCCGGCATCGGGCACGGTCATGGATCGGCTGGCGTCCAGCACCACATGCACGGTCAGCCTCGGGAACTCCGGCAGACCCCAGCGGGGTTCCGCCAGGCCGAGCCCCAGGCCCGCCAGCATGAGTGCCATGCCCAGGCCCTGCCAGAGCGGGCGCTGGCCCACCACCTGAACGCCCAGGCCCGGTCGCAGGTGGGCGCGCAGGGCGAGGGCGAGGGCCACGACCGCCGCCGCGCCGGAGGGCGCCAGCAGCCAGGGATGGGTGAAGGGGAGGTTCATGTTCATGGCCCCTCCACCCAGGCGGGCCGCGGCTTGCCGCGCTTGAAGGCGAGGTCTGCGGCCAGGGGCAGCGCCAGGAGGGTCGCCGCCAGGAGGAACCAGCGCGCCAAGGGCTCGCCCTCCGTGGGCTGATCCACGGGCAGGAGCGTCTTCTCCAGCTGGTCAACGGAGGCGAGGCTGCGGGCCAGGCCGCCGGGATCCTCGGCGCTGAAGGACTCGCCGCCGGTCAAGTGGGCCACCTGCCGCAGGGTGGCGTGGTCCACCTCCACGCGGAGGCGGGCGAAGCCGCCGCCCTCCAGGGGCACCAGGCTCTCGCCGTCGGTGCCGATGGCCACGGCGTGGATGCGGATGCCGTTGCGCTGCGCCTCTTCCGCGGCCTCCACGGGGGTCACCCGGCCGCGGTTCTGCACGCCGTCCGTGATGAGGAGGATCACGCGGCTGCGGGCGGGGCTGTCCTCCAGGCGCCGCACGGCGGTCATGAGGGCGGAACCGATGGCGGTGCCGTCGTCCCGGCTGTCCAGGTCGAGGCGGGCCAGCATGCGGAGCAGGCGCGTGTGGTCGGCGGTGAGGGGGCTGAGGGTCACTGGGTGGGCGCTGAAGAGGATGAGGGCGAAGCGGTCGTCGGGCCGGCGCTGGACGAACTGGGCCAGGGTGCGGCGGGCCGCGTGCCAGCGGTCCTCGTCGGGCCGGTCGAGGATCTTCATGCTGCTGCTGCCATCCAGCACCACGGCGAAGTCCACCACGGGAGCCTCGCCTCGCACAGGTCTACGCCACTCGGGGCCCGCCGCGGCCAAGCCCAGGGCCAGGGCCAGCACCGGCGGCAGCCAGTGGGAGCTGAGGCGCGCCAACGCGCTGGAGGGCCGCGACGAGGGGATGCCCCAGCGGTAGACCACCCGCCAGGCCCAGACCAGCAGGGGCACGGCCACCAGCAGCAGGAGGGGCTGGCGCAGGGCGATCACGCGTCCCCCTTCTGGTCGCCGCGGGCGTCCAGGGCCGCCACCAGCGGCTCCGGGGCCGGGAAGGGCGGCTCGGTCCGACCGAAGCGGGCCGCATCCAGGCTCCTGGTCCACTGGTCCCAGGGGCCCAGGTTGCGGGCCTGGAACTCCGCGGGACCCCAGGCGCGCGCGGCATCCCCGAAGCGGGCGGCCAGCAGGTCGCGGCCCAGGGCGTGGGCGGCGTCGAGGGCGGTGCGATCCCGCCGGGCCGGGGGCCAGTGCCGGCGGAAGACCTGGGCCGCGTGGTGCAGGCGGCGCTTGGCCGAGCCCTTCCGCCAGCGGCGGATGATCCAGAAGGCCAGCGCGAGGGGGGGCAGCAGCAGGAGGCTGGCCCAGGCCCAGGGGAAGGGGATGGCGGGCAGGAGATCCTCGTTCCCGCCGCCGAAGCCCACCCAGGGTCCGCCATAGGGGATGGTGCGGGGCACGTCCAGCCGCAGCTCCGGAGCCCGCTGGCCATTGCCCAAGTCCAGGGCGGGGATCACCGCCAGCCCCGGCTCCAGGGCCTGCACCTGGAAGCGCCAGCCCCGCCCGTCCGGCAGGGGCTCCATGGAGCGCAGGCGCAGGGGCCCCAGGCGATCCTCCACCGTGGGCCGCGGAGGGGCGGGTGCCGCAGGATCCTCCTCCCGCAGCTCCAGCACCTGGAGTTCACCCAGCTTCAGCGGACCGGCCGACTTCCATGTGGGCGCGGCACCGGCCCACAGGCCCATTGCCAGCAAACATGCGATCTTTTGATATCTCGGAATCCGCGCGCGGATTCCGAGCCAGGACAGGCGAAGGACGGAACCACCCATCTCCATACCTACGCCCCTCCCGCCCGGAGCCAGGCGTTCAGCTTCACGATGGGATCCTCCAGAAGGTCCCAGCGTTGCCGCTCGATGGCGGGGGAGAAGCCGGGGTCGGGCCAGGTCGGGGCCTTGGGCCCCTCGGGCGTCTCCGGCTGGAACCACACCAGCCGGTGTCGCGTGGCCAGGGGCTTCAGGAGGGGCGCCAGGCCCTGCAGGCCCGCGCCGTTGCTGAAGAGCCAGAGGCGGTGCCCCTTGCCATGCTCGCCCCAGTGGCCCAGGGCCTCGCGCCAGGCGGCCTCCGTGGGGATGGAGGGACCGCGCTCGGCCAGGGTCTCCAGGATGCGGAGGCCGTGGATGCGGCCCCGCTTGGGCGCGATGCGCAGGGCCGGGGTGCGGCCGTCGCCGGGGACGATGAGGCCCAGGCGGTCGCCGGTGGCCTGGAGGGTGGCGAAGGCGGCGCCGCAGAGTTCCAGGGCCCAGCGCAAAGGCGAGACCGGATCGCCCAGGAACATGGAGGGCGAGGGGTCCACCACCAGCCACAGCACCAAGTCGCGGCTGCTCTCGAAGCGCTTCATGATCGGCTCGCCCGTCCGGGCGGTCAGGGGCCAGTTGATGAAGCGGGGATCGTCGCCCGGCACGTAGGGCCGGTTCTCCACGAAGGTGAGCCCCGCGCCCTTGAGCTTCGAGGGATGCAGGCCCTCGGTGCCGCCGCCCAGCCGCCCCCGGAGGCGCAGGGGCAGGCGTCGCAAGCGGGCGAGGAAACGGGCGGGGAGGGGCATGGCAGTTCAGTATGGCGGAATTCGGGGTCAGCCCTCAGTCTTCAGTCCTCAGGTAATGCTTTCCGTGGCGGCGCTTCGCGCTGCGCCATCCTTTTCCCTCGGTGTCGACCCATCCCTTTGGAGTGGCCTCATCCAAAGGCAAAATCAAGGCGCGGCCAGAGGCCGCTCCGGGATCTTTTACTGAGGACTGAGGACTGAGGCCAGGAGACTGCCCCTACCACCGCACCCGCACGCGGTACGTCAGCGTGGCCTTGCCTTCGGCGGGGACGGCCACCTGGAACTTACCGGTGCCGGCGGTGGCCTTGGTGCAGGGATGGCTGCTCTGGAGCACCTCCCAGTCGCCGGGCATGGGCTCCAGCACGGTGACGGTGACAGGCTCCTTCTTGGCGTTCTTCAGCTCGATCTCGTAGGCGGATTCGTGCACGAAGCCGAACTTCCCCTGCTTGCCGAGGCTCTTGTAGTCCGTCTGCTTCCGCCGGGCGGTGACGTCGAAGGCCTCGCCCAGCTTCAGGCGCACCAGCTCGTTCTTCGGGGTGTGGTCGATGCTGTCCTCGCCCACGAACTGGGCCCGGCCCTCGCCGTCCCGCTTGTAGACGCGGATGATGCCCTTGGGCAGCGGCATGCCCAGGCGGCTGGCCTCCTTGTTGTCGAACTCCACGAAGACGCCCACCTTCTGCTTGTCGCCCAGGTCGCCGTAGCTGCCGGAGTAGTAGTAGGCCTGACCCTGGAGGAGGTAATCCTTCCGCACCGGCACCGCGCTGGCGCTGAGGAGGGCCACCTGCTTGGTCTGGTTCACCGCCAGCGTCGTGGGGCGGTCCAGGGTGTAGAGGTGGTATTCGAAGAGGCTCTCCTCGGCCATGCGGGGTGCAGGTGGAGCGGCCTTCGCGGCCATCTCCGCCATGGCGTAGACGCGCTCAGGCCTGGGTTGGACCCGGTTCACATCCCCCGCCACCAGCTGCAGGGTGGCGTTGGGGTAGGCGGCGCCGCTCTGGTTGGTGAGGGTCACCCAGCCGCTGAGGTCGAGGGTCTTTTCGTCCGGCGCCAGATTGGCCACATAGTCGGCGCGCCAGGAGAGGCCGCCCGTGAGGTAGCTCAGCTCCAGCTTCTGCTCGCGGTCGGCGCCGCTGTTGAGGCTGATCACCAGGGTGGGCCGGGCCCGGAGGTTGCCGGGAACCTTCGGGAAGACGAGGCGGCCGGGGACGCTGGTCTCGATGCGGTCCGCGAACTGGAGCACCGTGCCGTTGTTGGTGGCCAGCACCGTGGCCTCCTCCCGCACCTCTTTGGCCCCCGCGCCGGATTCGTTGGGCACGCTGCGCACCACGGTTACTTTCTCGCCCACGTACTTCTCCAGCAGCTTCTGGGGCGTGAGCAGGTCGAAGTCGAAGTTCTGCTCCGCCACCCAAAAGTCTTTCGGGTGCGTCAGGTTACGCAGCAGGGCCGTTTCCGGCCGGATCTGGGCGGACACCTCCTGGAAGGCCAGCCGGGACTCGCCCTTGGGCAGCCGCACCTCCCGCGTGTCCTTCACCAGGGCCAGGTTGTCGTTGTAGATCGTGACCGCCAGAGCCTTCTGGTCCTTCAGTGTGGTAACGGCCTCCTGGGCGACCAGGAGCGAGGGCAGGGCGGCAAGCAGCAGGGCGGGGCGCATGGAACCTCCGGGGTCGGGCGCATCAGGGGCCCGGTAACTGGGTGATGCCGGGATTGACTGGATCCTTTCACGGTTTGGTAGAGCAAGCTGGCTCAGTGGCTTTTCGCGACATCTTCCTATGGGCTGGTCTGGACCTCGTAGGTGAGGATCGCCTCGCCACCAGGGGAGATCATGACCGTGAAATCCCAAGAGGTTGCGCCAGATCGGTGGCCAGCGTGATTTGTGCCTACGACTTGCCAATTCGGCAAGAGGGGCTCTCTGACAATCACTTCCGCAGGTTCCCTCAGAACACTTCGGATCCTCACCTCGACTCGGTACCTCCAGTAGAAGCTGGAGGCTCCCCGCAATCCCAGCCTGGTCAGCCAACCTGCCGGTAATCGCTTTTTATCCATGCCTCGTCGTTCCACATGAGGTCCCCGAGCGAGTCCGAAGTCAATCTCGATGCCCCCTCCAGGCGGGGTCTCGGGAAACTCGCTCAGTTCACCCTCCCCGGAGTCCGGCAGAAGGTATCCCAGATGGATGGTCCGCGCCCATCCTCCCGGGCAGCGCCCCGGACCAGGTAGCTGGCTGTGGCCGTGTCGAAGAAGAAGGAACGGGGGAAGCCCCGGATTTCGGCGCGGCGCCTGGTCGCCGGAAAGGGCAGCAGCGTGCCTGCCGCGCCCGTCAGGGCAGCCTTGAGGAGGTCTCGACGACCCAGATCTGGAAGCACGGGATTTCCTTAGTGGGGGCGGGACTATTCTACGAGGGGGAACCTCGGAGGCCCATGGCCTTCAGAACGTCAAAATAAACATCCGTGGCCTCGTCGGAGGTTGATAAATATTTCATGAGTGCCTGGGAACATCGAAACGTGGGAGAAACACCGTCGATGTCAGAGATCTCCAGGTCCCATTGTCGCTTCTGCGATAGCAAGTTGGTGTCGGACGAAATCAATGATCTCTGGGCAGGAACGTCGGCTCAGGTTGGCAATCTTCATCACGAGACCATCCAAGGCATGGCAGAGATTCATGGTGATTTCATCCTCCAGGAGATGGAGGTCATCGATGTCCCAGAAGAACATCCAGCAGTGCTCAGTGTGTGTCCGCAGTGTGGCTGGTGGATGGTTTCAAAAGATATTTTTCTTATTACGCGGAATCAGGACTGGCTCGCCATCTATGGTTCTGCAGCTCTGCTTCGGCCGTTCGACTTGTTAGACATTCGTCTGCCAACCGCCGAGGTACGACAATACTTAGCCGCAAAGTACCAAGATCGCAATAACGTGCACCCACGTCATTTCGAGCAAGTCGTCGCGAGTGTCTTTGCGAGCTGCGGTTTCCGCGCAGAAGCCACCGCCTACTCGGCTGATGGCGGCGTTGATGTCATTCTCAGCGATTGTTCCGGTCAAACCACGGCCGTTCAAGTGAAGAGGCGTAAGGGGGCGATCGAAGTCTCACAGATTCGGGAACTGCTTGGTGCCATGGTTCTGGGTCGACACACCAAAGGCATCTTTGTGACAACATCGCGCTTCAGCGCTGGCGCCTTCCAGGCGGCAAGTATCGCAACATCCCAGGGCCTTCCGATCGAGCTCGTTGACGGGCAGGAATTCCTTCGCCGCCTTCGCCTCGCGCAGGTGACTGACCATGCAAAGTACCGTGAGGACCTGATCGCAAACGTGACGAGTGGGCTTGCCCTTGGAACAGGCATCGAATTCCATCTCAACTCGTTATGAGGGAAAGCCAGATCCTTTTCCCATATTGGCCCATTCGATCAAGGATCCTCGTGATCTGTTCTTATCAAAGGCCCAGCCTCTTAACGAGATCTGTCCCTCGCTCGTCTATGAAATGAGTCGAATCGATGGTGTGAGGTCTGTGCTGGGGATGGCCGGTGGCCCAAAGTGGTGGCAGGCGCGCCTAGGGCTGGTCGCGGGGCTGCCACGGAGTATCGGAGGAAACCCCGGATCCCAGCCCCTTCAAGATCCGACTCCACGCCTGGTATAGCGCCCTCCCGGTGGCCGACAGCTGGTCAAAGAGCACTGCCGTTCGGACTTTGAGGTGTAGAAGATGCGGAATCCCAAGGCCATTTCGGCGTTCCAGGAGGTCATCTCCCTTCGGCCTCTCGCGAACTGAGGCTGGATCAGATCTTTTCTTCGTCCACCAGTTCCCGGATGCGCGCCAGGGCCGTGTCGAGCTGGCCCTGGAGCAGCTTCTCGGCGCCCATCATGGCCATCATCATGGGGATGTCGGCCTCGTCCACGAGGCACAGGGTGCAGCCTTCGCTGCTCGAGGCAATCTCGAAGCGCAGCTCGTGGTCGAACATCTTCTTCGCACCGGGCACCAGCACCACCCGCTGGCCGGGCACGCGCTCCTTCACCACCAGCTCCTGGGGCATCTTCATGCCCATGACCTCGATGACGTAGCTGTGCCGGTCGGCGTCGCCCTGGAAGTTCATGGCGGCCGGCTCCAGGAAGGCCCGGTGCTTCGACAGGTCCGAGAGGAACGCGAACAGCGCGTCGGCGGAGACGGGCAGCGAGGCCGTGGCGGTCTTGATCGTGGTCATGGGGACTCCGGGGACGAAGGAACCATCGAACCACGAAGCGGGCGGGGCCGGGAGGCCCTACCTCCGGACAGGATGGCTCACCGGATGTAGACCCGCTCGCCGAAGAACGCGGTGCCGATGCGGATCTGGTCGGAGCCCGCGGCGATGGCGGCCTCCAGGTCGGCGCTCATGCCCATGCTGAGGCGCAGGGGACGGCCCAGGTCCTGCTGCAGCCGCTCGCGCAGGGTGGTCAGCTGGGCGAAGGCGCCTTCGTCCTCGGGCGGGGGAATGGCCATGAGGCCGCGCAGGGGCAGGCGGGGATCGTCGCCCAGGGCCTCGATCAAGGCGGGCAGATCCGCTTCGGCGCAGCCGCCGAGCTTGGTGGCCTCGTTCCAGAGGTCCACCTGGATCCAGACGGGGCGCACCACGTCCAGCTCCTCCGCCAGGCGCCGCAGGCGCTCGGCCAGCTCGGGGCGGTCCAGGCTCTGGATCTCGGTGAAGTGCTGGAGGGCGGGCTTGGCCTTGTTGCGCTGGAGCGGGCCGAGGAGGACGAAGGCCAGGTCGGGCAGGGCCGCGGCCTTGTCGGCGCCTTCCTGCACGTAGTTCTCGCCGAACCGCGTGAAACCCAGGGCAGCGGCCTCCTGGATCAGCTCAAGGGGCTGCTTCTTCGACACCGGCAGGAGTTCGATGCGTTCGGGATCCCGGTTCCCAGCCTCGCAGGCACGGGCGATGCGGGCCCGCAGGGCTCCGACCCGGTCCGCCAGGCTCACGGCAGGAAGAGGATCCGCTGGCAGGATTCGCAGGCCACGGGACCCTTGGCCTCCTTCAGCTGGAAGAGGAAGGGGCCACGCAGCTTGACGTGGCAGCCGGTGCAGGCGCCGTTCTCCACGGGCACCACCACCCGTCCCTGACGGGCGCCGGCGAGCCGATGGAAGCGCGTGACCTCCGGAGCCGAGAGCTTCGCTTCCAGTTGCGCCTGCTTGGTCTGGAGCTGCTTGCGCCCCTCCACCTGGTTGGCATGCTCGCCCAGGAACACCGAGTGGAGCTCGTCGAACTTCACCTTGAGGGTGGCCCGCTCGGCTTCCAGAGCCTCCAGGGCCTGCTCCAGGGCCTTCGCCTCGGTCTCCAGGGCCTTCAGGGGCTTGGCGATGGAGGCCTTCAGCCGCTCCTTCTCGTCCAGCTCGCGGATGGCCGCCGCGTACTGCACCTTCTGGCTGGTGGTCTTCACGGCGGCGCGGGCCCGGTCTTCTTCCTTCTGGGCTTGGGCCAATTCCTTGGTCTTCACCTGGATGTGGATCCGGGCCGAATCCAGGGCCTTGGTCTTTTCCGCCGTCTGCTTCTCGATGGCTTTGAGCCGAGTGTCCAGGACCGCCAGATCAGGAGGCAGGGCCGACAGGTCGCGCTCAATGGTCCGAAGGTAGTCCAGGGTGGCTTGCAGGTCGCGCAGGATGGCGAGGTGTTCCATGAAATTGAGGCTACACCCTGCCGAGGGTCCTGGTTCGCATTTGGATATCTGACATTTGATAGAAGAAAATATGAATTGAATACACTAAAATTTTGGACAATTCGGGAAGATCCTGCTTGACCAGGTCGTGGGCCGATGACAGACTTGGCACTCGCTGTGGCTGAGTGCTAACAGTCCCATTCGTTTCTTTCTCTTCTTTCCAAGGAGGTCCCATGGCCATCAAGCCTCTTTCCGACCGCGTCGTGCTGAAGCGCGTCGACGCCGCCGAGACCGTCAAGGGCGGCATCATCATCCCCGACACCGCCAAGGAGAAGCCCATGGAGGCCGAGGTGGTGGCTGTCGGCGAGGGCAAGATCAACGAGAACGGCACTCGCAATCCGATGTCCGTGAAGGCCGGCCAGAAGGTGCTGATCGGCAAGTACAGCGGCACGGAAGTGAAGATCGACGGCGTCGACCACGTGATCGTGCGCGAAGACGAGATCCTCGCGATCGTCGGCTAAGACACCTCAGAAACCAAGGAGACACACATGGCCAAGTCCATCATCTATGCCGAAGATGCCCGCCAGGCGATCCTGCGCGGCGTGAACAAGCTCGCCGACGCGGTGCAGGTCACCCTCGGCCCCAAGGGCCGCAACGTCCTCATCGAGAAGAAGTTCGGCTCCCCGCTCATGACCAAGGACGGCGTCACCGTCGCCAAGGAAGTGGAGCTCAAGGACAAGCACGAGAACATGGGCGCCCAGCTGGTGCGCGAGGTCGCCTCCAAGACCTCCGACATCGCCGGTGACGGCACCACCACCGCCACCGTGCTGGCCCGCGCCATCTACCGCGAAGGCATCAAGGCCGTCGTGAGCGGCGCCAACACCATGGAGATCAAGAAGGGCATCGACCTCGCCGTCGACACCGTCGTGGCCGCCATCGATGAGATCAAGAAGCCCGTGGAGGGCAATGCCATCGCCCAGGTCGGCACCATCTCCGCCAACGGCGACGCCGAGATCGGCAAGATCATCGCGGAAGCCATGGCGAAGGTCGGCAAGGATGGCGTCATCACGGTGGAAGAGGCCAAGGGCCGCGACACCGAGCTGACGGTGGTCGAGGGCATGCAGTTCGATCGCGGCTACCTCAGCCCCTACTTCGTGACCAACCCCGACCAGATGAAGGTCGAGCTGGAGAACCCCTACATCCTCGCCTACGAGAAGAAGGTCTCCAACATGCGTGACCTCCTGCCTCTGCTGGAGCAGGTTGTCAACAGCCGCCGCCCCCTGCTGATCATCGCCGAGGACGTGGATGGCGAAGCGCTGGCCACCCTCGTGGTGAACAAGATCCGCGGCACCCTGAACGTGGCCGCCGTGAAGGCCCCCGGCTTCGGCGACCGCCGCAAGGCCATGCTCGAGGACATCGCCATCCTGACCGGCGGCAAGGCCATCAGCGAGGACCTGGGCCTCAAGCTCGAGAACCTCACGCTGGCTGACCTCGGCAGCGCCAAGAAGATCGTCATCGACAAGGAGAACACCACCATCGTCGAGGGCGCCGGCGCCAGCGAGGCCATCCAGGGCCGCGTGAAGCAGATCCGTGCCCAGGTCGAGGTCTCCACCAGCGACTACGACAAGGAGAAGCTGCAGGAGCGCCTGGCCAAGCTCGTGGGCGGCGTCGCCGTCATCAAGGTGGGCGCGGCTTCCGAGACCGAGATGAAGGAGAAGAAGGCCCGCGTGGAAGACGCCATGCACGCCACCAAGGCCGCCGTCGAGGATGGCATCGTGGCCGGCGGCGGCGTCGCGCTGCTCCGCAGCCTGCCCAAGCTCACCGCACTGAAGGCCACGGGTGACCAGGCCACCGGCGTCGAGATCGTCCGCAAGTCCCTGGAGGAGCCCCTCCGCCAGATCGCCAACAACGCCGGCGTCGAAGGCTCCGTGGTCGTGAACACCGTCCGCGAGGGCAAGGACAACTACGGCTACAATGCCGCCACCAACGAGTACGGCGACATGGTGAAGTTCGGCGTGGTCGATCCCGCCAAGGTGACCAAGTCCGCCCTGCGGAACGCCGCCTCCGTGGCCGCCATGATGCTGACCACCGAAGCCATCATCACTGAGCTCCCCGAGCCCAAGGCACCCGCCCCTGCGGGCCCCGGCATGGGCGGCATGGAAGACATGTATTGATCAGAAGCAGCTGTCAGCCATCAGCTTTCAGCTGTCGGAGAAACGCCCCGCGCATGCGGGGCGTTTCTCGTCTCAGGCCGGAATAAAGGGGACTTTGACGTCCCAAGAACACGTTGCGATGTGACAAAACCCCACCCGCAGGGGGGATGAGGGACGGAAGCGGAAAACCTCTCCCGATGGGGTGGGCTGGCGGGAAGATCCGGCAGGCCTAACCCGCGCCGTTCCTGGGAACTGCCTCGCGCAAGTGAGGCTTTTTTCTTATATCAGACAACATCGTCATTTTTAATTGCTACCAAGGGGTTGACTATGGTCCCGACCGAATGGATGCTTCTTCCGAACCCCCGGGAATGTCTCCCGGGCACCTTGAAAAAGCAGGAGAACCCATGGGCATGGGCCTTCTCTTTGACGCGACGCGCTGCATCGGATGCGGCGCCTGCAGCTCCGCCTGCAAGGAGCAGAACAAGCTACCGGGGAAGGTAGAGGAGGTGTTGACGGCCTATACCTGGACCACGGTCCAGGAGCGGGAGGGCCTCAACGTCCGGCGCCTGTGCATGCACTGCGAAGTGCCCACCTGCGCCTCCGTCTGCCCCGTGGGCGCCCTGAAGAAGACGCCGGAAGGCCCCGTGGTCTACGATGCCGAGCGCTGCATGGGCTGCCGTTACTGCATGATGGCCTGCCCCTTCGAGATCCCGAAGTACCAGTGGGACCGGCCCGTGCCCGTGGTCGGCAAGTGCATCATGTGCGCGGGCCGCCTCAAGGAGGGCAAACCCACCGCCTGTGCGGAGGCCTGTCCGGCGGAGGCCACCATCTTCGGGAAGAAGGAGGACTTGATCTGGGAGGCCCGGACGCGCATCCGCCAGAAGCCCGGCGCCTACGTCGACCACATCTACGGGCTCACGGAGGCCGGCGGCACGTCGGTCCTGATGATCTCCAACGTGCCCTTCGACAAGCTGGGGCTGAAGTCCAACCTGCCCGGAGAGCCTCCGGCCATGAAGACCTGGCAGGTGCTGTCCAACATCCCGGACTTCGTCGCGGTATGGGCCGTCTTCCTCTACGGGGTGCACTGGATCACCGCCCGGCGGGAGGAGGTGGCGAAGGCCACGGCCAATGGAAACGGGAACGGTCGCGACGGGCAAGGCCACGGACGGGAGGACCGGTCATGAACACCACGCTCACCACGCCCGCCACGCTGGCCGGACGCCGCTTCCGGCCCGGCTTCTGGACCGCGGTCTTCGTGCTCCTCTTCCTCGCGTTCTGCGCCGTGTCCGTGATCCGCTATACCAAAGGGTTGGGCGCCGTCACCAATCTGAGCGACCAGTTCCCCTGGGGTCTCTGGATCGGCTTCGACCTCCTCTGCGGCGTGGGCCTGGCCGCCGGCGCATTCACCCTCACGGCGGTGGTCCATCTCTTCAACCTGCGCCGCTACGAGCCCATCGTGCGCCCCACCATCCTCACGGGCTTCCTGGGCTACGCCTTCGTGATCGTGGCGCTGCTGCTGGACCTGGGCCAGCCCTGGCGCATCTGGCATGCCATCGTCTACTGGAACACGCACTCGGTCATGTTCGAGGTGGCCTGGTGCGTGATGCTCTACACCACGGTGCTGGCGGTGGAGTTCTCGCCGGTGGTCTTCGAGTACTTCGGCTTCCACGCGCCGGCGAAGTTCATCCACCAGCTCATCACGCCCCTGGTCATCCTCGGCGTGATCCTCTCGACACTCCACCAGTCCTCGCTGGGATCCCTCTACCTCATCGTTCCCAGCAAGCTGCACCCGCTCTGGTATTCGCCGATGCTGCCGCTGCACTTCTACATTTCGGCCATCGGGGCGGGCATCGGCATGATCATCCTGGAATCCTACCTCAGCAAGCGGGCCTTCCACCGCCACCTGGAGATGGATCTCCTGGAGCCCCTGGCCCGGGGCATGGTGGTGGCGCTCGGCATCTACGGCCTCATGCGGCTGCAGGGGATCGCCCGCAACCATGCGTTCGGGACGATCTTCGACCTCAGCTATGAAGGGCGCATGTTCCTCCTCGAGTTCGCGCTGGGCGTGGTGCTGCCTGTGGTGCTGATGTCCTTCCGGAAGCTTCGCACGAATCCCGATTGGCTGGTGGCGGGCGCCTTCCTCGCGGTGCTCGGGTTCGTCATGAACCGCCTCAACGTGAGCATCACGGGCATGGAGGCGGCTTCCGGCACCCGCTACCTTCCCTCGGCCATGGAGATCACCGTCTCCCTCGGCCTCGTAGCCATCGGCATGGCGGTCTTCGCCTTCGCGGTCCGCACCTTCTCGGTCTTCCCCGAGGGTCCGGTCGCTGGCGCCAAGGAGCTCTCCAGGAGGAGCTAGCATGCGAACCCGCATCGGCACGCGGCTCGTCCTGGGCGCTGGCCTCGCGACCGCGGTGGTGATCGGAGGCATGGCCTTCGCCGTCCTCCGATCCCACACGGCGCAGCTCCTCGCTGAACGCACCCGCAGCGCCGACCAGCTCAGCGAGACCATCAAGAGCGCCACCCACTTCGACATGCTGGAGAACCGGCGGGAGAACCTGCACCGCCAGATCCGGGCGGTGGGCGACCTGCGCGGGGAGGGCATCCGGAAGGTGCGGGTGTTCAACAAGGAGGGCCGCATCATGTTCTCTTCCGCGGAGGAGGAGATCGGCACCAGCCTGGATATCCGGGGCGAGGCCTGCTACGCGTGCCATGCCGAGGGTCGTCCCCTGGAGCGTCTCGGCATCCAGGCCCGGGCCCGCACCTTCCGCGCTCCGGATGGGACTCGCGTCCTGGGGCTCATCAACCCCATCCCCAACGAGCCTTCCTGCTCGACGGCGGCCTGCCACGCCCACAGCGAGAAGCAGAGCTTGCTGGGGGTCCTTGATGTGAACGTCTCCCTGGCCGAGGTGGATCGCGAGATCAGCCACAGCCGGACGCTGATGTTGCTCTCGGCCACCGTGGCCATCCTGGCGGGCGGCCTGATCCTCTGGTTCCTCAACCGGAGCCTGGTGGTCAAGCCCGTCGCGGCCCTCGTGGCGGGCACCCGCCGGGTGGGCGAGGGGGACCTTGGCACCACCATCCCCGTGAGCGGCAACCACGAGCTGGGCGAACTGGCCGGCGCCTTCAACACCATGTCCCAGCGGCTGGCGGAAACCCAGCGCCAGCTGGCCCAGGCGGACAAGCTGGCCTCCGTGGGACGGCTGGCCGCCGGCGTGGCCCACGAGATCAACAACCCGCTGACCGGAGTGCTGAGCTACGCCTCCCTGCTCCGCAAGCGGCTGGACGGCGACAAGGACTCCTGCGATGACCTGGATGTGATCGTGCGGGAGACCGTCCGGTGCCGCGGAATCATCCGTGGGCTGCTCGACTTCGCCCGGCCCACGCCGCCCGCCCGCAAGCCCATGGATCTGAATGAGGTGGTGCGACGGGCCGTGTCCGTGGTGATGACCCAGCTGTCCCTGAACCAGGTGGATCTGTCGCTGGACCTGGCTCCCCAGCTCCCCGTGGTCCACGCGGACGCGAACCAGATCCAGCAGGTGGCCGTGAACCTGCTGCTGAATGCCGGGGATGCCATCAACGGCGAGGGCGGCACCATCAAGCTCACCACGCGGGCCGGCGCAGAGGGCTCCGTGGAAATGCTCGTCCAGGACAACGGCCGCGGCATCCCGGCGGAAGACCTGCCGCGCATCTTCGAGCCGTTCTACACCACCAAGGGGAGCCATGGCACAGGCCTGGGCCTTGCCGTGAGCTGGGGCATCGTGGAAGCCCACGGTGGAACCCTGGAGGTCCACAGCGACCCGGGCCAGGGCACCTGCTTCACCCTCCGCATCCCCGCGTCCGCCGGCTCCGGCGAGGGCACCGGCCCACTCCCCATTCCCACCACCACCTAGGAGGTTCCCATGACCGCCCTGCTGATCCTTTTCATGTTCGTCGCCTTCGTGGGCATCGACTTCCTGGTGCGCACGAGCCTCCGCCGCATGCGCGAGAAGCGCGAGCGTCAGGCCCGGGAAGCGGTGCTGAACACAGCCATCCACCTCGACTTCACCTACGAGGCCAAGAGCCTGAAGCGCGTGGAGGTCCCCAATCCCAAGGCCAGGATCCTGGCGGTAGACGACGAGGCCGTGGTGCTTGACTCCTTCCGGCGGATCCTGGTACTCGAAGGCTTCAGCGTGGACACCGTCGAGCACGGCCCCGAGGCCCTGGGCCTGATCCAGCGCCACGACT
Organism: Geothrix paludis; assembly: GCF_022808815.1. Lineage (GTDB taxonomy): Bacteria > Acidobacteriota > Holophagae > Holophagales > Holophagaceae > Geothrix > Geothrix paludis. Next base: position 41,839 of record NZ_JAKZLC010000002.1, on the reverse strand, counting down.
ACGACTTCCTCTTCACGGACCTCAAGATGCCGGACATGGATGGTGTGGATGTGGTGAAGGGGGCCAAGCACCTGCGGCCGGACCTCGACGTGGTGGTGATCACCGGCTACGGCAGCATCGACACCGCGGTGCAGACTCTCCAGTTCGGGGCCTGCGAGTACGTCCAGAAACCCTTCACCGCCGACGAGCTGGCCGAGTTCGCGAAGAAGATCCTCATCAAGCGCGAGGCCCGCATCGAGGCCCAGCGGCGCCCGAACGTGCGCGTGGTGGCGCCTGAGATGGCCGAGGTTTTGTCCGCCAGCGAGTTCTGCGTGCCCGGCGGCGCGTTCCTGTCCACGGGCCACGCCTGGGTGCGCATCGAGCCCGAGGGCCAGATCCGCGTGGGCATCGATGACTTCGTGCGGAAGGCCCTCGGCTCGGTGAAGGGCGTGGTGCTTCCGGAACGCGGGAAGACGGTGCGGCAGGGCGACATCCTGTTCACCCTGAAGGGCGCCTCCGGCGAAGTCCACGTGGCCGCGCCGCTCAGCGGAAGCGTCGAGCACCACAATGAGGGCCTCCTCTCCACGCCTTCCGACCTCATGCACAGCCCCTACGATCGCGGCTGGGTCTGCCTGATGACGCCCAGCGACCTGGCCGGCGAGCTGGCGGACCTCAAGATCGGGCAACCCGTCATCGACTGGTACCAGGACGAGATCACCCGCTTCAGGACCGCGGAGACGCCTCTGGCGGCCGGCACCCTGGACTGGTCCACCTTCGAGAAGCAGTTCCTGGGACAGAGCGAGCACGCCCGGGCCTGAGCCTCGGCCGCCTGCCGGGGAGAGCCTGTCGGGAGAGCTTCGGGGCCTAGCCCTCGAAGCTCTCCTTCGCGTGGTAGCTGGACCGTACGAGCGGGGCGGACTCCACCCGCTGGAAGCCCATCTCCAGGCCCTTCCGGCGGTACAGATCGAACTCGGCCGGTTCCACGAAGCGGTCCAGGGGCAGGTGCAGCTCCGAAGGGGGAAGGTACTGGCCGATGGTGGCGATGTCCACGCGGCTCTTCCGCCAGTCGGCCATCAGCTCGAGCACCTGCTCCGGCGTCTCCCCCAGGCCCACCATGATGCCGCTCTTCACGCGCATGGCCGGGGCGTGGACATCGCGCCACTCCGCCGTCCGGCGCAGCACCGTGAGGCTCTGGGCGTAGTCGGCGTCCGGCCGCACCCGCCGGTAGAGGTGGGGCACCGTCTCGACGTTGTGGTTCAGCACATCGGGCCGGGCCTCCAGCACCGTGAGCAGGTCCGCCTCGCGGCCGCGGAAATCCGGGATGAGCACCTCCACCCCGCAGTGGGGCGACAGAGTGCGGATCCACTGGATGGTGGCGGCGAAGTGCGCGGAACCCCCGTCCGGAAGGTCATCGCGGTTCACGGAGGTGACCACCGCGAACTTCAGGCCCAGGCGGGCGACGGCTTCGGCTACGCGCTGGGGCTCCTCCGGGTCCAGCTCGCCCGGGCGGCCCTTGCCCACGTTGCAGAAGCCGCAGTGCCGGGTGCAGACGTCGCCCATGAGCATGAAGGTGGCCGTGCGATGGACGCCCCAGCACTCGTGCAGGTTGGGGCAGCGGGCCTCCTCGCAGACCGTCACCAGCCGCTGCTCGCGGATGAGCCCCTCGACCTCCGCCACCACCTCTGGCGCTGGAACGCGGATCTTCAGCCAATCGGGACGGGGGCCGGGGAGGACGGGAGGGCGGGCCATGGCCTTCCATTGTCGCTCAAGGGCGCCCGATGGCGAGGTAGAATGGGCCCATGTCCGACACCCCCCAGGAAGTCCCCGAATCTGTGGCTGAAGGTGCGCCCGCGCCGGAGGTCCCGAAGACGTTCGAGCCTCCCAAGGGCTTCGAGACGAAGTTCCGCGGGCTGGCGCTCCATCTGTCGGCCTTCGAAGGCCCTCTGGACCTGCTTCTGCACCTCATCCACGAGCAGAAGCTGGACATCCTGAATCTGCCCATGGCCGAGGTCACGCGGCAGTACATGGAATACCTCAAGCTCATGGAGGAGCTGAATCTGGAGATCGCGGCGGAGTTCGTGGCCATGGCGGCCCAGCTGCTGCAGATCAAGTCGCGCCTCATGCTGCCCCGACCGCCCCAGGAATCGGGCGAGGAGGACCCGCGCGAGGCGCTGGTGCAGCGCCTGCTGGACTACCAGCAGGTGAAGGCCGCGGCCCAGGTCCTGTCGGATCGCGAGTCCGACTGGCAGAAGGTGGCCTTCGCCCCGGGCCTCGACCTGGAGGACCACAAGCGCGTGGAGGACGAGCCCATCCGGGCCACGCTGTTCGACCTGCTCGGCGCCTACCGCGAGGCACTCAAGCGCCTCCTCCCGCCGCCGCCGGTGGAGGTGCGGACCCAGCCCAAGACGCTGGAGCAACGGGTGATGGAGGTGCTCCGTGACCTCCAGGATGGTCTGTGGAAGCCCTTCCAGGGCCTGCTGGGCCCGGCGCGGACCCGGGAGGAGCTGGTGCTGACCTTCCTGGCCCTGCTGGAGCTGGTGCGGACCGGCCGCATCTCCCTGGTCCAGGGGGAGGCGTTCGGGGAGATCCGCGTCAAGGCCTCCGAGGCCGCGTGATCGAGGCGCCCGAGCACCTCCGGACGGCCTGCCGCCAAGCCCGCCTCGTGGGGTTGGCCCTCTGCCTGGGCACGCCCATCCTCATCGGGGCCCTGATCCTGTCAGGCCTCGTGCCGCCCGGGAACCATCCGCCGGAGGGGACGTATCTCCAAGTGGGCCATCTCTTCACTGGCCTGGTCTTCTTCTCCGCCGCCTGGGTGCTCTGGCGGCGCGGAGCCGTGCTGAAGGCCTTTCCCGGCGTCCCCGTCCCGCAGCAGGCCGGCGTGGTCCTCCGGGAGACTCTGCTCTACGCGGCGCTGTTCGAGCTGAGCAGCCTCTACGGACTGGTGTACTGGCTGCTGGTGGGGACCTATGCTCCGCGGCACGTGTTCGGCTTCATCGTGCTGTCCCCGCTCCTGTTCCTGGCCTTCGCCCCCCGGCTCCGCCACTGGGCGAAACCTCTGGAACCGGGTCCCGGGAGGGGCAAGTGAGCCGCCTGGCATTATCCTGAGTGTCGCCAGTCGAGATCCAGGGGGCCCCATGAGTGAACACGAGACGCGGCCAGGCCAGGAAGGCGCCCCGGACCAGACCCACAAGCTGGTCCTGCCTGTGACGTCCGATCCAGTCCAGCGAACGCAGAAGATCTCCATCCAGGCCGGGACCTCCGGGCAGACGCAAATGCCGGGCGCCCCGGAAGGTGCTTCCCGGCCGTGGACCTGGAAACTGCTCCTGGGCTTCGGGGGCATTCTCGCCGTGGGGGGAGCGGCGCTTCTGCTGTCCTCGCGGGGGCCGGAGCTCGGGGTGCCCAAACCCCAGGGTGGGGCTCCGGAGGCGGGGGCGCCGGACGCGATCCGGGCCTACCTGGACCAGGCCCAGGCCGGGGACGTTCACGCCATGCGGATGCTCGGCGTGATGTACTACTACGGCCTCAACGTGCCGCAGGACCGGGAGAAGGGCCTCCATTGGTACCGCCAGGCGGCGGAGAAAGGCAGCGACGCGGCCCGCGAGGATCTCGCCAGGCTCCAGATGGGGGCCGCGAAGTAGGCCTCAGAAGCTGACCACCACCTGTAGGCTGCCGCCCCAGAAGTGGTAGGTCGAGGCCTTTTCGCCCCAGGTGGCTTCCGCCTTCAGGGCCAGGGATGGATTCAGCGGCCAGTGCCCGGAGAGACTGGCGAGACGCTCCTGGGGGCGGACGCCAGGCAGGAAGGCCGCGACACCCGTCGTGCCGCCCATCATGGACGAGCCGGTACCGCCAGATCCGAACCGGCCTCCGTACCCGCTGCCGCCCGTGGTCATGGCCGTGGTCGTGGAGGCGAGACCGCCCCCGGAGGCGGTGCTTTCGATGATGCCCCGCCCCCAGGCCAGCCGCAGGTTGTGCCACATGGCGAGATCGTTTCCGCCGAACCTGAGGTTCAGGATGCAGCCGTCATCGGAATCCCCGTAGGGTTCGTATTGGAGCCGCTGGTACCAGACCGAGGCGCTCCAGGACCGGCCCTGGTAGCCGGGGCCCGCCTGGAGCAGCCGGACCTCCTGGTCCCCATCGAAGCGGCTGAGCGCGCCGGCCAGGTCCACCTTCCATCCGTGGGTGACGTCCAGGTGGAGACCCACATCCACCCGGCCTCTCGGCAGGATGTCCGTGTTGGTGCCGCCGCTGACGCCCAGGTAGACCGAAGAGGCCTTGCCGACGAGCAGGTACTTGCCCACGGAGAAGAGCGTCCCCTTGCCCTCGGGCCGATCAAATCCCACGGCGGCGAGCTGCCAGGGCCCGCCGCGGGTGGGGTAGATGGTGCCTTCGAGCGCCCACCCCTTCCACCGGCCGTAGCCATCGGAAAACGCCTGATCGTATCCCCCGATGGCCACGCGCGTGAGGGTGGTGGGCTGGGGAAGGTCGAAGTCGAACGGATCCTCCTGAGCGGATAGCCCCAGGCAGGCCAGCAGGAGGAGGACGCGTCGGATCATCGGGGCTCCGGATGGGCCTAGATGCTATCGTCCGGGCGAACCTGTTTCCATGCCTCGATACGCGCGGTGGCGGCCGGGCCAACCGCCGCCGCCAGGTCGGCCACGCTCGCTTCCCGAACCCGGGTGGCGCTGCCGAAGGTCTGCAGGAGCTTCTTCGCCGTGGCGGGGCCGATGCCGGGGATCTGCGTGAGTTCGGTCTGGAGGGTGCGCTTCGCCCGCAGGGCCCGGTGGTAGGTGATGGCGAAGCGATGGGCCTCGTCGCGGATGCGCTGGAGCAGCTGCAGCACGGGGGATGACTTGGGGATGCGCAGGGGCTCGCTGGAGACCGGCCGGAAGACCAGCTCCTCCTTCTTGGCGAGGGAGCCCAGCTCCAGCTGGTCGATGCCGAGTTCCTTCAGGGCGGCCTCCGCCGCATGCAGCTGTCCCAGGCCGCCGTCGATCAACACGAGGTCCGGGAATTCCTGCCCCTCGTCCCGCATGCGCTTGTAACGGCGCGTGACGGCTTCGTGCATGTTGGCGAAGTCGTCGTTCTGCTCGTTCGTCATCTTGAAGCGGCGGTAGCGGGCCTTGTCCGGAGTGCCTTCGCTGAACACCACGCAGCTGGCCACCACCTCGCGGCCCTGGCCGTGGCTGATGTCGAAGCACTCGATGCGGCGGGGCAGGTGGCTGAGGCCCAGGAAGGCCTGCAGGCCCTCCAGCACGGCCTCGTTGAGGCGTGCAGGCTCGAACTTGCGCTCCAGGGCCAGCCGCGCGTTCTCCTGGGCCATGGCCAGCAGGTCCACCTTCTCGCCCTTCTTCGGCACCTGGATCTGGGGTCGCGATCCGCGCATGCCGCCCAGCCAGTCCCGCAGCAGCTCCGCGTCCTCCGGCTCGACCTCCACCAGGATGCGGCCGGGCACGGGATCGGCACTGTAGACGCGCTGGAGCACCTCCGCCAGCACGGCGCCATCGAAAGCCTCCACGTCCTGCAGCACGTACTCCTGGCGCCCCATCATGCGGCCTTCGCGCAGCATGAGGCGGTGGACGCAGGCGCGGCCGTCCAGCACGGCGCTGCCGTACACGTCCAGGTCCTCCAGGTTGGGGCTGGCGGCTTTCTGCCGCGTGAACCAGGCGTCCACCTGCTGGAGGGCGTCCCGGTGCTGCGCGGCCTGCTCGAAGGCGGCGGCTTCGGCGGCCTTCCACATGGCCGCCTCCAGCCGCGCCTTCAGCTCGTCGCGCTTGCCCTCGAGGAACAGCCGCGCTTCCTTCGCCTGCTCCCGGTAGGCCTCCTGGCTCACGGCGGCGATGCAGGGGGCCGTGCAGCGGTGAAGCTGGTATTTGAGGCAGGCCCGGCCTCGCTTGCCGTCGATCTCGATGTCGCAGTCGCGGATCTGGAAGAAGCGGTACACCAGCTCCGCTGTGCGGTAGGCGGTGCTGGCGGGGAAGAAGGGGCCGTAGTAGAGGCCGCCGTCCTTCCGCACCTTCCGCGTGACGAAGACCTTGGGGAAGGCCTCCTTCCAGGTGAGCTTCACGTAGGGGTAGCTCTTGTCGTCGCGGAGCAGGATGTTGAAGGGCGGCAGGTGCTCGTTGATGAGGTTGTTCTCCAGCACCAGGGCTTCGAGCTCCGTCTCGCAGACGATGAACTCCAGGTCCCAGATGCGGGCCACGAGGCGCCGCGTCTTGGCGTCCAGGTGCTTGTTCTGGAAATAGGACTTCACCCGGTTCCGCAGCACCTTGGCCTTGCCGATGTAGAGCAGGTTCCCCTTCTGGTCCCGGTAGAGGTAGCAGCCCGGGCGCAGGGGCAGGTCCGAGAGCTTGCGCTGGAGGGCGGGGGACTTGTCGAGGTTGTTCCGGATCGCGGCCACAGTTCAGTGTAGCTATCAGCTATCAGCTATCAGCTATCGGCTATCGGCGAGGGCGGATCTGGGACAATGGGGGGATGCTGAACCTCGAGACCTTCCCCGTGGGCCCGCTGGGCTGCAACTGCTCCCTGCTGTGGGATCCGGACACGAGCCGGGGCGTGGTGGTGGACCCGGGCGGCGATGCGCCGAAGATCCGGAAGCGCGTGGAGGCCCTGGGCTTCCGGGTGACGGCCCTGCTGCACACCCACGCCCACTTCGACCACGTGGGTGCCACGAAGGAACTGCAGGACCTCTGGCAGTGTCCCGCCCACCTGCACGGAGACGACACCTTCCTCATCGAGGCCCTGGCCCAGCAGACGGCGATGTTCGGCATGCCGGCCATCCCCCAGCCCGAGATGACGGGCCTGAACGCCGGGGACCGGCACATGGACCTCGCCACCCTGCACACCCCGGGCCATACGCCGGGTTCCTGCTGCTTCCATGGCACCTTCGAGATGGGCCAGGTGCTGCTGGCCGGCGACACCCTCTTCCGCGGCGGCGTAGGCCGCACGGACCTCTGGGGCGGGAACTGGGACGCCCTGGAGCAGAGCATCCGCCGCGAGCTCTACGTCCTGGAGGGCGCCACGCTGGTGATCCCGGGACACGGGCCCGCCACCACCCTCGGCGAAGAGGCGGCGAGCAATCCCTTCGTTCGGAAATAGACTATCGGCCGAAGCGGAAGACGGCGCTCACGGCCAGCCAGCTGATCGAGTCCATGCCCAGGCCGTCGGCCCCGTTCTTCTCCACCGACACGCTGTTGAGGTGGCCCTCGAGGCTGAAGAGGCGGGAGAAGGTGTAGCCTCCGCCGATGCGGAGGCCGATGCGGCCGGACTGATTCGCCTCCACGTCCGGGAAGCCCGCGAGCTCGTAGGTGGCCTTCACCTTGTTCACGTTCAGGCCCACGAGGAAGTAGCCCCCCAGGGACGGCGAGATGGCGTTGAAGACGTAGTCCGCCCCGAACTGGGCCACGCCGAACGTGTTCCGCTGCGTGCTTCCGAAGATCGTCTGCTCCTTGCTCGCGAACCCGTTCGCGTTGAGGACCAGGCGCATCTGGTGGTGCTGGGTGAAGTTGAAGTCGATGTGCCCGCCGACATGGGCGCCAAGGCCCTGGTTGGCGCCGAGGTAATAGCCCCCCTCCTTCTTATCGGCGAAGTCGCCAACGGGGAAGCCGAGGCCCGCCTGCAACCCCCCGTTCAGGGTGGTGGTCTGCGCCACCAGGCTGGTTCCGGCCGCAAGCAGGAATGCCAGGATCTTCACGCTCATAGCCCCTCCTGGAAGAAACCGCCCAAAGGATAGCCGAGAAGCGGGTTGTCTTTCCCGGCTTTCTCTGGTGGCATGATGGGCATCCCCTCGGAGGCCACTAATGCCAGACCTGTTCGCCACCTCGTTCGGCTGTTTCGGCCCGATCGCGCTCGTCCTGCTGATCTACTTCTTCGCCTGCCTCAAGGTGGTGAACGAGTACGAGCGGCTGGTGGTCTTCACCCTCGGAAAGGTGGAGGACCGGCCCAAGGGGCCCGGCCTCTGCTTCGTGTGGCGGCCTTTCCAGACGGCCGTGACCGTGAGCCTGCGCACCGTCGTGATGGACGTCCCCAGCCAGGACATCATCACTCGCGACAACGTGAGCCTGAAGGTGAGCGCCGTCGTCTACTTCAAGGTGCTGGATCCCAAGGCGGCCATCGTGGGCGTGGAGAACTACTACTACGCCACCAGCCAGATGGCCCAGACCACGCTGCGCAGCATCCTGGGCGAGGTCACGCTGGACGAGCTGCTGGCGGACCGGGAGAAGCTGAGCCAGCGCCTGCGGGAGATCATCGACCGCTCCACCGAGCCCTGGGGCATTGAGGTCACCAGCGTGGAACTCAAGAGCGTGGACCTGCCCGAACAGATCCAGCGGGCGATGGGCAAGCAGGCCGAGGCGGAACGCGAGAAGCGCGCGAAGATCATCGCCGCGGAAGGCGAGCTCATGGCCAGCCAGCAGCTGCTGGAGGCCGCCAACAAGATCAGCGAGAACCCCACGGCCATCCAGATGCGCTACCTGCAGACCCTGGCGGAGATCGCCACGGAGAAGAACAGCACCATCGTCTTCCCGCTGCCCATGGAGTTCATGAAGGCCTTCGAGAAGTTCACCGGGAAATAGGAGCCTTCCAGCCCCGCCAGGCTGCGGCCTCCGCCTTCGCCAGGGCGGAGGCCGCGCTGTTCCGGCCGCCGTAGGCCTCGGCGTCCACCCGGCCCGCGAGCTCCAGCAGGGCCCCGGAGCGCTCGGGCCGCAGGGTGGCGAGCCGCAGCAGCCATGCCCTGGCTGTCTCTCCGGCCAAGGGGGCGGCCACGCGCCGGGTCCGGGCCAGCAGGGGGCGCAGGGCCCGGACGGCCCCCGGGCCCGCTGGCGCAGGTCGCCATAGCCGCCGCGTCCGCCAGGCGATCCAGGCGGCGGCCGCCAGGGCGAGGCCCCAGGACAGGCCGGTCGGCGGCGCCTTCCAGCGCCACTCCCAACCCTGGATCCGCGCCTGGATCCAGGAGAGGCCTGCCACCTGGTCCTGGTCCGAGAAGCGCACCACATGGCGGTCCCACTGGTAGCGCAGCGTGTCGAGCCAGCGCGAGAGAAAGCCCAGGCTGTGCGGGCCTTCCCGGGGATCCAGGCCCGCGGCGGCCGGCGTGGGATCCGCCACATGCCAGCGGCCCTGATCCCAGTACTCCACCCAGCTGTGGGCCTGGTCCTGGCTCACGCGGAAGTAGCCGCCCTCGGGGATCCAGGGACCCAGGCGGAAGCCGTTCACCACCCGGGCAGGCACGCCCCGCGCTCGCAGCATCAAGGCCATGGCCGAGGCGAAGTACTCGCAGTGGCCGGCCTGCGTGCGGTCCAGGAAGTCCTCCAGAGGATTTGCTGCCCGGCCGGAGGGGTTGTCGAGGGTATAGCGGAATCCGCGAAGGGAGCGCTCCAGGGTCCGGGCCAGCTCCGGCGTGGGCAGGATGCCCGGCGCCAGGCGCAGGCTCCAGCGCCGGGCGGCCTCATGCTCGGGTCCCAGCTCAAGCAGGTGGCCGAGCCGCCGGGAGGACAGCGCGGCCTCCGCCGGACCGGCGTTCCCCGGGCTCCAGGTCACCTCCAGGGGCATGGGGCTGCTCCGGGGGAACCGCCATCGGATGCTGCCCCCTCCGCCCCGACGCAGGGGCATGTCGGGGGTCAGGCCGGTGGTTCCGTAGGGCAGGGTGAGGATGCCCTGGGCGCTGGGATAGAACAGGAACTCCGCCTGTCTGGCGCCGGCTCCACCCTGCGGGCTTCTCCCACCGGCGGGCGTCAGGTCCCAGACGCTCCAGCGTGGGCCCTGGACCGTCTCCAGCGCCAGGCCGCGCAACAGGTCCAATCCAGGCACGGTCGCCGGATCCGTGCCGGATGGCGGCGCGATGCGAAGGACCACCTCGGGGTTGGGTTCGATGGGGCCGCCGGCGGCCAGGTCCACCTGGTCGCCGAAGCCCGCCCGGCCCGCGGCCGCCGCGGTTCCCATGAACGCCGCGGGGCGGAACCCGGCCTGGAGGCGGGGCAGGATGAGGAAGAAGGTGGCGCCGATCAGCAGGGTGGCGCCGATCCAGCCGGGGATGCGGGCGTAGGGCGGCGGGGAGAGCACGCCGCGACGCAGGCTGGCGGAGCCTTCCCAGCTCTGCTGGAGCAGGGCCGCCGCGGCCGATCCCAGCCAGAGCAGGGCCCACGCCAGGAACACCAGATCCGTGGTGCTGACGGCCGTGGTGAGGAAGAGCAGGAAGCCCATGAGCACCAGCTGGCGGCGCTGCGGCAAAGCCCTGGGCAGGACCAGCCTCATGCCCGCCAGCAGAAACAGGGTGTGGATGGCCACCGGGAAGATGCCTCGGCCCCGGGCGAGATCGGCCAGGAAGAATACCAGGGCGCCAGCCTCCAGCCAGCGGTGGTGCCGGCCCAGGTCCCAGCGCAGGGCCTCCACCACGGCCGCGGCCACCAGGGGCAGGGCCATGACCGCCAGCTCGCCGGGATCGTAGATGTCCGTGGACACGGCCGCGCCGAAGGCCACCCAGAGAGGCAGGTGGTCGACCCAGCGGGCGAGCCTCACGGCCAGACCCAGCTGCCGAGCACCACGGGCCGCGCGGCGCCGGTCACCTCCGGCAGGTTTCCGGGCAGACCCAGAGCGCTGGCGGCGCCGAGCAGGGCCCAGCTCACGGCCTCCCGGGCGCCGCTGGGGAAGGCCGCGTCGTCTTCGAGGGGCAGCGGCAGGCGGGACGCCAGCTCCGCGCGCAGGCGACCATGCAGGGCCCCGCCGCCGCTCACCAGGCCGCGGGCATCCGCCGCCAGGGGCTTGAGACGCGCCGCTTCCCGAGCCACGGCCTCGGCGCTGAAGGCGGCGAGCGTGGCCAGGCGATCCGCCATCGGAAGGGATTCCAGTCTCCCGGTCTCCGCCTCGAGCCAGGCCTCGCCGAAGACTTCCCGGCCGGTGGACTTGGGGGGCATCGCCTGAAAGTACGGATGCGACAGCCAGCATTCCAGCAGCTCGGGATGCGCCTCTCCGGTGGCCGAGGCGCCTCCGGGATCGAAGGCCAGGCCCAGCCAGCGCCGGGCCGCGAGATCCAGGAGGGACATGCCCGGACCCGTATCCCAGGCCCGGAGCCGATGGCCGTCCCAGTAGGCCAGGTTCGCGATGCCGCCCAGGTTCAAGGCCAGCCATGGCTCCGGGCCCCGCAGCCAGCGCTCGGGCAGGGGCACCAGCGGAGCGCCCTGACCGCCCAGGGCCATGTCGCGGCGGCGGAGGTCCCACACCACGGGGCAACCCAGGACCTCGACCAGCACGTAGGGGTCTGCCAGCTGAAGCGTGGCGCCCTCCGCGGGCCGGTGCTGGACGGTCTGGCCGTGGAGCGAAGCCAGGTCGGGTTTCAGGCCCAGGTTCGCGCAGAGCTCTGCCGCCGCGCGGGCGTGGTGGTCCCCCAGGCGCCGCTGGAGGATGCAGAGTTCCGCGGGAGCCAGCCGGTTCGAGGCGGCCGCGAGGACCAAGGTTTTCAGGCCCTCGGGATAGGGTGTCGCCTGGTGGCCCAGCAGGGCGCGGAAGGGCCGTCCGGCTTCGAAGCCCCGGGGGTCCACCTCCACCGCCGCCACATCCACGCCGTCGGCGCTGGTGCCGGACATGAGGCCCAGCACGCGCCAGGGGCGGTCCTCCGGGAGCGGGATGCGGGAAGGCATGATGCTGATCATGCCAGCAAGTACCGCCTTGGGGTTTCGAGGTACCCTTGAGGTTCCCCGGGGGTTCCCATGTTCTGGATCATCCTCATCATCGGCATCGTGCTCTTCTTCGTCCTCCGCGGGAAGAAGGACCGCCCCGAGCAGCTTGGCGCCTCCCGTCGGGCCCTCCCGACGGCGCCGCTGGAACCCCACACCTTTCCGTGCCCTTATCCCAAGTGCCCCGCCTGCGGCGCGACGGGAGACAAGATGGTCCAGGAATGGGATGGTCTCCGGGCTGTGAAGTGGACCTGCGGCTACTGCGGCGCCCTGGCCGGCGTGCAGACCCTCAAGGATGAGGAGTTGCCGCCCTCCGCGCGGCGGCGTCTGGGCCTTGATGCGCCCATGCAGGGAGCGGCCCCCATGCAGCAGGGCGGCTACGGCCAGCCGGGCGGAGGCATGGGCGGCCTGCTCACCGGCATGATGATCGGGAGCATGATGGGCGGCGGAAACCACCACCATCACGATGGGCAGAGTGGCGATGACGGCTGGGGCGGCGGCGCTTCCGGCGGCGGCTCCAGCGACTGGGGCGAGTCCAATGGGGGCGACTGGGGCGACTCCGGTGGCGGAGGCGACTGGGGCGGCGGGGATTCCGGCGGCGACTCTGGCGGTGATTGGTAATACGGAACCAGGGATCAGCGCACAGATCAGCGCACAGATCAGCGCATGGAAACCCGGACGGCCGGGTTGGCTGATCTTGTCTTTATTCAACTAGATGACTGTACCGGCATAAATAACGATCTTTGTATCGCTAATGGATGTTTTGGAAATTTTCCTTGATGCAGACATTCAAATGTCCATGATGAAGCCACTTCTTTTTTTGAACCTGGCCATCCGATGGTGGCCATTCCTTTTGGAGCGGCCATGGCCAGCCGTCGCATGCGCTATCTGACCCTGCTTCTAGCCTCCGGGGCCATCCTCTCGGCCCAGACCACGGGCGCCCTCCAGGGCCGGGTGCTGGACACCAAGGGACGGCCGGTTGTCGGGGCGCGCGTGGTGCTGAGCGGCAACACCATGCAGGGCGGACGTTCGGCGGTGACGGATGAGACTGGATCCTACCGGTTCGGGCTGCTGCCTCCGGGACCCTGTGTCGTCACTGCCACCAAGGAAGGCCTGAACACCGCGAAATCCCAGCTCCAGATCGGCCTGGATCGCACCGCCACCGTGGATCTGACCATGAATCCCGTGGCCACCGCGACGGTGGAAGTGACGGATGCCACCACCAACGTGGACATGAAGGCCACCACCGTAGGGGCAAACTACACCACGGACACCCTGGCGAAGCTGAACGTCTCCCGCGACTTCGCGAACATCGCCCTGCTCGCCCCCGGTGTCAGCCAGGACAACGCCGGCTTCAAGGTCTATGGCGCCACGGGCGCGGAGAACAACTTCGTGGTGGACGGCATCAACGCCACGGACGTGGAGTTCGGGACCAAGGGCAAGAAGGTGCCCATGGAGTTCATCCAGGAATTCCAGGTGAAGACAGGCGGCTACGAGGCCGAGTACGGCAAGGCCATGGGCGGCATTATCAACGTGATCACGAAGTCCGGCGGCAACGACTTCACCGGGGATGTGTTCGTCTATTCCGAAGGCGCCCTCCTCAAGACCGGCAACAAGCACCAGAACGACGGCAACCTCTCCAAGCCGCTGGTCCTCGAGGACAAGACCCTGGAGTTGGGCTTCGACGTGGGTGGGGCCATCATCAAGGACAAGCTCTGGTACTTCATCGCCTATGACCGGCGGAAGGAGGACCAGACCTACGGCATCCGCATCGGGCCCGAGGCCGGCCAGCAGGCTCCCCAGAACTCCAAGCGTGACCTCTTCGCGGCCAAGCTCACCTGGCGGGTGACCGAGAGCCAGAGCCTCATCGCCTCCATCGTCGGCGACCCCGAGACCATCACGGGCGCCGTGAAGTCGCCCCAGGGCAGCGTGGGCACCTGGGACGGCGAGAACAAGGTGGGCGGCACGGACCTGAGCCTGCGCTACGAGGTCACCGGCGAGAAGTGGTTCGGCCAGCTCCAGGTGAGCCGGCACCAGCAGACCAGCTCCATCCTCCCCGGGGTGGGCGGAAGCCAGACCCAGCTGGTGGATCAGGTGGGCGGGGGCGCCCAGAGCGGCGGCTTCGGGCGCTGGGACGACAAGAAATTCACCCGCGACAACATCACCGGCTCCCTCACGGGTTTCCTTGGTTCCCATGAGGTGAAGGCCGGCTTCGACCTGCAGTACGACAAGGCTGACATCCACCGGAGCTACACCGGAGGCCAGCTGGTGACGCTCCTCCAGGACGATGGCTTGGGGACGGCCACCTCGAAGGTGTACTCCCACTACTGGTGGACCACGGCCGCGGGCCAGCTGACGCCGACCTTCGACGCGCCCAGCATCGTCTTCGCCTCCAAGCCCAAGCACGAGAGCCAGGCCTTCTTCATCCAGGACAAGTGGACCGTGATGCCCACGCTGACCGTGAACCTGGGCGTCCGCACGGACCAGACGGACATCAAGGACCAGTTCGGCGCCAAGGTGATCTCGCTCAAGGACGAGTGGGCCCCACGCGTGGGCGTCATCTGGGACTTCCGCGGAAAGGGCCAGGACAAGGTCTACGCCAGCTTCTCGCGCTACTTCGAGCAGCTGCCCCTGGACCTGGTGATCCGCTCCTTCAGCGTGGAGCGCAACCCCACCACCTACAACTACAGCCCCACCAGCTACGCGCCGGATCCCGCCGCCGAGGCTGCCATCGGATCGACCTCCTCCATCGTCGGGTCCTACGTCGAGCCCGTGGACAGCAACCTCAAGGGCTCGTACACGGACGAGATCATCGTCGGCGCCGAGTCCACCTTCCGGAACCTCTACGTCCTGGGAGCCAAGTACATCCGCCGCTACCTGGGCCGGGCCATCGAGGACGGGCTGGACGTGAACTCGCCCCTGGGCGACTACTTCATCATGAACCCCGGCGTCAGCTCCCCGGCGGGCGTGACCTATCCCAAGGCCGTGCGCGACTTCACGGGCGTGGAACTGACGGCGCAGCGCAAGCTCGCGGACCGCTACACCTGGCAGTTCAGCTACCTCTGGAGCCAGCTCAAGGGCAACTACGAGGGCGCCTACCAGGGCATCGGCGGCGTGGACGGCACGGGCCAGCTGGATCCCAACATCAACAGCGCCTTCGACCTGCCCGAGTTCATCACCAATAGCTATGGCCGCCTCAGCGGCGACCGCACCCACCAGATCAAGGCGAACGGATCCTACGAATGGGATTTCGGCCTCAGCGCCGGCGCCTCCATCACCTACCAGACCGGCACGCCCATCAGCCGGCTGGGGTACCACGACGGCTACGGGCGCTATGAGCTGTTCCTCGTTCCCCGGGGCACGGAGGGTCGCACCCCCGACAACACGCGCCTCGACGTGAACGTGGCCTACACGATGCAGCTGCCGCGCAAGCAGCGCCTGCGCTTCGTGGCGGAGATCACCAACCTGCTGGATTCCCAGACCGCCACGGTCATCGACCAGCGCTACAACTTCGCCCAGGCGGACGTGGGCCAGACCAACCCGAACTACAAGGGGGCGTTTGCATTCCAGGTCCCGCGCTCAGTGCGTCTCGGCGTTCGCTATAGCTTCTGATCTCGGCAGAGTTTCAGCGGGAAGCGGCTCCTGCGGGGGCCGCTTTCCTTTTGGTCACAGCACCTTGGGGACGACGAAGTGCCCCCGATCCTGCTCTGGCGCGTTGGCCAGGGCTTGGGCCTGCGTGAACGTGTCCCGCGGTTCGTCCTCGCGGCGGGGCAGGGGGTGGGCCAGGGCCTGGAACATCGGTTCCACGTCATCCAGCGGAAGGTCATCCAGGCTGGCCGCATGGGTGAGCATCCGGGCCATGGCCAGCCGCATGGGCTCGATCTCCTCCTCCCGAAGGCTCAGGTGGGCCAGGGTGGCGCAGCGCAGCACATCCTCTCGGGTGACGTCCATGTCAGGCTCCAAGCTTGAGGTCGGCGTCGGCGTTCTGGATCCAGGGCTCGGCGTCTGGCTCCAGCAGGGCGCCGGCGGCGGCGATCATGGCGCCATTGTCCGTGCAGAGGCGCGGTTCAGGGATGGCCAAGGCCAGGCCGGTCCGGGCGGCCACAGCCTCCGCATCGGCGCGCAGCCTCGAGTTGCAGGCCACGCCGCCGCTGATCACGAGGCTCCGGGCGCCATGCTCTTTGGCCAGGGCGGGCACGGGCTTCAGCAGCCAGGTGCTGATGGCCTCCTGAAGGCTGCGGCAGAGGCCCTGGACCTCGGGATCATCAGCGCCCGCCGCGGCCAGGCGCGGGTTCCTCTCCACCCGCAGCTTCACGGCGGTCTTGAGGCCCGAGAAACTCCAGGAGGCCTTGCCGTCGCGGAACTTCGGCGGCGTGAAGGGATCCGCGGCCCTTTTCGCGATGCATGCGCAGGCGTCCACCACCGGGCCGCCGGGATAGCCCAGGTTCAGCATGCGGGCGGCCTTGTCGAAGGCCTCGCCTGCCGCGTCATCCCGCGTTTTCTGGAGGAGCTGGAGCGAGGTCCAGTCCTTCGCCAGGTAGAGGTGGGTGTGGCCGCCGGAGACCAGCAGCACCAGGGCCGGAAAAGGCAGGCCGGGCGCAGAAAAGCGGGTTGCGTTGAGGTGCCCCAGGAGGTGGTGGACCCCCACCCATGGGATTCCTTCCCGCCAGGCCAAAGCCTTGCTGGCGCTGAAGGTGGCCAGCAGGCTGCCGACGAGGCCGGGCCCGCGGGTGACGGCGATGCGGTCCAGATTCTTCAGTCCGATTCCCGCCTGCGCCAGGGCCCCGGCCATGACCGCGCGCACCTGCAGCAGGTGCTCCCGCGCGGCGAGCTCGGGCACCACGCCGCCGAAGGGCCCGTGGATGGCGTCCTGGCTCTCCCGCACCAGCGATTTCAGCACCGGGCCCGCGGCCGTCTCCTCCACCACCGCGGCGGAGCAGTCGTCGCAGGAGGATTCCAGGCCGAGGACCAGCATCCGGATAGTGTAACTTGGCACCTGGAGCCCACCCCATGCGCGGTCTGACGATACTGCTGCTGCCCGCCCTGCTGCTGGCCCAGCGTCCGCCCGCATCTCCCGCGGGCGCCTTCGACCGGGAACTGAAGCGGAACCGGTTCGGCACCTGGGTCGTGCTGGAGGACGATGGGGCCGCCTGGGGCGCCACCATGCGGTCGGCCCTGGACGAGGAACCCATGATCCTGCTCAACCTGCCGCTGAAGGTGGTGGCGGGGGGAAAGAAGGCCGACGCCCTGGCCCCGGTCCTCCGGGAGCGCTTCGGCTGGGCGAAGGGAGCCCACTGGGCCCTGGTGGACGCGAAGGGCCGCGTGAAGGCCGAGGGGGCCGAGACTCCCATGCCGGGGGCTCTGAGCCGGGCCGTGGAGCAGGCTGGGACCTCTTCCCGGGCGCAGGAGCTGGAGGCCTTCCTCCGGCAGAACCCGGACCGCCTGGATGCTCGGGCGGCCCTGGTCCAGGAATACCTCGCCGTGGCGACCCGGCGGACGCAGAAGGCCCTGAATCTCCCCGGATCCAACCCGGCGCCCGCCGAACCGGCGCCCGTGAAGCTGCTCGATCCCGAGGCGGACCTGAAGATCTGGGCCTCGGCGGCCCAGCAACTGGACACCATCCTCCGGGAGGCCAGCGGCTCTCCCGATGGGTCCCTGGGGTACATGCTCGGACCTCGGATCCGGAGATCCGCGGCGGAGTTCTCCCCAACCACGATCGCTGTGCTGGCGCGCCACAAGGCGGACCTGGAGGAGATGCTTCGCCGGTCGCCGGAGAGCTTCGCGACCTGGCAGGTCTGGATCGCCGCCTCCCAGAAGTGCGGCGGGTGGCCTCTCCAGCCCCTGCTCGCGACCATTCCGGCCTTGCCTGGAACTGCGCCGGGATCATGGCCACCCGCGGGCATCTTCGAGGCGTATCTGAAGGACGCGAAATCCCGAAGCGACTGGACGACGATCCGGGAGGTGCTGGAACCCCGTTGGAGTGGCCTCCGCGACGCCGTCCTGGATGGGCAGATGCACTTGGGGAACAACGCCATCTCCTGGGACTGGAGCCTTGGCCCCTTGCTGGAGGCACAGGTTTCCCAGGGAGACATCGGCGCCGCCGATCAGGTGCTGAACGAAGCAGCCGAGGTGGTGGGCTGGCCCGGCCTTCCAGGAAAGGCCCGGGACCTTGCCACGCGGCTGAACCGCCCCGACCTCGCGGCCCGCTGGGGCGCTCTTGCCGTGAAGGGCCGATGAGCCTCGTCCCCACCCGCGTCCAGCTCAACCGTCCCCTGCCGCCACTCACCTACCTGGCGCCTGAGGGTCTTCCCGTAGGCGTGCGGGTGCGGGTGAGGGTGCGGAACAGCTTGGCGGTGGGCCTGGCCATGGGGCCGGATCCGGCGCCGCCTGCGGCGAAGCTGCGCCCGGTGGAGGCTGTCATCGATCCCTTCCCCCTGCTGCCGCCGAAGCTGCGGGAGCTGCAGGCCTTCGCCGCCCGCTACTACGGGTGCCTGGAGGCCCACCTGCTGCCTCTGAGCCTGCCCCAGGCCCTGTTGCCCCACTGGGAGGCGGACGAGGATGGCCAGCGGCTGTCCTTCCATCGCGATCGAGGCGCCTGGGACGTGCTGGCGGATCTGGGCGAAGCCTGGCACCGGGATCCGTCCATCCTGCCCACGCTGCTGCACCGGCCCGTGTTGCGGGGGGCTGGCTTCACGGAGGTGCGCCTCACCGGCGCGCCCCACCCGCCCCGGGTGACGCCCGCCCAGGCGAAGATCCTGCTGGCCCTGGAGGAGGCCGGTGGCGCCCTCATGGAGCCGGAGCTGCTGGAAGCCGCCGGTGTGGGCGCCTCCGTGCTGGGCACCCTGGAGAAGCGAGGCCTCGTGGCGCGCATGAAGCGGGTGGACCTCCTGGCCCAGCGCCGGGAGGCCGGCGCGGATCGCACGGTGATCCTCAATGACGAGCAGGGGGTGGCCCTGGAGGCCGTGGCGCCCGGGACCTTCGGCGTCCACCTGCTACAGGGCGTCACAGGCTCCGGCAAGACCGAGGTCTACCTTGCCCTGGCGGAGCGGGTGCTGGCCGCAGGGCGGCGCGTGCTCTGGCTGGTGCCGGAGATCGGCCTCACGGCTCGGCTGCTGGACCGCCTGGAGGCCCGCTTCCCCGGCCGCATCGCCGTGGGCCACGCGGGCCTCAACGCCGGCGAGAAGCACGGCGACGTGGTGCGCCTGCTCTTCAACGGGGCGGATCTCTTCGTGGGGGTGCGGAACGCGGTGATGGCCCCCCTGCGGGACATCGGGCTCATCGTCGTGGACGAGGAGCACGAGGGCTCGTACAAGTCCGAGGAGCACCCCCGCATCCACGCCCGGGACTTGGCCATCAAGCGCGCCCAGCTCGAGGGCTGCCCCATCGTGCTGGGCAGCGCCACCCCCAGCCTGGAGAGCTGGCAGGCCGCCCAGAGTGGGCGCTACCGGTTGATCCAGCTGAAGCAGCGGCCGGCGGGCATCACCCTTCCGGCCGTGGAAGTCGTGGACCTGAGGGACGCCTACCGGGAGATGCGGCGCAAGGTGATCCTGACGCCGCTGCTGATGCGGGCCCTCATGGACGTCCTGGCACGGGGCGAGCAGGCCCTGCTCCTGCTGAACCGCCGGGGCTACGAGAACTTCTGGATGTGCCGGGCCTGCGGCCGGACGCTCGGCTGCCCCCACTGCGCGATCTCCCTCACCTACCACCGGGGGGACTTCCGCCTCCGTTGCCACCTCTGCGGCCACGAAACCGTGCCGCCGGAGGCCTGCCCGGACTGCGGAGCCGACCACCTGCGGGGCGTGGGCGAGGGCACGGAACAGGTGGAGGAGCACCTGAAGCAGCTCTTCCCCGCCGCCCGCATCCTGCGCCTGGACCGGGACACCACGCGCCGTCGGGGCTCTTTTGAGGCGGGCCTGCTGGCCGCCGAGACCGGCGAGGTGGACATCCTGGTGGGCACCCAGATGCTGGCCAAGGGCCACACCTTCCCCAAGCTCACCCTGGTGGGTGTGCTCAACGCGGACCAGGGCCTGAAGGTGGCGGACTTCCGGGCCTCGGAGCGCACCTTCCAGCTGCTCACCCAGGTGGCGGGCCGTGCAGGCCGGGCCGAGCTGCCGGGCCGCGTGATCCTCCAGACCTACTCGCCGGAGCACCCAGCCATCACCTTCGCCCTGGCCCAGGATTTCGAGGGCTTCGCCGCCTCGGAGCTGCCCTTCCGCGAGGGTCTGGGCTACCCGCCCTTCACGGCCCTCTCCCTCTACCGCGCCGAGGCGGACACCCCGAAGGAAGCCCGCGAGGCCCTGGAAACCTTCCGGCAGCACCTGAGCGTTCCGGGCCTGCGCGTGCTCGGCCCCCTGGAGGCCCCCGTGCCCCGCGTGCGCGATCGCTGGCGCATGCACCTGCTCCTCAAGGGCACCCGCGGCGCCCTGGGCGAAGTCCTTGCGCGCCATCCCTTGGACCCTTCAGGGCCCATCAGCCTGGACCGGGATCCCATCCAGTTCGGATAAAAAAGGGGCCCCCGAAGGGGCCCCTGGTTGCGGAAACCGAGTGGGCTACCGGACGATGCGCCAAGCGCGGATGCGGATGCCCTTGGTCAGGTCGGAGTCCTTCACGCTCTGGATGCTCGGGGTGTTCTGGCTTGCCTGGGTGTCGGTATTGATGGTGTTGCCGAGGGTGGACTGGCCCTGGGTGAGGGCCCCGCCCTGAAGCACGCGGTTGCCCGCGTCCACCAACTGGCTCGACAGGGAATTGAAGTAGAACGCAAGCCCGGAGCACCCGGAGGTGTTCTGGGAGGCGCTGCCCTGGATATTCCCCACCACGGTGAGGTCCGTGGTCTGGAGGTTCAAGGCCAGCGGGCGGGTGATGTCGCACTGGCGGAACGTGCGGGTGAAGGAGTTCGGTGAGCAGTTGAATCCACTGGCATTGGCGATGTCGTAGACCGAGAAGAACAGGAGTCCCTGCTTGATCAGAGGGCTCACCAGGACCTTGTCGAAGGAAAGGCCGCCGTTCCAGTTGTTGGCCGGGAGTGAGCCTGTGCCCAGGTTGATGTAGTAGCCATTGTGCTTGTCGTCATTCTTCAGCACATAGGACGGGTTGCCCGGGACCACTCGCGAATCGCTGTAGCTGGTGGCCCAGCCAGTGCCGTCATTGGGAATCCCGGTCATGTCCGAATCGGGGATGCCCGTGCCCGTTCCAATGGAATCGTTGTTGTCGTACCCGATGCGCTTGCTGTCCTGCCGGTCGGCCAGCACCATGAAACGGTTCAGCTTCGGGGGGTACTGGGAGGTGATTGTGCCTCCGACCCAACTGCCATTGGTATAGGTGCCTCCGACGTTGTAGGTCTCATCCCGGTCCGTGGGGTTGTTCCGGTCGCCGGCTCCGATGGCCAGGATCACGGTCAACGGATTCGGATTGGGATTGGTGGAATCCGTCGAGGGCGAGGGGAAGCCGCCCTGGAGGTTGAAGACATCTGGTCGGGTCGTGAAGCGCATGTACACCGACTTGCCATTGCTGTCCTTGTTTGCGGTGGCTTTATAGACCGGCCTCACCGCGTTCCAATCATTCATATAAGAGGCATCGATCCGGTAGCCGTCCGCCAGGCTGAAGTCGGTGGGCTTTTTATCGTTGTCGATGCACCAGATGCCACCAAGCGTGTCGGCGAAGTAGAGTCGCTGGCTCTGGAGGCCAGAGAAGATCTTCAGCGGGGTGACGCCTTCGGCGACGGCCCCGGCGATGCCGCGAAGGTCCCAGCTCCGGAGGATCGCTCCGGTCATGGGGTCGAGGCCAAGAACCAGGCGACCCATGTGAACGGTACTTCCCTGGTCGTAGCTGTACCGCGCATCCATCTCTGGATTGCTATACCCTCCGCCGAGGAAGAGGACGTCCCGTGTGGTTGGCGGGGTGGAGACTGGCGTGTCGACGTGCCCTGGGTAATTGACGCTGGCGATGGCGGGAACGGAAGTGCTCATGCCCATGGCCGAGATGAGGGCGGCATCATCCGTGGACGGCGCGGTCTGAGGCAAGGGCTGGGTGGTGCCCATCGGGTCCTGTGGATTGATGACCCAGGCGATCTTGAAATTAGCCGGCTTGATGGTTCCGTCCGCGGGATCGGAGAACTGGAGCCCGTAGTAGCTTCGCGCCCCCTTCCGATTCCCGAAGATCACGACGGCCTTTTCCCCGGAAGACACACGTCCGTCTGGGAGAGCGTTGCCTGAGGCGGAGGAGGGGGGGAGATCCACGTGATAGAGGGCGGGATCCCCATCCACCATGTAGCTGTGGTTCAGGTAGGGATACGCGAGGGGATCCTTGCTGGGGGTATTGCGGGTCGCGTAGAGGCGATAGAGGGCCTGCCAGAAATCGGCGGGGATGAAGGACCACAATTCCATGGCCTTGGCATCCACATAATTGATCGGGTTTTTTCCGGCATCGTTCGCACCGGAGTAGTAGCTGGCGGACCACTCCATGAAGCACTCCAACTGGCCCACATTGGTGCCGACGAGGATCAGGCGGGCGTGAGGGTCAAAGTAGGCGTTCCCCGTGGTGGCCTGATTGCCGGTGAACGGATTCCCGGGAACAGTGATGTCCGAAGGAACCGCCTTCACGCTGGTTGGAACGAGTGGGTCGGGGCCGACCATGCCTGTGGCGTCGACATCGCTGATCGTCAGCTCGATGGCCAAGGGGGCGGAGTTCACGATGTCGCCCATGATGTCCAGGCGGTTGCTGGTGAGGTTGTTCGGGTCCTGGAGGTTGGCCGCATTTTGCACACCCCGGACCCAGGCGATGAAGTTCAGGGCCTGGTCCGCCGTGATGTTCGTGCCCAGGAGGGTCCCATCGAGGGTGTTCACATCCTTGACTGCCTTCACGAGGGCCGGAATGACGTTGTCGGGATCGTCGGAAGTGGGGGTGATTTTTGGGTCACCCGGATTCTTGACGTTGGGCCAACGGACTTTCTTGCCTGCCACCATGGTGAACATGGCCCGGGAACGCCACAACATGGTTCCACTTCCGTAAAGGAGACCGGAGGTGTGGGGTGTCGGGGCCGAATTGTTCGTGAGGTCCGCGGCGAGGTAGGAACCGAAGAGGTCGTAGGTATCCCAAAGGTGGGCATTATTGAAGTTGGGTACGCCGGTGGCGATGTCCGCCGGGTCCGTTCCGTTGTGGCCCTGGAAATCGTAGCCATAGAAGCTCAGCACATCGTGGGTGCCGAGTCCGCTGTTGGTGGAATCGATCAGCTGGGTGCTCTGGAGGACACCCATTCCGTAGAGGTTGCCGGACCAGAGGGGCGTTTTGTTGATGGTGGCGCCGGAGCCCAGGGAAGTCTTAAAGATTCCGAAATAGGCCGCATTGGCGGCACGGACGCCGGTGGCCGGGGTGGCGGGAGCGGACAGGGCCGCGCCTGCGGACACGATGTACTGGGCTACCTGGTTGAAAGCATCTTCGAGATTCTTGGGATCGGATCCCGTGAAGTAGTAGACCTTGGTGTACTGGGTGGCGTTCCCGGAGACATGACCCGTGAGCTGGATGGGAAGGTCCGGCTGTTTGGAGGATCCGTTGGAGGGCTGCCAGGCGGGACGGCCCGGGTCGCCCCACTGGGCGATGCGGAAAAGCTGCTCGTGCGGCGAACGGGAACCGGGGTTGGTGTTCTTGAACCGGTAGGCCCCTGGGACACCCACGCTGATAACAATGGTCTGGATGCGGCGGGTGTTGCCGTTGATGCTCAAGGTCCACGGCGCCTTCCAGTTCGGGATGCCTGTCCCGGTACCGAAGGCGGCGACGGAGGAAAGGATCGCAGAAGAGAAGCTGGAGTCCGTGGGAGACAGGCTGGCAGTGTTGTTTCCGGTCCCGTAGGCGCCGTTGGCGTTGCCACCCGCGGCGTTGTTGCCGTTTCCGGGAACGTGGGCGGCATCTCCCTGCAGGACCGCGGACACGCTGTCGCTGAAACCCTGACCCGGGAAGAGAACGACGTAGGTATTGGCGCACCCCGAGTTCTTGGCATCCCGCTTGTAGCCCGGCACGTTGTCCACGATCTGCCGGTAGGTGTTGGCCAGCGCGTAGTTCAGGGCCTCGGGCGTGAAGGGGTCGGGCGAGCTGTTGTCGTAGGTGGTGAAATTAGTGTAGTTGGTAAGATCCCAGTCCCAGCCACGGGGGCCCCAGGCCTGGAGGGGTTCCGTCTGGCTGAGAAGGTTGGCGAGGCTCATCATGCGGAGGGTTCGCATGCCCTGGCTGGTGCCGCTCGTCGAGGTGTCACCCCCGAAGCTTGAGAATGAAGCGCCTTGGGTTTCCTCGTGATCATTCGAATCGCCAGGATACCGGGGGTCCAGGAACCGATAGGCGAACTGCAGTGTTCCCATCTTCTCGAGCATCACGTTGATGGAGGCGTACTTGATGGCCTGATAGCGGGTCATGTTGGGGAGGCCGTTGGCCCAGCCGGCGAATTTATCGATGAGTGCATCCGGGATCGCGTAGCCGTAGGTGTACGTGGTCGGAGGATAGCTCGTGCCATTCAGGGAGGAACTGCCGGCGTCTACCCAACTCACCTGGCCGTTGGTTGGGTCGATGTAGCGCACCTGGGTGCCGCCGAAGACCCAGATCAGGAAGTCGGGGGTGTAGTAGAACTGGCCGATCCGGAAATCATCGTTATTCTTGTCGGCGTTGATGAGTCCGCTCACCCATTTGGTGGCGAGCAGGGCAGTGTCGCTGCTTGGGTAGGTCGTATTCGGGCCAAGGAGGGAGCCATTGATGAGGAATGAATTGCTGGTGGTGCTGACATTGTTGAGGTTCTGAGACCAGGGATCGTAGGGAGCCGATCCGGAGGAGGATGTGAAGGCATTGGTCTGGGCGCCGAATCCGGAATCATAGGAAAGGCCCTTCGCGATGAAGTCCGCAGCCGTCGGACTGTCCCAGATCTTCCAGGGGCAGGGCAGGTCGACGGTGCGGGCTCCGTGGCTGCCGGTAATCGTGAACCGGACATGCGTGGTCAGGGCGATGACCTGGGCTGGCGACATTCCCGGGGTGATGATGGGTATGACATTGCCGGCGGTATCGGCGTAGAGGGGGATGCCGACGATGTCCGATGAGGTCGAGGGATCCTTGATCGCGCTGACCGGAGATTTGCTGTTGCTCTGGGGCCACCAGTACATCCGCACCTGAGGGCCGCCGACCGTGGGGATCCGAAGCCCGAACACGATGCCGGCCGCATAGGACTTGCCCGGGTTGTTCCCGTTGCCAGCGACGGCCACTCCGGCCGTGAAGGGATTGAAGACCGCTTGGATCTTGGTATCGGTGCCCGAAGGGATCTGGCCGCTGGGGGCGGTGCCAATCCAGGCGGTCCGCGCCTGGTAGGTGAGGTACTTGTAAGGCTCGAACACAGCCCGGGACACAGGCGTGAAGTCGTAGATGGCCGCGACCTCGGACTTGGAGGGGACCTGCTGGTAGGCGTCGCTCAGGTCCGTGACGGTCCTGAGGTTGCGCTCCACCTGCGCCGCGAGGGGGAGGAAGGCCAGCAGAAGGAACGGGGAGAGCAGCTTGGTAAGGCGCATGGATGACTCCGTCAGGCGGGCTGCGTGTCTGGTGAGGCTAGAACGTGATGTCGACGATGGCATCGCGCCGGGCGATGAAGGACTGGCCGGTGTTGCCGACATTGGCCCGGCCCGTGGAGCGGACGAGGAAGAAGAACCGCCGGGAACCCGTCGAACCGCCGCCGCTGGTCTTGCTGGAGGTGATGGCTCCGGTGTTGGCAAGTGGGTAAGGTCCCAGGTAGCGGACTTCCGTCTCCATGGCCTGCTGAACCACGGATTGCTGGGTGTAGCCACTGGTGGAAGGGCTCAGGTCCACGCCGGCCGTTGAAGGATAGATGTAGGCCCGGAGGATGCCCGTACCCGTGTTGCTCATGTACCCGGTGCCCTTGCTGTTGGTGGTGGCGTCGGTCCCCTGGGTCCGGAGGGCCGGATCGGCGATGGCGAGCGAAAGCTGGTTGATGGCCGAGTAGACGGCTTGCTGGTCCGCCGTGGTGCCGTTGCCCAGTCCCCACATGACGGTCCAATCGATGCCGCTGTCGGCGGCCTCGGCCGCCTTCCTCCCCAGGGACTCGTTGCCGGTAATGGCGATCTCCCGGAGGGAGTCCCGCCCGAGTCCGAAAACCATGGCTCCAAGCAAGGTGAGAAGGACGAGCGCGAGCAGGATCGTGATGCCCCCCGCTTCCCGCCGTCTGGATGATTCAGAGCGCCTCATTGCGAGCCCCCGTGTGCGAAATTCTTGGGCGAGATCATCATCGTCACCGTGCGCGTGCGGAACCCGGCCGTGCCCGGAGTGGCTCCGTACTCGGCGCGCGCAAGCCGAGTGCGGGTCTCCACGTCGAGACGGAAGGTGACGGGAAGGTAGTTGGTCCAGACGGGATCGATCGGGTTGCTCAGGCCCTGAGAGGTGTAGGGGTAGAGGAGGCTGGAACTCGAAAGCGCTCCCTTTACGGCCGTGTCGAGCTTGCCATACACGTTATTCCAGGTGTCCCAACCGGCTTGCAGCGTGCCGTCGGGCTTGTACCGCAGGAACGTCTTCCCACCGTCCAGGCTCATATCCACTCTGAATCCGGTGACGCCCTCCACGAGGATCCGTTCAGTCCAATTGTCGGTGGGCTTCGGGCCAGCGGCCTTGTCGGGTGCGAAATACGCGTTTCGGCTCAGTGGGGTCGTTTGCATCACCAGACAGGGAATCATGTGCTTCGGATCGGCGGGGTCGAGGGCCCGGGGGACCACGGTGTAGCGCACCACCTGGAGGGTGGCGATGAACGTGCAGGGGGCCTTCGCGTTGTGCGGGTTATTGAACATTCCGGTGAAGAACCCGCCGCCCAGGATGTTGCCGAATTGATCAACACCGGTGCTGGCGGTATCGAGCGTCGCCGTGTAGGCGCCTCCGCTTCCCTCCAGCGAGGCGAGGCGGAGCATGTCCACCTGATTGATCTGGGAATCAAGCATCACCATGATCAGCGGGGTGGTGGGCGTAACCTTCGTGTAGTTGTCGAGGACCGATTTCCCGCTCGGAATGGACACGGTAGCCGAGGTGGCGCCGACGGCGACATCGGCTCCGAGGCTGCCCTCCACCTCCAGATTGAGATCCTGGACGAATTGGAGTTCGTCCACGTTGGGGAGGGTGATGGTGGTGCCGTTCGGATCCGACCAAACCGGCTGGTAGTCGGTTTGCTGGACCAGCACGGGCGGCTGCACGCCGCTGCTGCCAATGCTCAAGTCGCCCTTCAGGTTCCGGGGGGGGAAGAGGTAGCCCGCTTGAAGGACCTCATCCTCCACGGTCCCCAGCGCGAAGCGGGAGGCCCGCTGGAGGCCCAGAGACTCCTGCTGGGTATAGAACCCACTGACGCTGGAGGCGAAGATGCGGAGCATGCCGGTCGTGAGGATCGCCGTGAACACCAGGGCGACCAGCAGTTCCACCAGGGAGAAGCCGGCTTGGGGGAGACGGGGCTTAGATGCGGACATAGCGGCTCACCGAAATCGCTTTGGTATCAAGGGCGGTCCCCTTCTTGGGATTGGCTTCCTGCCAAGTCACATTCACGACAAATTCCTGGAGGGCGGAGCGGGTCCCGACGTTCACTGAACCCGTTCGACTGAACCAGGTGGCGGTGAACACGACCGGGGTGGTCTTATCGGCCGCATCGATGGGACGCCCGTTGATGTCGAAGAGGAGGGCGGCGCCATCTGCCTTGGCGACGGCATCGGCCGCTCCGATGAACGTCCACGAGGTTGTGCTGTTGGGCAGACCATTGGTGTTCGCCTGCCTCTCCGCGGCCGTGACCTGTCCTTCGGCGGCGGCCCGATCCAGGACGCTGTGGGCCAGGAAGGCCGCTGTGCCTCGCAGGCGGCCGCCGGCACCCTGGCTGATGCTTACGACCTGCAGGGCCGCCAGCCCCAACATGCCGATGGCGAAGATGGCCATGGCCATCAGGAGCTCGACCATGGTGAAACCGCGCTGGCGGAGGGCTTTGGTGGGGGATGGGATCAATGCCGTCATGGGCCTACTCCAGCCTTTGCCATTGGTTGGCCGTGTCTGTCAGCAGCGCATCGGGCTTGTAATAGGCGGTGATGAGCCCGTTCTCAAGCAGGAAGACGCAGCCGTAGGGAAGTCCCTTGTCCTTGATGGTCAGTCCCTTCACACCGACCCAAGTACCTCCGCTGATGGCAGAGCGCGCCTTGGTGCCTTTGTCGACGAACTGTGGGGCTCCCTGAGGGGAGAATCCAAGGTAGGAGGAGGCATCGGCGTCAGGTTTGATGGGGGTGGTCCAGCCCGTGAAGCCAAGGGTGGCGAGCGCGGTCAGATCCTTGACCTTAGTGGTGCCCTCGTCGGAAATCGGTGGGTCGCTCGTCGTGAAATCGGCATAGCGGCGCCAGTCCTGGCCGATGGCGACATCCATGAGGGCGGGTGTCTTCTCCGTGCCGTCGTCGTTCAGGTCCACAGCCGTCATCCGCGCGATGTTCCCGGAGAGGATGATGTGGACATTGATGTTCTTCCCATTGGCGAGGGCGATCCCCCGGGCCTGCTGCAGGGAGGCCTTGAGATCCTGGAGGCCCGACCGCACGGCCTTGGGGGACTTGGGCCCCAGGTTCGGGACCACGAACATGGTCACGATCGCCAGGATGGCCAGGACCACCAGCAGTTCGATGAGGGTGTACCCCCTTTGAGGGGATCTGGCTCGGGGATGGAATCCCATAGGCGCCTCTTTAGTTAAGGAAGGATAGGTGGCTCGTGTTGAGGATGTCTTCAATTCTAAAACCAGTCAAAACAAGTCAATAGCGCTGTGATTCGATGGGTCGGGCGAGTTTGTGGGTCGAATGTGTATAAAAAGAATACACACTCTTTACGGCCGCCATGGACCGAAAGATCCCCGTGATAACCTGAATCGTGTCCGAATCCGCCCAGCTTCCGAGACTCCGGGCAAAAAAGCGGCTCGGTCAGAACTTCCTGGTGAACGAGGGGGCCATCGCCACCATCGTGGGGGCGGCGCTGGGTTCGAAGGCGCCGAGGCTGCTGGAGATCGGGCCGGGTCCCGGGGTGCTGACGGAGCGGCTGCTGGCGGACGGACGGCCCCTGTGGGCGGTGGACCTGGACCCGGAGGCCTGTGCCCTGCTGCGGGAGCGCTTCTCGGCCTCGCCTCATTTCCACCTGCTGGAGGGCGATGCCGTGCAACTGCCCTTGCCGGAGGGTGACCCCTGGTCCGTGGTGGGGAACCTGCCCTACAACGCGGCGACGCCGATCCTGGCGCGGCTGCTCACGGAGGGCATCCACTGGGACCGCATGGCGCTCATGTTCCAGCTGGAGGTGGCCCAGAAGCTCATGGGCGAGCCCGGCACCAAGGCCTACGGGCCGCTGTCGGTGCTGGCGCAGCTCTGCGCGCGGTTGACCCGCCTGGTGAAGCTGGGACCCGGCTCCTTCCGCCCGGCTCCCAAGGTGGATTCCGCCGTGGTGCAGTTCGACCCCAGGGTGGATGCCCCCAGCCTGGCGGAGCGCCGGGCCCTGCTCATAGTGCTGCACCGGTCCTTCGGGCACCGGCGGAAGACCCTCGCGAACAACTGGCAGGGCCTCCTTCCGGCGGAAACCCTCTCGAGCGTAGGACTGGCCCCAGCGCTTCGCGCTGAAGTCATCGCACCTGCGGTGTGGCTGATGGCCACACGCAAACTCATCCAATCGCACCCGGAGGTGTTCCCATCGTGACGCCCGTCGCGCCCGAATTCACAACCTGGACCGAGGTCCCCGCCGACGACGAGCTGCGGCTGATCCCCATCGGCGGACTCGGCGAGTTCGGCATGAACGCCCTGGTGGTGCACAGCGCCCGCAGCCTCTTCCTGGTGGACTGCGGCCAGCTCTTCCCCTCGGACGACCAGCCGGGCATCGATTCCATCGTGCCGGACTTCGCCTACCTGGAGCCCTTCGCGGACCGCCTCCAGGCCGTGCTCCTCACCCACGGCCACGAGGACCACATCGGCGCGCTGCCCTACTTCCTGCGCCGCTGGCCCGTGCCCGTCTACGGCACGGCCTTCACCCTGGGCCTGGTGGAGGGCAAGCTCCGCGAGCACGGGATCGATACCGACCTGCTCCATCCGGTGCCGGACTTCGGCCGCGTGAAGGTGGGCTGCGATGAGGATGGTGGCGAGATCGAGGCCGAATGGATCCCCGTCACCCACAGCATCCCCGATGCCTGCGCCCTGGCGCTCCACACCCCGCAGGGCGTGCTGGTGCACTCCGGTGATTTCAAGATCGATCCGGACCCGCCCGACGGCCGACACACAGGCATGGACCGGCTGAAGGCCCTGGGCGACGCCGGCGTGCGGCTGCTCATGGCGGATTCGACCAACGTGGGCCGCCCGGGCCGCTCACCCTCGGAGTCCGCTTGCCGGGAGGGCCTGGAAGCCGCGTTCGAGCAGACGAAGGGACGGCTCTTCGTCACCACCTTCAGCTCTAACATCCACCGGCTCCAGACCCTGATCGACCTGGCCTACGAGTTCCGGCGTCGGGTGGTGCTGTTGGGCCGCAGCCTCGACAGGAACCTCGCCCTGGCGCGCTCTCTGAAGCGCCTGTCCCTGCCGGACGACCTTCTCACCGATCCGAAGGACGCCCACCTGTTCGATCCCGACGAGCTGCTGGTGCTCTGCACCGGCAGCCAGGGCGAGCCCATGAGCGGCCTGGCGCGCCTCCTCCGCCGGGAGGTGAAGGGCCTGCCCATCCAGCCCGGCGACCGCCTGGTGGTGAGCGCCCGGGCCATCCCCGGCAACGAGGTGGCCATCTCCCGGATGCTGGACGAGGCCGAGCGCCTGGGCGCGGAGACCTCGCTCGAGGGCCCGGGGCCCGTGCATGCCTCAGGTCACGGCAGCCGCGACGAGCTGGCGGACCTCATCCGCGCCGTGCGCCCCGCGCAGATGGTGCCCGTGCACGGCACCTACCGGAACCTGCGAGCCCACGGGAAGCTCGCCGCCTCGCTGGGCTGGGCGCCGGAGCGCATCTCGCTGCTGGATGGCGGTCTCTGCCTGCGGCTGTTCGGGGAGGACCGCATGGACATGCCCGGGGCCGTCCCCGTGGGCAAGTGTTTCGTCAGCGAGGGTGTGGACCACATGGTGGACGCCCGCGTGGTGAAGGACCGTCTCATCCTCCAGGAGGATGGTGTGGTGTTCGCCACCCTGCTGGTGGACCCGCAGACCCGCGACCTTGTGGCTGATCCCACCATCCTCAGCCGCGGCTTCGTGATGCTTTCCGACGACGAGGCCTACACGGAGCTGCTGGCGGGTGTGGCCCGCAAGACCTACGAGGAGGCGCCGCCGGAGATCCGGAAGGATGGCGAAGCGCTGCGGGACACCCTGCGCCTGGCCCTGCGGCGCGTCATCCGCAAGACCACCCAGACCCGGCCCCTGGTCATTCCCGTGGTCCTCGAGGCCCCTGGGATCTGATCAGCGGCCTCCCCGGCGCATGCCGCCGCCCAGACCGGGGCGGAACAGCCCGGGGCGACCGCCCACCCCGCCCTGCCTCAGGGCCTCCAGCATGCGCCGCTGCATCTCCTCCACATGGGTGATGAGGCGGACCTGCTGGGCGGGGCTCAGGCGGGCGCGGATGTCCTCTTCGAACTTGAACTTGAGGTCAGCCTGCTGGCGGCGCAGCTCCACGAACTGGTCGAGGAGGGGCCGGACCTTGGCATTCTTCTCGTCCTCGCTTCCGGGCCCCAGGAGGATGTCATTGAACTTTCGACGGATCTGTTGGATCTGCTGAGTCTTGTCGAACTGTTCGCGGTCATAGCGGGACCAGCGCTCCACCACGGTCCGGGCCTGGTCCTCGGGAAGGCCGACGGTCTGCTGCAGCTGCTCCATGCGGAAGCG
Organism: Geothrix paludis; assembly: GCF_022808815.1. Taxonomy (GTDB): domain Bacteria; phylum Acidobacteriota; class Holophagae; order Holophagales; family Holophagaceae; genus Geothrix; species Geothrix paludis. The sequence goes on along the minus strand of NZ_JAKZLC010000002.1, from coordinate 10,335 downwards.
GACCAGCGGCCGATCATCTTCGGCCTGGCCCCGCATGGGCAGGCCGGCGAGCAGGAGGAAGGTCAGGAAAAGGGTCGGTCGGGACATGCATCACCTCGTCGGCGCCGGAGTTGTATCCAGGCGCTCCAGGAGGGCCTTCATCTCCTCAGGGCTGAGGGCCTGCACCTGGGCGGCCTCCTCCTCGCCGCTGTGGAAGGGCGTATCGGTGGTGGAGACCTCGAGGATATCGGGCTGCCGGGGCAAGTTGGCTTCCACATAGGGCGTCCGGTTCGCGCGCCCGGCCAGGAACGCGCCGGCACCCACGGCCATGAGCAGGCCTGCCGCCGCAGCCCAGGCCAGGGGACCCAGACGGTGGTGCAGGGCCGGACGGGCGGGCAGCTTCCGGAGGATGCGGCCGGGAAGGCGCTCGAAGTAGCCAGTGGGCGCCAGTACCTCGGGGCTGTCCTCCATGGCCAGGAACTGGATCCGGGCCTCGGCGCAGGCGGTGCAGGTCTTCATGTGGGCCTCCGCGGCGGCGCCGGGATCCAGAGGGCTGGCCTCGATGGCGGACAGGGCGGAGACACAGGCTTCGGGGAGGGGTAGGGGCTCGGCGGTCATGCTCGGCCTCCTTTGACATGGCGGGTGAGGTTCTGGATGGCGTGGAAGATGTGGGCCTTCACGCTGCCCACGGAGGTGCCCATCTGCGCTGCGATCTGCTCGTATTTCCAGTCGTGCTGCAACTTCAGCGTGAGGGCTTCCTTCTGGCGGCGGGGCAGCTTGGGCAGGGCCTCATGCAGGAGGCGCCGTGCCTCCTGGTCCAGGAAGGCGGCCACCTGGCTCTCTTCGACGCGTAGGGCGGGGTGGTCCAGCGTGCCCTCCGGGCCATCGAGGCTCTCGTGCTCGCGGGCCATCCGTTCCCTGAAGTTCAGGGCCTGGCGGGTGGCGATGGTGATGAGCCAGGTGCGGAAGGAGGACTCGAAGCGGAAACCAGGAAGGGACCGGAAGACGCGGATGAAGGTCTCCTGCACGACGTCATCGGCGTCCTGGTGGTTCCTGAGGATGGAGAAGGCCTTGCCGTAGACGTCCCGGGAGAACAGGCGCACCAGGTTGGCGAAGGCGGCCTGGTCGCCCTGCTGGGCAGCTTCCACCCAGGCCAGCACCTCCGGCGTATGGTAGGGCGAGGCCGGATCGGGGATCCGGTCGACGGCCCGGGGGGCCGGCTGGGGCATCAGGGGTTCGTTCAAGGTGGCAACCGCCATCATCGTAGTCTCCGGCGCCGGAGTTCGAGGAGAAATACGCCGTCATCGGATGGACCCCGGAAGGCCTTCTGGGGTTGAATGGAAATGACCTCGGAACGTCGTTCCAGCCCATCCCTTTCAGGAGTTTCCATGCGCGATCGCATCAGCCCGCTGCTCACGGAGGGGCAGATCCGGACCCGGGTCCAGGAACTGGGGGCCCAGCTGTCCAGGGACTATGCGGGCCAGGACCTGGTGGTGATCGGCCTCCTGAACGGGGTGTTCCCCTTCTTCGCGGATCTCGTGCGGGCCATGGAACTGGATATCGACGTGAGCTTCATGCAGGTGTCCAGCTACGGGGCGGGCACGGAAAGCACCGGCGAGGTGCATATCCTCAAGGACCTCGATCGCTCCATCCAGGGGCGGCATGCCCTGGTGGTCGAGGACATCGTGGACACCGGCCTCACCCTCTTCAAGGTCCGCAACCTGCTCCACGACCGGGAACCCCTCAGCCTCAAGATCTGCACGCTCCTGGACAAGCCCAGCCGCCGCAAGGTTGAGGTCCCCGTGGACTACATCGGCTTCACCATCGAGGACCATTTCGTGGTCGGCTACGGCCTCGACTTCGATGGCAAACTCCGGAACCTGCCCTACGTGGGTATTTATCATCCATGACGGAAAAAACTGGACACGGAACTCACGGAAAAAGGCTGAAAGACGCAGAAGAGGCTCTTCCCGGGGCCTCGTGGGCCGGCGGCCCCCATGCTGAACTGACGGAGGCCGTGATCGGCGCCGCGATCCGCGTTCAACGCGCGCTCGGGCCCGGGCTGCTGGAATCCGCGTACGAAGCCTACATGGCCCATGAATTGTGTCTGGGTGGGCATCGGGTCGAACGTCAGGTCGAACTCGGCCTGACCTACCGTGGCCTTTTGATTCCGCAGGCCTTCCGGCTAGACCTCCTGGTGGATGATCTTGTGGTTGTAGAGTTGAAGGTGGCTCAGGCGTTCACGGATGCCCACAAGGCCCAAATCCTCAGTTATCTCAGGTTCTCGAATAAACCTGTCGGTCTGCTTCTCAACTTCGGGGTCTACCCCATGGCCAATCACGGCATCCGGCGCTTCGTTCTCTGATGGGATCCCTCTTCCGTGGGTTCCCGCCTTTTTCCGTGTCTTCTGTGACCAGAGCTTTTTCCTTGTTCATGTTTGGGATATTCGCCCTGGGCTGCGGGTACCACCGCCTCGACCGGCAGCCCCGGCCGGTGGCCTGGGCGAAGCAGGGGGAGACGATCCGCCTGGCGCGGTTCCGCAACCTGACCCCCCGGCTGGGGCTGGAGGACCGCTTCACCAAGGCGCTGGAGAACCGCATCGTGGCGGCCAGCCCCTGGCGTCTGGTGGGGGCCGGCGAACCTTCCCGCTGGGTGCTCCAGGGCACGCTGGAGGGCTACACCTCCCGGCCCCTGGGCCTGTCCCTGGGCAATGACAAGCTGAAAGCCAGCGCCGGGTCCGCCTCCCGTGTGGAGGTGGCCGTGGTGGCCAGCGTGGAGTTGCTGGACGGCCAGACCGGCGCGGTGGTGCTGTCCCGGCGGGGCATGACGTTCTCGAACCAGTACCGGGTGGACCAGAACTTCGCCAGCTTCGACAGCCGGGAGCTCCAGGTGCTCGAGAGCCTGGCGGATGATTTCGCCGAGAGCTTCCTCACCCAGCTGCTGGAAGGCACGGACTGATGGCGGCCCCGGCCTGGGTGGACCACGCCTTCGCCCTGGTCCACGGCGAGGATGGCGACGGGCGGCGGAAGGCCGTGGAAGACTGGAAGGCCCGGCACGTGGACCCGGAGTGGGCCGACTTCACGCTGACGATCTGCGCCGAGGGGTGTCCCTGGGCCGAAGTGGTGGCCGCCATCCAGGAAGCCGCCCCCCTGGGGGCCGAGGCCCGCACGGTGGTCGTTCCCGCCGCGGACAACCTCTTCGCCCGGGCCAAGGATCTGCCAGGGGCGGTGAAAACCCTCCTCGAGAAGCCTCCCCAGGGCGTGAACCTGCTGCTGGTGGCTTGGACGACGTTACCGGCCGCCCCGGGCAAGGCCATCGGCGCCAAGCCCTGGACGGATTGGGCCAAGGCGGGACGCATCCTTAAAGTGGGGGCCCTGGAGGCCGCCGAGATCCCCGGGTTCATCGAGGCCGAAGCGCGGCGCCTGGGCCTGTCCCTCCAGGGGGCGGCCACCACCCTGCTGGCCCAGCGCCAGGGCGGGAAGCCCGGCCTGCTCAAGCGGGCCCTGGAGGTGCTGGACCTGCTGGCGGAGGACCGGCGGGTGACCGAGGCCATGGTGGACCAGGTGACCTTCCGGCTGGCGGAGCAGAAGGCCTTCGCCTGGTCCGGCGCCTGGCAGAAGGGGGACGCGGCCGGAGCCCTGAGGGCCCTCCGCATGGCCCTGGAAGACGGGGACGAGCCCCTGATGCTGCTCGGCCAGGCCCGCCGCGAGGTGGATCGGCTGTTGAGGTACGCCGAAGCGCAGGCCGCCGGGCTCAAGGGACCGGAATTGACCTCCGCCCTGGGCCTTTCCCCCAAGCAGGCCTTCCTGATGGATGGCTACCGTGGTGCCTTCGATAAGCTGAAGCCGAAGGGCGTGAAGGCCCTGCTGGGGCGACTGAACCAGTGCGAGCGTGACCTCAAGGGCCTGGCCATCTCCCGGAGCGAAGCCCCCCTGCTGGACCTCACCCTCGCCCTGTGCCGGGCCTGGGGGCGCTAGAAGACCAGCACCTGGTCCGCCCACAGCGTCCAGTCGGCCAGTTCCTCCAGGGTGCTCCGCCGGCAGTCCTCGGCCAAATCGGCCTGGGTGAGGCCCCTGGCGTCCATGCAGGTGCCGCAGACGCCGACGAGGCCGTGGCGGGTGGTGACGCCCTTCAGCATGCGCTCCAGGTTGTAGTAGCCATCGGGAGTCTTCTGGCCTTTATTGGCGCAGGCGGCGGCGTCGCCCATGAGGAAGACGCGCACGTCAGCGCCCTCGCGCTTGGCGGTGGCACCCGCCAGGCGTAATCCGTTGTAGCTGCGCTCGGTGCCGTAGGGGGGATCGTTGAGGATGAAGAGGATCTTGCTCATGGTGGCCCCGCGGATGAGGCCCCCAGGATACCTGGCGAGGGGTTCCACGCCGGTGGCAGGGGAACCGGGCATTGATCACTTGAGACTCGGCTTCGGCGGGCGGATGATGGGGGTCTGGATTCCGGAGGGCCCATGTCCGAATGCGTCATTCCCACCCTGACCTCCAACGAGGTGGTGGCGTCCAAGTCCGTGCTGCCCGCCGGGTGGAAGCCCAATCTCAAGGATCTCAAGTCTCTGGATCTCACCCTGCCCATGCTGGAGCTGCTCCGCCGCAGCACCAGCCGCCTCCCTCAGGACGTGATCGACGCCCTGGTGAAGGGCCGCGACGCCGAAGAAGAAGGCAGCCGGGCCTTCAACACCCTGAACGACATGGTGCGCAACATCATCCTCGCGGACGGCCATGTGACACCCCTCTGCCAGGACACGGGCACCATCATCGTCTGGGTACGCCACCCCTACGGCCTGAGCCAGCGTGCCGCCAAGCAGCAGATCCGGGCGGCCGTGGCCGAGGCCACCAAGCGCTCCTGGCTGCGCCCCAACTGCGTGGAAGCCCTCAGTGGCAAGAACACCGGGACGAACATGGATCCCTTCCATGAGGGCCACCCGGCTGTCCACTTCGAGGAGTGGGAGAAGCCGGAGGTCGAGATCGCCGTCATGCAGAAGGGTGGCGGCTGCGAGAACGTGGGCGCCCAGTACCGCCTGCCGGACGCCACGCTCGGCGCGGGCCGCGACATCAAGGGCGTGCGCAAGTGCATCATCGACGCCGTGGTGAAGGCCCAGGGCCAGGGCTGCAGCCCCGGCATCCTCGGCGTGGCCATCGGCGGCGACCGCGTCAGCAGCTATGAGAAGAGCAAGGAGCTCATCCTCCGGAAGCTTGGCACCTCGAACCCCGATCCGAAGATGGACGCCTTCGAGAAGGAGATCACCGCCGACCTCAACACCCTGGGCATCGGCCCCATGGGCTATGGCGGCAACACCACTGTGCTGGGCGTCATGGCGGAGGAGATGTACCGCCACCCGGCCAGCTTCTACGTCTCCATCAGCTACATGTGCTGGAGCAGCCGCAGGGGCTCGATCACGCTCAAGACCAACGGCGAAGTGTCCTTCGACTGACCGCGACGACGAGGCTCAACATGATCCGTCTCACCACCCCCATCACCGAAGACCAGATCCGCCAGCTCAAGGTGGGCGACGAAGTGCTGCTCAACGGCCGCGTCGTCCTCAGCCGCGACATGGGCCACAAGTACATGAAGGAGCAGAAGCCCGAGTGGCTGAAGCCCATCCTCGAGAACATGGTCATCTACCACTGCGGCCCGGTGGTGAAGAAGCACGAGGACGGCCACTACAGCTTCGTGGCCGCAGGCCCCACGACCTCCATACGCGAGGAGCCCTACCAGGCTGACGTCATCGAGACCTACAAGGTCCGCGGCGTCATCGGCAAGGGCGGCATGGGCAAGAAGACCAGCGAGGGCCTCCAGAAGACCGGGGCCGTCTACCTCCACGCCACGGGCGGCGCCGGCAGCCTGCTGGCCGAGCGCTGCAAGCGCGTGGTGGACGTGAAGATGCTGGAGGAGTTCGGCAGCCCCGAGGCCTTCTGGATCATCGAGGTGGAGGACTTCCCCCTCGTGGTCACCATGGACAGCCATGGCGGCAGCCTCCACGAGATCGTGGCCCAGCAGAGCCAGGAGCGTGCCAAGGCCCTGATGGGATGAATTCTTTCCGGGGGTTCTCCTCGCGGCGCATGCGTCGAGAGGATCTAGCGTCGTGCTTCGCACACACCCCCGGAACCCCCGCGCCGTGTCCTGGCCGGGGCCAGGCCACGACTTGCCCAGGATCGGAGTTGGGGCGCGCTTCTTCCGCGCTAGGCTGGAGGGATGGTCCAGACGTACCGACAGCTCCGCCTCGATCTGGGCGCCGCCTTGGCCGGATTCCTGGACCACGCGGAGGCCCATGCGGAAAGCCTCCGCTGGTTCGAGGAGGGGCTGGGCCTCTCCCGGTCCTGGATGGCCGCCCACGGGGGCGACCTTGTGCCCGACGAGGCGCGCGCGCAGGTGAGCGCCTGGGTGCGCCGGCGAAGGATGGGCGAGCCCTGGGCCTACATCCTGGGGTGGTGCTTCTTCCGTGATCGGCGCTTCAGGGTCACCCGGGAGACGCTGATCCCGCGCCCTGAGACCGAGCTGCTGGTGGAGGCCGCCCTCGATGTGGGGACGCGGCTCGGGGTGAGCCGCTGCGTGGATGTCGGCACGGGTAGCGGCATCATCGCCGCGAGCCTGGCCCTGGAGACGGATTGGCAGGTGTCCGCTTCGGATCTGAGCCCCGGCGCCTTGGCGGTGGCCCGGGAGAACATCGCCGCCCTGGGCGCTCCCGTGACCTTCTTCGAGGGCAGCCTGCTGGATCCGGTTCCCGATCCCCTGGGCCTGGTGGTGGCGAACCTCCCCTACGTGGACCCCGCGGATGAGCCAAGCCTCCAGCGGGAACTGGCGTTTGAGCCCGCCTCGGCCCTCTTCGCCCCGGACCGGGGATTGGCCTTGTCGGCCCGCCTGCTGGAACAGGCCCGGGTGCGCCAGGCGCCGGCCTGCCTGCTGGAGATCGGGGCGGGCCAGGGTGGCGAGCTGTGCCGGCGGGCGATGGGAGCGGGATGGCCCAAGGCGATGGTGCATCAGGATCTGGCCGGCCATGACCGGATCCTCGTGGCCCTGGGTGCATCGAACCTCGCGGATGATCGCCCGGCCGTCTCAGGAGCCAAAAAATCAGGGCCGGGCGCTTGAGTTTGGGCAACTGCGTGCCGATAAGGCACCGTCAAGGGGCGAGCGCATGAGCAACCAGGGCAGATCGCGCAAGGGTGACAGCCACAGCAGCCACAAGAGCACAGGCTCAGGGGATGCCACCGCCGACCATCTCGTCGAAGTGGCCCACGAGGTGCTGGCCGAGACGCCGGATGTGCGCGCCGAGAAGCTCAAGGCCCTCAAGCGCCAGTTGGAGGCGGGAACCTATCATCCCGATGAGGGGGCGGTGGCCGAAGGCCTGATCCGCGAGCACCTGGCCAACGAGAAGCCCCAGGGGAAGTCCCGGGGGCGCTGAGGTCACCGGGGCCGGAGGGCCTTCAACGGAAGCCACCAGGTACGGTCGGGACCGCCACAGAGCAGGGCCCCGGCCTCGGGACGCAGGTTCCCAAGTCCAGGGAAAGTGGAGGCGCTCGGGGGCGGCGCCAGCCGTTTCCAGGCATCCGCGAGGAACACCACCTTCATGCGCTCCTCGCCGGGTTTCCACAGGTACAGGCGATCCAGTCCCTTGTCGAGGTAGGCCCCCCAATCCTCCCGCGAGGGCTGAAGGGTGGAGGCCGCCGCCGGAAGAACGGCGGGCGTTGGGGGAGCCTGGCCGGAGTCGTCCGGGACGGGAGGCGCGGCCGTTGCGGAAGGCGTCGCGGAAAGCGCGGCGGAATCCAGTGCGGGAGCCGGCGCGGGAAGGGCGGGTCGCGTCAAACCGAACCACAGATGGCCGTCCGGTTCTTCGCCCAGAAGCTGGAGCAGGCTCGCATCCAGGCTCGATGGGTCAGGAAGGAGGGCCTTCAGGTCGCGCGAGGGACCGGTTTTCCCTCCAGGGCCAAGGGGTATCAACACGCCAGGTTCTGGCTGCCACCAGCCGCCCTTTGCGTCGCCAGCGATCCGGCCGAGCCCATGGGGAAACCCGAGGGGCGAGGGCGCCGGTGCCGGTACGTGGGTCCAGGCACCCTCCCGCCAGGTCGAGAGTCCCGAGTCATGGGCCACCACGAAGGCGCGGCGGCCGACCGGGAGGAGGCTGGAAACCGCCTTCACCTCCGGTGGAAGGTCCACCGAGGTGGAAGCGGGTTTCGGCTGACCGGGGCGACCGGCAAGTTCCAGGATGCCCACGGGTGTCGAGGCTCCGAAGAGGAACACGTGGTGGTGGTCCGCGGACAGGGCCAGGTGCTCGCCGGGCGCGCGGAGAGACCAACGGACCTGCTGGGAATGCAGATCGCAGGCCAGGACCAGCGAGGGTGAGGCGGGATCCGTCGAGCTACGGTAGAGCAGGACCAGGGCGTCGTCCGGCGCCAATGCCGCATCCACCAAGTCCGCGAACTGGAAGAATCCATCGGGCACGCCCGGAGGTTCCGGCAGGGAGAGGACCGGGCCTGGCACGCCCTGCTGGAAGACCACCGCCTGCTGCCGGCCGGTCTGGGTCAGGATCTGGGCTACGGCCACGCCCCCAGGAAGGGGCGGGGTCCATCGAACGCTCCTGAGGGGCATGGACGGGGGTTGAAGGTCAATGAGCTGGCCGATGCCCATCGGTTCGGAGCGGAAGGGCTCCAGGGTCTCCTCCTGGGGCGGAGTTCCCGGATCCCGACGGGTCAGCCACCAGGCCCCGGTTCCCAGCACGAAGATCAGGGCTGCGGCCCCCAGGGCGAGAGCAGGTCGCGTCATGGCAGGCCTCCGGCGAGGATCAGATGCTGTTCCAGCGAACCGAGCGCCCGTTCGCGATGGGCACGGCCCTTGGCGGATTTCACGGCCCGGGTCCCACCTGCGCGCTTGAGGGTGCGCAGGTCCAGGAGGCCCTCGGGGAGCGGCGGCAGCAGCCCCAGCATGGCGTTGGTCGGCCCGAAATCCACGCTGGAGGCGTGGGCCAGGTAGTGCAGCAGGCTGCCGAGCATGGTGTCCGGCGGGAACGGCATGGGGGCCAGGCCGCGCACGGCGCGATCTGCGGCGAACGCGGCGGCCAGGCCGCCCGCGGCGGATTCCAGGTAGCCCTCCACGCCTGAGAGCTGCCCGGCGATCCAGAGGCTGGGGATGGATTTGACAGCTAGTGTCGCATCGAGCACCGCCGGGGCCTGCACGTAGGTGTTCCGGTGGATGCTGCCAAAGCGGACGAACTCCGCGCTTTCCAGGCCCGGGATGAGCCGGAAGACCTCCTTCTGGGCGCCCCATTTCAGGCGGGTCTGGAAGCCCACCAGGTTGAAGAGCTCCCCGGCGAGGGTGTCCTGGCGAAGCTGGACCACGGCGTGGGGCCACCGCCCGGTGCGGGGATCATCCAGTCCCATGGGTTTCATGGGACCGTGGCGGAGGGTTTCCCGGCCGCGATCGGCCATGACCTCGATGGGAAGGCAGGCCTCGAAATAGGGCGTATCCAGCTCGTGGAGCGGGACGCGTTCCGCGCTGAGCAGGGCATCCAGGAACCGCTCGTACTGGGCCTTGTCCAGAGGGCAGTTGATGAAGTCGGCACCCCCCTTGTCGTAGCGGGCTGCCATCCAGGCGATGCCCATGTCGATGCTCTGGCGCTCCACGATCGGTGCGATGGCGTCGTAGAAGTGCAGCCGGGTCGTGCCCGTGTGCTGCGCAAGCCAGTCAGCGAGCGGGTCCGCGGTCAGCGGTCCCGTGGCGAGGATGGTCGGGACACCCGGTTCCGGGGCAATGATCTGAGCCTCTTCCCACTGGATGCGGGGGTGCGACTTCAGCGCCTCCGTGACCGATCGGGAGAAGGCCTCCCGATCCACCGCCAGGCTGTTCCCCGCGGGCACGCGCGTGGCCTCGGCACAGCGGAGGATGAGAGAGCCCATGCGCCGCATTTCAGCCTTCAGGATGCCCGTGGCCGAATCGGGGTCGTCGCTCTTGAAGGAGTTGGAGCAGACCATCTCCGCGGCCCGATCGGTTGCATGGGCCGGGGTTGCCCAGCGCGGGCGCATCTCCGTCAGCCGGACGTCATGTCCACGCGAAGCCAACTGCCATGCGGCTTCCGACCCGGCCAGACCCGCCCCGACGATATGAATCACGCGCCCTCCCGGTCCTCGATTCTACGGCAGGGATCATCGCATTCCGGCTGGCCCCAACGGATTCCAGGGGGCCTCGCGAAAATTCCTCTTGCACTTTCGGTCCGGGGTGTTAGTCTGAATGTCCTGCGCAGTTGAGGCTGCGGGGTGCCGGGAAGGGCTGGAAGGTTCTTCTGGACCGTGTGGAAACGCGGTGGGCGTCTTTGAAAACCGGATAGAAGATAGGAAGCCTTTGAGGGTTCCGCGGGAC
>NZ_JAKZLC010000001.1:1152248-1223792 GCF_022808815.1 Geothrix paludis | reverse complement strand
GAAGCGGCCGTCGGCCGGCCCATGCGGGAAGCCTCCGATACCCAATCAGCGCCGTCGGCGAAATCGGTGGCTAAAAAAGATCTTTGGCAGTTCTGCCGGTTGCTGTGCTCGTGGCTCGGATGTCGGGTCGGGCCATCTCTGGACACGAGCTGTCCATCGCGGCAGTGTAGGGTGATCATGCCTGATCTTCAGGTCATCATTCCTTCCAGCAAGGCGGAGCCCCCATGCACATGACGTCTTCTCTCCTACTGGCCACCAGCCTTCTGGTCCTCCTCGCCTGTGGGGGCGGGGGTGGAGGGACCTCCACGCCGCCTCCGCCGCCTGCTTCCGCGGGCGCCTTCGAGGGCCCCTGGAACGGCACCCTCGTGTCCAACACCGGCGGGAGCGTGTCCGCCACGGCCCTCCTGCTCGCGTCCGGCGAAATGCGCTACGTGGCCTCCAACGGCATCCAGGCGGTGGGCACGCTGTCCGCCACCGGCAGCAGCGCCACGGGCTCCGGCACGATGTACGCCCCCACGGGGTACGTCTTCCCGGGCAACACCACCTCCACGGCCTTCTCCCTCAGCGGAACCGGGACCGCCAGCGCCCTCTCCGGCACCTACACGAGCGCCTACGACAGCGGGACCTTCGCCTTCTCGTACAACGCCGGGGCCAAGTACGCCTCGCCGGTGGTCCTGGCGAACGTGGCGGGAACCTATGCCTCCACCATGACCAGCTCGGGCTATCCCATCAGCGGGCGGCTCACCTCCACCGGGACCCTGAGCGGGTCCGATGCCTTCGGAACCCTGAGTGGCACGCTGACGGCCGTGGATCCTGCCAAGAACGCCTTCCGCGTGAACGTGACCTACACGCCCACCGGCCAGCCGGCCCGGACCTACGCCGGCTTGGCCTTCTTCGACTTCAGCTATTCCCCCGTGCGCCTGGAAGTGCAGACTACCGGCGCCGCCGGCCAGTTCGCCGCCGAGCTGCAGCTGGTCGGGCCCTGAGGGGCAGGATTCGGTAGAGGGCAAAGAGTAGATTGCTGGACACGGAAGCCACGGAAACAAGCCGGAAAGCACGGGAAAAAAGCGGGGCCGTGCGACGGGGGCCACGGCCCCTTCCGTCTTCCGTGTCTTCCGTGGAATTCCGTGCCTTCCGTGTCCAGCAGGAGTCTGGAGGAACCACCCGCGCTTGCGGTGGAGCCTCGCTGGGGCGTTCTTTTTTCGAAGGATTCCGCCACGGCCGATTACCTCGTCTTACAATGCTCGGGTCCCCCAACCTTCAGAGGTGAACCGATGCCCGGACGACCCTTCCTCCTTTCCCGGCTGGCCCTGACGCTCGCGTTCTGCGGCGTGGCGCAGGCCCAGACGAAGCTGCTGCGCTTCCCGGATATCCACGGGGACAAGGTGGTGTTCACCCACGGCGGCGACCTCTGGAGCGCTCCGGCCACGGGCGGCACGGCCACGCGGCTGACGGCCCATCCGGGCCTGGAGCTGTTCGCAAAGTTCAGCCCCGACGGGAAGTGGATCGCCTTCACGGGCCAGTACGACGGCGACGAGCAGGTCTACGTCATGCCCAGCGAAGGCGGCATCCCCCGCCAGCTCACCTTCGACCCGGCAGCAGGCCCGCTGCCGCCCCGGGGCGGCTACGACCATCAGGTGGTGGGCTGGACGCCGGACGGCTCCAGTGTGCTGTTCCGCGCCGGCAGCGACGCCGATGGCGTGCTGAGCCGCACGGCCCTCTACACCGTGAGCCTCAAGGGCGGCCTGCCCACCCGGCTGCCCATGCCCACGGCCGGGCCGGGCGCCTACTCGCCGGACGGCAAGCGCCTGGCCTACGCGCCCATGTTCCGCGACTTCCGCCACTGGAAGCGCTACCAGGGCGGCTGGGCCCAGGACCTCTACGTCTTCGACTTCGCCACGAAGCAGCAGAAGAAGATCGCCGCCAGCCCCCGTACGGAGCGGGATCCCATGTGGATCGGCGACCAGGTGTACTTCGCCTCGGATCGTGACGGCACCCTCAACCTGTTCTCGGTGGATCCGGCCACGGACGCCGTGAAGCAGCTCACCTTCCAGAAGACGTGGGACGTGCGCTGGCCCTCCAGCGACCGCCAGTCCCGCATCGTCTACGAGCTCAACGGCGAGCTGCACGTGTTCAACGTGAAGGACGGCCGCGACCATGGCCTCTCCATCACCGTGCCCACGGACGGCGGCGCCTCGCGGCCTGCGCGCATCAGCGTCGAGAAGAACATCGAGGGCTTCGCGCTCTCGCCCAAGGGCGAGCGGGCCCTCTTCGTGGCCCGGGGCGACGTGTTCACCGTGCCTATCGAGAAGGGCCCCGTGCGCAACCTCACGAACAGCTCCGGCGCCCATGACCGCCTGGCCCGCTGGTCGCCGGACGGCAAGACCATCGCCTTCATCTCCGATCTGAGCGGTGAGGACCAGGTCTACCTCGTGGCCCAGGACGGCAAGGGGAAGCCCGAGGCGCTGACCAGCGGCCTGGTGGGCCAGCTCAACGGGCTCACCTGGGCGCCGGACGGCAAGCACCTGGCCTTCACGGACAAGGACGGCGTGGTCTACGTGCTGGGTGTCCAGGACCGCAAGCTGGTCAAGGCCGCCAAGGATGAGTTCGCACGGGTGGGGGACCTGGCCTGGTCCCCGGATGGCCAGTTCCTGGCCTTCTCCCTGGCCAACCTGAACGGCACGCGCAGCCTCCACGCCTGGGGCCTGGCGGACCAGCAGCTCCATCGCCTCACGGGTGAGCTGTTCACGGTGGCTGATCCCGCCTGGGATCCCGAGGGCAAGTACCTCTACACCCTCAGCCGCCGGGACTACGCGCCTCAGATCAGCAACCTGGAGTTCGATTTCGCCGGCAACCGCAACACCGACATCGTGGCCTACGCCCTGACGAAGGCGGTGCCCCATCCCTTCCCGCCGGAAAGCGACGAGGTGGGGGCGGCGCCGGAGAAGACCGCTCCTGAGAAGACCTCCCCTGAGAAGGCTGGCCCCGAGAAGAAGGAGGAAGGCGGCAAGAAGCCCGAGGCCGCCAAGGCCCCCGTCGCCGTGCGCATCGACTTCGACGGCTTCGAGCAGCGCGGCGTGCGCGTGCCGGTGCCCGCGGACAACCTGGGCGGCCTCGAGGCGATCAAGGGCTTCCTGCTCTACAGCAAGCAGGAGCCCTTCGTGTACGGCGAGGCCAATGGCCGCCGGCCCGGCGGCGGCGCCCTGTGGATCTTCGACCTGAAGAAGCGCCAGGAGAGCGAGCTGCTGGCGGGCGTGCAGGGTTGGGTGCTGAGCCAGGACGGAAGCAAGGTCCTGGCCCGGGCCGGGCAGGGGCCCGCGGCCTCGTACCAGCTCATGGACGCCAAGCCCAAGGCCACGGAGAAGAAGGCGGTCTCCACCAAGGACCTCTACGTGGACCGCATCCCCGCCGAGGAGTGGCGCGAGGTCTACGACGAGACCTGGCGGCGCTTCCGCGACTTCTTCTACGTGAAGAACATGCACGGCTACGACTGGAAGGCCCTGCGCGAGCAGTACCGCCCCTGGCTCCAGCACGTGACCCACCGCTCGGACCTCACCTACGTGCTCACGGAGCTCATCTCCGAGCTGAACATCGGCCACACCTACACCGAGGGCGGCGACCAGTTCCTGCCCGAGCGCGCCAAGGTGGGCCTGCCTGGCGCCCGCTTCGAGCTGGACGCCGCCGCCGGCCGCTACCGCCTGGCCCGCATCTACCGGGGCCACAATGAGGAGCCCAAGTACCGCAGCCCCCTCACGGAACCCGGCGTGGACGCCCGCGAGGGCGACTACATCCTGGCCATCGACGGGGTGGAGCTGAAGGCCGACGACAGCCCCTACCGCCTGCTGCGGAACAAGACCTTCCCGGTGACGCTGACGCTGAACGCCAAGCCCGGCCTCGAGGGTGCGCGGCAGGTCACCTACCAGCCCATCCCGAGCGACGCCAACCTGCGCTACCTGGACTTCGTGCTGCGCTCGAAGGAGACCGTGGACAAGCTCAGCGGCGGCAAGGTGGGCTACCTGCACATCCCCGACATGGGCGGGCCCGGCCTGTACGAGTTCGTCAAGTGGTACTACCCGCAGATCCGCATGGAGGGGCTCATCGTGGATGTCCGCGCCAACGGGGGCGGCAACATCAGCCAGATGATCCTGGAGCGCCTGGGCAAGAAGCTGCTGGGCACGCGCTTCGGCTATGCGGGTGAGCATCCCACCACGTACCCGTCCACCGTGTTCCACGGCCCCATGGTGGCCCTCGTGAGCGAGACCAGCGCCAGCGACGGCGACATCTTCCCCTACCACTTCCGCTTCGCGGGGCTCGGCCCCCTCATCGGCAAGCGCACCTGGGGCGGCGTCGTGGGTGGCGGCAACTCGCCCCTCATCGACGGCGGCAGCGTCTTCGTGCCCCAGTCCGGCACCAACGCCCCCACGGGCGAGTGGATCATCGAGGGCCAGGGCGTGACGCCTGACATCGAGGTGGAGAACGATCCCGCCTCCATGCTGGCGGGCCACGACCGCCAGCTGGAGCGGGGGGTGCAGGAGGTGCTGAAGCGCATGGCGGAGACCCCCATGCACCTGCCGAAACGGCCGGCGGATCCGGTCAAAGTGAAATAGGTCTGGTGGTCTAACCACCGCGATTGGTGCCGATAAAATCCACTTTGGAAGATGTAGATACAAGGGCCGGAATCTGACCGATTCCGGCCCTTGTGGTCCAAAAACCTTTTTGGCTTGGTGGTCAGACCGACCCCCGATACTGTTTGGCAACCGATTCGGAGGTCGACAATGTTTTTGAGCATCCTCGCAGCCACGCTGCCCCTCATCGTTCTGCTCATCGGCATCCCGCTGCTGATGAAGCCCGCCGCCAAGGTGGCGCCCATCGCGCTGCTGGTGACGGTGCTGGCGGCCGTCACCGTGTTCCACTTCCCGGTGAAGACAACGGTGCTGGCGGCCTTCCAGGGCGGGCTCACGGGCATCTTCCCCATCATGTACATCCCCTTCGGCGCGCTGGTGGTCTACAACGTGCTGAAGGCCACGGGCTGGATGGACAAGATGCAGGGCGCCATGGCGAACCTCACCGTGGACCGCCGCGCGCAGGCCCTGCTCATCGGCTTCGGCTTCAGCGCCTTCCTGGAGGGCATCTGCGGCTTCGGCGCCCCGGTGGCCATCCCTGCCAGCATCCTCATCGGCCTGGGCTACAACCCCATGATGGCGGCGCTGGTGTGCCTCGTGGCCAACACGGGCCCCGTGCCCTTCGGGTCGCTGGCCATCCCCACCGTCACCCTGGCCAAGACCACGGGCCTCGACGTGATGCGCCTCTCCCAGATGACGGGCCGCTTCATGGCGCCCCTCTCCCTGATCATGGCCTTCGCCACCGTCTACGCCATGTCCAAGTCCAAGGGCATGAAGGGTGCCCTGGGCGCCATCTTGGTGTCCGGCCTCAGCTTCTCCATCGTGCAGTTCCTGGTGTCCAACTACATCGGCGCGGACCTCACCTCCGTGCTGGCGGCGCTGGCCTGCCTCGTGTCCACGGCCGTCTACCTGAACTTCCAGAAGAAGGGCCAGCCCTGGCTCTTCGAAGGCGAGTCCGCGGCCGCCAACGCGCCGAAGGAATTCCATCCCAAGGAGCTGTTCCTCTCCTGGCTGCCCTACCTGCTGCTGGCCGTGCTCGTCATCGCCGTGAACCTGCCCAAGACCAAGCCCCTCTTCAGCGGCGCCGCCGCGGGCTGGAACTGGGTGGTCTTCAAGGCCCAGATCTACAACCCCGGGAAGGTCTACGCCTTCACCTGGCTCCAGAGTCCCGGCACCATCATGCTCATCGCCGGCCTCATCGCCTTCCCCTTCATGGGCATCAGCTACGGCGTGATGGGCGAGCAGTTCGGGAAGACCTTCAAGCAGATGATCCCTTCCTTCATCGCGGTGGCCAGCATTCTCGCCATCGCCGAGGTGATGAACCTGGCCCTGCCCATCATCGACCCCAAGACCAAGCTGGCCGTGGTCGGCGACCTCGCCACCAAGCAGATCTCCATGGTGGCCACCATGGCCAACGGCATCGTGGCCCTGGTGAGCAAGCACGTGTATCCGTTCCTGAGCCCGCTCTTCGGCACCCTGGGCGTGTTCCTCACGGGCAGCAACACGTCGGCCAACGCCCTCTTCGGCAACCTGCAGAAGCTCACGGCCCAGGGCATGGGCCTCTCGGACATCCTCATGGCCTCCGCCGGCAGCGCGGGCGCCTCCGCGGGCAAGATGATCTCGCCCCAGAGCATCGTCATCGCCGCCACCGCCGTGGGCCTGGCCGGCAAGGAAGGCCTGATCATGCGGCAGACCATCAAGTACACGATCCCCTACGTGATCCTGCTGGGCCTCATGGTCTTCGCCTTCGCGTTCCTGGCCCCGGGGCTCGTTCCGTAAGAAATTGAAAAAAGAGGTGGACAGGATTAACAGGATTGGAAAGAAGGATGAACAGGATTGAAAATCAGCTCCTTTCTGAATCCTGTTAATCCAGCATTTCATCCTGTTAATCCTGTCCCATATTTTCCTTTGTCATGTTTGGAAGGATGATTCCATGCGCATCATCGTGGCTCCGGATTCCTTCAAGGGCAGCGTGTCGGCCCTCGGCGTGGCGGAGGCCATGGAGCGGGGCATCCATGCGGTGTTTCCCGCCGCGGAGGTAGTCAAGATTCCCATCGCCGACGGCGGCGAGGGCACGGTGGAGGCCCTGGTGGCCGCCACGGGCGGGCGCCTGATGCACACAGAGGTGCGCGGTCCCCTGGGCGAGCCCGTGCGGGCCCACTGGGGCATCTCCGGCGACGGCGGCACCGCCTTCATCGAGATGGCCTCGGCCTCGGGCCTGCCCCTGGTGCCGAAGGAGCGCCGCGATCCCCGCATCACCAGCACCGTGGGGACGGGCGAGCTGATGAAGGCAGCCCTCGATGCCGGCCTGCGCAAGCTCGTCATCGGCATCGGCGGCAGCGCCACCAACGACGGCGGCACGGGCATGGCCCGGGCTCTGGGGGTGCGCTTCCTGGACGCGCAGGGCCGCCACCTGCCCGAAGGCGGCACCGCCCTGGCCCGGCTGGCCCGCATCGACCTGTCGGGCCTGGATCCGCGGCTGGCCCAGGCCAGCGTCCTGGTGGCCTGCGACGTGGACAATCCCCTCTGCGGGCCACGCGGGGCCTCCGCCGTCTACGGCCCCCAGAAGGGCGCCACGCCGGAGATGGTGCAGGAGCTGGACGCCGCGCTCGGCGTCTTCGCGGGTGTGGCCCAGGCCGCCACGGGCCGCGACATCGCCCTGCTTCCGGGGGCCGGCGCCGCCGGCGGCCTGGGGGCGGGCCTGCTCTTCTTCACGCCGGCCAGCCTGCGACCCGGCGTCTCCATCGTGCTGGAGACCACGGGCTTCGAGGCCCTGGCCCAGGGTGCGGACCTGGTCATCACCGGCGAAGGCCGCACGGACTTCCAGACCGCCATGGGCAAGGCGCCCGTGGGCGTGGCAGCGGTGGCCAAGCGCCACGGCGTGCCCGTGGTGTGCATCGCCGGAGGCTTGGGCGATGGCGCGGACGACGTGCTGGGCCACGGCATCGATGCCCTGGCCACCACGGTGCCCCAGCCCATGAGCCTCGAAGACTGCATGGGGCAGGGCGCGGCCTTGGTGGAGGCCGCCGCCGCCCGGGCCTGCCGCCTGGTGAAGGTGGGCATGTCCCTGCGGCCATGAACGCCGATTGACACCCGGATGCCTTGTGATTGACATGCGTTTGACACGCGCACTTGATTGACACGCACTCGAGGGGTGAAGGCACCTCCGATCCGCAAGAATGGATGCACCTGTCCTGCCGATGTTCCGAAGGGAGACCCGCCATGACCCTCGAATTCCGCGACGCCGTCCTGTCCACCTATCCGGATGTCTACACGCCGGAGGCGATCCGCGCCATGGAAGCGCTGGCACCCCTGGATGACCAGCGCCGGGAGCGCATGGCCGCCCGGCTGGCCCGGCGCAAGCAGCGGGCCGAGGCCGGCGAGCGCATCGGCTTCCTGGATCCCGCGGCCCTGATCCCGGGCAAGCCGTTCACGGTGGCCGACGCCCGGGTCGGCAACTTCGACGGCGCGGTGATCCCGCCAGACCTCCAGCGCCAGTGGATCCAGGGCACGGGCCCGGCCACCAAGCCGCGCTCGGACACCCGCTCCGGCATCCGCAACGTGGCCTACGCCCTGCTCTCCGGCGCCGACGGCTGGATGTTCGACGGCGAGGACGCCCTGGGCCAGGTGGACACCATGTCCCTGGACAACCACCGGAACCTCAAGCTGGCCATCGCCCGGGACCCGCTCTTCCTGGAGGTGGCCGAGGAGGTCAGCCGCGAGATGAACCAGTGGGCGAAGGGGTTCTTCGGCCACCCGATCATCGAGGACTGGCGGAAGCAGCTGGACTTCACCACCGTCATCTACCGCGTGCGGGGCCTGCACCTGGAGGACCGCCACATCCGGCGGAACGGCCATGGGTTCTCCGCGTCCATTGCCGACATGGTGCTCTACGTGGTGAACAACCACGCGCGCCTCCGCGCCGTGGGCCGCAGCCTCGTGCTTTACCTCCCCAAGACCCAGACCGCCGAGGACGCGGCCCTCTTCAACGCCATGCTGGTGGCCCTGGAGGAGCACCTGGGCCTGGAGGTGGGCACCATCAAGGCCTACGTGCTGGTGGAGCAGCTGGAGCAGTGCTACCAGCTCATGGAGATCCGCGCGGCGCTGGCGCCGCACTTCGTGGGCTTCAACACGGGCCGCTGGGACTACATCAACAGCGTCTCGGACGCCCTGGCCTGGGACAAGGCCTTCGTGAATCCGGACATCAGCTCGATCACCATGACCTACGGCTACATGCGGACCTACGAGGACCGCGTGCGCCGGGCCATGAACACGCCGGACCGGAACGGCCGCTTCGCCCTCTGGCAGGGCGGCATGGAGCCCAACATCCCCGTGGGTAGCGAGGCCGGCGTTACCGCCAGCATGAAGCGCGCCGTGGCCGGCGCCGAGCGCGAGCAGCGCGAGGGCGCCTCGGGCAAGTGGGTGGCCCACTGGAAGATGGTCCACATCGTGCGGCCTGTGTGGGAGAAGGTGGGTCAGGAGAACCAGATGGGCCGCGCCTTCCCGGCCCTCACCTACGCCCCCGAGGACGCCGCCGGCCTGATGATGCTGGAGAAGGCCCCTCGCACCATCGCCGGGGCGCGCGACCTGCTCTCCGTGGCGCTCCAATACGGCAACGCCTTCCTGCGTGGCTTCCAGGCCGCGGCGCTGAAGCCCGCAGACTTCTTCGGCAACGACGACGTGCTCTACCTGATGGAGGACATGGCCACGGGCGAGATCCGCCTCTCCATCCTCTGGGAGTGGCTGCACAAGGGCGCCGCCTTCACGGAGGCCGATGCCGCCACGGGCACGGCCGTCGGAGACACGCTGACGCCGGCCCTCTTCGCCCGGTTGGTGGACGAGGAGTACGCCAAGCTCCGCAAAGCCAGCAACCGCGACGTCCACGACGACTCCAAGGACACCACCCTTCCCGTGGCCCGGGCCATCGTCCAGGCCTACGTCAACAGCCCCGTGAAGGCCCCCTGGTACGTGGACCTGCTCAACCTGAACCTGGGCGTCGAGCGCCTGCCCGAGGCCGAGACGCGCATCGCCACCTTCCTCCAGACCTTCAGCAAGAACGGAACCCGCATCACCGAGAACCTGGACTTCTGAGGAAAGAGCGGGGACAGGATTAACAGGATGAAAAGCTGGATTAACAGGATAAAAGAGCAGATGAACTGGATGAAAGCCTACCGAGCATCTGAACAGTTCTTGCGCTTTTAATCCTGTTAATCCTTCTAATCCTGTTAATCCTGTCTCCGCTTTCCAGCTTGTGATGCAGGCCGGCGCTACGCGACGGCGGGGCGCTTCTGCACGATGGCCTTGGCGCACTCGGGGCAGACGCCGTGGGTGAGGGCGGGGCCGGCACTCTCCAGGAGCGCTGGCTCCGTCGGAACCCACTCGCCCTCGTCGGTCCGGACCTTCCGGCACCAGCCGCAGATGTGGACGAGGCCGTCCTGGGCGCGGAGGGCCGCCAGGCGGGCGGCGGCCGGGTGCTGGAGCATGGTGTTCAAGGGGGCGGAGGTTGTCCGGCCCGAAGTGCGGCGCATCGAGGTTATCTCCCGGCCTCCGGCGGACCAGGACGATCCCGTTCCGAAGGCCATCTTCGATGGTGGGGACAGGAAACTGTTTTGACAGTGATTTTGGGCACGACCACCGGACCTACCTGCGGTCAGCCTTGATTGGGCCTTGGTCTGGCCGTGGTCAGCCCTTCAGCTTGGCCGCGAAGGCGTCCAGGGCCCGGTAGTAGGGGTCGATGCTGGGGATGTAGTGGCGCTCGCCGGCGGCGTGGGGGCCGATGCCGGTCTGGCCCCAGACCACGCCCTGACCCTTGGGGGCGAAGCGGGCGGAGGTGCCGGCGCCCTTGCGGCCGATGCGGACATCGCCGCCGGCGGCCTCGATGCCCGCCAGCAGGGCCTTGAGGTAGGGGTTCTCCGGATCGCAGGCGATGCCCGGCTCCCAGGCGGAGGGCACCAGCTCCAGCTCCCGCGCCG
Source organism: Geothrix paludis (assembly GCF_022808815.1). GTDB lineage: Bacteria > Acidobacteriota > Holophagae > Holophagales > Holophagaceae > Geothrix > Geothrix paludis. Next base: position 1,213,198 of record NZ_JAKZLC010000001.1, on the reverse strand, counting down.
CGGCCAGGGCCTCGATGTCGGCGCGCAGACCGGAGATGTCGTCCTGCGGGATGGGGCGGATCTCCACGCCCAGGGCGCCGCGATCCGGCGTGATGTTGTAGACGCCAGGCGTGCCCACCTGGATGTAGGCGAAGCGGGCCAGGGACTGCCAGCCATCCGCGGCCTTCAGGGTGAGGCGCTTGGCGAACATCTCGCGCAGGGCCTCGCGGGCGCCCAGGAGGCGCTCGGTGAGGTCGCTGCCCCCCGCCAGCCCGCTGTGGCCGCGGGTGCCCCGGGCCACCAGCTCGAAGCGCAGGACGCCGCGGTTCTGGGTGCAGACCTCGCCCCAGAGCTCCGTGCCCTTCTCGCCGGTGCGCTCGCCGGCCACGAAGAAGGAGGGCTCGTAGCCCCACTCCTCCTTGAGCTGCCGCAGCACGTGGGGCGTGCCCATGGGCTCCAGCTCGCCGTTCTCCTCGTTGCCGAGCATGAGCAGGCTCACGGGCGGATAGGGCGCGCCCTTCTTGAAGGTGTCCTTCATCCACACCATGTAGGTGGAGAGCACGGTCTTCATGTCCGCGGCGCCGCGGCCCCAGAGGTAGTCGCCTTCGATCTTCGGCTCGAACTGACTGTCGTCGGGCTCGGGCTCCACCACGTCGAAGTGGCCGCACAGCATGGCCGGGGCCTGCTCGCCGCCGGGGAAGTGGGCGAGCACGGCCGGGAAGGTGGCCTGGTTGAAGTAGCGCACGGGCACGCCGTGGTTGCGCAAGTAGTCGTAGATGAAGGTGGCCGCCCGGTGGATCTCGGGCATGCGCTCCTCGGGGCAGGCGGTGACGCTGGGGATGCGGATGAGGCGCTGGGACACGGCCAGCACCTCCGCGGTCTTGCTCGCGAAGGTCCCCTCCACCACGGCCTCGGGACGGGGGCGGAAGCGCACTGGGGCGCGGGGATCCAGATGCACCTCGTCCCGGGCGTGCTCCACGAAGTCCTTGAGCTTGTCCTGCTCCGGCCCGAGGTCCGCCAGGCGGGCGGTGATGGCCTCCACCTCGTCCCGTACCTGGACCTTCCGCGCCTCGGCCAGCTCCACGAGCAGGGCCGGCGGCACGATGTCCGAGGTGCCGAGCTTGGCCTTCAGCTTCTGGCGCATCTTCTCGGCGGTGCTGGGCGCGCCCTCCGCCATCTCGCGGAGCGGCTGGAGGTCCTCCCAGAAGCCCAGGGCCTCGGCCAGGGGCCGCAGCTGGTTGAGCGTCCAGGCCAGGAACACGCGCATGGCCACGGGCTTGGCGGTGAGGGGGTCCTCGATGACGGCGTTGAGGCCTTCCTTGGCGGCCAGGTCCTCGTTGCGCCGGGCCCGGGTGATGTCCTCGGCGTCATAGCGGAAGCCGCGGGCGAAGTCGGGATCGGCGTAGAAGCGGAGGAGGAGCAGGTGCTTGAGGGTGAGGTTCGCCACGTCCAGGGCCAGTTCGTGGCCGGGGTCGTCCGTGCGGACCTCCACGCGGGCCATGGGCAGGTCGATGCGGGCGAAGAGGTTCTGGCGCTCGATCTGCGCGGCCATGTCCTCCACATTGCGCGTCTCGCCGGCGGCGAAGAGGCCCCGGGCGTAGATGTCATGGAGCTGGTCGCTGGTGACCTGGATGAGGCGCTCCACGGGCTCGGCCTGGGAGCGGGCGCGCACGGGAATCCAGTTGTTGTTGCCGAAGCGCACACCGCGGCGCACTAGGTCGTAGGACAGGCGCAGGTAGTCGGCGTGGCTGCGGTTCAGGTCCGGCACGTCCAGGGCGGGCGGGTTCGGGAAGGTGAGGTTCCGCACGGACTCGTAGGGCGTAAGGCGGACCACGGGCTTGCCGCCCTCTTCGGAGGCCTGGAGGGGCGTGCTGGCGCTGGTGGCGATGAAGAGCCCGGCGAAGGCCCGCATGAGCCGCGTGCCCGTGATGTAGACCTGGTTCTTGTAGTCGTCGAGGTGGTGGTCGCCGCGCTGGGAGGCGGGCAGGTGCATGAAGTCCCAGGCCAGCATGGGCTCGGGCAGGCTGAGGTTGCAGTGCGTGCCCGCGGTGGCCAGCTCGGTGCCGTACATCTCCACGCAGCGCTGCAGGTACCGCCGCTTGGCCAGGTGCCAGGACTCGGGCACGCAGTCGGGCCCGATCTCCGGCAGCACGAGCAGGTTCCCGTGCCAGTAGTGCAGGGGCTCCCCGAAGGCGCGGCCCGCCTTGTAGAGGGCGTTGATGAGGGCGGCCTCCAGCAGGCGGCCTTCGTACACCGCGCCCCGGGGCGTGTGGTAGGGCCGGGTGACCCACTCGATCATCCAGTGGAAGACCTCGAGCTGGTGGTACTCCCCGGTCCAGGGCGCCAGTACTTTCGTCCGCAGGTGGTCCACGAAGGACATGCGGTCCGGTCCCGTGCCCACGGTGAGCAGGGGGCGGAACTGCGGATCCACCAGGTTCCACTCCAGCTCCAGCCCGCAGAGACCGCCGCCGGGCCGCGTCTCCTGGGCCGTCTGGCGCGCCAGCTTGAACTTCTCGACGAAGGCGTTCAGGTCGAACACGGGTGCTCCGGAACGGAAGGAATCAATCCACAGATTCCACGGATTTCACAGATTCGATAAAGCGCTTGATGAGGCGGCGGTGCTCACAGTCACGGGTGTTGGTCTGTGAGAATCTGTGAAATCTGTGGATAAAAATCTTTGATCAAGAACTCAGGCTTTTCAGCGCCGTGAGCAGCCGCTCGGCGGCGCCCTGGGTGCGCTCGGGCGGGGTGGCGTAGGAGAAGCGGATCCACTCGGCGCCGTAGGGGCTGAAGAAGGCGCCGGGCACCACGGCCACGCCATGCTCCTCGGCGAGGTACTGGCCCATGGGCTCGGAGTCGGTCCAACCCTTGGCCTGGAAGGTGTCCGACACCTTGATGAAGGCGTAGTAGCCCTGGCCGATGATGTGGGTGAGGCCCTGGGTCTTGAGGAACTCGCGCAGCCAGGCGCGGCTGGCGCGGGTGGGCTCGATGATGGGCGCGGCGGCCTTCTGGAAGCCCTTCTCGTAGGCGGCCATGGCCACGGCCAGGCTGAAGAAGGAGGGCATGACCGTGTGCGAGGCCTGGGCCACGATGGTCTTGACCACGTCCGCATCGGCCAGCAGGTGGCAGTTGCGGATGTTGGAACCGCCGAGGCTCTTGGTGAGGCCGTCCAGCACCATCAGGCGCTTGCGCAGCTCGGGCTCGAAGGCGCGCAGCAGCACGTTCACGTCGTAGGGATCGCCATCGCTCACGGCGTGGTACATCCAGTCGAAGAGTACGAAGGCGACGCCCACCTCCAGCGCCGTGCGGGCCAGGACGATCTGGCGCTCGAGGGGGATGGTCTGGCCCGTGGGGTTGTCGGGGCAGGTGATGACGAGGCCCGCGATCTTGCGGCCGTGCCGTGCGGCCTCGGCCACGCAGGCGCGGATGCCTTCTTCGGAGTAGGCCCAGCCCTCCTCAGCTCGGCCGGGCGCCCACATCACGTTGGCGCCGATGCCGTAGGGGCCCCAGTTGTAGCTGATCCAGGGCACGCGGCTCACCACCACCACATCGCCCTGGCGGCCGTGGCCCAGCGCCAGCATGGCCTGGTAGGCCTTCTGGAGGCCGTCGCGGCCGCCCTGGGTGCCGATGATGTTGGCCGGGCCCCAGCCCGTGTCGGGGGCCAGCTTCCAGTACTTTTCGGCCACGATCTTCCGGTAGGCGTCGGTGCCGTAGGGCATGTCGTAGGCGGTGCCGTGCTGCTTCTGCATCTCGAAGGCGCGGTCCAGCAGCTCCGCAGGCACGCCGGGCAGCGAGGCGCCGCCGTCGCCCTGGCTGGCGTCGAAGACGGGCACGCCCGGCTGCTTCTCCTTGAAGACTTTCAGCGACTTGTTGATGAGGAACATGCGGGAGGCCGGGATGGGCGCCAGCTGTTTCAGGTGATCGCTCACCGGGACAAGGTTGGCCTCAGGCACGGCGAAGGCGGGCGTTTCAGGGGAGAGCAGGGCAGCCATGGATCCTCCCGATACGAAAAAGTCGCCCCTGCGGCGATCCAGGAGCGACGAACGTGGGACAAGGCTAACACCTCGAGCCTCGGGTTCAAAGTTATAGAGTCTTATGTATCAATAATTGATGTTTATACCCCACTGTCTGGATCGCCGCCCGGATCATTGCCCAGATCGCCGCCCAGATCGCGGTGTCGGAAGGGCCGGGCGGCGGGCCCCGAGTAGTCCTCCACCCTGTGGCCGTGGCCCAGCAGGAGGTAGCGGTAGCTGAGGAGGCCCTCCAGGCCCACCGGGCCCCGGGCGTGGATCCGCCCGGTGCTGATGCCCACCTCGGCGCCGAAGCCGTACCGGAACCCGTCGGCGAAGCGCGTGGAGGCGTTGTGGAACACGCCCGCCGCGTCCACCTCCGCCAGGAACCGCGACGCGGCGGCGTGATCCTCGGTGACGATCGCCTCCGTGTGGCCGCTGCCGTGGGCGCGGATGTGGGCCAGGGCCCCGTCGAGATCCTCCACGATCTTCAGGGCCAGGATGGGGGCGCCGTACTCGGTGTCCCAGTCCGCGTCCGTGGCCTCCGCCAGGGCGGGCTCGAGCGCCCGGCAGGCGGCGCAGCCGCGCAGCTCCACGCCGCGGGGCGCCAGGTCCGCCACCAGGGCCGGGAGCAGGCGGGCCGCGGCCCGGCGGTGGATGAGGACGGTCTCCACGGCGTTGCAGGCGGCGGGGTACTGCAGCTTGGCGTCGCGCACCAGGGCCACGGCCATGGCGGTGTCGGCGGCCGCGTCGAGGTACATGTGGCAGATGCCGTCCGCGTGGCCCAGCACAGGGATGCGGGTGGCGGCCTGGAGGCTCAGCACCAGCTCCCGGGAGCCCCGGGGGATCACGAGGTCCACCAGGTCCGGCCGCTGCAGCAGGGCCGCCACGGCCTCGCGATCCGGCAGGCCCTGGACCGCGTCCTCCGGCAGCCCCTCTTCCGCCAGCGCCTGCCGCACCGCGGCCAGCAGCGCGGCATTGGAGCGCGCGGCCTCGCGGCCGCCCTTGAGCAGCACGGCGTTGCCGCTCTTGAGGGCCAGGGCGCTGATCTGGATCAGCGCATCCGGGCGCGCCTCGAACACCACGCAGAGCACGCCCAGGGGGCAGGCCACGCGGGTGAGCTCCAGGCCCTCGTCCAGCTCGCGGTGAAGCTGCACCCGGTGGAGGGGATCCGGCAGGTCCGCCACGGCCCCGACGCCCTGGGCCATGGCCGCCAGCTTGGCGTCGTCCAGCTTGAGCCGCTGGAGGGTGGCGGGGGGCAGGGCACCTCCGGCGGCCACATCTTCCGCATTGGCCGCGAGGAGGGCGGGCGCCTGGGCTTCCAGCAGGCCCGCCAGCCGCCGCAGCACCGCCGAGCGGAGCGCGCCGGACGTGGTGGCCAGGCGCCGGGAGGCCTCCCGGGCCGCCTGGGCCATGGCCTGGATCTGGAGGGGGCTGAGGCTCGCGTCGGTCATGGCCGGGCTCCTCTAGGGCCGGCGAGGAAGAGGGTGCCCACGGGGTCGCCCGCGAGGATCTGGTCGAGGATGCCGATGGCGAGGCCTGAGGCCAGCACCACGGGCACCCCGGCCCGTGCCGCGGCCCGCGCGGCCTCCACTTTGCTGACCATGCCCCCCCGCCCGCGGCCCGAGGTGCCCTCGAACCTGGCCTGAGGATCGGCTCCGAAGGAGACCTCCGCCAGGGGCTCGGCGTCGGCGTGCAGGCCCGGGTTGCGGGTGTGGAGGGCGCTCACGTCCGAGAGGAGCACCAGGAGATCGGCGTCCAGGTGCGTGGCCACCAGAGCGGAGAGGTGGTCGTTGTCGCTGAAGATGGGCCGGCGACCAGGGGACGGCCGCTCCAGCTCCAGGGTGGAGACCGTGTCGTTCTCGTTGAGCACGGGGATGGCCCCCAGCTCCAGCAGGGTGTCCAGGGTGCGCCGGAGGTTGGCGTGGCGGAGGGGATCCGCGAAGTCATCCTCCGTCAGCAGCACCTGGGCGGCGCAGAGCCCCATGCGGGCGAAGCCCTCCTGGTAGATGGACATGAGCTGGCCCTGCCCCGCGGCCGCGCAGGCCTGCTTCTGGGGCAATTCCTTCGGCTTGTGGATGCCGAGCTGGCGGGCTCCCAGCCCGATGGCGCCGGAGGAGACCAGTACGGGCTGGCCGCCCCGGCGGCGGAGACTGGCCACGGTCTCCATCAATCCGTACAGCCGGCTGAGCGCAGGCCTTCCCTCCTCATCCAGCACGACCTGCGTGCCGAGCTTGATGACGATCCTCTTGGCCGTGCCAAGGCTGGCCCGCTGGGCGGTGCTGGCGAGGGAGTGGGTGCTGCGGGTCATGGATAGCTGCCCATAAAGAAAAACCCCCGGGTCGGTGTGCGGCCCGGGGGTGGATGTGAGCGGATCGTCGTGGTGACTAGCTCAAAGCCCTCCAACCGGTCGGCCGGTGATCGGGTGGCTAGGGCGCGGGTTGATGGTCACGACAGGAATCATGCTGTGCCAAGTGTGGCCAGGGGGGCTGGCGAACGCAACGGAAAACGGGAAAAGAAGAACGCGAAGGGCGGATTCGCGCTCCAGTCTTTTCTTCTAGGAGTTGGCCGCGGCCTTCAAGGCCTCCCACAGGGCCTCGACATGGCGGCGCTCGGTGGTCTCGGCGCCGATGCTCACGCGGAGGATCTGCTTGCCCTTGAGCATGGAAGGGGTCAGGTAGGCGGCGCCGCCTTCGTTGATGCGGCGGGCGAGGTCCAGGTTGTGCTGGGCGAGGGCGGCCTCGTCCAGGCCGGGCTTGAGGTGCCGGAGGCAGATGGTCTGGAGGGGCACGGGGGCCAGGCGCTCCCAGTCCAGGGTGGCGTCCACCTGCTCCCTGAACCATTGGGCGTTCGCCAGGTCGCGGCGGATGCGGGCCTGGAGGCCCTCCACGCCCACGTCCATGAGGTAGAACCACAGCTTCAGCGCCCGGAAGCGGCGGCCCAGCTGGATGTGCCAGTCGCGGAAGTTGCTCACCTGGCCGTCCTGGGCCGTGCGCAGGTAGCTGGGGTTGGTGCTCATGACGCGGATGAGGTGCTGGGGGTCGCGCACGTAGTAGGCACTGAGGTCGAAGCCCACGCCCATCCACTTGTGGGGGTTGAACACCAGGCTGTCGGCCCGCTCGATGCCCTCCCACAGGCCGCGGCACTCGGGCAGCACCATGGCCGTGCCCGCCATGGCGGCGTCCACGTGGAGCCACATGCCGTGCTTTTCGGCGAGGTTCGCCAGGGCGGGCAGGGGATCCAGGGCCGTGGTGGCGGTGGTGCCCACGGCGCCGACGAGGGCGCAGGGGCGGAGGCCGATCTCGACATCCTTCTCGATGGCCGCCTGCAGCAGGTCAAGCCGGATGGCGTGGTTCTCATCCGTGGGGATGAGGCGCAGGAAGCTGCGGCCGAAGCCCGCGAGAAGGGCCGCCTTCTCGATGGAGCTGTGGGCCTGGTCCGAAGCGTAGACCACCAGCGGCGCCTCGCCGCTCTGGAGGCCCTCCTCGTTCTGGGCGTAGCCCGAGACCTTCTCCCGGGCGCAGAGCAGGGCGGTGAAGGTGGCGGTGCTGGCGGTGTCGTGGATGACGCCGGTGAAGGCCGTGCTCAGGCCCACCATCTGGCGCAGCCAGTCCATGACCACTTCCTCGACTTCCGTGGCCGCGGGGCTGGTCTGCCAGCTCATGCCCTGGGCGCCCAGGCCCGAGGCGGCAAGGTCGCCGAGGATCGAGCTGTAGCTGGTGTTGCTGGGGAAGTAGGCGAAAAAGGATGGATGGTTCCAGTGGGTGATGCCCGGCAGCACGTCCCGGTCCAGGGCCGCCAGGGCCTGGGCCACGCGGCCCCCGTGCTGGGGCGGATGGTCCGGGAAGGCGGCGCGGATGTCGCCGGGCTGCACCCGGCTCATGACCGGCAGTCGCTCGAGGTTCTCGCGGTAGTCCGCGATCCAATCCACGAGCTGGTAACCGAGGCGGCGGAATTCGTTGGCGTCCATGCCCGATAGTGTGCCGGAACCGGATCGCTGCGCGATCCGGTTATGTGAAGAGCAGGAAGGCGGGGCTCAGGGATCCGGGTCTGGCGCGAACCGGAGGAGGTCTCCCGGCTGGCAATCCAGCTCGCGGCAGAGGGCCTCCAGGGTGGAGAACCGAATGGCCTTGGCCTTGCCAGTCTTGAGGATGGACAGGTTGGGGGGAGTCAGATCCACGCGCTCCGCCAGGTCGCCCAGCTTCATCTTGCGCTGGGCGAGCACCACGTCGAGGGTCACGATGATGGGCATGAGAACGGCTCAGATGACCAGGTCTTGTTCGGTTTTCAAACGGAAGCCTTCTTCCAGCACATAGGCGATCAACAGTACGACGCCGCCGAAGAACAGGTAGTTCAGCGAGGAACTGCTCGCATACCTCCATGGGTGGATCGCCTGGGCGGTGAGGGCTTTGGTGGCGGCCGCCAGACCCCAGAACAACAGAAATCCGATGGGGGCCATGGCGACCTGGACCCAACCCAGGAAGCGCACCAGATGGATGCTCTCCAGAGAGAAGGCCGTACCCTGCTCAAACTGGTGCAGCAGCCGGATCAGGGCGCCCAGAGATAAGACGGCCATCGTGAAGTTGGTGGCAGTCACGGCCCCAACCAGAGTCCTGAGCATCCATCCCGAATGGCTTGCGTTAAAGCGGAATCCATCCACATCCAGCACGCGCAGAAGGTGATTGGCGATATCCAGGGTGAAACCGCGGATGAAGACCATCCCCGGGGAGAGGATCAAGATGATGAGACACAGCCAGAAGACCACCGAGGCATAACGGCGCAAAATCCGGCTGAGGCGTTGCATGCGGTCCATGGCGATTCTCCTTGAAGGAGAAGCTAGGGCAATAAGATCGAAAGTCAATATTTTTTTATTGATAAACAATAAATATTAATCGATGAACGATACCTTATGAATCCGGGAACCAGCGTGATACAGGCTTGCCATTTTCGGGCGAAATCATAAAATGATAGTAAAGGATGAGATCATGTTCAGCACTACGCTTCGCCTCGACGACGACCTCGGGCGCTTCCTTCGGGAGGCGGCGGAGGCCCATGCCATGAGCGTGAACGGCTGGCTGGCGGAGCTGCTGCGGCGCGAGCAGGCGGCGGCCGCCCGGCGCAAGCTGGCAGCAGACTGGGCGGCCTACGGGAAGGATGCGGAGGCCCAGGATGTGGCCTATGCCTTCGAAGCGCAGGCCGAGGTGGCGGCCGAACCGCGGCGGCGCAGCTACCGGGCGAGGAAACCGAAATGACGATGGACCTGCCGCGGTGCAGCCGGGGCGAGATCTGGCTGCTGGACTGGAACCCCCGGCGGGGATCCGGTCAGGGCGGCTTCCGGCCCGGCCTCGTCATCCAGTCCGACCTCGGCAACCATGCGATGGGGGCCCGCACCACGATCGTCGTGCCCCTCACCGCCCAGGGCCGCGCCTACGCCTTCTACGTTCCCATCCCCCGCGGGAAGGAGAATGGGCTGCCCGCTGATTCCTGGGTCAACGCCACCCAGGTGTTCACCGTGGACAAGTCACGTCTCGCGAAGCGCCTGGGGAAGGCCACGCCGGCCCAGATGAGGGCCCTAGCCGCGGCCCTCGCGGGCGTTCTCGATCTCCAGCCGTAGGCGCCCGTGCCCCTTCAGCCCCGCGCCTCCCGCTTCCGCCAGTAGCGCGCCAGGCCGTAGACGCTCATGAAGGCGGGATCGGCGATCTCGTAGTCCTGGATGGCCTGGTCGTCCAGCCCGTACCCGGCCAGCAGGCCGTTCAGGAAGGCCTGGAAGCGGGGGACCATGGCCGCTTCCGTGGTCCCCGCCGCGAGCTGCAGGCGCACCCACTCGGCGATGCGGTGGAGGTTCTCCTCCAGCGAGTCGAAGTGGGCCACACCATCGCGCTTGATGCCGAAGTGGGTCGGATAGATGAAGGCGGGACGGGTGGCGCGCATGCGCTCGATGGAGTCCCGCCAGGCCTCCAGGTCGATGTCCGGCGGCGGGAAGGGCGGGATGGTGGGCCCGTGCCCGATGCGGATGCCGCCCACGTCGCCGGTGAAGAGGCCGTCATCCAGCCGGTAGGTGATGTGGTGGAAGGCGTGGCCCGGTGTGTGGATGGCCTGAATGGCCACGTCGCCGAGGCGCGCCGTCGCGCCATCCTCCATGGGAACGATCCGGTCCGCGTCGATGGGCTCGAGCCGCCCCCACAGGCGGTCCATGGCGTCGCCGTAGATGCGCCGGGCCGAATCCAGCAGCTTGGCCGGATCCTGGAGGTGGCGCGCCCCCTTGGGATGGACGTGGATCTTCGTGCCGTGCCGCGCCAGCCGCCAGGCGGCACCCCCATGGTCCAGGTGGATGTGGGTGATGAAGGCGTGCCGGATGTCCTCCAGCGCGAAGCCCTCCGCCGCCACGGCCTCACGGAGATGGTCGTAGAGGGACTCCGGCCCCGTCTCCACGAGGACGGGCCCTTCGGAGGTGCGGATGAGGAAGGCCCCCACGGTGCCTTCCGCCTGGAACTTCAGGTCCAGCAGCGTCACGGGGCCTTGCACCTCAGCCTGGGTCATGTCGTGCTCCGGGGATCTTCCCCCATGGTCGTGCGTCGCGGAGCCCCTGTCATCCTGCGGTGCGGTGTGTTTCTTCCAGGGGGCTACCAAATAGTCCTATTTGATTATGATAGAATATTGTGGGACCATGGGGTTCTGCGATGAGGAGCCGGGCATGGACATGGTCATCGATTTTCCGGGCGGTGCGCGGGTGGACGCGCACTTCGGGCCCTACACCGTGAAGACGGACCAGCCCGTCCAGGGCGGCGGGGAAGGCTCCGCGCCCAGTCCCTTCGCCCTCTTCCAGGCCTCCCTCGCCACCTGCGCCGGCATCTACGTGCTGAACTTCTGCCGTCAGCGGGAGCTTCCGACCGAGGGCATCCGGCTGGTCCAGCGGACCGTCCCCGATCCCGCCACGGGCATGGTGGGGCGCGTGGAGCTGGAGATCCTGGTGCCGCCCACCTTTCCCGAGAAGTACCACGACGCCCTCGTGCGCACCGCCAGCCAGTGCACCGTGAAGAAGCACATCGAGCACCCCCCGGCGTTCAACGTGAAGACGGTCGTGGAGGGCTGAGGGGAAAGCTGCTTCTAGCCACCGATTTCGCCGATTGCGGTGATTGCGACTCGGAGGATCGTCGCATGGGCCGGCCGGAGGCCGCTTCCGGCTTCGCCGGAAGTCATGGGGGGCGTCAGGGCCGCGGCCTTCCAAGGGGTCGCGACCCTGGCGCCTCCCATGGAGCCCATGCTGGCCTGAAGCGGGGTCCAACGGTTTTCAATCACCGGAATCACTGAAATCGGTGGCAAAAAAATTCGCCCGAGTTGGCAGCGACCTTCATGTCGTTCCGGCCCCCGCGGTGGCCTACTCGTAGCGCAACGCCTCGATGGGGTCCTGCTTCGCGGCCTTCAGGGCGGGCCACAGCCCGAAGATCAGCCCCACGGCCGTGCTGACGCCGAAGCCGAGGACGATGCTCCAGAGGGGCGCGGCGGCGGGGAACTCGAAGGCCAGGCGCACCAGCATGGCGATGCCCAGGCCCACGGCGATGCCGACTGCCCCGCCCACGCCCGTGAGGCTGATGGCCTCCACCAGGAACTGCATGGCGATGTCGCGACGGGTGGCGCCGAGGGCCTTGCGCACGCCGATCTCGCGGGTGCGCTCGGTGACGCTCACCAGCATGATGTTCATGACGCCCACGCCACCCACCAGCAGTGCGATGGCGGCGATGAGGATCATGGCGCCCGCGATGCCGCCGGTGATCTGCTGGAAGGTCTTGAGCTGGGCTTCGCTGGTGAAGATGGCGAAGTCGTTGGGCTGGTTGGCGCGAAGTCCGCGCCGGGCCCGGAGGATGGCCACCTCCTGGTCCATCATGTCGTACATCCGCTTCGGGTCCTTGGGCACGGTGGCGATGTGGATGGTGTCCCCGCCGCCGTTCTTCACCTGGGGGAACATCTCGTCGAAGGTGCTGATGGGGATGAGCAGGATGTTGTCCGCATCGCCGCCCAGGAAGCTTCCCTTCTTCTCCAGCAGCCCGATGACGCTGAAGGCCACGCCGTTCACGAGCACCGTGCGGCCGATGGGATCCCGCTTGCCGAAGAGGGCCTCGGCGGTCATGGGGCCCACCACGCAGGTGCGGGCGGTGTGGGTCACATCCGCGTCCACGAAGAACCGCCCGTCCTGGATGAAGGAGTTGTTGGACGGCGCGTAGTCGGGGTTCGTGCCCACGAATGTGGGGTTGTTCCCCTCCTGGCCTTCGGGGGTCTTGATGCTGAGGTTCGCGGCGTCGTTGCCGAAGAGGTAGCGCTCCTGGGACACGGCCGAGGCGAGCGTGGCCGTCTGCTTGAGGGCCTCGGCGTCCTCGATGGTGAGGTCGCGCCGGCGCTTCTGCTCTTCGGGAATGCGCCCGCCGCCGAAGCGGGGTTCGTACTTCTGGAACTGCACGAGGGTGGTGCCGAAGCTGGAGAAGCTGTCGGTCACCGCGTCGTTGAAGCCCGACACGAAGCTCACCATGGCGATGACCGTGGCCACGCCCGCCACGATGCCCAAGAGCGTGAGGAAGCTCCGCAGCTTCTGCGCCACCATGGCCCGGAAGGCGAACTTGACGTTCTCGCTGCCGATGCCCCTGAATCCGGCTTTGCGGCTGGCCATGGTCACTCCGCCCGGATCGCGTCGATGACGACGAGGTTGGAGGCGCGGTAGGCGGGCAGGAAGCCCGCGGCCAGGCCCACGAGGGTGCTGAGGAGGATGCCCACGAGGACGATGCCCGGCGTGATCTGGGCCGGGAAGTCCGCCACGGCCCGCACGGTGAAGGCCCCGAGGGAGCCCACCAGCACGCCGATGACGCCGCCGGCGGCGGAGAGCAGGGCGGCCTCCAGGAGGAACTGGTACCGGATGTCGCGCTTGCGGGCGCCCAGGGCCATGCGGACGCCGATCTCCTGGGTCCGCTCCACCACGCTCACCAGCATGATGTTCATGATCACGATGCCGCCCACGCCGAGGCTCACGCTGGAGATGAGCATCAGCAGGATGAAGGCGGCGCTGCTGATGGTCTTCCAGAGCTCCTGCAGGCTCTCCTGGGTGAGGAGGCCGAAGGGGTCGGGGCTGCGGAAGCTGGTGTGCCGCATGGCGCGGAACAGGGCCCGCACCTCGTCCATGGAGGCGTCCAGGCCCTCCACCCCGTTCCGGGCCTTGATCTGCAGCTCCAGGCTCTCGTTCGAGGCCATGAAGTTCTTCCGGTAGACCTGGAGGGGGATGTAGATGCGCCCGTCCTGGTTGAAGCCGATGCTCCGGCCCTGCTTGGGCATGAGCCCGATGACGCGGAAGGGGAGGCCGCGGATCAGGATCGTCCGGCCCACGGGATCCAGGTGGGGGAACAGCTCCTCCCGGGTGTTGGCCCCGATGACGGCGACGTTCAGGGCGCCCTGGTCCTCGTTGTCCGTGAAGAACCGCCCGGCCTCGAACTCCAGGTTGAACAGGTCTGCGAAGTTGGAGGTGATGCCGATGACGGCGATGCTGTCCAGGTGGCGGTCGCCGCTCTGCACCGGCATGGAGTTGCCGGCGGCGGCGGAGACCTGGGAGGACTCCTTGAGGATGCCGCTGGAGAGGCGCTGGTACTCCTGCCAGGTGATGGGCGGGCGCTTGAGGGCGTCGATGAACTCCCGTCGGCTCCGGATGATCCCGAACTTCTGGACGACGTAGACGTCCGGGGCCAGGACGATGATCTTCTCCTTCACGTAGGTGTTCAGGCCGGAGATCACGCCCACTACGGCCACGATGGTGGCCACGCCGATGATGACGCCCAGCAGCGTGAGGAAGCTGCGCAGGGTGTGGGCCCGGATCGCCCGGAAGGAGGCGCGGAGGAGTTCAGTGGGGTTCATGGGAGCCTCAGGACTTGGTCTCGTCCTTGTCCTTGTCCTTCTTCTTCGCCTTCTCCACCCGGACCGCCTCGCCGCCCTTGAGGTCGCGGAGCGCCCGGTTGGGGCCGGTGATGAGCGACTCACCGCCCTTGAGGCCGGAGAGCACCTCCACGGAGAGGTCGCCCATGAGGCCGGTCTTCACGGCCACGAACTTGGCCTTGCCCGATTCCATGACGAAGACGCCCTCCTCCTCGCGCGGCGCGCCGGGCTTGTGGGTCTCGCCGGGCTTCAGCTTGATCTCGCGCATGACGAGGGCCTGGAAGGGGATGGCCAGGGCCTGGTCGCGGCTGCCGGTGAAGATGTCCGCCTGGGCGGAGAGGCCGGGCTTGATGGTGATGGGCGGATCCTTGATCCACACCTTCACCTTGAACTTGGTGGCGTCGTTCACGCTGGTCTTCAGGATGGGACTGCCGCCCACTTCCGTGACCTGGCCCTGGAAGACCTGGTTGGGATAGGCGTCGATGCGGATCTGCGCCTCCTGGCCCAGCTTCACGGTGGGGATGGAGGCCTCGTCCACCTCCATCTCGGCCTCCACCTTGCTCATGTCGGAGACGGTGAGGAGCACGGTGCCGGCCTGGTTCTGGAGGCCGGGCACAGCGGTCTCGCCCAGCTCGATGCGGCGGGCGGTGACGACGCCGTCCATGGGCGCGGCGATGGTGGAGAAGCCGAGGCCCACATGGGACTGGCTCAGGTTGGCCTTGGCCTGGTCCGTGCGGCGGCGGGCCGTCTCCTGCGCGGCCTGGGCGGTCTCGAGGGCGGTCTTCGCCCGCTCGAAATCCGCCGCGGAGATGATGCCCGCGTCCCGGTTGGCCTTGGCCCGGTCGAAGTCGGACTTGGCCTGGGCGAGGTTGGCGGTGGCGGAGGTCAGGTCCGACTGGGCCGCGTGCAGGCTGGCCTGCATGGCCTCGGAGTTGGCCCGGGCGCTGCGGGGATCGATCTCCATGAGGAACTGGCCCTTGTGGACCCGGTCGCCCTCCTTGACCGCCAGGCGGGTGACCTGGCCCATGATGCTCGCGGAGATGTCCGCCTTCGTCACCGCCTGGATCTTGCCGTTGGCGCTCACCTTGGCCTGCAGGTTCTCCCGGGCCACGGTGGCCACCTGGATGGCGATGCCCTTGTCCCGCATGCCGGCGATGCTCAGGCCGGCGATCACGAAGATCGCCAGACCTCCGCCGAGGATCCACATCTGCTTCCGCTTCATGTCAAAGGCCTCCCCAACGGGCTGATCGCATCTCAATCTTCGCTCAGGCGGTCCAAGGGTTTAGTGGCCTTGGACGTCATAAATGGAATTGTTTTCTATTGATCATACGCTCCAGTTGGAAAATAATTTCATCTGGAGGACTCGCCTTGTCCCATGCTCCCTTCGGCCCCACCATCCTAGCCCTTCTTGCGGCTGGGCCTGCATTTGCCGCGGCTGCGGGCAGCGGAGCCCTCGCCGGACGGGTGCTGGACGACCAGGGAAGGCCGGTGGCCCAGGCCCAGGTCCGCCTGGAGAACCGGGTCTCCGGATTCCGCCAGACGGTCGTCACGGACGCCTCGGGCACCTACGCCGCCTACAACATCCCCTTCAGCGACTACCACCTGGAGGTGGTGGCGCCGGGGATGCAGGACCTCCACCAGAACATCTCGGTCCGCTCCAACCTGCCCACCCAGCTCGACCTGCGGCTGAAGGCAGCCCAGGCCTCCGCCATGGTGGCGGTGGAGGACACGGTGTCCCTGGTGGAGGCCCATCCCTCGGCCCACATCGACATCGACCGCTCCACCATCGAGAAGATCCCCACTGCCGTGCAGAGCCGGGCCATGGAGAGCATCCTGCTCGCCACGCCGGGCTTCATCCAGGACGAGAACGGCCGCTTCCACTTCCGCGGCAGCCACGGGCAGGTGACCTACGTGGTGGATGGGGTGCCCGTCACCGACCAGGTGCAGTCCACCTTCTCGAACTCCCTGGACCCCTCCCAGGTGGAGAGCATGGAGGTCATCACCGGCGGGGTGAGCGCTGAGTACGGCGGGAAGCCGGCGGCCGTGGTGAACCTCACCAGCAAATCCGGCCTGGGTTCGCCCCGGCCCTTCCAGGGTGAGCTGTCCCTGGGCGCCTCGCGGTTCAGCACCCGCGAGCTGGGCTTCGGGGCCCGCGGCGGGACGGCTTCCTTCGGCTACTTCGTGACCGGCGCCGCCTCCGAGAGCGACCGGTTCCTCGACCCCGTGAACTTCGAGAACCTGCACAACCACGGCACCACGAGCAGGCTCTTCACCCGCTTCGACTGGCTGCTGGGCGCCAGCGACATTCTCCGGTTCTCCGCCAGCGGGGGCAGCACGGACCGGGACGTGGTGAACCTGGCCTCCCAGCAGGCGGCCGGGCAGGACCAGCGGGTCCACACCACGGACGTGAACCTGAACCTGGGCTGGACCCACCTGCTGGGCGCGGACCGCAGCCTGGATGTGGCGGTCTACTACCGCGGCGCCACCGCGCGCCTGGACCCCACCCGCGACCTCCAGCCGGGCTTCGGCGGCGGCGGGCCGGACACGCCCGTGTGGATCCGCTCGGACCGGCGCCTGGACAACCAGGGCGCCCAGGCGGGCTACACCCAGCGGAACGGCGACAACACCTTCAAGGTGGGCCTCCAGGTCGTGCGCTACCCCCTGCACGAGCGCTTCGACATGGCCATCACCGACCAGGCCCAGGCGTCTGGGCCCTCGGATCCACTGTATCCCTACACCCCCGCCGGGGGCGGGAACATCCTCCGCTTCGCGGACGGCTTCGCGCCCTCCCTGGCCTCGGCCTACGTCCAGGACGACCTGAAGGCCGGGCGCTGGACCTTCGCCATGGGCCTCCGCTTCGACAGCTACCAGGGGCGGGACTTCACCCAGAACGAGCTCCAGCCGAGGCTGGGCGTCACCTACGCGCTGCCCGGGATCGGCACCCTGGTGCGGGTGGTCTACGACCGGCTGCTCATCACGCCGGAGAACGAGAACCTGGCCTTCTCCACCTCCCAGACCGCCTGGAACCTGGTCACCCAGTCCGCCACGCCCGTGCCCCGGCTCCGGGCCGAGACCCAGGACAGCTACCTGGTGGGCCTGGAGCAGCAGCTGGGGCAGGTGGCCCGCGTCAGCCTCGACTACTGGTGGAAGGACAGCCGGAACTCCGCCGACAACAGCCAGTTCATGAACACGGGCATCCTCTTCCCCATCAGCGCGTGGAAGGGGCGCTTCCACGGCCTGGACCTGCGCGTGGACACGGTCCCCATCCGGGGCTGGTCCGCCTACCTGAGCGCGGGCACCGTCCGGACGCTCTACTACAGCCCGACCCTCGGGGGCCTGGACTCCGCCGATCCCACGGTGAACGGGCCCGCCGGAACGCCGTACC
Source organism: Geothrix paludis (assembly GCF_022808815.1). Classification (GTDB taxonomy): domain Bacteria; phylum Acidobacteriota; class Holophagae; order Holophagales; family Holophagaceae; genus Geothrix; species Geothrix paludis. The sequence continues at coordinate 1,195,915 of NZ_JAKZLC010000001.1, read as the reverse complement.
TCATCGACCACGACCAGAAGCTCACCGCCCAGCTGGGCGTGCGGTACGAGCAGGGCGGCTTCTTCGCCCAGGCCTCGGGCCGGTACGACTCGGGCCTGGAGGCGGGCGACCCCGCCACCGTCGCCGGGAATCCGGACTACGCCTTCGGCATCCCCTACGTCCGGACGGAGACCGACAGCCTGGTGGGCCTCAACCACCGCATCAAGTCCCGCACCATCCTGAACCTCAACGCCGGGCAGGCGTGGACGCTCAAGAACGGGCAGAAGCTGTCGGTGGGCCTGGACCTGCTGAACGCCACGGACGAGAAGGGCCTCTACAACTTCCTCAGCGCCTTCGGCGGCACCCACGTCATCCCGCCACGAACCTTGGCGGCGCGGGTGAAGTGGACGTTCTAGCCCTACTCGCTTCTCAGAACGGGTGCTCGAAGCTCAGGTAGAGGAAGATGGCCTTCTCGCCCCGGCTTGCGCCCACGCCGATGGGCACGGCGATGCCGGGGACGATCTGGAGCCCGCTGGGGAAGTTGTAGGCCCAGCGGATGCCGGGGGAGATGTAGGACGTGCTCTGCCGATCGGTCTGGCCGGGGCCCGTCACGGTCTCGCCGCTGGTGTAGACGTATTCCAGCATCACGTTGAAGCGCGGGGCCGCCAGCCAGATGAAGCTCTGGCCCAGGTTGTAGTCCTGGGTGAAGCCCCGGTCGCCGTCCGGGCTGAGGGCACGGGGCGTATGGGTGGCGCCGGCGTTGAAGTGGCCCACGAAGGCGCGGCCCAGGGTGAAGCTCACGGGCAGGTTCACCTGGAAGCCCGTGCCGCCCTTGCCGTAGCCGGTCTTCTCGTCGCCCGTGGGCAGCAGCACGCTGAACCGCGGGGCGATGGCCACCGGGGCATCGCCGTCGCCCAGCAGCTGGTAGCGGTAGTTCAGGGCCACGTCCCCGAAGGCCTGCCTGCCGTCCAGCGAGGCGCCCAGCCGCTGCCAGGGCAGGGTGAAGCTGAACTGGTGCTTCAGCCCGCCCACGGGCCACTCCTGGGTGAAGGTATAGATCCAGTCCCGGCTCTCCCGGTAGCGGGTGAAGGTGCTGATGTGCTGCACCACGCCCGGTTCCTGGTTGTAGGCCTCCTCCACGAGGAAGGAGTTGTCCTGGATGGGGCCTTCCTTCGTCTCCTGGGCCGCCAGGGACGTGGCGAGCAGGAGGCCAGGGAGGAGGCGCGGGAGGAGGCGGATGGGCGTCGTCATAATTGTGATATTGAGTCTCAAAAAATTATAATTCAAGACCTCGGGGTTAAGAAGTGATGGCTGTCACCAGGCTGAAGATCCGCTGCGGGTCCCAGTCTAGCCAGGCTGGCCAGATCCCGGGTCCCGAGCCGGATGGCAGGCGGATCCAAGGATACGTAGTGATACGATGGTTATCCCCCCTAAGTGGAGCCTCCATGTCGTTCCGAGCCCGACGCCTGACCTTCCCCCTGCTCGTCCTCGCCCTGGCCTCCGGGTCGGCGAAGGCCGAGGAGGGCATGTGGACCTTCGACAACCTGCCGACGAAGAAGATCCAGGCGGCCTACGGCTGGGCGCCGGACCAGGCCTGGCTGGACCATGTGCGCCTGTCGGCCCTGCGCTTCCCGGGCGGCTCCGGCTCCTTCGTGAGCGCGGACGGCCTGGTGCTCACCAACCATCATGTGGGCCGGGGCTGGATCCAGCGGGTCAGCGACAAGGACCACGACTACGTGAAGAACGGCTTCGCCGCCCAGGACCGCGAGCATGAGATCAAGGTCCCGGGGCTCGAGCTGCTGACGCTCATGGCCATGGACAACATCACCGATCGGCTGGCCAAGGCCGTGAAGGCCGGCACGCCGGAGTCCGAGGCCCACAAGCTCCGCGGGGCGGAGATCGAGCGGATCAAGAAGGAGATGCAGGAGAAGAGCGGCCTCACCTGCGAGCACGTGACCCTCTACCAGGGCGGCGAGCACTGGATCTACAGCTACAAGAAGCACACCGACGTCCGCCTGGTCTTCGCGCCCGAGATGCAGATCGCCTTCTTCGGCGGAGACCACGACAACTTCACCTACCCCCGGCACAACCTCGACTTCTCCATCTTCCGGGTCTACGAGAACGGGAAGCCCTACCACCCGAAGGAGTTCCTGCACTGGACGCGGACGGGCCTGAAGGCGGGCGACCTGACCTTCGTGACCGGCCATCCCGGCCGCACCAGCCGCCAGGACACCCTGGCCCAGATGATCTACTCCCGGGACGTGGCCATTCCCATGCGCCTCAAGGGCCTGGAGCGGCGGAAGGAAGCCCTGGTCGAGTACGGGAAGTCCTCCCCGGAGGCCGCCCGCCAGGTCAACACCCAGATCTTCGGCGTCGAGAACGGCCTGAAGGCCGTCAACGGCTACTGGTCCGGCCTCAAGAACCCCGAGGCCATGGCCCGGATCGCCGCGGCCGAGAAGGACCTTCGCGCCAAGGTGGCCGCGGATCCCCGGCTCGCGGCGGAGGTCGGGGACGCCTGGGGACGCATCGAGGCGGCGCTCAAGGTCTCCGAGCAGCTGGCCCGGGAGAACCAGATCGTCGGCACCGCGGATTCCAGCCTCCTGGGCTACGCCCTCGCCCTGGTGCGCATCACCGATGAGGAACACCTCCCCAGCGACAAGCGCCTGCCCGAATACAGCGACGCGAACCTGAAGGCCGCCAAGGCCCGCCTCTGCGTCCACGCGCCCTTCTACGCCGAGCAGGAGATCTTCCTGTTCACTCAGGGGCTGGAGCACGCCGCGAAGGAGCTCGGCGGCTCCCATCCCTACGTCCAGGCCATGCTGGGCGGCAAGCCGGCGGCCGAGGTCGCCCGGGCGGCCGTGTCCGGCTCCAAGCTCGCGGATCCCGAGTTCCGCAAGGCGCTCCTGGCCGGCGGCAAGAAGGCCGTGGCCGAGTGCCAGGACCCCATGATCCTCCTGGCCCGGAAGCTGGATCCCCTGTCCCGCGAGATGCGCCGGAAGCAGGTGGATCAGGTGCAGAGCGTGCTCACCGAGTGCGGCATGCGCATCGCCAAGGCCCGCTTCGCGGCCTACGGCAAGGGCACCTACCCGGACGCCACCTTCACCCTGCGCCTGACCTACGGGCCCGTCGCCGAGTACCCGGCCAACGGCACGCTCATCCAGCCCTTCACCACCTTCGGCGGCCTCTTCGACCGCTACGACGGGTGGGGCGGCAACGCCGCCGCGGCCCACGACGGGGCCTGGACCCTGCCCCAGCGCTGGATCGACAAGCGCGGCGCCCTCGATCCCGCCATGCCCTTCAACTTCGTCCACAAGGTCGACATCATCGGCGGCAACTCCGGCTCGCCCGTGGTGGACCGCAAGGGCGAGCTGGTGGGCCTCATCTTCGATGGCGACATCGACATGCTGCCCGGCAACTACTTCTACGACGACAAGGCCAACCGCGGCGTCTCCGTGGATGCCCGCGGCCTCCTGCATGCCCTGGACAAGGTCTACGGCGCCTCCGCGCTCGTGGCCGAGCTGACCGGCAAGTAGACCCACTCAGGAGCCCCCATGCGACACCTTTCCGTTCTCGCCCTCGCCCTCGTCTCCACGCTCGCCCTGCCGGCCCTCCGGGCCGAGGAGGGCATGTGGACCTTCGACAACCTGCCCCTGAAGCAGCTCAAGGAGAAGTACGCCTTCGAGCCCGGCCAGGCCTGGATCGACCACGTGCGCCTCTCCACGCTCACCCTGGGCGGCTGCACGGGCTCCTTCGTGAGCGCGGACGGCCTGGTGGTCACCAACCACCACTGCACCCGGGGCTCGCTGTCCCGCCTGTCCACCAAGGACCGCGACCTGGTGAAGGACGGCTTCGTGGCCATGAGCCGCGACCAGGAGCTCAAGCTCCCCGGCCTGACCTACCGCACCCTCATGGCCATGGAGAACGTGACCGGGCGCGTGGCCAAGGCCGTGAAGCCCGGGCTCACCGAGAAGCAGGCCGGCGAGGCCCGCGCCAAGGAGCTGGACGCCATCAAGGCCGAGCTGGAGAAGCAGACCGGCCTCACCTACGACGTGGTGAACCTCTACCAGGGCGGCGAGACCTGGATGTACGGCTTCAAGGTCTTCAAGGACATCCGCCTCGTGGCCGCCCCCGAGATCGCCGTGGCGGCCTTCGGCGGCGACTACGACAACTTCACCTACCCCCGCCACGACCTGGACTTCTCCATGGTCCGCGTCTACGAGAACGACAAGCCCTACCATCCGGCCCACCACCTCACCTGGAGCACCGAGGGCCTGAAGGCCGGCGACCTCACCTTCGTGGTGGGCCACCCGGGCCGCACCAGCCGCCTCCAGACCTTCGCCCAGATGAAGTACGACCGCGACTTCGGCATCCCCACCTACCTGAAGAACGCGGACCGCACCCGCGCCCTCCTCGAGGAGTACGGCAAGCAGGACGCCGAGCACGCCCGCCAGGTCCAGACGATGATCCTGGGCGTGAACAACGGCGCCAAGGCCAACGAGGGCTCCCTGGCCGGACTGAAGGACGCCGAGGCCATGAAGCGCATCGAGGCCACCGAGAAGGCCCTGAAGGCCGCCGTGGCCAAGGATCCCAAGCTGGCCGCCACCACCGGCAAGAGCTGGGCCCGCGTCGAGCAGGCCATGCAGCTCCAGAAGGCCAACCTCAAGGAATCGCTCTATGTGGGTGCGGCCCGCTCCGCCACCCTGGGCCAGGCCCTCGGCCTGGTGCGCCTCGCCGCCCAGCAGGAGCTCCCCGTGGAGAAGCGCCTCACGGAGTACCGCTCCGAGGCCGGCCTGAAGGTCCTGAAGACCCGCCTCTCCGGCCCCGCCATGGGCATGATGGGGCAGGGCGCCAACCCCGAGCTGGAGACCCTCCTCTTCACCCGAAGCCTGGAGGACGCCCGGCGCGAGCTGGGCCCGCAGCACCCCTACATCGTCGCCGTCCTGGGCGGCAAGACGCCCGCCGAGGTGGCCAAGGCCGCCGTGGAGGGCACGAAGCTGAACGACCAGGCCGTGCGCAAGGATCTGATCGACGGCGGCCAGAAGGCCGTGGCCGGGAGCGCCGATCCCATGATCGTGCTGGCCCGCAAGCTCGAGCCCATCCTCCTGGCCCAGCGGAAGAAGCAGGACGACGTGAAGGCCATCCTGGAGGAGCACGGCGCCCGCATCGCCAAGGCCCGCTTCGCGGTCTACGGCAAGACCCTGCCGCCGGACGCCACGGGCACGCTGCGCATCACCTACGGCGCCGTGGCCACCTATCCCGCCAACGGCACCCTCCAGCAGCCCTTCACCACCTGGGCCGGCCTCTACGACCGCCACTTCGGCTGGGGCGGCAACGAGGCGAAGGACTACACCGACTGGCACCTGCCCCAGCGCTGGCTGGACCGCATGGGCAAGCTGGACCTGAAGACGCATCTCAACTTCTCCCACGCCGTGGACACCACCGGCGGCAACTCCGGCAGCCCCGTGGTGAACCGCAAGGGCGAGCTGGTGGGCCTGCTCTTCGATGGCAACATCGAGGGCAACGCCGGCCGCTACTTCTACGACGAGAAGGTGAACCGCAGCGTCTCCGTGGACGCCCAGGCCATCCTGGAGGCGCTCGTGAAGGTCTACGACGCGCCCCACTTGGCAGCCGAGCTCACCGGCAAGTGAACCTGAACGACTGAACGCCAGGGGCCCTCCGGGGCCCCTTTTCGGAGCTTCCATGCGCCTTACCGCCCTCGCCCTCCTGCTCGCCGTCCTGCCCGCCCTGCGCGCGGACGAGGGCATGTGGACCTTCGACAACATCCCCGTGAAGCAGATCAAGGCCAAGTACGGTGTGGACCTCGATGCCACCTGGCTGAGGAACCTGCAGCTCGCCACGGTGCGCTTCCCCGGCGGCACGGGGGCCTTCGTGAGCCGGGACGGTCTGGTGGTGACCAACCACCACGTGGGCCGGGGCGCCATCGCCCAGGTGTCCACGGCCCAGGCCGACCTGGTGAAGAACGGCTTCACGGCGGCCCGGCGGAGCCAAGAGATCAAGGTGCCGGGCCTGGAGCTGATGATGCTCGTCTCCATGAAGGACGTGACGGCGCGGGTGAACGATGCCGTGAAGCCCGGCATGACGGACCAGGAGGCCCTGGCGGCGCGGCTCAACGCCTTGGCGGATCTCCGCCGGACGGAGGAGGCCAGGACCGGCCTCACCTGCGAGCCCGTCACCCTCTACCAGGGCGGCGAGTACTGGCTCTACCGCTACAAGAAGTTCAGTGACGTGCGGCTGGTGGCGGCCCCGGAGCTCCAGGTGGCGGCCTTCGGCGGCGACCCGGACAACTACACCTACCCGCGCCACAACCTGGATTTCTCCCTGTTCCGCGTCTACGAGGACGGGAAGCCCTACCGGCCCGAGGCCCTCCTGCCCTTCAGCGCCAAGGGCGTGGCCATGGGCGAGCTGACCTTCATCTCGGGGCATCCGGGCGTCACCTACCGCCAGCAGACCCACGCGCAGATGGCCTATGCCCGCGACATCGGCATCCCCTTCCAGCTCCACACCCTGGAGCGCCAGAAGCAGGCCCTCCTGGCGTATTCGGCCACCTCGCCCGAGGCGCACCGCCTCGCCGCCGAGCCCATCTACGGCATCGAGAACGGCCACAAGCGGCTCAGTGGCCAGCTCCTGGGCCTCGCCAAGCCGGAGAACCTGAAGAAGGTGGCCGAGGCCGAGGCCGCCCTGAAGGCCGCCGTGGCCAAGGATCCCGCCCTGCAGGCCCGCGTGGGCGGGAGCTGGGACCGGGTGGCCCAGGCCGTGGAGCGGCAGAAGGCGCTGCTGAAGGAAGCCACCTACCTCGATGCCGGCCGCGGAACTCTGGTGGGCCGGGTGGCCAGCCTGCGCCACGCCCTCACGCTGGTGCGGCTCGCGGACGAGCTGGCCAAGCCCTCGGCCGAGCGGCTCAGCGAGTTCAGCGACGGCAACCTCAAGGCCACCAAGGCGCAGATTCTCTCGCCCCGGCCCGTGCAGAAGCCCATCGACGCCACGCTGCTGGCGGCGGGGCTGCAGGAGGCGAAGGACGAGCTGGGCGCGGAGCATCCCTTCGTGAAGGCCCTGCTGGGCGGCCAGACGCCCGAGGCCGTGGCTCAGGCCGCGGTGGCGGGTACGAAGCTGGACGATCCCGCCGTGCGGAAGGCGCTGGCCGAAGGCGGCAAGGCCGCCATCGACGCCAGCACGGATCCCATGATCCTCTTGGCGCGGAAGGTCGATCCCTTCGGCCGTGCCATCCACACGCGGATGGAGGCCGAGGTCACGGGCGTCTTCAACGAGCACGGCGGGCGCATCGCCGAGGCCCGCTTCAAGGCCTTCGGTCGGGCCGTCTATCCGGACGCCACCTTCACCCTGCGGCTGGGCTACGGCCCCGTCGCCACCTACGCCAACGGCACGGGCACCCTGGCCCAGCCCTTCACGACGTTCATGGGGATGTACGACCGCCACCTGGGCTGGGGCGGCAATGCCGCCGCCGCGGAGCACGGGGCCTGGACCCTGCCGGAGCGCTGGCTCAAACGGCAGTCGAAGCTGGACCTGGCCACGCCCTTCAACTTCATCTACGCGTGCGACACCGTGGGCGGCAACAGCGGCAGCCCCGTGGTGAACGTGAAGGGCGAGTTCGTGGGCATCAACTTCGACAGCGTGTTCGAAGGGCAGGGCGGCTACTACGTCTACGACCCCGACACCAAGCGCGCCGTGGCCACCGACGCCCGCGCCATCCTCGAGGCCCTGCGGAAGGTGATGGACGGCGGCTACCTCGCGGACGAGCTCCTGGGCCGCTGAGGCCCGGGGAATCCAAACAGCAAAAGACGGAACGCGAAGGGTGCGAAGGAAGGACGGAAGCACACGAAGGGATGACCTGGGGTCCGGGCAGCCTCCGCCTGGAAGGCCTGAACCGCGAATGACGCGAATCGCCCTTCGGGCGCGCGAATGGTGAACGATCTTGCTTCCGCCTCCACGCGCGGGGCGGGCCTGGCGGCCTTCAAGAGCCGACATGCCCGCCCCGCGCGTGGCCAGCCGCGCATCACGCGGCTGGGGGCCGGAGGCCCAGGCGGCCCATCTCCGCCGCGATTCGCGCCCATTCGCGTCATTCGCGGTTGTTCGCTTTTCCAGCTTCCTTCGCGCCCTTCGCTCCTTGCTTGGCGTCCTTCGCGTTCGTCCTTTCCTCTCAGACATTCCCCCGGTGCCCGGGGCTGTGTGACTCTGGGGATCACTTTTCTTTCATGAGGCATCAGGTGGATCTGTATCTTTCGTGTTCCCTCACCGGCGGACGCCAGGACCAGCCCGTGGTGGCGGCGCTGGTGGCCCGCATGGAGGCCCTGGGCCACCGCGTGCTGACGGCGCACCTGGCCGCCGAATCGGCCGTGGCGGCGGACGGCGGCCTGGCGCCCGAAGAGGTCTACCAGCGGGACACGGCCTGGCTCCGCGCCAGCGAGGCGGTCATTGCCGAGGTCAGCACGCCCTCCCACGGCGTGGGCTTCGAGATCGCCTACGCGCTGGAGCGCGGCAAGCCCGTGCTCTGCCTGGCCCGCGAAGGCGTCCGCGTCAGCAAGATGCTCACAGGCATCCGGCAGGACGGCGTGGCCTTCCAGACCTACGGGGCCGTTGATGAAGCCCTGGCGCACCTGGAGACCTTCCTGGGGCGATAATGATGACCAGATCCTGAATCCCACGGAGGACGCCATGTCCGAGGCCGGCACCACCCGACGCGACCTGTTCAAGCTGGGAGCCGCCGCGGCGGCGGGCCTTGTGGCCACGCGCCTCGCGGCAGTGGAACCGGTGCTGGGCTTGGAGCCCGTGGCCCTCCATCCCGCGCCCCATCCGCCCTTCAACCCCGCCACCGCCGCGGCCATGCCCACGCGCAACCTGGGGCGCACGGGGCACAAGGTGGGGATCTTCAGCCTGGGCGGCCAAGCCTCCATCGAGAAGCCCCACAACGAGAAGGTGGCCATCCCCCTCATCGAGCGGGCCCTGGACCTGGGCGTGAACTACTGCGACACCTCCGCCCGCTACGGCGGCGAGGCCCGCTGGAGCGAGCAGTACTTCGGGCAGGTGATGAAGCGGCGGCGGGCCGAGGCCTTCCTCGCCACCAAGACCCACGACCGCACGGCGGACGGCTCGCTGCGGCTGCTGGAGACCTCCCTCAAGCTGCTCCAGACCGACCACGTGGACCTCTGGCAGCTCCACGCCATGAGCACCATGGACGATGTGGAACGCATTTGTGCCAAGGGCGGCGCCCTGGAGGCCTTCCAGAAGGCGCGGGACCAGAAGCTGGTGCGCTTCCTGGGCCTCAGCGGCCATACCGATCCCGATGTGCTGGCCGAGGCCATCCGCCGCTTCCCCTTCGACACGGTGCTCATGGCCTTCAACGCCGCCGACACCTGGCACCTGCCCTTCAAGAAGACCCTGCTGCCCCTGGCCGTGGAGAAGGAGATGGGCATCATCGGCATGAAGATCCCCGCCCGAGGCCGTCTTCTGGCCGGCGTCCAGCCGCCACCGCCCGAGAAGCAGCGCGGCACCGCCAAGCATGACCGCCCCGGCACCCTCACCATCAAGGAGGCCATGCGCTACGCCCTGAGCCACCCCGTGAGCACCGTCATCATCGGCGTGGACAACATCGCCCAGCTCGAAGAGAACGTCCGCATCGCGGGCGAGTTCCTGCCACTGAATGCCTCACAGCTGGAAGCGTTGGAGCAGAAGGTGAAGCCCGTCTATGGGCAGGCGCAGTGGTACAAACGGGATGCGCCGGCGAATCCTGGGAAATGAAAAAAGAAGGATTTAGCCACTGATGAACACAGATGAACACCGATAAAAGCGAATGAATATTGGTGAAGGATGAAGGGTGGACAGCCCGTCTGTTCGGATTGAAGATGCTTGTCAAGAAACCCCTGACGGACCGTTGACCACCTTTGCATTACAGCGATTCGTCTAATTCAAAGTTAGGCATTTCCTCTATGACTCTACCAAGCCATGTTTTTTTAGACACGAGTGTGCTGGCTGGTCAGCAGTACAACTTTGGTTCGGCAACCCTCACGTCATTTTCAGATGTCGCCAAGGAAAAGGGGCTCCGGCTAGTTCTACCTGCCCCAACCTCAAGCGAGATAGAACGACAAATCAAATTCCGTTCTGATGAAGCATTGAAGGCCCTCGATGAGGCGCGAAGGAAGGCTCCGTTCTTGAAAAAGTGGAAACACTGGCCTGAAAAGCCCACCAACATATTTCAAGAATGGGAAGTCAAGCGCATAGCGATTCAAGAATGGAAGGATTTTCTCGCTCAGTTCAAGGTCGTAAAGCTAAATTATGACGATGTCAAAATTGATAAAATTATGAGTTGGTATGACTCTGTTAGAGCTCCATTTCGTGAAGGAAAAAAACGGAAAGAGTTCCCAGATGCATTTGCCGTTGAATCTCTTGCTCAATACGCATTAAAGCAGCAAATCTATATCGCAGTTGTTTCAGAAGACCAGGATTTCAAGGCGGCCTGTGAGCACTTCACATCCCTGCTCTATTTCCCATCGTTGCCAAAATTGGTTGAAAAATTGTTATCCCAAGAAATCGATTTGGCGCCGATTAGAAATTCAATGCTCAACAAGTCTGACCTTTTGAACGAAGCTGTCACAGACAGCGCTCAAGAGATGAGTTTCTACACGAACGACTCAGATGTTGATCTAGATGAATCTGAAATAGAAGATGTTGAACTGAGAGATGTTCAAATTGTTGGCGTTGGGGATTCCGAATGCACAATCGTCTTCGAGGCGAGCCTCAAAGTTAGGCATAAATTTAGCTGGAGAGAATGGGGCGGCCCAGATGGTGATGAGTACTATATAGAGCATGATTCAACTAGAGAGGAGTCTGATATTTCTGGTACGGCCAAAATTCAAATCGATAAAGATGGTCGGCAGGCCCTTGCTGTCTCTTTTATTGAGCTAGACCAAGATGAGTTGCCTGCAGATGCTCCCTATATTCAAAGATATCGACATTATTAATTTTAAGCTGCTCCAACTCCCGCTCCAGAAATGCCTAACCCTCCGCTCAACTCGGACCCCGCATGCCTTGCCTCTCGCTCTCTTTCAACCTCACGCTTCCTCGGCTCCGCTCAGCGCCTCGGTGCAGACGGGGCTGGTTCGCTTCCATCGTTAGGCCGTGACCAGATCCACTCACACCCGTACGGAGATTTCCAGGAATGGACATTCCAAGGATCTTCAACATCACCGAAAGTGCTCATCGCATCCATAACCCGTTCACACCGGAAAAACTGGCCGCGCTCGGCGTGGCGCTGCGTCTGGAACCGGGGACCCGAGTGCTCGACCTCGGGAGCGGTTCGGGGGAGATGCTGTGCACCTGGGCACGCGATCACGGCATCACCGGCTTCGGCATCGATATGAGCCAGCTGTTCACCGAGCAGGCGAAACGCCGTGCTGAAGAACTTGGCGTCGCCGATCGAGTCACGTTCATCCATGGCGATGCTTCCGGTTTCGCCTCGGATGAGAAGGTCGGCGTGGCCGCCTGTGTTGGTGCCACTTGGATCGGCGGGGGCGTCGCCGGCACGATCGAGCTTCTGGCCAGGAGCCTGCGCACCGGAGGGATCATCCTCATCGGTGAGCCCTACTGGCGGCAGCTACCCCCGACGGAGGATGTGGCCAGGGGGTGTCTTGCCAACGCGATCTCGGATTTTCTCCTGCTCCCGGAGCTTCTCGCGTCGTTCGGTCGCCTCGGCTACGACGTCGTTGAAATGGTTCTCACGGATCAGGACGGCTGGGACAGATACGAGGCGGCTCAATGGCTCACCATGCGCCGATGGCTTGAAGCCAATCCCAATGACGAGTTCGCGAGAGATGTTCGAGCCACACTGACCTCGGCACCCGAGCGCTACGCTGCTTACACGCGTGAATACCTGGGCTGGGGCGTATTCGCGCTGATGCCGCGGTGAGCCTGACCTCTCGCTGGCTTCGCTCAGCGCCTCAGCGCAGGCGGGGCCGGTTCGCTTCATGTGAGGTGTATGTTCCTGGTCCGCGACTTTGACCGGCTGGAGGCCTGAATGAGAGAAAACCCGCCCATCATGGTGCTGGCGGAAGAAACGCCTGAGGAGGTCACGTTCCGCTTCCGGGGCCACCGGTGGGCGGTGGCAACCCTGATTCCGGGGGTGGCCCTGCTTTGGCTGGTTCGGCACCTGTACCTCTTGGGCCGCTCCCAGACCTGGATGTTGGTGGTTGTGGGGGTGTTCGGCCTGCTGCTGGTGTATTCCAGCGTCTACAGCGCCACGGCGGATCAGTGGCTGACCGTGTCGGGCCGCCGGAAGACGGTCCGGTTCCACAAGAAGAACCTGTACGGCCGGGTGGAATGGGAGAAGGCCCCGCAGGAATTCCAAAGCATCAAGGTCGGACGATACATCCGCTCTTCCAACTGGCACATCACCCTGGTGGACCGCGATGGATTCGAGCTCTACCTGGGCGAACACGCCTTCGGCGCCTTCACACTGGAACGGGCCATCCAGGTGGCAGCCAAGGTGAGCCAACGGACGGGCATCCCGGTCGAGGCCCCGAATCCCATCTAGGGGCCCCATCCTTTTCTTCTGCTTTCGAGGTGCCCATGGATCACGCGATCTCTCCCCTCCAGGCCGCGCAGTCGCTCACGGAGCTGTGGTCTCCGCGGGTCATCGGCGAGGTCGATGAGGCCTATGTCAAGGTGGCGCGGCTTCACGGTCGCCTGGCCTGGCACGCCCACGTCGGCGAAGACGAACTGTTCTATGTGCTCGAGGGCGTGCTGACCCTGGAGATGGAAGACAAGACGGTCCGCGTGGGCCCGGGGGAGTTCTACGTGGTGCCCAAGGGCGTCCGGCACAATCCCATCGCGGACGAGGAGTGTCTCGTCATGCTGCTGGAACGCAAGACGACCCGGCACACGGGGGACGAGGTCACCGACCAGACACGGTCCCTGGAGGATCAGCTGCGGCCCCTCTAGGGGGGCCTATGATGAGGGTTCTTTCGGGGGCCTGATGGGCGGGGAATCGATGGCTTCACCGGACAGCACGGCGGTTCGGGTGGCCTTGTGGCGGGCGCTGCATTTGGAGGTGGACGATCCGCCGCCGGTGTTCCGGGATGAGGTGGGGCTGCGGCTGGCGGGGCCGGAGGATGGGTGGCGGGAGCGGCCGGACATGGCGCCGTTCACGCGGCCCTTCCGGGCGTCCATCCTGGCGCGGGCGCGGTTCATCGAGGACTGCGTGGAGGAGCAGGCGGGACGGGGGGTGGCGCAGTACGTGCTCCTGGGCGCGGGGCTGGACACCTTCGCCCAGCGGAGGGTCGACCTCGCCGCCCGCATGACGGTCTTCGAGGTGGACCAGCCCGGGCCCCAGGCCTGGAAGCGCCAGCGGCTGGTGGACCTGGGCTACGGCCTCCCGGCTTGGCTGCGGCTCGTGCCCGTGGACTTCGAGGCCGGCGACGGCGAGTGGGATCGGCTGGAGGCGGCGGGTTTCGACCCTGCGCGGCCGGCGGTGGTGGCCTCCACGGGCGTGAGCATGTACCTCACCCGGGAGGCGGTGGCGGCCACGCTGGGCCGGGTCGCGGCGCTGGCGCCGGGGTCCACGCTGGTGATGTCCTTCCTGGTGCCCCTGGATATGGCCGATCCCGAGGTGCGCCCCGGCATGGCGCGGGCCATGGAGGGCGCGCGGGCCAGCGGCACGCCCTTCCTCAGCTTCTTCGACCCGCCGGAGATCGTGGCCCTCGCCCGCGAGGCCGGCTTCCGCGAGGCGCGGCACGTCTCCTCCGGCACCCTGGCCCAGCGATACTTCGCGAACCGCACCGACGGACTCCGCCCCCCCGATCCCGCCGAAGAGCTCCTGGTGGCCACCACCTGAGGGCCCGAGGAACCGCAGGGGAAACAGCAACCGCGAATGACGCGAATCGCCCTTCGGGCGCGCGAATGGAGATCGACCCTGCATCCGCCTCCACGCGCAGGGCGGGGTTGGCGGCCTTCAGGAGCCGACATTCCCGCCCCGCGCGTGGCCAGTCGCGCCAAGCGCGGCTGGGGGCCGAAGGCCCAGGCGGCCTACCTCCTCCGCGTTTCGCGCCCATTCGCGTCATTCGCGGTTGCTGCTTTTCTGGTCGATGCCGGCCCGTACGAATGATCCGACGGCCGAATGAAGGGTGGACACCCCATTGATTCCGTTCGAAGATGCTTTCCCATCACCCCTGGCGAACCGGGTGTGAGCCTGCATCCCAGCGGGGCGCCTGATCCAAAGTCCGGCCTTGTCCTAGTTCCCCCACGGAGTCCACGTGTCGAATCTTTCCAAGATCCAGGATTTCTTCACCGCCTACGCAAGCAGGAATGTCCCGGCCGTGAAGGACGCCATGTCCGAAGACATCATCTGGCGCATTCCCGGCCACCACCCCCTCGCAGGCGACAAGCGCGGAATTCCTGAAGTGCTTGCGTTCTTCGACCAGCTTGGCAAAGCCGCCTTCCAAGCCCAGCCCATCGTCGTGGTGGAACAGGGCGATTTCGTCGTGGATCACCACCGCGGATGGAGCACGGCCGGGTCGGGCCTTGACCTGATGTGGTGCCTCGTCTTCCGGTTTGAAGACGGAAAGATCAAAGAGGTCACCAACTTTTGCGAAGATCAGCACAAAGCGGATCTCTTTTTCCATGAGATCTACAAGCTCAAGCCGATTCCAGAGCGCCTGGCCTGACGTGATCGACGACCACTCCCGCCTTCATTCCCACTCGGCCCAACCTCACGCCCAGCTCGCACCCCACCGGCATGGCCTTCCGTTCTCTCTCGCCTTCCCGCTTCATGGCTCCGCTCGCCATCCCGGCGCAGGCGGGGCCGGTTGGCTTCATTCGTTCGGCAGCAGGACAACCTGAGGGGTGATCCATGGTGACCAAGGGTGGCAAGTCCAAGCCTCCGTCGGGCCCGTCTTCCCGGGTCGATGAGGCCATCCGGTCCATCGGCGGCTGGCGCGCCGACATGCTGGCGGAGGTTCGCCGCCTCATCCATGAGGCCGTCCCCGCCATCGAAGAGGATTGCAAGTGGGTCAAGCCCACCAACCCCCTGGGCGTACCCACCTGGTCCTGCGGCGGGATCATCTGCACGGGTGAGGCCTACAAGCAGGTCGTCAAACTGACCTTTGCTCGGGGTGCGTCCCTGAATGACCCCGACGGTCTTTTCAACGCCAGCCTGGGGGGAGGCACCCGCAGGGCCATCGACCTCCGGGAGGGGGAGACCCTTGATGCCAGGGCCTTCAAGGCCCTGCTCCAGGCCGCCGTGTTGGCCAATCAACGGTTGGGTGCCGAATAGGCGCTGCCATGGATCACCCCCACCCGATGCCGCTCAAGGAGTCCATCCCACCCCCGCGTCGGCGGCTCGTGCTCGTCTCCGGCGCACCGGGCGCCGGCAAGACGACCCTCGCCGTGCCGCTCGCGGCAGCCTTGGTCTGGCCGCTCTTCTCGAAGGACTTCCTCAAGGAGACGCTGGTGGAGGCGCTGGAAGGTCCCAACCAGGAGCTCGCCTTCTCCCGACAGCTGGGCGGGGCCGCGATGGAGCTGCTCTGGAAGCTCGCCGCGTTCGCGCCGGCCGCGGTGCTCGAGGCCAACTTCCGGCCGCACAGCTCCCATGAGAGGGAGCGGCTCCGTGCCCTCACGGCAGAGGTCGTCGAGGTGTTCTGCGACTGCGGAGCCGCGGAGGCGGCGCGCCGATTCGCCCTTCGCGCGGCCGCCGGAGCGCACGCGGCGCACCCGCTCCGCGAGCTGCCGCCGGACCTGCTCAAGGAATACGACGGCCCGGTTGGAGCGGGCGTGGTGATCCGCGTCGACACCTCGATGCCGGTGGACATCGCCTCGCTGGCGAGCCAGGTGAAGGCGGCCTTCGCCTCAGCCGGCGGCCCTCCCTCCAGCGACGCCCACTGACCGCTCGCTCGACTCGGACTCCGCCTGCACGGCCTCTCGTTCTCTCTCATCCTCCCGCTTCCTCGGTTCTGCTCAGCGCCTTAGTGCGGGCGGGGCCGGTCAGCCGCTCTCACGAAGCCTTCGAAATGGATTTTCTTCACTCATCCGGGGGAAGCGCATGCCTCTGAACGCAAGCAACATCCTGCTTTTCATCGCAGGGCTATTGGCGCTCGCCAAGGTGCTGTCCACCCTCTGGCTGGTCCGCCAGGAGGAGGCCGAACGCGTGCTTGGTTCTCCCTCGGGGCGGTGGATCTACTACACCGGCAAGGTCACGCCGGCCTTGTTCCTTGTGACGCTGGCCGTTCGTTCCTGGCTTGGAGGGGACCCCTCCGGAGCCAAGAACTACCTCTTTCTCCTCGTTGGTGTCGGGTTTATTGCGATCTACGTGACACGGCTGCGAAAAGCGGGAAAGTGGTTCGGATTCGCCCATCAGCTCAAGCGCAAGGCCAAGACCCCCGGTCAATCCTGATCACCTGTCCCCGAGGGCCATCCGGGCCCTTCAGCGCTGAGACCGCTTCGACCCCGAACCTACTCCGCCCGCAGGGCCTCGATGGGATCCAGGGAGGCGGCCTTCCGCGCGGGGAGGACCCCCGCGGCGGCGCCCACGGCGAGGGTCATGAGAAGGGCGGCGCCCACGGCTTCGGGCGGCGTGGCCAGAGGCAGGCCGGGCACGATCATCCGGAGGACCGCCTGCACCAGCACGCCGAAGGCCAGTCCGCCCACGCCTCCGCCCACTGCCAGCAGCACCGCCTCGAGGAAGAAGAGGGCTTGGACGGTCGGGCCATCCACGCCCAGGGCCCGGAGGAGGCCGATCTCCGCCGTGCGCTCGTGCACGGAGATCCACAGCACCGTGAGGATCCCCATGGCGCCCACCACGAGGGAGATGGCGGCGATGGCGGTGACGGCCAGGGTCACGATGCCGATCACGCGGCCGAAGACCTCGAGCATTTCGGTCTGCGTGGTGAGGGTGAAGTCCTCCTCGCCGCGGTGCCGCGCCATGAGGGTGGCCTTGATCTGGTCCGCCAGGGCGGGGATGCCCTCGCTGGTGGAGGCCAGCAGGTCGATCTCCTGCAGCTCTGCCAGGTTGAACAGGCCCATGGCCGTGCCCACGGGGATGTAGGCGGTGTCGTCCAGGTCGAAGCCCAGGAGCTGGCCCTTGGGCTCCATGACGCCGATGACGACGAGGCTCTCGGAGCCGATGCGGATGCGCTGGCCCAGGGGCGAATCAGTCCCGAAGATCTCGCGGGCCAGCTTGGGGCCTAGGACGGCGAGGGAAGCGCGCCGCCCCGCGTCCAGGGGCGGGAGGAAGCTGCCCTGGGCCGTGCCGACGCCCCAGGCGCGGGGCAGCTCGTGGTTGACGCCGTAGATGTAGACGCTGCGGCCCCGCCCGCCGAACTCCACCCGCCCCTGGCCCATGGCCACGGGGATCACCGCCTCCACGCCCGGCAGGCGGCGGAGGGCCTCGGCGTCCTGCGGCGTGAGCAGGTGCGTGGTGCCGCCGAACACGCCGGGCACGCCCATGGTCTTCACCTTGCCGGGATTGATGGCCAGCAGGTTGGTGCCGAACTGGCTGAACTGGGCCACGATGTACTGGCGCGTGCCCTCCCCCAGCGAGGTGAGCAGCACCACGGCGGCCACGCCGATGCCCACGCCCAGCACCGAGAGGGCGGAGCGCAGCCGGTGACCGGTGACGGCCCCCAGGGCGAAGCGCAGCAGCTCGGCGGGCGGCAGCAGCAGCATGCTCACCTCCGCGCCAGGGCCGCGATGGGGTCGAGCCGCGTGGCCCGCCGAGCCGGCCACACGCCGAAGCCCACGCCCACGAGGAACGAGAGGGTCACGGCCGCGCCCACGGCCCAGAGGGGGATGGCCACGGGGAAGTCCGGGTAGACCAGCGCCAGGAGGCCCACGCCGGCGGCGCCGGCCGCCAGCCCCGCCGCGCCGCCCAGGGCCGCCAGGATCACCGCCTCGGCCAGGAAGGCCAGGAGGATGCGCGGGGCCGGGGCGCCCAGGGCCTTGAGCAGGCCGATCTCCGCCCGGCGCTCGGTGACGGAGACGAGCATGACGTTCATGATCCCCACGCCGGCCACCACCAGGGACACCGACGCGATGCCCGCCAGCGAGAGCGTGAGAACCCGGAGGATGGCGGAGAAGGAGGCGAGCAGGGCGTCCTGGGTGAAGACGGTGACGTCCTCGGCACGGTGACGGTCCTTCAGTAGGGCCAGGACATCGGCCTTGGCCAGGTCCATCTCCGCGAAGATCCGCACCTCGGCCACGACGCGGAAGAGGCTGGTGCGGTTGAACAGCCGCATGGCCGTGCGCACCGGGATGAAGGCCGCCTCGTCCAGGTCGAAGCCGAGCATGGAGAGGCCCCGGGGCGCGAGGACGCCCACCACGCGGAAGCGGTCTGGGCCCACGCGGACCACCTGCCCCAGGGGGCTCTCCCCGCGGAACAGTTCCTGGGCCACCTTGGTGCCGAGGACGATCTCCGTGCCCGAGCGGTCGGGATCGCCGGAGGGCAGGAAGGTCCCGGCGGCCAGGCGCAGGCGGCGGATCTCCTGGTAGTCGGCGGTGGTGCCCAGGATGGGGGCCGAGCGGCCCAGGTCCCCGTGGCGCAGCGTCTCGGTGGCCACGGCGATGGGCGCGGCGCGGGCCAGGCGGCCCAGGCGCGCGAGGGCGGCATGGTCCTCCAGGGTGAGGTCGTGGGTGACGCCGCCGAAGGGCACGCCGCCGGTGGTCTCCACCTTTCCCGGCAGGATGATGACGAGGTTGGAGCCGAGGGTGGCGAACTCGTCCACGATGTAGCGCCGTGCGCCTTCCCCCAGGGCCGTGAGCGCGAGGACCGCCGTGATGCCGATGGCCACGCCCGTCACCGAGAGCGCCGTGCGGAGCCGGTGGCCCCGGAGGGCGCCCAGGGCGAAGCCGAGCAGGTCCAGGAAGGCCACCTAGCCCTCCCCGGCGGGCGCGTCCGCCAGCATGCCGTCCGACAGGTGCACCACCCGCTTCGCCCGGGCGGCGAGAATCGGATCGTGGGTCACCACCACCAGGGTCAGGCCCTGGCGGTTCATGGCCTCCAGCACGCCCATCACCTCCTGGGCCGAGGCGCGGTCCAGGTTGCCCGTGGGCTCGTCCGCCAGCACCATGGCGGGGTTCATCACCACGGCCCGGGCGATGGCCACCCGCTGGCGCTCCCCGCCGGAGAGCTGGTCGGGCCGGTGCGCGGCGCGCGGGAGGAGGCCCACGGAGGCCAGCACTTCCGCCGCCCGCGTCCGCCGCGCCTCGCGGGGGACGCCGGCGAACAGCATGGGCAGCTCCACGTTGCCCTGGGCGGTGAGCCGGGGCAGCAGGTGGAAGAACTGGAAGACGAAGCCGATGCGCGTCCGGCGCAGCAGGGACCGCTCGGCCTCCGAGAGCGTGCCCACGTCCCGGCCCTCGAGGCAGTAGCGGCCCTGGCTGGGGCGGTCCAGGCAGCCCAGGATGTGCAGGAGGGTGGACTTGCCCGAGCCCGAGGGGCCGATGAGCGCCACGTGCTCGCCCGGTGCGATGGCGAGGCTGACGTCCCGCAGGGCATGGACCACGCCCTCCCCCACGGGGTAGGTGCGCCACACGCCCTGCAGTTCGATCATGGACCCTCCCGCCCTTGATCGTGGGCGCGGGCACGGACCCCGGCGCGGATGGCCGGGGAGTCCCGCACCGTGACCACCCGGTCCCCCGCCGCGAGGCCCGAGAGGACCTCGGTGAACTGCCAGTTGCGCAGGCCGGTCTGGACGGTGCGCTCCACCAGCCGACCGCCGGCCAGCACCAGCACCTTCCCGCCCTCGGCGAGGGCTGCGGTGGGGACGCGGAGCACGCCGTCCCGCCGCGCCACGATCACCTCCACGTCGCTGGAGGTGCCGGGCAGGAAGCCCTGGGCCGACCAGGGATCCAGGGGCGACACCTCGATCTCCACCGTGCGGTTCTGCTCCTGGACATCGAGGACATACGGGGCCACGCGGTCGAGGCGGCCCGCCAGCTTCTGGCCGGGGTGGGAGTCCACGGCGATCCGCACCGGCATGCCGGCCTTCACCCGCTGGGAGTCCACCTCGTCGATGGGCGCGCTGACGTAGAGCGTGGCCGGGTCGAAGAGGTCCAGCACCGCCGGAATGGGGATGCCCGTGGGCGCGGGCGTGATCCACTCGCCCACCTCGCCGGAGCACTCCGCCACGATCCCCGCGAAGGGCGCCCGCAGCTGGGTGAGGGCGAGCTGGGCCCGGGCGAGCCGCACTTGGCTGCGGGCCTCCTCCAGGGCGGCGCGCAGGGCCTGGCAGGTGGCGGCGGCGCGGTCCCGGGCGCTCTGGAGGGCGTCCAGGGCCTGGGGGCTGAGGACGCCGTCCCGGCTCAGGGCCAGGCCCCGGGCCAGCTCCTTCTCCGCCAGGTCCGCGGCGAGGCAGGCCTCCCGCGTGCGGGCCTCCGCGGTGCGCACCTGGTCCTCCGCCAGGGCCAGCGCGGCCCGCTGGACCGAATCCTCGATCTGGAGGAGCAGGTCCCCGGCGGCCACTCGGCTGCCCTTGCGGTGGGGCAGGGCGGTCACCACACCGGGAATCTGCGGCGAGAGCTTGGCCCGCCGGTGGGCCTTCACGGTGCCCGCCCGGGTATTGGCGACGATCTCCTCCACCGGCCCCACCTCGACGCGGGCGACCTTGACCTCCAGGCCCGGCTTCCGGAGGAGCCACGCCATGAGAAGGACCGCCCCGGCCCCGATCGCGAGGAGGACGGCGGCCCAGCGCGGCACCTTTCGCATACATACCAATCTAGGTCCGGAGCGGGGCCCAGGTAGAGGAGATCAGACCACGCGCAGGGGGGTGGACCCAGAGGCAGGCCGGAGGCGGCCGGGGCGGGGTAGGATCGGGGAGCCCCTCGTCATCCGGAGATCCCATGCGGTTCCGCGCGCCCCTCCTCCTCGCCTGCCTCGCGCTCGCCGGCGCCCCTGCGCGGGCGGCCGCTCCCGAGCGTGGGGGCGAGGACCTGATCGCCCGGGTGCTGGTGGCCGCGGCGGCTCCGGGCGGAACCACCGTGCTGCGGCCGGAGACGCGCCTGGGGATGGTCCGGATGGATTCGCCGGGGGACCGGGCGCGCAGCCTGGAGTACTGCAAGAAGAACCTCCAGGTGCCCGGCTACGACGCCTCGGCCCTCATCGACGCCTTGTTCGAGCACAATGCGGCGCCGGTGAGGCTGCGCCTCCCCTCGGCGCCCCAGGACGGCTACGTGGTGGACCATGACGGTACCTACGCGGCCTATTTCAAGACCGGGGGCGGCGGGTGGGAGAAGCTCCGCCGGGACCACCCCGGCGCCGGGGGCATGGCCACGGTCTCGATCCCCGTGGTGGACCGCGAGCAGCGCCTGCTCCTGATCTACCTCGGCACCCAGTACGACTGGCTGGCCGGCTCGGGGCACCTGGTGGTGTTCCGGATGGAAGGCGCGAAGCTGCGCGAGGTCGCCAGCCTCATGTTGTGGATCTCCTGAGGGCCCGACGGGCCGCTTAGGGCGCCCCCAGGCGCCGGTAGACCTCCGGCCGGCGGTCCTTGAGGGCGGGGAAGCGCTTCCGCCAGGCCCGCAAAGCATCGAGGTCGAGGTCGCCCACCACCAGGCCCTCGGCGGCGTCGCCCTTTGTCACTGTCTCGCCGAAGGCGTCGTGGATCGCGGAGGCGCCAGGGTAGTCGAGGCCCGCCCCGTCGCGGCCCACGCGGTTGGCGCCGCAGACGGCCATCTGGTTCTCGATGGCGCGGGCGGCCAGCAGGGTGGACCAGGCGGCGATGCGGCGCACGGGCCAGTTGGCCGGCACGAAGACCACCTCCGCGCCTCGCGCAGCCAGGGACCGGAAGGGCTCGGGGAAGCGCAGGTCGTAGCAGATCTGCAGGCCGCAGGGGATGCCGTCCACCTCGAAGAGGGGACAGTCCTCACCGCCGCTGTAGTGCTGGTGTTCCTCGCCGTAGGAAAAGGGGTGGATCTTCCGGTAGGCCGCCACCAGCGAGCCGTCCGGCGCCGTGACGAAGGCCGCGTTGCGGGGATGGGGCGCATGGGCCTCCACCACGGAACCCACGAGGTAAAGGTCGAACTCGCGCGACAGCGCCGCCACGGCCTCGGTGGTGGGCCCGGGCAGGGCCTCCGCGAAGGGCTCCGGCGCCATGGTGAAGCCCAGGGTGAAGAGCTCCGGGAACACCGCCACCCGCGCGCCTGCTTGGGCCGCCTGCTCCACGAAGCCCCGGGCCCGGGCCAGGTTCGCGGCCGGGTCCTGCCAGACCGTGTCCTGCTGGACGAGGGCGACGCGGAGGGTAGTCATGGAAGGATTCTAAAAGATGGAACCGCGAATGGCGCGAATGGGCGCGAATAAAGAACTGATCACCGCCAAGACGCCCACAACGGGGTACGACAGGGCTCCAGTCTTTCTTGGATCCTCACCTTCGTGGTGATGGCCCCTGCTGCCTTTTCAATCGCGCCCATTCGCCATTCGCGGTTTCGATCAGTTCTTGAACCTTCGCGGATCCAGCGGCCCGGCGGTGGTCTTGCGCAAGTAGCAGTCGGCGGCGAGCTGGCCGACGGCGAGGCCGCTGGTCATGCCGTGGCCGCCCAGGCCGGCAGACCAGAAGAGGCGCGGGTTCCAGGGGTCCCAGCCGACGACGAAGCGGCGGTCCGGGGCGAAGGTGCGCAGGCCAGTCCAGTAGCGGGTGATGGGGCGCTCCGCCAGGTCCGGCGCCAGCTCGCGCAGGCTGGCGAAGAGGCCTTCGAGCACCGCGGGGTCCGTGTCCGGCTGGCGCCCGCGCGGGGGCAGGGGCACGGCCACCTCCTCGCAGGGACACATGAGGACGCCGCCGCTCTCAGGCCGCAGGTAGAAGGGGCGATCCACCCACCAGGCCCAGGGATCCCGCTGGGGATGGGCCGCGCCGCTCCACACCAGGGAGCGCCGAAGGGGCGTGTAGGCGATCTGCGAACCCGCCTGGCGGCCCAGCTCGCCGGCCCAGGCGCCGGCCGCGATGGCCAGGGCCTTCACGCGGAGCGGCCCGCGATCCGTGTCCAGGTCGAAGCCGTCCTGCGTCGGGCGGATTTCGCTCACGCCGCAGCCGAAGCGCAGGTCCGCGCCGCCGGCCCGGGCACCCTCGGCGCAGGCCTGCAGCAGGCCCGCGGCGTCGATGACGCCATCGCCCGGGATGGCCAAGTGCTCCGCGGCCCGGAGGCCGGGCAGGGGGATGCCCGCGCCGCGGTGGACCTCCACACCGTGGCGCCTGGCCTCGGCCTCGAAGGCGTCCAGGGGGCCGCGCTCCACGCTCACAAGATAGCCGCCGCCGGCCGCCATCAGCCCCGCTTCGGCCAGGCGCCGGCGGCCCTCCACCGTCAGGGCCGTATGCTCGTCGCGGCCCGTCAGGGACCGGGCCACGGCGGCGTTGTGGCCGCTGGCGTAGGTGCCGGGCTGGTCTTCGCGCTCCAGGAGGACGATGCTCCGCTGACCGGCCCGGGCCAGGTGGAAGGCGAGGCTGAGGCCGGCGATGCCGCCGCCGATGATCGCCAGGTCCGCTCTTTCAACCGTGCCCATGCTTCCATCCTAGCGCCGATGCGCGCCGGGTCTCGGTTTGGCGGTGGCCCGGGGGTGCTCCCGTGTGACCGGCGTCAACCTTTTCGTGTTGCCACATGGGTGGAAGGCCTATCATGGATTCCATTCGGAGGTTTCTCCGTGCGGACGATCCTGCGCGCCATCCTGGCCGTCGCGCTGCTCCTGGGCGGCGTGGGCGGGGACTGGGCGCTGGCGGGGGACCGGACGGCGGCCCAGCCTCACGAGTGCTGCTGCGGAATGGTGCCTGGCGGCATGGACGATCCCTGTCCCTGCCCGAAGCCGGACAGCAACCGCGCCCCCCAGCGGGGTGCCTGCACTGAGCGCCAGGCTCCCGCCGCCCAGGCCGTCCGTGAAGCGGAGCAGGGCGAGCGGCGGACCGAGCCCCGACCCGAGCCCGCCGGCTGGGACCGCGCGGCCTCGGGCGAAGCGGAATCTCTGCCCCTCCGCGCCGAGGGTGGGCGCGACCCGGACCTGGGTCGGCATCTGGCGCACCTGAGCACCTTCCGGATCTGATCCGGGACTGAGCGAAGCCTTGCCTGCTCTTGGGAGTGGGCCGACCCTCTTTCCCGTTTCCGGAGATCCCCATGCGCACGCTGCTGCGCCTGGCCCCGGCCTTGGTGCTCGCCGCGCCGGCCCTGGCCCAGGCCCCCCACCACCCAACCACATCCATGCCGACCCCAGCGGCCGATCCGGTGCTGGCGGACCTCCTGGCCGAAGCCCTCGGCAAGCATCCCGACATCCAGAAGGCCGACGCCACGGTGCGCATGGACCAGGAGCGCATTCCCCAGGCGGGCGTGCTGCCGGATCCCACCCTGTCCCTGGGCCTCCAGAACGACGGTTTCAACGGCCTCCAGATCGGCAAGATGGAGACCAGCTTCTACAGCGTGGCCTTCACCCAGCCCTTCCCCTGGCCGGGCAAGCGCGGCCTGCGGAAGGAAGTGGCCGCCGCGGGCGTCGGCGTGTCCGAGGCCACCCGCAGCCGCGTGCAGATGAGCCTGGAGGCCGATGTGCGCCGGGGCTATGCGGCCCTCCTGCTGGTGCGGGGCCAGAAGGAGCTGCTGGCCCAGCAGGCGGTCTTCCTGGAGCAGGCCGAGCGCCTGGCCCGAACCCGCTACGAGGTGGGGCAGGGCAGCCAGGGCGACCTGCTGCGCGCCCAGCTGGAGCTCACGCGCCTCAAGCAGGCCACGTGGTCCCTGGAGGCCGAGGAGCGGACCGCCCTCGCCGGCCTGAACCGGCTGCGCCAGCACGATCCCGCGGATCCCATCCCCACCACGGTGGCGCTGGCGGACCTGCCGGAGCCTGCGGCCCTCACGCCGGACCAGGTCGAGGCCCGCAGCCCCGAGCTGGCGGGCGCGCGGGCGAACGTCCGGCAGACCGAGAAGCTGGTGGAGCTGGCGAAGCTGGATCGCCGCCCGGATTTCGCCGTCACCGCCGGCATCATGCCCCGGGGCAGCCTGGATCCCATGTGGCAGGTGGGCGTGAGCATCTCCTTGCCCATCTACGGCCGCTCCAAGCAGCAGCGGGCCATCGCCGAGCATGAGCACCACCGCCTCGGCCAGGGCGCTGAGGTGGAATCCGTGCGAACGCTCCTGCGCCAGCGGACCGAGGAGCGGGCCATCCAGATCGAGACCCTGCGCCGCACCCGGGACCTCTACCGCGAGGGCCTCCTGGTGCAGAGCGAGGCCACGTTCAAGGCCGCTCTGGCCCAGTACGAGGCCGGCCGCGCGCCCTTCCTGGGCGCCCTCGAAGCCCTCAACGGCTGGGTGGGCGACCAGGGGGCCTACCTGCAGACCCTGGCCCAGCTCCAGGCCCAGCACATCGCTCTGGGCGAAGCGACCCTCGGCGCCACGCCGTCCATCACCGGAGGCTCCCTGGCTTCAGCGAGCCTGTCCGCCGGCGCGGCCGCCTCCCCGGCCACGTCCGCCTCCTCCGCCAAAGCCCCGGGCCAGGCCCAGGACAGCGGCCCCGCCATGTCGAAGATGTAGGAGATCCCCATGACCACCGAACGACCCGATTTCGATTCCCCGGCGCCGACCCGGGCCCCGCGCCTCCGCACCCTCGGCCTGGTGGCCCTGGGGCTGGTGGCCGGCATCGGCGGAACGCTGATGCTGCGGCCCGCCCCGAAACACGACCACGAGCACGAGGCCGCCAGCGCCGCGGCGCCCAAGAAGCAGATGTACCAGTGCCCCATGCACCCGCAGATCATCCAGGACCACGCGGGCACCTGCCCCATCTGCGGCATGGACCTGGTGCCCATGGAGGGCGAGGCCCCCAAGGACAAGGGCAAGGTTGTCTACTACCGCTCCCCCATGAACCCGAGCCAGACCTCCCCGGTCCCCATGAAGGACGAGATGGGGATGGACTATGTCCCCGTCTATGAAGGCGACCTGAAGGGCGAAGGCGCGGGGATCGAATCCCACGCCACGGTGAAGATCGACCACGAGCGCCAGCAGCTCATCGGGCTGCGCACGGAGAAGGTGGTGGAGGGGACCGTCAGCGGTGAGCTGCGGGCCCTGGGTCGCGTGGCCATCGACGAGACCCGCGTTCGCAAGGTGAACGTGAAGGTGGAGGGCTTCGTGGAGAAGCTCTTCGTGGACTACGTGGGCAAGTCCGTGGTCAAGGGTCAGCCCCTGTTCAGCCTCTACGCCCCCGAGTTCGTCAGCGCCCAGCGGGAGTACCTGCTGGCCCTGAAGACCCAGAAAGCCCTGAGCAGCGGCTCGCTCCAGCAGTCCGGCGGCGAGCTGCTGGAAGCCGCGAAACGGCGCCTGCTGCTCTGGGACGTGCCCGCGGAAGCCGTGGACCGCCTGGAGAAGACGGGCGAAGTCCAGCGGGCCCTCACGCTACGCAGCCCCATCTCCGGCATCGTGACGGTGAAGAACGTGGTGGAGGGGGCCCGGCTCACGCCGGCGGACATCCCCTTCGAGATCACAGACCTGAGCCGCGTCTGGGTGCAGGTGGATGTCTACGAGGCGGAGCTGAGCCGCGTGAAGGTGGGCCTTCCCGCCGAGCTGACCGTCCAGGCCGCCCCGGGCAGGACCTTCAAGGGGCGCATCGCCTTCGTGGATCCGGTCATGGATCCCAAGACCCGCACCGCCAAGGCCCGCCTGGAGTTCCCGAACCCTGGCGGCCTCCTCAAGCCCGAGATGTTCGGCGACGTGGTGATCCACGGTCCGGGCCGCAAGGGCCTCCTCGTCCCCCTGGACGCGGTGCTGGACGCCGGCACCACCAAGGTGGCGTTCGTCTCCCTGGGCGAAGGCAAGTTCGAGCCCCGGGCAGTCACCACCGGCGCCACCGTGGGCGAGCAGGTGGAGGTCCGCTCGGGCCTGAAGGCCGGCGACGAGGTGGTCGTCCGCGCCAACTTCCTGGTGGACTCCGAATCCCGCCTGAAGGCCGCTCTGGCCCACATGAGCCAGAAGAACGCGCAGACCGGGGCCCCCGCAGGCGCCTCCCAGCCGGCTCCGTCCGGCCACCAGCACTGAGGCGGCCATGAGCGGAACCACGGCCTACGATCCCCAGAACCCGACCTTCCTCCAGCGGATCATCCGCTTCTCGGCGGAGAACCGCTGGCTGGTCATCGCCGCCTCGGCGGTGCTGCTGGCCATGTCCTTCTGGACCATGCGGAACATCCCCCTGGACGCGCTGCCGGACCTCAGCGACACCCAGGTCATCGTCTACAGCAAGTGGGACCGGAGCCCCGACATCGTCGAGGACCAGGTCACCTACCCCATCGTCACCAGCCTGCTGGGGGCGCCGAAGGTGAAGGCCGTGCGCGGCCTCTCGGACTTCGGATTCTCCTACGTCTACGTGATCTTCGAAGACGGCACGGACATCTACTGGGCCCGCAGCCGGGTGATGGAATACCTCTCCAAGATCACCGCCAACCTGCCGCCGGGCGTGCAGACCTCCCTCGGCCCCGATGCCACCTCCGTGGGCTGGGTCTACCAGTACGCCCTGGTGGATAAGAGCGGCAAGCACAGCTCGGATGAGCTGCGCTCCCTCCAGGACTGGTTCCTCCGCTACGGCCTCCAGAGCACGCCCGGTGTGGCCGAGGTGGCCACCGTGGGTGGCCAGGCCCGGCAGTTCCAGGTGCAGGTGGATCCCAACAAGCTGGCGGCCTACCGCATCCCCATCGAGTCGGTCATCGGGGCGGTGAAGGGGGCGAACG
This sequence comes from Geothrix paludis, assembly GCF_022808815.1. Taxonomy (GTDB): domain Bacteria; phylum Acidobacteriota; class Holophagae; order Holophagales; family Holophagaceae; genus Geothrix; species Geothrix paludis. The sequence continues at coordinate 1,168,244 of NZ_JAKZLC010000001.1, read as the reverse complement.
CCGAAGTGGGCGGCCGCCTCGTTGAATACAGCGGCCGCGAGTACATGGTCCGGGGCCGGGGCTACGTGAAGGCCACGAAGGACCTGGAGTCGGCCGTGCTCAAGGCCGAGAACGGCACCCCCGTGCGGCTGGGCGACGTGGCTACCGTGACCCTGGGGCCCGAGATGCGCCGGGGCCTCGCGGACCTGGACGGCCAGGGCGACGTGGTGGGCGGCATCGTGGTCATGCGCCAAGGCGAGAACGCCCTGAACGTCATCGAGCGCGTGAAGGCCCGGATCGGCGAGCTGAAGCAGGGCCTGCCCGAAGGCGTGGACGTCATCACGGTCTACGACCGCTCCGAGCTGATCCACAACGCCATCAGCACCGTGAAGCACAAGCTCATCGAGGAGATGATCGTCGTCTCCATCATCATCCTCATCTTCCTGTGGCACGTGCCCTCGGCCATCGTGCCCATCATCACCATCCCGGTGAGCGTGGCCCTGGCGTTCATCCCGATGTACGGCATCGGCCAGAACGCCAACCTCATGAGCCTGGCGGGCATCGCCATCTCCATCGGCGTGCTGGTGGACGGCGCCATCGTGGAGGTGGAGAACGCCTACAAGAAGATCGAGAAGTGGATCGAGGCGGGGAAACCCGGAGACTTCCACCACGTGCGCCTGGAAGCCCTCATGGAAGTGGGGCCATCGGTGTTCTTCTCCCTGCTGGTGGTGGCGGTGAGCTTCATGCCCATCTTCACCCTGCTGGATCAGGAGGGACGCCTCTTCAAGCCCCTGGCCTACTCCAAGAACCTGGCCATGGCCATCGCTGCCATCCTGGCGCTGACGCTGGACCCCGCCATGCGCATGCTCTTCGCGCGGGTGGAGCCCTTCATGTTCAAGCCCAAGTGGCTGGCCTGGACCTTCACCCAGCTCGCCGTGGGCAAGTACTACGCCGAGGAGAAGCACCCCATCAGCGTCTTCCTCCACCGCATCTACGAAGGGCCCTGCCGCTTCGTGGTGAAGCACGCCAAGGCGACCATCGCCGTGGCCGTGCTGATGGTGGCCGCCACCATTCCCGCGTTCGTGAGCCTGGGCAGCGAGTTCATGCCGCCCCTCAACGAGGGCACGCTCCTCTACATGCCCTCGACCCTGCCGGGCCTCAGCCAGACCGAGGCCCAGCGCATCCTCCAGGTGCAGGACCGCCTCATCCGCACCGTGCCCGAGGTGGAGCGCGTGTTCGGCAAGGCCGGCCGTGCCGACACGGCCACGGACCCGGCGCCCTTCTCCATGATGGAGACAGTGATCGTCCTCAAGCCCGAGGACCAGTGGCGCGAGAAGCCCCGCTGGTTCAGCTCCTGGGCGCCGGACTTCCTCAAGGCCGCCCTGCGCCCCATCTGGCGGGACCGGATCACCGAGGAGGAGATCGTGGCGGACCTGGACCGGGTGGTGCGGCTCCCGGCCATTCCCAACGCCTGGACCATGCCCATCAAGGCCCGCCAGGACATGCTCTCCACGGGCATCCGCACGCCCGTGGGCCTGAAGATCAACGGCGCGGACCTGGCCACCATCGAGAAGGTGGCCGTGGACGCCGAGCGCATCCTCGCCGGCGTGCCGGGCACCCGCAGCGCCTTCGCGGAACGCACCGCCCAGGGCTACTTCCTGGACTTCGTCCTCAAGCGTGATCAGCTCGCCCGGTACGGACTCAGCGTGGAGCAGGCCAACATGCTGGTGATGACCGCCATCGGCGGCGACAACCAGAGCACGGTCTTCGACGGCCGGGCCCGCTATCCCGTGAACGTCCGCTACGCCCGCGACTTCCGCGAGAGCCCGGATGCCCTCAGGCGGGTGCTCGTTCCCACGCCCAGCGGCGCCATGATCCCCATGGAGGAGATCGCGGAGCTCACGTGGGCCAACGGCCCCGCCATGATCCGCGACGAGAACGGCCAGATGAACGGCTACGTGCTGGTGGACTTCGACACCTCGAAGTTCGACGTGGGCACCTACGTCCAGCATGCCAAGGCCGCCGTGGAGAAGGACCTCAAGCTGCCGCCGGGCTACAGCCTCACCTGGTCGGGCCAGTACGAGAACATGATCCGCGTGAAGGAGCGGCTGAAGGTCATCCTGCCCATCACGCTGGTGCTGATCTTCGGCCTGCTCTACGCCAACACCAAGAGCGCCTTCAAGGCATCCGTGGTGATGCTGGCCGTGCCCTTCAGCGCCATCGGCGCCTTCTGGCTGCTGTGGGCCCTGGGCTACAACATGAGCATCGCCGTGTGGGTGGGCCTCATCGCCCTCATGGGCCTGGACGCCGAGACCGGCGTGTTCATGCTGCTCTTCCTGGACCTCAGCCACGACGAGGCGAAGCGGGAGGGCCGCCTGCACACCACGGGCGACCTGGTGGAGGCCATCATCCACGGGGCCGTGAAGCGCGTGCGACCCAAGGCCATGACCGTCTTCGCGGCCTTCATGGGCCTGCTCCCCATCATGTGGAGCACGGGCACCGGCGCCGACGTCATGAAGCGCATCGCCGCGCCCATGGTGGGTGGCCTGGCCACCAGCTTCGTGCTGGAGCTGCTGGTCTACCCCTCCATCTACTACCTCTGGAAGCGCCGGGAGGTGGTGGAAGGCCCGGTCACCCCGCTGCCGGCCTGATCCCAGGCTGACGCTCATCCGCACCCCGGCGGTCCCGTCCACGGCCCAGGGACCGCCGGCCAACCCAGGGCCGTGATACCGATAGGATTCCCCATGCTCAACCTCCTGCTCACGCTGGCCGTCGCGGCCACGCCGCACGCCAAGCCCGCCACCAACACCAAGTGCCCCGTCCTCGGCGGCAAGGTCAGCGAAAAGTCCAAGACCGTGGTGGTCCGCGGTCAGGAATACCGCCTCTGCTGCGGCGGCTGCGACGCCACGCTGCTCAAGGACCCCGACAAGTACCTCGAGAAGGACGGCACGCCGAAGAACGCCAAGAAGTAGCGGATAAACTGAAGTCCCGAAGGAGGACCCCATGCTGCACACCGCCCTGCTCAGCCTCGCCGTCCTGGCCGCCCCGGCGCCCCAGAAGGCCAAGCCCGCCGTCAACACCAAGGATCCCGTCTGCAAGATGACGGTGGACGCGAAGTCCGCCGCCGTCGCCGTCCGGGGCCGCGAGTACCGCGTGTGCAGCAAGTACTGCGGCGAGGCCCTCCTGAAGGATCCCGACAAGTACCTGGACAAGGACGGCTCGGTGAAGGCCGAGAAGAAGTAGTCCCAATCTCGATCCGGAGGGCCCGGACGCGCAAGTGCGCGTCCGGGCCTTTTCGTGGTTGCACAAGTCCAGTATCGGGAATAATTGGTCATGCAAAACAAAGATGGTCGAAAAATTAACACAACTTAACCGCCGGGAGTAGCATCGTGGCCCCAGGTCGGGTGGACACCCCGACCCCCCTTTCGCCTGGAGGTCCCATGCGCCATGTGGTCCCCTTCCTCCTCCCAGCCTGCCTCCTGGCCGCGCCGCCGGACCAGGCCCGCACCGATGCCCTGGTCCGCGAAGCCCGGGGCCACCTGGTCGCCCGGGCCTTCCAGATGGGCCTTGGGCCGCAGGCCGACTTCACCTTCCGGAACCTCGTCTCCGATGCCCTTGGCGAGGACCACGTCCGGCTGGAACAGACCTACAAGGGCGTGCCCGTGTTCGAGGGCGAGGCCATCGTCCACTTCCGGAACGGCCGGGTGCGGGCGGTGACCGATGACCTGGCGCGCGGCCTGGCCCTCAACGTGGAGCCCACCATGGGCCGGGCCGAGGTCCTGGCGGTGGCCCATGCGGCCCTGACCCCCCGCGGCGCCTACGCCTACGAACCGACCGCCACCCTGGTCGTGGCGGGCCTCGAGCCGGAGGGTCCCGGCCGGGCCACGCGATACGTCCTGGCCTACCACGTCCACACGGAGCTCGAGAACGGGGCCCAGGAGACGAAGCACACGGACTTCCTGGTGGACGCCCACACGGGCCGGATCCTCGAATCCTGGGATACCCTCCGCACCGCCGGCGCCACCGGTACCGGCCAGTCCCAGTGGTACGGGACCGTGAGCCTCAGCACCAACAGCACCGCCACCGGCTACGAGCTGCGGGATATGACGCGGGGCACCGGCGGCACCTTCGGCAACAACGTCACCACCAACCTGCTCAATGGCACCTCCGGCACGGGCTCGATCTTCACGGACGCCGACAACGTCTGGGGCGACGGCCTGCAGTACAACGGCACGGCGGGCATGAGCGCGAACGCCCAGACTGCCGGGGTGGACGGCCACCGGGGCATGCAGGCCACCTGGGACTTCTACCTGAACGCCTTGAGCCGGGACGGCATCGACGATGCCGGCAGCGCCACCTTCAGCCGCATGCACTACAGCAGCCAGTACGACAACGCCTTCTGGTCGGATAGTTGCTTCTGCATGACCTACGGGGACGGCCAGGTGGGCGGCTCCGTGGGCGAGGCGGACCTTGATACGGCCGGCCACGAGATGAGCCACGGCGTGTGTTCCGCCACCGCCAACCTCCAGTACCGGCGCGAGTCCGGGGGCCTCAACGAGGCCAACTCGGACATCTTCGGCACCCTGGTGGAGTTCTACACCCTGAACAACAGCACCGGCAGCTTCATCCCCAGTACGGCGGGATCCGGCCCCATCACCGCCAACTACAAGCTGTTCGAGAACAGCTGGGGCCATGGCGGCACGCCCCTACGGTGGATGTACAAGCCCAGCCTCGACGGCCGCAGCCCGGACTTCTACAGCAAGACGCTGGGCCGCCTGGATGTCCACTACAGCTCCGGCGTGGCCAACCACTTCTTCTTCCTCCTGGCCCATGGCAGCCAGGTGGATGATCTCTCCGGCAACATCGCCTCGCCCATGACCAACGGCGTCACCAGCATCACCGGCATCGGCAACGACAAGGCGGGCCGCATCTGGTACCGGGCCCTCACCACCTACATGACCAAGCGCACAGACTATGCCGGGGCGCGCGTGGCGACCCTGAACGCGGCCGCGGATCTCTACGGTGCCACCTCCACCGAATACGACACCGTGAACACCGCCTGGCTGGCGGTGAATGTGAAGTAGCTGCTTAGAGTGCCTAACAAAACCCCGACGAGGCCGCGAGAAAGCCAGGTGGGATGCACCGCAAGGATGGGCCCGCGGGGCGATGCGGGACATCGTTCAAGGGCCCTGACGCCGCGGGGCGCCCACCTGGCTTTCTCCCTCCGGGCGAGGGCCGGCGGGCATCGCGATGCCGCGTCACGCTCGTCGCGCGTAGTACCCGCTACGCTTTGACTCGCGTTCCTCGCCTCGCTCGCCCGGCGGCCCTCGCGCGACCCCGTGGGGGTTTTGTTAGGCACTCTCAGGCCTGCGTCGGCTTCACCGGGTCGGCGCAGGCCTTCAGCACATCCAGCCAGGCCTTCAACACGAAGGCCGTCGCCCCCCAGAGCGGCGCCTGGGGCAGCTCGAGCCTGGGCACGTCGAGGGCCAGGCCGTGCCGTTCGAGGCGCTCGATGGTCCAGGGAGCTTCCATCAGCGGCGCCAGGGGGAGCAGGAGGACCTGCTCGAGCTCGTGGTCCAGGTGGAAGCTGGGCTTCGGCTCCTCCCAGCGGAAGAACACCGGGGTGAACCGCACCCGGGCCTTGGCCACGCCGTCGGGGAAGCACCCCAGCTCCCATAGGCCCGTGGACACGCCGATCTCCTCGGCCACCTCCCGCCGGGCGGTGGCGGGCAGGTCCCGGTCCCGCAGCTCCACCATGCCCCCCGGGAAGGCGATCTCGCCGGGGTGGTGCGGCGCGCCGTAGCCCCGCTGGACCAGGATGATCTTGCGCGCGCCCGCGAGATCGCCCCAGAGGATGACCCCGACCGCCGCGCGGCGCGGATCCTCGGGGATGCGGGCGCTGATCTTGTGCGGATCGGGCCCGAGCTGGGGCCGCCGCAGGCTCTCGGCGATGCGGGCCCAGGGGACCGGCGGGGCTTCGTCGGGGGGGCGCCAGGCGCTCATGCTTTGTTCTTCTTTGAAAAGGCCTCCAGGAAGGACACGAAGGCGTCCAAAGGGCACGAAGAAATGCCCGTTCCCGAAGGGGAAGACCCCTTCCTCCCAGTGCTTTCTTCGTGTCCTGCGATCTTCATTCGTGTCCTTCGTGGAGATCCTTGACGCCTGGCATGGGAGAGGCCTATTTCACTTTCCCGAACACGGAGCCCTTCACCCGCTCCACCGTGTAGACACCGCGGATGCGCCGCAGACCGGCCATGAGCTCCACCAAGTGCGTGCGGTCGCGCACCCGCAGGGCGATGTGGAAGAGGCCGGCGCCCTCCTCCGTGGCCGAGCCGTGGAAGCGCTGCACGTTGATGCCCACGCGCTGGATGCCCTCGGAGATGGCGGCTACCATGCCGGGACGGTCCTCGGTGGTGAGGGCGATCTCCGTGTCGTAGAGCTCCGTCCCGTGCTTGCCCCAGGCCACGTTCACGCGGCGCTCGGGGTGCATGGTCCCCTTCGTGAGTTGGGGGCAGTCGGCCCGGTGGATGGCGGTGCCGCGGGTGCGGGTGATGTAGCCCACCACTTCGTCGCCCCAGATGGGCTTGCAGCAGGCGGCCAGGGCGTAGAGGATGCCGGCGGTGTCGCCCACCACCACCGAATCCATGAGGTTGGAGACGTTCTCCTTGGGCTTGGCGCGCTCGGGCTCGGGGATCAGGGGTTCGAGGAGCTTGTGGACCGTGATGCGGCCGAACCCCAGGGCGGCATGGGCCGCGTCCCAGTTCGCCAGCTTCAGCTCCACCAGCCGCGCCTCGAGCTTGGCCTGGGACTCGGGGTCGTCCAGGCGCACGCCCAGGACGCGGGCCTCCCGCTCGAGCCGTTCCCGGCCGAGGGTGACGGCGTGGGCGCGCTCCTCCTCGCGGATGAAGGCCTGGATGCGGCTCTTGGCGCCGGCGGATTTGACGAAGCCCAGCCAGTCGCGGCTGGGCTTGTGGTCGGGCCGGGTGAGGATCTCCACGCGGTCGCCGTTCTGGAGCGTGTGCTTCAGCGGCACCATGCGCCCGTTCACCTTGGCGCCCACGCAGCGGTGGCCCACCTGGGTGTGGATGGCGTAGGCGAAATCCACGGGCGTGCTGCCCTCCACCAGGCTGCGGAGGTCGCCCTTGGGCGTGAAGACCTGGATGCGGTTGAAGGTCAGCTCGCCGCGCAGGTTGGCCACCAGGTCGCGGCTGTCCTGGGCGTCCTGGTGCAGCTCCACCATGCGGCGGAGGAAGGCCACCTGGTTGATCTCCAGGCGGTTGGCGATGCGACCGTCCTTGTAGGTCCAGTGGCTGGCGATGCCGGCCTCGGCATGAAGGTGCATCTCCTCCGTGCGGATCTGCACCTCGAAGATGTCGCCGGAGCTCATCAGCACCGTGGTGTGGATGCTCTGGTAGCCGTTCTCCTTGGGCAGGCTGATGTAGTCCTTGAACTTGCCGGGCACGGGCCGGTAGAGGCCGTGCACGAGGCCCAGGGCCGTGTAGCAGCTGGCGCGGTCCGGGCAGATGATGCGGTAGGCCAGCCAGTCGTGGATGTCCTCGAAGCCCTTGGCCTGGGCGCCCATCTTCTTCCAGATGCCGTAGAGGTGCTTGACCCTGCCGGTGACGTGGGCGTTGATGCCCTGCTGGCGGAGGATGGCCTGGAGCGAGCCGTGGATCTCCTGGATGGTGCCGGAGAGCTTGGCGCGCTTGGCTTCCACCGCGTTCTTCAGGTAGTCGTACTGCTCGGGCTCCAGCTGGCGGAAGGCCAGGTCCTCCAGTTCCAGGCGCACCACGCCCATGCCCAGGCGGTTGGCCAGGGGCGCGTAGAGCTCCAGCGTCTCGCGCGAGATGCGGCGGCGCTTCTCCTCTTCCATGACGCCCAGGGTCTTCATGTTGTGCAGGCGGTCCGCCAGCTTCACCAGCAGCACGCGCACATCCTTGCCCATGGCCACCAGCAGCTTGCGGACGTTCTCGGCGTTGAGCAGGTGCTTGTCCGTGAAGGCCAGCTTGCTCATCTTGGTGAGGCCGTCCACGATCTCGCCGATCTCGTCCCCGAACTGCGCCTTCACCTGGGGCAGGGTCATGAGGGTGTCTTCCACCACGTCGTGGAGGAGGCCGCAGGCCACGCTCACGGCGTCCAGCCGCCAGTCCGCCAGGCTCTGGGCCACGGCCAGGGGGTGGAAGAAGTACGGCTCGCCGCTTTTCCGGAGCTGGGTGGCGTGCATGTCGCGGCCCACGGTGAAGGCCCGGCGGAGCAGGGCCACGTCCCCCTTGGGGTGGTGCTGGAGGAAGGCCGCCTTCACCCGATCGAAGGCTCCATCCAGGGTGAGGCAACTGTCCCCTTCGCAGGCCGAGCCTTCCCCCTCGCGGAGGACGGGCTCCAGGGTTTTCCCAGGCACGGCCATGGTTGAGTGTCGCGCAGGGGCGCTTCTGAATCCAGGCGGTTTATCGGACACTCATGGGATGCCGCGCCGCTCCGCCCCCGACGAAGCCTCCGCCTACAAGGGCTGGACCCGGCCCGGGCCTGTGCCTCCGGGCGGAGTGGAGGCGGAGCCTGGCGAGACCCTGGACGGCCTCTGCGGGCGCTGGCGCATCTTCCAGCTGGAGAAGGGCAACCGCTTCAGCGTGGACGACCTGGTGACGGCCTGGTACGGCACCACCTGGTGCCCCCGGGCGGGCCGCATCGCGGACCTGGGCTCGGGGATCGGCAGCGTGGCTCTCCTGGCCGCCTGGCGCTGCCCCGGCGCCGTGGTGCGCACGGTCGAGGCCCAGGAGGCGAGCCTGCGCCTGGCCCGGAAGAGCATCCGCTACAACGGGCAGGAGGCCCGCATCACGCCGCGCCTGGGCGACCTCCGCGACCCCGCCCTGTTCGAAGGCGAAGCCCCCTTCGATCTGGTGACGGGCACGCCGCCCTACTGGCCCGAAGGCCACCGCCTGCCCGCGGCCCATCCCCAGTCCGTGCCCGCCCGCCTGGAGGTGCGCGGCAGCATCGCGGACTACGCCAGGACCGCGGCCCGGATCCTGGCCCCGGGCGGAATCTTCGCCTGCGTCTTCCCCAACGACCAGCGCGACCGCGCCCTGGCCGCCCTGAGCGCGGCCGGCCTGCTGTGCCTCCACCGCCGGGAGATCGTCTTCAAGGCAGGCGAGCCCTACGGCCTGGACGTCTTCGCCGCCGGCCGCCGCCAGGACTACCCCGAGGATTTCGAAGCCCGCGCCCGGTGCCCCGAGGTCGAGCCACCCATCCTCATCCGCCGCGCCGACGGCAGCGTGGACCCCGCCATCGCCGGCGTGAGGCTGGCCGTGGGGTTTCCGCCGGGCGTGTGACGCGGCCCGCCCCCGTATCCTGGATCAGGCCCATCCGGGCCCTCCTTGGAACGTCACCATGACCCTGCGCCCCATCCCTGTCCTGCTTCCCGCGCTCTGCCTCCACGCCGCGCCACCGGACCTGGCGGTCCCGCCGGCGGATGCCCTCCGCACGCCCAGCGGGGTGGCCTACCGGGTGATCCAGGCCGGGAAGGGGGATGCCCGCCCCGCGCCCGGTGGATTCGTCCGGGTGCATTTCACGGGGTGGGGCGCGGACGGAGCGGTCTTCGCCAACACCCGGACGCTGGATGAGGCGCCGTACCTGGGTCTGGACCGGCTGATGCCGGGCATGCGGGAGATGCTGCTGGCCATGGTGGTGGGCGAACAGCGGCGGGTGTGGCTTCCGGAGGCACAGGCCTTCGGGGGCGCCAAGGGCCGGCCGGCCGGGACGGTGGTGATGGACCTGGAGCTCCTGGATGCGGTGCCACCTCCCGCGCAGGCCCCGGCGGAGGTGGCGGCCCCGCCCGCGGACGCGACGGTGCTGCGCTCCGGCCTGGCCTTCAAGGTCCTCAGGCCCGGAACGGGGAAGGCGCACCCCGTTCCGGCCAATTGGGTCTCCGTCCACTACACGGGCTGGACCACGGACGGGAAGATGTTCGACAGCTCGCTGACAAAAGGCGTTTCGGTGCCGCTGCAGTTGAAAGGCACCATCCCGGGCTGGGTCGAGGGGCTCCAGCTCATGGTGGAAGGCGAGCGCAGGCGATTCTGGATTCCCGAAAAGCTCGCCTACCAGGGTGCCCGGGGGATGCCGCCGGGCATGCTGGTCTTCGATGTGGAGCTGGTGCGGATCAGCCAATGATCGGCAGGTGATCCTGGCCAGTTGGGCTGGCTGGCCTAGTTGAACCGCACGTCCGACTGGGCCAGGGCGTAGGCGAAGCTGGCGAGGGCGGCGGCGTTCCAGGCCAGGTCGTCCTGGTCGACCTTGTCCACGGTGTCGGCCTGGGTGTGGTGGATGTCGAAGTAGTGTGTGGCAGCGTGGCCGACGCCGAGGCCGGGGACGCCTTCGGCCACCATGGGGCCCACGTCCGCGCCGGAGCCGCCCAGGCGGAGGTCGATGGTGCCGAAGGGCTCCAGCGCGTCCTTCCCGATCTTTTTCAGTGAGGCCAAAGCGCCCGCTTTGGCCTCCGGCGTGGCCTTCCGGAGATCCAGGCTGAAGCCCTTGATGCGCTCGCTGCCGGAGTCGGTCTCGAAGGCGGCCACGATGTTCCGCAATTCGGGGCGATGGGCGTCGCGGTAGCCCAGGCCGCCGCGCAGGCCGTTCTCCTCGTTGGTCCAGAGCACCACGCGGAGGGTCCGGCGGGGCTTCAGGCCCAGGGACTGGATGAGCCGCGCGGCCTCCATGGCGGTGACGGTGCCCGCGCCGTCGTCCTGGGCGCCCTGGCCCACATCCCAGCTGTCCAGGTGGCCGCTGAGGATCACCACCTCGTCGGGCTTCTCGGTGCCGCGGATCTCGGCCACCACGTTGGCGGAAGGGGCGTCGGGGAGCATCTTCGCGCCCATCTCGAGCTTCAGGCGGATGCGCTCGCCCCGCTCCTGCATGCGCCGCATCTGGGTGGACGCCTCGATGGTGACGGCGGCGGTGGGGATCTTGGGGAAGGCGGGGTCGTAGCCCATGACGCCAGTGTGCGGGGTGTCCAGGCTGACGGGGCCCACGGACCGCACCAGGGCGGCCACTGCGCCGAACTTGGCGGCCCGGGAGGCGCCGTCGTGGCGGTAGGCCACCGTGCGGCCGTAGCCCTGGAAGGGCACGTCGTAGAGGACGATCTTCCCCTTCACGGCTTCGCCGAGCTTGTCCAGCTCGTCGAAGGAGCCCACCACGACGACATCCGCCGTGAGGCCGCCCTCGGGGGTGCCCACGCTGTCGCCGAGGCCCAGCAGGTTCACCCGCTGGTGGGTGGGCAGCAGCAGCTCGGCGGACTCCCGGCCCCGGACCCAGTGGGGCACCATGACCTTTTCCGCATGGACATTGACGAGCCCCGCCGCCTTCAGCCGACCCTGGGCCCAATCGATGGCCTGGTCCAGCTGGGGCGAGCCACTCAGGCGGTTCCCGATGCGGTCACAGAGCCAGGCGAGGTCCGCGTAGGCACCGTGGGTGCGGAAGGCTTCGGCGCGGAGGCGTTCCGCCGTGGCCTGCGGGGCGTCCTGGGCGCCCAGGCACGCAGCGACGAGAAGGAGGAGGCAGCGGGTTCGGATCATGCCTCATCTTACTTGGCAGCTGTTTGGCGGCGGGATTTTTTTGCCAAGGGCCGGGCCAGGCTCACCCGGACCCGCATGCGGCCGCTGGCATCGGTCTCCAGGACCTCCCAGGACAGGGGCCCGCTGCGGCCCCTGGGGTTCTCGCCGGGGCCCACGTTGAAGGCCGCGTCATCCAGCTCCCAGCGGCCGCAGGGGAAGCGGGGCTTGGGCGGCTCGGGGCTGCCGGGGTGGGCGTCCACCACGCGCACGGGGCCCTTGGGTTCGTCGGTGCTGAGCAGGGAGGGATCGACGGTGGCCACCACCAGGCCTTCGTGGCCCGGCCCGAAGCGCCCGCCCACGCGGCCGCGCTCGAAGCCCCAGGGGCGGCGCACCTCCAGGCTGAAGAAGCGACCCTTCTTCCGGGGATCAGGCAGGGTCACCCACTGGGGATCGGCGCCGGGGGCGCGGGAGACCGGCGCGATCCAGCCCTCCCAGGACGGGCCTTTCACGGCGAGCCGGTTGACCAGGCCCCTGAACCATCCGCGGTACCAGAGCTCGGAGCGCACCCAGGCCGTGGGATGGGAGGGGCTGTAGCCCGTGTCCTCCACCCAGGGGCCCTCTTCGGGGTGGGAGCGGTCCCAGCCGCGATACTGGCCAGCGTCCATGAGATCCCAGATGCCGGCCGTGAGGGGATCGCCGCAATCCAGGTAGAGGTCGTCCACGCGGTGCTCGCCCATGGAGTGGAAGGCCTCGTGGACGATGTTCCCCAGGGGCACTTCCTCGGTCATGAAGATCAGGGGCCAGCGCCGCGTCTTGTCCCAGGGCAGGGGCAGGAGGAGGCTCACGGCCTTGAGGTCGGCCTCGTCGGCGGTCAGCGACTGGGGCTTGCCGGGCGTGATGATCCAGAGGTGGTCGGGCTTGCCGTCCGGTCGCACCGCGCCGGTGCGGTTGTCGAGGCGGTCGCAGTCGCCGAGGTCCTCGCCCTGGAGGCGCTCCAGCACCCAGCCGGCCATGGCCATCTTGCGGTCGTCGGTCCTCGGGGCGGGGAAGTCGGCGCTCCGGAGCTTGAGGAAGCGGCCCTCGACGAGGGACACGGCCCCCTTGCTGACCTCGTACAGGTAGTTGGCCGCGCTGGCCACCCCGGGGCGGCGCGAGAAGATCAGCTCCCGCAGGGCGCCGTCCGGCAGCTTGGAGGCTTCGTCCGTGAAATCGAGGCGGACGATGAAGATGGCCTCCTTGCGGAACCTGGGCTCCGGACTGAGGGTGATGTCGCCGCGCCACTCGGCGGCCGGCACCAGGTCGCGGCGCCAGCCATCCTTCTCCACCGCCAGCACCGCATCCTCGGGTTCCAGGTCCAGGTGGAAGCGGCCCTCCGCGTCCGTCAGCGCCAGGGGCGGATCCCCGGCGGGGGAAACCCTCGGCTGCCGGTCCGGGTAGACGCGGACGCCGGCCAGGCCCCGGTGGCCGTCCGTGACCCGGCCTTCCACGGAGGCGGCAGGAGCGGAGGCGGCGAGGGCGACCAGGAGCCCGAAGGCGGCCCCTCTCGTTCGGCGATTAGGTGACTTCATGCCTGACCGGCGCGTTTCTGCAGGTGGGCCAGCCGGGCCAGGAGGGCCACCCGGCGGCGGGTTTCAGGGGCCGTCAGGGGCTTCTCCAGGGCGTCGCACACGGGCTCGCGGAGGCGGGACCAGGCCTCGAGCTCGCCGGGATCGTGCAGGAGGAGGATGGGCAGATCCTTCAGATCCTGCGATTGGCCCAAGGTCGTCACCAGGTTCAGGGCGCTGCCATCAGCGAGGTCCGTGTCGAGCACCAGCACCTCGGGGGATTCGGCGAGAATCTGGGCCCGGGCCTGGCTTTCGCCCTGGGCCTCGAAGAAGATCGCCTGGTCCTTGCCGAAGTGGTTCTGGACCTGGGTGAGCACCATGGAATTGGCCGACGCCACCAGCACCCTGGGGCGGGCGGGCGGCAGCGGACCTGTGCGGAGTGACAGGGCCCGGACGCGAAGGTGGGTCTGGATGCGCATCTGGAGGAGCAGGTTGCTGGCGGGCTTGCGGATGAAGTCATCGGCCCCGGCGGTGTAGCTTCGGTCCTTGGCGTCCCGGCTCAGGGCCGTCAGCACCAGCACGGGGATGTCCGCCGTGGCGGGATCGGACTTGATGGCCTCGCAGGCCTTGAAGCCGTCCATGGACGGCATCACCACATCCATGATCACCATGTCTGGCTCGGGCCGGTCCGACCGGAGGCGCGCCACGGCCTCTTCGCCGTTCGCCGCCACGATCAGGCGGTGCCCCAGCGGCTGGATCTGCGCCTCCAGCAGCCGCCGCTGCAGGGCATTGTCCTCTACCATCAGGATGGTCATGGGAGACGCGAAGTGGGACAAGCGGACTCCTTGGCTCTCGGCCTTGAGGTTAAAGGTCCCATCGGCTTGGATCAACCACGGCTTGAGGCCCCAGTAGGTAAAACCCCGCAGACAGTGAGGGTTTCCAACAGTACAATGACCAGTTCGAGGTTCCTCAGTGGCTCATCCCAGTCTGATCCGCAATTTCTCCATTGTCGCGCACATCGACCACGGCAAGTCGACGCTGGCGGACCGTCTTCTTGAGCTCACCAAGACGGTGGCGCAGCGCGACATGCAGGCCCAGATCCTCGACGACATGGATCTGGAGCGGGAGCGGGGCATCACCATCAAGGCCCACGCGGTGACGCTGAAGTACCTCGCGCTCGACGGCCAGACCTACACGCTGAACCTCATCGATACGCCCGGCCACGTGGACTTCACCTACGAGGTGAGCCGCAGCCTGGCTGCCTGCGAGGGGGCCATCCTCGTGGTGGACGCCACCCAGGGCGTGGAGGCCCAGACGCTCGCCAACACCTACCTGGCCCTGGAGAACGGGCTGGAGGTGTTCCCCGTGCTCAACAAGACCGACCTGCCCAGCGCCGACCCCGAGCGCGTGCTGGAGCAGATCGACACGGTCATCGGCCTGGTGGACACGGCCCACGCCGTGAACGTCAGCGCCAAGACCGGCGAGAACTGCGACCAGGTGCTCGAGCAGATCGTGAAGTGCGTACCCGCGCCCCAGGGCGATCCGGACGCGCCGCTGCAGGCCCTCGTGTTCGACTGCTACTACGACGCCTACCGGGGCATCGTGAACCTCATCCGCGTGGTGAACGGCACCCTGAAGGCGGGCGACCAGATCCGCTTCATGTCCACCGGCAGCGAGCACCGGGTGGACGAGATCGGCATCTTCGATCCCAAGATGGACAAGCAGGGGACCCTGTCCGTGGGCGAGGTGGGCTACCTGGTGGCCAGCATCAAGTCGCTGGTGGACGTGAAGGTGGGCGACACCATCACCCACGCGGTGACCAACACCACCAAGCCGGCCAAGGAGATGCTGAAGGGCTTCAAGGAGATCCAGCCCGTGGTCTTCGCGGGCATCTTCCCCACCTCCAGCGACGACTTCGAGGACCTCCGCAACGCCATGGACAAGCTGCGCCTCAACGACAGCAGCTTCACCTACGAGCCCGAGACCTCCACCGCCCTGGGCTTCGGCTTCCGCTGCGGCTTCCTGGGCCTGCTGCACATGGAGATCGTGCAGGAGCGCCTGGAGCGCGAGTTCGACCTGGACCTCATCACCACCGCCCCCAGCGTGCGCTACCACGTGCACCTGACGGACGGGACCGAGACCCCCGTGGACAACCCCTCGAAGCTGCCGCCGCTGCAGAAGATCGCCAAGATCGAGGAACCCATCATCGAGGCCACGATCCTCACCCGAACCGACTTCGTCGGCGGCCTGCTGAAGCTCTGCGAGGAGCGCCGCGGCATCCAGCAGAAGCTGGAATACGTGAGCCAGGACCGCGTGATGCTCGTCTACGAGCTGCCCCTGAACGAGGTAGTGCTGGACTTCTACGACAAGCTGAAGTCCATCTCCAAGGGCTACGCCAGCTTCGACTACCACATGAAGCACTACATGGAATCCGACCTGGTGAAGATGGACATCCTGGTGAACAGCGAGGCCGTGGACGCGCTGTCCATCCTCGTCCACCGCAGCAAGAGCCAGACCCTGGGCCTGGCGCTCTGCCAGCGCATGAAGGAAGTGATCCCCCAGCAGCTCTTCGACGTGGCCGTGCAGGCCGCCATCGGCAGCAAGATCATCGCCCGCACCAACGTGAAGGCCCGCCGCAAGGACGTGCTCGCCAAGTGCTACGGCGGCGACATCAGCCGCAAGAAGAAGCTCCTCAACAAGCAGAAGGAAGGCAAGAAGCGGATGAAGGCCATCGGCAACGTGGAGATCCCCCAGGAGGCCTTCCTGGCGATCCTGAAGGTCGAGGGCTGAACCTCCTCGGCGGCCCCGATGGCCTGCCATCGGCAACGTGGAGATCCCGCAGGCCGAGCCTCAGCCGGGTGGCTCGAGGCAGGGCTGAATGCCCTGCCTCGAGCCGGCACCCGGCGAGGCGAGGTTTGCTGGCCATCCGGGAGGGGGAA
>NZ_JAKZLC010000001.1:0-1152238 GCF_022808815.1 Geothrix paludis | reverse complement strand
GGCGGCCGCCCCCCCGCCCGGCCGCGCGGGGGGGGGCGCCGCCCCTGGCTCCCCCCCCCCCCCCCCCCCCGGCACCCGGCGAGGCGAGGTTTCCTGGCAATCCTGAAGGTCGAAAGCTAATCAGCTTTGCTGTTCTTGATCTCGCCGGATTCCACGAGGTTGGCGAGCAGGCGCTGGAGCTCGTCCTCGCCCAGGATGCCGCGCCGCTGGAAGAGACGGACCATGCCCAGGACGATGGCGCGGGTCCCGTAGGATTCCAGGGTGGGCACCGACTCGCGGAGGGTGCGGCCGGGGATGAGGTCGGGGGGAGCCGGAGGCGGAGGATCCGCCTTCTCGAAGAACCGGAAGGGATCGAGATCCGTGGTGTCGTAGGACGGAGCGCCGGTGGCGTCGAAGAAGGGATCCCGCGGGAAGGCGTGTTCCGCCGCGGGGCCGGGCGCGGGTGCGGGCACGGGCAGTGGGCTGAGGCTGAAGGTGACCGGGAGGGCCTCGTCCTCGTCGTGGGAGGCGCCCACGTCCACCGTGACCGGAGCCCCGGGAGACGGCGCCTCGAGGTTCCGGTAGAGCTCCCCGATGGCCTTGCGCAGCGCGCTGTGCGAAGCCACCACGGGCTGGATGTGCAGCCCTGACGCGAACCGGGCGCTGTCCATGGCGTTCAGGTCCGACGGATCGGACATGGCCAGCACCAGCGATTTCGGCTCCCGGGTGGCCACGGGAAGCACGGTGAACTGGTCCGCCAGCCGGTGGGGAACCAGCTTCAGCACCTCGGGCGGCACCGCGAGATTCCGCACGTCCATCTGGGGCACGCCGGCCTGCTGGCTGAGGAAGTCCATGAGGACCTCCTCGCTGATGTAGCCGAGGGCCACGAGGTTGCTGCCCAGGCGCCCCCGGGCGATCTTCTGGTGGGTGATGGCGCTCTGAAGCTGGGCCGGGGTGATGAGCCCGGATTCCACGAGCAGTTCGCCAAGCCGCTTGATCGGTTGCTGCATGAGGGAGTCCTGGGGACGTCGGTCTTCCGATGATGCACAGAGGGTGGCCCCCAAGGTAACGTCATTCAAGGCTTTTGTGGCCGGGAGGGTGCATGGATCCTGAAGAACTCTGGCGGGCGACCCTGCATGATTTCAACAATCTGCTGACGGGGCTCCAGAGTGTGGCGGATCTGGGCGATCCGGCCCTCCCCTTCGACCCCCAGAACCACGAGCGGCTGGAGACGCTTCTGGAGGATGGGAAGGTCCTCATCTCCATGGCCCGGACCGTGGCCCTGGGGCGGCTCCCCTACACTGAGCCCATCCCCTGGAAGGATTGGGAGGCGGGGCTGGGGAAGCGGCTTGAAGCCGCAGGCACACTTTTTCACTGTCCGATCGATTTCGTGGATGCGGGCGCTGGGCAGGCATCCTGGCCGGCCCCCCTGCTCCAGGATTGGGTCGTGGCGTTCACGAGGCAGATCCTCCCCTGGGCCGCGCCCGGGCCCTTGCGCCTGGAGGCGGAAGCCGTGCCTGGGGCCTGGATCCTGCGGTGGTTCACGGACTCCCCGCTCCCGCCATCCCTGGAGGCGGAGTGGCCCCCGGAGGCGCCACGCAGCCTGGCCGGACTCTGGCTGCGCGGCATGGCTGATCACATGAACCTGACGGTTGAGGCTACGGACGGAATCCTTCGGGTCCGCGTGCCGCAGTCCGATCCTTCGACTCCTGCACACAAGGAATCCTGATGTTGCAAGCCCTTCCTCCCGTTCCACCCGCGGCCGTGGTGGAGGTCACCGCCACACGCTTTCCAGAGGATCCGGCCAAGGTGCCGGCTTCCATCACCGTGCTCACCGCCCGGGAGCTTGCCGACTGCGGCGCCACGGATCTGCGCGGGGCCCTGGCGCTGCTGGCCGGGGTGTTCATCGCCCCCGGCGGCGACGCCGGCCCGGCCGGGAGCGTGCCCGAGTTCTGGGGCCTGAAGGAGTTCGACGCCTTCCTCCTCGTGGTGGACGGCGTGCCCTGGGGCGGCGCCTTCAATCCGGCCCTCGCCACCCTGAGCCTCGAGGGCGTCGAGCGCATCGAGGTCCAACGGGGGGCCGCTCCGGTGATGTACGGCGCCACCTCCTTCGTGGGCGTCATCCACGTCATCCGCGGCCTGCCGCTGGACACGAAGGGATCCGCCCGGCTGTCCGCGGGAAACCATGGCTCTTTCGGGGGAGCCGTCAATCTGCGCCTCCCCGTCGGCCCTGCGGTGGACAGCACCCTCACGGTGGACCACGACACGCAGGGCTTCGAAGATCCGCGCACCAGCTTCAAGCGCAACCACCTTCTGTGGCGGAACCGCGTGCAGGCCCTGGATGGCGTGGTCCGGTTCGACCTGGAGGGCACGGCCGTGGACCAGCAGCCCGCGAGCCCCTTCCCCCGCGTGGGCCGGGCGCTGACGGATCAAGTGCCGCTGGACGCCAACCACAACCCCGGCGGGGCCTTCCTGAACGACCGGCGCGTCACCCTCACCTTGGGCTACGATCGGGCCCTGGATGCCTCCGTGCTCTGGTCCACCACGCTGTCGGCCTCCCGGGCGCGCCAGGATGCCTTCCGGGGCTTCCTCACGGACGTGAGCACCACCGCCCCCAACGCGCATGGCTTCCGCGAGCGCATCGACCTCACGGACCTCTATCTCGACACTCACCTCACGTGGGCGGCCGGAGCCGGCCTCAAGGTGGTGGCGGGCGTGGACCATCTGCATGGGCAGGGCCGCGGCCGGGGCGGGGACTTCGACTACTTTGTGAACCTCGACGGATCCGGCGCGCCGGACGCCTCCGCCACGCCCAGCCAGGCGGACATCCGCATCGACGATCAGCGAGATTTCACGGGCCTCTACGCCTTCGCCCAGTGGCAGGCCACGCCACGCCTGACGCTGGAGGCGGGCCTGCGCCTCACTCGGGCTGAGGAGACGCGCCGGGCCGCCACGCTGGACTTCGCCAGCGGAGCCCTCGACACCGGCGTGGACGCCCGCACCACCACCCGCCTGGGTGGCAGCGCGGGGGCCACCTGGACCGCCTGGCAGGCCGGCGAGGATCGCGTGAACCTGTTCGCGGGCCTGCGCAGCACCTTCAAGCCCGCGGCCATCGACTTCGGCCTGGACAGCGCCGCGCAGATCCTCAGACCCGAGACCGCCACCAGCTACGACCTGGGCGCCAAGGCCGACCTCCTGGGACGCCGCCTGGCCCTGGAAGTCAGCTTCTTCCTCATGGACTTCGAGAACCTGGTGGTGTCCCAGAGCGTGATCGATCCGGCCACCGGGACGGCGTCGCCGGTGCTCGCCAACGCCGGGACCGAGCGCTTCCAGGGCGTGGAGGCGTCGGCCTCCTGGCGCCTCACCAGCGACCTGGCGGCCCGCCTGGCCTACAGCTACCACGACGCCCGGTTCCGGGACTACGCCAAGGATTTCGGCGACGGCACTCTCACCCAGCTGGCGGGGAAGCGGCTGGAGATGTCCCCCTACCACCTCGGCGGCCTGGGCATCTCCTACGCTCCGGCCCGCGGTTTCACTGCCTCTGCGGAGATGGCCTACACCGGCGCCGCCTTCCTCAACCAGCGCAACACCGCGCCCACCGGCGGCTACGCCACCTACGGCGCCAGCCTCGGCTGGCGGGAGAAAGCCTGGGAGCTCCGCCTGGACGGCCGCAACCTCACGGACCGTCGCAAGCCCGTCGCCGAGAGCGAGCTGGGCGATAGCCAGTACTACCTGCTCCCCGGCCGTCAGCTCGCCCTGAGCGCCCGGTACCGGTTCTGAGGGCGCGGAGGCTCGAAAATCGGAGACAGGATTTACAGGATTAATAAGGATTAGCAGGATTCAAGCACCAAGGCTTTAATCCTGTTAATCCCGCCTTTCATCCTGTTAATCCTGTCCAAGCATTTTTCTCAGTACACTCGAAGGTTTGGGTGCAGAGATGAAGTTCCACATCGAGACCTGGGGCTGCCAGATGAACGACCACGACGGCGAGAAGTTGTCGGGGCTGCTGTCGGCGGAGGGCTTCGAGGCGGTGGACGCGGCGGAGGACGCGGAGCTGGTGCTGCTCAACACCTGCTCCATCCGCGAGAAGGCCGTGCACAAGGTCTACTCGGAGCTGGGCCGCCTGCGGGAGGAGAAGCAGCGGCGCCCGCTGCTGGTGGGCGTCACCGGCTGCCTGGCCCAGCAGGAGCAGGCGGCCCTGTTCAAGCGCGCCCCCCACATCGACTTCGTGCTGGGCACCATGGCGCTGAAGCAATTGCCGCGCCTGGTGGCCGAGGCCCGGGCCGGCAAGGCCCGCGTCATGGACACGGGCGAGTACCCGGACAACCACCTCTTCCCGCCTTCCGTGGCCCGGCGCCGCGACACGGCCAAGGCCCTGGTGACCATCACCGAGGGCTGCAACCACGCCTGCACCTATTGCATCGTGCCCACCACGCGCGGCGCCGAGCGCCATCGCCCCTTCGGGGATGTGGTGGCCGAGGTCCGGGGTCTGGTCGAGCGCGGCTACCGCGAGGTGGAACTGCTGGGCCAGAACGTGAACAGCTACGCTGGCGGCTGCACCTTCGCCGAGCTGCTGGAGCGCGTCTCCGAGGTCGAGGGCCTGGAGTGGATCCGCTTCACCACCAGCCATCCCATGAACTTCACGAAAGAGCTGGCGCGGGTGCTCGCCACCAACCCGAAGGTCGCCCCCTTCCTCCACCTGCCTCTGCAGAGCGGCAGCGACCGCGTGCTGCGCCGCATGCTGCGCGAGTACACCGTGGCCGAGTACCTGGAGCGCCTGGGCTACCTGGGCGAGGCCCGGTCGCGGATCTGCCTCAGCACGGACTTCATCGTGGGCTTCCCCGGCGAGACGGACGAGGACTTCGAGGACACCATGCGGGTGCTGAACCAGGTGGCCTTCGATGCCTCCTTCAGCTTCATCTACTCGCCCCGGCCCGGCACACCATCGCTGCGCCTCAAGGACGACCTGCCCATGGCCGTGAAGTCCGAGCGCCTGGCCCGCCTCCAGAAGCGCCAGACTGAGCTGACTCGGGCCAGCAACCAGCGCTTCGTGGGGCGCGAGATCCCTGTGCGCGTCGAGACCCACGGCCCCACCGAGCAGGGCTGGTGGCTGGCCCGCAGCGGCGAGTGGAAGACCGTGCACCTGGCCGTCGGCCCCGGCCGGGAGCTGCCCTTCGGTGAGCTGGTGCAGGCGAGGGTTACTTTGGCCAGCCCGCACTTCCTGGGGGCGGAGCTGGTGTAGAAGCTCTCAGCTATCGGCTGTCGGCTATCAGCGTGATGGTGAAGTTCCAGCGGCGGGTGGCGCCGGGCGCGAGAAGGAAGCTGCCGGGCTTGGCGGTGATGTCGCCGTCCCAGTCCGCGGGATCCGCGTGACCCTCCCAGGGCTCGAGGCAGAGAAAGGTTGGGCCAGGCTCCGGCTTGGCCCAGATCCCGAGGTGGGGGAAGCCCTCCCAGCGCAGATCCAGGCCGGGGCCGCCCTCCGCCTCGAAGCGGAGCCTGCGGCTTCGGGGCTCGAGGAAGACCAGGGCATCCTCCCGGAAGAGGCCCTCGTTCAGAGGCAGCACCCGATCCTGGATCGGCGAGGGGCGCGGCGCAGGATCCAGCAGGCCGTCGGCGTCCAGGCGGCGCAGGGCGCCGGGCTCGTCGGCCTCGAAGACCAGTCGGTGCGCCGCCTTCGGAAGGCCCGGCGCCAGCGGCCAGCGGAAGGCCGGGTGCAGGCCCAGGCTGGCGGGCAGGGGCGCGTCGCCCGGATTGCGGAGGGCCAGGTCCATGCGCAGCGAGGTGGCGGTCAGCGTGTAGGCCACCCGCAGGAGGAAGGGGAACGGATAGGCGGCGCAGGTGGCCTCGTCGTCCCGCAACTCGGCCGTGCAGGTGGTGGCGGTGCCTTCGATGAGGGCGAAGTCCCGGTCCCGGGCGAAGCCGTGGCGGGGGATGGGGAACATCTTCCCCACGTGCCGCAGGGTGTCGCCTTTGACCCGTCCCACGATGGGGAAGAGCAGGGGGGCATGGCGGGGCCAGGGGGGGCCAGCTTCCCAGAGGAGGTCGTGTCCGCCCAGGCGCAGGGACTGGAGCTCGGCGCCCGTCGCGGCGATGAGGGCCTCGGCTTCGCCGGTGTGCAATCGATGGATGTCCATGCACGAGATTATCCTTGCCATGGTAGATTTTCCCCGCCAAGCCTGCCGCTTTCCTCCGGGAGCCCACCATGCCTTTCACGGCGGACGTCATCGCGACGACCCTCCACGCGCCTCTGGCCAACGTGGAGAAGAACTGGCCCCTGGTGGTGGAGGCCCTGGCCGCCCTCAAGATCCAGGATTCCGCCACGGAGGTGGCCGCCATCGCCACCATCGGGGCGGAAAGCTACCTGTTCGCCCCGGAGCGGGAACAGGGCAGCGAGGCCTATTTCCGCCGCATGTACGAGTTCAAGCGCGCCCTGGGCAACACGGAGCCCGGCGATGGCGCCAGGTTCTGCGGCCGGGGCTTCATCCCCGTGCTGGGCCGGGCCGAATACGCCAGGTTTGGGAAGCTGGTGGGCGTCGACCTGGTGGAGGACCCGGAACAGGCGCTGGATCCGGCCCTGGCCGCCCGGATCCTGGCGTACGACTTCATGCTCAAGGAAGTGCCCAAGGCCGCCGCCGAGGGCGACTGGGTGAAGGTCCACCGGCTGGTCCGCGGCGACCTCTCCGGCTGGAAGCGGTTCAACGGGATCCTCATCCCCCTGCTGAAGCTGATGTCCGAGCAGGGGTGAACATCCAGCCGGGAATGAATATCCAGCCAGGAATGAATATCCAGCTTTGGTGCGCCCGACCAGACTCGAACTGGTACTCCGTTGCCGGAAGCGGATTTTAAGTCCGCGGCGTCTGCCATTCCGCGACCTCGATCATCACCACTACCTAGTGCCACTTCTCCAGTAATTTCGGGCCTTCACTGATGAGATACTAAACGGGAACTCGACGATCCCCAGTAGCTAGAGCGGAATGAAATGTAGCTGGAAATGTAGCTGAAAAGCTCGTTAGGGTAGGGCGTGGAGGCCCAGTTGGCCAAGTCCTACTCCCAGCTCGAAAAGCTCAAAACCCCTGAACAGCCGGAGGCCCACGCCCTGGTGGGCCGTCTGGGGATCTACCTTCGGCTTTACCCATCTGGTGACCACCAGTGGTATTGGCGAGGCACCCTCGATCGCCCCATCTGGGTCCATCTTGGGCCTAAGCTATCGGCCGGATGGACTCTCAAGGCCCTCCAGGACGAGGCCATCCGTCTTCGCCAGCTCGTGGACCAGGGGATCGACCCAAACGCCCCGCTGGCGGAGGTGAAGCCCAAGGACACCACTCCGACGCTCGACGAGGCGTGGGAGATGTTCAAAGCCCAGTATCTTGTGCCTCTTCGCTCCACAGCCTACTTGGACGGCATGGAGAAGTTGTGGTGCCTTCACATCCGTCCCCGGTTTGGGTCAATGCCGATCGACACCGTAACGACCGCAACTGCATTGGAGGTCGTCCGACCCCTCCTCCAGGACAAGAAGTTCACGACTGCCAATCACCTCCGGTCCCTACTCTCGAAGCTCTACAACTGGTCTGTGGGACGGTGGCCAAACGTGGTCCAAGCGGTGAACTGGACGAAGGCTGTAACTAAGGCTGAAGTTCACCCCGACGAGCGGGTCCTCACCAAGAGGGAACTGGTTGCCCTCGGGAAGGGGTTCCTAAATAGCCGGGCCAAGCACAAGCTCGCCGCCCTCTGGCTCCTCCTCACTGGGTCGAGGTCTGGGGTTCTCAAGGTGTGGGATCCGACCTGGATCGAGGGTCAGATCGTAGTCATCCCGAAGGGGGTTCAAGGTGTGAAGAAGGCCAGGGCCATCGTGATGCCGAAGTCGGCGGCGTCCCTGGTGCGGAAAATGACTCTGCCTCTGACCACTTCCGGTCTCCGCCATGCCTTGGACGACGTTGTCTCACATGCGGGGATCACCGGGGGAAGCATCTCGCCCCACACCCTGCGGAAGACGTGGTCTTCCATAGGTGCGGACCTAGGTGAACCTGAGCCGGTGATCGACGCCCTCCAGAACCACAAGGGATCCGCCATCAAGCAGGCTTACATCCGACGATCCTGTGAGGCCATGCTCCCGACGGCTGAGAAGATTGCCGCCCACCTACTTCAGGTAATGGGGATCGATGTTCGGGAGGTGGGGTATGACCCCTCGGAAGACCTTCTGGTGAACCACAAAAAGGAGGGGGCAACTAAATCTCGATCCCGGGCAACCGTCGCAAGGCAGGCGAGAAGGAGTGGTCCGGCCAAAGCCCCCACTTTGTCCAAGTCCGCTTCTTCCGAACCGCCGGTTGGCGTCAAGGCGGCCCGGATGCCCAGGAAGGACGCTTTGACCGACAAACCGAAGACAAAGGCCAAGGCCAAGTTATTTCGACGACGTTCCAAATAGTGTCTTGGCCTCAGGGACCTGTAGAGCGGAGCGACGTGACGGGTCGCCGTTCTTGCTTCTCGTCCTGGGAAGGACCGCGCCGTTGGCCTCTCGCGTGACGGTCCCGAAGATTTGCCCGCACAGATTCCCGTGATGACACTACCTAGGCAGGTTGTTCGCCTTCTACTTCCCGGAGGATTGTCCGGAAAGTGTCAATCGCTCCCCCCGCCTTGACCCCACCTTGGAATCCCCATCGGATCCACTCCTCAAGCACCTTCCGAGCCTTCGGGGCCATGGTCCAGCCGGTGGTGGCCCAGGCCGCGACATCATCCTCGCGCTTCCTGTAGATTGGGAACACTTGATCAAGTCTGAGGATGCTTGAGCAGTCAGTGCGCTTCATGTGTGGAAGCCCTGTCGGTAGGTGGTCCCAAAAGAACTGAGAGTATTGAGCCTGCCTAATCCTGGCCACAAACTCATGCGGGAAACCTGCCCTGGTGCCGTCTGGCTCAGCTCCGTAATAGGGAGCGACAAGGAAGGAGGGCTTGGTAACCGTCCTTGCGCTACCCCGGATCGCTCTGCTTGGACTTGGGTGGACGTGACTGACTACCAGAACAGGCCGAACCTTCCCACCGTAGATGAAGGCACCATCTGGGAAGGCCGCAGCTGGAAGGTCCGTCTCCGGGGCGGGCTTGTGTCGGTCTATGTGGAACGCCGTAACCTCAGCATGGAGGTCCACGTGGTTCTCCGGCTCAATCCTCGTCAGATGGGCTCGATGGGGCACATCGCCCAGATGTGGGACTAGGGACACCAGCAGATCCCACCGCTCAGGCGTCGCAACTGCACTAGCAGGCTTCTTCACCCACCATTGTTCCGTCTCGTTCGTGAAGTAGGCCTGGATGGCATCGAGTGGGTATTCGTGGGAGGCGGGGATCATGAGATGGACCTCCGGGTCCTTGAGTGCCAGACACTCGGGTGGATCTGGAGGTGCGCGGTGAACGGTTGTAGAGCTTCCTGCTGAGGTTCTAACCAGGAGACTCCTTGCTCGAACACTTCATCTTCAAGGGGTTCTATGTAGAGGAGATCCCCCGAATCATCAGCACGGGACAATGCTTCGCTCATCCGCTGTTGAAGCAGCGCAAATTCCCTTGCCCGCTTTTTGCGTTGGGTCGTGCTGGCGTCTGGGTCTATTGGACTGAGAACGACTGGGCGTGTATCGGGGCTCTCCTCTTCCGGACCGCTGGGCTCCGGTGTGGCGAGTAGTTCCGCAATGGCGGCATCGAAGTTGATGAGTTCTCCAGGGGCCGTGCATCGCATCGGAAGGCTGCTATAGACCTCATGGAGGATTGGGTATGTGGCACTGCCTTGGGTTCGAATTGTTTGCAGTATTGCCCTCGAAACAACCAAAGGAAGCCTTCGGTCCAGGTCGTAGTAAAGCTCGTCCGTTGAAGCGGTTCTCTCGAAGCTCCAACGCTTAACCTCCCTACCAGATTTGGACCCAAGGAATGACCGGTCTTCTACGCCGGATGCATGAACCGTATCTTCCACCTCCGCCACGGCTTCATAACAATAGGGACCGAAGTTGTGAAACCTCCAGGGAATACCCGTGTAGGTCTTCCCGCTGTTCCCTTGAGCAAAGGCCCAGTCCGCCAAGAAGAGCAGCTTCAGAAGGTGGATTGGACCGAGGTCAACCCGATGATCCTGTCGTGCGGCTGCCGCAAGGGCAAAGCGCACAAGGTCTCGTATCACCTGTTGGTTCACGTCCTACTACTCCTCGCCAAGCTCACCGACACGGATCAGTGATCCTAACAATTTCAATGCCAAGGGGGACTGGAATCCCTCCCGTGGGGATTATTCATATACGGGATCACAATCACCCTAGTCGTCACGACACTCCGATAAGAAAGCGGAACGGTCTCATCTACAGCCACTTAAGGATCACTACTCCATCCTGAAGATCCGCCACGCCCCGGGCTGGGACCACCTCGCCGACGGTGAACCCCTGGCCCCGGCGGCGAAAGGCATCGGGGAAAACCACGGCCTCCACAAGGCCGCTCTCGTCCTCCAGGGTCACGAACTGCATCGGGAGGTCGTCCTTGGTGAGCACGAGCTTCTCCGCCACCACCAGGGCCCAGAACCGGCTCTCGTGCCCGACACGGTGGGCCACCTGCCCGGCACGGTGGGGGTAGTCCTCCCCGGGACGGAGTCCCCGGGTGAGCGCCGCCGGGTGTAGCTCCAGGGTGATCCCCAGCAGTTCCATCTCCTGGTTGGCCCTCTGCACGAGACCGGTGGGCCTCGGGGCCACGCCCTTGGGGAGGCCACCCACGCTGTCCCAGAGAAGCCGGGTCCGATCTCCGTCAGGCGCCCAGCGGTCGAAAGCACCCGCTCTGGCCAACAGCTCCATGGCCTTCGCGGAGGTCTTCGCCCGGACCTGGAGGTCCTGGGGGTCCTGGTAGGCACCGCCCTCCCCCCGAGCGGCCAGCAGCCTCTCCAGGTCCGCCTTGGGCAGAGCTTTGATGAAGCTGAGCCCGACGCGGAGGACGTGGTCACCATCCGGGGCATACCCAGCATCGCTCTCGTTCACGTCCGGGCCCAGGACCTTCACGCCGTGGCGCCGGGCGTCTCCCAGGTAGGCAATGGCCGGGTAGAACCCGCCCTGGTTGTTGATGACGGCGGCGTAGAACGGCGCGGGGTGATGAGCTTTGATCCAGCCGCTCTCGTAGCTCACCCGGGCGTAGCTGGCGGAGTGGGGCTTGCAGAACGAGTAGCCCGTGAAGGTCTCAATCATCGACCAGACCTCCTCGGCCCCCTTCTCGGGGATCCCGTTGGCCCGGCAGCCGTCCATGAACGCGGCCTTGTAGTCGGGGACCCGGGCGGCGTGGTCCTTCTTCCCCAGGGCCTTCCGCAGCTTGTCGGCCTGCTTGTAGGTGAAGCCCGCCATCCCCTGGGCCACCCGCATCACGTCCTCCTGATAGACGAGGACGCCGTAGCTCTCGCTCAGGAGGTCGTCCAGGGATGCGTGGATGGGTTCGTATGGCTCGCCCTTGGTGCGGGAGACGTAGGCGTCCACCCAGCGGTTCGCGGCGGGCCTAATAAGGGAGCTGTGGATGGTCAGGTGCTCGTAGTCGCCTCTTCCTACTCGCTGTTGAAGGATGCGACTGGCCGGGCTCTCCACGTAGAAGACGCCGATGGTGTCCCCCCGGGCCATGAGGTCCTGGGTGACCTCGTCCTGTTCGGGGAACCACGTGCGGCGTTCTGGGGCCTCTCCTCGTGCCTCCAGGACGGCCAGGCCGTCACGGACGACCGCGAGGGACCGGTTGCCGAGCAGGTCGAGCTTCACGAGCCCGTAGGACTCCACACCGTCCTTCTCCCACTGGAGGATGGACACGCCATCCTTCGCCGGGGCGGGCTGGCTGGGGGCGTGCTCCCACAGGGGGCCGGGTGTGATGACCGTGCCGCCGGGGTGGACGGACAAGAGGTGAGGCTGGCCGACGAGCCGGGTGGCCATCTGGATGATGTCCGGCCAGGGCTCGGGCATCGGGGCGTCGGTGCGGGTCGTCCTCCCGAGCTTCACAGACAACCCGGCTTCGTCCTCCCAGCCCCACGTCCGCAGACGCTTCGACATCCTGGCGATCTCGCTCTCGGGTCGGCAGTGGAGCTTGGCGACCTCGCGGATGGCGGCCCGGGGCTGGAACATGTTGTGGTTCGCGACCATGGCCACGTGCTCGCGCCCGAACGTCTCGAACACCCACTTGAGCACGTCGTCTCGCTCGTCCCATGCAAAATCCACGTCGAGGTCGGGCGGGTCCTCCCTGTCCTCGTTCAAGAACCGCTCGAACATCAGGTTGGCGCCCACGGGATCGACGTTCGTGATCCCCAGCAGGTAGCTGAGGAGAGACGCCGCGCCGCTCCCCCGCCCGCACGTCCGAGAGGCGTTCCGCGTGATGGCCTGCATGACCAGGAAGTAGCCCCCGTAGCCCTTCTGAAGGATCAGGTCCATCTCCTTCTCCAGGCGGCGATGGACCTTCGGGTCGGATACGGCGCCGTAGCGACGACGAATCCCTTCCCGTGCCTCGACCCATAGCCGCTCTGCGAGGTCCTCCCCGGGGCGGAGGTGCGGCGGGTTCGGCAGCACCCACGTCCCCCACGGCAACGTCCACCCCCCGAGCTGAGCTTCGAGGCGCCGCGTGCCTTCGTTCACCTCCTCCGACAACCCCTGCTCCCACGCGGAGCAGGTCTTGGCGCCCAGGCGCGGTTCCCAGTAGTCCTTCGGCTTCAAGTCCTGGAGCATCGCGTTCATCGCGATCGCCCGCTTCACCTTGTGGATAGCCAACCCCTCCGACTTCAGGAACCGCAGCACCTGGGGGCCCGCCACGGCGATGCCCTCGGCGCGGGCCCGCTGGGCGACCTGCCAGCCACCGGCCCCGATGAGGATGGCGACCAGTCCGGTGTCCGGGGCTTCATCCCGGAGCTGCAACGCGACGCCCCACCTGTCAGCCAGGAGCACGCAGCTCCCAGGCCACACCCAGGACCGCCCGTGGGCCTTGTCCGTCAGGGCCTTGTTCATCCCGGTGTAGCCCTCGGCGTCCAGTGGGAGAACGTAGACCTCACCATCGCCCAGCGGCAGGCGGCAGCCGACGTGGAGCCGGAGGCCGAGCTTGTCGGCGGCCTCGCGCATCCGGGGAAGGCCGTGAAGCCCCCGGTCCACCAGGACGAGGTCGGTGTAGCCGAGGCGGAGCGCCAGCTTTCCCAAGTCCTCGGGCAGGTAGACCCCCTCCATGAGGCTGTAGGCGGAGATACCGAGGGCCAGGGCCATGGTCTACGCCCCCTGCCGGAGGGCCTGCTGGCCGAAGCGACGATGGAGTCGAAGGGCAGTAGCTTCTAGCGCCAGCCTCTTCTGGACGTGCTCTTCGGCGAGGAGGAGGGGGGCGCCGGGTGTGGGCCCCAACCACGCCTCCAGCTCCAGGCGCTGGATGAGCACCCGCCGGGTCGCCTCGGCCATGAACTGGAGTTCGAGGTCTCGGCAGCACGCCCAGAGGTCCTCGCCGTTGAGGCTGAAGGGCAGCACGTGGTGGAGATCATCGACATCCCACCAGGACAGGCGGAGGCGGTGGATGAAGCGGCCATCCAAGCGCCACGCCCACGCCGCCTCCCACACCCACGAGGCGAGCCCGAGGTCGTGCTTGTGCGCGGGGGGCATGATGATCTTCCGCAGGGACTCGGACGCCTGGAGGACCTCCAACGGCGGGAGCCGGTCTTGGTCCTCCCCACGTGCCTGACGAAGCACCTGGAACGCCTCGGGCACCGGGATGATCCGCCCGAGGGCGTGGACCTCCATGGGTTGGACCTGCGCGACGCGGTGCAGGCCAAAGTGCTGGAGTCGATCTCGCGACCGTGCCTCCAGGGCCGACAGCGCCCCGAGCGGAAAGGGGGCGAGGAACGGGGCCTCTTGGCCCGCCTCGATCATCCGCACCCGGTCCTCCGCCTTTGCCGCTAACCGGGAAGCAGAGAAGCTCTGACTTAGGCCGCCGTGGGCACTCCAGCCCACTGCCGTAAGGAGATCCGTGCGGAGCCGTTCTGCCGCGTCGAGCACGGGACCGTGCAGGCGTTCGGTCCCACGAAGATCCACGAAGCCCTCACCGAAGCGTCCCAGACGGCCCAGGGGGCTGTAGGCCAGGAGGTGACGACCCAGGCAGGCGCGGGCATCCATCCAGGTTGAGGGCATGGGGTCGAGCACGACGAGCCCGGGGTCCTGGTGGAGGGCGATGTCCACGGGGATGCCCGGCTCCAGCCCGGCCTTCCTGGCAATACGGTCCACCATCCACAGCCTCGGAGTTCGGCCCTGCTCCGGGTTCCGGAACCCCAAGGGACGCCCGATCAGCTCTGCCTCGCGCTGCCGCGCAAGCTGGAAAGGCAACTCCGGAACCCACACAGCCAGCATCGAACCAACCCCACCCACCCCATCGGCGGGGTCCCAATATAGCGAAATAAAAACGAATGTGCCAGACTCGGTTCTTGATCGAGAACCGGCGTTGAGGCGGTGGGAGTTGGTGTGTCCAAGGCAGTTTTGCCCGGGCGTCCCCACCCTGGCGCATCATGGTCGGCAGCTTTAGGTGGAGGACATGTGTGCGGTCGCGTGGGGGTGAAGAAGGGCATCGAGGGCTTGGTGCTGGAGCGCCTCGGCGCCGCCGGGACCACCAAGGACTGGGCTGTGCCGAACCCGAACCTCTCCCCGACCGATGCCATCCCCGGCGTCCGCCTTGTGGACGGCGTCCGCGTGGCGGCGAGTTACCTCTGGGGCTTCCTCCCCCCGAACGCTCCCAGCCGGGCCTTCATCTCCGAATACTTCACCTTCAATGCTCGCGCTGACAAGATCGCGACCGGCAGGCTCTACTCGAAGCCGTTCAAGGGCCAGCGATGCCTGATCGCCGTCAACGCCTGGTTCGAGTGGCCGAAGGTCGGCGGCGCCAAGAAGGGCACGCCGTGCACGATCCTCCCGGCCACGGGGGACTTGTTCGTCTTCGCTGGTCTCTGGGGGCCATGGACAGACCCGGAGACGGGGATCGGCTACGACACTGCGACCGTGATCACCACGGAGCCAAACGAGCTGATCGCCGAGTTGCCCCACCACCGGATGCCCGCGCTGTTGGCCCCGACGGAGTGGGCCACGTGGCTGGACACGGGAACCCCAATGGCGGACCTCCAAGCTCTGCTGAAGCCTTGCCCATCAGGTTGGCTTGAAGTGATGGGCGGAGGTCCCAAGGATTTCCTCGGGAGCTGATCCTTAAATCACGAATGAAGCCCAAGCGGACCCGCACAACAAGGTAGTGACCCCATGGCATAGAGTCACTACCAAGCTGAGCCTTCAGGGTTCGTGATTAGGCGAAGTCGATCTCGCAGTCGAGAACGATCCTCGTGCCAATCTCTGCCGGTTTGGCAAAGATGGCCTGAAGATGGTAGAGGGCGAAGGTGGCCATACCCGCACTCAGGGGGGTCTCGTCGTTGATCTGGCAGTAGAACTGCCCACAGGGTCCGGAGTGATCAGCGAACTCCAGAGAGAGGAACGTGTCCGGCATGTTCAGGGAGAGCCTGAACCACTTGCGGTCATGAACCATCTCCAGGAACACTCCATCCTGGATCGCCATCTCCGGGCAGAGGAGGATGTCTTTGGCCATGGAGAGGACCTCGTTCTCGAGGAGTAGGTGCTGGGCGACTTCCAGACCGGCCCAGTCGAGGAGCAGGCCGATGGCGAGGTAGAACTTCTCCCGCACACAGGAGTCGCTCGGTGGGTCGTGGGGCTGATCTGAGCCGAGACAGGCAGTAGGTTGTTGGGTCGGATCCGCTGAGATGGTGGTCAGCGACTCGTTATGAACGTTCATCGGGAGGTCTCCGAAATGAGGGGGTAGACGATGACTGATCGAGCTGTGCTCGATGGTCAGATTCTTGGAGCGTAGGGCCCCTCCGCACGGCCTGCGGTGCCGTGAGGAGGGTGGTATCGAAGGCCGCAGGACACCGCGATATCGGGAGATGGGGTGAAGTTCAGCCGCCGATTTTGGTCGAATAAGCCGTCTTCAGCAGGATGATACCCAGCAGTTGAAAAACTAAATTTGGGGCCCAGGCCGATCCCTTGATCAAGGGTGCTTCCCTCGCCCTACTCGCCGCCAACTGCTCAAAATCCTTGGAGTAGAAGTAGAAGGGGGGAGTGCATCCGCTCATCCCATCCCCCTACTCAGGGGGAACCCGCGTATTGGCACCGAACGGTTCCAGAACACCCCACCTCCCGGAGGCCCACCTGCCGCACCCAAGGCGCCCAAAGCTGAACCCGTCCGTCGCGGTGGCCTACTTGAGGGTGAGCACTGACGAACAGGCCCTGGGCATGGACGCCCAACACGCCGCCATCACCACCTGGGCCGATCGCCAAGGGATTTCTGTGGTGGCCTGGCATGAGGACCTGGGTGTCAGCGGCGGTGCCGATCTTGAAGACCGCCCGGGGCTGCTTGCCGCCCTGGGGGCGATCAAACACCTTCGGGCTGGCGTCCTCGTCGCACACAAGGCGGACCGGGTCGCACGTGATGTCTACGTCTCAGAGTTGGTCAAGCGCGAGCTTCGAGGAGGGGGTGCCACCCTCGCCCTCGTAGAGGGGATCTCCGGCGATGATCCGTTTTCCGAAATGGCGGCGACTGTCATGGACGCAGCGGCGCGGCTTGAACGCCGCATGATCCAGGCAAGGACCAAGGCCGCTCTGGCCGTAAAAAAAGCCCGGAACGAGCGCGTGGGCTCTATCCCCTTCGGATTTCAGCTCATGGCAGACGGGGTCCACCTTGAGCCCCATCCAGGTGAGCACCCGACACTTCTCAGGATCCTTGAGCTTCGACGACAGGGGTTGGGTGGGCGCCGCATCGCTGCGATCCTCACCGCCGAAGGTCACCGGTCTAGGGGCTCGGCTTGGAACCCTGGCAACATCCAGGTTCTGGCAGATCGTCTTGTCGCGGAGGCGGCCCGGCATGACTTGTCGGGCGGGGAGTGAGGAGAAGCGAAACGGCCCGGGAACTCACCTCTTCGTTCTGCCCATCTGCATCTGGGGGCACACCGGCGTCTCGCCGTGCCTCTCTAGCAGGTCAGTCCCTTGTTCAGGATGTGGTTCCACCGGATAGGAAAGGGGCTGGATTAGACGGGGTGTCCAGGTGTCTACGATTGAGGTGCCATTTGGCGAAACCTGTCCAGGATGCAGATACTCTCTCCCTTCCATATTTCAACTTTTCATAAAGGGAACCAGAGTCTGGACATCTGGACAGAGCGAGGATTGATGGGCCTCTCCCGGTCCTGGACTCCTGTCCAAGAACCCGGACCCTGAACAAGTTGAGGTTCTCCCGATCGCTTCCCGTTTGGTCATCCCTACGAGGGCCCCGACGCCGAAGTGTCGGTGAAAATATGTCCGGCAGCTATCCAACCCATCTCTTGGAAGAGCTGCTTGAGGGTGGCCTCCCCCCCGGTGGCACGGGGGCGCAGTTCCCTTGAAGTGAAGGATGGGAGCTGACGGAAAGCTCTTTGGGGAAGGAAGCCATCTGCTGGGTAAGCCGCGAACTTCGGCCCCCAGCAGGTGGTGGGCCTTCCAAGAGCTCGTCACCGGGCACCGCCAGGGGACTACCGGCGGAGCCCTCCACCTCATTTCGAACCGGCGCCATCGAGGCACGGTCCGACCGCCGTATGTCCCGACACGGACCCGGCACACATAGGAGGCGCCGATGCGCACCCCTCAACCCTCTCCTCCACCGGCTGAATACAGCCAGCTGACACTCCAGAACTATCTGATCGGGACCCCCGCGATGACCGCGATCTTCGTCCGGTCGCTGGCCCTTCGCCTAGAGGAGTTCATCCCGCACTACCACCAGAACGATGCCAGGATGGTCCCAGGCATTTCCGCCGCTGTCGCCACCCTGCGGAACCAGCGGCCCCTGGGGCTGACCTGGGCCCTTCTCAAGGGGAACGACAAGCGGGTGGGCCGGTTCTCCCTCGGATTGGGATGCCCGGTCGGGTTTCCCTTCCACCTCTACGTCGATCCCTATCCCGACGACCTGTCGTTCCCCCCCACGAACAAAGATGGTCGAGTGATCTTCGGCCTGAGGCGCGGCCGGTTGAACGCCATCCCCGCTGACTTCGACATCGCCATGGAAGTCATCACCGGCGTCCTCTCCAACGGCGGACTCTACGGTGCGTCCCACCGGGAGGCACCCTGCATCTTCTCCCACCGTGACGAGGTCGATCATGGCTAGGAAGCTGCCCCCGCAAGACGCCTACTTCTCCGACCTCAAGACGGAACTCCGCCCCCTCCGCAAGCCCAAGGGCGGGGTGTTCATCCCTCCCCCAACCCCGGACTTCTGGCCCGAGGAGCCGGGGCCTGACCTCGACCCAGAAGACAACACCTGGATGGGTGACCTGCGATGGAACGGCAACAGCGTCCGTCCATTCCAGAGTAACGCGGAGATCGTGCTGGAAACGTCCTGCACCTACGCGGGCTCCCTGGCCTTCGACACGTTCGAGGGCAGGGTCAAGCTGCTCCGGGCCATTCCAGGAGGGGGGCAGGCAGGTTCGGTGTTCGGCGAGGAGCATCTCCTCGCCCTACGAGTCTGGTGTGAGACCCACCTGGATGTCGGCTTCCCTCTCCCCCTGCTGAGCAATGCAGTCAAGGCCGTCGCGATGCGGAACCGTCGACACGTCATCCAACGCTTCCTCGATCGCCTGGAGTGGGACGGGCAGGACCGCATCAGTCACCTTCACGACCACTACTTCGGCGCCGAAGACACCGACTACAACCGGGCCATCACCAAGCGGTTCCTGATCTCCGCCGTGGCCCGGGCCTACCGCCCAGGCGCGAAGGCTGATGCCTGCCTGGTCATGGAGGGTGGACAAGGGACCTACAAGTCCACCAGCCTCCGCGTTCTGTTCATGAACGACCAGTGGGTGAACGACACCCCTCTCGATCTCCGGTCTAAGGACGGCCATATCGGCCTCCAGGGTCGATGGGTGGTCGAGTTCGCCGAGCTGGACGCTCTGAGCAAGGCTGACACGGCGAGGGTGAAAGCCTTTCTCAGCCTCGATCGTGACCGGATCAGGATGCCCTACGAGGTGAATGTCCGGGAGTTTCCCCGGACATGTATCTTCGTCGGAACCGTCAACGAGAGCGCCTACCTGCGGGACACAACCGGTGGAAGGCGCTTCTGGCCACTGGTGATCGGAGACATCGACCTCAACGCCCTTGCCCGGGACAGGGAGCAACTCTGGGCTGAAGCCGTCCACCTCTACAAGCAGGGGGAGGTCTGGCATCTAACCTACGAGGAGGAGCTGTTGGCACGCGAAGAGCAGGACATCCGACGCATTGAGAGCCCCATGGAGGCTCCAATGCGGTCCTACTTGGCCCGCCGCAAGGACACCACCATCGACGAGATCCTCAAGGACGCCCTGGATCTGAAGCTCTACCGGGCCAACGGAAGGGAAGGCCGTCAGGTCGCCCAGATCCTCACCGGTGTGTTCGGCTGGCGCCGCACCAAGGTCAAACGGGACGGCATCCGAGTGAGTGGCTTCGTGGCGCCGGTGGTGCAGGCCGAGGCCCCCACCATCGACGAAGATGACGATGCCGAAATGGACTGAGTGGGTGTCGATGCCCAACGACCTGTGGGCGTAGGGTGCTGAGACCATGTCGGCGGCGGGCATGCCTATGGGCGTGCCCGCCGCTTGTTTCCTCTGGCTGGAACTTTGTCGCCGTCCTCCTCGGCTACGCTGTTAGCCACCGAGGCGTTGTCGACCTTCGCCAGGGGAGGGTGATGGCCAGAGTCTGCCCCCACAACAATACGTCCGCCGAGGACGGCCATCCGTCCCCTCGTCTCGTCTGTGACGACTGCGGTGCCCCGGTGATCGAGCCTTTAAATTGGTGGCCCTCCGAGCCGCCGAGGGCAAAATGGGTGCGCCGGACGATCCCCAGTTCACGCGTTTTAAATCCCGGCGAGGATCAACTCCCCTGAACCCTGCCAACACCCATAGGGTAGAGGCGATGTTGGCTGTCGGGGTATTCGCCCGAGGGTCAGGACCTATCAGCGAAGGCCCCTGGGAGCCTCTTTACGGCGTAGAGACGATTCGGGGCGGCCATCGACTGGCCCAGGTCCTTTCGTGGCCTTTAGGGTCATCCCTGGGGAGGTCGAATTTCGGTCCTGGGGGGCACGTCCCAGCAACTCCTCGAACGAGTCGGCGCCATGCTCACAGGGATAGCCCAGTTGATGGTTGGGTTCAGGTTCGCGACTGAACACGGCGCCGTTTGGGCACTAGTCCGTCGGAATCACCTTTGAGGGCTGAACCAGCAGGAACTTACGCTAGGCTCTAGGATGAGGCTCTTAGCTAGTTCCTTTCTGTCCCATTCTTCGGTCTACGGCCATTTGGGGGGGTCATGCAGATTACATTCACTGCGTATGACGTATTGGAATGCGGCTATTTCCCAAGGGGAAGGAAGGAAGGGAAAACACTGCCCGGCCCTTTTTATTCCCTCACCAATTTGACAGGTGACCTTGCTGGTTGGCTAAGCGGTAAACCATTGGTTGAGACTAAATTAAAATATCGGGAGCTAGAAAAGGATATATATTGCTGTGAAATTATTCAATCTCATGGAAATGTTTTTGTATCACTCTGGGTAGGTGCAGATTTAGTCCATGGTAATAAATTATTATCAATTGACCCACAATCGGTTGTAAATTCACCCGACATATCCTCCAAGGATGTGGACGGGAAAATACCTGGGTTCCCGAGCTTTTTTATGATTCCACCGAGTGGTAAAACAATAATTTCACTTCGTCCGGAAGGGTATCCTTCATCGGCCTCAGCAATTGATATTTATTTTAGAAATTACTTAAGATATAAATCACCCAGGGTTGTAATTGGTGATGGTGAAGATGATGACGATGAGCACATCAGAATCGAAGGTTATCAAAACGACAAGGGTGAAACCGTAAAATGGATACCAAGATTTAAAAAGGACCATTCAAAGAAGAAGGCTTATATTGACTCCTTGCGAAGTCGCCGTGCATCAATATCAAAAGTCCTTTACAAAGCTGAAATTCCAGCCTCACCTTCAAAGAAATCAACATTCCGCAAGATGGCAGTCGGACTTCTTGCCGGGCTAGGGCTGGATTATGGATCTAATATGGTGTCAAACGAAATTCCAGTGCACTATGAAATTGGATTCACTCCCTCAGTTACAGAATTTTCGCAAATTATTGAAGCATATAATTCCTTAACGTCTGATACGGACGACATCGGATTTAAATTTTCATCCGACTCTGATAGTTATTGGTTAAGTAAGGCAAATGTAAAAGAAGAATATACAATTAATGTTCAATTTGACGCTAATGGGAATATTCTTCTTCTTTCGTTGATCAACGAGGTCTCAAGAATTGCTCCTACTTTCATGCAGGTAATAAAATAATATTATGAGAATCTTCTACGTCTTATTAATAGTCCTCATTGGTATTGGACTTGGATACATGGCCCCTTCTGTGCCTATAAGCAACCAATTGCCGCTGTATGATTACCTGAAAAACCTATCTTCGATTGCCTTTGCAATTCTTGGTGCTTGGATTGCCTTGTTGATCCCATCAACCGTCGAGAAGGTTGAAAAACGAGAAAGAACTGTAGAGACGATATCCACTGTCATTTCTGATTTACGCCCCCTCACTATTCCAATGAACGCATCACTATTAGTGCTAGTTCTTGGTTTAATTGCCGTATTCTGCTCTACGGTTCTGAGCAAACAGGAGAACCTTTACCGGTATGCAAATATCGGAAGAATCATTTCACTCGAAGTGCTGTTTTTATTGTCAATTGTGCAAATATGGGCAATTGCTTATGCGGTATTCCCGGTGAATAAATTCATGGATTTTGCAAGACAAATTAAAGCCAGAAGAGAGCGAATAAAGTTAGAAAAGAAGCGGTGATGTAAATAAGTCACCAAATAATTGCCTCTCAATTTACGCCCCCATTGCCTGGGGCCGATGCCAGCGGGGGCCCTCGGGGGTGTCTACTCGGCTGAGCATCCCGAGGTCGGTGAGAAGGTCCAGGTGGGCGGCGATGCTCTCGCGGTAGCGGCCTCGGCTTCTGAACGCCTGGGCGACAGACTCCATGGTCCACAGACGGGCGGAGGACGTGAGGACGGCGCGGAGGGCGCCGAGCTGGTCTTTGAGATCCCTGGGCCAGGGCTGGGGTTCGATGTGGGTGAGGGCCACGGCGGTCTCGACCTCCGTCTCCTCGGGGATCAGCGCCGTGGCCGTCGCCGCGACGGTCTCCGGGGCCTGATATTCGGGACGGAGCCACCGGACGACCCCACGGGCCTCCTCGGCAGCGCGTTCCTTGTTCAGGGCCACAAGGTTCACGAGGATGTCCGCGTCGGGGAGATCCACGGGCCACCCATAGGCGTCGGCCACGGCGGCGTCCAGCTCGTCGTGGAGCTGGCGAAGGATCTCGGTCTGGGAGATCTCGTGCTGCTCACGCTCCCGGTCGCTGAAGGGTTCCCCGGACCGCAGCTTCACCAGTAGGTTATACATGCCGGTGATGGTCGCCCCCCGGTCCTGGGCGGCCTTGCGGTGGGAGTCCAGGCACTCGGCGAGGCCCCGGATCAAGGCCTTCTGGGGCTCGGTGGCCTCGGGGAAGGGGAAGGGATCGAAGCAGCGTGTCTTGGAGTATCGCGGAGTGTTGCCCACCCCCATCAGGGCCCCGGCAGCCAGAGCCCAAAGAACATGAAAACGGCTTCCGAGGACACCAAGATGGAAGGCATCGTCGCTGGCGATGACAATGAGCATGTTGTCGGGGATGGTGGCGCCGTCTACGAACATGAAGACCCGATGTTTTGCAGTCTCCACCGTGGCGATGTAGCGGGGGAGGGAAGCCAGCGCAGGCCGGATGTCCTCTCTATTTCGCCCAAATATCCACCAGTTCCGCTTGGTCACTTGGTCGTTGTTCTGCTCACGCTCTGGCCTCACGTGCTCCCGGACGTGCTGGTAGATGGCTGGGTGCCGTTCCCGCACCTGAGCTTCCGTCATGCCGTAGAGGTCGATGACCATTACCCCCCGTGGTGTATCCGTTAGATCACGACCGTTCCGGTAGGGATGCACCACGGCGGGGCGCCCCCAATCGTTCCATTGGTCCGGGGTCACGATGAACCCAGCCCCGTGGAGTTTCATCCCCGGGGAGGAGAGGAGGTCGTTCGCCTTTAAGGCCCGGGCGTCCGAGACATCGGCCCCGGCGCTCAGGTCATCGTTGATCAAATCGACGGCCTGGCCCTCTACCTTCACCGCCTGTGCTTCAATCTCGGGATTGGCACCGCTGCCCTCTTCCACCACGCGACCCAGCCACGGCTGGCCCTTCAGGCCGCCCACGGTCATGGCGATGCGGACGGCGGCGCCGTCGTCGGTCCAGGGGTGATCAGCGATGGCCCACAGCAGCTTCAGGGGGGTCTTCCCACTCGTGTGGTGGGTGATGACCCCGCGCTGGCGCACCTGCCGTAGGCTGTTGGTCGTGATCAGGCCAAAGCGTTGGGTGCGACCTGACCGCACGGCCTCTGCCGCCTTGTGCCACCAATAGAGAACGAAGTCCACGGTGTCGGGCACGTCGGGGTAGGCCGCCCTCAGGGCTTCGGCGTAGCCGTCACCCAGGGCGTCGCGCATCCGGGCGTTGCCCAGGAAGGGGGGGTTCCCCACGATGAAGTCGGCCTCGGGCCATGCCGCCGGGCGCGGGTTCACCAGTTCGGTGACTGGCACCTGTGCAGTCTCGTCGGGCACCTCATTGCCGGTGACGGGGTGAACCCTGAACGTCCGGCCATCCCAGCGGCTGCGGTCCGTGGCCTTCGTGCCCGACCACGTGAGCACGGCATCGCGGCACTGGATGTTCCCGTATGCCTGAAGCACCGGCTCGGGCGGGGACATGTCGGGGTGCTGGCGGTGGAACCACTGGAGGTGACTGATCCAGAGCACCAAATCGGTGATGGCGGCAGCCCAGGGTTTCACCTCCAGGCCCACGAACTGCCCCGGTGTCACCAGAACGCCCTCCAGGGCCAGGGACCTCCCGGTCTCCCCCAGGTCCTCCAAACGGCGCTGGATCTCACCCTCCAGTCGCTTCAGCACGTCGTAGGCCGTGGCCAGGAAGTTGCCGCTGCCACAGGCGGGGTCGAGCACTTTGACGTGGGCAAGGTGGCGCTGGAAGTCGTGGAGCACCTCTCGGGCTTTGGCCTTGTCGGCGTCGTTGGGCTCGTTTCCGAGCAACGCCATGGCCTCGGCCTGGGCCAAATCCCAGTCGGCGCGGAGGGGTTCTTCGAGGGCTGGGCGAAGCAGTCGCTCGACGTAGGCTCGGGGGGTGTAGTGGGCACCGAGGCGGTGTCGCTCACGGGCGTCTAGGGCGCTCTCCAGCAGGGTGCCGAAGATGGAGGGGTCCACCTCCGACCAGTCGAACCTCGCTGCCTCGGCCAGCCGGGCGATCTCGTCCGCGTTGAGGTCCAGGGCAAGGCTCTCGGAGAAGAGACCGCCGTTGAACCGGAGCACCTTCAAGGGGCCCCAGAAGCCGCCGGTGTTCATGGCGTCCCACAGGGACTCCAGGCCCTTGGGGAACGCCTCCGG
The DNA here is from genome assembly GCF_022808815.1 of Geothrix paludis. Lineage (GTDB taxonomy): Bacteria > Acidobacteriota > Holophagae > Holophagales > Holophagaceae > Geothrix > Geothrix paludis. Next base: position 1,127,713 of record NZ_JAKZLC010000001.1, on the reverse strand, counting down.
GTGTTCCTTCCAGGCGCCCTCCAAGGCGTTCTGGAAGAGTTTTTCTGGCAGGAGGCCCACGTCCTCGGCGAAGAAGGTGAAGACCGTCCGCATAAGGAAGCGGGCCACGGCCTCGGCGGGGAACCGGGTCTCCAGGCTGCGGGCCAGTCCGCCCAGCGCGGCGGCCACGTCCCGGGTGACGACCGTGCGGATCTTGGCGGGGTCGAGGCTCTGGGGGTCGAGCCAGAGGGCCCTGAACCGCTCCTGGACCTTGGGATCCCGAAGATCCTCCATGGTGTAGCTGCGACGGGCGCCGTAGCCGCCGTAGGCGCCCGAGAAGCCATCCCAGACGTGGAAGGCGTGGCCGATATCGCAGGTGAGGACGAAGGGCGGGCGCTGGGGCAGGTTCCGGGCGTAATTCACGGCCTGCCCGAAGGCGGCCTCCATGTAGCGGTCGTAGGCCCGGGTGCCTCGCCGGGGGGCTGAGCCCGTGGCCTCGGCGGTGCTGCCTTGCTTGGCCTCGAGGACGAAGCAGCCCTCGCGGTAACAGTCGATGCTGCCCGTGGTTGTTGTCCCGTCCAGGTGGGTGAGCTTCAGATCCTTCTCGAAGCAGTATGTCGAGGTCGGGTTCTTCGGCTCGGGGACCGGCAGGTCCAGCACGGCGCAGAAGTCCCGGAGGAAGGACTGAAAGTTGGCCCGCTCGTTCCCGGCGGAGGAGCGCCAAGTCGCGAGAAAAGCATCTAGGGCCAGGGGGGACATAGGGATACCTTACCGTCAGGTCGGGGACCACGGCCATCTGGAGTAGGCCAGGAGGTCCAACCACTCACCCTCGACCATAACCTTTCGTAATCGTCCTAACCGGAGATGTCCCCATGAACGACCCCGTGGTTCAGGCCGCCCAGGAAGCGTTCAAGCTCCGGCTACGCGACAACAACGACGTGTCGGCGAACACCAAGAACGCCCAGGCCATCGCCAAGACATGGAGGTCCCTGGTCCACGACCTGGATCCCGATCGGTATCAGATTGAAGCCATGGTGTCGCCGGATCTGGACCAGAAGATCGACGTGGTGGACCCAGAGACCAGCACAGCCTACGAGTTCAAGGTCTCTGGCAAGAACGCCACGGCGGAGTTCTACAAGGATGTGGTGAAGGTCATCGTGTGGAACCAAAAGCGGAAGCGGCTGCTATCCCGGCTCGTTTTCATCACAGACGAGCACCACGGACGGCCCTTCATTGACGCTCCCATGCCTAAGGCCTACATCGAGTATCTCAAGGGCCATGCCCTGGATGTGGTCGTCACCTACGTCACTCGACAAAAGGGCTGACGGGCACCATGTCAGGACGGAGGTTATAGGCGCTCGGGCGTGTGGACGTGGCGTTCCTTTCCTTATCGGCCTTCTTCGCAGGCCCTACCAGGTCGATCCCTTGCCCTAGGACTCGATGACCGACCTAATCATCTGGTCTTGAACTTCCTCCCCCCAGGTGGGTCCATACTGATTATAGGGGACTTGCCACGTTACGGGGTGTCGGGTGGAGACTAGTTAGAAGGAGGTAGCGGGCAATGTCTGGTGTTCCAAATATCCAAGAGATTCAACGACTCATCGAGCGATTTGAGTCACTTAAGAAATCTCATGAAGGGGGCGAAGTCTGGAGCGGACGGGACCTCCAAGGCCTCTTCGAGATCGCGTCCTGGAAGACCTTCAAGAATGCAGTCATCCGCGCCCAAGACCACCTAGAGGGCAGCGAGGCCGACCCAGCCGCCCACTTCATCCAGGAGATAGACGCAATTCCTGGCAGTAGACGAGAGCAGGAAAACTTCTACATGACTCGAACGGGCGCCTACATGCTCATGCAGGAGCTTCAGGTCAAGGACACGGGGCTGGCAGCATTCGCGAAAACCTACTTCGCAGGTCAAACCCAGGCCGCTGAGATCATCCAGAAGGGGATGGCCGAACTTAACGACAGACTGAAGTCCCGGGAAGAACTGCGAAAGGCCGAGAGGGACTTGAGTGCAACACTATGGAGTCGCGGGGTAACCGCGAAGGGCGGGATCGGGATCATCCGGAGCGAAGGGGATAAGGCCTTGTTCGGCCAACCCACCCGCATCGTGAAGAAGAATGTCGGTGGAAATTCCAAGAAGCCCCTGGCTGACAATCTCCACACCATCAACATCAAGGCTAAGGAACTCACAGCAGCGATGACCGTCCACAACGCGGAAGAAAAGGACCTCCAGGGGCACTTCCAGTTGGAGAACGAACACGTCGAGAACAACCTGACTATCCGGGATGCCCTGGGCCGTCGAGGTATCAAGCCCGAAGACCTCCCTGCTGGAGAGAACACCGAAAGGCTGGCCAGGCAGTTGGCGTCCAAGAGGCCTCGGGGTAAGCAGGCCGAGGGGCTACAAGCCCGGACACCCCGACCTACCCTCCCAGGTCCTCCGGCCGAGCCACCCGGACCCGAAGCACTGGGACAGACTCCACTTCCATTCGACGAATAGACCCTCCGCGCGTTCGGAGGGGGCATCTGCCCCCAACGTGATCATCAAGTGGGTTCGGCCTGGGGCCCGGGTCTACGGACCCCAGTTGAACTGACCCTAGTTCACGCCTTCTTACGCGTCCGGGTGGTGACCTTGATCCTCTTAGCCTTCTTGTCTGGCTTGGACACGATCCAGACTGGGGCTTGGTTGTCGATCGCTTCAGCCAGCCATGCAAGGGCCTGATCTCGGGATAACCGAACCCTCTCGCCGGTGAGGGCGTCCACACCCCAGACCTCCCCCGGCGATGCCGCCGGAAGCGCGATGGGCTTCCCGGTCCCGCCCTCAACGGCCATGAGGAGACTTCGCCGTTCGATGATCCGATTGGTGGGCATCAGCTCCTCGGGGATCTCGAACATCTCCCCGGTCCGTAAGGCTTCCTCGGTGGTCTTGAAGGTGGCGGTCAGCAGGGCCATCGCTGGTCCGGACGGCTCGGTGATACCCCGTTCCCAGGCCGAGATGCTCTGCTGGGGGACGCCCAACACCTCGGCCAACCCCGCCTGATTCATGCGCAGAGCCTGCCGAAGGACGACGATGCGTTCGCCTAACGTCTTGGGCTTCTTGACCGCACGCCGGGGCTTGTAAGGTCCCCTGCCGGTCACAACTTCCTCGACCGCGAATTACAACCCTGGTGTAATCCATGTTGACCATTCTGCCACCCCTTTTCTCCAAGGGGGCCAGCTAGGTAGCAGGGCATGTCCTGGATTCTACCCAAGCAACCGCGAAGCGGGCCCCCTCCTTCATCCCACAACCCATTTTGGAGGAACGATCATGGCCCCCCTCGCCGGCGCCAAGACCTGCGTCTTGACGGCAGTTTTTTTCTTCGGGTTTGCCCATGCCCAGGGAACCAAAGTCGCAGAAGGTAAGGTGACATCACCTGATCTAGTGTCGGCGGCTTCGTTGACAGACAAGGACTTTTGTCCCTTGGTCCGTGGTGCCCGATATGAATACAAGGGCATCATGGGACTGGTCACTGTAGAAATTGTGGAGGCTGTAACTGGAGAGGCTACCTATCGGCAAACGATCCAGAACGCCATCCCCGGTGGCCCCTCAGTGATCAAAAGCAGCGGTGTGTTCCGTGTAAACGATACTGGCCTGACCGAGATCCAGCAGGCAGGCCCTAGGCCAGGAAGCCAAAACGTTCGCCTTCGATTCCCTCTGAAGGTTGGGACGAAGTGGTTGGAGCCCAATCCGAACTTGCCCGGACAGATGTTCCTGAACAAGGTCGCAGCGGTTGGAGTAACGGTTAAGGTTCCTGCCGGAGTGTTCAAGAACTGTGTGCGGATTGACCACTTCGGGTCAGATGGAAGAAAAAATTACAGTAGTTGGTATGCGCCAGGGGTGGGCCTTGTGAAGGATGGGGTGTTTGGTGACCTCCTCCGCCTCAGCGGGGTCGGTCAGTAACGGAGAAGAGAACATCACTTTCTCTACTCTTCTTCACCTTCGCAAGGGAATCACATGTCCTACTTCTCACGAGCTGTCCTTCTGGCACTGGTGCTTTCTGTCCCTGTGGCCCAGGCCCAAGATCCCCTGATCGACAAATTGAAGAACGCTACCTATCGGTGTGGGAAGCAGGCCATCAAGTTGAAGAATGGGTATCGGGAGCACTCCGTTTCCGGCGGGTTCACCCAATTGGACGAATCGAAAATTGCTCTGGGAGCCCCTGGGGCAAGCTCCGGTTTGGCCGCCGTTGTCGTCCTCGGACACAACGGCGGCGGTAACGCCATGGTGAACGAGCTTCATGCCGTTCGTCTGGTCAAAGGGGTTCCTCAAGATGTCGCCGCTATGTCTCTCGGCGGAGGTGGGGTCAAATCCATTGGCCTCCAAGATGGAGAGGTCCGAGTGACCACTCTTACTTTTGGTCCCGATGATCCGCATTGCTGTCCTTCGGTCACGAAGACCCAGGTATTGAGGGTCAGCGGGTCCCGATTCGTCCCCGTGTTGTCGAATGAGGAAGTTACGGACCTCCTCCAGAACTATGAGTCTGCATCGTCGAGTCTCGCGGCAGTGGAAATCACCATGAGCACTGACCCGCAGGCGGTTTACGCCTTCTCCCAGTTAAGTGAACAGGCCAAACGCTTTAAGGTTGCCCAGAAAGAAGCCCTGAAGCTGATCACGAAGGCCGACCTCCTTTCCGACCCGAGGTTCAAAGCCGCAGTTCGGGATCGCATCTCCGAGCAGCAACGGGTATACGAAGGCGCCTCTATCGGCTTCGGTCAGGCCCCTCCCGGCCAGCAGAGGGCCATTTTGGTGGTCGGTCAGGTGGTGGAGAGCCTGAAGCGACTGCTTCGGAAATGACGTAGAGAAGGTTTACCTTTTTCGGAACCACCGACAGGCCCTACTACAAGATGGGGGTAAGTTTGGTCGGTGGAGGCCGATGAGGGAGGGCTACTGGATCGTCGCCGCGACTGGCGATTTCCATCTCGTGGACGACCACGCCATGTGGATTCAGCGGCCCGAGAACTCTCAGGCGCTCGGGCTCCCAGCAGAGGTCGTCGAGGACATCCAGGCCGTGCGCTGGGACTTCAACGGGCCCGGACGGCGCCAAATCCTCATGCTTGCCATGGACAACGGCCTGATTCGCTCGCGGGGGCATGGCCCCGCTGAAGTGACCTTCGAGTTCACCCTGGACACCGAAGCGGCGATCCGGGCCGTCATCCCTTTCATGCAGGCGACCCTCGGCTTCGCGTCGGTGGCGAAGTTCAACAACCTTCGGACGGGCGAGAGCCTCGCGTTCAACTACGGCAGTGCGAAGAAGGTCATCGAGGCCGGGGACCTCACCTTCCTCTGGCCGGTCTGGCGGCGGCCATTCCAGGCCCTGCCGGTGCGACGCCCCTACGTCCTCCTGGACGGCTTCGACCATATACCGGGGTGGACATGCTGGGAACTGCCCGAAGACCTCGACCCGAAAGAGGCGATCGCCGTGCTTCGCCGCCACGCTCCCCACGGGTGTGGATGGCTGGCCTTGGCCGACGGGAGGTCCTGGAAGCTGAAGCCGAACGCGCCGCCGCTGACACCCCTGTTGGAACTGAACCCTGAGCTGGCGGATTTGGCCTGTCCCGGCTGTGGCTGGCCCTCCCGTAGGAGGGGCGGTTGTCAGTGCGGAAACCTGACGACGTGCCGGGTCTGTTCGTTGCCGATCTTCTGGCCCATCCCTGGCCGGGACCACTTGGACCTCCACGGCGCTTCCCTCTACGTCCCGACCTTCGCGGGCTACGCCCACAAGTGCATCCACTGGCCCTCGGTCACGGTGCTTCCCTTCGACGACCTGACGCGGCGGGGGCGGTGAGGCCCATCTGGTTCGGGTTCGTCGCCCTCTGGGGCCTCGCCTGCCTCGGCATCAGGGTTCGGCTCCATGGCCGTCTGCTGGTCGCCGCGACCCCGTTGAGAACCTCGGACTGGGTGTGGCGGGCCATAGGGGCCTGCTGGTTGCCTCGGCTCGCCCTGGGCCTGCTGATCATCCAGGAAGTTCGGGAGCCCGGCGTCGTGGTCCACGTGCTCCGGGGCCTCGGTGGGCGCGATGTCCTGGCCCTTGTGGTAGCTGGGGCGTTCCGCTTGTTCGCGACGGCCACGCTGTGGGCGGAGTTCCGGGCCGTGGAGGAACACCGGCTCCACCGTCTTGATCTTCGAGCCTCTCTGGTGTGGGAGGCGGCCTTCTGGGCCCACGCCGGGCTGCCCTTCCTTCCGACCGTGCTTTGGAGCTGACATGGGTATCAACCTGATCCGTAACGACGAGCAGAACTCCGAGGAGAACCCCCCGACTCCGACCACGCGGATCCAGGGGGCCGTTCTGCTCGATGAGTGTGTCCAGGCGCTCCAGGGGCCGCTGGTCGAAGCGGGCTTCGAGGTCACGCTCATCCCCGTGTCCCAGCGGGGCACGATCCCTCTTCGACGCCCGGGGATGGTTCCTCATCCGCCGGTCCTGATCACAGGGAAGGTCCGCGACTGGCTGGACCGGAACCCAGACCCTATGTCCCTCGGGGTCTCCCTGATCAATGTGGCCGCGATCCTGGGCCACCCAGAAGGGTGTGCCACCGTGCTGCTCCGGGCTCTTGCCGACCCCAACATCCCGGCCTTTGAAATCGCTTGGATGGACTTCTCGCCAGATGGGCGCCGCTACCTGATCCTCTTCGTGCGGGAGTAGACCCTGACTCGCATCACAGTGGACTACGGCTACGACCTGCACACCATCAGCATCACCGATGCGATCTTCGCCAAGATCCAGGCGGGTCAGCCCGTGGTCGTCGAGGGGCAGGGCTTCCCAGTCGAGGGTGCCTGGGAACGCGACCAGTGGGCCTTCAACCAGGGTGCCTTGGGCGCCGTCCACGTGATGACCGACACGGGCCGTGAGGTGTTCGAGGGGAGTCTCGGGGGCGCCGAAGTCGATGTGGAGTATGACTAGGAGAATGGCTGGTGCTCACGGGTTCAACTCGCGTTGGTAATCCGCACCATGAACTCCATCCACCAGGTGATCCAGGGGACGAAGTAAACTGAGCCGATGCGGGTGTGCTGGAACGGTATACAGAGCAGACTTAAAATCTGCCGGGAGTAATCCCTTGTGGGTTCGAGTCCCACCACCCGCACCACAAGACCTGGGCGATCGATCTCGATGCCCCGTGAATAGATTTGTAGCTTAAATGTAGCTTCAATCGAATTTGTGATTTTAAGTTCAATGAAATCAAGTCAAAGCAACGGATTTTAAGTCCGCGGCGTCTGCCATTCCGCCACGGGCGCGTGGTTCCAGCCTAACGGGGCCCCGCGGCCCATGGTAGCGTCGAGCCATGGGGATCCGTTCCGCCGCGCTGCCGCTCCTGGTGGCCATGTCTGCCTCCTCGGCCGCCCAGGCGAGGGATCTCCGGGAGTTCTACCGGGAGCGGTGCCTGGTCTGCCACGGGGCGGATGGCACGGGACGCGGGCCCAACGGGGTCCGGCTGGGAGGCCGGAACCTCGCGGACGGCCGCTGGTTCGCCCGCCAGGAGGACGCCGCGCTGGCGACCTCCATTCTCAAGGGTCGGGGAGCGATGCCGGGATTCGGCCGCCAGCTCTCGGAGGGGGAGGCCAGGCGCCTGGTGGCCGAGGTGCTGCGTCCCATGGTCGCGCACAAAAAACCCTGAGGGACCCTTGCGGAGGCCCGCTTCCGGCCCATGTTGGGCACGTGTTTCAACATTCATCGAGGTGGCCATGCGAGCCGGTGTGATGGTCCTCGCCCTTCTGATCCCGATCGGCCTCGGGGCCCAGGCGCCCATGAAATCCGTGGACGAGCTGCGGGCCTTCTTCGCCGAGAACTGCGTCAAGTGCCACGGACCCGACGGATCCGCCCACAGCGCCGAGGGGAAGAAGCTGGGCGGTTTTGATTTCACGGATGCGAAGAAGGCCGCGAAGGAGACCGACGCGGACATGATCAAGACCATCCGCAAAGGCATCTTCTTCGGCCTTGTCATGCCTTCCTTCAAAGCCAAGTTGACGGAAGACGACGCGGCCCTCCTGGTGAAGGATGTCCTCAGGAAGGCGGAGAAGGGCAAAGCCATCACGCCGAAGGCGGGGACGGGCCGATAGGATGAAGGGATGCCCGATGCGTCCCGCCATCCATCCGACCACCCCCTGCTCCGCAACCTGAACGCGCCCCAGCGGGAGGCGGTCTGCCATGCCCACGGTCCCCTGCTTCTCCTGGCGGGGGCGGGGTCGGGCAAGACCACGGTGATCACGCGCCGCATCGCCTGGCTCATCGAGGAGGAGGGCGTCCACCCGGGCTCCATCCTGGCCATGACCTTCACCAACAAGGCGGCCGAGGAGATGCAGGAGCGCGTGCAGCGCCTCGTCTCCGTGCCCGCGGCGCAGATGTGGGTGAGCACCTTCCACAGCTTCTGCACCCGCATTCTCCGCCGCGAGGGCGAGCGCACGCCCGTGGGCCGCGACTTCGTCATCTTCGACCCGGCGGACCAGAAGAGCCTCATGAAGCAGGTGCTGGCGGAGCTCAAGCTGCCCGAGAAGCAGTACCACCCCAAGCGCGTGCTGGAGCTGATCTCCGACTTCAAGAACCGCTGCCTGCTGCCCGAGGAGGCCCGGGAGGAGGCCCTGGACCCCTGGACCCGCCGGGTGCTAGACGCCTATGACCTCTACCAGAAGGGCCTCCGGAACCACCGGGCCTGCGACTTCGACGACCTGCTGCTCTACACCGAACGGCTCTTCCGCGACCCCGTCATGCAGGCGGCCTACGGCGAGCGGTTCAAGTTCATCCTCGTGGACGAGTACCAGGACACCAACCGCGCCCAGTACCTGCTGGTGCAGCACCTGGCCAAGCGGCACCACAACCTGTGCGTGGTGGGCGATGAAGACCAGTCGATCTATGGGTGGAGAGGCGCCGACATCCGCAACATCCTCGACTTCCAGCAGGACTTCCCCGAGGCCGTGCGCATCGAGCTGCTGCAGAACTACCGCTCGACGAAGAAGATCCTCGACGCGGCCTCGGAGGTGATCTCCAACAACTCCCAGCGCGTGGAGGGCAAGGGCGCCCTGAAGACTGATCTGGGAGAGGGCGAGACCATCACCTTCAAGCTGGCGGACGAAGGACGGCAGGAAGCGGAGTGGGTGGTGCAGCGCATCCAGGAGCTGCGCTACCGCGATCCCGAAGCCAAGGTGGCCGTGCTCTACCGGGCCAACTGGCAGTCGCGGCAAATGGAAGAGGCTCTGCGCGCCCAGAACCTGGCCTACCGGCTGGTGGGCGGCGTGAAGTTCTACGAGCGCCAGGAGGTGAAGGATCTGATCTCGTACCTGCGCCTCGTCTCGAACCCCTTCGACCTGGTGAGCTTCCGCCGCTGCGTGAACGCGCCGACGCGTGGCGTGGGACCCACCACGCTGGGGAAGATCGAGGGCGCCATCCCCGAGGGCGGCACGCCCCTGGAGGGACTGGCCGTACTGCTGCGGTCGGGCGAGCTGAAGGGCCGCGCCCAGCGGGAGATGGGCAAGTTCCTGGAGCTGTTCCATCGGGCCGGCGCCGAGCGGGAGGCCCAGGGCCTCTCGGGCCTGGTGAAGTGGGTGCTCCAGGAGAGCGGCTACCTCCAGAGCCTGGAGGACGAGGCCACCCTGGAGGCCGAGGGCCGCATCCGCAACCTGGAGGAGTTCCTCAGCGCCGCGGCCGAATCCGAATCCCTGGGCCTGCGCCTGTCGGAGTTCCTGGACCGCATCACCCTCGCGGCGGACGCGGACCAGGTGGAGGAATCCGCCCAGCTGAGTCTCATGACCATCCACTGCGCCAAGGGCCTGGAGTTCCCCTATGTCTTCGTCATCGGCATGGAGGAGGACGTCTTCCCTAACCGCAACGCCCGGGAGACGCCGGAAGGGCTCGAGGAGGAGCGCCGCCTCTTCTACGTGGCCATCACCCGAGCCCAGCGGCGCTTGACGCTGAGCGCCGCACGGCGACGGCGCGTCATGGGCACCGAGATGCTCTCCATGCCCAGCCGCTTCCTGCGCGAGATCCCCGCAGAGACGCTGGCGGCGCCCATCCGCTGGGGGACCGAGCTCTACCAGTCCGGCGAGGGCGTGCGGCCCGGCAGCTCCTTCACCCGGGGCGCCGGCGGGTCCTCCGTGGCCACGGAGCTCCAACGCATCCGCAGCTTCTTCGACCGCGTCAAGGAGGTTCCGCCAGCGGAGCCGGATGGCGGCAGCTTCCCCGAACCTGCCGAAGCAAAAGACCCGACGGCGTTCGAGGCGGGCACCCGGGTGAGGAGTCCGCGCTTCGGCGAGGGCACCGTGCTGACGGCCACTGGCCGCGGCGAAGGACTCACCTACACCGTGAGGTTCGACCAGGGCGGGGACAAGCGCATCATGGCCCGCTTTGGGGGTTTAGTAAGGGCCTGAGCAGGATCACAGCAAATCCGCCAGCGCCGCGGCCGCCTCGGTGAACAGGAACTCGAAGCCCAGGGCCCTGGCCCGGGCCGGAGCCACGAAGGCGCCCTGGAGCAGCAGGGCGTCGGCCATGTCGCCAAGCACCACCTTCATGGCCGCCGCGGTGAGGCGCCCGGGGACCGGCAGGAGGGGGCGGTGCAGCTGGCGCGCCAGGAGATCCGTGAAGGCCTCGTTGTCCAGGAATCCCGGCGCCGTGCCGTTGAAGGGGCCTTCCCAGGCGTCGTTCCGCGCCGCCTCGAGGAACATGGCCACGAGGTCATCCCGGTGGATCCAGCTGAGGCCCTGCTTTCCCGACCCGAGCATGCAGCCCAGGTAGTAGCGCACCGGCAGCGCCATCTTCGGCAGGGCGCCGCCCTCCCGGGCGAGCACGACCCCGGTGCGGATGCGGACCACGCGCACCCCGATCGCCGAGGCGGCCATGGCCTCCGCCTCCCAATCCCGGCAGGTCTCGGCGAGGAACCCGATCCCCGGCGCGGCGCCTTCGTCCACAGGGGTCCTGTCGCGGGCCCCGTAGTAGCCGATGGCCGAGGCATTCACCAGGGCCCTGGGGGGCTTCTGGCAGTCCCGCATGGCCTCCACGAGCCGGCGGGTCGCCTGGGTCCGGCTCTCCCGGATGGCGGCCTTGCGGGCCACCGTCCAGCGCTGGTCGGCGATGCCTTCGCCCGCCAGGTTGATCACCGCGTCCGCGCCGTCCAGCAGGGCCGGGAGGTCCTCCCATGCGTGGGCATGAGCGCCCGTGGGCAGATCCGCGGCCGCCGCGCGACGGGTCAGCACATGCACCTGGGCCCCCAGGTCCAGAAGGTCGCGGACGAGCGGCCGGCCCACCAACCCTGTCCCACCGGCGACCACCACCCGATTCAGGACCTTCGGTTCCACAGCGCCTCCCGGGGAAACACCGACTCGATTGTCCATGGAAAGGCCATCGGATGAGCGGTACACCCCAGTCGATCCATAAAAAAGCGGCGCGGAAGGTTTCCGCGCCGCTTTCAGAGATCGGGGAAGACTACTTCTTCTTGGTGGTGAACTTGCCGTCCGCCCAGCCGTGGCAATCCTTGCACTGGGCTTCCTTGTACTTCGCGACCATCTTGGCGGCGGCGGCATTGAACTTCTTGTCCTTGGGGGCACCCTCGTGGCAGGTGGTGCACTTGGCGCCCTTCACGGTGGTGGGCTTGGCCATGGCGGGCACGGTGCACAGGAAGGCGGCAGCGGCGAGGAGGAGGATGGAACGGCGCATGGAATCTCCTGGGGGGTGGGCCGCAGTGCGCGGCGGAAAGGGGATGTCCCCATTCTGCATCGAGTGTCACGGGTTTGTATCCAAGAGATTCTGTCTCGATTCGCGGGGCTTACCGCTACGCTGGTACCTGGCTTTGGGCCCCCTCGGCCCCCCTGCCGAGGTCTCATGCGCTACCTTTTTTCCAACCTGCCGCTCAACCTGGGGGAAGAGGCGCTCGACCTGGCCGTTCCCTTGGCCCATGCCCTGGGGGGGAAGCCGGAGGAGTACCGAGGCGTCATTCTCGAGCGGCGCAGTCTTGACGCCCGTCACAAGGGGGCCATCCGCTTCCTGGCGACGGTCAGCTTCGACACGGACCGGAGGCTGGAACCGGGGGCGCTGCCCGGTGGCCTCAAGCTGGAGGTGGCGCCGGCCCCGGCGCCCTATGCGGTAGCCGCGCCGCCGCGTCGGCCCCGGGTCGTGGTGGTGGGCAGCGGTCCCGCCGGCACCTTCTGCGCCCTGCGTCTGCTGGACTACGGCATCGAGCCCATCGTGCTCGAGCGCGGCCCCGCCATGGGCGAACGCGTGCAGGCCATCGCGGGCCTGTGGAAGGACGCGGTGCTGGACCCGGAGGCCAACGCGCAGTTCGGCGAAGGCGGCGCGGGCACCTTCAGCGACGGCAAGCTCACCACGCGCATCGGCCACCCGGCCACCCGCTACGTGCTGGAGGCCTTCGTGCGCTTCGGGGCGAACCCCCGGATCCTCTACCTGGCCAAGCCCCACGTGGGCACGGATGTCATCCGCCGCTGCACGGTGCTCATCCGGAAGGAGGCCCAGGCCCGGGGGGCGCGGTACCGCTTCAAGGCCCGCCTGGCGGACATCCGCTTCGACGGGGAGGGCCGGGTCCGCGCCGCGGTTCTGGCCGACGGCGAGGAGATCCCCTGCGAGGCCCTGGTGCTGGCGCCGGGCCACAGCGCCCGCGACACCTTCGAGATGCTGCACGGCCACGGCGTTGCCATGCGCCAGAAACCCTTCGCCATGGGCGTGCGCGTGGAGCACCCCCAGGACCTCATCGACCGCTCCCAGTACGGCCCCAGCGCCGGGCACCCCTCGCTGCCCGCCGCGGACTACAAGCTGGTCTGCAACTTCGGCCTGAACCGCGCGGCCTACAGCTTCTGCATGTGCCCCGGCGGCGAGGTCATCCAGTGCAGCAGCGAGGAAGGCGGCGTCGTGGTGAACGGCATGAGCAACGAGAAGCGCGACTCCGGCTTCGCCAACTCGGGGCTCGTCGCCAAGGTGAACACGGCGGATTTCGGCAGCGACCACCTGCTGGGCGGCATGTACTTCCAGCGGAAGTGGGAACAGGCGGCGTTCCGCGCCGCGGGCGAGACCTACGGCGCCCCGGCCATGGCGGTACAGGATTTCCTGAAGGGCCGCGGCACGGGCCGCCTGCCCCGCACCAGCTTCAAACCCTTCGCCGTCGCCGCAGACCTGCGCACCTGCCTGCCGGACTTCGTGCGGGAACAGCTGGCGGGCGCCCTGCCCACCTTCGACAGGAAGATCCACGGCTTCGCCAGCAGCCAGGCCATCCTGCTGGCCATCGAGAGCCGCACCAGCAGCCCCATCCAGCTCCTGCGGGGGGAGGACGGGCAGTCCGTGACCCACCCGGGCCTCTATCCCTGCGGCGAGGGCGCCGGCTTCGCCGGGGGCATCACCTCCGCCGCCGTGGACGGAATCCGCGTGGCCGAGTGGATCGCCCAGTCTGCGGGCGCCCCCGTGTTCCAGCCCTTCGAGAAGCAGGTGCGGGCCGGGGACCTGGCGAACGAGTACTAGGGGCGCTTCGTCCGCGCGGGATCGACGGCGGGCTCCAGGAGCCTGAAGGGGATGGGCAGCCTGAACCAGGCCCACCGGGCCGCGCCGTCCTGGACCACCGGAGCGAACCGCCACTGGAGCACGTACTGCAAGACCGTGGTGCGGAGCTCCTGAGGCCCGTTTTCGACGACGGCCCGGACCGGGCGCCCCTCGGGGTCTACGGTGATGATCACCTGGACGGTGCCCTGGAGGCCCTTGGCCTTGGCGAGGGGTGGATAGGTCGGGGCGAGGGGCTGGTGCCGGATCCGGTCCTTGCTGAAGGCGACCTCCACGGGCTTCGGCAGGGGCGAGGGTGGAATCGGGATGGCCAGGGGCGCGGGCGTGCCGATGAGGGTCCGGGCCGCCTGGGCCTTGCCAAGGAGCGAAAGGGCGGTCAGGGAGGCGATCCGCGAGGCCTCCGCCGGGAGCTCCTGCCCGGCGGCGTGGGCGGAGAGGCTGGCGCCCGTCCAGCGGTACTCCTCGTCCCGGGGCATTCCCTCCAGATCCGTGAGCCGCTCCAGGGCGCCGTGGATGGCGAGGAGGTGCGCCCCTTCGGTCAGGGGCGTGACCTCCATCGTGAGGTCGAGCTTGTAGGCGCCCTGACCGGCGGCCTCCGAGGGGGCAAGGACGCCGAGGCCGCCTTCCTTCAGGCGGGCCGCGAGGTCCGCCTCCAGCTTCGGCAGATCCAGGTCCGGGGCCGTGCCCTGGAGCGACAGCCGGACCGCCCGCACCGGGCCCTTGGGGGCGACCGGAGCCTGGGCGGCCAGGAGGCACGCGGGGATCAGGAGGGCGGCGGATCGGATCATGGGAGCTCCAGACCCCCATGATCACAGGAAGCGGCCTAGAATCACCCATCGCGCCGTCGGCTCGACGCGCGGACCATCCGCCCCGGAGGAACCATGTTCGAATCCGCGGAGCTCGGCCACAGGATCGAGAAGGAGGTGTGGGAGCGCGAGGTTCCCCTCCTGCGGGAGGCGCTGCTGGACGCCCAGTACGACCTGTCCTCGGCGAAGTTCCCCGTCATCATCCTCGTGGCTGGCGTGGACGGGGCCGGCAAGAGCGAGACCGTGAACACCCTCAACGAGTGGATGGACCCGCGGCACATCCAGACCCACGGCCTCGCGGAGTCCTCCGACGAGGAACGCGAGCGGCCCCACATGTACCGCTACTGGCGCCTGCTGCCGCCCAAGGGCAAGATCGGCATCTTCGACGGCTCCTGGTACACCTGGCCCATCCTGGAGCGGGCCTACGGGCGGATCAAGACCTCGGACCTGGACCAGGACATGACCCGGGTGGCGCGCTTCGAGCAGATGCTCATCCACGAGGGCGCGTTGGTGCTGAAGTTCTGGATGCACCTGGGGAAGGACGTCCAGAAGAAGCGCCTGAAAGGGCTGGAGAAGGATCCCAAGACCCGCTGGCGGGTGACGCCAGGGGACTGGAAGCGGTTCGAGATGTACGACACCTTCCGTGAGGTGTCTGAGCGGGCGCTGCGGTCCACCAGCACGGGGGACGCCCCCTGGATCGTGGTGGAGGCCACCGATCCCCGCTACCAGCGGCTCACGGTGGGCAAGATCCTGCTGGAGCGGCTGCGGGCCCGGCTCGACCAGCCGGCGCCCGTGGCGCCGGTCCTGCCGAGCCACCCGCCCCGCAAGCCCATCGATGACGTCAACATTCTGCGGGCCCTGGACCTGACCCGGCGGATGGACAAGAAGGATTACGAGGACGAGCTCCTCACGTTGCAGGGGAAGCTGAACCTGCTCACCCGCCATCGGAATTTCCGGAAACACGCCGTGGTGCTGGCCTTCGAGGGCGTGGACGCGGCGGGGAAGGGCGGCGGCATCCGCCGCGTCACCCAGGCCCTGGATGCCCGGCTGTACCAGATCCACCCCATCGCGGCGCCCACGGAGGAGGAGCGGGCCCAGCCCTACCTCTGGCGGTTCTGGCGCCACCTGCCGCGCCGCGGCCGGGTGGCCATCTTCGACCGCAGCTGGTACGGCCGGGTGCTGGTGGAGCGGGTGGAGGGATTCTGCTCCGAGACGGACTGGCAGCGGGCCTACAGCGAGATCAACGAGTTCGAGGACCAGATCGTCCGCAGCCGGAGCATCCTCCTCAAGTTCTGGCTCTCCATCAGCCAGGAAGAGCAGCTCCGCCGCTTCCAGGAGCGCGAGACGACCCCCTTCAAGCGCTTCAAGATCACGGAGGAGGACTGGCGCAACCGCGAGAAGTGGCCGGCCTACGAAACGGCCATCTGCGACATGCTTGACCGCACCAGCACCGAGATCGCCCCCTGGACCCTGGTGGAGAGCGAGGACAAGTACTACGGCCGGATCAAGATCCTCCGGACCATCGTGAAGCGGCTGGAGGAGGAGCTTTAGACCGCCCGCTCCTTGCCGAACACCCGGTCCAGCACCAGGCCGGCGGTCTCCTCGATGCTGCGGCCGGTGACGTCGAGGATGGGCCAGCGGCGGTGCTGCTTGAAGACCTCGTCGGCGTAGACCAGCTCTTCCAGGATCCGCCCCAGATCGCTGTAGCTGTCGGCGCTGCCGGAGGCGCCCAGGCGCTTGAGGCGGTAGGCGCGGATCTCCTGGAGCCGGTCCGGCTGGATGGTGAGCCCCACGATGCGGCCTTGGGGAATGGAATCGAGCTCGGGGGGTGGCGGCACGCCGGGCACCAGCGGCACGTTGAGCACCTTGTAGCCCTCCATGGCGAGGTACATGGAGAGCGGCGTCTTGCTGGTGCGGCTGATGCCCACCAGCACGATGTCGGCGTCCGGCAGGCCGGCCATGTCGATGCCGTCGTCGAACTTCAGCGCGAACTCGATGGCCTCGATGCGGCGGAAATACTTGTCGCCCACCGCGTGGAAGCTGCCCGGGCGTTCCTCCGGGCGTTCCCGGAGGTAGAGGGCCAGGGTGTCCAGCAGGTTGCCGAAGAGATCCACCTGGGTGAGCCTCAGCTCCGCACAGCGGTCCGCGAGGTAGAACCTCATCTCCCGCGACACGGTGGTGTGGATGATCACCGCCCGCTTGTCCGCGGCCAGCTGGAGCACCCGGTCCATGTCCTCCTTGGACCGGACGTTCTGGAACCTCCGGACCAGGGCGGAGCCCTCCCCCTTGGCGAACTGGGTCAGCGCCGCCTGCACCATCCGCATGGCGGTCTCGCCGGAACCTCCGGACACCACGTAGATGGGCTGCCTGTCCATGGGAATGAGCATACCCTGGGGCGATGGAACCGCTGTCCCGTACCATCGTGTGGCTGGCGCTCGCCCTTCCCGCGGGGGTGGCCCTCGGCGGCGTGGCCCTCGTCTTCGTGCGCCTGGCGCGCCTGCACCGCCGCGCGAAGGCGGATCCCGAAGCCCTCCTGCTCTCGGCGGTGTCCGGCAGCCTGCGGGAGCGGGGCGAGCTGGCGAACTCCCTCGGGGAGCTCCGGACCGTCCACGAGCGGCTGCTGGACGCGCTCCCCATGGGCGTGCTGTGGGTGGATCAGCGCCAGCGGCTGGCGGCGCTGAACCAGAGGGGCTGCGACCTCCTGGGGGTACGGCCCGGCGTGGTGGGCCTGGAGGCGGCCTTCGTGCTGGAGCCCTTCCCATGGCTGCGGGAGGCCCTGGGGCGGGATCCCGGCCCCCCCTGGCGATGCGCCGCCGGCGGGCGCCGCTGGCGGCTCCAGCGCATCGAGGCCCCGGACCGCATCGGCGCGCTCGTGCAGTTCGAGGATGTCACCGAGGCCGAGGCGGAGGCGCATCGCCGGCAGCTGCGGGAGCGGTTCGCGGATCTGGGCGAGATGACCGCGGGCGTGGCCCACCAGCTGAAGAACGGGCTCGCAGTCCTCAAGGGCCGGGGCCAGATGCTGAAGCGGAGCGGCCACGGCGAGGCCGCGGAGGCCCTGCTGGAGGAGACCGAGGATCTGGAACGGCTCGTCCAGCGGTTCCTTCAATGGGCGAAGCCGCTGGACCCGGCCGCGGAACCGCTGCGCCTCGAGGAGACGGTCGCCCAGGCGGTGGTGGAATTGAAGCGCCGGCCGGTGAGCCAGGGCCGCGTCCTGGCGGTGGAGGGGGAAGGGGAGGCCACGGGCGACCCGCTGCTGCTCCATCAGGCCCTGGTGAACCTGCTGGAGAACGCCTGCCAGGCCACGCCCCTGGGCGGACGGATCCTGGTGAGGGTGGCCCAGGGGCGGATCGACATCCTGGACGACGGTCCGGGGCTGTCCGAGGACACCGCCATCCGCATGCTCCGGCCCTTCGAGAGCGGCCGGCCGGACGGGACGGGGCTCGGACTCCCCCTGGCGCTGAAGTGGCTGAACGCCCAGGGGGCGGACCTGCGCCTGGCGCGCCGCGAGGGGGGCGGCACCTGCGCGGAGATCCGCTGGTAAGTTGTTAGCCATGCGCATCGCCCTGCTCCAGCTCAACGCCCGCCTGGGAGATCCCGAAGGCAACGGCCGGATCCTGGAGGCCGCCTATGCGGAGGCCGTGGCTGCGGGGGCGGAGCTGGTCCTGGCGCCGGAGCTCGCCATCCCCGGATACCTGGCCGAAGACCGCCTCTGGGAGCAGGGCCTGCGCCACCGGATCGAGCGCGAATCCCATCGCCTGGCCGCGCTGACAGGGAAGGTACCGCTGCTCTTCGGCACGGCGCGACCCGCGCCCTCGGGCCGCCTCTGGAACGAGCTGTGGTGGTGCGAGGGCGGCACCCTTCGCCACTGCGCGCACAAGCGCGTACTGCCCAGCTACGACATCTTCGACGAGCACCGCTACTTCGAGCCCGACCTCTCGCCCCAGCCGCTGGTGGCCTTCGGCGGCCAACGCATCGGCCTGTCCATCTGCGAGGACCTCTGGGCGGATCCGCAGCTGGGCAATGCGCCGGTGGACTACGGGATCGATCCCATCGCGGACCTGGTCGCCGCGGGCGCCACGCTGATCCTCAACGCCAGCGCGAGCCCCAGCGCCCTCGGGAGCTGGCTGCCGCCGGGGCGGACCGCCCCCTGGGCCATCCCCTCGAAGGACGCCCAGCGCCAGCGCCTCCTGCCGGGGCTCGCCCGGAAGCACGTGGTTCCCATCGCCTACGCCAGCCGGGTGGGCGCCGAGAGCTGGCTGCTCTTCGATGGGGGATCGGGCCTCGCCCTTCCCGACGGGCGCTGGCAGGGGTGTGAGCCGTTCCACCAGGGCCCGTTCATGGTGGACACGGGGCGGCCGGGCGCGGCCTGGCGGCCCGTCGAGGAGGGGGCGTGGCTGCGGACCGCCCTGGTGCTGGGGATCCGCGAGAACCTGGCCAAGCAGGGGCTCGAGGCCTTGGTGATGGGGCTGTCCGGCGGCATCGACAGCGCCGTGGCCGCGGCGCTCGCGGTGGAGGCACTGGGGCCGGGCCGCGTGCTGGGCGTGGCCCTGCCCACGCGCTTCAGCAGCGGCGAGAGCTCGGCCCTGGCGGAGCAGCAGGCACGGCAGCTCGGGATGGACTATCTGCACATCAACGTGGACGCGCCGTTCGCGGGGTTCACCGCCGCGCTGGAACAGGCGCTCCCGGGCCGCGCCTTCAGCCTCACGGACGAGAACCTGCAGAGCCGCTGCCGCGGCAGCCTGCTCATGGCCCTGACGTCGGAGCCGGAGGTCCACCGCCGCCTCGGCACCGGCCGGGTGGCCGTGCTGAACACCGGCAACAAGAGCGAGGCGGCCACCGGATACTTCACCCTCTACGGCGATGGCATCGGGGCCTTCGCGCCGCTGGGCGACTGCCTCAAGGCCCGGGTGTACGCGGTGGCGCGGGAACTCGGCGAGGCCGTTCCCCGCGGCGTGGTGGAACGCCCCCCCACGGCGGAGCTGCGTCCGGACCAGACGGACGAGGCCAGCCTGCTGCCCTACGCCCAACTGGACGCCATCATGGGCGCGGCGCTAGAGGCCCAGCGTCCCGAGGAGGGCCTTGCCGAGGATCTCGCCCTGCTGCTGGAAGGCCCCGCCCTGGCCCAGGCCAGAGCCTCTCTGCCGCGGATCCTGGGGCTCCTGCGCCGGATGGAATTCAAGCGGCGCCAGCTCCCCTTCGCGTTCAAGGTGAGCCCCAAAGCCTTCGGGGCGGGGCGGAGGATTCCCCTCACGGCATTGTGAGAACCCGCGTCGCCGCGCTATCCTGGCCCTTCGCGCCGGTGTGGCGAAATGGCAGACGCGACGGACTCAAAATCCGTTTCCCCCTAAAGGAGTGTCGGTTCGAGTCCGACCACCGGTACCAACCATGGGCCCCGATGGGGCCCTTCTCGTATCCGGTGGTCGGGCTCGAAGTCGCGGATGGCGGCCAGCCAGCCGCGCGGCGGGAACCGGAGTCCGACCACCGGTACCACCCAAGCGCCCCAACGGGGCCCTTTTCCATTCGCTGCCAGGCATCAGGTGGGAAATCACAATCTTCTTGATCTGGATGTCGTGGAAGACTACATTCACCTGGAAGTCCTCTGTGGAAAGATCCGTGTGGTGCATGCCTGCGCGCGTCGGCCTCTGTTCGGATCCCCAACCTGCCGTCGCGAAAAGGATCTGGCCCATGGATGTTGTTTGGAACACCCGCTACAACACGGGCATCCAGATCATCGACGAGCAGCACCAGGAACTCTTCTCCACCGTGGACCGTCTCAGGAGTTCCGTCCAGTCCGGCGCTGACCGCACGGAGGTGGAGGCGCTCCTGGCCACGCTGGTGAGCCATTCCGAACGCCACTTCGCCACGGAGGAATCCTTCATGGCACGGTACGCCTACCCGGATCTGACCCAGCATGTGGCCGAGCACGCGTCCATGCTCACGAGCCTCCACGAGCTGCTCAGCAAGTTCCAGGAAAGTCCCCACGCCCTGGCCCTGATGGTGCCGACCTTCATGGAAGGCTGGCTGAAGCACCACATCAGCGACGGGGATTTCGGCTTCGTGACCTTCCTGAAATCGCGGAACCTGGCCTAAGGGACTGGTCGCTGGTCCAGCGGAGGTGCGCCTGGGCCGGGCCGAGTGGGGCGTGGCGAGTCCCTCACCCCGAGGTCCGATTACCCTGTTGTGACATCTGAAACGGGTGTGAAGCAGGAATGTAACCGTTTTTTACCTAAAAAAGGTGCTTGAGTCTCCGGGGCAACACCGACGATCCTTGGGGATTCCCCGATGACCCGTGGCCGGAAGCCCATCGGCCGTGGGGACCCCAAGATGGCCGGACACCCGGCCCCCAGGAGCGACGATGAATCGACGCTGGACCCCCCTCATCCTGACGGCCCTGGCTTGCGCCACGGTCGCCTCCGCCCAGACCACGTCCACGGCCGGCGCCGTGCGCGGCGCCGTCAGGGACAAAGCGGGCAAGCCCATCGCGGGGGCCGCCCTCTCCCTGCGGAACCGGGACACCGGCTTCACCCGGAGCGCCGCCACCGGCGCCCAGGGTGAGTACCAGATCGGGCTCCTCCCGGTGGGCGCTTATGAGCTCACCGTGACCGCCCCGGGCATGCGGAGCCTCAAGGACGCCAATGTCGTGGTGTCCCTGGGCCAGGCGACCGTCGCGAACTTCAGCCTGGACAAGGCCGAGGCCGAGGCCATGGTCGAGATCGTGGGGACCTCGGGCGGAGTGGACACCAAGGAAGTCAACGTCATGAGCAGCGTGGACGCCGCGGTGATCGAGGCCGTTCCCCTGGTGAGCCGCAATTTCACCGACATGGCCAAGCTGTCGCCGGGCGTCGTGTCCGGAAACAACAACCGCCTCGTGGTGGAGGGCGGCCGCCAGATCTTCAATGCCATCCAGATCGATGGCGCCAGCACCAACTCGGCCTTCTTCAACGAGCAGCGTGGCGGGGTCTACACGCCCTTCATCTTCGGCGCGGACACCATCAAGGAACTCCAGATCGTCACCAACGGCTTCGACGTCCAGTACGGCCAAGCCGGCGCCACGGTCAACGCCGTGACGAAGAGCGGCACCAACGACTTCGCCGGGAGCGCCCTATACCAGATCCGCCGCACCAGCTGGGCCGCCCGGCCCAAGCCCGTGCCCTTCGACCCGAGCCACACCTTCAACACGCCCACCAACCTCCAGCGGTTCAACGACTCCACCAACGTGAACTTCAACGTCGGCGGGCCCATCCTCAAGGACAAGCTCTGGTACTTCGTCGGCGTGGAGCGCTACCACAAGAGCATCACGGCCAACCCCATCCCCACGACGATCAGCGGCTCGGCCGGCATGACCCAGACCGACTTCAACAACCTGGTGGCGAGCCCCCTGGGCGGCGTGGTCACCAACCGCGGGGGCCTCACCCTGGCGCAGGAGTTCGGCAACCCCGGACAGGGAATCCCCCCTCACGCCTACCCGATGGAGACCACCAACACGGCCTATCTCGGGCGCCTGGACTACGCGCTGAACGAGAACCACCGCTTCGTCCTGCGGATGAACTTCCAGACCATGGACGACACGCTGGCCAACACCAGCGCAAGCCCCAACAACGCCGAGAGCAACAACATCCCCACCAAGACCCAGTCCATCAGCTGGGTGCTCGAGGCCAACGACATCTGGACCAGCGAGCTGTTCACCGAGAGCCGCCTCCAGATCGCCCGGGAGGCCCGGCCCATGCGGAACAACTCCGTGGCCGGCGTCCCCTCCCTCGAGGTGCCCACCAGCGCCAGCTTCATGGCCTTCGGCACCAAGACGTCCACGCCCCGCGAGAGCAACGAGATCACCAACCAGCTCTACAGCGCCACCACCTGGAGCCACGGCGACCTCCAGCTGAAGGGCGGGCTCGACCTCATGAAGGTCGACGTGGACAACCAGTTCTTCCAGAACAACGCCGGCCGCTTCCAGTTCGGCACCTATGGGGCGGCGGCCGCCTGGGCCAACGGGACGCTCGGCAGCGCCTCCGATCCCGGCGGCGCCATCACCTACAGCGGGGCGGTCAGCCCGTACAGCGGCCGCATCCAGATGTGGACGAAAACCAGCAGTTTCTTCGGCCAGGCCCAGTACTCCGGCCTGTTCGACCGGCGCCTGACCCTGACGGCCGGCCTGCGCACGCTCAGCCAGTCCTTCTCGGACAACCCCGCCCCCAATCCCAACTTCCAGGGGCTGGACCAGGCCACCAGCGCCCATGCGGTGGATCCACGCCTCGCCTTCAGCTTCGACCTGGACGGCCGGGGCAAGACCGTGGTCCGCGGAGGCTACGGCTCCTTCAGCAGCCCGACGCCCCTGCTGCTGCATTCCAACACCATGACGGGCAACGGCCAGATCATCACCAACTACAGCCTCAGCCTGAACCGGGCCACCAACCTGGCCACCTTCAATCCCGGAGGCCTCCTCAGCGCCGGCAACCTGATCAGCGGCACCTCCATGCGTCACCTGACGGACACCGAGCTGGCCGCGCTTCCCGCGGTCACCTCCTCCACCTCCCTGTGGGACCCCGACAACAAGCTGAGCCGTTCCAAGAAGGCCAGCCTGGGCATCGAGCACGACTTCGGCAACAACCTGACCATGGGCTTCACGGCCACCTACGTGAAGTACGAGAACCTCCAGCGGTTCGAGAACATCAACCTGGGCCAGCTGACCGGGGCCGGCGGCCCCTTGGTGGCCGGCGGCCACTACGAGGACGGCTACAGCGCCAGCACGAACTACTGGTCCAACGTGACGGCCAACCGCCCCGGCTACGCCATCATCCGGGGTCACCGGGTGGACTTCCGTCCTGGCAGCCTGGCTGCCGGCAATCCTGTCGGCGGATTCAGCGATGTCTACCTGGTCAAGACCGATGGTTGGGCCCACTACCGCGGCCTGAGCTTCAACCTGAAGAAGACCTGGGACGAGAAGACCGGCGTCATCGGGAACGTGACCTGGTCCAAGGCCCAGGACACCGGCTCCTTCGAGCGCGGCACCTACACGTCCTCCGGCCCGAACTTCAGCAGCGAGCTGGGCGCCTCGCTCACGCCGGACCCCCAGAACCCCGCCTCCAACTACGGCTACGGGGACAGCGACCGGCGCTGGGTGGTCAATGTCGTGGCCTACTTCCCCATCTGGTGGGGCGTCGAGGGCTCCGTCCGCGGCCTCTACCAGAGCGGCCTGCCCTATTCCGCCTACCTCGCCGGCGACATCAACGGGGACGGCATGGCCAACCACTTCGCCGCTGACCACACCCGCGGCGACCTGCGCCAGCCCGGCTACACCCAGCTCGACCTCCGTCTGAGCCGGAACTTCAAGATCTACGGCAAGTTCGAGATCGAGGGCATCATCGACGTCTACAACGTCCTGAACAAGGCCGACTACAGCGTCCGCTCCCCGAACGGCTACATCCTCTCGAATGCAGAGTTCGGCCAGCTCGGGACGGTGGCCAAGGACAAGACCCGCGAGGTCCAGCTCGGCGTCCGCGCCAAGTTCTGATCCGATCCTGGATCCGAAGAAGAAGGCCCCGCACCCGCGGGGCCTTCTTCTTCATTCGTTAGGAACGCTCATTTCAGCGTGATGACCGTGGCGCCGGCGCCACCCTGGTTCTGGGGGGCGTCCTCCACCCGGGCGATGCCAGGATGGCCGCGCAGGGCCTCGCGGACGGCCGCCTTCAGCTTGCCGGTGCCGTGGCCGTGGACGATGCGGACGAAGCGCCGGCCCGCGGCGAGAGCCTCCTCCACGAAGCGGTAGATCTCACTGTCCACATCGTCGCTGGCGCGGCCGATGAGGTTGATCTCGGATTCGATGTCCACGGCCTCCGCCCGCACCCGCACCCTGCCCGTGGGTTTCGGCGCGACCTCCCGGGCGCCGATGGGCTCCAGCTCACCCAGGCGGCACTCCAGGCGGCGGCCCTGGGGCGTCTCCAGCGTGGCCCGGTCGCCCTTGAGGGAAACGACCTTGCCTTCCACGCCCAGGCCCCGGTGGCGAGCGTAGCCGCCCTCCCGGACCTCCAGGGGAGCCGCAGGCTTGGGCTTGGTCCCCCGCGGCGCCAGCTCCGCCTCCGCCAGGCGCGTGAGCTGCTTCACCCGCTCGTGGGCCTCGGTGCCCAGGCGGTCGGCGTTCACGTCGGCGGCCTTCTGGCGCTCCTTCAGCTCCTTCACGAGCCGCTTGCCCTCGTGGTCGAGGAAGTCCAGCACCCGGTCCACCTTCTCCTTCGATTCCTGCTGGAAGGCCTCCCGCTCGGCTCGCAGCTTCTCTTCCCGCTGGCGGAGGATCTCCCGGTCCTTCTCGGCAGCGGCGGTCTGCTGGCGCAGGGTCTCGGCCTCCTCCAGCAGGCGGGTGCGCTCGGCCTCCAGCTCCCGCAGGAAGTCGCGCCAGTCCTGCTCCCGCTTGCCCAGCACCTTGTCCGCATGGTCCAGCACCGCCTTGGGCAGGCCCAGCTTGGCAGCGATGGTGAGGGCGCGGCTCTGGCCCGGCTGGCCCACCAGCAGGCGGTAGGTGGGGGCCAGGCGGTCCTCGTCGAACTGCACGGAGGCGTTCTGGAAGCGCGTGTGCCGCAGGGCCCACTGGCTGATCTCGCCCAGGTGGGTGGAGCAGAGTATCCAGCAGCGGCGCCGGGACAGCGTCTGGAGCAGGGCGATGCCAAGGGCGGCGCCCTCCTTGGGATCGGTGCCCGTGCCCAGCTCGTCCAGCAGCACCAGGCCGCCGTCATGGACGTTTTCCAGGATCTTCTTCAGATGCAGGACATGGCTGCTGAAGGTCGAGAGGCTTCCCGTGATGGTCTGGTGGTCGCCGATGTCGGCATGGAGGCTGGGCAGGGCCGGGAAGCTGGAGCCTTCTTTCGCGGGCACGGCGCAGCCACAGGCGGCCAGCACCGAGAGCAGGCCCACGGTCTTCAGGACGACCGTCTTGCCGCCGGTGTTGGAGCCGGAGATGACGAGGCCGGGCTTCTCCGCCTCCAGCACCAGGTTCAGCGGCACCACGGCGTGGGGCAGGGGCTCCAGGCCCATGGCCTCCCGCACGGCGGGCAGCAGCATGGGGTGGCGAGCCTCCAGCAGGCAGAGGCGGCCCTGCTTGGGATCGGTCTCCACGTCCGGCAGACGGCCGTCGCAGAGGGCGCCCCAGCGCAACAGGGCGAGCCCCTGGTCCGCCTGGGCCTGGAGGTCCCGCCAGCGGGTGAAGTCCTCCCGCCGGCTCCGCAGCTCCGCCAGCAGGTCCCGCAGGAAGGCCTGCACGGCCTGGGCGTAGTCGCGGTCGGCCTCCACGAAGGCGTTGTTGAGGGGCACGGCCTCCATGGGCTCGATGAAGACCGTCGCGCCGCTGCCGCTGCGGTCCAGCACCAGGCCCGGCACGAGGCCCCGCCGCTCCTGGCGCACGGGCAGGCAGAATCGCCCGTTGCGCTCGACGATGGTCGCTTCGTTGAAGGCGTCCGGCGCGGTGCGAAGCAGCTTCTGGAGCTTGGCCTGCACGGCCTGTAAGGCGTCCTGGCGGCCGCGGTGGAGGCTGGCAAGGGCCGGGATGCGCAGGGGATCCAGGCGGCCGTCCGAGTCGAAGCTCTTCGTCAGGCGCTCCGCGATGGGGGCGGGATCGGGCAGCAGGGCCGCCGTGACCTGGAGCCGGTCGATGCCCAGGTGGGTGCCCGCCGGCGCAGGTCGCGCCTCGGGCCAGGGCAGGGCGGCGAGGCTCTGGAGCAGGCGGGCCATGGCCCGGAGGCCCTCCCGCAGCTGGCGCCAGTGCTCCGGCTGCAGCCAGCCTGCCGGGTTCAGCAGTTCGTCCAGGGCCTCGTCCATGGGGAACACGGGGAGCAGGTCCGGCGACTGCATCCAGAGTTCCTGCAGCTCCATCTGGTGCAGCCGCCGCAGGCCCGCCAGCCCGTCCCAGGGCTGCATGGCGCCCAGGGCCGCCCGCGCCGGCGCCGTGCGGGCGCCGGACTGGATCAGGCGCACCGCATCGGGGAATTCAAGGGCGTGGAGTTCAGGGTTCATGGGGCGCGGTCTTCAGTCCTCAGGTTTCAGTCTTCAGTAAAACAAAAGGCCCGCTTCCGCGGGCCTTTTTCGAGATGAAGCGGAGCTTCATCTCAACCGATCATGCGGCGTTCCTGCGCGAGGCGCTTCAGGGTCTTCTTGCGGGCGGCGAGCATCTTGCGCTTGCGCTTGGTGCTGGGCTTCTCGTAGTGCTGGCGCTTCTTCAGCTCGCTGAGGATGCCGGACTTCTCGCACTTCCGCTTGAAGCGGCGAAGGGCGAACTCGAAGGTTTCGTCTTCTTTGACCTTGACCAAAGGCATGTGGATGCACCTCCTTTCCCGTGGATTTGGAGCGGGACTGCCAGGCAGGACCGGACCGAACGAAAAGTCTACCTCAACACTGGGGTTATGGCGAGGCTGAATCCGTCCAGCTACCCTTAATCCTCACTACTTCTTCCGGATGCCCATGCCGCGCCCCCTCCTTCTCATCGTGGACGGCGAGTCCTTGCGGACTCCCGGCCTGGTGTCCGCCATGGAAGGCGACGGCTGGGAGGTTCAGTGGATCCGCCACGACGGGACCGCGGCCTTCCTCGAGGGCGGCCAGGATCCGGACCTGCTGCTGCTGGACTCGGCGGCGCCCGGGGGCACGGATGGCGACCTGGTCCAGCACCTGCGCGCCAGGAATCCGCGCATGCCGGTGCTGGTGCTGACCGAAGGCTCCGGAAGCGGAGACAAGGCCGAGACGGGAGTGCAGGAATACCTGGAACGGACCCGCCCCGATGGCGAGATTGCCGCCGTCCTCCGCCGCTACCGCCCGGAGGTCGCGAAGCTCACGACGAGCGACATCTTCGGCGATCTGCTGGCCGACCTGGAAGAGGCACCAGGACTGGCTTCCCCGGAGGCGGAACCGAAGGTCCAGACGGCCCACCCCCCGCTCAGCGCCGCGGAGATCTTCGGCCGGGTCATCGAAGAGGTGGAGGCTCCACCGGAACCCGCCCCGGGGAGGAACCTGGTGCGCGTGGTCCCGGCCATGTCTTTGGCTTCGGCGTCCGGCCCTTCCCGGCCCCCGGCCCCGGCCGATGGTTCCCTGGGTCCGTCGGAGTTCACGCTGAGCGGCATCTCCGGCGTCCATGATCCCTTCGCCTGGTCCGGCGGCCCGGCTGGCACCCCCGAGACTCCCGCCGCGCAGGAGGCCAAACCCGCAGCCACGGGAACGCCGGAGGTCCTGGAGGAGTACGGGAACTACTTCCTGCTGGAGAAGATCGCCATCGGCGGCATGGCCGAGCTGTTCAAGGCCCAGCAACGGGGCGTGCAGGGCTTCCAGAAGATCGTGGCCATCAAGCGCATCCTGCCGCACTTCAGCGACAACGAGGATTTCGTCACGATGTTCATCGACGAGGCCAAGCTGGCGGCCCAGCTGACCCATCCGAACATCGCGCAGATCTTCGACCTGGGGAAGGCCGGGAACTCCTACTACATCGCCATGGAGTACGTGAATGGCCGCGACCTCCGGACCCTGCTCCGGAAGGTGCGGGAATGCGGCCATCCCTTCCCGGAACAGGTGGCAGCCTTCGTGGTGATGAAGGTGGCCGCGGCCCTGGACTACGCCCATCGGAAACGGGGGTTCGACGATCGGGAACTCAAGCTGGTCCACCGGGACATCAGCCCGCAGAATGTGATCCTCTCCACCGACGGCGCGGTGAAGCTGGTGGACTTCGGCATCGCCAAGGCGGCCAGCAAGGCCAGCCACACCGTGGCCGGGGCACTCAAGGGCAAGCTGCTCTACATGAGCCCGGAGCAGGCCACGGGGCAGGCCCTCGACAACCGCTCGGACCTGTATTCTCTCGGCCTGGTGCTCTTCGAGCTGCTCACGGGCGAGCGCTGCTTCCAGGCGGATTCGGAACTGGGCGTCCTCGAGAAGGTGCGGCTCGGCCGGGTGTCCGACCTGCACACGCTGAATCCGAACGTGTCGAAGGAGATGGCGGCCATCGTGAACCGGGCGCTCCAGAAGAGCGTCGATCACCGCTACCCTTCGGCCCGCTTCATGGAGCGCGACCTGCGCGATTACCTCCAGCAGCAGGGGCCGCCCATCACCGAGCACGATGTCGCGGAGTACATGCAGGCCCTGCTCAACGGCCCCCTCGAGCGCCTGGAAAGCCTCCTGACGACGCGGTTCCCGCGCCCCGCCGGCACCACGAGCGGCATGCAGCAGATCCTGGGCCTCAGGACGGAGACCGCCGTCCGGATGGCCCCGGCCTCTGGGGCCGGCGAGACGTTCGAACCAGTCCTGGAGCCCCTGGAGGCCCTCGAACCCATCGAAGAGATGCCCTCCCGGCCCCGCTGGATGCTGCCGGTGATCCTGGGGCTCGCGGTGATCCTGGTGATCCTGCTGGCCATCGCCCGCTGGTCCTAAGCCGGTGGCCCCGGACCCTGGACCCGGATAAGATCAGCTTTTCCGAACAGACTTGAAGCCCCGGGAGTACCCATGGATCTGAGCCAGGATCAGAAGGCCTTCTACGAGACCACCCGCGAGCGCTGCCGCTCCGAAGTGTCCCAGATCAACAACACCATCGCCTCCGAAGTGCAGCGCGTGAAGGACCTGCTCACCAGCCTGAGCAACCGCAAGACCGCCGTGCTCCAGATGTACGGTGCCGCTTGCGAAGTGCTGGGCGAAGAGAACGACCTCGCCGAAGAGTCCATCGACATCGAGTTCTAGCTGTCAGCTATCAGCTATCAGCTCTCAGTTACTGATGGCTGACAGCTGATAGCTGATCGCTACCCATGAATCCGCATCAGCGGGGCAGCGCACTTCTGGCAGTTGCTCTGGTGCGGGGGGTTCTTCTTCCCGCAGTGGCTGCAGACGAGGATCTGGGCCCGCTTGCGACGCCAGATGCGCAGGTAGAGGACGCCGAGGAGCACGATCAGCAGGCAGCCCTTCTGCCAGGACTGGAGCACGAAGCCGGTGGGGCTTTCGACCTTCGGCTTCTCCGGGTGCTCCTGGAGGCTGAGGGTGGTGGGCTGGCTCATGGTTCGGCCCCTTCGTCCGGCAGGTCCTCGATCATCTCCATGGCCCCTTCGCCGAAGAGGCCGTCCTCGGGAAGCGGAGGTTCCAGCGAGGCCAGGGCCTGGGCCTCCAGGCGGGCCTCTCCGAAGTCCTCCAACTGCGGCAGGTCATGCAGGCTCTTCAGGCCGAAGTGCAGCAGGAAGGCCTGGGTGGTGGCGTACATCATGGGCCGGCCCACCACGGGCTTGCGTCCCGCGGGGGTGATGAGCTGCCGCTCCATGAGGCTCTTCACCTGGTTGGCGCTGCTGGTGACGCCGCGGATGGCGTTCAGCTCCGTGATGGTGACGGGCTGGCGGTAGGCGATGATGGCCAGCGCCTCGATCTGCGCTGGCGTGAGCTTGCCGCTGCGGGTGGTGGTCACCAGCCGCGCGACCATCTCCTTGTAGAGCGGGCTGGTGGCCATGCGCCAGCCGCCGCCGACCTCCAGGAGGCGCAGGCCGCAGGAGCCGCCCAGCCGCTCCTGCAGCTTCTCGATGCCCTGCTGGAGGGCGCCGTCGCCGAGGCCCGTCAGCTCGCGCAGGCGAGGCAGGTCCAGCACCTCGCCTGCGGCGGTGAACAGGGCCTCCAGGGCACCCGGCAGGTCGCCGCCCTCCTCCCAGAGGGGATCCTGGTGGAAGAGGTCGGATTCGTTCACCGATAGGCTCCCAATCGCTGTCCCACCTTCACAGCCCCTTCCGCACGAAGCGGCGCCCAATCCTTGGCTCTGGGGCCGCCCACAAGCAGCACCACGGTGGAGCCGAATTCGAAGGTGCCGAGGTCCTCGCCCGGCGCGCAGGGCAGCAGGTTCACGGGGAATCCGCCATCCCTCGGCAGGGCTCGGCCCCCGAGCCAGCGGTCGTCGATGACCACGCCGCCCACGTGGGTGGCGCCCACCAGGACCGCGGCCACCTCCAGCCCCTCGCAGGCGCCCGCGCCCAGGGCCGTCCAGACGGCCCGGCGGTTGCGCTCATAGAGGCGCGGGACGCTGGCGGTGCTGGCGTCGTTCACGGGCCAGAGCTCGCCCTCCACACGGCTGACGGCCGTGACCCGGCCCTCCAGCGGCACGTGGATGCGGTGGTAGTCCTTGGGTGAGAGGTAGAGGGTGAGGTAGTGGCCGCCCTCGAAGCGCTCCGCGCCGCGCTCGTGCTTCAGGAGCTCCGTCACGCGGTAGGTGAGGCCCTTGGCCTGGATGGCCGTGCCGGAGGCGATGCGACCGCTGGCGATGATTCGGGCGTCCACGGGGCTGTTCAGGAATCCGGGAGCGACCGCCTCCTGGGGCCGGAGGCCCGGCTTCAGTCGCCGTGTGAACAGGGCCTGCAGGCTGGGGTAGCCCGCCAGGGGCTGCTCGGCCTCGGCCAGGTCGATGCCGTAGTGACCCGCAAAACGCCCCAGCAGGGGCTCGCGCCAGGAGGCCGGCAAGGAGCGGGTTGCGGCCCAACCCACCACCCGTGAGCCCAGCTTCTTGGGATAGAGCCCCAGCAGCCTCAGGGAGAGGGGACCCGGCGTCCAGAGCAGGACATAGGCGACCCAGAGCAGGGCTAGGACGAGCGCGACGCGCGCGGGCTGGGGCCAGGTCAGATGCATCGCCCCAGGATAACCCGCCTGCGGCTTCTGCCGGTGGCCCTCGGAGACCGGGGCGTCCACAATCGTCCCATGGGTGCCGACACCGCCAACCTGATGCTGCTTTCCCTCGCGTGGGTCGCCTACGCCGCCCTGCATTCCAGCCTGGCCTCCCTGGGATTAAAGCGTGCCGTGGCCGCCCATCTCCCGCGCCTGGTTTCCGCCTATCGGCTGGCCTACAACCTGATCGCCTGCCTGGCGCTCCTGCCGATCCTCTGGCTGCTGGTCTACCGGCCTGGGGCCTGGGTGTGGCGCTGGACGGGGGTCGGCGCCTGGGTGATGAACGGACTGGCCCTCGTCGCGGTTGGCATCCTGGTCGCCTGGCCCGCCGGATACGATCTGGGGGAATTCCTGGGATGGCGGCAGCTCCGGATGCGCCGCGGGATGGCCGAAGATCTGGAGCCGTTCCGGATCTCGGCCCTGCACCGCTTCGTTCGGCATCCGTGGTACAGCCTGTCCCTGGTGATCCTCTGGACCCGCGACATGAACGCGGCGCGACTCGTGTCGGCCGGGTGGATCACCATCTACTTCATCGTCGGATCGTGGCTGGAGGAGCGGAAGCTCCTGGCCCGGTTCGGCGGCGCGTACCGGGATTACATGGACCGGGTTCCCGGCCTGCTCCCGCGGCCCTGGAGGATCCTGAGCCGGGCGGAGGCCCGGAGGCTGGAGGGCAGGCGATGACGTGGCGGCACATCACGCCGGCGGAAGGCCGCCGGATGCCCTGGAAGAACGGCGGTGGCACGACGCTGGAACTGGCCGTGGAACCGCCCGGGGCTTCCCTGGAATCGGGCTTCCGCTGGCGGCTGAGTTCCGCGGAGGTGGCGGTATCCGGGCCCTTCTCCGCATTCCCGGGCCTGGAGCGGTGGCTGCTCCTGCTGGAGGGTGAGGGCTTCGACCTCGACTTCGGTCCCCGTGGCCGAGTGCGGCTCACCGAACCGCTGGCGCCCCTCCGCTTCTCCGGAGACTGGCCGGCCACGGCTGCGCTGGTGGGCGGGCCCTGCACGGACTTCAACCTGATGGTGGATCCACGATGCTGCCACGCGCGGATGGAGTCCTTCCGCTTGGCCGCACCCCGCACCTTGTCCTGGCCGGCGGGTTCGACCCTGATCGTCTTCGTGGCCGAAGGGACCGTCTACGTTCCCGAGGTGGGCTTGCACCTGGGCCGGCGCCATCTACTGCGGATGGAGGATGCCCCCGGCGCCCTTCAGCTGGTCCCGGGGTACGGGGGCGCGGCGCTGGTGGTCATCGAGCTCAACACCGTCTAGCGACCCACCACCAGGATCTGGAAACTGCCGGGCGTCATGGCGGGCCGGGGCCTTGGGGTTTCCGCTGTCGCGGCGGGGGCGGGCATGAACTCGGCGGTGGGCAGGTAGATCCGGTGGGTCTTCTCGTCCAGGGCCATGGTGCGGGCCCCCCGCTTGGTGGGGGCCTGCTCCAGGATGGTGTACCGATCCGGCCCCTCCTGACGGATGACGGTGAGGGTGCCTTCCCCATTCGAGCTGAAGGCCAGGCCCAACTCGGAATCGTAGGCGGCGGCATCGGCGCCGGCCCCGATGGCGAGCGTAGCCACGATCTTCCCGGTTTCGGCGTCCAGCACCACCATGAGCTTGTTGCCGCCGACGATGAAGAGCCGGCGGTGCTTCAGGTCGATGGCCATGCCCGTGGGATCCTGGAGAGGCGCCAGGGACCAGCGCTGCGCCACAGTGAGCCTCTTCGCATCGATCACGGCCACTTCGGCCGAATCCTCCAGGTTCACGAACACATGCCCTTGGCCGTCCGCAGCAGCGAACTCCGGTTTGTGGCCGAAGGGGATGGTCCCCACGGCATTCCCCGTGGCGGCGTCGAAGACCGTGGCGTTCCTCCCCCGGCCGTTGAAGCTGAACACCCGCTGGGTGGATGGCTCGAAGAGGATGGCGTCGGGCCCTTCGCCGGTGGCCTGGGCCTGGCCCAGGATCTCCAGGGTCGACAGCCGGAAGATGGTGATCGTGCCGCTCCGGCCATTACTGGTGAAGCCGCGGTCCAGTGCAGGGGCCAGGGCCACGCCGTGAACCCCGTCGGTGCCCTGGATCTCCCCGACCGGCTTGCCATCCAGATCGAGGACCAGCACCCGATCGGATCTGGGCACGTAGAGGCGCCGGGCGGAGCTGTCGAGGGTCACGTAGTCCCACCCGCCGGGCCCGCCGACGGGCAGGGCTTTCTGCGTGCGGAAGCCGGAGCCGGGAGGGGCCGCCAGAAGGCCGAGGGACAGGAGCGGAGCCAGGAAAATACGCATGGTGGCCTCGGGGATGGGCTGCCACGCAGGGCGAGGCACAGGCATGTTACTCTCCCGGCCAGCATCCAACCATCCATCGATCCCCAAAGGAGCCCGCATGAAAGCGAGAGTCCTGACTTCCCTGTTCGCCTTCGGGCTGGCCCTGCAGGCGCAGACGCCCGTGAAGATCGGCGTCATCAACTGCGCCACGGGCACCCAGGCGCCCATCGGCGAATACATGAGCAACGGCTACAAGCTGGCCATGGAAGACCTCCAGAAGAAGGGCATCAAGGTCGAGCTGGTCACGGAGGACGACACGGGCAAACCCCAGGTCTCCATGTCGGCCCTGGAGAAGCTGGTGACCCGCGACCGCGTGGCCGCGGTGGTGGGGCCCTACAGCTCCGCCTGTGCCAACGCCGTGTCCAAGCTGGCCGAGAAGTACCGGGTGCCGCTCCTGGTGCCCGTGGCCTCCAAGGAGGACATCACCCGGCAGAACCAGAAGTACGTCTTCCGCCTCAGCGCCACCACCGAGGACTACGCCTCCATCCTCATCTCCATGGCCCAGAAGCTGGGCAAGCCGAAGACCATGGCCATCCTGAACGAGAACACGGACTTCGGCACCTCGGGCGCCAAGTCCGCCAAGGCCTACGCGGCCCAGGTGGGCATCCAGGTGGTGATGGAGGAGGCCTACGCAGCGGGCTCGCCGGACTACCGTTCCACTCTGGCGAAGGTCAAGGCGGCCAAGCCCGATCTGGTCTTCATGGTGTCCTACGTGGCCGACGGCATTCTGCTCATGCGCCAGGCGCGCGAAGTGGGCCTCCAGCCCCAGGCCTTCCTGGGCGCGGGCGCGGGCTTCGCGTCCTCCGAGTTCGCGCGGGAGCAGGCCATCTCCCATGGGGTGTTCTCCAGCACCCAGTGGACCACCGACGTGAACTGGCCCGGCGCCAAGGATTTCGGGGCGCGCTACAAGGCCAAGTTCGGCAAGGCCGAGGTTCCCTACCATGCCGCCAACGCCTACGCGTCGATGATGGTCATGGCGGAGGCCGCGGCCAAGGTGGGCGGCGACCGCGAGAAGCTGCGCGCCGAGCTGCGCGGCGGCCACTGGAACGGCATCATGGGCGACGTCCGGTTCATCGACTACAGCGGCTACACGAACCAGAACAAGCACCAGATGCTGGTGGAGCAGATCCAGAACGGCAAGCACGAAACGGTGTGGCCTCCCCAGTACGCCACGAAGAAACCGATCTATCCATTCAAGTGGAAGTGACCGCCGCTTGAGACGCCCCCAGAGCCTGTCGCACACCCCTTTCCGCCGGTCCCAGGGAGTGTGTGACAGGCTCTGTGGCGCCTGTCATCGTAGGTTGTATGCACATCGGACACGCGCTCACCGTCATGGCCGCGGCCTTCGCCGCTGGCGCCATCAACTCCATCGCGGGGGGCGGCACGCTGGTGTCCTTTCCCTCGCTGCTGGGCATCGGGCTCACGGGTCAGCAGGCCAATGTGACGAGCACACTGGCCCTGTGGCCCGGCTCCATTGGCGGGTTCTGGGGTCACCGCGAGGATCTGGTCGGCATCCGGGAATTCGCCATCCGGCTGATGCCGCCCTCCCTGCTGGGCGGTGCGCTGGGTGCCTGGCTCATGCTGGTCACGCCCCAGAAGGTCTTCGACAACCTCGTGCCCTGGCTGATCCTGGTGGCCACGATCCTGCTGGCGGCCAATGATCCCGTCAACAAGCTCCTGAAGAAGATGGGGAGCCACAACCGCACGCCGGGCTGGTGGGTGGGCGCCATGATCTTCCAGTTCATCGTGGGCATCTACGGCGGCTACTTCGGCGCGGGTATCGGCATCCTCATGCTGGCGGCGCTGAGTCTCCTGGGTCTCACGGACATCCACCAGATGAACGGGCTCAAGAACCTGCTGGCCCTGTGCATCAACGGCATCGCCATCTTCGCCTTCCTGGCCATGGAGTTCCTGCGGCACCCCGGCAACGTCCAGTGGGCCCTCGTCGGCATCATGGCCGTGGCCGCGGGCCTGGGCGGCCTCTTCGGCTCCCACATGGCCCACCGCGTCGGCCGCAAGACCGTGCGCGTCGGCGTTGTCTCCATCGGCTTCATCCTTTCGGCCTGGTACTTCTACAAGCACTACATGGCCTGAGGGGGCGTCCGCAGGCCCGTGTGGGCGAGGATGAACTCGGCGACGGCGGATGGATCGTTCAGGTCCAGCACAGGGATCTTCAGCCCGGGCAATGGGCGGTCGCTGGCCACGGCCACGATGCCCGGGTCCTCGGGGCAGAGCAGGGGCTTGCCTTCGGACTCCCGGTGGATCTCCAGCTTGGGGTGCGAGTGGGTCTTGAAGCCCTCGATGAGGAGCAGGTCCACGGGCGTCATGCGCTCGATCAGGGACTCGATGCTGGGCTCGGGCTCTTCCCTGGACTCGTGCATCAGCACCCAGCGCGAGGAGGTCACCACCAGGACCTCCGAGGCGCCGGCCTCCCGATGCCGGAACGAGTCCTTCCCGGGCTTGTCCACGTCGAAGCGGTGGTGCGCGTGCTTCATGGTCGAGACCTTCAGCCCCGCCTTTCTGAGAAGCGGCAGCACCTCGACCACCAGGCTGGTCTTCCCGCTGCCGCTCCAGCCGACGATGCCCATGACCTTCATGACAAATCCCTCCGCCGCCATGATGGCGCGTTCGCGGCGGAGATTCAGTGACTTCGAATCCCCCACGCTCCGCGCCAAATAAGTGCGCCCGCCGAGGGCCGAGGTGGGGTGATCCTGGGGGATTCCCTCCGGGGCCACCGCTGTGCGGCGTCCCCTCCGGCCGCACGAAATGCTGGCACGGCCCTTATCGCCTCCGGCTGTCCACTGGACAGCCTCTGGCGGGGCCTACCTGCCAGCATTTCAGTGACTTCGAATCCCCCACGCTCCGCGCCAAACAAGTGCGCCCGCCGATGGCGGGCGCTTTTGGCGGAGAGTGGGGGATTCGAACCCCCGAACGGCTTTTGACCGTTACACGATTTCCAATCGTGCTCCTTCAGCCACTCGGACAACTCTCCCGTGGCTCCGCTGATGGGCGGAAGCAGCAAGGTTATCACGGCCCCGGGCCTGAGCCAAGGGCCATGAATGGCGGGGCTACACGGTCTCCAGGACAGCGACGAGCAGCTTCCAGAAATTGGCCACGGAGGGCACGCTCACGTGCTCGTCGGGGGTGTGGACATCCCACATGCTGGGGCCGAAGGACACCATCTCCATCTCGGTGTACTTTTCGCCGATGAGGCCGCACTCCAGGCCGGCGTGGATGGCCATGATCTCCAGGGGCTTGCCGAAGACCTTCTGGTTGGTCTCGTTGACGATCTTCACCAGCGAGGCCTTGGGCTCGGGCTTCCATCCGGGGTAGCCGCCGGTGACGTGGGACTCGAAGTCGCCCAGGGCGCAGGTGGCCGCGATGCGCTCAGAGAGCGCGGTCTTGGAGGCGTTGATGGAGCTGCGGGTGAGGAGGTTCACTTCGACCTCGCCCTCGCGGGTCTCGATCACGCCCATATTGGTGGAGGTCTGCACCAGCCCGTGGATGTCCGGGCTCATGGCCTCGACGCCGTGGGGCAGGGCCAGCAGCAGGCGGATCAGGGCTTCGGCGTCGGCGGCGGACATGGCCTGGGTGCCTTCCCCGGCTTCGAGGGCCAGGTGCAGGCCGGGGTCGAAGGCGCCGAGGGCGGCGCGCCAGTGGGCCTCGTGGGCCGCGAGGGCGGTCTTGAAGGCCTGTTCCTGCGCGGGATCCAGGAAGATCTGGGCCGAGGCCTCGCGGGGGATGGCGTTGCGCTTGTTGCCGCCCTTGATGCCGGCCAGGGCGAAGCTGAAGTCCACCTTCAGGGCGCCCAGGACCTGGGCGAGAATCCGGATGGCGTTGCCGCGCCCGGCGTGGATGTCGATGCCCGAGTGGCCGCCCTTGAGGCCGAAGACCTTCAGGCGGTAGGCGCGGGCGCCCGCGGGCGGCGCCGTGCGGGTGAGCTTGCGGGTGGCGATGGTGTCCTCGCCGCCGGCGCAGCCGATGGTGAGGTAGCCCTCTTCCTCGCTGTCGAGGTTGAGGAGGTACTTGGCCTTGAGGCGGCCGGGCTGAAGGCCGTTGGCGCCGGTCAGGCCCGTCTCCTCGTCGATGGTGATGAGGATTTCCAGGGGGCCGTGGGCGATGTCCTTGCTGGCGAGGACCGCCAGGGCGGCGCTCACGCCAATGCCGTTGTCGGCGCCGAGGGTGGTGCCCGTGGCGCGGAGGAGGTCGCCGTCCTTCCAGACCTTGATGGGATCCTTGAGGAAGTCGTGGCCCGTGCCCTCGTTCTGCTCGCACACCATGTCCACGTGGGCCTGGAGGCAGGTGGTGGGCCGGCCTTCCTTCCCGGGCGTGGCCTTCTTGCGGATGATGACGTTGCCGACCTCGTCGCGCTCCACCTCGCAGCCCAGGGCCTTGGCCTGGTCGGCCACCCAGGCCGCGGCCGCGGCTTCATTCTTGGATCCGCGGGGGATCTTCGACAGCCCCAGGAAGTAGGACCAGATCGTCTTCGGTTCGAGGGATTCGAGCAACGCGTCCACAGAGCCTCCAAGGGGTGCCCACCCAGAGTACAGGTGGCCTCCACCGGTCCCCCGTGACGGCGGTCACTTCACGGGCGTTCTCCCGGGTCAGCTCCGGATCGGAAAGATCAGGCCGGATTCCGCACCGCCCGGGCGGTTTTGGAAGGCATTCGCCGGGGATATTGGATAGCCTTAGACATCCCTCCGAGCGAGCGCGACATGACCGAATTCAATCCGTACGAGGCTCCGTCCGCGGTCGTCGCGGATCTTGTCGATCCGGAAACCCTGGAGCTGGCCGACCGCGGCACGCGCCTCGGTGCCAAGCTCCTGGACGGTCTC
Organism: Geothrix paludis; assembly: GCF_022808815.1. GTDB lineage: Bacteria > Acidobacteriota > Holophagae > Holophagales > Holophagaceae > Geothrix > Geothrix paludis. Next base: position 1,089,624 of record NZ_JAKZLC010000001.1, on the reverse strand, counting down.
ATCATGGGCGGCGGATTCGCCGTCATCGGAATCCTGGCCGCCATCTTCATTCCGGCCCTCCTGTCCCGGCGGACCGGCGGCGCGCCTCCCACGGCGTTCTTCATCGTGTTCGCCGTGCTGGGGGGAGGCCTGCTCCTGGCCCTGATGATCTGGAACCTCATCTGGCTCAGCCGCTACGGCCAGACCATCGCCAAGCGCATCCTCCGCATCCGGATCGTCCGGAGCGATGGCGAACCCGTGGGCATGGGACGACTGCTGGGGCTCCGGATCATCCTCATGTGGGTGCTCGAGTCGATTCCGTTGTTGGGGCACTTGTTCTCGCTGGTCAACGCCTGCTTCATCTTCCGGGATGACCGGCGCTGCATCCACGACCTCATCGCCGACACCATCGTGGTCAAGGTGGTCGACTAGCCTTGCAGTCCGTCGACACTGTCCGGACCATCGAGACACCCGAGGGCATCGAGCTGCACCTCCGTCCGGCGGGCCCCGTGGCCCGCTTCTGGGCCTTTTTCGTGGACCAGGCCGTGGTGTGGATGGGCCTGATGTTCGCCGGGATCGCCCTCACCTTCCTGGGGCCGCTGGGGCTGGGGCTCTGGTTCATCCTGGTCTTCCTGGCCCAGTGGCTTTACCCGGTCTTCTTCGAAGTCCTGGGGGGCGGCCGCACCCTCGGCAAGCGCTGGCTGAACCTGCGGGTCCTGCGGACGGATGGGCGTCCCATCGGCTGGGGACCCAGCCTCATCCGGAACCTGCTGCGGATCGTGGACGGCCTGCCTGGGGCCTACACGGTCGGCCTGGTGAGCATCCTCCTCACCCGCGACTTCCAGCGCATCGGCGACATCGTGGCGGGCACGCTCGTGGTGCACGAGGAGGCCGGCGTCCAGGCCCCCGTCCTCCCGGCGGCCGAGCCCCTGGCGCCCGCCTTGGCGCTGACCCTCGAGGAGCAGTCGGCGATCCTGGCGTTCGCCGAGCGGAGCGCGGGCCTGACGGCGTCCAGGAGCGAGGAACTCGCGGACGTGCTGGGCCCCCTCACGGGCAGCCGGGGAGCGGGTGGCGTCAAGGCCGTGCTCGGCATGGCCCGCTACCTGTGGGGCGGCCGATGAGGCAGCAGCGGTTCGAGCAGGAGAACCGGCCCCTCTGGGAGGATCTGCGGGGCTGGCTCGACGAGCGGGCCACCCTGGGCGCGGAGGAGGTTCCCTCGGCCTATCGCCGGCTCTGCCATCACCTGTCCGTGGCGCGGGAGCGCCACTACAGCCCGGCCCTCGTCGAGCGGCTGCAGCAGCTTGCCCTCCGCCTCCACCAGCGGATCTACGGCGAGCGCGGCGAGGGGGTGCCGGCGGCGCTCCGGTTCCTCTGGGGCGAGCTGCCCCGGCAGGTGAGGGCGGAGTGGCGGCTGGTGGCCGTGTCGAGCCTGCTGTTCTTCGGCCCCTGGATCGCGGCCTTCCTGGTCGTGCGGGCCCAGCCCAACCTCGTGCATCTGATGCTGAGCCCCGAGGAGGCGGCCAAGTACGTGCAGATGTACGATCCGAAAACCCCCGTCGCCGGCGCCACCGGCGCCACGCGCGACGTCATGATGTTCGGCTTCTACATCCTCAACAACATCGGCATCGACTTCCAGACCTTCGCCTCGGGGCTGCTGGCCGGGATCGGCCCCCTCTTCTTCCTGCCCTTCAACGGCCTCCACGGCGGCACGGTGATGGCCCACCTCACCAACCAGGGCCTGACCGCCACCTTCTACGGATTCATCAGCGGCCACAGTTCCTTCGAGCTGATGGGCGCCGTGCTCAGCGGGGCGGGGGGCCTGCGGATGGGCTTCGCCCTGATGCATCCGGGACGCCGGTCCCGCCTCGCGGCCCTCCGGGAGGGCGCCCGGCAGGGCTCCCGCCTCCTCTTCGGCGCCGTGGCGCTCACCTTCCTGGCCGCCTGCTTCGAGGGGTTCTGGTCCGCGAACACCCTCGTGCCATGGAAGGTCAAGGTGGGCGTGGGGGTCCTGTTCTGGATTCTCCTCTCCTCGTGGTTCGTGTTGGCCGGTCGGAGGGGCGAATGAAGCCGGGTGCCATGGGCTTCATCCCCAGGACGCGTGCGGCCATGGAGGCGGCGGATCTCGGCCTGAGCCTCCTCCAGGCCCACTGGCGGCCAGTGGCGAGGGTGTGGGGACTGCAGCTGGGCTTCCTCCTGGCGCTGCTCCTGCCCTTCCTGTACCAGACGCCCCTCTGGATCTTCGTGGCGCTCTGGTGGCTGAAACCCTGGCTGGACCGGGGCGTCCTGTTCGTCCTCAGCCGGGCGGTGTTCGGCCAGCCCGCCTCCGTGTGGGACTTCCTGGGGGAGTGGCGGAGCGTCCACCGGCGGGGACTGGTGGCGGGCCTGCTCTGGCGGCGCCTCTCCCCCATGCGCAGCTACGTCCTGCCCGTCTCCCAACTGGAGGGGCTCCGGGGCGCCGGGTACCGCCGCCGGGCCCGGGTGCTCACCCGGAAGGGCGGTGGCACGGGCTTCCTCCTCACCTGCTCGGGCTGGGCCTTCACCCTCCTCACCGCGGTGGGGTTCATCGCCCTGCTCCAGGCCATGATGCCCGCGGGGAGCCGCGTGCAGGTGTGGGACGGCTTCAACAACCCGGGGCTGGGCTTCCAGTGGTTCCTGCTGGGCGTCGGACTGCTGGCGCTCACCCTGACGGAACCCCTCTTCGTGGCGGGGGGCTTCGGCCTCTACCTCAACCGCCGGACCCACCTGGAGGGCTGGGACCTGGAGCTGGCCTTCCGGCGGCTGGCCGCCCGCCTGGCCGCCCCTCTGGCCCTGGTGCTGCTTCTCGCCTGGGCCATGCCCCTGGCCGCCCAGGCGCCCATCCCGGAACCGGTCGCCCAGGCGCCGGCTCCCGAGGCGCCCGAAGACGCGCCTCAGGCCATCCAGCAACCCGGCCAGCAACCTGCGCCCCGGCCGGCCGAAGGCCCACTCCGACCCGAGGAGGAGGCGCACCGGCGCGCCCAGCGGATCCTCGAGCAGGACCCCGCCTTCAATCACACGAAGGAGGTCCGCACCCTGAGTTACGAGCCCACGGGCCGGGAACCCCGGTGGCTCCGGAGCCTCCTCGACTACCTCTTCGCGAAGGAGGAGCCGGCCCAACCCGCGAAGCCCCAGAACCTGGATTTCCTGAAGCGGATGTGGGACCTGCTGGCGCTGGTGGGGAAGGTGGTGCTGGTGGGCGGTCTGCTCGCCTTCGTCCTCTGGCTGGTGTACCGGTTCCGCCACCGCCTGGGTCTGCCCCTCGTCGAGACGAAGGCCTGGGAGGCGCCCGAGGCCGTCGCCGGCCTGGACATCCGCCTCGAGAGCCTTCCGCCCGATGTGCCCGAAGCGGCCCGGAACCTGTTTCTCCGGGGTGAAGCCCGGGCGGCCCTGGCCCTTCTCTACCGGGGAGCCCTGGCCGAGCTCGTGCATCGCCGGGCCATGGAGATCCCCGCCAGCGCCACGGAAGGGGACTGCCTGAGGGCGGCCGAGGGACACCTCGAGGAGGGCCCGGCGAGCGCGTTCCACCTGCTGACCGCCACCTGGCAGCGGCTGGCCTACAAGAACGAAGCCCCGACCCGCGATGCGTTCGAGGACCTCTGCGATGCCTGGCCCGCGGCCTTCGGAGGAAGGCCATGAAGGTGGCCGGCCGCGTCCTGCTCGGGCTCCTGGCGCTCGTCGTGGCCGGCGGGCTGGTCATCGCTTGGATGAGCCGCCATTCCTTCCGGCGCGTCCCGAAGGAGATCGAAGTGGGGCTCCGCGGAGTGGCTCTGGAGAATCCCACCTTGCTGCTCCAGAAGTGGCTGGAGGCCGGGGGCGGGCCGGTGGTCCGCAAGGGCGGGGAGCTGCTGGCGCCCGAGCTGCCGGAACACGGCGTGCTCATCCTCCTGCAGCTCAGCCAGCCCATGACGCCCGCGGAAATCGAGACGGTGCTGGCCTGGGTCCGGCGGGGCGGGCACCTGCTGACCGATGGCACGGCCGGGCCCTTCAACGACGCCCGCGGCCTGGCGGCCTTCCACAAGGCCATCGGGGTCACCCTCCGGGACGCGAGCCCCGATGGCCTCGATATTCTGGCGCCGGGCCAGCAGATCGGCACCGACACATTCCACACGGGGGAAGTGCCCTACCGGCTGCGGCGGACCGCACGCTGGCGCCTGGTGCCGGATCACCCGGAGGCGTGGGACTACACCCTGGGCCATGAGGGCCAGTACGTGCTGCTCACGCGGGAGGAGGGCCAGGGACGCCTCTCCCTCACCCCGGACCTGAACTTCGTCTACCGGCGCTCCCTGGCGGACCTCGACCACGCCGCCTACCTGCAGCGGCTCCTCGCGCTCCGGCCGGGCCGGGGGACGGTGGTGGTCTGGTCCCGCCCCGTCGAGCTCTCCCTCTTCACCTGGCTGTGGTCCCACGCCAAGGAGCCCGTGCTGGCCCTGCTCCTCCTGGTGGGAGCCTGGGTCTGGCGGGGCTGGCCGCGCTTCGGGCCGCTGCTGCCGGAGCCCCTGCCCCGGCGCCGCTCCCTGCTGGAGCACCTCGCCGCCAGCGCGCGGCTGGTGTGGCGGGGCGGGGCGGGGGAGGTCCTGGTGGCGCGCACCCGGGAGGCCCTCGTGAAGCAGGCGCAGCGCCGGAACCCCGCCTTCGGCTCCCTGGACCTCGGGGCGAAGTCGGAGTGGCTGGCCCAGGCCACGGGCGCCAGTACCGACGCCATCGGCGCCGCCCTCGATGACCGCCCCGGCGTCTCCGCCCATCAGCTCGCCCAGGATCTGGTCACGCTCGAACGGCTCCGCCAGCGCCTCTGAACCGCCTTCCCCTTCCATCCCAGGATTCCCCATGACGACGCCCTCCGCCTCCCCCGATCCCGCCCGCATCCCCTGGGCCGCCGAACAGACCGAAGCCCTCCGGACCGAGATCCATCGCGCCCTGGTGGGCCAGGGGCCTGTGGTGGATCAGGTGCTGGCCGCCTTCCTTGCCGGCGGGCACGTCCTGCTGGAGGGTGTGCCCGGCCTGGGGAAGACGCTCCTGGTGCGGGCCCTGGCCACCACCTTCCGGGGTGTCTTCGCGCGCATCCAGTTCACGCCGGACCTCATGCCGAGCGACGTGACCGGCCACGCCATGTGGGACATGAAGAGCGAGCAGTTCCACCTTCGCCGCGGCCCGGTCTTCACGAACCTCCTCCTGGCGGACGAAGTGAACCGCGCCCCGGCCAAGACCCAGGCGGCGCTGCTGGAGGTCATGCAGGAACAGCAGGTGAGCCTGGAGGGCCGCACGCTTCCGGTGGAGGCCCCCTTCATGGTGCTGGCGACGCAGAACCCTATCGAGCAGGAGGGAACCTACCCGCTGCCCGAGGCCCAGCTGGACCGCTTCCTGCTCAAGGTGCGGATGGACTATCCGGAGGCCGCCGAGGAGGTCGCCCTGGTCCGCCAGGTCACCACCGATGCGGTCGGTGACGCCCTCCGCGTCGATGGCGTGCGCCCGCTCATGGCGGCCGCCGAGGTGCTGGAGCTGCAGCGCCTGGCGGCTGCCGTCCGCGTGGACGATGCGGTCCTCGACTACGCGGTCCGCATCGTCCGGGCCACCCGGCAGTGGCCGGGCATCGCCCTCGGCGCCGGCCCCCGGGGCGCCATCGCGCTGGTGCGCACGGCCCGCGCCCAGGCCCTGCTCGAAGGCCGCGACTTCGCCACGCCGGACGACGTGAAGGCCATGGCGCTCCCGGCGCTCCGCCACCGCATCCAGCGCAGCCCCGAGACAGAGATCGAGGGGCTCGGCTCCGACGATCTCCTCCTGGCCCTCCTGGCCAAGGTTCCGGCCCCCCGCGCATGATCCCGACCCTCCGCCTGCTGCGCCTGCTGGGCGCCTGGACCCTCCTGGGGCTGGCCGCCTCGGTGTGGGCGCGGGTGATGCCCTGGTGGCGCGTCGCGGGCTGGATCCTGCTCGCCGCCATGGCCCTCGACCTCCTGCTGGCCCTCTGGCCCAAGGGCCTGACCGGCGAGAGGGAGGTGCCCGGGAGCCTCGCCCTGGGCGAGTGGCGGGAGGTGCGGCTGCGGCTGCGGAATCCTTCTCCCTTCAGGCTCCAGGTCGAATGGTTCGATCATCACCCATCGGATTTCGAAAGCCGGGGACTGCCTTCGCGTCATGCGCTTCCTGCGCGCGGTTTCCTCGACCAGGCCTACCAGGTCCGCCCCGCGGCCCGCGGACGCCGCGCCTTTGGTCCCATCCAGGTGCGCGTGATCACCGGCCTGGGCCTCTGGGCGCGGACGCTGAAACTGCCGGCCGCCTTCGCCGTGAAGGTGTTCCCGAACTTCGCCGCCGTGGCCCGCTACGCGCTCCTGGCCACGGACCAGCGGCTGTCCATGCTCGGCATCCTCAAGCGCCCCCGGCGCGGCGAGGGGCTGGATTTCCATCAGCTGCGGGAGTACCGCCAGGGCGACACCATCCGGCAGGTGGACTGGAAGGCCAGCGCCCGCAGCCGGAAGCTCATCTGCCGCGAGTACCAGGACGAGCGGGACCAGCAGGTGGTCTTCCTGCTGGACTGCGGGCGCCGCATGAGCCCCCTGGACCGGCTGGACGGCCGGGAGCTGGGACACTTCGACCAGGCCCTCAATGCCCTGTTCCTGCTGGGTTACGTGGCCCTCAAGCAGGGGGACGCGGTGGGCGTGGCCACCTTCGCGGAAGACCGGCCGCGCACCGTGGCGCCCCACAAGAGCCTCGCCACCCTCGAGCGGCTCTTCCAGGAGCTCTTCGACGTGCAGCCCACCACCCATGCCCCGGACTACCTCGCGGCGGCCGAGACCTTCCTGCGCCAGTTCCGGAAGCGGAGCCTCGTCATCCTGCTGACCAACCTCCGGGATGAGGAGGACGCCACCCTGCTGCCCGCCCTGGACCTCCTCCGCAGCCGCCACTTGGTGCTGCTGGCGAACCTCAGGGAAGGCGTGGTCGACGAGTTCCTCTCCCGGCCCGTGACCGGCTTCGAGGCCGCCCTCGACCATGCGGTGGCCCACGACTACATGGCCCGGCGCGGAACCCTCTTCCAGCACGTCCTGCACGGCGGCACCCGCGTCCTGGATGTGACCCCCGCCAAGCTCCCCACCGCGCTCGTCAACCGCTACCTGGAGCTGAAGGCGAGCGGGGCGTTCTGAGATGGGGGGGCTGCGACAGCGGTTCTGCGGGTTCGACTCCAGCCCTCCCTCCCCCACTAACAAGCCGCCTTTCGGCGGCTTCAGTGGCGGAGAGAGAGGGATTCGAACCCCCGTTGAGGTCACCCCCAAACCTGATTTCGAGTCAGGCGCCTTCAACCGCTCGGCCATCTCTCCGGATCGCCCAGTTTAGCAAACTGGGGCTGAGATTCCAGTCTGGGGATGCCTGGAGCGGCTGCTGGTGCGTGGCGTCGGGGTTCGCGATCCCGGTGCGGAAGGGTCAGGCGAGATCAGGGTTGTACCCAGGGATCCGGCTGCCCGCGGTCGTTTCCCGCACTTCCGTGAGCTGGGCCAGCGTGTAGGCCGCGAGGGCGAGCAGGAGGTCGCGGACGGCCACATCGAGGTAGGCGCCCATGGTGAGCAGGTTCAGGGCGATGCCCACGAGCCAGATGCCGGCCACATAGGCGCCCAGGCGGGTCCAGCGGGTGAGGATGGCGAGGCCCACGGCCATCTCCACGAGTCCGATGGCGTGCATGAAGGTGGCCGGGGAGACGGGGATCACGCGCAGCACCAGGGGGTTCAGGTACTGCTCCCACCTGGCGAGGAGGTTGAAGTACTTGTCCAGTCCCGCCAGGAAGGGCGCGGCGCCGAGGCCGATGCGCAGGGCCCACCAGCTCGAGTTCAGCTTGTCGTTCATGGTCTGGTTCCTTTCTTCAAAAAGGGAGCCTCACAGGCTCTTCAGGTATTCGACGAGGTCCGCCTTCTGGGCGCTCGTCAGTCCGAGGCCCTTCCGGGTGTCGTAGGTCTCGACGACGGCGTCGAGCGTGGGGGCGGTCCCGTTATGGAAGTAGGGCGCGTGCTGCCACAGCCCGGCCAGGGGCGCGGTCCGGTACATCTTGGTGGCGCTCCGCGAGGCGTAGCTGGGAACGCCCGCAGGCTCGGGCTCGCTGACCACCTCGCTGGGCAGGTGAAGCCGGAGGTTGGCGTCGGTCAGCGTCGGGCCCGCGTGGCAGGCGGCGCACTTTCCCGGGCCCTCGAAGACGGCCCTCCCCCGGACGGCGGCCGCGGCATCGAAGCTTCCGGCGGGTGGCCGCGGCGCCGCGAGGCTCAGCTGGTAGGCCTGCAGGGCCGGCAGCTTGGCAGACACCAGGTCCGTCGTTCCGTTCGTGACGCTCACGCCGGTGCGGGGCTCGGAGAAGCTGCCCTGGCCGCCCATCTGGGTCACGGCCACGTAGCGGTTCCAGTAGGCGAGGTCGGTGCCGTCCCCGGTGGCGGTGATGCTGTGCACGCCCAGGAGGCCGTAGGCCGGCGGGATCACCTGGGGCCCGTTCTGCCCGTCGAGGTTGAAGCGGGGGTCGTACCTCCCCTTGCCCCAGGAGGCGTAGATGGCCTTGGCGCCCGCGGGCACCGCGGGGGAGAGGGCGACGATCGCCCCCGGGTTCAGGTCGCGGTTGGCCCAGCCGTCCAGGCGTCTGCCGATGCCCGGCGCGAAGGAATCGTCCACGGTGGAATGGCACAGCGCGCAGGTGATGCCGACCCGCGTGAGGGTGTCCTTCCCGTTGACGCTCTCCACCGTGCCTTTCACCCCCACGACGGCATTGAGCTTCAGCAGGGCCACCGTGGTGGCCGGGTCCGTCAGGCTGATGGTGCCGCTCTGGATCCCCTGCACCACCGCCGGAGGCAGCGCCTCGGCGTCCACCTTCAGGCCCACGGACAGGGCGGTGGCCGGGTCCACGGCAGAAGCGATCACCTGGTGCATGCCCAGGGTGTCCGTCCAGAAGGCCTCATCCCCGAAGGTGTCGTTGCGGAAGATGTCCTTGCCCTGGGCGACCAGAGCCGGGTCCAGGGGCGGCTCACCCGGGACGGCCCCCGCGCGATGGCTGGCATAGCAGCCGGCGGCGGCGAGCAGGGCCGCGACCGGGAGGGCCAGGACGTATCTCAGGGGCAGTTTCATGGCGGACTCCTTGCCCAGACGGGGCTCCAGTGGTTCACCACCTGAATCTAGGGGTCCGATAAAAACAAACAAGAATGTTTAAATTGTTTAAACTCTCGCCAGCAGACGCACCCGCGGAGGCGGCCATGAAGAACCTGCACGACAACCAGCGCAAGATCCTGGAACACCTCCTCGGCCACCACGAAGGCGCCTCGCTGGACGAGTTGGCCGTGCACCTGGGGCTCACGCGCACGGCGGTGCAGCAGCACGTCCTGAAGCTGCTGGATCTCGGCTACCTGACCTACTCGGACACGAAGGGATCCGTGGGGCGGCCTCGACGGCGCTACCTGATCTCGGACGAGGGGATCGACGCCTTTCCCAAGAAGTACTCCTGGCTGGCGAACGCCATCCTGGCCCAGCTCGCCCAGGACCTGGGCTCCGGCGGCGCCAGATCCTTCATGAGGAACCTGGCCGGAGCCGTGGCGGCCTCGCTGGGGAGCCGGGTGAACCCCGCCGATCCCCCGGCCCAGCGGCTGAGGAAGGTGACGGCGCTCATGAACGACCTGGGCTACCGGGCCGTCCTGAAACCGGGGGAGGGCGCGGGGGAGGCCGCCATCGAGGCGGTCAACTGCGTCTACCACTCCGTGGCCAAGGTGCATCCGGAGCTCTGCCAGTTCGACGTGAGCCTCATCGAGCAGGTCTCCGGGATGAGCGTCCACCTGGAGACCTGCATCGCCAAAGGGGGCGCCGTCTGCCGCTTCTGCGTGGCGAAGGCGCCCCGGCGCTGAGGATCGCGAGCGCCCTCGGTCCGCCGCCATCCGATAGAATCCAGCATCCGGGAGGCTGGCATGAGGGCTGGGGCGTGGATGCTGGGACTGGCCGTGGCGGCCTCGCTGTCCGCGCAGGAGCCGGACCTCGCCCTGACGGACGCGGCGGCGGATCGCTTCGCGGCGCTGGCGCTCAAGTGCGCGCGGCAGGAGTATCCGAACAAGCTGGATCACGTGATGAACGGGGCGGGGGAGGTGCAGTCGCCGAAGGTGCTCCACCCGGCCTTCTACGGCTGCTTCGACTGGCACTCGTCGGTGCACGGGCACTGGATGCTGGTCCGCCTCCTGCGCACCCACCCGGACATGGCGAAGGCGGCGGAGATCCGCGCGGTGCTGGACGAGAACCTGGCGCCGGAGCACATCGCGGTCGAGGTGGCCTACCTGGACCAGCCCAACCGGCGGAGCTTCGAGCGCACCTATGGCTGGGCGTGGCTGCTCAAGCTGGCGGCGGAGCTGAAGACCTGGGACACCCCCGAAGCCCACCGCTGGTCCGCGGCCCTGCAGCCCCTGGCGGATCGGATCGCCGTGGCCTATAGGGACTTCCTGCCGAAGCAGACCTACCCCATCCGCACCGGCGTCCACCCCAACTCCGCCTTCGGCCTGGACTTGGCGCTGGACTACGCGAAGGCCGCGCCGGACCCGCGGCTGGAGGCCGCCATCCTCGAGCGGGCGCAGGCCTGGTTCGGCCGGGACCGCCGCGGCCCCCTGGCCTGGGAGCCGGGCGGGGAGGATTTCCTGTCGCCCTGTCTGGAGGAAGCGGCCCTGATGGCGCGCGTGCTGCCCCGGAATCGCTTCGGTTCCTGGCTGGACGCGTTCCTGCCGGGTCTGCCCGGAACACTGGCGCCCGCAGTGGTCTCAGACCGGACGGATCCCAAGATCGTCCACCTGGACGGCCTGAACCTGAGCCGGGCGCGCGCCCTGTACGACCTGGCCCGGACCTTCGGGCCCAGGGATCCCCGGCGGGCCGCCCTGATCCGGGCCGCCGACCGTCACGCCCGGGCCTCGCTGCCCCATCTGGCCTCCGGCAGCTACGAGGGGGAACACTGGCTGGCCACCTTCGCCGTGCGCATGCTCGAAGCCAGGGGCACAGGTATCAGCAGATAACGAGGGGTGATAAAAGGTAACTCTGTGGTTATCTATGATTTGCCTGGCTGAAAAATACCATCCAGACCCTTGACTCGCGGACGCCATCGCACGACCATCGGCAGGCATTGCCTGACATCTACGTGCAAGGTTGACCACCCGTCCGGAGGGTTCTGGATCGGCTTCGCCGATTCATTCGAGCCCCTTCCGGGCCCTGCTGAGGGAGGATTTCGTGAGACTGCGAACCTATTCCATCGCCACCGTGGCGCTGGTGAGCGTGTTCCCGCTCGCCGCCCCGCTCCAGGCCTGCTGCGACGACTTCTGGAGCTGCGTGGGCGCCGTGGCTTCGGGGGGGCTCACCTGCGCGGTGGAAAGCCTGATCAACAGCATCAACACCCTCATCCAGAACGTCGGGCGCCTGGCGTCGACCCTGGGACAGCAGGCGGCGGACGTGGTGAACCTGGCCAAGTCGGAACTGAACGGCGCCGCCAACGACCTGCGCAACCTGGCGGGTCAGGCTGAAGGGGACTTCAATGCCGCCGCCCAGCTGGCCCAGTCCGTCCTGAACGAGGCCAGCCGTCCGCAAGCGATGGTTCCCCACCTGGCGCCCGGTGTCGCGGCGGCCGCCGGCACCGCCGGGACGCGGGCGGCCACGGCTGGCGTCCAGCCTCCAGGTGTGCGCCCGGGCGCCACCACCGCCACGGCGAAACCCGCCACAGTGGGCACGGTGGGCGCGGTTGGCGCGGGCACGGGAGTCCGGATGGACCAGTTGCCGGCCGACCCCCAGGAAGTGACGGATGCCCTTCGGAGGGCCAAGGACGCCATCGACGCCCTCCGGCCCGACGTGACGCAGCCCATCAACCAGGTTCGCCAGTTCGCCACCCAGGCCGAGCAGCAGGCGGCCTCCGCGGCCTCCTCGGCCGCGAACATCGCCCAGACCGCCCTGCTGGCCCCGCTCCAGACGCTTGGCAACATGCTCACGGACCTGGTCAACCATCCGGAGCACCTCTTCGATCCCAGCAAGATCGTGGATGACGCCATCACCCAGATCACGAGCCAGGCCATCACCACCATGACCCAGGTGCATGACGCCGTGATGCAGCAGGCCAAGGGCACCCTCGATCAGGCCCAGCGGCCCATCCAGGACGCCCTCGACCGGGCCTCGGTGGCGAAGAAGATCGCCGACGCCATGCAGAAGGTCCAGCACGCGAGGACCAAGGCCTCCTGCGACGCCCTCAACAGCCTGATCCCCCGCCAGCGGCTGGATGTCCGCGCCTTCGTCACCCATGTGGCCGGGGCGGCGCCCGCCCCCGGGATCCAGGCGCTGAACCTGAGCCAGCACCGGACCATGGCCCTGGCGCCCTTCAACCGGACCGCGGCCTCGCGGCTCACCGCCCGCACCGCCGGCACCCAGATGGGCGCCAAGCTCAAGGGTCCCTGGCAGGAGTTCAAGCGCATCCAGGCCACGGCGCCCAAGGTGGATCCCGCGGCGAAACCCCGGGTGGATGCCGAGATCTCCCGCCGCTTTGCCGGCAAGTCCGGACCGGCGGCGGAGGCCGAGAAGCAGGCCATGCTGAACGAGGCCCGCACCCGCTTCGCCAAGGATCCCGCTCTGCTGCGGAAGGTCGAGGCCATGCTCGACAACGATCCGGTCATCCGCGGCCACCAGGGCGGACCCCACGGTCCCGCAGTACGGGAACAGTAGACGAGTTCCCCTCTTGCCAGGGAGGCATGTGTGATCGACCGGTCTCTGCGGACCCTCGTCCTGGCCGCCGCCTCTGTGGCGCTGGCGGCCGGAGAGGCCTTCGAGCTGAAGCTGCCCGCGACGCCGGGCGGGCCCGTCCAGGGCACCGCCACGGCGCCCGCGGGGACCGAATGGGTGGTGGTCTTCTACCGGGTGGCGGGCGAGGAGGAGTTCTCCAGCTTCAATCTGGACGTCGGCCCGGACGGGACCTCGTACGCAGGGCAGCTGGAGGCGGCCATCCCCGCCGGGGCGAAGCTGGAGTACTACGCGGCCCTGCGCACGCCTTCCGGCATCAAGTACCTGCCCCAGGAGGCCCCGGCCTCCTTCGCCAGCTTGCAGATGCCCGGCACGCCCTCCGCCCCCGCCGGCGGGGCAGCCCCGGCCCAGGTTCAGACCCCGGCCCCGGCTCAGACTGGAGCCGCCTCCGTTCCGTCTCCGGGCGGAGCTCCTGGCGGCCAGCCTCCGGCCCACGGCCCCATCTACTTCGACGGCGCCTTCGAGCGCGTGGCCCACCATCAGGAACCAGTGCCCGGCGAGCAGCGGAACCTCGCCTCAGGCCAGATCCGGTTCGCCTACCAGAAGGAGGAGGACGGCCACCAGGTGCTGCTGAACGCCCGGGTCGTCTACACGAACCAGCCCCTCGGCACCCAGACGCGCTGGAGCCTCGGCGACCTCCAGGCGGTCTACGCCGCGGGGAACCACAAGCTTCAGCTGGGCGACATGGTGGTCCAGGAATCTGAGTTCACGCTGGCCGGGGCGGGCCGCCGGGGGCTCGACTATGCCTATTCCGGGCAGCCGCTGGGCGCCCACCTCTTCGCCCTGAACACCCAGGCTCATTCCGGCACGGACGGCCTGGCCTGGCCCGAGAAGGGCAGCGAGGTCTATGGCGGGTCCCTCGGCTACGGCTGGCTCGCCGGGAACCTCCGGGCCAAGATCGTCTTCCTGTCGGGAAAGGATGATCCGACCACCGCCGTGAACATGGTGTCCCTGTACGCGCCCATGGTGCGGGATGGATCCACGGGTTCCTTCCTCCTCGACGGCCGGTTCTTCGACAGCCGGCTGGCCCTGTCGGGGGAGTACGCTCGCAGCCTCTTCACGAAGGACCTCGTGAACCAGGGGACCCACCTCACCGACCAGGCCTGGCGCCTGGGGGGCATGTGGATGGACGGTCCCTTCAGCGCCCAGCTGGGCTACCGGGACGTGGGGCGGGACTTCGGCACCGTGGGCGTGGCCTTCTTCGTGGGGGACCGCCGCACGTTGAACGGCAGCGTGGGCTTCAACCGCTCGACCTGGAGCCTGAGCGCCACCGCCGTGGACGAGCGCACCAATCCCACCGGGCAGCCGGGCCTGGACCAGGCCTGGAACCAGTCCCAGAGCCTGGACGCGCGGGTGGGCCTGACGCAGGCCCTGTTCTGGCGCGTAGGCGTAAGACACGCCCACCAGGAGGCCGAGCTGGTCTCCAATCCCCTCATCCCCTTCAGCAACAGCAACCGGTCCGGCCTCACCACGGGCTTCGACCTGATGCTGCCGCCCGCGTCGAGCCTGGCCTTCAACGCCCAGTTCGACCGGCTGCGCTCCGAGGGCACCAGCGATACCCGGGGCACCAGCACCACGCTCTCCCTGGGCGGAAGCCTGGGCATGGGGGCGCGGGTGCGGGTCTCCCCGAACCTGAGCTGGTCCCGTACCCTCAGCGATCCCGGCGACCAGAAGACCACCATGGAGAACGCCTTCCTCAACGCCGATGTCGCCCTCATCCCCGGGCTCCTGGGCTTCCTCCTGAACGGAGGCGTCTCCCGCACCACCCTGGTCACCGGCGATGTGGTGGAGAACTCCGTGGCGGAGGGCACGCTGCGCGTCTTCCTGGACACCTTCCTCAAAGGCCGCGGCCGGGCCAGCCTGGGCCTCAAGGGCCGCTACACCCACGCGCCAGACCTGGCTGCCCTGGCCCGGAGCACCGCGGCCACCGGCGTCCCGGCCACCGGCACCGCCACAGCCCCCATGGCCAATGACACGCAGGTGTCGATCCTCCTGAACGTCTCGTACTGAGGAGCTGCCCCATGCGAACCCTCCTCACCCTCCTCCTGCTGCTCGGTTCCCTGGCCCTCAAGGCCCAGGGCGTCATCACGGTGACCCCGGGCGTGCCGGTCTTCGGCGCGCCCACGACCTTCGTGCTCTCGCCGACGTATCCTCCGATCGGGCCCGTGACCTGGGACTTCGGGGACCAGTCCGTCCCCCTCAGCGGCGGGACCGTCGCCACCCACATCTACGCCCGCACGGGTTCCTATGTGGTCCGTGCGACGTACCCCTTCGGCTCTCTCACGGGAATTCCGGCCACGGTCCAGCTGCCCATCCGCGTCGCGGACCGGCTCGGCCCCGCCGCGCCCTTCACCATCTCCATGCTGCGCCTCCGCTGGGAGGATGGCCGCGTGGACACCACGGTGGAGCAGGGCTTCAGTCCGCTGACCGCCTATGCGGACTTGAAGTTCGAGGGCACGGGCCACCTCCAGGCCCAGTGGGTGGTGGACGGGGTTCCCCTGAGCACCTTCACGGCCCCTCTGGCCTTTGCGGGCGCGGTCACCCTCGATTCCCGCAGCGCCATCCCGCTTCCCACCACGGACTACGGCGAACACCGCGTCACCCTGCGGATCCTCTCGCCGGCCATGCCTTTCGAGTCGCCGCAGATCCGGTACTTCGTGAGGCTGGGCGGCGAGGAGGCCCCCCAGGTCGACGACGTGGTCCCCTCCGCCGCGCGCCCCGGCGAAGAGACCGAGCTCCGCATCCGGGGCCGCCGCCTGGCTCCGGGCATGGCCCTCTCCTTCGGGAAGGACGTCGCCCTGGTGGCGCCCCTCCGCTTCCCGGAGCCCGGCTGGGCCATCGCCCGCGTCTTCGTCTCGCCCACCGCCAGGCCCGGGTTCCGTGAGGTCCAGGCCTTCAGCAAGGCGGGACGGAGCCGGGGGCCCGCCCGTCTCGAGGTACTGCCCCGGCCGAAGCGGGTCGCCGCCGCGGAACCGCCGTCAGCGCTCCCGCCTCCGCCCCTGGTGGCCTTCCTCTGGTCCGAGGGGGAGGGCGTGGCGCGGCCCAGCCTCCTCCGGGCGCTGACCACGGCTTTCCTTCCTCCGGGCGAGGAGGATCCGCTGGAGGTGAGGCCTGGCCCCTTCCAGGCGGTGATGCAGCGCTAGGCTCGCCGCCGCCGAAAGAAGGCCTGGAGCTGCTCCCGGCATTCGGGCTCCAGGAGGCCGCCCTCGAAGGCGATGCGGTGGTTCAGGTTCGCGCCCTCCAGGGCGCCCAGCCAGCGGCTGACGCCCACCTTGGGATCCGAGGCGCCGAACACCACGCGGTCCACCCGCGCATGGATCAGGGCGCCGAAGCACATGAGGCAGGGCTCCAGCGTCACGAAGAGCGTGGCGCCCGTGAGCCGGTAGTTCTTCGCCCAGGCCCCGGCGCTTCGCAGGGCCTGGATCTCCGCGTGGGCCGTGGGATCGTTCAGCTTCACGGGGTGGTTGTGCCCCCGGCCCAGCAGGGCGCCCTCGGACACCACCACGGCCCCCACGGGCACCTCGTCCAGGCGGTCCGCCTTCTCGGCCTCCTCGAGGGCGAGCTTCATGAAGTAGATGTCGTCACCGCTCCACATGCCTCCAGTGTGGCCGAAACAGTGTCGTCTACCTCGGGAACAAAGGAGCAGTATGGCCGAAAACCCCTTGAACAAAAAGGCTGATCCTCGCTTTCCCAGGTCGTTACACTCACTTTGGTCCCGAAGGACCGAGTCATTCTCACGACCCCGCGGCGGCCCGGCCCCCGCGGGGTTTTTGCAGAGCCGCCGAGCGGGGGACGCACATGCGAGCGCACCTGATCCTGAAGGACGGGACCATCTTCCGGGGGCGGGCGCCGTTGGGCTTCGGCGGGGGCGGCGAGGCGGTGTTCACCACGGCCATGGCCGGCTACCAGGAGATCCTCACGGATCCCAGCTTCGCGGGGCAGATGGTCTGCATGACCTTCCCCGAGCAGGGCATCTACGGGATCCACGCCGATCTCAACGAGGGCACGCGGCCCTGGGCCACGGGCCTGCTCTGCCGACGCCTGACCTTCTCGCCGGACCACACCCGCTCCGAGGGTGACCTGGCGGGCTGGCTCAAGCGCCACCACATCCCGGTGATGACGGACCTCGACACCCGGGCCCTCACCCAGCACCTGCGGGACCAGGGTTCCCAGCCCTCCCTCATCTGGACCGAGCTGGACGGCAGCCTCGAGGCGGGCGTGGCCAAGGCCAAGGCCCTGCCGGACATGACCGGCCAGGCCCTCTGCGCGGAGGTGAGCTGCCAGGAGCGCTACGAGTTGAACCCCGGCGGCGCCTTCCGCGTGGCCGTGCTGGATGGCGGCATCAAGCTGAGCATCCTGAGGCAGCTGGAGGCCGTGGGCCTGCACCTGGAGGTCTTCCCCTGGGACGCCCCGGCCACGGAGCTGGCGGACAAGCGATTCCACGGCCTCTTCCTCAGCAACGGTCCCGGCGATCCCGCCGCGCTGCCCGGCATGCAGAAGGAGGTCGAGGCCTGCATCGGCAAGCTGCCCATCTTCGGCATCTGCCTGGGCCACCAGCTGCTGGGCCAGGCCTTCGGCGGCCGCACCTTCAAGCTCAAGTTCGGCCACCGCGGCGCCAACCAGCCCGTGCATGACCTGACCACCGGCCGCGTCGAGATCACGGCCCAGAACCACGGCTTCGCCGTGGACGAGGCCAGCCTGCCCAAGGAGATCGAGGTGACCCACAAGCACCTCAGCGACGGCACCGTCGAGGGCCTGCGGCACACGAAACTCCCGATCTTCTCGCTCCAGCACCACCCCGAGGCATCGCCGGGCCCGCACGATGCGCATCCGGCCTTCAAGCGCTTTGTCGACATGCTCCAGGAGGTCCACCATGCCTAAGCGGACGGATCTGAAGAGTGTGCTGGTGCTGGGTTCGGGGCCCATCCAGATCGGGCAGGCCTGCGAGTTCGACTACTCGGGGACGCAGGCGCTGAAGGCCCTGCGGGAGGAGGGCATCCGCACCATCCTGCTGAACTCCAACCCGGCGTCGATCATGACGGACCCTGGCCGGGCGGACGCCACCTACATCGAGCCGCTGACCTTGAGCGTGCTGGAGACGGTGATCGAAGCCGAGAAACCCGACGCCATCCTGCCCACGGTGGGCGGCCAGACGGCCTTGAACCTCGCCATGGAGGCTTTCGAGAGCGGCCTGCTGGAGCGCACGGGCGTCCAGCTCATCGGCGCCCAGCCCGAGGCCATCAACCGCGGCGAGGACCGCCAGCTCTTCAAGGCCCTCATGGACGACCTGGGCCTGGAGACCTGCCGGGGCGGCTTCGCCCACAACATGGCCGAGGCCCGCGACCTGCTGAAGCTCACGGGCTTCCCCGCCATCATCCGTCCCAGCTTCACCCTGGGTGGGAGCGGCGGCGGCATCGCCTACAACGTGGACGAGTTCGAGACCATCGTGGCGCGGGGCCTGGATCTGAGCCCCACCAAGCAGGTGCTCATCGAGGAGAGCATCCTGGGCTGGAAGGAGTTCGAGCTGGAGGTGGTGCGCGACCTGGACGACAACGTCGAGGTGATCTGCTCCATCGAGAACCTCGATCCCATGGGCGTCCACACCGGCGACAGCATCACGGTGGCCCCGGCCCTCACCCTCACGGATCCCGAATACCAGCGCATGCGCGACGCGGCCCTGGCGGTCATCCGCGCCGTGGGCGTGGAGACGGGCGGATCCAACATCCAATTCGCCCTGGATCCCGAGACCAGCCGCATCATCGTCATCGAGATGAATCCGCGCGTGAGCCGCAGCTCCGCGCTGGCCTCCAAGGCCACGGGTTTCCCCATCGCGTGGGTGGCCACCAAGCTGGCGCTCGGATATCGGCTTTGGGAACTTCCGAATGCCATCACACGCATGACCAAGGCAGCTTTCGAGCCGGTGCTGGACTACGTGGTGGTGAAGATCCCGCGCTTCACCTTCGAGAAGTTCCCCCAGGCGGAAAAGGTGCTGGGCACGCAGATGAAGAGCGTGGGCGAGGTCATGAGCCTGGGCCGCAGCTTCCAGGAGGCCCTGCAGAAGGCCATCCGGTCCCTGGAGGAAGGCCACCGCGGCATCTCCGGCGCCCTGGAGGGCAAGCTGGACCTGGGCCGCCTCAAGGAGCACCTGCTCATCCCCGGGCCCCAGCGCATCTTCTGGGTCTATCACGCGCTGAAGGCCGGGCACAGCGTCGAGGAGCTGCACCGCCTCACGAAGATCACGCCCTGGTTCCTGCGCGAGATCGAGGAGATCGTGGTGCTGGAGGGCCGCCTGCGCAGCTTCCCGGTGGACCGGCTCCCGGTGGAGCTGCTGGAGAAGGCCAAGCGCGCCGGGTTCGCGGATGACCAGATCTCCGTGTTCTGCTCGGGAACGGAAGCCGAAGTCGCCGCCCGCCGGGAGGCCCTGGGCCTGCGCCCGGCCTACAAGCGGGTGGACACCTGCTCGGGCGAGTTCAAGGCCGAGACGCCCTACCTCTACGGCACCTGGGAGGATCACAGCGAGGCGGAACCCACGGACCGCCCCAAGGCCATCGTGCTGGGCAGCGGCCCCAACCGCATCGGCCAGGGCGTGGAGTTCGACTGCTGCTGCGTGCAGGCCGTGGAAGCCATCCGCGCCAGCGGCGTGGAGGCCATCCTCGTCAACTGCAACCCCGAGACCGTCAGCACGGACTTCGACACCAGCGACCGCCTCTACTTCGAGCCCCTCACCTTCGAGCACGTGAAGGCCGTGGTCGATCGGGAGGCCGCCGGGGGCAAGCTCCTCGGCGTCTTCGCCCAGTTCGGCGGGCAGACGCCCCTGAAGCTGGCCTCGCCCCTGGACGCCGCGGGCGTGAAGCTGCTGGGCACGCCGCTGAATGCCATCCTCGACGCCGAGGACCGCGAGCGGTTCGGCCAGGCCCTCAAGCGCCTGAACATCCCGGCGCCCGCCTGGGGCATGGCCACCAGCTTCGAGCAGGCCAAGGACATTGCCCAGCGCCTGGCCTACCCGGTGATGGTGCGCCCCAGCTTCGTGCTGGGCGGCCGGGCCATGGCCGTGGTCTTCGATGACAAGGGCCTGGAGAAGTACATGCGCGAGGCCGTGGCGGTGAGCAACGACCAGCCTGTGCTGCTGGATCGCTTCCTGGACGGCGCGCAGGAGCTGGACATCGACGTGGTGTGCGACGGCGAGGATGTGGCCATCGCGGGCCTGCTGGCCCACATCGAGGAGGCCGGCATCCACAGCGGCGACAGCTACGCCGTGATCCCGGCCCTGGGCGTGCCTGAGGACATCCTGGAGACCGTGAAGGGCTACGCCCGGAAGCTGGCTCTGGACCTGGGCGTGAAGGGCCTCATGAACCTGCAGTTCGCCGTGAAGGATGGCGTCGCCTACTGCCTGGAGGCCAACCCCCGGGCCAGCCGCACGGTGCCCTTCGTGAGCAAGGCCACGGGCGTGGACTGGGCCGGCGTGGCCGCCCGCATCGGCCTGGGCCAGAGCCTCAAGCAGCAGGGCGTCACGGATGGCGTGCCCCGCGCCGTGTCGGTCAAGGGCGTGGTCTTCCCCTTCGCCAAGTTCCCGGGTGTGGACCCGGTCCTCGGCCCTGAGATGAAGAGCACGGGCGAGGTCATGGGCATCGGCGAGGGCTTCGGCGAGGCCTACGCCAAGGCCCTGCTGGCCGCGGGCATCCCGCTGCCCCTGTCGGGCACCGTGTTCCTCACGGTCAACGACCGGGACAAGGCCCGCCTGCCGGAGCTGGCCCACAAGCTGGTGGCCCTGGGCTTCGGCCTCTGCGCCACGGAAGGCACGGCCCGCACGCTGGAGTCCGTGGGCCTCAAGGTGCGGAAGATCTTCAAGGTGAACGAGGGCCGGCCCAACGCCGTGGACCTCCTGAAGAACGGCGAGGTGCAGTGGGTGATCAACACACCCCTGGGCCGCGACGCCTTCTTCGACGAGAGCGCCATCCGCCGCGAGGCCCTGCGCCTGAAGATCCCGTGCCTCACCAACCTCAGCGCCGCCCTCGCCGCCTGCGAAGCCGTCGAGACCCTGCGCGGCGAGATGACGGTGCGGGCCATCCAGTCGTTGAAATAAGAACTGGAACCGCGAAAGACACGAAATGGCGCGAAGGAAGTGAAAGCGGACATTCCGCCTTCATTTCCTTTTCGCGATCTTTCGCGTTTTTCGCGGTTAGAGTCTTCTCCTCCCGGAGGTTCCCATGTCCGTCCAAGAGCGCATCCAGTCCTTCCTGACTTCCGGCCCCTTCGCGGTGGTGGGGGCCAGCACGGATCGCTCGAAGTACGGCAACAAGGTGCTGCGCTGCTACCTGCAGCACGGGCACGAGGTCTATCCCATCAATCCCAGGGCGCCGGAGGTGGAGGGGCTGAAGGCCTATCCCTCGCTGGCGGCGCTGCCCGTGAAGGTGCCGGCCATCTCCGTGATCACGCCGCCCGCCACCACGGAGCAGGTGGTGCGCGAGGCCGCGGCGGCGGGCGTGAAGCACATCTGGATGCAGCCCGGGGCCGAGAGCGACGAGGCCGTCCGCACGGCGGAATCCCTGGGCATGAACGTCATCGCGGGAGGGCCGTGCCTGCTGGTGGTGATGGGCTATCACGAGTGAATTCGCTGCGCGAATTCACATAAGCATTTCGCTACGCGAATGCAGAAAAGCAGTTCCCATCTGAATTCGCGTAGCGAATTCAGCTCAGGCGAGGCCCAGGCTCCGCCGAACTTCCATCCGATCCGCCTCGTGGGCCTGGATCAGCTTGGGCACTTCGTTCCGCCACAGCTTCGATAAATCGGCGAAGGAGATGGTCGGCTTCGCTTCGGCGCCAGGGGTCGAGGGTTCGGTTGAGTCCTGCGAGTACGTCCCGCGGGTACCAGGTTCGGGGGTCATGGGTTTGGATCCTCAGTAGGGAAAGGTAAGCGGTCTGGAGCTGGTAGGCAACCACGGAATCGACGGGCTTGGGGCGGGCCCGCACGGCGGCGATGGCTTCGTGCCCCGTGGTCATGAGATCCGGGCCCTCGTCCTCCACGCGCACGTGGTAGAGCCGCAGGGAGCGGCCCGCCCGGGGGGCGAAGCCCAGGAAGGTGAAGGGGGCCCAGGCGTGGGCCCGGGCCATGCGATCCAGGGGCACGTAGCGGCCTTCGCGCTCGGAGCGGGCCAGCATGGCTTTGAGGGCGCCGCCGGGGTCGCGGTCGGTGTAGGCGAGGTGGACCTCGTGGCTGCCCGCGCTCCGGATGCGGTCCAGGAGGAAGGCCACGCCATCGGGATCCGTGTGGGGCGCGTCGAACACGGCGCCGAAGGCGGAGCCGAGCGCCAGGGCGTTGGTGGTCTTCCCGGTGGCCTGGCCGCCCATGAAGATGATCACCGGCCCGCCCTGGGCCTGGGCGAGGGCCCGGTCCCGGAGGCGCTTGCCGAGCGCGTTCAGGTGCACGGCGGCCCGGCCGGCGGGATCTTCCAGGGCCTCGTAGCCCTGGGTGGGGTTCTGCTGGAGGGTGGGCAGCAGGGTGGCGAGCAGGTCGCCATTCACCAGCTGGCCCTTGAGGGTGCCGGGCCGGGCGGCGTAGTCGTCGAGGGCGGGACCGGCGTGGCGGGCCAGGTCCGCGGCCTCGGCCTCCAGGGCTTCGCGCAGCTCCTTCCTCTGGCCTTCGTCCAGCTCCCAGTAGGAGCGGCGCTCGTGCCAGGGGACCTGCTGCCAGGGCAGCGGGGCCGGGGAGGGAAGGGGGGACATGGCCCCCAGCCTACTGGATGACGGGGGATCCGGCACCCTATCCTCGAGACCATGTCCGCGCCCGCCTCCATCCTCCTGTTTCCCGGCCAGGGCACCGAGGCCGTGGGCATGTCCCAGGGATGGGAGGCCCACGAAGCCTGGGTGGCGACCCTGGCAGCCGCGGAGGCCCGCACGGGCAGGCCCTTGCGGCAGGCCATGGCGGAGGGCCCCCTGGACCTGCTGCGGTCCCAGCGCCTGGCGCCCTGCGCCGTGCTGGCCCATTCCGTGGGCGTCTACCGAGCCTGGCGCGCGGCCGGCCTGCCCCTTCCTGTCGCCGCCACGGGGCACAGCATGGGGTTCTACTCCGCCCTCGTGGCGGCGGGTGTGGTGCCGCTCGAGGCGGCCCTCGACCTCATCTCCGCGGTGGAGGACCTCAGCGAGGCCACCTTCGGCCCAGGGACCATGGGCATGGCCTTCCTCATCGGGGTGCCGGAGCTGGAGGTGCGGCGCGCCCTGACGGATCACCCGGACCTGGTGCTCTCGAACCGCAACGGCCAGGCCCAGTTCACGGTCTCGGGGCCCGTGCCCGCGCTGGAGGCGCTGGTGGCGGCGCTGGGCCCCTCCGCCCTGAAGGCGGGGCTGCTGCCGGTGCGCCATCCCCTGCACGGTCCCCACATGGCGGCCCTGCTGCCCGCCATCACCCGGAGGCTGGCGGCGGTGGCGCCGGCGGAACCCGCGTTCCCCCTGATCTCCCACTTCGACGGGCGGATCCTGGACACGGGCGCGGCGGCCTGGGACGAGGGCATCGCCTCCGTGGCCCTGCCCGTGGACTGGCTGGCGGTGGTGGCCCGGCTGAAGGTGCTGGGCGCGCCCCTCGCCGAGTGCGGCCACGGCCGGCAGCTGGCGGGGCTGACCCGTTGGGCGGCCCGGGACCTGACGGTGGCATCGCTCCAGATGGTCCCGAAGCCGTAAAAAAACGTTTCGACAACCGCCCCTGCATCTAGATATGCAGGATGTCGGTCTGCCATGATGGGCCTTCTTTCGGTCTGGATGCGTCCCATGCCGGTGTCCCCCCTCATCCTCGGTGAAGCGCTGGCGAATCGCTGCTCCCAGGTGCTCTACCGCTGCATGGAAGAAGTGGGCAGCACCAAGGGCGCCCTCTACCTCCGCGTGCCCGGGCAGGGCGCCTTCGAGGTGGTGAGCTTCTACGGATGGCCGCGGGGCACCCGCCCACCCGTATCCATCCCGGAGGGCCATCCGCTCCTGGTGAGGACCCAGCGGGCGCGCCGCACCTACGTGGTGAACGATGCGTCGGAATCGCCGGAGCTGTCCGCCTTCGGCCAAGGCGGGGAATGGCCCCGCTACCTCATCACGCCGGTGTATCTCCAGGGCGACTGGGTGGGCCTCCTGATCCAGCGGGACCGCATCAAGGGCGGAACCTTCGAGGTGGAGCGGGACGAACCGCCCACCCTGGCCATCTGCGGGGACCTTGTAGCGGCGCTGAAGGAATTCCACTTCTTCGGCGGCGCCCGCGCGGTCAGCCCCGCGCCTCCCATCGGCCCGGGCGTGGTGCCGGAAGGCCTGCCCACCGCGGCCGATCTCCTCGAGGAGCTCGCGCCTGCGCCGGAACCGCTCCTGGCGCCGGCCCGGCCCACCGAGCACTCGCGCGCCCCGGGGCCGGGGGTCCACTCCGCCGGTCCTTCGACCCGGGAGCGCCTCTACGGCTTCCCCGGTGGCAGGGAAGGCTACGGTTCGCTTCCCTGGGAGCCGGACCGCTCCCTCAGCGGCTGGGTGGCCCCCGCCCCGGCGAATCCGGATCGCCAGAAGGGCATGGTGCGGCCCGAGCAGCGGACCTTCTTCTGGGAGATCGCCGGGCTCATCAGCCAGATCCTGCCGGCCACCGCCGTGGCGCTCTGGATCGAGGATCCCGAGGAGATCCGGCCCATCCTGGCCTTCAGTACGCTGCCCCTGTCGCCGGACCTGCAGCAGCAGATCCTTGCCCACGCCACCTTCCACCTCCCCACGGTGAGGGAGCCGGACCTGCGCCTCATCACCCGGACCGAGATGCCGGAAGTGCCGCCGCTGACGGGCGCCTTCGCCACCTACATGCCCCTCCTGCTCAACGAGACACCCCAGGGGCACGACCTGGTGATGGTGTTCCGCCTGGAGGACCAGTCCTTCTCCCTGGCCGAGATCGAGGCCATCCGCCAGCTGAGCCGGGTGCTGGCCCTCCACCTGCAGGAGGCGCGGCTCCACGAGCGCTACCACCAGGCCTTCCTGTCCGTGAGCCATCGCATCCTGCAATCCAGCGAGATCCGCGTGCCCAACCTCCGGCCCCACAGCCTGGCCACCGCGCGCCTGGCGAGGGATCTGGCGCTTCTGCTCGATCTGCCCACGGAGGAAGTGGAGGCGGTGAGCATCGCCGCCATGCTCCATGACGTGGGCCTGCTGCTGCTGGACCCCCAGATGCTCGCCAAGCCGAAGCTGAGCGACGAGGAGATGAAGAAGGTCCGCAGCCATCCGGAGCTGGCGGCGGTCTTCCTCAAGGACCTGCGGTTCCCCTTCGATGTGGTCCGCATGATCCGCCATCACCACGAACACTGGGACGGCCGGGGCTACCCGGACGGCCTGCGGGAGACGGCCATCCCCATGGGCAGCCGGATCATCGGCCTCATCGAGGCCTACGAGGTCATGACCAGCGGGAAGGGATACCGCCGGCCCCAGGGCTTCCGCCAGGCGCTGGCGGAGCTGCGTAACGAGGCGGGTTCCCAGTTCGATCCCGCCGTCGTGGAAGCTTTTGGCGAGCTCATGGCACGTAAGGGGGAACGGGCCTGATATTTTAGGCCTGGAGCATTCATGCGGACCGCCTCCCCATTCCGTACCCAGCGCGGCTTCACCATGGCCCTCGCCCTGGCCATGGCCGTCGTGATGGGCGTGATGCTCATGAAGGCCGGTCCCGTGATCAGCGCGGAGGTCCAGCGGGAGAACGAGGCCGAGCTGATCTTCCGGGGCGAGGCCATCGCCGCGGCCCTGCGGGTCTATTTCGCGAAGAACAACCGCTACCCCACGGATCTGGACGAGGTCATGAAGGTCAGGCCCCACATCCTGCGACAGAAGTACCGGGATCCCATGACCAGCAATGGCGAGTGGGAATACCTCACGCAGGTGCAGCCCGGAGCCTCCGGCGACACGCAGGGGCTGCCCATCGTGGGCGTGCGCAGCCGCTCCGAGAAGGACAGCATCCACGCCTACCAGGGCAAGACCCTGGTGCGGGACTGGCTGTTCAGGGCCGACGAGAACCTGCTGGGAGGCAACACCACCGAGAACGAGCGGACCCGGCGCAGCCTCCGGGGAACCACGCCGACCGTCTCGAAGCCCTGAGGTCCCGGGCGTGGCGATTCGGCTTCTCATCTTCCTGCTGCTGTGTGCGCTTCCCTCCCGTGCCCAGGGTTTCCGGACCTGGGTGAGGGGCCTGGAGGCCCGCGGGGTCACGGTGTCCGCGGGGATCTGGGACGTGGACACGGGCAGGGCGCTGGAGCGCCATGATGACGGCGTGTCCCTTGTGCCTGCCAGCACCACCAAGGTGGTCACCACCTACGCCCTGCTGAAGACGCTGAAGCCCGACACCACCATCGAGACCGAGGTCTGGGGCGACCTGAGGGACGGCGTGGTGCAGGGGGACCTCGTCTTCAAGGGCGATGGCGATCCGCTCTTCACCAGCGAGCGCGTCTGGATGCTGGCCCAGTCCCTGAAGAAGGAGGGCCTCCGGCGGGTCCTCGGCACCGTGCGCCTGGACCAGAGCGCCTTCGACGCCCAGCGGGAGCCCCAGGGCTGGGAGAACACCTCGGTCGACACCCTGCCCGTGGTGCGGGCCCTGTCCGTGGATTTCAACCGGGACGACCGGGGCCGCATCCTCGAGGATCCCGACCGCCAGGCCCGGGAGATCATCCTCAGGATCCTGCGGGAGACCGGCATCACGGTGGAGGGCGGCGCCGCGGGGCCGGAGGTGCCGCGCAAGCTGGCCACCTGGACCTCGCCGCCCCTGCGCGCCCTGGTGCAGGACATCAACAAGTGGTCCAACAACTTCATGATCGAGATGCTGACCCGCCGCTTCGGCGCGGGCTCCTGGCCCCGGGGCGTCCAGCGTATCCAGGCCTTCTACCAGTCCGCCTTCAACCTGGGGCCGGAGGCCATCCGGATCACGGATGGCTCGGGCCTCAGCAAGGAAAACCGCCTCTCGGCCCGCACCCTGGCCATCATCCTGCGCGGGGCCTACCACGACTTCGAGGTGGGGCCGGAGTTCGTCTCGTCGCTGAAGATCATCGGCGGAGAACCCTGGAAGCTGAAGATCAAGGACCCCAACCTCACGCGGCGGATCCGGGTGAAGACGGGCCACCTCGATCGCGTCACCAGCCTGTGCGGCTACCTGCAGACCTTCGACGGGAAGGTGCGGGTGTTCGCGATCCTGCTGAACGGACCCACCCGGGACGAGGACGTCTGGGAGCAGGTCTCCCGCTGGGCGAACTGACGCCTTGCGTGTGCCGCGCATCGGCGGCGATCCTGGAAGGATGGATGAGACACGGGCGGGGACGCCGGATCCGAGAGGCCTGGCGGCCCTGATCCTCGGGGCTTCGCTCCTGGGGTTCGCGGCCATGCTCGTGCGCTGGGCGGCGCCCGCGGGACCGCTGGCGGTGGGCTTCTACCGCATGGTCATCGCCCTGCCGCCCGTGGCCTGGCTCGCCTGGCGGGCCCGGAACTCGGCAAGGCGCGAGGCCGGGAAGGCCCGTCTCTGGGCCGGTGTGGCAGGCCTCTGCTTCGTGGGGGACCTCTGGATGTGGCACTCGTCGCTCCATCACACGAGCGCCGCCAACGCCACGCTGCTGGTGACCCTGGCGCCCATCTGGGTGGCCGTGGTCTCCGTGGCCTGGCTCGGAGCGAAGCTGCGGCGCCGGTTCTGGCTGGGCGTGGCGCTCGCCCTGGGTGGCGCCCTCATCCTGGGCCTGGCCAAGGGCGCCCGCTGGGGCACGGGCCTGGGCGAGCTGCTGGGGGCCCTCGCCTCCCTGGCCTACGGGGCCTTCACGCTGGCCCTGGGCCGCGCCCGCCAGGAACTCAGCGCTCCGGAGGCCCTGTTCTGGGTGGTGCTCTGCTGCACGGCGGGGTTCGGGGTCCTGGGCCTCGCGCAGGGAGAGGCCTTTTCTGGCTATCCCGCCCGGGCCTGGTGGGCCCTGGCCGGCCTGGGTCTCGTCGTGCAGGTCGTGGCCTGGTGGCTCATCACCTGGGGCATCGGCCACGTGTCCACGAACCTGGGCGCCATGGGCCTCATGACCCAGCCCGTGGCCACGGTCATCCTGGGGTGGCTGCTCCTCGGGGAATCCGTGAAGCCCTTGCAGGGCCTGGGCACCCTGCTCGTGCTGGCGGGCATCGCGGCCTGCGCCTTCGCGCCGCCGGTGGCTTCCGGATCCGCGGAGCCGTAGGTCAGACGCTGAGGCGGAGCCGGAGGCCGAACACTCGGGCGGGGCCCCGGTCGCGGTTGTAGCCGGGGTTGCGGATCAGCTGCAGGTCTGGCGATAGGCGCAGCCAGGGGCGGGGAGCCCAGGCGTAGTAGATCTCGGCCACCTGCTCCCGGGCCGGGGAGAGCCGGCCGTCCCCGAGGACGAACCCGGTCCCGCCGGCGGCCAGGTAGGCCCGGTGCTCCCGCGACAGGTCCTGGATGGACAGCGCCAGGCCCCAGCGGTCCTCCGCCGCCCAGCCTCTGCCCTGGCCGCCGAAGGACAGGGAGCGGTCGGCCTCCGTGAAGGCGAAGGACTCGGTGTGCCCGTCGTTCCAGCCCGCCCGCAGGAAGAGGCCCGAGGCGCCGTCCGGGGCCAGGGGCTGCTCCAGGTTGAGCACCCAGCCCCGCTTCGCGCGGCCCGGCGCGCGGGTGGCGATGATGTCCGGGATGATTGCCTGGGCGAGGGCCGCCGCGTAGTCGCCCATGCGGGCGTGGTTCACGTAGCCGAGCAGGCGGACGACGGGTCCGCCTTCGGGCATGAGCGTGAGCTGGACGTTGTCGCTGTGGGCCCGGGCTAGCTCGCCGTCGAGCACGTTCCCGTTGGCCTCCGTGGGCATCTGGAAGCGGCCGAGGGCCAGGGCCCAGCTGGTGAGGCGCAGCTCCGCGGCCACGCCGCGGGTGTAGCCCCGGGTGTCCGCCGCGAAGTCCCAGGCGGGCGCGTTGAACAGGCTCCAGTTCATGAACTGCGTCCGGGGGGCTCCGGCGAAGGCGCTGGTGTCGAAGAGGTCGTTGGCCGCCAGTTTCCCGAAGGTGACCACCAGGCGCTGCGCGGGCACGCGCCCTGGAAGCTGATCCATGCCGCGCTCGACGGCCTCCTCCCCGCCGCCGAGGGGCAGGGTCCACCGGCCAAACAGCCGGGCCAAGTAGGGCGCCTGCCCGAGATCGGCAGAGCCCGCGCGGATGGCGTCGCCATTCGGAAGACCGGCGAGGCCCACCGTCCGCCCTACGCCCGAGCCCCGGAACAGCTCCACGTCCAGGTAGACCTGGAGCCGTGCTGTGAGCTGGGATCCGAAATAGGCCCCGTAGGTCTGCGTGACGGCGCGGTCCCCGTCCCCGGTGAGGCTGTTGGGGCCGGCATAGGGGCTGGCGAAGGGCCGCAGGTCCTGGCCGATGAACGTGGCCTGGAGGCCCAGCAGCCGGGGCATGGCCGACTGCGCGGCGAGCGCGGCGGGCAGGGCGAGGCCCAGCAGGAAGGCGCGAGCCTGGATCCGCACGGGCTACTCCGGCGTGAGGATGCCGCGCTCTTCGCGGTAGGCGAAGATCTCGCCGAAGCGGCCCCAGGTGACCAGGGTGTCGAAGGTCTGTTCCGAATTCTCCATGGGAAGGCGCTGCTGGAGTTCCGAAAGGAGCTCGTCTTCCTTGAGCTCGCCGTGATGCAGCTCGATGAGCTCCATCACCATCCGGAAGAGGCGGAGCTCCAGGAGCTGGGCCTTCCAGATGTCCTTGCGGTCATCCATGTTGGCGCGCACGAAGCGCTGGCCCAGGGCGTTCAGGATGACCTGCCGCTTGGGGGTGTCCACGAAATCGAGCATCTCCGCCCCCTTCACGGAGACGAGCACCTTCTCGAACGGCACGTGGGTGGCGGTGGCCACCTGGAACAGATCCGAGGTTCCGCCCTGGGTCTCCAGGTATTCGAGCAGGCCGAGGATGTCCGAGGAGGAGGTGGCGGGCAGCGGTTCGACGAGGTCCGGCAGCAGGCTGGGCTCCGGCGCGCTCACCTCGACGTCCGGCAGCTCCGCGCTGGTGATGATGTCGTGGAGCTGGTCGACCAGGCGCAGGAACTCGGGGCTCCGCATGTCCCGGGGGCGGGGCAGGGGGTTCTCGACGATGGTGCGCACGCGGCCCGGGTTGGCGGACAGCACCACGATGCGGTCGGCCATGTAGGCCACTTCCTTGATGTCGTGGCTCACCATGAGGATCGAGGAGGGGTTCCGCTCCGCGTCGTCCCAGATGTCCAGGATCTCGGCCCGGAGGCCCTCGGCCGTGAGGGCGTCCACATGGCTGAAGGGCTCGTCCATGAAGAGGATCTCGGGGTCCACGCTCAAGGCGCGGGCCATGCCCACCCGTTGCTTCATGCCGCCCGAGAGCTCGCGAGGGTAGGCCTCCTCGAACCCCTCGAGGCCCACGAGGCGGATGGCGCGGTTGGCCTTGGCCTTGATGGTCTCCTCGTCCAGCCCCTTGGCCTGGAGGACGGTCTTCACGTTGGATTCCACGGTCATCCAGGGGTAGAGCGCGAAGTTCTGGAACACGATGGCGACGCCCGGGTTCAGGCCCTTCATCTCCTCGCCGTGGTAGTAGGTCCGGCCCTTCGTGGGCTCGATGAGGCCCGCGAAGATCCGGAGGATCGTCGATTTCCCGCAGCCGGACGGGCCGATGAGGCAGGCGACCTCGTTGGCGCGGATGTCGAGGTTGATGTCCTCCAGCACGCGCAGGGGCTTGCCCGTGCCGCGCTCGAAGGACTTCTGGATGCCCTTCAGCTCGCAGATGACATCGTGGCTGGCGTTGACGGCGTGGATCATGTCGCCCTCACTTGGACAGGGAATAGCGGGTGCTGGCCAGCCGGTACAGGGGCTTCCAGACCATGCGGTTAAAGAGCACGACCGTTCCGGCGAGGACCAGGGTGGAGGCCGCCAGGAGGGCGAAGTCCTTGTCGGCCGTGGCCTGGCTCACGATGGCCCCCAGGCCGAAGGTCTGCAAGGTGTAGCCCTTCAGGGACACGTACTCGGAGACGATGCTGGCGTTCCAGGCGCCCCCCGCGGCCGTGAGGCAACCCGTGATCAGGTAGGGGAAGATGGCGGGGAAATAGAGCTCCTTGAAGCGCTGCCAGCGGCCGAAATTGAAGGAGGTCGCCACCTCGCGGAGGTCGCTCGGGATCGCGCTGGCGCCGGCGATCACGTTGAAGAGGATGTACCACTGGGTGCCCAGCAGCATCAGCACGATGCTGCCCCAGCCGAGGCCCACCTTGAGGGTCGCCAGCAGGGCGATGACGGTGGGGAACAGCATGGGGGCCGGGAACGAGGCCGCCACCTGCACCACGGGCTGGAAGATCCGGGACAGGCGGTCGGAAAGCCCGATGGCCAGCCCCGCGGGCAGGGCCCAGGCCACGCCGATGCCCATGGAGATCATCACGCGGGAGAGGCTCAGCGCGTCGGCCTTCAGGAGGCGGATCCAGGCTTTCCCGGGCAGGTGGGCCAGGAGGTGGTAGATGCCCACGGTCCCCACCAGCAGGAGGGTCGTGACCACCCCGAGGGCGCCCAGGGCCATCCAGGGGGCGACCTGTTCGGCCCTGCGGGTTCCGGTCCGCTCGCCAGCGCGATGGCGCAACCGGTGCGCCCGGATTCGGCGCCGGCGGGCGAGCCAGAGATCCCACCACCGGATGAGGCGGCTCCTCCTCACGAAGTCGAGGAACCAGCTCGAGGGGGCCTCGCTCTGGACCGTGTCCTCCACCTTGAAGCGCTGGGCCCAGACCACGATGGGCCGCCACAAAACCTGATCGAGGAACACGATCATGAGGATCATGGCGAGGATGGCGTAGATCTGGGCTCGGCCGTTGCCCTGCTCGACGGCCACGCTCATGTAGGAGCCGAGCCCCGGCAGGCGGAAGTCCTTGTCGCCCACGGTGAGGGACTCGTTGATCATGAGGAAGAACCAGCCGCCGGCCATGCTCATCATGGAGTTCCAGGCCAGGCCGGTCGTGGCGAAGGGCAGCTCGATCCACTTGAACCGCTGCCACCAGTTGAACCGGTAGACGGTGCCCGCCTCGTGGAACTCCGAGGGCACGCTCTTCAGGCTGTGGTAGAGGCTGAAGGTCATGTTCCACACCTGCCCCGTGAAGATCGTGAGGATGGCGGTGATCTCCAGGCCCACGTTGCTGTGGGGGAAGAGGGCCACCATCACCAGCAGCAGGGGCATGAGGAAGGTGAGCACGGGGATGCTCTGGAGGATGTCGAGGAGCGGGATCAGCAGGCGCTCCGCCCGGGCGTCCTTGGCGGCCCAGTAGGCGTATATGAGCGTGAACACGAAGGACAGCGCGTAGGCAGCCAGGCCGCGCATCATCGAGAAGAAGGTGTACTTCGGAAGGGCTAGGGGCGAGAGGTCCACCTGGATCTGGGGCCGCTGGAGGGCGGTCCATTCGTGCCCGAGCAGGATGAGGCCGTAGAGCATGCCGAAGGCCGCCGCGACGAGCAGCAGGTCCACCCATCGCCGGCGGCGGAAGGGCGCGAACAGGGCGTTGGCCTGGCCCCACATCGTGTCGAGGATTCGGTGCATCATGGCCGGTCCGGAGACTCGGAAGGGGCGCGGACGAGCGCGCCGCCATCCCATTCAGGGTGCGGATTCGGGGGAGCCGGGGATGGCCGCCTCAGCGGACGGCGCACCACGACGGAGGTTCAGAGATGTCGGATTGTCGTCCCATCGAACCTCCTTTCCGGCGCCGGGGCCATGGCCAGTCTGACCGCCCGGCACGGGGGGGGTCAACCCGGGAAGTGCTTCACCTGCAGCCCCAAAAGGGGCACCATGAACGGTCCAACGGGAGCGGAATCGTGCGTGAAGGCAGTCATGGCGACCGCTGAGGAGCGGGTGCTGGCCTTGGCCGTGGCCCGTGGCCTGCTCGAGCCCGCCGACGCCGCCTCCCGCGGGCTCGACGAGCTGGTCGCCGCCGGGCGCCTCGCGGAAGGGGACCGGCGGATGCTGGAGCAGGACCTGGCCGATCTGCAGGCGGCGGACTCGACCCACTGGTCCCTGGAGGTCACGGCCCAGGCACGGGAGACACCGGACGGGGCCCTGCCGGAAGTGGCCCTCCTGGCGGATCCGTCGGACCCCGCCCTCGAATCGGCCCTTCCCCCGGCGGCCCATCGGCAGAGCGGGATCTTCCGGGCCCGGACCCTGGAGCGCTGGGGCCGCTTCGAATCCCTGGAGCTGCTCGGCGAAGGCGGCATGGGCCGCGTGTTCCGCGCCACGGACTCGCGTCTCCGCCGGGTGGTGGCCCTGAAGCTCCTGCGGCGGGACGATCCTGAGCTCATCCGGCGGTTCATCCACGAGGCCCAGCTCCAGGCCCGGGTCGATCATCCCAACGTCTGCCGGGTGCATGAAATCGGCGAATGGCGCGGCCAGCCCTACATCGTCATGCAGTTCATCTCCGGCGAGACCTTCCTCCAGGCGGCCCGCACCCTGTCGCTGGAAGAGCTGCTCCGCCTGATGAAGGAGGTCTGCGAAGGGGTCCACGCGGCCCATCGCATGGGGCTCATCCACCGGGACCTGAACCCGGCCAACCTGATGGTGGAGCGGCTGGAGGACGGATCCACCCGGGCCAGCGTGCTCGACTTCGGCCTGGCGCGGGGCCTCGGCGAGGGGCGGCTCACGGAGACCGGCCGGGTCATGGGCACTGTCAGCTACATGTCGCCCGAGCAGGCCCGCGGGCACACGGCCCTGCTGGACCGCCGGACGGACGTCTACTCCCTGGGCGCCACCCTCTACGAGCTGCTGACCGGGAACCCGCCCTTCGAAGGGGAAGGGCTCGAGCGGATGTCGCGCATCGTGAGGGACGACCCCGTGCCGGTCCGGAGGCTGGTGCCCACGATCCCGGCCGACCTCGATACGGTGGTGCTCACCTGCCTCCAGAAGGATCCGCGCCGCCGGTACTCCACGGCCCGGGCCCTGGGAGATGACTTGCAGCGCATCCTGGACGGCGAGCCCATCCAGGCCCGCGCGGCCACGCGCCTGGAGCAGCTGGGGCGCTGGATTCGGAAGCACAAGGCCCTGGTGACGGCTTCGGCGGCGATCCTCCTCACCGCCGCCGTCTTCGGCGGATTCGCCCTGAGGGAGCGGCTGCGCGCCCAGGCCCAGGCCGCCTACGCCCAGCGGTTCGCCCAGGCCGCGGAACGGATCGAGGCCCTGGCCCGCTACCTGCGCATCCAGCCGACTAGGGACCTGACCCGGGACCAGGCGGATCTCCGATCCCGGGTCGAGGCGCTATCCCAGGAGGTCCAGGCCGCGGGATCGCTGGCCGCGCCGCCGGGCGCCTACGCCCTGGGGCGGGCGCGCCTGGCCCTGGACGATCCCGCCGGGGCCCGGACCCAGTTGGAACGGGCCTGGGCCCTGGGGTTCCGGACGCCGGAGGCGGCCCATGCCGAGGGCCGGGCCCTGGCCGCGATCTACCAGATCGAGCTGGGCAAGGCCTCGGCCCTTCCGGATCCGGAGCTGCGCCGGCGCCGGCTCGATGAGCTAAAGGAGACGCTGAGGATGCCCGCCGCGGATTGGCTGCGCCGGGGCGCCAGCGCCAGCCTCGAGCCCCAGGCCTTCCGGACGGGCCTGCTCATGCTGATGGAGGGCCAGCCCCAGGAGGCGATCCGGCTGGCGCGGGAGGCCCAGGCGCAGGCTCCCTGGTTCTACGAGGCCCTGCGCCTGGAGGCTGAGGCCTGGCTGGTCCAGGCCCGCTTCGCCCAAGAAGCGGCGGTGGCCAGCCCGGCCCTGGAGGCCGCAGGCAGGGCCCTCGCGGAGGCTGAGCTCAGGGCCCCCTGCGACGTGGACCTCCTCGAGCTGGATCTGCGGCGCTGGCAGGAGGCGGTGGCGCAGGGCTGGCAGACCGGGGCGGACCCGGAGATCCCGGTCCTGGCCCAGGTGGCCGTGGCCGACCGCTGGGCCCGGCTCGAGCCCACCGCGGCCGCGCCCTTGGCCTGGCGGGCCCGGGCTCGCGGGGAGATGGCGCGGTTCCTGGCCTTCCGGGACAAGGATCCCGGAGCCTGGCTGATCCGGGCCAAGATGGACGCGGAAGAGGCTCTCCGCAGGGATCCCGGCGAAGTCGAGGCCTCCGCGGCCCGGGCCTCCGTGCTCCGGACCGAGGGCTTCCGCCTGATGAGCCAGGGGGAGGATCCCTCGCCGCGGCTGCAGGAGGCCATGGCCGCCGCCGATCAGGGCCTCCGCCAGGATCCGGCGCACATCGTCCTCATGAACATCCGCAACTCCGCCCTGCTGGCCTGGATCGACCATGCCCGCCTGAGGGGCACGTACCAGCGCGCCGCCGCGCTGCCGTACCTTCAGCAGGCCCGGGCGGAGGCGAAGGCGCACCCCGGCGATGCGTACTTCCAGGCGAACCTCGGGGGTGTGGCCCTGGCCGTCGCTAGGGCCGAGGTGGATTCCGGCGGAGATCCCTCGGCGGATGCCGAAGAGGCGGTCCTGGCCTACGAGGCCGCCCTGAAGACCCAGCCCCGCCATGTGGGATTCCACCGGGGCATCCTCATGGCCCGCGCCGCCCAGGCCCGGGCGATGACCTGGGACGGGCGAGATCCCGAGGTTGTGCTGGCCCAGGCGCGAACCGAGTTCCAGCGGGCCAGGGAAGCTCAACTCCCGTTGGCTACCCTGGCGCCTTATGTCATGGACGCCCTGCTTTCTGCCGCCACCAGGGCTCAGACGCAGGGCCGGAATGGCCGGGGCTACCTGGATGAGGCCAGCCAGCTGCTCCCCCACCTGGAATCGACCACGGAGGATCCGGTGGAGCTGGGCACCATCCGGCTCCACTACATCGTGCTCATGCTGCGCTCGGGTTCGACGGACCTTCGTGGGTCGGGGGAGGCCGTGGCCCGGTCGCTGGTCCGGCTCCGGCCTGTGAACCCGTCCTTCTGGATGACCCTGGCCGAGTTCCGGGATGCCTGCGGCGACGCCGATGCCGCGGCCCAGGCCCGGGCCCGGGGCAGGGCCCTGAATCCGAAGGGCCGGTTCTTCTAGCCGTTCGTCGGGTTCATGGTGCTCTTGCAGAGGAACGCCGGGGTCGTGCCATCGGGTTTGGGCAGGGTCCAGAGCTGGTCCACCACGGCAGGGTTTATCAGGATGTCGGGCTGGTCGCCGATGAGGCTCACGGCCTGGGGAAAGTGCTGGAGGAAATCCTCCCGGGTCATGCGCTTGCCTTCCGCCGGACCGCCCTTGTCGTAGAACTTGCGGAACACCTGCACGGCCCGGTCGCTCCACACGAGCGCATCGGAGGTGGTGGGATCGATGACGTGGGCCTGCGTCGTGCCGTCGGGCATGAGCACGTCCAGGGTGATGCCGGTGATTTTGGGCCGGGGTGCGGTGGGCATGGGACCTCCTGTGGGATGAGCCGGAGGGTGGGCTCGGTCCGGCTCAGGGGCGGGGCACGGCTTGGAGCAGCTGGGCGATGACCTGGTCCGTGGTGGCGCCGTCGGCCTCGCTCTCGAAGGTGAGCAGCAGGCGGTGGCGCAGCACGTCTGGCGCCAGGTCCACCACGTCCTGGGGCAGCACGTGGTCGCGGCCCTGGAGGTAGGCCAGGGCGCGGGTGGAGGCCTGGAGCGAGAGCGAGGCCCGGGGACTGGCGCCGCAGCGCAGCAGCTCCTTGCCCTTCCACACCTTGCCGTGGCCGGGCCGCGTGGCCTGCACCAGCTTCACGATGTAGGTGCGGATGGCGTCGTCCAGCCGCACCTTCTGGGCTTCGCGGCCTGCGGCCAGCAGGCTGGCGGCGTCCACCACGGGGTTCACCTCGTCGCCGTTCAGGTGGGCGCGGCGCAGGACCTCCACTTCCTCCTCGGCCTTGGGGTAGTCCACCCGGAGCTTGAAGAGGAAGCGGTCCATCTGGGCCTCGGGCAGGGGGAAGGTGCCCTCCTGCTCCAGGGGGTTCTGGGTGGCCAGCACCAGGAAGGGATCCGGCAGGCGGAAGCTCTCCTCGCCCAGCGTGACCTGCCGCTCCTCCATGGCCTCCAGCAGGGCGGCCTGCACCTTGGAGGGGGCCCGGTTGATCTCGTCCGCCAGCACCAGGTTGGCGAAGATGGGGCCGCGCTTGGGCGTGAAGGTGAGCTGCTTGGGATCGAACACCAGGGTGCCCACCACGTCGCTGGGCAGCAGGTCCGGCGTGAACTGGATGCGGTGGAAGCTGGTGTGGCTGGCCGAGGCCAGGGTCTTGATGGTGCGCGTCTTCGCCAGGCCCGGCAGGCCCTCCAGCAGCACGTGGCCTCGGCAGAGCAGGGCCACCACGAGGCGGTTGAGCAGCTGGGGCTGGCCCACGATCACCTTGCGGCATTCGGCGAGCAGGGGTTCGAGGGCGGCGGAGGCGTTGGACATGGTGCGACCATTCTGACCGGCCCCCTCAGGGCCTGGGAACCCGCAATCGGAGGATCCGGCAGAGGGGCCTGGTCGGGCGTACCATGGGGGCACGTCCGCCCGGGGGAGCGATGCTCCGACCCGCCATGACACCCGCGCCTGGGGACCACGTCGTGCGCTACGTGGGCGACCGTTTGCGCGTGGACCTGGCCCACCCCGCGCCGGGGCAGGCCGGCTGGCGGGCCTTCCTCCGCACGAACCTCACCCGGGGCGACCGCGCCCGGGAGGAGATCCTGGCGCGGGCCGGCACCCTCCCGGGCGAGGCCCGCACCTTCGCCGGGGCCGCCTGGCGGGACCTGCCCCTCCAGGCCGAAGAGGGCGGCTGGTCCCTGGACCTGGCCCTCACGGAGCCGGGCCCCTTCCGTGCCAAGGCCTACGCGGTGGACTCCGCCGGCTACCAGCACTGGCCGGCGGGGGACGACCTGGGCGTGAGCGTCCTGCCGGACCGGCTGCGCACGGCCAACCTCGTCTACTGCGCCTTCCCCCGCATGTTCGGTCCCGCCCGCGCCTTCCGGGAGACGCGGGATCCCGCCCGGGAGGCCGCCTGGGCGGAGCTCGACGGGCAGGGGATGACGGTGATCCCGCCCTCGGGCACCCTGCGGGACCTCACGGCCTGCCTGCCCCACATCTTCGACACGCTGGGCTGCCGCATCCTGCACCTGCTGCCGGTGGGGCCGGTGCCCACCACCTTCGCCCGCATGGGGCGCTTCGGCAGCCCCTACGCCCAGCTGGACCTGACGGCCATCGACCCGGCCCTGGTGGTCTTCGACCGGCGCACCACGGCCGTGGACCAGTTCCGGGAGCTGGCGGACGGTGTGCACCTCCGTGGCGGAAGCCTCTTCCTGGACATCGTGGTGAACCACACGGGCTGGGGCTCCCGGCTGATGGAGACTCGTCCGGAATGGTTCCGCCGCGAGCCGGACGGGAGCTTCCACAGCCCCGGCGCCTGGGGCGTCACCTGGGGTGACCTGGCGGAGCTGGAGGGCGGTCCGCCGGCCTTCTGGGAGACCGTCGCCGAGTCCCTGCTCACCTGGTGCCGCCGCGGGGTGGACGGCTTCCGCTGCGATGCCGGGTACCTGGTGCCCATGCCTGTCTGGCAGTACCTCGGCGCCCGGGTCCGGCGGGAATTCCCCGACTGCGCGTTCCTCCTCGAGGGCCTGGGTGGAAGCTGGGAGGACACGGAGCGACTCCTGGGCGAGGGCGGCCTGCAGTGGGCCTACTCGGAGCTGTTCCAGAACTACGAGCCGCGCGCCGTGGCAGCCTACCTGGACCACTGCATCCGCCAGGCCTCGCGGATGGGCCCCCTGGTGCACTACAGCGAAACCCACGACAACGACCGCCTGGCCGCGCAAGGGGCCGCCTGGTCTTTGATGCGCACCCGGCTCTGCGGCCTGGCGAGCCACAGCGGGGCCTACGGCTTCACCGCCGGCGTCGAGTGGCTGGCGGCTGAAAAGCTGGATGTCCATGAGGCCCGGGGCTTGGCCTGGGGCGCCGAGCCGAACCTTGTGCCGGAGCTGGCGGCCCTCCATCGCCTGCTGGCGGAGCATCCCTGCTTCTTCGACGGCGCGGCGGTGGCGCGCCTGAGCCCGGAGGATTCGCCGGTGCTGGCCCTGGCCCGCCGCTCCGCCGAGGGCCAGGACCGCTGCCTGGTGCTTGTGAACCTGGATGTGCGCGAGCCCCGGGAGCTGGTCCTGGCGGAGGCGGTCTGGACCGGCCTGGGCGCGCCCGCTCGGGACCTGTTGGGCTCTCCGCCGGAGATCCGGCGCTCCGACGGTCGCGTGCGGGTCGTCCTCCACCCCGGCGCGGCCCACTGCCTGGCGGACCGGCCTGCCCCCGCAGGGCTCTCCGGCGAGGCCTATCGCGCCCGGCGGGCCCAGGCCGCCTGGGGCTTCCAGCGGCTGGCTGAGGCCATCCCCGCCGAGGCCATCGGGCCCTGTGACTGGCGCCTGCTGGCGGCGTGGGTGGACCGGGATCCCGCGGCCTTCCTGGCAGCCCTGCCGCGCCTGGACCCGGTGCGGGCCTCGGCGGACCTGCTTGGCGCCCTGGACGCGGCGGCGAGCGGGGAACGCTATCCCGCCGTGGTCCGCTGGGGACCCGGGGATGCCGCCCGTATCCTGCCCGTGCCGCCGGGACACTGGGTCCTCATCGAGGATGCCCTGCCGTTCTCCGCGACCCTCCGCAGGGCGGGGGCCCTGGATCTGAACCTGCGCTCGATCCCGGCCGGCGGCCGGCACCTCGCCGCGCTGCCCCCGCGGTCCGGCGACGCGGCCGGCCTGGCGGACCTCCACCTGGACCGCTTCGGCGAGGAAGGGCCCCCGATCCGGGGCCAGCTCCGGTTCTGCCCGACGCTCCCGCGCTTCTCCGGCCACGGGGAACAGGGGCTGGCCCTGCTCACCAATGGCCGCGGTGGTATGGCCAGGCTGCACGCGGACCTGGGGGCCATCGCCTCGAAGTACGACTGCCTGCTGGGCGCGAACCTGCACCCGGACCTGCCCTGCGACCGCCAGGTGCTGGCGAAGCGGCTCCGGGCCTGGGTCATCGCCGACGGGTTCCTCTCGGCCCTCGGGGCGGACAACCTCGAGCGCTTCGAGCCCGGTCCGCCGGTCCGCTGGCGCTTCCGGGCCCACGCCGGGGACGGGCGCACGGTGCCCGTCCACCTCGAGGCCGAGATGCCGGAGGGCCGGAACGCCGTGGTGCTGCGGTTCAGCCGCGGGGTGGAGGAGGAGATCTCCGGAGAGGTCCGCGTGGACCTCACGGTGCGGCTGGACCTGGAGGACCGCAGCTTCCACGAGGAGACCTCCTGGAGCCCGGAGCTGGACCGCCACTTCGTCGCAGCCACCACTCCGCTGAGCGGCCGGCCGGGCTTCCAGGTCCGTCTGGCGCCGAACCGCGAGCTGCGCGCCTGGAGCGAAGGGGGGGCCTACCACCCCGAGCCCGAGTGGTGCCGGGGCATCCCGCATCCGGTGGAGGCTGGCCGGGGGATGCGGGCTCAGGGGGATGCCTGGAGTCCCGGCTGGTTCGAGCTGCCCCTTCCTCCGGGCGGCAGCCTGTCGATCACCGTGGATGCGGATCCGCGGGAGCGGTCCGCGAGGATCACCCTGGAACCGCCCCTCTCCAACAGGCCCGGGGCGGACAGCTTCGGCCGGCAGCTGGAGACCGCCTGCGCGGCCTTCCTGGCACGCCGGGGGGCGGGGACCACGGTCATCGCGGGCTATCCCTGGTTCCTCGACTGGGGCCGCGACACCTTCATCGCTGTGCGCGGACTGCTGGCCGGGGGCTGGATCCGCGAGTCCCTGGAGATCCTCCGGACCTTCGGCGCCCTGGAGCGGCAGGGCACGCTGCCCAACCGCCTGGCGGCCTCGGAGGACGGGGACCGCGACACCTCCGACGCGCCGCTCTGGTTCGCCCTCGCCCTGGCGGAGGCCGCCGCCGTTTTGGGTCCCGATGTCTATGCGGCCGACGCGGGAGGGCGGCCCCTGGGGTCAGTGCTGCACAGCATAGCGGCGGGCAACTTGGCGGGCACGCCCAACGGCATCCGCGTGGATCCGGCTTCCGCCCTGGTCTGGAGCCCCGCCCACTTCACCTGGATGGACACGGCCCATCCCGCCGGCACGCCGCGCGAGGGCTACCCGGTGGAGCTGCAGGCCCTCTGGATCCGCCTGCTGCGCCAGCTGGCGCGGCTCGATGGCGAGGCTTCCGGGCGCTGGGACACCCTGGCCCTCCAGGCGGAGGCCTCGCTGGACCGCTTCTGGCTGCCCGCCTCCGGCTGGTACGCGGACCTGCTGGCCGCGCCGGCGGGGCTGCCTGCGGCCCAGGGCGTCCCCCAGGAACACCTGCGCCCGAACCAGCTCTTCCTCGTGAGCCTGGGACTCCTGCAGGGGGCCCGCGCCCGCCGGGTCGTGGAAGCGGCCCAGCGTCACCTGCTGGTGCCCGGCGCGCTGCGGAGCCTGGCGCCGCTTCCCGTGGCCTCGCCGCTGGAGATCCGCGACGCCGCGGGCCACCTGCTGAACGACCCGCGGCACCCGTACTGGGGCCGCTACGAGGGCGACGAGGACACCCGGCGCAAGCCCGCCTACCACAACGGCACGGCCTGGGTGTGGCTGCTGCCCACGTTCTGCGAGGCCCTCGCCGCCGCCTGGGACCAGGCGCCCGAGGCCGTGGCCGCGGCCCGGGCCATCCTGGGAACCCTTGAGACGCCGCTCGCGGAGGGCTGCGTGGGCCACCTGCCCGAGCTGCTGGACGGCGACGCCCCGCACGCCCAGCGGGGCTGCGACGCCCAGGCCTGGAGCGCCACGGAGGCGCTGCGGGTGTGGATCCAGCTGTCCGGAGGCCTCTGGAGCGGAGGACGCTGATGCCACGGAACCCGTTCCCGTCGCGGCTGGGGCCGCTGGACCACCACCTGCTCGCCGAGGGCACGCACCGCCGGGCCTACGAGAAGCTGGGCGCCCATCCGATGGTCCTGGACGGCGTGGCGGGGACGGCCTTCACGGTCTGGGCGCCCAACGCCCGCCGGGTGAGCGTGGTGGGGCCCTTCAACGCCTGGGACGGCCGCCGGCATCCCATGCGGCCCAGCGACGCCGGCGTGTGGGAGTGCTTCATCCCGGAGGTGGGGCCGGGCGAGCTCTACAAGTTCGAGCTGCACGGCCCGCGGGGGAACCTGCTGCCCCTGAAGGCGGACCCGTACGCGTTCCGCTGCGAAGTTCCGCCCGGCACGGCCTCCGTGGTGCACGGCCTGGGCGACTACGCCTGGGGCGATGCCGAGTGGATGGCGGCCCGGGGCCGCGTCCCCATCCACCGGGCACCATTCAGCGCCTACGAGGTGCACCTGGGCTCCTGGCGCCGCCGCCCGGACGGCCGCTACATGAGCTACCGCGAGATCGCCGAACAGCTCATCCCCTACGTGCGCTACCTGGGCTTCACCCACGTGGAGCTGCTACCGGTCGGCGAGCACCCCTTCTACGGCTCCTGGGGCTACCAGCCGCTGGGCCTCTTCGCGCCCACGGGGCGCTACGGCACGCCGGAGGACTTCAAGGC
Source organism: Geothrix paludis (assembly GCF_022808815.1). Lineage (GTDB taxonomy): Bacteria > Acidobacteriota > Holophagae > Holophagales > Holophagaceae > Geothrix > Geothrix paludis. The sequence goes on along the minus strand of NZ_JAKZLC010000001.1, from coordinate 1,047,485 downwards.
CTTCGTGGACGCCTTCCACCAGGCGGGTCTCGGGGTGGTGCTGGACTGGGTGCCCGCCCATTTCCCGGGGGACGCGCATGGCCTGGCCTTCTTCGACGGGACGCACCTCTACGAGCATGCCGATCCCCGCCAGGGCCGTCACATGGACTGGGGCACCCTGATCTACAACTACGGGCGTCGGGAGGTGCAGACCTTCCTCATCTCCAACGCCCTGTACTGGCTGGACCGCTTCCACATCGATGGCCTGCGCGTGGACGCGGTGGCCTCCATGCTCTACCTGGACTACAGCCGGAAGCCGGGCCAGTGGATCCCCAACCGCTACGGAGGTCGGGAGAACCTGGAGGCGGTGTCCTTCCTCCGCCGCTTCAACGAGACGATCTACGCGGAACACCCGGACACCTTCACCGTTGCCGAGGAATCGACGGCCTGGCCCATGGTCTCCCGGCCCACGTCCGTCGGCGGCCTGGGATTCGGCTTCAAGTGGAACATGGGCTGGATGCACGACACGTTGGGCTATTTCGCCCGCACCATGCTCCACCGGCGGTACCACCAGGATGAGCTGACCTTCAGCATGCTCTACCACGGCACGGAGAACCACGTGCTGCCGCTCTCCCATGACGAGGTGGTCTACGGCAAGCGGAGCCTGCTCGGCCGCATGCCGGGCAGCGAGTGGGAGCGACTGGCGAACCTGCGGCTCCTGCTGGCCTGGGCCTTCGCCCACCCGGGCAAGAAGCTGGTCTTCATGGGGACGGAGCTGGGCCAGACGCGGGAGTGGAACCACTCGACGGCGCTGGAGTGGGAGCGGCTCGACCAGCCGGAGCCCAAGGGCATCCACGATCTGCTCCGGGACCTGAACGCGCTGCACCGGGCGCGTCCGTCCCTCCACGAGGGCGACTGCGAACCCTGGGGCTTCGCCTGGATTGATTGCGGTGACCGCGCCAACAGTGTGCTCTCCCTGCTCCGGAGGGGCGCTGATTCCCGCGATGCCACCGTCGCGATCCTCAATTTCACGGCGATGGTCCACCGGGACTACCGCGTGGGCGTCCCCTTCCAGGCGGATTGCCGGGAGATCTTGAACACGGATGCCCAGGCCTACGGCGGCCAAGAGTTTGTAAACCCGGGGAGACTGCGTCCGGAACCCATCCCGCGGCACGGGCACGGCCGCTCGCTGGCCTTGACCCTTCCACCCCTCGGCGCGGTCTTCCTGGCGGCCGAGGCTGGAGATGAAGCGTAGAATACCCGCCAGAGAATCGAGGCCGGCGCCATGGAGATCCTGCGGCAGAAGCTCGAACGACTCACCCAGAACCTCTGGTGGACTTGGCGGCCCGAGGTACGCTCCATCTTCCGGGACCTGGACCTGGACCTGTACCAGCGCGCTCACCGCAACCCCATCTCCGTGCTGCGCCAGATCGACACGCGGCAGATGGAGAACCGGGCCATGGAGGTGGACGTGCCGGCGCGGATCGACCGTGCCCTGCGCCAGCTGGACGAGTTCCTGCATCCCGTGACCACCTGGGGCCTCTTCCACGCGGGCCCTCTGAGCACGCGGCCAGTGGCCTACTTCTGCATGGAGTTCGGCATCCACGAGTGCATTCCCATCTACTCGGGCGGCCTCGGCATCCTGGCCGGGGATCACCTGAAAGGCGCCTCCGACCTGGGCGTCCCCCTGGTGGGGGTCGGCCTCCTGTACCACCAGGGCTACACCAACCAGGTGCTGGATCCGTCCTTCTGGCAGCAGGACGTGCTGGAGCCCTTCGACCTGAAGGACCTGCCCCTGCGGCCCGCGCTAACCTCCCGGGGCGAGCCCGCCCGGGTGGGGGTGGAGATGCCGGGACGGACCGTCTGGGCCCAGGTGCTGGAGGCCTGCGTGGGTCGCGTGCGCCTCATCCTGCTGGACACCCGGGATCCCCAGAACAGCGAGGCGGACCAGGCCCTCGCGGCCCGCCTCTACGGCGGCGACCAGCGCACGCGCATCCAGCAGGAGCTGATGCTCGGTGTGGGGGGCGCGCGGGCGCTGCGGGAGCTGGGCATCACCGCCAGCGTGTTCCACCTCAACGAGGGGCACACCGCCTTCGCCATCCTGGAGCGGGCCCGGCACAGGGTGCAGGCCGATGGCCTGGAGCCCTGGACGGCGCTGAAGGAAGCGGCTGCGGCCACGGTGTTCACCACCCACACCTCGGTGGACGCAGGCCACGACCGGTTCCCGGTGGAGCTGGCGGAAGAGCACCTGCGCCCCCTGGCGGACGGGCTGAAGCTCCCGGTCCAGGAGGTGGCGAACCTGGGCCGCGTGAACCCCGGGGACCATGGGTCGCCCTTCATGCCCACGGTGCTGGCCCTCCGGCAGTCCAGCCGGGCCAACGGCGTGTCGGCCCTCCATGGCGTGGTGTCGCGGGCCATGTGGACGGGCCTCTGGCCCGGCCGGCCCGAGGCCCAGGTCCCCATCGGGCACATCACGAACGGCGTGCACGTCTCCACGTGGCTGGCCACGGAGATGGAGCAGCTCTTCGAGTCGCGCATCGGCATCAACTGGCTGGAGGGCATGGTCCACCACGACCTGTGGACGAAGATCGAATCCGTGGATTCGGCGGAGATCTGGGAGATCAAGCAGGTGCTGAAGGCCCGGACGCTGCGTTTCGTCCGGGAGCGGGTGGCCGCCACGCGCGCGCGCCTAGGCCTCCCACCCGTGGATCCGCCGCCGCTGGATTCCGACGCGCTCACCATCGGCTTCGCCCGCAGGTTCGTCTCCTACAAGCGCCCGGACCTCCTCTTCACGGACCTGGACCGCCTCGCCGCCCTGGTGAACCACCCGACCCGGCCGGTGAACCTCATCTTCGCCGGGCGCGCCCACCCCGCGGACCAGCGCGGCAAGGGCCTCATCCAGAAGGTCAACCGCCTGCTGGAGGACCCGCGCTTCCGGAACCGGATCGTGTTCGTGGAGAACTACAACATCCACGTGGGCCGCAACCTCTACCAGGGCGTGGACGCCTGGCTCAACAACCCCGTGCGTCCCCTGGAGGCCTGCGGCACCAGCGGCATGAAGGCGGCCATGAACGGGGCGCTTCACATCTCGGTGCTCGACGGATGGTGGGCGGAGGCGTTCGACGGGAAGAATGGCTTCGCGATCGGAAGCGGGGAGTCCCACGCCGATGGGGAGATCCAGAACCGGCGGGACACCGAGGCGCTCTTCCGGGTGCTGGAGGAGGAGGTGGTCCCCTGCTACTACGACCGCGACGCCGCCGGTGTGCCCCGGGCCTGGGTGAAGCGGGTGAAGCGCTCCATCCGGACGCTGGCCTGGCGCTTCAACTCCGATCGCATGGTGATGGACTACGTGCGGAACTGCTATCTCCCCGCCGCGGTGGCCGCCTCCTGCCAGATGCCTCCGGTCTGAGGGCTCAGCCTCTCCGCCCCGCCATTTCGCCGTAGAGACCGAGGTAGGCCTGGGCCGGGCGGTCCCAGCCCCTATCCTGGCCCATGGCCGCGCGCTGCATGGTCCGCCACGCGGCTGGATCGCTCCGGTACCGGGCGCAGGCGCGGTCCAGGGCACCGGCCAGGTCCGCGGCCGTGGCCTCCTCGAACACGAAGCCCGTGGCGGGAGGGCTCCCGGGTTGCGAGTCGTCTGGATCCAGGACGGTGTCGGCCAGGCCACCCGTGCGCCGCACCAGGGGCAGGGCCCCGTAGGCCTGGGCGTAGAGCTGGGTGAGGCCGCAGGGTTCCTCACGGCTGGGGACGAGGATCACATCGGCGCCGCCATAGCAGCGGTGGGAGAGGCCGGTGTCGTAGCCGATCCGCGACGCCACGCGCCCCGGATACCGGCGTGGCGCGGCGCGGAAAGCAGTCTCTAGAGCCCCGTCACCCTGGCCCAGGACCGCCAGCTGGGCGCCGAGGCGCGCCAGGTGAGGCAGGACCTCCAGCACGAGGTCGAGGCCTTTCTGGGGCGCGAAGCGGCTCACGATGGCGAAGAGGAGCGCCTCCGGATCCTCCCGCAGCCCCAGTTCCCGCTGGAGGGCCGCCTTGTTGAGCGTCCGGCGGTCTAGGCGGTCCAGATCGTAGGGGAAGGCCAGGTGGAGGTTGCCGGAAGGGGTCCACACGCCGGCGTCCACGCCGTTCAGGATGCCCGCCAGATCCCGCCCCCGCGCGGCGAGGAGGCCGTGGAGCCCGCCCTTCGAGGGATCCTGGATCTCCCGGGCGTAGGTGGGGCTCACGGTGCTGATGCGGTCGGCGTGGACCAGTCCGGCCTTCAGGAAGCAGATCTGGTCGTAGTACTCGAGGTCGGCCGGAGTGAAATGCTCCAGGGGCAGCCGCAGGTCCGGGAGGAGGCTCTTGGGGAAGATGCCCTGATAGGCCAGGTTGTGGATCGTGAGCAGGGCGGCGGGGCGAGGGCCGGGTTCAAAGGCCAGGTAGGCCGGGGCGAGGGCGACCGGCCAGTCATGGACGTGCAGGATGTCCGGGCGCCAGCCGTCGTCGCCCTCCTTCGCGAGCCGGGCCGCGACCCAGGACAGCGCGGCGAACCGCCGGGGCGTGTCCACGCGGTCCTCGTAGGGCGGTCCGCTCCCGAAGAAGGCGGGCTGATCCAGCAGGTAGACGGGGACGCCCGCGGGGGTACGGCCGAGAAGCAGGCGCGCGCCGCCGCCCATGAGATCCGGCAGCTGGCGGACCGGGGCCAGCGGAGCCGCCGCCTGGAGGAGGGCCGGGAAGCCCGGGAGCAGCAGGCGCAGGTCGGCGCCCCGGGCTCTCAGGGCCAAGGGAAGGGCGGCCATCACGTCCGCCAACCCACCGACCGTCACGTGGGGATAGAGCTCCGTGCCCGCGAAGAGGATGCGCATGCGTCAGGTTCCGAGCCGCTCGATCATCGCCTGGGAGACGAGGGTGACGCCGTTGGGAGTCCGGTAGAACCGGCGACCATCCGCTTCCGGGTCGAACCCGACGGCCAGACCCGCCGGGATGCGGCAGCCGCGGTCCACCACCACCCGCCTGAGGTGCGCGCGATGACCGATGTCGGCCAAGGGGAGGATCACGGATTCGTCGACGCGGCTGTTCGAGTGGATCCGGACCTGGGTGGAGATCAGGGAGTTGCGGACGTGGGCGCCGGAGATGATGCAGCCGGTGGAGACCAGGCTTCCGATGGCATAGCCCTGCCGGGCGGCGCCACTGAGGACGAACTTGGCCGGAGGCAGCTGCTCCTGGCGGGTGAAGATGGGCCAGCAGTCATCGTACAGGTTCAAGGCGGGACGGACGGAGACCAGGTCCATGTTGGCCTCCCAGTAGGAATCCACCGTGCCCACGTCCCGCCAGTAGGGTTCCGGGCTGGCCTCGTTGGGCACGCAGCTGCGCTCGAACCGGTGGGCGAACACCTTCGCGCGGTTCACGAGATTCGGAATCAGGTCGTGGCCGAAGTCGTGGCCAGTCTCCTCCTGCGCGCCGCGTTCCAACTCCTCGAAGAGGAAGGGGGCCTTGAACAGGTAGATCCCCATGCTCGCCAGGCATTGGGAGGGATTGTGCGGAATGCACGGCGGCTCCGCCGGCTTCTCGACGAAGGCGCGAACCCGATCGTCCTCGTCCACTTGGACGATGCCGAAGCCTTTGGCTGAGATGCGGGGCACCTCCAGGCAGGCGATGGTCATGTCCGCGTCGTGGTCCAGGTGGTCCGCCAGGAAGTACTTGTAGTCCATCCGGTAGACGTGGTCGCCCGCCAGGATGAGGACATTCAGCGGGTCGTAGCGGCGGATGTTGTCCAGGTTCCGGAAGACGGCGTCCGCGGTGCCGTTGTACCAGGCCTCCTTGGACATGTCCTGCTGGGCCGGCCAGACGTGGACGAACTCCTGGAGGGACCCGGGGAGGAAGCTCCAGGCGAAGTGGAGGTGCTCCAGCAGCCGGTGGGAGTTGTACTGCGTGAGGATGGCGATCTTCCGGAAGCCCGAGTTCACGCAGTTCGAGAGGGCGAAGTCGATGATCTTGAACCGGCCGCCGAAATCGAGGCCGGGTTTGGAGAGCCAGTCCGTGAGGTCGTGGAGGCGCCGCCCCCTCCCGCCGGCCAGGATCACGGTCAGGATGCGGCGGGGGCTGAGGTACGACTCCTTCAGGGGCATGAGGTCTCCCCGGGAGCGAACCTGCACAAGCCATCGCGGGGCAGACCCCTCATGGCGAGTGATCGGCGGCAGGGAAAGGTCGGTCCATCGTCAAACCCCGTCAAGGAGACGGGATGAGATTGGCGACCCTCTCATCATCCGACCCACGGTAGGGCCATTCCCGACCTACGGTAGGTGCTTTCTCTGGCGCACATGGCTGCTAGGCTCACCAAAACCCAGCTCTTCAGAGAGTCCCCATCCGGAGGTTCCATGCGATCCGCAGTCATCGTCGAAGCCAAGCGCACGCCCATCGGCCGGGGCGTCAAGGGCGCCTACGCCGCCACCCGACCCGAGCAGCTCGGGTCGGTGGTCATCGAGGCCATCAAGCCCCTGCTGAAGGACTGGTCCGGTCTGGAGGATGTGCTGGTCGGCTGTGCCATGCCGGAGGGCGAGCAGGGCATGAACATGGCCCGCCTCATCAGCTTCCGTGCGGGGCTGCCCATCACCGCTGGCGCCGCCACCATCAACCGGTTCTGCGGCAGCAGCCAGGAGACCATGCTCATGGCCGCCCGGGCCATCATGGCGAACCAGGGCGACCTCTTCCTCGCCGGCGGCGTGGAGAGCATGTCCAAGGTGCCCATGATGGGCTTCAACCCCAGCGTGGATCCCTACCTCACCGAGCACTACCCCGAGGCCTACTGCTCCATGGGCATCACGGCCGAGAACCTGGCCAAGGAGTACAAGATCAGCCGCAAGGACCAGGACGAGTTCTCCTACCAGAGCCACCAGAAGGCCGCGGCCGCCTGGAAGGCCGGGAAGTTCGAGAAGGAGATCGTCCGCTTCGAGACCAAGGGCCTGGACGGCAAGCCCGTCACCCTGCAGCAGGACGAGTGCGTGCGCGCCGACACTAGCCTGGAGAAGCTGGGCGAGCTGAAGGCCGCCTTCCTGGCCGACGGGTGCGTCACCGCCGGCAACAGTTCCCCGGTCACGGATGGCGCGGCCTTCCTGCTGGTGATGGAGGAGGGGCTGGCGAAGTCCCTGGGCCTCAAGGCCCGCGCCCGCATCATCGGCGGGGCCGTCGCCGGCGTGGAGCCGGACCGCATGGGCATCGGCCCCGTACCCGCCGTGAAGAAGGTGCTGGACCGCTTCGGCCTCAAGCTCGACCAGATCGACGCCATGGAGCTGAACGAGGCCTTCGCCGCTCAGAGTCTGGCGGTCATCCGCGAGGGCGGTTACGACATGGCCAAGGTGAACGCCTGGGGCGGCGCCATTGCCGTGGGCCACCCCCTCGGTGCCAGCGGCGCCCGCATCCTGACCACCCTGCTGAACCGCCTCGAGACCGATGGCGGCAAGTACGGCATCGCCACCATGTGCATCGGCGGCGGGCAGGGCATCGCGTCGATCATCGAGAAGCTCTGATCCAACCACGCGACACGACACCAGGAGGTTGGACATGAACATCAAGAAGATCGGAGTCCTCGGGTCCGGCGTGATGGGCTCGGGCATCGCGGCGCATGTAGCCTCGGCGGGCTGCCAGGTGGAGCTGCTGGACATCGTCATCGACGAGGCGGCGCCGGACAAGCTGGCGGAAGGGGCCCTGGCGGGCCTGGCGAAGTCCAAGCCGGCCCTCGCCATGCACGCCTCGTTCCTCAAGAAGATCCGGCCCGGCAACCTGCGCGACCACCTCGACCGCTTGGCCGATTGCGACTGGGTGGTGGAAGTGGTCAAGGAAGACCTGGCCATCAAGCGCGAGCTCTACGGCCGCCTGGAGGCCCATCTCAAGCCTGGCGCCTGGGTGAGCTCCAACACCTCGGGCATCCCGCTCAAGCTCCTCGTGGAGGGCCGCGGGGACGCCTTCCGCAAGCACTTCGTCATCACGCACTTCTTCAATCCGGTGCGCTACCTGCGTCTGCTGGAGTTCGTGAAGGGCCCCGAGGTGGATGAGAAGGAGGCCCAGGCCTTCCGCACCTGGCTGGAGGAGGCCCTCGGCAAGGAAGTGGTGCCGGCCTACGACAGCCCCACCTTCATCGGCAACCGCATCGGCATCCACAGCATCATGGCCACCCTGCAGCTGGCCCTGAAGGAGAAGATCCCCTTCGAGGTGCTGGACTCGGTGCTGGGCGACGCCGCCGCCCGGGCCAAGAGCGCGGCCTTCCGCACCGCGGATCTTGCGGGCGTGGACATCCTCGCCGCCACGGCGAAGAACGTCTACGATCTGTGCCCGAACGACGAGGTGCGCGACGTCTTCAAGTTCCCGGAGTTCCTGCAGTACATGCTGGACAACAAGCTCCTGGGCAACAAGACCAAGCAGGGCTTCTTCAAGAAGGGCCCCAAGGACGCCAAGGGCAAGAAGACCTTCCTGGCCCTCGATCCCGCCACCCGCGAGTACGTGCCCCAGGTGAAGCGGGACTGGCCGATCCTGAAGGAACTGAAGGGCATCGACGACCCCGCCGAGAAGGTGAAGACGCTGCTCACCAGCGACAGCGAGGCCGGACGCCTGGCCTGGCGCTGTATTGCGCCGAACCTGACCTACGCCGTGAACCGCCTGGGCGAAGTGACGGACGGGCCCCTGAACGTGGACCGCGCCATCAAGAACGGCTTCGCCTTTGAGCTGGGGCCCTTCGAGACCTGGGACACCCTGGGCGTCGAGCGGGTCGTGGCCCGCATGAAATTCGAGGAATTGCCCGTACCGCCCCTCGTGGAGCAGATGCTGGCCAAGGGCATCACCAGCTTCTACCGCTGGGAGCACGGCGTCCCTGTGGCGCAGCTCAACCCCAAGACCCTGGCCTACGATCCCATCCTCGAAGACAAGCGCATCATCATCCTCAAGCGCGAGGAGGGCCGCGGCAAGGTGATCGCCGAGAACGGGAGCTGCCAGCTCTACGACCTGGGCGACGATGTGGCCTGCCTGAGCTTCCACAGCAAGATGAACGCCCTCGACGACGGCATCATCATGCTGATGGAGGACACGGTCCAGAAGCACGTGCCTGGCCGCTTCAAGGGCCTGGTGGTGGGCAACCAGGGCCAGCACTTCAGCGCCGGCGCCAACCTGGTGATGGTACTGAACGCGGCCAAAGACAAGCAGTTCGACCAGATCGAGGAGGTGGCGCGGCGCCTGCAGTACGCCGGCCGCATGCTCACCTACGCGCCGTTCCCGACGGTGGCGGCCCCCTTCAACCTGGCCCTGGGCGGTGGCTGCGAGATGACCATGGCCTGTCAGCGGGCCGTGGGCCACGCCGAGCTCTACATGGGCCTGGTGGAAGTGGGCGTGGGCGTCATTCCCGCCGGCGGCGGCTGTCTCCAGATGCTGCTCCGCATGGAGGACGCCCTGGCCGCCAAGGGCCAGCTGGGCCCCATGCCCAAGGTGAAGGCCGCCTTCCAGGCCATCGGCACGGCCAACGTGAACACCAGCTTCGACGAGGCCCAGCGCAATGGTTACTTGCGCCGCACGGACCGCCGCGTGATGAACAAGGCCTTCCTGCTCCACGAGGCCAAGCAGGAGGTCCTGAAGATGGCCGCGGACTTCCAGCCCGTGAAGGAGCGCACCCTGCGCCTGCCGGGCCTGGGCGGCAGCGAGGCCCTCAAGCTGGCGGTCAAGGACTTCCAGCTCCAGGGGCTGGCCAGCGAGCACGACGCCGTGATCATGGGCGAGCTGGCCAACATTCTCTGCGGCGGGGACGTGAGCCTCGTCCAGGAGATCACCGAAGAGCGGATCCTCGAACTGGAGCGGCAGGCCTTCGCCCGCCTCTGCAGCTACGAGAAGACCCAGGCCCGCATGGACGCCATCCTGAAAACGGGAAAACCCCTCCGCAACTAGCCTGAACTGCCGCTATTTTGTGACTTAAGCCGCCTTTTCCCGGGCGGCTTTTTTTTGGGTTGCCAGGGCATGGGCAGATCGGAACACTTGGGGCGGTCGATATCCAACACCCACAATCAGGAGGCACTGTGAGCGGAAATTCTCAGTCAACTCCACGCGTAGCGGCCATCGTGGGCCCCTACCTCTCCGGAAAGACCTCCTTGATGGAGAGCCTTCTCTTCGTGGCGGGCGCCCTGCCGCGCAAGGGCTCCGTCAAGGAGGGGACCACCGTCGGCGACGCCTCCATGGAAGCCAAGGCCCGCCAGATGAGCGTCGAGGCCAGCCTGGCCTCCTGTGAGTACCAGGGCGAGGCCTGGACCCTCATCGACTGCCCGGGCTCGGTCGAGTTCCGCCAGGAGGCGGTGCATGCCCTCATGGCGGCGGATGTCGCCGTGGTGGTGTGCGACCCCGATCCCGCCCGTGCCCTGATGGCGGCCCCGGCCCTGAAGTTCCTCGATGACCACAAGATCCCCCACGTGATGTTCATCAACAAGCTGGAGGCGGCGGGCAGCGCCGGGAAGCTGAAGGACGTGCTCAACGCCCTCCAGCAGATCTCCGAGCGCCCACTGGTGCTGGTGGAGATCCCCATCAAGGAGGGGGATCAGGTCACCGGCTATGTGGACCTCATCAGCGAGCACGCCTACAAGTACGAAGCGGGCAAGGATGCCGACCTCAAGCAGATGCCCGAATCCGTGCTGCCCGAGGAGCACGAGGCCCGCCAGCTCATGCTGGAGAAGCTCGCCGACTTCGACGACCACCTCATGGAAGAGCTGCTGGGCGATGTGGTGCCCTCCCTCGAGGAAGTCTCCGAGGATCTGGCCAAGGACGTCCGCGACGACCTGCTGGTGCCGGTCTATTTCGGTTCCGCCGACAAGGACGCGGGTGTGCGCCGCCTCTTCCAGGCCCTGTGCGACGAGGCTCCCCGGGTGGACGCCACGGCGGCCCGCCTGGGCATTCCCGAAGGCAAGGACACGCTGGTGCAGGTGTTCAAGAGCGTTCACGCCCAGCATGTGGGCAAGCTGAGCATCTCCCGCGTGTGGCGGGGCGAAGTGGCCGATGGCGTCATCCTGGCGGGCAACCGCGTGAGCGGCATCAACAGGCTCTTCGGCTCTCAGCAGATCAAGCAGACGAAGGCCTCCGCCGGCGAGGTGGTGGCGCTGGGCCGCATGGACGAAGTGCGCACGCGGGAAGCCCTGACCCCCGCCGCGAAGCTGGCCCTGGATTGGCCGGAGCCCCTCCAGCCCATGCTGGCCCTCAGCCTGCACACCACCAAGAGCGGCGACGACGTGAAGCTGTCGCTGGCCCTCCAGAAGCTCTGCGAGGAGGATGCCTCCCTCCAGGTGGAGCAGAACGCCGAGACCCAGGAGCGCATCCTCTGGGGCCAGGGCGAGGTGCACCTCAAGTGTGCGCTGGACCGCCTCAAGAGCCGCTTCGGCCTGGACGTGCAGGCCAACCCGCCCATGGTCCCCTACCGCGAGACCTTCACGAAGGCCGCCAAGGTCCACGGGCGCCACAAGCACCAGACCGGCGGCCACGGCCAGTTCGGCGATGTGTGGTTCGAGATCAAGCCCCTGCCGCGCGGCACGGGCTTCCAGTTCGAGGAGCGCATCGTCGGTGGCGTGGTACCCAAGAACTTCTTCGGCGCCATCGAGCACGGCGTCGTGGACTGGATGAAGCGCGGCCCCCTGGGCTTCCCCGTGGTGGACATCCACGTGGCGCTGGTGGACGGCAGCTACCACACCGTGGACAGCTCCGACATGGCCTTCAAGACCGCCGCCCGCATCGGCATGACCGAAGCCGCGCCCGTCTGCCACCCCGTGCTACTGGAGCCCATCTCCGAGGTGCACATCAGCGTCCCCAGCGAGTACACACCCAAGGCCCAGCGCCTGGTGACCGGAAGGCGTGGAGGCCAAGTCCTCGGCTTCGACGCCAAGCCCGGCTGGAAGGGCTGGGACGTGGTCTCCGCCTACATCCCCCAGGCCGAGATGAGCGATGTCATCGTGGAACTCCGGAGCCTCACCATGGGCGTCGGCTCCTTCACCTGGTCCTTCCACCACCTGCAGGAACTCGTGGGCCGCGACGCCGACAAGGTGGTGGAGGCCCGGAAGCAGGCAAAAACGACGGCCTGATCATTTCTCCGGGGGTTCCTCGCCTCGCTCCGCTGCGCGAATACCCCCGGACCCCCGCGACCGAGCCCGGCCAAGCCGGGCTCGGTCTTTGGTAATCACGCCAGGCCCACCGGAGCCCCGGCCCTGGCGGGCCGGAGAATAGGAAAAGCCATAAAGCCGTTGCGATGAGACAATCCATACTCCGGAATTCCGCAGGAATTCCGGAGCAGACGGAGCGTCCCTTGGCCCAGAAAGGCGTGCAGATCATCGCGGTGGAACCCGGCAGCCTGGCCGAGGAAGCGGGGATCCGCCCGGGCGACACCCTTCTGGCCATCAACGGCGAGGCCGTACTGGACCAGCTGAACTACCAATTCCTGGTGACCCAGCGGGACGAGACGGACCTGCGCCTCCAGCGGCCGGACGGCAGCACCTTCGAGGCCTCCGTGGAGAACGGCGGGGAAGGGCTCGGCGTGGACCTCGCCCAGGACGAGGTGAAGGTCTGCAAGCAGAACTGCGTGTTCTGCTTCGTGCACCAGATGCCCAAGGGCTTCCGGAAGTCGCTCTACCTCAAGGACGAGGATGTTCGCCTCTCCTTCCTCTACGGCCATTTCACGACCCTCTCCAGCAGCGACGAGGCCGAACTGGACCGCATCATCCGCGAGCGCCTGAGCCCCATCCACGTCTCCGTCCACGCCACGGACCCCGAGGCCCGGGTGAAGGTGGTGGGCAATCCTCGCGAGGGCCACATCCTGGAGAAGATTGACCGGCTGCTGGCGGGCGGCATCGATGTCCACACCCAGGCCGTGGTGGCCCCGGGGCTCAACGATGGGGCCGTCTGGCAGCAGACGGTAGACGACCTCTGGGCACGCCGGAAGGAGGGGCGCGGCAGCGTCCTCAGCCTTTCCTGCGTCCCCGTGGGGCTCACGGCCCACCGGGAGAACCTCCCCTCGGTACAGGACGTCGACCTGGCCTTCGCCCGGGAGTGGGTGGCCCGCTGGACGCCGGAGGTCCGGACCTTTGCCAGGGCCAACGACGGCGAGCCCTGGCTGCTCCTGGCGGACGAGTGGTTCACCCGCGCCGGGATCGAAGTTCCCGGCCGGGCCTTCTATTCGCGCTCCTGGGCCCAGCTGGAGAATGGCGTGGGCCTGGTGCGCCGCTTCCTGGAGCACAGCCGGCGCTTCATCAAGAGCCCCCGCGCCAGGGGGTTCGCCGGACGCCGCGTGCTGCTGCTGACGGGCTCGAGCTTCGCGCCCACGCTCTCGCGGGTGGCCGCGGAGCTGAACCGCGCGGTGGGCAGCCACCTGCGCGTGGTGCCGGCCCGGAACTTCAGCTTCGGCGACAGCGTCACCGTGGCGGGCCTGCTTTGCGGCGAGGATCTGAAGTACGCCGCCCACGCGGACCGGGATCAGAAGGGCGGCCGGACCGACTGGGTGGATGCGGTGGTGGTGCCATCCGCCAGCCTCCGCACTCATACGGGCCCCACGGACCAGTACACCCTGCGGGGGCAGGTGGTCCGCGAGGAGGGCACCTTCCTGGACGACCTCACCTTGCCTGAGCTGGCCCTGGATCTGGGTGTGCCCACGGTGCCCAGCGGGGCGAATCTGTCCCACCTGCTGGATCATCTCGAGGCCGCAGACCGCGGCGCCTTCCGGGGCGGGGCCCTGAGTTCGGCCTTCCACACCGCGGGCCTGAACCTGCCGCAGGGCGCCTACAACCCCTGATTCTCCTGGTGCGGGAAACGCACGCAGAGGAATGCTGAGGGAGCGGAGGGTGCTGAGAAAAGAGGGGAGCTGATGCAGCTTCCTTGCCCTCTGCTGTCTCCGCGCCCCTCCGCGAGCGTGGTTGAAGCTTTTCAGGCCCCACCTCTGTCAGTCCCGGCAGGATGGAAGGCATGCCAGCCTCGATCCCCCTCCACTCCCACCGCCGCATGGTGGCCCGCGCCGAGCTGGCGGGTTCCGCGCTCTGCTTCGGCCTCATGGCCATCCTGGCGCGGAAGCTCACGATGCCGGGCATGGGGTTCTCGGCGGGCCACCTGGCCGTCCTGCGCTTCGTGGTGGGCGCTCTGGCGAGTCTCGTGGCTTTCGCCCTGATTCCGGGGCTCTACCGGCCCAGCAACTACCGGCTGCTGGTGACCCGCGGCCTTTCGGGCGGCGCGGTGGTGGTGCTCTATTTCTACGCCCTGGCCCACATCCCGGCGGGTGAGGCAGGCATCCTCTACAACGTCTTCCCGGTGATCGCGGTGGCGATGTCGCTGGCGATCTTCAAGGAACGTCCCACCATCCACCTCTGGCTGGCGATCCTGGCAGCCTCCCTGGGCGTGGTCCTGGTGCTCAGCCAGGGGCACTTGGGGCTGGGCCTGGGATTGGGCAGGGGGGAACTGGCGGCCCTGGCAGCGGCGGTGTTCGCGGCCACCAGCGCCAACGCCATACGGGCGGCGCGCCACACGGAGAACGCCGCGACCATCTTCTTCTACTTCTGCCTGGCGGGCCTGCCCGTGGTGCTTCCTTTCGCCCTCTCGCCCTGGCCCCGCCTCCTCCATGGGGGCCTGGGCGCCTGGGGGCTGGCGATTCTCATGAGCTTGCTGGCGCTTGGCGGGCAGATGCTGATGTCGGAGGCCTACGGGGCCCTGTCCGTATCCGAGGCGGCGGTGTGGCTCCAGCTGCTGCCCATCGTCCAGTATCTCCTGGCCATGCCCCTGCTGGGCGAGCGCGCCACGGTAGCCGGGCTGGCGGGGGTCCTGATCACCGTGGCCGGAGTGGCCTACGGCACCGTGCTGGGGCACCGGGCACGGGCATGAAAAAGGGCCCCGGAGGGCCCTTTTCATGTGGATCGGGGAGCACCTAGCTGACGGGTGCGGCCACGATGCGCTTCTTGAGGGAGACGGCCACTTTCACGTCGCCGCCATCCTGGCCCTGGAACTTGTCGAGGTTCTCGAGGGACTTCTTCTTGGCGGTTTCCGAGGCGACGCGGACGGCATCGAGCACGTCCACCATGGCCTGGAACTTCACGTCCTCGTCCACCTTCAGGAAGACCTTCCGGTAGTTGAGGGGCTGCAGCATCACCGCATCAGGAAGCTTGTCCTTGAGACCCTGGGCGTCGATCTTGTCCTGCTGGAGGGTCATCGTGCCGTCCTGGTCCACCTGGATCAGGATGTTGTTCGGATCGGCCTTGGGAGGGGTGGCGGTCTGGACGACCTGGGGCACCACCACCTTCATGGCCTTGCTGAGACCGGGCACCATCACGATGAAGACGATGAGGAGCACCAGCACGATGTCGATCAGCGGGGTGACGTTGATATCGGTTTTGGCTTTACCCTTGGCGCCGCCGGTATCCATCAGTTACCCCCTTCCTTCTTGGTGTCCTTGTCCTCGCTGGTCACGATGGACGCCTCGTCGGCGCCACCCTTCCGGCAGGACTGGAACAGCTCGTTGATGTACTTGAAGGGCAGGTCGGCATCGGCCTTCACGAACACGCGCTTGTCGTTCAGCATCGAGACGTTCTTGTTGATGAAGTCCTCCAGCTGCTGGCGCTGGCCTTCGTCATTGATGTAGAACCGCATGTCCTTCGCGTCTTTGTCGTCGATGAGGACGGCGCCGGGGCCGATCACTTCGTACTTGTCGTTGCGCTTCGAGGTGAGCATGAGGGTCAGGTATTTCTGGCCCGCGTCCTGCTGCTGATCCACCTTCGGGGCATGCTTGGACAACGGCAGCTTCACAGCGTTGTTCACGGCGGGGGTGATCACGATGAAGATGATCAACAGCACCAGCACGATGTCCACAAGTGGCGTGACGTTGATGTCGGACTTCATCCCACCCTTGGAACCACCTGTATCCATGGTGTGTTCTCCTTAGAAATAGCCCGGGAGCTCGCGCCCCCGGGCTGGGTGGCGGTTCCTTAGCTCTGGCTCTCGCGGCGGATGAACTCGTCGATCATCTGGGAGGCCGCGTTGTTGATGTTGGTGACGACAACGTCCTGCTTGTTGGTCAGCAGGTTGTAGATCCACACGGCCGGGATGGCGACGAACAGGCCGAGGGCGGTGGTGGCCAGGGCCTCACCGATGGAGCCGGCCAGGGCGTTGATGTCGCCGGCGCCCTTGGTCTTCAGGTCGGAGAAGACCTTGATGATGCCGATCACGGTGCCGAGCAGGCCGATGAAGGGGGCCAGGGCGCCGATGGTGCCCAGGCCGCTCATGCCCTTCTTGAGGAGCTCGACCACTTCGGCGGTGCCGCGCTGGATGGCACGCTCCACGGGCTGGATGGCGTCGTGGTTGGGGTTCATGGTCTTGAGCTGCTTCTCGTACTGGAAGATGTCCAGGCCGTGCTTCAGCACCAGGGCGATGTGGCTCTTGTTGTGGGTGGTGGCGGCACGCTTGGCGGCCTCGAAGTCGCCGCGGCGGAGCGTGTCCATGAAGAGCTTGAGGAACTTGTCGGAGGCCTGCTTGCTCTGCGCGTAGGTCACGAAGCGCTCGATGGCCACGTAGATCTGATAGGCCATCAGGATGAAGAGGACGGAGATGATGAACTTGTTGGCGATGGAGGCCGAACGCCAGATCTCGGCGGCGGAGAAGCTGTCGTGGCCGCCTTCGGCAAGACCGAGCATCAGGGGGGTGGTGAACAGGTTCATGAGGTTTCCTTATGGAATGGAGAGAGGATTGGACGTGGGAAGGGGCGCGGGCTACCGGAGCCGGAACGGCATGGTGAGCTTGAATCGCGCGTACTGGGGTGCGCCGTTCAGGAGGGCGGGCTCGAACTTCCACTGCATGGCGTAGGCTTCAGCCGTGGGCCGCAGCTGGGGAGGTCCTTCCTTCGCGACGGCCGAGGTGGGCACACCATCGGGGCCGACCACGATCTCCACGACCACCGTGCCCTGGATCTTGGCGATCTTGGCGAGAGGAGGATAGGGCGGGGCGGGGGGCTGGTACTTCACCTTGATCTGGCTGAAGTCGAAGTCCACCACCTTGCCGGTGCCGCCGACCACGCCGCCGACCACACCGCCGACCACGCCACCGATGACGCCGCCTGGAACACCACCGGGAACGCCGCCGGGGACGCCGCCGAGGGAGTGATCCTGCTTCGGAAGCTCCTTGGGCGCCTGCTCAGGCACCACTTCCTGACGCGGATCGATGGGAGTCGTGTCCACCTTGCCGGCGGACACGGCCATCGGCGGCGGCGGCGGCGGTGGTGGCGGCGGAGGAGGCGGCGGAGGCGGAGGCGGAGCGGCTTCCACCTGCTCGGCCAGGTCGATGCCCACCGTCTTGATCACCTTCTTCCCGGCCTCGGTGTGCTTCGCCAGCTGGAACCCGATGAACGCGAAGAGCGCGTACATGGTGATCGTCGTGGGAATGGTGACCTTGGGGTTGCCCCGCTTGATCGCCTCATTCCCGGCGACGAGTGAGGACTTGTATACAGCGTCCTCTAGCGTCTCCACGGGAGCCACCGGCTTGGCGGGGGGTGATTTCTTGGGATCTTTGCTCATGCGACTCCCTTGAAAAATCCAGGGGAAAAAACAGCGCGCCGGACCCATGGGAACTTCGGTCCGGCAACGAAAGGTGAGGATAAAGAGCTGGGGCTGGCCCAACGGCTAAGATGGCAAAGGGCGAACCGATGGTCAAGCTCGAAAGACGGGCCTGATCCCCGCCATATCTGTCTTTCGCTGTTTTTTGCTTGGTTTCGCAACACCCGTCTGCGACCCAAGCAAATGAAATTGTTAATTTTTGTTAAGAAGGTCTATGCGTCCCATGTCGAAGGTCACAACCCCATATTTTTCATTTACCCCCGCCTCCACCCCCCCCTCCGGGGCCGCGAGGGCGGGTGGGTTTTACACCTCGCATGGCGAGGTTCTGACCCCGGCTTTCATGCCCGTCGGGACCCAGGGGACGGTCAAGGGCATCACGCCGGTCCAGCTCCGGGAGGTGGGGCCCCAGGTGATCCTCGGCAACACCTATCATCTGGGGCTGCGCCCCGGAGACAGCCTGGTGGCGCGCCTGGGGGGCCTCCACCGGTTCATGGGGTGGGATGGGCCCATCCTCACGGATTCAGGCGGGTTCCAGGTCTTCTCCCTGGCCTCGCTCCGGAAGATGACCGAGGACGGCGTCACCTTCCAGAGCCACGTCGACGGCAGCCCGCAGTTCCTGTCTCCCGAGCGGAGCCTGGAGATCCAGCGGAACCTGGGCTCGGACATCTGCATGGCCCTGGACGAGTGCCCGCCAGGCCGCATGGAGCGCACCAAGCTTGAAGTGAGCATGGCCCGCACCACGCGGTGGCTGGCCCGCAGCCGGGCCGTGCCGCTCCAGCCGCACCAGGGGCTCTTCGCCATCAACCAGGGCGGGACCCACCTGGACCTGCGCCGGCGCCACCTGGCGGAGGCGATGGAGCTTGATGCGAAGACCCCCTTCCAGGGCTTCGCCGTTGGCGGCCTCAGCGTGGGGGAGCCCAAGGACGAGATGAACGCCGTCCTGGCGGAGTTCGTGAAGGAGCTCCCCGCGGACCGGCCGCGGTACCTCATGGGCGTGGGCACGCCAGAGGACCTGCTCTTCGGCATCGAGCAGGGGGTGGATCTCTTCGATTGCGTGCTGCCCAGCCGGGAGGCCCGCCACGGCCGCATCCTCACCAGCCGCGGCAAGCTCAACCTCAAGAACGCCCGGCACCGGGAGACCGACCTGCCGCTGGATCCGGACTGCGGCTGCTACACCTGCCGGACCTTCAGCCGGGCCTACCTCCACCACCTCTTCCGCTGCGGCGAGCTGCTGGGCTTCACGCTGAACACGATCCACAACCTGAGCTACACTGTGGGGCTCACCCGCGACGCGCGGCAGGCCCTGCTGGAAAACCGATTTCCGGCGTTCGCCCAGATCGCGCGCGCCCGATGGCAGACCGAGGAGCCCTAGATGATGTACGCCCTTCTTCAGCAGACCCAGGCCGGCGGCGGGCCCGCTTGGATCCAGTTCGTGTTCATCGGCGGCATGGCCCTGATGTTCTACTTCCTCCTCATCCGGCCCCAGAGCAAGGCCCGCAAGGAGATGGAGACCCGCCTGTCCAAGCTGAAGGCCGGCGACGAAGTCGTGCTGACCTCCGGCCTCTACGCCACCATCGACCGCGTCGAGGACAAGCACATCTGGATCAAGCTTGGCGGCTCCGTGGTCAAGGCCCGGCGCGCGGCCGTGGCGGCTCTGGCCTCCGAACCTGAACAGCAGCAGAACTGACCCCCTGACCTTCCGGGCCGGCCCCCGCCGGCCCGCTTCTTGTAGGAGCGCCCCGTGACCAAGCGGAGCCTCTGGCGCCTCGCCATTGTTCTCGCCGTGCTGTTCGGCTGCGGCTACTTCTTCACGCCCCTCTCGAAGGTGAAGCTGGGCCTCGATCTCCGGGGCGGCGTCCACTTCGAGCTGGAGGTCCAGGGCCAGGAGGCCCTTGCGGCCGACCTGCGCGACAGCCGGGATCGCCTCACCGCCCGCCTCAAGGAGAAGGGCCTCCCCGGCGCGGTGGTGCAGGTGGACGGCAGCGCCCTCCGGGTCGACGGCGTGGGCGCGGACCAGAAGGCCACGGTGGAGAAGGTCGCCAAGGACTACTTCTCGGGCTACACCTTCAGCGCCGATGGGGACGTCTTCCGGCTCACCCAGCGCGACTCCTACCAGAAGCAGCTGAAGGACGACGCCAACAAGCGCGCCCTGGAGGTCATCGAGAAGCGCATCCGCGACATCGACCCCGCCAACGTGCTGGAGCCCGAGATCACCGCCAGCGGCGCCGAAGGCAACCGCATCGTGGTGGAGATCCCCGGCATCGAGGAAGGTGACCGCGAGCGTATCAAGAAGCTGCTGGCCACGCCGGGCCACCTGGAGCAGCGCCTGGTGGCCAAGGCCCCCCAGGTCTACTTCAACACCAAGGAGGAGGCCCTGGCCTTCTTCAAGGGGACCATCCCGCCTGAATTCGAGCTGTTCCCGGAGATCGAGAGCGAGCGCCAGGCCCGCCGCACGGGCCAGCCCGTGGAGAAGGCCAAGCCCGGCGAGGAGAGGATCAGTAAGTGGGTCCTCCTGGAGAGCCGCGTGGCCGTGGACGGCGCCGACATCATCGATTCGCACCGCGCGTCCAACTCCCAGACCGAGGCCAACGAGGTCAACTTCACCCTCAACAAGAAGGGGGATGACGACTTCGCCCGCCTCACGGGCATCGCCTCGGAGGAGAGCCGCTACATCGCCATCGTGCTCGACCGGAAGATCGTCACCGAGCTGACGGCCAAGGAGAAGATCATCGGCGGCGCCGTCCGCATCAGCGGCAGCTTCACCGCCCAGGAGGCCGACGACCTGGCCAGCCAGCTCCGCAGCGGCGCCCTCCGCGCCCCCATGAAGTTCCTTGAGGAGCGCGTCGTGGGCCCCGGCCTGGGCCGCGACTCCATCCACGCCGGCGTGCGGGCGGCCGTCATCGGCTTCGCCGCCATCATCGGCTTCATGGTCATCTTCTATCACTGGTCGGGTGTCAACGCGATCGTGGCCCTCACCGTGAACGTGATCGTGATGATGGGCCTGCTGGGCTCTTTCCGCGCCACGCTCACCCTGCCAGGCATCGCGGGCTTCGTGCTCACCCTGGGCATGGCGGTGGACGCGAACATCCTCATCTTCGAGCGCATCAAGGAGGAACTGGGCCTCGGCAAGAGCGTGCCCGGCGCCATCGACGCGGGTTTCGACCGGGTGTTCTGGACCATCGTGGACAGCCACGTGACCCAGCTCTTCGCGGCCCTGCTGCTCTTCATCTTCGGCACGGGCCCCGTGAAGGGCTTCGCCGTGACCCTCACCGTGGGCGTCGTGGCCTCGCTGTTCACCAGCATCTACATCAGCCGCTACATCTACGACTGGGTGCTCGAGCACCACCCCGGCACCAAGACCCTCTCCGTGGGCACCCATACCTTCTTCAAGGGTTCGTCCTACGACTTCATGAAGTACAAGGGCACGGCCATCGCCATCAGCTGGGGCATCATCCTGATCTCGCTCCTCTATGTGCGGCCTTGGAATCTCACCCACAGCAACCGCATCCACCTGGGCATGCAGTTCGTGGGCGGCAACGACATGACCGTGCGGTTCCGCGGCGCCATGGAGCCCGAGACCATCCGGGCGGCCCTCGCCCGGCAGGGTTATGCCGACGCCTCCGTGGTGGCCTATGAGAACCCCGACAAGTCGATCCATGACTTCTCGGTGAAGGTGAAGGCCAAGAAGGAGGGGGACCAGAAGGACAGCACCATCCAGGCCAACGCCCTGCGGGCCATCTTCAAGCAGCTGGATCCCGAAGGCGCGACCAGCGCGCTGCCGGCCCTCAACCTCGAAGGCTCCAAGACGCTGACGGACACGCTGGTGAAGGCCAATCCCGCCGGCATCGGTGGGGACGAGATGGCGCTTCAGGCCGCCTACACCCCCTTCGCGGAGAAGATCATCGCCAGCCGCGACCGGCTGCCCTCGGGCCTCTATCAGGGCTTTGCCGAGCTGCCGCAGGATCTGCCCCAGGTCGTGCGGGACACGGTCCAGAAGAGCTACCGGCTGGGCGCGGTGGGCATCCTCAAGGACGAGAGCTTCTCTCCCAGCATCTCCGGCGAGTGGACCCGCAAGACCCTCACGGCCGTGGCCTGGGCCCTGGGAGCCATCCTCGTCTACGTGATGTTCCGGTTCACGGCGAGCTACGCCGTGGGCGGCATCGTGTCCCTGGTCCACGACATGCTCATGGCCCTGGCCCTCTTCGCGGCCTTCGGCTATGAGTTCAACGTGCCCGTGGTGGCCAGCTTCCTCACATTGATGGGCTACTCCATGGCCGACACCATCGTGGTGTTCGACCGCATCCGGGAGAACAGCCACCGACCGGAGTACCGCCGTGCCACGGTGACCAAGCTGGTAAACGATTCCATCAACCAGACCCTCGGCCGGACGATCCTCACCTCCATGTCCGTGCTGTTCGTCTCCGTCTGTCTCTGGCTCTTCGGTGGCCCGGCCCTCAAGGACCTGGCCTTCCCGCTGGTCATCGGCGTCATCACCGGCACCTACTCGTCCATCTACATCGCCAGCCCCGTGGTGGTGTACTGGGATCAGTGGTTCGGCGGGAAAGACAAATTAAAACAGCACGCGTAGCGGTTCCACCTTGCGAAAATCGTGGCCCGTTCGGGCCACGATTTTCGTATGGAACTACTTGAGGTGCTTCTCAAGAAAGGCGTAGATCTCTTTCCGCGACTCCTGGGCCACCGTGGTGTCGATGCGGTTGAAGCTGTGGCCGCCGGGGGCGTCCTGGTAGATCCTGCTCTCGAAGGTCTTGCCGGCGGCCTTGAGGGCGTTGATGAGGGTCTCGACCTCCACCACGTTCACGTCCCGGTCATTGGTGTTGGTGTGGATGAGCAGGGGGGTGCGCAGCTTCTGGACGTTCCACACGGGGCTGCGCCGCCGCACCATCTCCACGTCCTCGCTAGGGGTCTTGCCGGCGAACATGGTGCGGACGACGGCGTCGTCCCGATACTCCTCGCCGGCGTAGCCCACCCGCATCAGGAGGTCGGAGACGGGCACGCCGGCGTAGCAGGCGGCGAACTTCTCCGGATGGTCGAAGACGGCCATGAGGGCGATGAGGCCGCCGTGGCTCCAGCCCACCATGGCGCAGCGCTGCGGGTCCACGGAGAGGTGCTCCACGGCCCAGTCGCGGCCGGCCACCACGTCGTCGATCTCCAGGCCGCCGTAGTCGATGGCGTCGTACAGCCCCTTGCCGTAGCCCGTGGAGCCCCGGTAGTCGGGCGCCACCACGATGTAGCCCCGCTCGATCATCTCCCGCACGATGTGGACGTGGTAGGTGCCGAAGTCGCCGTGGACGCCCCCGTGGGGCAGCACGATGAGGGGCAGCTTCCGGCCCTTCTCGGCCTTGCGAGGGACGAAGACGTACTGCTGGATCTTCAGGGGGTGCCGCTGGTTCTTGATGCCATAGGTCTCCTCGCCCCGGGGGTTCGGGGGCCCGGTGTAGGTCACCTTGTCCACCACGGCCACATCCGACAACCGCAGGAACCAGAGCTGGTCGTCCGCGGCCTTTCGCACCGCATCCAGTTCCCAGTTGAGGCCGTTCACGCGGGATTCCACCCGCTTCAGGCGCGCCTCTTCGGGAGCCTGGGCCACGAGCGGGGGCAGGGCCAGGGCGGAGAGCAGAAGCGGGGCCGGAAGGCGCATGGGGACCTCGGGATGAGCTATCCCGAAGGTTACTGCAACAGACATCGTCTTGCGATGATCAGCCTTCCCAGCTCACCCAGCCCGCCCGGCCCGGGATCTCCCGGCGGGAGACGGCCTTGGCCGGCGGATTCGCCGCCTTCAGCTCCGGCAGCCAGTCCGCGTGGGTGCGGGCCACCACACTGCGCTCCCGCAGGCCGCCCAGGAAGGCGTCGAAGGTCTCGAACAGGGCCCCTCCTTCGACCTCCGTGTGCAGGGCGTAGACGTTCAGGGCGTCCTCCCGCACCAGATCCCAGACCTCGCGGTTGACCTGGTCTGGCGTGCGGCCCTCCAGGCCCAGCAGCTCGTCCAGGGTGGGCAGGGTGGTGGGGATCTGGAGGGTGCGGAGCGTGCGCCCCTTCACGATGGGGTAGAAGGGCGCGAGGCCCCGGCAGTCCCCGGCATAGGCCAGGCCGTAGGCCTCCTGCAGCTCCAGCGTGGTGTCATTGCACCGCCAGGCGGGGCTCACGGCGCCTAGGGGCTTCTCGCCGAAGACCGTGCCGAAGGCCTCGTGGGCGTTCGCGTACCAGTCCGACAGCCACTTCCGCGACTTGCGGTCCAGCAGGTCGTGGTACTGCACGTGGTCCCAGGCGTGGATGCCCACCTCGTGACCGGCGGCCTTGGCGGCCCGCATCTCGGCGGCGGCGCGCTTCCAGATGATGGGCGCCGGCAGCAGCACGCCGTACATCATGGTCTTGAAGCCGTAGAGCTTGGTGGCGTTCGTGCGCCGCATCTTGGCCAGGAAGCCCTTGCGGAAGATGCGCCGGATGGCCTTGCCGCTGTTGTCGGGGCCGAAGCTGAAGTAGAAGCTGGCCCGCATCTGGTGCTTGTCCAGCAGGCGCAGCAGGGTGGGGATGCCCGTGACCGAGCCTTCCAGGGTGTCGACGTCCACACGGAGGGAGATGGCTTTCATGAGGGTTCCTTCCCGCTCCCATTGCACCCGCGAACCTGGGCAGAGGCAAGGCGCGCGGGTGGTTCCAGGAATGGCGATGCCCAGGTATCCTGAGTCGACCCCACCCTGAATATGAGGAAATCATGACCCAGAAACGTCTCGTACGCCTGGCGGAACTCACCGGCCTGAAAGCCGTCGCCAAGGGCCCCTGGCAGAACGCCGCCGCGGTGGGGTCCATGCAGGGATATCCCGTGGCGGCCGCCTGGAGCAGGAACCAGAACCATTCACAGGTTTCGTTCCTGGTGCGGTTCGCCAAGGGCTCCTGGTCGGCGGGGCCCGACGGGCTCGCCGCCTTCGCCGCGGGTTCCGAGGATCTCCGGCAAGCCACGGGCAAGAAGGCCGTGCCCAAGGCCCTCCTGAAGTCGCTGACGCTGATGGAAGATGGCATCGTCTGCCACTGGCCTTTTTCGCTGTTCGCCCCCAAGCCCGAGGCCGTCGCTGCCGTGCTGAAGGTCCTGGTGGGGTTCGCGGCGAAGGCTGCGAAACCCGTGGCGGAGCAGTGCGAAGGCTGTGGACGGGAGACTCGCGAGGGACTCTGGACGGCGGATGGCGTCCCGGTGCGGATCTGCACGCCCTGCCGTGCCTCGCAGGATGAGCAGGCGCGACGGGCCAAGGAGGCCTACGACGGTCTCGTGTCCAATCCCATGGCCGGGCTCCTCTACGGCGCTGTCACCGGAGCGGTGCTGGCGGTCCTGTGGGGCGGCCTCGCGTACCTGATCCACCGCATCTTCCTGTGGGGAGCCATCGGCATCGGCGTGGCCCTGGCGTGGGCCATCAACCGGGGCATGGAGAAGGTGAACCACGTCGGCCGGGCCCTGACGGTGCTGCTGACCGTGGCCACGGTCCTGGCGGGCGACTACCTGTTCATCCTGTTCTCGGCCGCGAGGGAGGTGGAAGGTGGACTGAGCCTCCGTCTCGCCCTCGTGGCGGCGCAGCATTTCTTCGAGGCGGATTTCCAGGAGGGATCAGGTTACGTGAGCCTCCTATTTGCCCTGATCGGCGCGGGTTACATCCTCTACGTGAACCGTCCGCCGAAATTCCAGGTGAAATACGAGCCTTTGGGCTGAAGAAAAGGGCGCCTCGAGGCGCCCTTTTCCTTTCAGCCCGGCCGTAAAAATGGGCATCACCCTCCACCGTTATCCGATCTATGATCATCGCGATCCATTCCTGACAGCGCCATCACATAGGAGGTTCCGCCATGCAGAAGTCCCTCCACATCGACCCCAACAAGTGCACGGCCTGTCTCCAGTGCGAGATGGCCTGCGCCTGGGAGAACCACCGCAGCTTCACCATCGCGAAGTCGCGGATCAAGGTGTTCACCTTCCACAAGGAAGGGCGCTTCGTGCCCTACACCTGCACGCAGTGCGATGAGGCCTGGTGCATGACGGCCTGCCCGGTGGACGCCATCCGGTTGGATCCCGTCACCGGCGCGAAGATCGTGCTGGAGCCCACCTGCGTGGGCTGCAAGGTCTGCACGATCGCCTGCCCCTTCGGCACCATCAACTACGTGGCCTCCACCGGCAAGGTGCAGAAGTGCGACCTCTGCGACGGCGAGCCGGCCTGCGCCAAGGCCTGTCCGACCGGAGCCATCACCTACGTGGATGCCGACTGGACAGGGCTCGGGAAGATGCGCCAGTGGGCCGGCAAGACCGACACCAACCCGGCGACGGTGTGAGGAGCGACTGCCATGGCATGGACCAAGAACGTTCTCCGCGTGAACCTCGAGGCCGGCACCTGCACCACGGAGCCGCTGAACATGCAGTGGGCGCAGGACTACCTGGGCCAGCGGGGCCTCGCCACCAAGTACCTCGTGTCCGAGATCGACCCGAAGGTTGATCCCTTCTCGCCCAAGAACAAGCTCATCTTCGTGACGGGCCCGCTCACGGGCACCATGGCCGCCACGGGTGGACGCTATTCCGTGGTGACCAAGGGCCCGCTCACGGGCGCCATCGCCTGCTCGAACTCCGGCGGCTACTTCGGCGCCGAGCTGAAGTTCGCGGGCTGGGACATGGTAATCTTCGAAGGGGCTGCCCCGAAGCCCGTCTACCTCCTCATCAACGACGGCAAGGCCGAGCTGGTGGACGCCTCCCACCTCTGGGGCAAGACCGTCTGGGAGACCGAGGAGACCATCAAGACCCAGCACCAGGATCCCCAGATCCGCGTGGCCGCCATCGGCCGGGCCGGTGAGAACCGCGTGCTCTACGCGGCCATCGTGAACGACCTGCACCGTGCCGCGGGCCGCTCCGGTGTCGGCGCCGTCATGGGCTCCAAGAACCTCAAGGCCGTCGCCGTGCGCGGCACGCGCACCGACGCCTACCAGATGGCCAACCCGGAGGCCTTCTTCGCCGCCACCGAGGCCGGCAAGAAGGTGCTGGCGGCCAACGGCGTGACGGGGCAGGGACTCCCCACCTACGGCACCCAGGTGCTGATGAACGTCATCAACGAGCTGGGGGCGCTGCCCACGCGCAACCATCGCGAGGTGCAGTTCGAGGGCGCCCACGACATCTCCGGCGAGGCCATGCACGAGAAGCGGCCCACGGACGGCAAGGCCAACCTCGTCACTAACGGCGCCTGCTTCGGCTGCACCATCGCCTGCGGGCGCATCTCCCGCATGGATCCCGGCCACTTCAGCATCAAGGACAAGCCCCAGTACCACGGCGCTTCCGGCGGCGTGGAGTACGAAGCCGCCTGGGCCCTGGGCGCCGCCAATGGTGTGAACGACCTGGAGGCCCTGACCTACGCCAACTTCCTCTGCAACGAGGACGGCTTCGATCCCATCACCTTCGGGGCCACCGTGGGCGCGGCCATGGAACTCTACGAGATGGGCGTCCTCACGGAGAAGGAGACCGGCCTCAAGATGCCCTTCGGTTCCACGGAAGCCCTGGTCAAGCTCGCCGAGATGACTGCCAAGGGAGAGGGCTTCGGCAAGATCATGGGCCTGGGCTCCAAGCGGCTCTGCACGAAGTACGGCCATCCCGAGCTGTCCATGACCGTCAAGAGCCAGGAGTTCCCGGCCTACGACGGGCGCGCCCTGCAGGGCATGGGCCTGGCCTACGCCACCAACAACCGCGGGGCCTGCCACCTGCGCGGCTACATGGTGTCCCCCGAGGTCTTGGGCATCCCCGTGAAGATGGAACCCCAGGCCACCGAAGGGAAACCCGCCATGCTGAAGGCCTTCCAGGACCTCACCGCCGTGGTGGATTCCGCCGGCATCTGCCTCTTCACCACCTTCGCCTGGGGCCTGTCGGACATCCAGCCGCAGATCCAGGCCGCCTGCGAAGGCGACTGGTCCGAGGAGCGGCTGCTGCTGGTGGGCGAGCGCATCTGGAACATGGAGCGCGAGTTCAACCTCGCTGCCGGCTTCACGGCCAAGGATGACAACCTCCCGCCGCGCCTGATGAAGGAGCCAGCCAAGACGGGCCCCCAGAAAGGCGCCGTGTCCAAGCTCGACGTCATGCTGCCCGAGTACTACCAGGTGCGCGGCTGGACCAAGGATGGCGTCCCCACCGCTGAAACACGCAAGCGCCTCGGCGTCTGAACGAAGGTCTCCCATGAAACACCTCATCATCGGAAGCGGACCCGCCGGGGTGGTCGCGGCGGAGACCCTGCGCAAGGCCGACCCCGCCGCGGAGATCACCCTGCTCTGCGGCGAGGGGGAGCCGCCCTACGCCCGCATGGCCATTCCCTACCTGCTGAAGGGGGAGATCGAGGAGGCGGGCACCCGCATCCGGAAGGACGCCGACCACTACGACCGCCTGCGGATCCAGCTCGTGCAGGCCCGGGCGAAGGGCATCGATACCGCCCGCCGCACCGTCGACCTGGGCGGCGGCCGCCAGCTCCCCTTCGACCGGCTGCTCATCGCCACCGGCTCCCACCCCAGCCTGGAGAAGATCCCGGGCATGGACCTTCCGGGCGTGCACAGCTGCTGGACCCTCGAGGACGCCCGCACCATCCTGGCCGAGGCCCGCCCCGGCACCCGCATCGTCCAGATGGGCGCGGGCTTCGTGGGCTGCATCATCATGGAGGGCCTGCTCTCCCGTGGCGTGGACCTCACCATCCTCGTCCGCAGCGGCTACATGGTGCGCCGCATGATGAACCCCACCGCCAGCGGCCTGATCCGCAAGTGGTGCGAGGCCAAGGGTGTGAAGGTCCTCACCCACACCCAGCCCCAGGGCCTCTCGATCAAGGAGGGCGTCCTCCAGGTGGCTCTGGGTGAAGGGCGCACGCTGCCGGCGGACCTCTACCTCAGCGTGGTGGGCGTGGATCCCACCCTGGGCTTCCTGGAAGGCAGCGGCATCGAGGTGGGCCACGGCATCCTGGTGGATGCGGCCATGCAGACCAGCGCCCCCGGCATCTACGCGGCGGGGGATGTGGCCGAGGCGACCGACTGCCTCACGGGCCAGCGGCGGATCAACGCCATCCAGCCCAACGCGGTGGAGCAGGGCCGGATCGCCGCGCTGAACATGGCCGGGAAGCCCGCCCAGTTCCGCGGCAGCTTCGTCTTCAACGTGCTGACCACCCTCGGCCTGGTGTCCTCCTCCTTCGGGGAATGGCAGGGGGTTCCGGGCGGGGAATCCACCGAGGTGCTCGACGAGGTCCACTACCGCTACCTGAACCTCCAGTTCGACGGGGACCGGCTGGTGGGCGCCAATTGCGTGGGGTTCGCCGACCATGTGGGCGCCTTCCGCGGGCTCATCGAAGGCCGGGTCCGCCTGGGCATCTGGAAGCAGCGCCTCCTGGAGGATCCGACGCGGATCATGCAGGCCTACCTCGCGGCCGCGCACCGGGTGGCATGAAGATCACCTTCAAGCTCTTCGCCTCCCTCGCCGTCCATCTGCCGATGGAGGCGCGAAGGCGGCATCGCATCGACCTGGAGGTGGATCCGGGCTGCACGGTGGGCGAGGTGATCCGCCGCCAGGGCGTTCCGCCCGCCCAGTGTGCCATCGTGCTGGTGGACGGCGCCTGGGTGGCCGCCTCGGAGTGGGACTCCCGCCGCTTGACCGAAGGACAGGCTCTGGCCATCTGGCCACCGGTGGCCGGCGGCTGATGGATCACCGCCTGGATCTGGAGATGGCCATCTCCCGGGAGGAGTTCCTGCGCCTGCTGCCCGGGGCTGTGGGGTACTTCGCCGAAGGGGAGGAAGGGCTCTTCCGAGGCGCCGACGGGGCCGGGCCCTGGACCATCCGGCTCGTGCCCCTGGCGGATCTCCGCCTGGGCAGCGTCGTCCTGCCCCGACACCGTGTGGAAGTCCGACTCGCCGGCTGTCCGGCGGAGGCGGCCCAGGCCTTCCTGGCCCGGCTCCTGCGCGGCTTCATGCGGGGCGGGGGCTAGAAAACCTCAAGGTCCCGTATAATCCCCGGATGCCCACCCAGCGCTCCTCCGGAATCCTCCGCTCCTTCCCGCCTGTTTTCTGGCTGGCGAACGTCATGGAGCTCTTCGAGCGGGCGGCCTACTACGGCCTCAACTCGGTGCTCGCGGTCTACCTCACGAACGAAGTCGTGAGGGGTGGCCTGGGCTTCACGGAACAGTCCGTGGGCTTCCTCCAGAGCCTGATCTACGCGTTCACCTACGTCATCCCCATCGCCGGCGGGGCCCTGGCGGATCGCTACGGCTACCGGCGCATGCTGCTCTTCGCCTTCTCGATCCTCACGGCGGGCTATTTCGTGGCGGGGAATGTCACCTCGTACGGCGCCGTCTTCGCGGGGCTGCTCGTGATGGCGACCGGCGCCGGCCTGTTCAAGCCCATCATCTCGGGCACCCTGGCCCGCACCACCACGGAGGAGAACTCCGGATTCGGATTCGGCATCTACTACTGGATGATCAACATCGGCGCCTTCCTGGCGCCCCTTGTGGTGAGCGTGCTGAAGGGTTTCTCCTGGCGCTACGTGTTCATCGCTTCGGCCCTCTACTGCGCGGCCATGCTGGTGCCCACGGTCTTCCTGTTCAAGGACCCGCCGAAACCCGAGAACACGAAGAGCCTGAAGGAGGTGGCCCACGGGGCGGCCCTCGTGCTGGGTGACGCGCGCTTCATGCTGATGATCGTGGTGTATTCCGGCTTCTGGATCCTCTACTTCCAGAACTTCGGATCCGTGCTCTGGTACCTGCGCGACTTCGTGGACGCCACGCCCGTGAACCGCTTCTTCGCGTCCTTCGGCGTGCCCCTCAAGTTCGACGCCGAGCACGTCACCGTGGTCAACGGCGGCACCATCATCCTGCTGCAGGTGCTCGTCAGCCGCATCGTGAAGAAGATCCGGCCCCTGCCCACCATGGTCTCGGGCATCGTCATCGGCACCCTCGGCTTCCTGTGTCTGGCCGCCTCCACCAACGTGTGGGTGTTCATCCTGGGCATCTCGGTCTTCTCCATCGGCGAGATGACGGCCCATCCGAAGTACTACAGCTATGTGGGCCTAGTGGCGCCGGCGGACAAGAAGGCTGTCTACATGGGCTATGCCTTCCTCTACGGCGTCATCGGCAGCCTCATCGGCTCCAGCCTGGGCGGCGCCCTCTACGGCGCCATGCTGAAGCCCATGGTTGGCCAGCCCGGCGGCCCCGCCGCGGCGCGCGCCTTCTGGCTGTTCTTCGTGGCGCTCAACGTGGTGGCCGCCGTCGGCCTCGTCCTCTACGACCGCTTCTTCGCCATGGACACGCCGGAGACCAATGAGAAGGCCCGCAAGATCATGCTGGGGATCTACATCCTGCTCCTCGCCGCGGGCGTGGCGTTCGTCTGGTCGGCGGTGGCCGGCCCCTCCGTCTCCTACAAGACCCTGGTCCAGGCGGTGATCATGCTGGCCCTGGGCGCGGGCGGAACGGTGGTCAGCCTCCGCAAGGGCTGAAACCTCGTTCCGGGGCTCAGCTCTGCCGGAACCCCTGGGAGCGGTCCGTGCGCCGCGCCTGGATGAAGCGGTGGATGGGCTCCAGGTCCATATCCGGGCCCGGGTGCAGCACCACGCCGAGACGCGTGGGGTAGTCCTGGCCTTCGAGGTAGGCGAGGTGGCGGACCTCGCCGGGACAGTGGAGGACCGAACCGTCTGGCAGTTTCGCGTCGATCTCCACCGGGGCGTGGAGGTCTACCATCAGGGGCTCGTCGAGGGCGAGCCCCACGCCGGTCTCGGTGAGGTTCACCAGCAGGGCGTCCAGGGTGCGCCCCCCCAGGCCCACCCGAACCTTCAGCGGCGCCTGCTCCGGCGCGGCCACGCGCATGTCCCGCCGCCGGTGCAGCTGCGCGGACTCGTGGGGCCAATCCAGGCGCAGGAGCGGATCACCGGCCTCGTCCTGGAGGGGCGCCAGCAGGATGGAGTCCAGGGTGAGCACCTCCTCGCCCAGCAGCACGGTGAGGGTGACGGCGGTGCCCTCGGCGGGCATCGCATCCCGGGCATGCAGGCCGGACAGCTCCAGGGTCGAACCGGGGCGAAAGCTGCGGAGGCGGAGGTCCCCCAGCAGCCGGGAACTGAGGCCCTGGAGCCTCAGGCTGGCCACCGCCTTGGTGAGGCGGGCCTGGATGAGGAACTGTTCCAGGACGGGGGCCGACAAGGTGGAGTGTCCCATGGGGTGATGCCTTTCAAATGCCCTGGCTCAGCCGTTCGGCCAGGGTGCGGTGCAGTCCCGCCTCCAGGATGGCCTTGGCCGCGCCCTTCACGTCGTACTCGATGCGGTGGAGGCGGAGCCGCTTCCGCCTGGGGTCGAAGGTCATGAAGGATACCCTCGGATCGCGATCCCGGGGCTGGCCCACGGAGCCGGGGTTCACCAGGTACCGGCAGTGCGGCTGCATCTCGAACCAGACGCCGGGATCGAGGCAGATCCAGTTCAACCGGCCCTGGGTCTCGTCGAGCTCGAAGCAGCCCGGCAGGTGGGTGTGGCCGAAGAAGCAGAGGGGCCCCTGGAAGGCGTCGAAGGCCTGGCTGATTTCGCGCATGTGCAGGAGGTAGGCGTCCTCATCCACGGGGGACCCGTGGGCGATCTGGTAGTCGTCCCCCACCCACTGGGGCCCCACCGGGAGGTCCGCCAGGAAGCGCCAGTTGTCCTGCCGCAGCTTCTCCCGGGTCCAGTCCGCGGCCATGTGGGCGGGCAGGCTGAAGGTGCCGTCGGGCTCGAGGCCCGCGCAGACCTTGTCGTGGTTGCCCCGGACCATGAACCGGGGCCGCAGCTCGCGGACCTTGTCCAGCAGCTGGTTCGGATGGGCCCCGTAGCCCACCAGGTCACCCAGGAGCACGAAGCGGTGGATGGCCCTCCGCCGCGCGAACCGCAGCACGGCCCGGAGGGCGTGCAGGTTCGAATGCAGATCGGAAAGGATCAAATCCAATGGGATATTCCTGGGGGAGACCCCCATTCTAACAAGCCCTCAACAGGGCGGAGACAAGATCCTCGGGATTTCGGCCGAAGGAGAGCAGGGCGGGGGCGAGGGACCAGGCCGAGGCGCGGGCCGCGCACCGGGCCATGAAGGCGCTCCGATCCTGGGCCAGGGGGCGCAGGGGATCCCGCCCCACCCGCTCCCAGAACCGGGCCGGCGGCTCCGCCAGCCAGAGCGGGGCGAAGCCGGCGGCGGCGACGGCCTCCCGGTTGGCCGGGGCCTCCCAGGCGCCGCCCCCCAGGGCCACTACGGCGGGCCGGGTCATGAGGGTGGGCAGCAGGGCGGTTTCCAGGGCCCGGAAGGCGCTTTCGCCCCTTTCGGCGAAGATGGTGCTCACCGGAAGGCGCTGATCCGCCTCGATCACCTCGTCTAGATCCTGGAAGGCCAGGTCCAGCTGGCGGGCCAGAAGCTGGCCGAGGGTGCTCTTCCCGGCGCCGCTGCCGCCCAGGAGCACCACGCCCTGGCCCCGCCGGAAGGGTGGCCGGGCCCGCCACCGCGCCTGCTGGACCTCCCAGCCCAGGGCGGCGGGATCGGCGCTGCGGTGGACCTCGCCCACCATGGCCAGGGATTCGGCCCCGGCCTCGAAGCAGGCGGTGGCGTCCGCGGGCCCGAGGCCGCCGATGGCGATGGGCGCGAGGTCCTGGTCTCGCAGGGCCGCGCAACCCGCGCGGAGCCCTTCGAGGCCGATGGGTGCGGCGTGATCGGATTTCGTGGCCGTGCCGCGGAAGGGGCCCACGCCGGCATGGTCACAGGCCGGGTCGACGGCCTCCCACTCCGCGGGGCCGTGGGTCGAGGCGCCGACATGGCAGCTTCCCAGACCCGGGAGGCGGAGCGCCTCGGCCGCGGGCAGGTCGCCCTGGCCCAGGTGCAGGCCCCAGGGGACGAGCCCCTCCTGGGCCGCGAGCAGGGCCAGGTCCGCCCGGTCGTTCACGCAGATGAAGGGCCAGCCGCCGTTCGCCGCCGCGTCCGCCAGGGCGGCGCGCAGCTCCAGCCACTGGGATCTCGCATCCAGGGGCTTGCCCCGGAACTGCACCAGCGGGAACCCCGCCTCGCCCAGGCGGCGGATCTGGGCGGACAGCGGCTCGGGACGCGAGGCGTCCGTGATCGGGTAGAGGGGCGGAAGATGGAGCATGGGACACCAGTCTACAGACCGGACTCCCGACCTGCCTGCTAGGCCGCCTCGCCCTCCGCGAACTGCAGCCGCACGAGCTTGGCGTAGACGCCGTCCTGGGCGATGAGGGCGTCGTGGTTGCCGCGCTCCACGAGGACGCCCTGGTCCATGACCCAGATCTCGTCCGCGTCCCGGATGGTGGAGAGGCGGTGGGCGATGGTGAAGGTGGTCAGGCGGTGGCTCACGTGCTCGATGACGTTCTGGATCTTGGCCTCGGTCTCGGAGTCGATGTTGGCGGTGGCCTCGTCCAGCAGCAGCACGGCGGGCTCCAGGTAGAGCATGCGGGCGAAGGCCAGGAGCTGCCGCTCCCCGGCGCTGAGCTTCTGGCCCCGCTCCCCCACCTGGGTCTCCAGGCCCTGGGGCAGTCGGGACACCAGGTCCTTCAGCTGGCTCTGCTCCAGTACCGAGGCCAGGCGGGCCTCGTCGAGGGCGCGGTCCAGCACGATGTTGTCGCGCAGGGTGCCGGAGAAGACGAAGACATCCTGGAGCACCAGCCCGAAGAGGTCCCGCAGGCTGCGGATCTTCAGCTCCCGCACATCCACGCCGTCCACGGTGATGCGGCCCTCGTGCACGTCATAGAAGCGCATGAGCAGGTTGATGAGCGTGCTCTTGCCGGCGCCGGTGTGACCCACCACGGCCACGCGGCGGCCCTTGGGGATGACGCCGCTCAGTTCGCGGACCACCTTCCGGCCGCCCTCCTCGTAGGCGAAGGAGACGTTCTCCAGGCGCACTTCGCCGGCGAAGGCGGCGGGTTTGGCGTTGGCGGCTTCCGGGATCTCCTCCTGGTTGTCCAGGAGGCGGAAGATGCGCTCGCTGGAGGCCAGGGCCGTCTGCATCACGTTGTAGCGCTCGGCCAGTTCCCGGATGGGCCGGAAGAACCGCCCCGACTGCTGGATGAAGGCCAGGAGCAGGCCCCAGGTGATGGCCCCGGCCTGGAGCTTGAAGCCCGCGTAGAAGATGAGCGCCGCGAGGGTGCCGGAGGTGATGAACTCCACCACGGGGAAGAACACGGCGTAGGCGAAGATGGTGCGGAGGAAGGCCTGGAAGTAGTCCTCGTTCAGGCCCTTGAACTGCGCGTCGCTGCGTGCCTCCTGGGCGTTCACCTGAACCAGACCCATGCCGGAGATCTGCTCCTGGAGGAAGGCGTTGATGCTCGCGTAACGGCGCTGGGTCTCCCGGAAGGCCTCGCCGGCCCGGCGACGGAAGATCTCCGTGGCCACCAGCAGGAAGGGCAGAATCCCCAGGGCCACCAGGGCCATGCCCGGGTGGGTCCAGAACATCCAGGCCACGATGGCCAGCAGGGAGAGCGCGTCCCCCACGATGGCCACGAAGCCCGAGGCGAACATCTCGTTGAGGTTCTGGACGTCGCTGGTGACCCGCGTCATGAGGCGGCCCACGGGGTTACGGTGGAAGAAGTCCGTGCTGCGGCCCATGAGGTGCTCGAAGAGCTGCACCCGCAAGTCGAGCATGGCCTTCTGGCCCACCCGGGCCAGCAGGAAGTAGCGCGCGAAGCTCACGAGGAACCCGGCGATGAGCACCCCGAAGAACCCGGCGATCATGGGGGCCGCGCCGCTGAGACTGCCCTGGGCCATGAACCGGTTGATGAGCCGGAGCGTCAGCTCCGAGGGCATGACCTCCAGGAAGGCGCCCAGGGCCATCAGGAATAGCAGGGCCAGGAGGGCGGTCCACTGCGGGCGGAGGTAGCCGGCCAGGCGCCAGAGCAGCGTGTGGCGCATGGGCCGCTGGTCCATCCGGTCGGATTGAAAGTAGGCTTCCTGTTCGGACATGGGGCCATTCTCCCACAGGCGCCCCGATTCCCGTCGTGAGCAGGACGGATCGGGGCTGCGCCTGTAAAGTAGAAGACTGCCGGAGACGTCATGGGCCCCTGGATTCCCGCCTTCCTCGCCGTCGCCCTCGTGGCGCAGGTTCCGCCCTCCGGATCCGCGGTCGAGGGCCGGCTGCGCCGGGATGTGGCCTTCCTGGCCTCGCCGGCCCTCCAGGGCCGGGGCAACGGGTACCCGGGGCTCGACCAGGCCGCCGCGCATGTCCTGCGGGAGTGGAAGAACCTGGGCCTGAAGGCTCAGATCCAGCGGTTCCCGTTCGTCGCCAAAGTGGTCCGGGAGGCGCAGGGCGCCCTCCTGACCCACGGCGAGGAGGCCCGGCCGCTGGTCTGGGGCCGGGACATCGAGGCCGTCGGCTACAGCGGGGACGCGGACTTCCGCATGAAGCCCCTCGCCTTCGCCGGCTATGGCGTGCAGATTCCCGGCGGCTACGACGATCTCGCGGGTCTCGAGGTGAAGGATCACGTGGTGGTCATCGTCCGCACCCTGCCGGATACGGACGCCTTCGCCCACCTGCCGCGAGGCGAGCGGAGCCTGCTGGCCCGCGTGAAGCGCCTGCAGGCAGGGAGGGCTGCTGCGGTCCTCGTGCTGGAGGATGGCCCGGCCCGGCCCCTGCAGCGGGAAGAGGGGCCGATGAAGCTGGACATCCCCGTGCTTAGCCTCTCGGCGGGCGCCCTCGGGGACGCCTGCGGCGACCTCCCTGCGCGCCTCAAGGCCATCCGGGATACCGGGAAGCCTGCCAGCCAGGACTTCATCTACGCTCCCTGGACCACACTCACGCTGAAGCTGAGGCTCCGCCGCGAAGAGGCCCAGGTGCCCAACGTGGTGGCCGTGATCCCCGGTCGCGATCCCAAACTGCGGAAGGAATACATCGTCATCGGCGCGCATCTGGACCACCTGGGCCTGGGCGAGCGCCACAGCCTGGGGGGCGCGGAATCGCGGGGGCAGGTGCATCCCGGCGCCGACGACAATGCCTCGGGCGCGGCCCTGGTGGTGGAGCTGGGCCGGGAGCTGAAGCGGGCCCGCCCGCGACGCTCCATCCTGCTGATGCACTTCGGCGGTGAGGAAGAGGGCCTGCTGGGCTCCAGCTATTGGATTCAGCACCCCACCCACCCGCTGGAATCCGTGAAGGTCATGCTCAACTTCGACATGGTGGGCCGGCTGGATCCCGCGGCCCCGAAACTGCTGATGGGGGGGCTGGGCGCGCCCAAAGCCGCCCTGGAGGCCGCGAAGAAGCTGGCGCCGGAGGGCTTCTCCATCAGCGGGGACGTGGGGGCGGCCGTGGGCGGCTCGGACCACATGGTCTTCTCCCAGGCGAAGATCCCCACGTTCTTCTTCTTCACCGGAGTCCACGGCGAGTACCACCGGCCCACGGACACGGCGGACCGCATCAACGTCGCCGGCATGGCGGCCCTGGCGGCTTACGGACGCGCGGTGGCGCTGGATCTCGCCAATGCGGACACGACGCCGGCCTTCGATCCAGATACCGCCAAGGTGGTCCTGCGGGGCGATGGCGGCCCCATGCGGGTGGCTTTCGGCACCCTCCCTGACTACGCGGACAATCCACGGGGTTTCCGCATCAACGGGGTGTCCCCCGGCTCCACGGCCGAGGCCATCGGGCTCCAGGCCGGCGACATCATCATCAGTTTCGGTGGCCGGCCGGTGAAGAACATCTACGATTTCATGGACGCCCTCGGCGCCCACAAGCCCGGTGACAAGGCCGTGGTTCGATGGCTCCGGGGAGATCAGACCATGCAGGCCGAGGCCACCCTGAAAGGCCGCTCATGAGACTCGCCACCCCCATCGGGTTCGCCACCGAGGTCTTCTTGCAGGAGGCGCCGGATCCGGCCCTGCTGCCCGAGGGGCCCTGGACGCTGGTGGGCGACCTGCACCTGAGGGAGGCCTGGACCCGCGCGGGCCTCCCCGAGCCCAGCCACGCCCTGTGGGTGGCGGTGTCCGAGGAGGAGAAGAAGCTGCGGACCATCCTCCCCTGGCTGGAGCACTGGGCCCGGGTGCC
The DNA here is from genome assembly GCF_022808815.1 of Geothrix paludis. Classification (GTDB taxonomy): domain Bacteria; phylum Acidobacteriota; class Holophagae; order Holophagales; family Holophagaceae; genus Geothrix; species Geothrix paludis. The sequence continues at coordinate 1,009,919 of NZ_JAKZLC010000001.1, read as the reverse complement.
CCTGCACCGGGACGCCACCGTGGTGGCCCTGGGCGGCGGTGTCCTGTCGGACATGGCTGGCCTGGCCTCGGCCCTTTACCTGCGGGGCATCGCCTGGCAGGTCTGGCCAACCTCCCTGCTGGCCATGGCGGACGCGGCCCTGGGCGGCAAGACTGCCGTGGACCTCGCCGCGGGCAAGAATCTGGTGGGGGCCTTCCACTCCCCCAGGCGCCTGGTGGCCTGCACGTCCTTCCTGGCCAGCCTGCCCGAGCGGCACCTGGAGAATGGCCGCTGGGAGCTGGTCAAGACCGCCCTCATCCAGGGGGAGACGCCCTGGGCCGCGGAGATGCTGCAGGACGGGCCCGTGAAGGTCCCCTGGGTGGAGCGGGCCCTGGCCTACAAGGCTGGCGTGGTGCACCGGGATCCCCGGGAGGCGGGCGAGCGTCGGCTGCTGAACCTCGGCCACACCCTCGGTCACGCCCTCGAGGCGGCGTCGGGCTACGACCTGCTCCACGGGGAGGCCGTGGGCCTCGGTCTGCTGGGCTCCTGCCTCCTGGCGGAGGACCTCGGCCTCAAGCCTTTTCCCCCGGCGTTCCTCGCTTCCCTCGCCCGGCGGCTCGCCCCGCTGGCGCCCATGGTCGCTCCCTGGTCGGCCTGCCTTCCCCTGCTGCACCGGGACAAGAAGGCCAGGCACGCTCCCGGGGCCACCGAGGACGCGCCGGCCACGGAGATCCACTGCATCCTTCCCCGCTTCGGGGAGCCCGCGATCCAGCGCGCCCTGGCTCCCGAGGTCTGGGAGTCGCCCCATGCCCGTCTTGTCGATCTGCTCCACCGGGAGGCTCCCCGTGCCTGATGTCCGCCTTCCCCTCCTCGCCGTTCTGCTGGCGGCCAGCCTGGCCGCGGCGCCGCCGGAAGACGTCCGGGCCCTGATGCTCCAGGCCCGCGCCCTGCAGCTGCGCGGCGGCGGTTCGGATCCCGCCGCCGCGGTGGCGATCTACCGGCGGGTGGCGGCCCAGGTGCCCGAGAGCGCGGAGGTCCACCTGAGGCTGTCCGAGGCCCTCCAGGAGGCCCAGGACCCCCAAGGCGCCTTGGCGCCGGCCCGCAAGGCCGTGGCCCTGGCGCCCCGGAACGCGGAGGCGCGGGCCCACCTGGGCCTGCTCCTGTACCAGCTCTCCCAGTCGGATGAGGCCATGGCGGCGGAGGCCGCGAAGGAACTGCGGGCCGCCACGGCCCTGCTGCCCCAGGATCCGGAACTGTGGGCCCGGCTGGGCGAGGTGTCCGAGAAGCTGAAGGATAACGAGGGGGCCCTCCAGGCCTGGCTGCATCTGGGCCGGCTCCGTCCCAGTTTCCAAGCGGCCTGGGAGCGGGCGGCCATCCACGCGCGGGCCCTCCAGAACTACGAGGGACGGCGCGAGTCAGTGCTCGCCCTCAATGCCCGCAACCCCGACGAGCGCCAACTCCGCATGCTGGAAGAGCTGGCCCGGGATCAGATCCAGGCGGGCTACCTGGCCCACGCCGAGGAGAGCTTCCTCCTGCTCGCCCAGCACCTTCCCCGGGAGGCGGGCCTCTGGGAGAACGTCGCCCTGGTGCGCCTCCAGACTTCGCGGTTCGAGGAGGCGCTGGATAGCCTGGCCAAGGCGGAGGCCCTGAAGGTGACGCCCCGGACGACCTTCAACACGGCCCGGGCCCTCATGAACCTGGGGCGCTTCCAGGAGGCCGAGGCCCGGCTCGCGACGCTCCTCGCCGGCAAGATCCAGGAGGACTGGATCGCCGACGGATCGCAGGCCCTCTATGCGGAGACGCTCCTCCTCCAGGGCAAGGGCGGCGCACTGCTGACCTACCTCAAGGAGCACCCGGGGCGGGAGCAGGTCGCGGGCGAGCTGCAGGTGTTCACCTGCCAGGCCCTCATCAGCCGCAACGACTGGAAGAGCGCCCTGGCCGCGCTGAAGGACGGCATCACGCGGTTCCCCAAGGTGCCCTTCTTCCAGCAGGCCGCGGAGCTTCCGCCCGAGTGCCTGGAATACCGCTTCTTCTCGCGGAAGGAGACCCGCGCCGCCCTGGAGCAGCTCCACCTGGAGGGCATGGCGGCCATCTGGTCCGAGTTCCGCCGCTGGGACAAGTGCCTGGAGGCGCTGGAGCGGGCCCGCAGCCTGGGGCCTGTGAAGAACGTGGACATCCTGATCATGCAGAGCAGCGCCTATGACCAGCTTGGGCGGGCCGACGATTCCCTCCGCGTGCTCCGGGAGGCGCAGAAGACGAATCCGGGCAATCCCATGGTGCAGAACAACCTGGGATACCAGCTGCTGGAGCAGGGGCAGAACCTGGAGGAGGCCGCCTCGCTCATCGAGGCCAGCGCCAAGGCCACCCCGGACAACGGCAATGTCATCGACAGCCTGGGGTGGGCCCAGTTCAAGCTGGGGAAGATCGCGGAGGCGGAGGCCACCCTCCGCCGTGCGGCGGAGCTGAGCCCCTTCAGCCCCGAAGTGCGGAAGCACCTGGGTGAAGTGCTGGTGAAGCAGGGCAAGCTGGCCGAGGCGGCCGAGCAGTGGGAACGGGCCCTGGCCTTCGTCTTCCCGGACCGTCCTGCACTGGAGAAGCGGCTGGGGGAACTCCGCGTCCGCCTGGCCCGGGAGCAGGCACGGAAGGTGGGAGAGGCCCAGGCGCCCGCGCCGGATGCCGCCCCGGATGATGACGACGAGGAATGATCATGATGGTTTTCCAGGTTCCCCCCGCTGATGTGGCGCCAGCCCCGGCGACGCCCGTGCGCGCCCAGTACGGCTGGGGGTATTCAGGCTCCGGCGGTGAGGGGACCGGCACCCTGAACCTGCTCATGGAACCGGTCTCCGGCCGCCTGGTGGCCGAGCTCCACGGGCTCGGCGAGCGCCTGCTGCTCCTGGAGGGCGATCGCGCCTCCGGCTACCGGCTCCGGGTGCCTCGGCAGAAGGTCGATCAGCGGGCCGCCACCCTGGCGGAGCTGCCGCTGCCCTTCCTGCCCCAGGTGGCCAGCGTCGAGGCCCTGCTGCGCATGCTCCGCCAGGGAGAAGGCCCGGGCGTGTCCGTGTTGAAGAAGGATGCCGCGGGACCCCGGAAGCTCCACTGGCAGGGCCGGGATCCCCAGGGCAAGGCCGAGCAGGTCTGGCTGGACCGGAAGAGATGGGAGGAAGCTCCCTAGAGCTGTCCTCTGCTGAAATCGCCGCGTCCGCGGCGATTTCAGCGGGCCGGCTTCACCGGGGGAGCAGGCCGGCCCGCCTCGACCCAGGCGCTGAGCACCGCGTCTCCCAGGTGCTTGCCCGCCAGCTGGAGCTGCCGGGTCACCACGGGGCCCTGCCTGGCCCAGAAGATCATCCAGAAGGCGGGGGTGCGCATGGCCCGACCGCGGGTGTCGGCGGGCGTGGTGCGGTCTGCGGTCCGGTCGTCCTCCAGGAGCTGGGGGATGAGCGCGTGGGAGGCGCGGAGCCATTCCCAGGGCCGCTCCATGAAGCGCGGGTCCACCTCGGCGGGAAGTGGGGTCAGGGTCTCCGGCTGGACGTAGCGCTCCACCAGGCCGGTCTCCCAGCGGCTGTGGACGCCGCGCTGGTTCGTGGCCTGGCCGTCGTGGTTCGCGGTGGTGTGCAGGGGCACATGGGCGTCCGCCACGTAGTGGCTCAGGATGGACGTGGCCATGGCCACCCGGGCGGCGTCGCCGGATCGGAAGGCATCCACCAGGTCCCGCCAGCGGTCCTGGATGATCCAGGGCACCACGCCCGTGCGGTAGAAGTCGCCGCCCAGACGGGTCTGGGCCTCTTCCACGGTGCGGGGGAGATGATCGGGTCCCCCGTAGGGCTCCATGTCCAGGAAGTGGCGAGGGCCCTCCTTGCGATCCTGGCGCCAGTGGTCCGGGTCCGAAGCATGGTCCTCCACCTCGCCCTCGCGCCCCGCGTACCAGGCGCGAAGGTCCGGCGGCAGGCCTTTCAGGGCCAGGGTGCAGGTGGCGCGGTGGCCCTTGTCGCCCCAGGCGGAGAGGGGAAGGGCCGCCAGGAGCAGCGCGAGCAGGGGGATCTTCATGGTGTTCGGCGACTCTCTGAAAAGGATCCCCACAAAGGACACTAAGAAAAACGTGAAGGACACGAATATGGAGGCATTTATTCGTGCCCTTCGTGGAGATCTTTTGTGGCTGGGTTACTCGGGGATGGTCCCGGTGCGCTCCCAGCGGGTGCGGGTGAAGAAGTGGCGGGCGGCGTCGATGAAATCGGCGGCCACGTCCGTGGGGCCGTCAGGCACGCGGCCATTGTCGTTGTCCGTGTCGCCCTCGCGGAAGCTCCACCACACGATGAAGGGCCGGCCCCGCAGATGATCCATGGGCAGGAAGCCCCAGTAGCGGCTGTCCATGCTGTTGTCGCGGTTGTCGCCCATGGCGAAGATGTGGCCCGGCGGCACGGTGATGGGGCCCAGGTTGTCCTTGAAGCCGTCCTGGATGAGGCTGTTCATGGCCTGCATCTGGTTGTGGTCATGGAGGGCCAGCACCTCCGGATCCGCATGGCGCCAGAGGCCCACGGGATGCTCCGCCTCGCCGGCGTTCCGGGTCAGGGGCCAAGGGCCGGGCGTGGGGCCCTCGGGGCTCCGGCCGAACTGGAACTCGAAGGGGCCGGTGACCAGCTTGTCGTTCACGTAGAGCCGCTTGTTGCGCATCTCCACCGTGTCGCCCGCCAGGGCCACGCAGCGCTTCACGTAGTCCTGGTCGCGGTCGATGGGGTAGCGGAACACGATGATGTCGCCGCGCTTCACGCTCCGCATGGGGAAGAGCTTCTCCTCCCAGGCCCACTGGGGCTCGGCGAAGATGAACTTGTTGGCCAGCAGGTGGTCCCCGATCATCAGCGTGTTGCGCATGGAGGCGGAGGGGATCTTGAACTGCTGGCCCACGAAGGTCTTGAAGAACAGGATCAGGATCATCGCGAAGCAGATCACTTCCAGGTTGTCCCGTACGGCGCCCTTGGCGGCGCCGGGGGGCAGCTCGATCTCGAGGTCGGTGGAGGTGTCGGAAGCGGGTTCAGCGGCCATGTCGGCTCCGGGATTGGTCGATCAGGGACGTTGGCCGGGGAACGGGCCGGAGAGGGGGGCGGCAGGCAGGTCCACGAAGCCGCGGGCCACCAGCCGGTTGGTGGTCACCCAGGCGCCGTCGCGTTCCTCCTGGGACTCCACCTCGCCGAGGTTCGGCAGGTAGAGGGTGCGGCGCCGGAGCCCGTGGGGCGGCTGGGCTTCCACCCACACGCCGACGGGATCCGAGGTGGCCGGCAGGAGGGCGGCGCCCTCCCAGGTGGCGCGTCCCACCACCCGGAACCGGGTGCCGCGGTCCTCCCAGGTGGCGGTGGAAGGGAATCCCGGCGGCAGGGGCTGGGCCAGCACCTGGCCATCCTCGCCCAGGAGGGTGATACCGCCGTCCTGGTGGCGGACCAGCAGGCTCATGTGGCCGCGGAGGTTGGTGAGATCCAGCTGCACCACGCGGGGAGAGCCTGGCGCCATGGACGACCGGGCTACGCGCACCTGCAGGCGGTCTGAGGAACGCTCAGGCTGGGGCCGGGACGGGTCCTCGAAGGCCAGGGTCAGCCCTTCTTCCCAGGGACCGTAGATGGGGGCGGCCGGACGCGGCTGGCAGGCCAGCGCCAGCACCAGGGCCGCAGGCGCCAGCAGGGCCGCGGGCGCCAGCAGGGACAGGCGCGGACGCATCAACGGGGTCCCTTGTTGAACTTGGCCATCAGGTCGGTCAGCGAGGCGCCCGAGGCCGGAACCGCCGGCTCACGCTTGGGCTGGGGCGGACGGGCCTCGCGCTCGGGCCGGGCCGGGCGAGCTTCCTGAGGGCGCGGGGGCCGGGCGCCTTCCGGCCGGGGACCTTCGGGTCGGGGAGGCCGGGAGCCTTCGGGCCGGGGCGGCCGCGGACCTTGCGGCCGGGCGCCAGCCTGGGGACCGGACTGGGGACGGGGAGAACGGGGAGCGCCCTGGGGTCGGCCCTGAGGGCGGCCCTGGGGATGACGATGGTGAGGCTGCGGCCGCTCGGCGCCCTCGGGGGCGGCCAGCAGGGCCTTGATGGAGAGCGCGATGCGCTTGGCCTCCAGATCCACGGCCAGCACCTTCACCTTCACGGCCTGGCCCACGCTGAGGGCGTCCGCGGGGTTCTTCACGTAGCGGTGGGCGATCTCCGAGAGGTGCACCAGGCCGTCCTGGTGGACGCCGACATCCACGAAGGCGCCGAAGTCGGTGACGTTCGTGACGATGCCCTGGAGCTCCATGCCCACTTCCAGGTCGCTGGGCTTGTTGACGCCCTCGCGGAACTGCACGGCCTCGAACTGGTGGCGGGGGTCGCGGCCGGGCTTCTTCAATTCCGCCAGGATGTCCTTCACCGTCTCCACGCCGAACTTCTCGTCCACGAGCAGCTTGGGATCCAGGTCGTCCAGCACGGCGTCGTTGCCGATGAGTTCGGGCACGGTCTTGCCGGCCAGCTGGCAGATGCGCTGCACGACGGGGTAGCTCTCGGGATGCACGGCGGAGGCATCGAGGGGATCCTCTCCGCCAGGGATCCGCAGGAAGCCCGCGGCCTGCTGGAAGGCCTTGGCGCCGAAGCGGCCGACCTCTAGGAGCTGCTCCCGGCGCTTGAAGGCGCCGTGCTCGAAGCGATGAGCCACGATGTTCTTCGCCAGCCCCTCGCCGATGCCGGCCACATAGGCCAGCAGCTTGTAGGAGGCGCTGTTGAGATCGACGCCCACGCGGTTCACGCAACTCTCGACCACATCATCGAGGCCCTTCTTGAGGGCGGTCTGGTTCACGTCGTGCTGGTACTGGCCCACGCCGATGCTCTTGGGATCCACCTTCACCAGCTCGGCCAGGGGGTCCTGGAAGCGGCGGGCGATGCTCACGGCGCCGCGCACGGTGACGTCGTGCTCCGGGAACTCCTCGCGGGCGATGTCACTGGCGGAGTACACCGAGGCGCCGGCCTCGCTCACGCTCACGCAGATGAGGCCCTGGCGGTTCGTCTCCTTCAGCCACTCGCGGATGAAGGCCTCCACCTCCCGGCCGCCGGTGCCGTTGCCGATGGCGATGGCCTCCACGGGGTTCTCGGTGCAGAGCTTCTCCAGGAGGGCGCGGCTGCCCTCCAGATCCCGCTTGGGCTCCAGTGGGTAGATCACCTCGTTCTGCACCAGCTGGCCCAGGCGGTTGATGACCACCAGCTTGCAGCCGGTGCGGATGCCGGGGTCTACGCCCAGGGTGCAGCGCTGGCCCGCGGGCGGCGCCAGCAGCAGGTGGTCCAGGTTGGTCTGGAAGACCTTGATGGCCTCGCCGTCGGCCTTCTTCTTGGCCTCGTAGCGCACCTCGGATTCGATGGTGGGCGAGAGCAGGCGGTCGAAGGCATCGCCGGCGACCTCGTTGAGGAAGCGCCGGTAGCCGCTGGCCGGGTTCACCTGGACCTTGGCGACGAGCTGGCTCACCAGGTTCTCGCGCTCCACCAGAAGCTTCACGGTGAGGATCTCCTCCTTCTCGCCACGGCGCAGGGCCAGCAGGCGGTGGCTGGGGATCTTGCGGATGGGCTCGGAGAACTCGAAGTAGGGCTTGAAGCGCAGCGCGGCCTGGTCGGCCTTGCGCTCCTCGCGGATCTCGGACTTCAGCACGCCCTGCTCGTGGAACTCCAGGCGCAGCCAGGCGCGGATCTCCGCGTCCTCCGCCAGGCGCTCGGCCAGGATGTGACCCGCGCCTTCCATGCATTCCGAGGGGGAGCGCAGGCCATCCTCGTCCTTGATGAAGGGCTCGGCGATGAGGAACGGGTCGGCGCCGCTCTCGTCGGCCAGCAGGGAGTCCAGCAGGGGCTCCAGGCCGCGCTCCCTGGCCACCGTGGCCTTGGTGCGCTTCTTGGGCTTGTAGGGCAGGTAGAGGTCCTCCAACTCGGCCTTCACCCAGGTGCCCTCGATCTTTGCCTTCAGCTCGGGCGTGAGCTTGCCCTGTTCCTCGATGGACTTGAGCACGGTCTTCCGGCGGTCCAGCAGGTCCTTGTAGTAGGCGTTGCGGTCTTCGACGGCGCGGATGGCGACCTCGTCGAGCGATCCCGTCGCCTCCTTGCGGTAGCGGGCGATGAAGGGCACGGTGTTGCCCTCCTCCAGCAGCGCCACGATGGCGGCCACGCCGGCGCGGGGGAGCTTGAGCTCCTTGGCCATGAGGTCGAGCACTTGATCCACACTTGCTCCTTGCATCCCGGGTCCGGGCGAACTGCGATGATACCAAGCCCGACGCGGATCCGGTGATGAGCCAGATCCGCGCTAGAGAAAGGCCTTGCGCCGCGCGCCCGCCGGGGCGCGCTCGAGGTCCCGCAGGGACTTCTTCCAGTGGGCGGAATCCAGACCGGTGCCGATGACCACGGCCGCGCAGGCGGGAGCGGAGCCGTCCGCGAGGAGGGGCAGGGGCGAGATCTCCAGGCGCCCGTCCGCCAGCTGGAAGGCCCAGCGGTCGCTGCCGTCGTTGCGCGCGGCCCAGCCCGCGAAGGCGCAGACGCCCTTCGCGCGCAGGAGCTCGCCGGATGTCGGCGGCGCCAGCAGCAGGACTTCCAGCGCCGCGGGGTCGATGGGGTGGTCCCAGTTCAGGGTAAGGGATCGGGCCTCGGCGAAGCTGGGGCCGCTCACCGCTTCCCAGCCCTCGGGCACGGGACGCAGGTCCCCGTGCCAGGGATCGGGACTGCCCTCGGGGGCGAGCCCGTGGCGCGTGGGGATCAGGGGGATGTGCTTGAAGGCTGTGCGCAGCTCGCCCTCCCAGGCCACGGCCGCCGAAGGATCCAGGTCACCCTTGCTGAGGTGGATGAGGCTGGCCAGGGCCGCCTGCCGATGGAGCAGGGGCTTGGTCCTCAGGTGATCCACGGGGGCTAGGCTGGAGACCACCGTGAGCAGACCCGCCAGCCGCAGGCGTCCGGCCAGGGGCGGCTCCTGTTCGAGGTCCAGCAGGTCCGTGGGGTCCGCCAGGCCCGTGGTCTCCAGGACCACGCGCTCGGGCCGCTGGCCGTCCGGCTGGTCGCACCAGGCCTGGAGCGTCGCCACCACGTCGTTGCGGAGGCTGCAGCAGACGCAGCCGTTCACCAGGTTCTCCACGCCCGCCAGCTCGGGACGCTCGGCATCCACCAGCGTGCCGTCCACGCTGATGGCGCCGAATTCGTTGATGAGCACCGCCACGCGGCGTCCAGCGGTCACCTCGGCCTTCAGCAGGCGGTTCACGGCGGTGGTCTTCCCGGCACCCAGGGGGCCGGTGACGATGAGGACTTCGAGCGGAGCGCGATCGGACATGCCTCCATGATGCCCTGGAGAAACAGCGGAACGCGAAGACCGCAGACATGCCCTTCGCGTTGGTCTTTTCAAGGTCTTCTTTGTCCTGCGTCGGGCAAGTGTGAGAGCGTAAACGGGTGGATGTCCTGGACCTGAGCTACCTCGCGGCCGTCTCCCTGGCGGGAGCCGTGGCCCGGTCCTGCGTCCGGGGGCTGCCGGAGGGCTGGCGGATCCGGCTGCAGGCGGAGGCGCCGGACCTGCCCGAGGGTCGCTGGATCTGGCTGCACGCGGTGAGCGTGGGTGAGCTGCTGCTGGCGGACGGCCTGGTGGGGCGCCTGCGCGAGGCCGGCCACCGCGTCCACCTGAGCACGGGCACGCCGGCGGGGTTGGCGTTGATGGCGAAGCGGCTGCCGGGTTGGGACGCGGGCACGGGGCGGATCAGCGGCGGGGCCTTCCCCCTGGATGATCCCGAGGGTCTGGAGCCGTTCCTGCGGCGCCCGCCGGGGCTGTTCCTGGCACTGGAGACCGAGATCTGGCCTGGGCTGCTCCAGGCGCTGGAGGTTCGCGGCATCCCGCGCGTCATCGTGAACGGGCGGCTCACGGAGAAGTCCCTCCGGAAGGGCGGCCCCTGGATGCGGCGGGCGGCCTCGCGGCTGAGCCTGGTGGCGGCCCGGGACGAGGCCAGCGCGGAGGCCTTCCGGCGCCTGGGTGCTCCGGAGGTGCGGCTGGGCGGCAACCTCAAGGCCGACCTTCCGCCCCCGCGTCCCCTGCATGTAGGCTGGGCGGCCCTGCGCGAGGCTTGGGCGGGCCTGCCCGTGGTGGTGGCGGGCAATACGGTGGAGGGTGAGGAGGACCTGATCCTCGAGGCTTGGCGCACGGCCCGGGAGAAGCACCTTGGCCTGAAGCTCATTCTGGCCCCGCGTCAGCCCCGCCGCTTCGATGCCGCGGCGGATCTGATGACGGCCCGGGGCCTGGCCTTCCACCGCGCTTCCCGCGGATGGCCGGAGGGCGCCCCCTGGTCGGGGACGGACGTGCTGCTCCTGGACACCCTGGGCGAACTCTCGGCCGCCTATGCCGAAGGCACCGTGGCCCTGGTGGCCGGCGGCTGGGCTGCGGCTGGTGGGCACAACCCGCTGGAGCCGGTCCGCGCGGGAGTTCCGGCCCTGGTGGGCCCGGGCTTCGCCAATTTCGAGGATCTGGTGCCGCCCCTGCGCGAAGCGGGGCGGCTCCAGGTGGTTCCTGCCGCCGGACTCGGCCCCGCGATGGAGGCCGCCCTGGCCGCCGCGCCGCTGCGCTCCGGGGGCCCGGCATCGCTGCCCGAGGCCATGAGGGGCACGCTGGACCGCACCTTGGGACTTGTGGAGCCCTATCTGGCCGCCCTTCCGGCCGACAGCCGGCTGGAACCTCATCGAGTATCCTGAAGCGTGGAGCCGCCATGACTCGCCGTGGGACGCACATCCTCCTGATCGATGACGACCCCTCGGTGCTCGAGATGGTCCAGTCCGCCCTGGCCCACTACGGCATGGAGGTCCACGGCTACCCGGACGCCGCCCAGGCCCTGGAGCTCCTCCAGAATCCCAAGGCCCCGCCCTTCGACCTGGTCATCAGCGACATCAACATGGAGGGCATGGACGGGTTCGAGGTGGTCCACAAGGTGAAGGCGTCGCATCCCCACCTGCCCGTGGTGCTCATGACCGGCCAGGCCTCGGTGGACTACGCCATCCAGGCCATGCGGCTGGGCGCCTCCAACCTGTTCATGAAGCCCATCGCCATGAAGGACCTGGTGCACAGCGTGTTCCACCTGGTGGATCTGCACCGGGACCTCCGCAAGGCGGACGACGGCCTGCGCGGGCTGGTGAACGAGCGGCGGCATTTCCTGTTTCGCTCGGACGAGCTGGACATCCCGAGCCTCACGCACCACCTCACGGACCGGCTGGTGCCCATGGGGTTCGCCTCCGCCGGCAACATCGACGTCATCGCCATGGCCATGCACGAGGCCCTGGTGAACGCCCTGGATCACGGCAACCTCGACCTGGACTCGCGGCTGAAGGGGGATCTCTTCGCCAAGGAGGATGCCTACGCGGCGCTCCGCGCCAAGCGCATGGCGGATCCCGAATACGCGGGGCGGCTGATCGAAGTCCGCCTGGCCATGGACACGGAGCGGTTCGAGGTGGAGATCAGCGACGAAGGCCGCGGCTTCGACGCCGGCCGGCTCTCCCCGCCTCCGCCCGATTCGGAGATGGCTTCCCACTGTGGGCGCGGCCTGCCCCTCATCCTCCTCGTGATGGATGAAGTCCACTTCAACGAGAAGGGGAACCAGGTGAGGTTGGTACTGCGCAGGAAGTAGCCATACGAAAAACGCGGCCGAAGCCGCGTTTTTCGCAGGGAACGGCGCTGGTTTAGAACGCACTCTCCACGAACGCCTTGAGCTGGGGCTTGGGCTGGCCGCCGATGAGCTTGTTCACGGGCTTGCCGTCCTTGAACACGATGAGCGTGGGGATGCTCATGATGCCGAACTGGCCGGCGACCTGAGGGTTCTCGTCCACGTTCATCTTCACGAACTTGGCCTGGCCCTTCATCTCGGCGGCCAGCTCGTCCAGGACGGGGGCGATCATCTTGCAGGGGCCGCACCAGGGGGCCCAGAAATCCACGAGGGTGACGCCCTGGGCGACGGCCTGGGGAAACTCGGCGTCGGTGATGTGTGCGACGAGGTCGGACATGGGAACTCCTTTCAAGTTCAGGGTACGGGAATGGGGCCGCCGGGATTGGCGCCGCCCCACTGGGCGATGGTGAAGATGCTCATGTAGCGGTCGTTGGTTTCCCGCAGGCGCTGCGCGAGCACTTCGCAGAGGGCATAGAGGATCTTGAGCGCGATCTTGTGCTGGGTTTCGATGATGGACCGGAGATCCTGCAGGGGGATGAAGAACAGCTCGGAAGGCTCGTTGGCGATGGCGTCCGCCGCCCGAGAGGCCAGGTCGATGAGGGCCATTTCGCCGAAGTAGGCGGGGGGCGCCAGGACCGCGAGGGCCTCTTCGCCCGTGGCGCCGCGTTTGGAGATCCGCACCGAGCCCTTCAGCACGATGAAGAGGCCGTCGCCGGCATCGCCTTCCCGGAAGATCACCTCGCCGGCCTCGACCAGGCGCTTCTGGCCGATGATCAGGATCTGGGCGCGCTCGACCTCGTCCAGGTTCCTGAACAGGGGCGACTGGGTCAGGAAGCGGGCGTCGATCACCGGGGATCCGAGGAAGGTTCCAGGGGCACGTGGGCACAGATGTCGAGGCCGAAGCCACGGAGTCCAATGTACTTGGTTTCATGCCGGCTGAGCAGGCGCATTTTTCCAACCCCCAGCTGGCGCAGGATCTGCGCGCCCACACCGAAATCCCGGTCGTTCATGGCCTGGAGCTGGGCGTGGCCCTCCTCGGCCACTCCCGGGGTGTGGGCATGGCGGCGCAGGTAGACCATGGCGCCGCGGCCTTCCTTTGCCAGGGCGGCCATGGCCCGCTGGAAGAGGCCGGTCTCGAAGCCGTGCAGGTCGTCGGGCAGCGTCTCCACGTGCACCCGCACCAGGGGCGGGTCGCCCCCCAGGTCGCCCAGCACAAAGGCCAGGTGGCTGCCGCCATCCAGCAGGCTCCGGAAGCTGTGGACCTTGAGGGCCCCCCACTGGCTCGCCATGTCGCGGGCTCCCAGGTGCGTCACCAGGGGCTCCTGGCGAAGGCGATAGGCCACCAGGTCCGCCACGGTCACCAGCGGCAGGCCGTGCTGTTTGCAGAAGGGAACCAGGTCCGGCACCCGGGCCATGGTGCCGTCGTCCTTCATGATCTCGCAGATGACGCCGCTGGGATGCAGGCCCGCCAGGCGCGCCAGGTCCACGCTGGCCTCGGTCTGGCCCGTGCGCGTGAGCACCCCGCCGGGCCGGGCCCGCAGGGGGAACACGTGGCCGGGCTTCACGAAGTGCTGGGGCTTGGCGTCCGGAGCGATGAGGGCCTGGATGGTGCGGGACCGGTCCTGGGCGCTGATGCCGGTGGTGGTGCCTTCCCGGGCTTCCACGGAGATGCAGAAGGCCGTCTCGAAGGGGCTGGTGTTGTCCCGGACCATGAGGGGGATCTGGAGGCGGTCCAGCACCGGCCCTTCCAGGGCCGCGCAGATGAGGCCGCGCCCATGGGTGGCCATGAAGGCGATGGCTTCCGGGGTGACATGCTCGGCGGCCAGGGTGAGGTCGCCCTCGTTCTCCCGGTCCTCGTCATCGACCACCACGACCATGCGGCCCTGCCGGATGGTGTCGATGGCTTCCTCGATGGAGGCGAAGGGGGAGTCGGGGCGGGTGCTCATAGACCCATCAGGATCGCTCAGGAGGACCCGGGGGGGAAGGGCGCACTCCATGGTAAGGTTGACCATCTTCTGTAGGCCTTCATTTTCCCGAGAGGAACGACCCATGTCCCAGGGTGTGATCCAAGGCTCCATGCGTGAGGCGCCGCTGCCCGACATCATCCAGCTCGTGAGCCAGGGCGGGAAGTCGGGGTGCTTCCACGTGCAGCAGGAGGCCTCCCGCGCCCGCATCTACCTCAAGGATGGGCGGATCATCCACGCCGTGACCCACGCCGGGGAAGGCTTCGAGGCCCTCATGGAAGTGGCCCTGTGGCTCGACGGCACCTACCGGTTCGAGGAGCTGGTGCCCGATGTCCCGGCCACCATCACCAAACCCAACGCCTCCATTCTCATGGAGTTGGGTCGGCGCATGGACGAATGGCGCGTCATCAGCCAGAAGGTCCCTTCGGTGGACCTCTACCCCGCCTCCACCCTGCTCCCCGGGGAGACGCCCCACGGCGTGAACGCCCGGGAGGCGCGGGTCCTGGCGCTCTCCACCGGGTACTACAGCGTCGCCGAGGTGGCCGAGGCCATGCAGAAGCCCGTGCTCACCATCGCCAAGGATCTCTATGGCCTGGTGATGGCCGGCCACGTGACGCTGAAGGGCATCCGGTCGGGCAAACCCCCCAAGATCGATGTTCCCGCCGCTCCCCAGGCCGCCCCTCAGCCTGGGCCCCCGCCCGGATCGTCCCAAGCCCTTCCGGACATCCGGGAGGCGGATGCCGCCGGGCTGTCCATTCCTCCTCCTCCCGTCGCCGCAGGGTTCCCGGAGAACGCCGAGCCGTTCCCGGAGACCGTGGGCGGAGGGGTCGCCGGAACGCCGGCTCCCGCCCCGGCCAAGCCCGCGCCGGCGGACGATCCCCAGCGCATGGTGAAGCTGATGAATTTCACCCAGCGCATCGCCCAGGCGGCGAAGATGGTGCTTCCCGAAGCCCAGCACGAGATGGTGCACCGCTACCAGGCCAAGGCCACCCAGCAGATCATCTCCGGCGACGGCCCGGAGGCGGTGAAGAACCTCGCCCTGGCCATCAGCCGCGGAGCCGTGGATGCGGGCTGCGATGCCGACATGGTGCGCACCCTGAACACCCACCTCAAGGCGCTCTTCGCCACCAAGTAGGCGGTCTCCCATGATCCGACCTCTACCCGCACCGGTGTCCGGCACCGGGAACATCGCGCGCGCCCTGGGCATCCATCTCAAGGCGCCCCTCGCCACCACGTAGGCGGTTTCCATGATCCGACGTCTTCTCGCAGGCCTTGCGGCAGTCCTCTCGCTGGTGGCCATGGGGTGCAAGGAACCCGATGGCAGTTCGGGCGGGACCACGGGCGTGGCCCTGTACGCCTACGACAGCACCACGAGTTCGGTGTTCGTCTGGAGCGACTTGAGCGCCCTGTACGACAGCACCGCCACCTCGGTGGCCCCCACCAAGACGATCACCTCCTCGGTGTTCAGCACCAAGATCGGCAGCCTGGCCTGGGGCGGCCTCTGCTTCGACCGGCAGAACGGCTATCTCTACCTGGTCTCGGACACCGGTACCATCGTGCGCGTGAGCAACATCCGGACGCAGAGCGGCGACGTGGCCAGCTCCGACGTGGTCTCCTTCAGCCTGTCCAGCACGGGTCGGCTCTCCAGCTCGACGTTCGGGCAGGCCAGCCTGGACCCCCAGACCGACACCCTCTACATCACCGAGAACGGCACCAGCGGCACCCAGATCTGGGCCGTCAGCAACGCCAGCACCCAGCCCCAGAGCGCCACGATCACGCTCCAGGCGCTGATGGCCAGCGGGGACACCGGCGGCACCGGGGTCGCCTCCGCCTCGGGTTCGGTCTACGCCTTCATGCTCTCGGGCGACACCGTGGGCACCGTGACGACCTACACGGGGCCCCGCCTCCGGAAGGGGACCGCTTCGGGGTTCGTCAGCGCCAACACGATCATCGGTCCCTCGACGCTCCTCGGCCAGTACGGCGCCCTCGCCCTGGACTCGGGTAACGGCTACCTCTTCGTGGCCCGCCACAACACCGATGCCGGCGCTTCCACGGCGCCGATCCTGGTGTTCACCACCGGGATGTTCGGCCAGGCCTATGATCAGGCCCCGACGGCGACCCTGGGCAGCGCCACGGACCAGCCCAACCTGCGCGTCATCGCCCACGCGGGCACCAAGGACTGGCTGGTGGGCCTGCGCGGGAACGGCTCCACCGCCTTCGCCACCATCGACCTGTGGAAGTCGCCCATGGGCGGCACCGCGGCCAAGACCATCGTAGCCTCGCCCACCACGGCCCTCTTCAAGGGCGTGGCGGTGGATGGGAACGCCTCGTGACCGCCCTCCGCCTCCTGGGATTGCTGCTCCAGGATGTGCTGCGGGACCTCTTCCGGCACCGAGGCCAGTACTTCCTCGCCGTGCTCACCCTGGCGTCGGGCCTCCTCCTGGCGGGCGGCGGCCTGCTCCTGGTGGAGAGCCTCGACCGCTTCGTGGGGCGCCTGGAGGACATGGCCAAGGTGGTGGTCTACGCCGCCGATGGCAAGACCCTCGATGAGGCCGAGGCCCGTCTCCGGCGGGATCCGCGCTTCCGGGAGGTGCGCCGGGTGACCGCCGTGGAGAACCGCAAGCGCTTCCAGTCGGCCACGCGCGAAGCGGGCCTGCTGCTGGAGAGCGCCGGCCAGGACGCCCTTCCGGAGAGCCTGGAGCTGAGCCTCCGCCAGGACCTCGCCGAAGGCGCCAAGGCGGTGGAGGTGGCCGCGAGCCTCCGGAACCTTCCGGGCGTGGGCGATGTGCTGGCGGACCAGGAACGGCTGGAGCAGATCCAGCGCATGGCCCGGATGCTGCGCTCGGCCCTGGCCAGCCTGGGCGTGCTCCTCCTGGTGGCCGCGGGCTTCGCCACGGGGAACGTCATCCGCATGAGCATCCTGGCCCGGGAGGAGGAGATCAGCATCATGCGCCTGGTGGGGGCCTCCGAGAGCTTCATCCGCACGCCCCTGGTGCTGGAAGGCGCGGCCCTGGGCTTCGGGGGCAGCATCCTGGCCTTGCTGGGCCTGTTCGGCCTGTGGCTGCCCGTCTCCCGGGGCATGGGCGGCCTCTCGCCGCTCCTGGTGGACCTGGCCCGCCTGGGCTTCTTCTCCGCCGGAAGCATGGCGCTGCTCGCCTTCGTGGGAGCCGTCACCGGCGCCCTGGGCGCGCTCTGGGCCTTCTGGAGCACCCGCCGGGCCCAGCGCGCTGAGGCCGCGCTGATGGAGAGCGCAGGCTGATTCCGGGCCTCAGCGGGACCGGGCGTCCAACTCCCGGGCCGTGATGAGGCCGGAGGAGGTTCCCCGCAGGGTGCAGGTGTGGCGGGCGGCGATCTGACCCCGCCGGATGGACGCCTCCAGCGATCGCCCTTCCAGCACGTAGCTGGTGAGGAACCCGACGGCGAGGGCGTCGCCGGCGCCGTTGGTGTCCACCACGGGCCGCTCGTTGGCCACGGGCGGGAAGAAGGCGATGCCGCCGCGGGTACCCAGGGCGCAGCCCTGCGCGCCCATGCCCGACACCACGATGCGGTCCGGATGACCCGCCAGGAAGGCCCGGATGAGCGTGGAGGGATCCCCGTGATTGGCGGCGGAGAAGAAGAGGATGTCCGCCTGCTCGATGAAGTCGCGCCGATAGGAATCCGCCGGGTCGAGGACATCCTGGAGGTCGCAGGCCACGGTGAGGCCCAGTTCCTTCGCCATCGGCAGCAGGCGGCGAGCCCAGTCCGGGATGTTCAGGTGCGCCAGCCGGGCCCCGGACATCACCTCGCGGCAGAGCGGCAAGTCCAGATCGAGGCCGGTGCGCCCCTTCCCGTCGTAGAAGTTCTTCCGCCGGCCATCGGGATACATCAGGTTCACGCTCCGGGCGGTGCCCGTCGGATCCACGCCCAGGCCACGCAGGTCGACGCCGGCATCCGCGAGCCGCTGACGGACGGCCCCGCCCGCGGCGTCCTCGCCCACATGGCCGATGAAGCCCACGCGCCGCCCCAGGGCCGCGTAGCCCAGGCTGGCATAGCCCCCGGCCTGGCCCACGCAGTCCAGGTTCTCCGTGAAGTTCCCCTCCACGGTCCAGTCGATGCCTTCCGGCGGAAGGTACACGTTGGTGTCGAGGCCCGCGCACCCGACGACGACGACCTCCGGGGGGATCATTCCTTCCACCGGCGGGAATCGCTTTCCCGCAGTCCCAGCTGGTCCAGCACACGGGTGGCGAAGGTGTCGTAGAGGTCGTCGAGGGCCTTGGGGGCGGTGTAGAAGCTGGGCATGAGGGGCATCACGATGGCGCCGGCGTCGTGGACGCGGAGCATGTTCTCCAGGTGGATGCGGTTGAGCGGCGTCTCCCGGAGGCAGAGCACCAGGGGGCGGTGCTCCTTCAGGCATACGTCCGCGGCGCGGCTCACGAGGGATTCGCTCACGCCGGAGGCGATGCGGCCCAGGGCGCCGGCGCTGCAGGGCACGATGGCCATGCCGTCGTGGCGGTGGGAGCCCGAGGAAATGTCCGCGCCCAGGTCGCGCTCATCCCGCAGGCCCACTTTCGGCAGGGCCGCCAGGTCCTTCGGCATGAGGCCCGTCTCGTCCAGCAGGCAGCGCTTTCCGGTGGGGGAGAGCAGCAAGGCGATCTCCTCGACCGCAGGGTTGGCGGACAGGCGCCGCAGCACGGCCACACCGAAGGCCGAGCCGGAAGCGCCGGTGATGGCGAGGGTGAAGCGGCGGCCGCTGGGGTTGGTCATCGGGCGTCCCTCATTCCGGGCTTCATTCTGGAGCAGGCCGGTAGGCCCCGAAGAAGATGGCGTTGAACAGCAGGCGGCGCGTGAAGGGCTCCTGCCCGCGGAAGACCGGATCGCCCGCCACCAGGATCACCGCCCCCAGGCCCAGCTTCTCGCGAAGGGCATAGGCGGTCTGCTGGAGCTTGGCTTCCATGGCCTTCGGCACCAGGCCGGAGACCTTCAGCTCCTCCTTGCCGTAGTGGAGGGGGTTCTCGCCGCCCTGGCTCAGCTCGAGGATGGGGTCGCTGGTGTCGAGCACCGCCGCGCCGCCCTCGGCGTGGAGGCCCCAGGCCAGGGGATGGCCGCCGTCCACCTGGACCTTCAGGAAGGCCCCGGGGATGCTCTCCTCCAGGGCCCGCTCCTCGCGCTTGTCCCAGGGGCGCACCAGGTCCGCGGGATCGGCCTTGGGCGCTTCGCGCTTGGGGTCCTTCTCCTTCAGCCGGGCCTCCTCCGCCGCTTTGGCCAGCAGGTGGTAGCCCGTGGGGGTGAGACCGGCCCGGGAGGCGTAGGCGGCCCCGCCCTGGAAGGCCAGCAGGCTGCCGCCCTCGGTGATCCAGGCCTTCAGCTTCGCCGCGCCGCCCTCGCCGAGGGTCTGCTGCCAGGCTTTGCCCTGGGCGCCATCGTCCACGACGAGGACGTGGGTGAATCGGGCCAGGGGGACGGCTCCGAACCGGTCGGCGCGCAGCTGCACGAAGGGCAGGCCGGCCTCGGTGAGGGTGTGGGCGAGGGCGCCGAAGGCCATGGGGTTGGCGGGGCGGTCCATGAGGATGGCGATACGGGGGGTCCGCAGGATCAGGGCCCGGTTGGACCCCAGATCGGGCCCCGCGTCCATCTGGGCGGTGTCCATGGCCACCACCGGGTGATGGTTCTCCCGGGCCAGGGCCTGCAGCCGCCCGGCCAGGGATTCCAGGTTCGTGCGTCGGGGCAGGACGATGGTGCCCGCTCCGAACCGCTGGCTCCGGTAGGCGGCCGGTTCGGCCAGGACGGTGGCCTTGAAGCCTTCCTGAAGCAGGGCCGCCACCGTGCGTTCGACCCCCTCGTGGCCGGCGGGGATGAGGTAGCCCCAGGCCGCCTCGGGGAGCGTACCCTCCTCGGCCACCGTGAGGGGCGCCGTGGCGATCTTGGGGCGGGCCTTCGCCCGCCAGGCGGGCACATGGAAGGCCAGGGGCAGGCTCCAGGCCGTGAGGTCGTAGGTGGGCTTGGGGCCCATGTGGGCCTCGCCCTCCAGCAGGGCCTGGGCCAGATCGCCCCGGGGCTGGTCCAGGGACACCAGGTAGCTGCCCGCGGGCAGGCCCGGGGCCTTGGCGAGGCCGATGGGCTCCAGGCCGGCCGTGCCCACCGGCCCCGTCGTGCGCAGCACCTCGATGCCGTTCCGTCCCAGCAGGTCCACCAGGGCCCTCGTCCGGCCCGGATCGTCCCCCTCCGCCAGGAGGAAGGCCCCGGCGCGGTCGCCCTGGGCCACGCGCTCGCGGCGGGCCCGCTGGTAGTCCCAGAGGAGGGCCTGGCGCTCGCTGGCGGCGGTGGCCACGGTGGCCAGGCTGGCGGCCACGTGGCGCTGGATGCGTCCCTCGAGGGTGAGGATCTCGCCATCCTGCCGCTTGTAGGCGGGCCCGCCCTGGCCCGCCACTTCGAAGGTCATGCCCACGGCGCCCTGGAAGGTGGGCCAGGAGTCTCCGTAGCCGGGGTAGAAGAGGTCGAACACGTCCCGGCTGAAGTAGGCCCAGCCGTGGGCGTCGAAGGCCCGGGCCACGCCCTTCCCGAAGGCCGCCTGCCAGCGGCCGGAGAAGGCCGCGGGGAGCGCCTCGTGGATGGGCTGCATGGTGGGCGGGAAGTAATAGGTGGCTTCGGGCCACATCTCGTGGTAGTCCGCCAGCACCTGGGGGTTCCAGCGCAGGAAGGCGGCGGCCTTGGCCCGGGACTCGCCCTGGGTCTGCCAGGCCCAGTCACGATTCAGGTCGAAGAGCCGGTGGTTGAATCGTCCCCCGGGCCAGCGGCCTGTGTTCGTGGCGTCCATGGGGTCGTTGGTGTTGAAGGGGGTCGAAGCCTCCGCCACGGCTTGCCTGTGCCGGGCCAGCCCGTCCGGGTTCTGCGTGAGGTCCATGAGCAGCACCACGCGGTCGAGCTGCTTCAGAACCTCCGGCTGGCGGGCGGAGGCGAAGTGATAGGCCACGGCCAGGGCCGCCTCGGAACCCGAAGCCTCGGAGCCGTGCACCGAATAGCCCAGCCACACGAAGGCGGGGTTGGTCTCCGCGATGCGGCGGGCCTCGTCCTCCCCGCAGGTGCGGGGGTCCGCCAGCTTCGCGTTGAGGGCCTGCAGCTCGTCCAGGCGCTTCAGGTTCTCCGGCGCGCTGATGACGAGGAAGGGCTGTTCCCGCCCTTCTTCCGTGACGTTCAGGGTGAGGAGCTTCACCCGGTCCGGCGCCGCCGCGGCCAGGGCCCGGACGTAGGCGAACAGGTCATGGTGGGAGGTGTAGCGGGAGCCAAGATCCGGCCGGGGCACGTCGGGGCGGCGGTCTCCGGCCGGCAGCAGGCCGGGCGGAAGGCCGGCCAGGAGGCTGATCGGGGCGCAGGCCGGGGCGATGAGGACAGGCAGGAGGAGGGAGCGCCGCCTCATGCGCGCCTCAGGCCAGGCCCAGGAAGGCCGGTCCGGCCTGCGTGATGGAACCCGCGCCGAAGGTGATGAGGAGATCCCCGCTGCGGGTCAGGCGCCTGAGGACCTCGGGCAGATCGTCGATCCGGCCGGCGAGGTGGACGTCCTTCTGGCCGTGGGCGCGCAGGGCCTCCACGACGGCGGCGCTGTCCACGCCCTGGATGGGGGGCTCGCCGGCGGGGTAGATGTCGGTGACCACCACGGAATCCGCCTCGAAGAACGCCGTGCTGAACTCTTCCAGCAGTGCCCTCGTGCGGCTGTAGCGGTGGGGCTGGAAGGCGGCCACGATGCGGCGGTCCGGGAAGCCGGCGCGGGCCGCGGCGAGGGTGGCGGCGATCTCTGTGGGGTGGTGGCCGTAGTCGTCCACCACCAGCACGCCATCCTTCTCGCCCTTGACCTGGAAGCGCCGGTCGGCGCCCGTGAAGGCGGCCAGGCTGGTGCGAATGGTCTCGCGGTCCACTTCGAGCTCCAGGGCAACGCCGATGGCGGCCAGGGCGTTCAGCACCATGTGGTGGCCCGGCACGCCCAGGCTGAAGGCCCCCAGATCCTCGCCGTAGGCCCGGACCTTGAAGTGGGTGCGGAAGCCCTCCTGCCGGATCTCCTGGGCGCGGATGTCCACCTGGGGGTGGGTGCCGTAGGTCCGCACCTGCCGCTTCAGGCGCGGGCGCACGGCGGCGGCGTGGGGATCGTCCATGCAGAGGAACACCGATCCGTAGAAGGGCACCTTGTTGGCGAAGGCCACGAAGGCCTCCTGGATCTCCTCCAGGTCGCGGTAGTGGTCGAGGTGCTCGCGGTCGATGTTGGTGATGGTGGCCAGGGTGGGGTTCAGCATGAGGAAGCTGCCGTCGCTCTCGTCGGCCTCCGCCACCAGGATGTCGCCCTTGCCCAGCTTGGCGTTGCTGCCGATGGTGCCGAGCTTGCCGCCGATGACGATGGTGGGGTCGAGGCCGCCCTGGCTGAGCACCTGGGCCACCATGCTGGTGGTGGTGGTCTTGCCGTGGGAGCCGGCCATGGCGATGCCGTACTTCATGCGCATCAGCTCCGCCAGCATCTCGCCCCGGGGGATCACGGGCACCTTGGCGGCATGGGCCGCCACCACTTCCGGGTTGTCGCCCTTCACGGCCGACGAGATCACCACCACCTGGGCGCCTTCGATGGCCTCGCCCCGGTGGCCCAGGTGCACCTCGATGCCCAGGCCCCGCAGGCGCTGGGTGACGGCGGTCTCCCGCAGGTCCGAGCCTGACACCCGGTAGCCCAGGTTGGCGAGGACCTCCGCGATGCCGGACATGCCGATCCCGCCGATGCCCACGAAATGGATGTGCTGGATCTTGCCGAACACCTGGAGGCCCCCATGTTTAAGCAGGTGTCAGGATACCCCAGCTCCTGGCATGGCTCTGGCATCCTGATGGGGTTCCCACCGGAACCATGGGGGTGTGTGATGAGGAAGCTCGATACGCAACTCCGCGCCACCGCGATCTTTTCCTGTCTTCTCGCCATGGCTCCCGTCTGTGGCGCTTCGCCACAGCAGGAGCGAGGCCGTCGCGCAACGCCACAGCCCATGCGCCCCACGGCCGATCGGCCCGCCCCCGACGCATCGCGGTCTGACAGTCCCAGGAACCTGGCCGGGCCCATGGCGGCCGACCGGATGGACCGGATGGAGCGCCACCCGGGGATTCGCACGCCCCGGGTCGATCCCCGTCCGGCGGACCTCGCCCCCCGCGCCACCCGCATCAGCCTGTACCCGGGCACCCAGGTGGTGGTGCCCCCGGCCTGGAACCGCTGCTCCGCGATCCCCTCGGCCCACTACTGGCAGCGGCGCGACATCATGGCGGAGATCCAGTGGCTCTCCCGCCGCGGCTACATCCCCGTGACACCCCTGGGCGGCACCGTGGAGTCCCTCTCGGACTATGTCCAGGTTCCCGCCGGGTGGCGCGCTTATGGGATCTCCGTCCCCGCGGGCGGTACCGTCCAGATCGAGGTCCAACACACGAAGCTGGCCTGGTTCCGGCTCATGCTGGTGGACAAGTGGGGCCAGCCCGGGCCTGGCATGATGCAGGCTGCCTATGCGCCCCAGCCCATCCTGGTGACCTACAAGAACCCGCACAAGGAGGCCACGGCCGTCTACGTCATCGTGGATGATCCCGCCTGGTGGTCAGATGCCCGGGACCCCTACACCCTGGTCGTCCGCCGGAACTGGGATCCCGCCACGGTGGACCTGAGCGGGGTGAAGATGGTGACCGGCCTCTGGGGCGCCAGCCCCAGCGTCAGCGCCGAGTTCCGCGGACCGAGCCTCACCGGACCCGCGGTCTTCCCGCATTGACTCATCTTTTTCACCATGCGCAGAAACGGCCCCGTTCGGGGCCGTTTCTGCGCATGGCTCCGCCTAGCTCCAAGGACAAGCGCCTGTCACCCACATCCGGAAGGCCCGGGGTTCCACGGTGAGCTCGGCGCGGTCGCGCTCTGCGACGGGTTCGCCGTCCAGGTGCCAGGGCAGGGGGCGCTCCAGGCGCAGGGTGGCCCGGCGGATCCGTCCCTCGTGGCGGAGGGCTGTGTGTCCGCCCTCCTGGAAGAGCCTGGGCGCTTCGGTGAACAGGGTGAGCCAGGTGGGCCGGGCCAGGGTGGCCCACTGTAGGCAGCCGTCCGTGGGGTCGGCGTACGGGGCGATCCACAGCCCGCTGCCGTAGGTGGGGAGGTTGGCGAAGCAGAGGCTCCAGGCGGCTTCCGGCAGCCTTGACGCGCCCGGATGGAAGGCGGCGCGGATTCGCTCGATCCGGCCGTCCGAAGGGGGCATGGGGGCCTCCTCCGCCTCCCAGGCCAGGGCGGCCGGCTTCCAGGTGCGCCACAGCTCCAGGGTGGCCCGGGCGTAGGCGGCGAACCCGCGGCCGGGAACGGCCGCGAAGCGGTGCGCCACGGCGGCTTCGAAGCCGGTGCCGCAGACATTCACGAAGGGGGTGCCGTCCAGGCAGGGGAGGTCCATGCGCACCTCCCGGCCTTCGAGCAGCCGCCGGAGGGCGCCGGCGGGCTCCAGCGGGGTCCTCAGGCCCCGCACCAGCCCGTTCCCGCTGCCGCCGGGGATGGCTCCGAGGGGCACGGGGCAGCCCCGCTCGACCAGGGCCCGGGCCGCGTGGTGGATGGTGCCGTCCCCACCCCAGACGAGCAGGGGACCTTCCGCCCGCCGGGCCTGGTCGATGGCGGGTTCGAAGTCCCAGGGCGGCCCGAAGGGGAGGACCTCCACGCGGTCCCGCAGGTTCTTCGGGAGCGGCCGCAGCAGGGTGTCCGGATCCTTCGGGGTTGTGCCCGAGGCGGGATTGAAGAGGATCGGAAGTCTCATGAGGCGAGGATACCCGCTCGTCCCCTCAGTCCAGGGCGACCACCAGGGCGGTGGGGTCCTCGTAGGCCACCCGGAAGGGGGCCTGGCGGAGCTCGGGATAGGCGGGAGCCCGGGCGGCGCGGAGGACCAGGTACCGCGCGTGGAACTGGGCCTTCATCTGCTCGGCGTCCAGGCGGACCTGATGCCGTCGCAGGCGCTCCAGGAGCTTGGCTCGGTCCGGATCCTCCCGCAGGGAGTAGGTGGGGTCCAGGCCCCAGAGGAACCGTTGCCGGTAGCCGTCGTAGAACAGCTCGGGGAAATCGTCCCAGTAGAGGTTGATGACCGTTTCGCCCGGCGCGAGGTTCCGGGCCATCCAGGCGCAGGCGCCGGTGAAGAAGCGCGGAGGCGACGCCTGGGTCTGGTAGACCCGGTAGAACCCCAGGGATCTCGCGTGGAACCCCGCGAGGACGACCAGGGCCAGCGCGCCCGCCGCCAGGCGGACCGGACGCCGGGCGGTCCACCAGGCTGACGCGTCGAGGATGGGCCACAGGTCGCGGACCACCAGCGCCCAGGCGGCGGGTACGAGCAGGGCGGAGTATTCGGCGAAGCGGGGCGTGGCGACGGTCAGGCCGAACCAGAAGAGGGCGGCGGCCCCCAGGCCTAGAGTGCCCGGGGCGAGCCGCTTCCGGGCGAGGAGGAGGGCCAGGGGCAGCGCGAAGGCCAGGATCAGCAGGAGGGGATAGATGTCCCAGAAGACCGGCCACGAGTAGGGATAGAGCTCGTTCCCCAGCTCGAAGCCGGAGGCCGCCGATCCCTGCAGGCCGAGGCGGAAGACCTGCACATAGGTGAGGAAGGTCTCGAGCGTGAGGGGCGTGTAGGGATGGATCGCCAGCCCCAGCACGGAACCGGCACCCGCCGCCAGGGGCAGCCGGAGGTCCGGCCGTTCGCCGCCGAGCCACATCCCCAGCACGAAGGACACCGCCGTCATGAGCAGCACGAAGGGGACGGTGTAGGCCCAGGCATAGACGAAGCCCAGGACGAGGAGGGCCTTCCAGCGCTTCTGCAGCAGGAAGTGCAGGCCCATGACCAGGAGCAGCATGCTGAGTACGTGGGAGCGGATCATCCCCAGGCGGGCGATGAAGAGGCCGCCCGTGGCCAGGGGAAGCGCCGTGAAGAAGGCGGGGAAGCGGACGCGATGAGCCCGGAGCACGGCATAGAACGCCGCCAGGACCGCCACCGAGAGCAGCACGCCGAAGATCCGGGCGCCCAGGATCGGATCGTGGCCGATCCGCGCGAAGGGGGCCATGGCCAGGTGGTAGAGGAACTCCTTGTCGCAGAAGTGCTCCCGCCAGGTGCTCAGCTGGGTCCACGGGAAGGCCTGCGACAGGCCCTGGACGGGCATTAGCGCCGTGAAGCGGGCGTGGAAGTAGCCGTCCCGTTCGAAGAGGCCCCGCTGGAGCCAGGCGGTGCCCCCGAACAGGAGCAGGGCGTAGAGGAGGAGGCCTCCCGGGGCCGCCCAGGCCTTCAGCCGGGACGTCCATCCTCCCTGGGGCTGGACCAGACTCATCGGCCATCCTCCACTCCGTCCGGCCGTCCGCCCAGGGGTGGGATGGCCAGGTAGGCCATGCGCTTCAGCTCCTTGCGGCCCCGGGTGACCGTGTCGAGGATCAGGCCGCAAGTGTAGCCCAGGGCCGAGATGACCATCATCCCGGTCACCAGGATCGCCGTGGGGAACCGCGGCACCAGGCCCGTGCGGAAGTAGGTCACGAAGAGTGGCACCGACAGGCCCACCGCCGTGAGCGCCAGGAGGGTCGAGAGGATGGAGAAGAACTGGAGCGGCTTCTCGTTCCGGTAGAGCGAGGCGATGAGCCGCAGGATCCGGAACCCGTCGGCGTAGGTGCGGAGCTTGCTCGCCGAGCCCTCGGGCCGGGCCCCGTAGGGCGCGGGCAGTTCGGCCACGGGCATGGCCAGCTCCAGGGCGTGGACGGTGAGCTCCGTCTCGATCTCGAAGCCCCGGGACAGGGCGGGGAAGCTCTTCACGAAGCGTCGCGAGAAGACGCGGTAGCCCGAGAGGATGTCCGTGAAGCGCTGACCGAACAGCAGGCGCACGGCGGAGGTGAGCAGGTGGTTCCCGAACCGGTGGCCCCGGCGGTAGGCCGCGGTCTCCGTCTCGACCCGGCAGCCCACCACCATGTCCAGCTGGCGGCTCCGCAGGAGGTCCACCAGGGCCGGGGCGCTGGCGGCGTCGTAGGTGGAGTCCCCGTCCACCATCACGAAGATGTCCGCGTCGATGTCCGCGAACATGCGGCGCACCACGTGGCCCTTGCCCTGCGCGGTCTCGAAGCCCACGAGCGCGCCCGCCGCCCGGGCCACCTCGACCGTGCGGTCCGTGGAGTTGTTGTCATAGACGTGGACTTCCACGCCGGGCAGGGCCGCGCGGAAATCCGCCACCACGCGGGCGATGGCGGCCTCCTCGTTGAAGCAGGGGATGAGGACCGCCACGCGGACAGATGCTTGGGCAGGGAGGTTCATGCGTGCCTTCCGTGCAGGGCCCGTCGAGGCTCCGTGGGCCCATTCTGGACCAGGAGATAGGTTGGGGCCAACGGCTTCGGTCAGGCCCGGAACCGCAGCGGCGGGGCCTCCAGGCGCAGGTCCTCCCCGGTCACGGGATGCTTCAGTCCCAGGCGCCAGGCGTGGAGCCAGAGGCGGTTCGAGGGCGCCCCGCCGTAGAGGGCATCGCCCAGGACGGGCCGGCCCAGGTGGGCGAGGTGGACGCGGATCTGGTGGGTGCGGCCCGTATGGATGCGGGCCACGACGTAGTGCCCCGGCACCAGTCCGACGATCTCCTCCGCCGTGGCGGGCCGGAAGTCCGTGCGGGCCGATTTCGGCTCCATGAGGTCGCCTTCGCAGCCGAATCGGCCGGGGTCCGCGCCCCGCAGGCGGCCGATGGGGGCCTCCACGGTGCAGGCCTCCAGAGGCTCGGAGATCCGCGCCAGGTAGAGCTTCTCCAGGTTGCGGTCCGCGAAGGCCGCCGCCAGGCCTGGGTTCGCCTTGGCGTCCTTGGCCAGCACCAGCAGGCCCGAGGTGCCCTGGTCCAGGCGGTGGTGGAGGAACAGCTTCAGCTCCGGCCGCTGGGTCTTCAGCAGGGCCAGCAGGTCGTGGCGGTCCGTGGCCCAGGTGCCCTGGGTGGCGATGCCCGCTGGCTTGTCCACGGCCAGGAGCCAGGCGTCTTCGAACACGATGGGGATGGCGGTCGTCGGCACCGGGGGGAGGTCGGGATCGTAGGCCACGCGGACCTCGAGCCCCGGCTTCACCAGCTTGCCCGCCACTTTCACCCGCTTGCGGTCCACCTGCACACCGCCCAGCTTCAGGGCCTCGCGGGCCGCCCGGCGGGACAGGTCTGTGCGCTTGGCGATGAGCTGGTCGAGGCGCAGCTCGGCATCGTCGGGATCCACGGTGAAGGTCCATTTTTTCAGCGCCATATCCCCAGGGTAGCCGCGGCGCAGAATTGCCTCAAAAAGCGAGGCAATTCCGCGGCGGGTTTTGGCATGCTGGAGGGCGGAGGCTCCCCCCATGATTCAAACGCTTCGCGCCGGGCTGCTGATGGCCCTGGCGGTGCTGGCCACCGCCGCCGACCTTCCTGTGTCCGGGTTCGCCCTGAAGCCGGGATCCACCGCCAAGGCCCAGGGCCTCCGTCTGGCGGCGGCGCCGGAAGGTTCCGAAGCCACGCTGGTGTCCGCGCCCGTGACATTGAAGGTGGGCGAGCTGTACCAGCTCAGCGCCAAGGTGCGCACGGAAGGCGTGAAGGCCGATGCGCTGGCCCGCTATCCCACGGCCCTGGGCGCCTGCCTCTCCATGGAGAGCTTCCCCTTCACCAACGCCTCCCAGAGCGTGGCTGGCACCTCCGAGCGCAAGGTCTCCTTGCTGTTCCTGGCCACCAGTCCCACCGACCGCGTGCAGCTGCACCTGGGCCGCAACGGGAAGGCCACCGGCGCGGCCACGTTCAGCGGCGTGAAGCTGGAGAAGGTGGAGGACGTCACCGCGCTCATTCCCCTGCAGACTGTGCGCTGGGCGGGGAAGGGCTTCCGCTACGAGATGGGCGGCTGGACCTTCTTGCACATCGAGGGTGCGCCCTACGCCCGGGGCCGCCAGCATGGCGAGCTCATGGCCGACGAGATCGTGCGCTACATCACCAAGCTGGGCGTGTTGAAGAACGCGGCGGATCCCGCCCGCGGCTGGGCCGACCAGCGGCAGACGGCGGACGCCCTCTTCTTCCGCAAGTACGACGTGGAGTTCCTGGAGGAGATGAAGGGCATCGCCGACGGCGCCGCCAAGGCGGGGGCGGCGTTCAAGGGCCGGCCCGTGGACCTGCTGGACATCGTGACGCTCAACAGCGCCGTGGACATGAGCTCCCTCCAGGAGGGCCTGGCCCGCGCCGCGAACCCGCTCACCGGCCGCACCTTCATGACCGGCGAGGATGAGATGGCCAAGGGCGGCGAGGGCGACCATTGCTCCTCCTTCGTGGCCACCAAGGACGCCACCAAATCCGGCCGCTTCATCTTCACGCAGATGTTCATGTGGAACGGCTACACGGGCACCGAGTGGAACATGATGCTGGACGTCGTCCCCGAGAAGGGCCACCGGTTCGTGATGCAGACCTTCGCCGGCGGCATCCACAGCGGCACGGACTGGTACCTGAACGCCGCAGGGCTCGTGATGGGCGAGACCACCGTGGGGCAGACGCCCTTCAACCCCGACGGAACGCCCCAGAGCAACCGCATCCGCAAGGCGGCCCAGTACGCCAACAGCATCGACGAGGCCGCGGAGATCCTCTTCAAGCAGAACAACGGCCTCTACACCAACGACTGGACCATGGCCGACACCAAGACCGACGAAGGCGCCTGCTTCCTGCTTGGCACCGAGAAGACGCGCCTGTGGCGCACCGGAGGAAACGGGAAGGGCGCCGACACGCCCGGGCATCACCGGGACTTCATCTGGGCCAACAACAACAACCGCGACCTCGAGGTGCGCGGTGAGTACGTGGCCAACCCCGACAACGCCCCCGCCGATCTGGCCTTCAACACCTGGAACCGCGATATCGCCTTCCAGGAGGCCTTCAAGACCTACGGCAAGAGCGGCTTCGACATCGACGCCTCCACACGCCTCATGGCCAGCAGCCCCATCAACCGGCCTCACGCCTGCGACGCCAAGCTGACCACCTCGGAGATGGCCGAGAAGCTGGTGTTCATTGCCCACCAGGGCAAGACCACCCAGCGGGAGAAGATGGTGGGCGGCCGCTGGATCGCCGACCTGCCCGGCGCCACGCCGCACCTGACCTATGGCTACACGGCCTTCAGCCCCATCTGGGTGACGGCGAAGCTCCAGGCCGCGAGGGCCGCCTGGAGCATGGAGAAGCCCACCAAAGCGGCTCCGGCACCTGATGTAGCTGGGGTGAAGGAGGCGTTCAGCTTCGATCCCAAGGGGCTATGGACAGGGACTGTCAAGCCGGCCTCGGACGCGGACAACTGGTTCATCAGCGGGTCCGCGGCCTACTGGCAGCAGCTGAAGCACCTACCGGTTGGGCCTGCCAAAGCCTTCGAGGCCCAGGGCACGGCCCTGGCCGACCTCGCCACGCGCCACCTCTGGTTGGAACGCGAAGAGGGCGTCAAGGCCCCGCTCGCCACGGTCACGGACTACGACCACTACGGCGCCTACCAGATTCCCCGCATCCGCGGCGTGTTCGCCCTGCACCAGCTTCGCCTGCACCTGGGCAACGCCGCCTTCGCCAAGGCCATGCAGTCGGTCCATGGCCGCTACGCCGGCAAGGCTGCGTCCACGGCGGACATCCTGAAGGCCCTCTCCGATGGGGCCGGGAAGGATGTGGCGCCGATCCTGAAACCCTGGCTGGAGCGGGCGGACCTGCCCGCTCCCAAGGTCAGGGCCCGCGTCGGGAAGGTGGGTGGTGCCTACGAGGTGAAGGTCGAGGTGGACCAGTCCGGCTTCGCCTATCCCTTCGTGGCCTTCGCCAGCCTGGAGACAGACAAGGGGGCCAAGCTGGAGCGACTGGAGGTGAACGGTGCGAAAGCGGCCTTCACGCTCCGCAGCGAGTCGAAGCCCACGCGGCTCGTCTTCAATGCGGGGAGCGACCTTCCCATGCCTCGCGCCAATGTCTGGGTTCCGGGCAACCTGTTGGACGACTGGGGCCACGCGCTGCTGGTCTTCGGCACCGCCCGCGAGGTGGAGGCCCAGCGCACGCTGGCGCTGAACTACCGCGAGACTCTGGCGGACAACATGACCGAGGTGCTGCTGCCTCTGAAGCCCGATGCCGAGGTGGGCGACGCCGACCTGGCCGCCAGCGACCTGGTGCTCTTCGGCGGCCCCGCCGACAACGGCGTGGTGGCCCGCCTCCAGGCCGAAGGCAAGCTGCCCTTCGAAGCCGGCCCGGGCTGGTTCAAATGGCAGGGGCGCACCTATGGCCGACCCGACGACGGCCTGCTGGCCGCCTTCCCCAACCCCTGGAACCCCAAGCGCATGATGGTTCTCGTCCTCGCCAACAGCCGTGTCCAGCAGTGGGCCATGACGAAGACCGTGCCCCGCGGCCTGCCCGGATGGTCGGTCTACCGCGGCGGCGAGGTGAAGGAGAAGGGCCAGCCCGCCACTGAAGGAACGGTGGTGGACTTCCAACCCTGAGCGCCGTTCTGCTTGTTCGGAATCCGCGGCAGCGGATTCCGAGCTGGTCAGATGGAGTACCCCTGGCTGTCCACCTCGATGGCCTGCTGCTTGAAGGCGAGGTCGGCGAGGGTGGCGCCGCGGAGGACGGCGCGGGCGGCCTCGGTGCTGCGGGTCCAGAGGTCCCGAACGGCGCGGGCGCCCGGGGTGGCGTCGGGGGGGAGGCTGGCGGGGCCGAGGCGCCCTTCCAGGGCCTCCAGCACCTCCAGGGCCGTGATGTGGCTGGGGTGCCGGGCCAATTCGCAACCACCGTTGGGGCCCCGCTGCACCTTCACCAGCCCTGCGGCCTTGAGTGGGCCCAGGAGCACCCGGAGGAACTTGGAGGGAAGGGCCTGGCGCTGGGCCACGGCCTCCACCTGGATGGGGCCGTGGCCGGTCTGTAGAGCCAGTTCCACCATGAACTGCAGGCCGTAGCGCCCTTTGGCCGATCCCCTCATGGCGAGCCCTCCTCCAAACCTGGACAGCTTAATACATAACAAAATAAATTGACAAACTTGACAATTTATTTTTCTTCTTCATACTCCAGGACTCGGCAGCGTCCGAAGCTTGGAGGAAGCCATGGCCCGCCCCACTGAACGCCCCAACCGCGTCGAACACGCCTATGAGCTGGTGGGCTACACGCCCGTCGTGCGCCTGAACCGCCTCGTGCCCAAGGGCTCGGCCAAGGTCTACGTGAAGCTCGAGAGCGCCAACCCCGGCGGCAGCGTGAAGGACCGCATCGCCCTGAGCATGATCCAGGACGCGGAAGCGCGCGGCGCGCTGAAGCCCGGCATGACGCTGCTGGAGGCCACCAGCGGCAACACGGGCATCGGCCTCGCCTTCGTGGCGGCGGCCAAGGGCTACAAGATCACGCTGGTGATGCCCGACACGATGACGCAGGAGCGCCGCTCTCTGCTGAAGGCCTACGGCGCCGAGCTGCTGCTGACGCCCGGTTCGGGCGGCATGAAGGCCGCCGTGGACAAGGCCCAGGAGCTGGCCGACGGTGATCCCTCCTACTTCCTGGTGCGCCAGTTCGAGAACCCTGCCAATCCCGCCGTCCACCGCCGCACCACGGCCCTGGAGGTGCTGGAGCAGGTGCCGGAACTGGACGCCTTCGTAGCCGGCGTGGGCACCGGCGGCACGGTCACCGGCGTGGGCGAGGTGCTGGCCGAGAAGAAGCCCGGCACCCTGGTCGTGGCGGTGGAACCCGAAACGTCGCCCCTGCTGAGCGAGGGGAAGGCTGGCCCGCACAAGCTCCAGGGCCTGGGGCCGAACTTCGTGCCGGGCATCTTGAACAAGAAGGCGTTCCAGCGCGTCCGCCCCGTGGGCTACGACGACGCCATCGCCATCGCCCGCCGCCTGGCCCGCGAAGAGGGCCTGCTCACGGGCATCAGCACCGGCGCCATCGTCTTCGCCGCCCTGGAAGTGGCCAAGGAGCTGGGGGAAGGGAAGACGGTCGTGGCCGTGCTCTGCGACACCGGCGAGCGCTACCTGACGCATCCGCTGTTCGCGGAGATCGATGGGCCGGCGATCTGAGGGACCCCGGATGAACCAGAAGGCGCTTCGCCCGGGGCCGAGCTGCCCCATCACGCCGGACCTGACCGATGAATCGGCCGGGCGGATCGCCGCCTTCCTGTCGCTCGGCTTCCTCGGGGTGTCCGTCTGGCAGGGCTGGGGCTGGGCGGTCCTGGCCCTGGCCGCGGATTTCCTTCTCCGCGCCGCGGGCCGCCCGGCCTTCAGCCCGGTGGCCCGCGCGGCAGGTGCCCTCCGCCGCCGGGCGGGCCTTTCCGAGCGGAGGATCAACGCGGGTCCCAAGCGCTTCGCGGCTTCCGTGGGCTTCCTGTTCTCCCTGGGCATCGGCCTGGCATTCGTGGCCGGCCTCCGATCCCTCGGCCTCGCCTTGGCGTTCATCCTGGGAACCTGCGCGGGTCTCGAAGCCTTCTTCGGGTTCTGCCTGGCCTGCCGGATCCATCCCTGGCTGCCCTGGGTGCGGAACGCCTCGACCCGGCTGCTTGCCACCGGAGCCGATGAACCGGCGCGCTGAGAGCGCCTATCCTTGAGGGTCCGTCGGGAGATGCCCATGAGGATCGCCGTCCTGTCCCTTGCCGCGCTGCTGTGCCCCATCCATGGGGTGTCTGGTGAACCCGCGAAGGCCACGGCCTTCGAGCGGGCGGTGGTCCAGGAGATGAGCGACGCGCGCGTGCGGCCGAAGGCCTACGCGAAATACCTCCGGGAGCTGCGGCCGTATTTCGAAGGCACCCTCTGGAGCCGCCCGGGCCGCGTGCCCCTGCGTACGGAGGAGGGTGTGACCGCGCTGGACGAGGCCATCGCGTTTCTCGAGTCCGCTCGGCCGGTGGGCCCCCTGCGCTTCAGCGAGGGGCTGGCGCGGGCGGCCCGCCTGCATGCCCAGGACATCGGGCCGAGGGGCAGCATCGAGCACACGGGTTCGGATGGCAGCCGCCTCACGGACCGGCTGAACCGGCTGGGACGCTGGCAGGGGCTCATCGCAGAGAACATCAGCGCCGGCGAGGACGAGGCCCGGCAGGTGGTGATCCAGCTGCTGGTCGACGATGGAGTGGCCAGCCGCGGCCACCGGAAGAACCTCTTCAACCCGGATCTCCACCAGGCCGGCGCCGGCTCGGCGCCCCATCGGGAGTACCGAACGGTGACCGTGATCGACTACGCCGATGGGTTCGTGGAGAGCCGGTAGGGGACGCGTCATGGGACGTGATGTGACCCTTCTCCTGCGGGCCGGTCGGTGGCGGGCGCTGGTGGTGGCCGGGCTCCTGGGGACCTGGCTGCAGGCGGGCCCACCCTTCTTCACGGACGACCCGGAGCCGGTGGAGCACCACCACATGGAGCTCTACCTGAGCTGGATGGGACTTCGAGCACCCGGTGGCGCGTCGGGCAGCCTACCCCTGGCGGAGTTCAACGCCGGCATCCTGCCGGAAACGCAGTTCCACCTCGTGGCGCCCCTCGCCTACGCCAAGCCCGCGGGAGGGCCCGTGACGCGGGGCTACGGCGATACGGAGGTCGGGCTCAAGATCCGCCTTCTGCGCGAAACCGGGGTCCTTCCCCAGGTGGGCGTCTTCCCGCTGGTGGAGGTTCCCACGGGGGCCGCGGAACGGGGGCTCGGCGCGGGGCACACCCAGGTGTACCTCCCGCTGTGGCTCCAGAAGAGCTGGGGCCCATGGACCAGCTACGGCGGGTACGGCTGGTGGCGGAACCCGGGGGAGGGCCAGCGCAATTGGCACTACCTCGGGTGGCTCCTCCAGCGGGATCTGTCGGAGCGGATCACCCTGGGCGGGGAGCTGTTCCAACGCTCGGCGGCCACGCAAGATGGCGTGGCCTCGACCGGCTTCAACGTCGGGGCCATCCTCAACCTGTCGGAGCGGGACCACGTCCTGATCAGCGCCGGCCGGAACCTGTCGGGCGACCGGGAGATCCACCTCTACCTCGGCTACCAGGCGACCCTCAGCCTGGAGGCGGGGAGGCCGCGCCTCGGCAGGGGTGGTGCGGCTCAGCCCTGAACGGTTTTCTGCTAGCCTTGGAGCCATCCCTCGGGTGAATGATGGCTTTCCTAGCGCGGATTGGCGCGCCGGTGCGCGGCTTCCTGGAGTTCCTGGGCGACCAGGCGCACCTGGTATGGCGGACCCTGCGTTCCGGGCTGGCGCTCCGGGCCGGCCAGCTGGCGGTGGTGGGCGGGCAGACAAAGCTCCAGATCCGCTTCACGGGCCTCGACGCCGGGGTGCTCGTGGCGGGCACGGCGCTGCTGCTGGGCGCGGTGACGCTCATCCAGGCCTTCAGCCAGCTCTCCGGCCTGGGCGCAGAGAACTACATCGGCACGCTCATGGTGGTCATCATCCTGCGGGAGTTGGGCCCATTGCTGACCGCCGTGCTGGTCATCGGCCGCAGCGCCACAGCCATCGCGGCGGAACTGGGCACCATGCAGCTCAACGGAGAGGTCGATGCGCTCGCGGCCCACGGGGTGGACCCCTACCGCTACCTGCTCCTGCCTCGCTGGGCGGGCGTGCTCGTGGCGATCTTCGCCCTGGTGGTGTGCTTCGATGCGGCGGCGCTTGGGGGTGGCTTCCTGGTGGCCCGCTTGAAATACGGCATCACCTGGGGCTTCTTCATGGAGTCCGTGCGACAGGCGCTGTCAAATCTGGATTTCACGGCCACCCTGCTGAAGGTCTTCTTCTTCTCGGGCGCCATCACCTTCCACGCCTGCCACTTCGGCCTCCGCGTCCGGCGCAGCCAGACCGAGGTCCCCCAGGCCGTCACGAAGACGGTGGTCTCCGCCCTGGTGGCGGTGTTCGTCATCGACGGCCTCCTGGCCGCATGCTTCTACTTCTGATGCTCCAGGTCCGCGGCCTCGCCTGCGATCTCCCCGATGGCCGGCCTCTGGTGGAGGGCCTGGATCTGGACCTCCCGCCGGGCCGGAACCTCCTGGTGGCGGGCGCCGGCGGAACGGGAAGAGGCCACCTGCTGAAGGTGCTTGCCGGCACAGAGCGCCCCAGGGCTGGCGAGGTGACGATCGCGGGCATCCCCGTCTGGCCAGGGGAGGGCGCCCTGGGGCTGGCGGGACGGGTCCGCATGGGGTTCGCCTTCCCTGCCGGCGGGCTGCTGTCGAACCTCAGCCTGGCGGACAATGTGGTCCTCCCGCTGAGATTCCTGGGGCTTCCCAGAGGAGAGGTCGACCGCCGGACGGGAGAGGCCCTGGCGCGACTCGGGCTGGAGCCCTTGGCGGGCCTCCGTCCCCATGCGGTGAGCGCGGCGGCGCGGAAGCACGCCAACCTGGCCCGGGTGCTGGCCCTGGACCCGGAGCTGATCCTCCTGGACGGGCCCCTGGAGGGACTGGATGCCACCGACCGCGGCCTGGTCCTCGACCTCATCTCGGGCTGGGCCCTGGATTCCGGCCGCACCCTCCTCCTGGCCATGGAGGAGGCGGATCTGCCCCTGGGGGCGGAGTTCCAGACGCTGGACCTCCGCGCGCCCCACCCGCCTTCGGAGCCGTCATGAACTTCGAGAAGCAGGACGCCCGCCTGGGCCTCTTCATCCTCCTGGCGCTGGGCTTCTTCGGGGGCCTCCTGGCCTACAAGAACGCCGCGGTGGTGACCGAGAAGACCTATCCGCTGGTGGTGCGGCTGGACCAGATGGAGGGACTGGCGCCCGGCACCGACGTCCAGCTGAAGGGCTATCGCGTGGGGTCCGTGGAACGGGTGGACATGCGGCGAGAGGGCACGGACTACCACTTCCTGGCCACCCTGGCCGTGCGCTCGGATATCCAGCTGTGGCGCGGCACCCGGGCCGTGGTGGCCCCCAGGGGCGTGGGCAGCGTGATGCTGGACCTGCGACTGCCGCCGTCAGACATGCGCATGGTGCCACTGGTGCCGGGCGAGCAGATCCCGGGCGAGCAGGGGGTCTCCCTGAGCGGCGTGCTGGAGCGGGCGGACCGTCTGCTGGCCAGCCTGAACGCCTCTCTGGACGCGGTGCGCGATCGCATCCAGGCGAAGGGGCTGGGAGACCTGCTGGAGCATCCTTCCGTGGCCCGGGCGCTGCGATCGCTGGACGCCACCCTGCGCGAATTCCAGGCCCTGGCCAGGGATGGCCGCGGACTGGCCGCCCATGCGGACCGCAGCATGGGAGAGGCCGACAAGGCCCTCGCCGACCTGGAGAAGAGCCTGGCGGTGACCCGTACCCTCCTTGAAACGCGCGCGCCGGACTTGGATCGGATTCTCGTGAGTCTGGCGTCGGTGCTGCAGCAGTCGGATGCGCTGCTGGCCCGGTTCCGGGCCGAGGACCAGCCGGAGCTGGAGGCCAGCCTCAAGGCGCTGAGGCGTTCCCTGGATTCCGCGGAGGAACTGCTGCAATTGTTGAAGCAGAAGCCCAGCCGGGCCGTCTGGGGCACCCCCAGTGATGCGGAACGGGCCCGGGCCCGGCAGGCGGTGGAAGCCGCCAAGGCAGCGCCGGCGCTGAAGTAGCTGTGCCTTGGACAGATGGACCAGCGGGTCCCTGGTTCGAATTTTGCGACCTTGTTTCAGGCTCAACCGGGCCCATCCTGGAGGTCTCTTTCCAGGGGGCCCCGTGGCTTGCGGGACCCTTGTGGGTGTCCTACACGCGCTTCCCCTCGGAGGCCCGACCCCCGTACGGGCAGCGCCCGATCCACGAGGAGGATCCATGGGCAGCATCGCAACCATCCACAACGGCGTGAACGTGGATGCCCTCAACACCACTGTCTCGATGGTGAAGGCCAATCCCGCCCTCGCCAAGTTCACCTTCCGGTCCAAGGCCAAATGGATCAACGGCGCCCACTCCCAGAGCACCTTCGATTCGCTCTACGGGGCCGGAATGGAGCACAAGCGGACCACGCCGATGTTCCTCGAGGCCGATGAGCCGGAGGCCCTGCTGGGCTCGGACCTGGCGCCCAATGCGGGGGAAGCGGCCCTGCACGCCCTCAGCTCCTGCCTGAGCGTGACCTACGCCTACACGGCCGCGGCCATGGGCCTGGACATCAGCAGCCTCAGCTTCGACATGGAGACGGATTCCGATCTCCGGGGCTTCCTTGAGCTCGACAAGAACATCCGTCCCGGGCTGTCCCAGATCCGCGTGAAGGTGAACCTCGCCTGCAGCGGCACCCCGGCGCAGATCCAGGAGCTCCACGACTGCGTCATGCGGACGTCGCCCCTCTACGACACCTTCAAGAACCCGGTGGACATCAAGCTCAGCCACTGAGCGAACCGCGGAAGAATCTCCGCCCGCGGGGGAGGCCCGGCGGGCGGAGATCAGATCTTGTCGAACGCTTCCTTGCCGGCCATCACCTTCCAGGGCAGCAGCTCATAGTTGGCGAGGCCCGCCTTGTGGAAGGGATCGCCATCGCGCAGGGTGTCCAGGTCGGCGAGGGGGTTCTCGTCCTGTACCCGTACCAGCCAGGCGCCGCCGAACCGGGGATCCAGAGGCCCCGAGGCCAGGAGGACGCCCTGCTGCTTCAGGGTGTCGAGGTAGGCCCGGTGGGCTTCCGTGACGGCTTCGACCTCGGTGAGGGGCCGGCGGTAGCGGACGAGGATGAGGGCGTACATCGGAAGCTTCCTCCCAAGAAGCCTCAGTCTCGCACGATGCGAGTGCCCACGGTGGCGGGGTCCTCGGTGGCCAGGGCCTCAGCGGTGGTGATGAGCACCTCGTGGCCGCCGCCTTCCAGGTAGGCCAGGGCGCTCTCGATCTTGGGACCCATGCTGCCGGGCGGGAACTGGCCCTCGGCCAGGTGCTTCCGGGCTTCGCTGGCGGTGAGGCGGTCCACCCAGCGCTGGGTGGGCTTGCCGAAGTCGAGGGCCACCTTGGCCACGCCCGTGAGGATGATGAAGAGGTCCGCATCGAGCTGGGCGGCCAGCAGGGCGCTGAGGCGGTCCTTGTCGATGACGGCCTCCATGCCCACCAGGAAGCCGCTGGCGTCGCGGATGACCGGGATGCCGCCACCGCCGCCGGCGATGACGGAACTGCCGGACTGGAGCAGGGTCTTGATGGCGTCGAGCTGGACGATCTCGATGGGCTTGGGCGAGGGCACCACCTTGCGCCAGCCGCGGCCCGAATCCTCCTTCATCTTCCAGCGCTTGGACCGCATCAGTTCCAGGGCGCGGAACTCGGGGTAGAAAGGACCAACAGGTTTCGTCGGGTCCTGAAAGCCCTTGTCCTCTTTGTCCACCACCACCTCGGTGAGCACGGAGGTCACCGGCGCATCCAGGCCCATGAAGCGCAGGCGGTTGATGAGCATGCGCTCCAGCATGTAGCCCATGGAGCCCTGGGTCATGGCCCCGCAGATGTCCAGGCTGTAGGGCGGGATCTGGCCAGATCCGGCCTCCTGCTGGATGAGCAGGTTACCCACCTGGGGCCCGTTGCCGTGCACCACGCAGAGGGCGTAGCCCTCGGCCACCACTCGCGCCAGCATCTCCGCCGTCTCCCGGGCGTTCTCCAGTTGCTCCTCCTGGAGCCCGCGCTCCTTCTCTTTGAGCAACGCGTTGCCACCGATGGCCAGGAGTGCGATTTTTCGGGTCATGCAGGTCCCCGGGAAACGAGGATTCTACAGGGCCCGGGGGGCAGGCCAAAGGACGGGCGTCACAGTGCGGGGCAGTTCGCGGAATTTCCTTGCGGGAATCCCCATGGTTTTTGCACCCTGTCAAAGGTCTCCCATGCGCCCCCCGATCTCCAGGCTCCCCGTCCTCCCGTGGCTGCTCGTGCCGGCGGCGGCCGTGCTCGCCCAGACGCCGGGCGCGCCAGGCCTCGAAGGTGGACTCGTGGCCGAGGGGCACCGCCGGTGGCTCGGCTCGGAGGGCTGTCCGCGGGATTGGGCCAGGGCGGCGGCCTGCTACCGGGCGGCGGCCGAGGCCGGCGATGCTGAGGCCATGGCCCATCTCGGGCGCATGCACTTCCGGGGCGAAGGCGTCCCCAGGGATTCCACCGAGACCCTGAGGTGGCTGAAGGCCAGCGCGGCCAAAGGCAATGCCCGGGGTCTCTACCACCTGGCGGAGCTCCATCAGAACGGCTTCGGCGTGCGGGTGGATCACGCCCAGTACGCCAAGCTGCTCCGGGAGGCAGCGGAGAAGGGATCTCCGGATGCCATGGCGGAGCTGGGGCAGTGTCTTGACAGCGGTGCGGGTGTCGCCTGGGATCCGTCGGCCGCCAAAGTCTGGTTCAGCCGGGCCGCGGACCAGCCCCAATCGCGCTTCTACCCCATGACGCTCGCCTGGATGCATGAGCGAGGGCTGGGGTTCCCCAAGGACACCGCGGCGGCCTTCCGGTTCGCCAAGCAAGCCGCCGAGGCGGGCTACACGGATGGGCCGCGACTCATGGGACGGTTCCTCCTCGACGGCACCGGCGTGCCCAAGGATCCGACGGGAGCCCTCTCCTGGCTCACGCAGGCCCAGGGGCTCGAGGATCCCTCGGCCCTGGTGATGCTGGCCGGGATGCTCATCCGGGGCCAGGGCGTCCCCAAGGATCCGGAGCGCGCCGTCACGCTCTGCAGGCAGGCTGCGCGGATGGGTTCCCCTCAGGCCATGGGATGGCTGGGGGAGTGCTACGAATACGGCCTCGGGGTGGCGGCGGACTACTCAGAGGCCGCCTTCTGGTACGCGAAGGCCGCGGAACATGAATACCCCGGGGCGTTTCCCCAGCTCGCCTGGCTCTACCACAAGGGCCAGGGGGTCGGTCAGGACGACCGGCGCGCCCTCGTCTGGCTGAAGCAGGGAGCCAGGCAGGGATCTGCCCGGTCGATCTACCTCCTGGGATGGTTCTCGGAGAACGGGTGGGGCGCGGCCAAGGACCTTCAGGCGGCCGTCAGCCACTACCAGCAGGCTGGAGAGCGGGGCTGGGTGCAGGCCTGGGCGCAGCTGGGTTTCTGCTACAAGCGCGAGGGGTGGGCGGACAGGGATCTCGGCAAGTCGCTGGACTATTTCCGCAAGGCCGCGGACCTCGGCCATGTGGTCGCTCTGCATCAGGTCGGCTGGGCCCACCAGAACGGTGAGGGCGTGCCCGTGAACCTCACCGAGGCCATCAGGTGCTACCAGGCGGCCGCGGACCAGGGGAACGGAGCGTCCATGAACCAGCTCGGCTGGTTCTACGAGCAGGGCCTGATCGTGCCCAGGAACCCGGACATGGCCCTCGGGTGGTATCTCCGGGCCGGAGCCAAGGGAAGCGCCAGCGGGTGGTGGAATGCAGGCCTGATCTACGAGTCGGGCGAGGGCACGATTCCGAAGGACTCCGAGAAGGCCCGGCACGCCTTCGCGGAGGCTGCCGGGGGCGGGAACGCGGCCGCCATGCGGAAACTCGGGAGCTACCTGGAGCAGGGGCTGGGCGGTACCAGGGACATCGACCAGGCACTCTCCTGGTACCGGAAGGGCATGGAAGCTGGCGATGCGGAGGCCCGGGCGGCCTACCTGCGCCTCACCCTGCCTCCGCTGCCCGAGCCCAACGAGGATTCCTGACCCAGCAGAACCCCGGATCGGGGAGGCCTTAGAAACCCAGGTTCATCAGGTTGTGCACCAGCACCCGGTCCCGGTCCACCTGCTCGCCCACGCGGAAGGTGGCCTCGCCGACATCCTGGAAGCCCGCCTTGGCGTAGAACCGGATGGCGCGCGGGTTCTGTTCCCAGACCTGCAACCAGACGCCGTCGTGGCCAGCGGATGCGGCGTGGTCGAGCGCCGCCGCCATCAGCGCCTGGGCGGCACCACGGCCATGCAGGGAGGCATCCACATAGAACCGGGCCACTTCGAGCGGATTGACGAAGTGGAAAGAGGCTCTTCCTTCCTCCGGGCCGCGGGCCTGGAGCAGGGTGTAGCCCAGAAGGGCGTTCCCCTCCACGATCACCAGCGTCCGGCAGGCAGGATCGGCAAGCTCCTCAGCCTGCTGCCGGGGACCGAAGGTCTCCGCCAGATGCAGCTCCAGATTCGAAGCAGGGATGAGTCCGGTGTAGGTTTCGCGCCACAGGCGCTCACCCAGGGCCGCCAGGGCAGGAGCTTCGGAAGGAAGGGCGATCCGGATCAGCATTCCAGCAGCTTATCAAGGGGCCGAAAACCCGCTACAATGCTCGTTTTGGTAGGCCTCCATGCACATCCAGGAACTGATCCTCCGTCTGCAGCGGTTCTGGGCCGACCGGGGCTGCCTCATCGGCCAGCCCTACGATCTGGAAAAGGGCGCGGGCACCATGAATCCGCTGACCTTCTTCGGCGCCCTGGGATCCAAGCCCTGGAACGTGGCCTACGTGGAGCCTTCGCGCCGCCCGGCGGACGGCCGCTACGGCGAGAACCCCTTCCGCGTCTACAAGCACCTGCAGTTCCAAGTGATCCTCAAGCCCAGCCCGGCCAAGGTGCAGGATCTCTACATCGAGAGCCTGGAGGCCCTGGGCATCGACCTCTCCAAGCACGACCTCCGCTTCGAGGAGGACAACTGGGAATCGCCGTCGCTGGGCGCCTGGGGCGTGGGCTGGCAGGTGGTGCTGGACGGCATGGAGATCAGCCAGTTCACCTACTTCCAGCAGGTGGGCGGCCTGGACTGCCGGCCCGTCTCCGCGGAACTGACCTACGGCATCGAGCGCATCTGCATGTTCCTGGGCGGCTACGACAACATCTTCGACCTGGTGCACGGCGAGGTGAAGACGGACGACGGTGTGTTCCCCGTCACCTACGGCCAGATGCGCCAGCGTGAGGAGTT
This sequence comes from Geothrix paludis, assembly GCF_022808815.1. Lineage (GTDB taxonomy): Bacteria > Acidobacteriota > Holophagae > Holophagales > Holophagaceae > Geothrix > Geothrix paludis. The sequence goes on along the minus strand of NZ_JAKZLC010000001.1, from coordinate 967,678 downwards.
CGAGCTCAGCGCCTACAGCTTCGAGCACGCGGACCTGGGCCTGCACAAGACCCTCTTCGACGCCTACGAGAAGGAGGGTTGGCACCTACTCAACGACCTGGGCCACTTCCTCAGCGCCTACGAGCAGGCACTCAAGATGAGCCACACCTTCAACGTGCTGGACGCCCGCGGCGCCGTGAGCACCACCGAGCGCCCCGGCATCATCAAGCGCGTGCGTGACCTGGCGTGCGCTTGCGCCCGGGCGTACCTGGACTTTGAAAATGCAAAAACGCCAACCGCAGAGAACGCGGAGAGCGCAGAGAAAAACGTGGTGGCTGGGAAGGGGGGTGCGAAGTGAGCGGCACCGCGACCTTCCTGCTGGAACTGCACTGTGAGGAGATCCCGGCGCGATTCCTGGGGCCGCTGACGGAGGAGTTGGCTGCAGCCTTCACTGCCTGGGCAGGTGGGCAGGGCTTGTCCACGTCATCGCTCGAGGCCTTCTACTCACCGCGCAAGCTTGCGTGGCGAGCCCAGGACCTTCCCATGGCTCAGCCCGATCAAACCGACACCCAGGTCGGTCCGCCCCAGCGCATGTGTGTGGACGCAGACGGCAAGCCGACGATCCAAGGGCTGAAGTTCGCGGAGAAGTGGGGTGTGGACTTCTCGGCGGTGCGCTTCGAGCAGCCCGCGGGCAAGAAGGAGCCCTGCGCGGTGGTGACGATCACGAAGCAGGGGCGGCCCACGAAGGAGCTGCTGGCGGAGGCGCTGCCGGGGCTCGTCGCTGGGCTACACGTGCCCAAGGCCATGCGCTGGGGGAACTCCGAATTCGAGTTCGTTCGGCCCATCCGGAACATCCTCTGCCTCTTCGGCGGAGAAGTCGTGCCCATCACCGTGGATGGCGTGGCAGCCACGGCCACCACCTGGGGGCACCGGCTCCACCATCGCCAGCATCCCGAACCCGTGAAGGTCGCTTCGCCCGATGCCTACGAGGCCACACTGGAGGCTGCGGGCGTCGTGGTCAGCGTGGAGGCCCGTCGCGCCCGCATGGCTGAACAGCTGGACCGGCTGGCGGCCGAGGCGGGCGGCCGCGTGGTGGCCGACGCCGAGCTGCTGGACACCCTGGCCGAGATCGTGGAATTCCCGAAGGTTGTGCGCGGCGAGTTCCCGGCAGACTTCCTGGAGCTGCCCAAGGAGGTGCTGGTCACCAGCCTCCGCGAGCACCAGAAGAGCTTCTGCATCGAGGGATCGGACGGTGCGCTGCTGCCCTTCTTCCTCACCGCCGCCAACCGCACGGACGACCCGGCGGGTTTCGTGAAGGCCGGCAACGAGTGGGTGCTGAAGGCGCGGCTCTACGATGCGCGATTCTTCTTCGCGGAGGACCGCAAGCACCCCCTGTCCGACCGGCTTGAGAAGCTGAAGGCCCTCACCTTCCAGCGGGAGCTGGGCAGCTACCACGACAAGACCGGCCGCGTGGTGGCCCTCACCAAGGCTCTGGCCACGCGCCTCTCCACGGACGACGAGCACGTCGACCGCGCCCTCGAGGCCGCCCGCATGGCCAAGTGCGACCTCCGCACGCTGATGGTGGGCGAGTTCCCCGAGCTGCAAGGCGTCATGGGCGGCGAGTATCTCAAGCACGAGGGCGCCCACGAGGAAGTCTGGAAGGCCGTCAAGGAGCACTACCGGCCGGTGGGTGCCGAGGATGCCATCCCCGGTACACCCATGGGCTGCCTGCTGTCCCTCTGCGACAAGCTGGACACGGTGGCGGGCTGCTTCGCCGTGGGCCTCATCCCCAGCGGCTCGAAGGATCCCCTCGCCCTGCGCCGCGCGGGCCAGGGCCTCGTCCGCATCCTCTGGGAGCAGGGCTGGCCCTTCACGCCCTCAGACCTCATCGCCGCCGCCCTGAAGGTGGTCGGACCGAAGGCCACGAAGCCCGAGGCGGAGACCCGCGAGGCCCTGCTGGCCTTCTTCAAGGACCGCGTGGCCTACCAGCTGGAGCTGGCCGGGTACGCCGGTTCCGTGCGCCGCTCGGCGCTCGCCGCCGGCTGGGAGGACCTGGCGGACCTCAAGGCTCGCTGCGAGGCCCTCTCCGCCTTCGCCGAGGACGCCCGCTTCGCCAGCCTCGCCCAGAGCGCCAAGCGCATCGGGAACATCCTGAAGGACGAAATCGCCGCAGGCGATTTCGATAGAGGCCTGCTGGCGCAGGCAGAGGAGAAAGTGCTGGCTGAACACCTCGGCCGGCTCGAGGGTACCGCCGACCAGAAGGCCCTGCTCGCGGCCCTCGCCGATCTGGCCGGACCCCTGGAGGCCTTCTTCAACGCCGTCATGGTGAAGTGCGACGACCCCGCCCTCCGCGCCGCCCGCCTCAGCCTTCTCCACCGTCTCCGCCAGGCCTTCCTGCGGATTGCGGACTTCAGCATCTGGCAATAACTTCCTGAGGCTGCCTTTCACCTTCAGATTTAGGATGGATCCATCCCTCCTTGAGGATTGATCCATGCGCATCCACCTGATGGCGTCAGCCCTGATGATCTTGTGCCTGCGTGGCCTGATGGCGGAGCTACCGCAGATCAAACCTGACGTGTGGGAGGTCAAGGAGGCCGAAACCAAGGGCTTCGGCGCCATCATCCTCGAACGGACGATCAGGTTTCATGCCACTTCTGTGGAGCACGCCTACCTCATCCGTGTCCTGAACGAGCAAGGCAGGAATGCGGTGGAGTTCCCCAAATTCCTGCCCACGAGCACCATCGAGGGCCGAACCATCGCGCGAGGAGGGGTCGAGACCCCTTTCAAGGCTTCTTCCGATTTCCAGACCAAGGCTCTGGTGGAGACCGGAAAGGGGTCTCTTAACCGTACTTCGGTGATCCCCCCCGGACTGACGTTGGATTGCGTCGTGCAGATCCAGTGGACCGAGCAGGCCTTCTTTGGGGTTGCGGGGCCCTTCTGGGATTACCAGGTGCAGGACCGGGTGTTCTCCCTGGGGGCACGGCTTCCAACCCGGCGGTTGGAACTGGAGGTCTATGACGACCTCGCCTGGGGCTACGACCTCCAGACCGGCCCCCGGGGCGCTCAGATCGTGAACGGGAAGGGATTCAGGAAGGCGATCTTCAAGGAGATCCCGGCCTACGAGTGGGTGCCCTATTCGGAGGAGAGCGCCAAGGACAATCCCCGCTTCGTCCTGTACCAGCAGCCCCGGTACCTGGTGGAGGCGTCTCAGAAGGGGGAGAAGGTGTTCTGGGAGGAGGTTGCGAACCATTGGTACCGGCCCTTCTACGATCAGAAAATCCAGTACGGGAAGGTCTGGGGAGCTTTCTCGGACGAGATCCGCCAAGGGCTTCCGCCTTCCCGGCAAGCGGCCGCGCTCGAGCTGCATCGCCGCCTGGTGGCCCGGTTTCTGGACGTCACGGCTCTCACCCCCGAGGAATTGGCGGCCCGTTCGGAGAAGCAGAACAAGCGGAAGATCGATCCTCGGGATTTTGGAGAGGTCCTGAAGACCGGCGAAACCACCGGCGCCGGCCTTCACCTGCTCCTCTGGAGCCTGCTCGGTTCGGCTGGGATTCCAGCCAAGCCCGTGTTCATAGTCGACCGGCGCGAGCGGAAGCTGAGGCCCAAGGAGTGCAACATCGCCCAACTGGGAGACTGGGTCCTGATGATCGAACAGGAGGGTGCGCCGCCGATCTTCATCGAACCGGCCCGACGCTTTGCGCCACCGGACCTCATTCTGCCGAAATTCCAGGGAACGGAGGCTCTGGCGCTCACGCCCGCCGACCCCAAGTGGGGCTATCAGGTCGTGAAAGTGCCGATCCAGGATGGATCCCGCAATACGCAGGTGGTGAAGGTGACCACCATCGTGGGCGAGGATCGGGATCAGATCCATCTGACCTCCCACAGCACCGGCATCAAGGATTGGGAGGAGCGAGCCCAGTGGTGGTCCATGCTTCCCGCGGAGCGGAACAAGAACCTCAAGGAGATTCTCGAGAAGAGGGATGCGGCCGTGCAGATTGAGACGGCCACGGTAGGCCCCTACAAAAGAGGTCCCTTCGAGTGGAAATGCGATGCCGTGAGAGAGCGTGATGCGGCGCGCCACATCGAGGTGAACCCGTTTCCGCTGGTGGATCCTCCCATGGACCTTCCGAGGGATCTTCCGGCCCAGCGCCAGGAACGGATCGCGCTCCCTCTACTCGGCCTTCAGGAATACCAGGCGACCATCGTATGCCCGCAGGGGTTCGTCTGGTCCGGCGCTCCTCCGATCCAGCGGTCGAACACCTTCGGCGAGGTGAGCTGGACCGCCGGCCCCGGGGACTCCCCCTCCGAGATCCACGTGCTGCTCAAGGTCCGCACCAGGACATTGTTGGCTGAACCCTCCAGCTATCCCGAATTCAAAACCTTCCTGGCCTGGGTACGCGAGAGCTTCTCCAGGACCATCACCCTCTCCCGGTCATCGTCATGAGCCGCACGATCGCCCTGCTGTTCCTGCTCCTCGCTGGGGCATGGCCGGTGCGAGCCCAGTTCTGGGGTCTTCCCAACTGGGCGGACCGCGCCGTTCGGGATTCAGCGACCCGAATGCCGCCAGAAGGGGAAGATGCGTGGATTCTTCTGGATCAAACCCTGGTCAGCTACCGCGGCGCGGGAGAGCTCCGGAAAATCCACACCAGGGTCGTGCGCGTGCTCACCAAGCAAGGCAGGGATGAAGGCACCTTCCTGAGCCGCGGGTTCGGCAAGACGGTGTCCAAGATCCAGAAACTCAAAGGCTGGAATCTACGCCCGGATGGCTCTACGCGGAAGATCGACCGGGACGATCTGGTGAGCATCGACGCGGATGCCTTCGCGGGGCGAACGGTTTCCACCGAGGTTCTGTCCGCAGCGACCCTGCCAGATGTCGAGGTCGGCTGCATCATCGCCTTCGAGTCCCAGGAGACCCTGAAGCTCCCGTTGGGACCAGTGGATCTTGTGTTTCCCTTGGAAAGCCACCCCATCCGGCGCTACATCCTGGCGGTGGGGGTGGACCTCCCCTTCCGGACCACCAGCAGAGAGGAGCTGCTCTCCGTCCGCGTCGACTCCCGGAACCTGAATGCCTGGGCCTCCGTCATCCGCCAGAGCGACCGGCTGGTCGAACTGGAGGATCTCCCGGCACTGCCGAAGGACGAGCCCTGGGCGGCCGCGGGCCTCGAGCAGGTTCCTTTCGTCAGCCTTCGCTTCCAGGATCCGGCGCTGACCGTCTGCCCTGACCTGTCGAACTGGGATGGCTACGCGAAGTGGATCCACCAGCGTTACGCACCCATGATCGAGAAGGTCCAGCCCGTTCCCATGGAGGGGGTGAGCGTCCGGGACGCGCTTGTGCGCCTCAGCCAGTGGATGAGGACCTCACTCGTCTATCGCATGGTCTACCTGAGCCCTGAGCGTGGCTGGATCCCCGAGCGCAGCACGGAGACCCTCCGGCGTCGCTACGGGGATTGCAAGGACCTGGCCACCTGCCTGCTGGGCGGGGCCAGCGCCCTCCGGTTGGATGGCAGTCCCGTCCTGGCGCGCCTGGGTCAGGGGCGTATTCCAGGGGACGCACCCGTGAATCCGTTCCTCTTCAATCACGTCATCGCCGCCATCCGCCTGGACCAATCCCTGGAGTTTCCCGCAGAGGTTCAGACACCGCGGGGCCGCTTTCTCCTGGTGGATCCCACCTCCCGGACGACGCCGCTGGGGTGGCTGCCCGTGGGGCATCGGGGGGCCCGGCTCATGATCTGCACCGCGGAGGGGGCGGCCTGGGTGGAAGTGCCGGATTCGGCCCTCGACCGGGAACGAGTCGAGTACCACCTCGAAGGCCAGATCTCGTCCGAAGGTGTCCTGACGGGCACCTTGCGAATCCTGGAATCCGCCGACGCCCTTGGACTTCAGAGCATCGCCCAGACCGAAGGAGCCAAGGGACTGAAGCAGCACTCGCTGCGGTTCGCTCCTCAGGCCCTGCCGGCGCACTGGGAGGTGTCCTCCATCCGGCCACCGATGCGACCAGAGGACCCCTTTGAGACGATCCTGAAGATCGAGTACTCCGGTGCCCGGATCCAGAAGGGGGGCGAATGGGAACTGAACCTCCCCGCCCTGGTGAGGCCTCCCGCTCCGCTCAAGCGGACGAAGGCGAAGCGCCGCTTCCCGATCGAGGTCCCCCCAGGGGTGGATTACCATTGGACGGCTTCCCTCAAGGTGGGGACTGAAGCCAGTCCTGTGTGCGCCAGCGGCCGTCTGGCCACGCCCCTGCGGGAGGCCACCTGGAAGGCCTCCTCCCAGGGCGGCATGCTGGACTTGGCCCTGGACCACCGGCAGAAGCCCGTGCGATGGGAGATCAAAGACCAGGATGCCGGCCTGCAGGCTCTTAGGAAGGACCGCAGCGACTGCCTTCGCTTCCTCGAAGAAGCCCTGGCCTTCCAGCCCGGTCAGGGACCCGCCACTGGTCACAAGTGACTCCCCTTGAGAGAATGTCCTTTTGGGACATCCATGCACCACGAGCGCATCGCCATCATCGACTACGGCAGCCAGTACACGCGGCTCATCACGCGACGGCTGCGCGAGCTGGGGGCCTTCGGCCTGGTGTACAACTCCGGCGCGACAGCCGCGGAGATCGAGGGGGCGGACCTGAAGGGCGTGATCCTGTCTGGCGGGCCCAACTCGGTGCTGGAGCCCGGGGCGCCGGACCTGGACCCGGCCATCCTGGACCTCGGCGTGCCCATTCTCGGCATCTGCTACGGCCAGCAGCTCCTGGCCCGGAACCTGGGCGGGCAGTTGCACCGCTCCGCGAGCCGGGAATACGGCAAGGCGGAGATCCAGGCCACGCCTGAGGGCTCGATGCTCTTCGAAGGGCTGCCCCACGCCCAGCAGGTGTGGATGAGCCATGGCGACCATGTGGAAGTCGCCCCGGCGGGCTTCACGGTCACGGCGAAGACGCCCAGCGTGCCCGTGGCGGCCATGGAGGACCCGAGGCGCGGGATCTACTGCCTCCAGTTCCACCCGGAGGTCACCCACAGCACCCAGGGCACGCCCCTGCTGCTGAACTTCCTCAAGCGCTGCGGCATGGCGTTGGACTGGAACGCGGGCAACTTCATCGAGGAGAAGGTCAAGGTCATCCGCGAGCAGGTGGGCCAGGGCACGGTGGTGCTGGGGCTCAGCGGCGGCGTGGACTCCAGCGTGGCGGCGCTGCTGCTGCACAAGGCCATCGGGAAGCAGCTCACCTGCGTATTCGTGGACCACGGGCTCATGCGCAAGGACGAGATGAAGCAGGTGCAGGCCTACTTCGCCCCCTTCGAGCTCAATGTGATCTGGGTGGATGCCTCGGATGAGTTCCTGGGCGCCCTGGCGGGCGTGACCGATCCCGAGCAGAAGCGGAAGATCATCGGCGGCAAGTTCATCGAAGTCTTCGAGCGCGAGGCCGGCAAGGTGAAGGCCGACTTCCTGGGCCAGGGCACCACCTACCCGGACGTCATCGAGTCCAGCGGCATCGGCGGGGCCATCCTGGTGAAGTCCCACCACAACGTGGGCGGCCTGCCGGAGCGCATGAAGCTCAAGCTGGTGGAGCCCCTCCGCGAGCTGTTCAAGGACGAGGTGCGGGCCACGGGCTTGGCCCTGGGCCTGCCCGAGGAGATGAACCAGCGGCATCCCTTCCCCGGGCCGGGGCTAGCGGTGCGCCTGCCGGGCGCCATCACCCGGGAGCGCGCCACCATCCTCCAGAACGCCGACGCCATCTTCCTCCAGGAGCTGCGCGAGAGCGGCTGGTACGGCCGCACCAGCCAGGCGTTTGCCGTGCTGCTGCCCGTGCAGACCGTGGGCATCATGGGCGATGAGCGCACCTTCGAGTGGATGTGCGCCCTGCGCGCCGTCACCAGCGAGGACTTTATGACCGCCGACTGGGCCCGGCTCCCCCACGAGCTGCTGGACCGGATCGCCCAGCGTATCGTCCGTGAGGTGAAGGGCATCAACCGAGTGGTCTTCGACATCACCTCCAAACCCCCCGCCACGATCGAGTACGAATAGTGGCGAAGCGACAGGAACCCGTCCGCAAGTCGGTGAAGGAGATCCTGGCGGACCTGCTGGCGGGGCACCGCGAGGCGGCCTTCAGCGGGCCGGAGTCCGCGCTCAAGTACCTGCGCCGGACCCTGGAGGGGCAGGCCAGCCTGCCGAACGCTGTGAAATGCGTGGCCCACGATCTGACTTCCGAAGCCCTGGCGCAGCTGGGCCAGTGGGAGGCCTGCGCCGGATCGGTGGCTGCGGTGATCGGCCACTTGCCGGATCTGGAAGCGGCCTTCCCGCATGAGTACCGGCGGATGCTGGAGAACCTCACCTGCTTCGAGCGTGGCATCCAGGCCCACAGCGAGCTTGGAGACTTCCACGAAGCCCTGGCCCTTTGCGAGCGGGCCATCGGTCTGGATCTGGGCGCCCACTTCCGGGCCAAGCGGGACTCCCTGGAGTGGGCCCGGTAGCGGGGGGACAAAGCAGGCGCGCCAGGCCTGCCTCGCACCGATGCTTCATGGTTTTTTCCACCTGTGCCATCATCGTTCCCGATAGCTATCCGACAGACTTGCCGTTCAACACCAGTCCCGGGAAGGTCCATGGGCGAAGACATCCAAGTGGTGCCCCAGCAGGTCAGCATCCTGATCGTGGATGACCTGCCCATCATTCGCCTATCGCTCGAGCGGATCCTGGCGAAGGCGGGGTACCGGTGCCGGACGGCCGGCGATGTGCCGGCCGCCCTCAAGGCCCTGGAAGAGGAACCCTCCGACCTGGTGCTCAGCGACATCCAGATGCCGGGGGCCTCGGGGCTCGACCTGGTGAAGGCGCTCCAGCCCCGCATCCCGGATATCTCTGTGGTGATGGTGAGCTCCACGGAGGCGGCGGAGACGGCCATCGAATGCCTCCAGGAGGGCGCCTTCGGCTATGTGCTGAAGCCCTTCCAGCCCCGGGAGATCCTGGTCCAGGTGAATGCCGCGCTGAGGCGGCGGATGCTGGAGATCGCCTTCCGTGACCGGGAGGCCCAGCTCGCCCAGAAGGTCCGGGAGCAGACCGAGCAGATCCGGGCTTCCCGGGAGGAAGTGGCGCTCCGGCTCATCTCCGCCAGCGAGCACCGGGACCACGAGACCGGGACGCACGTCCGGCGGATCGGCCTCTACGCCGCGGAGATGGGCCGGCTGCTGGGCTGGGACGAGGAGGCCATCGAGACCATCCGGGCCGCCGCGCCCATGCACGACATCGGGAAGGTCGGGGTGCCCGACGCCATCCTCCAGAAGCCGGGCGCCCTCACGGTGGAGGAGTGGGTGACCATGAAGCGGCACACCTCCATGGGGGCCACCATCCTGAAGGGGTCGAAGGTGCCCTTCATCCAGATGGGGGCCCGCATCGCCTTCGGCCATCACGAAAAGTGGGACGGCACTGGCTATCCGAGAGGCCTGAAGGGGGAGGCCATCCCCATCGAGGCCCGCATCACCACCCTGGTCGATGTCTTCGATGCGGCCAGCAGCCGGCGCCACTACAAGGACGCCTGGCCCGAGGACCAGGTGGTGGCCCTGCTCCAGAGGGGGCGGGGCGTCCATTTCGACCCCCATCTGGTGGATCTCTTCCTGGCCCACGTCGACCGGTTCGCCGCGATCCTCGCCGCGAACCCCGATGAGGAGCGCGACGAGGATCCGGGAATCTGAGCCCTAGACGTTCTGTGGCGGAGCCTCCTGCGGGGGCTGTCCCTTGGAGATCGTGAACTCGCCCAGCATCATGGGCACGGCGGCCTTCAGCATGAGGGTGAAGACCAGGAAGCCGGTGGCGAAGATGCCCGCGGCCACGGCGATCTCCGTGAAGGATGGGCGGTAGACGTAGATGTCCCCCAGCACGTCCGGCGTGAGACCCGGGATGATGAGGCCCATGCCCTTCTCGATGTAGACGCTGGCGTAGATCAGCACGCAGCCGATGTTGAGCGTCACCCAGTTGGTGCGGGTGCGGGGCACCAGGAACAGGATGAAGGCCGCCAGGCCGCAGAGAATGGAGGCCCAGGCATAGGGCACCAGCGTGGTGTGGCCCTTGAGGCCGAACAGGAGGTACTGGAAGTACACCATGTGCTCGGTGCCGGAGTAGAGCTCCTTGAAGGCCTCGGCCGCGGTGAGGAAGAGGTTGAAGCCCATGGTGTAGGCCATCAGCTCGGCCACCTTGAAGATGGCCTCGTCCTTGATGCTGAGCTTGGTGGTCTTCCGGAGGATCTGCAGGAGGATGAGCAGGATCGCCGGGCCCGAGCAGAAGGCCGAGGCCAGGAAGCGCGGCGCCAGGATGGCGGAGTTCCAGAAGGGACGGGCGGCCAGGCCGTTGTAGAGGTAGGCGGTGACGGTGTGGATGCTCACGGCCATGGGGATGGAGAGCAGCACCAGCGGCAGCACCAGCTTCTTCACGTAGTGACGCTCGGTGTAGGCGCAGAAGAGCAGGTAGGTGACCACGAACCAGTTCAGCAGCAGGTAGAGGTTCAGCACGATCACGTCCCAGGCCAGCATGGACTGCGGCCAGTTCAGCCGTCCTACCAGAGGGATGATGTGCCAGAAGCGGTCGGGCCGGCCGATGTCCACCATCACGAAGCCGAGGCACATGATGAGGGCGCTGATGGCCAGCATCTCGCCCAGGATGGTGATCTCCTTGATGGGCTCCCAGTCGTAGATGTAGGCCGGGATGACGAGCATGATGGCCGCGGCGGCCACGCCCACCAGGAAGGTGAAGTTGCCGATGTAGAAGCCCCAGGAGACCTGGTCGCGCATCTTGGTGACGATGAGGCCGCTGTTGAGCTGGCCCAGGTAGGCCGCCGCGCCGATGGCGATGAGGAGCACGAGGAACCCCACCCAGGCGTAGTAGAGGCGGTCGCCCTTCAGGATGATCCGCAGGGTGTCGGTGATGAACTGCCAGAAGTTCTTCAGCGTGATCATGGCCCTACACCCCGTAGAAGTAGAAGAAGTTGGGTTGGGTGTTCAGGTCTTCCTTGAACTTGAAGACGCGCTTGTTCTCGAGGACGTAGCGGATCTCGCTGTCCTTGTCGAGGAGGTTGCCGAACTTGCGGGAGCCCGTGGGGCAGATCTCCACGCAGGCCGGGTACTGGCCGTTGCGGGTGCGCTGGATGCAGAAGGTGCACTTCTCCACCACGCCCTTGGGCCGGGGGCGGTTGCCCAGGTAGTGCGTGTTGGTGTTCACCTGGTCCGCGGGCAGGTTGGGCTCACCCCAGTTGAAGTGACGGGCGCCGTAGGGGCAGGCGGCCATGCAGTAGCGGCAGCCGATGCACCAGTTGTAGTCCACCACCACGATGCCGTCCTTCTCGCGCCAGGTGGCGCCCACGGGGCAGACCTTGGTGCAGGGCGGTTTCTTGCACTGCTGGCACTGGACGGGCATGTAGAAGTGGCCCTCCTGGGGCACCTCCTCGGGGTTGTAGTACTGGTCCGCGTGCTGGAGGTTGACGCCCTCCTCCTTGTCCATCTGGAGGACGCGGATCCACTGCACTTCGGGATCCCGAGACTGGTTGTTCTCCTTCACGCAGGCATGGACGCAGCGCCGGCAGCCGATGCAGCGGCTGAGGTCCAGGGCGTAGCCGAAGATCACGCCGGGGATGGCCGGGGTGTTGGCGACCTTCACGTCCTTCCCGTACTTGGCCTTGTATTCCTTCTCCAGCCGGGCGATGACATCCTGCACCTCCTGCTTGGAGAGCTCGCGGAAGTTGTGCTGGAGGAACTCCTCCTTGCTCAGCGTCCCGCAGCCCGTGAGGGCGGCGGCCATGGCGGCCGTGGCCGCGCCGAGGAACTCGCGCCGGGTGCCGCAGCCGGAATCGCCGCAGCTCTCGGGAGGGGTGATGGGCTTCGGGTCCGTCATCGGACACCCCCTTTCCGGGCCTGGATCTCTTCGGGATGGGCGGGCGGCGCCATGGGCTTCAGCGGCTTGAACCGGGGGGAATGCGGGTTGTGGCAGTGGACGCAGAGGAGGTACTGCTTCTCGCCGTTCCAGTGGCCGGTGCGCTTCCCGTGGACGCCCACGCGCCAGTCCCGCAGCTTGTCCCCGTGGCACTGGCCGCAGAGCAGGTAGGAGGCGGTGAAGGGCACCTTCTCGCCGCTGGCCAGGTGGAGGCTGTCGCGGCTGTTGGCGTCGTGGCAGTCCAGGCACCAGCGGCTCGCCGGTCCGTGGTTCAGGACGATGTCCGTGTGCATGTCGGTCAGCTCGCGGCGCTTGAGGTTCGGCTTCATGCTCTTGCCGTCGTGGCAGGAGGTGCAGGGGAAGATGCCCTCGCTGAAGGGGGGCTTGGGCACCTCGATGCCCTCCGGCATCCCCGGATTCTCCGCCCGGGTTCCGGCGGGCGGCTTGACGGTGGGCGGCTCCGCGAAGGCCGCTGAGCCCAGGAGCATCAGCAGACCCGCCGCCAGCATGGACAGGATCGGAAAACGCATAGGGATGTCCTTTCGTGGAACGGCGCCGCAGGACGGCGAATGGATGGGGGCGGGACCGGCGGATCGGGCGAGGCGCTTCATGGGGCGTCCTCCTCTTCGTCCGCGTCCCGGACCGCCGGGTTCCTCAACAGGCGTGGGGCGAGGATGAGCGTCGCCCCGAAGCCCATGAAGGCCAGGAAGAGGGTGAGGGGCCGTCCCACGGCCATGTCTTCGAACAGGAACTTGAGCGTGGTGACGGCGAGGAACGGGTAGACCATCCACCGCAGCTCCAGCACGGGCACACGCCGCCCCAGCCAGGCCAGGGCGATGGCGAGGGCCGACAACACCAGGGTCCGGGCCAGGGCCAGGCCTCCGGGATCCGGGGTCCTGCCGCCGCAGCAGATCCAGATCGCCACGGCGCCGAGGCCCGCCGCGGCCAGGGCTCCCATGACCAGGATGGCGGGACGCATCAGGGCGGTGACGGGATCCGGCGGCCGGCGCGCCAGGAAGACCGCCAGGGAGGCGAAGAGCGCGGCCAGGCTGGCCAGCCCCGCGATGGAAGGGGCGGCGGTGGGACTGGCGGGATCCATGAACACGTGGAGGGCCCAGGAGCCGAGCCCGGAGGCCAGGGCGGCGGCCGTGAGGTAGATGCCGCTCTGGTACACCAGCACCTTTCGGCGCAGGCGCAGCGCGGCCAGCATGGCCACCAGGCCGAGAACCCCCGCGAGGGTGGCGAACAGGGGCAGGGGCACGACGAAGGGCCCGCCCAGCAGGAGGAAGATCTGGGCCAGGAAGGTGAAGAAGTTGAAGTTCGCCCGGGTCTCCTCCCGGTCGTCCGCGAAGGGGAAGGAGGCGGCGTAGCAGCCCACCCCGGCCAGGGAGACTCCCGCGCCCAGCAGCGCCGTGCCCGAGCCCGAGGCCTGGGCGACGCGGACCGCGCCCCCGAAGCCCACGAGGAGGACCAAGGCCGTCTGGATGAACTCGAAAGCGTTCACCGCCCGGCGGCGCTGGAGCATCCGCACCGCGAAGCTACCGATGTAGATGGCCACCAGGGCCAGGGCCAGGAACATGGCCCGTCCCAGGGACAGCCCCTGATAGATGCCCTGCGCGCCACCCGGCCAGGTGGCGAGGAGCGTGAGGATCAGCACACCGGCATCGGCCGCTAGTGCGGTGGGCCAGCGCAGGCCGTGCCAGCGCCGCCCGTAGGTGAGCCACAGGGCCCCGGCGCCCAGGGCGAGGAAGGCCGCCGTGAAGGGTTCGATGGACCGGCGGGCCATCATCACGATGAAGCCGGAGCCCAGGGCGGCCAGCGTGGCCGTCCAGAGGATGGCGTGGAGGTCCCTGCGCCAGGCCACGGCGGCGTGCAGCGCCGCGACCGCGACCAGGACCAGGGCCGCCAGTCCCGGGGCCAGGATGCCGAAGTGGGTGGAGGATTCCACGGTCAGCGGATAGGCGATGAGGATGGAGGCCAGGGTGCGGAAGGCGGCGTCCAGGGGACGCCGGGCCCGGCGCCCCAGCACGGCCCAGGTGGCGGCGTAGGCGAGTCCCAGGGCCACGCCCACGCCGTGGGGCAGGGTGCCGGCGTCCACCAGGGTCCGGATGAGGTAGGCCCCGCCGAGGATGAGGCAGACCCGTCCGATGAGGCCCAGGACGCGGGTGGGACTTGGCAGGGCGGGTTCCGGCAGGAGCGCATCCACCGCGGGAGTGACTCCGGGAGATCGCGCCGCGGACGCCGCCGTGGACGCCGCCGCGGATGTCGGCGCGGTCCGGAGCGCCGCCTCCAGGGCTCCCACCCGGGCCTCCAGGCCCCGGACCACCTCCGCCAGTGCCGCAAGGCGGGATTCCATTCCGGCCGGCGGGGCTTCGCCCGGCGGGGCCTTCAGGGGTGGAACCTGGGCAGTGGACATGGACCTTCCTCCGGGGAGGTGGGACCGACATATGTGGATGGATGAGTTGGACCCATCCTCACCCCGGGTCAGGGGACGTCAAGTCTCGGGAATCCATTCCAAGCGATTCATAAAGAAAACAATGAATCGTGTTATCACATGCGCGAATCGGTCGGGCCGCCCCAATGCCGGAGATGCTGAGAAAAAACAGATCGCGGCACGTGTCGGGACTTTCCAGGCCTCTGGGAGATCATGTGTCCGCCATCACAGGGGAGGCGCACCTCCGTTAACCTCGGAGGCGGAGGTTTCATGGCCGCGGTCCGATCCGCTTTCCTCTCGCTCTGGCTGGCCGTCGCCGCGGCCGGTCTCGCGGCCCAGGACACCACGGTGGTCCTGCTCCGGCATGCGGAGCGCCAGTCCCTCTTCGATGGGGACTCTCCTCTGGCCGAGGCCGGCCTGCGCCGGGCCCAGGCGCTGGCGCCTGTGCTGGCGGCCTTCCACCCGGCGGCGCTCTTCACGTCGGAGCTGAGGCGCACGCAGCAGACCCTCGCCCCCACCGCGGCCAGGCTGGGCCTGACGCCCCTCGTCCGGCCGAAGGAGGGCAGCGGGGCTCTGGCGGCGGAGATCCTCCACGCCCAGCGGGGGCGCACCGTGATCGTGTGCTGGCATCACGACCTCATGAAGAAGCTCGTCCGGGCCCTGGGCGTGAAGGGGCCCGTGCCCTACTGGTCGCTGGGCACGTACGACCGGATCTGGATCGTCACCATCCCCGCCGAGGGCGAGGCCCGGCTGGTGGAGAAGGTGCAGGAGCTAGGGCCTGTTTTCAAAGTGGGACGCCGCCGCGACACTGCCCAGCCGCGCTCATGGCAAGGCGACGGCCGAAGGGCGATGCGGGACATCGTTTGAGGCCGGCAACGCAGCCAGGGGTGCGGCTGGGCAGCGTCCCCCTCTCCCTATCGCAGGCCCCGCCCGGGGCCTGCTCCTGCCCGGCGGAACGCCGGGCAGAGGGCGGAACCGGCAAGGGGCGGCGCCCGGCGCGATGCTGCGTCAAGCTCCTCGACGATGGGTCCACCATCGCCTTCGTCGCTTTCCTTGCCTCGCTTGGGCGGCGCCCCTTGCGCGGCCACGCCCCACTTTGAAAACAGGCCCTAGCGCCAGCTCTCGCCGCGGCGTCCTGAGGCGGCCAGCACCTCTTCGGCTGCCCGCACGCCGTGGTCCTGGGCCTCTTCGAAGAGGGCCAGGCCGCTGAGCTCCGTGTGGGCGAAGTGGACGGCCCCGAAGGGCCGGGCGAGGCCCAGGAAGGCGGGGTCCCACATCTGGCCCGGCGCCGGCCGCACCATGGCGTGGCCCCAGCGCATCACGTCCAGCCGGGCCACCAGGCCCTCGAGGTCCGGATGGGCCGGGCGAAGGTCGTCCATCACCATGCGGGCGCACGCGGGCCAGTCCATGGCGCGGAGCCTCGCCCGTTCCGCATCGCAGTCGGCGCCGGCGAAGGGCCGGTACCAGGTGAGCACCGTGGGGCCGTAGTCCTTCAGGCTCTGGTGCGTGGCGGCCACGTAGCCCAGGGCCTCGCTGTCGCGGAGTACATTGTCCCAGGCCAGAGGAAAGGTGGGTTCCTTGGGGCGCGCGCGAAGGGTGAGGTTGGCCACCATCCAGGGCGCGTTCCGGATGCGGGCCGCGGCCGGGCGCGCTTCCGCCAGGCCCGCGACCACATGGCGGGCCACGTGCTGCGGCCCCGCGAAGATCACGCGCTTCGCCTTCCAGCCCACACGCCGCTGGCCCAGGTGATCCCAGGCGGTGACCAGGACGCCGTCCTTCTCCTCGCGGATGGCCACGGCCAACACACCGCAACGGAGCCGGTCGCCGAGGGGCTGGCGCAGGTGGTCCACGAGGAAGCCGTTGCCTTCGGGCCAGGTGAGGAGGGGCCGGGAGTCCTCGCCGGGGCCCTGCTTCCGGGCCGCGAAGTAGAAGAGGCCCGCCCAGGCGCTGGTGGTGTCCAGCCGGGAGCCATAGTCGTCGCGGCAGGCGTAGTCCAGCAGCCAGCGCAGGCGCGGCGAGGAGAGACCGCGGGCGTCGAGCCAGGCGGCGAAGGAGAGGCCATCCAGGGCTACCGCCTCGGGTGCGTCCGAGCAGCGGGAGCGCGGGATGCTGAAGGCCGGGCGCCCCTTCGCGTCGCGGAATGCCGCCCAGCGGTCGATCTCATGGAAGAAGGCATGGTACTGGCGCTCATCATCGGCACTGGCTCCGGCGCGCAGGTAGAGTCCTTCCCACCACTGGCCGTAGGCGAAGATCCGCTCCTCGGGAGACCGCACCGTGGCCTCCTCCGCGAAGCGCGGCTCGCCCTTGGCGTCGAAGCCCTCCAGGACGCCGCACTCGTCCAGCAGGCGCAGCACCGCGTGGTTCCCCCGATCAGGCACGGGCAGGTAGTGGGCGGCCCAGGGGAAGGCGCTCACGTGGTTGCGCCCCGAGCGGGAGGTCCCGCCCGGTTCCGGCTCCAGTTCCAGCACGCGGAAGTCGTCCAGCCCGCCGCCCGCCAGCCGCCAGGCGGCGCTGAGGCCGGCCACGCCGCCGCCCACCACCAGGGCGGAGACCGGTTCGAAGCGCTCCGGATCAGGGAAATCCCCGCCGCGAAGCCAGTGGCCCAGGGCCAGATCCGGCCCCACCAGCTCACCCTGGAATGGGAACTCCGGCTTCCGCCGGCAGGCCAGGGAAGCCGCCGAGATGGCGCCCGCTGCGAGGAAGGCGCGGCGTTTCATGATCCAGGCGCCCTGGAGATTCGAGCGGTCTGTTCACCGCAGAGAACGCGGAGAGCGCAGAGAAAGGCCAAATTATTCTCTGCGCTCCCCGCGTTCTCTGCGGTTGGCGTTTGTCTTTCCGGGGATGGGAGATGGATGGCCCTCACGACCACCGCCGCCACTCCCGGGCGTAGAGGTGGACCAGCACCTGGTTGTCGAGACGGTTCACTTCGGTGGGCACGCGGTCCATGTCCCTGGGGAAGGCGAACATGGCGGCTGTGGCCTCGTCGGAGAGGTGGCGCAGGCCGGGCAGCACGTGCGTGGGGATGGCGAAATCGCGCCTGGAGGCCAGGGCGAAGCCCCAGACGCCGAAGGAGGGTACGGCCAGGTGGTAGGGGTGCACCTTCAGGCCCGCGGCCTCCATGGTGGCGGCGATGCACCAGAAGGATTCCCGCGCCATGAGGGGCGAGGTGCTCTGCACGGCGATCATGGCGTCATCGGTGAGGCGGCGCTGGAGCAGGCGGTAGAACCGGGAGGTGTAGAGCTTTCCCAGGGCGTAGGTGTTGGGGTCCGGGAAGTCCACCAGGGCCAGGTCGAAAGGCGGTCCCGAGCTCTCCTGGAGCCAGACCATGGCGTCGGCGTTGATCACCTTCACGCGGGGATCCTCCAGGGAAGCCCCGTTGAGCTGGCGCACCATGGGTTGGAACCGGGCCATGTCGGTCATGGCGGGGTCCAGGTCCACCAGCACGATCTCCTGGACCGAAGGGTGCTTCAGCACCTCGCGCACGGCCAGGCCGTCGCCGCCGCCGCAGATGAGTACCCGCTTCGCATCCGGCTTCACGCCGAAGGCCGGATGCACCAGAGCCTCGTGGTAGCGGTACTCATCCGCCGAGGAGAACTGCAGGTTGCCGTTGAGGAAGAGCTGGAAGCTGCCCCGCCCCCGGGTGAGGACGATGCGCTGGTAGGGGCTGTCCTTGGCGTAGACGATCTCGTCGGCGAAGACTTCCTCCTCCAGGACCAGCGTGAACTTCCCGGCGAACGCCAGGCCCACCGCCAGCAGGGCCATGACCGCCAGGCAGCGCAGGCGGATCAGCCGCGTGGGTCCCAGCTGCGTGGCCAGCAGGTAGGTGCACCAGAGGCCCACGGTGGCGTTCAGCAGGCCGAAGAACAGGCTGGTGCGCACCAGGCCCAGCTTGGGCATGAAGAGCAGGGGGAAGAGGATCGAGGCGAACAGCGCGCCCATGTAGTCGAGGGTGAGCACGCCCGCGATGAGATCCTTGAAGCGCACCTGGTTCTTGAGGATGCGCATGAGGATGGGGATCTCCAGGCCCACCAGCGTGCCTACGACCATCACCACGCCGTAGAGCACCACCCGGAAGGCATGGGTGTGGGCGAAGGCCTGGAACAGGATGGGCGCGGAGAAGCCGCCCACCAGGGCTACGCCCAGCTCCAGGTCCACGAAGCGCCGCGCCAGGCCCCGCTGGATGAACTTCGAGAGATAGGATCCCAGCCCCATGGCGCTGAGGTACACCCCGATCACCGTGGAGAACTGCATCACCGAGTCGCCCAGCAGGTAGCTCGACAGGGTGCCGGCCACCAGCTCGTAGATCAGGCCGCAGCTGGCGATGAGCAGCACGCTGATGAACAGCAGCGGCGCCTTGAGCGTCGGTGCGGGTGCCTCTGGTTCAGATTCACCCATGGATCGCGGCAGCGATGATGAGGCTGATGCCCAGGATGAGGCTGCCGAGGACGATGCCCAGGGCCACGTTCTGGTCGTCCTCCATCTCCTTGCGGAGGGAAAAGGGCAGGACCTTCACCAGGATCAGCCAGACCAGGCCCAGGATGACGAGGCCCAAGACGGAGAAGATGGCGGCGACGACGAGCTGGTGGAGCAGTTGGTCCGTGATCATCACTTACCCCCGTGGAATCCGTTGTTGTGCAGGAAGGTGCGGTAGGCGCCGGGTGTCTGGCGTACGCTGGGCGGCAGGTCGGCGCGGCGGCGGTTCCCGAAGAATTCCCGGCCGAAGAAGCCGTTGGCCACCATGAGGCTGAACCCGCCGCCGAGGAAGAGCAGGTAGAGGATCCGCATCAGTCGTCACTCCCGGAGGCGCCCGCGTTCGGCGCGTACATGCTCTCCTGCCAGCGCCGGCTCTCGAAGGCGACCAGGCGGAACACCATGAGCAGGGGCACGAGCAGGATGGCCAGCAGGGCCAGGCCCGGATAGAGCCAGCGCATGACCCCCTGGCGCAGCCTCACGTCAATCAGCCGGACCGGCGGCACCTTCCCGTCCCATTGGGGCGCGAGGCGCAGCACGTAGCTTCCGGGCGGCACGGCGCTGAGGAACACCGTGTCGGTGCGGCCGCCCTCGGACCAGGACTCGCCGCCATCCACGCCGTGGTACCAGCTCGATTCCACCAGGAAGAGCTCCGCCACGCCCGTGGTCTCGCTCACCAGGGCCCCCTCCACGCCCACCCAGCTGTTGTTCACCGGGGCGTTGAGGGTGACCGCCAGGTTCTGGTGGCCGTCCTTGATCTCGATGGGGTCGGAGAAGAACACCGGCTCCTGGGGTTCCGCCGGGGCCGCGGATGCAGCCGAAGTCGGGAGAACCGCCTGGGTTGGCGGTCTGCGCGCGGGAATGCCCGGGCGCGCCGCGCCGGGGGCCTCGGCCTGGATGCGGGCCAGATCGTACAGGTCCAGCTGCCGGTGGAACAGCTCCGCGTTGCGGTGCGTGATGGATTCCGCCATCACGAGCAGCAGCAGGAGGCCCAGGGCTCCCACCAGCCAGAGGGCGGACTTCGCCAGGGCGACCCTGTGGGGGTTGGGCTGGAAGGACGCGATGCCGATGGGTTCCGGCGGGGCGCCCTGCAGCTTGAAGGCGGACCAGACCTCCGCCGGCTCCAGATAGGTGGAGAGGCTCCAGTTCACCTCGCCTCCCCCGCCCTTGTGGGCTTGGCGTTCGCGGGTGAGGCTCTGGGGCGGGGCCACGAACTCGGTCACCTCCACCCGCTCGCCCTGCTCCACCTGCCAGTAGAACTCGCCCCACACGCCTTCGACGACCGCTTCGACATCCTGGAAGCGCCGCCAGTTGCGGCCCTGGGCGAAGAGGTTCTTCTGGCCATCGCGGGCCTGGGGGATCTCGCCGGGCGCCACCGCCACGGCCAGGCTCCAGTGGCCGTCGCTTTGCACCAGCCACTGGAAGCCGTGGCGGCTGTCCAGCAGCAAGTACTCGTTCCAGGGATAGGCCGTGCCCTCGATGGTGCAGCTCCGGCGAAGCTGGCCGATGCAGGTGACCGGCTCGCCGCGCAGGCTGCCCTCGGCGCCCAGCGGGATGACCACATCCTGGCGGGGCTGCTGCAGGCTCTTGAGGAAGGCGAGCTTTCCGTTTTCAGCCGAGAGCAGGCTGCCGCAGCTGGGACAGCCCACCCGCTGGGTCTGGTCCGGAGCGCGCAGGGCCAGAGCGCCGCCGCACTTGGGGCAGTTGAGGGCCTGGGTGCCCGCCTTGGGCGGCTTCCGCGTGCCGCCCTGGATCCCCAGCTCCGCCAGCGACACTTCGCGGCCCAGGAAGAAGAGGGGCGGCTCCTCGCCGTAGTCCAGGGTGGCGAAGGCGCCGTTGCGGCCCGAGAGGTCGGCGTAGCGGTAGGTGGCGCCGGGTTCCACGGCCCAGGGGATCTCGCCTTCGGCGCTGTGGAAGGCGGCCTCGCTCACTTCGTCCACGGTCCAGAGGCCGTCCGGTCCCAGGTCCGCCAGGCCGCCGGGTTGCAGGCCGGCCGGAGACGGCAGGGTTCCGTGGGGCGTCTGGGTGAAGGTGAGGTAGAAGCGGCCCTGGGCCTCCGCCAGCCAGCCCCAGCGGCCGTCGTCGAGGGCCAGGTACCACTCGTCCCACACGCCGCCCAGGGGATGCTTAAGCTGCACCCGGCCCGCCAGGGTGAACGAGCGCCCCGCATGGCGCCCGGTGGCGCCCAGGCCCAGGGGCGAGCCCGTGTCCACCAGGTCGGCCACCTTGCCGATGAGCTCGGGATCCCGGTCGCGCCGGGCCGCCAGGGCCTTGCAGTAGGAGCAGACGGCCACCATGGTTCCTGGCCGGAAGCTCAGGGGGGCACCGCAGCTGGGGCAGGAGGCGAGGGGGCTCATGGGGATGGCCGATTATGTCAGAGGATCGGAAGAATCCGGTTGAGGCCTTCCCGAAAGCCCGTTTCCGGCGTGAGCAGGCTCAGGACCAGGTGGCCGTCCCCCGGCAGGTCGAAGAAGGAACCCGGATGGGCGAGCACCTCCGCCTGCTCGAGCAGACGCAGGGCGCAGGCTTCGTCCGCGTCCACGGCGGGGCGGCGCAGCAGGGCGGACCAGCCGCCCTCCACGGGAAGCCGGGTGAGGCGGGGATGCCGGGCGAGCGCGGCGTCCAGGGCTGCGAGGTTGGCGGAGAGGCGGGCGCGCACCTGGGAGCGAATCGCGGGAGCCAGGGCCAGAAGGGCCGGTGCCGCGGCCTGTACCGGCGCGGAAACGGAAAGGTACTGGTCCGCCAGGAAGGCAAGAGCCTCCAGGTGCGCCTCGGCGCCGGCGCCGCGCACGGCGATCCAGCCCAGCTTGAGCTGCGGCAGGGCCGCCACCTTGCTTAGGCCCGACAGCAGGAAGACCGGGCAGGGCGGCGCCGCATCCTCCAGGGCCGTGGGGAGCCGGTCCGCCGGAGCCTCCAGGGTGTAGTCCGCGAAGACCTCGTCCACCAGCAGGGCCAGACCCCGACGGGCACATAGGGCCGTGAGACCGTCCCACTCGCCCTTGGACAGGAAGTGTCCCGTGGGATTGTTGGGGTTCACCACCACCACCGCCCGCGTGCGGGGGCCCACTGAGGCCTCCAGAGCGCCCAGGTCGAGGTGCCAGCGGTCATGGAAATAGGAGGGCACGGGCCGGGCGTGCAGGCCCTCCAGGCGCGCCAGCCACTCGAAGAGCGGGTAGCTGGGGCTGGGCACCAGGATCTCGTCGCCGGGATCGCCCAGCAGCTTGAAGAGCAGGCCATAGCCCTCGCTGGTGGAAGCTGTGAGCAGCAGGTCCTCCGCCCGCAGCCCATGCCCGTGGTGGGCGGTCACGGCCTCCCGGGCGACCCGGGAACCCAACGGATCGGGATCGTAGGCCAGCACCGCGGGTGTGGACAGCGCTGCGCGGATCACCGCTTCGGGGTAGGCGAACCCGCAGCGGGTGGGGTTCGACACCGTGAGATCCAGGACCTCCCGGCTTTCCCGCCGCATGCGAGCCAGCGCCGCAGACAGGGCGTTCGGCTCGAAACCGTGCGGGAGGCGCGACGACAGGTGCATGGGGCTAGGTTAATCGAACAGCTGGCTCGCCGCGGAGATCGCTGAGAACGCCGGGGAAGGAATGTTTTTTCTCTGCGCTCTCCGCGTTCTCTGCGGTTGGCGGTTTGTCTTTAGAGGGATAATCGACCTACAAATCAGGAGGCTCCCATGGCGAAGACCCCCAAGGTCGCGGTGCTGCTGGCCGGTTGCGGCCACCTGGACGGCGCGGAGGTGCGCGAGGCGGTGCTCACGCTGCTGGCCCTGGACCAGCACGGAGCCGCCTTCCAGTGCATCGCGCCCAATGCGGACCAGCACCACGTCATCAACCACGTCACGGGCCAGCCCGTGCCCGGCGCCGCCCGCAACATCCTGGAGGAATCCAGCCGCATCGCCCGGGTGGGTCAGTGCCTGGACCTCGCCCAAGCCAAGGCCGGCGACTACGACGCCCTGGTGATGCCGGGCGGGTACGGCGTGGCCAAGAACCACTGCAGCTTCGCTTTCAAGGGCGCCGAAGCCGACGTGCGGCCGGACGTGGCCGCCTTTGTGCGCGCGTTCTTCGACGCGAAGAAACCCGTGGGCGCCATCTGTATCGCCCCGGCCCTGGTGGCCCTGGCCCTCTCTGGCCGGGCCTCCGCCAGCCTCACCCTGGGCAACGACGCGGGCTGTGCCGCGGCCGTCAACAAGCTGGGCCAGCATCACAAGGACACGCCGGATTCGCGGGAGATCGTCATCGACGAGGCCTGCAAGCTCGTCACCACACCGGCCTACATGTTCGACGACGCGCGGTTGAGCGACGTATGGGTCGGCATCGAGCGCTGCGTGGCCGAAGTCCTGAAGCGTTGCTGAGAAGGCCGGAGGTCCCATGACCACCTGCCCGGACGAACTCCTGGATGAGCGGACCCGGGGCCTGCGGGAGGAAATCCGGGCCTTCGTCAAGGCCGTGCCCCGGGACCTCCTTCTGGACATGGACGCGGAACGGGTGCGGTATCCCAAGGGTTTCCTCGCGGATGCCGGGCGGAGACGCCTCCTGGGGCTGCGCTTCCCGGAGGCCTACGGGGGCCGCGCGCTGCCCTGGACCGCGGAACTGGCTGCCCTGGAGGAGGTCGGCGTTCTGGGGACCTCCCTCGGCTGCCTCTACTCGTTGGTGTCCATCGTGGGCGAGGCGCTGGTCCACTTCGGGACCGAGGAGCAGAAGCGCCGCTACCTGGCGCCGATGATCGCCGGGACGCTTGCCCCTGCCGAAGCGCTCACCGAGCCCCGGGGCGGATCGGACTTCTTCGGAGCCGCCACCCGCGCCGTCCGGGACGGAGATTCCTTCATCCTCGAGGGCCAGAAGCGGTTCGTGGTGGGTGCCGAAGGGGCGGACGTCTTCCTGGTCTACGCACGCACCTCGGACGTTGGCGATCCCCGGCGATCCATCACGGCCTTCCTCGTGGAGCGGGGCGAGGGCCTGACCGTGGAGCACGTCTACGGGCTGATGGGCACCCGGGGCAGCGGCACCGGACGGCTCCGGTTCCGGAACTGCCGTGTGCCCATGGCCCAGGTGCTGGGCGGTGAGGCCGGGATCGGGCAGGGGGCCGAGGTCTTCGACCAGATGATGATCCCCGAGCGCATGACCAGCGCGGGCGGGGCCCTGGGCATGGCCCGGGCCGGGCTGGAGATCGCCGCGCGCTACGCAGCCAAGCGCAAGGCCTTCGGCCAGGAGATCCGGCGCTTCGAAGGCGTCTCCTTCAAGATCGCCGAGTCCCTCACGCAGCTTGAGGCGGCCCGCGCCCTGTGCCGGGAGACGGGCCGTGCCATCGACCACGGCGGCATCGCCCCGGGGCGGGTCCGCCGCATGGTTTCCGAGTCCAAGAAGTTCGCTACGGACACGGCCTGGACCGTGGTGAACCACGCCATGCAGGTGCTGGGCGGCATCGGCTACACCAACGTCTACCCGCTGGAGCGGCTCCTCCGCGACATCCGGCTCATCCTCATCTGGACGGGAACCAATGAGATCATGGACCTCGTCATCCAGCACGAGTTCTACCGCGAGTTCCTCAAAGCGCCCCTGCCAGGCCGCGACCTGGAGGCCGATGCGGTGAACGCCGAGGCTCCGGAGGAGAAGGCCTTCGAGTGACCGGCCTCCCTGGAGGCCCCTCTCGCGCCTTCAGCCCTCCGATTCCCGCCGCGGATGCACCATCCGGCGCAGGGCGGGCGTCAGGATCCGGCTGGCGGCGAGGATACGGGCATCCTCGTCCAGGGCCCTGATCCAGGGGGCGGCATGCCCGAGGGCCAGGCCGGATTCCGGCAGGGCCAGGCTGCGGTCCAGGGCGCGCAGCATCTGGTCTGCCACGGGGCCCACCTCGCGCCAGCGAGAGGTGGCCAGGGCTTCGGCCTGAGCGGGGCGCAGAGGCGGCTGGATGAGTGCCACCAGGGCCTCCAGGCCCAGCTTGGGATTCTGGAGGAAAGCGGCCAGCACGCCCGCGTCGGGAGCCCGCCACACCAGGGCCCACAGGGGCCGCGGGGCGTGCAGGGCGAGGCTGCGGCGCTCGCCGGTGGTCATGGCCGTCCACTGCTGCTGGAGTTTCTCGATGGCCTGCTGGCGCGCCTGGGGGTGGGCCGCCGGATCCACCGCCACCGCCGCCAGGGCCCGCCAGGGCAGGCGCATCATGAGCGAGGCGCGCAGGTGGGCAGTGGCCTTGGGGTGCTGGGCGATCCACCGGAGGAGCAGGGGGCGCTTCTTCAGCTCCGGAAGGTCCGCCGCCGCCTCCAGCCATCCCCGGGGCGGCTCCGGATGCCGGAGCATCCGCAGGAACCGCGGCCAGGGCAGCTCGGGCGGCAGGGCCCAGGGGGCGGATGAGGGGCGCGACATGGGGGAAGTCTAAGGGAATCCAATGATCGGCGAGCCTCAGCCAAAAAAGATCTCCACGAAGAGCACGAAGACGCCTTGCGGGCGCACGAAGAGCGCGAAGGGAACTTGACCCATCACGGACATCCCGTCGCCCGCGAAGCCGGTCGCGCGATGCGTGACCGGGGGCCAGAGGCCCGGATGTCCTAAGCGGAAACGCTGGTGCCTGTCTTCGTGGCCTTTGTTTTCTTCTTTGTGCCCTTCGTGGAGGCTTTTGAAGCCCTTGGTCAGGCTGAGGCTCGTCGATAACCGGGTAAGGGGATAGAGCCCTGACTCTGGACTGAGGACTGAATGCCGAGGACTGAGGACCGATTTGCGCCACACTATCCCCATGACTCCCGAGTTCACCATCCTGGGCCGGGGCCGCGCCGGCCGCGCGCTGGCGGCGGCCTGGGGGCCGCGGGCGGGCCTGCTGGATCACGGCGCCCGGCCAGATGGTCTGGTGATCCTGGCGGTGCCGGACCGGGCGGTGGCCGAGCTGGCCCAGGCCTTCCTCGGGCGCTGCGTGCACCTGGCGGGCAGCCTGCATCTGCCGGGCGTGCCCTGTGCTCATCCGCTCACCAGCTTCGACGGGCAGGCCCGGGACTGGAAGGGCACGCCCCTGGCCATCACGGGCGCGGTGCCGGACGGCCTGCGGAGGGCTTTCGGGGATCTGGGCTTCGCGGCCTTCGACCTGCCCGCGGAGCTGAAGCCGCTCTACCACGCGGCGGCGGTGCTCACCTCGGGCCACGCCGCCTCGCTGTGGCTGGGAGCCGAGGCCCTGCTGCGCGCCCGGGGCGTGGCGCTGCCGGGCCGGGGCCTGCTTCCGCTGGCGGAGGCCACCCTGCGCAACGTGGCCGCCCTCGGATCCGCGGGACGCACGGGCCCGTTCGTGCGCGGCGACGAGGCCACCATCGCCCGGGATGCCGAAGCCCTGCCCGAGCCCTGGCGGGACATCTTCCTGACACTGGGCCGAAGCCTCGACTGAACCGAATCCGCCCCGGAGCCTCATGTCCCTGCTGATGATCGTCTCGATTCTCTGGGCCTTGTCCTTCGGTCTCACGGCCCAGGTGAGCGAGCTCGGGGCGCCCTTCGTGACGGCCATGCGGACCCTCCTGGCGGCCCTGGTGTTCCTACCCTTTCTGGATTCCAGGGGCCTCACGCGGAGGCAGGTCCTGGCCTTCGCCGGCATCGGCGCCCTCCAGTTCGGTCTGATGTACCTGCTCTACATCGCCTCCTTCCACTGGCTGCGCTCCTCGGAGGTGGCGCTCTTCACCATCTTCACGCCCCTCTTGGTGACCCTGGTGAGCGACCTTCTGGACGGCCGCATGTCGTGGATGTTCCTCCTCACGGCCGCCCTGGCCGTGCTGGGGACGGGCATCTGCGTGTGGTCGGGGCTGGGGCGCCGCGGGATCCTCCTGGGCTTCCTGCTCATGCAGGCCGCGAACCTCTGCTTCGCCCTGGGCCAGGTGCTCTACCGGCGCCTGGCGCCGGCGTCGGGCAAGCGGGATCGCGACCTCATGGGCCTGCTCTACCTGGGGGCTTCCGTGGTGGCCGTGGCCATGGCCGCGCCCTCCATCCCTTGGGCCCGGATTTCCGCCATGGGCCTGCGCCAATGGGCGGTGCTGGTCTACCTCGGCGCCGTGGCGTCGGGCCTGGGTTTCTTCCTCTTCAATGCCGGGGCCCGGCGGACGGACATCGGCACCCTGGCCATCTTCAACAACATGAAGATCCCCCTGGCCATCCTGGCCTCGGGCCTGGTGTTCCGTGAAGCCGTGGACTGGCCGAGACTCGCGGCCGGCGGCGCGGTGATCGCCTGCGCCCTCGGCTTGAACGGCCTCACTGGAGCAAGGCCATGAACGCCTTTACGCCACCCCTGGCCCTCCGGGCCGAGACCCCCTTCGAATGGGCCGAGGCCGCCCTGGCGGACCCGGAAGCCCTGCTATCCGACCACGCCCACTGCGAAAAGAAGGCGGCCCTCACAGCCATGAACCTGGCCCGCCACCTGGGCGACATGGCCCGGGCCGCGGGGTTGCTGGAGCGGCTGGCGGAGGAGGAGCTGGATCACTACCGCCGAGTGCTGGAGGGCCTCCAGGGCTTCGGCTGGACCCTGCGTCCCGACCGGGGGAACCCCTACGCCCAGGCGCTCCACCGGTCGGCCTCCAAGGGGCTGCTGGACCAGCTGCTCATCGCCGCCCTCATCGAGGCCCGCAGCTGCGAGCGGCTCTGGCTGCTGGAGCGCGCCGCCGCGACTCATCCGACCCTGGGATCCGCCCCCTGGCTGGCCTTCCTGCTGGAGCTGGAACGGTGCGAGGCCGGCCACGCCCAGGCCTACCGGAGCCTGGCGGAGGAGCGGTTCGGCCGGGAGGCCACCCAGCTGCGGCTGGACTGGTGGCTGGACCGGGAGGCGGAAGCGATCCGGACCCAGCCCTGGAGGTCTGCGGTCCATTAGGGCCTGTTTTCAAAGTGGGGCGTGGCCGCGCAAGGGGCGCCGCCCAAGCGAGGCAAGGACAGCGACGAAGGCGATGGTGGACCCATCGACGAGGAGCTTGACGCAGCATCGCGCCGGGCGCCGCCCCGTGCCCTCCGGGACGCTGCCCCGCCGCACCCCTGGCTGCGTTGCCGGCCTCGAACGATGTCCCGCATCGCCCCTCGGCCGCCGCCTTGCCATGAGCGCGGCTGGGCAGCGTCGCGGCGGCGTCCCACTTTGAAAACAGGCCCTAAGGTCTCTTAACCAGAAGTAGGCTCAACCGTGGCAGACTGGACTACCTCCGAGGCAGCCTATGTCCACAGTTCCCGACCACGGTCTCAAAGAGATGGTGCCGGTCTTCGGGCCCGACGCCCTCGGGGCCCAGGCCGGCGTGAGCTTCCACCACGCGCTGGCGCGGCTCAGCGAGGGCGGCGACCTCAAGGCCCGCCTGCTGCTGTCGGCGCTTTCCCATTTCGCCGCCAAGGGCTACGACGGCGTGCAGGTGAAGGAGGTGGCCGAGGAGGCGGGAGTCTCCAAGCCCACCCTCTACTATCACTTCGGCAGCAAGGAGGGCCTCTTCCGGCAGCTCTGCCTCGTGTCCCTCTCGGCCATGGCCGTGCGCATCCAGAGGCTGGTCGAGCCGTTCCTGGCCTCGCCCATCCGGGGGGTCAAGGCCATTGACGAGGCCAGCGTGAAGCTCGCCCAGGCCTATCTCGATCTGCTGCTGGAGAGCCAGGAATTCACCGGCTTCATCCTGCGCTCCATCGCCGTGCCGTCGCCGGATTCGGGATTCCGGGACCTCATGCCCCTGGTGGAGAAGGGACTGGCCCCGTTGGGCCTCTTCATGAACCATGTGTTCGGCACGAGCCTGGAGCAGGCGCGCAAGGAAGTGCTGCTGTTCACTTCCCTGGTGGGCGCGCTCATCGAAGAGAAGCTCCGCGATCCGCAGTACCAGATCACCGGGGATGAAGTGCGGTGGGTGGCCCAGCGCTGGCTCCACGGCGTCCAGGGCTGACATTCGAGGGAAGGGCACCATGGCCAAGCTCGCCCCCATCAGGGCCACCCTCCGTCCGCTGGATCTGCCCCAGCATCTCTTCGAGGTCGAGCTGGCGGTTCCCGTCGAAGCCCTGGGTTCAGGCGCGGTGGCCGCGCTGCCCGCATGGACGCCCGGTTCCTATCTGGTGCGGGACTACGCACGGTTCGTGGACCGCGTGCGGATTCTGGAGGGCCGCCGGGAACGGCCCCTGGAGAAGCTCGACAAGCAGCGGTGGCGGGTTCCGGCATCCAAGCGGGACCTCGTGCTCCGCTACCGTGTGTACGGGAACGACCTCACCGTGCGGACGAACCATGTGGACGCCGCCCATGCGCAGATCATCCCCGCCGCCACTTTCCTCTACCTGGAGGATCAGCTGGACCGGCCCGTGGAGGTCCGCTTCGAGGGCTTCCCCGGCGACTGGAAGGTGGCTTCCGCCCTGCCGCAGAAGCAGGGCGCCTGCCTGGCGAAGGACTTCGACACCCTCGTGGATTCGCCCTTCGAGCTGGGCGCCTTCCGGACCCGCAGCTTCAGGACGGGCGGTACAGCCTTCGAGCTGGTGTTCACGGGGCCGCACAACGGTGATGAAGGCCGCATGGCCGAGGCCACTCGGAAGATCGTGGAGGCCGCGGGCGCCATCTTCGGCGGCTTCCCCTTCAAGCGGTACGTCTTCTTCTTCACCTTCACACCCAAGCTGCGCGGTGGTCTCGAGCACCGGGACTGCACCAGCCTCATCGCGGACAGCCACGCCTTCGACAAGCCCGAGGGCTATTTCGCCCTCTACCAGCTCGTGGCCCACGAGTTCTTCCACGCCTGGAACGTGAAGCGGCTCCACGATCCGGTCCTGGGGCCCTTCGACTACAGCCGGGAAAACCCCACGAAGATGCTCTGGTTCCACGAGGGGCTCACCTCGTACATGGAGCACGTGATCGTGCTGCGGGCCGGCGTGGTGCCCTGGAGCCACACGTCGAAGGAACTGGCCAAGTGCTGGAGCGAGCAGGTGCAGCGTCCCGGCCGCCTGGAGCAGAGCCTGGAGGAGTCCAGCTGGGATGCCTGGATCCGCTTCTACAAGCAGCATGAGTTCAGCCCCAACAGTTCGGTCAGCTACTACGACAAGGGCGAGATGGTGGCCTGGCTCATGGATGCCACCATCCGGGAAGGCAGCCGTGGAAAGGCCGGACTGACGGATCTCTTCGCCCTGCTCTGGACGCGTCATGGCGAGGCCGGCCTCACGGACGGGGATGTGCGCCAAGTCTTCCGGGAACTCTCCGGGAAGGATCCCGGTCCCTTCTGGGACGCCTACATCTCAGGCCGTGCGGAACTGGATCCCGCACCTCTGCGGCGCGCCTTCGGCCTGTCGATGGAAGCCCGGGCGCCCTGGGAATCCCTGGGCCCCGAAGAGGCTAAGGACCCGACCGCCCAGCGACGGGCCCGATCCTGGACAGGCCTGGTACTGGCCTCCAATGGCCCCACCATCCAGAACGTGATTCCCGGCAGCCCAGCCGCCAGGGCAGGCCTCAGCTTCGGCATGGAGATCCTGGCGGTGGACGGCTGGCGCACCACGACCGCCGCCGAGGCGCAGCGGTACCTCGCGGACCCCGGACCCGGCGGGAAGGTCGCGGTCCTGGCAGCGGACCGGGGCCGGGTGCTGGCCGTGGACGTGCCCGTGATCGAGAGCCCCGACCGTTCCCACCGGCTGACGGCGGATCCCCGGGCCGGCACCACGCAGCGGGCCGCGTTCTCGGCGTCCTATGGCCAGGCCCTTCCCTCAGCGCTGGTGAAGCGGGGCGGACGCCGGTGAGGCTCGCCGCGATCCTCGCCGCCCACGACGAGGCGGATCACATCGGAGCGGTGCTGGAGGGCCTGAAACCGTTCGGCCTCCATCGCGTGCTGGTGGTGGATGACGGTTCCTCGGACGGCACGGGGGCTGTGGCCGCCGCCCATGGCGCCGAGGTACTGCGCCTGGAGCCGGGGCAGGGCGGGGGCAAGGGGCAGGCCCTGCGGGCGGGCATCGCCCGGCTGCGCCCCGATGACTTCGACTTCTACCTGTTCCTGGACGCGGACGGCCAACACGATCCGGCCGACCTCCGGCGCTTCCTGGATCACCTCGCCATCCACCCGGACGCCGACTTCCTCATCGGCTCGCGGCTCCTGGACCGGGCGAAGATCCCGGCCAAGCGCTGGCGCACCAATGCCCTGGGCACCTGGACCCTGGGGCGTATCGCCGGCGTCACCTGGGAGGACAGCCAGAGCGGCTTCCGCATGATCCGCAAGAAGGTGCTGGATCGGCTGGAGCTGAAGTCGCGCGGGTTCGCCATCGAGATGGAGATCGCGATGAAGGCGGCCGACTGGAAGCTGCGATGGGCCCACGTGCCCATCCGGGCCATCTACCAGCCGGGGCCGGTGAGGAGCCATTTCAGAGGGGTGATGGATACCTGGCTAATTGCCTGGGAATCTCTGAAGTGCTAGCTGGCTTCAACCCAGTCAGGCCTTGTCACTTGGCGCTGCCCCGCAGCGCCAAGCTCGGTCCTGATCCGGGTTGACCTGGCTGATTGCCTGGGAATCCCTGAAGTGCTGAACGGGCGCCGACCCTCGCGGACCGGCGCCAGGCAGATCACTTGGCGGCGTTGCGCGTCGCTGGGGCGTGCGCCTGTACCACCTGGGTCTCGGGAACGCCGGTCACGGGGGTGATGGCGTGAAGCAGGGCCTGGAGGCGGGCCTGCATCTCCTTGTCGTCCACCTTGCCCACCCGGGCCAGGTAGAGGGTGAACAGATCGGGGCTGTCCGCGTTCGCCATGCCGGCCTTCAGGAAGGCGGGGTGCACCGCGGCGATGCGGCTGGCGCCCTCCTCTTCGAAGGTGCGCTGGGTGTAGGGATGCCGCTGCTTGGCGATCTCCTTCCAGCTCTTCTGCTCGCCATCCGGCATGTTCGGCGTGGGATGGAGATGCTTCAGCAGGACGAAGTAGTTGTCTTCCTCGTCTTCAGAGATGCTCACGCGGCGCAGGTCCCAGGCTACGTTCCCGTCCTTCCGGGAGAAGCCCATGTTCAGGATGAGGAAGGCCTTCGGGGAGAGCTCGACCTGGCTGGAATCCAGTTCGAGCTTTGTCCAGAGTGCCTGCAGGCGGAGGTGCTTGCCCTCCTTGAAGTCGAAGGCCATGTCCTTCAGGGCCGAGGGCAGGCGGTCCCGGTGCTTCAGGTACTCCACCCAGTCCCGCAGCTCTCCGGCGTAGGGGATGTAGGTGTAGTCGAGGAACTTGGGAAGGTCGTAGAGCCAGGGCATGAGGCTGGACGAGTCCACGAACTTGACGGCCATGACCACGCCGCCGGGAATCAGGGTGGTGTAGGTCAGGACGGAGCCATCGTCGTAGGGCGTGAACCAGATGGCCTGCTGCCAGGGGCGCCCGAGGCGGTCCACGTGGGGCTGCACCTGGTAGGGATCTCCGAAGGAGGTGACCCGGATGTCCTGTCCGCCCACGGTGCGGGTGACCTGGGCGCCTTTCAGCAGCAGGTCCATGGCGACCCTGGGCTTGGCCAAGAGGTCGCCGACGGCCACGTTGTCAGGATGCCGGAGCATGAAGAGGTAGACATTGTTGGCCTGGGCATAGAGGAGGCGGCCATTTTTCGGGAGATCGTTCTTCTTGTATTCCAGCCCCGAGATCGCCCAGGTCTTGGTGGTCGTGTCGCGGAAGATCACCTCGGGCTTGCCGCTGGTGGGAATGTCTCCGATGGCCGCCTCGCTGGCCTCGCCCTCGGGGAACAGCTCCCCCCGGAGGCTCGCGAACAGGGCATCCATGGACTGGACGTAGAAGGCCTTCTCCCGGACGGCGATCTCCTGCTTGAGCTCAGAGTACGGCCGCGGCAGCGGGAGATCGAACACCCGCTCGAGCGCCTTCGATTTCTCGGGAAAGAGGGAGAAGCTGAAAGTCACCTTGTTGAAGAAGGCAGCCGTGTGGGATTTCATGGCCTTCAGTTCGGCGGTGGGCAGGGAATAGCAGATGTTGTCCTTCTTTCCGAGGACCACGCCCACCACTCGGCCCTGGGGATCCACCAGCGGACCGCCGGAGTTGCCCGGGTTCACGCCGGCGCTGCTCTTCAGCAGGTTCCAGGCGCCGTTCATGGGTTCGGGAAGGGTCCCGATCACCTCGCCGGGGCGGATCACAAGGCCTTCCCCGTACGCGTTCCCCACGGTGAAGACCGGCTCGTTCTCGCGGAAACCGGGGCGCAGGTCCAGCCACCGGTCGAAGGTGCGCCCCTTGACCGAGAAGCGGATCACGTCCCGCTGTTCGTCCAGGGCCAGGATGCGATCCACTTCCCAGACCTTCTGCTTGGCGTCGCGGATGTAGCAGGTGGTGTAGCCCTTGGAGGCGTGGATGGACCTGAACACGTGGTGGGCCGTCACCAGCTCGTTCTTCGAGACGGCGAAAGCGGTTCCGATGGAGATGTAGGGATCGTTGCGGAGGTTGAAGGGGACCAGGTCCCAGGGGAGGTCCTTCTCATAGGACACGGGATCCTTGGCGGGGTCGGGGCGGGCGACCACCACCTCGAAGCTGGCCTCGGTGACGCGGGCCTTCACGGCCGGGGCCAGCGCAGTCTCCTGGCCCAGGAGGGCGGTGGCGGCCAGCAGGCACGGGAGCAGCAGAGGGGTCAGCAGTCGCATGGATCTTCCTTCGTCTGGCTGGGACCTGGGTCCATCCGTTGAGGTGGGGATGGCTCGAGTGTATTCGAAAAAAGGAGCGCGTCCGGTGGACTTGGGATCCGTTCCCTTCGGGGGTACCTTGGTCGCATGACGATGGAATCTTCTGATCCGAAGGCGCGGGGCGGGGCCCGATGAACCCCCTGGATTGGGACCTGGGCAATGTCCCGCCGGGGGTGCCGTGGGGTGGCGTGGACGAGGCGGGCCGGGGGGCCTGGGCCGGCCCGGTGGTGGCCGCCTGCGCGGTGCTGGACGCGGACACGGTGCGCCGATGGGGCCATGTGCTGAGGGGCGTCCGGGACAGCAAGCAGCTGAGCCCCGAGAAGCGCGAGGCCATGGCGGCGGAGCTGAAGTCCATTCTCCCTGCGTTCGGCATCGCCGAGATGGACCCGATGGCGATCGACCGGGAGAACATCCTCGAGGCCACCATGATGGCCATGCGGCAGGCGGCGAAGGACCTCTCCCCCCGTCCCCGCATCCTGTTCGTGGACGGCAACCGCGCCCCCGGGACGGGCCTGCTGGAGCGCCTGGTGGTGGATGGGGACGCCATCAGCTGCGCCGTCGGGGCGGCGAGCATCCTGGCCAAGGCCCACCGGGACGCGCTCATGATCGCCATGGAAGAGCTGCATCCCGGCTACGGGTTCGGCCAGCACAAAGGCTACGGGACGGCCCTCCACCGCGCCCGGATCGCCGAGCTGGGCGTCTCCCCGATCCACCGCATCAGCTATGCGCCGGTCGCTGCCCTGCAGCAGGTGGATGAAGGCCTTCGCGAGGTCCTGCGCCACAGCCTGGACGGCTGCGCCTCGGTGGCGGAACTGCAGGCCTGGGTGCAGACGGACCTTCGGCCCGCCTATGGCCGCCTGAAACTGGTCTGGGTGGAAACGCTCCGCCGCCGGTATGCGGATCGGCTGGCCCGGTTCGCCAGTGAAGAAGGCCTTGAATGACCGAGGTGGCCCTGGCCCTGATCCAGTCCGACGGGCGCTGGTTCCTCCAGCGCAGGGAGCCCTCGAATCCTGTGATGCCGGGGCTGTGGGAATTCCCGGGCGGGAAGGTGGAGGCCCGGGAGACTCTCCTGGACGCGCTTCGCCGGGAGCTCATGGAAGAGGTCGGCATGAAGCTCGAAGCGGCCACTGCGCTGCCGACGCTGGAGGGGCCCGTGCGCCTCCATCCGTTCGTGGTCCATGGGGTGGGGGCTCCGCGGACGGAGCTGGCCTGGGGATGGTTCACCCTGGAGGAGATGGCGCGTCTTCCCATCCCGCCGGCCAACGACGAGCTCATCCGCCGCCTCAAGGGCGTCCCCTCTCCGGATGTCGCGGACTGATCTGATAGGCTGGACTCTCCCCAGGCCCGGAGCTGCCATGCCTCGATACTTCATTCGGACCTTCCTGTGCGCCCTGGCCGCGCTGACCGGGCTGGCGCTCCAGGCCCAGCAGACCGAAGTGGTGTTGAGCGCATCAAGCAGCGCGAAGCTGGTGCTGGGGATGACCCCGCCGAAGGCTTCCGGCATCGATGACAGCCTGGTCGCCACGGAATTCACGGCCGTACTCAAGCGCGATCTCGATGAGACCGGCGTGTTCGCGGTACTTCAGGAGCGGCTGCCGGCCGATGGCGCCCCCGTGAAAGCCTGGAAGGAGGCGGGCGCCCAGTGGCTGCTTAATGTCCGTCTCACGAAGGGGGCTGCCGGGGACCTTCAGCTTGAAGCCTCCGCGCTCGACACCGCCGCGGAGAAGGCGGTGTTCACCAAGCCCTACAAGGCGGATCGCATGGTTCCCCTGCGGCGCATGGCCCATGCGCTGGCCGACGACCTCGTGGCCCGTCTGACAGGCGAGCGCGGCGTGGCGTCCAGCCGGGTGGTGTTCGTCCGCCAGACGGCGCCGGGGGTGAAGGAACTGTTCCAGATCGATCGCGACGGCGCGAACCTGGTGCAGCTCACGCGCCACGGCAGCCTCACGCTGTCGCCCACGGTGGCGGCCGATGGCCGTCTGGCCTATGTGACCTACAAGGGCGGGGCGCCCGAGATCTGGGGCCAGCGCCGCCGGGATGGCGCCCACGAGAAGCTCTATCCGGCGACCGGCTCCGGAGCCATGGTCTCCTCGCCGGCCTGGTCCCCGGATGGCCGCCGCCTGGCCTTCGTGCAGGGCGATCGGCGCGGCAACAGCGACATCATGGTGCTGGATCTGGACACAGGACGCGCACGGCGTCTGACCGACGGTAATGGCATCAATACCGAACCAAGCTGGAATCCCAACGGCACACAGATCGCGTTCACCTCTGACCGCGAGGGCGGCCCGCAGGTGTTCCTCATGCAGGACGATGGCTCCAACCTCCGCCGCCTGACTGGTGAAGGACTGTACAACGCCAGCCCGGCCTGGAGCCCCAACGGCGCCATGATCGCGTATGTCTCGCGATTCGAGGGCAAGTTCGATCTTTTTATCTATAAATTGGGAGAAGGAAAGGCCTATCAGATCACCACTGGCGTGAGCACATCCGAATCGCCGGCCTGGTCCCCCGATGAGCGCCGGCTTGTGTTCACCAGCAATCGCTTCGGCTCCATGCAAATCTTCACCACGGATCTGTCCGGCCGCCAGGTGGTGCGGATGACGGAACTTGCGGGTTGCCAGAGTCCCAAGTGGACTAGGGCGCGTTAAAAAATAAATCGCATTTACCTGAGTACTGTCCATCTATACTCAGGCTCATCCAGGAGGAACAACCCCATGAGATACGGAACCTACCTCGTCCCCGCTGCCATCGTGCTCACGCTCGGCAGCCTCGCCTGCAAGCCCCCCAAGACCGCGGAGGAGATCAAGGCCGAGACCCAGGCGGCGTTCAACGAGGGGTACCAGGCGTTCAAGGATGGCAAGGCCCGCGACACCAACCCCTACGTGAACGCGAAGGACGCCAAGGAAAACCAGCACAAGGTGACGGGCTGGTACGAGGGTTGGGACAAGGCCAAGGCCGACAAGGATGCCGCTGACAAGGCCGCCGCCGAGAAGGCCGCTGCCGACGAAGCCGCCCGCAAGGCCGCCGCCGAGAAGGCCGCTGCTGAGGAAGCTGCCCGCAAGGCCGCCGAGGCCGAGAAGGCCGCCGCCTTCAAGCGCGCCGCCGAGGCCGCCCTCAAGACCATCCACTTCGACTTCGACAAGTCGGACATCAAGGAGAACGATCGCGCGCTGCTCCAGGGCATCGCCGACTTCATGAAGGCCTACCCCGCCGCCAAGGTCGAGATCGAAGGCCACTGCGACGAGCGCGGCACCAACGAGTACAACCTGGCCCTCGGCAATCGCCGCGCCGCCGCCGCCCTGGCCTACCTGAAGACCCTGGGCGTGGACGAGGCCCGCTTTACCACCATCAGCTATGGCAAGGAGAAGCCCCTCTGCACCGAGGCCAAGGAAGCCTGCTGGAGCCAGAACCGCCGCGGCGAGTTCAAGCTCAAGTAGTCGTTCCGAAGGACGCGAAGCGGGGGCCTCGGCCCCCGCTTTTCGTTTAGGATGATGAAAGTCCCGGAGTCCCCATGAGCGCCCGCGCGATGCTGTTCCCCGTCCTGGCCGTGATCCTCGCCGTTGGCTGCAGTTCCGAAGACCAGCTCCGCCGCGTGGAGCAGGAAGTCGGCGACCTCAAGCTCGAGGTCTTCAAGCTGCGCCAGCAGGTCGAGGACGGCAACAAGCGCGCCGAAGCGGAGCAGAAGGCCGCCCAGGAGGCCCGCGGCCAGGACCGCCGCTTCCAGGCCGATCTGCAGGAGAGCCTGCGCCAGGTGCAGGACACCACGCGGGTGCTGAACAACCGCCTGAACAGCATGCCCCGCGGGACGGCGGTGCGACCCGCGGCCGCCGAGACCCAGCCTGCCCAGGTGTCCGATGAGGAGCGGGCCTTCAACGCGGCGGTGCTGGACTACAACCGCGGCAACTATCCCCTGGCCGCCGAAGGCTTCAATCTCTTCCTGAAGAACTACCCCCAGAGCGCGAAGCGCCCCGATGCCCTGTTCTTCCTCGGCCTCTCCCACTACAACCTGAGGGCCTACGACAAGGCCCAGCAGGCGTTCGAGCGGATCATCAAGGATCATGCGGCCTCCTCCCAGTTCCTGCCTGCCAAGCTCAAGCGGGCCCAGTGCCTGCTGAAGCAGGGCCTGAAGCCGGCGGCCGTGAAGGCCTTCCGCGAGCTGGTGGACGGGTTCTCCGGCAGCGCCGAAGCCCGCACGGCCCAGCAGGAACTGAGCGACCTGGGGCTTTGAGCGCATGAGCGTCGAAAGCTGGCGGGTCCCCGTCCGCATTGATTTCGCGGGCGGCACCCTGGACCTCTGGCCCATCTACGCCATGATGGGCGGCTGCCTTACCGTGAACGCCGCCGTGGACCTGTGGGTCGAGCTGGAGGTGAGGCGGGGCGGAGCCGGCCACCGGATCACCAGCGAGGATCTGGGGATCGATCTCGCCTTCGGCGCTTGGCCGACGGAACCGCCGAATGGCCTGTCCTGGGTGTGGCGGGTGCTGGACGCCTCGGGCGCGCCGCCGACGACTCTGTCCATCCATAGTCCCGTGCCACAGGGTTCGGGCCTGGGGGTGTCCTCCTGTCTTGGCGTGGGTCTGCTGGGCTCTGCCATCGGCGAGGAAGCCGGTGAAAGTCTGGCTCACAAAGTGCCGGTTCTAAGGGACCTGGAAAGTCGGGAGCTTCAGACCCCGGCGGGCTGGCAGGACTACTATCCGGCCGCCCTGGGCGGGGCCCTGGCCCTGCACTGGGATGGTCCGGAACCGCGCTGGGAGCGCCTGGAGCCCCATCCCGGCCTGCTGGCGGACCTGGTGGTGTTCTACACCGGCAGACCCCACCACTCGGGCCTCACGAACTGGGAAGCCTACAAGCGCTTCATCGAGGGCGACCGCCAGACCCGCCAGGCCCTGTCCGACATCCGCGACATCGCCCATGACATGGCCGCGGCGCTGCCCTCGGATCCTTCTGCGGTGGCCGCCCTGCTGGAGCGCGAGGGACAGGCCCGGGTGCGGCTCTCCCCGGCCGTGGAGACGGACGCCATGCACGCCGTGCGCGACCGCGGCCGTCTCGAGGGCTGGTACGCGGGCATGAAGCCCTGCGGCGCCGGCGGGGGCGGTTGCTGCCTGCTGGTGGTGAAGGATGGCATGCGGGAAACCGCTGAGGCAGCCCTGCGCGACATGGGTCTGCCCCCCCTGGACCTGCGGATCACGCCGAAGGGCCTGCACCGGGTTCCGGCCTCCTGACCTGGATCGGAGGCCCGGACTTCAGATCTGGCCGTCCCATCCGCCGTCGCAGGCGGCGAAGACGGCCCGGATGGCGTCCACCCGATCTGCCGGAAGGGGCCCCTTCTCGAGAAAACGGAGGTTGACCTTCAGGTGTTCCAGCTTGGTGGTGCCGACGATGCAGCTGGACACGCCTTCGTGGAAGGCGGCAAAGCGAAGGGCCAGCTCCGGCCAGTCCAGGTCCCCGGGATCAAGGCCCATGGCCTTCAGGCGCGCCCAGTAGACTTCGCAGTATTCCCCCGCCGGACGTTCGGTCCAGCGCCACGGGGCATTGGCCAATGGGCGCTTCGCGATGAGACCAAGGCCCTGCGCCCGGGTGGCGGGAAGGGTGTCGCCCAGGACCCTCTGGTCGCAGAGGTTGAGCGAGCACTGCACCCCATCGAAGCGGCCGGAGGCCAGGGCGAAGGCCAGGGCCTCGTTCTCGCCCGAATAGGCCATGGCCCGGATCTTCCCGGCGGCCTTGGCCTGCTCGAGGGCCTCGATGACACCGCCCTGGGCGAGGGTCTCCCGGGGGCAGGAGTGCAGGTGCACGATGTCGAGGTGGTCCGTTCGCAGGACCTTCAGGGCCCGGTCCACGCCTGCGACTACACAGGCATGGGTCCAGTCTTCCATCTCTTCGACGCCGTACCCCACCTTGGTGGAGAGGATGAATTCGCCGCGCCGCCTGGCCAGGTGCCGCCCGATGCGTTCTTCCGAAAGCCCGTAGCCCCGGGCGGTGTCCACCAGGGTGACGCCCGCGTCCAGCAGGCCATGGAGGAAGGCGCCGCAGTCCTTTTCACTGAAAGCCGGATCGCCGATGTGGCCGGCTCCGAAGCCCAGGAGGCTCACAACCATGCCGGTGGAGCCGTAGGGGCGCAGGATCGGCATGGGGTTTCCTCCTAGGCCATGGACAGAGTCTGGATCAGCAGGGCGGAATCCGGCGCCTCCAGGAGCGCCTGGCCGGGGGTGGCCAGCAGATCCCGCAGGCGCTGGTCGCGCTTCCCGAGGGGAAGGCGGGAGAGGTCGCCTGCGGGGACCCAGCACAGGCCCTCCGCCGCCTCGAAGCGTGCCTCAAGGCGCAGGTACAGTGGGCTCACGGCCTCGCGGCGATGGGTGTAGATCTGGGTCCAGCCGGGCCATGCGACGAGTGGCGCTGCAGGCGATGCCACCGAGGCCGCCGAGGCAACGCCGGCCGCTGGGATCGTCTCTGCATCGAGCGCTGGCCAGCGCCACAGGCCGGCCAGCAGGCCGCGGGCGGCGGGAGCATGGAGCAGCATGTGACCCTCGGCTTCCATGGCCACCAGCCAGAGGGCCGAGGCTTTCGGCGTCGGCCGCTTCGCCACGGGCGGGATCTCCGCCGTTCGGCCGGCAAGGCGGGCGCCACAACCCTCCACCAGGGGGCAGGACCCGCAGGCGGGGGCGGGCGCGCAGACCGTGGCCCCCAGCTCCATGAGGGCCTGGGTCAGGCGCGAGGGGCCATGGGCCGCGAGGGCGGGGGCGAGCCAGGCGCGCAGATCCCCGGCCCGGGCCTTGGGATCGCCCTCGATCAGCAGCAGCCGGGCCAGCACCCGGAAGGCATTGCCATCCAGGGCCGGGGCGGGCCACTGGAAGGCGATGGACCCCACGGCGGCGGCCGTGTACGGGCCCAATCCCGGAAGGCCCGCGAGACCTTCCAGATCGCCGGGCCATCCCTCCGAGGCGATGCAGTTGGCCGCGGCCTTCAGGAACCGTGCGCGGCGGTAGTAGCCGAGGCCCTCCCAGGCCTTGTGGACGGTGTCCTCGTCAGCTTCCGCGAGGTCCTGCGGCGTGGGAAAGCGATCCATCCAGCGTTTGAAGTAGGGGATCACCGTGGCCACCTGGGTCTGCTGGAGCATCAGCTCGGACACCAGCACTGCATAGGGATCCGGGTGGGGGGCCTCAAGGTCGCCGGCTCGCCAGGGCAGGTCCCGCCGGGAGGCTTCAAACCAGGGAGCCAGGGGGGCGAGGAGGGTGGAGGCGGGGGGCCAGGGCATACCCAGACCCTACCATTCCGGGGCCCGGCCACTCGGGCGGTCCCCGGGCGAGACGACGGGTTCCTGGGGGCGAATTTGGGGGTATTCGGAACGTTGAATCCGTTTTAGACTCATTCTTTTTTCATGGATGAGCGATGAAAACAATGATGAAAATAATGGCTGACGCATTCCGTTCGGCGCAGGTGTTCCTCGGCGTGGGGGTTGGACTGGGTTCCATCTGGGCCTGCGGCGGCGGGGGCTCCGGCGCCGTCGGGACCCCGGCTCCCGCCGCGCTGAAGCTCCTTCCCGCCTCCGGCGACATCAAGGTGGGCGGCGCCCTGCAGGTGTGGGCGGAGGACGCCCAGGGCCATGCGGTCCCGGCGGCCTTCTCGGTGGTGGAGCTCCAGGGCGGCACGATGGACGCCAGCGGCCGCTACCAGGCGCCGTTCACCGCCGGGACCTACCACCTCCGGGCCACGAGCGGCCAGGTCCCCGGGGCCGTCGCCGAAGCGCCCGTGAAGGTCTCCGCCTACCTGGCCAGCCTCGCACCGGCCGCCCCGGCCCAGTTCACCCGCTCGGACCACAGCGCCACCCTGCTGCCGGACGGCAGCGTGCTGCTGGCCGGCGGGATGGAGTCCAGCCAGCTCGAGCGGTACCTGCCCGCCTCAGGGACCTTCGTTCCGGCCGGCGACCTCGGGACCAGGCGCTGGGCCCACCAGGCCTCGGTCCTCCCCGGGGGCGGCGTGCTGCTGACGGGGGGTGTTTATGGCGTGAACGTCCTGTCCACCGCCCAGGTCTTCGAGATCGGAACCGGCCCGCGCGCGGTGGGCGCCCTGACGGCCACCCGGATGCTCCACGCGGCGGCGGAGCTGGCGGATGGGCGCGTCCTGCTGGCAGGCGGACTGCCCGCCACGGGCTCGGATGTCTACGCCACGCCCACCGCGGAGATCTTCAACCCCGCCACGGGTATGTTCACGCCGTCGGGATCCATGGCTTCGCCCCGGACCGGCCACACGGCGACCCGTCTCCCGGATGGGAAGATCCTCATCGCCGGCGGGCGGAACAGCACCTGCTGGTACGGATGTCCGGAGCTGACCTGGGCCTCCGCCGAGCTCTACGACCCTGCCACTGGCACGTTCACGCCGACCGGGAGGATGGCCCAGGCGAGGTACGGGCACACGGCGACCCCGCTGCCGGATGGCCGCGTCCTGATCGCCGGAGGCACCACGCCGGACCTGCCGGACACGGACGTGTCCCCCTCCCTGGAGATCTACGATCCATCTACAGGGACCTTCACCGCCGCGGGGACCATGCTCCGGCCCCGGAGCCACCACACGGCCACCCTCCTCACGGATGGGCGGATCCTCCTGGCCCACGGGCGGACCCAGGGCGAGGGCTCCCTCGCGTCGGCCACGCTCGAAGTGTTCGATCCGACCTTGGCCAAGAGCACCCTGCTGACTTCCGACCTGACCACCCGCTACCGCCACACGGCGACGCGCCTGCTGTCGGGCGACGTGCTCCTGGCCGGCGGCACCGAGGGCGGCGGCGGCATCAAGCTGACCGAAGTGTTCCGGTAGACGCCGGCCGGCCTGAAACAAAAAACGAGCGCCAGAAGGCGCTCGTTTCGTTTGGTGCCCGCGAGCAGACTCGAACTGCTACGGCTTGTGGCCACCACCCCCTCAAGATGGCGTGTCTACCAATTTCACCACGCGGGCACGTGGAACAATCATCTTCACCCAAAGCGCGGACGCGGTCAATGCCTGGTTTCGCGCCCCACCGCGGGGCGGACCTACTTCTTCTCGGTCGCGTGGGAGGGCGCGGGCGCGGGAAGGGGAACAGTGGGAGCGGGAGCGGGCGCCGTGGCCGCGGGCTTGTCGGAGATCTTCTCCAGCACGGAGCGGCTGCCGCGGATGATCATCACTTCGATGAGCAGCGTGGTTCCCAGGAAGCCCGCGGCCAGCCAGTACGTGGCCTTGGAGAGGAAGGGCGTGGCGCCCTGGGCGCCGAAGGCGGAGTTCGCGCCGCCGCCGCCGAAGGAGGCGCCGAGGCCGCCCTTGGTGCCGGGCTGCAGCAGGATCGTCCCGATGAGCAGGACACCGAAGAGGATCAGAAGTGCGAGGGCGAGGCCATTCATGGAAACTCCGAACCTCCTAGTCTCGCACAGGGCGGAATCTACATCCAGAGCCCTGTGAGGCTGGGAGCCCGCAGGGCCTGGTGCACGGCCCTGGCCCGCTCCACCAGGCGGATGAAATCCGAGGGCAGCAGGGCCTGGGGCCCGTCGCTCAGAGCCTTCTCGGGGTTGCAGTGGGTCTCCACCAGCAGGCCGTCCGCGCCTGCCGCCACGCCCGCCAGGCCGCAGGGAATCACCAGGTCGCGCCGTCCCG
Organism: Geothrix paludis; assembly: GCF_022808815.1. Lineage (GTDB taxonomy): Bacteria > Acidobacteriota > Holophagae > Holophagales > Holophagaceae > Geothrix > Geothrix paludis. Next base: position 924,712 of record NZ_JAKZLC010000001.1, on the reverse strand, counting down.
TGGCATGGCTCGGGTCCACCATGACCGGCAGGTGCGTGAGGGCCTTCGCGGCGGGGACCACGCTCACATCCAGCGTGTTGCGGGCGTGATCGGACCAGGTGCGGATGCCGCGCTCGCAGAGCACCAGGTTGCGGTTGCCCTCGCCCAGCACGTACTCCGCAGCGTAGAGCCATTCCTCCAGGGTGGCGGCGGGGCCCCGCTTGAGGAGCACGGGCTTCTCGCTGCGTCCGGCCCGGCGCAGCAGGGCGAAGTTCTGCATGTTGCGGGCACCGATCTGCACCATGTCGGCGCTGCGCTCCACATCGTCGAAGGTCTCGACTTCCGTGGCCTCGGTGACGATGCCCAAGTCGAACTCGGCCCGGACCTCCTCCAGCAGCCTCAGGCCCTCCAGGCCCAGGCCCTGGAAGGCGTAGGGGCTGGTGCGGGGCTTGAAGGCGCCGGCCCGGAGCAGCTTCACGCCGGCCTCGGCCACGTAGCGGGCCACGGTAAAGAGCTGCTCCCGGCTCTCGACGCCGCAAGGACCCCCCACCAGCACCAGATCGGGCCCGCCGATCTTCACGCCGTGCACGTCCACCACCGTGCGGCCCGCGGCCGCATCCGCGCTGGCGAGCTTGTAGGGGCTGGTGATGGGCACCACCCGCCGCACGCCCGCCATGGGCTCGATGCGGTCGGGCTTCAGCGCCTTGGAGGCGTTCGGCGCCACGATGCTGAGGGCTTCGGGCGTCTCGTTCACCTGGCTGCGGATGCCGGCGGATTCCAGCAGCGCCAGGACTTCGCCGACCTGTTCCCGGGTGGCGGTGGGTTCCATGAGGATGAGCATGCGGACCTCCTAGCGGAGAGAGAGCATCGGACGAACGTGGGAGAGCGGTTTCCTGTTCCCGAGGTCTGAGCCCGACAGGGCGAAGAGAATGAGCATGCGGCCTCGCAGGGAAGCTCGATTCTAGCGCCCAGGTGGGGCGAGCGCCTGGACACAGGGCGCAGCCGCCCCCAGACTTGGGCGCGGAGGTCCCATGCGGCGCGCCCCCATCCTGTTCCTCGCCCCACTCATGCTGGCCGTCGGCTGCGCCCGCCCCGAGGTGGAGGCCTTCCGGCGACAGCCCGGTCCCGTGAGCGTCTCCGTGAGCCTGCCCTCGGGCCTGGCGGATCGGGAGTCCTTCCAGAAGGAATACGCCTCGGCGCTGCGAGCCCATCTGGCCACCCGCGTGGTGGTGGTGCCCGAGGGCGTGAAGCCGCCGGTGGGGGCGGCGGAACTCCAGGTGGACATCCGGGACGTCTCTCCGGCCCCCGGCCAGCCCAGTCCCACGGCGGTGGGCGTGGCGGTGGGCGCCTCCGTGGGGGCCCTGAGCGCCGCCTCGGGCAACCGGGGCTGGGGCGTGGTGGATGGGCTCTTCTGGGGACTGTGGGCCGGCAGCCAGGCGGCCATGGCGCAGCAGAACACCCGGGACCGTCTGGGCTATCGTCCTCAGGTGGTCCGGGCCCAGGTCCGCCTGGTGCAGCCGGGAAACCCTGAACCGCTTTGGACCGAGGCCATCGAGCCCTCCGAGGTGGTCGAGGCCATGGATCCGCTGCCGCCCGGATCGCGGGACGATGACGGTCGCATCCGCGAGGAGGAGGCCAAGGGCTTCGCCCGCGTTGTGGTGCAGAAGCTGTCTTCCGAGTTCCACTGGATGCGCCTGGCGGAGCAGCGCTTCTACCAGGAGCCGGCTGCCAAGCAGGAGCCCGCCGCCAAGAAGGATGAGCCCGCGCCTTCAAAGCCCGAACCGAAGCAGGACTGATGGAAGCCAAGGCCCTCCGCTGCCCCGGCTGCGGCGCACCGGTCCCGCCGGATGCGCCGCAGTGTCCCTACTGCCAGGCCCAGCTCGCCACGGTGGCCTGCCACGCCTGCTTCGCCCTGGTGCCGCTCTCGGCGGACCACTGCCCCTCCTGCGGCGCCGCGATGGCCCCCAGGACGTCGACCGTAGCCGACGGGGCCCCCTGTCCCGCCTGCGCGAAACCTCTCGCCGCCAGCCAGATCGGAGGCCTCGACACGCAGGCCTGCCTGGCCTGTGGCGGCCTGTGGCTGGACCGGACCATGTTCGAGCAGCTGGGCGCCAGCCGGGAGCGTCAGGGGGCCGTGCTGGGCGCTCTTCCGGCGCCACCGCTCCCGTCCGCCACCGGGCTGGAGCCGGTGCAGTACCGCCCCTGTCCCGCCTGCGGGCAGCGCATGAACCGGGTGAACTACGCCCGGCGGTCTGGCGTGGTGCTGGATGTCTGCAAGGCCCACGGTCTCTGGTTCGACCGCGACGAACTGCGCCGCCTGCTCGCCTTCATCGCCGGTGGCGGTCTGGACCGCGCCCGGGCACGGGAACTGGAGGACCTGAAGGAAGCCCGGCGGGCCCAGGCGCCGCAGCCCGCGGCCGGCCTGGACCTCGAGCCGCAGACCGGCGCTCCGCCTTCATGGCTCACGGCCGCCGGGTTGATGGGGCTGGCCCTGGAGGTCGCGGACCGCTTCCTCGATCGGGATTGATCAGCCCGCCTGCTTCACCAGGGTGCCGAACTTGGCGGGATCCAGGCTGGCGCCGCCTACAAGACCGCCGGCCACCTCGGGGATGTCCAGCAGCTCGGGGAAGTTCTCGGGGGTGATGCTGCCGCCGTAGAGGATGGGCACGGGGCCGAAGTTCAGGTTCATGTGTTCGGCGATCTTCATCTTGATGAAGGTATGGGCTTCGCGGATCTGGCCGACCTCCGCACGGAGGCCCGTGCCGATGGCCCACACCGGCTCGTAGGCCACCCAGAGGGGCGTGGGGCCGGTCTTCGCCAGGATGGAGAGCTGGCGGTCGAGGACCTCCAGGGTCCGGCCCGACTTCCGCTCCTCGAGGGTCTCGCCCACGCAGAGCAGGGGGAGCAGGTTCCAGTCGCGGGCGGCCTTCACCTTGGTCACCAGGGCCTCGTCCGTTTCCCCGAAGAACTGGCGCCGCTCGCTGTGGCCCAGGATCACGCCCGAGCAGCCGCAGTCCTGGAGCTGGGCCATGGAGATCTCGCCCGTGTAGGCGCCCTTGGGTTCCGCGTGGCCGTTCTGCCCGAAGACGCGCACCTGGCGGCTCCGCAGGCTGTCGGCCACCGGGCGGATGAGGTGGAAGGGCGGCGCGATGGCCGTCGTCACCGAGGGTGATGGCGCGTAATCCGCGAGGAAGGCTTCGCAGAAGTCGCGGGCCTGGTCGGACAGGAAGTTCATCTTCCAGTTGGCGACGACGAAGCGCATGGGATCTCCCGGAGAACGCAGGGTGGTCGTCGACCATGGGGTTCTGGCGCGACCAATGGGGTAGACCTGGAGGCTATCAGCCTTCCGGGCCCTTCGCATACACGGCGGGGGTCCTGCCCAGGTAGGTCTTGAAGGCCTTGGTGAAGTGGGCCTGATCGAAGTAGCCAAGCGCCAGGGCGAGGGCCGGGAGATCCACCGCCTGATCCGCCTCCAGCTGCTCCATGGCTTCATGGAGGCGATACCGCTGGATCACCCATTTGGGGCTGACGCCGACGTAGTCCTGGAAGAGCCGCTGAAGCGACCGGAGGCTCAGCCCGGCTTCCCGGGCCACAGCCTCCGCCTGGGTCAGCTCGCGATCCTCCCGGATTCGGGCCACGATGCTTCGAGCCAGCGCGGCCTTGGCATCGGGTTCGGGAAGGCGCCCAAGAAGAAAGGCCTCGACGAGCGAGATCGCCGCATTCTCATCCCCGGCACAGCGCAACACGTAGGCTTCGAGGGCTTCGCCGGGGGCGCCGAAGGCCCTTCCCAGGGGAAGCACCTGATCCGTGAGTTCATCCACGGGCCGGCCCCAGAACGGCCGGAAACAGCCTGGGAGGAACTTGGCCCCGAGCACCCAGCCCCGGCCCTCCAGGACGCGGCTGAAGCGCCCCGTGTGGACGCCCGCGAGGCCGGAGCGGCCGGCTTCGATCACCAGGTGCACCGAGGGGTGGGGAAGGGTTTCCCGAGTCAGGGGCGGCCGCCCGCGCAGATCCCAGGAGACGGTCCAGAAGTGCTCCACGAACCCGGCCAGGGGCCCCTCGGGAAGGAAGCGGCCGGCCGGGGATTCCCGTCGGATCGCCCCGGCATCCACCACGCCCTTCGGTCGCCACACCACCGGCTTCGCCATGCCGAACCCTCTCCCAGCACCTGTCGCGTTTATACAATACTGTCGTCACAGGCGGGTCGAGGCTGGGACCAGCCCCAGCGACCGGAGTCGCCATGACCATACCCCTCATCCAGGCGAGCCTAGCCCTGCTCTTCTGCCTCGGCCCCCAGGCCCCGGCCATTCACCCAAAGGAGACCCGCATGACGGCCCTTGCGACAGGATCCTTCGACGTGAAATTGGTGCCTCTCACGGAAGGGGCGCGGGAAGGCGTCTGGTCGCCGGGCCGGATGTCCATCGACAAGCGGTTCAAGGGCGATCTGGAGGCGGCCAGCCAGGGAGAGATGCTGGCGGCCGGAACGGAGGTCCAGGGTTCCGCGGGCTACACGGCCATCGAGCAGGTGCGCGGGACACTCCATGGCCGAAGCGGCAGCTTCCTTCTCCAGCACTTCGCCGTGATGAGCCGCGGGGTACCCGGCGAATGGATCGTGATGGTGGTGCCGGACTCCGCTACCGGGGATCTGAAAGGGCTGGCGGGGAGAATGACGATCCTCATCGAGGGTGGCCGGCACACCTACACGCTGGAGTACTCGCTGCCAAGCGCCACCGAGTCCCCGTCCCAGCCCACCCCTCAGCGCTGAAGGACCGCGACCCCCGGCAGTTCCAGGCCGCTGAGGAACTCGAGGCTCGCGCCGCCACCCGTGGAGACATGGCTCATGCGGGTGGCCACGCCGGCCTTGTTCACGGCGGCTACGCTATCGCCGCCGCCCACGAGCACGAAGGCGCCCTTGTCCGCGGCCTCCGCCAGCTCCTCGGCCACGCTGAGGGTGCCGGCCGCATAGGACGCCATCTCGAAGACGCCCATGGGGCCGTTCCAGAGCAGGGTCTTCGCCCCGCGGATCTCGGCGGCGTAGGCCGCCACGGTCTCGGGGCCGATGTCCAGGGCCATGCGGTCCGCGGGGATGTTCTGGTCCACGGTGATGGCGCAGTCCGCGTCCTCCTTGAACTCGGAAGCGGCCACGTGGTCCAGGGGCAGCAGCAGGCGCGTGCCCTTGACCTGCGATTGCTTAAGCAGGTCCAGGGCCAGGTTCAGCTTGTCCTCCTCGCAGAGGCTCTTGCCGATCTGGAAGCCCTGCGCCTTGAGGAAGGTGTAGCTCATGGCGCCGCCGATGAGGATGGCGTCGGCCCGGCCCAGGAAGTTCTGGATGAGCTCGATCTTGTCGCTGACCTTGGCGCCGCCGAAGATCACCACGAGGGGCTTGTCCGGGTTCTCCGTGACCTTGCCCAGGGCCTTCAGCTCCTTCTCCATGAGGAAGCCGGCCGCCACGCGGTCCTTGGGGAAGTGCTGGACCATGCCGCTGACCGAGGCGTGGGCCCGGTGGGCCGCGCCGAAGGCGTCGTTCACGTAGGTGTCCGCCAGCTTCGCCAGGCTGGCGGCGAAGTCCTCCTTGTTCTTGGTCTCGCCCTTCTCGAAGCGAAGGTTCTCCAGGAGCAGCACCTGGCCGGGCTTCAGAGCCGCGGCCTCGGCCTCTACGGCCTCGCCATTTACGTAGCTCGCCAGGCGGCAATCGAAACCCTGCTCTTTCAGCCAGGCCGCCACGGGTGCAGCGCTGAACGCGGCCTCGAAGCCCTTGCCCTCGGGGCGGCCCAGGTGCGAGGCCAGTACCACGGAGGCGCCGCCGTCCAGCAGGCACTTCAGCGTGGGCAGGGTCTCGCGGATCCGGGTGGCGTCCGTGATGCGGCCTTCCTTGAGCGGCACGTTGAGGTCCGCCCGCAGAAAGACGCGATGGCCCTTCACATTGAGATCCCGCACCGACTGGAAGCCCATGGCTGCTCCTTGCTCTTGGAAAGGTCCATTCTGACGGAAGATGCGGTTGTCAGCTATCGGCTGTCAGATCTCAGCTCTCGGCTGTCGGAAGCTTTTCGAAGAGGCCGATCCAGCGGGGGCTGTCCTCGGTGAAGGGGCCCCCGGCGTAGGTGCCCTTCACGGTCCGCAGCCGCAGCCCGGCGTCGGCGGCCAGGGCCTCGATGTCGGTGGGCTGGTAGAGGCGCACGCTCTCCAGGACCTGGCGGGTCTCCCCCGTGTCCACTTGCGTGATCGTCATGCGCTTCACGATGCGGCCGCCCTCGATGGCGCGGCGGTTCTGGACCCGCACGCCCGAGCGTTCCAGCGTGTCCTCGGGCACCAGCTCGCGCGCCACCAGCCCCGCGTTGAGGTAGTCCATGAGGAGCGCGCCGCCAGGGCGGAGGACACGCCCGAGATCCAGCATCAGCGCACGGTTCTGGGCATCGGAGAAGTAGCCGAAGGGGGTGAACCAGAGGCAGGCGCCGGAGAGTGCCCCGTCCTTCACCGGCAGGGCGCGCATGTCGCCGCGGAGGAGCCAGGGGCGCAGCTCCGCGGCAGCCAGTCGGAGCAGGGAGGCGGAGAGGTCCATGCCGAAAGCCTGCGGGTTGGTCCGCCGCAGGACCTCCAGGTGGCGGCCCGCGCCACAGCCCAGGTCCAGCACCGGGCCCACCGCCAGTTCTGGGGCCTCGCGCAGGGCCAGGGCCACGGCCAAACTGGCCTCCTCCGCGTCCCGGTGCGCGTAGAGCAGGGCATAGTCCTCGTCGAACCAGGTTTCGAACCAGTCGGCCATCGAGGAAGGCTAACACCTCCGAGCCCGGTAGAATGGGGGCGGAAGGAAGCCCATGCAACGCCCCGAACGCCTCGAAGACCAGGTCCATTTCCTGCTGTCGAACCTCATCCAGCGCGAGCTCCGCGACCCGGAACTCGGATTCCTCACCCTCACCGCCGTGCGGCTCTCACCTGACCGCAGCGTGGCCAAGGTGTACTTCACGGTGCTGCCCCCCAACGGTGGGGACCAGGAGGCCCAGGACGCGCTCACCCGCAAGGCCCTGGGCCGCGCGGCAGGCTTCCTCCGCAGCCAGCTGGCGTCCCGCCTCAAGATGCGTCGGGTGCCCGAGCTGCGCTTCTTCCCGGACGGCACGCTGGAAGAAGGGAACCACATGGAGACCCTGCTGGCGGAGATCGAGAAGGAGCGGGCCACCCGGCCCGTGGATCCGGAAGCGGAAGAAGGCTGAATGGTGGAGCCGGGCATCCACCTCGTCCACAAGGCCGTGGGCCAGAGCAGCTTTGACGTGATCCGCGGCTTCAAGCGCCGGGCCTTCGAGGCGGAGCAGAAGAAACTGGCCCTGGGTCACGGCGGCACGCTGGATCCCTTCGCGGACGGTCTGTTGTTGGTGCTGGCGGGCCAGGCCACGCGGCTCATGGAGCTGATGCATCCCCTGCCCAAGACCTATGTCGCGGAAGTGGCCTGGGGCGTGGAGACAGACACCTGCGACCTGCACGGGAAGCCCGTGTCGGAGGCCCCGGCTGCGCACCTGACGGAGGCGGCTCTGGATGCCGCCCTGGCGCCCTTCCTGGGCTGGACGGATCAGGTGCCCCCCGCCACCAGTGCCAAGAAGATCGACGGCGAGGCAGCCTACAAAAAGGCGCATCGGGGCGAGGACGTGGTGATGCGCCCCAGCCGTGTCTTCCTGCTCTCCGCCCGCCGGATCGCCCAGGACCTGCCGCGACGGAGCACCTTGGAGCTCACCTGCCGCGGCGGCTTCTACGTGCGCAGCCTGGCCCGGGACCTGGGCCGCGCCTTGGGGTGCGGCGCCCACCTGACCGCCCTCCGCCGCACGGCCATCGGCCCCTGGATGGATCCCGGCGAAGGCCAGGAGCGCCTGCTCACCGGCGCGGACTTGCTGCCCTGGTGCCCAACGCGCCTTCTGTCCGACGTGGAGGCGGATCACCTGGCCCATGGCCGAATCATTCCTGCCGGCGAGACGGCACCACCAACCTGGCCCATGCCCGAAGGTTTCCCCGACCCCTGCGCGCCCCTGCGGGCCCTGCACGCGGGCCGCCTGGTGGCCCTCCTGAGGCCTTCCGATGACGGGGGTCTCCGCACCTTCGCGAACTTGCGGGGCGGGCTGTAGACCTTATCGGCGACGACCGCAGGAGAAAGATTCTCCTGCGGTCGTCGTGATCAACCCTGACGAATGGCTTCGAACGGAGAGGTCACTCCGTGCCGGGGCCGGTGCCGATGGCCCGCCTGGGCGCCGCTCCCTCGGTCGACAGGTCATCGTAGCGAGAGGGGAGAACGCCGCCATTGGCCTGGCATTGGGCGCGCACGTACTTCGCGAAGGCCTCGTAGGCTTTGATCGAGGAACCGTCCGTGGACCGGAAGAGCATCACCTGGCCGATGTTCGTCACCAGCTTGGTCCCGCCGGCGAAATCCGCCGCCGTGGCGTCCGGCAGCCAGTAGGCGAGCCCCAGGGTCTGGGCCATCAGGGCCAGATACACGTCCGTCGCCAGGACCACCGGCATGTAGGGATAGTCCGCGTTCAGCCAGCCGACCGGCGAATAGGTGAAGTCGAAGATCGGGAGGTCGTAGGTGTCCAGGGCGGCATGGTCGGTGGCGAAGGCGATCCGGGTGACCCTCCCCTTGGCGGGATTGCCCGGGTCCGCCGGGTCGAAGACCGGCCGGGACGTGTCGAAGGTGAAGGAGACTCCGGAGGGCAGCAGGTACTGGTCCGCGCCATTCCTGGTCATGAAGGGGTAGGTGGCGGTGACCTCCAGGATGGCCCTCAGCTCGATGGCGGGGACGGCCACCCGCACCAATCCGAAGCCTGGGGTGTAGTGTCCCAGGGCATCGGGGCCGAGCCCCATGGGGTAGACCCGGAAGGCGTCGGACATCGCGATGGTGCCGCTGTAGCCCAGGGAGATGCCGCCCCGGACGTTGCCGTAGGAGGTGATGCTCACGTGGGTGGGTCCCCCGGAAGCCTCTGCCTCGGCGAGGATCGAATCGGCCGCGAGCCGGAGCATGCCGGTCTCCTTGCGGGGCCTGGTCGTCAGCTCGAAGGTGGTGGCGCCCAGCTTCCTGAAGAACAGGTCACCGGTCGTCTTCGGATCGTTCACCACAGGGGCGCCCTCGATATCGCTGAGGGTCCGCTCGAGCATGGACTGGCCGGCGCCGGTCCATTCCTCGGGGGTCTCGAGGGCCTGGATGGCTTCATCCACGAGATACCTCATCTTGGGATCGGCGGGGGTGCGATCGTCCACGGGGATCAGGGTGGTCTGGTCCGCATCCATCTGGATGGTCCCGTCCTGCTTGACCTTGAGGACGAGCCGCTCCACGGCCTCTCCGTTCCAGCCGGGTTCCACCACGATCACGTTCTTCCCAGTGGTCGCGTTGGCCACCAGGAAGGGCGGGGTGGTCACATGGGTGTGGCCGCTGAGGATCACGTCGATGCCGGCGATGTTCCGGGCGATCTGGTAGCTCTCGCCCAGTTCGGGAGTGTCAGGTTCCGTTCCGGCGTGGGCCAGTAGGACTACCAGATCCACCTTCTCGGTGTTCCGGAGGTCGTCCACCCGCGCCTGGAGCTCCTGGTTGGGATCCTCCGGCACGGTGAACGAGACGGGGGCCTTGAGGGGGGCAGTGGCGGCCGGGATGGCCCCCAGTGCGCCCAGGACGCCGACCTTCAGGCCGTTGGTCGCCCGGAGCACCAGGTAGGGCCGGATGGGCTTGGTGGCGTCCTGGCCGGTGGGATCGTAGAGGCTGGCCAGGGCGGCGTCGGGTGCGGAGGCCTCCCCGGAGAAGTGGATGTTGCTGGCGATGACGGGGACGAGGCCGCCCTGGGCCTGGGCCGCATAGAGGGCGCCCGCCAGGTAGGCAGGGCCCGCGTCGAATTCGTGGTTGCCCAGGGTGGTGGCGTCATAGCCCAGGGCCTTGAGGGCCCGGTAGTCCGGCGAGGCCGAGGTGGATGCGGCCTGGAACAGGGTGCCCATGAGGTTGTCGCCTGAAGAGAAGGTCAGGCTGCTCTCTTGCAGGACGTCCGCGCGCTTCCGCTCCGCCGCGAGAATGGAGGAGCGCCGGGCGATGCCCCCCACCAGTTTCCCTTGCTGGGACTTGCCGAGGGCTGGGTAGCCGTCGACCTCGGGGCCCACGCCGAGCAGGCGGGAATGCTCATCCGTGGTGTGGAGCAGGACGAGGGTGCGGTTGCCTTCCTTGTCGACGCCGAACCGGCCACCGCAGGTGATGAGCGGTATCGCGGCGGCCAGGGCCAGCAGGGAGGACAGCAGTTGCTTGCGCATGGCAATGCCTCCTGAAGATGGGGGTGGAAGAACCGCGGGGACAGAACCCCTCCGCCCCGCATGTCGCAGGCGAAGCGGCCCGGGGGCCCTGTGGAAAGTTCAGATCGCGCCACCCTGGGGAAGGGGCCTGGCGTCGGTTCGAAGGCCGGGCCTTGTCGGCGGAGCAGAGCAGAGGCGGTGGCGCAGACTGAAATATGCGGACCCGATGATGTCCTGCAAGTCCTTTTCCAAGACTCGCCGTCAAATGCCGCTGTTTGTCATGCTCATGGTATGAAAATAATGATTAATGGCTAGATCCAAAAGAAGATCACCGGCTAGGGCTGACGCCGCTTGAATTGGATGCGGCTCCGAACCGAGAACGGCTTTCCCGCCTCGGCGACCTCGAAGGTCTCCACATAGGCCTCGGGGGAGATCTGCTCGAGGGTTTCCCGGGCCTTCGACGTGGCGGCGCTGTCCAGCTGCACGCTTTCGAAGACCAGCTTGGTGGACTGGCTCTGGGCCGGAGAGAGGACGAAGGTGCCGCTGAACGCCTCCTGGCGGAAGAGGCGGAACACCAGCACTTTCCGGGCGGTGTCGTAGGCCAGGAAGCTGGCGTGGCTGGCCACCGTGCCGTCCGGGTGGAGGGGCTGGGGCGGGAAGCTGGCCATGCTCCGCTCCTGGAGGAACTGGCCGCTCAGGATGAAGCGGTAGCGGCGCGTGGCCGTGCCCGTTCCCTGGTCTCCCGTGATGGCGCCCTGCCATTCCCCCACCAGGAAGCGGACGGGGGCCCAGGGATCCGAGGGCGCGCCTTGCGCCTGGATCACGGCTGCGGTTCCGATCAGGCAGGCCAGCGCCCGGGCGAGCTTGGTCATGGTGTCCTCGAGGTGGATGGAACTCCAGCTTAACCCGCCTTGAAAGGCCTTCAGCCCTGGACCGGGATCCTCCCCGCCAGATCGTCGAGGACGTTCAGCATGTGCTGGCATTCCTCGCAGCTGGTGTGGGGGCTCCCGCAGGGGAAACCGTCGCTCTGCATGCCAAGGCAGCGGGGCTGCTGGATGAACCGCGCCAGCTCGGCCAGGAGGCCGGAAACTTTGGCGCGGAGCGGGCTGTCCGGGATCTCCCGGAGGGCCATGACGATCTTCCATTCCTCGGCGTTGAGGGTGGTCTGGATGGCGATGTCCGTCATGGCTGCCTCCTGGAATTGCGGGCTTATTTGTCGAGCGCTTCCACCGACTTGATGCCCCAGGCGAAGGCTTCTTCGTTGAGGGGGATCAGGGCGCACTTGTCCTTCAAGGCGGTGCGGATCGCGCCGAGCAGGGTGTCCTTGGGGAAGATGTTCGTGGCAGCCTGGAGGGCGCCCAGGGCCACGATGTTCTTCACCACGGCCTTGCCCAGGTCGGTGGCGATGCCCGTGAAGGGCACGGGGAACATCTTGATGCTGGGATCCAGCACGGGGGCGTCGGTCACCACGGAGCTGTCGTAGATGACGAAGCCGCCCTTGCGGACCGTGGGACCGAACTTGACGAGGCTGGGGGCGTTGAAGGCGATGAGCACCTGGGGATCCGGGGACCCGGGGTTCAGCACCTCGTCCTCGGCCACGTGGACGTCGGCGTAGGACGTGCCGCCGCGGCTCTCAGGGCCGTAGCTGGGGATGTGGGTGGCGTCGAAGCCCTCGCTGATGGCGGCCCGGGCGATGAGCATGGCCGCGGTCTGGGCGCCGTCGCCGCCGGAGCCGGCGAGCTTCAGTGAGATGTCATTGGGGGCCAGGTGCGTGGGGAAGCCCTTGCAGAAGCGCTCGGGGTGCTCGGAGGTGGCCCCGGCCAGGCTGAGGATCTTCTCGCCCTTGAAGCAGGGCGCGTTCCGCTTGAACCAGGGATCGACGGTGAGGTCCTTCTTCACGCCCAGCGGATAGACGGGCTCCATGCACTCCTTGACCCACTTCTCCGTGTCCTCGGGGTTCATCTTCAGGTGGGTGGGGCACTCGGCCAGCACCTCGATGAAGGAGTACCCGCGGCCTTCCACCTGGAGTTTCATGGCCTTGTGGATGGCCTTCTTGGCCTTGATGCGCTGCTTGGCGTCGTAAAGGGCCACGCGCTCCACGTAGACGGGGCCGTCGAGGCCCGCGATGAGCTCGGCCATCTTGAGGGGCTGGCCGTTGTACTCGTTCCGGCCCGAGGGGCTGGTGGAGCTGGTCTGGCCCATCAGCGTGGTGGGGGCCATCTGGCCGCCGGTCATGCCGTAGATGGCGTTGTTGATGAAGATGACGGTGATGGGGGCGCCGAGCTGGGCCGTGGCCACGGTCTCGGCGAGGCCGATGGAGGCCAGGTCGCCGTCGCCCTGGTAGCTCACCACCACGCTCTCCGGGTTGGCGAACTTGTGGCCGAGGGCCACCACGGGCGCGCGGCCGTGGGCGGCCTGGGTGTTGCCCACATCGAAGTAGTAGTAGAGGAACACGGAGCAGCCCACCGGGCTCACGGCCACCGTGCGGTCCTGGATGCCCAGCTCGTCGATGGCCTCGGCCAGGTACTTGTGGGCCAGGCCGTGGCCGCAGCCAGGGCAGTAGTGGGTGGCGTGGCCCTTCAGGCCCTCGCCGTGGGAGTGGCGCTCGAACCTGTCGTAGAAGACGCTGGCCTTGCTCATGCGAGCACCTCCTTCCGACCCAGGACCCGGGTCATGATTTCGCTCTGCTGGGGCAGGACACCGCCCATGCGGCGCACGGATTCGATTTCGGGGAACTGGTTCACGCCGGCCTTGCTGAGGGCGAGGCGGATCTCGTCCTCCAGCTGCCCGGCGCTGGCCTCCACCACCACGATGCGCTGGGCGCCGTGGATGGCGGCCTTCAGCTCCTCCACAGGGAAGGGCCAGAGGGTGATGGGCCGGAAGAGGCCGGCCTTGATGCCCTGGTGCCGCAGCTCCTGGACCGCGCCCTTGGCGGTGCGGGCCGGGGTGTTGCAGGCGATGAGCACCACCTCGGCGTCCTCGCAGAGGAAGGACTCGGCGCGGGCTTCGACCTGCATGGCCTCGTACTTGGCGTTCAGGTGGACGTTGTGGGCCTCGAGGTCACTCTCCGTGAGGAAGATCGACGTGATGACGTTCTTCCGGTGCATGGCGTCGCCGAAGACCGCCCACTTGGGGATGCCGGGCTTGATCATGGTCTCGGGCAGCTGCACCTTGCCGGTCATCTGGCCCAGGTAGCCGTCGCCGAGGAGGATGACGGGGTTGCGGTACTTGAAGCTCAGCTCGAAGGCAAGCATGGTCAGGTCGAGCATCTCCTGGGGCGTGGAGGGCGCCAGGGTGATGGCCTGGGTGTTGCCGTGGCCGAGGCCGTGGCAGGCCAGCTTGATGTCGGACTGCTCGGGAGCGATGTTGCCCAGGCCCGGCCCGCCGCGCATGACGTCCACGAAGACACCCGGCAGCTCCGCGCCGATCATGTAGGACACGCCCTCCAGCATCAGGCTGAAGCCCGGCGAGGAGGTGAAGGTCATGGTGGGCAGCCCGGCGCCGGCGGTGCCGTACATCATGTTCACCGTGGCCACTTCGCTGACGGCCTGGATGAAGGTGCCGTCGAGCTTGGGCAGGAACTTGGCCATCAGCTCGGCGCCCTCGGTGGAGGGGGTGATGGGGTAGCCGTAGACGTGGCGGCAGCCCGCCAGCAGGGCGCCCAGGGCCGAGGCGTAGGTGCCCTTGATGACCAGGGGCTCGGTGCGGGGCAGGGGCAGCACTTCCGAGGGCATGTCCACGGGCTCGGGCGCGTTGCTGGGCTTCACGCCGAAGAGCTTGGCGGGATCCTCCAGCTCGAAGTCCTGGATCTCGCCCTCATGGGCGGGCCGCAGGCCGTAGGGCTCGGGGCAGGCGTCCATGCAGAGGCCGCAGGCGTTGCAGTTCGTCAAGTCCAGCTCCACGGGGACCAGGCCCGTCAGGGGGTTGATCTGGTCGCTGAGGTGGATGCAGTCCTTGGCGCAGGCGTCGAGACACCGGCCGCAGCCCTTGCAGTACTCCGGCAGCAGGAAGGGTTTCGGTCGTTCTTTGAGGGCCATGGGAACTCCATGCAGGGACGCAGGTCCTACCACGGGGAAGTGTCATGCCCACCCCGTGTGCGCGTGGTCACAAGCGGGCTCCGGCGCAGACCGCCACCGACCGAAAGGTCAGGAATGGGCCCCGGCGCGGGCGGTCTGCGGGGGACAGACCACTGGTGGTCCCCGGTCTCCGGTCCTCAGCCCTCAGTCCTGGAGAAGGCGGGCCGATGGCTCCAGGTCGGCGCCGACCCGCTTGAACGGCCCAAATGGAAACCAATGGCCGGCCCGCAGGGCTGCTCAAATTCCAGACTGAGGACCGAGGACTGAGGGCTCAGGACTGAACCTCACCGATCCCCCCAGTGCAGCTTCTGCTGGAGCAGGGCGAAGAAGTCCAGGCCGGGGCGCTGGAGGAGGGTGATGCGGGTCTGGGCCTGGCGGAGCCGCACTTCATCGCCGGGGAACAGCCGGTGCCCCACCTGGCCGTCCAGGGTCAGGTGGGCGTCCTCGGCTTCTTCCAAGGTGATGCTGATGGGGCGCGAGGCGGGCACCACGGACGGGCGGAGGGTCAGGGTATGCGGACAGATGGGGGCCACGACGAAGGCCTCCAGGCTGGGATGCAGGATGGGCCCTCCCGCGGACAGCGCATAGGCGGTGGATCCCGTGGGCGTCGCCACGATGAGTCCGTCCGCCTTGATGGGACCGGCATCCTCATTGCCGACCCGCAGGTGCATGTCCATGATGCGGGCCAGGGCGCCCTTGGCCACCA
Source organism: Geothrix paludis (assembly GCF_022808815.1). Taxonomy (GTDB): domain Bacteria; phylum Acidobacteriota; class Holophagae; order Holophagales; family Holophagaceae; genus Geothrix; species Geothrix paludis. The sequence continues at coordinate 909,709 of NZ_JAKZLC010000001.1, read as the reverse complement.
CCGCATCGTTCAGCACCGTCTGCCGAACCATCTGACGATCCTCCCGCCAGAGCTCCACCTCTAGCGTCGGCCGTCGGTCGGTCGCCAGGGTCCCTGCCAGGAAGGCCTGCACAGTGGCGGCGGCTTCGGATACGGGATGGGCTGTGAGGAAGCCCAGGGAGCCGAGGTTGATGCCCAGGATGGGGGTGCCCCGCATGCCCACGCGGCGGGCCGCATGGAGCAGGGTGCCATCGCCGCCGAGCACCAGGCAGAGGTCCGCGACGGGATCCGCCGTGCCAAGATCCGGATCCAGGGCCAGCTTCGCGGGGGGCAGGTCGGCCTGGGCCCAGGCCTCGGCCAGGGCCGGCTCGCCCTTGACGGCCCAGCCCCGATCGAGGAACGGCGGGACCGCCTCGCGCAAGGTGGACACCAGGTGCGGAGACTTGGCCTTGGCCACGAGGATCAATCGCTGGGGCATGGCAACACTCTACCGCTATCCTGGTCCCATGGCTTCGAACCAGGCATCCCACTCATCCCCCGCCCGGCGCTGGATCGGGCGCGCCCTGTGGGCCTTCCTGGCCCTGTCGGTGGCCGGCGCGGCCACCCTGGCAGTGTCCTGGTCCGTGCTTTCGCGGGACGCGGACAGCTTCCTCACGCTGTTCGCCCTGCGCGTGCCCAAGACCATCACCAAGGTGCTGGATCACGACGGCAACGTCATCGGCATCTTCGCCGAGGAGCACCGGGTGGTGATCCCCTACGGCGACATCCCCAAGGCCTTCGTGAACGCGCTGGTCGCGACGGAGGATTCGGATTTCTGGAGCCACAGCGGCGTCTCCGCCCGGGGCATCATGCGCTCGGGCGTGAACTTCATCACCAGCTTCGGCCGGCGGCGGGAGGGCGCCTCCACCCTCACCATGCAGCTCATCCGCACGGTCACCGCCAAGCGCCAGAAGCGCCTGGACCGCAAGCTGAAGGAGATCATCCTCGCCCGCAAGCTGGAGAAGGCCTACTCCAAGAAGCAGATCATGGAGATGTACGCCAACGAGGTGTACTTCGGCGGCGGGCGCTACGGCATTGAGGCCGCCGCGGAGTTCTACTTCGGCAAGAGCGCCCCCCAGCTCAACGTTGAGGAATGCGCCCTGCTCGCAGGGCTGGTCCAGAATCCCAACTGGTACAACCCGTACAACCCCGACCCCAAGGCCCGCGCCGCCGCTAAGGCCCGGCGCAACCACGTGCTGCTCCGGATGGTGAAGGAGGACTACCTCAAGGCCCAGGAAGCCAGTCTGCTGATGGACAAGCCCATCCGTCTGGCCCGTGAAAACGCCCACGAGGAGGCCGTGGCCCCCTACGTGGTGGAGGAGGTCCGCAAGTACCTCTACGAGAAGTACGGCCGCGAGCAGGTCCTGAACGGCGGCCTGGAAGTCACCACCACCGTGGACAGCTACTGGCAGGAGGCCGCCAACGAGGCCGTGCGGAACGGTCTGAAGGCGGTGGATCGCCGTCGCGGGTTCCGGAAGGACGCCGTGCAATTCGTGACGGATCCCGACACGACGCAGCTCAACGGCTGGAAGCGCTACTTCGAGGCCGGCGACAACGTTCGGGGCGTGATCCTCGCCTGGAAGGGCGGCAAGGCCCAGGTGCGCATCGGCAAGACAACTCTCGAAGTTCCCGACAGCGCCTTCGCCTGGATCGGCAAGGACCCCCAGAAGCTGCTGCCCCGCGGAGCCGCGCCGCTCTTCCTGGTGAAGGCCGCGGATGACGGCACGCCGAAGACCCTGGAGCTGGACCAGGAGCCCCAGGTGGAAGGCGCCCTGATGGCGCTGGATCCGAAGACGGGCGAGATCCGCGCCATGGTGGGCGGCTACGACTTCAACCGCTCCAAATTCAACCGCGCCATGCAGGCGCAGCGCCAGGTCGGATCCACCATGAAGGCCTTCGTCTACGGCGCGGCCTTCACCGCCGGCAAGACGCCCGCCAGCATGGTCCTGGATGTGCCCACGCGCTTCGTCAACACGGTGGACTACATGACCGTCACCCTCCCGGACGGAACCTCGGAATACAAGCCCCTGCGCGGCGGCGTGAAGCCGTATGAACCCAAGAACTACGAGCGGGATTTCTGGGGCCCCATCCCCATCTGGGAGGCCCTCCGCGATTCCCGGAACGTGCCCGCCGTCCGCACTCTGGAGGAGACGGGCGTCCTCAACGTCATCGATTTCGCCCGCAAGTGCGGCATCACCAGCAGCATCCCCCCCTATCCCAGCATGGCCCTCGGCTCCGCCGACCTGACGCTGAAGGAGATGGTGCGCGGCTACGCCACCATCGCCAACGGCGGCCTCCAGGCGCCGCCGCCCTTCTTCATCAAGAAGGTGGTGGACCGGAACGGCCGGGTCCTGGAGACCCACGGCGGCGCGGCCACGGAGCAGGTGCTGGACGCGCAGAGCACCTACCAGCTCATCCAGTGCCTCCAGGGCGTGGCCACCAGCGGCACCGGCGCCAAGAGTAACGAACTGAACTGGCCCGTGGCCGGCAAGACCGGCACCACGGACGATCACACGGACGCCTGGTTCCTGGGCTTCTCCACGCGCGTGGTGTGCGGCGTGTGGGTGGGCCTGGACGAGAAGAAGACGATCTTCCGGGGGGCGGATGGCGCCAAGGTGGCCCTGCCCATCTGGGTCGATTTCATGAAGGCGGCCCTGCCGACCACGCCGCAGGAGACGTTCCAGGCTCCCGAGGGCATGGAATGGGCGGACATCGACCGCTACACGGGCCTGCTGGCCACCTCCGCCACCGCCGACAAGGTGCTCCACCTGGCCTTCAAGCCCGGCACCGTGCCCAAGTCCGGCAGCGACGCCGAGGCCATCCAGAAGGTGAAGGAGGCCCGGGACAAGGCGGCGGTCCAGCCCATGGAGAACCGCGTCTGGGGCCAGCCCGCCAAGGTCGAGGAACCCAAGCCCGTGGATCTGAACGCGACGGATCCAAACGGGTGATCCGTGGTTCACCCGCTCCAAAACAAAGGGCGCCAATCGGCGCCCTTTGTTTTGGAGATAGGAGGATACAAGGCTACTTCTTCTTCCACGCCTTCGCAGGGGCGGTCTTCCAGGGGCGGGGTGTGTCCTTGGGAGCGGGGCGGTCCTCCCAGGTGCGGCGCGGGCGGGTGTCGGCCTCCGGCTTGGGCTTCTGGTAGGGGCGCGGCTTCTCGTCGAACTCGCGGCGGGGCTTGAAGCTGCCATCAGGCCGGGTCTTGGAGAAGGCGGAATCCGGCCGCGGAGCCTCGCCCCGGGCGGCGCTGCGCTCCGCGTAGGAACGCTGGGGGCGGGGACCGCCCTCCTTGCGCTCGCGGGGGGTGTCGAAGCGGGGCTTGGTCTTCTTCTCAGGCTCGTTCGGCAGCTCGAATCCCGCCGACTTCTCGGCCTGGACCAGCCCCAGCAGGCCGGCGACGAGGCGCAGGGGGTCGGCGTCCTTCAGCAGCTGGGTGGCCTGGGCGAGCAGTGCGGCGCTGGCGGCGCCCTGGATGCCGTCCAGGAGCTTGGCGGCCTGGGCCTCCCGGATCTCCGCGGGCGTGGGCACGGCGCGCCAGTCCAGCTTGAGCCCGCCACGGCGGCCCCAGGCCAGCAGGATGCGGCTCTCCTTCCAGTTCACGAGGGCGAGGCTGGTGCCCTTCGCACCGGCGCGGCCCGTGCGGCCGCTACGGTGGATGTAGCTTTCCAGCTGGGTGGGGATGCCCACGTGCACGACCAGCGGAAGGCCGCCGATGTCGAGGCCCCGCGCCGCCACGTCCGTGGCCACGAGGTAGCGCAGCTTGCCGTCCTTGAACTGGCCGAGGATGCGGGTGCGGGTCGCCTGGGCCAGGTCGCCGTGCAGGAAGGCCGCGGGCAGGCCCGAGACGGTCAGCTCTTCGGCGACTTCCTCGGTCTGGGCCTTGGTCTTGGTGAAGATGAGCGCGGCGCTGGGCTCGTCCTTCAGCAGCAGGTTCACGAGGGCGCGGACCTGGTGATGGTCGGGCACGAGCACGGGCGTGTGCGCGATGTCGGCGTGGCTGGCCTGCTCGCCGGCCTCCGCCAACTGGATCTGGACGGGATCCTTGAGGAAACGCTTGGCGAGCTTGGCGATGGGGGCGGGCAGGGTGGCCGAGAACAGGTAGGTCTGGGGGCCCGCGGGCACCTTGGCGAGGATGGTTTCCACATCCTCCAGGAAGCCCATGTTGAGCATCTCGTCGCACTCGTCGAGGACGATCATGCTGACGCGGCCCAAGTCCAACGTGCCGCGCTCCAGGTGATCCATCACGCGGCCCGGCGTGCCCACCACCACGGGAGCGCCCATGCTGAGGGCCCGCAGCTGGGGCGTGTAGCTCACCCCGCCGACGAGGGAGGCGATGGGCAGCTTGGGCACGAGGCTGTGCAGCTCGGCACCCACCTGCTGGGCCAGCTCGCGCGTGGGCGCGAGGATGAGGGCCTGGGTGTGGCGCTCGTCCGAGAGCCGGTGCAGCAGGGGCAGGCCGAAGGCCAGGGTCTTGCCGGAGCCGGTGCGGCTCTGCACCAGCAGGTCGCGCCCTTCGAGGCCCGGCTTGAAGGTCTGGGCCTGCACGGGCATGGGGGTCTCGAAGCCGCGCTTGGCCAGGGCGGCCAGCAAAGCTTCGCTGCAGCCGAGGGCTGCGAAGGTCAGGTCGTTCACAATGTCTCCCGGGGCTGTTCCCGCAGAAGATGGCAGACAGCGCCAGCCGGGAGAGGCCCAAACAGGAAGCTTCTCACGAAACCCAATAATTTCCAAGGGATATTCCAATTCTGTATCGACAACCTTCCGCCATACTGGTCCATGGCTGATCCCGAAGACCGCATCCTCACAGTCCCCCTGGGTTCCGATCCATCCCTGCGGCGGCGCTACATGGTGCTCGACCAGGACCTTCCGGCCAACGTGCGCTTCGGCCTGATCCTCGAAGTGCTCGACAAGGTTGCGGAGGAGTGCGCGCTGGATTACGTGCGCCGCACCCATCCCCAGGCCCGGGTGGTGACGGCGGCCATCGACAACATCTTCGTGCGCAGCGCGGCGGACGTGCACCGCGACATGGTGTTCCGGGCCCGGGTCAATTTCGTGGGCCGCACCAGCCTGGAAGTGGGCATCCGCGTGGAGCACCCGGCGGAAGCGGGCCTGCCCGCCGCCCACATCGCCTCCTGCTACTTCACCATGGTGGCCCGCAGCACCGCGGGGGCGGGAGCGGAGAGTCTGGTCCTTCCCGGCTTCGAACCCGGCGATGCCCTGGCGCTGCGGCGCTGGGAACGCGCCATCGCGCGGCGGGAAAGCTACCGCCAGCAGCTGCACCAGGCCCAGGAGCCACCCAGCCGCGACGAATACGCCCTGCTGGCTTCCCTGCACGCGGCCCAGGACGCTTCCGGCTTCCAGGGGCTGATGGCGGCGGAGTGCGTCACCAGCGGCTGGGAGCGCACCTATCCAGAGCATGAGAACGTCCCCACCAAGATCTTCGGTGGGCACCTCATCCGCCAGGCTTTCGAGCAGTCGGCCATCTGCGCGGAACAGGTGGCACCGCACCGCCCCGTCATCGTGGCCGTGAACCGCATCAACTTCGTTCAGCCCGTGCGCATGGGTGACAAGCTGCAGTTCCTCAGCCGGGCGGTCTATGCCGGAAACACCAGTGTGTGCGTGGAGACGGACATCATCCGCGTGAGCCGCGACCGGACCCAGACGAATCTCTCCAACAGCTGTGTCTTCACCTTTGCGAGTGTAGACGACGAGCTGCGTCCCCAGCCCGTGCCCCCCATCTACCCCACCACCTACGCCGAGGACGCCCGCTACCTGGCCGCCCACCGGCGCCGGGAGGCGCGGCTGGCGTGGAAGGCCTCGCGGGAGCGGTAAGATCACGGCATGACTTCGATCCTGCTCATCCGTCATGGCATCGCGGAGGATGCCCGGCCTGGCCAGCGCGATGCGGACCGGGCCCTGACCCGGGAAGGCTGGACCAGGACCCGCGCGGCCATGAAGGGGCTTGTGAGCCGCGGCCACCGTCCCACCCGGGGATTCAGCAGCCCCTACCGGCGCGCCATGGAGACCATGGCCTGCCTCCAGGAAGCCTCCGGGGTCTTTCCCATGGAGACCTCCCTGCTGGTCCTGCCGGAGAGCCGCGTGCCCCAGGCGGACCTCTGGCTGCGCGGGCTGGCGGCCGAGATGCCAGGCGGCGTGCTGGCCCTCGTCAGCCACCAGCCCTTCCTCGGCGAGCTGATCTTCCATCTCACGGGCCGCAGCCTCGAGGTGAAGAAGGCCAGTTGCACGGTCATCCGCTGGGAGGATGGCGCCTGGCGCTTCGAGGCGCAGTACCAGCCATCGGAGCTGAGGGGCTGATGCGACCCCAGCCCACGTTCGCCACCCTCCCTTCGGGCCTGAAGCTCCACTACCGCGTCCAGGGGAATCCGCATGGACCCTGGGTGGTGCTGCTGAACGGCCTGCTGTCGGACACCACCATGTGGGCCGGGGTGCTGCCAGGCCTGATGGGCCGCTACCGCGTCCTCACCTTCGACAGCCGGGGGCAGGGGAAGTCGGACGCGCCGGAGGCGGGCCCCTATCCCACCGCCCTGATGGCCGCCGAGGCCAAGGCGTTGTTCGGCGTCCTGGGCGTGGAACGGCCCTGGCTGGTGGGCCTCTCCAACGGCAGCGCCATGAGCCTGGAGCTGCTCTCTGCCCATCCCGGCGCCTTCGCTGGAGCCGTGCTCACCAGCGCCATGCCGCGCATCGACTTCGCCATGGCCCTTAAGGCCGAGCACTGGGCCCGATGCCTGGAGGTGGGCGGGCCCCTCATGCAGTTCGATGCCGTGGCGCCCTTCCTCTGGGGCGACGCGTTCCTGGAGGCCCGGCACGGTGTCCTGCGGGCCTACCACCAGGTGGTGACGGGGGGCGCCGGGAAGCCCATGCACGGCAACCTGCATCAGATCCGGGGGATCCTGGGCTGGGACATCCGGGAGCGTCTGAGTCTCATCCAAAATCCAGTCCTGATGCTCTCCGGTGCCGAGGATCTCCTCACCCCGCCCTGGAAGTGCCTGGAGACGGCCCAGCGCATTCCCGGCAGCCGCTTCGAAGTCGTACCGGGCATCGGGCATGCCTACCCCGTCGAGGACCCCAAAGGATTCGTGGCCAGGATTCGGAACTTCATGGATAAAGTCGATGCCGGGTTTGGCCGATAGAGGAAACTGGCCTACCATACATCCTTCCCCGAGCCACTTCCGACTCGCCCTGCCCCTGAGGTGACCTATGGCCACCCCTTCTCAGTCCCCGGCCATCCTGAGCTTGCAAGAGCTCAAGGAACTCTCCATCGGCAAGCTCGCCGAACTGGCGAAGGACCTGCAGATCGAGAACCCGCTCGCCATGCGGAAGCAGGAGCTGGTGTTCCGGGTGCTCCAGGCCCAGGCCGAGCGCGAGGGCCAGTTCTTTGCCGAGGGCGTGCTGGAGGTGCTGCCCGAGGGGTTCGGCTTCCTGCGCAGCCCCGACCAGAACTACCTCGCGGGCCCCGAGGACATCTACATCTCGCCCAGCCAGATCCGGAAGTTCAACCTGCGCACCGGCGACACGCTCTCCGGCATGATCCGCGCGCCGAAGGAAGGCGAGAAGTTCTTCGCCATGCTGCGGGTGGACGCCGTGAACTTCGATCCGCCCATGGTGGCCAAGGACCGCGCCCACTTCGATGATCTCGTGCCTCTGTATCCCAAACACCACCTGCGCATGGAGCGGGACGCCCAGGAGGTCAGCACCCGCGTCATGGACCTGATGACGCCGCTGGGCAAGGGCCAGCGCGCCCTCATCGTGGCCCCACCCCGCACGGGCAAGACCGTGCTGCTGCAAAACATCGCCAACTCCATCACCGCCAACCACCCGGAAGTGTTCCTCATCGTGCTGCTCATCGACGAGCGGCCCGAGGAAGTGACCGACATGGAGCGCAGCGTGAAGGGCGAGGTGGTCTCCAGCACCTTCGACGAGCCCGCCACCCGCCACGTCCAGGTGGCCGAGATGGTCATCGAGAAGGCCAAGCGCCTCGTGGAGCACAAGAAGGACGTGGTGATCCTTCTGGACTCCATCACGCGCCTGGGCCGGGCCTACAACACCGTGGTGCCCCCCAGCGGCAAGGTGCTCTCCGGCGGCGTGGACAGCAACGCCCTCCAGCGCCCCAAGCGCTTCTTCGGTGCGGCGCGCAACATCGAGGCCGGCGGTAGCCTCACCATCATCGCCACGGCGCTGATCGAGACCGGCAGCCGCATGGACGACGTGATCTTCGAGGAGTTCAAGGGCACCGGCAACAGCGAGATCGTGCTGGACCGCAAGCTCAGCGACAAGCGCATCTTCCCGGCCATGGACATCCAGAAGTCCGGCACCCGCAAGGAGGACCTGCTCATCGACGCCGCCAAGCTCGCCAAGATCTGGGTGCTCCGCAAGATCCTCAGCGCCAGCGGCCCCAGCGAGAGCATGGAGCTGCTCGTCGACCGCCTGGGCAAGGCCAAGACGAACGACGAGTTCCTGGCGAACCTGCAGGAGCCGGCCCCGCGGCGCTAGCGCCGCGCGACGCCCAGGTTGGCGCTGCAAAGGCAGCGCCAACTTGGCGCGTCGATGGGCCGGATATCATGTAGAAGTAGCCAGGGAGATGACCCCGGCGATAGCGGCTGGGAGCGCTTCCCTCCGCCCCGTACCTTTTTCCCATCACAGGTCCCAACCGTTCCATTCGCGGTCGCATCAGGCAGTCCGGCATTTCGTCATGCCCACGTCGCGTGGGATTCACGAAAGAGGAGGAGGGCCCATGAGACAGAAGCGAGTCGTTGTCTCCCACTACGGCGGGCCTGAGGCGCTCCAGGTGATCGAAGAGGCGCGCCCCGAACCAGCGGCCGGCGAAGTGCGGGTGAAGGTGCTGGCCGCAGGGGTTGCCATGCCCGACATCATGGCGCACGAGGGCATCCACCCCGAAACGCCACCGGTGCCTTACACGCCGGGTTGGGACCTGGTCGGAGTGGTGGACCTCCCCGGCCCGGGCGTTTCGAGGTTCGCGCCGGGCCAGGTGGTTGCCGCGATGCCGATCCATGGCGCCTACACAGAGTTCATCTGCCTGCCGCAGCGCGAGCTCGTCCCGGTGCCTTCCGGGTTGGACCCGGCGGAAGCCGTGAGCCTCATCCTCAACTACATCACGGCCTACCAGATGCTTCATCGTTCCGCCAAGGTCAAGCCGGGCCAGCGCGCGTTGATCCATGGCGCCGCCGGCGGCGTGGGAACGGCCCTTCTGCAGCTTGGCCACTTGGCCGGGCTGGAGTTGTACGGCACCTGCTCTCTGCGTTCCGCCCCGGCCGTGTCCGAGCTAGGCGCCACCCCGATCGACTACCAACATCAGGACTTCGTGGCCGAAACCCGGCGCCTCGCGGGCGGCGGTGTCGACGCCGTCTTCGATCCCTTTGGGGGCGCCCACCTCTGGCAATCCCGGGGGGCATTGCGATCCGGGGGAAGAGTGGTGGGCTACGGCAACACCACGACACTGCGCGGAGAGGGACTGGGTGCCGGTCGCGCCGGCCGTCGGAATCGGCTCCATGGAATCCCCATCTACCTGCTCTACATCCTCGGGGGCTGGGTCCTCCCCGGCCGGAGGCGGGTGGTCCCCTACAGCATCCAGACGCTCAAACGGCTGCGACCGGCCCTGTTCCGTCAGGACCTCATCACCCTGCTGGACCTGCTTCAGCAGCAGAAGATCAGGCCGCTCGTCGCACAGCGGCTGCCGCTTTCCGCCGCAAGGGAAGCCCAGGAACTGCTGGAAAGGGGTGGCGTGATCGGGAAGATCGTCCTGGTCTGCGCCGATACGAGGACTTGAGGGAAGGCCCTCCGCCTCGGAATTTGGCCGCAGGCCAGATTCTGAGCCCCCGCTACACTGGAAGGTCGCCAGAAAGCCCGCCCGTGACCTTCCCCCACTCACCATTCCACATCGGTCCCATCGAGGTGCCCAACCGCCTCGTCATGGCGCCGCTGCATGAGATCACCGACCAGCCCTTCCGGAAGTTCATCCGGGAGATCGGCGGGGTGGGGCTGGTGGTCTCGGAGATGATCAGCAGCGAGGCGCTGATCCGGCATGCGGTGAAGGCGGAGAAGATGATGGCGGCCACGGGCGAACGGCCGCTCTCCATGCAGATCTCCGGTGGGCGGCCCGAGGCCCTGGCGGAGGGCGCGGCGCTGTGCGAAGCCGCCGGGGCGGACCTGGTGGATCTGAACATGGGTTGCCCGGCCAGCAACGTCACCAAGGGCGGAGCGGGCTCGGCGCTGCTCAAGGACATCCGACTGGCGGAGCGCTGCGTCACTTCCATGGTGAAGGCCGTGAAGGTGCCGGTGACGGTGAAGATGCGGGCAGGCTGGGACGCGTCCCAGAAGGAGCGGGGGGAGTTCCTGGACTTCCTGCGCATGTTCGAGGCCGCGGGTGTGCAGGCCCTGGCCATCCACCCCCGCACCCGGGCCCAGCAGTACGAGGGGCACGCGGACTGGAGCATCATCGCCCGGGCCGTGGAGGCGGGCACCTCGTACCCCATCATCGGCAACGGCGACGTGAATGCCCGGGAGGATGCCTTCCGCATGGTCGAGGAGACGGGCTGCACCGCCGTGATGATCGGGCGTGGCGCGCTCTACAATCCGTTCCTCTTCCGGCAGATCCTGGAGTCGGATTTCATCGTGACCACGGACATGCGCATCGACGCCACCCTGCGGCTGTTCCAGATCCTGCTGGACCTGCTGGAGCCCCGCGAGGCCCTGCACAAGATCAAGAAGATCGGCGCCTGGTTCACCAAGGGTGTGCCCGGCGGCCACGGCTTCCGCCAGAACCTCCACGCCGCCAGCGACGCCCAGGCCCTCCTGGCCGCCATCGACGCCCTGAGGCACCAGGCGGCCTGAGCCTGAAAAGCGCTGGTCACGGAAGGCGCGGAATTCCACGGAAGACACGGAAAGGGGCTCCGATCGGAGCCCCATGTTTTATTCCGTGTTTTCCGGCCTTCTTCCGTGTCTTCCGTGACCAGTAGTTCAGGAAGTCAGCGCCGGCCGCCGCCGAAGATGGAGCCCATGACGCCGCGGATGATCTGGCGACCGATGGCGCTGCCGGCGGCACGGAAGACGCTCTTGCCGAAGGACTCGATCAGGCTGTCGCTGCGGCGGGCGGGTTCCTTGCTGGCCTTCGCCTCCGCCTTGGCCTGAGCCTCGGCCTCCTCCTGCTGCATGGCCTGCTCGGTGCGGGCCTTGAGCTTCTCGAAGGCGCTCTCCCGGTCCACGGCCTGCTCGTAGTGGCCCGCCAGCAGGGAGGTCTTGATGACCTGCTGCCGCTCCTCGGGGGTGATGGGCGAGAGCTGGCTCTGCGGCGGGCAGACGAAGGCCCGCTCCACGATGCCGGGGCGGCCCTTCTCGTCCAGCAGGGACACCAGCGCCTCGCCCACGGCCAGCTCGGTGATGGCGGTTGCCACATCGAGGTCCGGGTTGGCGCGGAAGGTCTCCGCGGCAGCCTTCACGGCCTTCTGGTCCCGCGGCGTGAAGGCGCGCAGGGCGTGCTGCACGCGGTTGCCCAGCTGGCCCAGCACCTTCTCGGGGATGTCCAGCGGGTTCTGGCTCACGAAGTAGACGCCCACGCCCTTGGAGCGCACCAGGCGCACCACCTGCTCGATCTTGTCCAGCAGGGCGTCCGGCGCGTCGTTGAAGAGCAGGTGGGCCTCGTCGAAGAAGAAGGCCAGCTTGGGCTTCTCGGGATCGCCCACCTCGGGCAGGCGTTCGAAGAGTTCCGACAGCAGCCACAGCAGGAAGGTGGCGTAGAGCTTGGGGGCGTTGATGAGCTTGTCCGCCGCCAGGATGTTGATGACGCCCCGGCCCTTGGAATCGGTCTGCATGAGGTCGTCGAGGTCCAGCGCCGGCTCGCCGAAGAAGGCCTCGCCGCCCTGGCTCTCCAGCTCCAGCAGGCCGCGCTGGATGGCGCCGATGCTGGCGGCGGAGACGTTGCCGTACTGGGTCTTGAACTCGGCCGCGTGGTCGCCCACGAACTGGAGCATGCTGCGCAGATCCTTGAGGTCCAGCAGCAGTAGGCCGTTGTCATCGGCGATCTTGAACACCAGGTTCAGCACGCCGCCCTGGGTGTCGTTGAGATTCAGCAGCCGCGCGAAGAGCAGGGGACCCATGTCGCTGACGGTGGTGCGCACCGGGTGGCCCTGCTGGCCGTAGAGGTCCCAGAAGGTCACGGGATAGCCCTGATACTCGAAGCCCTCGAGCTTCAGCTGGCCGACGCGCTCGGCCACCTTGGGATTGTCGCCGCCGGGCTTGCAGACGCCGGGCAGGTCGCCCTTCACATCCGCCAGGAAGACGGGCACGCCGATGGACGAGAACCGTTCCGCCATGGTCCGCAGGGTCACGGTCTTGCCTGTGCCCGTGGCGCCGGCTACGAGGCCGTGGCGGTTGGCCATGCGGGGCAGAAGGGCGAGGTCGGACGCGCCTTTGGCGATCAGGAGGGGCTCGGACATGGGGGCCTCATGATGATGATGGAGAAGAGTCTAGCGGTTCAGGCTGGCCCGGCGGCCGTGGCCTCCTCCAACGCGAAAGCCGTATCGCCGGTGTGGGGCGCGCGCCGGATGGCGCAGGTCTCTGCGGGGCAGCGCTCGCAGTACAGGCGGCCGCATGGATCCACGTGCGTGTGCACTTCACCTTCGATCTCGGCGCCTTCCAGCGCGCGCTTGCCGAAGCCTTCACAGAGGTCGTGGGCCTGGCGCACGGGGTAGTACTCGGGGACCACCATGTGCACGTCCACGTGGGTGTAGCGGCCCGAGCGGAAGGTTCGCATCTCGTGGACGGCGATGATGTCCCAGGTCCGCACCCGGTTCATGGAGGTGAGCACCCGGGCCAGCACCTTGGGATCTTCCATGTCCAGCAGGGCCTGGGAGGATTCCTTCACCAGGCGGAAGCCCGTGCGTGCCAGCAGCAGACCCACGATCATGGCCATGACGGGATCGAGCCACTTGATGCCGGTGAGCTTCACGGCCAGCAGGCCGGCGACGATGCCCACGGTGGTCCAGAAGTCCGACAGGATGTGGTGTCCATCCGCCTCCAGGGCCTTCGACCGCGTCTTGCGGCCCTGAGCGAGCAGGAACCAGCCCAGCAGGCCGTTCAGGGCACCAGCCACGAGGTTCACCGCTAGGCCCAGGCCCAGGTTCTTCAGCTCCACCCCGTGGATGAGCCCATGGAAGGCCTCGAACAGGATGAACGCCGCGGCCAGGGAGATGAGCCCGCCCTCGAAGGCCGCGCTGAAGTGCTCGATCTTGCCGTGTCCGTAGGGGTGCTCCTTGTCCGCGGGCTTGCCGGCGAAGACCACGGCGCCCAGGGCGAAGATGGCGGCCACCACGTTCACCACGCTCTCGATGGCGTCGGATTTCAGGGCCACCGAGCCCGACAGGATGAAGGACAGGTACTTCAGCCCCAGGACGGCCACGCCCGCCGTGATGGACAGCAGGGCGATGCGGACTCGGGAACGCTGTTCGAGGTGTTCGGCGGACATGGCGGCTCCGGGTTCCACGCTACCAGCCGAGAGGAAGAAAGGACTCCACGAAGGACACGAAGTGAAGACGAGAACACGAAGACACAGACTCATCCTTCGTGGTCTGCCTCTTTTCTTCGTGTCCTTCGTGGAGATCCTTTTCCCAGGTCTATTCGAATTCCTCGAAGAGCCCCCGCTGCACCCCGTTTCCGGGATCGGCCGGGAAGGGGAAGGCCGCAGGCGGGGACCAGGGGCGGTCGGGATCGAAGGGCGGTGGCGGCGGGAGATCCGGCGGCAGCCAGCGGAGGGCGGGGGCGGGCTGGATCTGGGCCAGCATCGCCTGCGCCCCGGCTTCGGGAGGCACCGCGGGCACGCGCAGCAGGATCGTCGGCGGGTGGTCCAGGGTCTCGGGCCAGCCGGCGGGTTGGAGGGCGCGAGCCTCGATGGGCGCGGGATCCCGGGGATCCGCGGCGAGCCCGGGGGTGAAGGCCCCGGGCGCCGGAGGAAGCGGCAGGCTCGCCCGCCAGGGCAGGCCCTCGCGCAGGGCCTGGCGCCCAAGCAGGGCCGCCGCAACGGGATCGCCGCAGGCACCGAGGTGGATCGGCGTCCGCAGGCGCTCCTGGAGCAGGGCCTTGAGGGCGCGCAGTTGGCCGAAAGCCGCGGGCCAGGCGCCGCCGGCGCGCTGGAACTCGATGCCACCCGCCAGGGCCAGGCGCCAGCCCGCCGTGCGACGCAGGAAAGGCAGGTCCACCCAGGCATTCGCGGACATGCGCTGGGCCAGACCGCGTTCCGCCGAGCCCTGGGCTTCGGACATGGCCGCGACGAGCGTTTCGCCCGAGGCCAGCGTGGAAAGCGCGCCGAGGGGCAGGACCACCTCGCCCCAGAGCCAGCCGGGCGGCACTTCATCGCCGGGGGCTGGGGTGCCCAGGTCCGGCAGACGCCATGCGGTCCCGGTTCGCGGCACCCAGCCGATGACCCCCTGGCGCCAGGCCTCGCCCAAGGGGCCTTCCGGGGCCTCCGGGGCATGCAGCCAGGCGCGGAAGGCTCCGCCCGGGAGCTGGGCCGCGGCCTCCGGCCCCAGGTGCAGGGTGAGGCCGGGAATGGCCGAGATGGCCTCCCACCAGCCCTGGCGGGACTCCGCTGGCAGGGCTTCCATCCAAGCGGGGGGATGGTCCCAGACCAGGCCGAAGCCTCCCGGAAGCAAGGACATCAGGTTCATGAGCCGGGCCAGAGCCCGTCCGGGCGCGGCATGAACCGAGGCCAGACCCTCCTCGAGGAAGCGCGACCCGGCCCAGCCGGCCCAGGGCCCGTCCGTCGCCGTGCGCAGGATGAAGCCCCGGCCTTCGTGCTCCGTCACCGGGCCTCCCCGGCAGCGGATTCAAGAAAGGCGGACATGGGCGCGAACATGGGCCGGCCCATCCCGCCCGGAGTGAAGGCCTGGTCCCAGCGCTCCCGCAGACGGCGGGCGGCCTCCCGGGCCGCGGCGCGGTCATCCCGCTTCTGCAAGCGCAGACCCAGCCAGGAGGCCGACAGGAGGCAGCCCGTGCCCCGGCGCTGGCCCGGAAGCCGGGGCGTGGCATCCAGGGCCTCGATGCCGTCCCGGGTGATCCACAGGTCCTGCACCACGTCACCGGCGGCGTGCCCGCCCTTGAGCCACACGGCGGCGGCGCCAGCCTCGAGCCAGGGGGTCGCGAGGGCCGAGGGGTCCGCCCTGCGGATGGCCTCGGGTGGCAAGCCGGCGAAAGCCGCGGCCTCGCCCCGGTTGGGGCTCACCACCCAGCCACCCATGGGCAGCAGATCCGCGGCCAGGCGGCGGAGGTCCCCGCCATCGTGCAGGCCCACCCCGGCGCTGGGGGCGAGGATGGGATCCCAGATCCGGACGGGCGGGGCGAGGTGGCGCAGGGTGGCGCAGAGGCGGCGGAAGGTGTCCGCCTCCAGGGCACAGAGGCCGACCTTCACGCCCCAGCGGCCCGCCAGATGGGGGGCGAGAGTCTCCAGGCGCTGGACCGGGTCCATGGCGGGCGCATCGATCCGCGAGCAGCCCAGGCCATTCTGGAGGGTCTCCGCCAGGCTCACCGCCATGGGCTGGCAGCCCAGCTCTGCCAAGGCCAGGGCATCACGCAGCAGGCCTGCTCCGCCGGACGGATCCATCCCGCCCAGGCACAGGGCAACGGGCGGGGCGCTGGGGTGGGTGGCATCCATGGCGAAATCCCAGGATGACACAGGATGATCACCTGACGCGCTTCGATGGATTCGGCCGCATCACAAAGAGAAGAGGGGTTTACCGCCTGCCATCCAGAGGAAACCGAGAAGGCTGGCCCGTCGTGGCTTCAGGGGCATGTCTGACCATTAATAAATAAAAAAAGGCTTTTGGTACAAAACAGGACCCGCCGTAGCGGGTCCTGAGATCCTGGTGTCCGGCAGGGCCGGCCAGCCTGATCCTACTTGCGCTTCTTGCCGCCCTTGCCGTTGACTTCGTCAGCCAGCTTCTTGCCGGGCTTGAACTTGGCGACCTTCTTGGCAGCGATCTTGATGGGCTTGTTGTCGCGGGGGTTGCGGCCGGTGCGGGCGCCGCGGTTGGCGACGGAGAAGGTGCCGAAGCCCACGAGGGTGACCTTGTCGCCACTGCGCAGGGCGGAAGCGATACCACCGAGCACCTGATCGAGGGCGGCAGCGGCCTGGGCCTTGGTGATACCGGCCTTGTCGGCGACGGCGCTGACCAGTTCAGCCTTGTTCATGGAAACCTCCGAATTTGGGGATCTGTGTCCCCGGGTTGAGGAAAACGGAATCGGCTCCGTGTGGAGACGACCGTACCTATTGGGTTTTCGAATAGCACTGGCCCGGAAAGGCCGATGAATACTGTATTTCCTAAACTGCCAAGAAGCTACGCCGCAGACGCAGCATGGTCAAGGTTTTTCTTTCAAAAAAATTCGCAGATCGGCCTCCCTGGGGATTCTAGAGTGTCATGGAACACAGGAACAGCCGGAAACGCTGGAGCCTAAGTGCCATGGATGTCGCAGATCACCGTAGAACGGGCCATTGGGCCGGAGCCCCTCCGTGGAAGGGGCGCCAGAGGCGGTTCGCGGCCTATGATGTCCTATGGCACATCCCTACTTCCTCACCGTGGCCTACGCGGGCGGGGGTTTCCACGGCTGGCAGATCCAGACGAGCCTGCGGAGCGGGCAGGGGGATCTGTGGAAGGCGCTGCGCGCCTTCGACCCGGAAGCGCCCATGCCCCAGGGCACGGGGCGCACGGACGCGGGCGTGCATGCCCGCGCGCAGGGGGTGCTGATCCACACCGCGCGGGCCTGGGACCCCTACCGGCTCCTGGCCGCGCTGAACGCGCATCTGCCGAAGGACATCCGGGTGATGGGAGCGCAACCAGCCCCGGAGGGTTTCTTTCCCCGGCAGCACGCCGTGGCCAAGCGCTACGTCTACCGGCTGGGCCTTGGGCCGTCGGAGGATCCGCTGATGGCGGCGTTCCGCTGGCACGTCCACCAGGCGGCGCCGCTCGACCTGGCGGCCATGGCGCAGGCCGCGCGCCAGGTGCTGGGAACCCATGACTTCTCCAGCTTCCGCTGTGCCGAATGCGTGGCGAAGACGCCCGTGCGCACCATCCACGCCCTTCGCCTGGAACCGACAGAAGGCGGCGTGGACCTCATCTTCGAAGGCGGCAGCTTCCTCATGCACCAGGTCCGCATCATGACCGGCACGCTAGTGGAAGTGGGGAAGGGGAAGCGGAGCCCGGCTTCCCTCGGCGCCGTGATCGCCGCGAGGGACCGCGCCCAGGCCGGCCTCACCGCCCCGCCCGATGGCCTCTGCCTGGAGAAGGTGTGGTACGAGGCCCGGTGGGCCATCGGTGAGCCCAGCCCCTGGGGTGAGCGGGAGTAGGCAGGCCTCGGTCCTCAGTCCTCAGGCCTCAGGCCTCAGTGACACCTCGCCCTCCCTGTCCTTTACTGAAGACTGAGGACTGAGGACCGAAGCCTGAAGCCTCAATCCAAATAGAACCCCACGCCCTGCCAGACCTTGAAGCGCGTCTTGCCGTCTGCCGAGGCGGCCGGGTCGAAGACGAGCTTTTTCGCCGCTTCCACGCAAGCCTCGTCCGCTTCCTTCTCGTCGGGACCGTCCCCGGGCAGGCCCTGGATCAGCCGGGAGGCGACCACCTCGCCCTTCTCGTTGACCAGGACGTTCACCACGACGACCCCCTTGGGCCGGGCCTTGAAGAAGCCCGAGGACTTCAGGCGCGGGACCACGCGGTTCAGGTTGATGGGTCGGGCGGGCTGGAGGTCCTGGCTCAGCACCACCAGATCGCCCTCCGCCGGTACGGCGCTCGCCTTGGCGCGAAGCTGCTCGTTCTCCGCCCGGAGCTTCGCCGCTTCGGCCTTGGCGTCCTCGGCCTCCTGGCGGGCGGTCTTCACGTCCTTCAGGATGGCGTCGCCGCCCCGCTCGTTCTCCTTGAGGGAGGCGCGAACCTCGTCCAGCTCCTTCCGGGCGGCCTCCGCCTCCGTCTTGGACAGGTCCCGGGCCTTCTGGGCCGCGGCCAGCTCCTGCTGGATGTCCTCGGTGGACGCAAGCCGCTGCTTGAGGCTGTCCCGCTCTTCCGTGAGCCGCTTCACCTGGGCCTGGAGCTGGGCGGCCGTGGGCTTCTTCGCCGCGGCGAGGGGCAGGGTGATCAGCAGCAGGGCGATGGCAATGCGCATGGCACCTCCGGATCCGGGGGGATCAGCGCAGGGCGGCACCCGCCTGATCGCTCCCCTTGATGGGTTTCGATGTCCTGAGAATCCCACGCTTGATGAGCCGGGAGAAGATGGCAAGGCACTCGTCCTGCTCGAAGGGCGCGATGGACAGGATGTCGCGGATGGACCACAGGCCGTTCACGCGGGTGGCCAGGAAGGCCTCGTTGGATCCGAGATCGGTGGTCACCAGCTGATCCAGGCTCACCGCCAACTCGGGCACCAGCTCCTGATCCAGCTTCTTGTCCTCCAGGAGGTTCTGGACCACGGCCATCATCCGGCCCGCGTCCAGGTGCCTGGGCTGATCCTGGAGGATGCGCCGGAGTTCCTCCTGGGCCTCCTGGAGCTTCTGCGTTTCCATGAAGGCGCGGGCCCGCTGGAGGTGGAGGCTCGGGTTCTCGCCCAGCCCGCCGCCTGGATCCACGATGCGGACCAGGCCCTTCTCGTGGAGGTCGAAGAGCAGCTTGTTGATCTTGTACTCGGGCATGCGGATGGTGAGCATGAGCTGGTCCACGCGGACCTGCCCATTCATGCGCGCCAGGATGTCCGCGTCCTCGGGGGCGAGGGGCAGGCATTCGGCGATGGCCTCGGGGATGGGCGCGAGCACGGCGTCGCCGCCTCGGATCACCCGCCGGATGCGCTTCCATTCATCCATCCGGCGCGCGCCCTCCAGCACGACGCCGGTGACGTCGAGGCTGAGCAGCATGGACTTCTGGTGGGAATCGAGACCGTCGTGGTAGTCGAAGCTGCCCACGCTCCAGAGGAACGTGTCGTAGATGCTCTCCTCGACCTTCACCTGGACGATGCGCCGGATCTCCGCCTCGGTGATCAAGTGGCGATCGACGAGGATGCGCCCGAGCAGCTGCTGCTCGTCCTCCTGGGTGGCCAGGGCTTCGCGCAACTGGTCCTCGGTGATGCGGTTGAAGGCGAGCAGGTACTGGCCCAGGTACTCCCTGGGATCGGAGGACCAGACGCTGGTGATGCGGCCCTCATGGAGCGCCACGCGCTTGGTGTGCAGGGGGCCCCGGAGCTCCAGCACGCCGGATTTCTTGCCGACGGCCAGCCACTGGAAGAGATCTTCCAGGCCCATCGTCGCCAGATCACCGCTCAGGGCCAAGACCTTGCCTCCCGTTCCGTCAAGGGTACCTCGATCCTTGGCTGGAACCCAGGATGATCAGGAATATCCAAGCTCCGTGCGGCCTGATCCGCGGCCGCTCAGGCTTTGGTCAGAGCCGGTCCAGGGTGGCGCGGATGGCCTGGTTCAGCAGGTCGGGGTGGTGCCGCGCCATGGGGGCTTCCGGGTCCAGCAGGGGGAACCGGTGCACGGGGATGCCCAGGACCTCGCTGGCGGGCGCGGAGATGGGCTCGCCGCCCTCCTCCCGGTAGCGGGCGAGCATGTCGGGCCGGAACGGCGCCGAATTGGCAATCACGGCCGAGATGCCGACGCGCCCGAAGGCGGCGATGGCGGCCACGTGGTTCTCCAGGTCCATCCCGGAGGATTCCCCTGGCTCGGTCATGAGGTTGGCTACGTAGATCACCGGGGCCCGGGAGATGGCCACCGCCTCCTGCAGCTCGGAGAGCAGGAGGTTGGAGATGGTGGAGGTGTACAGGCTGCCTGGGCTGAGGATCACCAGGTCCGCCCGCAGGAGGGCCAGCACGGCCTCGGGCAGGGGTTCGGCGTCCGCGGGCTCCATCCAGAGGCGGGCCAGGGGAGGGCGGCAGGAGCCCACGGCGGTCTCGCCCTGATAGAGGCGCCCGTCCATGTCCTCGGCGCAGAGGGTGATGGGGACCACCGTGGAGGGGAAGAGGCGCCCCACCGTCACCAGCACGCCCGAGAGCTGGCGGATGGCGCGGACCCAATCTCCCGTGAGATCCGCCAGGGCCCAGAGCATCAGGTTCCCCAGGGAGTGGCCCGCCAGGCTGCCGTCCCCCTTGAACCGGTAGTTCAGGAGGTCCGAGAGCGCCGAATCCTCCAGCGTCAGCGCCGAGAGGCAGTTGCGGAGATCCCCGGGCGGGATGCCGCCAAGCTCGTCGCGGAGCCGGCCGGACGATCCGCCGTTATCGGACACGGTGACGATGCCCGTGAGCTTCCAGGGGTCGCGGCTCCGTCCCGCCTCGCGCTTCAGGGACCGCAGCAGCGCGGCGAGGCCGGTGCCCCCGCCCAGGGCCACCACCTTCAGCGGCTGATCGGCATGGAGACCCAGGGGGCCCGGCACGAGGATGGTCCTGCTGGCCTAGTGGCCTTCGGTGAAGGCGAAGAGCGGCGACTTCCGGACGGAGTTGAAGTCCGGCTCCATGTGCCACTGGAACAGCAGGTCGCCGTCGAGCTCCACGGCCTTCTTCATGCTTTCCGCGGAGGCCTCGGCGTTCTCGGCCTGGGCGAAGGCCACGGCGCGCAGGTAGTGCAGGGTGCCCTGCGCGGGGTGCGCCTTGATGGCCTTCTCCAGCAGCTTGAGGGCGCCATCCGTATCGCGCCGGTTGAGGCAGGCCTGGATCTCGGTGATGGCGTCGGCCGCGGCGGCCTTGGGGGGATGCAGCTTCGATTCGGCCAGGGCGCGATAGACCTCGGCCCGGCGCTTGACCGCCCAGTCGCCGGCGGTCCGGGCTTCTTCCATCAGCGTGTCCAGGGCCTTCACGGCCTCGGCGTGCTTGCCGCCATCCACCAGCTTCACCGCCTTCGCGAACGCCTCCGCGAACGGAGATGGCTGGCCGGCCGGGGCGTGGGTGGACTTGGGAGCTTGTTCTGACTTGGCTTTCGTAGCCATACGGGATCCTCTGGAAGCCTTGGAGAAACTATAGGATGACAGCTTTCCCCGGGCAAATCCCATGGCGGCGCCCCGGAATCGGCCGTCAAGCCTTGAACAAGGCCTTTTCGCGGTTGAGGAGCCGGGTGGAGACGTAGGTCATGAGCCCCGCCAGGCCCACCGTCATGGCGAAGGCCACGAGGTATTCCAGCTGGTCGAACTGCTGGCTGAAGAGCTTGCGCAGGGACAGGCAGACGTTCACCACGGGCACGTAGGTCAGGAATGGCATCTTGTCCACGCCCGGGGCCATGGTGAACACGCCCAGGAACACCACCAGGAAGATGCCGGGCGTGATGGCGCTACCCGCCTCGATGGTGTTCCGGGCCTGGATGCCCATGAGCAGGATGAAGTTCGAGAAGAAGAGGCCCAGCGGCACCATGATCATGAAGGTGAGGCCCAGGGTCATGGGGTTGGCCACGGCGGCCAGGGCCTGCATGGAACTCGTGGCCCCGCCGGTCATGAAGGGGATGGAGAGGCCCATGCTCAGCAGGTTCAGCAGGGCCGCGATCACGCCCATGCTGAAGATGTAGAGCAGCTTGCCGAGGATGATCTGGTTCCTCGGTAGGCGGGTGGCCATGAGGCTCAGGAGGGTGTGGCGCTCCTTCTCCCCAGCCGTGGCGTAGATCCCGTGCTGCATTGATCCGGTGTACATCATGATCATCAGCAGGTAGGGGAGGATCCGCCCCATGACCTTGCCCATCTCCAGGGCCGGATCCGCGGCGTTCTTCACCTCAAGCTTCAGAGGCTCCGCCAACTGCGGGGACGCGCCAAGACCCTCGAGCCGGGTCTGGATCCAGCTCTTCTCCTGGTTCCGCAGGGCCTCCTTGACCCGCTTCAAGGCCAGCTCCGAGGTGTGCTCGCTTTCATCGACGGTGGCGGTCAGGGAAAAGGTCTCGTGCTTTTGAAGGGCCTCCATCGCGCCGGGATCCGCCTCCAGGGCCAAGTCCAGCTTCTGGTCCCGGACCGCCTGCTTGAGGTCGCCTTCGGGTTTCGGCACCAGCTCGAAGCGTTTCGGATCGGCCCGCAGCGTCTCGGCGAGGGCGCCGGATGCATCCGCCAGATAGATGCGGCTGGCCTTGCCGCGGTTCTGGGCCTCATCCCGCTTCGCCATCTTGGCCATCATGCCGAAGATGGCCGGGTAGAGGAGGAACGGCAGCACGAAGGCGAAGAAGAGGGTCTTGCGGTCCTTGGAGAGCTCCAGGAACTCCTTCTTGGCGATGAGCAGGGCGCCGCGCATCAGTGGCCTCCTTCGACTTCGGATTCGGCCGCCAGCTGGAAGAAGACTTCATCGAGGGTCTTCGCGCGCCGGGAGAGCAGCAGGTCCCGGGGCGGCGCGTCGCCATGCAGCTTGCCGTCGAAGATGATGCCTACGCGATCGCAGATGTCTTCCACCATGGGCATGACGTGCGTGGACACGATCACGGTACGGCCCTCTTCGCGCATGATGCCGAGCAGGTCCAGGACGGTCTTGGCGGTGAGGACGTCCAGGCCCGTGGTGGGTTCGTCGAAGATCACCACCTTGGGGTCGTGCAGCAGGGCCCGGGCGATGCTCACCTTCTGCTTCTGCCCGGAGGAGAACCCCTCCATCTTCACGTCCGCGAAATCCGCCAGCTGGAGCTTCTCCAGCAGGTGCATGCCCCGGCGCTCGGCGATCCGCGGGTCCACGTCCTGGAATTCGCCGAAGATCCGCAGCAGCTCCCTCGGTGTGAAGCGGGCGTACACCCCCATGTCCGTGCTGAGGTAGCCCAGGCACCCGCGCACCGCCTCCGGCGCCCGCCGGGTCTCGTGGCCGCAGACGTGGATGGAGCCCGCATCCGGATCCATGAGCCCGGCGATCATGCGCAGGGTGGTCGACTTGCCGGCGCCGTTGGGCCCAAGAAGGCCGTAGATCTCGCCCGGCCTCACTTCCAGCGAGATCCCGCGCACCGCGTCAATCCGCTTGGCGACATGGGTTTTCCTGTCCTTCACCGTGAAGGATTTGTGGACCTCGTGGAGCTGGATCACCGGACCTCCGGAAGGACTGGCCCCAGTGTAGGGGGAAGCGTGCTCCCCTGGCCCGGGGACCGGCGAACGGGCCAAACCGGCCGGCGAACGGGAGCGGCCGGGCCTTCAGTGGTGGCCGAGCGCGCCCGTGGCGCTGAGCGCCAGCATCACCAGGCCCAGGCCCAGGCAGTAGACCGCGAAGCCGTTGAGCTTCGGTTTGCGGGTGAAGCGGTCCAGGAGGCCGATGGCCAGGTAGCCCGAGATGGCGGCGGCCAGCACGCCCACCCCGCAGAGCAGGGCGGGGGCGGCCGATCCGGCGGGGAAGGCCAGATCCGGGGGCAGGGGCTGGTGCTTCAGGATGGGTTTCAGCAGGCCCCTCAGTTCCACGGCCGCGGCGGCGGCGATGGTGGGCACGCCCAGGAGGAAGCTGAACCGCGCCGAGACCGGCAGGCGCAGGCCCTGGAACACGCCCATGGAGATGGTGGAGCCGGAGCGCGACAGCCCGAAGCCGCCGCCGATGCCCTGGATGGCGCCCACGGCCAAGGCGTCCGAGGCGCGGAGGTCGCTGATCCCTCGGCCCGCCTGATCCTCCTGGCGCAGGTTGTTCCGCTCACGGCTCAGGCGGTTGGCGAAATAGAGCAGGCCGGAAGTGCAGATGAGCCCAATTCCGTAGACCCACAGGTGCTCCTTCGCCGCCTCCTTGACCGCCTTGGTGGCGAGGCCGAAGATCCCCGTGGGGATCATGGCGATGAACAGCCACAGCGCCAGCTTCCGGCCTTCGGAATCTCGGCCCACGCAGCCCATGGCCACCTGGAGCAGCTCCCGGCGGAAGTAGATGATCAGGGCGATCAGCGTGCCCCCGTGCAGCAGGACGTCGAAGGCCAGCGGCATGGGCCGCCCGCCGAACATCAGGTGCTCCGCCAGCGTCAGGTGCGCCGTGGAGGATACCGGCAGGAATTCCGTCAGGCCCTGGATCAGACCCAGGAGGATGGCGTGCAGCAGATTCATTCAGTCCCTCGGCGCAAAGGAACAGTGTGCCAGAGGAATCAGGCCTCCCGCGGAAGCGCCCGCAGGATGGCCAAGTACTCGCGGTGTTCCTTCCAGCCCCGGACCATGGCCAGGGCGCTCCAGATGAGGATGGCCAGCAGGAGGCATACCAGGGTGATCTGGACGACGGTGGAGGCGGTTTCCATGGAGGGTTGACGATAGGACCGGGTGCTCCAGAAGGCCAGGAACGAGGCCAGGAACCAGAGCATGCACTCGCCGACCAGGACGGCGTAGGCCCGCGCTTCTTCGATGCCGCGGAGCATCCAGGGCAGGGGTGCGAGGTAGAGGAGGGGGAGCCAGAGGGCGCCCAGCGAAGGCATGCTCACGCATGCGCCCGCCGGGATGGCGTGCAGAAACCCGGAAGCGAACCCCAGGATGCAGAGAATGAGGAAAACACCGATAAACAGGGCGATACCCAGGATCCAGAACCACCGGCGGCGCTCGTAGGCGGCATCCGGGATGGCTTTGACCTCACCAAGATCGCGATAGAGGACGCGGCCCAGGAGGGCTTTCAGGACCAGCCAGACAAACGGCGCGAGCAGGAGGTATTCCAGGAGGTAGCGCCCCATCAGGCGGATGCCGAGTGCATCGACGTACATCGGGGCCGTCAGGAAGAGCACCGCCATGAGTCCGCCCAGGGCCGTGGCCAGGCCGCTCTTATGGGACTGGAATGCGGCATAGTCCCGGGTCAGGGATTCAAGGGCCTTCAGGTCCGTCGTGGTCATGGCTTTCCTTCCTTCGGGAGCAGGGCCCGGAGCTGTTGGTGGTAGACCCGGAGGGCGGCCCGGCCGTCCTCGGTGATGCGGAAGCTGGTCACGGGAATGCGGCCCTGGAAGGCCTTGACGGTCTCCAGATAGCCCGCCGCCTCGAGCTTCTGGGTGTGGCTCGAGAGGTTGCCCTTGCTCAGTCCCGTGACCCGCTGGAGGAAGAGGAAGGAGACTTCCTCCGCCGAGGCCAGGACGGTGAGGATCGCCAACCGGGCGGGCTCGTGGACGATCCGGTCGAGGTCGAGGATGGCTCTGGGGTCAGGTCCGTTTTTGGGCATGAAACAAGTTTGTATTGCAAACCTGTTTTGTCAACCCTCACCGCTCGTCCATGCTTGAATCTCCCCATGCGATCCATCGACCTCCGCTCCGACACCGTGACCCAGCCTTCGAAGGAGATGCGTGCCGCCATGGCGGCCGCGGAAGTGGGAGATGACGTGCTGGAGCGGGATCCCACCATGGTCCGGCTGGAGGGCTGGGTGGCGGAGTTGCTCGGGATGGAGGCCGCCCTGTGGGTGCCTTCAGGCTGCATGGGTAACCTCATCGCCCTGATGCTGCACCTCAAGCGGGGCGACCGCTTCCTGGCGCCGGCCCAGGCCCACGTGCTGGGCTCCGAACTGGGCACGGCCGCATGGTTGGCGGGCGGCATGCCCGAGGCCCTGGCCTGGGAAGGCGGCCCCGGCCGGCCCACCCCGGCCCAGGTGACGAAGGCCGCGGGAACGCCTGGCCCCTACTACACCCTGCACACCACCCTGCTCTGCCTGGAGAACACCCACAACTTCGCCGGCGGCACCGTGACGCCGCGGGAGGAGCACCGCGCCCTCGTGGCCGCCGCGAAGGCCGCGAAGCTGGCGGTGCACCTGGACGGCGCGAGGGTCTGGCACGCCGCCGCGGCGCTGGGGCTTCCACCCTCCGCCCTCACCGAGGGCGCCGACACTGTGCAGGTCTGCCTCAGCAAGGGCCTGGGCGCGCCCATGGGCTCCCTCGTCTGCGGGTCGAAGCCCGCGGTGGCCGAGGCCCGGCGGCTCCGCAAGATGCTGGGCGGCGGCGTGCGCCAGGGCGGCGTGGTGGCGGCCGCGGGTCTGGTGGCCCTGGACTACCTGCCCCGCATCGTCGAGGACCATGCCAAGACCCGGAGGCTGGCGGAGGGGATGCGGGCCTTCGGCATCGCGGCTCCCGCGCCCGAGACGAACATCCTGCTGGTGCCCGTGCCCAACGCGGCCGTGGCCCTGGCCGCCCTGGAAACCGTCGGCGTCCGCGCCCTGCCAGTGGGATCGGCCATCCGCTTCATTCCCCACCGGGACGTGGAGATGGCGGACATCGAGGAGGCCCTGCGCCGCATCGAGCCCCTGGCCCACCTCCTGCGGACCGCCTGACATGAAGCTCCGCCTGGTCCTCCTGACCCTTGTGCTCGCCGCCCTGGCGGCGGGCGGGTACTGGCTGTACCAGGATGCGCTGGTGCCGGTACCGCTGGCTCCAGGTGATGCCCTGTTCGTGCCCGGCCAGCCCGAGTTCGGCGAAGACGATGCGGTGGTGGAGGCCCTACTGCCCGCAGGCCCCGGGGTCGAGGCCTTCCTGGCCGCCCAGTCTGACCTCACCTTGCTGGCGAGGGCGCCGGAAGGCGGCTGGACGGGACAGTTGCTGTCGACGCTCGAGGGTTCGCGGCACGGCCGCCGGTGGCGCCTCATGGCGCGGCCCGGATGGCGGATGCAGGACGGGACCATGCTCGACGCCTCCCGGATGGCGAAGGCCCTTGAGCCCGAACTGGGGAAGCTGGGGGGGACCTCTCGCCTGATCGATGGCGCCACGCTGGACCTGCGCTTCAGGACCCCCCAGAAGGGCCTGCCGGACCTGCTCACCCGCTGGCGGATCCCCGGCAGCGGGCCCTTCGTGCGGCAGGGGATGACACTGACCCGCTTCGAGCGTTTCACCCCGGGGCGCCCCGGGCTCGCGGGCGTGAGGATCAGCACCGATCCGGCCCTGATGGAGAGCCGTGCCTGGGCGGAAGGCTTGGCCGCCCGCCGCTGGGCCTGGGCCGTGTTCCCCGGGCAGGTTGCCCCGGAGGACATGGCAAAGGCCCGCCTCGCACCCTATGACGAGTTCCGCATGAAGGACGGCACCGTGTGGTTCCTATCCCGCCGCATGCGACGCCTGAGGCCGGATGCTTCGGACTGGACGCGCACCCGCCTCTTCGGAGCCTGGCGAAGCAGCACGGACCTGCCCTACGACCCTCTGGGATTCTGAGCTATTCCAGATTCGCGGATTGCTCGCGGATCTGATCCAGCGCCCCCTTGGCCTCCATGACGGCGCGGGTCATGGCGATGCGTTTGCACTTGCTGCCGGTGGTGTTGAGTTCGCGCAGGACCTCCTGGCACCACACGTCGATGGCTTTGCCTTCGAGGCGGCCGGCGGCGAGGCGCTCGGCGAAGTCGTCCAGGTGGGCGGCGAGGCGGGTCAGCTCCTCGCGCACGTCCTGGCGCTCGGCCAGCACGCCGGCTTCGGCCAGCAGGCGCTCGGCGGGGAGCTGGCCGGTGAGGCGCGCGTCCTCCAGAAGCTGCTCAATGCGCTGGCGGTAGAGGCCGGGGAGTTCGGCGGCCTGGAGCTCCGCCTCGGCCTGGAGCCGCTCCCGGAGGGATCGCAGCCGCCCCAGCGCGTCCTCGAAGAACGGCCGCAGCCGCTCGGCTTCGCGGATCCGGCCCGCGTTCCAGAGCTCCAGCAGGGCGGCCATGGCCTCGCGCACGGGGGCCTCCAGCCGCTCCGCCAGGTCCGGATCCGGAGCCTGGAAGGCGCCGGGCACCCGGAAGAAGGCTTCCGCCGTCATGGGCGGCAGGTTCAGCCATTCGGCGTCCTCCTGCCAGCCCTTGGCGAGGGCGCGCAGCAGGGCGCGGTTCAGGCGGGGCTCAAGGGAGGGGTCGTCCTGCACCTCCACCGCGAGGTCGAGCTTCCCGCGCGACCCCGCTTCGCGCACCTGGGCGCGGAGACCCGCCTCCAGAGCGAAGAGGGCAGGGGGCAGGCGCAGGCTGAGATCCAGCGCCTTGTGGTTGACGCTGCGCAGCGTCAGGCGGAGCTGTCCGGCGGCCAGGGGCCGGACGACCTCGGCGAAGGCGGTCATGGATTTCATCGGGAACCCCGGAGGTGGCAATCATTCAGGGTAACGCGACGGGGAGGTGGAAAAGCCTCCCCGAAGGACACGAATACGCTCTGTGAGCGCGGATAAGGACACGAACGGGAACCTGGTGACATCCCAGCCCTTTTCGTGTCCTTGGTCTTTTCCTTCGTGCCCTTCGTGGAGGTCTTTAACTCCTCAGTTCCCGCCGACCCCCAGCCAGGGTGCCTCCGCTCGGCGGCGGGTCTCGTAGGCTTCGATGTCGGCGAGGTTCGCTTCGCTGCGCTTGATCTCGTCCATGCCCTCCAGCAGGGTTGCCTTGCGCGCCGGCTCGATCTCGAAGCGGAAGGACCGCCCGCCGCAGGAGACGGTCTGGGCCGGGAGGTTCACGGTGAGGGGGCCCTCGGCTTCCGCGAGCTGGGCGATCTGCTCCGCGGGCAGGACCACGGGGAGGATGCCGTTGGCGAAGCAGTTGTTGAAGAAGATGTCGGCGAAGCTGGGGGCGACGACGCAGCGGATGCCGAAGTCCAGGAGGGCCCAGGGGGCGTGCTCGCGGCTGGAGCCGCAGCCGAAGTTCGGGCCCGAGAGCAGGATGGTGGCCTTCCGATAGGGCTCGCGGTTCAGCAGGAAGTCCGGCAGTTCCCGCCCCCCGGGGCTGTAGCGGATCTCGTGGAAGAGGTGGCGGCCCAGGCCCGAGCGCACCAGCGTGGTGAGAAACTGCTTGGGGATGATGAGGTCCGTGTCCACGTTGGCGCGAAGAAGGGGCGCTGCGATGCCTGTGAGGGTAGTGAAGGCCTTCATCGCTGCACCTCCATGCGGCGGACATCCGTGAAGTGGCCCGCCACGGCGGCGGCGGCGGCCATGGCCGGGCTCACCAGGTGGGTGCGGCTGCCGCGGCCCTGGCGGCCCTCGAAGTTGCGGTTGCTGGTGCTGGCGCAGCGCACGCCTGCCTCCAGCCGGTCTTCGTTCATGCCGAGGCACATGCTGCAGCCGGGCTGGCGCCACTCGAAGCCCGCCTCGAGGAAGACGCGGTCCAGGCCCTCGGCCTCGGCCTGCTTCTTCACCAGGCCGGAGCCGGGCACCACGAGGGCCCGCACGCCCTGGGCCACCTTCCGGCCCCTCGCGACGAGCGCGGCCTCGCGGAGATCCTCAATGCGGCCGTTGGTGCAGGAGCCGATGAACACGGCCTGGATGGGGATGGCCTCCATGGGCGTGTCTGGCTCCAGGCCCATGTAGTCCAGGGCCCGCAGGATGGACTCGCGCTCCTCCGCGTTGCGGGCCTGGGCGGGATCCGGCACGCGGCCGGTGATGTCCGTGACCCACTGGGGACTGGTGCCCCAGGTGACCTGGGGGGCCATGCCGCGGAGGTCGACGACCACCTCCTGGTCGAAGGCTGCGCCGGGATCGGAGGCGAGGGTGCGCCAGTGGGCCACGGCGGCGTCCCACAGCTCGCCCTTCGGAGCGAGAGGCCGGCCCGCCACGTAGGCGAAGGTGGTGTCGTCCGGGGCCACCAGGCCCGCCCGGGCGCCGCCTTCGATGCTCATGTTGCAGAGGGTCATGCGGCCCTCCATGGTGAGGGCGCGGACGGCGGGACCCGTGTACTCCATCACGCAGCCCGTGCCGCCGGCGGTGCCGATCTGGCCGATGAGGCGCAGGGCCATGTCCTTGGCGCCCGTCCACTCGGGCAGGTCCCCCTCGAAGCGCACCCGCAGGTTCTTCGAGCGGCGCTGGGGCAGGGTCTGGGTGGCCATGACGTGCTCCACCTCGCTGGTGCCGATGCCGAAGGCCAGGGCCCCGAAGGCGCCGTGGGTGCTGGTGTGGCTGTCCCCGCAGACCACGGTGGTGCCCGGCAGCGTGAAGCCCTGCTCCGGCCCCACCACGTGGACGATGCCCTGGCGGTCGTCCAGGAGGGGGATGTAGGGCACGCCATGGGCCTTCACGTTGGCTTCCAGGGCCTCCACCTGGAGGCGGCAGGTCTCGTCGGCGATGCCTTTTTCGCGGTCGACGGTGGGCACGTTGTGATCCGCCACCGACAGGATGTTCGCGGGGCGGCGCAGGGTGCGCCCGGCCAGGACAAGGCCCTCGAAGGCCTGGGGGCTGGTGACCTCGTGGACCAGGTGGCGGTCGATGTAGATGAGGCTGGTGCCGTCGGCGCGGGTGGCCACCAGGTGCTCGTCCCAGATCTTGTCGTAGAGGGTGCGCGGGCTCATGGGCTCTTCCTAGCTGGAGCGGGGTCGGGGTGGTCGAAGTCAATGGCGCGGATCAGGTCGAGGAAGGCCCGCGTGGCGGGGGACAGGGCCGCCTCGCGGCGGGTGACGATGCGGATGAGCTTCTCCACCTGAAGCTCCCGGACGGGGATCTCCACCACCCGGCCCTCGCGGACGGCCGCTGTGGTGGTCATGCGGGGCAGGATGGCCAGTCCGGCCCCAAGGCTCACGAATTCCAGGATGGTGGCGATGGAGGCCAGCTCCATGGTGAGACGCAGGGGCGTGTTGCAGCGGGCGAACAGTTCGATGATGGCGGTCCGGGTGGGCGTGGGCGCGTTATGGGCCACGAAGCGCTCCTCCCCCAGGTCCGTGATGCTGACGTTCTTCCGCTTCGCCAGGCGGTGCCCGGGCGGGACCACCAGCACCATGCGGTCCCGGTGGATCACCTCGCTCACCAGCTCGGGATGGAGGGCGTCGTAGGAGACGAAGCCCACGTCCAGCCGGCGCTCCAGCACCTCGGTGGGGATGCGCTCCGAGGTCTGGCGGTAGGCCTGGATCTTGATGGCAGGCCAGGCCTGCTGGTAGGCCAGGAGGATCCGGGGAAGCAGGAACTCGGACACGCTCTCGTTGGCGCCCACGTTGAGGCGCCCCTGCTGGAGGCCCTTCAGGGCCCCGAAGGTGTCGAGGATCTCCTGGCGCAGGTCGAACATGCGCTGCGCCAGGGGGAGCAGGGTGGCGCCCGCGTCCGTGAGCGTCCCGCCCTTGGTGGTGCGGTCCACCAGGGTCTCGCCCAGCTCCTCCTCGAGGCGCTTCAGGGCGAGGCTCACGGCGGGCTGGGTGCGGAAGAGACGCTCCGCCGCGCGGGAGAAGCTCTTCTCGCGCGCGACCACCAGGAACGTTTCCAGCTGTCCGAGGTCCATGGACCCTCCGTCGGGAAGTGTAGGGTTTTAAGTATTACTTATGTAATCATAAAAAAAATTAAATGTATTTATGGGTTGGATGGGAGGATCTTTTGGTGATCCCTCCGGCCCCGGCCGGTCCAGGAGTCCTTTATGGGCAGTGAGCGGATCGCCATCTTCGACACCACCCTCCGCGACGGAGAGCAGTCGCCCGGGTGCAGCATGAACCTGGACGAGAAGCTGCTGATGGCGCGCCAGCTGGAGGCCCTGGGCGTGGATGTCATCGAGGCCGGCTTTCCGGTGGCCTCCGAGGACGACTTCGCCGCCGTGCAGGCCGTGGCCCGCGAATGCCGGAAGCCCGTCATCGCCGCCCTCTGCCGCGCCCTTCCAAAGGATATCGAGCGGGCCTGGCAGGCCGTCTCCGGCGCCGCCCGGCCGCGCATCCACACTTTCCTGGCCACCTCGGACATCCACCTGGAGTACAAGCTCCAGAAGACCCGCGAAGAGGCCCTGGCCATGATCCGCGAGGGCGTGCGGACGGCCAAGGGCTTCACGCCGGACGTGGAGTTCTCCGCCGAGGACGCCACCCGCAGCGACTGGGACTTCCTGGTGGCGGTGTTCACCGCAGCCATCGAGGAGGGGGCGACGGTCCTCAACGTGCCCGACACCGTGGGCTACACCGTGCCCGATGAGTACGGCCGCCTCATCCGGTACCTGCGGGACAAGGTCCCGGGCATCGACGGCGTCACCATCAGCGTCCACTGCCACAACGACCTGGGTCTGGCCGTGGCGAACTCGCTGGCGGCCGTGGCCGCAGGGGCCCGTCAGGTGGAGTGCACGGTGAACGGCATCGGCGAGCGGGCCGGCAACGCCGCCCTCGAGGAAGTGGTCATGGCGCTGTCCGTGCGCCGGGACGCGCTGCCCTACGAGACGGGCGTCCACCGGGAGGCCATCACCCGCGCCAGCCAGACCTTGGCCAACATCACCGGCGTCCAGGTGCAGCCCAACAAGGCCATCGTGGGCCGGAACGCCTTCGCCCATGAGAGCGGCATCCACCAGCACGGCATGCTGAGCCACCGCTCCACCTACGAGATCATGACCCCGGAATCCGTCGGGGCGAACCGCACGAGCCTGGTGCTGGGCAAGCACTCGGGCCGCCACGCCTTGGGCAAGCGCTTCGAGGAGCTGGGCTACCCCCTGGACAAGGCGGCCCTGGAGAAGGCCTACAAGCTCTTCACCAAGCTCAGCGACCAGAAGAAGGAGATCTTCGACGAGGACCTCCTGACCATCGTGCGCGACGGGCTCGCGCATATTCCCGAGGCCTTCAAGCTCCGCGCGGTACAGGCCACGGCGGGCACGGCCATGTTCGCCACGGCCCTGGTCACCCTGGCCGGCGAGGCGGGGGAGGCCACGGAGACCGCCATGGGCGACGGCCCGGTCAACGCGGTCTTCGCGGCGGTGGACAAGCTCACGGGCCTGAAGGGGAAGCTCGTGGATTTCCGTATGCATTCCATCACGGGCGGCGCGGACGCGGTGGGGGAGGTGTTCGTCCAGGTCGAGTTCGGCGGCGTCATCCAAGGGGGGAAGGGCGCCAGCACGGACATTGTCGAGGCCAGCGCCCGGGCCTACCTGAACGCCTCCAACAAGGTGCTGTTCGCCCGCCGCTCCGCCGAGACGCCCGCCGCCGGTCCCGTCCGCCGCCAGGGGGTGATGTGATGAAGGAAACCCTGCCGCAAGGCCTTGAATCCGCCGACGCCAGGACGGACATTGCCGTCCAGGCCGCCGCGCTGCCCGCCGCGTCCCCGGAGGACGGGGCGGACCCTGACCAGTACCTCTGGGGAGTCTGAACGTGGAAGCCCGCATCACCCTTCTTCCCGGCGACGGCGTGGGCCCCGAAGTGGTCCGCGAGGCGGCCGCCTGCCTCACCGCCGTGGCCAAGGCCTTCGGCCACCAGTTCCATCTGGAGGAAGCCCTGGTCGGCGGCGCGGCCGTGGACGCCACGGGCGATCCCTTGCCGGCCGAGACCTTGGCCCGTTGCCAGGCCAGTGACGCCGTCCTGCTGGGCGCCGTGGGTGGTCCGGCCTGGGACCGCCACCCGCGCGAGCAGCGCCCCGAGTCCGGCCTGCTGCGCCTGCGACGCGCCCTGGGCCTCTACGCCAACCTGCGCCCCGTCAAGGTCCACCCAGCCCTGGAGGATGCCTCGCCCCTCCGCCCGGAGGTGGTGCACGGCACGGACCTGATGATCGTCCGCGAGCTGGGTGGTGGCCTCTACTTCGGCGAGCCACGCTCCTTCTCCGCCGAGCGGGCTGTGAACACGCTGCCCTACACCCGCACAGAAGTCGAGCAGGTCGCGCGGGTGGCCTTCGAGCTGGCCGCCTCCAGGCGGCGGCTGCTGGTTTCCGTGGACAAGGCCAACGTGCTGGAGACCTCCCGCCTCTGGCGGCAGGTGGTGGATGAGCTGGCGCCTGCGTATCCCACGGTCAAGGTCAGCCACGCCTACGTGGACAGCTTCGCCATGGCCCTCATCACCCGGCCCCGCGACTTCGACGTGGTGCTGACGGAGAACCTCTTCGGGGACATCCTCAGCGACGAGGCCGCGGTGCTCGCAGGCTCGCTGGGCCTGCTGCCGTCGGCGAGCCTGGGTGGTCCCGTGGGCCTCTACGAGCCCATCCACGGCTCTGCGCCGGACATCGCCGGAAAGGACGCGGCCAACCCCATCGGCACCATCCTCTCGGCGGCCATGCTGCTCCGCCACAGCCTCCGGCTCGAGGTGGAGGCCCGCGCCCTGGAATCCGCGGTGGACCGCGTCCTCAAGGGCGGTCACGGCACCTCGGACCTGGGGGGCCTCAAGCACCACCACGGCACCCAGGCCCTGGGCGCCAAGATCCGCGATGCCATCCGCCCGCCCGGCGCCAAGGGAGCCCGGCTGGCTGACTCCGCCTACGCCTGGTGCGGTTCGCCCGAGGGCGCCCGCCCCCATCTTTGAACCCTCGACCCGGAACCCGACCCATGCTTCCCGTCTCCGCCCCCGCCGACGCGATCCCCACCTTCGTGGTAGGGACCATCGGCGTGATTGGCGGGCTGCCTGGGCTGGTGCTGCGGCTGACGGGTTAGGGGCGGGGACGGCAGCATCCAGATCCCGGCCCCGCACCCAGGCGGGGCCTTTCTACATCGACCCGACCCCTTGAACCCGACCTCTTCGATATCGATTCTCCTGAGGATTCCCATGACCCCCCGATATGACCTGACTTCACGGTTGACTTTCCCCGCGCGATCCCCAAGACTCATCGGCCATGAGCCTTTCCCACCTCGATCACTCGGCAGCTGCGGCGATGTCGCCCGCAGTGGTGCGCCCCGTGGCCGACCTGGTGGCCATTCCCGCCGTGCTGATTATTAGCGGCGAGGTGGGGGCCTCCTAGACGTTCTCGGAACCAACCGAAACCGGCCCCGCACCTCGAACGATGCGGGGCCTTTTCACATCTGGTCCTGTCATCCCCGAGGTCGGTGGCCTTCCCACAGAGGAAGACCATGTCAGACGCAGGACAACCGCTCAACCGCCGCAGCCGGGTCATCACCCAGGGGCCCGACCGCGCCCCGGCCCGGGCCATGCTCAAGGCCATCGGCTTCACGGACGAGGACCTGGCGAAGCCCATCATCGGCATCGCGAACACCTGGACCGAGATCGGTCCCTGCAACTACCACCTGCAGGCGCTGGCGGAGCGCGTGAAGGCCGGCGTCCGCGCCGCCGGCGGCACGCCCATGGAGTTCTGCACGGTCTCCATCAGCGACGGCATCACCATGGGCACCGAGGGCATGAAGGCCTCCCTGGTGAGCCGCGAGGTCATCGCCGACTCCATCGAGCTGGTGGCCCGGGGCAACGCCTTCGACGGCCTGGTCTGCCTCTCCGGTTGCGACAAGACCAACCCCGGCGTGGCCATGGCCCTGGCC
Organism: Geothrix paludis; assembly: GCF_022808815.1. Lineage (GTDB taxonomy): Bacteria > Acidobacteriota > Holophagae > Holophagales > Holophagaceae > Geothrix > Geothrix paludis. The sequence continues at coordinate 874,726 of NZ_JAKZLC010000001.1, read as the reverse complement.
CGCCTGGACATCCCCGGCCTGATCCTCTATGGCGGCTCCACGGCCTCGGGACACTGCGGCGGCAAGGACCTCACGGTGCAGGACGTCTTCGAGGCCGTGGGCGCCCACAGCGCCGGCAAGCTGGATGATGCGGGGCTGAAGGAGGTGGAGGATGCCGCCTGTCCCGGTGCCGGTGCCTGCGGTGGCCAGTTCACGGCCAACACCATGTCCGCCAGCCTGGAGCTCATCGGCCTGAGCCCCATGGGCCTCAATGGCATTCCCGCGGAGGATCCCCGCAAGGGCGAGGCCGCGGAGACCTGCGGACGCCTGGTGATGGAGCTGTTGAAGCGCGATCTGCGCCCCAGCGCCATCCTCACCCGCGAGGCCTTCGAGAACGCCGTGGCGGCCGTGGCGGCGACAGGCGGATCCACCAACGCCGTCCTGCACTACCTCGCCTTGGCCCGGGAGGCGGGCGTGCCCTTCACGCTGGAGGACTTCGACCGCGTCAGCACGCGCACCCCGCTGCTGGCGGACATGAAGCCCGGCGGGCGGTTCATGGCCCCGGACCTCTACGCCGCCGGCGGCATCCGGCTGGTGGCCAACCGCCTGCTGGAAGGTGGGCTCATCCACGGCGCGGCCCTGACCGTGACCGGCCGCACGCTGGGCGAGGAACTGGCCGGCGCGCCGGAGACGCCGGGACAGGAAGTCGTGCGGCCCTTCAACCGGCCCCTGAAGCCCAGCGGCGGCCTCGTGATCCTGCGGGGCAGCCTGGCGCCTGAAGGCTGCGTCATCAAGGTGGCTGGCCACGAGCGCCTGCACCACACGGGCCCGGCGCGCGTCTTCGAGCACGAGGAGGACGCTTTCGCCGCCGTGCAGGCGGGCGGCATCGACCCCGGCGACGTGGTGGTGATCCGCTACGAGGGCCCCAAGGGCGGCCCCGGCATGCGCGAGATGCTGGGCGTCACGGCGGCCCTGGTGGGCGCCGGACTCGGCGAGTCCGTGGCGCTCCTCACGGACGGCCGGTTCTCCGGGGCCACCCGGGGCCTCATGGCGGGCCATGTGGCTCCGGAAGCGGCCGTGGGCGGTCCCATCGCCTTGGTGCGCGAGGGCGACACGGTGGTCTTCGACATCCCCACCCGGCGCCTGGACCTGAAGGTGCCGGAGGCGGAGCTGGCGAAGCGCCGGGCCGAGTGGAAGGCCCCGGCGCCGCGCTACCGGACGGGAGTCTTCGCCAAATACGCCGCCACGGTCGCCAGCGCGGCCGAGGGCGCCATCACCCTGGCCCAGTGAAGGAGGACCCATGACCACCGGCGGAACGCACACCGGGGCCCAGCTCATCTGGGAATGCCTGCTCCGCGAGGGCATCAGCACCGTCTTCGGCTACCCGGGCGGCGCGATCCTGCCCGCCTACGACGCCATGGTGGGTTACGACATCCGCCACGTGTTGGTGCGGCACGAACAGAGCGCGGCCCACATGGCCGACGGTTATGCCCGGGCCTCCGGCCGGGTGGGCGTCGTCGTGGCCACCTCAGGCCCCGGCGCCACGAACCTGGTGACGGGCCTGGCCACGGCCATGATGGATTCCACACCCATGGTGGCCATCACGGGCCAGGTGGGCTCCGGCGTGCTGGGCACGGACGCCTTCCAGGAGGTGGACATTACGGGCATCACGTTGCCCGTCACCAAGCACAACTACCTGGTGACGCGGGCCGCGGACATCGTGCCCGTGCTGCGGGAGGCCTTCGCCGTGGCGAAGAGCGGACGCCCGGGACCGGTGCTGGTGGACATCACCAAGGACGCGCAGCAGGGCCGCGCGGACCTCGACTGGGAGGCGGCGGAGCCCATCCGGCACCTGCGCCACCTGCCGCCACCCCTGGATCCCGAGGCCCTGGCCCGGGCCCTGGAGCTGATCCGCCACGCCAAGCGGCCCATCATCCTGGCGGGCCACGGCATCCAGATGTCCGGCGCCCGGGCCGAGGTCCTGACCCTGGCCGAGCGGGCGGACATCCCCTTCGCCCTGACCCTCCTGGGCCTGGGCGCCGTACCCGCCACGCATCCCCTCAGCCTCGGCATGATGGGCATGCACGGCGAGGCCTGGGTGAACAAGGCCATCCAGGAGGCGGACCTGCTGCTGGCCTTCGGCATGCGGTTCGACGACCGCGTGACCGGCAAGCTCAAGGAGTACGCCCCCCACGCGAAGAAGATCCACATCGACATCGACGCCAGCGAGCTGGGGAAGAACGTGCCCGTGGACGTGGCCATCGCCGGGGACCTGCTCACGGTCCTGCGGGCCCTGCTGCCGGACATCCCCGTGGCGGACCGCTCCAAGTGGCTGAAGCAGATCCGCGGCTGGCGGGGCGATTCCGCCGTGCGCGACATCAAGAACCTGCCCGATGACGGCCACCTCTACGCGGCCCACGTGATGCACGACCTCTGGCGCCTCACGGGCGGGAACGCGGTGGTGGTGACGGACGTGGGCCAGCACCAGATGTGGGAGGCCCAGTACTACCACCACGACGCGGAGCGCAGCCTCATCACCAGCGGGGGCGCCGGGACCATGGGCTTCGCCCTCCCCGCCGCCATCGGCGCCAAGCTGGCCCGGCCCGAGGCCGAGGTCTGGGTGGTGGCGGGAGACGGCGGCTTCCAGATGACCTTCGCCGAGCTGATGACCGCCGTGCAGGAGGGCGTGAAGGTGAACATCGCCATCATCAACAACGGCTTCCTCGGCATGGTCCGCCAGTGGCAGGCCCTGTTCTACGAGGGCCGCTACGCCGCAACGCCCATCCTGTCGCCGGACTTCGTGAAGCTGGCCGGCGCCTTCGGCATCCACGGCCAGCGCGTGGACACCCGGGCGGACCTCGCCAGCGCCGTGGCCGCGGCCCGGACCGCCGAGGGCACTGCCCTCATCGAGTTCCGGGTGGAGCAGGAGGACAGCGTCTATCCCATGGTCCCCGCCGGGGCAGCGCTGCACGAGATGATCCGCCGTCCCGCCACTCATGCCAGCGCCATCGCCGAAACCGGATCCGACCCCGTCTGAAAGGAATCCCATGCCCCATGTGCTCGTGGTCTACACCGATGATGAACCGGGCGTGCTGACGCGGGTGGCCTCGCTGTTCCGCCGCCGCGGATTCAACATCCACTCGCTCACCGTGGGTCCCACGGAGCGGCCCCGCCAGTCCCGCATGACCATCGTCGTAGACGCCGAAGAAGCCACCGTGAGACTGGCGGTGGAACACCTCAAGAAGCAGGTGAGTGTCCTCGAGGTCCAGCAGCTGGGCGACCGGCCCAAGGTGGTGCGAGACCTGGCCCTCATCCGAGTGGCGGCGGGCCTCGAGGTGCGGTCCGAGGTCCTCCAACTCGCCCAGGTCTTCCGGGCCAACGTGGTGGACATCGCCGGCGACAGCCTCGCCATCGAATGCACCGGCGGCCCCGACAAGATCGACGCCCTGGTGGACGCCTTGCGGCCCTTCGGGATTCTCGAGCTGGGACGCACGGGGGCCGTCGCCATGGCCCGCGGCCCGCGTGCTTCGCCGGAAGTCCCACGCCGCGCGCCCGCCCCCGCGCCCAGCAACCAGGCCATGTCCGTCTGACCCTTCCTTCCACCCACCGCCCATCCACCCAAGGAGCCTCCCATGGCCAAGATCCACTACGACGCCGACCTCGGCCTCATCCGCGCCCGCAAGGTCGCCATCCTGGGCTACGGCTCCCAGGGCCACGCCCACGCCCTCAACCTAAAGGACAGCGGAGTCCACGTCCGCGTGGGCCTCCCGGCCGGCTCCGCCTCCCGCGCCAAGGCGGAAGCCCAGGGCCTCACCGTCACCACCCCCGCCGAGGCCGCGGCCTGGGCGGACGTGGTCATGGTGCTCACCCCGGATACGGGCCAGGCGGCGCTCTACCAGGAATCCATCGCGCCCCACCTGACGCCGGGGAAGACCCTGATGTTCGCCCACGGCTTCAACATCCGCTACGGCTGCATTGAGGTGCCTGCGGGCGTGGACGTGAGTCTGGCGGCCCCCAAGAGCCCCGGCCACCGCGTCCGCGAGGTCTTCGTGGAAGGCGGCGGCACACCGGGCCTGGTGGCCGTCCACCAGGACGCCAGCGGGCAGGCCCTGGCGGTGGCGCTCTCCTATGCCGCAGCCATCGGGCTCACCCGCGCCGGCGTGCTGGAGACCACCTTCACCGAGGAGACCGAGACGGACCTCTTCGGCGAGAAGGCCGTCCTCTGCGGCGGCACCTCGGCCCTGGTGAAGGCCGGCTTCGAGACGTTGGTGGAGGCCGGCTACCAGCCCGAGATCGCCTACTTCGAGTGCCTGCACGAGCTGAAGCTCATCGTGGATCTGATGCAGCGGGGCGGCCTCAGCTACATGCGCTACAGCATCAGCGACACCGCCGAATACGGCGACTACACCGGGGGCCCCCGCATCGTGACCGCCCAGACCAAGGCGGAAATGAAGGAGATCCTGAAGGAGATCCAGGACGGCCGCTACGCCGAGGCCTGGCTGGAGGAGAACCGCACGGGCCGCAAGTGGTTCGAAGCCCAGCGGGCCGCCGACTACGACCACCCGCTGGAGCAGGTGGGCCGCGAACTGCGTCGCATGATGCCCTTCCTGGATCCCGTCGAGGTGCCAGCCCCGGCAGTCAAGAGCTGACATAGCAACTGTTGCGCATGGAACATCCACGACCATCCGGCCTGGCGGATCCTGACGCCGGGCCGGATGGCTTTTCGGGGAGGTGATTTTGACCCCGAGTAGAAGGTTGAACCCCGTCACAAGGGAAATGGCCTCAGAATGACATTGGGAGAAAAGCAGTTTCCGCTCCCACGGAGCCAAGCATGTCCGAGTCTTTCTTCAACACCGCGTCCCTGCCGACCCTCCAGGGCTGGCAGGCGCCCGGTTCCATGGATTTCCAGGCCGCCTTCCTCCGCGCCGGGGGCTGGGCCCTGCCGCGCACTGAAGCCTTTCCGGACGCCGCTAAGCTGCGGGAGCGCCTGCAGGAACTGAAGGCCTCCATGCGCGAGGGCGCCCGCATCGGGCTGGACCTGCGCGGCCTCCGCGACAGCGCGGATTCGGTCATGGCCGCCGCCCGCGAGGCGGGCGTGGCCTTCCTGCTGCACACGGCGGAGCTTCCCCCCACCCTGGCCATGCTCCGCCACGCGAACCTGCCCCGCATCGTGGCCGTACAGAACGCCGAGGAGGCGGCCCAGGCCAAGGCCGGCGGCGCCTCAGGCCTCCTGGCCCGGGCGGGCCTGGTGGCGGCTCTGCGGCACCTGGGTCTGCCGGTGATGGCCACGGCCGACACCGAGGCCGAGGCCCGGCAGGCCATGGCCGACGGCGCCGTGGGCCTCCAGCCCCGCACGCCCTCCCTCCTGGACGCATCGCCTCTGGCGGCCTTCCGGACCCGGCTCATGGCGGGCCTCGATTCCATGGCCCAGTCCCTGGTGCGCAAGGGCGCCTGCACGCTGCCCCGCCTGCGCATCCGCAACCTCGACCTGGCCTACCCCATCCAGCAGGGCGGCATGGGTGTGGGCATCTCCTGGGAGGGCCTGGCGGGCGCTGTGGCCCACGAAGGCTGCGTGGGCCTGGTGTCGGCCATTGGCACGGGCTACCACGGCTCGGCCAGCCCCAAGATGCGCCTGGGCCGGCCCGACGGCACCGATTCGCTGAATCCCCCCAAGGCCCTGGAGTGGATCGTCCGCGCCGCGCGCGAGCGCGCCGAGGGTCGCGGCGCCGTGGGTGTGAACATCCTCTGCGCCATCGAGGGCTACGAGGCCGCCGTGAAGGCCTCCCTGGCCGGTGGTGCCCAGATGATCGTGTCCGGCGCGGGCCTGCCCCTGGGCCTGCCGGGCATGGTGGGTGACGCGGACGTGGCCCTGGTGCCCATCGTGTCCTCGGGCCGCGCGCTTCAGGTCATCTGCAAGCAGTGGCAGCGGAAGTTCAGCCGCCTGCCGGACGCGGTGGTGCTGGAGGGGCCCGAGAGCGGGGGCCACCAGGGCTTCAGCCACGAGGGCTGCGCCGATCCGGCCCACACCCTGGAGAACATCCTGCCCGAGGTCATCGAGGAGCGGGACAAGTGGGGCGACTTCCCCATCCTGGTCGCCGGCGGCGTCTGGGACCACGCGGACATCCAGAAGTTCCTGGCCCTGGGCGCCTCCGGCGTGCAGATGGGCACGCGCTTCATCGGGACCTTCGAGTGCGACGCCTCGCCCATCTTCAAGGAGGTCATCCTCCGCGCCCGGGCCGAGGACATCGGCCTCATGAAGTCCCCCGTGGGCCTGCCCGCCCGGGGCGTGCGCACCAGCCTCCAGCGCCGCATCGAGGAGGGCACCGCTCCCCAGGTGCGCTGCGTGAGCAACTGCCTGTCCCCCTGCGGCCACGGCAAGGGCGCGGCGGCGGTGGGCTACTGCATCGCGGACCGGCTGGCGGACGCCATGAAGGGCGACGAGGAGAACGGCCTCTTCTTCACCGGCAGCAACGGCGCCAAGCTCCGCGAGCTGATCAGCGTCCGCGACCTCATCGAGGAGCTGACCCAGGATCCGGGGCTGCAGCGGGTCTACGCCTGAAGCCCTGAACTGCTCTAACAAAACGACACACGCGGAGGTCGCTGAGGAAGCGGAGGTAGGCGGAGAAGATGATCATCAGGCTGTTGCCTGATCTCCTCTACGTCCCTCAGCCTTCTCCGCGACCTCCGCGTGTGTCGTTGCCTTCAGTCAGCCCCGCCGCTCCGCCACGATCTCCAACACCATGGGCGTGATCATCAGGGTCTTCGGGTCGGCTTCGGCGGCGCGGAGGGCGTCGCGCACGGAGCGGACCCAGGCCTCGTCCACGCGGCCCAGGTCCAGGAGGCGTTGGAGGTTGGTCTCCACGAAGGCGGAGGGCCACTTCCAGATGAAGTCCGTGGGCGGGATCACGAAGATCTTCGGCTCGAGACGCGTCACGGCGAGGCCGGCGGCCTCGAGCAGGGTGGGGAGGGAAAGCGCGATGTCCGGCTCGCCGCCGGAGGCCCGCCAGCTGGCCATGACTTCCGAGACGAAGGACTCCAGGGGCGGGCAGGGAGGCGCCAGGCGCCAGGTGCGGTAGTCCAGGTACTCGTGGAAGATGGCCATGCCGCCGGGCTTCAGGGCCCGGGCCACGGTGGCCACCAGCTTGGCGGGATCGGACACGAAGGAGGCCACCCAGCGACACCAGGTGGCGTCCATGTCTGCCACCTCCAGGGGGCCCGCCATGAGGTCCTGCTCATGGAATCGGACGTTCGCGAGGCCGCGCGCCTGGCAGGCCCCGCGGGCATGCTGGAGGAAGTTGCCCGAGCGCTCGGCCGCATGGACCTCGCCCGTCGGACCCACGATCTCCGCCAGGTCCAACGTGGCGTAGCCGGGCCCGGAGCCCACATCGAGCACTCGGGAACCAGTCGTGATCCCCGCCCGCCGCCAGCATTCCAGCACCTGGGGGCGCCAGACCCGGTGCTGCAGTCCCAGTCGCTCGATCTCCTCCTGATGCGTCCCGAGGACATAGTCACGCTCGTCGGATCCGGCCACCCCTGCCTCCATGCCTGTCATGACGCCAGTCTAGCGGAGGGGGGCGGGAATCCCTGGAAACCGGGCTTGCATGATTCATTTCATGATTAAAAATAATATCGTCAATTTACAATTGATTTTGCGTCTCATGGGCTTAGTTTGAATGGATCGCCCCCGAAGTGCCTCACCCATGGGATCTCATCCCGGAGGACGGACATGGCCCTTGATTCGCGTCGCATAGCACTCGCCCCCCCGCATCGCCTCTATACCTTCGCGGCCTGGGCGGTGGCGTTCCTCGTGGTCCTTGGTTTCGCGAAGACCTACTACCTCAAGGCGGTCTTCGGCACGCCCACGCTGTCCCCCTTGCTGCATCTGCACGGGCTGGTGATGAGCCTCTGGTTCGGCCTGTTCGTGGTGCAGACACGGCTGGTGGCGATCCGCCGGCTGGACCTGCACCGGCAGCTCGGCATGCTCGGCGCCTTTCTCGCTGTGGCGGTGCTGGTCCTCGGCACGGTGACGGCCATCAACGCCGCGCGTCTGGGGCGTTCCCCGGGGCCACCGCCCCTGATCTTCCTGGTGGTGCCCCTGGGGGACATGGTGGTGTTCGGAACGCTGGTGGGCACGGGCCTCTGGTTGCGGGCCAAGGGGGACTTCCACAAGCGGCTCATGCTGCTCTCCTGCGTGGGCATCCTGGCGGCGGCCATCGCGCGGATTCCGCTGGATGCCATCGCCAAGGCGGGGCCCCTGGCCTATTTCGGCCTGACGGACCTGGCGGTGATCGGCTGCGCGATCTACGACCACCGCCGCACCGGCCGCCTGCATCCCGCCTTCCTGTGGGGCGGGCTCTTCGTCATCCTGTCGCACTGGCTGCGCCTGGCCCTGGCCGGCACTGGGCTCTGGATGGCCTTCGCCACCTGGGTGACAAGGTAGCTCAGCTCGCAGCAGTCAACTTGCGTTGGGATGCCGCTCCAGCAGCTGTCGCAAGGGCGCGTTGCGCTTCACGGCGTCCTGTCGACGGAGGTGGGCGATGAGCTGGGGCGGCGTGGCGCTCCAGCGGCCCAGGTTCTGGATGAGCAGGGTGGAGACGTAGGTGCGGCGGCAGAGCAGGGCGGTGGCGTGGCCATCCAGCGTGAGACCGACCAGGCTGGCCAGGCAGCGGCCCTCGGTGGTGAGGATGAGCTCGGCCTTCTCCTCGCCCGTGCGCTGGGTGAAGCTGGCGCGAAGCAGGTCCCGGGCCATGGCGCGCACCTGCTCCGGCGCGTCGCGGGACGTGGCCACCAGGTACTGCTCCGCCAAGCGCCGGGAGGACCAGAGGCGGCGGTAGAGGCTGGCCGGGAGTAGCGGATTCTGGAGGAGGGCCCGGCGCACGCCGGCGTCGTTCGTGAAACCGGCCCGACCGCCCAGGGCCTCCAGGCCCGCCGTGGTGCGATGGTGGGCCGCGATGAGGCGCGCGTGGACTGGGCCCACCCGGGGGTTCTCCAGCACCGAACGGATCACCTCGGCGGTGGGGTCGAAGCACCAGGCGCTCAATTCCGGTTCCACGGCGATCCGGGCCAGGGCCACCCGCTCGTCCACGGGCTTCGGGTGCAGCTGCTGCTCGAAGAGCTGGCGGTGGGTCGCCGTCCGGGCGGCAGCCGTGGGCGTGTACTCCTCGGTGTCCTCTTCGGCTTCCCCGCCTCCTTCCGTTCTCTCCGCCTGGGATTCACGCGGATGCGACGGTGGTGGCGCTTCCTGGCGTGGGCGGGCCACGGGGGGTTCCGGCATCACGGCCCCCAGGGCCACCAGATCCCGGAGCATGCCGGTTAGCTGGTCCTGGCCAAGGCCCGTGAGGGCGGCCAGGGTGGGGATGTCCAGCGTCCCGTCCAGGCGCGACAGCAGGTAGCCCTGCTTGGGATCGAGGGGCAGCGAGCGGGCATCCACTTCCGCCCGCGGGACGGGTCTCCAGGTCATCGGAAGAGCATAGGCTGGATGGGGGATACGGCCTACTCTTCCACCACGCCCTTCAGCCACGCCTTGCCTCGCAGGCGCTCCACGCTGGTCTCGGGGAACAGGTCGAGGGGGCTCTTCCCTTCGAGGCCCAGGCGGGGCACGGCGGCGCAGGCGAAACCGAGGCGGGCGCCCTCCTGGAGACGCAGCGGAAGCTGGGCCACGGGGCGGACTTCTCCCGTCAATCCGACCTCGCCCATGAAGAGGCCCTTCTCGGCCAGGAGGCGGCCCGTGGCGCTGCTGCACAGGGCGGCGATGACGGCCAGGTCCGCGGCTGGGTCCTCGATCTCCAGACCGCCGGCCACGTTCACGTAGACGTCGCGGTCGTGGAGCTGCACGCCGCCGCGGCGCTCGGCCACGGCGCAGAGCATGGACAGCCGCTGGCCGTCGATGCCGAGCGCCGTGCGGCGGGGGATGCCCAGGCCCGCGGCGGCCACCAGGGCCTGGATCTCCACCACCATGGGCCGGGTGCCGCTGAGCACCACCGTGGCGGCGCAGCCAGGGCGGGGTTCGGCGTCCAGGAAGAAGGGATTGCCCTCGGCGGGCACCAGGCCCTTCTCGGTCATGGCGAAGACGCCCAGCTCGAAGGCGGCGCCGAAGCGGTTCTTGAGGGCGCGCAGCAGGCGGTGGTGGTGGTGCCGGTCGCCTTCGAAGGCCAGCACCGTGTCCACCAGGTGCTCCAGCACCTTGGGGCCCGCGAGGCCGCCGTCCTTGGTGACGTGGCCCACCAGCACCAGGGGCGTGCCCGTGGTCTTGGCCCAGCGGGTGAGCATGGCGGCGCAGCCGCGCACCTGGCTGACGCTTCCAGCGCTCGATTCGAAATCGGGATCGAAGAGGGTCTGGATGCTGTCCACCAGCAGCAGGCCCGGCTTCATGCGCTCGGCCTCCTCGATGATGCGGCGCACGTCCGTCTCCGCCAGCAGGTGGATGCCGGGGTTCTCGGCTCCCAGGCGCTGCGCCCGCAGCTTGATCTGCCGCTCGCTCTCCTCGCCGCTGGCGTAGAGGACGGTACTAGACGAGGGGGACCGCCCGTTCGCTTCGCTCTCTCTGCGTCCCCCTCGCGCTCCCCGCGTGTCTTCCGGGCCAAGCCCGGATTCCACGCCTGATTCCCCTGCCTGCGCGGCCCACTGGAGCAGCAGAGTGGACTTGCCGATGCCCGGCTCACCACCGAGGAGGACCACCATGCCCGGCACCACGCCACCGCCCAGCACGCGGTCGAGCTCGACAAGCCCCGTGGGGCTGCGCTGGGTGTCCGTCACCTCCACGTCGGGAAGGGCGACGGGGCCCGTGTAGTGGCTCTGCGAATAGGCCGACCCGGCGCGCTGGAGGTCGCGCTTCAAGGACCCGCGCACCTCCTGTACCGTGTCCCAGGCGCCGCAGGCCGTGCACTTGCCCAGGGCCTTGGGATGGCGGGCGCCGCAGGCGGTGCACTCGTACAGGGGCGAGGTCTTGGCCATCAGTCGCGGACTTCCTTCCGGATGAAGGCCACCACGTCGTCGGTGTTCGTGCCGGGCTGGAAGATCTCGCGGATGCCGAGGGCCTTGAGGCCGGGGATGTCCTCGTCGGGGATGATGCCGCCGGCGAAGACCAGCACATCGTCCGCACCCTGCTCCTTCAGCAACCGCATGACCTCGGGGAAGATCTGGTTGTGGGCGCCGCTGAGGATGCTCAGGCCCAGCACGCGCGCGTCCTCCTGCACCACGGCCGCGGCGATCTGCTGGGGCGTCTGGCGCAGGCCCGTGTAGATGACCTCCATGCCGGCGTCCCGCAGGGCGCGGGCCACGACCTTGGCACCGCGGTCGTGCCCATCCAGGCCGGGCTTGGCGATGACGACGCGGATCGGCGCTTGACTCATGGAGGCTCCGGTGGGGCGATTTACCAGTTTTCAGTCTGCCTCAGCGCCTCGTAAAGGCCAATGGCAGCGGCCTGGGCCAGGTTCAGGCTGCGATGGTGGTCGCCCAGCATGGGGATGCGCACCAACTGGTCCTTGTGGGCCGCCAGCAGGTCGTCGGGCAGGCCCACGGTCTCCCGGCCGAACACCAGGCCGTCGCCGAAGGCCCATGGGATCTGAGTGTGGCGCTTGGCCCCCTTGGTGCTGAAGAACCAGAGGCGCATGGCGGGGTTGCGGGCCAGGAAGTCCTCCCAGCTCTCGTAGTGGGTGGGCTCCAGCTTCTCCCAGTAGTCGAGCCCCGCCCGGCGCAGGTAGTAGTCGCTGGTGTCGAAGCCCAGGGGATGGATCAGGTGGAGCTTCGCCCCGTTGTTCACGCAGAGGCGCCCGATGCTTCCGGTGTTCTGCGGAATCTCGGGCTGGTGCAAGATGATGTGGAACATGGGGGGTCCTGATGAGCAGCGCTAGGAACGAATGTCTGTTCTGCAAGATCGCGCGGAAGGAAATCCCCGCGACCCTAGTGTATGAAGATGACAGCTTGCTCGCCTTCAAAGACATCTCGCCCCAGGCGCCGGTGCACCTGCTGATCATTCCCAAGGCGCATTGCGAGGGTCTGGCGGACATGACGCCGGAGATCGCCGTGGCCGTGGGCCGTCTCCCCCAGGTAGCCGCCCGCCTCGCCCAGGAACAGGGTGTGGCCGGCCGCGGGTGGCGCCTGCTGAGCAACAGTGGGCCGGACTCCGGCCAGAGTGTGTTCCACCTGCACTTCCATCTCCTGGGCGGGAAGCCCCTGGGGGGGCGGCTTTGCATGTAAGACCATGATCCTACCCGGTTAGGCCCACCCCAGCCCGCGGAGGTCGTCCATGAGCCCAACGAACGGAACCGCAAAGGCCGCCGGGGGATACAGGGGCACGGATCGGCTCATCCTTGGCATCGTCCTGGCAGTCGTCACCTTCTGGCTTTTCGCCCAGACGACTCTGAACGTGGCACCGGCCATGCGGACCGAACTGCGCATCTCCGACGGGATGAGCAACCTGGCCGTCAGCATCACGGCCCTGTTCTCGGGAATCTTCATCGTCGTGGCGGGCGGCCTGGCCGATCGCCTGGGGCGCGTGAAGCTGACCTACGCGGGCCTGGCCCTCAGCATGGCCGGGTCGGCGCTGATCGCCCTGTCGCCCGCGGGGACCGCCGCCTTCCTCATGGCCGGGCGCGTCATCCAGGGCATGTCTGCGGCCTGCATCATGCCGGCGACCCTGGCCCTGATGAAGGCCTGCTTCGAGGGGAAGGACCGCCAGCGGGCCCTGAGCTACTGGTCCATCGGGTCCTGGGGTGGCTCGGGTCTCTGCGCGCTCTTCGGCGGGCTGGTGGCCTCGACCCTGGGGTGGCGCTGGATCTTCTGGATGTCGGTCCTGGTGGCCGTGGCCAGCTTCCTCCTCCTGCGGGGCACGCCTGAAAGCCGGGTCGAGTCCACGGAGCGCAGGCCCTTCGACTGGGCGGGCCTCGCCGCCTTCATCGTCGCCATGGTGGCGCTGAACGTGGTCATCGGCCGGGGTTCGGACCTGGGCTGGATGAGCCCCGCGGCCGTGGGTCTGGCGGTCCTGTTCCTGGTGGCCGGGGTCATCTTCCTGAAGGTCGAGACCAGCAGCGCCAACAGCTTCGTGGACCTGCGGCTCTTCGACAACCGGACCTACACCGGCGCCACCCTCTCCAACTTTCTGCTCAACGGGGCTGCCGGGACGCTCCTGGTGGCCCTCTCGCTTGTCCAGCAGGAGGCCGGGCTCTCCTCCCTGCAGTCCGGCCTGATGACCACCGGGTACCTGGTCGCCATCCTCTCGACCATCCGCGTGGGCGAGAAGCTGCTCCAGCGCTGGGGCCCGCGGAAGCCCATGCTGCTCGGCTGCTGGATCACCACCGCGGGCATCCTGCTGACGACCTCCACCTTCCTGCTGGCCCGGACCTACATCGCCACGGCGTTCGTGGGGTTCACCCTGTTCGGCATCGGCCTGGGGCTCTATGCGACTCCGTCCACGGACGCGGCCCTGTCCAACGTGCCCCAGGACAAGGCCGGGTCCGCCTCGGGGATCTACAAGATGGCCTCGTCCCTGGGCGCCGCCTTCGGCGTGGCCCTGTCCGCGGCGATCTTCACAGGCTTGGGCCGCTCCGAGGGCCTGGTCCCCATGGCGGGCATCTTCATGGGGCGCACGGACAACATCGAAGTCCGGTTCGCCGCGGGGATGGCGCTGATGTTCAACGCGTTCATGGTTCTTGTCGCCATCCTGGCCATCGTGATGACCGTCCCGAAGCGGGAGGGGGCCCCGCCCGCCCGAAGCTGAGAAGGCCAAGTGCTATGGAGACGCCGGTTAGCTGGCCTGGGAGGGGTCTGCACCAGCGGAGATCTGTTTTTTTAATGCATGGTTTCGCTTTTATTTTCACTTGTTGCATTCACATGCCTTTCTAGACTTTGAAGTGGTTCTCAGTGGAGAAAAGTGGTCTGAAGTGGATCAAAGTGGTTCACCTCGTCCCCATGGTATCCCCTGAAGCCGCAGTTGAAAGGCGATGCCGGTGCTGCGACTCCGCGGTAATTCACCGGCCACGGTGGACGAGAAGGGACGACTGAAGCTCCCCTCCTCCTTCAAGGCCGAGCTCGAATCCTTCGCCCAGGGCGAGGGGGCCGAAGCTCTGCGTGAAGGCGTCGGCACCCTGCGGCACTACCTGACCTCCCTGGACGGTCGCTCCGCCCGCCTCTACCCCCTGCCGGTCTGGGAGGCCATCGAGGCCCGGCTGGCAGCCCTGCCGTCCACCAGCCCCGCCAAGCGCAAGTTCCTGGAGACCACGGCCTACTTCGGCAGCGAGGTGGAGCCGGACGCCCAGGGCCGCTTCGTCATTCCGCCCATCCTGCGGGAGGCCGCCCAGCTCACCGGCGAGGTGGCCGTACTGGGACAGATGGACCACTTGGCCCTGTGGAACAAGGCCGGCTTCGAGCGCCGCCTGGCGGCCGAACCCCTGGGCGCCGAGGATCTGGCCCAGCTCGCGGACCTGGGGATCTGATGATGGCCACTCAGCCCCCCACCCATGTCCCCGTCCTCCTCCAGGAGGTGCTGGACAACCTGGTGCTGCCCCCGGCGGCCCGGATCCTGGACCTCACCCTGGGCCTGGGCGGCCACGCGGAAGCCCTGCTGGCCCGTTGCGACAAGGGCGCCCGCTACCTGGGCGTCGACCGCGATCCCGAGGCCCGCTACCTGGCCCGCCGCCGCCTGGGCGACGATGCGCGCCTCGAGATCCTGGCCTGCGCCTACGAGGACCTCTGGAACGATGCCCGGTTCCTGGCCTGGAAGGCCGAGTCCGCCCCCGGCGGCTTCGACGCCATCCTCGCGGACCTGGGTGTTTCCACCCTGCAGCTCCGCAGCCCGGAGCGCGGCTTCAGCTTCCGGGATGAAGGGCCTCTCGACATGCGCATGGACACCACCTCCGGCCCCACTGCCGTGGAGTGGATCGCGGAACAGACCGACGAGAGCCTGGCCGACGCGATCTACCAGTACGGCGAAGAGCGCGCCAGCCGGCCCATCGCCCGCGCCATCCTCCGGGCGCACCGCGAAGGCCGGCTGGCCACCACCAAGGATCTGGCCGAAGCCGTCTACACGGTCATCCCCCGCGAGCCGGCCAAGCGAAAGGGCCACAGCGACCCCGCCACCCGCACCTTCCAGGCCATCCGCATCGCCGTGAACGGCGAGCTGGACCGGCTGGCCGCCGCCTTGGAATCCGCCGCTGGACACCTGCGCCCCGGCGGGCGCCTGGCCGTCATCAGCTTCCACAGCCTGGAGGATCGCATCGTCAAGCAGACGCTGCGGCGCCTCGCGGGCATCTACGACGGGCCCGGCCGGACGGCCCCCGTCGCGCTCCCCAAGCTCCTCAAGCTCATCCATCCCGGTGGTCTCGCGCCCAGCGAGGCCGAGGCCGCCGTGAATCCCCCCTCTCGCTCCGCCCGCCTCCGCGTGGCAGAGCGCCTCCCCTGATCGAGGTCAACCATGGCTGCCGGAATCCTGCCCAGCCCCACCGCTCCCGTCCGGACGGTCGAGAGCGAAGGCATCCTGCGCGTGCTGCTCCTGGTGCTGGCCCTGGCCATGCCTCTGGGCGTCCTGGCGTACCTGAAGATCCAGAGCACCCGCCTGGGCTATGCCATGGGCGACCTGAAGGAGCGCATCCGCAAGGAGGAGGAGCTCCAGCGCAAGCTCCTGCTGGAGCGCAGCCGCTACCAGCGCGATGAGGAAGTCCAGAACTATGCCGAGAAGGCCGGGCTCCAGCCCCGTAAGCAGAGCCACCTGGTCCGCCGTGGCTTCACCCCGGAGGATCAGCGCCTGGCCAAGCTCCGCCCGGTGTCGTCCGATGGATTGTAGTCTGTAGGCAGGGGGCCGCCGGCCCCGCCACCGTTCCATCCCGCCACCGGCCTTCCCGTGTCCATCCGCTTCGCCACCGAGCCCCGCGTATCCCGCCGCCTACTCGGCCGGCAGGATCCCCAGGATCTGCTGAACCAGCGCCTGCCCTGGATTATGGGCGGCATGGCCCTGTGGGCGCTGCTCATCCTGTTGCGCCTGCTCTGGCTGCAGGGCATCGAGCACAGGAAGTACCAGGCCAGGGCCGATCAGCAGCACACCACCATCGTGCCGATCCCCCCCATCCGGGGCGAGCTGCGGGACCGGCGAGGCGAGCCGCTCGCCATCTCCATCAAGGTGGAGAGCCTTTTCGTCGATCCCCGCGTGTTCTACCCGGACTACAAGCCGGGAAGGGGGGAGGAGCGCCAGTGGGGCGAGCCTGACCGCAAGACGGCCGCCGCCGTGGCGGCGAAGCTCGCGCCCATCCTGGAGCAGACGCGGGCCCAGGTGTTGGACAAGCTCCTGCGGAAGAAGACCTTCGTCTATCTGGAGCGGCATCTGCCCCCGGTCAAGACGGCTGCCGTGCGGGCCTTGAACCTGGATGGCGTCGAGTTCCAGCCTGAAAGCCAGCGCTTCTACCCGCGGGGCAGCCTGGCGGCGCAGATCATCGGTTTCACCAACATCGACGGCCTGGGCCAGCTGGGCATCGAACAGACCTACGACAAGCAGCTGGCGGGGGTGAAGGGCGAGCTCATCGCCCCCAAGGATGCCCACGGCAAGCTGCTCATCCTACAAGAGAACTACAGCAAGATCCCCGTGAACGGGGCCTCCCTCCAGCTCAGCCTGGATGCCTCCATCCAGCACATCGTGGAAGACGCGCTCGAAGAGGGTGTGCGTCTCTCGCGGCCGCGCACGGCCTACGCGGTGGTGGTGGACCCCCGCACCGGGGAGATCCTCGCCATGGCCGGCACGCCCACCTTCGATCCGAACCACATCCTGCCCAAGAAGTTCCGCAATCGTACAGAATCGGAGCTTTCCTCCGCGGAACGGGACGAGCTCAACCGCGAACTGGAGCGCCAGAAGGCGGCCCGCAAGGTGCATCCGGTGGAGGATGTCTACGAGCCCGGATCCACCATGAAGATCTTCACCGCCGCCATGGCCCTGGAGGAGCGCAAGATCCACCTGGGCGAGCGCATCGACTGCATGTCGGGCCGCTGGCAGTACAGCGCGAAAGTCCCGCCCATCACGGATACCCACCGCCACGGCCTCCTCACCTTCGAGGAAGTGCTCTGGCAGAGCTCCAACATCGGCGCCGCGAAGATCGGCATCCGCCTCGACCCGGCGGTGCACTACCAGTACCTGCGGAAGTTCGGCTTCGGCGATGCGACGGGACTGAACTTCCCCGGCGAGAGCTCGGGCCGCCTCATCGCGCCGGACCGCTGGAGCGTGCCCACCCAGTACACGATGTCGTACGGCTACGGCCTCAGCACCACACCCCTGCAGATCCTCATGGCCGGCTGTGCCCTGGCCAACGGCGGCAAGCTCATGCAGCCGATCCTCGTGCAGCGCATCTACAACGACAAGGGCCTGCTGCTGAAGGAGTTCAAGCCCACCGTGCGCGGCCAGGTCATCAGCGAGGAGACCGCGAACCTCATGAAGGAGACCCTGAAGGGCGTCATCACCCAGGGGACCGGAAAGAAGGCGAAGCTCGACAACGGTGTGGAGGCCTTCGGCAAGACGGGTACGAGCCGCAAGCTCATCGACGGTCAGTACGACCCCAAGCGCCACTTCGCGTCCTTCATGGGCTTCTTCCCGGCCGACAAGCCCCAGTTCGGGGTCCTGGTGATGCTGGACGACCCCGCCGGCGACACCACCGGCGGCGACGTGGCGGCGCCCCTGTTCAAGCGCATCGGCGACGGCATCCTGCGCTTCCGGCAGACCTCTCCGGACCCCGACCGGGAGGCGGACCTGAAGCTGTCCCTGCGTGACTGGCCCGTGAGCGAAACGGATGAAGCCGCCCTGCACGTGGAACGGGGCCGGGTCCCCGACCTCCAGGGCCTGAGCCTCAAGGCCGCCATCCACCGCGTGGTGCTGGTGGGCGGGAATCCGAAGGTGGACGCGGCGCCCGGCACCACCGCCACGCACGTGGTGGGGCAGAGTCCTGCGCCGGGAACCCCGCTGGAGCCGGGCACGGCGGTGAAGATCAAGGCGGGGATGCCATGAAGCTGGATGTGCTCATCGAAGGCCTGGCCGTGCGCCGCTCCGGTCCGGATGTCGAGGTGGCGGATCTCACCAGCGACAGCCGCGAAGTCCGTCCCGGCTGGGCCTTCCTGGCCCTCAAGGGCGAGAAGGCCGATGGCGCCGCCTTCGTGCCGCAGGCCCTGGGCCAAGGCGCTGCCGCGGTGATCTCCGAATCCCCGGTGGACCTGCCGCCGGGGATCGCCGGGTGCGCCTTCGTCGGGGACCCCCGCCTTCGCATGGCCGACCTGGCCCGCTGCCTCCATGGCGCGCCGGATGAGCGCCTGGCGCTGATCGGCGTCACGGGCACCAACGGCAAGACGACCACCACCACGCTCATCCGCCAGCTTCTGCGGGGAGCCGGCCTCGGCTGCGGCCTGGTGGGCACGGTGCTGAACGCGGCCGGAGATGTGGAGGAGGAGGCGGTCCGCACCACGCCGGAAAGCCCAGCCTTCTACCGCTGGCTGCGCCGCAGTGTGGAGGCCGGCGACGCAGCCTCCGCGGTGGAGGTGAGCAGCCATGCACTCTGTCTCGGACGTGTCCACGGCGCGCGGTTCAAGGTCGGCGTCTTCACCAACCTCACCCAGGACCACCTGGACTACCACGGCACCATGGAGGCCTACTTCGAGGCCAAGCACCGGCTGGTGGCTCAGTGCGACCGCTTCCTCGTGAATGCTGACGACCCCTGGTGCCGCGTGCTGCTGGAACGCGAGGGCCATGCCAGCTATGCGGTGGATCGCGCCGCCCGCTACCAGGCCCGGGATGTGGACCTGGGGCCCACGGGGACTCGTTTCACCCTGGCCACGGAGCGGCGAAGCTGGGACGTCAGGAGCCCGCTCCTGGGCCGGTTCAACGTGTACAACCTGCTGGGGGCCCTCGCGGCCTGCGCCGAGGCGGGCTTCGACCTGGACCGGCTGGTGCCCGCCGTCCCCATGGTCCAGGGCGCTCCCGGGCGGCTGGAGCGAGTGGATTGCGGCCAGCCCTTCGGCGTGATGGTGGACTACGCCCACACGCCGGACGCGTTGGAGAAGCTGCTGGCGGAGGGCCGCCGCCTGCTGCCGCCGGGCGGGCGACTGCACGTGCTCTTCGGTTGCGGGGGCGATCGCGACCGCGCCAAACGCCCGCTCATGGCCGCGGCGGTGGCCGCGGGGGCGGACGTGCTCTGGCACACCAGCGACAACCCGCGCGGCGAGGATCCCGAACGCATCCTGGACGATGCGGCTCCGGGCATCCCGGAGGCCCTGCGCACCGATGGCGTCCGCTACCATCGCAACGCCGACCGGCAGGAGTCCGTGCGGCAGGCGCTGGCGGACTGCCGGCCCGGTGATCTGCTGCTGCTGGCGGGAAAGGGCCACGAGCCCTACCAGGAGATCCGGGGCGTGAAACACCCCTACAGCGACCGCCTGGCCGTCGAAGCCGCGCTGAGGGGTAGCCGATGACGCGGATCCTTCCCGTCTCCGGCCCGGAGGATCCGGCCATCGCGGAGGCCGCGGCCCTGCTGCGTGCAGGGGGTCTGGTGGCTTTCCCCACGGAGACCGTGTACGGCCTGGGGGCCGACGGCCTGAATCCCGAGGCGGTAGCCCGGATCTACACCGCCAAGGGACGCCCGGCCACGAATCCGGTGATCCTCCACGTGGCCGACGCAGCCTCCGCCCAGGCGCTTGTCTCCCGCTGGCCCCCCGAAGCGCAAAGGCTGGCGGAGCGGTTCTGGCCCGGGCCGCTGACCCTGGTCCTGCCCGCTTCAGGCGCCGTGCCTTCCATCGTCCGCGCCGGCGGCCCCTCGGTGGCCCTGCGCTGCCCCGCCCATCCAGTGGCTTTGGCCCTGATCCGCGCCACCGGGCGCCCCCTGGCCGCGCCCAGCGCGAACCGCAGCCAGCACCTGTCGCCCACGCTGGCCCAGCACGTGGCCTCCAGCCTGGGCGAGGCGGTGGATCTCATCCTTGATGGGGGGCCGACAGAGGCAGGCCTGGAATCGACGATCCTGGACCTGTCCAGAGACCGGCCCTGCGTGCTTCGCCCAGGCCCCATCCCACCGGCCGACCTCGAGGTTCTGGTCGGTCCCGTGGACCTCTGGGCGGGGGCGGTCCGGGCGGGCGATCGCCAGGCGGCTCCCGGCATGGCCGAGCGCCACTACGCCCCCCGGGCCCGGCTGCATTTGGTGGCGCCAGGTTCCGGTCTGCGCGAGACCCCGCGCGAAACCTTGTCCGGGACATCGGGTTCCGTGGCGTACGTGGCCCTCGGAACCCTCCCCCCGCTCCCCCCGGGGGTCCGCGGCATCCTCCTGCCCCTGGATGCGGACATGGTCGGGGCGAGGCTCTACGCCCTCCTCCATGAGCTGGACGATGCAGGCTGCGAGCGTATCTTCATGGAGCGCCCGCCGGAGGACGAGGCCTGGCTGGCGGTTCGCGACCGTCTGCGGCGAGCCTCGGCGAAGGAGCAACCATGAGCTCATCTGCGAGCCCATCTACGAGCCTCTGGTCCCTGTTCCAGGCCGCCTCCCAGGTGGGCGGCGAGATCCTGGGCGACGGCGCCGTGGTGCCGTCCTCGCTTTCGCTGGATACGCGAACCCTGGAGCCCGGCGCCTGCTTCGTGGCTCTGCGGGCCGAGCGGGATGGGCACGAGTTCGTTCCCCAGGCGGTGGAGAAGGGCGCCGCCTGCCTGCTGGTGGACCATCCGGTGGACAGCGACTGTCCACAGCTCGTGGTGCCGGATACCTTGGACGCCCTCCAGCGCTGGGGCCAGGCCCGGCTGGCGGCGGTGCGCCCGAAGGCAGTGTTCGGCGTCACCGGAAGCGTCGGTAAGACCAGTACCAAGGAGCTGCTGGCGGCAGCCGTGGGCGGCTGGAAGACCCCCGGGAACCGCAACAACACCCTGGGCCTGCCCGAGGCTCTGGCCACCCTGCCTGAAGGCCTCGGCGCCGCGGTGCTGGAAATGGGCATGAGCACGCCCGGGGAGATCCGGCGCCTCACGGAGATCGCCCCCCTGGACTTCGGCCTCATCACCCTGGTGGGCACCGCCCACGCCGAGAATTTCGCCAAGGGCCAGCAAGGCATCGCCGAGGCAAAAGGCGAGCTGGTGGCCGGCCTGGTGCGAGGCGGTGTCTGGGCCCACCTGGCCTCGGACCCGTGGTGCCGCTGGATCGCGGAGCAGCCCTGGGCCAGCCACGCCGAGGCCCTGCCCGTGGGCGAGGGGCACCCTTACGGCTGGGAGGGCGTCGAGTCCCTGGGGGCCGCGGGAGAGGCGTTCCTCCTGCGCACGCCCAAGGGCGCGTTCCCGGTGCGGATCCAGCTCCCCGGGGAGCACCAGGTGCGCAACGCCGCCCTGGCCGCATCCCTGGCCATCCATGCGGGCCATGATCCGGAACGCGTGGCGGCGGGCCTGGGAACGGTCGCGCCGGAACCGGGCCGGGGCCGGCTCCACGGCCTGCCTAGTGGCGGCTGCCTTCTGGATGAGAGCTACAACGCCAGCTCCGACTCCATCCTGGCCTGCGCCCATGCCCTGCTGGACCTGCCGGGCGGAGAGACTGTGGCGGTTCTCGGCTCCATGAGGGAACTGGGGGCCCACTCCGCGCAGATCCATCGCGAGACCGGCGCCGCTCTCAAGGCCCTGGGACTGTCCCGACTCTGGGCCTATGGGGACTTCGCGGAGGATTACGCGGAGGGCTTCGGCCTCCGAGCCGTGGCCTTCCCTGATTTCGAATCGCTGCGCGACGCCGCCGCAGGTCTGTCCGCCATCCCTCCGGGAGCCCGTATCCTGGTGAAAGGCAGCCGGTTCTGGCGCTCGGAACGCGCTGTCGAGTGGCTCCTCACCCACTGATTCAGTCCTCAGTCCTCAGCCCTCAGTCCTCATTCCTCAGTTTTCAGCCCCCAGTCTTCAGAATTCCGGAACCCACATGCTTCCTTGGCTCCTCTATCCCTTCCGCGACGCGATCCCCGGCTTCTCGGTCTTCCGCTACGTCACCTTTCGGACGGCCATGGCCGCGGCCACGGCCATGGTCCTCAGCCTGGTGCTGGGGCCCTGGGTGATCCGGACGCTGACCGCCCTCAAGATGGGCCAGCACATCCGCGGCGAGGGCCCCGAGCACCACCAGAAGAAGGCGGGGACGCCCACCATGGGCGGCATCCTCATCCTGCTGGTGATCACGGTGTCCACGCTGCTGTGGTGCGACCTCAAGAGTGGTGCCATCTGGGTGGCGCTGATGGCGCTGCTGGGGTTCGGCACCGTGGGTGCCTTCGATGACGCGCAGAAACTGCTCAAGAAGCAGAACCTCGGCCTCAGCAGCTGGCAGAAGATGGCTCTGCTCACGGGCATCTCCCTGCTGGTGGCCTGGCTGATCCTGCACTTCGGCCTGCGCGGCGCGGCCACGAGCCAGCTCTCGGTGCCCTTCTTCAAGAACTTCCGCCCCAACGTGGGCGTCTTGCTCATCCCGTGGATCTGGCTGGTGATGGTAGGCACGAGCAACGCCGTGAACCTCACGGACGGCCTCGATGGCCTGGCCATCGGCGGCACGCTCATCGTGTCGCTCACCTACGCGATCCTGGCCTACGTGGTGGGCCACGCGAAGATCGCGGCCTACCTGGTGGTGCCTCACGTTCCCGGTGGCGCCGAGCTGTCGGTCTTCATGGGCGCCATGGCGGGAGCCTGCCTGGGCTTCCTGTGGTTCAACGCCCACCCGGCTGAGGTCTTCATGGGCGACACGGGCTCCCTGGGCCTGGGTGGGGCGCTGGGGACCGTGGCCGTGGTCATCAAGCAGGAAGTGCTGCTGGTCATCGCCGGCGGCCTCTTCGTGCTGGAAGCCGTGAGCGTCATCCTCCAGGTCGGCAGCTTCAAGTTCCGCGGCGGCAAGCGCATCTTCCGCATGGCGCCCTTCCACCACCATCTCGAGTTGGGCGGCCTCCAGGAAACGAAAGTGGTGATCCGCCTCTGGATCACCGCCATCGTCTGCTCGATCCTCGCCCTCAGCTCTCTGAAGCTGCGCTAGGCAGGAGGAAAGGCGCGGCCACTGGGGTGGACCCGCGTACCGTGGGACCCACGGCCCCAATGGCTTCTGCAAGACAGGCCAGGTCCTCGGGGAGGAGCGCTGGAATCGCGATGGTACCAAGGCCGGGACATCAGGGCCTTCATCTGGAAACCTGCAGGGCCACGGTTGGGCCTCACGAAAAGGGCCCCGGCAGTTGCCGGGGCCCTTTTCGTGACTGATGACCCAGCCTACTGATTGGCGGGTGCCACCACCTGATAGACCGAGTGCGGCGTGGAGACCATCAGATCGCCGTCCGCGTTGGCCGAGAGACCCTGGGGTCCGTAGAGCACCGCGCCCAGGAGGCTCTTGCTCGCATTGTTCCCAGTATTGTCGGGGTTCAGGTAGCCCGGCTTCAGGCCGAAGAGCGTCTGGTTTGTGGTGCTGGCCGCGGCTCCGAGCAGGGTGGTGACGTCGCCAGTGACGGCATCGATCGCGCGGATGCCGTTCTGGGGTGACGTCTGGCTGCCAGTGTAGTTCGCCACGTAGACGATGCTGCCCGCAGTCGCGATGCCGATGGGCGCCGCGAACTGGGCGGTACTCGCGGAGCCGTCAGCCCAGCCGGCTGTGCCGGTACCCACGGTGAGCAGCAGGGCGCCCGAGGCGTCGAAACACTTCACCTGGCTGGCGCCGGTGACCGACACCCAGACGGAGCCGTTCGCGGCCACGGCGATGCCAGTGGGATTGGTGCCGGGAGCGGCCACGAAGTCCGAACTGACGCCAGTGGCGGGGTCGATCCGGAAGACCCGGGCCAGGGTGGCGTCGGTGGCATAGACCAGGCCGTTCGTGGAATCCACGGCCAGGCCAGCGTGGTTCGGCGAAGCCGGATAGGTCCCACCGCTCACGGTGAAGACGGCCTCGGTGAAGGTGCCGTCGCCATTGGGGGTGAACTTCCGGAGCTTCTTGGTGGCGCCGGTATCTCCCACGAACAGGGCCACGAGGGCCTTGGTGGTGGGGTTCACCTGGACGGCCACGCTCTTCGGGGTGGAGAAGGCGATGTTGGTGGCCGTGGCGTCCTTCAGGGTGGTGACCGTGCCGTCCGAGGCGATGACGCGGACGAGGTTGTTCACGGTATCCGCCGCGAAGGTCAGGCTGCCGTCAGGCAAGGTGGCCAGGTTGGCGCCGGAGGCATTGCCGAAGGTGAACTTGGCGTTGACGCCCACACCATCGGCATATCCGACCACTCGCGGGGAGCCGGCATGGGCGTAGCCTGCGGGCTTGGAGGGGTCGTCGAGCGTGTAGGTCAGCTGTCCGGCGGATGGGGAGGAAACCGTCATGACGCGGATGGCCTGGTTGTCGAAGCCCGCCCCGGCGTCGGCCACGAAGATCCTGGAACCAGCCGCCCCATCACCCTGTGCCAGCACGTAGTAGACATTGCTGAGGCAAGCGGTGGTGGAGGTCGGTAGGTTGGCGGTGCCGTCCAGGGTGATGCTGGAGGAGGCATAACCTTCACCGGCCGTTCCCGTCCTGCCGGCGATGGTGATCAGCGCCCCGGCCAGGGGGCCGGAGGCGGGCACCATGCGCACGGCGAAGTTGTCGCGGTCCGCGATGTAGACGTTCCCAGTGGTGTCGGCGGACACGCCCTGGGGACCGCGGAGCAGGCCGGAAGCGGCGGACGCATTGTCGGCGAAGCCCGCGGTGCCAGTTCCGGCGAAGAGGGTGGCCACCGGGCTGGCGCCCGAGAGGTCGATCTTCATCACCTTGTTGCTGCAGACCACGTAGAGGAGCTTGCGGCCACCGCTGAAGTCCCTGGCCATGGCTGTGGCGCTGGAAACGCCGCTGGTATAGAGGTTGGCGACCAGGGTCGGCGCGGGGGAAGCCGAGGTGAGATCCATGGTGTAGAAGTTCCCCGCGCTGGCGCTGAACTCGACGAAATACATCATCCGGTTGGCGTCGATCACCAGAGCGTTGGTGTTGAGCGTGAAGCCGGCCACGAGGCTGGGCGTGTAGGTGCCGTCACCATTGGGGGCGAGCTTCAGGAGCCGCTTGATGGTGTAGCCCTCTCCACCGACGTAGATGTCGCCGGTGACGGGATCCACCGCCATGTTGCGGGGGGTCAGCAGGGTGGTGGTGTCGGTCTGAACTGCCTGGTTCCCCACCAGACCGGGCGTGCCGGCGATGGTGGTCACCTTGCGATCCGGCGTGATCCGGCGCACGAGGTTCCCGCTGTAGTCGGCCACCACCATCGTGCCGTCATTGGCCTTCTCGTCCCAGACGACGGCATTGGGCCGGTAGAACCGGGCGGTCGAGAACCCGGTGAGCGCGTCCACGCCGCCATCGACATTTCCGCGGCCGGAGCTGAAGGAGCCCGCGATGTGGTGCAGGCCCTTGCTGGGAACCTTGATCGTGCGGGTGTCTCCGCCGAGGTTGTTGGAGCCGACGAGGGTGAAGGACTGGCGGCGGAGCGGAGTGACGTCGGCACTCAGGCTGCCAAGGGCGTTCGCGCCATTGAGTGTCAGGACGTCGGGCAGACCGGTGTAGGACCAGCTGAGCGTGGTCGATCCGCCATAGAAAATCTTCGTCGGCGCATAGCTGAAGGAGGTGATGGTCACGGGCGCAGGGCCGACGGTGACTCCGGCATTGCGGATCACGGGGGCCCCCCCGTTGGCCGGTGTGGCCGTCAGGGTGTAGGTCGTGGTGGCGATCGGGCTGACATTCTTGGTGCCGGAGAGGCTGAAGGGGCCGGTTCCGAGGGTCGCATCCGCAGGATTGGCTGAGATGGTTACGGCGCTGAACACCCCGGGCACTGAGGAAGCGTCCCAAGATAGGATGGCGCTTGACCCTAGGTAGATGGCCGTGGGGTTGATCCCGAACGTGAGCGGCGTGGCGGCCACGGTGATCTTGAGGGGACGGGTCGTGCTGCCCACCGTGTTGGCGGCCTTCACGGTGTAGGCGGCCTGGGGCGTGCTGACCTGTGGGGTGCCGGTGATGATGCCCGTGTTCGCATCAAGGACAAGACCCGCAGGCAGAGCGGGGTCCACGCTGTAGGTGATGGGCGCGCTGCCCACGATCGCGGTGGGTCCATTGCTGGGGATCTGCAGATCCACGTAGTAGGTGGCGTCCTCGTTGGCGTAGACCAGGCCCGAAGGGACTGTCAGCACGGTGACTGAAATCGTGGCGGTAGTCTTCTGCCCGTCGCCGCTCGTGACGGTGAGCGTGTAGATAGTGGAAGTGGTAATGTTGGTGATCTGGAAAGGGACATTGCTGGTGACCGGGATGTTGCCCGGCGCCACGGTCGCGGAGCCATCCTTGGCCCCGAAGTTGGCCAGGCACCAGACGCTCCCGCCGACCGCGATGCTTTCGGCAGTCTTCCGCTTCGTCGGGTCGGTGGGGAAGGAATTCGTCTGGGAAACCTGGAACGAGGAGATGGCAGGGGCGGGGTGCTCGTAGCTGCTGTCGTTCTTGGCGCAGGCGAGCTGGAGGGCGCCGAGGCCCAGGGACGCGCCCAGGGACAAGGCCATCAAGGCCCGGCCGGCCCTCTGGCGCAGTGATTGGATGGACATGCGGACTCCTGAAAGGGGCGAGGCGGAATGGAAAGGATTCATGCCGGCCTCCTAGAAGCGGAACTTGAGGGTGAACTGGACCTCCCTCGTGCGGTTGTCGGGCCGGTCGATGGCTCCGAAGATCGCCGAGTAGCTGTCCGGATAGGTGGCCGAGTTCTTGGCGTAGGTCGTCTGGGAGGTGTACTGGTTGGCCCAGTTGAAGACGTTGAAGACATCGAGGATGCCCTGGAGGCTTGCTTTGCGGGCGACCTTGAACGTCCGGGACAGGCGCAGATCGAACGTCTTGGCCGCCGGCTGCCGGAATGTGTTGCGGCCGTTCGCGGTGTCGAGATACTTGCCATCCCCGTTGATGTCGTCGTAGTAGACGGCGGTGAAGGGACGTCCAGTCGTGTAGGTGGTGATGCCGGAGACCTGGACCCCGAAGAAGGCGGGCGCATACCAGGCGAGCACCGCCCGGAATTTGTGGTCGTTGTCGCTCAGGGCATAGGATTCGAGGGGATCCGCGGGGTTTTCCGTCAGGGCATTGGTGGAGGTGAGGGTGGCCCGGTCGTTGGAGTTGTTGTCCTCGGCCTTGGAGAAGGTGAGGCTGCCCCGGAACCCCCAGCCCATGTTCGTGCGCTTGGATCCCTCGAGCACCAGGCTCTTGTAGCGGCCCTCGCCATCGTATTTCGAGAGGATGACGTCGCCGAAGCCGGATAGGTCGAGCTGGCGGCCCCGCACGATGGCCGCGTACGGGCGATTGGCCGTCGCATTCGAGAAGTGGTTCCAGGTGCTCGAGTAGCCGTCGTTGTAGATGGCCTTGCTCAACGTGGTGGTGCTGCCGTCCGCATACTGGGCCAAGTTGATGTTGACGGCGTACTGCAGGTTCCTGAACTGCTTGTAGGTTCCCCGGATCGCCCCCGTGTAGCCGTTGCCGAAGTCGTGCTCGAGACCCAGGGAGACCGTCCGTGCCTGGGCCATCTTGGCCTCGGGATCAATCAGGGTGACCGTGATGGAATCCTTCGGCAGGGCGCTCAGCTGGTCCAGCGGAACAGCGGTGAGGGATCCGGCTCCCGTCACGGGGCCGGACCAGCGGGACCCGGCGGAAAGCACCCCGCCGGGCTGGAACATGGGCAGGCCCGTCGAGGAAGAAGATGAGACGTAATAGGACTGCAGGTTGATGCCGTTGTTCATCATCGCGCCGGACGTCGTCTGGCCGGGGTTGCCCACGCTGAACCAGCCGTATCCGCCGCGCAGGATGGTGCGGCGGTTGCCGAAGAGGTCGAACGAGAATCCGAAGCGGGGGTCCAGCGCGCTGTCGTTGGGAGCGCGGTCCAGGCCCTGCAGCTTGGAGTTGGGGTTGGGGTTCCCGCTCCAGCGCTCGGCGGTGTAGCGGGCTCCAAGGCTGAGCAGCAGACGCTGGTTGAAGAGGCCGCCGTACTGGACCTGGGCATACCCGGCCAGGAAATCCAGATCGAAATCGCTCATGCCATCCAGGGGGGAATAGCCCTGGGTGTAGCTCACGCCGGTGCCGCTGAGGGTCCCGGCAAACCACTGGTTGGCCGCGTCGTAGGTGGTGAAGGTCCAGTTCCCCCGTCCGCTGGGAAGGAAGCGGTTCTTCATGCTGACCTTCTGGAAGTCCACCCCGCCCTTGATCGTCCAGTCGCCGCTGAAGAAGGTGAGGTTGTCCTGGAGCTGGAAGGTCTTCTCCTCGGTGTTCCGGGGGTCGATGTAGTACTGACCGGCGTTGATGATGTAGCTGTTGTCGATGCGGGCCATCCGGACCGGAGCCGAGAGGGTCGTGTTCGGGGTGGTGGGGCGCTTCTCGTTGGCGAACTGGATGCGGGCTTCGTTGACCAGGCTGGGGCCGAGGATCGAGTTGAGCTCCAGCACCGTGGACAGGCTCGAGAACTTCATCGTCGAGTTGCCGGATTCCGCGGTGTCGCTCCGGCGGGTGCCGGGGTAGATGTCGTTGAGTCCTTCGTAGGTCTGGGAGTTCAGGCGGATGGAGGCGCGGTGGTCCGTGTTGATGGTCCAATCCAGGCGTCCCATGACCGTCAGGTTGGTCTGCCGATCGGCCCAGGCGGACTTGTTCTCCTGGGCCAGGGTCCGGCCGGGCATGGTGACCAGGAGGGATCCCATGCCTCCCGCCCCGAAGAAGGTGTTGAAGTTGGCCGTTCCATTGCCGGTGTAGGCGTCGTTGTAGCCGAAGGAGGGAACGCTGTCCTCGCTCGTGCGGGAGGCTTCGACGTTGACGAAGTAGTGGAGCCGATCTTTGATGATGGGCCCGCCGAAGTTGAATCCGGCCTGGGTCGAATGGAAGTTCCGGGTGCGGACGTCCGGATCGTTGACGCTGCCCTTCGGGTCGTAGGGCACCGGCTTGACCTTCGCGACCAGGCTGCTGGGCCGGAACAGGATGAATGCCATGCCGCTGGGTTCATTGGTTCCGGTCTTGGTCACGGCATTGACGACCGCTCCCACCGCGTCGCCGTACTGGGCGTCGAAGGAATTGGTGATGACCTGGAGCTCCTTGATGGAGTCCTGGCCGAAGGTGAAGGGAATGCGGGTCCCGCCGCGCTGCTCGGTGTTGAACTTTGAATTGAAGCTGGCGCCGTCGATCTGGAGGTTGTTCTGGACGCCGCGGGCGCCTTCCACGGAGGTGTAGTAGCTGGTGGCTCCGACGGAGGCGCCGGGTGTCAGCTGGACGAGATCCGTGAAGTTGCGCCCGTTGACGGGAACGGCCTCGACCAGGTCCTGCGTGATGGAGGTCTGGGTGTTGATCTGGGCGACGTCGAGGCCTTCCGATTGGGCGACGACCTCCACCATGGCTCCAGCCTCCGCCGAATCCAGGGTGAAGTTCAGGTCTGTCGTCTGTCCCAGGCTTGCGCGGATATGGGCCGACCTGCCGGATCGGAGGCCCGGGGCGCTGACTGTCACGTCGTAGGCGCCAACGGGAAGGAACGCGAATTGGTACTCCCCGCGTTCATTGGTGCTCACGGTCTGGGAGAACCCGGTGTCGATGTTCCGGGCGGCCAGCGTGGCACCCTTCACGGTCGCACCTTGCCGGGACTTCACCAGGCCCCGGATCGCTCCGGAAGTCGTGCTGGTCTGGGCATGTCCGATGACGGTACAAGCCAGGGCCGTAAGCAGAATTGGAGTTGAACGCAATCGCATCAATAGGCTCCTTGCCCTATGGGCTTAAACGCGGGGGGATCCGGGGTCACCGGTCTGAGGGGAACGAGCTATGATAGACGAGGTATGGCTATTCTATGTGTGCGTTTTATGCGTCAGCGGTAAAAAAAATGTAACCCCGGGGTTTTCTATTGGGGCCGGGCCTGACCTCGTCTAGGCTGGAAACTTCCAAAAATTGAGTCTTGTGGGTGTCCATCCGGACAGATCGACCACCTGTGGTGGCCGCCATGTCTGCCTGGATGCATGGGCCGAGTCGGCCAGAATCGGCCTGCCCTGACCACCGCCTGGATCCGGAAGGATGAGAGCACAGATGAGCCTCCGTAGAACAACCTGCAACCTGATCGCCACGACCCTCATGGTCGGAGCCCTGGCCCTGATGGCCGCCTGTGGAGGCGGGGGAGGAGGCGCCGCCGCCGGGGGTGGAACGGGCATGCCCGTGGTCCAGGCGGCCACGCCTGTGATCGTTTCCCAGCCCACCGCGCAGACGGCACTGGAAGGGACGAGGGCCAGCTTCAGCGTCACGGCCACGGGGAACGGCACGCTCACCTACCAGTGGAAGAAGAACGGAGGGGACCTCGCCGGCCAGACGGCCAGCAGCCTGGTTCTCGACCCGGTGACCCTGGCGGATGCCGGCAGCTACGCGGTGATGGTGACCAACACCCTGAACGGCACCGCGGCGACCGCCACCAGTGCCGCCGCCAGCCTCACCGTGAATCCGGTGGCCACTCAGCCGGTCATCACAGGCCAGCCCGCCGCGCAGACCGTGCTGGAAGGGGCCAAGGCGGTCTTCAGCGTCACGGCCACGGGGAACGGCGCGCTCAGCTACCAGTGGAGGAAGAACGGAGGGGATCTCGCGGGCCAGACGGCCAGCAGCCTGATTCTCGATCCGGTGGCCCTGGCGGATGCCGGCAGCTTCGCGGTATTGGTGACCAACACCCTGAACGGCACCGCGGCGACCGCCACCAGTGCCGCCGCGGCCCTCACCGTGAATCCGGTGGCCACGCAGCCGGTCATCACCGGTCAGCCCGCCGCGCAGACCGTGCTGGAAGGAACCAGGGCGACCTTCAGCGTCACGGCCACGGGGAACGGCACGCTCACCTACCAGTGGAAGAAGAACGGAGGGGACCTCGCGGGCCAGATGGCCAGCAGCCTGATTCTCGACCCGGTGGCCCTGGCGGATGCCGGCGGCTACGCGGTGGTGGTGACCAACACCCTGAACGGCACCGCGGCGACCGCCACCAGTGCCGCCGCCAACCTCACCGTGAATCCGGTGGCCACGCAGCCGGTCATCACCGGTCAGCCCGCCGCGCAGACCGTGCTGGAGGGAGGCAGGGCGACCTTCAGCGTTACGGCTACGGGGAACGGAACGCTCAGCTACCAGTGGAAGAAGAACGGAGCGGATCTCGCGGGCCAGACGGCCAGCACCCTGGTCTTCGACCCGGTGGCTCTGACGGACGCCGGCAGCTACGCCGTGGTGGTGACCAACGCCCTGAACGGCACCAGCGCCAGCACGACGAGCGCCGCAGCGGCACTCACGGTGAATCCGGCCGACAGCAATGTCCCGGTGATCACCACCCAGCCGCAGAGCCTCACCGCCATCGCGCCCGATGGAGGCACCTTCACCGTCTCGGCCACCGGAACAGGCACCCTCCGCTATCAGTGGCGGAAGAACGGTGTGGACATCTCCGGAGCCACCCAGGCGAGCTACGTGGTCACCGGCACGGACCTCCAGGAGATCAGTGCCCAGTTCAGCGTGGTGGTCACGGATGACGTCGGCAGCACGACCAGCCAGAACGCCACCCTCACGGTCATGGCGCCGGAGCCCACCTACGCCGGGGACCCTATGACCGTTCCCGCCCGGCCGCTCACGGTTCTTCCTTCCTACAACGTGGGCACTGCCTTCCCCCATGGGGCTTTCCGCCTGGGTTATGACGAAACCTTGAAGAATCCCGCCTGGACGGCCTACGCCAACTTCAAGTTCATGACCGCCTTTGCGAATGGGACCCGCACCTTCCTGGCCGATGACCGCTTGGCCGCGCCCCAGGTGACGGATGCGGACTACTCCGGCAGCGGGTGGACCCGAGGCCACCAGGTGATGATGTCCGACCTGGCCTACCGTTACGGGTCCCAGGCCGGCACGGATTCCTGCCGCCTGTCCAACGTGGCGCCCCAGGATACCGACCACAACAACAACTTCTGGAACAACCTCGAGCAGGTCGTGGGCGGCAGCTTCACTGGCAGTGGCGGCGCCTGGGTGCCGGGTTTGGCCGATGCCAGCGGGCGCATCTGGATCTACACCGGGCCTGTCTTCGACGCGAGTCCGGCCTTGCTGCCGGGCGCCGTGGCTCCCGTCCGCATCCCCAGTGGATTCTGGAAAGTCGTCGTCCGGGAAACGGCTCCAGGCCAGCCCAAGGTCGTGGCTGTCCTCACGCCCAACCGATCAGGGCTGGCCGCCTCGGATGCGGGGATCCAGCAGTACACCACGTCCGTCGCCCGCATTGAGGCGCTCACAGGACTCGACCTCTTCCCGAGCCCTGCCACGCCCCTGCCGGCGACCTTCAAGACGGACGTGGATGTGCGTGGCTGGGGCAGCCACTTCGAGGTCACCGGGGCCCCGAATGTCCACATGGTCGAACCCAGCTGGGACGGCACCGCCACCGTCGGCACGAGCTACACCTTCCAGGGGCAGGCGACCAGTTCCAACAGCACCGTGGCCTCGGTGCGCTGGGACTTCGGGGACAGCACCACCGCCACCACACCCAACGCCACGCACACCTACACGGCGAACGGCACCTACAACGTGACCTTCTCGGCCACCGACGCTCTGGGCGCCAGCCGGTCGATCATCCGCGTGCTCACAGTGACTGGGGGTAACCAGGCGCCGACCGTCTCGGGCGTTCCAACGTCCGCCTCCATGGCCGTAGACACCGTCCTGGACCTTCCCTTCACGGTGAGCGACGACGTCAGCCCGCTGAATGTCACCTTCTCGGCCACGTCCAGCGATGAAGCCGTGGTGCCCAACAGCGGCCTGACCTTCACGGGGACGATGGCCGACCAGATCCTGCACATTGTTCCTGCCGCCGGGGCCACCGGCACGGTCACCCTCACCCTCAAGGTCACCGACGGCGATTCGGCGAGCGTGACCAAGACGCTGACGCTCTATGTGGGGACGACGCCGCCCCCGGCGGGCATGGCCGAGCATTTCACCTGGCCTGGAACGAGCACTGTGTACGCCACGGGAGACTACACTCTCTCCACCGGCTCCTGGCATTTCGTCACGACCATGAGCTATGCCGGAGATGCCAATGATGCCAAGAACGATGGCCAGGGCCTGCGCATGAAGGCCGTGGCCGGGAGCGCCGTCTGGATGAACTTCGATTACGGCGACGCCGCCACGCCCGTCTCTTCGGTCAGCGTGGCCTACGGCGTCTACAAGACCGACGCCACGAACGCCAAGACCGCCACCTTCTCGCTCTACGCATCGAACGACCAGGGCGCCACCTGGACGAAGATCGGGAACTCCGTGACCGCCAGCTCCAACACGCTCAGCACCGCGACTTTCAGCGGCCTGACCCTCACGGGGCCGGTCCGCTTCAAGCTGGCGGTGGAGGGGACGCCTGCGGCGCGGCTGAACCTGGATGATTTTGTCGTCCAGTAATCCATCCCACGCCTCCTTCGGCCGGCCCGTGAGTTCCCACGGGCCGGTCGGGGAGTGGTTTCGTCAGGCAATCTAAGCGAGAGGATCGATGGCCAGCGGCTTCGGCCGCGTGGGCCACGGCTGGCCCAGGATGAAGCCCTGGCCCCAGGGCACGTCCGCGTCCATGACGGCTTCCAACTCCTCCATCGTCTCGATGCCTTCGGCGATGAAGCCGATGCACATGTGCCGGGCGAAGTGGGAGAGCGCGTTGAGGAGGGCGGCCTGGTAGGGGCGGCGGTGGACCTGCTCCACGAGGCTCCGGTCGGCCTTGATGTAATCCGGCGCCAGCCGCGCCATCTGCGTGAGGCTCGCCACGCCGGCCCCGAGGTCATCCACGGCCACGCGCAGACCGACGTCGCGCAGCCGCTTGGCGTAGGTCTGGAGCGCCTCGAGGTCGTGCATGCCCTGGGATTCGGTGAACTCCATCACCACGCATTCCACGGGAAAGGACAGAGCTTCCAGCCAGCGGGGCAGGCGCGCCCAGAACCCCGGCGCTTCCAGGCTCACGGGCTCGAGGTTCACGAAGTGGAGGTGGCTGCCGGTTCCGCGCTGAGCCAGGGCCGCGAACGTGGCGTCGAGAAAGCGCAGGTCCAGGGTCAGCCGATCCTCCGGCGGGAGGGTGGGGTTCTGCAGGATCGGGCCGACGGGATGGGTGATGCCTGCCTTGTCCAGGTGGCGGGCCAGGTACTCCTGGGCCACCATGCGATTGTCCTGCAGCCGGTACATGGGCTGGACGTGAGGCACGATCGTGCCCTCTCCACTCAACAGACTTTCCAGGATGCCCTTGGGCATGGCCGCTCCGCATTCGTGCAAGGGTCCTGCGTCCAGTGTAGCGCTCTATGTGTCCGCATGCAGGAAGGTCCGTCGCGGGTTACGCTGGAACCGGGGGGCGACATGCGCACCGTGGTCATGGGAGCGGGACGTTCGGGCTTGGCGGCGGCCCGTTTCCTCGCGTCGCAAGGGCGGTCCGTGGTGCTGACGGACAGCCGGCCCGGGCCAGATCCCGCCTTGGAGCTTGAGCTGGCACGAGCGGGCATCCCCGGAGTGTGGGGCAGCCATCCTGAATCGCTCCTGGAGCATTGCGGTGAACTTGTCATCAGCCCCGGCATTCCTCCCAGCGCGCCCTTTGTCGCAGCTGCCATTTCCAGGGGAATCCCTGTCATCGGCGAAGTGGAGTTGGCCCACCGCGCCCTCCGAGACCGGCACGACGGGAGCCGCGTGCTGGCCGTGACCGGCACCAACGGCAAGAGCACCACCACGGATCTGGTGGCCCACTTGCTCAAGGCGGCAGACCTGCCTGCGGTGGCCTGCGGCAACCTGGGCACTCCCGTCATCGAGGCCGTGACCGCGGGCGTCCGAGGGGCGGTCTACGTGGTGGAGCTGAGCAGCTATCAACTCGAGACAGTGGCGGCCTTCCATGCCGAGGGCGCGGCATTCCTGAACCTGACGCCAGACCATCTGGCTCGCCACGGCAACCTGGAGGCCTACCGCCGGGCCAAATTGCGGATTTTCGAACGGCAGACCTCCGATGATCTCCGGGTCGTCCCCGTGGCTCATCCCGAGTGGTGGCAGGATGCGCCGGGCGGCGGGCGGACCGCGCGCTTTGGCTGGACCGAGTGCGAGGCCTGGTGCGATGCGGGTGGCCACCTGCGCCTGCATGGCGAGGTGCTCCTCCACCGCGATGGCCTGCGCATTCCCGGCGACCACAACGTGGAGAACGCCCTGGCGGCGGCCCTCCTGGCCCGCCACGGCGGCGCGGATGTCGAGGCCATCCGCCAAGGGCTGCGGACCTATCCGGGGCTGGCCCATCGCATCGCCTTCTGCGGCGAGAAGGCCGGCGTGCGCGCCTACAACGATTCCAAGGGCACGAATGTCGATGCCACCGTCACGGCCATCCGGGCCCTGCCGGGCCCGCTGGTGCTGCTGCTGGGGGGCACGGACAAGGGCGCCAGCTACGAGCCGCTGCGCCAGGCCCTGGATGGCAAGCTGCGGCGTCTGGTGTTCCTGGGTGACGCGATCCCACAGCTCACCCGCGACCTCGGCGATCTGCCCCATGACGTGGTGCCGGTCTTCGACGAAGCTGTGCGGACAGCCCTGGCCCTCGCGCGGCCCGGCGACCAGGTGCTCCTCAGCCCGGCCTGCGCCAGCTTCGATCAGTTCGACAACTTCGAGCAGCGCGGGGAGCGCTTCGAGAGCCTGGTGAAGGCCTGGCTCCAGTAGAATCGGTTATGCACGATGCCGTCCGAGCCGCCGCCGATCTCCGCGCCATACTGGGCGCCGATGCCATCTTGACAGAGGCCAACGACCTGGCCCGCTATGAGGACGGCTGGCGCTACGGGAAGGGCAGGGCCCTGCTGGCGGTGCGCCCCGGGACCACGGAGCAGGTGTCCGAAGTCATGGCCTACTGCCACGAGCGCGGCATCCGGGTGATGCCCCAGGGCGCCAACACGGGCCTGGTGGGCGCCTCGAACCCGGACGCCAGCGGCGAGATGCTCGTGCTCAGCCTGGAGCGCCTGAACAAGCGCTTGGAGATCGACCCCGTCAACCGCACCGCGGTGGTGGATGGCGGGGTGCTGCTCAGCGCGCTGAACGCGGCGCTGGCGGAGCACGGCCTCATGTTTCCCATCGATTTGGGGGCGGATCCCAGCCTCGGCGGGATGATCGCCACCAACACCGGCGGGACCCGGCTCCTGAAGTACGGCGACGTGCGCCACAACCTCCAGGGTCTCGAGGCGGTGCTGGCGGACGGCACGGTGGTGGAGGTCATGAACCACCTCCGGAAGAACAACACGGGTTTGGACTTCAAGCAGCTCTTCGTGGGCACCAGCGGCGTGTACGGCGTGGTCACCGGGGCGGTGCTCCAGGTGGTGCCCGTGCCCCGGCAGCACGCCACGGCCCTGGTGGGCTGCGCCTCCGGCGAGGCGGTGCTGGCTCTCCTGCAGGCGCTGGAGCGGGAGATGGCCGATGTGTTCACGGCCTATGAGGTCATCAGCGCCAACGCCCTGGGCCCCGTGTTCAAGCACCACGAGGACATCCGCAACCCCTACGGCGCCGCCAGGCCCCCTGCGTACACCGCCCTGGTGGAGCTGTCCTCCACGCTTCCGGAAGCGGCGCTGAACCTGGCCGAGGTGCTGGAAGAACGTCTCGGAGCGTTCCTGGAAGGCGAGCGCGGTGAGGGCATCACGGACGTCTTCATGGGCAAGCCCGAGGACTTCTGGGCCATCCGCCACCACATCAGCGAGAGCCTGCGGAACGAGGGCAAGGTGCTGGCCTTCGACATCAGCGTGCCACGGAGCCGCATGGCGAGCTTCACGGACGACGCGGTGGCGTTGCTGGCTCAGGATTATCCCTTTGTCCGCTGCTGCGACTTCGGCCACTGGGGCGACGGCGGGACCCACCTCAACCTCGTGTGGAACGAGGCGGAGGCCCCGAAGCCCACGGCCCAGATCGTCGAGGAGCTTCAGTCACGGATCTACGAACTGGCGGTTCGAGGCTTCGATGGTTCCTACAGCGCCGAGCATGGGGTCGGCCCGCACAACCAGCGCTTCTACGACGCCTACACCCCGGAGCCCGTGAAGGCCGCGAACCAAGCCCTCAAGCGGCACCTGGACCCCAAGGGCCTCCTGGGCACCACCAGGCTGGGCTGAACCGGGTCCGTCCAGCGATGGCCGCCGGCCGCCTCCGAGGGTAGATTCGAAGGATCCCCGGAGGCTCCATGCGCCCATCCATCCTCGCCCTGTCCCTGGCGGCGCCCCTGCTGGCGCAGGCGCCCGCGCCCAAGGCGGATCTCTTCGAGCCCGCGCGGTTCCTCGCCGGGGATTGGGTGGGGGAATCGGATGGGAAGCCCGGTTCCCCCAGCGGCGCGGCCTCCTTCCGGTTCGAGTTGGAGGGGAGGGCCCTGGTGCGGCGCAGCCATGCCGACTACCCCGCCGCCAATGGCCGTCCGGCCGCCCATCACGAGGACCAGATGACGATCTTCGTCGAGGGCGGCCAGCTCAAGGCCTTCTACGTCGACAACGAGGGCCACGTCATCCGCTACGTGGCCACCGCCATTCCCCAGGGCGTGGCCTTCACCAGCGAACCGGCGCCGGGCCCGCGCTTCCGCCTGACCTACCTCCGCGGGGCCGCCGACACCGTCACCGTCCGCTTCGAGATCGCCCCGCCCAACGCTCCCGAGGCCTTCAAAACTTACGTTGAAGGCGTCACCCGCAGGGTGAAGTGACCTCTCCTTAGCCGTTCCCCGCTGCAAAACGGGCTCCCGATCGGGAGCCCGTTTTGCAGAGATGAAAATGACTTCAAGCCTTGTGGTGGGGCTTCTGCTCCCAGAAGCGCGGCGGCGCGTAGCAGATGGCCATGAAGACCAGCTGGCTCAGGCCGAAGCCCATGAGGGCGTAGAAGGCCTGGTCCATGAAACCGTAGGAGTGCAGGCCGACGCCGAGCATGTTCACGCCGAACCAGGAGCAGGCGGTGATGATGTTGCCGAAGATGGCCATCACCATGGTGCCGCGTTCGCGGACATAGCCGGCCCAGCGGGCGTGGAGGATGATGGCGTTCCACAGCACGATCAGCAGGGCGCCGTTCTCCTTGGGATCCCAGCCCCAGAAGCGGCCCCAGGACTGGTCGGCCCAGATGCCGCCCAGCACGGTGCCCACGAAGCTGAAGAAGAGCGCGAAGCAGATGATGCCGTAGGCCATGTCCACCAGGGCCTTGTCCGTCTCCACGTCCACCTTGCTGACGATGTGCTTCCGGATGGCGTAGGCGATGGCGATGGCGCCGGCCAGGAATGTGCCGGAGTAGCCGATGGTGATGGTCACCACGTGGGTGGCCAGCCAGAAGTTGGAGTCCAGCACGGCCCGCATCATCTCCATGGTGTCGCCCTCGGTGCCCAGGTTCTGGGCGACGATCAGGGAGGCGAACCCGGCCACAGCGGCCACGGCGGTGCCGAAGCCCTTGCGGTACATCCGCTCCACGATGAGGCCCAGGATCACGGCGCCCCAGCCCACGAAGATGGCCGAGGAGTAGAGGTTCGTCACCGGCGGGCGGCCCTGGAGGATGATGCGCGCGGCCAGGCCCAGGGTGTGGACGATGGCGCCCGCGAAGAGCAGCGAGTAGGCGGTGGGGCGCAGCAGCTCCGGCTTCCAGATCCAGGAGATGCACAGGACGATGAACGCCACGAAGTAGATCGACAGGCCCACGAAGAAGGGCTGGGCGCGGTTGAAGACGACCTCGTTGCTCGCGTGGCTGAGGGCCCCGGGCTTGAGGGTGGAGACCACCCCGTTCATGTCGGCCAGGGCCTGGTTGAAGCTGGCCGGGTCGTTGGCGACGTAGGCGGCATTGAGCCGCGCGAGGGGGACCAGGGCCGGGTGGACGCCCTGGCCGGCGGCCATGGCGCGGAGGCCCTCGCCCACGTTCTTCCAGGCATCGGGACTGCCGCCGGGGAGGGGCGGCAGGATGCGGAACTGGGACAGCTGCATCAGGTCCTGGTGGCGGGCGGAAGCCTCGGCATCGCTGATGGACTGGAGCTCCCAGCCGAGACCGGGCGAGCCGGCCAGCTGCAGGGTGTTCCGCAGCTTGTAGTAGAGGTAGACGCGATCGAACAGGTTGACGATGGCGCTCTGGAAGCGGGTCCGCTTCTGGGGCGCGATGGGTTGCGCCGTCTGGGCCTGCTTCTGGATCTCTTCCAGGTGGGAGGACAGGTCGACGAAGCTGAAGTAGTTCCGGTTCTTCGTCTGCTTGGCGCCGATGAGGCCGATGACGTCGGGATCATCGATGACGAAGATGGGCTGCTGATCCGCCACCTGGGGGCGGAACATCACATCCAGGATCCACTCGTCGGGCCCGATCGTGCGGCCGTCATAGCGGAAGCCCTGGCGGCTGTGGATGACCAGCAGGGAATTGCGGGCCACGGAATCCAGCGGCTTGACGCGCCCGCCTTCGAGGATGGGGATGTTGCCGAAGCCTGCCACGTCGAAGCCGCGGACCTTGCCGCCAGGGAGGGCGAAGACCAGGGCGATCAGGAGGGCGAGGGCCCCGGCGGCCCAGGAGAGGTATTTCTGCACGAAGGTCATGTCAGCCCTCCTTCTTGTCCTGGCGCCGCTTCAGGGAGCGCCGCAGGACGATGGCGAAGTGCACGAGCAGGCCCAGGGAGACCAGCACGCAGGACACATAGGGGAGAAGCCAGCCGGGATTTTCGACCACGGAAAGGACGGACAGGGTGTCGTTCTTGCCAAAGCTCGCCTGGTAGAAGGTCTTGCCCTCGTACCGCAGCGGCTGGTTCATGTAGATGAGCACCTCGCGGGATTCCTTCTGGGAGGGGTTCACCACCTGGACCAGGCTGGAGAAGTTCTTGGGGATTTCGGTGCCGGGGTAGACGTCGTGCCGGAACTGCTTCAGCGTGAAGGCGTAGGGCAGATACTGGCGGCGCAGGCGCATGGTGAGCAGGTAGGTGTGTCCTTCGTGGGTGAAGGACTGGGGCGCCCCGAGGGCCATGGAAGCCAGCCAGACGCCGTAGCTGCGGCCGCCGGCCACGGGCTCCACGAACACGGACCCCGTGTTCAGCTCGTTGTCGTTGGTGACTGTGGGACGCTCCACGACGGAGATGCCGGGGCCGATGCCCGCGGTCGCCAGGGACGGCGGCGCGCCAGGAGGCAGGTTGGACAGCTCCGAATTGGGGTAGTAGCGCTTCACGTTCAGGGTGAGGGGCGTGTCGGGGATGGCGATGGACCCGCCCTTGGCCAGCAGGGTGTCGGGCACCGAGTAGACCTCGTCCCAGGCGGGATCGGTGGTATCGATGACGGCCAGCTCCATGTTCTTGTAGCTCTGGACGTAGTTGACGGTCTGGCCCACCTCGATGGACATGTTGGTGTCCACCTGCATCATGCCGGCCACGAACTCGCCCGCGAACAGGATGACCAGGCCCGCGTGGACCAGCCACATGCCAGCCTTGGTCCAGCTGCGCTGGATGTCGAGCGTCTTGGCGATGAGGTTGAGGGTGAGGAGGAGGCCCACCAGGCCGCCGCCCGGGAACACGGGCAGGGGGAAGGGCAGGAAGCTGACCTGCCGCTTCACGAAGAAGCTGCGCATGTAGGCGTTCACGGCGCCCTGGGTGCCCATCTCCACCTGGGCCAGGGTGCAGAGCACCACGAGCGCCATCAGGCAGGCGAGCAGGACGATGGTGAGTTGGAAGGACTTGAAGAACTTCCAGATGCGGGAGGCGAGTGTCTTAATCAAGGCGGAGGCTCTCCAGGATGCGCATGAAATCAGGCTTGGCCTTGGCCACGGGATCGGCGTCCCCCGTCAGCTTCAGGAACCAGGTGTTGCCGTCCGGGGTGGAGATCAGGCCGGCCACCATGCGGCTCTTGGTCTGACCCTCGCTGGTGAAGTCGTAGACGTTGAGCGCCCCGGCCTTGGTCTTCACTACCTTCCGCGCGGCCGCCAGGGCCGCCTCGTCGATGGGGCCCAGGCCGATCTGCCCGCGCCAGCGGTTCACGTTGGCCAGCTCGCCGCCTGCGGCTCCGGGCAGCACCACCACCGTGGCTTCGTTCTTGCCCGCCACCGGCGATTTGAAGGTGGCGAAGCGCATTCCCTCGCCAGGAACCTCGCTCCAGCCCTGGGGCAGGGACCACTTGAGGGAACCCTGGCCCGAAGGTCGGGGGGGCGCGGGCATCCCCCCGTCGGCGGGTGGCATCCCCATCGGCCCGGAGGGGGCCTCCTGGCCCGTGCCGTCCAGCCGCCCGGCGGCGGACTCCTTGGGCACCCGGTAGTGACTCACCTGGTCCCGGTTGCATCCGAGGGCGGCCAGGGTCAGGAGCCCGGCGCCGGCCAGCAGAGAAGCCTTCGAAATGAAGGACATGGGTCGGTGGGGGAGCGTCAATGTTTTCAACAAAGGGTTCCTCTGGGACATTTCAGAATACCGGACCTTCCAGGGGGAAGACAGGCAAGGATGGGGGCGGGCTTACAGGTCGAGCCGCAGGACGGCTTCATCGATGAGTCGGGCCAATTGGTGGTCCTTTTCCGTGATGCCTCCTGCGTCGTGGGTGGTCAGGGTGATCCGCACACGGCCCCAACCAAAGAGGATATCTGGGTGATGATTCATCTCCTCGGCAGGTTCCACGACGCTGGTCACAATCCGGAAAGCGGTCATGAAATCCGGGGTCCGGAACTCCCGCACCAGGCATCCGTCCTGTTCGATCCAGCTCACGACCGCGCCTCCTGGGCCAGGGTGGCCTCCAGTTCTCTCAATTCCGTCTGCAGTAACCATTCCTCCGGATAGGCCCGGGCCCGTTCCAGCAGGGCCCGGAGTCGTCCGGCATCTCCGGCCTCCCGCAGGACCCGGGCTTCCTGGTATAGGCCGGCGAGGTCAGGGGAAAGAGAGGAGGCCTTGCGGGCCCGGGCCTGGGCTTCGGCTTCGCCCTCCGCGAAGGTCCCCTGGGCGCCGTACCAGCGGTCCCAGGCGCCCGGATCCGCGGGGCCCCCAGCGACGGAGGGCAGGCTGGAGCTCAGGAAGAGCAGGGCCCAGCTGGGCAGGTCCAGGGGGCGGCCGTCCTGATGGCCCCGCAGGTTGATGACCTCGTGCTCGCCCACCCGGAAACCCGTCAGGAAGAGCCCCGAGGGCAGGTCCAGGCTGAAGGGGCCGCGGGGGGGCAGGATTCCGCGCCCGAAGGCCACCAGGGCCGTGCCGGGCCAGGGCGCGCCCTCCGCCAGGCCGCCCCGGGACAGCATCACGGGACCCTCCACCCGCGCCAGGGCCGTGGCCAGGCCCGGGGCCAGCTCGCCGCGGGCGGGGATCCGGGCCACCACCTTGCCGGTGAGTTCCAGGCCGCCCTCCAGGCCCAGGTGGTTCACCGTGCGGGCCCGCAGGGCCTCCTCCAGGCCGTGGTCGCCGCCGCGCCGCCAGCCCAGGGTGGCCTCGAAGGCCTCCAGCACCTCGAACAGGTGGTCGAAGTCCCGGGCCACGAAGAGCTGGGGCTGCATGCGGGTGATGTCGTATTCGGTGTCCGCGCAGGCGAGGCTGAGGGGCACCTTGGCCACGGCGGCCGTGAGGCAGTGGGCGGCCTCGCCCAGGCTGCTGAGGAGGCCGGCGCCATAGAGCTTGGGATCCGCCAGGTCGCCCACCAGGCCGTACTCGGCGGTCCACCAGTAGAGGCGGCTGGCCTTGGTGCTCTCGCTCACGTAGCGGCGGCTGGCGGTGGCGGCCCGCAGGCGCTCTTCGGCCAGGTGGACTTCGGCCTCCGAGGCCTCGGGATCCTCCTTGACCACGCTGAGGTTGCGGATGGCCTCGTAGACGGCCTGGTCCTCCACGGAGGCGATGGCCCGGAAGCCCGCCTCGCCGCAGCGCTTCAGGTAGTCCGCGTAGCGGCCGTCCGCCAGGATGGGCGCGTGCCCGGCGCTCTCATGGACGATGTCGGGCGCCGGGGTGTACTCGATGTGCTCGTGGCTGCGGATGTCGGCGGCGATGGCCAGCACGCCCAGGGACTGCAGCTCCGTGAACACCGCCGGCGGGATGAAGCCCCGCACGCCCACGGCGGACCAGCCCAGGCCCTCGAGCTTGAGGTTCATCTCGTCCAGGCTGGGGATGCGCTCCAGACCGATGCCCGTGGCCGCCAGGCCTGACAGGTAGCTGGCGTGGGCCGTGTCTTTCAGGCGTCCCGCGAGGCGATGCATGATGTGCCGCCAGACCGCGTGGTCCCGGGGGGTATAGGCCCCGTAGTCCTGGCCCGCCACGTAGCGCCGCAGGTGGGCCGGAAGCCGGTCGATGGCGCGCTGGGTGGGGCTGGAAGATGTGGAAGTGGAGGCCATCATTGAATTCTAATCCGAAATCAATGGCCCGTCCCAGGTTCCCGGCGGTCTGCCGGCCCTATGCTGATCCCATGGCCTTCGACCCCTGGGAACCCTATCGCGACCTGCGCTTCGCCGGCACCCGGGAGCACCCGGTGCATGGTCCCTGCTTCATCGCGGAGGGCCGGATCCTCGTGGAGGATCTGCTCGCGGCGGGCCGGGCGGGACGCCTGCAGGTCGTGTCCGTCGCCGCGACCACCACTGCCGCCGAAGCCACGCGGGCCCTGCTCCCGGAGGGGACGGAGCTGCTGGTGGCCGAGCCGGAGGCTCTGTCGGAGCTGGCAGGCTTCTCCTTCCATCGCGGCCTCATGGCCCTGGCGAAGGTGCCGCCGCCCCCCCCCGTGTCGGCACTGCTCTCGGCCCGGCGCCTGCTGGTGCTGCCGAGGCTCTACGACGGCGAGAACCTGGGCCTGCTGCTGCGCAGCGCGGCCGCGCTGGGGCTGGACGGCGTGCTGGCGGGTCCGGGGCCGGGCCTCTGGAGCCGCCGCACCGTGCGGGTCTCCATGGGCGCCGTCTGGCGCATCCCCGTGTGGCGGGTGGAGGATCCCTGGAGCCTTCTGGCGGATTGGAGGCTGGCGGAAGCGGGCTCGGAGGTCGTGGCGGCGGCGCTCACGCCCACAGCAGAAGACGCCCGCCGCTGGCAGCCCCCCTCGCGCAGCGCCCTGGTGATGGGACCGGAGGACACGGGACTGGACCCGGACCAGTTGGCCCGCTGCAACCGCGCCGTGGCCATCCCCATGGCCTCCGGCATGGACAGCCTCAACGTGGCCGCGGCCGGAGCCATCCTGATGTTCCGGATGGTGGAGGGAGGCTAGGGCTTGCGGCTGCTGGCGATGTCCACCAGACGCATCAGCTCTGCCACGACCTCGTGGCGGGCGGTGTCCTGCTCATAGAGAGCCGACACCTTCCTCCGCGCGGCGGCCACGTCGCCGCAGGCCTTGCCCCGGGCGATGAGTTCTTTGCATCGCTCGGGCATGGGGCCCCAGTTCCCGCACTCCACGAAGCGGTCGCTGAGGAAGATGAACT
The DNA here is from genome assembly GCF_022808815.1 of Geothrix paludis. Taxonomy (GTDB): domain Bacteria; phylum Acidobacteriota; class Holophagae; order Holophagales; family Holophagaceae; genus Geothrix; species Geothrix paludis. The sequence continues at coordinate 830,504 of NZ_JAKZLC010000001.1, read as the reverse complement.
TGGGAATGGCCTCGCCCCCGTTGGTGAGAAAGCGGGCGAACACCTCCGGGTGCTGCATTCGGCTGATGTAGCGAACCTCCAGCTTCGGACCCGCCTCGGCCATGCGCTGGAGCACGGGCGCGTGGCGCACCACGTCGCCACACCAGTCCTCTGCGATGGCCACTACGTGGACAGGCCGGGGCAGGGTGGCCAGGATGCCCACCGTCGGTGGGTCCAGGGTCAGGGCGCGATGCTGGGTCTCGATCTTGTCCCGCTGCTCGGGGGATTCCGCCGCCGCCAGCCACGCGAGGTAGGTGAGGCCGGAATCGAAAACCGCCTGCCAGTCCACGGTCGGCAAGATGGCGGGACGGGGCATGAAACCTCCAGCGAACCTCTGATGCTGCCATGCCCGGACCCGTGACCGGACGTACCTTTGGAGTGGCGCGGACCGCAGCCCGCGGGAAAGGGGGGCGCCATGAGAGCCATGTGGAATGCCACCAAGCCACCCCTCGAATGGGTGGATCCCATGGTGAGGGTGCCGAAGTACGAGCTCCATGCCGGCGACGAGGTGCTGGCGCGCCTGTCCCTGGAGCCGCTCTGCCGGACCTTCGCCACGGTGGAGACGGCGGAGGGGCATTGGACCTTCAAGCAGACGGGCATCCTCGCCACGCTCGTCCACATCCGCGAAGCCGGCGCCGACCAGGATCTGGCTGTCTTCCATCCGGGCTTCCTGGGGCGGGGACTGCTCCGGTTCGGCGACGGCGAGACTTTCCAGTGGCGGCGGGCCCATCACAACGGGGGCTGGTCGTTCCGGGACAAGGACGGCCGCGTGGTGCTCACCCTCCGGCTGGAGCCCTCGCCACCTGGAGAGCCCTGGCCCCGGAGGACCCGAGCTGAAGTCGACATCACGGCGGAGGGGCGTCCCAACCCGCGGACGCCCCTGCTGACGGCCGTCGGCTGGTTCCTGATGCTGCTCCATCCGCTGTAGCCGAACGGCATCCCGGACCTCGTGGTCCAGAGGCCACGCACCGGGAAGTGCCTTCTTCACCTCGAGGCTCCGTGGTCTAGAGTGGAGGTCCGGTCTTTCCAGGAGTTCCCATGGCCACCGCCAAAGCCTATGCCGCTGCCTCTGCCACGTCTGCCCTCGCACCCTTCCAGATCGAGCGCCGGGCCGTGGGGCCGCACGATGTGCAGATTGAGATCGCCTACTGCGGCATCTGCCACTCCGACCTGCACCAGGTGCGCGACGAGTGGGGCGGCTCCAAGTACCCGATGGTCCCCGGCCACGAGATCGTCGGGAAGATCACGGCCGTGGGCGCCCATGTGAAGGCCTTCAAGGTCGGCGACCTGGCCGGCGTGGGCTGCATGGTGGACAGCTGCCGCACCTGCCCCAGCTGCCAGCGGAAGCTCGAGCAGTTCTGCGAGAAGGGCGTGGCCTGGAGCTACAACAGCACCGAAATGGACCGCGTGACGCCCACCTACGGCGGCTATTCCTCCAGCATCGTGGTGGACGAGGCCTTCACGCTGAAGGTCTCGCCCAAGCTAGACCTCGCCGCCGCGGCGCCGCTGCTCTGCGCGGGCATCACCACCTACTCGCCCCTGCGCCACTGGAACACCAAGAAGGGCGACAAGGTGGGCGTGGTGGGCCTGGGCGGCCTGGGCCACATGGCCGTGAAGATCGCCGCGGCCATGGGTGCCGAGGTGACCATGCTCAGCACCTCGAAGTCCAAGGAGGCCGACGCCCGCAAGCTCGGCGCGCACCACTTCGGCCTCACGTCAGAGGACGCCACCTTCAAGCGGCTGGCGGGCCAGTTCGATCTCATCATCGACACCATCTCCGCGCCCCACGACTACAACAAGTACCTGGGTCTGCTCCGGATCGAGGGGGCTATGGTGCTTCTCGGTGTCCCGCCCGAGCCCACGCCCGTGGCGGCCCACGCCCTCATCGGCGGCAGGAAGATCCTCACGGGCTCGCTCATCGGCGGCATCCAGGAGACCCAGGAGATGCTCGACTTCTGCGCCGAGCATGGCATCGTCTCCGAGATCGAACTCATCCCGGTGCAGCAAGTCAACGAGGCCTACGAACGGATGCTGAAGAACGACGTCCGCTACCGGTTCGTCCTGGACATGAAGACGTTGTGATTGAATCCAGATAAACACAGGCTGCCACAAGGAAAAAAGCGGTTGGCAGTGTAAATCTGAAGATGTAACCTTCCGGGGCTCCCCCCTCTCCTCCAGCAGGCGGAGGCCCCATGCCATCCCTTGTCTCCGGCTCTCCCCTCGGTGCCTACGAGATCGTGGGCACCCTCGGGGCCGGTGGCATGGGAGAGGTCTTCCGGGCCCGGGACACGAAGCTGGGCCGGGACGTGGCGATCAAAGTCCTGGCGGAATCCTTCGCTTCGGATCCGGCCGGATTGCGGCGGTTCCAGCAGGAAACGCGGGCGATGGCAGCCCTGTCGCATCCCAACGTCGTGCAGGTCTTCGACGCCGGCGAGCACCGCGGGCTCCCCTATCTCGTGATGGAGCTGGTGGAGGGCGAGACCCTCCGGAAACGGATGGCCGCCGGGCCCATGCCCTGGCGCCAGGCGGCGGAACTTGCGGCGGCGGTGGCGGACGGTCTCGCCGCAGCCCACGCCAAGGGCATCATCCATCGGGATCTCAAGCCCGAGAACCTGATGCTGACCCCGGATGGCCATGTGAAGATCCTCGATTTCGGGCTGGCCAAGCTGCGGAAGGAACAGTCCAGTCCGCATGCGCCCAGGCCGACGCCGGGGACGCTCCAGCTGGCCGGGAGGCTCACGGAGACAGGCCTGGTCATGGGAACCGCCGACTACATGAGCCCCGAACAGGTTCGCGGCCGGGCCCTGGAGGCCCAGAGCGACCTCTTCAGTCTGGGAGTGATCCTGTGGGAGCTGGTGACGGGCGGCCACCCCTTCCGGCGGAGCACGCCCGGGGAGACCATGCGGGCCATCCTGATGAACCGGCCGGAACTCCCCGGCACGAAGGAACGCCTGCCCTCGCCCTTGGGAGGCATCCTGCGGGTCTGCCTGGCGAAGGACCCCGCCGAGCGGTTCAAGACGGCCCGGGCCATGGCGGAGGCCCTGCGTTTCTCCGCCCGTTCGGATCTGGAACCGCGTCCGATCCTGGGGCGCTCAGGCTATCCCTCGCCGGCGCGCGGCCTCCAGTTCCTGGGCGCCGGGCTGGCCCTGGCCCTCCTGGGCTCTGGCGCGGGCATCTACGCCTGGCTGCGGAGCCATCAAGCCGCCCCTGCGCCGGCGACCAAGGCGAGGGACCTGCCCAGCGTCCTGGCCCTACCCGCGCGGGTGTACGGCGCCGAGGATTCGGCCTTCCTCACGGACGCCGTTCCCAACACGCTGTCCACCCTGCTCTCGAAGGTGGAAGGCCTGGACACGAAGGCACCGCCCTCCAGCTTCCAGATGGAGAAGTGGAAGGGAGACCTGGCCCGGGTCACGGAGGCCTACCACGCGGACCACCTGGTGGTCACGACCATCACGAAGAACGCCAAGCACCTGATCCTCAACGTGCAGCTGGTCGATACGCGGACCTGGAAGGTGCGGTGGGGACATCAGTACGAAGGCACCCAGGCGGACTACAACACCCTGGTTCGCGACGCGGCGGAGGCCGTGGCCCGGACCCTGACCCGGGAGGAAGGGCTCGGCCCGGTCATCGCCCGGCCCACCACCGGCTCCGAGGGGGAGCTCGCCTTTGGCGAAGGGCGGCACTTCCAGTACCGGTACCGGACGCTGGGACGGCGCCAGGACTTCGATCAAGCCGTGGCCGCCTTCGAGAAGGCCTTCCGCCTGGATCCGCGCAACAGCGAAGCCGCGGTGCAGCTGGCCTGCCTGCACGGATGGCGCGCCTACCAGGCGGGCACGGCCCAAGCGGGCGAAGCCGAGCGGCAGCTCGAGGCCACGTGGGCGCGGCGGGCCCTGGAGATCGATTCCCGTTGCGGGCTGGCCTGGAGCCTCCTGGGGGCCGTGGAGGTGCAGGGACGGCGGGGGAATCCGGATCTGGCCGTGGAATACGCGGTGAAGGGCGTGTGCCTGGCCCCGAACCAGGCCCAGGTCCACATCACCATGGCCACCATCCTGTCCGGCCCAGGGTCGGTGGGGCTCTTCATCGCGGGCGGCCGGCGGTCCATGGAACTGGACCCCATGGATCTCACGGGACCCGCCTTCGTGGCGTTGGGCCTGGCCTGGATGGGCCGGGCAGAGGAGGCCCTGGTCATCGCGGATCGGGCCCTCCTGCGGGAACCGGAGCATGTGCTGCTCAACCACACGGTCCGGCCCTACGCCCTGGCCCGGCTGGGCCGGCTGGACGAGGTGGAGGCGCACGTCACGCGTCTCGGAAAGCCCGTTGGCGCGACGATCCGGTTCTGGTGCGCGACGGACCGCGGGCAGGAGGCGGAGGCCCGGACCCTCGCGAAGGGCCTGCTGGCGCACTGGCTGGGCCCGGAGGAGCGGGCCATCGACCTCGGGAACGCAGCGATGTTCAACGCGCCCTACCTCGTCAAGGTGGGGCTGAACGACGACGCCCTCCGGCTTCTCCTGCGCAGCGTGGAGGTGGGCAGTCCCCCCTGTCTGGATTGGCTCCTGACCAACCCGGAGATGCAGCGACTGCGCCCTGATCCCCGGTTCGCGAGGATTCTCCAGGCCTCCCGGAACGGTGCGGCGATGGTGGCGAGGCAGCTCGGCCGGGCCCAGATCCGGGGGGACCTCCCGGAGTACCTGTATGGCCCCCTTGAGGACCTGCACCGTCACGTGGCGATGGCTTCATCGCCGGGGCCATGAGACGCGCCCCGCGAGGCGGGGCGCTTCAAGGCCGGGACCGGCGCCTACCGGTACTGGAACACCAGGTCCAGGGTGGCGGGGCCGCCCTTGGTGCCGTTCTGCCAGGGAGTGATCGTGATGTCCTCGATGACGCCCTTCTGCAGATCGAGGTTCAGCAGCTTGGGATTGAACAGCAGCTCCCAGTTGGTGGCCTGGCCCATGGCCATGACGCACCCATTCTTCAGCGCCTCAGGACGGGTGCCGAAGGCGGGGATGGTGCCGTTGACCTGATGCACCAGCGCCGTAGCCCAGGGCGACCCATCGCGGATCAGGGGATCGTTGGGCAGGAGCGCCAGCAGCTGGACGCCACGCTGGACGATCGTCGACCCGGCGGGTCCCACCTGCATGGGATGCCGCGCGTCGACCACCGTGAGGGTGGTTCCTTCGGGCAGGGCCCTCTGGAGGTCGGCCAGCTGGTCTCGGCTGCGGCCATAGTCGCAGACGACGCCGAAGTGGGTTTTCCCCTGGTAGATGATGCCCGCCGCCTTCACCACGGGGCCGAAGTCCTCGGCGGCGAGTGAGGCAGTGAGGGCAGCCAGGGCGAGCACTGTGGTGGGTCGGAACATGGAACACCTCCATGAATGGAACCCGGACCGATCCGGGTGGCGCCGAGCCATCGCTGCGGCGGAAGAAAATCTGGGAAAGACCACCTCTCCCCGCCATAACCGATGGCTTACGATGTAATTGCACGAAAATATAGAATTGTTGTGATCGATTCAATGCGGGGCAGACTTGATCTCTTCTGGGATTGGGGTCGGTTAGATCCGGGTGAGATCGGCTGTTGATGAGGGGCCGACCGGTCCCATACTTGCCACGCCTCCCAGGAGCGTCGGATGACCCGGCTGGCCTTTGGCGGATTCGAGCTGGACCCCCACACTGGCGAACTATGGAAGGGCGAGGATTGCGTCCGGATCCAGGACCAGCCCCTCAAGCTGCTGCTCTGCCTGCTCGAGAGGCCCGGCCAGATCGTGGGGCGCGAGGAGCTCCAGAAGCGGGTCTGGTCCGGGGACATCCACGTGGGCTTCGAGGATGGTCTCAATGCGGCCGCCTGGCGCCTCCGCCAGGTGCTCGGGGACTCCGCGGAAGCGCCCGCCTTCATCGAGACGATCCCCCGCAAGGGCTACCGCTTCGTAGGGAAGGTGGTCCCCCTCCCGGGCAAGTCCCCTCCGCCCTCCGGATCCTTCCCGATGCCGGTCTTCAGGCCTCCCTCGAGCTCCGGGATGGACGCGTTCACCCCCACTCGAGTCCGTCGGCCGTGGCGGTCGTGGCGCCCCTGGGCACTGTGGTTCGGAGCCATCCTCGGGCTGGTCCTCTTGGGCGCTGGCGTGATGCTCTGGGGGTTCATGAGGGTCCGCCCCGTGACCCTGGCCGTTACCCCGATGTCCAACGTGACGGGCGACCCTGCTGTGGACTACTTCGCCTCCGCCCTGTCCCGACAGGTCATCCAGGACCTTTTGAACACTCCGAACCTCGAGGTCCAGTCCGCTGAAACAACCGTTTCAGACAGGTCTCTGCCGAAGGCCGCGCTGACCCTCACCTGGGCTCTGGATCGGGAGGCCCGGGGCTACCGCATCCACGTGAGCCTGAGAGATGCCCAGGGGCGAAGCCATGGGGATCGCACCTTCCCCGTTCCGCCGGAGGAATTGCACCGGGTCCACCGGACCATCGCCGATTACATCGCCCAGCAGGTGGCAGGACAGGCGACGGGAGACGGTGTGGCGGCTGCGGCGGCGCCACACATGGGTGTGGGGGCCGAGGTCAGGCTGGCGGGATGGGCAGGCCGTGCTGGCGGAGGAAGCTGAGCTTGTCCCAGTAGCCGCGCTGGAAGGCGATCCTCCCGTCCACCACGCGGAAGAAGCCGCAGCCGCGCAAGCCCAGGGGATCGCGCCACTCGAGGATCGCCCACTCGCCATCCTCGAAGAGGTTCTCCACCAGGCACACCATCTCCGCCGCCGCGAACTCCCGCGCGAACATGGCCCGGATCGCCTCCCGGCCGGCCACCGGAGCCTCGGCCACCTGATGGTTCACCGCGTCCTCGTGGTACATCGCGGCCAGCACCTCGGCATCGCCGCGGTTGAAGGCCTCGACCCAGGCTGAGACCAGGTTTCCAGGGGTGAGTGGCACGGGAACTCCGGGGCGTGGGCGTCATGCCTGGGATTGGTCCTTCATCTTGGCCGAGTTGTAGGCCACGCTTCCACCCCTGGCGACGCTGAGCGACTGCCATGAGCCGAGCGCTAGGTGCTTCGCGAGGAAGACCATCTGGCCCGCATGGTAGGGGTAGTGGGCGAGCTGGCGGTTGATGGCCTCGAGCACGGTGTGGGGCTCGTGCCGGATGGTCACGGTCCGGTCGAGGTCAGTGGCGGTGAGGCTTTCCAGGGCATCGAAGAGGCAGGCCCATCCCCGTTCCCAGCGGTCGCGCAGGGCCTCGGGGTCGAAAGTCTCGGGATCCTCGAACTCGGTGTCGCGGTGGCGGTCCGGCTTCTCGCCATCGGTGGTCAGGAAGTCGGTCCAGCGGGAGAGCATGTTGCCCGAGAGGTGCAGCATCAGCGTGGCCAGGCTGTTGGATTCCGGGTCCAGCCGGTGGGTCCAGCGTTCCACGGGCACCTGCGCGAGGGCGCGGTCGCACTGGGCGCGCGCCTCGCGGAAGCGCTTGAGGGCATCGGCCAGATAGAGGTCGCCGTTCAATGGAGGCTCCTGGGAAGGGATGGCAAATGGGGTCGAGGCCGGGGGCCTCAGGACAGGGCGCCCGTGGGAAGTGCATAGGCCTTCGACATCCGCCGGAACTCGATCCGGATGTCCTCGAAGTCATGGAATTCCACACCTGTTTCCGCGTAGCCCAGGCCCCGGTAGAAGCGGATGGCGCGGTCGTTGCCTTTGTAGACCACCAGCCACGCGGATGGGGCGTTCCGGGCCCTCATCGCGGCCTCGCCCGCCTGCATGAGCCGCTGCCCGATCCCGCTCTGGATCAGGTCCGGGTCCACGTAGAGCTTCTGGACCTGCCAGGCCTCCGGGCCCCCCGCCTTCAGTTTCAGGAAGCCCTGGAGGCGGCCCTCCGCCTCGGCCACGAAGTAGAGGTTGGCCGCCTTGGCCAGGCTGCCGGCGATCTTTTCGGCGGAGTAGGTCCCGTCCAGATAGCGGGCCAGCACATCTTCCCGGAACAGCGCCCCGAAGGCCCAGGAGAAGCTCTCCCGGCCCAGGGCGGCGATGGCTTCGGCATCTCCCGCGATCGCACCGCGCACCGTCGTGTTCATCTCGGGCACCTCGAACAGGGGGCCGCAGGGATTGAGAACGATTCTCGATCACCTGGACCTTGGTTCGAGGATGCCGCTCTGCCCGGGCTTGGGCCACCCGACTCTTGCGGCGTTTGACGATCAGACAACTTTCGCGCTGGCGGGCCGGGCGAGTCCCGATCGGATCCGCCGCACCAGCATCGGCACGACCAGCATGGCGCCGAGGACGATCCACATGGTGGTGTCCGGATTCTTGATGACCGTGTTCAAGCGCAGGGTCGTGAGGGCGATGACGCCGTAGTAGAGCATGTCGCCCGCGATGGCGAAGGCCCAGCCCGCCAGGAAGCCGTGGCCCGCGGCCAGGGCCGCGCTCCGGCCGGTCATGGGGTCCACGCCGAAGGCGATCATGACGAGGGAGATGGGCCCGGCGCCGGGGCCGCCGACATGCGCGGCGCTGCGGGCCATGGCCTCACGCATCGCCGCGCCGAACCTGGCGAGGAAGGCCACCCGCCGTCCCAGCGCCACGAACAGCCGCAGCACGGGCTCGAAAGCGAGGGCCAGCAGCACGTCCGACACGAAATACAGCCCCGCCGTCAGCGGCCAGTGCAGGCCTTTCGATTGGGCCAGCAGCACCCCGGCCGGGATCCCGCCCCCGACGGGGATCAGGAAGAGGAGGAGGACCGCAAGCATGGATCCATCCTACCCGGGCCGGAGTGCGCGCCCGGGGGCCGCTCGGGTGATCAGGCTTCAACCCTTGATGCGCCGGGGATCCATGGACCTCGGATAGGTCCGCTCCTCTTGGATCTGGCCGTCCTCCTTGTGGATCTTCACGGAACCTTCATGGCCGTGCATGTAGGCCCGCATCTGCCCCATGGCCTCCGCCTTGGTCGCCGCGTGGATCACGGGCCGGCTGCCCCCTTCAGGCTTGAGGTTCCAGGCGTTTCCTTCCTTGGCGAGGTGATAGTTTTTCATATCGCCCTCCTCGTGTGGCTGTCGCCGGTGCCGAACATAGGCCTTTTCCAGGGCCCGGCCAATCAAGTCGCGGAAGGCGGGATGGCCCGGCCCACCTCGATCGGTGTGCTTGGATATGCCTCCAGGCCGCGGGACCTGGACGGGGTGCCGGGAAGGACCGGCTAGCCCCAGACCCGCTTCCCGCCCACCCAGGTGCCGACCACCTTCCCCGGCAGGCTCCAGCCCTTGAAGGGGGTGTTGTAGGACTTGGACTGGATGAAGGCGCGGTCCACTTGGACCTGGGCGCTGGGATCGAAGAGGACGAAGTCGGCGGGGGCGCCGGGCTGGAGGCTGCCGAGGCCGCGGCGGTCCAGATGGAAGGCCTGGGCGGGCTTCCAGGAGAGCAGGGCGATGGCCTTCGCCAGGCTGAGGATCTTGCGGTTCACCAGCAGCTCCAGCGTGAGGGGTAGGGCGGTCTCCAGGCCGATGACGCCAAAGGCGGCGATGGGCAGCTCCACTTCCTTGTCGTCCCAGCCGTGGGGCGCGTGATCCGTGGCGATGGCGTCCACCGTGCCGTCCGCGAGAGCCTCCAGCACCGCTTGGATGTCGGCCTCGGTGCGGAGGGGCGGGTTCATCTTGTAGTCGCTGTCGAACTTCATCAGTTCCTTGTCCGACAGCGCGAAGTGGTGGGGCGTCACCTCGCAGGTGACATTCAGTCCGCGGGCCTTGGCCTCGCGCACCATGCGCAGGGAGCCCTTCGTGCTGAGGTGGGCCAGGTGCAGGTGCCCGCCGGTGTGTTCGGCCAAGACGATGTCCCGGGCCACCATGGCCTCCTCCGCCGCCGCGGGGATGCCCAGGCAGCCGAGCGAGGCGCTCACGGCGCCCTCGTGCATGTAGCCCTTGCCGGCCAGGTCGCGATCCTCCTCGTGGGCCACCACGGGGACCTCCAGCCAGCGCGTGTACTCCAGCGCCCGGCGCATCAAGGCCGAGTTGCTGATGGGAAGGCCATCATCGGAGAAGGCCACGCAGCCCGCGGCCTTCAAGGTGCCCATGTCCGCCAGCTCCTCGCCCTTCATCTCGCGGCTGACGGTCCCGATGGGGAAGTAGCGGCACAAGTCGGCCTTCGCGGCGCGGGTCAGCATCATTTCCGTGATGGCCACGCTGTCGTTCACGGGCTTGGTGTTGGCCATGGCGCACACGGAAGTGAACCCGCCCGCCACCGCGGCACGGCTGCCCGTCTCGATGCTCTCCTTGCGGGTCTGTCCCGGCTCGCGGAAATGAACATGCAGGTCCACGAAGCCCGGGGCCAGCACCAGGCCCCCGCCGTCCAGCACCTCGGCCCCGGCCGCGAGGAGGTCGTGCTCGGCCTCCGCCCCGATGGCCGCCACCGCGCCCTCCACCACCAGCAGTGACCCCAGCCCGTCCAGGTTCTGCGCGGGATCCACAAGGCGGACGTTCTTCACGAGGAGGGACATGGGGGCTCCGAGGCTGGCTTCCGGTCTAGTTTGGGCTGTCAGCTGCCGGCTGTCAGCTATCAGTGGCCGACAGCTGATAGCCGGCAGCTGATAGCGTCCCTACTCCATCCGGTAGTTCGGGGCTTCCTTGGTGATCATGACGTCGTGGGCGTGGCTCTCGCGGAGGCCGGCGCCGCTGATCTCGACGAGGGTGGCCTTCTGCTGGAAGTCGGCGACGGAGGCGCCGCCGCTGAGGCCCATGCCGGCGCGGAGGCCGCCCATGAGCTGGGTGACCAGGTCGGCCATGCGCCCCTTGTAGGGCACCTGGCCTTCGATGCCCTCGGGCACGAGCTTGGTGTCGTCCTTGCCTTCCTGGAAGTAGCGGTCCTTGCTGCCCTGCTTCATGGCGCCCAGGCTACCCATGCCGCGGTAGGACTTGAAGGTCCGGCCGGCGTAGAAGATGGTTTCGCCGGGGGCTTCGTCGGTCCCCGCGAAGAGGCTGCCGATCATGACCGCATCGGCGCCCGCCGCGATGGCCTTGGCCACGTCGCCGCTGAACTTGATGCCGCCGTCGGCGATGCAGCTGACGCCGGCCTCGCGGCAGGCCCGGCTGGCTTCCGCCACGGCCGTGATCTGGGGCATGCCCGCGCCGGTGACGATGCGGGTGGTGCAGATGGAGCCGGGCCCGATGCCGACCTTCACCGCATCGGCGCCGGCGGCGGCCAGGTCCTTCGCGCCCTGGTAGGTGGCCACGTTGCCGGCGATGAGGGCCACGCCGGGATGCGCCTTCTTGAGGGCCTTCACGGCGTCGATGATGCCCTTGCTGTGGCCGTGGGAGCTGTCCAGGCAGAGTACGTCCACCTTGGCTTCCACTAGGGCCGCAGCGCGGTCCAGCAGCTCCTTGCCCACGCCCACGGCGGCGCCCACGCGCAGGCGCCCGTGGGTGTCCTTGCAGGCGTTGGGGTACTCGATGGACTTCTCGATGTCCTTGACGGTGATGAGGCCCTTGAGCTGGCCCTGGCCGTCCACCACCAGCAGCTTCTCGATCCGGTGCTTCTGCAGGATGCCCTTGGCCTCCTGCAGGGTGGTGCCCACCGGCACGGTGATGAGATTCTCCTTGGTCATGGCTTCGCGCACCGGGAGCTCCCAGCGGGTCTCGAAGCGCAGATCGCGGTTGGTGAGAATGCCCACCAGCCGGTGGCCCTCCACCACGGGCACGCCGCTGATGCGGAACTTGGCCATGAGGGCCTCGGCGTCCCGGATGGGCGCGTCAGGCCCGATGGTGATGGGGTCCGTGATCATGCCCGATTCGGACCGCTTCACCTTGTCCACCTCCTCTGCCTGGCGCTCGGGGCTGAGGTTCTTGTGGATGATGCCGATGCCGCCCAGCTGCGCGAGGGCGATGGCCATGCGGCTTTCCGTCACCGTGTCCATGGCGGCGGACAGGAGGGGGATGCGCAGCCCGATGTCCTTCGTGAGCCGGGTGCCCAGGTCCACCTGGTTCGGGTGGATCTCCGAGTAGCCGGGGACGAGCAGGACGTCGTCGAAGGTGAGGGCGCGCATCAGGGGCAAGGTCAGCATGGGGAGCCTTTTTCCGGACCCGCAGCCTGCGGGACCTTGCATCCCATGGTCTCACGGCTGGGGCGCGGCTTCCAGCGGACGCTCGCAACGCAGGCCGTCCCGGGAACTTCCGCGCCAGGGGCCCCAGGTGCCGCAAGTCCTGGCAGGGTCGGGGCATCGGGGCTGGAAGGGGCAGCCCGGCGGGCGGTCCTGGGGCGCCGGGAGGAAGCCGGCATCCCGGGAGGGCTGTCTCCGGGCGCCCGCCAGAAGGCGCACAGTGTAGGGATGACGCGGGGTTTCAAGGAGGCGGGCGGCGGGTCCGGTCTCCACGGGCTCGCCGCCATACAGCACCAGAAGGCGGTCGCAGGCCCGCGCCGCGAGGCCCAGGTCGTGGGTGATCCACAGGAAGCCCAGGTTCTGCTCCCGCTGGAGGTCGAGCACAACCTCCAGGAAGGCCTGTTGCGCCGCTGGATCCAGGGCCGTGGTGGGCTCGTCGAGCACCAGCAGCTCCGGATCGCAGGAAAGGGCGATGGCCAGCGCCAGCCGCTGCCTCTGGCCGCCGCTGACCTGATGGGGGAAGCGGGCCAGGAAGGCCGGAGTGGTGGGCAGGCGCAGCCGCTTGAGCAGCGGGGCGAGGCGGACCAGGGCCGCGCCAGGCGATTCCCTCCGATGGACACCCGGCAGCAGGGTCAGGTGCTGGGCCAGGGTCAGCAGGGGGTTCATGACCTGCCGGGGGTCCTGGGGCACCCAGGCCATCCGGACGCCCCGGATGCGGTCCCGTTCCCGCCCCGGGTGGAGCATGGGGACGCCGAAAGCCGTGAACCTTCCCCCCGCCGCCCGCACTCCAGGAGGCAGGACACCGAACAGGGCCTGCGCCAGCAGGCTCTTGCCCGACCCGCTCTCTCCTACCAGACCCAGGCGGTCGCCGGGGGCCAGGTGGAGGTCCAGCGGCCCGAGCAGGCGGACCCCGTCCACCCGTTCCAGGAGCAGCGCGTCGATGGCCAGGGACATGGCCCGAGAATGGCATGGAAGTGATGGAAGTCAACGGGTTCCATAGAGCCCCCGATTGCCCCTTGACGCCTTCCAGGGGGGTCCTACCCTTGGGCCACCTGATCACCCTGCGGGCCCGGCAGAGGCCCGCCCAGGCAAGGAGGATTCATGGATTTCCTGCGCCCAGATCTCCAGGAGCGCCTGATGAAGGAGCACTTCGAATTCCGCAAGCTCATGGAAGAACACAGAGCCGCCGACACGCGCCTCTGTGACCTCCAGAGGAAACCCACCCTCTCCGCCAAGGAATCCCTCGAAGAGGTGGAGCTCAAGAAGACCAAACTCCGCGCCAAGGAACGCATCTACTCCATCGTGCAGGAGGCCTCAAGGCACGCCGAACAGTAGGCCTTCCGCACTCGCAGGAGAAGCCCCGGGAATCGGCCCGGGGCTTCGTTTTTGTGGCTGGGGCATGGAGAAAGAACAAGGATTTCCACGAAGGACACGAATAAAAGCCTCAAGGACACGAATGGATTTCTTTCGTGCTCTTGCCTTTCCCTTCGTGTCCTTCGTGGAGATCTTTCTGCGTCAGGCTGGAAGGAACCTCGGCCGGTAGGGCTCTCCGACCCAGTAGATCAGCTCCAGCATGTCGTCCACGTCCCAGAGAAGCACCTCAGCCCGGGCGCCGGGGTGGAGGTGGCCGAGGTCGCCGCGGCGCAGGCTGCGGGCGGGGTGCAGGGTGAGGGCGGTGAAGGCCTCTTCGAAGGTCATGCGGAGCTGGAGGCAGCCCAGGCGCATGATGGTGAGCGGATCCAGGCAGGGGCAGGAGCCGGGGTTGAAGTCCGTGGCCAGGGCCACGCGGCAGCCGGCTTCGATCATCTTCCGGGCCGGGGCCCAGTCGCGCATGCCGAGAAACAGCGTGGTGCCCGGGAGCAGCACGGGGGTGACGTCGGCGGCGGCCATGGCCTTCATGCCCGCCTCGCTGCAGAACATGAGGTGGTCGGCGCTGGCGGCCCCCAGCTCCGCCGCCAGCTCGGCGCCGCCGGTCCAGGAGAGTTCATCGGCATGGACGCGGGGGATGAGCCCCAGGCGCTTCCCGGCCTCGAGGATGCGGCGGCCCTGGTCGGCGGTGTACACGCCCGTCTCCACGAACACATCGCAGAAGCGCGCCACGCCGGGGTGGCGGCGCACCAGCTCCGGCAGCCACTCGTCCGCCACAGCGCGGGCATTGGCCTCGGCATCGCCGTTGAACTCCGGCGCCAGGTCGTGGGCCGGGAGCAGGGTCACGTCCAGGCTCCATCCGCACGCCTTGAGCTGGGCGTAGGCGGCCGTGAGGCGGGATTCCGTTTCCAGCTCCAGGCCGTAGCCGGTCTTGCATTCGAGGTGGACGACGCCGCGCTCGCGGAAGGCCTTCAGTCGCGCCTCACCGGAGGCCACCAGCTCATCGACCGTGGCGCCCCGTGTGGCGCGGACAGTCTCCCGGATGCCGCCGCCCTCCGCCGCGATCTGCTGGTAGCTGACGCCGTGGAGGCGCCGGTTGAACTCGCCGGAGCGGTTGCCACCGAAGAGCAGGTGGGTGTGCGGGTCCACGAAGCCCGGCGTGGCCCAGGCGCCGCCGCCATCCACCTCGGGCGCGCCCTGCCATTCCGCCGGGAGATCCGCCGCCCGGCCCAGCCAGGCCACCCGGCCGCCGTCCAAGGCCAGCGCCGCGTCAGGAATGCGATCCACCGCCCAGGCCCGGGCGGGATCGGGGGTCAGCAGGCCCCGGAGGTTCACAAGCACGCGGCGGTCCGACATGGGTCCAGTCTGCCAGCAAAAAATTCCCAAGAGGTCCCTTGCGCCGGGTCCCCGGCTTGATAGCATCGCTCGACACCGGAGGTTCCAGTGCGGGGCAGGGGGCGTGGCATGAGGCGACTCGCGCAGAGTCTGTGTGTGCTTGGAGCGGTCCTGGCTCCCGTGGCGGCCCAGGAAAGCGTGCCGGCCTGGGCCAGGGAGTACGCCGCGCACTGGTCCACCTACCGCGCGGATGCCCGTGGCCAGCGGAACTGGCAGGCCGTTCCCTTCGCCCAGATGACCCAGGGCGAGCAGTGGGAGCAGTTCATGGAGCACCTCAAGCAGGGCGGGAGGGCCCAGCGCGCGGCGCTGGCCTTCCTCAGCCAGCGGACGCCCTCGGTCTGGGCCTCGGAGGGGCTGAAGACCGGGGATCCGGAGGTCACCCTCGCCCTGCATCGCCTCGGCTTCCGTCAATCCGGGGCCGATCCCTTCGCCTACCTCGGGGCGCCGGATCGGGTGGACCGCCCTTGGACCCATGGGCTGGGCCTGCACCTTGACAAGGCAGGATGGCGGTTCCAGTGGATCCCCAGCCCGGCGCTCTTCACCCAGGGCGGGAGCGCGGCGCTGCCGAAGGGACTGGGCCAGGCCGCCCAGCCCGGTGTGCTCATCCACCTGAAGGCGTTGCGCCCCGGGCTCGAGAAGCTGGTGGCCCTGAGCGGCGGAGCGGGCCCAGACGCGCAGGGCATCCTGCCAGCGCTCGGTCAGGGCAGCCGGCTGGGCTTCACAGCGCGCCACCTGGAGCCCTGGCTGAAGAAGGCCTCGCCGGCCCTGGAACCTCTGGCGAACCGCGAGGCCTGGGTGCTGCACTACGGTACCGCGCGCCCCGGTGCGGACGAGATCCAGGGCACGCTGGTGTTCATCCCCGGGGACCTGCCGGCGCGCACCCAGCTGACGATGGCCCTGCTGCGCCTGAATCCCTCCAGCTCCGGCGCGCGATCCCGCGTGGTGACATGGACAGGCCCTGGCGCGTCCACGGAAGTCCAGCAGCTGCGCGGTTCCGGCGGCGTCTTCCACCTGATCCAGATGGCCGAGGGTACCTGGATCAGCGACCGCGAGGCTCCCCTCCGCGCCCTGCTGTTCCCCGGCCCCGTGCCCACCCTGGGGGAACGCCCGGAATGGGCCCGCGTGGCCCTGTCGGCCATGACGCCGGACACGGAGCTCTCCTTCTGGCTGGCGCCGCGCATCGGCGCGGATGCGGCCTTCGAGGTCCAGGCCCTCCGTCGCCGGCAGGCGAACGCCCAGCAGGGCACCTGGCCCAACCCCTTCATTGCCAAGGCCGCGCCCCGCACCGGCGCCCTGGCGGTCTCCCTGGGCGCCGGGCCCACCGAGAAGCTGGTGGAGGCGATCCTCCGCGTGGACGATGCCACGGAATTCCGGATGCCGCAGATGCCCGCGTTCGCGGACGGCGGCCGGGCTCTGAGCCCGGAACAGATGAAGGCCTACCAGGAGGCGCTCGCGGCCGCGCAGGAGCGCCAGCGCCAGCGGACGGCCCTGCGCCAGGACGCCCAGGCCCTCCAGGCCTGCCTCGATCTCCGGGGCGCGGCGTTCTTCTGGAACGGCTGGGTGACGGCGCCGTCGCTGACAGGCACGGAAAAGGCGGCCCTGACCGAGCTGGCCAAGCTGCGGCGCGAGGACCCCTGGCGGGCCATGCGGCTCCAGCAGGAGGGGAAGGTGACCGCCTTCGGGGGCTTCGGCGAGCCCGGCATGGCCCCGAGCGTGGCCCTGGCCCTCCCCGTGCAGCCCGCCCGGCGGACGCAGGCCGAGAACCTCCTCAAGAAGGTGCTGCCGCGGCTCTTCAAGGGTCAGAACCAGAAACAGGCCCTCGGTTCGGCGGAGTTGCACCGCATCCTCACGGCCCAGGCCTTCCGGCCCGCCTGGACCCTGGTGGCCGACACGCTGGTGCTGGGCACGGACGAGGGCGCGGTGAAGGCCGTCGCCGCTGGCCTCCAGGGCCAGGCGCCCACCCTGGCGGACCGCGACTCTCGGGCCTGGGCTCGCATGGAAGTGGATGGCGCCCGAGCCTCCTCCGAGCTGGAGAATCTGCTGCTGGCCTTCCTCCGCAGTCGTAGCGGCGGGGGGTGGTGGATCGGCGAAGCGTCGAGCCAGGACGATGCGACGGCAGAGCTGGCGGCCAGCCTCGGCCCTTTCCTTGGCGCCCTGAAGGCCCTGGGGCCGGTGCGCATCGAGTGGGACTGGACCGCGGCGGGCCTGGAGGGGCGCCCGCGATGACGTCGATCCGTCTCCTGTCCGCGGCCATGGCCGCGGGGGCCGCGGCCTTCCTGGCCCTGGTCCCGGTGCGCCATCGGGCGTTCCTGGAGATGGATCCGTCCAACCCCGTCGCGAGGATCCGCCTGGACAGCCGCTCCCTGCTGGGCCTGCGCCGACCGGCCTGGGGCGCGCGGGTGGACGGGGCGGCGGCCTGGGGCGATAGCCGGGGCGGCTTCTTCCTCCGCGCGACGGCTCCTGCCCAGGCCGTCATCCACGCCTGGCCGGGATTCCGACAGTCTCTGTCCATTCCAAGGGCCGATGACGGTTCCATCGCTCTCCTGGATGAAGGTGATCTTGAAGCCTTCCGGGACTGGTTCGTGGCGCTCCTGGAACAGCAGGTGGAGGCGCCCAGCCCCGCCTGGGAGCCGGCCCAGCGGGACTGCGCCGGCCTGCTGCGGTTCGCCTTCCGGGAGGCCCTGACTCCCCACACCGCGGAATGGCGGGCGCGGGTGGCCTTCACGGACGGCGCCCCGGGGCAGGATCCCTCGCCGGCCTTCGCGGGGGCCTGGCGCCAGGGGTTCCCCACGCCGGGAGGGCCCCGTCCCTTCGCCAAGGGCGCCTTCCTCCGGCAGCTGTCCTGCGTGCCGCTGGGTCGCGACCTGGCCCAAGCGAAGCCGGGGGACCTGCTCTTCTTCGCCCGGGGCGGGGCCCACGCCCAGCCCGACCACGCCATGGCCTTCGTGCGGCCCGATGTGGATGGCACGCCCATGCTGCTCTACCACACGGGCCCCGAAGGCAGCGGCGCCTCCCGGCAGCCCGGCGAGGTCCGCCGGGCGCGCCTCGACGACCTGATGCACCATCCCGATCCCGACTTCCGTCCCCTGCCCGAGAACCCCGCGTTCCTGGGCCTCTTCCGCTGGCGGGTGCTGGCGGAGGCGGCCTCCGAACCTCTCCCTCCCAGGTCCTGACATGCGCTGGTTCCGTCCGCTCCTCACCCTGCTGCTGCCCGCGATTCTGCTGCTGCCCACCACGGGCACGGCCCAGAAGCGCGGCGCCGAGGCCCCCTGGCGGGAGGCCGGGTGGACCGGCGCCTTCGCGAACCTGAGGCCCACGCTGCCTGGGAAGCCGGGCCAGCTGGAGGCGGCCGGGCCCATCCCGGCCGAGGCGCGCATCCGCATCTACCGCGTGGAGGATCCCGAATCCCTGCTGAAGAAGGTGCTGGCGGATCGGGGCCGCGCCGTGGCCGAAGGCGGCCGGGGCGTCCAGGATCCCCTCGATCTGCTGCGCGAGGCTGTCCTGTGGGGCGGGCGGCGCGCCTTCGTCACCGTCCACCGGACGGCCACCCAGGCCCTGCGGGACGCCGCCAAGCAGACGGATCGCCTGCGCTCGGCCCGCACCTCGCCGGATCGGATCCGCGAAGGCGCCGCTCTGCCCATCGAAGGCCAGCCCGGGATCACCTTCGTCACCGAGCTCGTGCCCCGCATCAGCGAGGACGTCGCCGGGAAGAAGGGGCACCCGGACGACGAATCCGGGGACGACGGCTTCCTCAGCCGGGTGGATCTGCCGGCCCAAGCCGCCGGCCTGTATCTGGTGGAAGTGCTGCGCGGCAGCGACGCGGCCTACGTGCCGTGGCTCGTCACGGACCTGGCTCTGCTGTCGGAGCAGGACGGCTCCCGAATCCGCGTGCAGGCGGTGGACGCGCGGGACGGCTCGGGCAAGGCCGGCGTGTCGGGCCAGATCCTCGAGGGTCCCAAGGCCCAGCCCCTGGCCTTCGATGGCTCGGGAACGGCCGAGGCCGCGGCCACGCCCGGCGTGCGCCGGGTGGTGGTGGCCCGCAGCGGCGCGAGCTTCGCCCTGCTGGCCAGCGAGGGGCAGGGCTCCGCGGCCGTGCGCCAGCGCCTCTACGCCTTCACCGAGCGGCCCCTCTACCGGCCGGGTCAGGAGGTCTACGCCAAGGCCATCCTCCGCCGGGTGGAGGACGGCGAGAACCGCGTGGCGGGCGGCGCCGCGGACCTCCCCTTCACGGTGCTCGATCCCGAGGACACCAAGGTGACGGAGGGCCGCGCCAGGTTGCTGAGCGCGGAGACCGGCACCTATGCCGCCCAGTTCACCTTGCCGGGCGCCGGCCGCCTGGGCCTCTACCGCCTCGTCTTCCAGGGGCCGCAGGGGCCGGGCCAGGCCGAGTTCAAGGTGGAGCAGTTCGTGAAGCCCGCCTTCGAGGTCAAGGTCACGGCCGAGAAGGCGAAGGTGGGCCTGGGCGACACGCTGGCGTTCCACGCCAACGCCCGCTATTTCTACGGCGCCGCCGTGCGCGGGGCCAAGGCGGACTGGTTCCTCTACAAGGTGGTGCCGCCGAAGTCCAGCTGGATCTGGGACGACGAGGACGCCGGCCCGGCCCCCGAGCTCATGGAGAGCGGACAGCTGGAGCTGGACGAGGAGGGCCAGGCGGACCTGCCCGCCTTCAAGGCCGAGAGCGACGGCCTCTGGCGCATGGTGGTGAAAGTGGCCGACGCCTCGGGCCAGCGGAACAGTGGGCAGGCCCAGGTGCGGGCCGCCGCCGGCGACCTGGTGCTGATGATCGCCTCGGACCGCCAGGTGGCCCTGCCCGGCAAGCCCTTCCAGGTCACGGCCCGGGCGCTGGACATGGATGGCAAGGAGGTGCCGGGCGTGGCCATCTCCCTGCGCGCCACCCGCATCGTGGCGCAGAAGGACACCGCGTACTGGTGGTCCCGTCCCAATGCCCTGAAGCCTGGCGAGACCGTGGCCTCCGCGCAGGGCCCCCAGGCCATGCTGAGCATCCCGGAAGGCGGCGCCTTTCTGCTGGTGGCCGAGGCCCGCGATTCGAAGGGCCGCCCCGTCACCGCCCAGCGCCAGATCACCGTGGCGGCCGAGGGCACGCCGCTGCCCGCGGTGCCGGATCTCCGCGCGGCGGCGGACAAGCCCGAGTACCAGCCCGGCGACACGGCCCGGGTCCTCGTGCAGCTGCCGAGGCCCCGACTGACCCTGCACTGGGCGCTGGAGCACGAGGATCTCGGCCGGCACCAGAGCCGGATCGTCCAGGGCACCACCGCCCTGATCGAGATCCCCGTCACCGCCGCCATGCAGCCCAACGTCTGGGCCGTCTTCGAGATCGTGAGCGAGGGCCGCCGCCAGATGGTGGAAGTGCCGCTCCGCGTGCCGAAGCGGGATCGCCGCCTCCAGGTGGCCGTCACCACCGACAGGGAGCGCTACCAGCCCGGCCAGCCCATGAAGGTGTCCGTGGAAGTGAAAGACTTCGCCGGGAAGCCCTCCGCCGCGGACCTCAGCGTCGGCGTGGTGGACGAGGCCATCTACGCCCTGAGCCAGGAGCTGAATCCCGATCCGGTGCGCTTCTTCCATCCCACGCGCCGCCACGGCGTGCTGCGGTCGGGCTCCACCGATTGGAGCTTCCATGACCTCCTGCGCCGGCAGCGGCCTGTGTGGAGCCTCAAGCAGACGAAGCGCGGCGACTTCAAGGCCGATGACGACGAGAAGGTGCGCCAGAACTTCAAGGACACCGCCCACTGGGCGCCCTTCGTGGCTGCCGGGCGGGACGGGAAGGCCAGCGTGGACCTGGTGCTGCCGGACAACCTCACGGCCTGGCGGGCTACGGCCACGGCCATCACCGCCGACACCAAGGTCGGCGTGGGCCGGGCCTCCAAGCCCGCCTCCAAGCCCCTGCAGGTGGCCCTCACGCTGCCGCGGACGCTGAGCGTGGGCGAGGAGGCTCGGGCCATCGCCTTGGTGCGGAACCTCTCGGGTCAGCCCATCCAGGGCCGGATCCGCATGGAGGTGCAGAACGGCCGCTTCTCGGGAACGCCCGAAGGCACCTTCACCCTCCAGGACCAGGGCGAGTACCGCTTCGCCCTGCCG
This sequence comes from Geothrix paludis, assembly GCF_022808815.1. Lineage (GTDB taxonomy): Bacteria > Acidobacteriota > Holophagae > Holophagales > Holophagaceae > Geothrix > Geothrix paludis. The sequence continues at coordinate 809,564 of NZ_JAKZLC010000001.1, read as the reverse complement.
CTGTTCTCGGACAAGACCGGCTCGCTGACGGTCACGGCCCGCGTGGAGGGCGGCGGCCTGAAGGACGCTGAGCGGCAGAAGGTCACGGTGCTGGACCAGCTGGTGCCGGCCTCCCTCTCAGGTTCCATCCTGCTGGATGGCAGCAGCCAGACGGTCACCATCCCCGCCCCCCCCTCCGCGAAGGGGGAAGCCGCCCTGGTGCTCACGCCCGTGGGCAACCTGGAGCATCTGGCGGCGCCCTCGCTGCCCTACCTCATCGGCTACCCCTACGGCTGCGTGGAGCAGACGCTGTCCAGCTTCGTGCCCAACCTGCTGGTGGCCGACCTGGTGAAGCAGGGCGCCATGCCGGACCTGGACTGGAAGCAGCTCACGAACCTGGACCGCAACATCCGGGACGGCGTGTTCAAGGTGTACGGCTACCAGCAGCCCAACGGCGGCTGGGGCTGGTACGCGCCCAACGACTTCGGCCTGGATGCCAACCCCCACACCACCGGCTACGCCATCCAGAGCTTCGCCACCATGAAGCGCCTCGGCTATGCCGTGGACGAGGGCGTCTACCGCCGGGGCCGCATGGCCGCCATGGCCCTCTTCCAGCAGGTGGCACGGCAGGCGGATCAGGCCACGGCTGCCCAGCGCCAGCGGAACAGCCACGGACAGACCGCCGATCCCCAGGCCGATGCGGCCTTCCTGCTGGCCTCCCTGGCCCAGACGGGCGAGCCCATCGCCGGGCTCGTGGACAGCGCGGCCGACAAGGTGCTCCAAGGCCGATGGTCCGGCGATCACGTGCTGGCCCTGGTGGCGCTGGCCGCCGCGCAGGCGAAGCATCCCAAGGCGGGGCCTCTGGCCGAGCGCCTGGAGCAGCGCGCGGTGGTGAAGGGCGGCCTGGCCCGCTGGGAGGGCCGGCGCGACGTCTGGTGGGGCTACGCCTCCGGTGACGTGGTGCCCACGGTGATGGCGCTGAAGGCCCTCTGCCTGGTGCGTCCGCAATCGCCGCTGATCCGCCAGGGTGAGACGTTCCTGGCCTCGGAGTACCGCGGCTACGGCTGGTATTCCACCTGGAGCACGGGTCAGATCGTGGACCTGCTGCCCTACCTGCTGAAGACCCGCAAGCTGGACTGGGGAGCGCTCGCGATCCAGGCCTCGGTGCAGGGGGGCCCCACCTGGGACTTCAAGGAGCGGCCGCAGGCCCGTCGCTGGAATGCCCGGGAAGCCCGGGCCGGCACCTTCGCCATGGCCGAGCCGAAGCCCGTCACGGTCAGCGCCAGCGGCCGGGGGCTGCTCGTGTGGACCTACGCCTACCAAGTCCCCGGGAGCGCCGCGGGGGTGCCCAAGGGCGACGCGTCCACGGCGCTGCGCATGTCCGTGACCCGCGACCTCTGGCGCCTGAGGACGCCCCAGGAGACCGGCAACGCCAGCCAGGGCTGGATCCGCCAGCCCTGGACCGGGACGATGAAGGCCGGCGAGGAGGCCTGGATGCAGGTGTCCTTCCGCACGGACCGCGACGCGGACTACGTGATGCTGGAGGTGCCCACCCCCGGCGGCCTCAACCCCACCGTGAAGCTCGAGGGCTTCGTGCTCGAAGGGAAGCCCTTCACGGAGGAAGGGGCCTCGGACCGCTGGGTGAAGCCGCGGATCGAGGTGCATTCCGACAAGGTGACCTTCCTGTTCCCCCACATCTGGAGCTGGGATACGCAGACCGTCCGGATCCTTCTGCGGGCAGGCATGGCGGGCCACTACCGGCTCAGGCCCGCCAAGCTGAGCCTCATGTCGAACGAAGGGCAGTGGGTCACCAGCGACGGGCTGGACCTGAAGGTGGTGGATGGAGGTGCGCGATGAAGGCCGGGCTGATCCTCTTCCTGCTGCTGTCGACCGCCTTCCTCGGGGCGCAGAAACCACGCCCGGCCAAGGCTCCCGCCGCGGCCTACGTGCCGGATCTGAAGCTCTGGCGCATGGACGTGTCGCCCGCTCTGGGCGGCTGGTCCGGCGACCGCACCGTGGCGCTGAAGGTGAAGCTGGTGGACCCCAAGGATCCGAACCCGCCCAAGGACGAGCCCCAGCCGCGCTTCTTCGAGGAAGAGGACGAGGGCGGCTACGAGCCGCCGGCCGAGGACACGCGCACCGCCGATCAGCTGCGCAAAGAGCGGCTGGCGCGGGAGGCGGAAGCCGCCCGCAACGCCTGGCGGTCGCGCACCCTGCTGGTGTGGTTCAATGGCGCCTCGATGCGCTGGCAGGCCAGCGTGGGCGCCACTCTGAACATGGAACTCACCGCCCAGAACGGCGAGAATCGGCTGGAGATCCTGGAGCCGGATTCGGGCCTGAAGGTGGTCCGGAGCTGGTGGGTGTCCACCACCCGCACGCGGCTCCGCGTGGTGAGCCTCCAGGTCAACGACGAGTACGCCAGCGGCAGCCTCCAGGTGCAGGAACCGGACGGGGCCCTGGCGCAGGGCGGGCGCCGTACGCCCTCGGGTGGCATGCTGCGCTGGTCCGGCGAGTACACCCACGACACGCCACCGCCGGGCACCTACGCGCTGAAGTGGACCGGGGGCTGGCGGGGCGGCAAGCCCGCCCGCATCCACGTGGAGGCGGTGCTCGATGGCGGCACGGACCAGGAGCGCCGCTGGACCTGGGAACGCCTGATCCTGCCGGGTTCCGGCCCGGTCATGCTGGGGACCTTCGATGTGGAACCTTAGGTTCATCGCGCTCCTTCTGACCTCCATCCTGTTGGCCGCTCAGCCGGCGCCGGAGGCCGGTCCCACGCCCGCGGTGGTGGCCGCGGCCCGGGCACCCATCCTCCGGCCCGGCGAAGGCTTTGCCATCACCCTGGGGGATGGCGAGGTGCATGCCTATGGCGAGGCGCGCAGGGAAGCGCCCATGGGCAGCCTGGCCAAGCTGATCTGGATGAAGCTGGAAGGGAGCGAGTGGTCCGCGTCCGGCGTCCAGTACCGCTGCAAGGGTGCCGATGGGCCCTTCGTCTGCTGGAACCGCGAGGGCCATGGCCGCGTGGACCTGGCCCGCGCCCTCCAGGAGAGCTGCAACCTCGCCTTCCTGGCCTGGATCGCGGGTTCCCGCGAACGCTGGGTGGAGGACTATGGCCCGGATGCCGCCCGGGCCCGGCTCGAGGAGGCCTTCGAGCCCTTCCTCGGGCGTCGGATGCCCCCGGGCGAGGGGCTCCCGCCGCTGACGGCGGCCTGGGTGGGTGACGGTGACCTGCTGCGCACCAGCCCCGAGGCCTTCCTGCGCTGGCTCATGGATCCAAGCCAGGCGGAGGTCGTCACCTTCGGCAAGCGCTACCTGGCGGGCTTCTGGGTGGAGGTGAAGGACCTGTTCGGCAAAGAGGACTGGTGGTTCAAGACCGGCACGGGCCCGGTGCCCGGCGATCCGTCCGCCACCAGCGCCTGGGTGGCGGGTGGCCGGCGATCGGTCCTGGTGGTGCTCCACCTGCCGCGGGGACGCGGCAAGCAGGAGGGCATGACGCGCATCCGGGAGATCCTGGGGCTGAAGCCTTGATTCTGCTGGTCGCCCCGGCGCCCGAGCCGCCGTTCACACCACCGGCGATCGAAGGGGATGATGTCAATCAGGGCGCGCTGGAGGACTCGCTGCGGACGGCCTTCGCGTCCACGGTGGGGTTCGGCCCCTGGCCACTTGGACCCTGGCGGGTCCGCCTCCACCCGGATGCGGCCGCCTTCGAGAAGGCCACGGGCGCGCCTCCGGGGCGCAGTGGTCAGTGGCTGGGAGACACCCTTCACCTGCGCCCCTGGGAGCAGCTGCGGCGCCGGGACCTCGGGGCCATCCTGCGCCACGAGCTGACCCACCGGCGCCTTCGGGACGCGCGCCTCCGGGCCTGGGCGGAAGAGGCGAGATGCCTGTGGGCGGAGGGCCACGCCAAGCCGCCGCAGACCTGGCCCGCCGGGCCGCCGGCGGGTGTCCAGGGGCGCCTGGACCGGGCTCTGGCGGGAGGTGCCACCCGCGAGCAGGCCTGGGCCTACCGATGGCTGCGGGCCTGGCTGCGCGGCGGCCCCCTGCCGCCCCCGCCAGGCCGGACCGGTGCGGCCGCGGAACGCTGGGTCAAGGAAGCCCCCATCCTGGCCGAGACCGTCACGGTGGTTTGGCCCGCGGAGCGCCTGCGGGGGCCCATGGTCGTGAATGGACATCGTCTGTCGCATCGCCTGGGGAGGACTTGGCGCTTCCAGGGGACCGTTCGCTTCCAGGCGGGTTTCCCGGTGGGACCGCTCCGGGGCACGGTGCAGGTCCGGGCCGAGCGCCACGGCTGGCGCCTGGCGTGGACAGCCCCCCGGGCCGCCTGGATCGCCGCAGCCACCGAGGGGGAACTCGGCGCCGACTCGCCCTTCGAGGCCCGGCGCGCCCTGGCGGCGGTGCTGAGCCGCTGGCTGGACGGCCATCCCCGGCAGCACCAGGGCGGCGTCCTCTGCCCGCTGACCCATTGCGCGGTGGTGCGGGGCGCAGCCGTGCCGGCCACGATGCAGGCCGTAGAGTCGGCTCCGGTCCTGGACCTGGATTTCCGCTGGGCCTTCTTCACGGGGTCCGCCGGCGGGCATCCGCTGAGCCCCCGGGAAGTATGGGGTGATGGACCGGCCAAGGCCGGTGTCGCCACGGAAGTGCCGGGGGATCGCTGGCTGGCCTGGGAGCGCAGGCTGGATGCCACGCAGGTCGCGGCCCTGAAGCGGGATGTGGCCGTCGGCCTGAGGCCGGGGCAGCTCGGGATGAAGCTGGGCGCCTCCGGTCCCTACGCGGTGGAGGCGCTGCGCCTCGCCGCGGGACGGCGGTACGGCTGGACTGCGTGGCCCAGCAATGCCTGCGAGGCGGAGCTGCTGGCCGACGGCTCCCTCCGCCTGAAGGGGCGGGGCTGGGGCCACAATGTGGGCCTCTGCCTCAGTGCCGCGCGGTTCCGGGCGACTCAGGGCGCCACGGCGGAACAGATCCTCGCCGAGGCCTTTCCGCCTTCGTGGCGGACGCCATGACCTGGTGGGTGTACCTGCTCCGGTGTGGCGACGGCACCCTCTACTGCGGCATCGCCCTCGATGTGGCGGCGCGGCTGAAGCAGCACCAGGAGGGCCGCGGGGCCAAGTACACCCGCGGCCGGGGGCCCCTGGAGCTGGCCTACCGTGAGGCTAGCGCCTCGAAGGCCGAAGCGCTCAGGCGGGAGCGTGCTCTCAAACGACTGAAGCGCTCGGCCAAGGAGGCGCTGATCGCTAGAGGAAGACCGTGATCGCGAGGCGGATTCCCGGATAGCGGGGATTGACCAGGTAGTAGCCGTCGCCGTAGTAGTCGATGTACACCCGGTCGGCCATGTACCAGTCGTCCACCCAGAACTCCGGCCAGGGATCCACGATGAGGAACCAGTAGCCCCCGCAGCGGAACCGGGGATAGCCCTGGTAGATCACCGGCCGGCTGCCGATGAAGAAGGGATGGTTCCCCCCGAACCGGGAGACGAACTGCGGCTCGGGGATGCGATAGCCGCCATAGCCCCCGCGCTGGGCCCAGGTTCGATGATCACGGTCCCAGTGCTGGGCGCGATGCTCACGCCACCTGGACCGGGCCGGCCAGGCGTCGCGGCGCCAGGTGTCCCGGGACTGCCAGGCGCGGGCGGTCTCGGCGGCGCGCGGAGAGGGGCGCACGTCCCGGCCCTGGGGGCGGGAGGGCTCCCGGCGGTCGGTGGGGGGCCTCATGGCACCGGGGGCCTCACGCCGGTCCATACGTCCTTCGGGGCGTCCTTCTGAGCGCCCCTCGGGCCGGGAGAAGCGTTCCGGCCGCTCCTGCCGCTCGGGCCGGGCCTGGCGTTCGGGCCCAGGCATGGGGCGGGCCCGCTCCATGTCTCGTGAGGGGCGGGGCGCCTGGGGCGCGGCCCGCATGGGGGAGGGCTGCTCCCGACCTCGATCGGGGCCTCGCTCAGGGCCTCGTTCGGGGGCGCGGCCCTCGCGCGGGCGATCAGGCCGCGGGCCTTCCTCCCGGCGGTCGTGTTGGGCCGAGGCCGGCATGGCCAGGACTGCCAGAAGCGATAGAACCAAGGTGCTGGACGTTCGATGGCGCGTCATGGGCTCCTCCTTTCCACGTCCTCGATGGAGGCACTGGATAAGATGCTGGAAAAGCAGGATCAGTGCCAGCCCATGCTGCCCCAACCTCCGACCGGGGGTGTTCCGGTCCTTTGGAGAGCGGTTTTCGCAGGATCGGAATCAGTGCTGCAGCAGGTTCCGCAGCTCGTCCATCTGGGCTTTCGACGCCAGCGGACGGGCGGGCTGAGAACCATCGATGGGCACCGCGAGCACCTCCGCCGATTCGGCCTTCCGCGCATCACTCCGGGTCTCTACCACCAGGTAGACCGTTCGGCGGAGGCTGTCGTACTGCCAATTGGCGCACGTGGTTCCCGCGGCGGTGACCGCGCGCAGATTCCGGCCGGACGCGTCGCAGAGCCAGATCCGAGCCTCGTCGCCTTCGTCGAGGCGGCCATTCCCGTTCGTGTCCGAATCGACGATGCTCACCAGAAGGCCGTCCACTCGGGCGCTCCTGGCCTCTTCACCGTCCTCGAGGGTGTCGTAACGGAGGATGAGGCTCTTCCGGGCGAGCAGGGGCCGGGAGGCCAGCGTCTTCGCATCCACGAAGAGGAGGTTGAAGAGCGGGACGTTGGGGGCGCCCTTGCTGTAGCTCCCGATGCCCCGGGGCTCCTCGGATTCCTGCGGGAGTCCCTCCACGGGAACGAGCAGGGTGTCCGTGCCCTTCAGGGGCTTCGGGAGGCCCAGACGCAGGATGGCGGCCCGGGAGGGAGCGTCCGCGGTGGTCGCCGGGACGCCGGCCGGAAGGCTCTGCCCCCGGTCGCGGGAGGGCCAGAGCGCAGTGAGGCCCGTGACCAGCAGAACGATCAGGCCCGCCAGCAGGAGCGTTCCGTTCACGGCCCAGAGGAGGCGGTTGTAGCGCTGGAGGTCGAGCCTCATGCCAGCCGCCCGGTGGCCATTTCGCGCAGCAGACCCGCCACGGCGGCCTTCGGATCCTCAGCCTTGAACACGGCGTTGCCGGCCACCAGGCAATCGGCTCCGGCGCGGATGAGGCCCGCGGCGTTCTTCAGGCCCACGCCCCCATCCACCTGGATGAAGAAGGGGACGCCGCGCTCGGTCCGGAGGGCATCCAGGCGCCTCACTTTGTCGAGCACGCGGGGGATGAAGCTCTGGCCGCCGAAGCCTGGGTTCACGCTCATGAGCAGCACGAAGTCGAAGTCGCCCACCAGGTCGACGAGCGTCTCCACGGGCGTACCTGGATTCAGCACCACGCCGGCCTGGCCGCCCGCCTGCCGGATGGCGGCCAGGGTGCGGTGCAGGTGGGGATCGGCCTCCTGGTGGATGCTCACCCAGCCGGCGCCCGCCTTCACGAAATCGGGGGCGTAGCGCAGGGGCTCCACGATCATCAGGTGGCAGTCCAGGGGCAGGGCCGTGGCCTTCCTCAGGCTCTCCACCACGGGCAAGCCGATGGTGATGTTGGGCACGAAGCGGCCGTCCATGACGTCCACATGCACCACCTGGGCGCCCGCGGCGGCGATCATCCCCAGCTCCTCGCCCAGCCGCGTGAAGTCCGCGGAGAGCAGGGACGGGGCCAGCAGGGGGGACGCGGGGCGGAGGCTCATGGTTCCAGTATTCCAGAGGCGGTCTTCATCGAGGTTAAAGACCTCCACGAAGGACACAAAGGGAAAAACAAGAGCACGAAGAACCATCCATTCGTGCCCTTCGTGCCTTGCTTCGTGTCCTTCGTGGAGATCCTTGTTTCAGTGCCCGAGCGGCACTTCCACCCCGTTCACCCACAGCCGCGCGGGCTTCACTTTGCGGAGCGCCTCGGGCGTGAGGGAGCCCAGGGGCACCTGGACCCACAGCAGGTCGGCCACGGCGCCCTTCTGGAGCGTGCCCAGGTCCTTGGCATGGCCCAGGGCGGCGGCATTGCCGCTGGTGTAGGCGCGAAGTGCTTCGGCGCGCGTGAGGCGCTGCGCGGGCAGGAAACCACCAGGCGGATCGCCGGCCGGGTCCTGGCGCGTCTCCGCAGCCGCGAGACTCACGAAGGGGTTGGGGTCCTCCACCGGGGCATCGCTGCCGAAAGCCAGCAGGGCCCCGCCGTTCGCAAGGGTCCGCCAGGGGAAGGCCTCGCTCACGCGGTCGGGGCCCAGACGGGCAGGAGTCCAGCTGTGGTCCGAGGTGCAGTGGACGGGCTGGACGCTGGCCACGACGCCGAGCTTCCCGAAGCGGGCCGCGTCCTCGGTGGTGACGATCTGGGCATGCTCGATGCGCGGAGGCAGAGCGCCTCTTCCCTTCTTCATGGCCTGGGCGATCAGGTCCAGGGCGGCCCGGTTCGCGGCGTCGCCGATGGCGTGGATGGCCGGCTGGAACCCGGCGCGCAGGGTGATCGAGACGTCCAGCGCGACCTTGGCGGGATCCGTGACCCAGAGCCCGCGGGTCGTGGGCTCGTCCGCGTAGGGCGCCAGCAGGCGCGCCCCGCGGCTGCCCAGGGCGCCGTCCAGGTAGAACTTCACGCCCTGGACCTGGAAGAAGGACAGGCTCTTGGCCCGGCCCTGCCGGAGTTCCCGCAGCATCAGGGCGTGGTCGTGGTTCATGTACGCGAACACACGGATGGGCAGGGCCCCCGCGGCGGCCAGGCGCCGGTAGGCGGCCAGCTCGCGAGCCCCCACGCCCATGTCGGCCACGGCCGTGAAGCCGTCGGCGCGCAGGGCGGTGAGGCCCGCCTTGAGCCGCGCCTCCAGCTCGGCGGGGCCGGGCTCGGGAATGAGCTTCTCCACGAGCTGCACGGCCCCGTCCAGGAGAATGCCCGTGGGCTGTCCGCTGGCGTCCTTCAGGATGCGCCCACCCTCGGGGTCCGGCGTCTTGGGGCCGATGCCCGCCAGGGCCAGCGCGGCGCTGTTCACCCAGGCGGCGTGGCCATCCACCCGCTGGAGGAAGGCTGGCCGGGAACCCGCGATGGCGTCCAGGTCGGCGGCCCTGGGGAAGGCCTTGCCCGGCCACCGGTTCTGATCCCAGCCCCGTCCCAGCAGCCAGCCCTTGGGATGGGCAGCGGCCCAGGTCCGGATGCGCTCCAGCGTTCCTGGCAGGTCCGCCGGCCCCGTGAGGTCCGCCTTCCGGCTCAAGGCACCCAGCCCGCCCACGTGGGCATGGCCTTCGATGAACCCGGGCAGGAGGGTGCCACCCGGGAGTTCGACCCGCTGCGCCTGGGGATGGGCCTTGGCAAGCACCTCCACGGGACCGACCGCCAGGATCCTCCCCTTCCGGATGACCACGGCCTGGCCGTGCTGCTGGCCCTGGTCGGTCCACAGATCGGCGCCCTGGATCAGGCGGTAGGAAACGGGGGGGGTGGAGGGTGGCATCGGCATGGGTGGGTCCCTCGGGGTTTCTGGAAGCATAGCTTCGCGACGATTCGCCCCGGAAGGGCGCGGAGGAAGGCGTGCCGGAAGGGGGGCGGGAGGGGCGGGTGGCCCAGGCGTGAATTGGTATAAAAATGCGATAATTGACGTATAAAAATTTATATTACACGTATTTAGGTGTATTGGCCGGGTGACGGCCATCACTGACGGTCTCTCCGGGATCGTAGACAGTTGACCATTGGGTAATGAATAAGGAGGCCCGTGCCCCCCTGGACTGAAACCGCAGATTGGCTGAAGACCGACTCGGGCGCCTTCCTGGCGGCGGGGCGGATGCCCCTCGGGACCACCCCATGGACCGACCAGGAAGCCCGCGCGAGGCTGGTGGCCACGGCCCGCTGGATCCTGCTGGCCATCATCGGCGCCTATGGGCTTTTTGCAGGCGGCGTCTTCTCCGTCAGCGCCTACGGGTTCTTCCTCACCCGCGCCCAGCTGGCTTTCCTGACGGGCGCGGTGGCTTCCGTGGCCGCCTACAGCCTGATCCTCCAACAAGGCTGGTTCGGTGTGAGAGCCTTCCGGTACTCGGATCATGCCCAGATCCTGCTGGACCTCCTCTTCATCACGGTCCTGATCCACTTCAGCGGGGGGCCTTCCAGCTGGTTCTGGCCGGCTTACCTGATCGCCACCATGGAGGCGGCCTTCCTGCTGCCCCGTCCGCGGGAGGTCTGGGCTGTCGGCGCCATCGGCGGGGCCATGCACGGCCTCATGCTGGCGGGGCACTATTTCCGCCTGCTGCCACCGGTGGCCATGCCTTTCGCCCCGGAAGGCCTCGGCGCCAATCCGCTCTACTTGTGCTTGGCCTGGTCCTGGGCTGCGATCCTGAATGCGTCGGTGGCCTTCATCACGGCCCGCCTCATGGGGGTCATCCGGTGGGAGCACCGGGCCCTGAAGGCCCGGGAGGCCCAGCTGCAGCAGTTCGTGGACACGGCGAACGACCTGATCGTCTGCCTCACCCCCGAAGGCCGGTTCCTGTACGCAAACCCCCTCTGGACGAGGACCCTCGGGTACGGCCTCCAGGATCTGGAGACCACCACCTTCTTCGATCTCATCGACCTGGACCACCGGGCCCGCCTGCTGAAGGAATTCGGACGGGCCATGAAGGAGGCGCGGGGGACCATCATGGAAGCCGACGTCCTGGCCAGGAGCGGGGCCCGCATCTCCGTCGAGGGGAACCTCGCCCCGACCCTCAAGGACGGGCGCCCGAGAATGGTCTGGTGCATCTGTCGCGACGTGACCGCGCGGCGGCAGGCCGAGCAGCAGCTCTTCCGGATGGCCCACTTCGACGGCCTGACGGGCCTGCCGAACCGGGCCTCCCTGCTGGAGAAGCTGAACGGGGCCCAGGAGGCGGCCCGGAGATCTGGCCGGAGCCTGGCGGTGCTGTTCGTGGATCTGGACCGCTTCAAGCTGATCAACGACACCCTGGGCCACGCGGTGGGCGACGAGCTCCTGCGCCAGGCCGCGCAACGGATGAAGGCCGCGATCCGCGAAAGCGACACGGTCAGCCGCATCGGCGGCGACGAGTTCATCGTGACCCTGAACGATGTGGAGGGTTCCAAGGAGGCCTCGGCCCTGGCCGGAAGGCTCCTCAGGCCGCTGGCGCGGCCTTTCCACATCAGCGGCCAGGAGATCTTCGTGACGGCCAGCGTCGGCATCAGCCTCTTCCCGGAGGATGGCGAGGGCGGCGAAGCCCTGGTGAAGAAGGCCGACAGCGCGATGTATCACGCCAAGAGCCGGGGCAGGAACAACTACCAGTTCTACCACCCCGGGATGGACCAGGACGTCGAGCGGAGGCTCGTGCTGTCCACCGGGCTCCGCCACGCCCTGGAGGCCGGCGAGTTCCGCGTGCTCTACCAGCCGAAGGTCGAGGTGGACACGGGCCGGATGACCGCCATCGAGGCCTTGGTTCGCTGGGAGCATCCCGACCTGGGTCTTCTCTCCCCCTCCGAGTTCATTCCGCTGGCCGAGGAGACCGGGCTCATCCTCCCCATCGGCGAGTGGGTGCTGCGCGAGGTGTGCAGCCAGGGCGCCCGGTGGCAGGCGCAGGGCCTGCGCCCCATGCGCATCGGCGTGAACCTCTCCGGCTACCAGCTCCAACAGGCCGGCATGGCGGCGGCGGTGAGGCGGATCCTGGAGGAGACGGAGCTGGATCCCCAGTGGCTGGAACTGGAGATCACGGAGACGGTGGTCATGCAGAATCCGGCGCTGGCCGTGGCCGTGCTGGACGAGGTGAAGGCCCTGGGCATCCACGTCTCCATCGACGATTTCGGGACCGGCTACTCTTCCCTCGCACAGCTCAAGCGCTTCTCCGTCAGCACCCTCAAGATCGACAAGTCGTTCATCCGCGATCTGGAGCACGACCCCACCGACGCCGCCATCGCCACGGCCATCATCGCCATGGGTGCGAGCCTGAACCTGCAGGTGGTCGCCGAGGGCGTGGAGACCGAGGGGCAGCTCGCCTTCCTCCGGGAGCGCCAGTGCCACGGCGCCCAGGGGTTCCTGTTCGGCCAGGCGGTGCCGGCGGAGGAGATCGCGAGCCTGCTGGAAGGGGATCCGGCCCCCGAGCTTGTCATGGTGACCTAGCGGAGATCCGCCGGGGCGCGCATTCCGGGTGCTATCGTGGATTCCACGGAGGCCCCATGTATCAGAAGGATTTCCTGGACCAGGTGCGCGCGCAGCTCACGGTGGTGGAAGATCCCGCGAAGCTCCGCGAACGGGCCTTCGAGACCAGCTCGGGCATCCCGCTGAAGAACAGCTACACGCCGGCGGACCTCGCGGGCCATGATCCATTGCGCGACCTGGGCGCGCCCGGGAAGTTCCCCTTCACGCGGCATGTGCAGCCCACGGGGTACCGGGGCCGCCTCTGGACGATGCGCCAGTACGCCGGCTTCGCCACCGCCGAGGAGAGCAACGCCCGCTACCGCTACCTGCTGGAGCAGGGCACCACGGGGCTTTCCGTGGCCTTCGACCTGCCCACGCAGATCGGCATGGACCCCGACCATCCCATGGCCCTGGGCGAGGTGGGCAAGGTGGGCGTGAGCATCAGCTCCATCCACGACATGCGGACGCTGTTCCGGGACATCCCGCTGGACAAGGTCAGCACGAGCATGACCATCAACGCCCCGGCCTCGGTGCTGCTGGCCCTCTACCTGGCCGTGGCGGACGAGCAGGGGGTTCCCTGGGACAAGGTGAGCGGCACCATCCAGAACGACATTCTCAAGGAGTACATGGCCCGCGGCACCTACATCTTCCCGCCGCGCCACAGCCTGCGCCTCATCACGGACATCTTCGCCTTCTGCGCGGACCAGGTCCCCAACTGGAACACCATCTCCATTTCCGGCTACCACATCCGCGAGGCGGGCTGCACCGCGGCCCAGGAAATCGCGTTCACGCTGGGTGACGGCATCGCCTATGTGCAGGCGGCCCTGGACGCTGGCCTGAAGCTGGAAGCCTTCGCGCCGCGCCTCAGCTTCTTCTTCAACGCCCACAACCAGTTCTTCGAGGAGGTGGCCAAGTTCCGCGCCGCCCGCCGACTCTGGGCGCGGATCATGAAGGAACGTTTCAAGACGACCGATGCAAAAAGCCAGATGTTGCGTTTTCACACGCAGACGGCGGGCAGCACGCTGACGGCCCAGCAGCCGGACAACAACATCGTGCGCACCACCGTGCAGGCCATGGCCGCGGTCTGCGGCGGCACCCAGAGCCTGCACACCAACAGCCGGGACGAGGCCCTGGCCCTGCCCACGGAGCAGAGCGCCATGATCGCCCTGCGCACGCAGCAGATCCTGGCCCATGAGTCCCGCGTGGCGGACGTGGTGGACCCCTTCGCGGGCAGCTATCTCATCGAATCCCTGACGGATGAGCTGGAAGCCCGGGCCTCGGCGCTGCTGGCCAAGGTGGACGAGCTGGGCGGCATGGTCGCCGCCATCGAGAAGGGCCTGCCCCAGCGGGAGATCCAGAACGCCGCCTATGCCTACCAGAAGGCCGTGGAGAAGGGCGCCCAGGTCGTGGTCGGCGTGAACCGCTTCGCCATCAGCGGCGAGGCCGCTCCGGACCTCCTGCGGGTGGACGAGGCCCTGGGCGAGACCCGGCGCCGCCAGGTGGCGGCGGTACGGGGGCGCCGGGACCAGGCCGCCGCGTCGGCCCGGCTGGCGGAGCTGTCCGCCGCGGCCAAAGGCACGGAGAATCTCATGCCGCGCATCCTGGCCGCCGTGAAGGCCGAGGCGACGGTGGGAGAAATCTGCGACGCGCTCCGGGCCGTCTTCGGGGAGCACCAGGAGCATCTGGTGCTCTAGATCACATCAGAAGGCCGGAATGTCGCTTGAAAGGGTGGTCCAGGCATCCGAATTGCAATATCGTGACCAACCCGTCCCGCTCCTGCGGGACCCCATCCCGGAGGCATCATGCGTATCGCCATCCTCACCGCCGCTGCGGCGCTGCTCCTCGCCCTTCCCGCCCAGGCCAAGATGCCCTTCGTCAAGAAGGCCCAGGAGCTGGGTTTCACCGACGTCAAGGACTGCAAGGCCTGCCACGTGGGCGCCCCCAAGAAGGGTGGCGAGATGACCGCGCGCGGCAAGTTCCTCGAAGAGACCAAGGCCAAGAAGAAGGCCGCCGAGGTCGACCTGAACTGGCTCAAGGACTACAAGGGCAAGTGAGCCGCTGACGCGGGCTCGCGATCTCGCCGGGCGGGTCTCCCGCCCGGTTTTTTCTGTACTCCGGAGGTGTCCTGTCAATGAATTCCGACATCTGTAGCGACATGTAACTCGGAACATACAAGAACTTCGGACCTGGACCGGTCCGTGATCTAAATCACCATCAGGTATCTTATTGGGAGGTAACCGCGCTAGGGTGATAGCCGACATGTGAGGTAGCTATGCGTCTGCTGCTCGCTGGATTGCTCTCCGCCTTCCTCGCCGCCGCTCCCCCTTCAGCCAATGACTGTGTCGCCTGCCATGACATCGATCTGGCGAAATTCGCGACCACCAAGCACGGAAGCATGGGCTGCACGGATTGCCACAGCAGCATCACCAGGCTACCCCACGCCGACAAGCCCGCGCCGGTGAACTGCGCGGACTGCCACGCGGACCAGGTCAAGGCCTACAAGAAGAGCGTCCACGGCGTCGCCAAGCAGAACGGGATGACCGACGCGGCCACGTGCGCTTCCTGCCACGGCCCGGCCCACGCCATTCTCGGCGCGAGCGATCCCGCCTCGAAGGTGGCCAAGAAGAACCTCGCCGACACCTGCGGCAGCTGCCACTCCAACCCGGATTTCCTCTCCAAGCACCAGATTCCCTTCGTCAAGCCGGTGGAGGCCTACCGCCTCAGCGTGCACGGGCGCGAGGTGGCCAAGGGGAATGCCGCCGCGGCTTCCTGCTCCGACTGCCACGGCAGCCACGACATCCTGGCCTCGCGGGATCCCCAGGCGAAGGTGAACCGGGCCAACGTCGCCGACACCTGCGGCGTCTGCCACAGCGACATCCAGGCCATCTACGCCGACAGCGTCCACGGGCTGGCCCTGAAGCGCGGCTCCAAGGACTCCCCCACCTGCACGGGATGCCACGGTGAGCATGAGATCCTGGCGCCTTCGGAGCCCGGCTCTCTGGTGAACTCTGCGCGCGTGTCCACCAGCACCTGCGGCCGTTGCCACGGCGACGAGCGGCTGAACACCCGCTACGGGTTCGGCGACAAGGTGCCCGCCTACCAGGACAGCTTCCATGGCCTTTCCGTCCGCGGCGGCGGGAAGTCCGCCGCCAACTGCGCGTCCTGCCACGGGGTGCACAACATCCTGCCTTCGGCGGATTCCAGGTCCACCGTGAATCCGGCCAACCTGGCCCAGACCTGCGGGAAGTGCCATCCGGGCGCCGGGGCGAAGCTTGCCGCGGCCCCCATCCACGTGCGCACAGCCACCATGACGGAGCATGTCTCCGTGCGCTGGATCCGGCTGGCCTACCTGGCCCTCATCCCCCTGACCATCGGATTCATGCTGCTGCACAACTTCCTCGACTGGCTGGCCAAGCTGCGGCGCGGACCGCACCACGGCGCCACCCACGAGGGCTTCCCGCGCATGAACCTGACGTTCCGGATCACCCACGGCATGGTGATCGTGAGCTTCATCTCCCTCGTCGTCACGGGCTTTGCCCTGAAGTTCCCGGAATCGGCCTGGGTGAAGCTCTTCCAGTCCTTCGATCCGACTTCCAGCCTCCGCGGCGTGGTCCATCGCATCGCGGCCGTGGTGATGATGGCGGGAACAGTGTTCCACTTTGTCCACCTCGCCCTGTCGAAGCGGGACCGCATCATCCTCGTGGAGCTGCTCCCCTCCTGGCAGGACGCCAAGGACATCTTCAACATGCTCCGGTTCAACCTGGGCCTGATCAAGGAGCGTCCCACCTTCGGCATGTTCGGTTACCCGGAGAAGATGGAGTACTGGGCCTTCATGTGGGGCACCGTGGTGATGGCCGTGACGGGCATCCTGCTGTGGGCCGAGAACTGGAGCCTGCGCCACTTCCCGAAGTGGGTCCTGGACGCGGCCACGGCGGCCCATTGGTACGAGGCCATCCTGGCCACCCTCTCCATCCTCGTCTGGCACTGGTACCTGGTGATCTTCGATCCCGATGTCTACCCCATGGACCTGGCTTGGCTGAACGGCAAGGCCTCCGCGGACCACATGCGCGAGACCCGGCCTGAGTACTACCGGAGGACGATCGAGAAGCACGGAACCGAACACCACGACGCTTGATGCCACCCCCTTTAGCGCATCACTGACCCCTCCCCACCCCATAGGAACCAACCCCATGACCTGGACTTCTACCGATACTCAGGCTCCCGCCGCCGCCAGGCGGCGCGGCGGAAGCCTGCTGCTGGCCCTGATCACCGGCCTCCTCCTCGCCTCGGCGCCCCTGCAGGGCGCCCCTGCCAAGGCGGCCGCCAAGGAAAGCTGCTTCGACTGCCACAGCGACAAGGACCTCACCAAGGAAGGACCGAACGGCACCACCGTGCCGCTCTTCGTGGATGCGGCACGGTTCGGCGGGTCGGTGCACGCCTCGCTCTCCTGTAAGACCTGCCATGCCGAGCTCCACAAGGACCACCCGGGCGATGGCAACCCGGTGCCGAAGGTGAAGTGCGGTACCTGCCACACCGAGGAGGACAAGGTCTACCAGGGCAGCATCCATGGCATGAGCAAGGCCATGGGCGCCTCGGCGGCGGCCAGCTGCGTGGACTGCCACGGGAACCACTACATCGTTCCCGTGAAGCAGACGGACTCGCCGGTCTACAAGATGAACCTGTCGACAACCTGCGCGAAGTGCCACGCCAACAAGAACCTCACCGATGAATACAAGATGAAGTATCCGGCGGTGGCCTCCCAGTACCAGGAGAGCATCCACGGGAAGGCGCTGCTGGTGAAGGGGCTCATCGTGGCGCCCAGCTGCAACGACTGCCACGGCGTCCACGACATAAAGCGGAGCGTGGACCGCAGCTCGCCCATCAACCATGCCAACGTCGCCAAGACCTGCGGCAAGTGCCACGTCACCGTGGAGGAGATCTACAACAAGAGCGTCCATGGCCAGCTGCTGGCGAAGGGCGATCCCCGCGGGCCGGTCTGCATCCAGTGCCACTCCGCCCACCAGATCGAGACGCCGGTGAGCGGCCACTTCAAGGCTGGCAGCGACATGGTCTGCGGCAAGTGCCACGCCGACCGGCTCGAGCACTACCGCGACACCTACCACGGCAAGGCCATGGCCCTGGGCAAGGCCAACACCGCCAGCGCGGTGGCCGCCTGCTATGACTGCCACGGCCACCATGATGTCCTGCGGGCCGCGGATCCCAACTCCCGCCTCTCGCCCGCGAACATCGTCAACACCTGTAAGCAGTGCCATGCCAACGCCTCGGTCAGCTTCGCGAAGTACGCGCCCCATGCGAACCCCATGGACCGCAAAAACTACCCAGTTCTGCACTACGTCTTCCTGATCATGACGACGCTGCTGGTGTGCACCTTCTCCCTGTTCGGCGCGCACACCCTCCTCTGGCTGTTCCGCTCCATCTGGCTCTACCGCCACGACTCCAAGCAGTTCCGCGAGGCCAAGATCAAGATCCAGGAGGACGACGAGCAGTTCACCCGCTTCCAGCCCTTCGAGCGGTTCCTCCACATTCTGGTGGTGACGAGCTTCCTGCTGCTGACGGTCACCGGCATGCCGCTGAAGTTCTACTACACCGACTGGGCGAAGGCCATCTTCCGCTTCTTCGGCGGGGCCGACGTCGCCCGCACGCTCCACCACTTCGGCGCGGTGATCACCTTCGTCTACTTCGCCCTCCACGTGAGCACCACCCTGGCCCACCTCTGGCAGAGGCGCGGCTTCCTGAAGGACCCCGAGACGGGCTCCATCCGGCTGAGCCGCATCTTCACGGCCATGGCCCTTCCTGATTCCATGATCCCCACCAAGCAGGACCTGAAGGACTTCGTGGCCCACAACCGCTGGTTCTTCGGGAAGGGGGCCCGCCCCGAGTTCGATCGCTGGACCTACTTCGAGAAGTTCGACTACCTGGCCGTGTTCTGGGGCGTCTTCGCCATCGGCGTCTCGGGCCTGATCATGTGGTTCCCCGAGTTCTTCAGCAAGTTCATGCCCGGCTGGATGATCAACGTCTCGCTGATCGTGCACTCCGACGAGGCCCTGCTGGCGGCCGGCTTCATCTTCACGGTCCACTTCTTCAACACGCACTTCCGCCTGGAGAAGTTCCCCATGGATACGGTCATCTTCTCGGGCCGCATCTCGAAGTCCGAAATGCTCCATGAGCGGAAGCGCTGGTATGACCGGCTGGTGGCCGAGGGCCGCCTGGACAGCTTCCGCGTCAAGGACGAGTGGGAAGCCTGGAAGGGCATCGCCCGCAGCGCCGGCTACATCTTCTTCGGCGTGGGCCTCGTGCTGCTCTTCCTGATCATCTACGCCATGACTTCGCGCCTTGCGCACTGAGCCCGCTCAGCGCCGAACCCATACGCTCTTTGGCACACCATCACGCAGATCCGCGCCCCACCCACCCGGGTGGGGCCGGGTGGTGGCGGCCGGGACTCCGGTCGTCCATCTGCCCTCCCCTCACTCCGATCCCACGCGGATCGGATCTTCACCCCTATGAAGGAGCCGAAATGCGCCGCATCACCCTCCTCACCACCGCCCTCATCCTTGCCGCCGCCCCCGCGGCCATGGCCAAGATGACCACCGTGAAAGGCGCGAAGTGCACCGCCTGCCACGAGGGCGCGCCCAAGGACAAGAAGTTCAACGCCGCGACCACCAAGATGCTCGCCAAGTACAAAGAAGCCCAGTGCAAGGACTGCCACGGCTGGGCCGAGGGCAAGCTGACCACCTTCAAGAAGAAGTAGTTCTCCTGCTCCAGAAAAAGGGCGGCGCCGAACCCGGCGCCGCCCTTTTTCTGGAGGTGATCAAAGGCCGAGCAGGGAGCGGGCCTCCGCTTCCAGGCGGTCCAGCTGGGCGGCCTCGCCGCGTCCCTGGAGATAGACCTTGAGCTTCGGCTCGGTGCCGCTGGGACGGAAGGCGGCGAAAGCGCCGCTCTCCAGGCGGAACTTGAGGACGTTGCTGCGCGGGATGGCCAGGGCACGGTCGCGCTGGTCAGGACGGTCGAGGATGGGCTCCGTGCGCCCGTCGCCGTGCCAGAGGCAGCTCTGGAAATCCTCCCAGCTGACGACCTTCTCGCCGCCGAGCGAAGCCAGCCCCGCGGCGCGGATGCGTCCCATGGCCTCGGCGAACCGCTTGGCGCCGCCGGGCCGGGGGTCTTCGAGGTTCACCAGGCGGTTGTGGAAGGTGCCCACCCGGGCCATGAGGGCTTCCACGGCCTCGAACAGGGTCTGTCCCTTGGCCTTGTAGTGCCCGGCCATCTCGGCCACCACGAGGGCCGCGGTGACGCCGTCCTTGTCCCGGAGATCCGGCGGCAGCAGCATGCCGTAGCTTTCCTCCGCGCCGAAGGCGTAGGGCTCGCCAAGCTCCAGCAGGCGGTCCATGCACACGGCGATGTTCTTGAAGCCTGTGAGGGTCCACACGACGGGCAGCCCGTGATGGCGCGCCACCTCGGCCATGAAGTCGGAGGTGACCACCGTGCTCACCACGGCGCCCTTCCGGCCCTTCTGGGTGCAGAGGTAGTCCAGCGTGAGGGCCGCCAGGTCATTGCCGGACATGAGCTCCCAGGCGCCGTCGCGCTTGGCCACCACGCCGATGCGGTCCGCGTCGGGGTCGTTGGCGAGGACCACCTCGGCGCCCATGGCCCCGGCCTCCTTCAGGGGCGCGGCGTAGGCGGCGAGCTCCTCGGGGTTGGGGCGCGGGGCGGTGGGGAAGGTGCCGTCCTGGATGCCCTGGCTGGGGCTGAGGGTGAGCGGCAGGCCGGCCCGTTCGAAGAGGGCGGGCACGAAGGCCACCCCGGTGCCGTGGAAGGGCGTGTAGAGGATGCGGGCGGGCTCGAAGGCCTGAGGATGTTGGAGCAGATCCTGGCCCATGGCGAGGTAGGCCTCCTCGACCTCGGCGGGAATGGGCTGGATGCGGCCAGCCGGCGCGACCGGTGGTTCGGGCACCAGAGGCAAGGTGGCCATGTGGGCCTCCACCTCCGTGTCCCAGGGCTCCACCACCTGGCCGCCCAGGTCGTTGTAGGCCTTGAAGCCGTTGTACTCCTTGGGATTGTGGCTGGCGGTGAGGATCACGCCGCAGGCCGAGCCCAGGCGGCGCATGGCGAAGCAGAGGAAGGGCGTGGGCAGGGGGCGGGTGCCGAGGAACACCTGGTAGCCCGCAGCCGCCAGCACGGCGGCGCTCTCAGCGGCGAAGACATCGGAGTTGATCCGAGTGTCGTAGCCCACCACGGCCACCTTCTTCCCGGGGGCCCGTCGCTGGGTCACGGCGGCCAGGGCCAGGGTGGCCCGGCGCACGTTGGGACGGTTCATGCGCCGCAGGCCCGCGGCCATGAAGCCCCGCAGGCCGCCGGTGCCGAAGGCGAGGGGCTCGGAGAACCGGTCCTCCAGCTCCGCGACGGCCTTGGCATCCCCGGCCTCGGCGGCCTTGAGCATGGGCTCCAGCTCCGCCCGGAGCTCCGGCTCCAGGTGGGGGAAGGCAAGGTAGGCGCGGGCGGAATCCAGGCTCATGGAAGGTCCTTAGGCAACATTTCAGGATTGCAGATCAGATCCGGAAGGTCACGCGGCGGTCTTGCGGGCCACCACCTGCACCACGGCTCCGAGGCCCTGATGATGGGCGCCTTCGCGGATGTCCCGCAGCAGCTCCCGGCCCACTTCCAGCTCCAGGCCGGACAGGAGACTCCGCAGCTCGTCGAGGGTTCCGAGCAGATCCGGTTCCTTCGGTCCGCCGGTGTCGTATTCCAGCTGGCGGGGTGTGTAGCCTTCCAGGATGAAGACTCCGCCGGGGGCGAGGGCCCCGGCGCAGCGTGGATACAGATCGCGCCGCAGGGCGGAGGGCAGGTGGCAGAAGATGGAGATGATGCCGCTCCAGGGGCCTTTCCAGGGGGCGGCCCCGAAGTCGAAGTCCGCGAGGTCGGCGACCACGGTGGAGAGGGTCACGCCCCGGCGCGCGGCCAGTTCCCGAGCCCGGGCCAGGCCGACCTCCGACTGGTCCACAGCCGTGACCGCATGGCCCAGCGTGGCCAGATGCACGGCGTTGCGGCCCTGGCCCTCGCCCAGCCCCAGCACGGGGCCTGGCGGGATGCGCGGCGCCATCTCCCTCAGGAAATCGTTGGGTTCGGCGCCGTAGGTCAGCTCGGCTTCCGAATAGCGCGTGTCCCAGAACTCGCGGCCCATCAGGCGCCTCCCAGGGCGATGTCCTCCAGCAGGAGGCTCAGTCCCGCGCTGCCGCCGTACCAGCGGAGGTCGCTGCCCAGGGCCACGATGCGGGTGAGGAAATCGCGGAGGTTGCCGGCGAAGGTGAGCTTGTCCACGGGCTCGGCGAGCACGCCGTCGCGGATGCGGAGGCCCGAGGCGCCCACGCTGAGGTCTCCGCTGACCGGGTCCACCGTGTGCAGGCCCATGATCTCGGTGATGAGCACGCCGTTGCCGGCCATGCGGTACAGGGCCTCGGGGGTCGTGTCCCCGGCCAAGGGGAAGAGGTTGAAGGTGGTGGCGCCGGGCTGGCTGCCGAAGCCGCGCCCGGCGCTGGCCGTGGGCGCCTGACCCAGCTCGGCGGCGGTCTTGAGCGTGTGGAGGTAGGTCCTCAGGGTGCCGCTCTCGATGAGGATGTTGCGCCGCGTGGGCAGCCCTTCGGCGTCCCAGGGTTCCGTGCCGAGGGCAGGGCGGCCAGGAGCTTCGGCCAGCCTGCCGTCGTCCACCAGGGTGAGGAGAGGCGAGGCGATGGGTTCGCCCAGCTTGCCGGCGAAGAGGCTGCGGCCCTTGATCACGGACTCGGCGTCGAGCATGCCCGCGACGATGCCGAGCAGGTCCACGGCCACCTCCGGGTGGAGCACCACGGGGTACTTCCCGGCGGGCAGCCGCTGGGGATGGAGCTTCCGTTCGCCCTTGAGGGCCGCTTCGGCGCCGATGGCGGAGAGGTCAAGGCCCGGCCGGCGGGCCACATCCCAGTGCCAGGCCGCCTGCCGCTCGTCGCCATCGGCCACGGCCAGCTCGATGGCCGCGGAGCAGCTGGACCAGGCATCCGGTGTCCGCACGCCCTTCTGCGTGAGCAGCAGGCTGGCGCCGGAGCCGTCGCTCCAGGCCGATTCGCGCACGGCGGCCACCTTCGATGAGGCCTTCCGGGCTTCGGCCTCCAGCTCCATCGCCCAGGCGATGCGCTGCTCGGGCGTGAGGGCTTCCACGGTGCCATCGAAGCGGCTGGGGAGATCATCGGTGCCTTCGGGATTGGCCTGCCGCAGCCAGGGATCCTCGTCGCCCAGGGCGCTCAGCTCCCAGGCCTGGGCGAAGAGCTGCCGGAAGTCCGCCGCGGCGAGGTCGGTGGTGGTGGCCAGGCCGGTGCGGAAGCCCTGGCCGCCGGCCCGGATCACGCGCACGCCCAGGCCCCCGCGCTTGCTGGTGGTGAGGTCCTCGAGCGCGCCATTCTGCACCTTGGCCTTGCGGCCGCGGGACACGGAGACGAAGGCCTCGGCCCCCTCGGCGCCCAGCTTCAGGGCGTGCCGGATGCCGTCCTGGAGGCGCGCTTCGAGGGACTCGGGAATGAAGGTGCGGAACGGATCGGTCATGTCAGGCTTCCTTCTCGAGGGCGGACTGCAGGATCGCCAGCGCTGGGCCATCGAAGGCCACGAGGGTGATGGTCTGTGGGAGGTCATGGGCCGCCAGCCAGGCCCGGCAGGTGGCCACGGCGATGCCAGCGGCGCGGCCGGCGGGGAAGCCATAGATGCCGGTGCTGATGGCGGGGAAGGCCACGGTGCGGCAGGCGTGGGCCTCGGCCAGGCGGAGGCTCTCGCGGTAGCAGGAAGCGAGCAGGTCGTCCTCGCCGGAGTCCCCGTCTTGCCAGACGGGTCCTACCGTGTGGATCACGAACTTCGCGGGCAGACGGTGACCGGCTGTGATGACGGCCCGTCCCGTCTTGCACCCACCCTGGCGATTCCGGATGGCCTGGCACTCCTCCAGCAGCCCCGGTCCCGCGGCGCGGTGGATGGCCCCGTCCACGCCGCCGCCGCCCAGGAGGCTGCTGTTCGCGGCGTTCACGATGGCGTCCGCGGCGAGGGTGGTGATGTCGGCCTGCACCACCCGCAGGCGCGCTTCCGTCAAATCACGCTCGGGAGAGGCTCGGCGGTGCCGCCGACCACGAGAGAGGGGCAGAGGATGGTGGGCAGCGCGTCGCTCACGGGCACGCCCTGGCCGTCCTTGCCGCAGGTGCCGATGTCGAAGTGGTGGAGGTCGCTGCCGATGCGCGTGAGCTGCTTCAGCACCTCGGGGCCGCAGCCGCTGAGGGTGGCGTTCTTCACGGGATACTTCGGCTCGCCGTTCTCCACCCAGTAGCCTTCGGTCACCTGGAACACGAAGTTGCCGGTCACGGTATCCACCTGGCCGCCGCCCATGTGCTTCACCAGCAGGCCGCGGTCCAGGTCGCGCAGGATGGCTTCGGGCGCCTCGCTTCCGGCGGCCAGGAAGGTGTTGCGCATGCGGGGGATGGGCAGGTGGCGGTAGCTCTCCCGGCGGCCGTTGCCCGTGGGCTCCGTGGTCATCTTCCGCGAGGTCTTGCGGGACTGGAGGTAGGCCTTCAGCACGCCGTTCTCGATGAGGACCACGCGGCTGACGGGGTTGCCCTCGTCGTCGATGGCCTGGCTGCCGCGCTTGTGGGGCAGGGTGCCGTCGTCGATGATCGTCACGCCGTCGGCGGCCACCTTCTGGCCCAGCTTTCCGGCGAAGGCCGACATGCCCGCCAGCGCGAGATCCGCCTCCAGGCCGTGCCCGCAGGCTTCGTGGATCATGGTGCCCCCGGCGCTGCTGCTGAGCACCACGGGGAAGGTGCCGGCGGGCGCGGGCTGGGCGTACAGGGCCTGGATGGCCAGGCGCACGGCCTCCTTCACGGTGCGGGCCACGGCCTCGTCCGTGAACAGCTCGAAGCCGCGTGTCTCGCCGAGGGCCTGGTAGCCGGTCTGGAGCTGGCTGCCGTCGCCGGCGGTGACATTGGTCCGCAGGACGCCCTGGGTGCGGTGGTCTTCGGTGAGACGGCCGGTCCAGACGCCGTCATTGCGCTCTGCCGCGGCGATCCACACCCGCTGGGTGTTGTCGCCGTAGCCCACGGAGACCTGCTTGAGGGCGCCGGGGCGCAAGGCCTCGGCCTCCTTGCGCGCCAGGGCCTCGGCGCGGCGCACCAAGGCCACTTTCTCGTCGAGGGGCACCGTGTCGGGATCCCGCTCCACGGGGCTGGGGGTGGGATGGATCTGCACCGCCAGGGCGGGGACGTCCGCGGACGAGCCGGTGCCCGGTGCCGCCAAGGTCCGGGCGGCCTCCACCAGCTCCTCGAAGGCCGGGGCGATGAGGTCCGCGAAGCGGGTGGTCTCGCCATCCATCAGGCGCAGGCTGGCGCCGAAGGTCTCGGAGGAGAGCACGTCCTCCATGCGGCCGTCGTCCATGCCCAAGGCATGGGCCCGGCGCCGTTCCACGAAGACCTCAGCGTAGTCGCCGCCCTTGTGGAGCAGAGCGGAGAGGACCTCGCGGAGCTGGTCGGCGGTGAAGGGTGCGGGCATCGGCGATCTCCAGGTCCGCGCGCGGCGGATCTTCCAGTTTGACAGAAGGGAGGCCTCGGCTCCTGTGAGGATCTCCGCGAGATCCCTGCCGTCGTTGGGGATCACCAGGTCCGCATGGAGGGCACGCTCCGGGGCCGAGGCCTGGGCCCGAAGCCGGGCCAGGGCGGCCTCCCGGGGCATGCCATCCCGGGCCAGGAGGCGCGCCAGCCGCAGGTCCTCTGGAGCGTCCACGGTCCAGAAGGCGTCGAAGTGGTGGGCCCGGCCCCGCTCCACCCACAGCGCCGCGTCCAGCACCGCGCCGCGGGTGCCGGGAGAGAGCGCCAGGAGGCGTTCCGCCAGGAGGGCCTCGATGCGGGGATGGAGGATGGCGTTCAGCCGGGCCCGCGCCCCGCCGTCCGCGAACACATGGACGGCCATCCAGGCCCGGTCCAGTGTGCCGTCCGCCTGAAGGCAGCCGGGCCCGAAGGCCGCCACGACGGCCGCCAGCCCGTCGCTTCCGGGCCGCACCGCCTCCCGGGCGAGCGCGTCCGCATCGATCACGGCCCAGCCCCGATCCGCCATTTGCCTTGCCACGAAGCTCTTGCCCGCCGCGATGCCGCCGGTGAGGCCAAGGAGGGGAAAGGGTGAAGTCAGCATGGCGGCTCCCCCCTGATTCTGCGCTCAACCGCCCCGGAACGGCACGGAGCCTGAATCCGGAGTCTCGGCTACACTGGTTCGTTCCTCTTCTTGACCCGAGGTCACATGAAAGACGCGACACCCGAACAGGCCATGGATCTCTCGCAGCTGGAAAAGCCGGTGCTCGAGCTGGAGGCCCAGATTCGGGCCATGGAGATGGACCCCTCCCAGTCGAAAGAACGGGAAAAGCTGCAGAAGAAGCTGGACAAGCTGAAGGCCGAGCTGTTCACGAACCTCACGGACTGGCAGCGGGCCCAGCTCGCCCGCCACCCAAAGCGCCCCTACACGCTCGACTACCTGGAGCGCATCTGCGAGCGCTTCGAAGAATTGCACGGCGACCGGCGCTTCGGCGACGACGCCGCCATCGTGGGTGGCATGGGCTGGATCGAGGGCAATCCCGTCATGATCATCGGCCAGCAGAAGGGCCGGGACACCAAGCAGAAGATCCTTCGCAACTTCGGCATGCCCAAGCCCGAGGGCTACCGCAAGGCCCTTCGCCTCATGAAGCTGGCCGAGAAGTTCCAGCGGCCGGTCCTCTGCCTCATCGACACGCCGGGCGCCTATCCGGGCGTCGACGCAGAGGAGCGCGGCCAGGCCGAGGCCATCGCGCGGAACCTGCTGGAGATGGCCAAGCTCGAAGTGCCCGTGGTGGCCGTCGTCCTGGGCGAAGGCGGTAGCGGCGGGGCTCTGGCCCTGGGCGTGGCGGACCGCGTGCTCATGATGGAGAACGCCATCTATTCGGTGATCTCGCCCGAGGGCTGCGCTTCCATCCTGTGGAAGGATGCGAGCCAGGCTTTCAAGGCTGCCGAGGCCCTCAAGCTCACGGCCCCGCATCTGCTGGAGCTGGGCGTCATCGACGGCATCGTGAAGGAGCCCCTGGGCGGCGCGCACTCGGATTTCGACGCCGCGGCCGCTGCCCTCAAGGAGGCGGTCATCGAGGCCTTCTCCGAGCTGTCCGAGCTGTCCGCCGAGCAGCTGGTGGAGGAGCGGTACCAGAAGTTCGCCCGCATGGGCAGCGTGGGCTGAGATGGATGCCAAGATCTGGGCTCTCCGGCGGGAGATCCCGGCGGGGCCGTCGCCCTGGAAGGCCCTGGCCGCGGCCTGGAACCTGGAGCCGCGCCTGGCGCGGCTGGCCTGGCTGCGGGGCGTGGACCGGCCCGAGGATCTGGGCTGGCGGCTGGATCCTTCCTGGTCCCGGAGCACGGACCCGCACCTGCTGCCGGGCGTGGATGCGGCCGTGGCGCGCATCCGTCGCGCCGTGGAAGCCCGTGAGCGCATCGTGGTCTACGGCGACTACGACGTGGACGGCGTCACGGCCACGGCCCTGCTGGTGCGGGCCCTGGAGCGGATCGGGGCCGAGGTCTCCTTCTTCATCCCCAACCGGTTCTCGGATGGCTACGGCCTGCACCTGGACTGCATCCGGGAGCTGAAGGAGGCCCGGGACCCCGGGCTCATCGTCTCCGTGGATTGCGGCGTGCGCAGCGTGGCGGAGGTGGCCGCCAGCACGGAGCTGGGCCTGGACTGGGTGATCACGGACCACCATGCGCTGGGCCCGGAGCTGCCGCCGGCCTGCGCCGTGGTGCATCCCCACCTCGACGGCTATGCCAACCCCTTCCTGGCGGGCGTGGGCGTGGCCTTCAAGTTGGCCCAGGCCCTGCTCGGCGCCGTGCCCCATCCCACGGGCGCCGACGCGGCCTTCCTGGACGGGATGCTCAAGCTGGTGGCCACCGGCACCGTGGCGGATGTGATGCCGCTGCGGGACGAGAACGCCCTGCTGGTCCGTCGGGGACTCGATTCCCTGGGCGGGAAGAACGGCCCCGGCCTGGCGGCCCTGCTGCGGGCCGCGAAGAAGGAAGGTGCCCTGGGCGGGCAGGACATCGCTTTCGGTTTGGCGCCGCGGCTGAATGCCGTGGGTCGCATGGGCGGGGCCGAAGATGCCGTGCGCCTCCTGCTCACGCGGGACGCTGCCGAGGCCGAGGTGCTGATGGCCCGGGTGGAGGCCCTCAACCAGGAGCGCCGCGCCATCCAGGAGGAGCTGGCGGCCCGCCTGCCGCGCCCGGGCGGCGCGGCCTTCGACCTGGCGCTGGATCCCACCGCCCACAAGGGCGTCATCGGCATCGTGGCGGGCCACCGCATGCGCGCCACGGGCCGGCCCGCGGGCGTCTGCACGGTGATCGACGGCGTGGCGCACTGCAGCCTGCGGGCTCCGGAAGGCTATGACCTCGGCGAGTTGCTGGCCCTGGCCCAGCCCTTCATCTTGGGCGGCGGCGGCCATCGCGCGGCCGCAGGCCTCAGCTTCGAGGCCTCGCGGCTGGCCTTCGTCCGCCAGGCCCTGGAGCGGGGCGCCCAGGCCCAGGCCACGCAGGCCCAGGCCGGGGGACGAGCGATCCCGCCGCTCCTGGTGGATGGCGCGCCCGGGGACCTCCCGGACGATGCGGATCTGGCCCGCCTGGAGCCCTTCGGCCAGGGGTTCGCACCGCCCCTGGTGAGGCTGGAGGGTCCGGTGGCCTCCTCGTCCTCGTTCGGGGCCGATCACTGGAAGCTGCGCCTGGCGGGCCTGGCGGATCCCGTCACCTGGTTCGCCGGCCACGCGCGCCCTGCGCAGCCGCGAGTGGGAGATCGGCTCTGCGTGTCCGCCACGCCCCAGGGCAGCGCCCGCTGGGGCCGCTCCTGGCTGGTGGACGCCCCGCTCGGGGAGATGGCGCCATGAAGGTCCGGGCTCTGCTCCAGGATCTCCCCCCTGCGCGGCACCCCCTCTGGCGGGGCCTCGGCTGGGCCCTGGCGGCGGGAACCCTGGGCTTCACCCTGCGTTTCCTGGTGGTGGGCAACGAAGGCATGCCCGGACGGACCGCGAGCGGCGATCCCCTCTTCGGCGCGGGCACCAAGGGCACCCTGGGGACGCTCACGGAGCAGCTGGGGCCCAACCGCATGGTGCTGACCTACCGGACCATCGAAGGCTCGGAAGAGGACCTGCACCTGGAGACGGTGACCGGCCGCCTGGATGAGCAGACCGGACAGTGGCGCATGTTGTCGCCTAAGGCTCACCGCCAGGCGGGAGTGTGGACGCTCGAGGGTCCACTGGACCTGGAAGTGGCCGACCCGGGCACCAAAGCGCTCCTGGGCAAGGGCCGCGTAGAGAACGCCGGCCCCGCCCTGCGCTGGGTCGGGGGGGAATGGGAGGGCCTGGCGCCCCTGCGCTGGGAGGCCCTGGAGGGCTCCGCCCGGGGCGTCTGGAACCTGCCCGCCGGGTGGCGGCGCGAGGCGGACGGCCGCTTCCGCGTAGACCAGGGCCCCGTGCGCTGGCAGGCCCCTCCGGCCGGGGCCGGGCCGGCCACCCTCCAGGCCATGGAGGCCGAGCGGCTCTGGGCCATGCCCGGCTTCCAGACGGGCCATCTGGAGGGCGTGAAGGCCCGCCTGACCGAAGGATCGCTCCAGGCCTCGGTGGCGGACCTGACCCCGGACATGGTCACCTGGCCGGGTCCCCTGTCCTTCGAACGCTCCGATGGCTGGCACGGCGACGCCAAGGGCGGCGTGGCACCGCGGCCCGCGCCGGGGGCGACCTTCCAGCAGGTGGAGTTCCGCGCCTTCCGGGCCCGACGCGCGGGGCCCGAGGGCGAGGAACTCCTCTCCACCGAGGGCGCCCGGTGGACACCCGCCGGGCTGCGTCTGGAAGGCAACGTGGTGTGGGACCAGCCCATGGATGGCCAGCGCCTCGTGCTGCGGGCCCCGCGGGTGCTCATGCGGGAAAAGCCGGGCGGCGACCTCCCCGAGTCCCTGCCCGTGGGTCATGCCGTGGCGGAGGGGCATCCGATCCTCACCTGGGGGCGGCGGAACCTGTCCTCCCCCCGCATCTCCGTGGAGCGGGCCACTAGGCGCTGGAAGCTCCAGGCGCCGGTGCTGGGCCGCGGCGAGGACGGGACCTTCAGTGGCGGGGCGGGGCAGGGCGATCCCCGCTCCTGGACCATCGAAGGGCCGGTGCAGGTGAACCTGTTCTCCGGAGGCAATCTGCGGGGGGCCCGGCTTGTCTGGGAAGACACGCTCTGGACGCTCACGGGCAGGCCCGCGGGCTGGAGCCGCCTGCGGGAGCGCCTGTCCGGCCCGCGCATCCTCAGGAAGGGCGAGACGGTGACCTTCCCGGAAGGCCTGAACGGCACCCTGGCCGCGGCGGACGGGGACCTGTACCTGCGGGCTGAACAGGGACAGAGCGAAGGCCAGAAGATCCTGCTCAGCGGCGGCGTGGAGTGCCAGGGTCAGGGTTGGCGTCTGGCGGCGGACAGGGTGACGGTCATCGTGGGGCCGGACCGCACGGCGAAGCTGATCCAGGCCCAGGGCGCCGTCACGCTCAAGGGCCGCCTCGGCGAAGGGCAGGGCGAGGCCCTCGATCTCGAGCCCGGAACCCAGACGGCCAAATGGCAGGGCCGCGTGCGCGGCAAGGGCGCGGGACCCGGGTGGTGAATCCCCGGCCGGTCTCGGGCATGATGGATTAGACATCGTATTAGGAGGCACCATGAACCGGTTCCGGTCCCTGCCATCCCTGGCCCTTCTTCTGGCGGTCGTGCCGGTGCTGGCTGCCCCGCCGTCCAAGGCCGCGCAGGCCCGGAAGGACTCGCCCCTGGTGGACATGCCCCTCCGGAATCTGGGGCCGGCGGTCACGTCGGGACGGGTGTCGGACATCGCCGTCGATCCCCACAGGCCGGACACCTGGTACGTG
Organism: Geothrix paludis; assembly: GCF_022808815.1. GTDB lineage: Bacteria > Acidobacteriota > Holophagae > Holophagales > Holophagaceae > Geothrix > Geothrix paludis. Next base: position 779,595 of record NZ_JAKZLC010000001.1, on the reverse strand, counting down.
GCCGTGGCCTCCGGCGGGGTCTGGAAGACCGTGAACGCCGGCGCCACCTGGACGCCCCTCTTCGACAAAGAAGGTTCTTTCTCCATCGGGTGCGTGACCGTGGACCCCCATGACCCGAACACGGTGTGGGTGGGCACCGGCGAGAACAACTCCCAGCGCTCGGTGGCCTATGGCGACGGCGTGTACCGCAGCCTTGACGGCGGGAAGCACTGGGAGAACATGGGGCTCAAGACCAGCGAGCACATCGCGAAGATCCTCGTGGATCCGCGCAACAGCCAGGTGGTCTTCGTGGCTGCGCAGGGGCCCCTCTGGAACGACGGCGGGGAGCGCGGGCTCTACAAGACCACCGACGGCGGCAAGACCTGGAAGGTTGTGCTGACGGTCGACGCGCACACGGGCGTCACCGACGTGGTGATGGATCCGCGGCATCCCGACGTCCTCTACGCGGCCACCTACCAGCGTCGGCGCCACGTCTGGGGCATGATCGACGGCGGCCCGGGCAGCGGCATCCACAAGAGCCTGGATGGCGGCCAGACCTGGACCCGGCTCAAGGATGGCCTGCCTAAGGAGGACATGGGCCGCATCGGCCTGGCGGTTCCCGAAGGCGAGCCGGACACGGTCTACGCCACCATCGAGGCCGCCAACAAGGCCGGCGGCTTCTTCCGGAGCAAGGATGGAGGCCGCACCTGGGAGCGCCGCAACGAGCAGGTCTCCGGCAGCGCGCAGTACTACCAGGAACTCTTCTGCGACCCGAAGGATCCCCAGCGCGTGTATTCCATGGACACCTGGATGCAGGTGACCGAGGACGGCGGCAAGACCTGGCGCCGCGTGGGGGAGAAGCACAAGCATGTGGACAACCACGCGCTGTGGATCGACCCCGCGAACAGCGAGCACCTGCTCTCCGGATGCGACGGAGGCCTGTACGAGAGCCGGGACCGGGGCGCCACCTGGATCTTCACCGCCAACCTGCCGGTCATCCAGTACTACCGGGTGGCCGTCGACAACGCGAAGCCCTTCTACACCATCTACGGCGGCACCCAGGACAACTTCTCCATGGGCGGTCCCAGCCGCACGCGGAACCTGCACGGCTCCACCAACCAGGACTGGTTCGTGACCCAGGGCGGGGACGGGTTCTACAGCCAGGTGGATCCGGACGATCCGAACACCGTGTACTCCGAAAGCCAGTACGGCGGCCTGGCCCGCTTCGATCGCCGCACGGGCGAGCGGGTGGAACTCCAACCCCAGCCCGCGCCCGGCGAGGAGCCCTTCCGCTGGAACTGGGACGCGCCGCTGCTGATCAGTCCCCACAGCGGGAAGCGCCTCTACTTTGCCGCCCAGAAGCTCTTCCGCAGCGATGACCGCGGCGACAATTGGGCCGCCGTGAGCCCGGACCTGACGCGGAAGATCGACCGCAGCCGCCTGAAGATCATGGACAAGGTGTGGGGCGTGGATGCCGTGGCCCGCAACACCTCCACCAGCTTCTTCGGCAACATCGTTTCGCTGGCGGAGAGTCCCAAAGCGGAGGGCCTGCTCTATGTGGGCACGGACGATGGCCTGCTCCAGGTCAGCGAAGACGGCGGCAAGGCCTGGCTCAAGACGGACCGCTTCCCCGGCGTGCCCGACCTGACCTACGTCTCCTGCCTGTCGGCGAGCCCCCACCAGGCCGGCACCGTGTACGCGGCCTTCGACAACCACAAGACGGGCGACTTCCGGCCCTACCTGCTGCGCTCCCGGGACCGTGGGCGCACTTGGGAATCCATCGCCGCCGGGCTCCCCGAGCGGGGCAGTGTCTACACTGTGCGCGAGGACCCGGCCCGGGAGGGCCTGCTCTACTGCGGCACGGAGTTCGGCCTCTTCTTCAGCCTCGACGCCGGCAAGTCCTGGTCGAAGTTCTCCAAGCTGCCGAACATCGCCGTGAAGGACCTGGCCATCCAAGAGCGGGAGGGCGATCTGGTGGTGGCCACGTTCGGGCGCGGCTTCTTCATCCTCGACGACCTGACCGCCCTGCGCGAGGCCAAGCCGGAGGACTTTGCGACCGAAGCGCACCTCTACGGCTTGAGGCCCGCCCAGGCCTACATCCCCGCCGTCCCGTTCGGCGGGCCCGGGAAATCCTTCCAGGGCGACTCGCTATTCCTCTCGCCCAATCCGCCCTTCGGCGCGGTCTTCACCTACCACGTGAAGGAGGAACTGAAGACGCTGAAGGGCCAGCGCCACGAGAAGGAGAAGGAAGCCACCAAGGCCGGCCAGGATCCCGCCATTCCAGCCTGGGACGCGCTCCGCGCCGAGGACCGGGAGATCCCGCCCGCGGTGGTGCTGACCATCGCCGCGGGAGACGGGCAGGTCGTCCGGCGCCTCGCCGCGAAGCCCGAGAAGGGGCTTCACCGCCTGGCGTGGGACCTCCGCCTCCAGGACCCGTCTCCCATCCGCCTGAAGGCCGCGGGCGACCGGGATCCCTGGGACTACGGCGATCATGGCGCCCTGGCGGCGCCGGGGCGCTACCAGGCCACCCTCTCCTTCCAGGTGGATGGCGTGCTGAAGCCCGTGGCGGGTCCCGTCGCGTTCGACGTGAAACCCCTCGACGCCGACCGCCTCACCGCAGCCCAGTGGACTGAGTACAGTGCCTTTTGCGCCCGCATGGGCGAGGCCCAGCGCCGAGCCATGGGCGCTTCCGAGCGGCTGAGCGAGGCCCAGACCCGCCTCGATTTCGTTCGCAAGGCGCTGCTGGAGACGCCTGCCGCCGATGCGACGCGGCTGGAGCAGGCGAGGAAGCTCCATCGGGAGCTGAAGGACCTGCGCACCCTCCTGAGCGGAGACGCCACCGTGGCCAGGTACCAGGAGCCCACGGCCCCGGGCATCGTGGGTCGCATCCGAGAGGTGACCGGCAGTGTGTGGGCCACCACGCAGCTTCCCACCGGCACCCAGCGCCAGAACCTGGCCTGGGCCGAGGAGGGCCTTAAGGCCTTCCAGGGACGGTTCGAGACGGCTTCGGGAGCCCTCAAGGCCCTGGAGGACGCCCTGGATGCCGCCAAGGCCCCATACACCCCGGGCCGCGCCCTCCCCTGAAGCTTTCTCCTTCCGCGCGCTGGCCACGGCGCGCGCCCTCGGCGCCATCAGGCGGGCCAGTATGTTCTGATAGAACCATGACAGAGCCCACCCCCTGCCTCGAGGCCGTGAACCTCCAGAAGCGATATGGTGACCGCACCGTGGTGCGGGACGTGAGCCTCTGTGTGGGCATGGGCGAAGTGGTGGGGCTGCTGGGGCCGAACGGCGCGGGCAAGACGACGACCTTCTACATGGTGGTGGGCGTGGAGGCGCCGGACCGCGGCGGCATCCGCTGGCTGGGCCAGGATGTGACGGCCCTGCCCATGCACCGGCGGGCGCGGCTGGGCATCGGCTACCTGGCTCAGGAATCCAGCGTGTTCAGGGGTTTGACGGTGTGGGAAAATCTCATGGCGCTGGCGGAATTGCAGCCCATCCCGAAGGCGGAGCAGAAGGACCGCTGTGAACGGCTTCTGGCCGATTTTCACCTGGGCAAGGTGCGCGACACGCTGGGCATGAGCCTCTCCGGCGGCGAGCGGCGGCGTTGCGAGCTGGCGCGCGCCCTCGTGACCGAACCTCGGATCATGCTCCTGGACGAGCCCTTCGCCGGCGTGGATCCCAAGTCCGTGCTGGAGATCCAGGGCCTCATCGATGACCTCAAGGCGCGAGGCATTGGCGTTCTCATCACGGATCACAATGTCCGCGAGACCTTGCAGATCGCCGACAGGGCCTATATCTTGGCGGACGGGATGATCATGAAACACGGCTTGCCCAGCGAGATCGCAGAGGATCCGGACATCCGCCGGGTCTACCTGGGCGACCGGTTCAGGTTGGACTGATGGCGGCGGGCCCCTACCTCTCCCAGCGGCTGGCCCAGAGCCAGACCCTTGCGCTGACACCCGCCATGCAGCTGAAGCTCAAGCTGTGGCAGATGAACCTGCAGGAGCTGTCGCAGACCATCGAGCGCGAGCTCGAGGACAACCCGCTGCTGGAGTTGGCCGACGACAGCGACGAGGTGCCGACCCTCGAGGCCATCGAGGAAGGGCGCGATTCGGATGTGACGGAAGCCACCTCCGACCAGGCCGCCGAGGGCGTGGAACTGCCCGAAGGGGTGGACACCATGGATCTGGGACCGATCCTGGATGCGGCGGGTGAGATGAACCCCGAGAGCGACCTGGAGAAGTTCACTGAAGAGGGCGTGGCCCAGGTCCAGGAGACCGAGCTGGGCGCGGAGAACAGCTGGGACCAGGACCTCCCCCGCACCAGCAACCTGCCGGAGGAGGATCGCCTCTCCTGGGAGGACCGCCTCAGCGCCAATGAATCGCTCCAGGACCACCTGGTGGGTCAGCTCTACGAAACTCTGGAGCATGAGGATCCCCGCGCTGCCCTGGTGGAGCGCCTGATCGACCGTCTGGACCCCAAAGGTTTCCTGCGCCTGGATCCGGATCAGCCCTCCGTGGAGACCACGCCCGCCGCGCTGGCGGCGGACATGGGCGTCACGGAAGAGGCCCTGCGCGGAGCCCTCGACGTGCTCCAGGAGTTCGATCCCTCGGGCATTGGCTGTTTTACCGTGCAGGAGAGCCTGCTGCTCCAGCTCCGTCACGCCGGCGCTGAGCCCGACGACCTGGCGGTGCGCATCATCCACGACCACTCCGCCCTGCTGGCCCAGCGGGACAGCGCCAAGCTGCGCCGCGCCCTGGGTTGCACGGACGCGGAGTTGTGCGTGGCCATGGATCAGCTCAAGCACCTCAACCCTTCGCCGGGACGGGCCTTCGACCCCGAGGGCGAGCGGGTGGTGAAGCCCGACGTGGTGGTGCTCAAGGGTGAGGACGGGAACTGGAAGATCTACCTCAACGACGAGGGCCTCCCCCGCCTGCGTGTGAACGGCGACTACCAGCGGTTCCTGGCCTCCAGCGAGGCCAAGTCCGACAAGGATTTCATCCGTGAGCGCTTCCGCAGCGCGCGGGACTTCATCCGGGGTGTGGAGGACCGCAACCGCACCGTGCTGCGGGTCTCCGCGCAGATCGTGGAACTCCAGAAGGAATTCCTCGAGCACGGCATCGAGAGCCTGCGCCCCATGGTGCTGCGCGACGTGGCCGAGGCCACGGGCTTCCACGAGAGCACCATCAGCCGGGTGGTGAAGGCGAAGACCATCCACACGCCCCAGGGCCTCTACGACCTGAACTACTTCTTCTCGGCGCGCCCGAAGGATTCGGACATCTCCGCCACCGTGGTCAAACATCGCATCAAGGCGTTCGTGCAGGCCGAGGACCCTGCCAAGCCGCTGTCCGACGAGGCCATCGCCGGCCTGCTCGAGCGGGACGGCATCAAGGTGGCCCGCCGCACGGTGAACAAGTACCGCGAGGAACTCAAGATTCCTCCGGCCTCCCAGCGTCGACGCCGGTAGCGGGCCGAGGCCCCTCCTGCGCCGGTTCCATGATTCCCGGGCCGCCCGGCCCCTTTCAGGAGTGTCCCATGAAGGTCCACTACACCGGCCGTCACGTGGAGCTCACCGAGCCCCTCAAGCAGTTCACCAAAGAGCGGCTGGACAAGATGGCCACCTATCTGGACGACATCATCGACGTCCATGTGATCCTGGGTGTGGAGAAGCACCGTCATGAGGCGGAGATCACGCTGAAGACCCGCGCCAACGCCTTCGTGGCCTCGGCCACCACCGCGGACATGTATGCCAGCATCACCCAGGCCATCGAGAAGCTGGATGTGCAGGCCCACAAGCACCAGGGCAAGCGCAACGACCGGCCCCACGAAAGCGCCAAGGCCGGCGCCATCGAAGAGTAGCCATTCCCGTGTTTCCGAATCAAAGGCGGTCCTCCGGGACCGCCTTTGATATCCTGGAGGTTCCGGAGTCCGCCATGCCCGATCCCACCCATCTCTACGCCCCGAAGACCACCACCGAGCCCACCCAGATCTGCGAGAAGTGCCGCAATCCCTACACGCTGGAGCACTTCCAGCACGGCATCCCGGGTCAGGAGTGCGTCTGCCGCCGGTGCCTCCAGGTCATGGGGTACCAGGTCTAGGCATGCTGAAGGCCCTCGATACCCCCGAGGCGATCCTGGAGGGCGTCCTCCAGGGCCGTCGCGTGTCCGCTGCGGAAGCCCTGGTGCTCATGGAGCGGGCGGAACTGCCCGACCTGGCCGTGGCCGCCACCGCCGCCCGGGATCGCCACAATGATCCTCGTCGCGTGAGCTATGTCATCGACCGCAACGTGAACTACACGGACGTCTGCAACGTCTACTGCACGTTCTGCGCGTTCTACCACAAGCCCGGGGACAGCCGCGGCTACGTGCTCACGAAGGAACAGCTAATGCAGAAGGCCGAGGAGACCCAGGCCATCGGCGGCACCGGCTTCCTGCTGCAGGGCGGCGTGAACCCCGACCTGCCCTGGGACTACTACCTGGATCTGGTGCGCTACCTCCACCACGACCTGGGCATCTGGGTCCACGGCTTCTCGCCGGTGGAGATTCAGATGATGGCCAAGCTCAGCGGCCAGACCCTGGGCAAGACCATCGCGGATCTGCGCGAGGCGGGCCTCGGCTCCATCCCCGGTGGCGGCGCGGAGATCCTGGTGGACCGCATCCGCAAGAAGATCGCGCCCCTCAAGGGCGGCCGCGAGAAGTGGCTGGAAGTGATGGAGGCGGCCCACGAGGAGGGCGTGAAGACCACGGGCACCATGATGTTCGGCATCACGGAGACGATGGCTGAGCGCATCGAGCACCTGGAGGCCCTGCGGGACCAGCAGGATCGCGCCCTGGCGCGGAACAACGGCGGCGGCTACACGGCCTTCGCCGCCTGGCCCTTCCAGAGCGGCCACACGCCCTGGGAAGGCAAGGTGCCCAAGCCCACGGACGTGGAGTACCTCCGCACCATCGCCGTGGCGCGGATCTTCCTCGACAACTTCGCGCACATCCAGAGCAGCTGGGTCACCATGGGCCGCAAGACCGGCCAGGTGGCCCTGCACTATGGCTGCGACGACATGGGCAGCCTCATGCTCGAGGAGAACGTCGTCAGCGCGGCGGGCACCTGCTACAGCGTGAACAAGGACGAGATGACCCGCATGATCCGCGCCGCCGGCTACGAGCCCTGGCAGCGGGACAACATCTACGGCGAAGTCCGGGGCTGAGCCCGCCCCCGTGATCAGCTCCGGGGGGCGGGAGCCAGGTCCTCCACGGCGTCCAGGCGTTCCACGTCCATCTCGGTCATGCCGTCCGGCCCGATGAAGGCCATGGGCTTGAACCGGGCCCCCCAGCGGACTTCGCCGGCCGTGTAGGACGTCCGGGCGTAGATGGTCTGCGAGAAGGTGTCGTCGAAGGCCTTGATGAGGACGATGAATTCCGCCTTCGCATGGCGGAGGTCCGCTTCCGTCAGGCCGAACAGGGGGCTGGTCTCATCGATGGGGTGCACGACCGTCCAGCTGGAGGGGAACAGGTGGATTTTCGGACGCTCCAGGGGCAGCAGCATGAAGCGCCGGGTGGTCGAGGCCGGATCCTGGAGGGACAGGCTCACCGTGGCCTCCACCTCGATGAGCTCGTTGCTGCGCATGTTCACGAGGCGGAACATGAAGCCGGCGAAGTCCTGGTAGGGAGCCATCACGGCCAGGCTGCTGAACCGCAGGCACGCTTGGGGCCGGGAGAACCGCCCGTAGAGAAGGCCGGTGGCCAGGGCGAAGCTTAGGAGGCCCAGGAGGGATTCCAGCGCGGCGGCCGCGTTGGCGAGGAACCCGTGGGGGCTGATGTGGCCGTAACCCACCGTGGTGAGGGTCTGGGCGCTGAAGAAGAACGCGTCCTGCAGCCGCTCCCGGAATGCCGGGCCTCCTTGGCGGGTGAACTGTTCCATGCCGATGCCCAGGTAGATCAAGGCGAAGATGGCATTGGTGACGAGGAAGGCCAGGAACAGCAGCCCCAGGAAACGCCCCCAGCCCATGGTGATGAGGTGGTGGTAGAGGTCGTAGGGGCGGAAGCGTGGCAGGCCCATGCGGCGGACGTTGAAGGAACCGTCCTTGTTGACCCCGCGTTCGCGGCCGGCCTGGAGACCCAGGCCCAGGTCGTCATCGATGGGCGTTCGGCGGAGGTGGGAGTCCATGGTGTCCTGAATGGGAAATCCCTGAGTGTAGCCTCCAGGATCGGTTCTGGGCCTCCGGGGCTTGATCTGGTCCGGCCGCAGGACTCACCATGGGCTGCGGCCTTCCAGGGACGCACCCCTGGATGCCACCCAACTGATTTCAGAGCGACACGGTGAATCGAGCCTTCATCAAGGATCCGGATGACACGGGGCGCCCCGAGGTCCTGCCCGACCGGCCCCAGAGCCCCCACACGAACTACGTGACGCCCGCCGGGCTGCGGCAGTTGCAGGACCTGAAGGAAGACCTGGAGGCCCGCCAGAGCCGGCTGCTGGCGGAGGGCAAGCTGGCCAACCCCCAGGAGCTGGCCATCGTCCAGCGCGACCTGCGCTACTACCAGGAGCGCCTGAACCGTGCCGTCCTGGTGGCCTCCGACGGGAAGCCGAAGGATCGCGTGCATTTCGGGGCCGCCGTGGAGGTCTGCGACGAAGCCGGCGTCGTCACGACGTACACCCTCGTCGGCGAGGACGAAGCCGATCCCTCCCGGGGCAAGGTCAGCTGGGTCTCGCCGCTGGGCGAGGCTCTGCTGAACGCGGAATCCGGCGATGAGGTCGTGTGGCGGCGACCTGCCGGGACGATGCGCCTGGAGATCCTCAGCGTCCGCCCGGGCCCATCCGGGTGATCCGGACCCAAGACAAAGCGGGGACAGGATTAACAGGATTGAAGGCAGGATGAACAGGATTAAGGACGGGAAGAACTGCAGAAATGCTTTTGCATCCTGTTAATCCATCTTTTCATCCTGTTAACCCTGTCTAAGCCTTTGCTTTTAACGCTCCGAGCAGGGTTTCCGCCAGGGGACGGATGCGGCCGGGCTCGCTGAGATAGGCGCCGCGGGCGGCCACGAGGCGGGCGGAGGAGCGGCCGAGGATGGCGGTCTCCACCAGGCCGTGGGCCTTGAGGGTGCCGCCGGTCTGCACCAGGTCCACGATGGCGTCCGCCAGGCCCAGCAGGGGCGCCAGTTCCGCGCTGCTGCTCAGGGGCACCAACTCGGCTGTGAGGTCCTCGCGGGCCAGCCAGGCCTCGGTGGCCTTCGGGAACTTGGTGGCTAGGCGCAAGTGCGGCTTGGCCCGCAGGTCCTCCAGGCTGACGCCCGCCTTGGCGCAGAGCGACAGGCGGCAGGCGCCGAAGCCGAGATCAGCCAACTCCAGCAGGTCCATGTCCATCTCGTCCAGGGTGTCCGAGCCCACGATGCCCAGCGAAGCGACGCCAGCGGCCACGTAGCGCGGCAGGTCCGCGCCCTTGAGCAGCAGGGCCGCCACGCCGGGGGTGGCGGTGGGGATGCGCAGGACGCGGGATTTAAGGGCCGCCGCGTCGAGGGCCAGGGGCGTGCCCGCCAGCAGGGGCACCAGCTCGTCGCCGAGCCGGCCCTTGGGGAAGGCGATGAGCAGGGTCTGGTTCATCGGGGTTCCTCGAAGAGGTCGGGGCGGGTGGCGGCCAGGTCGAGCAGGCGCGACAGACGAACACAGAAGCCCGCGGCCTGCCAGGGGCGGCCCAGGCCCGGGAAGAGGCGGTCGTAGCGGCCGCCCGCGGCCAGCTCCTGCTGGGCGCCGGGGGCCCACAGGCGCAGGGTGGGGCCCGTGTAGAAGCCGAGTCCGGCCACGTCCGCCAAGTCCACGCGCAGCTCCAGGTTGGGCGGAAGGATGGGCAGCAGGGCCTGGAGGGCCCGATCCATGTGGCTCCGCTCCTCCTCAAGCAGGGCCGCATAGGGGCTGGCGGCCAGGGCGCCCAGGGTGCCGGGGCCGTCGAACTCGGAGAGCAGCGCCTCGGCGTGGGTCGTGAGCCGCGCGGCGGAGGGATGCCCGTCCAGGGCCTCGCGCACGCGGTGGGGCGCCCGGCGCGAGAGGGCCGCCACCACGGCGTCCGCCAGCTCGCCGAACAGGCCCTCGGCCTCCAGGGGGCGGCGCACCAGGGCTGCGTTGCCCAGGTGGAGGATGGCGCTCTTCAGACCCAGGAGGCCGGGCACGGCCATCAGCAGTCGGGCCAGCTCCACATCCGCCTCCGCGGCGGGCTCGCCCTCGGGCTGGATGCGCTCGCAGCCCACCTCGAAACGCTCCACCGCTTCCCAAGGTTGCACGGGCCGCCGGAACACGGCGCCGGCATAAGCCACGCGGTCCGGCGGCGCGGGGAAAGTGCGGGTGAGGAGGCCCGCCAGGGCCACGGTGAAGTCCCAGCGCAGGGCCACCAGCTCGTCGCCGTCGAAGAATCGCAGCGCGCCTTCCGGCGGGGGTTCCCGCAGGACGAGCGAGGGATGCAACTCGCGGTAGCCATGATCCGCCAGCAGGCCCATAAGGGCGCCCTCCCAGCGGCGCAGCCGGGCGGCTGAGTTGAAGAGCAGATCGGGGAAGTGGGGCGTGCGGACGGCCATCAGGCGGGCCCTCCCGTGCGGTCGGCGTGGCGGCGATGGAGCACATCCACCACGTCCAGCAGGCTGGCGCCACGCTCCAGCAGCAGCATGTCGAGGTGGAACAGCAGGTCCGCGGCCTCTCCGAGGAACTCTTCGCGGTTGTCGTTCTTGGCGGCGATGACCACCTCGCCCGCCTCCTCCACCACCTTCTTGGCGATGCGGTCCACGCCCTGGGCGAAGAGCTTCTGGGTGTAGCTGCCTTCCACATCCGCCAGCGCCTTTCGGGATTTCAGGAGGGTCTCCAGACGGCCTAGCCAGGGCAGGGTGGCGGGCCAGGGGGCGGTCGCCTGGTCTTCTCCGGGGGCGGCGTCGAAACAGCTTTCCGTGCCGCGATGGCAGCTCGGGCCTTCGGGCTCCGCGAGGATGAGCAGGGCGTCCGAATCGCAGTCCGGGCGGATCTGGATCACCTGGAGCCGGTTCCCGCTGCTCTCGCCCTTCACCCAGAGGGCCTGGCGCGAGCGGCTCCAGAAGGTGACGAAGCCCGTGTCGAGGGTGAGCTGGAGGGATTCCCGGTTGAGCCAGGCCACCATGCGCACCGCGCCGGCGCGGTCCTGCACGATGCCGGGGATGAGGCCGGCGGAATCGAAGGTGAGGGTGTCGAGGTCCATGTCAGATCCGTACGGAGAGGTCGTTCTGGGCAAGGTAGGCCTTGAGACGGGGGATGGGCAGGATGCCCTCGTGGAAGAGGGTGGCGGCGAGCACGGCATCGGCGCCGTGCTGGAGGGCCTCCAGGAAGTGGACCTCCCGGCCCGCGCCGCCGGAGGCGATGAGGGGGATGGGCAGCTCCGAGGCCAGGTCCAGCAGGGGCAGGTCGAAGCCATCGCCGGTGCCGTCGCGATCCATGGAGGTGAGCAGGATCTCGCCCGCGCCCAGGTCGTTGAGCTCCCAGAGCCAGTCCACGGCGGACCGCTCCGTGGGCGCGGTGCCGCCCTTGAGGTAGACACGCCAGCCCAGGTCGGGATCGCGCTTCACGTCCACGGCCGCCACGACGCACTGGCTCCCGAAGGCGTCCGCCAGATCGCAGACCAGGTCCGGCCGCAGGGATGCGGCGGTGTTCACGGCCACCTTGTCGGCCCCGGCGCGCAGCAGGCTGCGGGCGTCCTCGATGCTGGAGACGCCTCCGCCCACGGTGAAGGGGATGGTGAGCTCCCGGGCCACGTCGCGGACCCAGGCCTCTCGCGTGCCGCGGTTCTCCTGGGAAGCGGCGATGTCGAGGAAGACCAGTTCGTCCGCGCCCTCCTGGTCGTAGCGGCGGGCCAGCTCCGCGGGGTGGCCCAGGTCGCGGAGCTGCTTGAACTGGATGCCCTTCACGACGCGGCCGTTCTTCACGTCGAGGCAGGGGATGACGCGTTTGGCGGGCATCAGGCGCCTCCTTGGAGGGCCGCGCGGGTGCGGGGATCCTCCAGGGGGATGTGGCCCTCCATGAGGGCCTTGCCGCTGATGGCGCCAACGACGCCGGGCAGCGCGGCCAACGTGGGCAGATCCGAGAGGCCCTTCACGCCGCCGGAGGCCTGCACGCGGAAGCCCTCCCGGGCCACCCAGGCCGCGGCTTCGAGGCCCGGCCCCTCCAGCGTGCCGTCGCGGCTCACGTCCGTGACCAGGGCCCGATCGAAGCCCAGGGTGAGCAGGGCCTCGAAGACATCCGTGGACTCGCAGGCACTGTCGGCCTGCCAGCCGCGGGTGACGATGCGCTGGCCCTTGAGGTCCAGGGCGGCCACGATGCGCTCGCCGGGGAGGCCCCGCAGGGCGGAGGGCTGCTCCACGGCCAGCGTGCCCACCACGGCGTCGAAGCCAAGGGCCAGCACCTCCTCGATGGCGGCGCGGTCGCGCAGGCCGCCCCCCAGCTGGAAGCGAACCTGGGGGTAGCGGGCGGGGAAGGCGGTGAAGGCGCCCTGGCGCGGCTCGCCGAAGGCTCCGTCCAGGTCCACCAGGTGGATGCGGCGGGCGCCGGCGGCGATCAGCCGCTCCACCCACGCTTCCGGCGTGAAGTCATAGAAGGTGGCCTGCTTCCGGTCTCCATGCCGCAGCCGCACCAGGCGGCCCTGCATCAGGTCCATGCTCGGGATCAGTTGCATGGCGCCTCCTGAGCGGCTGCGCCCATCCAGGCGAGCGCAGCGCGGAGCAGCCGCAGGCCGTCGGGCCCGGACTTCTCGGGGTGGGGCTGGAAGCCCATCACCCTGCCCCGGGCCTCGGCCGCCGTGAAGGGGCGGCCGTGCTCGGCGACGAGCAGGGTGTCGTCCGTGGGTTCCAAGGCGTAGCTGTGCACGAAGTAGAGCCAAGCCCCATCGGGATCCGGGAGGGCCGGGTGAGGGCGAGCCTGATGCACCTGGCTCCAGCCCATGTGGGGGACCTTCACGCCGGGACCCAGCCGCCGGACGAGGCCGGGGATGAGGCCCAGTCCGGGGATGCCGGGGGCTTCTTCGCTGCCTTCGGCCAACAGCTGGAGCCCCAGGCAGATGCCCAGCAGGGGCCGGCCGTCGGCCACCAGTCCCGGTAGCGCGGACCACCAGCCCCGATCCCGGAGGGAGCGTTGGGCGGCCTCGAAGTGCCCCACGCCAGGCAGGACGATGGGACCTGCCTCTGCGGCCTGGTCCGGCGACGCGGCGCGGACGAAGGGAAAGCCCAGGCGCTCCAACGCGCCCTCCAGGGACGCGAGGTTTCCCGCCTCATAGTCGATGAGGGTGATGGTGCCGGCGCTCATGCGGACAGAGTCCCCTTGGTGGAGGGCACGCCGCCGCCCTCGGCGCGGGTGGCCTGGGACAGGGCCTTGGCCAGGGCCTTGAAGAGGGCCTCGACCTTGTGGTGGGTGTTCACGCCGCGGATGAGGTCCGCGTGGATGGCCAGGCCACCGCGCATGGCCAGGGCGATGAAGAACTCCCGGACCATCTCAACCTGGAAGCCGTCGCCGAGGATGACCGGCGGCAGCTCCGCGTGGAACTCGCACCAGGGACGACCGGAGAGGTCCACCACCACCCGGGCAAGGGCCTCGTCAAGGGGTACGTAGGCGTGGGCGAAGCGGGCGATGCCGGCCCGGTTGCCCAGGGCCGTCTTCAGGGCGTCGCCCAGGCAGAGGCCCACGTCCTCCACCAGATGGTGGCTGTCCACGGGCAGGTCGCCGGAGGCCTCCACCTCGAGGCCGAAGCCCCCGTGCTTCGCGAGCTGCATCAGCATGTGGTCGAAGTAGCCCAGGCCCGTGCGGATGCGGGCTTCGCCTCCATCCAGAGAGAGGCTGAGCTTCACCTGGGTCTCGGCGGTGGCGCGGGTCAGGGTCGCGGTTCTCATGGCTGCTCCTGGGTCAGCGTGGGCAGAAGGCCGCGCAGGGTCTCGGACTCGGCATCCCCGGCCGCGGCGAAGCGGGAGCGGTCGGGGCCCAGGGCCGCGAAGCGCCAGGCCACCTCGGGTTTCAGCTCGGCGGCGGCTCGCAGGCAGCGCGCGTCATCGACGGTATCCCCGGCGAAGACGACCTCCTCGGCCCGGTAGGCGTCCGCCAGCTGCAACAGGCCCGCGGGCTCGGGCTTCCGCAGGTGGGGCGCGGCGTCGCAGACCGCGGGCAGCGAGAAGCCCAACACCTTCCAGGCCAGGTCCAGTTCTTCGGGCGGCCGCCCGGTGAGCACCGCCAGCTCCCAGCCCGTGGCCTTCAGCTCGGCCAAGTCCACCAGGGGGCGCTCCAGGCGGATGGTGTCCGCGTAGTGCTTCTGCACGACGACCTGCGCCGCGGGCTCCAGGGCCTCCATCCGCACGTCGAGCTCCGGGAAGCCGCGGCTGTCTGCCGCTTCGATCACGGGCTGGAGGTCCACGTCACCGTGCACCTCGGCCAGGGCCAAGGCGCCGGCGGCGAGGCGGAAGTCGTTGTTGTAGCCGCCCAGGCGCTTGAAGGCGCGGTAGGCGCCATCGGACCAGGGCAGGGCAGGCCGCAGCTCAGCCAGGGCCCGGGCCACGGCCTCCAGGAAGCTGCGGTCGGCATCAATGAGCACGCCGTCGATGTCCAGGACCAGCAGGCGGCGACGCGGCTGTGGCGCGGGCTCCGGCAGCGGCGTGCCCAGGATCGCGGCCACGCGGGCCGTGTCCGGTTCCGTGCCGATGGTGAGCCGCGCGGCACCGGTGCCGGGCAGGCGGCGCACCTTGATGCCCTCAGCTTCCAGAATGTCTGAGGGGTCCGGTGTCACGTGGATGAAGTTGCCGGCGCTGGGGGCGACGCGGTGCGCGGGCAGGGTGGTCGCCAGGGACGTCGCCAGGCGATCGCGCCGCTCCGGCAGGGCGCGCACGGCGGGCTCGAAGGTCGGCGCGAAGTCCAGGGCCACGTCCAGGGCCTCCAGGCTGGCGGCGGGGATGGAGTAGGGCAGCTGCAGCGTGGCCAGCTTGGACACCAGGGCAGGGTCGCCCAGGAGGTAGCCCAGGCGCCAGGAGGCGGAGGCCAGCGCCTTGCTGAAGGTGCGCAACAGCACCACGTTCGGATAGCGGTCCACCGCCAGGCGGTGGGTGGCCGGCGCGAACTCCGCGTAGGCCTCGTCCATCACCACCAGGGGCGGCTTGGGGCGGGCAGCCGCCGCGGCCAGGAGAGGCTCCAGTTCCGCCGGGGATACCCAGGCGCCCGTGGGGTTGTTGGGCAGGGTCAGCCAGATCTGGCGGCAGTCGAGCGCTTCGAACCAGGGCTCCAGTGGAAAGCCCGTGCCCTGGGGCACCTTGCGCACCTGGCCACCGTTCCGGCGCACCAGCATGGGATAGAGGCTGAAACCCGGATCCGGGATGGCCACCGTGTCCCCGAAGCTCAGGCCTGCCATGGCTACGTGGTCGAGCAGGGCGCCGCTGGAGGGGCCCAGCAGCAGGCCACCTTCGGGCGCGCCCACGCGCTTCCGCAGGCGCTCGGTGAGTTCCTCCTGGCGCTCGGGGTAGAGGTTGAAGGGCAGGGTGCGAAGCCGCGCCAGCAGCGCCTCGCGGGCCTCGGCCGGCCAATCGGACCCGGCCTCGTTCATGTGCAGGCGGAGGCCCGTGGGCGGCTCGGGAGGCCGCCGGTAGGCGGGCAGGTCGGCGAGATCAGGTCGGAGGAAGGACATGGGTGACTCGGGATGAGGGTAGGAGGAAACCAGGCTTCCAGGTGAGAAGAAGCAGAACGGAGCGCTCGGCGAGGAGGCGCTCCCTAGGGGTGGTGATGGCCGCGCAGGCCGGCGCTGCGGCCGTGGTGGGTGAGGCCCTCGGCCTCGGCGAGCTTCTCGACCCAAGGGGCCATGGCGGCCGCGTCGGTTGCGGAGAGCCGCAGCAGGCTCTGGCGCTTGAGGAAGGTGGCCACGCCCAGGGGGCTGGTGTAGCGGGCGCTGCGGTCCGTGGGCAGCACGTGGTTGGGGCCTGCGCCGTAGTCGCCGAAGGCCTCGGCGCTGGCGCTGCCGATGAAGACGGCTCCTGCGGTGGTCAGCGAGGGCAGCCACGCTTCCGGATCGCGGACGCAGAGCTCGAGGTGCTCGGGCGCCCAGGCCTGGGCCAGGGCGATGGCCAGGTCGCGCTCGGCGCAGACCAGCCGTCCATGGGCGCCCAGGCTCTGCTCGAGGATGGCGCGGCGGGGCGAGGCGGCCACGCGGGTCTGAAGCTCGGCCTCCACGGCTTTGAGCAGGGCGCGGTCGGCGCTCACCAGCACGGCGGCGGCGTCGGGATCGTGCTCGGCCTGGGCCATGAGGTCCTCGGCCAGCCAGGCGGGATCAGCGCTGCCATCGGCCAGCACCAGCAGCTCCGTGGGGCCCGCCAGGGCGTCGATGCCGCAGGTGCCGATGAGCTGGCGCTTGGCCTCGGCCACGAACCGATTGCCCGGACCGGCGACGAGATCAACCGCCGGCTCCCCGAAGGCCAGCCAGGCCAGGGCCTGGGCGCCGCCGAAGGGGTAGAGCTCGGTGAGGCCCAGTTCGGCCGCGCAGGCCAGCACCAGGGAATCCACGCCCCAGGCGCCCGGGAGGGTCGGCTGTGGCTTCGGGGGTGTCACGCCCACGATGCGGCCCACGCCGGCCACCTGGGCGGGGATGACGGTCATGGCGAGGGTGGACGGATAGAAGGCCCGCCCGCCGGGGATGTAGACGCCCGCGGTCTTCAAAGGGCACCAGCGCTCGCCCACGGTGCCGCCCCCGGGCAGGGGCAGCTCCAGGTCGCGCAGGCAGCCGCGCTGGCCCTCCGCGAACCGGCGGACATTGGCGATCATTTCCCGCAGGGCGGCCATAAGGTCCGGCTGGCGGCGGTCCAGGTCCGCGCGGGCGGTCTGGAGGGCCGCTTCGGGAATGCGCAGAGCCGCGGGATCGAGGGCCACGCCATCCAGGCGCAAGGTCCAGTCGAGTAAGGCCTTCAGGCCATCCCGGCGCACGTCCGCCAGGATGGCCTTGACGGCCTCCCGCGTGTCCTCTTCCATCTCCCCGTTCCGCGCCAGCGCGGCCACCCAGTCGCTCACCTGCCCGGGCGCGTCTGCCCGGTTCGTCAGGTCACTGAAGGAGATGAAGTAACACCTATGCACCTCTCGGGTGAAGGGAACAGGCTGACAGGTCCCTGTCGTGGGCCGCAACCGGAAATCGGTTCAGGCAGGCTGCGCCGCGGCGGTGAGTCCTGCGGGTTGGAAGAAGAAGCGCACGTTGGCGGGTTCGGCTTCCTCGGTCCACTCCCAGGAGCCGGGTGCCGCGAGGATGGCCTGGGCCAGGGCGACATGCAGGGCGTGGCCGGCGGCATGGGCTTCCACCAAGCCCAGCAGGGGCGCGCCGAGCAGCGCCAGGTCGCCCACGAGATCGAGCATCTTGTGGCGGACGGCTTCGTCCTCGTAGCGCAGGGACTCGTTCAGGGGCCCGTCGGCGCCGAAGACCACGGCGTTGTCCAGGCTGCCGCCCAGGGCCAGGCCGCGGGCGCGCATCATGTCGATCTCCTGGGCCAAGCAGAAGGTGCGGGCGGCGCCCAGCTCCCGGCGGTACTTGTCGGGGGTGAGGCTCAGCTCGCGGCTCTGGCGGCCCAGGGCGGGGATGGGGAAGTCGATGACGTAGCGAAGCCGGAGCCCATCGTAGGGGAGAGCCCGGATCCAGCGGTCGCCGTTTCGGACTTCGATGGGCTGGGTGATCTTCATGAACCGCCGGCGGCCTGCCAGGCCCTTCACGCCCACCTGCAGGATGGCCTCCACCCAGGGGGCGGCGCTGCCATCGAGAATGGGAAGTTCCTCGGCGTCCACCTCGATGCGGATGTGCTCCACTTCCAGGCCCATGAGCGCCGACAGCAGGTGCTCGATGGTCTGGAGGCGCACGCCATCCTTCACCAGGGTGGTGGCCAGCACCAGATCGCCGGCCAGATCCGCCTTGGCGGGGATCACGGTGCCGGTGGGCGTGTGGACGAACACGATGCCCGTGGGTTCGGCCACGGGGACCAGGCGCACGGAACAGGGGCGGTTGCCATGCAGGCCATGGCCCGAGATGGTGATCTCGCGGCTCAGGGTCTGGGGCGTGGTGCTGCGGGGCATGGTTCGTCCTCGCAGACTGATAAGCCATTTCTGTGCCGTTATGCTAGCCAAATCATTTCACGATTTGCCTGGTGATGAAAAGGGAGTGGATGTGGGTTCATCCACTACACACCGTGGTTTGGTCAGCCTGGCCGGGTGCGCTCCCAGTCTTCGGGGGTGGTGAGCTTCAGGTTGGAGCTGGGGCTGGGGATCAGCTTCACCGCCAGGCCCAGGCGCTCCAGCAGGGCGACGTCATCCGTGGCGTTGAAGCCCGAGGCGTCGGCGGCGCGGAAGGCGTTGAGCCAGGTGCCCAGGCGCGCGATCTGGGGGGTCTGGGCCCGGAAGAAGGCCTCCCGGGGTTCCGTGCCGAGCACCCGGCCGTTCTCGTCCACCCGCTTGAGGGTGTCGGTGGAAGGTTCGCCGAGCAGGACGCCGTCGAACTGGTTCAGGGCGTCCAGGGCTTCCCACAGGGGGGCCACTGGAGGGAAGGGCCGGACGGCGTCGTGGATCATCACCGGAGCCAGCGGCTGGTCCGGCAGGGCCCGGAGGGCGGCCCACACAGAGGCCTGCCGGGTGTCGCCGCCCGGCACCACCCAGCAGGGCGCGCTGAAGGACCAGGAGCGGGTTTCCTCCAGGTGGCTTTCAGGCACAGCCAGGGCGATACCTGCAAGGTGAGGCATGCCGGGGGCCAGGAACGCCTCCACCGTGGCCTGGAGCAGGGGGCGGCCGCCCCAATCGCGGAACTGCTTGGGCAGGCCACCGCCCATGCGCAGACCCCGCCCTCCGGCAGGAATGACCAAGTAGGGGCGCAGGGGATCAGACGTGGTGAGCGGGCTTGGCTCGGGTACCACGTGGAGGGTCCCGGGGGGGACATCGCGAGCGGAGCGAGCAGGCGGTCCCCCCAGGACCATGTCAGCGCTGACGGGTGATGAAGGGTTCGACACCGCGGTCCTTCATGAGCTTGGCGAGTCGCTCGGCCGCCTGCTCGGCGTCCTGGCGGCTGGTGTAGCTGCCCACCCGGACCCGCTTCACGGCCACGCCGCCGCGGGTGGTGGCGCTCTGGAGCGTCACGACGCCGAAGGTGTTTTCAAGTTCGCGTGTAAGTGATTCGATGTTCTTGGGATCCGAAAGAGCAGCCACCTGCACCACAAAGGGGTCCGCATGGTCGACGGCCGGATCCAGCGCGGTGGGAAGGCCCATGGCATCCACGGAGCGCAGGCGGATGCGGGCGGTCCCATGGCCCAGGAATCCCAGGTCCTTGGCTCCCTGCTTGGAGAGGTCCAGCACCCTTCCCTTGACGAAGGGGCCACGATCATTCACCCGGAAGACCGCGCGCTTCCGGTTCTCGAGGTTCTCGACTTCCACGAAGCTGCCCAGGGGAAGGGTCCGGTGGGCGCAGGTGTACTGCTCCGGATCGAATATTTCCCCGCTGGCCGTCTGCCGGCCTGCGAATCCATCGTCATCTCCGCCATACCAGCTGGCCACACCCTCCTCCACGTAGGCCTGGCCATCCGCGGGCTGGGCGCCATTGCGGGAGCCGGCGGAGGGGGAGGCATAGGTCGCCGGGGGACGGGTGCAGTGGAGGGTGAAGCTGAGGGCGACCAGGGTGGCCACCCGAGGGGTGCTCCAGCGCATGACTCTGAGAAACCCGCCTTTGCCTGGGTCCACCGGCGTCGGAGGGTCGAAGGCGACGTGGATCTCGTGGATCCAGAGCGCACAGGCCTTGCTCCAATTGGTGGGATGGAAGGGTGACAGCATCGGGCTCCACAAACAAAGATCAACGGGTCACGTTTAATGGACCAGTTCGTATACATATAAAGTATGGCGAAGCCTAGCCCTTTTGTAAAGGACTGCAAATTGGAATAGGAATATGTGCAGCGAAACCGCTGCTTATGCCTATTGCCGACTGGGGATCTGGTCCACCTTGAAGGGCTTTGGACGGTTCCCCTCGGTCAGGAAGGGGGGCGGAAGGCGACGGGCAGCCGCCAGAGCCGCGGCCTCTGATTCGTAGGTACCGAGGAAGATCTGGTGGCAGATGCGTCCGTTCCGCATGGTCATGGGCAGGAGGAAGAGGTCCGGAGTCTGACCTTTCAGGAGGCTGGCCGCGCGCTGGACCGTATCGCCCTGGCACGCGATCTCCAGACGCAGGGACCACTTGCCCTGGCTGGCGGCGCACAGGGCCAAGCCCTGGCTGTGGGCCAGCTTCCAGTTGCCCGCCTGGATGGCCTTCAGGCGCTCGGCCTGGGAGGAAACCGAGGATCTGGGAGCGGGCTTCGGCTGGGCCGGAGGAACCACCTTGGGCGCCCGGGCCGGTTCGGAGACCGGTTTCGCGTCGGGTTTGGGGGCGGCTTGGGCCTCAGGCTTGGGCTCTGATTTCGCCTCGGGCTCGGAGCTGGCCTCGGGGAGGGGTTGCTCCGGCTTTGTTGCCGGCGCGGAAGGGTTCAGCGGAGAAGGCTGGGCAAGTTTCGGAAGAATGATGGGGTTCCGTTGGTACCACCGCAGACCGCCCCACAGGCCCGCGACCACCAGGAGGATCCCAAGCAGGACGAGGGGCCGGCGGGAGGTGCCTTTGGGCTCAAGGGATTGGAAATCAGGAGGTTCCGTGCTTCCGGCGGCGGTCTGGTGGATGGGGAGGGGCCGTTCCGGCGAGAGCGGAGGCTGGAGGCCACCCTGGCCGGGTTCCTCCCATTCGTCCTCGGCGCCCAGCTGGTCCAGGGCTTCGGAAAGGTGCTCCAGGTTCGTGGTGGGGACCTGGCTGGCTTCGATGGCCTGGATCAGGGAGGGGACGGCCGGAGAAGGCGGCGGAACCGGCAACGTCACAGGGGACGTCACGGGCGTCACGGGCGGCGCGATCAGGATCGGCTCCGGTTCCGGGGGCCGGGGAGCTTCCGGGGACGACGGCGCCATCTGGAGGCGAGCCCAGCCCATCTCCCGCAGATACAGCACGAAGGCGCCCAGGCGGAAGGGCTCGACCCCGGCCTCGCGGCCCAAGTCCAGGAGGGTCCGCTGGCCGCCCAGGAGGCCGGGGAGGCGGACCAGGTCGGGGGGGAGGTTGAGCTCGGGAAGGCGCGGAACCTCCAGGGCCACCACCTGGTCCAGGGGACCCAGCTCCGCCAGCAGGGGCTCGCGGTCCTGGAGGTTCAGTACGCCCGCCAGCAGCATGCCTGGGGTATCGAAGGGGAGACGGACCGTGGAGGCATCGAGGGCCTTGGCCTCGAAGGCCGGACGTTCCATGGTTTCCGCCATGGCCGCCCAGACCACCCGCTCCACCTGGGCCCGGGCCACGTCCAGCAGGTCCCGCTGGGTGATGAACCCCATTTCAATGAGGTTCCGCCCGATGGACATGGTCGGATTGAGGTTCGCCATGGCGTAGTCGAGCTGGACCTGGGTGAGCTTGCCGCGTTCCACCAGCAGGTGGGTCAGACGGTCCTGGGGATGGCTGCTGGCGGCGAACACCACGTTCCCGCCTTCGAAGTAGACGACCCGGTTGGGTTCCTGGCCCAGTCGCCACAGGCCGGTGGCTCCTGTCCGATGCCGGGCGAAGAGGTCCTTGAGGGCCGGAAGGCTCATGAGATCATCCAGCGCTCGAGCTTGAGCTTGCCCACCTTGACCAGGAGGGACTGGCCGGAACTCAGCGCCAGCCGCAGGGCTGGATCCCCGGCCTTCTGGCCATCCAGGCTGACGGCGCCCTGGCCAATGAGGCGCTCAGCTTCCTTACGGCTGGCGGCCAGACCGCGGTCCACCAGCAGGCGGCTGAGGGGGACCTCGCCATCCGTGGGGGCCATGGCGACCTCGGGAGCCTCTTCCTGGCTGCGCTCCGAGAACCGGCGCACCCAGCGCTCCTCGGCCTCGCGGCCGGCGGCGGCGCCGTGGAAGTCCGACACGATCTGCCGGGCCAGGGCCTTCTTGGCATCCATCGGGTGGCCCTGCCTGAGGAGCTCGATTTCCGCGGGGAGCTTGTCCGTCAGCAGCAGGTACCAGTCCCACATGAGGGCGTCGCTGGCGCTCATGGCCTTGCCGAACTGGGTGTCCGGGTCCTCCATGAAGCCGATGTAGTTGCCAAGGGACTTCGACATCTTCTCCACGCCGTCCAGGCCCAGCAGAAGGGGGACCGTGAGCACTACCTGGGGCTTCTGGCCGGACGCCTCCTGGAGGATGCGGCCTTGCATGAGGTTGAAGAGCTGATCGTTGCCGCCCAGCTCCACATCCGCCTGGAGGGCCACGGAATCGTAGGCCTGGGTGAGGGGGTAGAGCAGCTCGTGCAGGGAGATGGGCTCGCGAGCCTCCATGCGCTTGGCGAAATCGTTGCGCTCCAACATCTGCGCCACGGTGAAGCGCGAGGCCAGGCGGATCCACTGCTCGCCGTGCAGGGGGCCAAGCCACTCGCTGTTGAAGCGCACCTTGGTCTTTTCGGGATCGAGGATCTTGAAGACCTGGGCCTTGTAGGTCTCCGCGTTAGCCAGCACCTCCTCGCGGGACAGAGGCGGGCGCGTGGCCTTCTTGCCCGTGGGATCGCCGATGAGGCCGGTGAAGTCCCCGATGAGGAATGTCACTTCGTGGCCCAGCTTCTGGAACTGGGCCATCTTGCGGATGAGCACGCCGTGGCCCAGATGCAGGTCAGGCGCCGTGGGATCGAAGCCCGCCTTGATCCGCAGGGGCCGCCCTTCCTTCAGCTTGGCCTCAAGCTGTTCCACCTTGTGGCAGGTCACGGTGCCCTTCATGAGCAGGGCGAGGGCGTCAGATACGGATCCGAAAGCGGCGGTCATGCTTGAATCTTGGCGGAAAACCTGCTGATCCTCAATCCGGAACGGTCAGAGGGTTTCCGCGGATCCGATCAGCGGACATCCACTTCGAGCACGCGCCGAGGCCCCTTGTCCCCGGGATTCCTCGCGCTTTCAAAGGTGATGTAGACGGCCCGCCCGGATTTCGGGCTCCAACCCACTTCCACCTTGCCGCCCAGATCCCGGTGGATGCGGAGGCCCTGGTGCTCCATCAGGTCCGGCGTGAGGTCCGGGACCGGGGCAAGATCCTTCTGCCACTTGGCCGCGGATTGGAGAAAGTCGGATTCGGTGGGCCAGGTCTTCGCCAGGCTGGGGCTGGCCGCATAGAGGGCCCGGCAGCCCTCGGGCGTGCGGAGCTGATCCACCACGACACGGAAGTCCTCCCAATCAGGGCGGATCTTGTCGAGCGCGAAGCCCATGACCTTGTTCTTGAAGCCTTCGGGATCCTTCTTGGCCTTGTTGGCCACATAGGCCACGCCGCCCACGCAGGTCACGAGGGCCACCAGGAAGGCGATGCCGCAGCCCATGGCGACCTTCGCCCAGAGGGGCAGGCCGGGTTTGAGGGGGACGCCGTGTCCGCCGTTGTCCCAGGAGGAATCTGCCATATGGGGCTCCTAGAGCAGGTTGCTCGCCAATTCTGCCAGCTTGCTGCGCTCACCCTTCATCAGGGTGACGTGGCCGGATACATCGAGGTGCTTGAAATGGTCCGCGAGGAAGCTGAGGCCGTTGGTGCTGGAATCCACGTAGGGATTGTCGATCTGATACGGATCGCCCGTGAAGATCACCTTGGTGCCTTCCCCCGCGCGCGTGAGGATGGTCTTCACTTCGTGCGGCGTGAGGTTCTGGGCCTCGTCGACCACGAGGTACTGCTTGGGAATGCTGCGGCCCCGGATGTAGGTGAGGGGTTCCACGCTGAGGTAGCCCGCCTCCTCCAGCTGGCCGGCGGTCATGGTGCTGCGGCGCCGGGCCTCGGTGTTGGCGGCCACGATGAACTCGAGGTTGTCGTAGATGGGCTGCATGTAGGGCCGCAGCTTCTCGCCCACGTCCCCGGGCAGGTAGCCCAGGTCGCGTCCCATGGGCATGACGGGCCGGCTGACCAGGATCTTGTCGTAGGCCTCGTCATCCACCACCTGCTGCAGGCCCGCGGCGATGGCCAGCAGGGTCTTGCCGGTGCCGGCCTTGCCCACCAGGGTGACCACCTGGACCGTGGGATCCAGCAGGAGCTCCATGGCGAACTGCTGCTCGCGGTTTCGGGGCTTGATCCCCCAGGGATAGGCCTCGACGCGGCGCATGGGCCGGAGAAGGGCTTCGCCGGCCATGAAGCGGGCCAGCGCGGTGTGGCTGGGGTTGGAGTGGTCCACCAGGGTGACGAACTGGTTGGGCTGGAGGTGCAACTCCGGGTCAGGCGGGAGGCCGCCGTCGTAGAGGAGATCCACCTGGGCCGGATCCACCTCCCAGCTCTTGTGGCCTGAGTAGAGCTCATCCATCTCCACCCGGTCCGTGGTGTAGTCCTCGGCCAGGATGCCGATGGCATCGGCCTTGATGCGGAGGTTGGTGTCCTTGGTGACGAGGACCACCTTCTCCTTGGACGTGCCGAGGAGCTGCTTGGCGCAGGCCAGGATCTGGTTGTCGGCCTTGTGCTTGTCCTCGCGGAGGATGCCGAGGTCCAGGGGGTGGCTCTCCACATCCACCTTCAGGGAGCCACCGTCGCCCAGGGGCACGCCGCGGCTGAGGCTGCCGCTGGCCCTGAGCTTGTCCAGCATGCGGGAGATCGTCCGGGCATTCCGGCCGATCTCGGTCTGGTCCTTCTTGAAGTGGTCGATCTCCTCAATGACGACGATGGGCAGCACCACATCGTGTTCCTGGAAGTGGAGGATCGAGTTCGGATCGTGCAGGAGGACGTTCGTATCCAGGACGAAGACTTTCTTGCTGGATGGTGGGACCAAAGAGACCTCCAGGGCTGGCCGGAGCCTACCACCAAGCGGCCGGCCATGCACGGCTGGGAATGGGCCTTTCGTTGGTGGGAGAATGTCAGCCCGTTTGGAGACCACCGCATGAGGATCCTTCCCATGGCCCTCGCCATCACCACCGCCCTATCCGCCCAGACTCCCCTGACTTATCCGCTCACCCGGAAAGGCGACGTGGTGGATGATTTCTTCGGCACCAAGGTGGCCGATCCCTACCGCTGGCTGGAGGACGACAGTAGCGCCGAGACCAAGGCCTGGGTGGAAGCCCAGAACAAGGTCACCTTCGCCTACCTCGCCCAGATTCCCCAGCGGGCGACGATCCGGGAGCGCATGACCCGTCTCTGGGACTTCGAGAAGTTCACTGCGCCCTTCAAGCGGGGCGGTCGCTATTTCTACTCCTACAACACCGGCCTCCAGAACCAGTCGGTCCTGTACGTGACGGAAGACCCCAAGGCGAAGGGAAGGGTGCTCCTCGATCCCAATACCCTGAGCAAGGACGGTACCGTGGCCCTCAGCGGCGCGAGCTTCACCGAGGATGGGGGCCTCATGGCCTATTCCGTCTCCGTGGCCGGCTCGGATTGGCAGACCTGGAAGGTGCGGGACGTGGCCACCGGGAAGGACCTCTCCGACGAGATCCGCTGGTCCAAGGCCAGCGGCGCCTCCTGGCTGAAGGATGGCAGCGGCTTCTTCTACAGCCGATACGAGGCCCCGAAGGAAGGCGGAGCGCTCACGGGCGTGAACAACAACCACCTGCTGTACTTTCACAAGCTGGGCACGCCCCAGTCCGAGGACGCGCTCATCTATCAGCGCCCGGACCAGCCCGAGTGGTACCTCGGTGGCACGGTCACGGATGACGGCCGCTGGCTCGTCATCACCGGGAACAAGGGCACCAACCCCGAGACCAGCCTGTTCCTCAAGGACCTCACGAAGCCCGGCAGCCCCGTGGAGCCCTTCCTGGACCGCATGGATGCCACCTATAGCGTGGTCGACAACGAAGGAGACCGCTTCTTCGTCGTCACCAACCAGGGCGCGCCCCGCAACCGCCTGGTGGCCATCCGGAAGGGCCAGACCGAACCCGCCAACTGGACCGAGATCATCCCCCAGGCTAAGGGCCGGGATGTGCTGGAATCCGTCTCCCTCGTGGGGAACCGCTTCGTGGCCACCTGGATGCGCGATGCCCATTCCGCCGTGGAGTTCTATGATATGAAGGGGAAGAAAGCCGGCGCGCTGACCCTGCCCACCCTGGGAACGGTCACCGGCTTCGGCGGGCGGCGCGAGGACACCGAGACCTTCTACACCTTCGGCAGCTTCGCCTACCCCGGAACCATCTACCGCCTGGACCTGAAGACCACCAAGAGCACTGTCTTCCGCGCGCCGAAGGTGGCCTTCAAGCCCGCGGATTACGAGGTGGAGCAGGTCTTCTACCCCAGCAAGGACGGCACGAAGATCCCCATGTTCCTGGTGCACAAGAAGGGGATCAAGCTCGACGGCCAGAACCCGACCCTGCTGTACGGCTACGGCGGCTTCAACGTGTCACTGACACCCGCCTTCTCCGTCTCGCGGATGGTCTGGCTGGAAATGGGTGGCGTCTACGCCATGCCGAACCTCCGCGGCGGCGGGGAGTACGGCCTCGAGTGGTACGACGCGGGCCGCAAGGACAAGAAGCAGAACGTCTTCGACGACTTTATCGCCGCCGCCGAGTGGCTCATCGCCCACAAGGTCACCTCCACGCCGAAGCTCGCCATCAACGGCGGCAGCAACGGCGGCCTGCTGGTGGGCGCCTGCCTCACGCAGCGGCCTGACCTCTTCGGCGCCGCGGTGCCGGAGGTGGGCGTCATGGACATGCTGCGCTTCCACAAGTTCACCCTGGGCTGGGGCTGGAAGAGCGACTACGGCAGCAGCGAGACGAAGGAGGGCTTCGAGACCCTCATGAAGTACTCGCCCCTGCACACCATCAAGCCCGGCGTGAAATACCCGCCCACGCTCATCACCACCGGTGATCACGACGACCGCGTGGTGCCTGCCCACAGCCACAAGTTCACGGCCACGCTCCAGGTGGCCCAGGCGGGTCCCGCGCCCATCCTCACGCGCATCGAGACCAGCGCGGGTCATGGCGCAGGCAAGCCCACGGCCAAGGTCATCGAAGAGCGGGCCGATGTGCTGGCCTTCCTCGTGAAGAACCTGCGCATGAAGACCCCCTGATCCGCCCTTCCCGATGCGTTTTCCAGTTCAAACATAGTGATGCGAGGTATGCTGGGGACCTCCCCATGTTCCCGGAGGTTCCCAGATGACCTGCATCCGATCCCGCGCGTGCGCGCTGGCCCTGGCGGCGACCGCCCTCATGGCCCAGGCGCCGCTGCAATACCCCGCCACCCGCAAGGCGGACGTGGTGGACGACTACTTCGGCACCAAGGTGACCGACCCCTACCGCTGGCTGGAGGATGACCACTCGGCCGAGACCGCGGCCTGGGTGGAGGCCGAGAACAAGGTCACGCGGGCCTACCTGGCGCAGATCCCCGAGCGCAAGGCCATCGAGGCCCGGATGACCCGCCTCTGGAACTACGAGAAGTACGGCGCACCCAGCAAGCACGGGAAGTACTACGTCTACTCCTACAACTCCGGCCTCCAGAACCAGGCGGTGGTCTACCTCACGGAGCGCCTGGAGGAGAAGGGCCGCGTGCTCTTCGATCCCAACGCCCTGAGCCAGGATGGCACCGTGGCCCTGGGTGGCCTGCGCTTCAGCGAGGACGGGACCTTCGTGGCCTACAGCTTGTCCAAGGGCGGCTCCGACGTGAGCACCTGGAAGGTTCGTAACGTGGCCACCGGCGCGGATCTTCCTGACGCCTTCCCGGCCGGGCGCATGGCCGTCAACGACTGGGCGAAGGATGGCAGCGGGTTCTACTACACGGACTATCCCAAGGTGGCAGCCGGCAAGGCCCTGACCGCCGTCTACAAGAACCAGAAGCTGTTCTTCCACAAGCTGGGCGATCCCGTCGAGAAGGACGCGGTGGTCTATGAGCGTCCCGATCAGCCGGACTGGGGCTTCGGCGCCCAGGTTACCGACGACGGCCACTGGCTGGTCATCTCCCAGCGCCAGGGCACCGAGCGGAAGAATCGCGTCTTCCTGAAGGACCTCCGCAAGGCCGGCAGTCCCGTGGCGCCGCTCTTCGACAAGTACGACGGATCCTATTCCATCCTCGGCAATGACGGCGACACCTTCTATGTGCACACCGACGCCGGTGCGCCGCGCCATCGCATCGTGGCCGTGGAGCTGAAGGACCCGGGCCCGAAGGCCTGGCGGGACATCGTGCCCGAAGGGAAGGGGCGGGACGTCCTGGCGGGAGCTGATCTGTTCGGCGACACCCTGGCCATCACCTGGAAGGTGGATGCCCTCAATGTCGTGAAGCTCTATGATCTGAAGGGCCGCTTCCTCAAGGAGATCAAGCCCGAGGGCCTGGGCAACCTCAGCGGCTTCAACGGCCGCCGCCAGGACACCGAAACCTTTTACACATTCACCTCCTACAACCAGCCGCCCACCCTCTACCGCTACGACCTGAAGACCGGCAAGAGCACCGTGTTCCGCCAGCCGAAGGTGGACATCAAGCCCGCCGAGTACGAGGTGAAGGAGGTCTTCTATCCCAGCAAGGACGGGACGAAGGTGCCGATGTTCCTCGCCTACAAGAAGGGGCTGAAGCTGGACGGCACCAACCCCACGCTCCTCTATGCCTACGGCGGCTTCAACATCGCCCAGTCCCCCGGCTACTCGCCCATTTCCCAGGTCTGGATGGAGATGGGAGGCGTCTACGCCGTGGCCTGCCTGCGGGGAGGCAGCGAGTACGGCAAGGAGTGGTGGGAGGCCGGCAAGCGGGAGAAGAAGCAGAACGTCTTCGACGACTTCATCGCCGCCGCCGAGTGGCTCATCAAGGAGAAGTACACCAGCACCCCCCGGCTGGCCATCCAGGGCGGCTCCAACGGCGGCCTGCTGGTGGGCGCCTGCATGACCCAGCGCCCGGACCTCTTCGGCGCCGCCCTGCCCGCCGTGGGCGTCATGGACATGCTGCGCTACCACACGTTCACCATCGGATGGATGTGGAAGAGCGACTACATGTCCAGCGACACGTCGGAAGGCTTCGCCAATCTCATCAAGTACTCGCCGCTTCACAACCTGAAGCCCGGCGTGAAGTACCCCCCGACGCTGGTGACCACCGGGGACCACGACGACCGCGTGGTGCCCGCCCACAGCCACAAGTTCATCGCCACCCTCCAGGCCGACCAGGCCGGCTCCGCCCCCGTCCTCACCCGCATCGAGACCAACGCGGGCCACGGCGCCGGCAAGCCCACCGCCAAGCTCATCGCCGAACGCGCCGATCTTTGGGCCTTCCTCGTCAGGAACCTCCACATGAAGCTGCCCGTCAGCTTCGCCCAGTAGTTGATTCCAACGGCCTCCCAGGGCAAACTGGGAGGCCAGCGCCAACTT
This sequence comes from Geothrix paludis, assembly GCF_022808815.1. Lineage (GTDB taxonomy): Bacteria > Acidobacteriota > Holophagae > Holophagales > Holophagaceae > Geothrix > Geothrix paludis. Next base: position 750,343 of record NZ_JAKZLC010000001.1, on the reverse strand, counting down.
AGCTCAGCTGGTAGAGCAGCTGATTCGTAATCAGCAGGTCGCAGGTTCGAATCCTGTAGTTGGCTCCAACGAAAAGGCCCCTGCGCGCAGGGGCCTTTTCGTTGGAGTGAATCCCTGCGGGATTCGAACCTGCGAGTGGACTTCGAGGCGCGACTAGATGTCGCGCCGCAGAAGGCCGGCACCCGGCGAAGCCGGGTGCGGTTCGAATCCCGCGAGAGTGGGTTCGTCGCCTCTTCTCAAACCCGAAGCGAGACTAACGTCTGGCAAAGCCGGGCGCAGTTCGAATCCCGCCCGAGTGGGTCGGCGCCCTCTCGAGCCCGGCCTGGCCGACGACCCGGCAAATCCGGCGTGATGGAACCGATTTAAGGCGGCCCCTGTCGTCTTGCCCTATATTTCTACCCAGGAGGGGACCCGAAGATGAATCGACGGACCAGTCAGAGCCCCTTGAATTACGATCGCGAAGCCGGGACCGAGCGGCGCGCCTTGCGTTCTCGAGGCGACCGCCGTCGATACAGCCCCGCGCTTCGGATCTTCTTCATCCCCCTGGGCATGCTGGTGCACAAGCTGCGCACTCGCACCCTGGTTGTCTTCTGAACGGCGGGTCCTAGGACTTCACGACCCCGTCGACGTACACCCAGCGGCCGTTCTCCCGGGCGAAGGTGCTGGTCTCGATGTGGAGGGTGCGGCGGCCGTTGGCTTGGAGGCTGGCGTGGAAGGTGACCACGCCGGTGTCATCGCCCTTGGCACCCTTCTCCCTGCTGATGATCTTGAGTCCCACGCAGCTCACGGACTTGCAGTACTGCGCCAGCTCGTCGCGGTTCTCTTCGGCCCGCTTGGCCTCGGGCCGGGTCGCGATGAGGTAGTCCACCTTGCCCAGGGCGTAGGCGGAAAAGCGGGAGCGCATCAGGGCCTCCGCCGTCTCCGGCGCGGACGTCCCCGCATGGAAGGGGCCGCAGCAGCGGTCATAGGGCTTCTTGGAGGTGCAGGGGCAGGGACGGGACATGGTCAGCCCTTCATGGGGATGTGCAGGCCGATGGCATCGGCATGGTCGCGGGCGCTCTCGTAGCCGGCGTCGGCATGGCGAAAGACGCCCAGGGCGGGATCGTTCCAGAGGACGCGGCTGATGCAGCGGTCGGCGCGCTCGGTGCCGTCGGCCACGATGACCACGCCGCTGTGCTGGCTGTAGCCCATGCCCACGCCGCCGCCGTGGTGGAAGCTCACCCAGGAGGCGCCGCCGCCCACGGCCGTCATGGCGTTCAGCAGCGGCCAGTCGCTGACGGCATCGGAGCCGTCCTTCATGGCTTCGGTCTCGCGGTTGGGGCTGGCCACGGAGCCGCTGTCCAGGTGATCGCGGCCGATGACGATGGGCGCCTTCACCTTGCCGGTGCGGACCAGCTCGTTGAACTTGAGGCCCGCCAGGTGGCGCTCGCCGGCGCCGATCCAGCAGATGCGCGCGGGCAGGCCCTGGAAGGCGATCTTCTCCTTGGCGGCCTTGAGCCAGCGGATCATGCCCTCGTTCTGGGGGAACAACTCCATCATGGCGGCGTCGGTGACCGCGATGTCCTCGGGATCGCCCGAGAGCGCCGCCCAGCGGAAGGGGCCGATGCCCTTGCAGAAGAGGGGACGGATGAAGGCCGGCACGAAGCCAGGGAAGGCGAAGGCGTTCTCGCAGCCCGCACGCTGGGCCTGGGCGCGGATGTTGTTGCCGTAGTCGAAGGTTACCGAACCGCGGCGCTGGAACTCGATCATGGCTTCGACGTGGGTGCGCATGGACTGGAGCGCCCGCTGGACGTAGGCCTCCGGCTGGTCCTTCCGCATCGCGGTGGCCTGATCGAGGCTGAGACCTGCGGGGATGTAGCCGTTGTACTCGTCGTGGGCGCTGGTCTGGTCCGTGACGAGGTCTGGCTGGAAGCCGCGCTTGAGGATCTCGGGCAGCACTTCGGCGGCGTTGCCCAGCAGGCCGATGCTGCGGGCCTCGTGGACGTCCACGTACTGCTGGACCAGGGCCAGCGCGGTGTCGAGGTTGTCCGTCCATTCGTCCAGGTAGCGGGTGTCCAGGCGCTTCTGGATGCGCGTCTGGTCCACTTCGACGCAGAGGGCCACGCCGCCGTTCATGGTGACGGCCAGGGGCTGGGCGCCGCCCATCCCGCCCAGGCCGGCGGTCAGCGTCCAGGTGCCGGCGAGGGTGCCGTTGAAGTGCTGGCGGGCGGCCTCGGCGAAGGTCTCGTAGGTGCCCTGGACGATGCCCTGGCTGCCGATGTAGATCCAGCTGCCGGCGGTCATCTGGCCGTACATCATCAGGCCCTTCTGATCCAGCTCGCGGAAGTGCTCCCAGGTGGCCCACTTGGGCACCAGGTTGGAATTCGCGATGAGCACGCGGGGCGCGTCGGGGTGGGTCTTCACCACGCCCACGGGCTTGCCGCTCTGCACCAGCAGCGTCTCGTCGTCGTTCAGGTGCTTCAGTTCCTTCACGATGGCGTGGAAGCAATCCCAGTTGCGGGCCGCCTTGCCCAGGCCGCCGTAGACCACCAGGTCCTCGGGGCGCTCGGCCACCTCCGGATCCAGGTTGTTCATGAGCATGCGCAGGGCCGCCTCCTGCACCCAGCCCTTGCAGTGGAGGTGGGAGCCGCGGGGCGCGGAGAGGACGGGGGCATCGGATGCGGTGGTCATGGGAGACTCCGGCGGAGGGCCCCTAGTGTCCCACGGCGCGCCCGGGACGGCGATCAAGAGCGTCGGAGGAGACCCAGGGCCCGTCGCAGGTCCGCCCTCATGGCCGCGGGGGAATCCGCGTGGTGGATGCTTCCGTGTCCCGGCAGCACCCAGGCGAAATCGAAGGCGAGCAGCCTTTCCAAACTGTCAAGCTGCCGCGCCCAGCTGTGCCAGTTGTAGGTGCGGGAGGCGGAGAGGCGCCCCTGGACCGGATTCCACCACAGGTGGTCGCCGGTGAAGAGGACGTCCCGGTACAGCAGGCAGACGCTCCCGGCCGTGTGGCCCGGCGTGGGGATGAGGAGCAGGTCCTCCGCCAGCGGGATGGGCTCGTCGCCTTCCACCGGGCGCTCCAGCCCGGTGAAGCCGTCCGCCACGTGCATGATCCGTTCGCACTGGAACCGGGCGTGGTAGGCCGCATGGTCGGCCACATCGTCCTTGTGGCTGAGGACCATCGTTGCGACGCCACCCAGGGTCTCCAGGTTCTTCATGAGCGGCTCGGAGGCCCGGGGGGAGTCCACCAGCACATTGCCCCCGGGCCGCCGGATCAGGTAGCTCCAGGCGCCGAAGCTCTTCTCGCTGGTGTAGCCGCAGAAATAGACATCTTCCGCCACGGGATGCGGGAAGGCCTTCGTCGCGGCGGGAACGTCGGTCCGGTCGTCGGTCCCGATGGATCCCACCGGGCAGGCCACCAGGGCCATGGCGGCCCGCAGGCGCGCCTGCGCATCGCCGGGCTGTGCATGCACCCGCGCGCGGTCCTCGCCGCCCTCGAAGGTCTCTGGGGCGAACTGGTAGCAGGTGCCGCAGTCGATGCAGGTGCGGTCCACGAAAAAGGGGCCTGGGACATTGTCAGCTGGGACATCCGTACGGCGGGCCATGGCGCCTCCCGTGTCCTTGGATGCTAGCGGCCCACCAGACGCATCATCGATTCGGGGTAGCGGGCTCCTGCGGCGGCGCCTGGCGGGAAGAGGCCGCCGAGTTCCACGAGCTCGCCGGGGCAGAGCACGTGGTCCAGGGCTCCCAGGTTCTCGTCCAGGCGATCCCGTCGCTTGGTGCCGGGGATGGGCACGACATCGCCCCCCTGGCCCAGCACCCAGGCCAGCGCCAGCTGAGAGGCAGTGCAGCCCCGGGCGGCGGCCATGTCCTGGAGGCGGGCCACCAGGTCCAGGTTCTTCTGGAAGTTCTCGCCCTGGAAGCGGGGCGAGTTCCGGCGGTAATCGTCCGGCTCGAAGTCCTCGAAGCGCTTGATCTGGCCCGTGAGAAAGCCGCGGCCCAAGGGGCTGTAGGGCACGAGACCCACGCCCAGCTCCCGGCAAGCCTGGAGCAGCCCGCCTTCGGGATCGCGGGTCCACAGGGAATACTCGGATTGCACGGCGCTGATGGGGTGCACCGCGTGCGCCCGCCGCAGGGTGGCGGGGCTCACCTCGGACAGGCCCAGGAAGCGGACCTTCCCGGCCGTCACGAGCTCCGCCATGGCGCCGATGGTGTCCTCAACGGGAACCTCGGGATCCTGCCGGTGCTGGTAGTAGAGGTCGATGACCTCCACGCCCAGGCGCTTCAGGCTGGCGTCGCAGGAGCTGCGGACGTAGTCGGGGCGCCCGCAGACGCCCCGCTTGGCTGGGTCGGCCGGATCGCGCACGATGCCGAACTTGGTGGCGATGACCACCTTGTCCCGCACCGGAGCCAGGGCCTTCCCCACCAGGACCTCGTTGGTGTGGGGGCCGTATACGTCGGCCGTATCGAAGAGGGTGATACCCCGGTCGACGGCGTGGCGGAGGGTGGCCGTGGATTCGGCATCATCGCGGTGGCCGTAGAAGTCCGACATGCCCATGCAGCCGAGGCCGAGGGCCGACACCGTGAGTCCCTGGGTTCCGAGAGTGCGGGTCAGCATGAGGACCTCCTTCACGCTTGAGGTGCAGGGGGAAGGCATACCACCAAGACACCAAGGCACCAAGAACTGCACAAGCAGGCGTGCCTGCTTTTCTTGGTGTCTTTGCGCCTTGGTGGTGAAAGGTATTCCGCCGGGAAATACTGGATGGATCGATTCAGCGGTGCTCGATGACGTCCTTGGCTTCGAACCGCACCTTGGGGATGGCGGCGTACTTGTCGTCCGCCGCGCGGTAGCCCAGGGGGCAGGCGCTGATGGTGGTGTAGCCGGTGCCCTTGAGGCCCAGGATCTCGTCGTACTTGGCGGGCTCGATGCCCTCGAAGGGGCAGGCGTCCACGCCCAGCAGGGCGGCGGAGGTCAGCAGGTTGCCCATGGCGATGTAGGTCTGGCGGGCGGCCCATTCCTGGATGACGGCGTGGCGGGGGCCCTTCACCAGGTCGCCCACCATGTAGCCCTTGTAGCCGGCCAGGCTCTCGGTGGAAACGCCACGCACCTCGGCGATGCGAGCCACGAAGCGGTCCACATCAGCTTCGGTGATGTCCTGCTTCGCGGTGAGCACCACCAGATGGCTGCAATCCTCGACCTGGGACTGGTTCCAGGAGGCGGGGCGCAGCTTGGCCTTGAGGGCTGGGTCGGTGACCACGATGAACTTCCAGGGCTGGAGGCCGTAGCTGGAAGGCGTGAGGATCAATGCTTCCTCGAGGCTCGCCCAGTCTGCGGGAGAGATCTTCCTGGCAGGGTCGAACTTCTTGGTGGCGTACCGCCAGTTCAGCTGTTGGAGCAGGCTGTCGCCTGGAATGATGCTCACGGTTACCTCGGATTCAGATGTGGGAATGAGCTTCAGATGGACCGCTGGATGCGGGTCCGCAGCTGGTCGATGGGCATGGAGCCTACGATCCGGTCGATCGGTTCGCCATCCTTGAAGATCACCAGGGTCGGCATGCTGAGGACGTCGTACTGCTCGGAGAGGGGGGTGAAATCGTCCACGTTCAGTTTGGCGAAACGGACCTTGCCCGCGAGCTCCGCGGCCAGAGTCTCGGTGAGGGGAGCCAGCTCGCGGCAGGGCGCGCACCAGGGGGCCCAGAAGTCCACCACCGTGTAGCCATGGGCGACGCCCTCGGTGAAGGTCTGGTCGGTCAGGTGCTGGATGAGATCGGACATTCGGAGGCTCCTGCGGGACCCCTCCAGGTTAACGGATCTGGAGGGGTTCCCGGTCATGACAATCGCTTCGGCCTCGCCGTGGCCTTCGTCAGGCGCCCTTGGCCCAGCGCACGGAGGCTTCGGCCAGGCGCTGACCCAGGCGCATCGCGCTCCTGCGGTCCGCCTCGTTGGGCTCGACCTCAGGGGCCACCTGGCCGGCCTGGGCCATCAGGCCGCTGAAGCTGCCCAGGCGGTTGATGCCCTCCTCGCTGCCGGGCAGGTCCGCCGTGCCGATCCACACCATGCCGTGTTGCATGGCGAAGATCATCAGCGACTGGAGGGTGTTCAGCTTGTCGCCGCTGGGGCTGCCGCTGATGGTGAATCCGGCCGCCAGCTTGTCCTTCCACTTGCGCTCGTACCAGGGCTTGGAGCTGGCGTCCATGAAGGTCTTGAAAGGGCCGCTCACGTTGCCCATGTAGGTGGGGCTGCCGAAGACGATGGCATCCGCCGCCTCCAGGTCCCCCCAGTGCGCCTCGATTTCCTCGACGGGGATGAGCGTGGCCTTGGCGCCAGGCACGGTCTCGGCGCCGGCCTTGACCTGCTCGGCCAGCACCTTGGTGTGGCCGTAGCCGCTGTGGAACACGATGGAGATCTGGGTCATCTTTGGCTCCTATCTGGACGATTGCATTCAATCCGCCCGTGACCCAAACTTAGGAAGCTTACATTCCAAAAGAAAGTAGGCACTATTTCGGAAGGTAGGAACCCCATGGTTCGTAAAGCCTGCTCCCTCGAACCCAATGTCCTCAGCGCCCAGTGCCCCACGCGTCAGGCTCTGGACCTCATCGCGGACAAGTGGACCACTCTGCTCATCTACCTGCTCGCGAAGGGGAAGCAGCGCTACGGTGACCTGCACCGCCAGGTGGGCGGCATCAGCCAGAAGATGCTGACGCAGACCTTGCGAAAGCTCGAGCGGGACGGACTCGTGTCGCGGCATGTCTATCCGGAGGTTCCGCCTCGCACGGAGTACGAGCTGACGAAGCTGGGCCACACGCTGATCGGACCCCTGGGCGCCCTGTGCGAGTGGGCCGGCACACACCTGTCCGAGCTGGAGCAGGCCCGCAAGCGCTACGACCACCTGCAGAAGAAGCCCTCGCTCAGCGCCTGACGCTGTCCGGGGGAAGGTCCTCCGGGGAGTCCAGGTCGCGGGCGCCTTCGGAGAAGGGGAGGCCCTGCGTGGCTTCGCGCAGGAGGATGGCCTTGGCGCCGCGATCTCCGCGCAGAGCCAGCAATTCCGGGAAGCAGCGCCGGGGCAGTACCGCCGGGATGCCGAGGGTGCCCGCGTAGGCGCAGGCCGCGGGGCGGTCAGGACCGGTGGCGGCCAGGGCCAGGAGGCGGCGCAGATGGGAGGCGTCCACGGCGGGCTGGTCCACCGTGAGGAGAAGGACGGCCGGAGCCTCCGGCGGCAGGACGGCGATGCCCGCCCGGATGGAGCTGGCCATGCCTTCCGCGGCCTCGGGGTTGATGACGGGCAGCACGGCGAGGCCCTCGAGTCTCGGATCCCAGTCCCCCACCACGGCGATCACCGGGCTGCATCCGGCTTCCAGGGCCGTCCGCGCGGCGCGACGCAGGAGGGTCTCGCCCTCGAAGGGCAACAGGGCCTTGGGGCCGCCCATGCGACGGCCCGCGCCCGCGGCGAGGATGATGGCGGCGGTCACTGGGCCGACACGGTGGTGCGCGTCGCGCGCAAGGAGCCGCCGGTGCGGCCCTGGAAGGAGGCCTGGATCTCTGCCAGCACCGCCAGGGCGATGGTTTCTGGATCCTCCGCACCCAGGTCCAGGCCCACGGGACTGTGCAGGCGCTCGCCGGGGAAGATGCCTTCCGCGGCGAGCTCCTCGCGGATCTTCGCGCTGCGGGCGCGGCTGCCCATGAGGCCGAGGTAGCCGGCTCCGGAGGCCGCCAGCGCGCGCAGGGCCTCCAGATCTTTCAGGTAGTTGTGGGTCATGAGGACCACGGCGCTGCGCACGTCCAGCCCCAGCCCAGGGATCCGCTGAGCCGGGTGTCCCGACAGGACCGCGTCCGCCTCGGGGAAGCGCTCGGGCCGGGCGAAGGCTGGGCGGTGGTCCAGAAGGCTCACGCTCCAACCCAGCTCCTTGGCCATCCGAACCAGGGGCCGGCTGTCGTCGCTGGCGCCCAGGATCCAGAGGGAGATAACCGGGTTGAAGGTCTCGGCGAAGCCGGACGCTGGCGCGTCCGGCTGGGGGGGGATGCTGCGCATCCCCAAGCGATCAGGGGTCAGATCGGTGTGGAGCGTGAGGGAGGTTCGCGAACGTTGAGCTTGCTCGACCCAGGTCAGCCACTCGGGCGGTGCGGCGGGATCGAGGCGCTCCACCAGGATGTCCAGCAGGCCTTCGCAGCCGCTGCCGCTGCCCCAGACGAGGTCGGTGTCGCCCCGCAGATCGTAGCGGAGTAGGCGGGGCTGGCCGTCGGCGAGGGCCTCCCGGGCCCGGGCCATGACTTCGCCTTCCAGGCAGCCGCCGCTGAGGGAGCCGCGCAGCACCTCCTGCCCGTCCGTCAGCAGCCGGGAGCCGGGGCGGCGGTAGCTGGAGCCTTCGACGCGGACCAGCGTGGCCAGGGCCACGGGAGTTCCGCGGCCCCGGACAATGACCAGGATGTCCTGGAGTTCTTTGTGCATGGATGGATTATGCCCCGCGATCAGGCCTTGCGCAGCGCCGGGGGGAGGAGCGGCAGGCTGCGCAGGCGCTTGCCGGTGGCCGCGAACACCGCATTGACCACGGCGGGCGCCAGGGGCGGCAGGCCCGGCTCGCCCACGCCGCCGGGCGGCAACTCGCTGGGCACGATATGGACCTCCACCTTGGGCATGGACGGGAGCAGCAGGATGGGGTGCTCCGCGAAGCTGGAGGCGGTCACCCGGCCATCCTTGAGGGTGATCTCGTCGTGGAGGGCCGCGCTGAGACCAAAGGCGATGCCGCCCTCCATCTGGGCCTTCACGTTCCCGGGGTTCAGCGCCATGCCGCAGTCCACGGCGCAGACCATGCGGTGGACGCGGATGCCGCCGCCCGCCTTGGCTTCCACCTCTGCGACCTGGGCCACGTAGGTGCCGCACTCCAGGTAGGCGTGAGCCGCGATGCCGTGGCCCCAGCCCTTGGGCAGCTTGCGGGTGTGCCACCCGGCCTTGGCCGCGGCCAGCTCCAGCACGGCGCGGTAGCGAGCGGGATCGAAGGTGTGCTGGCCCAGCTTCTGGGGCGCCTTCGGGAGGTGCGCCAGCCGGAAGGCCAGGGGATCCTTGCCGGCGGCATGGGCCAGCTCGTCCAGGAAGGATTCGGTGACGAAGGGATTGAAGCTCGCGGGCACGGCCCGCCAGAACCAGATGGGCACCGGCGTGTCGCTCTGGCCCCATTCCACATGCAGGTTCGGGATGTCGTAGGGCAGATCCGCGGCGCCCGACAGCTCCACGGCTTCAGGGGGCCAGGGGAAGTGGTTGGAGGCGGCGATGGAGGGACCCACGAACCGGTGCGCCCAGGCCACGGGGCGGCCCTGGGTGTCCAGACCCGCCTCCAGTTCGTGCAGGGTGGCGGGACGGTAGCCGTCGTGCTGGAAATCGTCGGGGCGCGTCCACTGAGCCTTCACGGGGGCGCCGACGGCCTTGGAGCAGGCCACGGCGTCGAGGATGAAGTCGGCCATGGCCCGGCGCCCGAAGCCGCCGCCCGCCAGGGTGACCTGGACCTCGATGTGGTCCGCTTTCAGGCCCGTGAGTTTTTCCACGAGGGGAAGGATCCAGCCTGGGGCCTGGGTGGGGGCCCAGATCATGCAGCGGTCAGGCTTCACATCCGCCACGGCCACCATGGGCTCCATGGTCGCGTGGGCCAGGAACGGCGCGTCGTAGGTGGCCTTGATGCGCTTGGCGGCCTTCGGCAGGGCTTGGGCGGCATCGCCAACCTGACGCACCACCTTGCCGGGCGTCTTCAGCCGCTCCTCGTACTGCTTCCGGATGGAGGCGCTGTCCATCTTGGCGGCCGGCCCCTCGTCCCACTGGACCTTCAGCGCCTCACGGCCCGAGAAGGCGGCCCAGGTGTCCTCGCCGAAGACCGCCACACCGCTGGGCACCTCCAGCACCTGCTTCACGCCGGGCACCTTCAGGGTGGCGGAGGCGTCGAAGGACTTCACCTTCCCGCCGAACACCGGGCAGCGCTCGATGCTGGCCACGAGCATGCCCGGAATGTGTATGTCCGTGGCGAACTGGGCCCTGCCGGTCACGATGTCAGGGCCATCCAGGCGCCGCGCGTCCTTGCCGAGGATCCGGAAGTCCTTGGGCGCCTTCAGCGGCGGCTCCGGCGGCGGCGAGAGCTTGCCAGCCCGGGCCACCAGGTCGCCATAGGCCAGGCTCCGCTTCGTGGACGGGTGCTGGATTCGGCCGTCCCGGGCGAGGCACTCGGAGGTGGCTACGCCCCAGGTGTCTGCGGCGGCCTGGAGGAGCATCTCCCGGGCCTGGGCGCCCACCTTCCGCAGGGCCATCGTCGTGGACAGGGTGGTCTGGCTGCCGCCGGTGACGCCGAGATCGCCGAATCTCGGCGCGGTGGAGGCCTGGAGGATCTTCACGCGGGACCAGTCCGCCTCGAGTTCTTCGGCGATGGCCATGGCCATGCTGGTGCGGACGCCCTGGCCCATTTCCGTGCGCGTGGCCCAGATGGTGACGGAGCCGTCCGGGTCGATGCGGAGCATGCCACTGGGCTGGAAGGCGGATTCCGGGGCCTGGGCCGTCGCGCCCTTCAGCCGCACCGGCAGGGCGAAGGCCAGGGTCAGGGCGCCGGTGGTCTTGAGGAAGTCACGGCGGGTGGTGCTCATGGGGCCACCTCCTTTCGCTGGCCCGCGGCCCGGTGGATGGCCTCGCGGATGCGCAGGTAGGTGCCGCAGCGGCAGACGTTCTCGCCCATGGCCTGGTCGATGTCGCGGTCCGTGGGCTTGGGATGCTTGGCCAGCAGGGCCGCGGCGGTCATGATCTGGCCCGTCTGGCAGTAGCCGCACTGGGCGACGTCCACCTCGATCCAGGCCTTCTGCAGTGGATGGGTGCCATGGGGGTCCAGGCCTTCGATGGTGGTGATGCGCTTCGTGCCGACGTCGCTCACCGGCGTCACGCAGGACCGCACGGCCTCCCCGCCCAGGTGGACGGTGCAGGCGCCGCAGAGGCCCTGCCCGCATCCGAACTTGGTGCCTGTGAGCTTGATGCGGTCGCGGAGCACCCACAGCAGGGGCATGTCCGGGGATGCTTCGACCGTATAGGACTGGCCGTTGACCGAGAGCGTGTACTCCGCCATGGGCACCTCCATCTGGGATGGCGGCCCCCATGCTACGCCTTTTCTCTGGCGAGGGTGCGATATGAAAAATTAGATCAATCCATCCTCAATGGGAACTTTCCGGATCCGCTTCTCCGTGGCCGCGAAGACCGCGTTCAGCACCGCCGGAATGGCCACCGGCACCGGGGGCTCGCCCATGCCGGAGGGGGCCTCGGCGCTGGGGATCACATGGGTCTCGACCACAGGCATGTCCGCCAGGCGGAGCACGGGGAAGTCGTGGTAGCCCGTCTGGACCGTGCGGCCCTTCTCCCATGTGATCTGGGAGAACAAGGCGGAGAGGCCGAAGGCGATGCCGCCCTCCACCTGGGCCTCCAGCCCCGCGGGGTTCACCGCCAGGCCGCAGTCCACGGCGCAGGTCACCTTGTGGACCTTGAGCCGACCCTTCACCACGGAAACCTCAGCCACCTCGGCGGCGTAGGTGCGGCCGTCGTAGGCGTGGCAGGCGAGGCCCAGGCCGTGGCCCGCAGGCAGCTTGCGGCCCCAGCCGGCCTTGGTGGCAGCCACCTCCAGCACCTTCTTCAGGCGCCGGATGTCGGCCTCGTCCCGGCCGAACTTGACGATGCCGCGGTCACCCAGCAGGTCCAGGCGGAAGCGGAGCGGGTCCTTGCCGAGCGCGTGGGCCACTTCGTCCAGGAAGCACTCCCGGGCGAAGACGTTCGGCACGATCTGGATGCCGCGCCACCATCCCAGGGGCGTGGGCGCCTCCACCTCCGCGAAATCCACCGCGACGGCGGGGATGGCGTAGGGGATGTCGTAGGCACCGTTGGTCTCCGTGGCGGCCTGCGAGGGCGCCTTCTGGCCCCCGGTCCAGGAGCGCAGCACGGCGGGACCGGCGATGCGATGGGTCCAGGCCGCGAGGGCACCCGCACCGTCGATCCCAGCCTTGAGGCGATGGAGCGTCGCGGGGTGGTGGAGGTCGTGGCGCAGATCGTCCTCCCGGTCCCACACCACTTGGATGGGCCCGCCCCCGGCGGCCTGCGCCACCTGGGCGGCCTCGGTGCTGAAGTCCGTGCCGAGCCGGCGCCCGAAGCCGCCGCCGATGAGGGCGACGTTCAACTTCAGCTGCTCCGGCTTGAGGCCCAGGGCGGTGGCGGCCCGCTCCTGGGCCCGGTTCGGTGACTGGCTGCCCATCCACATCTCTGCCGCGCCCTCGCTCAGGGCGGTCGTGGCGTTCATGGGCTCCACAGTGGCGTGGGCCTGGTAGGGGAAGCTGTACTCCGCCTCCAGCACCTTGGCCGCGGCGGCCAGGGCCTTGGCGGGATCGCCTTCACGGCGGGCGTCGTCGGCGGGCCCCGTGAGGGCCGCTCGCATCTTGGCCTCGAGCGCAGGGGAACTGAAGTCCCGCGCGGCGCCCTCTTCCCAGGTGGTCGTGGCGGCCAGCGCGTCCCGGCCCTTGAAGGCGGCCCAGGTGCTGTCCGCGATGACGGCGAGGCCCGTGGGCACCTTCACCACGGCCTTCACGCCCTGCACAGCCTTGGCCTTGGCTTCATCCCAGGCCTTCGGTTGCCCTCCGATCACGGCGCAGCGCAGCACGGCGGCGAATCGCTGGCCCGGGCGGCGCACGTCGAGGCCGAAGATCGCCTTGCCGGTGACGATGGCGGGGCCGTCGAAACGGGGCGTGCGCTTGCCGACCAGGCGGTAGTCCGCGGCCTTCTTCAAGGGGGCGTCCTTCGGCACAGGCAGCTTCGCCGCGGCTTCGGCGAGGTCGCCATAGCCGAGCTTCTTCCCGTCAGGTCCCAGTACGAACCCTTTCTCTGTACGGCACTGGGCGGCTTCCACCTTCCACCGGGCGGCAGCGGCAGCCTTGAGCATCTCGCGGGCGGCCGCTCCGGCTTTGCGCAGGGGCGTCCAGGTGGTGCTCACGCTGGTGCTCCCGCCAGTCTGCATGGACTTGAAATCCGGGCCGGGCTGGCCGGTGACGACCTCGACCTTGGACCAGTCGAGGTCCAGTTCCTCGGCCACGGCCAGGGGCAGGGCCGTGCGCACGCCTTGGCCCATCTCCGTCTTGGGCACGGTGACCTGCGCCGTGCCATCGGGGCGGATGGCCAGGAAGGCGTTGGGATGGAAGACGGTCTTGGCGGTCTCTCCGGGCCGGGGCTTGGCTTCGAGGTGGAATCCGAGCACGAGCCCCGCGCCGGCGCCGGCCACCTTCAGGAAGTCGCGGCGGCTGGTCATTTCACACCTCCGGCGGCGCGCTTGACGGCTTTCCGGATGCGGGGATAGGTGCCGCAGCGGCAGACGTGGTCGGCGAAGGCCTCGTCGATGTCGTGGTCCGAGGGATGGGCCTTGCGCTTGAGCAGGGCAGCCGCGCTCATGATCATGCCTGGCTGGCAGTAGCCGCACTGGGCCACGTCCTCGGCGATCCAGGCCTTCTGCACGGGATGGGAGCCATCCTTCGACAGGCCCTCCACGGTGACGACCGCGTGTCCGGTGGCCTCCTTCAGGCTCGTCTGGCAGGACTTCACGGCCTTGCCGTCCAGGTGGACGGTGCAGGCGCCGCAGACGCCCTGGCCGCACCCGAACTTGGTGCCGGTGAGGCCGAGGGTGTCCCGGAGGACCCAGAGAAGCGGCGTGTCAGCGTCGGCGTCCACGGTGCGGGCGCGGCCGTTCACGGTGAGCTGGTAGGCGGGCATGGCAGCTCCCTCAAATATCGTGTGGCGAGGCTTCCACCCTACGCCGCCGGAGACCTGGCTGCAACGGTGGGCCTGTCACCTGGCGCACCAGGGGTGGGGTGACGCTATGCTGGGGAACCCCCCCTGGAGACCCTCCGATGCGACCCTTGATCGCCGCCCTCCTGTCCTTCGCCGCCTTGGCCCTGAGCGCGGGCCCCAAGCCCCAGGTGAAGCTCACCACGTCCATGGGCGTGATCGTCATGGAGCTGGAGCCGGAGGCCGCGCCCCGGACCGTGGAGAACTTCCTGAAGTACGTGAAGAAGGGCCAGTACAACGGCACCATCTTCCACCGCGTCATTCCCGGGTTCATGATCCAGGGCGGCGGCTACGTGGACTACCTCGGGAAGAAGCGCACCGATGCCTCCATTCCCAACGAGGCTGACCGTGCCCTGGCGGCGGGGCTCAAGAACAAGCGGGGCACCGTGGCCATGGCGCGGACCCCGGATCCCCACAGCGCCGCCGCGGAGTTCTTCATCAACGTGGTGGACAATCCTTCCCTGGACTTCAAGGGCAAGGCCAACGACAAGACATGGGGCTACTGCGTCTTCGGAAGGGTCGTGAAGGGCATGGACGTGGTGGACCGCATCAAGGCCGTGAAGACCAGCAACAAGCGCAGCGACTTCCTGAACCTGCCGGTGAAGCCGGTGCTCATCAAGGAAGCGGTGCAGATCCAATGACGGCCAGGGCTTCCGCAGGAGCGGCCAGCTTCCGCAGGCTGCGTTCGAGCCGTCGGCGGTAGCGGGGCCGCAGGTCGGTGCCCGAGGGCTCGAACTGGGCCCGATCCCAATCGAGAACCAGGGCACCGCCGCCGGGAGGCAGGAGGATGTTGGTGGCGTTCAGATCAGGTGACCACAGGCCCCACTCGCCAAGCGCGGCGATGGCGCGCCGGATGTCCCCGGCCCGCTCGAGGCTCAGGTCCCACCGACGCGGCCAGGCTTCGCCTTCGGCCAGCCGCGTGAAGAGCACGCCTTCCACTCCGAGCCCGCTGGGGCGCCACGCATAGCCGAGCGGCTCCACGGTGGGGAAGCCGGCCTCCCAGAGACCGCGATGGACCGCGTGCTCCGCGGCGAACCGGAGGTGGGTGCGGTAGGTCCGTTCGTTCAGGTGGCGCAGGAGGCCGCCGCGGCGGTAGGGGCGCATCACCAGGTTGCCGACGCGCAGGATCCCCCCTCGGCCGAAGGCGCCTTCCAGGGGGACGGCCTCGCCGGTGATGAGCTGTCCACCCGGCGTACAGATGCGCCAGCCGCCGCCCAGACCGGGCAGGTCGAGGTTGATGCGGCAGCCCAGCGGCTTGAGCGGCTTGCCGGGTTCGTACGGCCAGGAGGCCGGCAGGGGAGGGACGATGTAAGGGTCATGGATCATGTGGATTCCAGCTTGGCGGGTCCGCAGGTGGAAGGCAAAGGATGTGTCTTGATGACAGTGGGAACGAGCCCGGCGACAGCTGTCAACTGCCGCTGCATACGGGAACCTGCCACCAAAAATCAGCACGGACCCAAGTGGCTTGAGATGGAAGGAATTCTCCTGGATTGCAGTCGCGCTTCCCACAAAGGATGTGGAAATCCCATCACCTCTTCCCGGTAACCCGGTGAATTCTTTCTCGATTTCTGCACGCCCATCCAGATGGGGTTTCATCGGCGCATCCGGGTCGGCGTCACTATTCTGGAGTCGTGGACGCGCGCACTCACCATCCCTCCATCCCCGCCGAGGCCCTGGCCCGGCAGGCCCGGCTCTCGGCGCTTCTGGCCGCCATGGAGCAGGGATCGGCAAGCCGCGAGCCATCCGCTCTCCGGGCCCTTCAGGATGCCTTGCGTGGAGCGCACGCCGATCCGGCAGCCCTCGTCCAATCTCTGGTGGAAGACGATCTGATCGAAGAAGGGGCGTGCCTGGTTCGCGCCGATCGGCAGCGTTCAAACCCGCAACACCTCCAGCAGATCTCCGCGCTCCTGACGCCCCTGGCGGCCAGGGCCCAGAAGCGCCGCGAAGCGACATGGCAACTCGACACCCGGCGTGCCTGCGTGCGCGTGGGCTATGCGAAAGAGGGTGAGGCCATCGACTTCGATGAGGGCGAGGTGCATGCGATCCTCCTCCAGGCCTTCCGCCTGGAGGGAATCCGGCTGGCGCTGGACCTCGGCAAGCGACCCCGCCCCGCGCTGCATCTCGAATTGCCGGTTCCATCCGGCGCGGGCGGCCTCTGCGAGTGGGCCGAGGTGGTCTTCCGGGTGGAACCCGCGGAGCCACCCGAGGCTCTGATGTCAGCCCTGAACGACCGCCTTCCGGAAGGCCTGCGGATCCACCGCTGGGAGTCCCATCCCCCGTACGCCTCGTCGCTGGCCGATCTCGCCGAGGCTTCCCATTGGCGTTGGACCTGCCCGGCGGACCGGGCGGACGACGCCAGGAAGCGGACCGGGGCCTTCCTGTCCGCGACGGAATGGCTCTGGGAGAAAGAGGGGCGGATCGAGGGGCGCAAGCAGGTCAAGCCGTTGGATCTGCGGCCGCTGGTGATGGAACTGCGGTGGGAGGGGGACGTCCTCATCAGCACGACTCGCACCAGGAGTTCCGAACCAGGCAACCCCCTGAAGATCCATGCGGCCATTCTGGGGCTCGAACCCGCGGCCCTTCGGGGTCTCATGCGTCAGGTCCTGGACCTGAAGCCCGACCCGCGCCTGGCCCAGGCAGACCGTTTCGAGCCCAAGCTCAAGAACATGTACGAGGACGCGGTGCTGCTCGGCGGCGGCTCCAACATCACCCTGGTGGACGAGGATGATGACGAGCCGATCCAGCTAGGCTGAACCGGCCTCCTTGCTGATGGCCAGCAGCAGCCCCAGGCAGACCAGGCTGGCGATGAGGCTGTTGGGGCCGAAGGAGATGAAGGGGAGGGGGATGCCCTTGTTGGGGGCGAGGGACAGCACCACGCTCATGTTCATCAGGGCCTGCACCACCAGCAGCAGCACGAAGCCCATGGCGCACAACTTCAGGAACGGGTCGTTCACGCGCCGGGCGATGCGATGGCCACGCCAAAGGATCGCGAGGAAGAGCGTGAGGATCGCCACGGTGCCGATCAGGCCGGCCTCCTCGGCGATCACTGCGTAGATGAAGTCCGTGTGCGCCTCGGGCAGGAAGAAGAGCTTCTGCTTGCCGCCGCCGAGCCCCACACCCATGAAGCCGCCGTTGCCGACAGCCACGAGGCTCTGGAGCGCCTGGTGCCCCTTGCCGAGAGGATCCGCCGATGGATTGAGGAAGCTCGTCACCCGGGCGAGACGGTAGGGCGACAGCACCACGAAGGCGGTCCCCAGCGCGCCCAGGATGGGGATGGCCACGGCGAAGATCCACTTGGGGGCACCACCGAGGAACACCACCATCAACGTCACGAAGACGATGAGGAACGATGTCCCGAAGTCAGGCTCGCGCAGGATGAGGGCCAAGGGGACCAGCATGATGCCGGCCAGGCCCAGGAGCTTGGGCAGGGCGTCGCGATGGTTCGACCAGGCCTCGCGGTGGCGCACCATCCATCCGGCGGCGAGAAGCACGGACAGTGGCTTGAACAGCTCCGAGGGCTGGAGGCTCATGGCCCCCAGCCGGATCCAGCGGTGGGCGCCGTTGACCTTGGGGCCGAAGAAGAGCACCGCCACCAGCAGGAGCACCAGGATTCCATAGACGATCTGGAGCGGGCGGGAATGGTCCTGGAGCGGCGCCAGGTCCACCTGGGAGAGCGCCAGCATGAAGGCGATGCCGATGACGCCGCCCATGAGCTGCCGGGTCAGGAAGGCGGTGGCCGCCGCGTGGTTCTGGGAAGCCTTGATGGCGGAGGCGGAGTAGATCCACACCATGCCGACCGCCACCAGCGCGAGCGCGAACAGCACCAGCCAGCGGTCGACGGGGCGGCGGACATCCGGGGCCATGTCCGGTCCTAGGCCAGAGCCAGGTCGCGGCGGGCGGCGGTCTCGAGTTCGTGGAGGGCCTGATCCACCCAGGCGGCCTCCTGGGCTTCCACCATGAGGCGAAGCTTGGGCTCCGTCCCGGACCAGCGCACCACCTGGCGCACGCCCTCGCCCCAGCGGGCATCGATGGCGGCCATGGCGGCGACCAGGTCCGTGCAGGCCGCCACATCGCGACGGTCTCTGGCGACCACATTCACCAGGCGCTGGGGCCAGGGGCGGAAGGCCCAGGCCCAGCGGCGATCCGCGGGCCGATGCAGGAGCGCCCGGAGGATGCCGAGGGCGGCGGCCATGCCGTCACCGCTGGGGCCCACGCGCTTCTGGATGAGGTGCCCCGAAGCTTCCGCGGCCAGATCCCAGCCGCGCCGGGCCATCTCCCTCAGCAGGAATTTGTCACCCACCGGCGTGCGGACGAAGGGGATGTCCGCGCCGGCCAGGGCCTGGGCCAGCCCGCCATTGGTCATCACGGTGCCCACGACGCCTGGCGGCGCGTCCCCGCTGGCCTTGCGGTCCTGGGCGAGCAGCCAGACCATCTGGTCGCCGTCCACCAGGTCGCCCCGGCCATCCACCAGCAGGCAGCGGTCTCCGTCCCCGTCGAAGGCGATGCCCAACTGGGCGCCCCGGGCCACCACGGCCGCGGACAGGGCATTGAGATGCGTGGACCCTACGCCCACGTTGATGGAGGGGCCATCGGCGGGCACGCCGATCCAGTGGATGGCAGGGCCGCGGAAGAGCTCCTGGGCCGCCTCCGCCGTGGCTCCATGGGCGCAGTCGATGACCACGCCGAAATTCCGGGGCAGGTCGATGCCGCCCAGGTGCCTCAGGTAGGGGCCGAGGTCCAGATGTTCCGGGGGGATCGAAATGGTGGTTGGCTCGGGGATGGCCTCGAAGGCGGCCTCGATGGCCTGTTCCTGATCCTCCTCCAGCTTCTCGCCCAGTTCGTTGAAGCCCTTGAGGCCATTGTCCTCGGGGGGGTTGTGGCTGGCGGAGATCATGAGACCCCAGGTCTTGGGGCCCTCCGCGCTCAGCTGGGCCACGGTCCAGGCCACAGCCGGCGTCGGAACCATGCCGAGGACCAGAACTTTCAGACCCATCCCGAGGCCCAGGATGAAAGCCTCGGACATCGGGCCGGAGCTGGACCTGGGATCCCAGCCGATCGCCATCCGTTTCACGCCGGCTTCCCGGGCCACCTGGGCCCAGGCGGCGCCCCAGCGGGAGACCTCTTCCAGGGTGAGGGGGGAGCGCAGGGCGACCCCGCGG
Organism: Geothrix paludis; assembly: GCF_022808815.1. Lineage (GTDB taxonomy): Bacteria > Acidobacteriota > Holophagae > Holophagales > Holophagaceae > Geothrix > Geothrix paludis. Next base: position 731,370 of record NZ_JAKZLC010000001.1, on the reverse strand, counting down.
ATGCCGTCGGTTCCGAAGTAGCAGAGACTCATGCCGGAAGTTTACCTGATGGCGTGCGTCCTGAAGACCCTGTATCCCCACCCGGTGGCCTCGGCATGGGCGGCGGCCGTGAGACCGTCCCGCTGGTCCGGGGCGAGGGACATGCCGGCGCGGGCCGCCAGGAACCGCTTGCGGGAGATGCCGATGCAGATCCGCTCGGCGGGCCAGGCCAGCGCCTCCGGCAACCGGGACAGGGCGTTCCAGATGGCTAGGTCCTCGGCGAAGGTGGTGCCGAAGCCGAAGCCCGGATCCAGCAGCACGCGCTGATCCGCGATGCCGGCCGCCCGCAGGCGGTCGCGCACCTCGATCAATTCCGTGATGGCCACGGATGCGTCCCTCGGGGCGGGATCGTCGTAGGGGGGCATGAGGAACCCCTCGCCCTCGCGCCGGCTGCGCATGGCGATGAGGCCGCAGGCGGAGCCGGCGGCCAGCTCCAGCATGGCCGGATCGGCCAGGCCGGACACGTCGTTGATGATGGCGATTCCCGCGTCCAGGCCTTTCGCGGCCACGGTGGCGTGCCGGGTGTCCAGGCTGAGGGGGATGCCTGGCAGCGCCTCCTGCAGCGCCGCCAGCGCAGGTTCCAGGCGGCCCCATTCCGTGGCGGCATCCACCACCGCCGATCCGGGGCGGGTGCTTTCGGCGCCCAGGTCCAGCATGCGGGCCCCGGCGGCCACGAGGTGCTTGGCCTGGGCCAGGGCCGCCGAGGGATTCAGGTAGCGTCCCCCGTCGCTGAAGGAGTCCGGCGTTAAATTGAGGATGCCAAGGAAAAGGGGACCACCCTCCAGGAGTGGTCCCCATTGAAACGGTTCGGGCCTCACGCGGGCTTAAGGGCGGGGTTCAGGCCGGGATCGGTCTTGGGCCCTTCCACGGTGGCCGGCGCAGACGGCGTGCCGCCGCTCTTGGGCGGGGGCAGCGTGCCGCCCTTCATGAGGATGTCGATGTCGTCGCCGTCGAGAGTCTCGCGCACCAGAAGGGCCTCGGCGATGGCCACCAGCTGGTCGCGGTGGGCCTCGATGGCGGCCTTGGCGCGGCGGTAGTTGCGCAGCACGAACTCCTGCACCTCTACGTCGATGAGGCGGGCGGTGTCTTCGGAGATCTCCCGGTGCTGGGCGAAATCGCGGCCCAGGAAGACCTCGTGCTGGCCGCCGCCGAAGTTCAGCGGGCCCAGCTTGTCGCTCATGCCGTACTCCGTGACCATCGACCGGGCCATCTCGGTGGCCTGCTGGATGTCATTGGCGGCGCCGGTGCTCAGTTGGTTGAAGAAGATCTCCTCGGCGATGCGGCCGCCCATGGCGATGGCGATGCGGCTCTCCATGTAGTCCCGCGTGGTGTTGTACCGGTCCGTCACGGGCAGCTGCCAGGTGACGCCCAGGGCCCGGCCGCGGGGGATGATGGTGACCTTGTGGAGCGGGTCACTGTCGGGCACCACATGGGCCACGACCGTGTGGCCAGCCTCGTGGTAGGCGGTGATGCGCTTGTCGGCCTCCGTCATCACGAGGCTGCGTCGCTCGGCGCCCATATAGACCTTGTCCTTGGCGTTCTCGAAGTCGGCCATCTCGACCCACTTCTTGCTGCCGCGGGCGGCGGTGAGGGCGGCCTCGTTGCAGAGGTTGGCCAGGTCGGCGCCGGCGAAGCCGGGCGTGCCGCGGGCGATGACTTCCAGATCCACGTCGGGGCTGAGGGGGATCTTGTCGGTGGTGTGCACCTTCAGGATCTCGTGGCGGCCCTTCACGTCGGGGCGGTCCACCACCACGCGGCGGTCGAAGCGGCCGGGGCGGAGCAGAGCGGGATCCAGCACGTCGGGGCGGTTGGTGGCGGCGATGAGGATGACGCCCTCATTGCCCTCGAATCCGTCCATCTCGACCAGCAGCTGGTTCAGGGTCTGCTCCCGCTCATCGTGGCCGCCGCCCAGGCCGGCGCCGCGATGGCGGCCCACGGCGTCGATCTCATCGATGAACACGATGCAGGGGGCGCTCTTCTTGGCCTGCTCGAAGAGGTCGCGCACGCGGCTGGCGCCCACGCCCACGAACATCTCCACGAAGTCGGAGCCGGAGATGGAGAAGAACTGCACTTTGGCCTCGCCGGCGATGGCGCGGGCCAGCAGGGTCTTGCCAGTCCCCGGAGGGCCCATGAGCAGCACGCCCTTGGGGATCTTGCCGCCCAGCTTCACGAACTTGGCGGGATCCTTCAGGAATTCGACGATCTCCTTCAGCTCCTCCTTGGCCTCGTCGCAGCCGGCCACGTCGGCGAAGGTGACGCGCTTGGCGCTGCTGGACAGGCCCTTGGCCCGGGCCTTGCCGAAGCTAAGAGCCTTGTTGCCGCCCATCTGGGCCTGGCGCATGAAGACGAACCAGAGGACCACGAAGACAAGCAGGGGCGCCCAGAACATCAGCACATAGGCGAAGTTGTTCTCGCTGGGCTTGGCGGCCTTGAACTCATCGAGCTGACCCTCGGTCTTCCAGCTGAGGATGACCTTGCCCAGATCCTGCATGGGCGGGGCCACGGTGCGGAACTTCTCGATGACTTCGCCGGTCTTGGGATTCTTGTCGGGTTGCTTGTAGGTGCCTTCGACATCGAAGCCGGAGAGGGTCACCGACTTGTACTTGCCGCCGACACCCTCGGTGTAGAAGGTCGAGAAGGGGATCTCGATCTGGCGGCTGTTCTGGGGGATCTGGCGGAAGGCCAGCACCAAGAGGGCGATGATGCCCAACCAGACCAGCACGCTTTTCATCATGGAATTCAAAGGGTCACTCCTTCGGGCCTTCGCCCAAGTGTCCTTCCAGTGTACTAGGCCCCGGAAGGCGGCTGAACCTAAGATGCACGTACTCGCCCTCTGGTTCGGGATCCAGATGGAAATTCCCCCAGGAGGAAGGCTTGCGGCCCTTCTCGAGGCGCGCGGCAAGCCAGGGCGCGAGGCCCCTCAGCAGGGCCGCCTCCCTCGGCCAGTCGAGACGGCGGAAGGCGCTTTCCAGCGTCCAGCGCAGTTCCGGTTCGGCCCACGCGCCTCGCCGGAAGGTGATTCCTTGATCGGCAATGGACCAGCGGGTGCCCTCCCAGCCGGCGATGAGCAGACCCACCAGGTGCCTGGCCTCCTCGGCCTGGAGATGGGTCTCGAACAGGTGGCGGTCCAGGTCGGGTGCCTCCCGCCGCACGGCCTCGAGGAGGGGCCGCCAGCGGTTTCGCGCCGTGAAGGGCTCGGCGTTGCTGGCGTCTTCCCGCCAGGGGATGCCCCGGGTCGCCAGGTAGGACCTCAGATCGGCGCGGCGGATCTCCGCCAGGGGCGACCAGCGGAGGCCCTGGCGTGGCGCCAGAGGCTGCAGGCAGCCCAGGCCGCCGCCCCGGGCCAGGCGCAGGAAGACAGTCTCCGTGTGGTCGTCCAGGGTGTGGCCCGTGGCCACGGCTGTCGCGCCGCCTTGCCTGGCCTCCTGGCGGAACCAATCCCACCGGAGGGCCCGGGCGGCCATCTCGAGGCCGAGCCGGTGGGCATCCGCGTGAGCCCTGACGCCGAGGGTGGCCTCCGCGAGATCCAGGTTGAGGGCGCGGCAGAGCTGGCGCACGAAGTCCGCATCCTCCCCCGACTCGGCCCGCAGGCCGTGGTCCGCGTGGAGCACGGCCAGATCCAGATCCAGGCTCTTCCGGAGCGTCCACAGGAGCACGAGGAGCGCGGTCGAATCCCCGCCGCCCGAGCAGGCCACCAGCACGCGGCCATTGACGCCATCCCCCCGGCGCTGGATCTGGGCGAGCAGGTCGGATTCGAACCGGTTCATGCCTCCAGGCTATCGCAGGAAACGGGGCCGCAGTGCCTTGACGGAACGGGCCCTGGACCTCCAGGCTGGGGCCAAGAGGTCTGACATGGCGTGCTCGACGCGGATCATCCAGGGGGCGGTCTGTCTGGCCTGGATGCTCTTCCCTGGTGGGATGTCGGCGCAGACAAGTGCCTGGGCCAGCTTCGTGGAGGAATGGCGGCGGACGCCCCGACCCCCCTTGAGCCTGCTGGCTTCGAAGGGGCTCGTCACTGCGACCTACCGGGCCTCCGACGAACAGCTCGTCCGACTGGTCGCCACGTACGACTTGGCCGCCGCGGACCTGGAGGGTCCCTCACTGGACCGCGTCCGGGCTGCGCGGAACTGGGACCTGGGGCCCCATTGGATCCTGCTGGACCGGGAGGGGAAGGTCCTCGACGAAGGGAGCGTCCTTCCCTCCGGCACGAAACTTCGTGACCATCTCGTGGCCGCGGGTGGGACACCGTCCTGGGAGGCCCTGAACCGTTTCCTGGAACAGCATCCGGACCACGGCGAGGCGCTCCAGCAGCGCATGGCATTCGCCTGCGCCATGACGAGGTATCGGTTCCGCGCCCTCCGGGAACGAGGACAGGCCGACGGCGTCCAGATCTCTGATGACTTCCGGTGGCCTGTCCTCATCCCGGCCAGGGCCAAAGATCCGACTGCCACCGCAGGGCTGGCCCGGGAAGTGGGGGAGACCCTGCGAGGCCTGAACCAGCTTCCGGATGCCTGGCGGGGGAATTGGGTGTGGCTTACGTCGTGGTTGGATCTCCTGGGCTCCCTTGATCCCGACAGCATCCGATCAGAACTCGGTGCCTTCCAGGATGGGATCTTCGAAGCCTGGCGCAGCAATCCCCACTCCGGGAGCTCCTTCCAACTCAGCGACGAGACGGGAACGCTGGGCCTGGCCGATGTCTGGATGGCTTGCGACGACCTGGGGAATGCCCGCTCCCACCTCGCCGACGCCTGCAGCCTTTCCCCAACGCCAGGGCGAGTATGGCCCTCATCCGATCTGCTCCATCGAATCTCCGCACGTGCACTGCAGAGGGGGCAAGCCCGGGATCTCCTGGCCGTGCTGGGAGGGTTGGAGGCCGATCCCTCGCAGGGGGTCAATCAACGGGAATGGACGGTCTTTCGTGGGGCGGCCCTCTACTGGCGCACGGTGGCCCTGGCGCAGTTGGGTCGCTGGCCCGAGGCTTCGTCATCCGTGCAGGAGTGCCGCCAGGAGATGGGAACCTTCTGGGGTGCCGTGACTGGAAACCTCAGCCACCATTTCGGACCTCCTGCCGGTGACCGGAGCGCCGAACCCATCAAGCCCGGCCAGGCGCCCCAGTCCTTCCTGGACCTGCTGACCCTGCCGCCCCTGGACCCGCCGCCGGTGCCTGCATCGAAGCCGCTCCGATTCCTGGTGTGGGGCTCTCCGGCCTGGAAGGAACGCTGGAGGGAACTCCGGCAGGCTCAACCCCTCGGCGACTGGGGCCCGGACGAGCTGAGAGAGGAAGCGCCGACCGAGGCGGATACGGCCTATCTCCAGAGGCTGGGATTCCCGGCGGTGGGATGGGCGGTGTTCCGTGGGACGGCGGAGCTCGTCAGCCGGGGGGACGGGCTGCCGGATCCGCCTGCCCTCGCCCTCCACCTCGCATCGGTGGCGCCATCCCGCCTCCAGGTGCTGGACACCTTCCTCCGTTGGCACCCGGAACACCTCGACGCCCGGCGGGAGCGGTTCGACCTGCTGCGGCCCCGGACGCCCAGCGTGGCGTTCGAGGAACGACTGATCGAGGATGCGGCGCTGGCAGGAGTCCCCCTGGACTTCGGGCCGGAGGCGCCCTGGATCCGGAACGTGGCGGGTTGGCAGCGTCGTGCGCGACGCCTACTACCGGAACTCGAAGCAGCGCTCCATCGCTGGCCGGGGAATGCCGCTCTCTGGCGCCAGTGGGTGGACTGGGCCGCCTTCCTCCCTGCACCTCCTTCGACGATTGCCTTGGCGGAAAGCCTTCCCGTTTTCGGAAGCCACTCCGCCTGGAAGGCCGGCCTTCCGGCAGCAGCGCATAAGGCCATCGCCACGGAATTCCTGCGGGGACGACGCTACGAGGAGATGGCTGACTGGTTCCTGGAAGCCTGGAGAGGCGTCCTGGAGCGGACCCTCGAATCCAGGACCAGCCCGCCGCCCAAGGCTCAATCCCAGGACGCGGCCATCTATGAGTCCCTGTGCGCCGCCCTGAAACCCCTGGGCCGCGCAGGGGACCTGAAAGCTGTCGATCAAGCTTGGATCAAGGTCCGGAGGAAGGCGGGAGAGAAGAGTCCCTAATGGGCCTCCAGCTTCATCAGAACCTCCAGCAGCGCCTTCGGCACGGGCATGTCGCACCAGAGCGCCTCGGCCCATTCGCACATCCGCAGGGAGCCCCAGTGCATGGCCCGGCCCACCACGCCACGGCGGAATGCGGGGTGGGCGATCCGCGTGACGGGCTGGGAGGGGTCCTGGTTGAACTGGCTCCCGAAGGCATCGAAGGCGGCCATACGGCGGTCCCACACGGCGCTCACGTCCACCAGCAGGTTCGGCTGGGCCGGGTTCTCGCCACCGGCCCAGGCCACCGCCTCCGGCCGCCAGGGCGCCCCGGGGCAGGGATAGTTCTTCAGGCCCGCGTAGTAGGCGGCTTCCCGGGCCAGGCGATGAGCCCGGCGGTGATCGGGGTGGCGATCGTCCGGGGCGGGGAGGAGCAGCACCCGGGGCCGCATCCGGCGGATCTCCGCCATGAGGCGGATCCGGAAGACCTCCTCCTCCGTGAACCGCCCGTCGGGGAAATCGAGGACCGTGCGGGTCACGCCGAGGATCCGTGCCGCTTCCTGCGCCTCGGCGCGGCGGGTCTCCGCGGTGCCGCGGGTGCCGAGGTCGCCGCTGGTGAGATCCAGGATGCCCGCCTTCATCCCCCGATCCGAGGCCAGGGCCAGGATTCCGCCCACGTGGACTTCCACGTCGTCGGGATGGGCGCCCAGGGCAAGCAGATCCAGATCATGGCTCATGGTTCCTCCACCAAGATCACGGGGGCGCCGTCCATGCGCGCCAGGACGGCTTCCAGCAGGGCTTCGTTCCTCAGCCAGGTGAGGCCGGGGATGACCCGCTCCTGAGGGGCGCCATAGGGGAAGAGGGCCTGGCGCAGCCGCTCGGGGTCACCGCCCAACATGGTCGCAGCCGCTTCTCGGTGCAGGCGCCGGTCCAGCTTCGCCAGTCGCTGTCGCGTCCGCTCCTGCTCCAGCCGGAACCGGGCCTGGAGGGAGGCCGGCCAGCTTTCGTCCGCCTCCGTGGTCCGGAACCGGGAACTCGGGAGCTCGCCCGGCCAGGCGGCGAGGCGGTCCCAGGCGCCCAGCCGCAGGGCCTCCAGGTGGCCCGGTGTGCCATGGAACCCCTTCGGCACCACGTAGACGCTGGGGCGCGGAAGGATCTTCGGCGCCGGGAGATCCACGCGTTCCCAGAGAGGCTCGCAGAGCCGCCAGTAGGCACGCTCGGAAGGCCCCAGGACCACGGCGGTCACGGGCATCAGCAGGGACTGCATCAGGGGACGGATGGCCGCCCCGGGGCTGAGCCAGCGGCCCGGGGGCAGGGGCTGGCCGGGGTCCAAGCGCTCGCGGAGTCCCGTGCGGGGATCCAGCGAGAACCAGGCGGCCTGCACCCGGGGATCCAGCGGCAGGGGCGCGCCCTCCGCCTCCAGGCGCCCTGCCTGCCGGATCAGGTCGGCTTCCAAGCCCAAGGCCCGCCAGCGCTCCAGTTCCACCTGGATGGGCTGGCGCACGGCGGGGTCCGTGGGGGAGAAGGGACGGAGGCCGCGATTCCAGAGGGCCCGGCCCAGGGCCAGGACGTGGCCGCGGAGGGTGGGCTCATCGGGCTCCGGCACGGGGCCCCAGAGGGCCTCCGCCTCGGCCTGGTGGACGGGGGTCCAGGGCAGCCAGCCGGTGGCGGTGCCGAGCCTCGCGTTGAAGCGGAAGCGGTGGCGCGCGAGGCGGCCCCCGGACACGCCGACGACGGACGCCACCTCGGCCCGGTCGTGGTCTTCGTCGGCCAGCCAGTAGACCGCCTCGGCCCCGGTCCGGCGGGCTTCGGCCAGGGCGGCGAGGGCCTTGGCCACAGACAGGGCGGGGCTCCAGCCGGCCCCGATCTGCTGGCCGGTGGCGATGACGGGCCTGGGATTCACGACCTTCCCCCTCTGTTCATCTCGGGTCTTCTCAATCGGCGCGTCGTACCCATGGGCCCAGCCTAACCGATCTGCCATGCTCGACGGCATGTGGAGCGTGGAACCCTGGATCCCCCCCGCCTCGCCGGATCTCGGGGCACTCGCCATGGAGGCGGCGGACGCGGCCGGCGTGGCTTCCTTGAGGGCCTGGCCGGAGATCCGGAAAGGTGGCATCGGGTTCGGCGATCTTCCTCCCTTTCTGTGCTGGCACGGGGAAGCGGAGGGCCGGTGGCACCTGGTGCTGGTCCAGGCCCGGGAGGTCGGCGCACGGGTGCCGGGCGCCCGCATCGAGCCGCTGCCGGAGGACTGGCTGGAGGAGTTGGATCTAGAATCCCTGGCCCGCCCTCTCAGCCTGCATCCGGATTTCCCGGGTGGTGCCGCGGTCCATGTGGTCCACCTCCCCGGCGCCGACCAGTTCCGGGTCCGAAGCCTCGGTCCGGGCGCTCCCGGCCTGGTCTCCGAAGTCCTGAAACGCATCAGTTATATCCAAACCTGGCATCCCGCCGATTAGAGACCATCGGGAGTGCACCATGCTGACCCTCGACTTCTCCACCCTGAAGGAAGCCATCATGGCCGCCGCCCTGGGGCTGATGATGGGGCTGGAGCGGGAGAGCAGCGGCTTCGAGCGGAGCCGTGAGAGCCACGAGGCGCTGAACCGCCGCGAGACCGACCGCATCGAGGGCCTTCAGGGCGCCCTGGGGGCGCGCACCTTCGCCCTGCTGACCCTTCTGGGCTGGATTTCGGTGAAGGTGGGGGGCGGAAGCCTGGCCATGCCCATCGCCGTCCAGGCCTTCGCGGCGGTGCTGATCGGCCTCTTCTATTTCCGGACCAGTTCGCCGGACCGCGGGCTGACCACGGAGGTCGCCGCCCTGGCCGCGCCGCTGCTGGGCATGCTCCTCACCCGGGACGCGCTGCTGGCGGTGGCGCTGGCCGTGATCATGACCCTGCTCCTGCTGTCCAAGCCCTGGATCCGCGCCTGGATCCCCCGGCTCCATCGCGAAGACCTGATCGCGGCGATGCAGCTGCTCCTCGTCTTCGCCATCCTTCTGCCTCTGCTGCCCTCCCGGGTGCTGGATCCGTGGGGCGTGCTCTCGCCGCAGAAGGTGGGGTGGATGGTGGCTCTGGTGGCGTCCGTGGATTTCCTCGGGTACGCCCTCAGCCGCGTGCTGGGATCCAGACGGGGAGCCGCGCTGACGGGCCTGGTGGGCGGGATGGTCAGTTCGACGGTAGTCGCCGTCACGATGTCCAGGCAGGCCCGGGAGCACCCCTCGATGCGGAGTGCCGGCCAGGTGGCCGTGATGCTGGCATGCGCCACCATGGCGGTTCGTGTGGCCTTTCTCGCGGGAGTCGTCGGCGGGGGGAGCCTCCTCCGTCCGCTCCTGTTGCCCATGGCCGCCATGGTGGTGACCCTGCTGGCTGCGACCTGGTGGATGTACCGGTCCGGCGAGGGCCTCGGCGTCGGTACGGATGACATGCCCCTGCGCAACCCTTTCCACCTGAAGCGCGCCCTGGGTTGGGGTCTGGCCCTGGCTACGGTCCTGCTGATATCGGCCGCGGCCCGCGCATGGTTCGGGGATCGGGGATTGCTGGTGACGGCCGGGATTTCAGGGCTGGCGGACGTGACGCCCATCACCCTGGCCGTGAGCAGCCAGGTCCACTCGATCGGCCTGGATTCCCGGACAGCCGTCCTGGCCATCGTGTTGGCCATCGGCGCGAACACCCTCGCCAAGGCTGGATTCGCGTGGATCTCCGGCGGCCGTGCCTTCGGCATGCGCCTGACGGCCATGCTGGCCGCCTCGCTGGTGGCGGCTCTGGCGATGGTGGTGCTCTGAAGCCTGCGCCCGCCGGCGCTATTTCCCGCGGTTGCTCATGCGCGTGTGGGCGACGCTGCTCTTGCCCTGGGGGCGGGCGGAGGCTTTGGCCACGGGCTTGGGGTGGGCATCGGCCTTCGGCTTTCCGGCGCTGGCCACCTGAACCGGCTTGTCCGCGGCCTGGACCTGCTTGAGGAGATCGGCGGGGACGAGTGGCTTGGTCATGGGAGTGCTCCTGTCCCGATTCTAGCGCAGCCTGCCAAGGCCCCGCTGGCACGGATGTGACCGCCCTCAAATCGCCGGGCCCCCGGCCGGGGGTAATCTGGAGCGCGACGGGGCGCGGCTTGGGCCTTTCCTGGAGGATCGACCATGGTGACAGCGGCGGGGGATCGCTTGGTGGAAGCTGCCCTGGGTTCCTTCGAGGCGTGGCGGGAAACCACGCGCCTGGAGCGGAGGCGGCTCATCGACGCCTGGCTCGACGAGCTGAGTCGCAGGCGGGAGGACCTCGCGCGTCTCCTCACGCAGGAGACCGGCAAGCCCATCACCCTGGCGCGGGGCGAGGTGGGTCGGGCCGAGGCGACCCTGCGGGCCACCGCCGAGGCGGTCGGAACCTTCGGGGAGGAGACGGTGCCCTACGACCTGATGGCTGGCGCCGACGGCTGCCGGGCGGTCCTCCGCCGCTTTCCTTTGGGCCCCGTCCTGGCGATCACGCCCTTCAACTTCCCCGTGAACCTGGCGATCCACAAGCTCGGACCGGCCCTGGCCGCGGGCTGCAGTGCCATCTGGAAGCCGTGCCCCCAGGCGCCTCTCACCTCGAAGCTGCTCTGGGACACGTTCGAGGCGGCCCGCCGGGATATCGGAGCGCCCGACGATCTGCTTCAGTTGGCGCCCCCGGATCCGGCCGCGGCCGAGGCCCTGGCGAAGGACCCGCGCATCGCGGCGGTGAGCTTCACCGGCTCCGAGCGGGTGGGGCGGCACCTGGAGCAGATGCTGGCCGGCAAGCGGCTGCTGCTGGAACTGGGCGGCAACGGCGCCGTGGTGGTAGATGAAGGCGTGGACGCGGCGGCCGTGGCCCGTGCGCTGGCGCCCGCCGCCGTGGCCGGGGCAGGGCAGAGCTGTTCCAAGGCCCAGCGGATCTATGTGCACCGGAATCTCTGGGAGGCTTTCGCTCCGGCCTTCGTGGCGGCCGTGACGGCCCTGCCCGTGGGCGATCCCATGGATCCCGCCACGGTGGTCGGCCCCCTCATCGACGAGGCCACGGCCCGTCGCATGGACGAGGGCCTCGACCGGGCGGTGGCCGCGGGCGCCGAGGTGCTTCTGCGCGGATCCCGGCAGGGGGCGCTGTTACCGCCCGCCATCCTCGCGGGCCTGCCCGAGGACGACCCCTTCCAATGCGAGGAGGCTTTCTCCCCCATCACGGTGCTCACGCCCGTGGACAGCTTCGAGGAGGGCCTCGATCGGGCAGCCGCCACGCGCTATGGTCTGCGGGCCAGCGCCTACAGCCGGGACCAGCGGCACCTCCGCCTGGCGGAGGCGAGGCTGCGGGCCGGCGGCGTCCTGCTGAACCTGCCGCCCACCTTCCGCCTGGACGCGGCCCCGTTCGGCGGGGTGCGGGCCAGCGGCAACGGATTCGAAGGTCCCCGGTGGGCGATGGAGGGCTTCACCGAAGGCCGCCTCATCGTCGAAGGTCCGGCCCTGTAAGAATCGACCTGGAGCCGACCCATGCCTCTGTCCATGCCCTTCCGTTCTGGCGATCTCGTGGTGGTGGTGCTGCATTCCCCGCGGGAGCGGGTGTGGGGCAGGCTCCTGGGGCTCGAGGCCGCGGGCATCGCCATCCGGGGCGTCGACCTCGCGCCCTGGGCGGAGGTCCTCACCCTGGTCCGCACGGGCCAGACCGACCAGGTGGCCCTCAGCACCCGCTTCCTGCCCATGCACCGCGTCGAAACCGTGTACCTCGACGAGCCAAGCTCTGGCGCACCCAGCCTGGCGGACACGTTTTGCGACCGGACGGGCCAGGACCCGCATCTCTTCCTGGCGGACCCGCCCTCACCCAAACCCTCCACCCGACACCGGAGACTCCCATGAGCCACGCCAATCACGCCCGCTGGATGGCGCGCTTCCGCGATCGCGCCAAGGTCCTCAAGCGCCACATCGTCCTGCCCGAGGGCCGGGATGACCGGACCCTCCAGGCCGCCCAGCTGCTGCTCGATCAGGGGCTCTGCCGCATCACCCTGCTGGGGGATCCAGCCGACATGGCGAAGCGGGGCGGAGCCCAGGGGCTCTCACTGAAGGGGGCGACGATGGTGGATCCCCTCGCCAGCCCCCTGCTGCCCGAGCTGGCCGGGGCCTACTTCGAGCGCCGGAAGTCCAAGGGCATCACGGAGGCCCAGGCGCTGGAGGCCGTGAAGAACCCGCTCTGGTTCGGCGCCATGATGGTGCAGGCGGGCTCCTGCAACGGCATGGTGGCGGGCGCGCTGAACACCACCGCGGAAACGGTGCGGGCCTGCCTCCAAGCCATCGGCGCCGCGCCCGGCATCAAGACCGTCTCCAGCTTCTTCCTGATGATCCATCCCGATACCGCCTTCGGTGAGCAGGGCGCCATGATCTTCGCGGATTGCGCCGTGGTGCCGGATCCGACGCCCGAGCAGCTGGCGGACATCGCCCTGGCTTCCGCGGAGAATGCCCGCCGGGTGCTGGACGTGGAGCCCCGCGTGGCCCTGCTGAGCTTCTCCACCCGCGGCTCCGCCGAGCATGCCCGGGTGGACAAGGTACGCGCCGCCCTGGCCCTCATCAAGGAGCGGGCGCCGAACCTGGCCGTGGATGGCGAGCTGCAGGCAGACGCCGCGCTCCTGGCCTCCGTGGGCCAGCGGAAGGCGCCGGGCTCCCCGGTGGCGGGCCGGGCCAACGTCCTGGTGTTCCCCGATCTGGACGCCGGGAACATCTCCTACAAGCTCACCGAGCGCCTGGGCGGCGCCGTGGCCCTGGGCCCGCTGCTCCAGGGGCTGGCCCGCCCGGCCAACGACCTCAGCCGCGGCTGCAGCCCCCAGGACATCGCGGACGTGGCCGTGCTGACGGCCCTCCAGTGAAGCGGATCGCGCTCTTCATCTCCGGCACCGGCGGCAACGCCCTGAACCTGCTCAGGGCCTGCCAGGAGGGCCGTGTGCCTGCCGTTCCAGTCCTGGGCCTCGCCTCCACCGCCAAGGCCGGGGGCATCCCCCGGCTCGAGGCGGAGGGGTTGCCCACGGTCTCAGTCGTCCGGAAGGACTTCGACTCGGACGAGGCCTTCTCGGAGGCCTGCTACCGGGAGGCGGAAAGGGCCGGCGCGGAGGTCATCTGCCTCTGCGGCTGGCTGAAGAAGCTGATGGTGCCCCGGCGCTGGGAGGGGCGGATCCTCAACATCCACCCGGGCCTGCTGCCCCGGTTCGGCGGGCCCGGCATGTACGGCATGCATGTCCACCGGGCCGTCCTGGAAGCCGGCGAAGCCGAGTCCGGAGCTACCGTGCACCTGGTGGATGCCGAGTACGACCACGGCCGGATTCTGGACCAGATGCGGGTCCCCGTCCTTTCTGGCGACACCCCCGAGGATCTCCAGAGGCGGGTCTATGCGGCGGAGATGGAACTCTATCCGAAGGCACTCCGGGCATATCTGGCTGAAGAGCCTTAGACTGCTCCCATGATCCCCCTCCTCACCGCCGACGACATGCGGGCCGCGGAGCGCCAGGCCATCGAAGGCTGGGGCATCCCGTCCCTGGTGCTCCAGGAACATGCCGCCCTCGGGGCCCTGGCCCTGATCCCCGCAGGCGAATCCGTGCATGTGCTGGCGGGCCCGGGCAACAACGGCGGCGACGCCCTGGCCCTGGCCCGCCTCGCGCGCCTGGAGGGCCGGGAGGTGTCCGTGTGGTCCCCCTCGGCGCAGCCGGGGTGGCGCGGCGACGCGGCCCACCAGGCTCGCCTCTGGAAGGGGCTCGGGGGCGAGATCCGCACCTCGGCGGCTCCCATGGAAGCCATGCAGCTCTGGCGGGGATGGGTGGTGGATGGGCTCTTTGGCCTGGGCACCACACGGCCCCTGGAAGGGGCGGCCCTGGCCTGGGCGCGCGCCCTGAACGCTTCCGGCCTCCCGGTGCTCGCCCTGGACCTGCCCTCCGGCCTGGACCCAAGCTCTGCGGAGATCCCGGGCGAAGCCATTCGCGCGACACGGACGGCCTGCTTCGGGCACCGCAAGGTCTGCCATGGCCTGATGCCCGCGCGGGAGGCCTGCGGCCACATCACCGTGGTGCCCATCCCCCTCGGCCGGACGCCCAAGACCGCCCTGCACCTTCTGGAACGCCCCGCGCTCCCCCCGCGCGCCTGGGACGCCCACAAGGGTAGCTTCGGGCACGTGGCCATCCGTGCGGGCAGCCTGGGCATGAGCGGCGCCGCGGTGCTCTCGGCCCTGGGAGCCCTGCGCGTAGGCGCGGGCCTCGTGACCGTGTTGACGGACCCTGAGGTTCGCGCCGAGGTGGCCGCTCAGGTGCCCGAGGCCATGGTGCGACCCTGGCAGGGGAGCGTGCCGCCCGAGGCCGATGTCCTCCTCGCCGGTCCGGGCGGCATCTCCCAGGTGCCCGACTGGGACGGGCCCCTGGTGCTGGACGCGTCCGCCCTGAAAGAAGGTGAAGGAGGGCGCTGGATGGAACGGCCGGGGACCGCCATCACGCCCCACCCCGGCGAGTTCGCGCGCCTGTTCCGGCTGCCCCGGCCGTTGCTGATGGATGAGCGCCTGGCCCAGGCCCGGCAGGTGGCCGCCGGCAAGCCCGGCGTCCTGCTGCTCAAGGGCGCCCAGAGCGTGCTGGCCGGTGGCGCCAGCGAGGATCTGTGGATCAATCCCACGGGCCATCCGGGTCTGGCCACCGGGGGCAGCGGCGACCTGCTGGCAGGCATGGTGGCGGGCTTCCGCGCCCAGGGGCTGCCCATGCGGGAGGCCGTGGCCGCCGCGGCCTGGTTCCATGGCGCCGCCGCCGATCTCCTTCCGGGGGCGGGCCTGCTGCCGCGGGATCTGGCGGACCAGTTGCCGGAGCTGCTGCGTGGCTGAGCGGTACCTCGCCGACGATGCCGCCACCGAGGCCCTGGGCGAGGCCTTGGCCCAGGTGACGCCGCCGGGCGGAACCTGGCTGCTGCGGGGTGAGCTTGGCGCGGGCAAGACCACCTGGACCCGGGGCTTCCTGCGGGGGTTGGGCGGCGATCCGGACGAGGTGGCCTCGCCCACCTACGCCGTGCTCCACCGCTACGGCCTGCCGGCAGGACGCCTCTTCCACCTGGATCTCTACCGGCCGGGCCCCGAAGGCGCCTGGTCCCTGGGGCTCGAGGAGACCATCGGGCCCGAGGATCGGCTGGTGGTCGAGTGGGCGGGTCAGGGCGGCCCCTGGCCCACGGATTGGGTGGCCGAGCTGTTGCTGGTCCCCGAAGGTGAAGGCCGCCGGGCCGAATGGACACTCCCTGGCGGATCCATCGGACGATGATGGGGCATGAGCCTTCCCCTCGCCCTCTCCCTCCTCGCGTGTCTGGCTGCCCTCTTCGCCGCGTGGTCGGCCATGCGCCGGGCACCCGCGGATCCTGCCCCCTTCGAAGCCCTGCGGCGCCACGCCGAGGAGCTGGCTTCCAGGGACCGGGCCGAATCGCACCAGGCGCTCGCGGCCCAGATCCGGCCCCTCCTGGCGGAGCTCGGAGAACTCCGGGCGGCTCAGGCCGAAAAGTTGGCGGAAGGGTTCCGTCAGCTTTCGGCCACGATCCAGGAGGCCCTGCGGTCCTCCCGCGCTGAACAGGGGGCCCAGCTTGGGCAGGTCCAGCAGCAGGTCCAAGAGCGCCTCGACGCCATCCAGGCGGCCAATGAGGCGAAGCTCGAGCAGATGCGCCGCACCGTGGACGAGAAGCTCCACGAGGCCCTGGAGAAGCGCCTGGGCGAGAGCTTCAACCTGGTGGCCCAGCGGCTGGAGCAGGTGCAGCGCGGCTTGGGCGAGATGCAAGGACTGGCCCAGGACGTGGGCGGGCTCAAGCGGGCCCTGACCAATGTGAAGGCCAGAGGCGTCCTGGGCGAGGCGCAGCTGGGGGCCCTGCTCGAACAGTTCCTCTCCCCGGGGCAGTACCAGGCCAACGTCCACATCCGGCCAAGGTCACCGGAGGTGGTCGAGTTCGCGGTGAAGCTGCCCGGACCTGACGAAAACGGCCCGGTCTGGCTACCCATCGATGCCAAGTTTCCCCTGGAGGACTACCAGCGCCTCATGGAGGCCTACGAGGCGGGCGACCTGGTGTCGGTGGAAGCCGCCGGGAGGGCCCTGGAGACCCGGCTGCTCTCCCAGGCCCGCGACATCCGCGACAAGTACATCGCGCCGCCGAGCAGCACGGACTTCGGGCTGCTCTTCCTTCCCTTCGAGGGGCTCTACGCCGAGGTGCTCCGCCGTCCGGGCCTCTTCGAGCGGTTGCAGCGCGAATGCAAGGTCATCCTGGTGGGTCCCACGACCCTCACGGCCTTCCTCAACAGCCTCCAAGTGGGCTTCAAGACCCTGGCCATCAGCCGGCAGACCAGCGAGATCTGGAAGGTGCTCGGCCAGGTGAAGGCGGAGTTCGGGCGGTTCGGCGCGGCGCTGGCGGCGGTCCAGAGGAAGCTGGAGGAGGCCAGCGGCAAGCTGGGGGATGTTGCGGCCCGGCGGGACCAGATGGAAAAGAAGCTTGCCAGCGTGGAGGCGGTCCCGGAGGTCGGTCCTGCGGGCCTGTCCCTGAATCTCCAGGGCTCATCCATGCCTGATTTATCCAACCAATCAGAATAATTCACTTCACAAATCGGAGGAATGCCTTAGGATACGGCCCAATCCGGGGGTGTGATGCTGAAGGGCCGGGAACGTCACGGGGCAGGTGAGGTGATTGCCGTCGACCGGAACTATGTCCCGATGCAGGAAGTGAGCCGGAGGCGCGCCCTCTGCGCCGTGGTGGCGGGCCGCGCCCACGTGCTCAACCCAGCCACCTTCGAGCGACACCGGAGCCTGGAGGGGAGTCTCGAACTCATCATCTTTCCGAACGTGCAGGCCTGCAGCGATTCCAAGCTCCTCATCGGGCGGCTGGAGCGGCGCGTCCTGCGCCGGGATCACTACCTCTGTCAGTACGAAGGTTGCCAGCGGAAAGCCACGACCGTGGATCACGTCGTCCCCCTGTGCCAGGGCGGTTCCACCACTTGGCAGAACCTGGTGGGGTGCTGTCTCATCTGCAACCAGAACAAGGGGGGACGCACCCCGGATCAGGCGGGCATGGTCCTCAAGCGCCAGCCCAAGGGCCCCCGGGCCCACCTCTTCGAGCGCTTCGAAGAGCTGCTGAAGCGGGCCAGCGCCGCCTGAGGCGAGTTTTCCCTTCGTCCTGAAAAGCCTCCACGAAGGGCACGAAGAGCCCTGCGGGCATTCGAAGGACACGAATGGGATGGGAATCCCCGGGTCACCGGCCGGGTTTCTGCATGGCGAGCCGGCATGAACTCCATTCGTGCCCTTGAGTCCTTTTCTTCGTGTCCTTCGTGGAGGTCTTTCCCCTTTTCGGAGCTGGCACCCCGCTCACCCCGTCAGCGCCCGCGTCTTGAGGAACAGCTCCGCCCACTCGCGGGCCGGATCACTGCGCCGGGTGATGCCTCCTCCAGCCCAGTAGGTGAGGGCGTCGCCGCGGATCTGGGCGGTCCGGATGGGCAGGGCGAGGTCGAGGTCGCCGATGGAGGCGATCCACCCGAGGGCCCCGCAGTAGAACCCCCGGGGCCCCGCCTCGGCCTGGGCCAGATGCGCACAGACGGCCCGCTTGGGAGCCCCCGTAACGCTGCCGCCCGGGAGGACCGACCGGAGCAGGTCGGCCAGGCCCAACCCTGGACGGGCTTCGGCCTCCACCGTGCTCACCAGGTGCTGGACGGTGGGGTAGCGCTCCACGTGCATGGCCCGGCTCACGGTGACGGTGCCGGTCCGCGCCACGCGGCCCAGGTCGTTGCGCACCAGGTCCACGATCATCGTGTGCTCGGCCCGCTCCTTGGGATCCGCCGCCAGGGCCTCCGCGGCGAGCTGGTCCTGCGCCGCATCGCCTGTCAGGGGAACGCTGCCTTTGATGGGCTGGGACCAGATCCGCTCCCCACGGCGGGACAGAAGCCCCTCCATGCTCAGGGAGAGGAGCCGGAGGCCGTCCAGGTCCAGCAGGGCGCCGAAGGGCGGGAGGGCCCGCCTGAAGGTCCCCAGGGCCAGGTCCACCGGGTCTCCCGGATAGATGGAATCGAAGGGAACACAGAGGTTGGCCACATAGAAACCACCTTCGAGAATGCGCTCTCGGATCGTTTCCACGGCGGCCCGGTGCTCGGCCTCGGTCCAGCGGGCCTGGAGAGTCAGGGACGGGGCCTGGGGAGGGGCTCCCGGGCGGAGAAGGGACGTCCAGGTCTCCGGATCCGGGGGCACCTCACCCCAGGACCACAGCTCGGCCTCGCCGTCCTGGACGTGCAGCGCCTGTTGGATGCCCCGCCAATGCTGACCCAGGGTGCCGGGGGCGCAACCCTGGCGGGGCAGCGAAGCCTCGTCGCAGGCCAGCTCGAAGGAAGCCGCGCCGATCCATGGCCCGGGGTGCTCCGGAAGCGCTGCTTCCATGGCCTCCCATGGGGATCCCGGCCAGGGCCTGCCCTCCAGGTGGCTGATCCAGGCGGCGCCCGACCACCGGGAGGCCAGGATTGGCCCCCCCGGCAGGCCGAGGAGTCCGTCACCGGTGCTGCCGGTATGGAGCCAGGCGGCTCCGCGCTCCAGCAGGCCCCGCACGCAGTCGGGCCAGGGCCCGGGGAGAGGGAAGGGCCGGCGGTGCCAGGGGGTGAGGTCCATGGAGGACATCATCCCACTTGAAGCTGGAATTGCTTCTAATGGCTAGTGTTGAAAAAGTTGCAGCTAATAAATCGGAAGCTCGAGACAAATAATGATGAAAAACAGGCTTTTCTTTTTTTCGGTCAGGACCTAGGCTCTTGGGCCAGGAGGAACCTCCATGCCTTCAGTGGATATCAGCTCTCAGACGGGTAAGGACTTTGCGGGAGACGCGTTGATCGTCCCCGTGTTCTCCGGACGCGAACGCCATCGCCTGCCACTTGCCATCAGCAAGGTCGCGCGTCAGGTGATGGACGAAGAGGATTTCAAGGCGGACTATCTCGAAGTTGTGCCGCTTCATCATCCCAATGGCGTCAAGGAGAGCCGCTGGATGGTGCTTGTCGGCCTCGGCGATGAAGAGAAGGTCACGCTCAACAAGATCCGCAAGGCGGTGGGAACCGCGGGCCGCTTCTGCCTCAAGAAGAAGTGGAAGAAGATCGGCGTGCTCTCGCCATCCACCTCCACGCTGGACCACGACGCCGTGCAGGCTGCGGTGGCCGAAGGCACGCTGCTCGCGAACTACGACCTCGTGACTTTCAAGGGCGGGAAACAGGACCCGAAGCAGTTCTCGTCCATCGAGATCTTCACCAACGGGGACGATACCCGGAAGGCCCGCCGCAAGCTCCCCGCCATCGAAGCCGGCGTGGCCGCCTGCCATCGCGTCCGGGACCTGGCCAACACCCCCGCAGGCGATCTCTATCCTGAAGTGTTCGCCGAAATGGCTGTGAAATTGGCCAAGCAGCACAAGCTCCATTGCGAGGTGCTGGATGTCCCCGCCCTGGAAAAGGGTGGCTTCCGTTCGGTGCTGGCGGTCGGACAGGGGAGCCCGCGCGCCCCGCGAGTGGTGAAACTCGAGTACAAGCCCAAGGAGAAGCCCAAGAAGCACGTGGTGCTGGTGGGCAAGGGCGTCTGCTTCGATTCCGGCGGCCTGTCCCTCAAGGACGCCTCGGGCATGGAGACCATGAAGGACGACATGACCGGCGCGGCCATCGTGCTCGCGACCATGGCCGCCTGCGCCCAGCTGGAGATCCCCGTCCAGGTGACTGGGCTCATGGGCCTGGTGGAGAACATGCCCTCGGGTACCAGCTACAAGCCCGGCGATGTTCTCCGCAGCCGCAGCGGCAAGACCATCGAGGTTCTCAACACAGATGCTGAGGGCCGGCTCGTCCTGGCGGACCTGCTCCATTACGCCGGAGAACTGGGCGCGGACCACGTGGTGGATCTGGCCACCCTCACCGGGGCGGCCCTGGTGGCCATGGGCGATGGCGTCTCCGCGGTCATGGGCACGGACCAGAAGCTGGTGGACCGCCTGCTGGATGCCGGCAGCGCCGCGGGTGAGCATCTCTGGCAGCTGCCGCTGGTGGAGGAGTACGCCGAGCTGCTGAAGAGCCCGCTGGCCGACCTGAAGAACATCACCGGCATCCGGTGGGGCGGCACCATCACCGCTGGTCTCTTCCTCCGGGAATTCGTGGGCGACGCCTCCTGGGCCCACGTGGATCTCGCCGGCAGCTGGTCGGGCAAGGAACGGGACTACCGGACCCACGGCGCCAGCGGCGAGGGCCCCCGGTTCCTCCTCGAATGGCTCATGGACTGATCGGCCGGATGCCTTGGCCAAAGGGGGGCATCGCCCCCCTTTTTTTCAAATGGGTGAAGATATCCCTCTTGACCGGAAGGCATGGATGGGGATTTATTGAGGACTGCCTTCAAGCCACCTGAGCCCTCACCCCCTTTGGAGTTCCCATGGAAGCGATGGAGACCCTCACCAAAGCTGACCTCTCCCGGCACCTGATGGAGCGGCTCGAACTGGGAAAGAAGGATGCGGATCTCCTGGTGAACACGTTCCTGGAGAGCATCATCGAGTCCCTCCGGACCGGCGAAGGGGTGGAACTCCGCGGGTTCGGCAGCTTCCGCCTGAGGGACCGGCGGGCCCGGCAGGGCCGGAACCCCCGTAGCGGCGAGAGCATCCAGGTGCCGCCCAAGCGCGTGGTCTATTTCAAGCTCGGCAAGGAGCTTCGCAGCAAGCTGATCGACGAGTAGCCAACTACCCCCCACCCTCGGAGTCCCCATGCGTTTCCGCAAGCTGCTCCTGGCCTTGTTGGCCACCCTGGCTGTCGCCACGCCGGCCCTCGCCCAGAAGAAACTCTCCAAGGAGGAGAAGGCCAAGCTGCCCCGCATCGCCATTCTCGAGTTCAAGGCCGCGCCGGATGCCTGGCACGGCTGGCGTTTCGGCGGCTGGGGCAACCAGATGGGTACCATCTCCAATCAGCTCCGCGACCTCTTCACCACGGAGATCATGGAGAAGGGCCGGGGCAAGATCCGCGTCATCGAGCGCGAGCGGCTCTCCGAGATCCGCGAGGAGCTGAACTTCCAGCAGAGCGGCGAGGTGGACACGAGCACGGTCCAGAAGATCGGCAAGCTGCTGGGCGTGAAGTACGTGATGACCGGCAAGGTCACCCGCTTCGCCTACAAGGAGGGCGGCTTCGGAACCGGCTGGGGCGTGGGAGCCCTGGTGGGCAAGCTCACGGGCGACAGCACTGCCGGCGCGGTGGCCGGCAGCGTGAACGTGAAGAAGGCCTCGTTCTCGGGCCGTCTGGACATCCGCCTTATCGAAGTGGAGACCGGTGAGATCCTGGGCGCCTGGAAGGACGAGGACAAGGTCAACGACACCAGCGTGAAGGTGGCGGGGACCGGTGCCGAGGTCCAGTACGACGAGGAGCTGGTGAACAAGGTCTTCGAGCCCATCGTCCAGCGCATCACGCCCAAGCTGCTGCGGGCCACGGTCGCGGCCCACGAGGAAGACTAGCCCGTCCATCCGCGACGATCTGGAAGGGGGCCCTCAGCGGCCCCCTTCCTCGTTCCGGAACCAGACGTCCGTGGCCTCGCGGATGGCTCCGGCATACCGGGGGCCCAGCACCTCGGAGCAGTGGAGGTGCCAGGTGGGGACCTCGATCACCTGGCTGGTGATGAAGCGGGCGGCCATGGCCCGCTGCACCTCGGGAGGGGCCAGGCGGTCCTGGGTGGCGAGAAAGCAGAGGCTGGGCGTGGCGAAGCGGAGGCCCGCGGTCCGGCGCAACAGGTCCGTGTCGGCAGGATCGTAGCCGCCCATGCGGCCAGCGGCTCGGCTGGCCATGGCCCCGATGGGGGGAGCCAGGAGGTGCCACCACCGGTCCGCGGGCCCACGCACCAGGCGCTCCGCGAAGCTGCGGCTGCTGGCGGGGGCGCCTTCCCACACCAGTCCGGCGAGGGGCCCGCGGCCCTCCCGCTCCAGGTCCGCCAAGGCCAGCAGGCCCACGGAAGCGCCCAGGCTCCGGCCCATGAGGAGGATTCTCCGGCGGGGGATGCCTGAGGCCTCCAGGTGGTGGACCATGCGGACCACGTCCTGCGATTCCGTCACGCCGAAGGTCACGGCGGGGGCTGCACTGCCGCTCCGCAGGGCATCGTCCCGCCGCCGGTAGGTGAAGATCGCCGCATCGAGTTCCGGGAACCACTTCAGGGCCGGGCTCGTGCCCCAGCGGTCATCGCCGAATCCGTGGAGGAGCAGCACGGTGCCGGGGGTGGGCGCATGCCGATGGAGGCGCCAGAGCTGGAGGCCATCCACCTCCTCGGAGGACCACACGCCACCGGGGTCTCCATCGCCGGCCGCGGCGAGTTCCTGGTAGGTGGCCTCCACCCGCGACAGGGGCTGGGGATGATAGAAGGGCGGGTCCACCAGCTCCCTGGCGACGGCCCTTGATTTCCACGCCATGAATCCCCCCACGGCCAGGAGGGGCAGGACGCCCAGGGAGAACCAGGCCCCGCGCTTCACCAGTAGCCCGTCGTGGCCAGGACATCGGCGGCCGGATCCGTGACCTGGCATTGGCAGCTGAGCCGCTGGTCTGGTCCGGCTTCGTTGCGCGCCAGCGTCTGGGATTCATGGGGGCGGGGCGGCGTCAGGTGGGCGGCACCGGCCAGGATCGTGACCACGCACCGGGCGCAGGCCCCCCGGCCTGAGCAGGCCGAAGCCACGGGCAGGCCCGCGGCCAGGAATCGGCCCATCAGGGTTCCCCGCCCTCCGATGATGAGGTCTGTGGTGAGGTTCGCCCGACGGGTGCGGGCCACCAGCGCCATCGCTACTTGGCGAGGGCTGCGGTCACGCCGGGGAGCCCTTCGGCGGTGGGCAGGGGGTCCGGCTTGCCGTAGAGGACGGCATCCAGCTTCTGGACCAGTGTGATCTGGTAGAGGCCCTTGTCTCCGGCCATGTCCAGCTCGCCGAGATCGGGGCTGAAGGTCTCGCGCTGGCTGGTGAGGAAGAACCGGTGCTTGCCGGCGGCGAGGCCCTTCACGATGAGGCTGGTGGCTCCCTTGGGCAGCTGCTGGATCGGAATGCGCGCTCCGTCGAGGCTCAGCTCCACCGGACCCTGCACCTTCCGGGTGAAGCGGAACACGACCGTTCCCGCGGGGATGGGCGTCTTGGGCGTCAGGGGCATCTTGCGGCACCCGAGGAAGGAGACGGATCCCAGCAGCACGAGGGCGGGAACGAGGGGATGGAGCTTCATGAAACCTCCGGAACCTTTGATGATATGCGATCAACGGTCCCGAGGTCTCAGGGCAGCTCGGCCCAGAGGGAGCCGCGCCAGGTGGCATTCCTGGGCTTCCGGCCGATGACGCCGGTGAGAGGACCCGAGCAGGCCAGCTCCAGCCGCCCCCCACTGCGGTCTTCCAGCCGCGTGAACCGCACCCGGGTCTTTCCCGTGGCGGCCCAGGAATCGGGGTAACCGCCGGACTTCTGACGCACCACGCGCAGCATGTAGAGGGTGCCGTTCTTGAGGACGCTCAGCTCCAGGTCGAAGGCACGGGCGGCTTCCTCGGGGACCAGGCGGCCTGTCAGGCGGACCAGGGGCGGCAGGCCCGACCGGGCCGGGATGGAGGCCACGGAGGCCAGCTCCAGGCGATAGGGGATCCCATCGAGGGTGAGATCCCCGCCGCCACGGACCACGGCCTCGAGCCCCGGGGCCTGGGCCTGGAGGCCGAAGGCCAGGAAGAGGCAGGGCAGGGCGCGCAGGAAGTTCATGCTGACTCCGGGGGATCCGCCTTCTATTCTGATGGTTTGACGCAGAGAGGTGAACCATGACCCGTGTGCTGTTCCAGACCGACAAGGGCGACATCAACCTTGAGCTCTTCCCCAAGGAGGCCCCCGGCACCGTGGCCAACTTCGTGAAGCTCATCGAGTCGGGCTTCTACGATGGCCTGGCCTTCCATCGCGTCATCCCTGACTTCGTCATCCAGGGCGGCTGCCCCAACACCCGCGCCGGCGCCACGGGCATGCCCGGCACCGGCGGGCCCGGCTGGAAGATCAAGTGCGAGACCGCCGGCAACCCCCACCAGCACAAGCTGGGTGCCCTCTCCATGGCCCACGCCGGCAAGGACACCGGTGGCAGCCAGTTCTTCGTGGTGAACGGCGACCGTCGCAATGTCCAGCACCTCGATGGCGTGCACACGGTCTTCGGCCAGTGCGCCTCCGACGCCGACATCAAGGTCGTGCAGGCCATCCGCGCCAATGACCGCATCATCAAGGCGACGGTGGTGGAGGCTTAAGCTTTCTTGTGTTCATGCGAAAAACAGGGCGGCGCTGCCGCCCTGTTTTTCGTCGAGGAGGGACAGACACATGGACGGGAAGATTCGCTGCGGCTGGTGCGGGACGGATCCGCTCTACGTGTCCTACCACGACGAGGAGTGGGGCGTCCCCCAGCACGATGACCGGCGTTTCTTCGAGAAGCTGGTGCTGGAGGGGGCCCAGGCGGGGCTGAGCTGGATCACGGTCCTCCGCAAGCGGGAGGCCTACCGGAGGTTGTTCCATGGCTTCGATCCGGTGAAAGTCGCGGCCATGACCGATGCCGAGCTGGAGGCCGTCCTCCAGGACCCGGGCATCGTCCGGAACCGCCTCAAGGTCTTCTCGGCCCGGAAGAACGCCCGGGCCTTCCTGGCGGTGCAGGCGGAATTCGGCAGTTTCGACGCCTTCCTGTGGGCCTTCGTGGGCGGGAAGACGAAGGTGAACCACCCGAAGACCCTGGCAGAGGTGCCCGCCGTGAGCCCCGAGGCCGAGGCTCTGTCCAAGGCCCTCAAGAAGCGGGGCTTCACGTTCGTGGGGCCCACGATCATGTACGCCTATCTGCAGTCCATGGGCCTGGTGGACGACCACCTCACCATCTGCTGGCGCAAGCCAGCCTAACTCTTTTCGCGAACGCGAAAAGAGCCGGAAAACGATAGACTGAAGGATCCGGAGCCCCCGTGTCCAAGCCCTTTTACATCACCACGCCCATCTACTACGTGAATGACCGGCCCCACATCGGCCACACCTACACCACGGTGCTGGCGGACGTGATCGCGCGGTTCCACCGCATGCGTGGCGAGGAGGTGTACTTCCTCACGGGCACGGACGAGCACGGCCAGAAGGTGGAGAAGGCCGCCGCCGCCCGGGGCATCACGCCCAAGCAGCTGGCGGACGAGGTGGTGGCCAACTACACGGACCTCTGGCAGCGCATGGGCATGACTCACTTCCGCTTCATCCGCACCACGGATGAGGACCACAAGGCCCAGGTGCAGCGCCTCTTCAAGCGCCTGCTGGACAAGGGCGACATCTACAAGGCCACCTACAAGGGGCTCTATTCGGTCAGCGACGAGGCCTACGTCACCGAGACCCAGGCCAAGGAACTGCAGGCCCAGGGCCTCGCCCACCAGCTGGTGGAGCTGGAGGAGGAGACCTACTTCTTCCGCCTCAGCGCCTACCAGGACCGTCTCCTGAAGCTGTACGAGGAGCGCCCGGATTTCGTGCAGCCGGACTTCCGTTTCAACGAGGTGAAGCGATTCGTGGAGGGCGGCCTGCAGGACCTCTCCATCAGCCGCACAAGCATCACCTGGGGCATCCCCGTGCCCGGCGACGAGAAGCATGTCATCTACGTGTGGTTCGACGCGCTGCTCAACTACCTCACGGGCTGCCCGGCCAACACCTGGCCGCCAGACCTCCAACTCGTGGGCAAGGACATCCTCCGCTTCCACGCCGTGTACTGGCCCGCCTTCCTCATGGCCGCGGGCATGTTCCAGCCCACCACCATCCTGGCCCACGGTTGGTGGCTCATGGGCGAGGACAAGATGTCCAAGAGCAAGGGCAACGTCGTCCGGCCCGACACCCTCCTGCGCTTCGGCAACGACGCCCTGCGCTTCTACTTCATGCGCGACATGCAGGTGGGCCACGACCGGGGCTTCAGCTACGAGGGCTTCATGGACCGCCTCAACGCGGACCTGGCCAACGGTCTGGGCAACCTGGCCTCCCGCACCCTCAGCATGATCCAGCGCTACCGGGGCGGCGTGGTGCCCATGCCCACCGCGATGGACGACCTTGACCGGGACGTGGCCCAGCAGCTCCTCGCGGTCTTCCCTGAGTATCTGGAGCAGGCGCGGGCGAACAACTTCCACGGCGCCCTGGACGCGCTATGGACCTACCTCCGGGCCCTGGACGGCTACATCGTGAAGGCCGAACCCTGGAAGCTGGCCAAGGATCCCGCCAACGATCCCAAGTTGGACGCAGTGCTGGCGAACCTCTACCGGGCCCTGCGCGCCACGGCCCTGCTGGTGGCGCCGGTCATGCCCGACATGGCCCAGAGCCTCTGGGAATCCCTGGGCCACGCGGACCAGGTGGGCCAGCGTACCTTCCACGGCTTCGCCCTGGACGGGCCGGCCATCGGCCCCATCGGCGAGCCCAAGCCCCTGTTCCAGCGCATCGATAAGGAGAAGGAAATGAGCGACCTCGAGGTCTCCACGGCCCCCGCCGAAACCAAGCCTACCCTGGACGTGCCGGAGATCCGCGAGACGGTGGACGCCGACACCTTCTTCAAGGTGGACCTCCGCGTGGGGAAGGTCCTCGAGGCCGAGCGGGTGCCCAAGAGCGACAAGCTCATCAAGATGAAGGTGGACATCGGCCTGGAGCAGCGCACCATCGTGGGCGGCATCGGTAAGGCCTACGAGCCCACGGACCTGCTCAACCGGCTGGTGGTGGTGGTGGCGAACCTGGCCCCCCGCAAGCTCATGGGCATCGAGAGCCACGGGATGCTGCTGGCCGCCAGCGACAGCGCCAGCAAGCCCTACCTGGTGGCGCCGCCCGCGGACGCTCTGCCCGGATTCCTGGTGAAGTGAAGCATCCCGTCTTCCGCTTCGAGGCGGAGCTCCTCACGGACGCGCCCTTCGACCTGGTGGCCGGGAGGCTCCGGGATCCGGGGCCCGCGGCCTTCCGGAGCCTCCGGTCTCTGCGCCATTGGCAGGCTCCTTCGGTCGAGGCGGACCGTCTGGTACTGCGCTGGTCCCGGATCCTGGCGGGCAGCGAGGAATCCGGCGCCCTGATCCTCTCTCCGGATCCGAAAGGGGCCCACCTCCGCTTGGAAGGCCGCCTGAGGGGCTGGTCCGGCTTCGTGCTGCTGGGCTGGCTGCGCTGGCGGACGGACCGGCTGCTGGACCGCTTCGTGGGGGAACTGTGAAGACTGGAGTTTCCGTGAAGCCGGTCCTCTGGATGAAGTCGAGCTGCACCACCTGCCGGAACGCCAAGGCGAAGCTGGCGGAGCTGGGCATCGAGGTGGAGATCCGCGACTATTTCAAGAAACCCCTGGAGGCTGCGGAATTGGAAGGCCTGCTTCCGGCGGACCCCGCGCCCATGCTTGGCACGAAGAGCCCGAAGTACAAGGAGCTTGGATTGAAAGACTGGAAGCTTTCCAAGGCAGAGGCCATCGAGCTGATGGTGCAGGACAACAACCTGCTCAAGCGGCCCATCCTGGTGCACCCCAAGGCCACGGTCATTGGTTTCG
Source organism: Geothrix paludis (assembly GCF_022808815.1). Taxonomy (GTDB): domain Bacteria; phylum Acidobacteriota; class Holophagae; order Holophagales; family Holophagaceae; genus Geothrix; species Geothrix paludis. The sequence goes on along the minus strand of NZ_JAKZLC010000001.1, from coordinate 703,793 downwards.
ATCCGGAAGCTTATGCCAGACTGGTCCCCTGAGGGAGGACCCATGCGCTTCTACAGCTGGAACGTGAACGGCTTTCGGTCGGTCCTGAAGAAGGGATTCATGGACTGGCTGGAGGAGGCGGAACCGGATGTCCTCTCCCTCCAGGAGATCCGCTGCGAGTGGGAGGAGGCGGACCTGGGCGTGCGCCGCCAGATCGAGAGCGCCTACGACGTCTGCTGGTTCCCCGCCACGAGCAAGAAGGGTTATGCCGGCTCGGCGACCTTTTCGAAGAAGGACCTGGGATTCACCCACGCCAAGGGGTTGGGCATCGACGGGTACGATGCGGAAGGGCGCATGATCGTCTCCCGGAAGGACAAGCTCGTCTTCATCGGCGGCTACTTCCCCAACGCCTCCCAGGGCCTGGTGCGCCTCCCCTTCAAGCGCCAGTTCGCTCGGGACCTCGCCGCCATCGTGGCAAAGCACCACCAGGCCGGGGACCAGATCATCCTCACCGGCGACATGAACGTGGCGCCCGAAGAGATCGACCTCGCCCGGCCCAAAGACAACGTCAAGAATCCCGGGTTCACCCCCGAGGAACGGGAGGACTTCAAGCTCTACCTGGGCGCGGGGCTGGCGGATGTGTTGCGCGAGCGGAACCCGGCCACGCCGGGACTCTACACCTGGTGGACCGCCCGGGGCGGGGCGCGGGAGCGGAACGTGGGCTGGAGGATCGACCTCTTCCTTGCCAGCCGCACCCTGCTGGATCGCGTGAAGGACGCCCGCATCCACGCCGACGTGATGGGTTCCGACCACTGCCCCATCAGCCTGGAATTGCTTTGATTTTTCCCGGTCTCCAAAAAGCGGGGGCCCCGGTCGGGGCCCCCGCTTTTTGGAGCACGATGACTACTTGATCTTCTTCAGCGAGGGATCCTTGAGCATCTCCCGGGCCGTGGCGGCGTTCTTGCCGGCGGGAGCGAGCTCGATGTACTTCTCGAGGTGCGTCTTGGTGCCACGCAGGTTGTTCTCGCCGAATTCGACCATGGCCAACAGGTAGTGGGCTTCGGCGTACTTGGGGTCCACTTCCAGGGCCTTCAGCAGGTGGGCCTTCGCCTCCTTGGTCTTGCCCGCGTTGAAGGCTTCGACGCCCTTGTTGTAGATCACGTCCGGATTGGGCCCCTGGATGGCTTCCAGCATGGCCGTGTACTTCTGCTCGGCAGCCTTGTCGGACTTGGCCTTGCTGGTCTCGATGAGGCCGGCGATCACACGCTCGTCCTTCGGGTTCCGCTCCAGGGCCTTCAGGAGGTAAGGTTCGGCCGCCTCCTTCTTCTCGCCCGCCTGGGCCATGCAGATGCCCAGCACACGCTCGATCTTCAGGATCTCGGGCGCCAGTTCGGTCTTGGCCGTCTCGTCCTTCAGCTTGCCCATGGCATCGGTCAGGGTCTTGTAAGCCTTGTCCACATGGGGCAGGGCTTCGGCGTAGTTGCCTTCGTTGTAGAGCGGGATGGCGGCGTTGAACGCATCCCGGCCCTCAGCGTCCAGGGCGGCTCCGGGATCCTCCGGAGCGGCCTGAGTGCCGCCCGCGGCGGGGGCCATGGTGCGGGATTCGGTCGGCGTGTACAGCGTGATGTCCTTGACCAGCACATCGGCCAGGGGAATCCGGATCATCTCCTTGTGCTCGACATAGCCTTCAGCCTTGACGGTGAACTCGAACTCCTTCGGGTCCAGGCCCACCTGGAGGAAGCTGCCCTTCTTGTCGGACGTCAGTTCCTTGGTCCAGGCACGGTCGAGGCGCTTCAGGATGATCTTGGCTCCGGCGACGGGCTTGCCGTCCTTGGTCACCACCTTGCCGCTGATGCGACCGGTGGTCTCGGCGTACAGGGACAGGCAGGCGGCCGGGATGAGGAGCGCTGAGATGAGGCGTCGCATGGGGTTTCCTCCAAACCCATCCATCGTTCCACAGCGCTGCTCCCGCGCCGAGTGCTTTTCGTCAAAAAAGCGCTTCCCCGGTCTCCCGTGCCGCTCGACCCGGGGCATTTCGCGTCAGATGCGGGAAAAGGAGGGCTGTGGTAGGCTTCCCGGCAGACAAGTCCTGAAAGTGTTTGAGGTAGCCCATGAATCCTGCGGTGCCGGAAGCGTCCTTGACCGCCCTGATGCATCTCCTGGCGGAGCAGGCACTTCTGGCCCTCGGCGTGCCCCATCCGATGATGAAGGACGTCCCTCCCGCGAACCCGGCGGTGGCCCGCTTCTACGTGGACCTGCTCGGTGTGCTCAAGGACAAGACCGAAGCCTCCCGGGATGATGCGGAAACGCGCCAGCTCGAGGACCTCCTGTACGGACTGCGCATGCGGCTGATGGACCTGAAGCCGGCGGCCGGCGTCCCCGGGGATCCCAAGCCATGAACCTCGAAAGGAAGACCATGGGACTCGCCCGAATCTTCCGCGCGCTGGTTCTCGCGGCTTGCGCGGGCGTTGGCGTCCTGCAGGCCGCTACTGCGCCCGCGTCCACCGGTCCGACCGCGGCGCCTGCGACGACGGCCACTGAATCGGCCATCGCCCTCAGCCATCGCGCGAACCATCTGTTCGAGGCCCTGTCGAAGGGGGATCCGGAAGCGGTGAGGGCCGCCCAGCTCGAAGTCGAGATGCTCCGTCGCACCTATTCCACGATGGATGTCACCCCGCTGGTGGAAGCCGCAGCCTTCTGGGCCCGCCAGAAGGGCCTGGCCGGTCGGCCGGAGCTCGGGCTGGAGGCGCTCCAGGCCGTGGAGCGGTGGGCGCCCGACCATCCCACCCTGCTCGGGACCAGGATCGCGCTGATGCGCCAGCAGGGTCCGCGGGGATGGCTCTGGAGCTTCCCGGATCTCCTCCGCCTCACCCGCCAGCGCCTCGAGCAGCCTGCCCACCGCTGGCTTTGGCTGCTGCAGCACCTGGGGATCCTTCGCCTGAGCGCCACGCTGCTGCTCTGGGGCTGGGCCCTCACCATGGGATTGCGCTATCGCCACGTGCTCCGGCACATCTGGGAGGAGCCGCTCCAGCACAAGGGGATCAGCCCGGCCCTGGCCGCATTGATCGGAGCCATCATCCTCGCGGGGCCAGTGCTTCTGGGCCTGGATCCCCTCGTGGCCGCCCTGGTCTGGCTCTTCCTGCTGGCCCCCTTCCTGCTGCCCATCGAGGTGAAGGTCACCGTCTTCATCATGCTGTTCCAGCTGGTCCATCCCGTACTAGCCGTCATGGAACCTCTCGCGGCCCGCGATCCGGCGCCCAGCATCGAGACCCTCCAGCTGCAGCCCCATGTCCAGCCAATCCCGGCGGAGTCCTTGAAGCTGCTGCCTCCCACCGACCAGGTATTCCTCAGTGGGTGGGAACAGCTCCAGAACCAGCAATGGAAGGAAGCCGAAGGAACCTTCCAGGACCTGGTGGGCCGCCATCCGGACCAGGCGGAAGTGCTGAACAACCTCGGCGTCGCCCGGTACCAGCTGGGGGACACCGCGGGCGCGGAGAAGACCTTCCAGGAGGCGCAGCGCGCCGGCACCCGGATGGAGATCCTCCTCAACCAGAGCGTCCTCGCCTTCAACCGGCTCGATACCGCGCTGGGAGCTTCCAAGCAGGATGAGGCCAGGGCGGCGGACCCCGAGGCCTATGCCAGTCTCATCGCCCTGAATGACGCCCGGAAGGATGTGCGCGCGTACCCCATCCCCATGCCCGACACGGCCGCCCGGTCCGAGGCGCTCGCGGAAGCCGCCGGGACCCACAGCAAGGCGGGTCGGTTGCCCCTCTCCGAGCCGGCCTTCCTGGCGGCCTTCCTGCTGCCCCTCCTCGGCATCTCGGCCTTCCTCCTGCGGGTCCGGAGGAGCGTCCGGCTGGCCCATCCGGGGCAGTGCATCCGCTGCGGGGAGCCCTACCACACCACGGACAGCCCCGATCCCGACGTCTGCTCGAAGTGCCACCACCTCTTCGTCCTGCGGGACGGCCTCCACACGGAAAGCCGGCGGAAGAAGCTCGACGAGGTGGCGGAGCACCAGCGGAACACGCGATGGATCCACAAGACCCTGATCGTCCTGCTGCCGGGTTGCGATCTGGCCTTCCTGGGGGAGACGCGGGAGGCCCTGATGGAGTTCATCCCCCTGTGTCTCGCCGCGGGCATGGTCCTCGCCACCGGGCGTTCTGTGCGGTATCCGGGAGAGGCCATCCCCGACCCCACCTCCACGTGGATGGCCGTCGGAGCGGTCCTCGTCGCCGTGTTCTACCTCCGCTCCTGGCTGAAACTGTTCCTGAGGAGGGCCTGAAATGGCGCTGGAAGGATCCCTCCGGGACTTCGACCTCTTCTCCTTGTTCAACATGATCAAGATCCAGGGGAAGAACGGCACCCTGGTGCTGTCCCAGGGGCAGGAGTTCGTCAAAGTCTTCTTCGAGAACGGCGAGATCGTCGGTTGTGACTCGAACCAGGTCCGCATGGAGGACCGCCTGGGCACCATGCTCGTGCGCCTGGGCCGGCTCACCGGCGAGGAGCTCCTGGCCATGGTCCAGGTCCAGCGGCAGACGCTCAAGCGCATGGGCACCCTGCTGCTGGAGAGCGGCAAGGTCACCCCCACGGACCTGCAGGACGCGCTCTTCAACCAGGCCACCGCCATCCTCCACCGCACCTTCCGCTGGGTGGAGGGCGACTACCGCTTCGATTCCTTCCTGCCGACGGACCTGGATCGGGAGCACTTCGTGCCGATCCCCGTGGACACCGTATTGATGGAGGCTGCCCGCATCCAGGACGAGTGGCCCGAGGTGGAGCGCCGCCTGCCGGGGCTCGACACGCCTCTCGGGAAATCCCCCAGGGCCCAGGCCCTCCACCTCGACATCGACCGCGAAGTCTCGTCGGTGCTGGATGGGAAGGGGCAGGTGCACGGATCCTCGGGGCTCACCCATGAGCAGGAGATGGTCCTCTCCTATTTCGACCACCCCCAGAGCGCCCGGGAGATCACCCAGATCAGCCGCTACGAGGAGCTGGATACCTGCAAGGCCGTCGCGGACCTCCTGGAGGCGGGCCTCCTGGAGACCAAGTCGGGCGACGCCGCGGTCAAGGTGATCCGCCCGTGGGTGGAAGGCCACCCCGACCTGGCGCCCGAGGCCTGGGAGCCCAGCCCGCTCTTGTGGCCCCTGGTCGTGCTGGGATTCGCCGTTCCCCTGGCGATGTACGTGCCCAACCAGCGTGGCTCCGTGAACCTGGGGCTGGCCAGCCTCCAGCCGGTGGATGTCCGGGTCGTGCCGGAAGGGCCCACCCGCCTCCGGCATGAATGGGCGCTCCGCATGGCCGCTCCGAAGGATGGCGGCTCGGCGCTGGCGAAGCTGCTGGGGAGCTCCGTGGACGGGAAGAATCCCGTTCCCGACCTGACCAGCCTCCCCGACCCCATGGCCCCGGCCAAGGATCCCGACCCCGCCCCACGGCCCAAGCGATAAGGATTTCCGATGTTCGTGCACCAGCGCCAGGGTTGCCTGGAGGTGATCTGCGGCCCCATGTTCTCGGGCAAGTCCGAGGAGCTGATCCGGCGCATCAAACGGGCCATCATCGCCCGGCAGAAGGTCCAGGTCTTCAAGCCGGCCCTGGATGACCGCTACGACGTCTCAGCCATCGCCAGCCACAGCCAGCGCAAGCACGACGCCATCCCGGTGAAGGACAGCGTGGAGCTGGCGCGCCACCTGGATCCGGAAGCCGAGGTGGTGGCCCTGGACGAGGTGCAGTTCATGGACGAGGGCCTCATCCCCATCATCGAGGATCTCGCTGACCGCGGCGTGCGTGTCATCGTCGGGGGACTGGACCAGGACTCCAACGGCGAGCCCTTCGGCATCATGCCCATCCTGCTGGCCAAGGCCGAATACGTCACCAAGCTCCAGGCCATCTGCATGGTGTGCGGCGCGCTGGCCGGCCGCACCCAGCGCATGGTGCAGACCGGCGGCCAGGTGCTGGTGGGCGCCGCCGAAGCCTACGAGGCCCGCTGCCGCCACTGCCACGAGACCCCGCACGCCACCGGCGAACGGATGCTCGAAGGGGAATGACTGTCCCTGGAGTATTGACAATCCGTCAAAGCGATTCCTGCCGCGACAGGAAGCTGGGGTGTGGGGGCCTGTGCTCTGCTGCCTGGGTTTCAGGGGAGCGCTAGACTGGCCCCGGCGCGCTGCTGCAGCGTCGTTTTCCCACTCCCCGCCCGAGGCTTCAGGGCAATCCAGGAGGTTTCCATGGCCGGCGCCTACGCCACGTTCACCCACATCACTGACTACATGGGCTTCGAGGGCCTGCTCACCGAGGAAGAGCGGATGATCCGCGAGACCGCGCGGAAATTCGTCAACGCCGAAGTGCTGCCCATCATCGAGAAGCACGCCCAGGAGCAGACCTTCCCCAAGCACCTCATTCCCAAGATGGGCGAGCTGGGCTTCTTCGGACCCGCGCTGCCCGAGGAATACGGCTGCATGGGCGTGTCCAACGTGGCCTACGGCATTCTCATGTACGAGCTGGAGCGGGGCGATTCGGGCCTGCGCTCCTTCGCCTCCGTGCAGGGCAGCCTCGTCATGTGGCCCATCTACGCCTATGGCAGTGAGGAGCAGAAGCGGTACTGGCTGCCCAAGCTGGCCACGGGCGAGAAGATCGGCTGCTTCGGCCTCACCGAGCCCGATTTCGGCTCCAACCCCGGCGGCATGCTCACGAAGGCCGTGCGCGAGCCCGGGGGCAAGTGGCGCATCAACGGCACCAAGATGTGGATCACCAACGGCACCGTGGCCGACGTGGCCGTGGTGTGGGCCCAAACCGAGGACGGCATCCGCGGCTTTCTGGTGGAGAAGGGCACCCCCGGCTTCAGCGCCCCCGAGATGAAGGGCAAGTGGAGCCTGCGCGCCTCCACCACCTCCGAGCTGGTGCTGGAGGACGTGATCGTGGACGAGGCCAAGTCGCTGCTCCCCAACGTGAAGGGCCTGAAGGGTCCCCTGGGCTGCCTCACCCAGGCCCGCTACGGCATCGCCTGGGGCGCCCTCGGCGCCGCGGACGCCTGCTACCAGTGCGCCTTGGACTACGCCAAGACCCGCATCCAGTTCGACAAGCCCATCGCCAGCTACCAGCTCCAGCAGGAGAAGCTGGCCTGGATGGTCACCGAGATCACCAAGGGCCAGCTGCTGGTGCATCAGCTCGGCCGCCTGAAGGACGCCAAGACGTTCACGCCCGCCCAGGTCTCCATGGCCAAGATGAACAACGTGAACATCGCCCTGGAAGTTTGCCGCAAGGCCCGCACCATCCTCGGCGCCAACGGCATCCTCGACGAGTACCCCGTCATGCGGCACATGGCGAACCTCGAGAGCGTCTACACCTACGAGGGCACGCACGATATGCACACGCTGATCATCGGCCAGGAAGTGACTGGGATTCCCGCTTACCGCTGAAAGCCATTCCCACCACAGAAAAACGGGCCGCATGGCCCGTTTTTCTGTGCATAAAATGCCGGATGCCCAAACCTTTCCGCGTCCTCTCCATCGACGGCGGCGGCATCCGCGGCCTCATCCCCGCCCTGGTGCTGGCGGAGCTGGAGCGACGGACCGGTCGGGCGGTGGCCGACTGCTTCGACCTTATCGCCGGCACCAGCACGGGCGGCATCCTGGCCCTGGGGTTCGCGGTGCCTGGGCAGGATGGGCGTCCCCGCTACTCGGCCCAGGACCTGGCCGGCCTCTACCTGAAGGAGGGTGCCCGGATCTTCGACGAGAGCCTCTGGCGGCGCCTCACGAACCCCATGGGCTTGCGGGCGGCGAAGTACCCGTCGGACGGCCTGGAGGGCGTGCTGGCGCAGTACTTCGGGGAGACCCGCCTCAAGGACGCCTTGGTGGAGGTCCTGGTGACGGCCTACGACCTCGAGAAGCGGGATGCCTTCTTCTACCGCCGCCGACGGGCCCGCGCGGACGCTCGCTACGACGTGCCCATGCGTGTGGCGGCCCGCGGCACCAGCGCAGCGCCCACCTACTTCGAGCCGCTGCTGGTGTCCTGGCCCAGGGATCGGGACGTGCTGGTGGACGGCGGCGTCTTCGCCAACAACCCGGCCATGTGCGCCTATGCGGAGGCCCGGCAGGGACTGGGCGGGAGCGCCGAGGACATCCTGCTGGTATCCCTGGGCACGGGCATCCACGCCACGCCCTACCGCTACGAGGAGGCGAAGGGCTGGGGCGTGGCGGGCTGGGCCCGGCCCATCCTGGACGTCATCTTCGATGGCGTGGCGGACACCGTGGACTACCAGCTGCGCCAGCTCATGCCTGCCGGTGCGGACGGCAGGCCGCGCTACCTCCGCTTCCAGACGGATCTCGACGCGGGTCTGAGCGAGATGGATGACGCCAGCCCCGGGCATCTCGAAGGCCTGCAACGCGCGGCGGACGCCATTCTCCACCGCCAGGCCCCGGCCTTCGAGGCGCTGATGGCGTCGCTCTGAGCTACCGCGCCTTCTCGGTGCGCACCACCAGCACGTCGCAGGGCGCCAGCCTCACCACCCGGGCCGCGGTGCTGCCGAACAGCAGCCGCTCCAGGGTGGAGTGGCCCACCTGAGCCACCACCAGCAGGGTCGTCGGGTCTGCCGCGGACACCAGTTCCTCCGCGGGTCCGCCCCACTTCACGATGACCTCGGTGCCGCCAAAGGGCTTGACCCAGGATTCAAGCTGCTCCCGGGCATGGTCTTCCATGCTCTTCAGCCAGGCGGGGTCGGGAAGGGCGATCTGGGCTTCGGGCAGCATGGGGGCGGGAGGCTGGAGCACGTGCATGGCCACCAGGGGCACGCCGCAACGGGATGCCCAGTTCCCGGCACGCTCCAGCGCCTGCTTCGAGGCTTCGGAGAAGTCCACACCCACCAGCACCCGCGTGATCACGGCGGCCTCCGTCGGATGCCCCAAAGATACGTCCAGGTCATCCATCGGTGCCGATTTTTTTCAGGAGGGGGTTGAAATACGAGTTTAAACACGTAACATGGATCCAGGAGGCGCCATGATCACGCTGCGACCTGCCGGAGCCAGGGGCCACTTCGATTTCGGATGGCTCGACACCCGCCATACCTTCTCCTTCGGGGAATACTTCGATCCCGAGCACACCCAGTTCCACGCCCTGCGCGTGCTGAACGAGGACCGCGTCCAGCCCGGCAAGGGGTTCGGCACCCATGGCCACCGGGACATGGAGATCCTCACCTGGGTGCTCTCCGGGGCCCTGGAGCACCGCGACAGCCTGGGGACGCACGGCGTCATCCGGCCGGGCGAAGCCCAGGTCATGAGCGCCGGCACCGGCATCCGCCACAGCGAGTTCAACGCTTCGGCCTCAGAGGCGGTGCACTTTCTCCAGATTTGGATCGTGCCCGAGCGCCAGGGCCTTGCCCCCCGCTACGACCAGGTGGCCTTCCCCGGCCCCGAGTTGGAGAACCGCCTTCGGCTCATCGCCAGCCCGGACGGGGCGGAGGGGTCCGTGAAGCTCTTCCAGGATGTGAAGGTCTTCGCGGCGCGTCTCGATCCCGGCCGCGAGGTCAAGGCCGCGGTGCCAGCCGGACGCGCCGGCTTCCTCCATGTGGCCAAGGGGACCGTGACGCTCAACGGCACGGCCATGAACGCCGGAGACGCGGCCCGCATCGAAGGGGAACCCTCCCTCACCGTGGCGGCCGGATCGCCCGCCGAAGTCCTGTTCTTCGATCTCGCCTGAGGTATCGCCATGACCATCAAACCTGTCGCCACGCTCGTGCCCGGTCTCCCCACGGAGGACGGCAACCGTGTTCCCTTGACCCGTCTGGTGCCCGGTCAGGGACACCGGGGGGCCGACGCCTTCCGCGCCATGGATCCCTTCCTGCTCATGGACCACTTCGGTCCCATGGTGCTGCCTCCGGGCACGGATGCGGGCTTCCCGCCCCATCCCCACAAGGGCTTCCAGACCCTCACCTACCTCATCCAGGGCGCCTTCCGGCACCGGGACAGCACGGGTGGGTCCGGTCTGCTGCGGCCCGGCGGGGCCCAGCTCATGAACGCGGGCTCGGGCATCGTCCACGAGGAGATGCCGGTGCCGGAGCACCTCGAGACCGGAGGCCCCATCGAAGGCGTGCAGCTCTGGATCAACCTGCCCAAGGCGGCCAAGGGATCCGCGCCCGGCTACACGGACCTCCAGCCGGAAGCCATGCCCTGGCAGGCCCTTCCCGGAGGCCGCCTCCGCGTGCTGGCGGGCACCTGGGCCGGCGTGACGGGCCCCGCGCAGACCCCGGCGCGGATCGGCTACGCCCATCTGGAGCTGGAGGCCGGCGCCCGTTTCCAGCAGGCGATTCCCGAGGGATGGATCGCCGCCGTGGTGCCCCTGAGCGGAAAGGTCCGCGTGGAGGGCACGGACGTGCCCGCCGACACGGTGGCGCTGCTGGGTGAGGGGGACACGCTGGCCCTGGAAGTTGTGACGTCCGCCAGTCTCATGCTGCTGGCGGGGGAACCCCTCCGGGAGCCCATCGCCCACTACGGTCCCTTCGTGATGAACACCTACGATGAGATCGAGCAGGCCATCCGGGACTACCAGGAGGGGCGCCTGGGGCACCTCGACTGATCAGATCGGCTTCGCTTCCAGCTTCCGGCCCAGGGTGAACCTGCCCTGGGCCAGTTTGTGGATGGCCCGGGCCAGGCCTTCGCGGCTGCAGGCCAGCTCGGTGCTCCAGGTGTCCAGGGGCAGCTCGCCGCCTTCGGGATGGGCCTCCACCCAGGCTTCCCAGAGGGTCGAGAGGGCCGCTGCATCGGGCTCCTGGCGGTCGCGCCAGCTGCGTTCCTGGGGGCGTTTCGGTTCGTAAAACGATTGGCCGCGCAGCTTGTCGGGCAGAAAGATCTGCTCCCGGTCGTAGTCGTCGTGGGAGTAGTGGTAGCCCGCGCCGCGGCCGGCCTTCCGGGCCGTGGCGGTATGGGCGTCGCGGATGGCCTCCGGGATGGGCGCGTCGTCGGCGGCCAGGGCCGTGTCGATGGCCATCACCGTGGCGTTGCTCTTGGCGGCGTTGGCCACGTAGATCACCGCCTGCGCCAGGGGGATGCGAGCCTCGGGCCAGCCGATCTGCTCCACGGCCCGGCTGGCGGCCTCGCAGAGGATGAAGGCCTGGGGATCGGCGTTGCCCACGTCCTCGGCGGCGCAGACCATGAGGCGCCGGGCGATGAAGCGGGGATCCTCGCCGCCGCGGATCATGCGGCTCAGGTAGTAGAGGGCGGCGTCGGCATCGGAACCCCGCAGGCTTTTCTGGAAGGCGCTGGCCAGGTCGTAGTGGCCGTCGGCGCGGTCGAACATCATGCGGCCGCCCAAGGCGCCCTGGAGGGACTCCAGATCGGGATCCGGCATCTCCATCCACGTCTCCAGCCCCGAGAGGGCCGAGCGCAGATCGCCGCCGGCCCAGTGGGAGAGCCACTCGAAGACTTCGGCTGGCTCCGGCTGTCCGGGCCGTTCCTTGGCCCAGGCCCGCTTCAGCACTTGCTGGATGTGGACGGGCTCCAGGGCCTTGAGGGCGATGAGCTGACAGCGGCTGCGGAGCGCCGGGTTCAGGTAGAAAGCCGGATTCTCCGTGGTGGCGCCGATGAGGATGGCCTCGCCGCGCTCCAGGAAGGGCAGGAGGATGTCCTGCTGGGCCCGGTTGAAGCGGTGGATCTCATCGAGGAACACCACGGGCGGCACCGTGCGGAACAGGGGCATCTCCCGGCTCTCCTGGAGGAACTTCTTCAGCTCCGCGGCGCTGCCGCTCACGCCTGAGAACTCCATGAAGCCATGCCCCGTGGCCTCCGCCAGGATGCGGGCCAGGGTGGTCTTGCCCGTGCCCGGCGGCCCCCACATCACCATGGAGGGCAGCCGGCCCCCAGCCGTGAGCCGCAGCAGCGCGCCCTTGGGTCCCAGCAGGTGCGCCTGGCCCACCACCTCGTCCAGCGTCGAAGGTCGCATGCGTTCGGGAAGCGGGGTGGTATGGCTCACAGTCCTTCCAGCCTAGCGCGTCCTGCCTGCGCGTAGGATTAGGGGCGGCCCGGCCCGAGTCACTCCGGGGTAGGCTGGTCCCATGGACACGATCCCCGCCTACGAACGCGATCCCTACGCCACCACCCTGGAGACCCGCGTGCTCCGAACGGGGGAGGAGCAGGGCCGTCCCTTCGCGATCCTCGAAGACACGATCCTCTACCCCGAGGGAGGCGGTCAGCCCGCGGACCGGGGAATGCTGGGCGGCGTGGCGGTCGTGGATGTCCAAAAACGGGAGGGCGAGATCCGCCACTACCTGGCTTCGCCTTTGGCGGAAGGCCCGGCCTCGCTGGAACTGGACTGGGCCCGCCGCTTCGACCATATGCAGCAGCACACGGGCCAGCACCTGCTCACGGCGGTGGCCCAGGACCGCTTCGGTTGGGGCACCACGGCCTTCCACCTGGGAGCAACAGTCTGCGACATCGAGGTGACTGCGACCGCCATGTCGCTGCGCGACATGGCGGTATTGGAAGAGACCGTAGCGTCCGAGATCCGGGCGCACCGCGAGATCTCGGCCCGGCGGGTGAGCCCGGAGACCTACAAGCTGGAAGCAGTGAGATCCCGGGGCCTGCCGGAGGGCCACACGGGTGACATCCGCCTGGTTCAGATCGCTGGCGTGGATCTGAACACCTGCGGGGGCACGCACCTGCGCCACACGGGCGAGATCGAGGCCCTCAAGCTGCTGGGAACCGAGGCCATCCGGGGAGGTACACGCCTCTTCTATGTGGCCGGAAGACGCGCCAGGCTGCGCCTGGACGCGCATGAAACACGCAACGCGGCCCTGCGGGCCCTGCTGGGCGCGCCGGATGAGGACCTGGTGCCCGCCCTCCAAACCAAGCTGGACCAGCTCCAGGCCTCCGACCGCCGCGTCCGCAAGCTGGAGGAGGACCTGGCCGAGATCCAGGCGGCGGCTCTGGCCGCACGGCCGGAGGGGCTGGTGGAGGCCCACGCCGAGGGTCGCGACATGGCCTTCCTTCAGAAACTGGCGCGCCAGGTGCTCGCGGCGGATCCCGCCAAGGCTGTGTTCCTCACGGCCGAGTCGGGTGGACAGGGGCTCTTCCTGCTGAGCGCGGGGGAGGTCTCCGCCTTGGACGTGCCCACCCTCGGCAAGGCCGTGGCGGCACTCCTCGGCGCCAAGGGGGGCGGCTCGGGAAAGAGCTTCCAGGGCAAAGCGCCGGACCTGGCGGCACGGGCCGAGGCCCTGGCCCACCTCCGGGCGAGCGGGGGCTGAGCCTTGGTCCGATCCTGGCCCCTCTGGATCGTCAGCTTCCTCAAGCTGGTGGGTTGGGGTCTCGGGCTCTATGCGGTCCTCTGCCTCCTGGCCTTCCTGACCCAGCGGCGGATGATGTACTTCCCCGATCGCGAGCCGGAGCCGGAGGCCGTTCAGCGGGCCGTGGGCGCGCGTTTGGTGCCCTGGCGGGACGCGAAGGGGGGCGTGCTTGGCTGGCGGCGGGCCGCGAGGTCGGGAGCCCCCCGGATTCTCGTGCTGCACGGGAACGCGGGGGATGCCCTGGGCCGCTTGGACTACCTTCCGGTGTTCGAGGCCGCGGGCTTTGAGGGCGTGCTGCTGGAATACCCGGGCTACGGTCCCCGGGAGGGCGAGCGGTCGGAGGCCTCCCTGGTGGCCGATGCCCGGGCGGCACTGCAGCAGCTGAAGGCGGAATCCAGCGCGCCGGTGATCCTGCTGGGGGAGAGCCTCGGGTCCGGCGTGGCGGCGCAGGTGGCCGCCGCCGAGCCCAAGCTGGTGGCGGGGCTCCTCCTGGCCACGCCCTTCGCCCGGATGACCGAGGTGGCCGCTCACCACTATCCGTACCTGCCCATGAAGCTGATCATGCGGGACCGCTGGGACAGCCTTGGGGCCATCCGCGGCTACCGCGGACCCGTGGCCATGGTGATCGCCGGCCAGGACGAGGTGGTGGGCGCAGAGCAGGGGCGGCGTCTGGCCCAGGGGTGCCCCGGGGCCGTCCGGATCTGGGAGGTCCCCCGGGCCACCCACAACGATCTGCCCCTGGCCCCCGGCCGTCCGCCCTGGTCTGAGGCCCTGGTCTTTCTCCAGGGGCGCGCCGGGATGAAACAATAGGGCCCATGGACTTGATCTACCTCGACCACAACGCCACCACCGCCCTCGACCCCGAGGCCTTCGAGGCCATGCGGCCCTGGTTCATGGAGCGCTTCGGCAATGCCAGCGCGGCCTATGCCCTCGGGCACCTGTCGGATGGCGCCGTGGTGGCCGCTCGGGAGCAGGCGGCGGCCCTGGTGGGCTGCGCGCCCGCGGAGATCGCCTTCACCAGCGGCGGCACGGAGAGCCTGAACCACGCCTTCCGCGGCGTGTGGGAGGCCTTTCCGACGAAGCGGCACCTGGTCGCGACCGCCGTGGAGCACCCCGCCGTGCGGGCCCTGGTGGCCTGGTGGAAAGCCCAGGGCGGCGAAACCAGGGACGTGGGCGTGGACGGGGAGGGCCGGCTCGACCTGGCGGCTCTGGAAGCCGCCGTGCGCCCGGACACGGCCCTGGTGGCCGTCATGGCCGCCAACAACGAATCTGGCGTGCTGTTCCCGGTGGCCGAGGCGGGGCAAGTCGCGAAGGCGAAGGGGGCCCTCTTCCTGGTGGACGCCACCCAGGCCATGGGCAAGATCCCGGTGGATGCCACAGCCTGGGGCGCGGATCTGCTCTGTCTCAGCGGCCACAAGTTCCACGGGCCCAAGGGCACCGGCCTGCTCATGATTCGCCGGGGCGTGCGGCTGAAGCCCCTCATGCTGGGCGGCTCCCAGGAGCGGGGCCGCCGTGGGGGCACGGAGAACGTCCCCGGTATCGTGGGCCTGGGCAAAGCCGCGGAACGGGCCCTGGCGCGGCTGCCGGAGATGGACCGGGTGCGGGGGCTCCGCGACGCCCTGGAGGCCCGCATCCTCGCGGAGATCCCGGAGGTTCGCATCCACGGTGCGGGAACGGATCGCCTGCCCAACACGAGCCTGGTGGGTTTCGCGGGTCTTGAGGGCGAAGCGCTGCAGTTGAAACTGGCAGAACAGGGCATCTGCGTGTCCACCGGCAGCGCCTGCAGCACGGGCATGCGGGAGCCCAGCCATGTGTTGCGCGCCATGCGCGTGCCCGAGGCCCACGCGCGAGGCACCGTCCGGTTCAGCTTGGGGCTGGGCACCACCGACGCGCAAATCCAGGTGGTGGCTGACCTGCTTCCGGACCTCGTGGAGGCATTGCGGCAGGGAGGGCAAGGAATTGGATCTCATCGATAAATTCCATGCCAAAACTTTGTGACATAAGCCTCTGTTGACACGGCCATCGTGACATGGTGAGGTGGGCGGAACCCACAATCCCCTCCCGCCTTGCATGGGAGCGCCCCATGTCCCTGGACCTTCTCAAGCGCCTGACTCAGGGATTCCGCCCCGCCCCGGAAGCATTGCGCACCCAGAAATGGTCGACGCCGGCTCCCCTGGACCGGGGGGATCTGGGCGATGCCAGGTTGGCCGTGGATCACCGTGGGCAGGGGATCGCCCTCTGGGAGAACCATGGGACCTTGTGGACCCTGCCCGTGGGGGCTGCCGCGGCGCCGGCGTTCATGCGCGCCCCCTTCAGCGCCGGAACCACGCCCCGTCTGGCGATCAATCCTGAGGGCCGGGGTCTGGCCGTCTGGTTGTGCGACCTCGGAGAGGAACGGCAGATCCTCGGGAAGGTCCTTGGAACCTGTGAGGGCTCGGAACAAGTGGTATTCCGGACGCCTGGGGGGATCCGCAAGCTCCAGATCGCGGTGGACCGCAGGGGCAACGCACTGGTGGTCTGGCTCCACGAGAAGGTGGGAAGGATCGAGGTGATGGCCCACTCCTTCGATACGCGGGGCGAGGCCTGGGAGAAAGGGCCGACGATCCTCGGACTGGCTTCGGATCCTGTGGCCTCGCCGCAGCTCGCGGCCAACCACAGCGAGCACGCCATGGTGCTCTGGGAGGCTCAGGACAGCCTCTTCGATGGGCTGCTGGCCAGCCATCACTGGCCCACGGACCGGATCTGGTCCGATCGTCCGGTGCCCGTGGTGGCGCATGCCGCCCGCCACCACCAGGTGGCCATGGACGATCACGGGAATGCGGTGGCGCTCTGGGTTCATGCGCCCTATGGCCAGCGGAGCACCCTCGAAGCCTGTTTCTTCGATGTCGTGGCGGGAGAGTGGCGGGAGCCCACTACGCTGGCGAGGGCCCAGGAGATCTCCCTGCCACGCTTGGTCATGAACGGATCCGGAGAGGCCCTGGCCGCCTGGTGCCAGCGCGAGAGTGGGGAAGGCTCGCACTTGCTGGCCCGGGCCTTCCAGGATGGGGGTTGGGAGCCGGGCGCGGAATGTCTCGACCGCAGCCGGGGCCGGAGCCATGACTACGCCATCGCCCTGGGTGGCGATAGCCATGCAGGGGCCCTGGTGGTCAAGCATGGGGAGGATGGGGACCAGGTCGTGCTCCGCACCCGCCTCGGAGTCTGGTCCAAGCCGAAGGTGGTGGCTGAATGCCGGGAAGGCGCCTGCGCCTCGCCTCGGATCGCCGTCTCCCCCCAGGGCATGTCCCTCCTCTGGATGCAGGGGACGGGATCCGAGAAGACGCTGATGGCGGCGAGCTCCCATTGATCCGGAGCGGAGCCTTCAGGCCTGGAGCAATGCCTTGGCGTAGTGCTCCACCGCGTAGGGCAGCCAGCGGTGGCCAGGAAGGTCACGGCTGAGGTAGCCCATGTGGCCGCCGTGCGGCTCCAGGTGGAGATGGACGGCAGGTGAGGGTTTGGCTTCGGCCGCGTGCTGCCAGGGGATGAAGGGGTCGTCCTTGGCCAGGAGGACCACCGTCGGCACGGTGATCTTGGACAGGTGGTGCCGTGCGGAGCACCGGGCGTAGTAGTCCTCGGCGTCCTTGAAGCCCGCCGCCTTCGTGGTGTAGGCATCGTCGAACTCGCGCAGGCTCATGAAGGGGCCTGTCCGGTAGATGTCCGGGATGAGTCCGTCCTCCACCCGCTGGCGGATGGCCTTGCGGCAGCGCTTGATGAAGCGCAGCTCGTAGAGTCGGCTGAGCCCCGTATGGATGGCCAGTGAGCAGGCGCCCAGATCGACCGGTGGGTTCACGGCGATCGCGCAATCGGGTCGGGCCGCTGGCCTCGGCAGGCCGTCGCCCAGGTTCAGCAGGAGGGCGTTCGCGGAGAGGGAGTAGCCGATGGCCAGCTGGCGGAGGCCCGGATGCCGTTCCCGCGCGGCAGTGAAGGCTGCGCCCAGGTCGTCGCCGGAACCGCTGTGGTACGGATGTTTCGCCAGGCCCCGGCCCTCGCCGCAACCCCTGTGGTTCACGGTCCAGACGTGGTGGCCCAGCTTGCGCGCGAGGGCGACCGTGCGGCGCACGTAGTGGGCCTGATCGTCGCCTCCCAGGCCATGGAAGACCAGCACCAGCGCGTCCGTCTCGCCGGGGTAGTGGCGGCCGGTGAGCTGGTCGCCATCGGGCAGCAGGATGCGGAAGGGCTCGGAGGGATGGCGGGAGGGTTCCCCGGGCAGGTAATTACCGAGGATGGTCTGCAGGTGGCCCGAGGGGGCCCACCACGGGGGCCGGCAGGGCAGGGGCGGCGGGGCGAGCTTGCGCATCCGCCTAGTGTGCCCGAGCGGGCTCAGTCGTTCCGCTTGAAGACCAGCTTGTACGAGAAGGGATTGTCCAGCTTGGGGTGGGTGTAGGTCACCTGGAGGGCCAGCGAGCTGCCGTCCTTCCGCATGGAGTAGACGTACTTCAGCGTGTAGCCGTCGCCGGCGATGGTCTGGACCATGGTGGGGCCGTCCTTGGTGAGGGTGGCCTTGAACACCTTGTCGTCGCTGCGCTTCCAGTCGCTCTCGGTACCGTCCGCCGGAGTGTCGATGGAGCGTTCCTTCCCCATGGTCACCGAGAAGGTCTCGCCGGCCAGGATGTCGAGCTTGTTGAACTCCCGGCACGCCCCCTGCAGCTTCTTCTTCCAGAGGAGCTTCATGGCGAAGTTCAGGTCCTTGACGTGCTCGTCGATGCGCTCCTCGACCTTGTCACTTTGTGAAGCGGAGAGGGTCCACTCCCCGTCCCAATCCACCTTGTCTTCCTTGGCTGGCAAGGCGGTTTTGGCCGGCGTCTTGGCCTTCTGAGCAGCCATGGGAAGAACCAGCAGGCAGGGCAGGAGGAAGGGCAGCACGCGCATGGGGACTCCGGGTGGGGATCGTCGGATCGTACTCCGGCGGGGCGCATCGCGAAAGCATCTCTTGTGATCCGTGCAACAAAGGCGTGGATTGATGACCTTGCAGGCAGGATCGCGCAACACGAGGTGTAAGCTTGGTGGCATTCAGCCCAACATGAGGGCACTCAATTCAAGGAGTGTGGCCATGAAACGCAAGCAGGAAGCCCTCGATTACCATTCGCAGGGACGGAAAGGCAAGATCGAGGTCATCGCCACGAAACCCTGCTCCACCGCGCGGGATCTGGCCAATGCCTATTCCCCTGGCGTGGCGGAGCCCTGCCTGGAAATCGAGAAGAATCCCGAGGATGCCTACAAGTACACCGCCAAGGGGAACCTGGTGGCTGTGATCTCCAACGGCACCGCCGTGCTGGGTCTGGGCAATATCGGCGCCCTCGCCGGCAAGCCCGTGATGGAAGGCAAGGGCGTGCTGTTCAAGCGGTTCGCGGACATCGACGTGTTCGACATCGAAGTGAATGAGCTGGACATCGACCGCTTCTGCCAGGTGGTGAGGGCCCTGGAGCCCACCTTCGGCGGCGTGAACCTCGAGGACATCAAGGCCCCCGAGTGCTTCGAGATCGAGACCCGGCTGAAGAAGGAGATGAACATCCCCGTCTTCCACGACGACCAGCACGGCACGGCCATCATCAGCACCGCGGCGCTGATGAACGCCTCCGAGATCGTCAGGAAGAAGCTCGGGGACATGAAGGTGGTGTTCAGCGGCGCCGGCGCCTCCGCCATTGCCTGCGCCAACATGATGATCCGCGCCGGCGTCAAGCTCGAGAACCTGTGGCTCTGCGACACCAAGGGACTGGTCTACACCGGGCGCAAGGACGGCATGAACCAGTACAAGGACAAGTTCGCCAAGCCGAGCGACTGGCGCACTCTGGCGGACACCATCAAGGACGCCGATGTGTTCGTGGGCTGCTCCAGCAAGGGCGCCCTGACGCCTGAGATGCTCCTGAGCATGGCCAAGAACCCCATCGTCTTCGCCCTGGCCAACCCCGACCCCGAGATCGACTACCCCACCGCCAAGGCCACCCGCGACGACATCATCCTGGCCACGGGCCGCAGCGACTACCCCAACCAGGTGAACAACGTCCTGGGCTTCCCCTTCATCTTCCGCGGCGCCCTGGACGTGCGCGCATCTGAGATCAACGAGGAGATGAAGCTGGCCGCCGCCAAGGCCCTGGCCGCGCTGGCCAAGGAGGAGGTGCCTGATTCCGTGGTGAAGGCCTACTCCGGCCAGAAGTTCACCTTCGGCCCCGAGTACATCATCCCCAAGCCCTTCGATCCCCGCGTGCTCCTGTGGGTGGCTCCGGCCGTCGCCAAGGCAGCCATGGAGACCGGCGTGGCCAAGCAGCCCATCGCGGACATGCGGGCCTACAAGGAGCGCCTCGAGGGCCTCCAGGGCCGCAGCAAGGACGTGATCCGCAGCGTCATCCACCGCGCCAAGGCCAATCCCAAGCGCGTGGTCTTCCCTGAAGGCACGCATCCCCTGATCCTCCAGGCCGTGTCCCAGATGGTGGACGAGGGCATCTGCGTGCCGATCCTGGTGGGCGATCCCGCCAAGGTGAAGGCCGTGGCCGCCGATCACGGCATTTCGCTAGACGGCATCGAGATCCAGGATCCGGGCACCGTGGCCTGGCGTAAAGAGGCCGAGGACGCCTACCTGGAGCTGCGGAAGCGGCGCGGCGTCACCCGCGACGAGGCGAGCCGCAAGGTGATGGAGCCGATCTACTTCGGCGCCCTGATGTGTCGCCTGGGCAAGGCGGATGGCCTCATCGCGGGCCTGACGATGTACTATCCCGACACCATCCGGCCCTGCCTGGAGGTAATCGGCACCCGCAAGGGCGTCAAGCGCGTGTGCGGCGTCTACACCATGGTGCTCAAGAACCGCGTGCTGTTCTTCTCCGACACCACCATGAACATCGAGCCCAGCAGCGAGGAGCTGGCGGAGATCGCCCTGCTCACCGCCGACCTGGCCAAGGACCGGTTCAACATGGAGCCCAAGGTGGCCATGCTGTCCTTCTCCGACTTCGGCAGCGTGGACCACCCCCTGGTCCGCAAGGTCCAGAAGGCGGTGGAGATCGTGAAGTTCCAGCGCCCCGACCTCAAGTGCGACGGCGAGATGCAGGCGGACACGGCCCTCGGCGAGGGCATCCTGGCCGAGAGCTACCCCTGGGTGGACCTCCCGGGCGGCCCGAACGTGCTGATCTTCCCCGACCTCACCAGCGGCAACATCGGCTACAAGCTGGTTCAGCGGCTGGCGGGCGCCGAGGTCATCGGCCCCATCACCTGCGGCATGGCCGCCCCGGTCCACGTGCTCCAGCGGCACAGCGATATGAACGACATCATCCACCTCACGGCGCTCACCGTCGTGGAGGCGCAGCAGAAGTAGCTGTCAGCGGTCAGCTGTCAGCTTTCAGTGTTAAATGCGGGGGCCGGTCGGCCCCCGCATTCTGTATGATGGCGTGCACGTGATCGACAGGAGGCGGAGATGTACTACATCGTCGAATCCGACAAACCCTTCGAGGAGGCCTCGGCCGACCTGGAGGCTGCGGTGCAGGCGGGCGGCTTCGGTGTGCTCCACATCCATGACCTGGGGAACACGCTACGCAGCAAGGGCTTTCCATTCACGGAGGCCTGCCGGGTCTTCGAGGTGTGCAACCCGGGCCAGGCGTCCAAGGTCCTTGGCCTCGACCTGCGCCTGAACATGGCGCTGCCCTGCCGCATCTCCGTCTACACGGACCAGGGGCGAACCCGGATCGGCCTCATTCCACCCTCGGATCTGCTCGAGGGCCTGTCGAAGGATCCCGCGCTGCTTCCCATCGCCCGTGAAGTGGAGACGGCCTTGATCCAGATGGTGGATAAGGCCCGGTGACCCATGTCATCGATCGCGGGTGGCGAGAGGCGCGGCGCGGGCCGGCCTGCGGTCCGCCCTGATCGACATTCCATGAGCCGGGGTTGCGATGGGTGATGTGCTGTGCGCGTGGTGCGGAGCCTTGATCGGTCAGAGCGGGGTCGACCATTCCCATGGCATCTGCCGCTCCTGCTACCGGGAACTGCTTCGCATTCCGGATCTGTCCGAGGAGGCGTTGGACGGCTTGCCGTTCGGCGTGATCGTCCTGGCCAGGGATGGGACCATCCTCGCCTATAACCCGGCGGAAGGCGCGCTCGCGGGCCGTGAGCCCAGCGCTGTGATCGGTCGCCATTTCTTCACCGAGATCGCTCCCTGCACCTCGGTCCAGGAGTTCCAGGGTGTCTTCCGCGAGTTCTGCGAGCGGGATGATGCTTCCAGGACGTTCCAGTTCACCTTTCATTTTCCGGGTGGTCCGGTCCAGGTGCAGATCGTCTTCCTCCACCGAGGCGCGGACGTAGCCGTCGCCATCCGCAAACGGGTCGATCCGGTCGCCTGAGGGCGATCTAGCTGGAGGACTCCAGCTGCTGGAGCCAGGCCCGGATCTCGGGATCGGGGTCCGGGCTGAGGCGCAGGGCCTCGCGGAGGTCGGCGAGGGCGGGGGCGGGCTCGTCCCGCTGGAGGTGCACGAAAGCGCGCTCCTTGTGGGTCCGGGCGTCCCCCGGGTCCAGCAGGATCAGGTGGGTGGCCGTCCACAGGGCCTCCTCCCAGTCCTCGGCGTGCATGAACCGCAGGTGCAGGTTGCGCACGAGGCGGATGAGGATCTGCCGATCCGTCGCGGGCTTCAGCATGTCAGGGTGGAAGGCGATCCGGCCGGCGCTGGCGGCCTTCACCAGGGCGGCGCCCCCCTCCTCGCCCACGGCGCGTCCGCGGTTGAAGGGATCGAAGCACAGCAGGCCCGACGGCGAGCGCAGGGCGGCGATGAAGTGGCCAGGCAGGCCCACGCCCACGGCATCGAAGCCCATGCGGCGGGCCAGGTCGATCCACAGGATGGAGAGGGAGATGGGCAGCCCCTTTCGCCGGGCCACCACGGCGGGCAGCAGGGCGTTCAGGGGATCGTCGTAGGTCTCGCGATCCCCATCGAAGCCGAGTTCCTCGAAGAGCAGGTGGTTGAGCGCCTCAAGGGCCCGGTCGGTGTCCCAGGGCAGGGGCATGCGCCCCGCGAGGGTGAAGGCCCATTCGTTGAGCTGCATCACCACTGAGGCGGGATCGGGGTCTTCCAGGGCCGGCGCCACGGCTTGGACGGCCCCTTCGGCCAGGTTCCGGCATTCCGGATCCAGGCGGAGGTATTCGAGCAGGGACATCAGCCTCTCCGGCGAATCACCGCGCGGACCACGAGGGCCGCCGCGACCAGGCCCATGGCGCCCCAGGCCCAGTTCATCCAGGAGCTGGTGGCGGCCTGGACCTTCTTGGCCTCTTCGGCCTTCCTGGCGTTCTCTTCGATGGAGATCTTGGACTGCGCCTCGCGGGCGTCCTTCACGGCCTTCTGGCCGGATTCACGGGAGGCCTGGAGTTCCTTGGCCGCCGCTTCCTGTTCCTCCTGGATGCCCAGCACCGCGACATGCCTCTGGGGCTGGACCTTGGGTCCGGTGCTGGCGGGAACCACATCGGTCTCGTCGCTGTCGGAAACGGGGCCCTGGCTGGAATCCAGGGATTCGGTGAGGGCCTGGATGTCCTCCCGCAGGCCCTGGAGCACCTGATTCTGGCGGTGGAGCTGAGCGCCCTGCAGCCAGAGCATGAGCAGCTGGAGCACCAGGAGGGCAGGGATGGTCCATTGGAGTGGGCGGCGGGTCATGAATGCTCCCTTCCCAGGATAAACAGAGTCCGGTCATCCCGGTTCTGAGTATCGAATGACGCTACATCCCGGAAGATCGCCTCGCAGGCCGCCCGGGGGCTGCCCGTGCCCCAGAGGCGGCGGAGCTGGCCGCAGAGGCGGGCCACGCCGTAGAGCTCGCCTTCCCGGTTCATCGCCTCGGACAGGCCGTCGCTGTACAGCACCACCCAGCCCTTGGGGGGAAGGACGCCTT
Organism: Geothrix paludis; assembly: GCF_022808815.1. Taxonomy (GTDB): domain Bacteria; phylum Acidobacteriota; class Holophagae; order Holophagales; family Holophagaceae; genus Geothrix; species Geothrix paludis. Next base: position 680,665 of record NZ_JAKZLC010000001.1, on the reverse strand, counting down.
CGACCACCTCCCAGTTCCCCGGCGCCGCCGGGCGGAGGCCGAGGCCACGGCCCTGGGGCGTCATTTCGGTCGAACAGTCCTCCACGACCCCCTGGAGCAGGAGGGCGCCCGGGTGGCCGGCACGGGCCAGCCGGTAGTTCCCGTGCTGATCCCACTCCAGCAGCACGAGGGTGAGGAAACCCCTCTGGCCCAGCAGCTGGCGGAGGGTGTGATCCATGGACTGCAGCATCTCCTCCAGTCCCTGGTCCTCTCGCTGGGCCGCCTGCTCGAGCAGGGCGGTCGCCTGGGCCATGTAGAGGGCCGCCGCGAGGCCCTTGCCGCAGACATCGCCCACCGCCGCCAGCCACTTCCCGCTGGGCCTCCGCTTCACGAAGAGCAGGTCGCCACCGGTCTCCAGTGCGGGTTCCAGGCGCAGGGCCACCTGGAACCCGGGGATGGGCGGCAGGTGGGAGGTGATGAGGCCCTCCTGGATGCGCCTGGCGGTCTCCAGCTCCTGGCTCAGGCGTTCCTGGGCCAGCAGACGCTGGTGCATCACTGCCGTCTCCAGCACCTGGCCGGCCGCCAGGGCCACCTCGCGCAGCAGCTCGCGGTCCTCGCGGCCGTAGTTCAGCTCCGCGTACTTGCCCCCCAGGAGCACGGCGCTGTGCGGGTGGTCTCCGGCCAGGATCAGCAGCAGAAGCTGGGCTTCCAGGGCGTCCACATGGGCCCGGAGGCCCTCGCCCTGCTCGCGGATCCAGTCGGCCTCCTCGCTGCCCAGTCCCAGCACCAGCTCGCGGTTCTCCCGGGCCAGCCGGAGGAGCCCGGGCGGGATCCGGAGGGGCTGAGGCGGGAAGTGCCTGCGCCGATCCTCCCGATCCATGGATTCGGCTGCGGGCAGGAGGATATGCCGCGACTCGATGGGCAGCACCTCGAGGAACTGCGGCCGGAAGGCCTCGTCGAGGGCCTTCCGCAGGGACTTCAGCAGGGCCTCTTCGCTGAAGCGTTTCCGGGGCTCGCGCACGGCGCTGAGGGCGATCTCGCGGGTGCTGGCGAAGTCCCGCCGGAAGCGGCGGCGGATGCCCTTCAGCAGGCGACGCAGGGCCCAGCCCAGGGGCAGGGCCAGCAGGCCGATGAGGGCGCCGGCCCAGCCCGGCGGGATGGAGGAGAGGTGGGAGAAGGCCCAGGCGAGCCCGCCCAGGTAGCCTGCCACCGTGAGCGCCAGGATGGCCATGTAGCTCACCCACCGCAGCAGCACCTTCCGCACTTCGAAGAGGCCGTGCCGGAAGATGGCGAAGGCGAAGCTCAGCGGAAGCAGGGGCACCGGCAGCATGAAGATGAAGACCTGGCGGCGGAAGAGGAGGCTGTTGCCGTACCGCGCCCGGAGCACGGTCCAGGCCAGGAGATCCAGGCAGAGCACCGCCGCCACGATGAGGGAGGGCAGCAGGGCTCGGCGCAGCCGCTCGTGGGTCCGGAACGTGCCCACCAGGAAGAATCCCAGGCCAGCCAGCGCCGCGCCGGCGTAGAGCGGGATGGGGTAGCCCGTCAGGAGGTTCTTGAGGGAGCCTCCCAGGGGGGCGCCTGCGGGGGTGTGCAGCGTGCCGTCGCTGAGGATGGCCCAGAGGTTCACCAGGAACTGCACCAGGGCCATGAGGGCGTAGGTGCCGTAGATGGCCTGGAGGAAGCGGCGGTTCTTCCTCAGATGGAAGGGGTGGGGGAAACGCAGGAAGAAGTGGATCCACAGGGGAGGAAGCAGGGCCGCCGTGACGGAGGCCATGAGACTCACTGCGATCCGCAGGGGGGCCGGCGCGTTGAGTCCCACCGTGGCGCCCGACATCAGCAGGGCCGTGGCCGCCAGGTAGAAGAAGTGCCGCGCCGTTTTGCGTTCGGGCGCGGACAGGACCACCAGGAGGGAGATGGCCCAGGCGAGGATGCCGTTCAGGAGCAGGGCCACCTGCTCCAGATCCAGCGGCTTCACCAGCCGGATGGGGAGCAGGATCGCCCGCCCCTGGCGCTTCACGGTGTAGATCAGGATGGTGCCCTGGGATTTGGCGTTGATGAACCGCTGGGCCTTGAGGGTCCCCTCGACCGTGGGTTCGAAGGCGCGTCCCTGGATCTTCAGGAGCTCATCGCCCTCGAGCAGGCCCGCCTCCTCCGCCACCCCGTCCGGGAGGATCTCGCGGATGACGATCTTGCCGTTCTCCACGATCCAGGAACACTGGTCGTCCGAGGGGGCGTACACCCACTGGTTCAGGCCGAACGACCCCAGAGCCAGCACGAGGCAGGCGAAGCTGATCCACAGCAGGCGCCAACGGATGCGTTTGAGGTAGGGGTTCATGGGACCTTTGTGGAAGAATGCCCCGATGGAGCGGATCTCGCGGAACGGCAGGCCCTGCTGGGTGCTGGTGGGAGGACGGCGGCGCCTGGGGCGGGCCCTGGCTGAGGATCTGGCCGGGGACCATGATCTGGTGCTGACCAGCTCGGAACCCTGGGATGGGGAAACGTGGGTGGAGGACCTTTCGAAGCGGGCAGGGATCCGGACGATTGTATGGAATGCCGAGAACCCGGATGTGAGCTCCAGAATGATGGCAGATCTCCAGTCCTTGAAGGCGGCTGGTGGACTGATTTCGGGCGCCGTGCTGCTGGCTGGGACCTTCCCTGAGCAGCCGCTCGGAACCTGGACGCCCGAGCGGCTCGACGCCACCTGGCGCGTGAACCTCAGCTTCCCCTTCCTCTGCGCCCAGGCCCTGGCGCCGCACCTGTGCGAGGGCGCCTGCCTCCAGATCCTCCTGGACACGTCCATCCACCACCCTTGGCTGAAGCGCCTGCCCTACAGCGCGGCCAAGGCTGGGCTCGCGGCCCTGGTGCCCGGGCTCGCGCAGCTCCTGGGGCCCAGGGTGCGCGTGGTGGGCCACGCCCTGGGGGCGATCCTGCCCGCGGAAGGCAGCGATGAGGCGTTCCTGGCCGACCGGACCTTGGTGAAGCGCCTGGGCGACCCTGCGGACCTCGCCCGAGCGGTGCGCTACGCCGCCGACAGCCCCTTCCTCACGGGGGACATCCTCACCCTGGACGGGGGGCGGCGCTGGGTGGATCGGTAGGGCGAAGTTCTTCCCGGCATCGAGGCTGGCGCGCTCGCGGCGCGAGCGCGGACGGGCGCGCCAAGCGCGCCCGGGAGGAGAACGGGCACAATAAGAAGTCAGGTGGCAGATGAAGTTCAAGGTCAACGAGGTGTTCCACAGCATCCAGGGGGAGGGCGCCCGCATTGGCCGGCCCTGCCTGTTCATCCGCCTGACGGGGTGCCCGCTGCGCTGCACCTACTGCGACACCGAGTACGCCTTCTACGACGGCACCATGCGAAGTCTGGAAGAGCTCCTCACCGAGACCCGGCAGCGCCTCGGCCCCCCGCGGAAGGGTCCCAGCGCCCCCTTCGTGGAGCTCACGGGCGGCGAGCCCCTGGCCCATCCCCACGCCCCCGACCTGCTGCGGGCCCTGCTGGGCCTGGGCTACGAAGTGGCCCTGGAGACCGCCGGCAGCCACGATCTGGCGCCGGTGCCTCGGGAGGTCATCAAGATCGTGGATCGCAAGACCCCCGGCAGCGGGGAAGTCCACCGCTGGCTGGAAACGAACCTCGACCACATGGTGCCCGGGCAGGACGAGCTGAAGTTCGTGCTCTGCGACCAGGCGGACTACGAATGGGCCCGAGCCTGGTGCGCCGAACGGCGGGTCTGGGATCGCCTGGAGGTGCTCTTCAGCCCCGTCTGGGGCAGCCTCGACCCCGCCTGGCTCGCCGAGCAGGTCGTCGCTGATGGCCTTCCCGTGCGGGTCCAGATGCAGCTGCACAAGGTCATCTGGGGAGCGGAGAAGAAGGGGGTCTGAGCCCTACTTTCTCTGGGTGAAGTAATGACCCGCCTCGGGAATGAACCAGCAGAAAACCAAGGGCTCTGGCTGTGAGCCAAAACCCTAGGCTATTTCTTAACTGATGGCAAACATCCACTAGGGGAGCGTTCCAGAGGCTGCAACGCGGAACGCGCCGATTCTGGGATCGTTGCACGTGAAATGGAACCAGCCCTCGTGGGGACCCGAGAGCGGGTTGAACCCGTAGGTCATGGAATGTAGATCAATCCGGAGGGTCTTGGCCTCGCCAGGGGCGATCCTGATCGTGGCGGCCATACCGTATTGATCCACCTGATGCATCATGTCCACGCCGCCCATTGCGGAGTTCCATCGTCCGCCGTTCCCCCGGTCGAGAAGGGACGTGGTGGAGAAGTCAGGGAGAAGGTTGCCGTGGAGGATGAGGTCCGCATTCCCGGTATTGGCCACCACTACCTCTCCGTAGAGACCCATACCGCTGTTCTTGTCCAGGACCAAGGGAAGGGTAAATTCCTGCCCATATGCCCTACCGGCGATGACCATGCGGGGTTGGGGTGCCGATAGGTCGGGGTGGCGCATGGCGATGGTGGGATCGCCGCAGAAATGCTCCCATTCAAGTACATTTGTATACGGGAATAAGAAAGCGTACCTCCTCCCCACCCCCATTGCGAATTCGAAGCTATTCGCCTCGAGAATGTCCCTGTAGATGGCGGTGGCAGCGATGTAGGGTGCCGCGCGTACCAACAAGGTGTCACCACTCAAAGCGGTTCGCATACCGGTGTTGCCCCAGTAGGAAAAATCTCCTGCATAGCAGTCGTGGTAGGACACAAACCGGGAATGAATGGAGTCGTCGATGAACTCGGCGGTATCGGCCACATTGATGACATCGGTGGGATCTGCCCCTTCGAACCTCATCGATGTTTGAAGGGTGTGCGCCAGAACCTTCACATACTCGATGCTACGGAGGGCATCAATCAGGGCCTGCTTGGCGTTCACTGCGGGCTGCCCGTGGATGAACGTGAAGACTCCAGGTTCCACAAGGGGATGGCCAGCGGTGGCAGCAGCGATTTCAGGCAGGTTGTAGGGGTATGGAACGCCGTTGGCCAGGAATGCCTCCACAGAGGTGATACCGGGCGTATAGGCGAAGTCCATGTTGCGCAATCGGAGGTTCTTCTCCAGGTATTTCCGAATGTCCGCGAGTTGGGTTGCTTCCGAGAGTCCCATAATTCGCGATACCGCCAGGGTTGGCGCGAAGTTGATGGATTGAGTGAGGAACCAGTAATCCCCGATGACGCCGGGGATGATGTATCTCCCATCTCCGCCAGGAATGGGGGTTTGGAAGTCGTAGTTTAGGGCGCGGTAGTAATGGTCAGACACATCGTAGGCCCCCTGCGCCGCTTCATCGTCGGTGGCTCGGCGCACGACCGGGACTTGGCCAATCAAGAAGGCGAACTTGAGGTCGCTTCCCTGGGCCTTCAAGAAAGTTCGGATCGAAAGCGGGTCGGTAAACGTCGTGAAAAGTACGCTTGTGCAACCGGTGTCCAGGGCAACAGCATCCATGAATTGTTGGAGGAGAGGCTGCATATCAGCCTGGACGGTGGGGTCGACGATGAAGGCGATCCTGCCGGTGACCACCGGTATTTCCTGGGGCGGCTTTGCCACAGAACTGGATGTAAATGTGACGTCGCTCCCCAATGGTCCGACCGTGCAGAGTCCATCGGTGTAGGTCACTGGTGTGACGCCGTCTGAGGCTATGACCCGAGTTGTGAGCGGGTCATAGCCCTCCAGGGTGGTCAACGCCACAGTAACCGTCTGGCCTCCATTCACCCATAGGCTCGTCGAAGCGAAAGAGGTCCCTGGACCACTAGTGAAAGTGGCCATATGCCCCATCGGGGGGATCGCAGAGGCGTAGATCGTGACATCGGACGTGACGGGTCCAGTTGTATAAGTCGTGCCGTTCAGCGTCCCGCCCCCGCCCGAGACCGTCAGGCTCGTGTATCCGGTCAGCATGCCAACGGTGAAGGAGGCCGTCTGACCGGACTCCACCGTGATCGAAGTGGGCGTGATGGTCGTGCCCGGCCAGGCCACTGCCGTCACCGTGTAGGTGGCGGGATTGGGCGTGGCCGAGGTCGTCACGGTCGTATTCGAGGTGATGGGACCAGTAGTGTAGGTGGAGCCGTTGAGCGTGCCGCCGCCGCCCGTGACCACGAGGTTCGAATAGCCCGAGAGCAGGCCCACGGTGAAGCTGGCCGTCTGGCCGGACTGGACGGTGATCGTGGCTGGGCTGAGGGTGGTGCCGACCCCCGCCACGGCGGTCACCGTGTAGGTGGCGGGATTGGGTGTGGCCGAGGCGGTCACCGTTGTGTTCGCGGTGATGGGTCCGGTGGTGTAGGTGGAACCGCTGAGGGTGCCGCCGCCGCCCGTGACCACGAGGTTCGAATAGCCCGAGAGCAGGCCCACCGTGAAGCTGGCCGTCTGCCCGGACTGGACGGTGATGGTGGCTGGGGAGATAGTGGTGCCGGCTCCCGCCACGGCGGTGACGGTGTAGGTGGCGGGAGTGGGTGTGGCAGAGGCCGTCACCGTCGTATTCGAGGTGATGGGGCCAGTGGTGTAGGTGGAGCCGCTGAGTGTGCCGCCGCCGCCCGTGACCACGAGGTTCGAATAGCCCGAAAGCAGGCCCACGGTGAAGCTGGCTGTCTGGCCGGACTGAACCGTGATCGTGGCTGGGGAGATGGTGGTGCCCGTGCCCGCCGCGGCGGTGACGGTGCAGGTGGCGGGAATGGGCGTGGCGGAGGCCGTCACCGTCGTGTTTGCGGTGATGGGGCCGGTCGTGTAGGTGGAACCGTTTAGCGTGCCGCCCCCGCCCGTGACCACGAGGTTCGAATAACCTGAGAGCAGGCCCACGGTGAAGCTGGCTGTCTGGCCGGACTGAACCGTGATCGTGGCTGGGGAGATGGTGGTGCCGGCTCCCGCCACGGCGGTAATGGTGTAGGTGGCGGGAATGGGCGTGGCGGAGGCCGTCACCGTTGTGTTCGCGGTGATGGGGCCGGTGGTGTAGGTGTAACCGTTGGGGGTGACACTAAGTGTGCCGCCGCCCGTGACGACGAGGTTCGAATAGCCCGAGAGCAGGCCGACGGTGAAGCTGGCTGACTGGCCGGACTGAACCGTGATCGTGGCTGGGGTGATGGTCGTGCCGGTCCCCGCCACGGCGGTGACGGTGTAGGTGGCGGGAATGGGCGTGGCGGAGGCCGTCACCGTCGTATTCGCAGTGATGGGGCCGGTGGTGTAGGTGGAGCCGCTGAGGGTGCCGCCGCCGCCCGTGACCACGAGGTTCGAATAGCCCGAAAGCAGGCCCACGGTGAAGCTGGCCGTCTGGCCGGACTGGACGGTGATGGTGGCTGGGGAGATGGTGGTGCCGGCTCCCGCCACGGCGGTGACGGTGTAGGTGGCGGGAGTGGGTGTGGCAGAGGCCGTCACCGTCGTATTCGAGGTGATGGGGCCAGTGGTGTAGGTGGAGCCGCTGAGGGTGCCGCCGCCGCCCGTGACGACGAGGTTCGAATAGCCCGAGAGCAGGCCCACGGTGAAGCTGGCCGTCTGGCCAGACTGAACGGTGATGGTGGCTGGGGTGATGGTGGTGCCGGCGCTCGCCACGGCGGTCACGGTGTAGGTGGTCGGGTTCGACGGCGGGGTCGAGCTGGATCCGCCTCCTCCGCCGCCACCACCACAGGCCGCCAGTCCTACGACCAGGCCCAATGTGGCCAAACGAGTAAAAAACCGGAGCAGGAAACGGCTATTCATGACTTGGTTCACCATGAAGGGTGGATATGGAACGACTTGAAAAGGGTTCGACTCACCCTAGCCAAATTCCAAACACACACCAACCGGTGACTTAGAGATAAAAGTCACAAATAAGTCCGACGATTGAATTTCACTTATGAAGTCAGGGCAGGGCCAATGAATGGCGGAGATCCTCGCCTCGGCTGAGTATGGGGGCTACTTCCCGGCCTTCCAGGCCGCCAGATCCTTCTCCAGGTTTTCTGTGTATTCCTTCGGGGCCTTGCCCTTGGAGAGGTCGATGGCCTTCTGGAGCTGGGCGAGGGCGTCGGGCATGCGCTTGGCGTCCTTGTAGATCCGGGCGGCCGTCTCGTGATTCCAGAAGCTGTCGCCGGCCTTGAGGCTCTTCTCGATCCAGGCCTGGGCCTTCTGGGGCTCGATGCCCTGGGCCTGGCAGTAGGCGGCGGCCTGGTACCAGGGCACCCAGTCCGTGTCCGGCGCCTTCTTCAGTGTGTCCTCCAGGTGGGCCCAGTAGATGGCCTTGGTGTCGAACACCACGGGGAAGCTCACGCGGAGGTTCTCCCAGCCCAGTTCCACCGTGGCGCTGCCGGTGCCCGTGGGGACCACCCGGTAGTCCAGGTACTCGAGGAAGGGGCCCGCCTGGGGAACGGCCTCCCAGCGCAGCAGGTCTTCCGCCTGTTTGTACTCGTAGGCGCCCCACTGCTTGGCCTTCTTGTTGAGGATGAGCGTCCAGGCCTTCTCGCCGGGGATGGCGAAGAACCCGTAGGTGCCTGCGGGCACGGTCTTCCCGGCCACCTGCGCCGCGTGGCTGAGGGTGATCGTGGTGGCGTTGTTGGCACCGGTCCGCCACACCTGACCGTAGGGCACCAGGCCGCCCCAGATCTGCCGGCCCTTCACGGCGGGCCGCGCGAAGGCGAGCTCGATCCTACTGATGCCGATGTCCTGGGACACGGTGCAGGCGGGACTCACGCGCAAGGGCGTCAGGCGCACGGGGGCGGGCTTGTCCTGGGCGGCGGACGGGAGGGCGGTGGAAGCGAGTAGCAGGACGGGGAGGAGGAAGCTACGCATGGGAATCTCCGGGGAGGCGGCTGTCGAGGGTAGCATCCCGGCGCGGCGGGAGGAGGAATCGTCCCGGATTCCGGTTGAAGGCCCTGAGGATGTCCCACCAGAGGCGACGGCTCGCCCGGCCGCTGAGGTCGCGGGCGCGCAAGGCCGTCCACAGCGCGAGGGCGAAGGACACGGCGAAGTTCATCACCCCGATGAGGCCGATGCCCAGCAGGCTCCAGAGAACATCCGTCCAGGCCAGGGATCCATGGAGCCAGAGCATGGCGGAGCCCAGGGCCAGCGAGGCCGCCTGCAGCGTGACGTGGCGGACCTCGACATGGATCCCGGCGAAGGCGAAGGCCATGGGCACGAAGACCAGCAGGGCGCCGAGCGCGGTGTAGCCCGCGAATCCCGCCAGGTGCTTCTGGATGAACTGGCCAAGGGCGTCGGCCCTTTCATCCCCCAGCCAGGAGCGGATGCGGTGATTCTGGGCCAGGGCTTCGGGAAGGCAGCGGTAGGCGCTCCAGTTGGCGGTCCACCCGGCCGCGAGGCTGGAGAGCCAGAGCAGCACGCCCGTGAGGGCCGCATAGACCAGGGTCCAGCCGTGGAAGGGGTGGGTGCCACGCAGGCCGTGGAGGGCTGATTCCTGGTCCAGGGGCGGGTGGCCCGTCAGCCAGACCCACGCCGCCACGAGTCCCACGGCCACAGGCATGGTGGTCAGCACGTTGCCCAGGGTGGCGATGGCCTGAGTGCGGGTGATGGAAGCCACCAGCTCGATCTCCCGCGCCTGGCCGTCGTCGATCTCCAGGGCCCGGGCCAGGGCCGAGGCCGTCATGGCCGGCTGCTTCGACGCCAGGCTGAAGCCCAGGAGCTGCATGGCGCAGAAGCTCACCGCGTAGTTGGCGGTCAAAGTGAGGCCGGAGAGCAGGGGCGCCATGGCCAGGGCGGAAAGGCCGATCTTGAACAGGGCGGTGCCCGCGGTGAGGAGGCCACCGCCGGCCGCCGATCGCCCCATGGCCCACCACTCGGACCGGTTCCGGGCGATGTAGTGCTCCCCGGTCTCGCCCGTGTGCTCCACGACCTTGCGGGCCAGGCGCTTGACGGTGGTGCGCAGGAGGGACAGCAGCCCATGCTGCGCGGCGCTGCCCCGCACCAGCTCGGCCGCGAAAGCCGCGCCATCCCCTCGGCCCGCCGCGAAATCGAGGATCTGGCCGATCCGCGTCAGCTGGGCCTCCAGCAGCTCCAGCCGGAACACCAGGTCCGTGGAGACGCCGCGCTCGTCGAGCTGGGCATGGGCCTCGGCCAGGGTGGCGAGGCAGGCGCTCCAGCAGGCCTCCCAGGCGGCCCTGGCGGCGGGATCACGGGGCTGCTCCCCGGCATCGTGGACCACCCGCGTGAGGCGGAAGAAGGGGGAATCGGCGTCGCTGCCCTCGGGGTCCAGGGCCAGCAGATCGCGGGAGAGGCCCACGGCCGCCGCCCGGTGGGCCAGCAGGCGGGCCGCATGGGCCCAGATGTCTGGTGGGGGCGTCAGCAAGGGCGCCCACAGGCTCTTGAGATCCGCGGGCAGGCTCTCCACCCAGGCGGCGTCCTCTTCATCCAGGTCCAGGCGGTCCATCAGCGCGTAGAGGTCGCCCTCGGGATCGAGGCGGGGGATGATCCGGTCCACGATCCGCAGGAAGCCCTCGCCCATGAGGGTGGTGCGATCCGGCAGGCCCGTCTCGGCGAGGAGACGGATGGCCGACGCGTGATTCCAGGCGTCGGAAAGCGGGCCCGTGAGCCCCCGGAAGACCAGGCCCCCGTGGAGCCGCCGCAGCCGCGTCGTGCGCCGGGGCTCCCCGTCCACCGAGCTCACCGGCGAAGCTTCCAACAGCCACCGCAGCAGCTGCTCCAGGTTCGGTGCGCCGCCGGTCAGGAGTTGGTCCAGCCTGGGGTCGGACAGGGGCATCAGGACTCCGAGGAGCCCCCAGGGTGGCACACCCCTAGAATCCGGGCTTCGTCCGATTGGATGAGGCGCGACTAGTCTGGTTCAGGAACTGCTGCACTGCTTTGGGATCCACCGTCGCGGGCGTGCCGGACCAGGGCTGGGATGGGTGCAGCATGAGCAGCATGTCCTCGGGGCAGCCCACCTGTTCGTAGATGCGCTCCACCTTGGCCGCCAGCTGCGAGGCGGTGCATTCCCCCGCCAGGGCCTCGCGCAGGAGGGCCTCCCGCCAGCGATCCTGGGCGTGGGACCAGCCCGTGCTCCCGGGCCGGGGCGTCCTGCCCACCGCCTCGACACAGGCCGCCCAGAGGTGGGCCTCGAACGTCCGGAGGGCTTCCCCTCCCAGCAGACGCAGGCGACTGGCCGCGGGGCCATCGCCGGCCACCCAGGCCTGGATCTCCGCGGCTTCGAGGAGTCCGAAGTCGTGGCCGCTGACGATGTCATCCCAGCCGGGCTCGCCGTGGCAGGTGCGGAAGGCGTCGAAGGCGCTCATGGGAACCTCAGGCGAGCAGGTGAAGGGCGAGGTGGGCGGCGATCCGGGCGCTGGCCTCGGCGCCGTCCAGCATGGGGGCCAGTTCCATAAGGTCCGCGCCCACCCACGGCTCGCCCCAAAGGCGGCTGGCCTGGATGAGACGCACGGTCTCCTCGAAGCTGAGGCCGCCGGGGACTGGCTCTGCCACCGCGGGCGCGAGGACGGGATCAAGGGCGTCCAGGTCCAGGCTCAGGTAGGCGGGGCCCCTGCCCACGGCGGCGATATCGGCGGCCAGGCGCGAGGCTAGGCGCGGATCCCGCAGGTCCGCGGGCGTCCACATCCGTACCCCGGCAGCCTGGAGATAGGCCAGCTCGCCGTCGTCGAACCGGGGCGCGCGCAGGCCTGCCTGCACCACCCGCCCTGGATCGAGCAGGCCTTCCTCGAGGGCCTGCCGGACCCAGGTGCCGTGATGGAGGTCCGTGCCCCAGGCGGCGCCATCCGCAGCGTCCGGGTGGGCGTCCAGGTGCAGGAGGCCCAGGGGACCGTGCTGGAGCGTCAGGGCCCGCAGGGCGCCGAGCGTGAGGCTGTGGTCGCCGCCCAACATCAACGTGCGGCAGCCGGTCATGGCCCAGGCGCCCACGGTGGCCTGGACGGTCCGGATGGCCTCGGCCAGGGAGAAGGGCAGGGTGGGGATGTTGCCGCCATCCAGCCACCCGTGGGCGGCGCCGGAGCCCAGAAGGGGCCGCCCCTCGCGGAGATGGTCGGGCATGGGGTGGGTCCCGAGGCCCATGGAGGCTGCCCGCAGGGCCCAGGGGCCCAGGCGGGCGCCCGGGCGGTTGATCACGCCGGCGTCGCAGGGAACCCCCAGCACTACGCCTGTGGCTGGCCGCGGGTCGAGGACGAGGGGCAGGCCCAGGAAGGGCGTGAGCCCCGTGCGGAGGCCCTGCATGAGGACGTCAGTGGACATGGCGGCTCCGAGGTTCGAGGGCCGTGCGGAAGGCGTCGATCCACTGGTCCGGATCCTTGAACCCGGCCGGATGCAGGGGCGGCTCTGCCACCACGGTGAGGGACGTGCGCGTGGTGAAGAGGGTGCGGAGGTGCGGCAGGAGGGTCTCGTCGCCAGTCCATGGGTAATGGGGGGCCGGGCTGCTGAGGCGGAAGGGCTGGGCGGGCAGGCCCAGTTCAAAAACCGCCCGCAGGCCACCCTCGTAAAAGGGCGCCAGACGCTCGCCCCGGGTCGTGGTGCCCTCCGGGAAGAGCAGCATGTCCCGGCCTTCCCGCAGGGAGGCGGCGAAGCGGGTCAGGGCTGCCGCCCGGCTGGTGGCGTCGTCGCGATCCACGAAGTGGATGCCGGATTGTCGCGCCCAGCGGCCGATGACGGGGTAGCCGGTGACCTCGCCCTTGGCGATGGTGCCCATGGGGCGCAGGCTCATGAGGGCCACGGGGTCCACCCAGCTGAGGTGGTTGGCCACCCAGAGGGGGATGTCCTTCCTGGGATATCCCGCCACCTCGAGGTCTACGCCCAGGGCCGGAAGGAGGCGGCGCGCCCAGCGATGCATGCTGGGCTGCGGCTCCGCCCCGGCCGCCAGCCGGGGCAGCAGGGCGAAAGTCGGCCAGAGGACGCCGGCCCAGCTCACTAGCTCACCAGCTTCAGGCGGGTGTAGCGGGCCCGCACGCGCTCCAGGTCGTCCCGGGTGATGGCGGACCAGAGCCGGGTGTCGCCGGGGCCGTAGTAGTCGTGGACTTCCGCCACCACGCGGGCGCCCAGGGCATGGTGCACACTGCGGGCATCATCGTTGCCGGGTTCCACCAGGAACCGGCACTCCTCCACGTTCTCCTGGAGCAGCTTGGCCACCATGGCGCGGATGAGCAGGTAGTTCACCCGGCCCTTCTGGAAGTCGGGATGCACGGCCAGCGTGGCGCAGTAGACCGTGGTCCCCTTCACGAAGTTGAGAACGTAGCCCACGGGCCGGCCGCCGTCCATGGCCAGGAAGCACCAGTCGCCGTAGAGCTCGGTGCAGAGTCGCAGGTAGTGTGGGCACAGCTGGCCGGCCCCGTCCCCGGACCAGATTTCGGACTCGAGGCGCTGGAGGTGGGCGAAGTCGGCGCTGCCGAGCGGCCGGACGGTGTAGCGGGCGCCTTCAGGATGAGGGCTGAGGGTCGCGATGGTCATGGCGGGCCTCCCTGGTGTTTGGACCAGGATCGGAGGCGGCCATGACGGGCCTGCGAAGGCGCGGCGATTTTGCCGCGACATTCCTGCGGATCAGAAGAACGGCGCCAGCAGCTTGAGGAAGCCCGCGGCGAGCAGGGCGCTGATGGGGATGGTGAGCACCCAGGCCACGACGATGTTCCCGGCCACGCCCCAGCGCACGGCGGAGACGTTCATGCTGGCGCCCACGCCCATGATGGCGCCGCTGATCACGTGGGTGGTGCTGACCGGAATGCCCATGTGGGCCGTGGCGAAGAGGACGATGGCCGAGGCCGTCTCCGCAGCGAACCCATGGATGGGCCTCAGCTTGACGATCTTGGCGCCCATGGTGCGGATGATCTTCCACCCGCCGGACATGGTGCCGAGGCCCATGGCCGTGGCGCAGGCCAGCTTGACCCAGATGGGGACGTCGACCTTCACGCCATGGGTGTGGAGTTTCCCGTAGGTGATGAGGGCCAGGGCGATGATGCCCATGGCCTTCTGCGCGTCGTTGGTGCCGTGGGTGAAGGCCATGGCGCCGGCGGAGACCAGCTGGAGCTTCCGGAACGCCAGGTTGACGCGGTGCCCGGCCGTATGACGCACGATCCACAGGATGACGATGATGAGGAGCATGGCGATGAAGAAGCCGACCACGGGGCTCACGATGAGGAAGGTCCCGACTTCTTCGAGCTTGGCGGTGTGGAGGGCGCCGCGTCCCGCTTGGGCGACCACGGCGCCGGCGAGACCGCCGACGAGCGCATGGCTGGAACTGGAAGGGATGCCGAAATACCAGGTGATGAGGTTCCAGACGATGGCGGACAGCAGGGCCGCCACGATGACGGCGGGTACCACGAACTGGCTGTCCGCGATGCCCTTGGCGATGGTGGTGGCCACCTGGGTGCCCAGGAGGGCGCCGCCGAAGTTCAGGATGCCCGCCATGAGGATGGCGTTCCGGGCGCTGAGCACGCCGGTGGAAACGACCGTTGCGATGGCGTTCGCGGTGTCGTGGAAGCCGTTGATGTAATCAAATACGAGCGCGAGGCCGACGATCAGCACCAGGGCCGGGATGATGCCTTCGAGCATGAGTGGCTCCGGCCTACGCGTTCTTCATGACGGTGGAGCCGATGACCTTGGCCACCAGCTCGATCTTGTCGGTGGCGTCCTCGATCTTTTCGAGCATCTCCTTCCACTTCACGAGCTCGATGGGATCCTTGGGATCCTGGAAGATCTGGGCCAGGCCCGCGTGGTAGATGGAGTCGGCCTTGTTCTCCAGGGCGTGGACCCGGCGGATGCGATCCCCGATCTCCTTCTGGTTGGACATGTTGCGCAGGGACCGGGTGAGGTGGAGGATCTCGCCGGCGCCTTCCACGATGATGGAGCTGATCTCCGTGACGGCGGGCATCACGTGGCTGATGCGGTAGAGGATCAGGCGCTCGCAGACCGAATGGATGCGGTCGATCACGTCGTCGATGGAGTGCGCCAGGGCCAGGATGTCCTCCCGGTCGATGGGCGTGACGAAGGTGTGGTTCAGGCGGTCGATGATCTCGTGGGTGATGTCGTCGCCGGCGTGCTCCAGGTCCTTCATCTGCCGGCGCAGCTCCGCGAACCGGTCCGGGTCGCCGCTGCGGATCTCCCGATCGAAGAGCTGCGCTGCTTGGTAGACGTTGCCCGAAGCGGATTCCAGGAGATCGAAGAAAACCATCTCCCGGGGCTTGAGCCAGCGCATCACGGCATTCAAGGACATGACCACTCCCACAGATCCGTCCTCCACTGTACCGGTTCCGGGAGTGTAAACGGAGCGTAAATTGGCCGCTGGCCGGTGGGTTGTGACCCCGTAGACGGTGTATGGTCAGAAGGCATGGCGGAACACAGCTCACATCGCGAGGCGGGGCCCGGCGTGAGGGCCTTCCTCGAGCGCGCCCTCGTCTGCCTGGGAGCCGTGCTGTTCCTGGGCCTGGGACTGGGCATGACGGTCCAGAAGGGAGTGTCCGCGCCCTGGATCCTGGGGCTCGTGGCCACGGTGGTCCTGGTGGTCATCCTCATGGCCCGCTGGCAGGTGCGCCTGGTGGCGGAACCTCTGGGGCGCCTCCTGGGCGGGTCGCGACCCAGCGCCATCGCGGATCTTCCCCAGGCCTGGTCGGCGCTGGAGCAGGAGAACCTGGACCTGCGGGAGCGCGCGGCCCGCGAAGATCGCCTGCTCCCCGGCATCATGGCCCGGCTCGAGGAGGGCGTGCTGCTCTTCGGACCCACGGGCGGCCTGGAGCAGTTCAACCCGGCGGCCCAGCGGCACCTTGGCTTGGGGGCGCCGCTGGACAAGGGGATGGCCGTGGCCGAGGTGTTCCGGGATCCCGACAGCCCTTCGGCGGTGCAGCGGGCCTACCAGGGCGTCCCTTCCGAATGGCGGCTGGCGCGGGCGGGCCGCACGCTCCGGGTGCGGGCCATCCCCTTCGCGCCGGTGGGCAGCATCTCCGGCGTGCTGCTGACCGTCGACGATGTGACGAGCCAGGAGGCCCTGGAGACGACCCGGCAGAAGTTCATCTCCAACGTGAGCCACGAGCTGAAGACGCCGGTGACGGCCATCCGGATCGCGGCGGAAAACCTGCAGGAGGAGGAGCTGCCGGAGGCGGCCCTGGGCGGGACGCGCTCCATCCTCCGTTCCGTGGACCGGCTGGCCATGCTGCTGGGAGATCTGTCGGAACTGAGCCGCATCGAAAGTGGGGCCATGCATCTGGAGCCGGTCCGGCTCGACCTTGCCGCCTTCATCGCCACGGTGGTGAAGGATCAGCAGGCCCGGCTGGCGGAAGCCTCTGTCCAGTTGGACGTGGATGTCGAGGCCCCGGACGGTGCCACCCTCCTGGCGGACCCCCTCCGCCTGAGCCAGGTGCTTGAGAACCTTCTTTCGAACGCCATCAAGTTCAGTCCGCCCGGAGGTCGCGTGCGGCTCGGCGTCCGCCTCTCGGCCCAGGGGCAGATCTGGGAAGTGAGCGACGAGGGGCCAGGTGTCCCGGAGGCGGAGCAAGGGCGCATCTTCGAGCGGTTCTACCGGGCCCAGGCCGCGAAGGCCAAGCCCGGCACGGGCCTGGGGCTGGCCATCGTGAAGCACCTCTGCCGTCTGATGGGAGGCGAGGTCGCCCTCGAGAGCCGGCCGGGGGAAGGGGCCACCTTCCGGGTGATCCTGCCGCCCCAGCCCGGGGAGCGCGACCAGGTCTAGCGGACCGGACGGATCCCAGGTGCGCCGCCGTCACACCCTTCCTGGGGTCCTCAAGCCTCGCTAGGCCCGCCCAGGCGGTAGCCGACTCCCACCACTGTTTCGATCTGCTCCGCCGCCACGGGGCCGATCTTGGCACGGACCCGGCGGACGTGGGCGTCGATGGTGCGGCTCTCGCCAAGGTATTCCAGTCCCCAGACCTGCTGCAGGATCTTCTCGCGGGTGAGGACCCGGCGGGGGTTGGCGAGGAAGTACACCAGGAGCTCGAACTCACGGCGCGTGAGGTCTACGAGCTGGCCGTCCACTCGGGCCGTGTGCATGTCCAGATCCACCGTGATGGGGCCGAAGGTGAGCAGGCGGGGGCGTTCGGAGGGTTCCGCCGGCGTGGACCGGCGGAGGATGGCCCGGAGCCTGGCCGCCAGTTCCCGGGTGGAGAAGGGCTTGGAAATGTAGTCGTCCGCACCCAGCTCCAGGCCGAGGACCCGGTCGATCTCCTCGCTCCGCGCCGTCACGAGGAGGACGGGAAGGCTCCGGTGCGCGCTGTGGCCACGGATGGCCCGGAGCACATCGAGTCCGTCCATGTCTGGCAGGCTCAGGTCGAGGAGGGCCGCGTCCAGACGGGATCCGGAGGCGCCGAGCGCCTGGAGGGCCTCGCGGCCGGTGCCCACGCTGGTCAGGCTGAAGCCCTCGCGGCGCAGATGCTGTTCCAGGCCGAGACGGATCTCGGTGTCGTCTTCCAGGAGGAGGATGTGGGGCATGGGATCCTTCTTCCCTATTCTACGGAGTCGCCGCGGAGGTAGGGGTGCTTGGCGCTGCGGCCCTCGAGGATGAAAAGCACTTCCTCCGCGATGTTGGTGGCCTGGTCCGCGATGCGCTCCCAGTTCTTGATGACGAGGATCAGGTGGCTGGCCCGTTCGATGCAGAGGGGATCCGCCAGCATGCTGCGCAGCAAGTCGCGATAGAGCTTTCCGTAGAGGGCGTCCACGCTGTCGTCGCTCAGGATGACGGCATGGGCCAGAGCGGCGTCGTTGCCCACGAAGGCGTCCACGGCCCGGCGGACCATGCTCCGGGTCTCCGTGCCCAGGCGCTCCAGGTCGTTCCCGGCCAGGATGGGCGGATGGACCATGCCCACGCGGCGGGCGATGTTGCAGCAGTGGTCGCCGATGCGCTCCAACTCGGGGATGATCTTCAGGCTCGAGGCGATGCGGCGCAGGTCCGAGGCCGCGGGATTCCGGAGGGCTAGGAGGTCGATGCACTGCTGATCGAGCTTCAGCTCCCACTCGTCCATGCGGCGGTCCAGGTGGTTCACCTGGTCGGCCTTGGCCTGGGATGGCTCCGCCAGGGCCTGGATGGTGAGCTCGAGCATCTCCTCCGCCACCCCGGCCATGGCCATGATGCCTTCCCGGAGTTCCTTCAGTTCCGTGTCGAACTGCCGCATCAGCCGAACCTCCCCGTGATGTAGTCTTCCGTCATTTGCACCTTCGGCGTGGTGAAGATCCGCTCCGTCAGGTCCATCTCCACCAGCCTGCCCAGCCAGAAGAAGGCCGTGTAGTCGCTGACCCGGGCCGCCTGCTGCATGTTGTGGGTGACGATGACGATGGTGAGGCTCTCCTTCAGCTCGCTGATGAGGTCCTCGATCTTCGAGGTGGCGATGGGATCCAGGGCTGAGCAGGGTTCATCCATCAGGAGCACTTCAGGATTCACCGCCAGGGCCCGGGCGATGCAGAGCCGCTGCTGCTGGCCGCCGCTCATGCCGCTGGCGCTCTCCTTGAGCCGGTCCTTCACCTCATCCCAGAGGGCGGCCTTGCGCAGCGCGTCCTCCACGATGCCGTCCAGGGTCTCGCGATCCTTGACTCCGAAGAGGCGCGGCCCGAAGGCGACGTTCTCGTAGATGGATTTGGGGAAGGGGTTCGGCTTCTGGAAGACCATGCCCACGCGGCGCCGGAGGTCCACCACGTCGATGCCGCCGCGGTAGATGTCCACGCCGTCGATCTGGATGTCGCCGCTGACGTCGACGTCCGCGGCGACCTCGTGGATGCGGTTGAAGCACTTGAGGAAGGTGCTCTTGCCGCACCCGCTGGGGCCGATGATGGCCGTGACGCGCTCGGCGTGGATGTCCATGGAGAGGCCATCGAGGATCTTCTTCGGGCCGTAGCTGAAGGCCATGTCGCGGACAGACAGCTTGATGGGCTTGGTTTCGGGGAGAGTGGGGGTGAGCATCAACGGGTCCGTCGACGGATGGCGCGGTCCACCAGGCGGACCAGCAGGTTCAGGGTGAGGAGGACCAGGATCATCACGGCCGCGGTGCCCGCCGCGATTTCCCGGGCGTCGGGCAGGGTGCCGTCCGACGTGACGTACCAGAGGTGCACGGAGAGGGTCTCACCGGGCACCGTGAGGCGGAAGTCCGGGAAATGGGCGCTGGCGTTGGTGCCCGCGGTGAAGACCAGGATGGCGCTCTCGCCGAAGGCCCGGCCCGCCGTGAGCACCAGGCCCGTGAGGATGCCCGTGGCGGCGTAGGGCAGGGCCACCTTGAGGATGGTCTGCAGCTTGGTGGCCCCCAGGCCGTAGCTGGCTTCCTTCAGCTCCCGGGGGACGGCCAGCAGGCTCACTTCGGTGACGCGGGTGATCACGGGGATGTTCAGCAGAGCCAGGGTGAGGGCGCCGGAGCGGATGGAGAAGCTCCAGCCCATGGCCTGCACGAAGACGATCATGCCGAAGAGGGCCAGCACGATGGAGGGCGTGGCGGCGAGGGTCTCGATGCAGAGCCGGAGGAAGCGCAGGGCCCGGCCCTGGCCCGCATAGGCCGCCATGTAGATGCCGGCGCCCAGGCCCACGGGCAGGGAGATGCCCAGGGAGAGGATCACCAGGTAGATCGAGTTGAAGATCTGCGGCTTGATGCCGCCTCCGGCGTCGAGGGTCTCGGGCATCTTGGTGAGGAAGCCCAGGTTCAGGACCGGCCAGCCCTGCTTGAGGATGGCCCCCACGAAGAGGATCAGCACGGCCACGAAGGTCAGCGCGATGGCCCAGAGGACGCCGCGCATGAGGCGGTCCACGATCTTGGAGGTCCGGGAGCGGCGGAAGACGGGGGCGGCGGCGTTCATCAGGCCTCCTTCCCGCGACCCAGGCGCCGGGTGGCCAGGATCAGGACCATGGTCAGCAGGTAGAGCAGCAGGCCCATGGCGAAGAGCACGTTGTTCCAGGTGGAGCCGGCCGCCGTGTTGGGGAGTTCCTGCACCAGCTCGGTGGTGAGGGTCGCGGCAGGCGTGAAGAGGGCCCGCAGGAAGGGCGCCCGGTCCGTGGATTCCCGCATGAGGGCCATCCATTGGGGATTGTTGCCGATGACCATCTGCACGGCCATGGCCTCGCCGATGGCCCGGCCCAGGCCCAGCACCGTGGCGGTGAGCAGGCGGGGGCGGGCGGCGGGGATGAGCACGCGCCAGATGGCCTGCCAGCGGCTGGAGCCCAGGGCCTGGGCGCCCTCGTCCAGGGCGGCGGGCAGGGACTCGAAGGCGTCCGTGGACAGGCTGACGATGGTGGGCACGATCATGACCGCCAGGATCAGGGCGGACACGGCGAAGCCCGAGGCCGGGGCGTCCGCGAGCCAGGTCCGGCTCACCAGGGGCAGCACCACGGTGAGGCCGAAGATGCCGTACACCACCGACGGGATGCCCACGAGCAGATCCATGACCTGGCGCATGAGGTTGCGCATCCAGGCCGGGGCCATCTTGGCGATGAACACGCCCGTGAGGACGCCGGCCGGGGCGGCGATGAGGAGGGCCAGCCCGGTGACGCCCAGGGAGCCCGCGATGAAGGGCAGGATGCCGAAGCGATCCGAGGAGGGGGCCCAATCCGCGGACAGGAAGACTTCGGAGAAGCTCAGGGCCCTTCCGGTGTTGCCGGCCAGGGGCAGGAAGGCGGCCAGCCCGCGGGTGGCCAGGAAGTAGAGGATGCCTCCGATGAGGACCACCACGAGGAGGCTGCAGATTAGGAAGCCGAGGTGGGCCCAGCGGTCCGCCAGTCGCTGGAGCCGGCTGTGCTTGAAGGTGGGCGCGCTGGCGGCAGCAGGGCGGAGCCCCTCCTCGAGCACGGGATAGCCGCCTTCAGGGGCGGCCGCGATGGAGACTTCAGGTGCCTGGGGCATGGGCTCGGCTTTCCGCAAACCACCCGGCGGCAGGGCCGCCGGGTGGGCAAGGGTGGTTCCGATGGATCTCAAAGCTTGGTCTTGAGGGACTTCACGTAGTCCACCGGCAGGTAGCCGGCCTTGAGGACGTTCTGCTGGAATGCCGGGCTCAGGATGTAGGCCAGGAAATCCTCCACGGCCTGCTTCACCTTGGGATCGCCCAGCTTGGCGGGGTTCGTGTAGGCATGGCCGAAGGAGAAGACGGGGTACTTGCCGGACTTCACGGACTCGTTGGAGCAGGCCACGCCGTTGTAGGCGATGCCGGCGATCCGGTTCTTGTTCTTCTCGAGGTGCTCCAGCTCCACGAAGGAGACGGCTCCGGGCGTGGTGGCCACGGCCGTGACCACGGCGCCGGTGGAGTCCTGGATCAGCACGTCCTTGGCGAACTCCTGGTCGTGCAGGATGGTCTTCTTCTGGACGGCGCGGGTGCCGGATGACTCGGGACGGATCACGCGGACGATCTTCCGGTTCTGCCCGCCGACTTCCTGCCAGTTGCCGACCTTGCCGGTGAAGATCTGCTCAGCCTGCTGGGCCGAGAGGTTCTTCACGCCGACGCCCGGATGGGCGATGAGGGTGAAGGGCTGGACCACGATGTTGTGGTTCTTGATGCCCGCCTTCTCCTGGTCGGGAGTTGCGAACACGTCGGAGATGCCGATATGGCAGCCGCCGCTGGTCACTTGGTTCAGGCCGGTCATGGAGCCGCCGCCGCTCACGGCGATCTGGACGCCGGGGTGGGACTTCATGTAGTCCTCGGCCGCCTTCTTGACGATCGGACCCAGGGCGGTGGAGCCCATGACGGTCACGGTCTGGGCTTGGGCGGCCCCGGCCACGAACAGGCCGGCCAGGATGGCCTGGGCCATGAATCGGATCTTCATCGTTGCCTCCTTCAATGACCTCGACTCTGAGGGGCATGGGTGAAGGCCTGTGACCATGGGTGTGACATCCCTGTAACTTCCGCCAGGCCGCTCGCAGACTTCCGTGGGGTTCTAGGCTTGCCCCCGCGGGAATAAGTGGATTTAATGATTGAAGATCCAGCGGGCAGATCGAGGCCACGCCCTTTGCCCCCGGGGATCGCGACCATCCCTTTTTTCCATTCCGGGTGGCCGAAGCCAGGGCAGGGCCCCCTTCGGTTTCCCGACCTCCCATCCCGATATCCAGCCCCAAGGAAGGCCGCCGCGCTTGCCATGCGCCAGCCGTAGCCTGGGAACCCACAGGAGAATCCTTGAACCCCAAGAAAACCATGATGATCAATGCCACCGATCCGGAAGAGATCCGGGTGGCCAGCCTGATCGACGGCGTGCTGTTCGACTACGACGTCGAGTTCCTCCACAACGAGAAGATCAAAGGCAACCTCTACAAGGCCAAGGTCGTCCGGGTGGACACCAGCCTCCAGGCCGCGTTCGTGCACTTCGGCGGCCAGAAGAACGGCTTCCTGCCCCTCGGGGAGCTGCCCCGGGACATGAGCGAAGGCCGCCGGGGGCGGATCCAGGAGATCCTCCAGCGGGACCAGGAGATCCTCGTCCAGGCCGTCCGCGAGGAGCTGGGCACCAAGGGCGCCATGATGACCGGCCAGATCAGCCTCGCGGGCCGGTACCTGGTGATCACGCCCGGAAACCCCGTCAACGGCATCAGCCGCAAGATCGAGGGCACCGAGGAGCGGCGCCACTTCAAGCAGCTGGTCGACACCCTGGATATCCCCGAGGATATTGGCGTGATCGTCCGCACCGCCAGCCTGGGCGTCACGAAGGAGGACTTCCAGCGCGATCTGGAGTACCTGCTGGACACCTACAAGGAAGTCCTGAACCGCTACAAGCACCGCCACGGTCCCGGCCTGGTCTGGCAGGAGGATGACGTCGTCACCCGCACCCTGCGCGACACCTTCAGCGCCGACGTGGAGGAAGTCCAGATCGACGATCTGGACACGTTCCATGCGGCCCAGTCCTTCTTCAAGCGCACCATGCCCCAGCACCTGGACGTGCTGAAGCACTACACGGGCAAGAAGCCCCTCTTCTCCCGCTTCCAGCTGGAGGAGCAGATCGATCGCATCTACGGCCGGAAGGTGCCCTTGCCCAGCGGCGGCGCCCTGGCCCTGGATCAGACCGAAGCCATGGTGGCCATCGACGTGAACAGCGGCAAGACCTCCGGCGACGGCGTGGAGGACATGGCATTCAAGACGAACATGGAGGCCGCCGAGGAGGTGGCCCGGCAGCTGCGCCTGCGCGACCTGGCGGGCCTGGTCGCCATCGATTTCATCGACATGAAGCGTGATTCCCACATCCGCGCCGTGCAGGACCGCCTGGTGGAGTGCCTCAAGGCCGACAAGGCACGCATGGAGGTGGGGAAGATCAACCGCTTCGGCGTGCTCGTCATGACCCGCCAGCGCATCCGGCCCAGCCTCCAGCACGTGAACCACGAAGCCTGCCCCACCTGCGCCGGCACGGGCAAGGTGAAGACCCTGGAAGCCCTGGTGCTGTCCGTGGTGCGCCGCCTGCAGGGCATCCTGGCCAAGGGTGGCATCGGCGAGATCCGCGTGAAGCTGGCCCCGGCCATCGCCGCGGCGGTCCAGAACCAGAAGCGCCGGGACCTGGCCCAGCTGGAGGAGCAGAGCGACGCCAGGATCCTCATCCAGGCGGATTGGTCCATGTCCTACGGCGAGATGGCCGCCGAGATCGAGCGGGCGGAGGAAGCCCCGGTCGAGAAGGCCGCACCCAAGCCGCACCGTGAAAAGGGCGCTCCGGAGGACGAGACCGTGGTCCTGGGCGGCGACAGCCCGATCTCCTTCGAGAAGGCCCTGGGCACTCCGGGTGAGCCCGCCAAGGAGCCCAAGAAGGAAGCCTTCAAGTACGACCGGCGCGACCTCCAGCGGGCCGCCCTGGATGAGCGGGAGCGGCTGCGCGCCCTCTTCGAGAGCGCCAAGCCCGAGGACGAGGAAGAAGAGGAAGGGACCGACGCCGAAGGCGGGGAACCCAAGGGCGAAGGCGCCAAGCGCAAGCGCCGCCGCCGTCGCCGGAAGGGTGGCGCCGAGCGGAATGGCGAGGGGGCGGTGATGCCCGCCGCCGATTCCACCGAGCCGGCTTCCCGCCCTGAGCCTTCGTATGAGGCCCAGCCCGAGCCGCCGAAAGCCACGGCGGACCTCGTGGCCAGCCTCCTGACTCCCAGCCCGCGGCCGAAGATCGGCGGCGCCGCGCCCGCGGCCCACGAGCCCGAGGCGGCCCCGGTCAAGCCCAAGCGCACGCCCCGGGCCAAGGTGGCCGCCCTGGCGGAACCCGCGGCGGCCGCGGCGCCAGCGCCCGAGCCGGTCCAGGCCGCTGAACCCGTGGCTGAAGCCCCGGCCAAGAAGAAAGCCGCGCCGAAGGCCAAGGCGGCTGCCAAGACAGCTACCAAGGCCGCCCCGAAAGCCGCGGCCAAGGCCGAGGAGACCACCGCCAAGACCGAGGAAGCCCCCGCCAAGGCCAAGGTCACGCGCGCCAAGAAACCCAAGGCCGAGTAGTCGTCCATGTCGATCTACTGGCTGGCCCCTCTCGCGTCCCTGGCCACCCTTCTGGGCGGCTGGGGCGTGGTGCGGTTCCTCCAGGGACGGGCGCAGTTCATGCGCCTGCTCTCCGGGGTGGCGGCGGGTTACCTGCTGTCCGTCACCGTGGTCCGCATCATCCCGGAATGCATGGAGGCCAAGGGCGGCGAGGGCAATGCCTTCTGGGTCCTGGCCGGCTACCTCCTGGTCCACATCATGGAGCACGGCATCACGCTCCACTTCCACTACGGCGAGGAGACCCACAAGGACGGGACGCCCCTGAGCGGCGTCCTCGCCCTGGTGGGGCTCTCCCTGCACAGCCTCATGGACGGCGTGGCCATCGCCGCCGCGCTAGCCACCCACAGCAACCTGGGTCCCCTGGTGGTGCTGGGCATCCTCTTCCACCGCATCCCCGAGGGCGGCACCATCGCGTCGATCTTCCTGGTGCGGGGCTTCGGGAACCGGGGCGCCATCCTGGCCGCGGCGACCCTGGCCCTGGCGGCCCTGGTGGGGGCGGCGGGACAGTCCATGCTGGGCCTTCCCACGGGCCCGGTGCTGGGG
Organism: Geothrix paludis; assembly: GCF_022808815.1. Lineage (GTDB taxonomy): Bacteria > Acidobacteriota > Holophagae > Holophagales > Holophagaceae > Geothrix > Geothrix paludis. The sequence continues at coordinate 655,879 of NZ_JAKZLC010000001.1, read as the reverse complement.
CTCACGGCTGGATTGGCGCTCTACGTGTCCAGCTCTGACCTCCTGCCGGAAGTGCAGAAGGTCTCCGGCTTCCGCAGCACAGTGGCGCTCCTGGCCGGGGTGGGCATCTTCCTCGTCAGCTCGCGGCTGCTGCCGCACCATCACTGATCGCCCATGGCCATCCCCGGGAGGACCCGAGGCCTGCTGCTGGGTGCCGTGCCGGCCCTGCTGGCTGCCCAGGGCCTGCCCGACCTTCCGCAGCCCCTTCCGCTGGATGCGCCCACGCCCGCGGAGCTGCTGCCCCTCCGCCCCTTCCGCGTGGACCGGGGGCCGGGCCTGGCCAGGGTGCCCTTCGATTACCGCGGAGAAGGGGTCTTCGAGGAGGCCGATGTCTGGACGCTGGAGCAGGGCGCCATCCAATCCGAGGGATTGCTGCTGCTGGCGGACCGCATCCGGTACCACATCCCGGACGGCCGCCTGGTGGCGGAAGGACACATCCGACTGGAAGGCCCGGGCCTGCGGCTCCGGGGCGAGCGCCTGGAGATGGACTGGGAGCGACGATCGGGCCAGGCCTGGGCGCTGCAGATGGACCTGCCTCCAAGCTGGACCCTGCGCTCCAGCCACGTGGCCTTCACCACGCTGCGCACCTGGGCCTTCGATGCCGTGGAACTGAGCCCCTGCCCGGAGGAGAAGCCCGGCTGGAAGGCCCGTCTCTCCTCCCTGAAGATCGACCTGGATGGCTTCGCCAGCATGTGGAACGCCCGGGTGCTCCTGGGGGCCGTCCCGATCTACTACGTCCCCTACGCCCTGTATCCGGCGCAGGCGGAGCGGACCTCGGGCCTGCTCCCCCCGAAGATCGGGATGTCCAGCGTCTTCGGCACCACCCTGGGGCTTTCCTACTACCAGGTCATGGGGGATTCGGTGGACGCCACCCTGTCGCCGGAGTACTTCACGAAGGAGGGTGTCCTCTGGGGCGGAGAAGCGCGCTGGCGGCCCGACCTGACCCACCAGGGCAGCTTCTCCGGCCAGACCATCCACCAGAAGAGCCTCGATGAGCGCCGCTACCGCTACTCGCTGAAGGAGGTGTGGCAGCGTGAGGATGGCTGGCAGCTCACGGCGGACGTGAACCAGGCTTCGGACAACCTCGTTGATGCGGATTTCGGGAAGGGCCTCGGCTACCTCGGGGCCACCACCTTCGATTCGGCGATCTACCTGGGGCGCACCTACACCTTCGGAAACCTCAACCTCTCGGCCGCCGAGCAACGCAGCTTCTTCTACACCAAGGACCAGGGGGATCCCTTCTACAGCCCGGATTTTCCGGCCTCCCTGCGGCGGCAGACGCTGCCCCAGGCGGAATTCCGCTTCTTCCCTGTCTCCCTGCTCGGCCCCCTGTACCTCGATGGCGGCGTGCGGGTGGGTCGCTTCGCCTACCGCATCGAAGGCAGCGCCACGGCCCCCGCGGATACCTACGCCTGGGACCGCCAGGATGCGAACGCCCGCATCCACGGCCGCCTGGGGCAGTGGGGACCCTTCCGCGCGGACTTCGAGGCCATGGGGCGCGCGACCCACTACAGCGCCAGCCTGGGCTCTTCCGTCTTCGATCCGGAAGGCGGGGCCACCGACACCGTGGTGAATCCCGCCACCAGCCCCTTCCAGGTGGATGGGGCGGCGGCGACGCGGTTCCTGGGCTCGGGGCATCTGCGGCTGTCGGGACCGCAGGTGGGGCGGACCTTCAAGGATGTCTCGATCCTCGGCTACAAAGGCGAACTCAAGCACGTCGCCGAGCCCTACTTCGGCTGGACGCAGACGAGCCTGTACGGCGAAGCGGGCAGGCTGCCCCGGTTCGATTCGGTGGACGCCTTCCCGGGCGTCAACGAAAGTGCCTCCGGCGAGCGGAGCTTCGAAGTGGGGCTCAAGCAGCACATCTTCGGCCGCTCCGGGCCTGGCACCGGGTTCGCGGATCTGGCGCGTCTCCGCATCGCCACCCGCTACCATGCCTCACCCATCATCCTCAGCGACGGCCGCTACAAGAAGGGCTGGTCCAGCGTGGACACGGACTTGGACGTGGAACCTCACGAGCGCTTGCGGATCAGCCTCCGCCGTTCCTCGGATCTGGGCGCCGGCGGCTCGGACAATGCCCTGAGCATGGACTTCAAGGTCAAGGACGGCAGCCAGTTCAACCTGGCCTACTTCTCCACGGGCATCAACCGCTTCCTGGTGCGCCAGAAGGGCCTGCAGGCGGGCGGCGTCCAACGTTTCTGGGACGACCGGCTCCGCCTGGAATTCAGCGCCAACTACGATTTCCACATGAGCGCCTTCGCCTCAAGCCAGGTGGCCCTGGCCTACGTGGAGCCCTGCGTGGCCTACGTGCTGAAGTACACCCACGTGGCCCTGAACACCAACCTCGTGTCCGGCGGGCGGGAGGATCGCATCGACCTGACCCTCACCCTCCGCGGGCTGGGGGACCTCTTCAGCTTCCGGCGTTGAGGGCCGTTCCTACGGCAGGAAACGGCGGGTGATCCTGCGGTGGAGCGCGCAGCTCAGTTCGTAGGGGATGGTGCCGAGGAGCTGGGCCAGGCGTTCGAGGCTGTGCGCCGCCGCGGGATCCCCGCTGTACAGGGTCATGGGGTCCCCAGGCGTCACGGGCACGTCCAGGGGCAGGGCCACCGTGAGGTAGTCCATGGAGATCCGGCCCACCACGGGGAAGGTCCGGCCGCGGAAGCCCACGACGGCCCGGTTCCCCAGGTCGCGGCGGTAGCCGTCCGCATAGCCGCAGGCCAGGGTGGCGATCTGCAGGGGATGGGGTGCGACGAAGGTGCGGCCATAGCCCACCGTCGTGCCCGCGGGCATGGCCTTCACCCGGGCCACTTCGGCCACCAGCTCCAGGGCCGGCTCCAGGCCTAGCGCACGGCCTTCGGCGACCATGGCCAGGCCGTACAAGGCCAGGCCTGGGCGCACGTGGGTGTCCTGGTCCAGCAGGCCCCGGAGGCAGGCGTCGCTGTTCCCGTGATGGCGCTGGGCTGGATGGACGCCTCCGTCCGCCAGTTGCGACAGGCAGGCGTCGAAGACCCGCCGCTGGCGCTGGGCGAAACCAGGATCCGGATCGTCCGCCGTGGCGAAGTGCCCCATGGCGCCTTCGATCCATGGGGAGAGCCGGCGCAGGGCCGGAAGGCAGTCCCCCAGCTCCGAGGGCAGGAGGCCGAAGCGCCCCATGCCCGTGTCCAGCTTCAGGTGGAGCCGCACGGGGTGCTGGGGCAGCAGGCGGGCATAGTCCTCCAGATATTCCGGCCCCACCACCGAGATGGTGAGGTTCTCCGCGCTGGCGGCTGGCAGGGCCTCGGGGCGGAGGCCTCCCAGGACGAGGATCGGGCACCTGATGCTTCCCCGGCGCAGCTCAAGGCCTTCCTCCAGGCTGGAGATAGCGAGCCCGTAGGCCCCGGCGGACTCCAGGGCCCGGCCCACGGGCACGGCCCCATGCCCGTAAGCGTTGGCTTTCACCACGCCCCAGATCTGCCGCCCGCCCACAAGGGTGCGGACGCGGTCGAGGTTGCGCGCGATGCGGCCCAGGTCCACTTCCGCCCGGAGGGCCCGGCCCTCCGGATGCGGCTTCAGGGGTTCGAGGTGCTGCTCATTCACGCCCGGCGACCTTCATTCCGCCAGGCCCTGGTCCACCAGCCAGCGCTCCGCATCGATGGCGGCCATGCAGCCGCTGCCGGCGGCGGTGATGGCCTGCCGGTACACGTGGTCCTGCACGTCGCCGCAGGCGAAGACGCCGGAAATGGCCGTGCGCGTGGAGCCCTTCTCCACCTGGAGGTAGCCGGTCTCGTCCATGGGCAGCTGACCCTTGAACAGGCCCGTATTGGGCTGGTGGCCGATGGCCACGAAGAGCCCCTCGACAGGCAGCTCGGACTCGGAGCCGTCCACGGTGTCCTTGAGCTTGAGGGCGCGGATCTTCTCCACCTTCTCGCCCATGGGCGTCTCGTGGGTGGCGGTCAGCACGTCGAGCACGACCTTGTTCCACACGGGCTGGATCTTCTCGTTCTTGAGGGCCCGATCCTGCATGGCCTTGGAGGCGCGGAGCTTGTCCCGGCGGTGGATGAGGTGGACCTTGGTGGCGAACTTCGTGAGGAAGGTGGCCTCCTCGATGGCCGTGTCGCCGCCGCCCACCACGGCGATCTCCTTGCCGCGGAAGAAGAAGCCGTCGCAGGTGGCGCAGGCGCTCACGCCCCCGCCGGTGCGGGAGAGCTGCTCGTCCTTGTGGATGCCCAGCCACTTGGCGGAGGCGCCCGTGGCGATGATCACGGCGTCCGCGGTGTACTCGCCCTTGTCGGTGGTGAGCTTGAAGGGGCGGGCCTGGAGGTCGGCCTTGAGGACGGTCTCGGACTTGATGGTGGTGCCGAAGCGGAGCACCTGCTCCCGCATCTCGTCCATGAGGGCCGGGCCCGCGACGCCCTGGCGGAAGCCGGGGAAGTTCTCCACTTCCGTGGTGATGGTGAGCTGCCCGCCGGGCTGGGCGCCTTCGAACACCAGGGGCGCCAGGTTGGCCCGGGAGGCATACAGGGCCGCGGTATAGCCCGCGGGGCCGGTGCCGATGACGACGACTTTGTGGTGGCTCACAAGATTCTCCTGGCAAGGAACAGGCTTCAGCCGTCCTTCGAGTCTAGCGCGCCTGGACCGGCGGCGCCTAGCGGGCCAGCCCCCGCTCCCGCAGCAGGGCTTCGGCGGCGGGCACGTCCGCGGGCACGTCCACGCCCAGGCTCAGGAAGGGCGTGTCCGCCACGCCGATGGGTATGCCCGCCGCCAGGGCGCGGAGTTGTTCCAGCATCTCCAGCTGCTCCAGGGGGTGGGGCGCCAGCCGGGTGAAGGCTTTGAGGGTATCCGGCCGGTAGGCGTAGAGCCCCAGGTGGCGCTTGAAGTGAGAGAGCTGCTCCGGCTTCATCCAGGGCCGGAAGTCCGGCTCGAAGATGGCGCTGTTGCGCAGGTAGGGGATGGGGCTGCGGCTGAAGTAGAGGGCCCGCCGGTGGTCGTCCACCACCACCTTCACGGCGTTGGGGTTGAACAGCTCATCGGCATGGGCGAAGGGGCAGGCGGCCGTGCCCATGGGCAGGTCCGGCTGGTCGCGCATGAGGGCCACCACCGCGGCCACGGTGTCGGGGTGCATGGCGGGCTCATCCCCCTGGATGTTGAGCACGCAGTCGAAGGATTCGCCCAGTGCTTCCAGAGCGGCCGCCGTGCGGTCCGTGCCGGAGGGCAGGGCAGGGTCCGTCATCACGGCTTCGCCTCCGAAGCCCTTCACGGTGTCGGCGATGCGGCCATCATCCGTGGCCACCACCACCCGGTCCACGCCCTGGGCCCGCTTGGCCGCATCGAAGACCCACTGGATCATGGGTTTCCCGGCGATGAGGGCCAGGGGCTTGCCCGGAAAGCGGGAGGCCTGGAAGCGGGAGGGGAGAACGGCGAGGGTGCGCATGGGAGCAGTTTAGACGGGATGAGGCCTGAGGACTGAACCCTCCGGACTCCAGTCTCTGGACGCTCCTGCCGATGCCACCTCATCGGGAGTTCCATGGATCCCTCCTTTGACGATGTCTGGGCTGAATGCGAGGACCTGTTCGTGCAGGCCCGGCAGAGGCTGGCGGCGCTGAAATCGCCTCAGCCGCCGCACGTGGTGCAAGCCTCCGTGAACGCCCTGTTCCGCACGACCCATACGCTGAAGGGCATGGCGGGGATGCTCGGCTTCCCCCGGTTCAGCCAGGCCGCCCACCGCATGGAGGACATCTTCGACCTGATGCGCCAGGGGCGGCTCCGGTCCACGGATTCATTGATCGAAACGCTCGAAGCCGGCATCCAGGCCCTGGAGTCCGGACTGACCGAGCTCCGGCGGGGGCGGCCGGAGCCGGAGGACTACCTGCACGCCATCCGGCGCCAGCTTGGTGAGCTGGAGGCGCTGGCCAGGCCGTCCGAAGGCGCGGTCCTTGACCTCACCGCGCTCCTGGACCTCCCGCCGGACATGCTGAAGGCTCTGTCCGAGTACGAGCGGACGCGGGTGACCGCGGTGCTCCTGGCGGGCATTCCCATCCAAGGCGTCAGCGTCCGGCTGGACCTGGCGACCTTCGACGACCGCCTCCGAAGCATCAGCGAGGCGGCGGGCGCCCAGGGCGAGCTGATCTCCACCCTGCCGCTCGAGATGCACGACGACCGCGACGGCCTGTTTTTCCTCCTGCTGGTGGCCGCGCCGGCTCTGGAGACCGACGGCCTGGACGTCCTTCCGGAGGAGAATCTGGAAATCATGGAACTGGCTGACCCGGACCGGGTGCCGGCCAGCTTGAAGGCGGATCCCGGCCCCCTGGTCGCGCCGCCAGCGCCGGGACCCGCACCAGTGGCCTCCCATTCCCCGGCGGCCTTGCCTCTGGATGCCGAGGTTCTGAGGTTGCCGGCCCAGCGGGTGGATGCCCTGGAGGCCAGGCTCATGACCGTCGCGCAGGTGCGGGACTCTGCGAGCCTGGCCCTCCGGGAGACCCAGGATCCCGGCCTGGCCCGGCCCATGGCCATGATGGGGGAGATCGAGGCCGGCCTGCTGGAGGTCCAGAAGGCCCTCCTTCAGATGCGCATGGTGAAGGTCGAGAGCCTGTTCCAGAGGATCGAGCCCATGGTGAGGGCCCTCAGCCGGGACATGGGGAAGCCGGTCCGGCTCACCTTCCAGGGCGGGGATCTGGAGCTCGAAAGAAGCCTGCTCGGGCGGCTCACGGAGCCGTTCCTCCACCTTGTGAGGAACGCCCTCGACCACGGGCTCGAGAGCCCCGAGGAACGCTCGGCCCAGGGCAAGGCGGAAACGGGTTCCCTGAAGATCTCGGCCTCCCAGCGGGGCCGGAACCTCCGCTTCGACCTCCGGGACGACGGGCGCGGCTTCGACCTGGCCCGCATCGAGGCGCGCGGCCTCGCCATGGGGCTGCTCAAGGATGGGCAGATCCACTCCGTCGAAGACCTCCATCGGCTGGCCCTGGAGCCCGGCTTCTCCACCAAGGAGCGGGCCTCGCAGATTTCGGGCCGGGGCGTGGGCATGGACGTGGTGCGGGCCGAGGTGGAAGGGATGGGTGGCGACATCCAGATCTCCAGTGAACCCCGCCGGGGCAGCCTGGTCCGGCTGAGCCTGCCCCTGTCCAGGGCCGTGATCGCCTGTCTGAAGGTCCGCTGCGGTCAGCAGACCTTCGGGGTGCCGCTGAACCACGTGCTCCGGGTCCAGTCGAGCCTCGCTCCCGTTCACGGGGGTGGGCGCATCGAGGTCCTGGGCCGCGACCTGCCCATGGAATCGCTCCAGGCCTGCCTGGGATTGTCCGAGCCATCCGGAGGCCAGCAGTTCTTCGTGGTGCTCCGCCAGCAGGGCGCTGCCGCTGAGTCTGGGCTGGATCTCGCGTTGGGGGTGGACGAAGTCGCGGGCCGTGTCGAGCTCCTGCTCCGGAGCCTGCCCGAGCTGGCCCACGCCCCGGGCATCATGGGTGGCAGCCTCCAGGAGGACGGCGTCCTCTGGGTGCTGGATCCGGAAGCGGTCATGGGTTTGGCCATGGATTCCCTCATGAAGCGGGTGGCCGATGTCTGAATCACGCCTCCTCCTCCACGCCAGGGCTGCCGGGCGGGCGTTCCTGCTGCCGGTGTCCGAACTCCGGGAGGTGGTGCCGGGCTCCCCGGTGACGCCCATTCCCAGCGGACCCCCGGGCATCCAGGGGGTGGTGCTTCATCACGGGGAATTCCTTCCGGTGCTGGACTGGGGCGTGGTCGTGGGAGATCCGGACCACGCGGCGCCCCCCGCCGTGCTGGCGGTCCTCCGACCCCGGCTGGGCCTGCCCCTGGAAGGGCTGGCCGGCACCGTGGAGGCTCCGGAGGGGGGCTTGAACGACCCTCCGGCCGAGGATGCCTGGGGGCCCATCCTGGCGGGGCTGTGCCGGCTGGGGAACCAGGATCTGCCGGTGCTGGATCCCGATCGGCTCCTGGCGCTCCTGCACCGCCTCCGCAAGGCCCGCTGACTGCCTGGGCCGTCCATGCGATGATGGGGGTTTCGTGCCCGGAGGCCCCCTTGAACCGTCGCCTTGCCGCCCCCGTCGGAATCACCGCAACTGGGCAATGTTTTCCTCCCAACGTGGTCACCAATGACGATCTCTCCAAGATCATGGAGACCAACGACGAGTGGATCCGCACCCGCACCGGCATCCGCGAGCGCCGCTGGGTCGAGCCCGGCACCGGCGCCTCCCAGCTGGGCGCCCCGGCCCTTCAGATGGCGCTGGATAACCGTGGCATCAAGGCTTCCGAGCTGGATCTGATCCTGGTCACCACCGTAACCCCCGACACCCTGTTCCCGGCCACGGCCTGCCGCATCCAGGACATGGTGGGCGCTACCAACGCCTTCGGGTTCGACTTGAATGCCGCCTGCTCGGGCTTCCTCTATGCCCTGACCACGGCTTCCAGCCTGGTGGCCGCCGGCGGCGTGCGTCGGGTCGCCGTGGTGGGCGTGGACATCATGTCCACCATCATCAACAAGGAGGACCGCGCCACCGCCGTCCTGTTCGGGGATGGCGCCGGCGCCGTGATCGTGGAACGGGTGGACGATGGTCTCGGCATCCTCGACTTCGAGCACAAGGTGGACGGCTCCGGCGGCTGCTTCCTGTTCATGCCCGCGGGCGGTTCGTTGAAGCCCGCCACCGCGGAGACCGTGGCGGCCAAGGAGCACTACATCCACCAGGCCGGCAGCGAGGTGTTCAAGAACGCCGTGCGCGAGATGGCCGACAACAGCAAGCTGCTTCTGGACCGCAACGGCTTCCGGGGCAGCGACTTGAAGCTGTTCGTGCCCCATCAGGCCAACATCCGCATCATGGATGCCGCCGCCAAGCGGCTGGAGCTCGATCCTTCCCGCATGATGGTGAACATCGACCGCTACGCCAACACCACCACGGCCACCATCCCCACCGCCCTGCATCAAGCCGTGGAGGCGAAGCGCATGGCCAAGGGCGACCTGGTGGTGCTGTCCGCCTTCGGCGCGGGCTTCACCTGGGGCTCCACGCTCCTGCGCTGGGCCTACTGAGATTCCGGCACCATGCGGATCATCGCCGGGAGCCTGAAGGGGCGCCGCCTGACGGCCCCCCCGGCCGGCGATCTGCGGGTCAGGCCAACCTCCGACCGGGCCCGCGAGGCGCTTTTCTCCATCCTCCAGCGATGGCCTTCGGGCCCTTTCCTCGACCTGTGCGCCGGAACGGGCGCGGTGGGGCTCGAGGCGCATTCCCGGGGGTACGGGCCGGTCACGTGCGTGGAAGTCGCCGAGCCCGGGTGGTCCTGCCTGCTCAGGAACGCCCACGCGACTGAGGTCAGAACGATGCGCGCGGATTTCCGTCGCCTGCCCGAAGATGCCTTCCGCGACCAGGCGGTGGTGTTCCTGGACCCCCCCTACGACCAGGCCGAGACCCTCTGGGGCCGGATGGCCGCCCGGCTGAGGCCCTGGATGGCGGAGGGCGGCGTCCTCGTGTTCGAGACGGACCGGGGCATCCGGCTGGAATTACAGGACGGCTGGGCTCTGGCCGAAATACGCGAGTATGGTGCAGCCCGATTCCATTTCTGGACCCCAGCTTGATTTCAAGGCTGAGGCTCCCGCCAGGGTGGATCCGTCCGTCCTGGCCATGGTGCTCGCCCGGCTGAAGCGGAGCACTGGGCTCGTCTGGCTCTCGGCCTTCCTGGTGGGTTTCCTGCTGTTCGTGCTCACGGCGCCTCCGGAATTCCGGCTGACCCTCCCGGGGCTGGCTGCCATGGCGTGCCTGCTGGCGCTTGCGGTGGGGGCCTCGATGCTCCAGATCCGCCGCCTGGACGGGCTCCTGGCGGAAGGAGTCCTCAAGGCGGACCTCTACCGCTCCCTGACCCGGTTCCCGCAGACTTCTTCGCTGCTGTTCCTCTACCTTGGGGCCTGCCTGAGCGCCGGGACCTACCTGTGGGTGAAGCTGCGCCTGGGCCAGAGCATCCTGGTGAGCTCGGTCATGGCGGCCATATTCCTGGTTGTGGTGGCGCTGGCGGCCATCAGCCAGTACTTCCTGACCAAGCAGAACCTGATGAAGATCTACCGGCTCCTGGCCGGACAACCAGGGTTCACCGAGTCTGAAGCGCGTTTCGCCACCAGCCTGCGAGCCAAGTTCGGCTTCGGCATCCTGGCCATGACTGGGGGCGTGCTCATGCTCTCCCTCCTGGTGTCGGGGCTCACGCTCCAGTCCTCCATCCGCACCAAAGTCACGAGCTACGCCAGGAACGAACTGGCCAACCTCGAGGACTCCGTGGCCTTCGTGCAGGAGATGAACACCACTCCGGAAGACCTGGATGCCTTCATGGGCACGCTGAGGCTCGGCACTGGCGGCGGCATTTCGCTCCAGCTCCCCGCTAGCAAGGGGGGAAACCTGCTCGGCTCCCGCCTCCAGCCTGGGGGAGGCGGGGATATCGTCGTGATCCAGCCCCTCCCGGACGGCTCGAAGCTCCGGGCGGTGATCCCCGAGTCCGAATACGCGGACGCCATCTGGAAGGCGTTCCGGCCCAGCCTGGCCATCCTGCTTCTGGCCGGGATCTTCCTGATCTACTTCATCCAGCTGATCCTCCGCGATGTGCAGCAGCCGCTGCTGCTGCTCAGCCGCAATGCCAAGCGGGTGGGGGAGGGGCGCATCGATACCCTCGAGGCCGTCTACAGCGATGACGAAGTGGCCACCCTCGCCGAAGGCTTCGGCCGCATGGTGGGGAGCCTGCGGGGCATGGTGGTCCAGATCCGTTCGGCCAGCCGCGACCTGGCCAGGGCCTCCAGCGCGATCCGGGAGTCCGCGGACGGGGTCCGCCAGTCCAGTCACGGCCAGCGCGAACTCATCGAATCGTTCCACGAGGAGATCAACGAGCTGACGGACACCTCCATCAGCATCAGCGCCAGCTCCATGGAGCTGAGCCTGGCCTCCGAGAACACCAACTCGACCATCGTCCAGATGGCCGCCAGCGTGCAGCAGATCAACCGGAGCATGGATGAGCTGCTGCTGGTGGTCGAGGGGATCACCTCCGCCATCCGCGACTTCGACATCTCCATCAAGAACGTGGGCAAGAACGTCGACCACCTCGCCGGCCACGCCGAGCACACGCGGGAGTTCGCGGAGAATCTCGAGCAGAGCGCCTCCGCCATCGACGACAACGTGAAGATCGCCCGGCGCTACGCCAAGAACGTGATCCACACCGTGGCCCGCGGCATGGAGCTGGTGGCCAGGAACCGGGACAAGATCCATGTGATCGACCGGGTCGTCCAGGACTTCCAGAGCACCACGCGCACCCTCCTGCAGCAGGGAACCGACATCGCGAAGATCCTGGACTACATCGGGAGCCACGCGCAGCAGACCAACCTGCTCGCCCTGAACGCCGCCATCATCGCCTCCCAGAGCGGCGTGGCGGGGGAGGGGCAGGCCAAGGGGTTCTCCGTGGTGGCTGACGAGATCAAGGAGCTCGCCGAGCAGACCGGACGTTCCACCCAGGAGATCCAGCAGATCATCGGCACCCTGCAGGCGGAGATCCGGAAGGCCTACCAGCAGGTGGAGCTGGGGATCGATGCCGTCCGGGACGGGGCCGAATCCGTGGTCCAGAGCGAAGAGGCCCTCCAGGCCATCCTCGAATCCGTCGGGGGCATGGACCGGGTGGTGGAGAGCATCCTCAGCGAGACCCTCCAGCAGGGCGGCCAGGCGAGCCTCATCCACGAGGCCAACCGGAACATCCACCACCAGGTGGAGACGATCCGCTCGGTCATGGAAGAGCAGCAGCAGACCAGCAACCACATCCTGTCCCTGGCCATGAACGTCCAGCAGGCCACGAGCGTGGTGCGGGACTCGACCCGGGAGCAGAGCGCGGGCAGCGATGAAATCGCGAAGGCCACGGAGCAGGTCCGGACCCTGGCCAGCAGCCTCCACGAGATCCTGGCCCGCCAGGAGAACCATGTGCTGTCCCTGAAGGAGACCATGAACCGGGTGCTGGGCAAGGCCCTGGAGAGCGAACGGGCCATCGAGGACTCCAGCGGAGCCGTGGAACAGCTGGGGGTCCAGGTCCACATGCTCAACCGAGAGGTGAACCTCTTCAAGTTGTAGCGCTACTGTTAGGCTGGAAGCCGCTTCCCCGGGCCCCCTGCATGTACCGCCTGTCCATCAAGACCAAGCTGAGCGCTGTCATCAGCATCCTGGTCCTCTCGTTCATCGCCTTCAACCTGCTCTACTACCCGCGGTGGGTGGAACAGCAGATCCGCGCCCAGGCTGAACTGAGCGCCCGACAGGTGGCCGAGACGGCCAGCTATGCCCTGGGCCCGGCGGTGAGCAAGGGGAACACCCGGGACATCGCCAAGGTCCTTCAGGGCGTACAGAACATCCCCTCCTTCCGGTTCAGCGCCGTCTACGGCTCGGACGGCGAAGCCCTGGACAGCACGCCGACCACGCCCGAGTGGGCCACAGGCCAGGTGCTGCGGGACGGCATCTCCCACACGTACACCCGCCGGGAGAGCAACATGCTGGTGGCCGTGGCGCCGGTCTTCTACGAGGAGCCAAGGGCCGACCAGGTGGGTACCCTCGTGCTCGGCTTCACCACGGAGGGGACCCAGCGGGCCGTCCGCGAGAACATCCGCGCGAGCCTGGCGGTGGGCCTGGTGACCTTGGTGCTGGGCATCGGGGCGGCGATCTTCCTCTCGAACCGCTACCTCCGGCCGGTGATCCAGCTGACCGAGGCCGCCCAGAAAGTGGCCCAGGGCCACCTGGAGACGGTCTCCGTGAAGGTCTCCACACGGGACGAAATCCAGGATCTGAGCCAGTCCTTCGAGGTGATGACCGACAAGCTGCGCGTCTCCCGGGACGAGATCGAGCGCCAGAACCGCCTGCTGGAATACCGCGTCCAGGAACGCACCCGTCAGCTTATGGAAACCATCTGGGAACTGGAGGAGATCCGCGCCAACCTCGAGCAGCTCGTCCAGGAGCGCACCCGCGGACTGGAGCAGAGCCGGATGGAGCTCAAGGCCTGGGCCAGCACCCTGGAGGAGAAGGTCCAGGAGAAGACCCGGGAGCTACGGGATCTCAATGACAGCCTGCTCACCAGCTACCAGAAGCTGAAGGAGGTGGACCGGCTGAAGGACGAATTCCTGGCGAACGTGAGCCACGAACTGCGGACTCCCCTGAACTCCATCATCGGATTCTCGGGCATGCTCATGCAGGACCCTGGCGGGCGGCTGGGAGAGGAGGTAAAAGAGGATCTTCAGATCATCTACCAGAACGGGCGGTCCCTTCTGGGTTTGATCGACTCGATTCTCGACCTCTCCAAGATCGAAGCGGGCAAGATGGCCCTGGACCTCGAGGAGGTGGATCCCGTGGCATTGCTGGACGAAGTGAAAGCCATGGCGGCGGGTCTGGTCCAGGATCGCCCCATCACCCTGGAGTACCAGCGTCCCGACGGCCCATTCCGCGTCATGGGGGATCGGGACCGCCTCCGGCAGGTCTTCACGAATCTCGTGGGCAACGCGGTCAAGTTCACGGAGAGCGGGTCCGTGCGGATCACGGCCGAGGCCGTTGGAGATCGCTTCTTCGTCCGCATCGAGGACACGGGCATCGGCATGACGGAAGAGGACCTGGGCCGCCTGTTCAAACCGTTCCAGCAGGTGGATGGGAGCATCTCGCGGCGCTTCGGCGGGACGGGCCTCGGCCTGGCCATCAGCCAGCGGTTCATGGGACTCATGAACGGCCGCATCCGGGCCTCCAGCCGCAAGGGCGAGGGCAGCGTCTTCGAAGTGGAGATGCCCCTGGTCACCGGGGTGGCGGCATGAGCAGCAACCTCCGGAAGATCCTCTGCATCGAGGACAACGCCATGAACTGGCGGCTGGTCCACCGCCTGCTCTCCCAGGCGGGGTTCGAGCCGCACTGGGCGGACGATGGCCTGAAGGGATACGAGATGGCCGTGCAGCTCAAGCCGGCCCTGATCCTGCTGGACATCAACCTGCCCGGCCTTTCGGGGTTCGAGGTGGCCACCAAGCTGCGTCAGAACCCGTCCATGAATGGTGTCCTGATCGTCGCCCTCACCGCCAAGACCATGCGCAGCGACCGGGAGACCGCGCTGGTGACAGGCTGCGATGGGTTCATCTCCAAGCCCATCGATCCCTTCCTGTTCGTGGGGCAGGTCGAGGCCTACCTCGGCGGGCAGCGGGACCGCCTCGAGCAGGGGCGGGAAGGCGCGGCCCTCCGGCAGTTCACCCACCAGGTGGTCGAGCATCTGGAGGCCCAGCTCCGCGAGGCGCAGGAGGGCAACCGGAAGCTCCTGGAGGTCCAGGCCGCGCTGGAGCAGCGCAGCCACCACCTCTCCAGACTGCTGGCCCTCGGCAGGGAGACCATTCCCCTCAGGGACGTGGATGAGATCTGCTCTCGGATCCTGGGCCAGATGCGGGAAGAACTGGGCCTTGAGCACCTGACCACCTACCACCTGCACTCGAGTGGGGCCTATTTCCAAGGCTGGACCTGGGGTTCCAACGGGATGGTGGAGACGCCCGTGCTGCCCAGGGAGCAGCCCCTGGCCAATGGCGTGGAGGCGCTTCCGGCCGGCCTGGTCCTCATGAACACGGAGCTCCGCCAGACAGCGGCCTGGGAGCAGGGGATCGACCTGGGATTGTGGGATCCGCGGGCCCAGGCGATGCTGCTGCCCCTGCGCAGCCGCTCCGGCGAGGACCGCCTCTGGGGGTTCCTCGCGGCGGATCGCTCTGGCGCGGCTTTCCAGGCCTTCGAGATGGAGCTGGCCGCCCTCTATGCCGGCAGCCTCCAGGTCACGGTGGAGAACGCCGAGCTCATCGGCCACCTGGACGAGACCAGCCAGGCCCTCAGCACCAGCTACGAAGGGCTCGAATCCACCTATGTGGCGCTCAAGAACGCCCAGCGCGCCCTGGTGGCCCAGGACCGGAAGACTGCTCTCGGCGCCCTTTTCCTTCAGATGGCCCAGCGCCTCCAGACGCCGGTGCGGACCCTGAAGGAGGAGAGCCACATCCTGTCCGTCCACATGGAGCGGGCCGATATCCCGCCCCCCGAGGAGCGGGAGGCCTGCCAGCGTTCCATGGAATCGATCCGCCGCGCCATCGCCCAGGTGGACGACCTGGTCCGGGTCCTGCTCCGCCGGACGGGTCAGGTCGAAGCCAGCGCCCCGGAGTGGATCCACCTGCACGACCTGATCCACCAGGAACTGGAGATCCTGCACGTGGACGGGACGCTCCCACCGGAATTCCCGCTGGAGCTCAACCTGCAGGCCCCCAGGGACCTGATCTTCGGGGTCTCCACCGATTTCTCGGACCTGCTGGGGCACCTCGTGGCCCATGCGCTGGGGGGCGCCGCGAGCCGGATCCAGTTGCGCTCCTGGGGAGGGAAGCGGCACTTCCGCCTGGAACTGGAGGACGACGGTGGCCCCATCGCTCCGGAACTCCTGGAGCGGGCCTTCGAACCCTTGTCCGGGCTGCGGCCTGAGGCTCCGGCCCCAGAGCCGGGGCGGCGCCCCGGGGCTGGATTGCCGTCCTGCGCCCAGCTCATGACCGCCTACGGGGGCACCGTCGAACTTCTGGCCGCCCCTCGTGGAACCATCGTCCGGCTCAGCCTCCGGATG
Organism: Geothrix paludis; assembly: GCF_022808815.1. GTDB lineage: Bacteria > Acidobacteriota > Holophagae > Holophagales > Holophagaceae > Geothrix > Geothrix paludis. Next base: position 640,252 of record NZ_JAKZLC010000001.1, on the reverse strand, counting down.
GACTGACGCGCGTCACCACCTTCTCGATCCGCTTCTCGTAGGCCGTTCCCAGCACGAGCTGGTGGACGAAGATGCCGGGGGTGTGGATGGCGTCGGGATCCAGCTCGCCCACCTCGACGATCTCCTCCACTTCCGCGATGCAGACCTTGCCGCAGGTGGCGGCCATGGGGTTGAAGTTGCGGGCGGTCTTTCGGTAGACGAGGTTGCCCAGCCGGTCCGCCTTCCAGGCCTTCACCAGGGCGAAGTCCGCGAAGATGCCCTGCTCGAGCACGCATTCGCGACCGTTAAACCGCCGTGTCTCCTTGCCCTCGGCCACCTTGGTGCCGGCGCCCGTGGGGGTGAAGAAGGCCGGAATGCCGGCGCCGCCGGCCCGCATGCGCTCCGCCAGGGTGCCCTGGGGCACCAGTTCCACCTCCAGCTCGCCGCTGAGGAACTGGCGGGCGAACTCGGCGTTCTCGCCCACATAGCTGCTGACCATCTTGTGGATCTGGCGGTTCCGCAGGAGGATGCCCAGGCCGAAATCGTCCACGCCGGCGTTGTTGGAATAGCAGGTCAGGCCCTTGATGCCGGTCTGGGCCAGGGCCGCGATGAGGTGCTCGGGAATGCCGCAGAGGCCGAAGCCGCCCACGGCGAGGTGGGCCCCGTCGGGGATGTCCTTCACGGCTTCCAGGGCGGTGCTGATGCGCTTGTCGATCATGGGGTGAACCTCGGAACGGCCCAACAGTGTGCCATCTCTGGCATCCTGCTCCAGTCCCTGTTTGAACCGGGAGGAGGCCCCGTGAAGCCCGCAGTGTTCCTGGATCGTGATGGCACCCTCAACGAGGAGGTGGATTACCTCAGCGAACCGGACCGCCTGGCGATGATTCCGGGCTCTGCGGCGGCCGTGGCCCGCCTCAATGCCAGGGGCATCCCGGTAGTGGTGGTCACGAACCAGAGCGGGATCGGGCGAGGGAAATACGGGTGGCAGGATTTCGCCGCCGTCATGAGCCGCATGGGGACGCTGTTGGCCCTGGAGAACGCCTGGATCGACGCCGTGTACGCCGCCCCCCACCACGAGAAGGGGCAGGGGGAGTATGCCGTGGCGGATCACCCGGACCGCAAGCCGAACCCGGGCATGCTGCTGAAAGCGGCGGAAGAGCATGATCTCGACCTGGCAGGGTCCTGGATGGTCGGAGACAAGGCCATCGACCTGGAGGCCGGCCGCCGGGCGGGGTGCCGGGTGGCCCTGGTCCGCACGGGTTATGGGGTGGAGGTGGACGGGTCCATGGCAGATTTGGTGGCCGCGGATCTGTCGGAAGCCGTGGAACGCATCCTGGCCCAGTGGCCATGATCCTGATCGAGAAGACCGGCCTCGTGCCGGGCACACTGATCACGCGCTACAAGCGGTTCCTGGTGGATGTGAGGCTGGGGGACGGCTCCATCGTCACCGGTCACACCACCAACACGGGTTCCATGAAGACATGCTGGGAGGCCGGGGATCGGGTGCTGCTGGAACCCGCGACCAACCCCAATCGCAAGCTGAAGTTCACCTGGCTGGCGGTGGAGCGGGCCGGCGGCTGGGTGGGCGTGGAAACCGGCATGCCGAACCGGGTGGTGGCCGAGGCCGCCCGGCGGGATGCGCTGCCCGGACTGCCTGGCTTGCGCGGCGTGCGCACGGAGGTGAAATACGGCGCCGAGAACAGCCGCATCGATGTGCTGGCCGAGGATGGGGAGGGCCGTCAGGTGTTCATCGAGGTGAAGAACGCCACCTTGAAGGATGGGCCCTGGGCCTTGTTCCCGGATGCCGTGACCGAACGTGGAACCAAGCACCTGCGTGAGCTCCAGGCCATGGTCCGCCAAGGTCACCGCGCCGCCATCGCCCTGTTCGTGCACCGCACGGACGTGGACCGGTTCGATGCGGCCCGCGAGATCGATCCGGCCTATGCGGCGGAGCTTGATCGCGCGGCGGATACCGGAGTGGTGGTCCTGCCGCTGGCTGTGCGCCTGGTCACAAGGCAGGAGGAGAGCGGTCTGTGGAGGCTCGGATGGGAATTACCGGGCCTTCTGCCTTGGGTGCCCCGGCGATAGACTGGGGCTTCCCAACCGGAGTTCCCCATGTCCACTTCTGTGTCCGAACTGATGAAGACGCCTCTGAACGCCGCCCACCGCGCCCTGAGCGCCAAGATGGTGGACTTCGGCGGATGGGACATGCCCGTGCAGTACCCGACGGGGATCATCGCGGAACATGAGGCGGTCAGGACCAAGGCGGGCCTCTTCGATGTGAGCCACATGGGGGAGTTCCGCGTGAAGGGCCCCGGGGCCCTGGCCCTGGTGGAGCACCTCACCCCGAACGCCGTCTCCAAGCTGGCTCTGGGCCAGGTGCACTACACCGCCTTCCTCTACGAGAACGGCACCTTCGTGGATGACCTGCTGGTCTACCGCGAGGGCGAGCAGGAATTCCTCCTGGTGGTGAACGCCGGCAACATCGACAAGGACTTCGCCTGGGTGCAGAAGCACGCCGCGGCGTTCGACTGCACGGTGGTGAACGAGAGCCCGGCCACGGGCCAGATCGCCCTCCAGGGCCCGCTGGCGGTGGGCATGCTCCAGCCCCTCACGAAGACCCCGCTCGATCCCATCGGATACTACTTCTTCACGCACGGCGAGGTGGCGGGGATCAGGTGCCTCATCAGCCGCACAGGCTATACCGGCGAGGACGGCTTCGAGCTCTACTGCGCCGCCGCCGACACCGAGAAGCTCTGGAACGCCGTCCTGGCCGCCGGCAAGCCGGCCGGCCTGGTCCCTGCGGGCCTGGGCTGCCGCAACACCCTGCGCCTGGAATGCAAGATGGCGCTCTACGGCCACGAGATCGACGACAGCATCCACGCCCTGGAGGCGGGCCTCGGCTGGATCGTGAAGCTGGACAAGGGCGGTTTCATCGGCCGGGATGCCCTGCTGGCCGCGAAGGCCGCTCCCGCGCCCCGGAAACTGGTGGGCTTCAAGACCCTCGAGAAGCGGGACATCGCCCGCGACCACATGCCCGTGGTGCAGGCCGGCAAGCAGATCGGCTTCGTCACCAGCGCCGCGCCCTCGCCCACCTGCGGCTTCAATCTGGGCCTCGCCTACGTCCCCACCGAGCTGGCCAAGGTCGGCGGGCGGATCCAGATCGAGATCCGCGGCCGGGCCGTGGATGCGGAGATCATCCCCACGCCGTTCTACAAGCGGCAGAAGTAGCTCTCAGCTATCAGCCGTCAGCTATCAGTTTTCATAGACCAACCTGGAGGATTCATGTTCCCTGCCGATCTGAAGTACACCAAGGACCACGAGTGGGTGAAGCCCGCGGGCGACGGCACTGCGCTGGTGGGCATCACGCACTACGCGCAGGACGCTTTGGGCGACGTGGTGTTCGTGGACCTGCCGGAGGCCGGCGCCTCCTTCGGAGCTGGCGAGGAGTTCGGCACGGTGGAGTCCGTGAAGACGGTGTCCGAGCTGAACATGCCCTCCGCCGGCGAAGTCCTCGAAGTGAACGCGGCCCTTGCCGACCATCCGGAAGCCGTGAATGAGGACCCCTACGGCAAGGGCTGGATGGTCAAGATCAAGCTGTCCGGCGCCCTGTCCGGCGAGCTGCTGGACGCCGCCGCCTACGAAGCCCTGGTGAGCGCGGAAAGCCACTAGGCTCATGCCGTTTCCGCTTCTGACAGCCCTGCTCTGGGGGACGGTGCCGGTCCCGGGACCGTTGCCGTCCGCCCAGCCCCCGGGAGTGCCCCAGGCGGTGGTCGCCCCCGCCCGGGCGCCCGAATCCGATGCGACGCGAATCGCGCGGTTGCGCGCCCTGGTCGAGGCCGCCGAGAAGGCTCTGGAGGCGGACGATGAGGACACGGCCGGAACCCGCTCGGATGAGGCCGATGTCCTCACGGCCGATTGGCCTCCCGAGCTGCTCCGCAGGCCGGAGGTGCAGGAGCTGATCCAGCGCCTGAAGGAAGTGCAGGACCAGTTGGCCGCCGAAGAGCCCGAGGCCCCGGGAGAGGCGGAACCCGGGCTCAAGGCCGCTGAGGAGGTGATCTCCATCAGCGGTGAGGAGCTCAAGAGCGAGCTGGAGAAGGTGCGTGCGGCCGAGCAGGGGGCGACCTACGACTTCCCCATCGACCTGAATGACAAGGTGCTCACCTGGGTGAGCGTCTTCACCACCACCAAGCGCGGCTTCATGGAGAACGCCCTGGGCCGTGCATCGGTGTACATGCCCATGATCCGGCAGGTCTTCGCCGAGGAGGGTGTCCCCTCGGACCTGGCCTACCTCGCGGTCATCGAATCGGGCTTCCGCAACGAGGCCAAGAGTCGGGCCAAGGCCGTGGGCATGTGGCAGTTCATCCGCTCCACCGGGCGGATCTACGGACTGACCGCCAATGCCTGGGTCGAAGAACGGCGCGATCCGGTCAAGTCCGCACGGGCCGCGGCCCGCTACCTGAAGCGCCTCTACGAGATCTCCGGGGACTGGTACCTGGCGGCCTCCGGCTACAACGCGGGCCCTCTGACGCTGGAGCGCGCCATCCAGAATGTGGGCACGCGCAACTTCTGGGATCTGGCCCGCTCCCGCTGGCTGCGCACCGAGACCAAGAACTACGTGCCGGAGCTCTGCGCGGCGATCCTGGTGGGACGCAATCCGGTCCGGTACGGCCTGGCCATCGCCCCTCTCGCGCCCTACGTCTACGAGACCGTCACGGTCCCCACCCAGACCAGCCTCGCGGTGCTGGCCCGGTGCGCAGGGACGGACGCGTCGACGCTGAAGGCCCTGAATCCCGAACTTCTGCGGGGCTCCACGCCCCCGGGCAGCTACACCCTCCGCGTGCCTCCCGGCAAGGCTCTGGAGTGTATGCGGCAGCTCGCCCGCATGCCGGCCGGCCGGCGGCTGAACTTCCAGCACTACACGGTCCGGCGGGGCGACACCCTCGTGAAGGTCGCGAAACGGTTCAAGCTGACGCCCGATGACCTGCTCGATGCCAATGACATCACCGCCCGGCAGTTCAAGCCTGGAAAGCGCCTGCTGATTCCTCCCGCGCCCAGCTTGCTTCTGGACGCGCGGGATCTCGCGCCCAGGATCGAGCGCGTGAAGCTGCTGGGCGACCGGCCCCTGGATCCTCTCCCGGCCGTTCCCGTGGTGTCCGCTCCTCCTGCGGAAGGCGCCCCGGCCCCGGCGGTCGAAGCGGGCAGCGGCGCCGCCCCGGCGGTCGCTCAAGTTCCCGCCCAGTCTGAGGCTCCTGCTCCGGCATCCGCGGGCGCGCCTAGTTCTGCGGCCAACGCCGATCGGACCGACGCCACCTCCTCTGAACCCGCATCCACCGGCGCCACCTACCGGGCCAAACCCGGAGACACCCTCGCCAAGATCGCCCGGGCCCGGAAGATCCCACTGGGCGAGCTCATGCGGCTCAACCCGGAGGCTGTGAAGGCTCTGCACCCCGGAGATAGCGTGCTGCTGCCTGGTTCCAAGGGGCCCGGCGCCTCTGCAAGGACGGAGGCCGCGCCCCGCATCCACGTCGTCCGTCGCGGCGAGACCCTCGCCGCCATCGGCCGGAAGTACGGTCTGGATCCCATGGATCTCAAGGCCTGGAACCGGATGAAGGGTGACCGCGTCAAGACGGGCCAGAAGCTCCGCCTGACACCCCGATGATCTGTGCTTGCGGAAGCCGCAAAGGAGTGTGATACTGGGTCTTCCCCATTGGGGCCATAGCTCAGCTGGGAGAGCGCTTGCATGGCATGCAAGAGGTCGTCGGTTCGATCCCGATTGGCTCCACCAAACAGAAGGCCACCGCAAGGTGGCCTTCTTGCTGTCAGCCTTCAGCTATCAGCTGTCAGCCACCCTCGCACCGATAGCTGATAGCTGATAGCCGAAAGCTGAAACCCCATGCTCGCTTCCCTCAACCATGTCGATCTCCGCTTCGGCCCCCAGGAGGTGCTGAAGGATGTGACCTGGGCCATCCAGGAGGGCGAGTGCTGGGGCGTCATCGGCCGCAACGGCGCGGGCAAGAGCACCGTCTTCAAGCTCCTGCTGGGCCAGCTGGAAGCCGACAGCGGCACGGTGGTGAAGCCCACGAAGGAGCGCGGCATCCGCATGGGCCACTACGCCCAGGACCTGGTGCCCGAGACAAAGGGCAGCGTGCTGGAGGAGGCGCTGGCGGCCTTTGGCGACGTGGAGAAGCTTCAGCACGAGATGCGCGAGCTGGAGCATCGCATGGGTGAGACGGGCTCCGACCTCGATGAGGTGATGGCCCGCTACCAGAAGGTGACGGAAGCCTTCGAGCATCTCGACGGCTTCACCATCCGCGCCCGCGCCGAGAGCATCCTCCAGGCGCTGGGATTCAGCGCCGCCGACTTCGAGCGCCCGGTGGAGACGCTGTCCGGCGGCCAGAAGAGCCGCGTGATGCTCGCCAAGGCCATCCTCCAAGGCCAGGACCTGCTGCTGCTGGACGAGCCCACCAACCACCTGGACCTGCCCAGCCTGCGCTGGCTCGAGTCGTTCATCCAGGACACGGACGCCACCGTGGCGGTCATCAGCCACGACCGCTACTTCCTGGACAAGATCGCCACCGAGATCCTGGAGCTGGAGCTGGGCCGCTCCCGGGCCTACGACGGCAACTACTCCGAGTTCATGGAGAAGAAGGAGCAGGAGCTGGAGCTGCTGGAGCGCCACTACGAGCAGCAGCAGGCCTACATCAAGAACCAGGAAGAGTACATCCGCCGCAACATCGCGGGCCAGAACACCAAGCAGGCCCGGGGTCGCCGGACCCATCTCGCCAAGCTGGACCGCATCCAAAAACCCCTGCGGGACCGCCGCAAGGTGAAGTTCAGCTTCCCCGAGACCCAGCGCAGCGGCGATGTGGCCCTGGTGCTGGAGAATGCCAGCGTGGGTTGGGGCGGGAAGGCCCTCTACGCGCCACTGGAACAGCTCCAGATCAAGCGTGGCCAGAAGATGGGCATCGTGGGCCTCAATGGCACCGGCAAGTCCACGCTGCTGAAGGCCATCTCCGAGGAGATCCCCTTCATCACGGGCCGGGCCCGCCTGGGCAGCCAGGTGAAGCTGGGCTACTTCGACCAGCACCACAAGAACCTGGACCCGCGCAACACCGTGTTCCAGCAGATCCACGCCGTGAACCCCCAGGCCCTGAAGCAGGACGTGCTCGGCTTCCTGGCCAAGTTCCAGTTCCGCGGCGACGACGTGGACAAGCCTGTGACGGCCCTCTCCGGCGGCGAGCGCGCCCGGCTCAGCATCGCCACCCTCATCCGCCACGGCGTGAACCTGCTGCTGCTGGACGAGCCCACCAACCACATGGACATCCCCAGCATGGAAGCCATGGAGGACACCATCCTCAGCTTCACCGGCGCGGCCATCGTGGTCACCCACGACCGCTACCTGCTGGGCCGTGTGGCCGATTCGCTGCTGCGCATCCACGAGGGCCGGGCCGAATTCCGCGAGGGCGGCTACGAGGACCACCAGGCCTGGGTGGACCTGGACCTGAGCGCCGAGGAGGGGAGCGGAAGTACCGACCCCGAGCCCCCCAAGAAGTCTGCCTCGCCGCAGGCGAAGCCAAGCCCGGCGGCGAAGCCGCAGGGCCCTGCCAAGCCCCAGCTTCCATCTCCCAAACCCATCGACAAAGACAAGCAGCGGGCGATCAAGCGCTTCGAGAAGCACGTGGCCGAGGCCGAGGCCAAGGTGGCGGAGCTGGAAGCGAAGCTGGCGGGCCTCCAGAAGGAGATGGCCGCCATGGACCCCGCCGACTGGCAGGCCTTCAGCGCCAAGCTGGACGCTCAGAAGACGCTGGAAGCGGATCTGGCCTATGCCATGAGCGACTGGGAAGCGGCCCAGGGCGCCCTGGAGGAAGCCCAGCGCTAAGAGCCGAGCTCGGAGCCTGCTAGGATCCTGGAAACCCCCGAGGCTTCCATGACTTCCTTCCGAGGCGCCCACGTCCTCATCACCGGTGCGGCCAGCGGCCTGGGCCGGCTCATGGCCCTGGAGGCCGCTGCCCGTGGCGCCCGCGTGAGCCTGCTAGACCGGGACGCGAAGGGCCTGGATGCGCTCTGCGAGGCGATCTTGGCCAAGGGCGGGGAGGCCAGGGGCTTCGCGGTCGACCTCTCCGACCGGGCCGCCGTCCAGGCCACCTGCGCGGAGATCCGGCAGCCGCGCGGCGGCGTCGACATCCTCATCAACAACGCGGGCATCGTGTCAGGAAAGACGCTCCTGGAATGCAGCGACGAAGGCATCGAGCGCACCTTCCAGGTGAACGTTCTGGCGAACTTCTGGACCGTGCGGGCCTTCCTGCCGGACATGCTGATGGCGGGGAAGGGGCACATCGTCACGGTGGCCTCCGCCGCGGGCCTGGCGGGGACCTCGCGCCTGGTGGACTACTCCGCCTCGAAGTTCGCCGCCGTGGGCTTCGACGAGTCCCTGCGCATGGAGCTGAAGCGGCTGGGCAGTCCTGTGCGCACGACGGTGGTCTGCCCCTTCTTCATCGATACGGGCATGTTCGAAGGCGTGAAGACCCGCTTCGCGTGGCTGCTGCCCATCCTCAAGCCGGACTACGTGGTGCGCCGCATCGTGGGCGCCATTGAAGGGAACCGCTCGCGCCTGATCATGCCCCGCTTCGTGATGACCGTGCCGGTCATCCGCGTGCTCCCGCCCTTCCTCTTCGACGCCGTGCTCGGCTTCTTCGGCGTGAACCGCAGCATGGACGAGTTCGTGGGACGGCATTAGCGGAACGGGCGCCGTGGCTCTGGACGGTGGGCACCTTCAGTCCCATTCCCGGGCCACCAGATAGGCCACGGCGGTGGCCACCAGGGCCGGCACCACCAGGGCGGCCTGGGCCGTGGTCTCCGCCAGGAACACGACCGGAACCAGCATCGTCTCGTTGAAGGCCCCCGCGAAGGCCGTGGCTCCGAGCATCGTGAGCAGCCCCGGATAGCCCGGCAGGAACCAGGCATCGAAGGCGGAGCCGAGACAGGCGCCCATGGCCACGGCCGGCAGCCAGGTGCCCCCGATGCCGCCGGACCCGAGCGTCAGGGCGGTGGCCAGGATCTTCACGGCCAGGAAGATGAGGGCCATGCGCAGGTCGGGCGGGGTCGCCAGGAGGTGGTTCACGAGCTCCACGCCCCCGCCGCGCGCCACGGGGATGCCGGGCAGCAGGAGGTGTCCCGGCAGCATGAGCACCACCAGTCCCACACCGCCCGCCAGGCCGCGCAGGGGAAGGGGGATCCAGGCGAGCCGCCTGCGGAAGGTGGCCTGGGCCGCGCTGAAGAAGCTGGAGCCCAGGCCGCAGGCCAGACCGAGCGGAAGGGCCATCCAGATCTCGCGCCAGGCCAGGGTGTAGGGCCGGGTGAGGGTGAGCAGGGGCTGGTGCCCCATCATCGCGGCGAAGACCAGGTAGCCGGAGGCGGCGGCCACCAGGGTGGGCACCAGGTTGAGTGAGCGCAGGGTGCCGTCGTGCTCGGCCGCGAACAGGGCCGCGCTCAGCGGCGCACGGAAGACCGAGGCCAGGGCTCCCGCCGCGCCACAGGCCACCATGGTGTGCGCGTCCATCAGGAGTCTGCGGAAGAACTGGAGCCGGCGGGAGAGGGACCGGACCAGCCGGTGGCACTGGAGTCCGACGGCGGCGCCGAACCACTTTCCAGGTCCCTCCAGGCCCGCGCTTCCCCCGAGGAAGATGGTGGCGAAGCAGGCCAGCACCTTGATGAACGACTCCCGGAAAGGGAAGGCCCGGTAGGGGTCCTTATGGGAGATCTCGATGTCCTCGGCCAGGGTCACGTCGCCGACGCCGCCCAGGGCCAGGATCGTGGTGGCGAGGGGCAGGCCGATCAAGGGAAGGAGGAGGACGAGGTGGTTCCGGGTCATGCTCTCCCGGAACCACTCGAAGAGGGCGAGGTAGGCGGCCACGGCCAGGCCCATCATCCACCCGGTGAAGGCGCCCAGGGGGAGCATGAGGAAGATGATGCGGCGGCCGTGCGCCAGGACCCTGAGGTTCCTGCGCTTGGCCCGCGACTGGAGGAGGTGGCTGAGTTGCATGGAATGTCTCTAAGGGCCCTCGGGCCTCACGGAAAGAATGGTGCCCGAGTCAGTTCAGAAGTGCTTTAGCGTCAAGTCGATCATACGCCGCACGAAACCGGTGTAGGGCGGGTACATGAGCTGGACGGCCGAGAAGCGCGTGGGCTGGCGCAGGATGCCCCGGGCATTGGAGAAGGCCTCGAAGCCGTGGCGGCCGTGGGCCTTGCCGAAGCCCGAGGTGTTCACGCCACCCGTGGGCAGGCCGGTGTGGGCGAAGTGCAGCACCGTGTCGTTGATGCAACCGCCCCCGGCCGTGGTGCGGGCCAGGAGGGCCCCGGCGGATCGGCCGCTGCCGCTGAACACGTAGAGGGCCAGGGGCTTGGGCCGGGCGTTCACGAAGGCCACGGCCTCGTCCATGTCCTCCACCCGCAGCACGGGCAGCAGGGGGCCGAAGATCTCCTCCTGCATGATGGGCGCGGTGGGGGCGACGTCGGTGAGCACTGTCGGACCGATGTAGCGCGTGGCGGCGTCCGTCTCGCCGCCGAAGGCGACCTGGGCTGCGGACCCGCTCAGAAGGGCCTGGATCCTCGTGAAATGCCGGTCGTTGATGATCCGGGCCAGGTCCGGGCTGGCCCTGCGGGCTTCAGGCGAGGCGCCGTAGAAGGCCTCGAAGGCGCCCTTCAGCTCATTCACGAAGGCGTCATGCACGCGGGTGTGGACCAGCACGTAGTCCGGCGCCACACAGGTCTGGCCCGCATTGAGCCCCTTGCCCCAGGCGACCTTGCGAGCGGCTTCGCGCAGGTTGGCGTCCGCGTCCACCAGCACGGGGGACTTGCCGCCCAGCTCCAGCGTCACGGAGGCCAAGTGCTCGGCGGCGGCCTTCATGACCGATCTCCCCACGGCAGGACTACCCGTGAAGAAGATGTGGTCGAAGGGCAGGGCCAGCAGGGCCTGGGCTGCGTCGGCCTCGCCCTCCACCAGGGCCACTTCCTCCTCCGGGAAGAGACCGGTCAGCAGCTTCCGGAGGAAGGCATTGGTGCGGGGGGTGAATTCCGAGGGCTTGAGCACGGCGCAGTTGCCCGCGGCGAGGGCGGATACCAGGGGGCCGAGCGTCAGGTAGATGGGGTAGTTCCAGGGGCTGATGATAAGGACCACGCCCCGGGGCTCGTGGATGACGGTGCCTACGCTGCCGAGGAGGCCGATGGGGGTGGGCACCCGGCGTGGCTTCATCCAGCGCGGCAGATGGCGCAGGGCGTCCCGGATCTCAGAGATGACGGGGTAGAGCTCCGTGAGGTCCACCTCCTCCGGCGCCTTCCGAAAGTCCGCCGCCAGGGCCGCCTGGGCCTCAGCCCGGTGGGCCATGAGGGCATCCAGCAAGGCCCGGAGCTTTGCCCGGCGCTGGTCGGCGGACGTGGCCGCCACCCGCCAGCGGGCAGCTCGCTGGCGGGCGAAGAGGGCTTCCACCTCAGAGGTCACGGGCGCTCCAGAATGGATGAGTTACGCCCATGCTATCGAAGAATCGCCGCGACCGCGCGGGAGACTCCTGGATCCTACGCCCAGGCCATCTCGGCCGTGAAGTGCCGCAGGTACTTGCTCTGCTTGACGATCTTCACGCCGCGGATCTCCTTGGCCTTGGCCTTCACCTCGGCGATGACCTCGGCGGCGAAGTCGAAGTGGCTCTGGGTGTACATGCGGCGGGGGAAGGCCAGGCGCACCAGCTCCATGCTGTGGTAGGTCTCGGTGTCGTCGTCCAGGTGCTTGCCGAACATGACGGAGCCGATCTCCACGCCGCGGATGCCGCCTTCCAGGTAGAGGGCGTTGCAGAGGGCCCAGGCCGGGTACTGCGCCACCGGCATGTCCGGCAGCACGGTCTTGGCGTCGAGGTAGACCGCGTGGCCACCGGTGGGTTTCACGAAGCCCACGCCCGCGGCCTCCAGTTTCTCGCCCAGGTATTCGGCCGTGCGCAGCCGGTAGCGCAGGTAGGACTCCTCCATGCCTTCCTCCAGGCCCACGGCCAGGGCTTCCAGATCGCGACCGGCCAAGCCGCCATAGGTGGGGAAGCCCTCGGTGAGGATCAGCATGTTGCGGACGGGATCCAGCCACTCGTCGCTGCGGAGCATGATGAACCCGCCGATGTTCACCATGCCGTCCTTCTTGGCGCTCATGGTGCAGCCGTCGGCGTAGCTGAACATCTCCTGGCAGATGGCCTTGATGGGGGTGTCCTGGTAGCCGTCTTCGCGCAGCTTGATGAACATGGCGTTCTCGGCGAAGCGGCAGACATCCATGATGAGGGGCTTGCCGTACTTCTTCAGGAGCTGGGCGTAGGCCCGGAGGTTCGCCATGGACACCGGCTGGCCGCCGCCGGTGTTGTTGGTCACCGTGATCATGCCGAAGGGAATGCGGTGGCCGTCCTTCTTCAGCGTCTCCTCCACGCGCTCCAGGTCGATGTTGCCCTTGAAGGGGTGGATGCGGCTCGGCTGGAGGCCCTCGGGGATCACCAGATCCACCGCCTCGACGCCGTTGTACTCGAGGTTGGCCCGGGTGGTGTCGAAGTGGCAGTTGTTGGGCACCAGATCGCCCTTCTTGCACACGGCCGTGAAGAGCACCTTTTCGGCGGCGCGCCCCTGGTGGGTGGGGACGAAGTGGGCCATGCCCGTGATGTCCTGGAGCACGGCCTCGAGCCGGAAGAAGCTGCGGGCCCCGGCGTAGCTCTCGTCGCCCACCATGATGGCGCCCCACTGGGCGGAGCTCATGGCGCCCGTGCCGGAGTCCGTCAGCCAGTCCAGCAGCACGTCTTCGGCCCGCAGCTTGAACACGTTCAGCTTGGCGGCCTCCAGGAGCTCCAGCCGCTCCTGGGGGGTCGTCATGCGGATGGGCTCCACGGACTTGATGCGGAAGGGTTCGATCAGGGTGCGGGGCATGGCGGCTCCAGGCGGAACCACCAGGGTACTGGAGGGGCCGGGAATCGGCATCACAAGGGGGTGGCGGGCGCGCCCCCGTCAGGCGATCCTAAGTGGCTCGGAGCGCGCATGAGTCTTCTGTTGGCCGTCGATGTGGGCAACACCAACGTGGTGTTGGGGATCTACGATCTGTCAAAGGGGCCTGACTCTCCGCTGGTCTGCTCCTGGCGTCTGGCCACGAGCCGCGAGCGCACGGTGGACGAGTACGGCGTGTCCGCCCTGGCCCTCATGCGCCACCAGGGCATCGAGGCCCGCCAGATCAAGCACGTGGCCATCTCCTGCGTGGTGCCGCCCCTGCACCCCATCCTCATGAGCCTGTCCTCGGTTTACTTCGGGGTGGACGCCTTCTACGTGGAGCCGGGGGTGAAGACCGGCGTGAAGGTCCTCATCGACAACCCCGCGGAGCTGGGCGCCGACCGGCTGGTGAACGCAGTGGCGGCCATCGAGGCCTACGGGGCGCCGGTCATCGTCGTGGACTTTGGCACCGCCACCACCTTCGATGTGGTGAACGCCAAGCGGGAATACCTGGGCGGCCTCATCTGCCCCGGCCTGAAGATCAGCGCCGACGCGCTCTTCCAGCGGGCCAGCCGCCTGCCCCGGGTGGAGGTGGCCGAGCCCGACCGGCTGGTGGGCCGAAACACCGTCCAGGCCATGCAGGCCGGCATCTTCTACGGCTACGTGGGCATGGTGGATGGCATCCTGGACCGTCTGCTGGCCGAGTGCCCGGAGGCCAAGGTGGTGTCCACGGGCGGGCTGGCGAAGGTGATCGGGCCCCATACCCAGCACATCCGCCTGGAGGCGCCCGACCTCACCCTGGATGGCCTGCGCATCCTCTGGCTCCGCAACCAGGGCAGCCGGAAGTAGCGTGGACCTGCCCCTGATCCACCTGGCCTCGGTGGATTCCACCCAGGCCTTTCTCCGGCGGCACCCCCACCTGGGTTTCTGCGCCGTGCTGGCGGACCGCCAGACCGAAGGCCGGGGTCGCCAGGGCAACCGCTGGGAAAGCGCCGCGGGAGCCGGGCTCTGGCTGTCCGCGGCCCTGCCCGCGTGCGTCGGTGTAGCCCCGGGCGTGGTGCTCCAGCGGGCCATGACCGCTGCCGCGGGTGTGCTGGATCCTGAGGGGCGGATCCTGGGCCTGAAGTGGCCCAACGATCTCGTGGCCTGGAAAGCGGGTCGCCTGGTGAAGGTGGGTGGCATCCTGGGCGAGCAGATCGGCGGCCGCCTGATCCTGGGCCTGGGTGTGAACCTGACCGCGGCTCCGGAGATTCCCGGTCGGGCCTTCCCCCCCGCCTGCCTGCGCGACCTGGGCCTGGACCTTCCGCCCGCGCATGTATTGGCGGTTCATATCACCAAATTGTGGAATAATTTGGCGCATGATTCTCAACCACCTTTCCGCTGGCCTGAGGCCGGCATCCCCATTCGCTGGGAGGACGGGCAGGGCACATGTCTGGGCTGGGAGCCGGACGGCCGCCTGAAGGTGGCCACGGCGGAAGGCATCCGGCGCCTCAGCGCGGGTGAGGTCACGGGGCTGGGGCAGGGCGGTTGATCGGGGAAAGAGGCCAGGAAAAAAGGCAGGCACCTGGTTTCGAACTCCTGTGTCCGAATTCTGCTTGAGCATTGTGTCGTTCTAGCGCACTGTTTGATGGGTTTTTCCGAATCCACCAAGGAGATGCGCGCGATGAGCGGTTCCCATCAGGATTCCACCCCCCTTTCCCCCCGCTGGCGCCAGGCCGTCATCCTCGTGATGATCTTCGGTTTCAGCCTGCTGATCTGGGTCACGGCCAAGACCTATGCCGGCGCGCCGCCGATTCCCGCGCGCGTCGTGGGTGAGGCGGGCCAGGTCCTCTTCACGGGGGAGGACATCAAGGACGGCCAGGAGGTCTTCCTGAAGTACGGTCTCATGGAGCACGGCACCCTCTGGGGCCATGGCGCCTACCTGGGCCCCGACTACACGGCGGAATACCTGCACCGCCAGGCAGAGATCGGTCGGGACGTCCTGGCCCAGGCCCGGTACGGCAAGGCCTTCAAGGACCTGGATCCGGCCCAGGCCCTGGAGGTTGGAGGCCTGCTGGCCGCGCAGACCAAGGAGAACCGCTACGACCCGGCCACGGACACCCTCCGGTTCACCGATCTGGAGGCGGCGGCCTATCGCACCCAGGTCGCGGAGTGGAAGATCTACTTTGCCGGCGACAAACCCGCGGTGGGCCTGCCCGCGAAGTTCATCCAGGACGAGGGGGAGCTGCGGAACCTGACGGCCTACTTCGCCTGGGCCACCTGGGCCACTGTGGCGCCGCGTCCGGGGAAGGACTATTCCTACACCAACAACTGGCCCTACGAGCCCCTGGTGGGCAACACACCCACGGCGTCGACCTACCTCTGGAGCGCCATGAGCCTCATCGCGCTGCTGGGCGGCCTGGGCCTCATCCTCTTCATCTTCGGAAAGTTCGACTACCTGGGCTGGGGTGGCGAGGCCGGCTGGAAGCACGCGGAGGAGGGCCGGCTCCACGCCTGGACTCTCACGCCCAGCCAGAAGGCCGTGGGCCTCTTCTTCGCCGTGGTGGCCCTGCTGTTCCTGGGCCAGGCGGCCCTGGGCGGGGCGCTGGCGCACTACCGCGTCGAACCCGGGGGCTTCTACGGCTTCGACCTGACCCGCATCCTGCCCTACAACCTGGCCCGGACCTGGCACCTGCAGCTGGCCATCTTCTGGATCGCCACGGCCTGGGTCGGCGGCGGGCTCTTCCTGGCGCCCCTCGTGGGCGGAGCGGAGCCCAAGGGCCAGAAGGCCGGCGCGCTCCTGCTCCTCGGGGCCCTCGCCATCGTGGTCTTCGGCAGCCTCTTCGGCGAGTTCGCGGGCATCAACGGGTACCTGGGCAGCCTGTGGTTCTGGCTGGGCCATCAGGGGAGCGAGTACCTCGACTTGGGCCGCTTCTGGCAGCTGCTGCTGGCCGTGGGGCTCATCTTCTGGCTCTTCCTGATGTTCCGGGCCCTGCGGCCGGCCATGAAGGACGGGAGCCAGGGGGAACTGCCCTCGCTGTTCCTCTACGCGGCCATCGCCATTCCGCTCTTCTACGTGCCGGCCCTGTTCTACGGGCCCCGCACCAACTTCGCCGTCATCGACAACTGGCGCTTCTGGATCATCCACCTGTGGGTGGAGGGCTTCTTCGAGCTCTTCGCCACGGTGCTGGTGGCGGTGATGTTCTACCAGCTGGGCCTCGTCACCTCGAAGTCCGCCACGCGGCTCGTCTACCTCGACGCCATCCTCTACCTGGCCGGCGGCATCATGGGCATCGGCCACCACTGGTACTTCACGGGGCAGGGGACCCTGAACATGGGCCTGGCGGCCAGCTTCTCCGCCCTGGAGGTGGTGCCGCTCACGCTGCTGACGCTGGATGCCTGGGACTTCATCCGCCTGCAGGACAAGAACTGCGAGGACTGCGGCAAGCCCCTGGCGGCGCGGCAGCGCTGGGCCATCAAGTTCCTCATCGCGGTGGGCGTGTGGAACTTCGTGGGGGCGGGCGTCTTCGGCTTCCTCATCAACCTGCCCATCGTGTCCTACTTCGAGATCGGCACGACGCTCACCGCCAACCACGGACACGCGGCCATGTTCGGGGTCTTCGGGATGCTGGCCCTGGCCGTGCTGGTGTTCTGCCTGCGGGAACTCAAGGGGGACCGGGCCTGGGAACGGGCGGAGAAGGGCATCCGCTTCGGCTTCTGGGGACTCAACATCGGTCTGGGCCTGATGCTGCTCCTGGACCTGTTCCCCGGTGGCGTCATCCAGCTTTGGGATGTGCTCTCCCACGGCTACTGGCATGCCCGCCGTCTGGACTACCTCATGGGCGGCGCCTTCCACACCCTGGAATGGATCCGCATCGTGGCCGACACGGTCTTCCTGCTCGCGGGCGCGTTGCCCATCGCCTACGCCACCCTGCGGCTGGTCTTCTCCCCTGAACCGAAAGATGCGGCCTGAATCGGCCGCGGCGAAAGGATCCCCATGCCCATCACGAACCTGCAGGAAGCGCTGCCCATGCCCGAATCCCAGCGGGCCAACCTGCCGCTCATCGACGTGGATCACGGCGTCAAAGTGGTTCTCGTCGCCCTGCCCGGAGGGGTGAAGATCGCCCCGCACAAGGCTCCCTACGTCGCCACCGCCCAGCTCCTGACCGGGCGCATCGAGGTGCTCAAGGGCGAGACCTGGATTCCCATGGCACCTGGCGACCGGGTGGTCTTCGACAAGGATCAGCCCCACGCCCTCACGGGAATCGAGTCCTCCTACGTCCTCGTGACGCACATGCGGAACTGAAGGCCGGTGGCGGATCAGGGGGTCGACCGGCCCACGGTCCTCATCGTCGGCGGTGGGTTCGGGGGGCTGCGGGCCGCCCGGGCCCTCGCCAGCGCGGCGGTCCGCATCGTGCTGGTGGACCGCCAGAACCACCACCTGTTCCAACCCCTCCTCTACCAGGTGGCCTCGGCCACTCTTTCGCCGGCGGACATCGCCGCCCCTATCCGCCACATCCTCCGGGAGCAGGGCAACGCCGAGGTGGTGCTCGGGGAGGTCGTTTCCGTGGAACTGGACGCCCGGCGGGTCCTCCTGGCGGACGGGAGGGGCCTGTCCTATGACTTCCTCGTCCTCGCGGCGGGATCTCGCAGTTCGTATTTCGGACGGGATGCCTGGGCAGGCCTGGCCCCGGGCCTCAAGACCCTGGAGGACGCCCTGGAGATCCGCCGGCGCTTCCTGCTCAGCTTCGAGCAGGCGGAGCAGGAGGAGGATCCGGAGCTCCGCCGCGAGTGGCTGACCTTCGTCGTCGTTGGAGGCGGCCCCACGGGCGTGGAACTGGCGGGCACACTGAAGGAGATGGCCCGGCTGACCCTGCCACGGGAGTTCCGGCGGATCCGCACGGATCGCGCCCGGGTCATTCTGGTGGAGGCGGGGCCGGCCATCCTGGCCAACCTCGGTTCCGGGCTGTCCGAGAAAGCCGTGGAGAGCCTGGAGCGCATCGGCGTCGAGGTGCGCCTGGGTCAGCCCATCACGGGCATCGATGATCGGGCCGTCCAGCTGGGTGGGGAGCGCATCCCCACGCGGACGGTGCTCTGGGCGGCGGGGGTGGCCGCGGTGCCCCTGGGCGCCGGCCTCGGCGTTCCCGTGGATCGTCTCGGACGGGTGATCGTGGAGCCGGACCTGAGCCTCCCGGGCCATCCCGAGGTCTTCGCAGTCGGCGACCTGGCGGCCTTCGCCCACGGTACCGGGGGCCCGCTGCCCGGCGTGGCGCCCGTGGCCATCCAGCAAGGGGAATGGGCCGCGGCCAACCTTCTGGCCACCCTGGCGGGCCAGCCCCGGCGGCCCTTCCGGTACCGCGACAAGGGCAGCATGGCGACCCTGGGCCGCGGCCGCGCCGTCGCCCGCGTGGGCGGTCTGAGCTTCACGGGCTACCCGGCGTGGCTGGCCTGGCTCTTCATCCACCTCATGCTGCTCGTGGATTTCCGCAGCCGCGTGTTCGTGTTCTTCGAGTGGCTGTGGGCCTACCTGACCACCCAGCCCCGGGCCCGGCTCATCGTCGGAAGGAGGGCCCCTACAGTACCGCCCGGATCTCCCCCTCGCTGAGGATCCGCGGGCTGTTCTTGGCGGCCTGGAGGATGCGCTCCACCCGGTCGGGGCTGGGGTCGTAGCCATTGAGTTCCAGCCAGTAGACCACGTTGCTGTGGCCGGCCATGGGGCCGATCTCGATCTCCTGGCGGCGGCCCACCAGGGCGGCGGGGACGCCGGAATAGACCGTGTCCGCGAGCTCCACGTCGCCCCGGTGGAGGGCCTTCACGATGGCCGCCGCGTGCACCCCCGTGCCCGTGCGGAAGGCATCGCGGCCCAGCACGGGATAGTTGGTCGGGATCTCCACGTCGCACAGCTCTGCCACGCGCTCCGCCAGGGCCGGCAGGTCCGAGAGATCCCCCTTGGGGAAACCCATGAGGTGGAGGTTGATCATGAGCTGGTCCAGGGCAACGTTGCCGCAGCGTTCGCCGATGCCCAGGATCGTGCCGTGCAGGCGATCCGCGCCGGCCTCGAAGGCGGCAATGGCGTTGGCGACGCCCAGGCCGCGGTCGTTGTGGCCGTGCCAGTCGATGCGCACGGAGCGGTCCTTGACGACCTCGTCCTTGATGAAGCGCACCAGGTGCCGGGCGCCATCGGGTGTGGCATGGCCGCAGGTGTCCGACAGGCAGATGGATTGCGCGCCCTCCTCCAGGGCAGCGCCATAAATGGCCTTCAGGACGTCTGGCCGGGCCCGGGTGCTGTCCTCGGTCACCATCATCAGGGGTACCTCGTGGCGGCGGCAGAAGGCGGCGGCCTTCCGTGCCATGTCCACGAGGAAGGCCAGGTCCCAGCCTTCCACGTCCATGCGGATGGGGCTGGAGCCCAGGAAGGCGCCGGCCTCCAGCGCGGTGCCCACGCGCTGCTGGATCTCGGCCACCTGGGCAAGGTCCGCTTCCATGGTCCGCACCGCCACCTGGGGGTGGAGGGGAAGGCGGTGGTCGCGGATCTCCACCATGAGGGCCCGCACCGCCGCCAGGGCCTTGGGGCCGGCTCCGGGCATGCCCAGGTCCACCGCGTCCACGCCCAGGCGTGCCAGGCGATGGATGAGGTCGCGCTTGGCGGCGATATCGGGATCGCGCACCGAGGGGCTCTGGAGTCCGTCGCGCAGGGTCTCGTCCAGCAGGACCGGAACGCGGCCTCCCGCCAGCGGTCCGTTCCAGTCGTTGATCAGCTCGTCGAGGGTCATGGAGGAATCAGCCTACGGTGACTTCGATCCTGCGGTCCAGCAGGGTGGCTAGGAGAGCGGATTTCTCCCGGAAGGCCTCCATCTCGGGATCTGCGTCACCGGTGGCGTCCAGCCGCACCTTCAGGGACTCGTCATCGATGACCACGGAAAGATCCCGCACCGCCTGCCGGCGGCGGCGGTCAAGGGCGTCGGCTCCTCGCAGAATGGCCGCCAGCTTGCGCACGACCTGGCGACGCCAGGGCGGCAGGGCGCGGAAGGCCTCGTGCCTGGCATGGTGGGGCGGCTTGCCCCGGTGGAAGCGCACCACCTGGGCCATCAGGTCGATCTCCTCAGGCCAGAAGCCAGGGAGGGTGGCGTTCCGCACCAGGTATTCGCCGTGTTTGTGGTGGTTCTTCTCAGAGAGGGAGAAACCGATGTCGTGGAGGCGCGCCGCGAAAGCCAGCCACTGGCGTTCGGTGTCGCCCAGCTCGAATTGCGGCTGGAGGGCCAGGAAGAGCTGGTCCGCCAGCCGGACCACCTGGCGGCTGTGGCCCGGGTCGGGGTCCAGCCGCGCCGCCAGGTGCTCGATGGAGGCCCGCCGCCGGTCCGCCAGGGGCGGGATGGCCGCGCCGCCGTGCTGGAGGGCCTCCCAGATCATGCCTTCCCGCAGGCCCACGGCGAGGTGGCGCAGGGGGGGCGTGCCCAGCCACTCCATCAGGGACAGGGCCCAGATGGCGCCCACGTGCAGCACCTCGGCCCGTTTGGGATCCACGCCCAGGCGGTCGATGCGCTGCTGCGCGTCCGCCCGCCAGAGCTTCAGGGCGTAGGCGCGCAGTTGCTCCGCCGTAAAGCCCAGGCCGTCGTCCGAGCCCCGGGCGAGGTCCTCCAGCGTGCCGGAGGTGCCGAGGAGGAGGGTGGGCTCGGGCAGCTCGGTGGGCAGGTCCTTGCGGGCCTTCTTCAGGATGCGGCGGATCATCTTCCGGAGCTGCTTGAGGTCGTGGGCAGACGGAGGATCCGAGGTCCGGGCCGCATCCGCCAGCCGTTGGAGCCCCCAGGGCAGGGAGATGCTGGCCGCCACGCGCCCCGCCTGCACCCAGGTGAGCTCCGTGCTGCCCCCGCCGATGTCCACCAGGGTGACGGGCTCCAGGGGGAAGGGGATGGCGTGGGAGACCGCCTGGTGGATGAGCCGGGCCTCCTCCTCGCCGGAGATCACCTGAATGGAGATGCCCAGCTTCTCCGCCTCCAAGACGAAGGCCGGGGCGTTCTTCGCGTCGCGCAGAGCCGCCGTGCCGCAGGCCATGACGGTCTCGCACTCGAAGCCGCGGATGGTCTTGGTCATCTGGGTCAGGGCGTCGAGGCCCGCCTGGAAGGCCTCAGGCCCGATCTCGCCGGAGGTCGCTTCGCCCCGGGCCAGCCGCACCATGGCCTTCTCCCGGGCCAGGATCTGCTGCCCGCCCATGGGATCTGCCTCCACCACCACCAGGTGGATGGAGTTCGACCCGACGTCCACGGCCGCGATCCGCATGGAACGATTGTGGTCCGTGCCGCCATCACGACCAAAAAGATTCTTGGAGACGGGACGCATCCTCAGCCGGTTCGCGGGCCTTCGCCGCCGTGATCTAATGAAGATCCATCCATCCCCAAATCAGGAGCCTCATATGTTCCACCGTTGGTGCCTCGGATTGACCCTTGGAGCGGCGCTGGTCGCAGGTCAGCCTGTCCCGGCCAGGACGCAGGCCTGGGTGCTGGCTCTCGACGAGCGTGGGGGCGTGGTGACCGACCTCAAGGCCGAGGATTTCAAGGTGCGGGTCGACGGCAAGGCCAGGCCCGTCGTCCAGGTGAAGACCCCAGCCCAGACAGCGGAGGCCCCCCAATCCTGGATCCTCGTGTTCGAGCCCATCAGGGATACGGGGCACCGGACCACGGCCTTCCTGGCTGCGGCGGATTTCCTGACGAAGGTCCCGCTCGGGGACCGCGTCCTGATCGTGGCCCGGGGCAAGGACTCGCTGGAATCTCTCATGCCGGGCCTCTCGGTCAACCGGGCTCGCTGGGCCGAGGCCATGGCCAAGGTTCCGGACCTGCTGCCAGAAAGCCTGGTCGGCACTCCGAAGGAAACCCTCCAGGGGGCGGGATTCAAGGCGGACTTCACGGATGTGCCGGATGGCGATGCCGGCCAGGAGGCCCTGAATGCGATGCTGGCCCGGTTCCGGGGCGGAGCGCCGGGGTGGGCCCGCGGAACGGTGGACCAGCGCGGAGTCAACGTCCTCGACCGGCTCAACCTCAACAACCCGTCCTTCGTGACCGGCATGCTGGCGACCATCGGCAGGGAATCCAAGGCCCTTGAGTCGATCCTCGACCTTGCGGCGGCGGTGCCGGGTCAGAAGCATCTGGTCGTATTCTCGCGCTGCGAGATGGATGACATGACCCACCCCATGGTGAAGCGTGCCATGACCCAGTCCTTCCGGCGCGAGCGGGGAGACGCAGGCGGACCCGCGGAATCCGCGACCCTCGCCACGAGGGACATGACCCTCCTCCAGGCGTCGCTGAAGGCCAAGGCAGCGTCCACGGGGGTGACGGTCTATTCCGTCGCGGGCGCGGGCCAGAATGTCATGGGGCACGTGGGGTCCGTCGCACCGGCCACGGGAGGCTATGCCTTCCCCCTGAGCGACGGCGTGGAAGCCCGCTTCGGACAGGGCATCCAGATGTTCGGATCCAGGTACCTGCTGCAATGGACCGAAGACTCGGTTCCGGAAAAGGCGCTACCCCTGGACATCGACATCACCCGGAAGGGCGTGAAGCTCCTGGTGCAGACCCTCCGGTAGGACCTCCAAAAAAAGTACGAACCGATTCGTTGACATCCTACGAATCGGTTCGTATGTTGTCTCCAGACCCCTCTGGAGACAACATGTCCATCGTGCCCATCCGCCCTTCCGATGGTGAGCTCGCCATCCTCAGGGTCCTGTGGTCGCGGGGACCTTCGACGGTTCGGGATGTGCACACCGAGTTGTCGAAGGACCGGGACATGGGCTACACCACCGTGCTGAAGCTCATGCAGATCATGGTGGAGAAGGGCCTGGTGGCCCGGGACGAACGCGCGCGCTCCCACACCTACCAGGCCCTCCAGGGGGAAGCCGAAACCCAGCGCTGCCTGTTGAAGGAACTTCTGCAGAAGGCCTTCGCAGGCAGCCGTCGGGAGCTCGTCCTCCAGGCCCTCGAAGCCGAGCCCGCCTCGGCCGAGGAACTGGAGGACATCCGCAAGCTGTTGAATGACGTGAAGGGGAGGGTCCGATGATCGATCTTTCATCCTCCCCCTTGCTGCAGGCCATGGGCTGGACATTGCTCCACAGCCTCTGGCAGGGCGCCCTGCTCGCCCTGCTGGCGGAGGCAGCACTCTGGCTGGGACGGCGAGGCTCCGCGGAACTCCGCTACGCCATCGCATTCGCGACCCTCGGCCTGCTGGTTCTCGCCTTCGCGGGAACCTTGGTCTGGATCTTGATCGGCGGCGATTCCCTGCCCACGATCGATCCTGTCTTGATCGCTCCCATGGGCGAGGGAGGCCGCTTCGGGGGCTGGATGTTCCGGCTGCATGGCATTTTCGGTCTCTGGATCCCTTGGCTGTTTCTGGCCTGGTTCTTGGGATTCAGCCTCCGCCTCGTGCAGGTGGGACAAGCCGTGACTTGGCTCTACGGGCCCTGTCTTGGCAGCCTCCAGCCGCCACCCGCCGAGTGGCTGGTGCGGTTCGAGGTCCTGAAGGTTCGCGCCCATGTGCGGATCCCGGCCAGTCTTGGGTTGTCCGACCGGGTGGACTCGCTGGTGGTGCTGGGCTGGCTGAAACCCGTGGTGCTTGTTCCGGCTGCGGCCCTGCTGGCTCTGCCTCCCGAAGCTCTGGAAGCCCTCTTGGCCCACGAACTGGCCCATGTTCGACGGGGTGATTTCCTCGCGAACCTCGTCCAGACCCTCGCGGAAGCGCTGCTGTTCTATCACCCCGCCGTCTGGTGGCTCTCCAGGCGCATTCGCCAGGAGCGCGAGCACTGCTGCGACGATGCGGCCGTGCGTACTTGCGGCGATCCGATCCTCTACGCCTCTGCCCTTCTCGGGCTGGAGGAACTCCGATCCCATTCGAACCTGATTCCCGATCTGGCTCCCGCGGCCAGTGGAGGCAAGCTCATGTCCCGCATTCAGCGCATCCTGCGCCCCCGCTTCACATCCACCCCGATCCCACCCCTGGTGGCGCTCCTGCCCGCCCTGCTGTTGGCGACCGGGCTGGGTCTCAGCACACTATCCGCCACCGACACCCCGAAGGCCTCGCCAGCCTCCCCGGTGGAGATGGAATGGAAGCAGATCAAGGTCAAACATCAGCCCGAAGCTCCCGCCTATCCGCCCGAAGCCAAGGCCCAGCGCATCCAGGGCACCGTCGTGGTGGTCGTAACCATCGATGCCCGGGGCAAGGTTCAGGACGCCAAGGCCATCTCGGGCCCGTCCGAGCTGCATGCCTGCGCCGTGGGCTATGCCAGGACCTGGGAATTCGAACCCGCCAAGGTGAAGGGCAAACCCGTACCCGCAAGGTTCAAGCTCACCATGCCGTTCCGTCTGAAGTGAAGCTCGCCAGGACGCAAAGGGGGCCATCCGGCCCCTTCTGCGTCGCGAGGAAAGTCATGGCGGAGCTTGACCTCTGGTAACCGTTGCATGAAGTTCAAGGCCCCGGCCATGCTCGATCCCACATTCCGAGGTGATCAAATGGCTTTGACGGTGGATGGCATCTTTGCGCTCATGCCTGAACTCTTCCTGCCCGAGAAGGCTCAGGGGCTCACAGTCTCCGTCTACTACCAAGTGACGGGCGAGGGCGGTGGCGATTACACCTGCCGCATCGACAACGGCGTGTTCTCCCTGGCCCGCGAGGCCAAGCCGGACGCCACCTCCGTGGTGGTGATCGGCGCCGAGGACTGGATCGCCCTGAACGAAGGCAAGCTCGATCCCATGCAGGCCTTCATGACCGGCAAGCTCAAGGGCACCGGCGACCTGGGCCTGCTCCAGAAATTCCCGAAGTTCTTCAAGAAGCCCCAGAAGGAAAGCGGGCCGGTGAAGCCCCTGAGGGATCTTGTGCCGGCGCGGCTGGCGCTGGCCGGGGCCGGGATCAAGGTGACCGTGGGCGGTGATACCTGGGGCGACGGCGCCGAGGTGGCCGGCGACGAAGCGGCCGTGCGTGCCCTGGTCTGCGGCATTTCGGATCCCGGACCGGCCCTGCTGGGCGGCCAGCTCCGCTTCTCCGGCGACATGGCCCTCCTTCGCAAGGCCTGGAAGACCTGGTCCCAGGAACCCGAGATCACCTTCCCGGACACGCCCGGCGGCAAGGCCCTGGCCACGCTGCGCAAGCGCTACAAGGGCGGCGCCACCGGCACCATGGAGGTAAAGGTGGACGGCGTACCCTATCGCCTGGACTTCAGCCCCGAGGGGCTCTCCGTGCGGCCGGGCGAAGTGGAGGGTGGTGCAGCCCTGGGCATCTCCGACGCGGACTTCGCAGCCCTCAATGTCGGCAAGCTGAACCTGGTGGCGGCCCTTCTCGGAGGCGCCATCACGGTGAAGGGGGACGTGAGTCAGGTGGCGTCCTACACGGCCCACTTCGAGGCCGCCGTGAACCCGGCGGAGGCGCTCCTGGAGTCCATGCCTGAGCGTTTCAACGCCGAAAAAGCCGGAGATCTTGAAGCGGCCGTGGGTTATCAGATTGATGACCTGGGCTACACGCTGTTCATCCGGAATGGCGCCTGCATGGTGTTCCCCCGGCTGATGAAGCCCTGTGATACGCTCCTGAAAGCCAAGGCCGACGACTTCATTGCCATGAGCACCGGAACGCTGAACGCCCAGGAGGCCTTCATGACCGGCAAGATCCAGATCGAGGGCGACCCTCTGCTCATGCAGAAGGTCGCGAAGAGCTTCAAACGTCCGGAAGCCTGAGCCTTCCATGACCCCCGCCGCCCCTTCCCGCAAGAAGTCCCCGGCCCCCAGGCCCGGGAAGGCGGCTGCGGAGACCATCCGCGTGGCCAAGTGCATCGTGCCGATGCCGGTTCCCAAGCCCACGGTGAAAAGTGCGATCCATCCGGAGGAGGATCTGGCGCCGGGGCTGCCTTGCGAAGGGCGCTGCGGGCACTGCCATCACCATCCCTGCCGCCTGCACGGCGCGGTGTGAGGGACTGGCGCTTCAGGCCCCTTCCCATAGAGTCCGCAGCCGCTGGTAGCCCGCGCGGCTGATGGGGAGGGTCGTTCCGTCACGGAGGACCGCGTCCCGGTGCTCCTTGCTGTCCTGCTCGACCCGCACGAGGCGGTCGAGGTTCAGGATGTAGCTGCGGTGGATGCGGATGAACCGGTTCGGATCGAGTTGGGATTCGAGGCTGGCCAGGGTCTGCTGCTTGAGCAGGCTCCGGCCCTCGGTGCGGAGGAGCACGTAGTCGTCCTGGGCCTGGATCCAATCCAGGCGGTCGAGGTGGACCACCGTCACCTTCGGGCCGTCCTTCACCACGATGCGCTCCAGGGGCTTTCCCTGGCGCGCCGCCGCGGCGAGGTCCGTCGCGGACGGGGCGGGAGCCGCAGGCTGGGCCGCTTGCAAGGCCCGGGCCTTGGCCAGGGCCGCGTCGAAGCGCTCCTTCGAGAAGGGCTTCAGCAGGTAGTCCACCGCATGGGATTCGAAGGCGCGCATGGCGTGCTGGTCGTAGGCGGTGACGAAGACCACGGCGGGACGCTTTCCTTCCGCTTCCAGGAGCTCCAGCACTTCGAATCCGTCCAGCTTGGGCATCTGGATGTCGAGGAAGACGAGGTCGGGGTGATGCTCGGCCGCGGCCTTCAGGGCCTCGAAGCCGTTGGCGCATTCACCCACCACCTCCACGTCGGGGTGGGCGGCCAGATGCTCGCGCACGACGGAACGCGCGAGATCCTCATCGTCGATGATTAGGGCTTTCATGGCTCCATCTCCAAAGGAAAGACCAGCGTGACGCGGTGGAGGCCGTCCTGGGCCGTGGCTTCGAACCGAGCCCGGTTCCCGAAGCGGCCCAGCAGGCGCTGACGGACCTGGCGCAACCCGAGCCCCAGCCCCTGGGGGACCGGGGCGTCGGCATCCAGCGGATTATCCACCCTCAGCAGGACGTGCCCTTCCACCACCTCCGCGGCCACGGCCAGGGTGCCGCCCTCGGGCAGGGCCGCGATGCCGTGCTTGATGGCGTTCTCCACCAGCGGCTGCAGCAGCAGGGTGGGCAGGAGGGCGGGCTCGGTGGCGGGATCGATGCGCCAGTCGAGCTTCAGGCGGGTGCCGAAGCGGATCTGCTCGATGGCCAGGTAGGCCCGCGCCAAGTCGAGCTCCTCCCGCAGAGCCACCTGGCGGCGCTCTCCCAGGCCCAGGCTGCGGCGGAGGAAATCCGAAAGCAGCACGCACATCTCCCGCGCCCGGGCGGGATCCACGGCGGTCAGCGCCGACAGGGAATTCAGGCTGTTGAACAGGAAGTGGGGATTGAGCTGGGCCCGCAGGGCCTTCAGCTCCGACTCCTGGGCGAGGATCTGGAGCTCGGCGCCTTTCCGTTCAGCTTCCAGGGCGCGTTCCTGGGCCAGCATGAGGTAGCTGAGGGCCACGGAGGCCAGGTAGAGCAGGATGCCCAGGCCCGTGAGCACGGGCAGGGCGATGTCCACGTGGCGGGGCAGGGCGCCAAGGCCGGGGATCCAGGCCAGGACGCGAGCCAGCAGCCAGGCCAGCCCCGCCCAGATGCTGCCCATGAGCACGGCCGCCAGACCCCAGGCCGCCCCGTGGGAGCCCAGCGTCTCCACCCGCTGGCCGAGCGGGAGCGCCCGGCAGAGAAACCAGGCGGACAGGAAGAGGAAGGCCGCGATCAGGCAGAGGGGCAGGGCCAGGGCGGCGCCCTCCGCCCAGCTCCAGTTCTGGGTCCGGGCGATCCCCATCAGCAGCAGGGCGATGGGGGCCCACCCCAGGAGGTAGGCCCCCAGACGCGCCCGGTTGGCCAGGAGGGGATGCATCAGCTCTTGACCTCGGTCCCGCCGAAGAGGATCAATCCCGTGATCACCAGCCGGGGGCGGCCTTCCACGGGAGCGGGTCCGTGATGGGTGCCGTCGTTGAGGGCGCCGGCGATGGCTGTGGCGCGATGGACCACCTCCCACCCTTCCGGCACACGGATCTCCCCCCCGCCGAAGAGCACGAAGACATCGATGCGGGCCTGGCCGTTCTCGATGGCGGCCTGGCGGAGATCCACCTCGTAGCCACCGAAGATGGCCGTCAGCTCGCCCCCCTTGAAGGCCTGGGTGGCCACGCGCCGCTTGAAGCCGCCGAAGATGGCCGTGCCCTGGAGGAAGTCGTCGGAACGGGCCAGCTCGGGCGGGATGCCCCGGCTCTGCTTGAGGGCCTTGGTGACGATGAGGATGCCGAGGGCCACCACCAGCATGGGGCCAAGCGCATCCGCCAGGTGGCCGTGGCCGAAGGTGAAGAGCAGCAGGAAGGCGCCGCCCAGCACGAGGAACCATCCGCCCGTGCTGCTGCCCTGCCGGTCCTGGCGGATCTTGGCGATGCCCACGGCCACCAGCGCCAGCGGCCAGAGCTTGAAGAGGGTGTGGGCCTGGACGAGGCCCAGGTTGTCCAGGGTGAGCACGAGGCCCGCCACGATGATGGCGACGCCCAGCACCAGCTTGGGGCTGAACGGACTCGGCGTCCGGGTGTCGTCGGGGGCGTTCATGGGTTCACCTGCGTGGATCCGGAATCAGGATCACAGGAATCGGGCTCGGATGGCGACGGCCGGCGGCGCTTGCTGCGGGGCGGCGGGCTCCATTGGGGAAACAGGGCGCGGAGCGTGACGATGAGGCCGCCCCACACCAGGAAGACCGGCCACCAGCGCTCCAGGAGCCCCCAGGGGCCGAACTGGGAGATGAAACCCGCGACGGCGAAGCCCAGCCAGATGTGGCCGCGGAGGCTGAGGGGGCCATCCTGGGCCAGACGGGCGAGACCCACGGCGGCCACCGCCAGCGGCCACCAGGCCAGCAGGTGCCAGGCGTCGAACCAGTGGAGGCTGTCCACCAGGAGGATCACACCTGTCGCGATGACCACCAGGCCGAGGACCAATTTCACGGAAAAGACAGGGGGGCGTTCCTGGACGTTCATGGGTGGCGCTCCTTTCGGCCGGAACCCGCGGAAAAGCTGAAGGCGAGCGTGGGCAGCCACAGGGCCAACCACCACCAGGGGCTGTCGATGAACCATCCCAGCTGGATCATGGGCGCCTCCTTCCGCACGACCAAGCTACGGGCGTCCCGACAGGAAACCGGGCCGGGATCGGCGAACGGCGGGTGGGGATCGGCGAGTGGTCAAGCCCAGGCGATCGCCCCGCCCCGGCTGCGCTCCCGCCAGGCGTGGTCGAGGGCGGGACAGAGGTCCGGCGGGCACTCGAAGCGGAGGATGGCCGCGTCTCCCTCGAAGGTCTGGCCGGTCACGGAAGCGGCGGGGAAGGCTCCTAGCAGGGCGAAGGGTAGGTGGGCCTGGGCCGCGGGGACACGGATCTCTCCCTGGCGGAGGATCCGGACCTCCTCCCAGAGGCCCTGGGCCTCGGCTTCGGCCAAGGCGCCCTGGACGCCCTCTGTATAGGCCCGCACCAGACCGCCAGTGCCGAGCTTGGTCCCCCCGTACCAGCGGATGCAGACCGCGATGAGGTCGGTGGCCTCGGCTCCCTCCAGCACCGCCAGCATGGGTTTCCCGGCCGTGCCGGAAGGTTCGCCGTCATCATCGGCCCCGAAAGCTGCGACCGGGACGCCCTCCCGCCAGGCGCTGCAGTGATGCGTGGCGTCGAAGTCCCGCTTGCGAAGCGAAGCCAGCACGGCGGCCCGGGCTTCAGCATCCAAGGCGGGATGCAGCTCCGTGAGGAAGACCGAAGCATTCTCCCTGAAGCGATGGGTGGCGACCCCGGTCAGACGACGCATGGATCCAGCATGCGTGCGGCTGTGATGCGAATCAACAAAGGCGGCTCAATAACGACCATTCAGTCGTTTTTTACTTATAGTTGGAGTGGATCTTTTCGAGGAGACGGCATGACCACCGTCACGCGGCCCTTCACGCCCACGGTCCTGCAGCGCAGAACCCCCGTGCCCTCAGATCTGGACATCGCCCAGGCGGCGACCCTCAAGCCCATCAGCCAAGTGGCCGCGGAGCTGGGCCTCGAGGCGGACGAGCTGGAGCTCTACGGCCCCACCAAGGCCAAGGTGCGGCTGGAGGTGCTGGACCGCCTGCAGGGCCGTCCGGACGGCAAGTACATCGATGTCACCGCCATCACCCCGACGCCGCTGGGGGAAGGCAAGACCACGGTCACGGTGGGACTCAGCCAGGCTCTGGGGGCGCACCTGGGCCAGCGCGTGGTGACCTGCATCCGCCAGCCCAGCCAGGGCCCGACCTTCGGCATCAAGGGCGGAGCCGCCGGCGGCGGCTACAGCCAGGTGATCCCCATGGAGGACTTCAACCTCCACCTCACCGGGGACATCCACGCCATCACCGCGGCCCACAACCTGTGCGCCGCGGCCATCGACGCCCGCATCCTCCATGAGGCCGGCGCTTCGGACGAGCAGCTGTTCGAGCGGATCTTCCCGAAAGGAAAATCCGGAAGGAAGTTCCCGCGGTCGCTGCAGCTGCGCTGCGCGAGGCTGGGCATCACCAAGGGGAATCCCGACGATTTCACGCCGGAGGAGCGCTGTCGCGTCTGCCGGCTGGATCTGGACCCCGCCGCCATCACCTGGCGCCGCATCCTGGACACCAGCGACCGGTTCCTTCGGGGCGTGACCGTGGGGCGGGGCGAGGAGGAGCAGGGCTTCGCCCGGGAGACGGGCTTCGACATCTCCGTGGCCAGCGAGATCATGGCCGTCCTGGCCCTCACCACGGGCCTCCAGGACATGCGGCGCAGGCTGGGAAGCATGGTGGTGGGCCTTGATCGCCATGGGCTCGCGGTGACCACGGAGGATCTGGGCGTGGCCGGCGCCATGACCGTGCTCATGAAGGACGCGCTGAAGCCGAACCTCATGCAGACGCTGGAGGGCACGCCCGTGTTCGTGCATGCGGGCCCCTTTGCCAATATCGCCCACGGAAACAGCTCCATCCTGGCCGACCAGATCGCCCTCAAGCTGGCGGACTACGTGGTCACCGAATCGGGCTTCGGCTCTGACATGGGCATGGAGAAGTTCTTCGACATCAAGTGTCGCGTTTCCGGGTTGAAGCCTGACGCCGTGGTGCTGGTGGCCACCGTGCGCGCCCTCAAGATGCACGGCGGCGGGCCCAAGGTGGTGGCGGGGAAGCCCCTGGATCCGGTCTATGTGGATGAGAACCTGGACCTGCTCCGCCAGGGCCTGCCCAACCTGCTGCATCACATCCGCATCGCCCGGAAGTTCGGTGTGCCCGTGGTGGTGGCGGTGAACGGCTTCGCCACGGACAGCCCCGCGGAACTGGAACTGGTGCGCCGGGCCTCCCTGGAGAGCGGCGCGGAGGACGCGGTGGTCTGCCGGAACTGGGCCCTGGGCGGGGAAGGGGCCCTGGATCTAGGCCGGGCCGTCATGCGCGTCTGCGAGCGCCCCTCGGAGTTCCGTTTCCTCTACGGCGTGGACGAGCCCATCAAGCAGAAGATCGAAACCATCGCCACGGAGGTCTACGGCGCCGACGGCGTGGACTACGCACCGGAGGCCGAAGCGAAGATCGAGGCCTACACGCGGCTTGGCTACGACCGCCTGCCCATCTGCATGGCCAAGACCCACCTGAGCCTGAGCCATGATCCGGCCCTGAAGGGCGTCCCCACGGGCTTCCGCATCCCGGTGAGGGATGTCCGCCTCAGCGCCGGGGCCGGCTTCCTCTACCCATTGCTTGGCAAGATGGCCACCATGCCCGGCCTCCCCACGAGACCCGGCTTCTACGATGTGGACATCGATCCGGATACGGGCCGCGTCGTGGGGCTGTTCTGACCTTGCGCGTGGCCGGGAACGAAAACGGCTGCTGGTCGCATGAATCCTTCCTCCGGTACCGACCTCGGACCAGCTGATGGTCAGGTCGGCAAAGGAAGCCGGCAATAGCCTGTCGTGTCGTAAAATATTTATTAATATGTTTAATAACATCATTTGCTATGGGTATGGTCCCGAGGCTACCGGCCTCGATTGACTCAATCTTTTTTTTAATCGGGGGTGTTATCGCGGCCTTCCGCAGGGTCGAAAAGAAGGTTGACCACTTGCGAGGAGCGCCCGATGGGCCGCCTTGGAGCCTTCCGATCGACTTGCCGCCTGGGGCTCCTGCTGGCCCTGGCCGGTGGCTCGGAAGCCGTGGCCATGGCCCAGAGCACGAGCAGCGCCACCTGCACCGTCCGGATCCGTCCCCGCGAAGCGGCGGATTATGACCTTTCGACGGAAGTGACCATCCAGGGTGTGGTCGAAGGCTGGGAGGGCCGGTCGATCCGGATCCGCCTGGCGGCCGGAGTCCTGCGGGTGGACACCGGTGCGTGGAACACGTCAGGCCTGTTCGAAGCGGGAACGCCTCTCGAGGTCCTCGCCTCCAGGGGCGTGGTCGGGGGCCGTCAGCGGTTCCTCGCCCGTGAGATCCGCCATGCGGGGGGCGTCCTGATGATCCGGGACGCCCTCGGGGCGCCAATCCAGGCCGGGTCTCTCTAGATCAGTTGTAGGCCACGGTCACGCTGAAGGTTCCGGTGTAGTCGCCGTCGGGTTGATTGGCGGGCACGTTCAGCGTGCCGCCCACGCTCAGCGTCTGCCGTCCGGTGGGGTCCAGGCGGCCCGTCGGGCCCGGAGAGCTCGTGAAGCCCGTCACTGTGAGAGTCCCATCCGGAGAGCTGAGGACGACACTGCCCGGGAGGGTGATGGCGTAGGTGGCGTTGGCGGCTCCGGTCACGGAGAAGGTGGCGGGTCCGGCCGGCAACTGGGAACCCAGGCTCACGCCACCCGTCGTGCTGAGCGTGCCGGCGGGACTGAGCACCACGGTTCCCGGAGCCGGGCTGGTGAAGACCGCCCCGAACCGCAGCCCCGTGAGCTCCGTGAGGCTGATGACCGGCGCGACCTGGATCTGCACCGAGAAGGTCATGGGGGTGACGGCTCCCTTGAAGGGGTCCATCACATTCAGGGTGTAGCTGCCGGTGTAGGTTCCCGCCGGCGTGGTGGCGCTCGAGCCGACCGTGACGGTAGCCCCCAGGTAGTAGTAGCCCGTGGTGCCCGTGGAAGGGAAGGTGCCGCTGGTGGCGGGCTGGCAGTCCACGGCCGTGACGACCACCGTTGCCCCGCCCG
Source organism: Geothrix paludis (assembly GCF_022808815.1). Classification (GTDB taxonomy): domain Bacteria; phylum Acidobacteriota; class Holophagae; order Holophagales; family Holophagaceae; genus Geothrix; species Geothrix paludis. Next base: position 607,253 of record NZ_JAKZLC010000001.1, on the reverse strand, counting down.
GTCCCACAAGGGGGAAGGGCACCGGACTGCCCGCCGAGGCGAACCAGCTGTCGCCCACCTTGCCGGACAGGGTGAAGCTGCCCAGGCTGACGCCAGCGGAGGACCCCAGGGCGGCGCCGCCCGAGGCGCTCCGGTTCCCGGATGGCGAGGCAAGCACCACCGTCCCCCCGAAGGCGCTGGGGACGACATAGCCCAGCGAGATGTCCGAGTACTTGTTGATGACCGGCACCCAGGCCTGGCCGAGGGCGGGGAGCGTAGCGATGGCCAGGGCCGCGAGGAAGAATCGTCGGGAGAGCGCCGAGAGGGCGGAGAAGCTCATGGTTGATCTTCTTTCCGGCCGTCCTGCCCCGGAAGGAGCGGGTTGGAGCGGTCTGGGGTGAGCAGGAGATCGAGGCCGTCCACAACCGTGCCCTCGGAGGTCACGACCACGGGGATGGGCGGCAGTTTCGAGAGCCCGAGACGCCGGATCTCGGCGTCAGGCACCCGGAGCTGGTAGGTTCCGGGCGGGACGTCGGACAGGGTGTAGAAACCGTCGAAGGCCGTCCGGGTGGTCTTGATGGATTCGCCCTGGCTGTCCACGAGCTCCAGGAGCAGGCCGGGAAGCTCTCCGGAGGCGCCATCACGCTTCAGGTAGGCCGTCCCCGTGACCTCGCCGAACAGCACCACGGGGACCTCGAGCTGCGCCACATGGCCCTGGCGCGGGGTGACGCGCAGGCCCTGGCCTTGGGGCCGCATGAACGGGTCCTCGAGGGTGGTGGAGTTGGCGGACAGGTTGGCGTCGAGATCGCCGGAGAGATTGGTGAGGAAGGCTACGCCCTTCGTGTCCGTGTTGCCTGGCTGCGAGGCGCCGTTCGCCAGGAATCCGACGCCCTGGAGGGGCTTCTCGTCGCCATCCATCACGCCGTTTCCGTTGGCATCCAGGAAGGCGCGGGCGGAAACAGCGCCATGGCCGGCGATGCTCTGCGCCTGCGTATGGATCCGGCCGTTCCGGGGCTCCCGGGCCAGGCCCACGCGGAAGGTGAGGTCCAGGGACAGGCGGCTGCGGGTGGAGTAGCCCAGTTCCACGCTGAGGGCATAGGCGCCCTGGGTCTTGTAGGCCCCGAGCTGCACCAGGGTGTCGTTGGAGGCCACCGAATGCGTGAGCCCGCCCCGGAGGTTGAAGGGGATGAAGACCGGCGTTTCCACGAAGGTGGACAGGGCGTTCAGGCGCCGGGCGCCGCCGCTCAGTTGATAGTTCGCCTGCGCCCGCAGCGAGAAGGTCCGGAAGAACTTGCTGGCCAGAAAGTCCCCGATGGTGGTGGCGGGGAAGGGCGTCACCGTGTCCAGGCCCCTGGTAAGGGTGATCTCGTTGGAGAGGAAGTACCCCTGGAAGGAGGTGGAGACGCGGTTGTAGAGGCGATCGATGCTGCCGCCCGCCACGAGCCGGTCCCGGGCGGCGCCGAGGTCGAGCGTGACGAGGCTGCGCTCCAGGCTGGGCAGCAGGGAGGACGTCTCCAGGCCGCTGCGGCTCCGGATCGGGCCGTAGATGGGCCGGAACACTTCGCTGGAGAAGCCATCCTGGAGCTCCGCATGCTTGACCGTGAGGCTGGTGGAGCCCAGGCGGCTCCGAAGGCCCAGCTGGGCGACGCTGCCTCCAAGCTGGTCGCTGACGGCGCTGAAGGACGCCGACAGAGGCTTCCAGAAGCCTTGGAGATCGATCCCGCGGTAGGCGTGATGGCGCCCGTCCAGATCCAGACCGGACAAGGAGAACCCGGCCGTGAACTGCCGGGAGATCCCGTAGCGCCCTTCGACCTGCCCGCGCTTTCCAGCCTGGCGGGGATCCACGCCCACCAGCCGGTACTGGAACTCACCTTCCGGGGTCTGGTTCTCGCTCACATCGAAGCGCACGACTTCCTCACGGCGCTGGCCCTGGGGGCCATAGAACACCAGGCGGAAATCGTTCCAGCCGAAGTAGAGCGGCACGTTCAGGAATTCATAGCGGCCATCGGGGCGGGAGGCCTGGAAACCCAGGAGAGCCTGGTTCCGGTAGAGCTCCACCTGCCAGCCCGGCGACAGGTTCCCCTGGAAGGAATGACGGTCGAAGGCGTTTTCCCGCTGGAGCGGATAGTTGGTGAGCAGGGCTCCCGTGCCGGCCATGGGCAGGGTGAGCAGGTTCAGGCCCGGATCGAGCACCTCCCCGAAGGCGAACTCCGTCGCCCTGAGCGGGCCGAGTAGGCCCGCGTGGGGGTCGCGGCGGCCCATGGCCATCCGGAACTCCGAGAGGCCGCTCACCGTATCGAGAATCGCGTAGAGGTTCGAAGACAGCCCAAGGAAGTCCCCCGCGGCGAACGTGGTGCTCTGGGCCCGGACGTGCCGATCCGCATCGGGCGACGTCTGGGCGGTCAGGCGCAGGGTCTCGTCCACCATCGGAATTTCGAGGACGCGATAGGGGTCCGGCGATCGCGGAAAGACCTTCGGGCCTTCCGAGGGACGGAACCGGCCGACCATGCGCTCCCGCTTCCAGCGCTCCTGGATGGGGAGGGGCTCGCGAGGCGACACGGTGATGGATGAGCTGCGGAGGACGACCTGGAAATCCAGGGGCAGCCACGTGGCGAGGAGACGCGTATCCACGTAGATGTCATCCGCGTGGAGTTCTATCAAGGACCGATTGAGCGGCAGGCTGCGGCCCGCCACCACCACCGTTCCCGCCACGACGTCGAGACTGAAGCGGCGCTTCTCGTCGATGAAGAAGCCCGAGGCCCGTCCGCGGTTGGGGTCGACCTCGATGGCCAGGTCCAGCAGGCGACACAGCTCCCCCAGGGGCACCAGCACGCCGTCCTTCACGGGAAATCCAGGGAAGGTGCTGCTGACCGTCGCCTGGTCCAGGCGCAGGGCGAAGAGGAAGACCTCCTCCTCGGAGCGGTTCACGAGCATCCCCGGCAGGGCGGAGGCGTCCGCGGGAGCCAGACCTCCGGCATGCAGCAGCGCCGCCACTCCCATGAGGGCCGGGCCCAGGAGGGCCTTGCGGACGGCGAAGCGGCCCATTCAGGGGGTCGTCATGACGGTTTCCGCGAACAGGCGGCCGCCATCCAGAATGGGCTGGGAGTAGGTGATGCGGATCCGGCTGCCGGCAGGTACGAATCGCCCGCCGCGGATGGGCAGGGCGACGGTCCGCCCGGAATTCGGGGTGTACACAGCCAAGCCCGAGGCCTCCGCCAGGACTTCCGGGGCTCCGATGGCTGGGAGAAGCGTGGCCTTGAGGTCGCCGTAGACCGATTGGTTGCCGTCGCGGTTCAAGCGGAAGCTCAGCACGCCCCTCTTGGCATCGCAGGCGGGCGCGGTGATGGAGACGCTGGCGGACGTCTTGCCGTGCCGCACGATGAGGGGAATGGCGATTCCGTAGACCGGCGTGAGCTTGATGGCGATTCCCTTGGGCGCCTCCGCCCCGGACTGGGGCGCAGGCGCGTCGGGGGGCACCGCGCGGAAAGTCATGTGCAGTCGGTATTCGCCCTCGGGCAACTGGGCCGGCTTGCGCACCTGGATCCGCACGGTCTGGGATTCCCTGGGGTCCAGGGTCACCTGCCGGGGGGAGAAGCGGAAGAGCGACCGGAGGTTCTCGGTGCCCGGGTCGAACGGCAGCTCCTTGATGCCGCCCGTCTCGTCCATCTCCATGCGCACGAGGGAGATCCGGAAGGTGGCTCGGGACTGCCCGATGTTCGAGAGGTTCAGCTCGGCGCTCCGCTTGCGCTCCTCGAACACCACCCGGGTCGGGGCGACCAGGAGATCACCGATGCCCCCGTCGGCGGGAGGCGGGGGCGCCTGGGCCGGAAGGCCGAGCGCGAGCAGACCGAGGAGCAGGCAGGCGATGGCCTGGGAGCGGAGACGGAGCATGAGACCTCAAGTACGGAGAAAACCCAGGGCGCGGGTACGCCCTGGGTGGACCAGTGGATCAGCGGGCCTCAGTTATAGGCGACCGTGACATTGAAGGTGCCGGTGTAGTCGCCATCCATCTGGTTGGCGCCGAGGGTCAGGGTGGCGCCCACCGTGAAGGTCTGCGTGGCGCCCGCAGTGTTGGGGATCAGACCCGTGGGCGTGGCGGTGGGGGTGCCGTTGTTGACCGAAGCGGTGAACTTGCTCACGAGCATGGCGGCACCGGGGCCCGACAGCGTCACGGTGCCGTCGGCGGGAAGAGTGATGGCATAGGAGGCGTTGCGCTTGCCGCCCACGGTGAAGGCTGCGGGACTGACGGTGCCGGTGGTGGCCAGGGCCGGCCCCCCCGTGGTCCGGGTGGTGCTCTTGGGGTCCAGCGTCACAGTCCCGCCGGTAGGATCCGCGAAGATGTCGCCGAAGCTGAGATCAGTGTTCTTGTTTAGAGTGATGGGCACGTAGATCCGGGCCGTAGCGGTTGCGGTGGCGTTGTCGAGCGCGAAAGCGGCCGGCGCGGCCAGAAGAAGGGCGCCCGCGAGGATACGGGAGAACGTGTGCATAGGTGGCTCCTTGAGGTGTTTGGAAGGGCGGACGTGAACGAGGATGCCCCGTGGCTTCCTCATCTCAGACCCGAGGCATTTCTGTTAGGGTTGCATAAATAAATCGTGAATATTCATGGGAAATTTATACTGAGTGCGGTAATTGCCCAAGAGACTCGATGCCCGGCAAATTCCTTCCTGGGCGGCCGCACGAATGGGCTATGCGTGCCTGCCAGCATCCGAGCCAGTGGGATTCAGACGATGGATCCACCTGGAGTGCCGGGGGCGGCGCCACGCGCGGCACCACGCGCGAACCTAGGCGTAGTGCGCCATCGAGAGGGAGGGCGCGGGGTTGGCTCGGGGGTGGGCGAACACGTCATATCCGGCTTGACGGCCGGCTGTGCCCCCCACCTGAGTTTTGGTCGAAAGCCAACGGGTGCCGGGACACCAGGTATCCCGACACCCGCGAGGTGTCTTCGGTCGTTCCGGAATGGATCAGGCCATGGCGCCGATGATGGCGTTCAAGGTAGCGCTGGGCCGCATGGCGGCGGAGGTCTTGGCGTGGTCGGGGTGGTAGTAGCCGCCCATGTCCACCGGCTTCCCCTGGGCCGCGATCAACTCCTCATTGATCTTGGCCTCGCTATCCCCGAGCTGCTTCGCCACCTTGGCGAAGCGGGCCTGGAGCTCGGCATCCTTTGTCTGGGCGGCCAGGGCCTGGGCCCAGTAGAGGGCCAGGTAGAAGTGGCTGCCGCGGTTGTCGATCTGACCCACCTTGCGGGCAGGGGACTTGTCGTTGTCGAGGAACTTGGCGATGGCCTGATCCAGCGTTTCCGCCAGTACGCCGGCCTTGGCGTTCTTGAATGCGTTGGCCACGTGCTCCAGGGAGGCGCAGAAGGCCGAGAACTCGCCCAGGGAATCCCAGCGGAGGTAGCCCTCCTTCTGGAACTGCTGGACGTGCTTGGGCGCGGAGCCACCCGCGCCGGTCTCGAAGAGGCCGCCACCGCCCAGCAGGGGCACGATGGAGAGCATCTTGGCGCTGGTGCCCAACTCGATGATGGGGAAGAGATCCGTGAGGTAGTCGCGCAGGACGTTGCCGGTGACACTGATGGTGTCGAGGCCCTTGCGGATGCGCTCGCAGGAGACCTTCATGGCCTCGTCCGGGGACAGGATGCGGATGTCCAGGCCCTTGGTGTCGTGGTTCTTGAGGTAGGTCTCCACCTTGGCGATCATCTGGGCGTCGTGGGCGCGGGCCTTGTCCAGCCAGAAGATGGCGGGCGCGCCGGTGAGGCGGGCGCGGGTGACCGCCAGCTTGACCCAGTCCTGGATGGGGGCGTCCTTGGCCTGACAGCCGCGGAAGATGTCGCCTTCCTCGACCTTCTGGGAGAGCAGGGTGGCGCCGGACTCGTCCACGATGCGGATGGTCCCGGCGGCCGGGGCGAAGAAGGTCTTGTCGTGGGAACCGTACTCCTCGGCCTTCTGCGCCATGAGGCCCACGTTGGGCACGCTGCCGATGGTGGCGGGATCGAAGGCGCCGTGCTTCTGGCAGTCCTCAATGATGGTCTTGTACATCGTGGCGTAGCAGCGGTCCGGGATCATGGCCAGGGTGTCGTGGAGCTTGCCGTCGGCGCCCCACATCTTGCCGGCGTCGCGCACCACCACGGGCATGGAGGCGTCCACGATGACGTCGTTGGGCACGTGCAGGTTCGTGATGCCCTTGTCCGAGTCCACCATTGCCAGGGCCGGGTGGGTGGCGTAGACCGCCTGGATGTCTGCCTCGATGGCCGCGCGCTGGGCCTCGGGCAGGGCCTGGATCTTGGCGTAGACATCACCCAGCCCATTGGCGGTGTTCACGCCGAGTTCGCGCAGGGTCGCGTTGTGCTTCTCGAAGACCGGCTGGTAGAAGACGGACACGGCGTGGCCGAACATGACGGGATCCGAGATCTTCATCATGGTGGCCTTCAGGTGCAGGGAGAGCAGGAGGCCGTCCCGCTTGGCCGCGTCGATCTGCTCGGCATAGAAGGCGCGGAGGGCCTTCACGTTCATGACGGAGGCGTCGAGGACCTCGCCGGCCTGGAGGGGCAGCTTGTCCTTGAGGACTTTCACGGCCCCATCCGCGCCCACGAACTCGATGCGGGCGGTCGTGGCCTTGGCGAGGGTGGTGGAGGTTTCGCTGCCGAAGAAGTCGCCGCTGGCCATGTGGGCCACGCGGGCCTTGGAGTCCGGCGCCCACGGGGCCATCTTGTGCGGGTGCTTCTTGGCGTAGTTCTTCACGGACAGCGGAGCCCGGCGATCGGAGTTGCCCTCGCGGAGCACGGGATTCACGGCGCTGCCCAGCACCTTGGCGTAGCGGGCCTGGATGGCCTTCTCCACTTCCTCGGTGGGCTGTTCCGGGTAGTCCGGCACGTTGAAGCCCTGGGACTGGAGCTCCTTGATGGCGGCCTTGAGCTGCGGGATGGAGGCGCTGATGTTGGGGAGCTTGATGATGTTGGCTTCGGGCTTCAGGGCCAGGGCGCCGAGGGCGGCCAGGTTGTCGGGGACGCGCTGGGCCGGGGTCAGGTTCTCGGGGAAGTTGGCCAGGATGCGGCCCGCCAGGGAGATGTCGGAGGTCTCGACGGAGATCCCGGTGCCCTTGGTGAAGGCCTGGATGATCGGCAGCAGGGAATAGGTCGCCAGAGCGGGCGCCTCGTCGATCTCCGTCCAGATGATCTTCTGCGTGGTCATGGGCTCTCCTTATGGGCGTTTACGGCAGCGCCGGGGCCTGGACCCCCGCTGTTCCGGCTCAGGGCATTCAAGGCAGGCTCCCACGGGGAATGCCCGCCATCAAGCGGGTTTCCCTGTGGGAACGGGGATTTGGGACTTCCGTCACTCCGGTCCTGGGCAGGCCCCTCAGCCCACCACCGGCATGGCAGCTCCGGAGGCCGCCTTCACGCCGCCCGGCGTGAAGGCGAAGTCCATGCGGCCGAGGTTCACGCCGCCGAAGCCGACCTGGAACACGAGGGTCTCTCCCTGGGCCTGCTTCACCTTCACCGGCGCTTCCAGGAAGGTGTGGCTGTGGCCGCCGATGATGGCGTCGATGCCCGCCACCTGGCCGGGCAGGCGCAGGTCGTCATGGGCGGCGTCCTTCACGTCGTAGCCCAGGTGGGAGAGGACCACCACCAGATCCACCTTCTCGACTTCCCGGAGCCGCTTCACCACCGGCTTCAGGCTCTCGTAGGGATCCCTCCAGACGACGCCCTCGTGGTTCTTCGGGGCCACGAGGCCCGCAAAGGCCACGCCCACGCCCGTGATGCCTACCTTCACGCCCGGGAACTGCCGGACCATGTAGGGACGGATCCGCTTGGCCAGCTCGGGGGCGCCCTGGCAGTCGAAGTTGCAGTTCAGGAAGGCGAAGGGCGGGTTCTTGTGTTGGAGCTTCTCCATGGATGCCATGGCCTCCACCAGCATTCCCACGCCGTTGTCGAAGTCGTGGTTGCCCAGGGTGGTGGCGTCGTACCCGATCATCCGCATGAGCTGGTAGTCGAGCCGGCCCTTGTAGCGGTTGAAGTAGGGCGTGCCCTGGAAGGTGTCGCCGGCGTCCAGCAGCAGGACCGGCCCCAGCTGGGCCCGGAGCTGCTTCACGAGGGTGGCGCGGCGGGCCATGCCGCCCTTGCCGCTGATGGCGCCATTGCCGGGGCCGAAGGGCTCGATGCGCGAGTGGGTGTCGTTGGTGTGCAGCAGGGTGATGCGACCCGCAATCGGAGCTTCCGTGGCCTTCAGGGGCACCCGGGAGGCGACGGCGGCGGCACCGAGGGAGGCGATGAAATGGCGGCGGTCCATGGGCATTCCTAGAGCTTGAACGTCTTGTCGCGGATGGCTTCCAGGATCGGCACGGGCACGGTGTAGCGCCCCGGAGCGGGCGGCAGCAGGTCTTTGCCCGCCTTGCCCAGGGCGGCGCACTGGTCCAGGAGCATCTGCCGCAGGGTGACGCCCGTGGTGAACGGCTTCCGGCCCTTCTTCAGGGTGGGGATGGAGTCGCCGCCCCCGTAGAGGTAGTCCGTGGTGGCGACCTTCACCACAGCCGCGGGATCGATGGGGCTGCCGTCCTCCCAGGTGACGACGAGGGTGGCCTGCTGGGGCGTGCCCTCGACCTTCACCTTCACGCCGGAGCAGGGCTCGCCACCGCGGCGGAGCAGGCCCTCCTTCACCACCTGGATGACTTCGGCGCCAGTGAGCTCGATGACGATCAGCTCGTTCTCGAAGGGCATCAGCTCGAAGATGTCCCCGACCTTGAGCTGGCCGGGACGCAGGTTGGCCCGCAGCCCGCCCGCGTTGGTGATGGCGAAGCGCACCGGAGTGCCCACCAGGGGCTGGGCCGCCTGGCGCATGACGTCGGAGACCCAGTAGCCCAGCAGGTTCTCCTCGCCCCGCCTTCCGCGGAACACGCCCTGGGGTGCCTGCACCAGCGGCTGGCCGAAGCTGGCCCGGATCTCCTCCGCCAGGGGCGCGATGACCTTCTGGATCTCGGGGTCATCCGGGATTGCTTCAGTGACGGGGATGACTTCGGCCTTGGCGCTCGGCGGCTGGGCCGCCAGGGGAGCGGCAAGCAGGAGGGCGACCAGGGCGCTAGCTGGCGATGGCTTCACGGGACAGGTCCTTCAGGGCGGCGCGGTCGGTGCGCACGGCGGCATCATGGGCCCAGAACAGGGCGGTGGCGCGCAGCAGCCAGCCCATCAGCCAGCCGTTGAGCAGGGTGACGGCCAGCTGCAGGGCGAGGAACAGGCCGACGCGGAAGGGGGTTCCGCCTCCCATCCGCCAGGCCAGGATCAGCACCAGGAAGGGCAGCAGCGACCTCAGGGCCGCGCCGCCAAGGGAGAGGAGGCTCCACTGGACGGGGTGCGTCCAGAGCCGCAGGAAAGAGTCGCTCAGGTGGGCGCGGTAGCCGCGGGTCGGGCCGGCCGCGCGCCCCAGGCGGCAGAACCACCACTGGAGGTTCAGGGCCGCCACCGCCGTCATCCAGAGCAGGGGGCGGCCGAAGAAGGTGATCCAGCCCAGACCGTCGATTCCGAGGCCTCCGAGCCAGGTCAGGACGACATCCCCGAGCCAAGTCAGGAGGCCCACCGGAAGGAACCCGATGAGGACCGTGTCCAGCGCGCCCAGCAGCCAGGAGCCCAGGCGGGCCTTCAACCCCACCCGCTCCGCCTGCATGCGCCAGCCGCACCACAGAACGATCACGAGTCCCAGGCCGAAGAGGTGCACTGTCGGGGAATTCGCCAGGCGATGCTGAAGTCCGCCGTTCTCCCACAGCTCCCAGACGTCGCGGGCGCTGATGCGCTCGCCCCAGTGGCTGGGCAGGGCGCTCCAGCCCGCGGCCCGGCGCAGGTGGCCGGCCCAGCCCAGCACGGGACCCAGGAGCACCAGCAGCCACCCGATCATGAGGCCCCAGCCCCAGCGGCTGAAGCCGCCGCGCAGGGCGGGGCGGAGGAAGCGCCAGGGATCCCTGGGCGCAAGCGCATCCTCGGTGTGGATGGTGGTGGGGCGATCCTCGGTCATGGCCGTCCGCAAGCAATCCTTCATCAAACCACACTTGACAGGGCCCGCGTGGATGGGGTTACATCGGTTCCATGACGCTGTCCTCCCTGTCCCTTCGCCAGGGCTCCCTTCACGGGGCCTGGTGGTGGCGTGCGGGCTCGGACGGCTCCCTGTGCGAGGCCTAGCGGCCCACGCCAACCCGGACCTTCCGAGCCCGACCTTCCGGTCGGGCTTTTTCTTTGATGTTCTCCGGTGGTTCCGCGCTTCGCGCACACCCCCGGGCCCCCACACCCCATCCCGGCAAAGCCGGTCTGTGGTTTTCCAAGGTCTTCCCCATGCACCTGATCCGCCACCCGCTTCCCGCGGACCTGCTCACGCCCCTCGCTGCCTACCTGACCCTGCGCCCGGCGGGCGCCAGCCTGCTGCTGGAATCCTGCGACCAGGGCGAGCGGGTGGGCCGCCACAGCTTCGTGCTGCTGGAGGGTTCCGCCGAGTGCCGCCTGGATCCGCCAGCCCCGGGCTGGATCGAGTCTCTGCGGGCCCTGGTGGGGCCGCCGCCCGCGGGCACCGTCCATGATCCCGCCGCGGAGCTGCCAGCTTTCAAGGTACCCCTCCCCATCGGCGTGGGCTGCGCGGGCTACCTCGGCTTCGAGGCCGTGGGGGCTATGGAGCCCACACTGCCCCAACCCGCCCGGGACAGCCTCGGCCTTCCCGGCCTCTGGGTGCGCCGCTTCGACACGGCCCTCGTCTTCGACCACCTGCACCAGGTGGCGGAACTCCAGACCCTGGACGCGGACCCGGAGGCCGGATTCCACCGCCTCCGCGGCCTCCGGGAGCAGCTCCTGGCGGGCGCCCGCGATCCGGGTTCCGCCGCGTCGGCTCCACGGGCGGCCGCCCAGGTGACCCGTGAGACCTACGAAAGCATGGTCCGCGCCGCCCAGGAGCGGATCCTGGATGGTGACGTCTACCAGCTCGTGCCCAGCCAGCGGTTCCGCATCGAGGACCCGCCACCGCCCCTGGAGGCCTACCGTCGCCTGCGCCGCCTGAATCCGAGCCCTTATGGCTTCCTGTTGGAGTGGGGGGGATTCTCCCTGGTCGGCGCCTCGCCGGAGATGCTGGTGCGGGTGCAGGACGGCGAGGCCGAGACCCTCCCCATTGCCGGCACCGTGCCCCGCGGCGAGAGCGCCGAGGAGGATGCGGAGCGGTTCGAGGCCCTGAAGCGTGACCCCAAGGAGCTGGCCGAGCACCAGATGCTGGTGGACCTGGCCCGCAACGATCTGGGCCGCGTGGCCGTTCCCGGCGGCGTCCGGGTGGAGAAGCCCCTCGCCCTCCAGCGCACGAGCCACGTGCTGCACCTCACCACCACCGTGAAGGCCAAGCTTCGGGAGGGCGTGGACGCCCTGGACGTGCTGGCCGCCGCCTTTCCGGCAGGCACCGTGAGCGGCGCCCCCAAGCTGCGCGCCTGTCAGCGCATCGCCGAGCTGGAAGGGGAGATGCGCGGGCCCTACGGCGGCGTACTGCTGCGCCTGGGGACGGATGGCGCCCTGGACACGGCCCTCATCCTCCGCACGGCGGTCTATGCGGGAGGCGTCGCCCACATCCAGGCCGGGGCCGGCGTGGTGCGGGCCTCCAAGCCCGAGTCCGAATACTTCGAAACCCTGCACAAGCTGGGCGCCATCGCCCAGGCCCTTGGCGTCCAGCTGCCCGGAGCCTCCCGATGATCCTCTTGATCGATGTCCCGACTCTGCGCGAGCAGGGCGCAGCCCAAGCGCGCAGGAGCGGCGCGGAGGAGCGCCGCGATAGGAGGGAGAGGGCATCGGCTCCCGAGCGGAGGCTGGCATGATCCTCCTCATTGATGCCCTGGATTCCTTCACCTACAACCTGGTGCAGGCCTTCGAGACCCTGGGCGCTCCAGTGAAGGTCGTCCGCCACGACGCCATCACCCTCGACGAGGCCAGGGCCCTCCGGCCCGAAGCCGTGGTGCTGTCACCGGGCCCCGGCCACCCCACGGAGAGCCCCGCCCACATGGCCCTGGCGGGTTCGGATTGGGACATTCCCATGCTCGGCGTCTGCCTGGGCCACCAGGCCCTGGCGGCGGCCAGCGGCGGCCGGGTGGTTCGCGCGGTCGAACCTCTGCATGGCGAGGCGACGGCGCTGGAGCACGAAGGCGACGGTCTCTTCCGGGGGCTGCCCCAAGGCCTCCCCGTGGGCCGGTACCACAGCCTGATCGCGGATCCCGCCACGCTGCCCGGCTGCTGGCGCGTCACAGGCCGCAGCCCCGGCGGGGAAATCATGGCCATGACCCACCGGCATTTGCCCCGCTGGGGTGTGCAGTTCCACCCCGAAAGCATCCTCACGCCGGACGGGCCGGCCATGCTCGACAACTTCCTCCGCCTTGCCCAGGACCTCCGCCGATGACCCTGCTCACCACCCACAACCCCATCCGCCCGCTGCCCGAAGCCACGGCCTCGGAGCTCATGCACATCTTCATCGACCAGGACACGGACGCGCTGCTGGTGGGCGCCTGCCTGGCCCTGCTGGCCCAGCGGGTGCCCGAAGCTCACGAGCTGGCGGCCTTCGCCGAGGCCCTCGCCGAGGTGGCGGTGCCCTTCCCGCAGGTGCCCGACGGCGCCATCGATGTGGTGGGCACGGGCGGCGATGGCGCCTCCACCGCCAACCTCAGCACCCTCACGGCGCTGTTCCTCCCGGCCCTCGGCGTGCCCGTGGTGAAGCACGGAAACCGCGCCGCCACTGGTGTCTGCGGCAGCGCCGACCTGATGGAGGCCCTGGGCTACGACCTGGCCCGCGCCAGCGCCGACCTTTCCCAGGACCTGCAGGCCCACCGCTTCGCCTTCCTCTTCGCCCCGGCCTACCACCCGCTCATGGGCCGCCTGCGGGAGATCCGCCGTCGCCTGGGCATCCCCACGATCTTCAATCTGCTGGGCCCGCTCATCAATCCGGCGAACCCGCCATTGCAGCTGCTGGGTGTGGCCCGGGAGGACCTTCTGGCGCCCATGGCCGGCGCCCTGGCCCGGCGGCCGACGCTGCGGCGGGCCTTCGTGATCCACGGCAAGGACGCGGAAGGGAAGGGCCTCGACGAAGCCTCCATCGAAGGCCCCACGACGATCCTGGCGGTCGCCGACGGCCGGGTTCAGGCGCCCCAGGTGCTGGTGCCACGGGAGCTGGGCATCGTCCAGCCGGCCCGGCACGCCCTGCGCGTGGCGGACCGGGCCGAAGCCCTGACCGTGGCCCGGGGGATCTTCGCTGGAGCTCGGCACCCAGACTTCCGGCCCGCCGTGGCGGATGCCGTGGCCCTTCAGGCGGCCCTGGGGCTGGCCCTGCACCGCGACGGTTCCCTTGAGGGCGTGGATGCCAGCTTCCGCGAGATGCGGAGCACCCTCGACGGCGGCTTCGTCCCGCCCTTTCCCGGGGCGGGGGTGAACCCATGAGCGCCCTGCCGGATCCCGCTTCCCTGGTGCACGGCACCGGCCTGCCGAAGAGTTCGCACCTCCAGCGGGTGCTGGTGTCGGAACTGGCGCGCCTGTCCTCGGCCGGGTCCGCGGCGGCAGCCCTCCGTGCTCCCCTGGACGGTCCCGGCCCCTTCGAATCCGCCCTGCGCTGGGATGCGGCGACCCGGGGCGGCGCCGTCATCGCCGAATACAAGCAGGCCTCGCCTTCGCTCGGCCCCTTCGCCGCCGGCACGCCCCTCCAGGCCCAGCTCCAGGCCTACCGGGAAGGCGGCGCGTCGGCCTTTTCCATCCTGGCGGAGCCGACCTACTTCCGCGGGGCGGCCGCCCACCTGACCGCCGCGGCGGCCTTCGGCATGCCGCGGCTCTACAAAGGCTTCGTCATCTCCGAAGCCCAGCTCGCGGAGGCCGAAGCCTGCGGCGCGGAGGCGGTGCTGCTCATCGTCCGGGTGCTGAAGGGCCACACGGCCGCCTTCCTGCAAGCGGCCCGCCAGCGCGGGCTGGAGGCCCTCGTGGAGCTGCACGACCTCACGGAGGTGCCCTTCGCCCAGGAGGCCGGGGCCCGCATGGTGGGCATCAACGCCCGGGATCTCTCAACCTTCACCTTGGGTGAGCCCACCGCCGCGCCCCTGCGCAAGGCCTTCCCGGAGGCGGTGCTGGTGCGCGAATCGGGTCTCGCCACACCCGAGGACGCTCAGGTCTCCCTGCGGGCGGGCTTCGACGCCGTGCTCATCGGCGAGGCGCTCATGCGCAGCCCGGATCCCAAGGGCTTCCTGGAACGCGTCTTCGCGGACCTGCGCCAGGAGACCCCATGAGCCTCCTGGCCAAGGTCTGCGGCCTCGTCCGGGCCGAGGACGCGGCTTTTGCCGCGGGGCAGGGCGCGGACCTGCTGGGCTTCGTGTGCCATCCGCCCAGCCCACGCCACTGCACGGACCTGTCCGTGGCCGGGCCATACCTGGACCGGGCGGTGCTCGTGATGGTCGAGGATCATGCGGAGGCCATGCTCGAGGTGGCCCGCCGCCACGGTTTCCGGCGGGTCCAGCCCTACCTGCCGACGTCCGTGCGGGAGCGGGGCGTCGCAGTGCTGCGCGAGGCCGGCCTCGTCGTCCTGCTGCCCTGGGCCGATGAGCCAGGTCAGGCGCTGATACCCGCGGATCTCTATCTGTGGGAACCCGGCGCCATGCAGACGGGTGTGGTGGGAGGCTCGGGGCAGGGCCATGCCATGACCTTCCCGCCACCGGGGCCCTACCTGTTGGCGGGGGGGCTGGATGGCCTCAACCTGGCTGGCCGGGCCGCTGCACTCCCGCCCATGTCCCTAGCTGGTCTGAGGGGTTTCGACGCCGCGAGCCGGCTGGAAGCCGCACCCGGGCGGAAGGATCCAGTGAAAGTGGCCGCCTTCGTGACGGCCGTGAGACAGGAATCACGGGCAGGAAAGGGAACCCATGACTGATGCGTTCGCGCTTCCCACGCGCTTCGGCGCCGAGTCCCTCGGGGGTTGCTACGCCCCGGAGACGCTCATGCAGCCTCTGCTGGACCTGGAGGCCGCCTTCCGTTCGGCCCTCGCCGATCCGGCGTTCCAGGCGGAGCTGAAGGCCGAGCTGCGCCACTTCGTGGGCCGCCCCACACCCCTGACGGCCGCCCCGCGCCTGGCGGCAGAGTTGGGGTTCAAGGCCCTCTACCTCAAGCGGGAGGACCTCACCCACACCGGCGCCCACAAGATCAACAATGCCTTGGCCCAGGCCCTGCTGGCCCGCCGCATGGGCAAGACGGAGATCATCGCGGAGACCGGCGCGGGCCAGCACGGCGTGGCCACGGCCGCGGCCTGCGCGAGGCTGGGCCTGGCCTGCACGGTGTACATGGGCGTCACGGACATGGCCCGGCAGGCGCCCAATGTGGCCCGCATGCGCCTCTTCGGCACCAAGGTCGTGCCCGTGGAGGCGGGGCAGGGCACCCTCAAGGAGGCCGTGAACGAGGCCCTGCGGGCCTGGGCGGGCCGCTGCGACCACGCCCACTACATCCTGGGCTCCGCCCTGGGGCCGCATCCCTTCCCCACGCTGGTGCGAACATTCCAGACGGTCATTGGCGAAGAGGCCCGCGCCCAGGTGCTGGAGCAGGCCGGGGCGCTTCCCGAAGCCGTGATCGCCTGCGCCGGCGGCGGCAGCAACGGCCTGGGCCTGCTGGTGCCCTTCCTGGGCGACCCCCTGCGGCGCCTCGCCGTAGAGGCGGGCGGCCACGGCCGCGCCCTGGGCGAGCACGCCGCCCGCCTTGATGGCGGCCGCGCAGGAGTGCTGCACGGCTGCAAGACCCTGCTGCTCCAGGATGAACACGGCCACACGGCCGAGACCGCCAGCATCAGCGCGGGCCTGGACTATCCGGCCCTGGGTCCCGAGCTGGCCGCCCTCGCGCTGGACGGGAAGTTGGAGGTGCGCCGCGCGTCCGACGATGAGGCTCTCGCCGGGGCCCGCCTGCTCTGCGAGCGCGAGGGCATCCTGCCTGCCCTGGAGAGCAGCCACGCCCTGGCCGCGTTGCCCGCCCTCGCCGCTGAAGGTGCCGCCACGGTGCTGCTGGGCCTCAGCGGCCGCGGCGACAAGGACCTGTCCACCTACCAGTCGCGCATGGAGATCTGACATGAACCCTCTCCTCCCGTTCCTGATGGCCGGTGATCCCAGCCTCGAAGCTCTGCCAGTCCAGCTCTCCGAGGCCAGATCCCTCGGCATCGAAGCCCTGGAACTGGGCCTGCCCCATTCGGATCCCATCGCCGACGGCCCCGTGCTCCAGGCGGCGGCGCATCGTGCCATCGGACGCGGGGCCACGCCGGTTCGCGTGCTGCAGACCTTGGCCGGCCTCAAGGACAGCCCCGATCTCATCCTGTTCACCTACCTGAACCCGCTGCTCCAGATCGGCGCGGAACGCCTGAAGACGCTCCTCGCCCCCACACCGGTGAAAGCCCTGCTGGTGGTGGATCTGCCCTTCGGGGAAGAGCCGGCCTTCGAAGCGGACCTGCGCGCCGCGGGCTATCCCATGGTGCCGCTGCTGGCGCCCACCACCACGCTGGATCGGGCCCGGCAGGTGCTGGCGGAGCGCCCGGATCCCGGACCGGCCGCGCCCTTCGCGCAGCGCTTCGCCTACGTGGTGGCCCGCCTGGGCGTCACCGGCACGGCGCAAAGCACGGACCTGGCCCCCGTGCGCGAGCGCGTGACCCAGCTGCGGGACATCTCGAGCCGGCCCCTGGCCGTGGGGTTCGGGCTCTCGGATGCCGCCAGCCTGGCGGCGGTGCGCGCGATGGGAGCCACCCCGGTTGTCGGGTCCGCCCTGGTGAGGGAGCTGGCCGAGGGGAAGAGCATGGCCGCGTGTCTCTCTCCGCTCATGGATGGTGACCTATAGGTCGCGATCCTTCCTTAGGGTAGGCTCTCGGGAGTGATTGCAGGTCTGCATCGATTTGGTATTGTGGTCCATCTTCCACCTTCGGAATCGGCTGCCAACAGCCACCACCCCCACCCGGGATTAGGAGCCATGCGCCCATGACCCACCGTTCACGCCTCACCCTCACGGCCTTGACCCTCATCGCCGCCGGCGCCTTCGCTCCCCAGGCCCAGGCCTCCGGCTTCCAGCTCCGCGAGCAGAGCCCGAGCTCCCAGGGCAATGCCTATGCGGGCGTCAGCGCGGGGGGCAACGACATCAGCGCCCTGTTCTTCAATCCCGCGGTGATGACCCAGTACGATGGCTGGCAGTTCTCCCTCGGCGGCACCTACGTGGGCCTGGATGTGAAGCTCGATGGCATGACCGCCACCCGCACCCCCGCGCTCACCGGGCTCGGCTTCAACGTGTACCCCAACACCACGACCAGCCTGATGCCGGTCTCCGGCCCCTCCAGCCACGGGAACTCCGGGCAGTCCGCCATCCTCCCCGAGTTCAACATCATGTACAGCGCGAGCAAGGACCTGAAGCTGGGTCTCTCCGTGAACGTGCCCTTCGGCCTCACCACCGAGTACGACGCCAACTGGATCGGCCGGTACCACGGCCTGAAGTCCGATCTGAAGGTCATCGACATCACGCCCAGCCTGGCCTACCGGGTGAACGACCAGTTCTCCTTCGGCGTGGCCTTCATCGCCCGCTATGCCGATGCCGAGCTGACCAACGGCGTGGACTACGGCACCGCGCTGGCCCTGAAGGTGGGCTCCGGGCTGGCCGCCGCCGGCATGTCCCCCGTGGCGCCGAGCCCCACCCAGAACAGCCCTGTGGCCACCGTCGCCATGGGGGCCCCCAACGCCACCTTCGGCACGCCCGGCTACGCCATCCCCGGGGCCTGGGACGGCAAGGCCGGCCTGAAGGGCAATGGCTGGGACTATGGCTGGAAGGCGGGCTTCACCTGGCAGCCCACCAAGGACTTCCGCCTGGGCGCCGCCTACTCCGCGGCCGTGACCATGACCTTGAAGGGCGATGCCACCTTCGAATACCCCGCGAGCATGCCCTCCACGGACCTGGCCGCCCTCCAGGGCGCCGGCCTCCGCAACGGCAAGGGCCAGGCCGACCTCGCTCTCCCCGCCACGGCCTCCCTGGGCTTTGACTGGCAGGTGGATCCCGCCTTCTCCTTCCAGGGTGAAGTGGCCCGGAGCACCTGGTCCCGGTTCAAGGAACTCCGCGTGAAGTTCGATACGGGCCTCGCGGATTCCGTCACGGACGAGAGCTGGCGCGACACCTGGTTCTACTCCCTGGGCGGCACCTGGAAGATGGACTCGACCTGGACCTTCCGGGCCGGCGTGGGCTTCGACCAGGGCGCCGTGGACGACAACCACCGCACGCCCCGCATCCCCGACAACGACCGCAAGTGGCTCTCCGTGGGCTTGAGCTATGCCTTCTCCAAGAAGATGTCCATGGATGTGGGCTACACCCACCTGTTCATCAGCGACGCCAAGATCAATCTGACCTCTGCGGGCGACAACCTCACCCGGGGCAGCCTCAACGCCACCATGAAGGCCAGCATCGAGATCCTGGGCGCGCAGCTGCGATACAGCTTCTAGCCTGCCCGTTCCGTGGAGGAGGGCCCGGTCCGCCGGGCCCTCTTTCTGTCTAAGTATCTGTCATGGCCGGCAGTTCTCCGGATCCGATGGCCGCCTTGAACCGCGTGTGGTCCCGGGTCGCCTGGTCGGCGTAGGCCCGGGCGAATCCGGCCAGGGCCTCGTCCAGCTTCCCGGCATTGCCCAGGTAACCCGCCAGCATGGCGGCATCTCCCGTGCGCGCATGGGCCTTGGCGAGGATGCCTCCGCAGAGGGCCGAATAATCGGCCAGGGCGGTCCCCTTCAGGGCAGAGACATCCACGGCGGCCTTGTGATCGGACCATTGCCGCACCAGAAAATCCTGATCCCCGAAGTGCGTCCAGCCCAGGAACGGATCCACCCAAGTCTGGGCGCGATGCTGGCCCAGTGCGGCCCGCCGTCCCTGGTGAGGGGCCGGCTCCGCTGCGGGAAGGTAGGGAGCCCACACGGAGGGTTCCTCGGACTTCAGCTGGAGGAAGAGGGGATCTGCCAGGTCGCGGCCCAGGCAGAGCAGCAGCAGGCACGTCGTTCCGATGCTGCCCGTGCCGCTGGCCTTGAAGGCCGCATCCACGGGCACATAGCCTTCCAGCACCTGCCGGCGCCCGGGCACAACGGACTCGCGATAGCCCGGGAGGCCCGATCGCAGATCCTCCTGCTCTTCCGGAGCCAGGGCACGGACCAGGGGAGGATGGACCTGGAACCGCCGGCCGCCCTGGCCATCCTCCTCGGTGGCCTTGACCAGAAGCTTGTCCGGGGTGTCGCGCGTGGCCTTGGCCAGCACACCCTCCAGCGCAGCGCCGCCGTCCCGGGGCGTCACCTCGAAGCGGACCAGGTCCAAGCCCTTCATCTCGGCGAACCGCGCCAGGTTCTCGCGGTAGGCCCGCACCAGCTCCTGGACCGCCGCGCGGCAGTCCCTCTCCGACTGGCCCGCCTCCCGGCCGCCCAGCACCACGCTGGCGCAAAGCCGCTTCAGGTCCCATTCCCAGGGACCCGGCATGGATTCGTCGAAGTCGTTGAGGTCGAAGACCAGGTGGCCATCCGGCGCCGCATAGGCGCCCAGATTCAGCAGGTGGGCGTCCCCGCACATCTGGACCGTCAGGCCGGTGACCGCCCCGGCGGCGATGTCCCCGGCCATGAGGGCCGCGGAGCCCCGGAAGAAGGCGAAGGGACTGGCCGCCATCCGCCCCCACTTGAGGGGCAGCAGGTCCGGCAGGCGCCGGGCATTGGCTTCCTTCAGGCGGGCCACCAGGTCGGGGCGGTCCCCGGGGGGCGTCCAGTCTCCCTGGCTGGTGCGGGGGAGGCGATCCCGCAGGGCCTTGCCCGCGGCACGACGTTCGGCCAGGGAGAGACGGGGCGGCAGCAGGGGCATGGGTGGCACCTCAGCGTAGACCGACTGTGCCACAGATGCAGGTGGTGTCTAGACGCGCTCCACGGCCATGGCGATGGCGTTCCCGCCGCCGAGGCAGAGGGCGGCCACGCCGCGCTGCTTGCCGTGGCGTTCCAAGGCGTGGAGGAGGGTTGCCATGACCCGGGCGCCGCTGGCGCCGATGGGGTGGCCCAGCGCCACGGCGCCGCCGTGGACGTTGATGCGGTCGGCCGACAGCTTCAGCTCGTTCATGGTGGCCACCAGCTGCACGGCGAAGGCCTCATTGATCTCCCAGAGGTCCACGTCCGCCACACTCCAGCCCACCTGGGCCAGGAGCTTGCGGATGGCCTCCACGGGCGCCATGAGCACCCACTCGGGGTCCAGACCGGCCGTGGCGGCACCAAGGATGCGCGCCTGGATGGGCAGGCCGTGGGCCTTGGCGTAGCTTTCGGTCGTCACCAGAGCGGCCGCCGCGCCGTCGTTCACGCTGGGGGCATTGCCGGCGGTGACCGTGCCGTCCTTCTTGAAGGCGGGGCGCAGCTTGGACAGGGTCTCGGGCGTGGTGTCCGCGCGCGGACCCTCGTCCTCGGCCACGATCATGTCGCCTTTCTTGCCCGGCACGGCGATGGGCACAATCTCGGCCTTGAAGGCGCCGGACTGGATCGCCGCCACGGCTTTGCGGTGGCTTTCGGCGGCCCAGGCATCCTGCGCCTCCCGGCCCACGCCGTACTTGGACGCCACCAGCTCGCCCGTGTGGCCCATGTGCTGGTCCGTCATGGCGCACCACAGGCCGTCCAGGATCATGGCGTCCTTGGCTTCCGTGTGGCCCATGCGGGCTCCGACTCGGAGCTTGGGCATGAGATAGGGCGCGTTGGACATGGACTCCATGCCACCGGCGAGCACCACGTCGTGGTCGCCGAGGCGCACCGCATTGGCGGCGAGTTGGATGGCCTTGAGGCCACTGCCGCAGACCTTGTTGATGGTGAGGGCCGAGATGCTGGAGGGCAGGCCGCCGCGCAGGGCCGCCTGACGGGCCGGAGCCTGGCCCACGCCGGCGCTCACCACATTCCCGAAAATCGCCTCGGTGGGCTCCGCGCCCGGCGCGGCCGCCAGGACCGCTTTCACCACCTGGGCGGCCAGATCCGGGGCCGCAAGGGGGGCCAGTGCACCCTGGAACTTTCCGATGGGGCTGCGAAGGGCTTTGAGAATGACCGCGTGGGACATGCGAACTCCGGGGGGGTGTCAGCTGTCAGCTATCAGCTGTCGGCTATCGGCTGAGGGCTAATTTGTGGTCTTGGGGCGCCGGATGGGCGGAATGGCGGGCTCGTCGAGGGAGCTGAGATCCAGCCCCTCGAGCTTCAGGGTGGGCGGGGGGGCGAGGTAGATGTCCGGCGCCTCGTCCTGGATGTGCCGGCGGGTCCGCTCCATGAGCGTCTCCACCTCCCGGACGAACCGGGTGCGCTCCATCTTCAGGTTGCGGATCTGAACCTCGAGCTCCACCACATGCTGCTGGGCCTCCCGGATGACCTCATCGGCCTTGAACTGGGCTTCCCGCAGGATGAGTTCCT
This sequence comes from Geothrix paludis, assembly GCF_022808815.1. Classification (GTDB taxonomy): domain Bacteria; phylum Acidobacteriota; class Holophagae; order Holophagales; family Holophagaceae; genus Geothrix; species Geothrix paludis. The sequence goes on along the minus strand of NZ_JAKZLC010000001.1, from coordinate 585,863 downwards.
TCTCGCGGTTGGCGCCGTCCAGCACGTCCTCGCGGGTGCGCTGGGCCTGGAGCAGGGTCTCCCGGAAGATGCGGTCCTGCTCCTGGTACTGGCGCAGGCGCTCCCGGTTGTCGATGATCTCTTCCTTGAGCTTCTGGTTCTCAGCCAGCAGCTCCTCCCATTCCGCGGCCACCTCGTGGAGGAAGGCCCGGACTTCGGATTCCTCAATGCCGCGGAAGGCCTTCTCGAATTCCCGACGCTGGATGTCGAGGGGCGTGTACTTCATGGTTCACCTCATGAGACCAAGGCCCGCAGGAAGACCCGCTGGATGAGTCCCAGCAGGATCACGGCGATCAGGATGTCGAAGCTGAACCCTCCGATGGATGGGACAAGGGCCCGGATGGGGTGCAGGATCGGGTCGGTGAGGGTGTGGAGCAGTCGGATCCACCGGTTCCGGGGATCGATGGGGAACCAGGACAGGATGGCCACCGCCAGAAGGAGGTAGATCATCACGTCAAGGGCGTAATAGGCGATGGAGAACAGAAGAGGCATGGGCAGGATTCCCGGGACCCGTTCATCATAGCGGGTAGTGAGGGTCCCACATGCGCATCGGCATCTCCTGCTACAGCACCTTCGGCGGCTCCGGCGTCGTGGCCACGGAAGTGGGCAAGGCCCTTGCCGCCCGGGGGCACGAGGTGCACATCCTCAGCCCCAGCGTTCCGCCGCGCCTCCTGGGTTTCGAAGACCGCATCAGCTTCCATGAGGTCCGGGCCACCACCTACCCCCTCTTCGAGGACGCCCCCTATTCCATCGCCCTGGGCTCCAAGATGGCGGACGTGGCCGAGCACCATGGCCTGCAGATCATCCACGCCCACTACGCCATTCCGCACGCCATGGCGGCCCTCCTCGCGCGGATGGCCATCCCGGGCCTGAAGGTCGTGACCACCCTCCACGGCACGGACATCACGGTGGTCGGCAGCGATCCCAGCTACCTGCCCATGGTCCGCATGGCCATCCGGGAAAGCGACGGCGTGACGGCCGTCTCCGAATACCTCCGGGACGAGACCTACCGCACCTTCGGTGTGGAGCGGGAGATCGACGTCATCGGGAACTTCGTCGAGCCCCCGGGCCAGGAACGCCCGGATTGCCGGGCCTGGCTGGCGCCGAAGGCCACCTCGGTGCTGACCCACATCTCCAATTTCCGCGCCGTGAAGCGCGTGATGGACGTGCTCAAGGTTTTCGAGCGCGTCCGTCGGGAGATCCCGGCCCGCCTGGTGATGGTGGGGGACGGGCCCGACCGCGTGGAAGCCGAGGCCTACTGCCGGGATCGCGGCTTTGCCGCCGAGGTGCGGTTCACGGGCAAGCAGCTCGACATCGGCACCGTCCTGGCCTGCTCGGATCTATTCCTGCTGCCCAGCGCCACGGAGAGCTTCGGCCTGGCCGCCCTGGAGGCCATGGGGCATCGCGTGCCGGTGATCGCCAGCCGCGTGGGGGGGCTGCCCGAAGTGGTGCGCCACGGCGTGGACGGCTTCCTGGAACCGGTCGGGGACGTGGAGGCCATGGCCGCCGACGCGCTGAAGCTTCTGCGCGATGAGAACCTCCGCCGAAAGATGGGGGACGCCGCCCGCGAGCGCGCGCTTGGCACTTTCGCGGAGGGGCCCATCGTGGACCGGTACGAGGCCCTCTACCGGCGGGTGCTGGGCCAGGTCTGAGCCTGAATCCTGGAATCAGGTCCGGAGTGGAGGATGCCGTTCAGTCGGATGGCAATGGGAGTGGACATGGCGTGGTTGCGGATCCTGCTGGTGGTGGCCCTGGGGGCGCTCCACCTGTCCGCGGACGGCTGGCGCCTCCCCTTCGCGGTGCTCGGCCCCGACCAGGGCCTGCCCTCCGGCGCCATCACCTGCCTGACCCAGGATTCGGACGGGTTCCTCTGGGTCGGGACGGAGAGCGCTCTCCTCCGCTACGAGGGGGGGCACTGCCGCCGGTGGGGACGGGAGGACGGCCTGCCCTCCGGCTTCATCCACCGGGTGCTCCCCGCCTCGGGCGGCGGGGTCTGGGTGGCCACGCTCCGGGGCCTCGTGAGGATCAGGGGAGGCCGCATCGAGACCATCACCCTCAACGGGGCCGCCCAGCCCCCGGTCGCGGACGCCTTGGCTCTGGGACAGGGCGGCCGCCTTTGGGTCCTGACCCGGCAGGGGCTCTTCGTCGAACAGGAAGGCCTCCGGTTCCACCAGCGGACCGGGCGCCCGGAGGGACGGGTCTTCACCCTCGGCGGCGGGCCCAGCGGCGCCGTGTACCTGGGGACAGAGGCCGGCCTCAAGGCCTTCCTGCCCGATGGGTCGGAGCGCGAGTGGGGGCCGGATCACGGCCTCCCCGCCACAGGCGTCGCCATGGTGGTGGAGGACGGGGCGGGCCGCATCTGGGCAGGGTCGGGCCGGTCCCTGGCCATGAAGGCGCCCGAGGGCCTCTGGTTCACCGACGAGTCCCGGCGCCTGGGGGCGAGCCTCTCTCCCAACAGCATTCCTTTTCTCGATCCAGACGGATCGGTATGGCTGCCGACCCAGGGCGGCGCCCTCCACGTGTCGGGGACGGAGACCACGCAGCTGGATGCCACAGGAGGACTGCCGTTCCGGTGGGTCCGCACCGTCTTCCGCGATCGGGAGGGCACGCTGTGGATTCTCGGAACGGCGCTGGCCCGGCTGCAGGGCGGGGGACGGGTCTGGAACCACAGCCTGGGAACGGGGATCTCCGGCGAGGTGGTCTGGTCCATCGCGCGGGACGTCCGGGGTGTCCTGCTGGCGGCCACGGACAACGGGGCCTTGCGGGTTGGGACCGCGGGCCTGGCCCGGATCCCCGGCACGGAGGGCCACCGCATCAAGAGCCTGGCCATGGACCGCGCAGGCACCCTCTGGATGGTCAGCACCATCGGCCCCACCCTCTGGCTCCATCCCGGCAGCCGCCAGGCGGAGACCGCGCCTCTGGGCGATTTCGGATTCGCCGTGAACACCGTGATGACCGACTCCCAGGGAAGGACCTGGCTGGGGCATGCCCGGCAGGGCGTGCTCCGCTGGGATCCTGCGGCGCGACGGCTCGTCCAGGAAGTCGCCCCGCGTGGAACCACCCCGCTCGGGGTCTTCCGCATCCGCGAGGACGGCCAGGGCCGCCTTTGGGCCGCCTCCACGGCGGGCCTCTACCTCCGCGATCCCTCCGGAACCTGGAAGCTCTTCACCGAGGCCGACGGGTTGAAGCCCTTCGGGCTCTATGGCCTGGCCTTCCTTCCGGACGGCAGCGCCTGGGTGCACTACCAGGAGCCCCAGGGCCTCACGCGGATCCGCATCGACCAGGGGCGCTTGACGGTGCTGGAGCAGCGGGTCAAGGGGCAGGGGCTCCACTCCAACCTCCTCTACGCCGTGGAGGTGGATGCGCAGGGCCGGACCTGGGCCACCTCCGACCAGGGACTGGACCGGGTGGATCCGCCCCTGCACATCGGCCGGCAGGAGGGCATGGTCAGCGAGGATTGCGCCATCCAGGCCCTCCTGGCCGAAGGCGGGCGCATCTGGGTGGGGACCGCCGCCGGCCTGGTGCGCTACGACGTCGGGCCGGATCAGCCGGTGGTGCCGCCCACGGCGCACATCGTCCAGATCACCCATGGAGCCCGGCAGGCCGAGCCGCCCTTCGCCGGGCTCACCCCATTCCCCCGGAGCGAGGCCACGGTGGCTTTCCGCGTGGCGGCGCCCACCTATCTCGATGAATCCCAGGTCCGGTTCCAGGTGCGCCTCCAGGGGCTGGAGGACGCCTGGCGGGAGGTGGATGGCACCCGCGTTCGGTACCCCGCTCTGCCGGGTGGCCAGTATCGCTTCGAAGTCCGGGCCGCCCAGGGGGATGGGGCCTTCGGGCCCGTCGTGGGCGTCGACTTCCGTGTCCGGCCGCCCTGGTGGCGCACTTGGTGGGCCATGGGGCTGGGAGGATTGGCTTTCCTGGGGCTCGGCGTCCTCATCCTCCGCCTGCGCGTGGCCTCCCTGGCCCGGGGCAAGGCCGAGCTGGAGGCCCTGGTGGCCAAGCGGACCATCGAGCTCCAGGCCCGGAACGCCGACTTGTCCACGGCGCTGGGCCAGGTGAAGCAGCTCTCGGGACTGCTTCCCATCTGTGCGAGCTGCAAGAAGATCCGCGATGACACGGGCTACTGGAACCAGCTGGAACATTACATCAGCGCCCACTCCGACGCCGATTTCACGCACGGCATCTGCCCCGATTGCGCCGATGCCCTGTACCCGGAGCGCCGCCAGGCAAAACGGCATGCGGGGGACAGGCCCTCAGCGGGATAAGCGGGTCTCACGGCTCGAGCGCATCGAACAGGCCCGGCGTGGCCGGACGGTCCGGTTCCGGAATGAGGGGCTGGCCAGGCTTGACCAGCGCGCCGGCGCGGATGCCCAGCAGCCTCAGCCGGCGGTCCAGGGTCACGCGCCGGAGATTGCCCCGGGCGGCTTCCAGCAGGGCGGCCGCATCGGCCACGGGATGCGGCAAGGCGTGATCGCGGGTGACGGTCGTGAAGTCCTCGAAGCGCAGCTTGATGCCCACGTTCTGGGCCAGGTAGCCCTTGCGGCCCAGATCCCCCGCGAGCCGCTCGCAGAGGTCGCACAGGATGCGGGAGAGCGCTTCGCGGTCCAGCCTGGGATGGAGGTCCCGCTCGAAGGTGGTCTCCCGGCTGATGGACTTGGGCTCCCGCAGGATCACCAGGGGGCGGTCATCCCGGCCGTTCGCGGCCTCGTGGAGCCAGGTCCCGTAGCTCCGCCCGAAGTGCTCCACCAACCATGCGGGTTCGGCCTTCGCGAGGTCCCCGATGGTGCGGATGCCGAGGCCCTCCAGCTTCGCGGTGGCCTTGGGGCCGATGCCGTTGACAGCTGCGCAGGGCAGGGGCCAGATGCGCGTGGGGATGTCGTCGTACCCGAGGAGGGTGATGCCATCAGGCTTCTGGAATTCGGAGGCCAGCTTGGACAGCAGCTTGTTCGGCGTGATCCCGATGGAGCAGGTGAGGCTGGTGGCCTGCCGGACGGCCGCCTTGAGGCGCTGGGCCAGCTCGAGCGGGTCGCCGGGAACTTCCGTGAGGTCGATGTAGATCTCATCGATCCCGCGGTCCTCGATGAGGGGCGCCACCTCCGCCACGGCGGCCTTGAAGGCCCGCGAGGCCCGGGCATAGGCCTCGAAGTGCGCGGGCAGGAGGATCGCCTCCGGCGCCAGCGCGGCCGCCTTCATGAGCCCCATGCCGCTTCGCACTCCGAAGGCCCGGGCTTCGTAGGTGGCGGTGGTGACCACGCCCCGGCCCGCGTACTCCTTCAGCCTGGGGAAACGACCCTCCGCGTCGGCCACGGATCGCCTGCCACCCACCACCACGGGAAGGCCTCTCAGCTCAGGATGCTCCAGCAGCTCCACCGAGGCGAAGAAGGCGTCCATGTCCAGGTGGGCGATGCGTCTGGCGACGGGAAGCCGGGTCTCAGCCATGCGATCCAGTGTGGCGGGATCGGCTCTGTTGACCAAGACGACCCGTCAGCGTCTGGGCGCGGCCCCGCTCCGCCATTCCCAGAGCACGTTCGCGATGGCCCAGCCTTCATGATGGGCCGCCAGGTGGATGAAGGCGGTCCACGGGCCCAGCTCCATCCGGGCACTCCCGCTGCGGCCCTGGATGTCCAGGATCTTCACGTCGCCTTCAGAAAAATGGCCCCTGACCGCCCTTCCGAGCAGTGATTGGATACCGATGAGCCGCTGGAGAGCCTCCCGGCTGGAGGCAGGCTCCATCCCCAGGATGTGCTTGGCCAGCGAGGGATGAAGGCAGGCGAACATCGCCTCCGTGTTCCCCTCGAGCCAAGCCGTGGCCCACTGCTGGACCACGGAAGCGATGCCATCCGTCCGCGGGGCGGGCCGGACCGAAACCGCGGCGGGCAGGGAGGTCGATTCCTCGGGGGCCTCGGTCATGCCCAAGGTCCCGACGAGCAGCAGTGAGGATTTCAACGCGCCCCGTGGCATGGTGCCCTCCGGTTGACGGAACAGACCCGCATCACAACGATGAGGTTGAGTCCCATTTGGTTCCCGAAAGCGATCCGGGGTCAGCCGTTCACATGGGCCATGGTGGCTTCCGGGTAGCGCGGCCCGGCGGCCGCTCCCTTGGGCGCCACCGCCTCGATCTGGGCCAGTTCCGCGGTCGAGAGGGTGATCTCCAGGGCCGCCAGGTTCTCATCCAGGTGGCTGCGCCGGGTGGTGCCCGGGATGGGCACGATGTCCCTCCCCTGGGCCAGCACCCAGGCCAGGGCCAGCTGCGAGGCCTTCACACCCTTCTGGTGCGCGAGCCCCTCGATCTTCGCCACCAGATCCAGGTTCTTCTGGAAGTTCTCACCCTGGAATCGTGGTGCGTTGCGGCGGTAGTCGCCTTCCGGAAGATCCTCCAGCGTGCGGAAGCGGGCCGTGAGGAAGCCCCGGCCCAGCGGGCTGTAGGCCACGAAGGAGATGCCCAGGTCGCGGACCGTGGGAAGGATCTCGTCCTCGGGATCCCGGCTCCAGAGCGAGTATTCCGTCTGGAGGGCCGTGATGGGATGGACAGCGTGGGCGCGGCGGATGGTGGCTGGGGCGGCCTCAGACAGGCCGAGGAACCGCACCTTGCCGGCCTTCACAAGGTCGGCCATGGCCCCGACGGTCTCCTCGATGGGCACGGTGCGGTCCACCCGGTGCTGGTAGTAGAGGTCGATGTGGTCCACGCCCAGGCGCTTGAGGGAGGCGTCGCAGCAGGCGCGGACGTAGTCGGGCCGGCCGCTCACGCCCCGGAAGCTGCCGTCCTCGCCCCGCACGTTGCCGAACTTGGTGGCCAGCACCACCTGCTGCCGCCGATCCTTGATGGCCCGGCTCACCAACTCCTCGTTCTTGAAGGGGCCGTACATGTCGGCGGTGTCGAGAAAGTTGAGGCCGCAGTCCAGAGCGTGGTGGATGGTGGCCACGGATTCCGTCTCCGTGGCGCCCTTGTAGAACTCGCTCATGCCCATGCAGCCGAGGCCGAGGGAGGAGACGGTCAGGTTGGAGTGGCCGAGGGTTCGGGTCTTCATGGGGGCCTCCGGGATGAGTGCGCGAAGCCTTCGTGGCCATTATCCGCCTGTGGGAAAGAGTGGAGGCGACCCATCGGGCAGGCTCGAACTGGCGCGTGGCTGGCCACGCCCATGTACGCTGCGCAGGCCCCACTGGGGCCTTGCTCGCCATGGGCTACCTGGCCACCACTGCTTCTCGGCAGCCCGAGTCTGCTTCCCTGCCGGGCGTACAGAAGAAGATCGGAGCCCTGGCTCCGATCTTCTTGGTGGTGGCTGGAGGCAGACTCGAACTGCCGACCTAGGGATTATGAGACCCTCGCTCTAACCACCTGAGCTACCCAGCCATGAAGGAGCAGTGTAGCGCGAGGGTGGGCTTGCGTCTACGCCAGATCGTCCACGAGCACCACGATGAGGCGCTTGGGGCCGTGGACGCCGTAGGCGAGGGTCTGCTCGATGTCGGCGGTCTTGCTGGGACCGGAGATCATCAGGGCGTTGGGGGGCAGAGACCGGCCCCAACCCAAGGCCTTCACGGCGGACCAGAAGGTGTCGTGGATGGTGGAGGCGCGCAGCAGGGCGATGTGGATGGGCGGCACCAGGGACATGAGCCGCGGTTCCGCGGGTCCGGGCATCAGCAGGAGGCCGCCTGTTTCGGCCACGCCGCCCACGGTGCCGGTGAAGCCGGCATCCACGCCGTTGAACAGTTCCTCCTTGAAGGCCTCCACGGGGCGGTCGTAGGGCTTCAGCGCCGGCCCGCCGACGGGCCAGGCGGCGGCCAGGGCGGCGCCTGCCTCGCTGGCGGGGCCATATAGAAGGTTCTTCAGACCTTCGCGCTCGCAGAAGGCGCGGACGACGGCTGGCCAGTCCGCGGGGGTGGCTTCCAGGAACTCCGTATGGACCGCTTCCATGCCCTTGCGGAGCTGGGCGGGGCGCTGGGCTGCGGGCCACTGCCGGCGCTCGAGGACGGCGGTGTCCAGGTCGGGCAGGGGGCCTGAATCGCCGGAGGCGCGGAGGCGGCCGAGGATGGCGGTGCGGGGATCACTCATGGGGGACTCCCTCGGCGCGCATGCGCTCGCTCAGCGAACGGCGGGCCGGAACGGGTTTGGTGCGGGACTGGGTCCAGTTCCTGATCAGGGGCGCGTTGGCGGGCAGGGCCTTCCCGAAGCGCGTGGCGAACCAGGTGGCGACCCGGTACAGACCCGGGCGCTTGATCACGCCGGCCCACAGGCGCCAGGCCCAGTCCTCGGTGGCCGTGCGACCCGTCCCCTTGCCAGCCACCTTCGAGCCCAGGTCCTCGTGGGTCGCTTCCCGGCGCAGGCGCACCAGGATCTCGGGGATGGGGATCTCCACCGGGCAGACCTCGCCGCAGGCGCCGCAGAGGCTGGAGCCGTGGATGAGGTCGTGGCGCACGCCCACGCCTTCCATCTGTGGTGTGAGGATCTTGCCGATGGGACCGGGGTAGATGGCCTCGTAGGCGTGGCCGCCCACGCGGGTGTAGACGGGGCAGTGGTTCATGCAGGCGCCGCAGCGGATGCAGCGCAGCGTGGCCCGCAGCTGGGGATCCGCGTAGATCCGCGACCGGCCGTTGTCCAGGATGACCAGGTGGACTTCCTGGGGGCCGTCCTTCTCCTCCGCGCCGCGGGGGCCGGTGATGAGGTTGAAGTAGGTGCTCACGGCCTGGCCCGTGGCCGACCGGGTGAGGATCGAATAGAGCGGGGCCACGTCCTCGAGCCGCGCCACCACCTTCTCCAGGCCCATGACGGCGATGTGGATGGGGGGCACGTGGGTGCTCATGCGGCCGTTGCCCTCGTTCTCCACCAGGCACAGTGTCCCCGTCTCCGCCACGGCGAAGTTCACGCCGGAGAGGCCGGCGTCGGCGTTCAGGAACTTCTCGCGCAGCACCTTCCGGGCCATGGCTGTGAGCTCGTCCACATCCTCGGTGTACTTCGCGTCTTTGATCTTCTGGCTGAACTGCCGGGCGATCTGGTCTTTGTTCTTGTGGATGGCCGGCATGATGATGTGGCTGGGCGTTTCGCCGTCGAGCTGGATGATGTACTCGCCCAGGTCGGACTCCAGCGCCTCGATGCCGTGCTTCTCCAGGAATGCGTTGAGGTGCATCTCCTCGGAGACCATGCTCTTGCCCTTGACCATGGTCTTGGCGCCGCGGGCCTGGAGCAGGCCGAGGATCAGCTCGTTGGCCTGCTCGCAGGTCTCGGCCCAGTGCACCTTGATGCCGTTCTTGGAGCAGCTGGCCTCCAGCTGCTCCAGCAGCTCCGGCAGACAGAGGAGGCTGCGGGAGCGGATGGCCGTGCTGAGGTCGCGCAGGTCCTGCAGGTCCCGCGGGTCGGGGAACTGGGCCTTGCGCTTGGTGATGAGGCCGTCCATGGCGCGACGGAAGTTGGCCCGGAGCTGGGGGTCCTGCAGGGCCTTGGCGGCGGCATCCCTGAAATGGATTTCGTTCTCAGCGTGCACGGGTGCGCTCCCACAGGAATTCGGCGATGTGCTGGACCTTGAGCTTGCTGCTCTTGGCCTCCAGCGCGCCGTTCACGTTCATCAGGCAGCCGCCGTCCGTGGATAGGACGACGGAGGCTCCGGTGGCGGTGGCATCGGCGATCTTGTCCGCGACCATGGCCCCGGAGACTTCCGGATGGCGCACGGAGAAGGTGCCGCCGAAGCCGCAGCACTCGTATTCCCGGGCGAGGGGCGCCAGCTCCACGTTCGCGAGCTGGCCGATGAGGGCCTGGGGCTCGCCCTTCAGGCCCAGGTCGCGCACGGCATGACAGGAGCTGTGCCAGGTGACCTTCACGGGCTCGCCCAGGTCCTGCAGCTTCACGTCCAGCACGTCCACCAGGAACTGGGTCAGCTCGTAGACCCGGGCGCTGAAGGCGCGGACCTTGGCCTCGTCGGGCTGGCCGTGGAACAGCTCGGGGTAGTGGACCTTCATCATGCCCGCGCAACTGCCGGAGGGCAGGATGACGGGCAGGTCCTCGGGGAAGAGGGCCACCTGGGTGCGGGCCACCTCCCGGGCCTCCTCGAAGTAGCCGCAGTTGAAGGCAGGCTGGCCACAGCAGGTCTGGCCGTCGGGGAAGACGACCTCCACACCGGCCCGGCGCAGGAGCTGGATGCCGGCCATGCCCGCGTCGGGGAAGAACAGGTCCACGAGGCAGGTGCCGTAGAAGTAGACCCTCTTAGGCTTGGTACCGTTCACTTGGAGGCCTCCGGTCGGGTGGCGGATTCGAGAAGGTACAGGAAGCTACGATACACCTGGCCCGTGGATCGGGTCATGCCCACCTCGCAGGTGCGGCTACTGGCGTAGTAGCCGTCGAAGGCCTGCGCCTTGACCTCCCGCGCCTCGTGCTTGGTGGCCGAGGCCGTCAGCTCCGCATGGGTGAAGCCGCGGTCCCCGGCGAAGCCACAGCAGCCGGCATCGCGCGGCACCAGCACGTTATCCGCGCAGGCCTTGGCGACCCCCTCCAGCTTGGGCAGGAGATTCATCTTGGTGATGGAGCACACCGGGTGGAGGACCACCGAGTCGACCTTCTTCGTCACCCGCAAGCGGGGCAGCAGCACGTCATTGGCGAAGGAGGGGCTGTCGAGGATCTTCAGCTTGTCGAACTTCGCCTGGTTCTCGGGCGTGAGGTAGCCGCGGCTGGTGAGCACGCCATAGGTGCAGGGGCTGGTGTCCATGACGATGGCCAGGCGGCCCTGCTGGCTCCACTCCCAGAACTTCTCGATGGTGCGGTTGATCGTGTAGCGGTGGGCCTCGTCATAGCCCTTGGAGGAGAACGGCACGCCGCAGCAGGTCCCTTCCACGTCGAAGGGGATGTGGACCGGATAACCGGCCCGCTGGGACACCTTCACCAGGGCTTCCACCAGGCTCATCTCCTCGGGCTCGCCGGGCAGGTGGCCCATCATGCGGGAGAGGCAGGCGGGGAAGTAGATGGCCTGCGCCCCTTCCAGGGAGGTGGAGGGCAGGGGTGCTTTGGCCGGCTTGGGCATCTCCGGGCTCCACTGGTGGGAGGCACCGAAGGCTTTCATGATCCGGGTGATGAAGGGCATAGCCTTGGGGCCGAAGATGCTCTGCACCAGGTGGCCCGACCGGAGCGCCAGGCGCATGGCCGGCTCCACGGTGGCGAAATTGCGGGCCACGGACAGGGCGATCTTCTGGGCCCGGCGGCTGTGGCTGGCGCGGCGGAAGCGCTTGGTGAGCTGGCCGGTGTCGATGCCCACGGGGCAAGCCGTGGCGCAGAGACCGTCCGTGGCGCAGGTTTCCAGCGCCATGTAGGGGAAGGCCTCCTGGAGCGAGGAGAGCAGGGCGGGGTTCTCGCGGTTGCCCTCGAGGCGGGCCATCTCGCGGCGCACCACGATGCGCTGCCGGGGCGTGAGGGTCAGCTCGCGGCTGGGGCACTTGGGCTCGCAGTAGCCGCACTCGATGCACTTGTCGACTTCCTCCTCTACGCCGGGCATGGGCTTGAGGTTGGACAGGTGGCAGTGGGGATCGGCGTTGAGGATGACTCCGGGGTTCAAGAGCCGGGCTGGATCCACCAGGTCCTTCAGGCGCTCCATGACGCCCTTGGCCTCGGGACCCCACTCGGCCTCCACGAAGGGCGCCATGTTGCGGCCCGTGCCGTGCTCGGCCTTGAGGGCGCCGTCGTATTTCTTGACCACCAGCTCCACCACGTCGTCGATGAGGGCGGAATAGCGGTCCACGGCGGCCTGGTCGTTGAAAGACTGGGTGATGACGAAGTGCAGGTTCCCGTCCTTGGCGTGGCCGAAGAGGATGGCCTCGTCATAGCGGTGCTTGGCGAAGAGCTTCGTGAGGTCCACGGCGGCGTCCGCCAGCTTCTCGATGGGGAAGGCCACGTCCTCGATGAGCACCGTGGTGCCGCGCTGGCGCACAGCGCCTACGGAGGGGAAGGTGCCCGAGCGGATCTTCCACATGAGGGCCTGCTCCACGGGGTCGTGGGTGAAGCGGGCGGGCTCCAGCAGCGTCAGGTTGGCGGCGGCGTCCAGGGCCAGACGCTCCAGCTCAGCCCGGGCGGACTCGTCCTTGCCCTGGAACTCCACCAGCAGCGCGGCAGCGCCCTCGGGCAGGGTCTGGATGGTGGGGGGCACGCCGGCCTGGTTCTCCACGGAGCGCAGCGAGGCGCGGTCCAGCAGCTCCAGGGCCGCGGCGCCGGCGTCGCGCAGGGGCACGATGGCCGCGCAGGCCGCATGCAGGTCGGGGAAGATGAGGAAGCCCGTCACCTTGACCGGGAGATCGGGGACGGTGTTCAGCACGGCCTCGGCGATGAAAGCCAGGGTGCCCTCGGAGCCCACGAGCACGTTCCGGAAGATGTCCACGGGGCGGTCGAAGTCGATGAAGGCGTTCAGCGAGTAGCCGGTGGTGTTCTTCATCCGGTACTTGGCCCGGATGCGCTCGGCCAGGGGGCGGTTCGCCTCGATCTCGGCCTTCAGCTTCAGCAGACCCTCGGCCAGGGCCGGTTCGGCCTCGCGGAAGCGCTGGTCGGCATCGGGCGCGGCCGTGTCGATCACCGTGCCGGAAGGAAGCACGAAGGTCAGGGACTCCAGCGTGTGGTAGGCGTTCTGCACCACGCCACAGCACATGCCGCTGGAGTTGTTGTTGAGGATGCCGCCCACGGTGCAGGTGTTGATGGAGGCGGGATCGGGGCCCATCTTCGCGCGGAACATCCGCAGGGCGTGGTTGACGTGAGCGCCGATGACGCCGGGCTGCACCTTCACCTTGGCGCCGCCTTCCAACACCTGGATGCCGCGCCAGTTGCGGGCCACTTCCACCAGGATGCCGTCGGAGACGGACTGGCCGGAGAGGCTGGTGCCCGCCGCCCGGAACGTCATGGGGGTGCGGGTTTCGTGGCTGACGCGGAACAGGGACTTGACCTCTTCCACATCGGCCGCGAAGACCACCGCCTTGGGGATGAGACGGTAGAAGCTCGCGTCGGCGGCGAAGGCGATCAGGTCCACGGGGCGGTCGAGCACGCGGTCCGGCCCGACGATGGAGACGAGGGAATCCCTCAGGGAAGTGGCGGTGGCGGTACTCATGAGAAACATCCTCTGGGTCGGGGTATCGCGGAAAAAGGTCCCGCCGGCCTGCTGGGCGCGGCGGGACCCGGGTCTTACGTCAAGATGCCGCCCGGCCTACTTGGCAGGGGCGGGGGCGGGCAGGGTGGCCGGAGCGGCCGGGGCCGCCGGAGCAGGCGCGGTCACGGCGGCAGGGGCCGGAGGCAGCTGGGGCATCCAGTTGGCGGGCAGCACCTTCGCGTAGAGGAAGATCACGACGCCGACCATGGCCGCCAGGGCCAGGCTGTGGAAGAACACGTAGCGGAGGATGGTGCCTTCCTCGCCCTGCTGGTTGGTGGCGACGGAGGCCACCACGAGGCTCTGGGCGTCGATCATCTTGCCCATGACGCCGCCGGTGGTGTTGGCCGCGGCGGTGAGGATGGGATTCAGGCCCAGCTGCTGGGCGGTGATCTTCTGGAGGCCGCCGAACAGCACGTTGGATGAGGTGTCGCTGCCCGTCAGGGCCACGCCCAGCCAGCCCAGCATGGCGCTGAAGAAGGGGAAGAGGACGCCGGTGCTGGCGAATGCCAAGCCCATGGTGGCGTCCAGGCCCGCCGCCTTGGAGGTGAAGCCCAGGGCCAGCATGGCCGCGATGGTGAGCAGGGAGATCTTCACGCGGGCGACCGTCTTGCCGAAGATCTTGAGCAGTTCCACGGGGCCGAACCCGGCCAGCAGGCCGCTGCAGATGCCGGCGAGGAGGAGGCTGGTGCCCGTGAGGGAGAGCCAGTTGAAGGTCCAGACGGCGGGCTCCTTGGAGACCTTGGCCACGACGGGGGGAGCCTTCTGGACGTTGTTGTGGAGCAGGGGGATCTCGATGTTCTTGACGGTGTAGCCGTAGAGGAAGTTCGGCTTGTCCTTGGTGCCGCCGTTGAGGAAGGTCTTCACGTGGGGGGTGCCCCAGGCGAACACGAACAGGGACAGGAACACCCAGGGCATCCAGGCCTTCACGACCTTCCCGGTGCTGTGGCTCGGGCCGGACTCGTGGGCCTCCTCGCGCTCGTGCTCATAGCGCCAGATGGTCTTGGGCTGCCAGACCTTGAGGAACAGGACCAGGGCGACCATGGATACGATGGCGCCGATGATGTCCACCAGCCAGGGGCCGTGGAAGTTGCTCACCAGGAACTGGGTGATGGCGAAGCTGCCGCCGGCCACGAGGCAGGCCGGCCAGACTTCCAGCATCGCCTTGCGCCCGGCCATGGTCCAGATGATCCAGAAGGGCACGATCAGCGAGAAGAAGGGCAGGATGCGGCCCGCGGCGGCGCTCAGCATCTCGAGCGGCAGGCCGGTCACGCCGGCGAGGGCGAGGAGCGGGCTGCCCAGGGCGCCGTAGGCCACGGGGGCCGTGTTGCCGATGAGGGCGATGCCGGCGGCCTGGAGGGGACGGAAGCCCAGGCCGATCAGCATGGCCGCGGATATCGCCACGGGCGTTCCGAAGCCGGCCGCACCCTCGATGAAGGCGCCGAAGCTGAAGGCGATCAGCAGGGCCTGGATTCGCCGGTCGGCCGCCAGGCCGGCGATGGAGTGCTTCACCACTTCGAAATCGCCGGATTTCACCGTGATGTCATAGATGAAGATGGCGTTGAGCACGATCCAGCCGATGGGGAGCAGGCCGTAGAGGGCGCCGTGCACCGCGGCCATGCCCGCCATGCTCGCAGGCATGCGGTAGACGAGGACGGCCACCACGTAACAGGTGAGGAGGCCCAGGATGGCCGAATAATGGGCCTTCACGTGCTTGGCCAGAAAGCCCAGCAGGACGAAGACCGGCAACGCGGCCACCAGTGCGGAGAGAAAGATATTCCCCGCTACCGGGGAATAGACTTGGGTCCAGGGGGTCATGCTGCCTCCAGGGATGGGGGTAGGAGATGAAAAGGTAGAGTTTTGGAAAAGAGCCTGGCAGAAGCCTACAATGGGTCTAGTGGTCAGACCATACGCAAGAACCCGGTTTTTGATCACATTTCGCATCTCATTCGCTTTTCGTCACTTAGGATGTTAAGAGTATGGAACTTACCCCGATCAAGACCAAACGCCTCTACGAAGAGATCGTGGACCAGATCAAGCACCTCATCGCCGAGGGGAAGCTGAAGCCTGGCGACAAGCTGCTCGCCGAGCGGGACCTCGCCGACCGGTTCCAGGTCAGCCGGGCCTCCGTGCGCGAGGCCATCCGGACGCTGGAGATGCTCGGCATCATCGACATCCGGCCTGGCGAGGGCACCTTCGTCCGGGGCACCGAGACCGACGACATCATCCGTCCTCTGGCCATGTTCCTGGCGGTGGAGCGCAACTCGCTCCTCGACATGTTCGAGATGCGCCGGATCTTCGAGACCGCCACGGCCAGCCTGGCCGCCCAGCGGGCCACCTTCGAAGAGCT
Organism: Geothrix paludis; assembly: GCF_022808815.1. Lineage (GTDB taxonomy): Bacteria > Acidobacteriota > Holophagae > Holophagales > Holophagaceae > Geothrix > Geothrix paludis. The sequence continues at coordinate 570,374 of NZ_JAKZLC010000001.1, read as the reverse complement.
CGATCAGATCGAGTCCATGCTGGCGAACATGCGGGAGCGGCTCAACCTCCAGGATTCGGAGAAGGGCGAGGAGTTCGACGCCGCCTTCCACTACGCGGTGGCAGAGGCCACTCACAACAGCCTCCTGACCAAGCTCTTCAAGACGGTGTCGGAGGAGTTCGCCAAGGCCAACTCCGTGGCGCGTCGCCAGCTGTACCAGGACAACGTCCAGAACGCGCAAAGGATCATCGACCAGCACTCGGAGATCCTGCAGGCCATCCGTTCCGGCTCGCCCCAGAAGGCCTCCGAAGCCATGCTGGCGCACTTGAACTTCGCGGAAGGCGAACTGCGGAAGTGGATCGTCTGAGCCCGGCGGCGCCTGCGCGAGCCGCGAGGGCGGCGCGCGCAGATGGTGGCCCCGGTGGGGTTCGAACCCACGACCAAGCGGTTATGAGCCGCCAGCTCTGACCGCTGAGCTACAGGGCCGGGGCCAGTGTAGCAAACGTGGAGACAAGCCACCGGCGGCGCGGACCGAGAAGGGAAAGGGCACGGGCCAGGGCGGGGGATGAGGATGGAGAATGGGCTGGTAGCATGAACCCTTTGTTCACCACGCCATCGGAGCCGGAACCGTGAAGGACCAGAATCACGCCACAGGGGCCCTGGAAGCCGGACAGGCGGTGCTTGAGGCCGCTCAGGCCGCCCTCAAGGAACTGCGGGATACTTGGGATCCAGCCCAGGTGGATGACTGGTGCGGCAGCGTGTTGTCCCGCTCTGGCCGGGTGGTGCTCACCGGCATGGGCAAGTCTGGGCTCGTCGCCCAGAAGGTGGCCGCCACCCTGGCCTCCACGGGATGCCCGAGCCTGTTCCTGCATCCAGCCGAAGCCCTGCACGGAGATCTCGGGATGGTGACCCGAGAGGATTCCGTGCTGGCCCTGTCCAACAGCGGAGAGAGCGAGGAGCTCGTCCGGTTGCTGCCGAGCCTCGTCCGCCTGGGCACCCCGCTGGCGGCCATCACCGCCCGTCCCGAAAGCAGCCTGGGGCAGGCGGCCCATTGGACCTTCAGCTACCGGCTCCCTCAGGGCGAGGGCTGCCCCCTCGACTTGGCCCCCATGGCCAGCACGACCCTCCAGCTGATCTGGGGAGACCTCCTGGCCGCCAGCCTCATGTCCCGCCGGGGATTCACCCGGGACAGCTTCGCCTTGAATCATCCCGCTGGAAGTCTGGGAGCGAAGCTCATGAAAGTGAAGGCCTTGATGCACACAACCTGGCCCATGGTCCCGGCCTCGTCCGGATTGACCGAGGTGCTGCGGGCCATGACGGGAGGACGGCTGGGAATGACCAGCGTGATGGAGGGCCCGAAGCTCTTGGGCGTCATCACCGATGGGGATATCCGACGCGCCCTGGAAGGTGCGGAACGCGAAGGAAGGAATCCGCTCGACCTCCAGGCCCAGCAGATGATGACCCAAACTCCCGCGATGATCGGGGAGGACGCCCTGGCCCTGGAAGCCGCCAGTGACATGGAGGCCCGGAAGATCACCTTCCTCATGGTGGGGAAGCCGGATCGCCCCGTCGGCCTCATCCACATCCATGACCTTCTGGCAGCAAAGGTCTTGTGAGTGCCAGCTCCGGTTTTCAGTTTGGTTTAAGGTTACATAATATACATTATCGAAAGTTAAATCTGGACCTCGAGTGCCCTCCGTTCTGACCCGATACATCCTCCGCCGCTGGACGACCCCTTTCTTGGGGGCGCTCTTCTTCTACGGGTTCCTCCTGGTCTCGTGGGAGATGATCGCCATCTCGCGGGAGATCTTTTCCCAGGGTGCCCCCCTGCGGTGGATGTTCCCCCTTCTCCTTCTGTCCCTTCCGGAAACCTTTTCCATGGTCCTCCCCATGGCGGCCGTGCTCGGAGGCCTGCTGGGAACGCAGCAGATGATGGAGGGATCTGAACTGGTCGCGGCTCAAGGGCTCGGCGCGGGACGCCGGACCTGGTCCTTCCCCTGGCTGATCATGGCCTGCGGCCTTCTGTTTCTGGCCTCCTTCAATGCCCACTTCCTGGTGCCGGCATCGGCGGGCCTCCAGCAGACCCTGCGCCAAAAGATGTCCGAGGAGGCCAAAGCCAGATTCCTTCGCCCCGGGAGTCCGCCGTGGCATCCCCCGGGTTCCCCGGACACCGCCTTTTGGGTCGCTGAGAACGGCCAGATCCATCTGATGGAATCAACGCCCCAGGGCACCCAGCACATGACCGCCTCCCGGATGACCTACGCGCTGGAGAACACCCTGTCGGGAAATTCGGAGATCCGACTCCATCTGTCGGATCTCCAGGGCGTGCTGTTCCAGTCGTCCGGGGATGGCAGCGTCATCCATCTGAGGCAGGAACAGCAGATCCTCCGGTTCGCCATACCCTCAGGCCCCCGCCTTCTCGCTCCGGTCCCACTGAGGTACGAGTCCTCCCGGGCCCTGATGCAGATCTACCGGGACCCGGCGGTTCCGGACGCCCAGCGCCAGCAATCGGCCCTGGAGCTCAGCCGTAGGCTCACCCTCCCGGTGGCCGGCATCGCCCTGCTGCTCATGGGCATCGCCTTGGGCTTCAGCCATCCGAGGTTCTACCGCGGCGGGGCCGTCATCAAGAGCCTGGGTGTGATCCTCGCCTACTACTTGTTGATGAAATATTTTGAAAACACGATTTTGAGCGGAAAAGTTAAATCGATATATCCAACCCTTTTGCTTCCCATCCTCTTTCTTGGAGCCGGCTGGCTGATCCTCACCCATCGGCTTTCACCTCACCGGACCCGTCGGGGCACCCTCTCTCGTTGGCTTCGTCCATTGGCTCGCGCCCTGCACCTGACCCCCTTGCATTCGCATTGGTCGGCCACCAAGGCTTCGGTTCTCTGCTGGATCCATGGTCAGGGGACGCGGCGCGGCATTTTCCGGCACTGGTCCACCCTGGCCTGGTGGCGCAATTGGGGCATGACCCTGGGCAGCCTCCTGGCGCTGGACCTCCTCATCGAGTTCTCCAACCTCGCGGGAGACCTGTCGAAGAACAACATCCATCTGTTTGTTTTCATTAAATACTGGATCTGGAATCTTCCGCCATTCCTGGAGGTCGCGTTCCCGATCTCTTTCCTCCTGGGCAGCATGCTCGCCCTCTCTGAAGCCGCCCTCAACCGGGAATGGCTGGCCATCCGTGCGGGCGGGGTCAGCCTGCTCCAGTGGATCTGGGCCAGTCGTTTCGCCTGGGGCGCGGTGGTCCTCGCCACCTTCCTCCTCCAAGCGGGCCTGGCCCCGCTGGCCAGGACCCAGGCCCGAGCCCTGTATCAGCGGATCCTGCAGCGGCCCAGTGGATCGTCCTCATCCACGCCGTGGATGTACCTCGGCTCCACGGGAGTCCTGTGGCACCTGGCCCCGGAGGCCCGGTGGGGATTCCCCTTGAAGGCTCCGGGAGAAGCTCCCATCCTCCTCCGCTGGCAGCCCGGCGCCGAACGGTCGGAGGCGCTGGCCTGGGGAGGATCCCATCTGGTGGCCGGTCCAGCCACCCAGGACCTCTTCCCGGATCGGGCCCTCCGGACGGCCCCCTCCGCGGCTGAAGCCTCGACCCTCGACCTGATCCAATGGCAGCGGTGGGCGCCGGATCCCGAGCGCTCCTATCTGCTGTGGGGCCGTCTCCTGGGCTGGCTGGCTGGGCCGCTGCTCGTCCTGGCCATGCTCTCCTATACCTTCCCGGGCCCCCGTGGAGGACGCGGCCAGGCCATCGGAGCCGGGCTGGTCAGCGGGCTCGTCTTCTTCGGCCTCCAGACGTTGTTCGGCGGTGCGGCCAGAGCCTCCGAAATGCCAGCCTATTGGGGGCTCCTGGCTCCCTACCTTCTCCTGGGCGCCGGCGCCCTGCTCCGCGTGTCGAAGCTGCGGACCTGAGGTCCTTGAGAGCTGGTCTCATGGACGGAGTACCGCTGGGGATGAGAGAATGGGAAAATGCATTCCGCGCTTTTCCAAGCGGAGTGCTTGTTTTCTGCCGCTGAATTCGAAAGGAAGCTTCTTGGGAATTCAATTGACCGCTGACCGACTGACGCCCCCTTCCCCCGACAACAGCTTGGCCACCAGGTATCGTCCGCTGTTCCTCTTGGCCTCCTGGTACCTCGGCCTCGGATCGCTCCTCCGGGTGGCCCTGTGGTTGACGTCGGGTCGCGAGGCGCAGGTGCCCGTCGCCTCCTTGCTCTGGGTCCTGCCGGCAGGACTGGTCTCCGATGCCGTCCAGGCTCTCTACGTGCTCCTCCCGCTGGCCCTGTACCTGTGGCTCAAGGCTCCGGCCGACTCCGGCCGCAAGGGAGCGCCCATCGCTTCCACCGCGGCCACCTTCCTGTACGTCCTGGGCGGGCTCTTCCTCGCGGCCTGCGAGTTCTTCTTCTTCGAAGAGTTCAACTCGAGGTTCAACCTGGTCTCGGTGAACTACCTGATGTACCCGACGGAAGTGGCCGGGGACATCTGGTCGGAATACCCGGTCGTCAAGATCCTCCTCGCGTGCGCCGTGTTGGCCGCCATCGCCACCTGGCGGCTGCGGAGCCACTGGGCGAAGGCCCTGTCCGCGCCCATGAACCTCAAGAAGCGCAGCTACGCCATGGCCCTCTATGGCGCCGCGCTGGCGGTCGCCATCGCCTGGATTCCCGCTACCCTGGTCGCCGCCTCCCAGAACCGGGTGGCCAACGAGCTGGCGGAGAACGGCCTGTCCACCTTCTTCCGGGCGCTCCGGACCAGCGAGATCGACTATCACGCCTACTACGCCACCCGACCCCGCGCCGAGAACCTGAAGCAGCTCGCCACCCAGTTGTCCTTGGGGGGTGGGACCTTCACCCGGCTGTCTGAAGGCCGCCTGGATCGCCAGTTTCCGGCCCGCTCCGACGGCCTGGAAAAGCTGAACGTCGTCCTCGTATCGAGCGAATCCTTCGGAGCCGAGTTCAGCCGCCTGTACGGCTCGTCCCGGGACTGGACGCCCGAGTTCGACCGTTTCGCCCAGAAGGGGCTCTGGTTCAGCCACGTGTACGCCACGGGAACCCGGACGGTCCGCGGCCTGGAGGCCCTTTCCACCTCCCTGCCCCCGGTTCCCACCGAATCCATCCTCCGGCGGCCCGGTAACGAAGGCATGGCCACCCTCGGATCCGTCCTCCGGGCCCAGGGCTATCAGACCGCCTTCCTGTATGGCGGCTACGGCTACTTCGACAACATGAATGCGTTCTTCCAGAGCAACGGCTACGACGTCCTCGACCGGACCAGCCTGAAGACTAAACCCCGATTCGAGAACATCTGGGGGGTCTCGGACGAGGACCTGTTCGATATGGCCCTGTCCTACGCGGACCAACAGTCGGCCAAGGGCGGTCCATTCTTCATCCACATCATGAATACCTCCAACCACAAGCCCTTCACCTTCCGTCCCGGCCTGGAAGCCATCGGCGTGAAGGCCTCGGGAGGAGGCCGGGAGTCCGGCGTGCGCTACGCCGACTTCGCCCAGGGGCAGTTCCTCCGAGAAGCGGAAAAGCACTCGTGGTTCAAGGACACGCTCTTCATCGTGGTGGCCGATCACGGCGCCAGGGTCTACGGCCGTCAGGAGATCCCGCTCCGGACCTACGAGATCCCGCTGATGTTCTACTCGCCGGCCCATCTATCCCCCAAGCGCTCGGATGGCCTCATGTCCCAGATCGACCTGGCCCCCACCCTGATGGGCCTGCTCGGCCTGCCCTACACGGCGCCCTGGTTCGGCCAGGATGTGCTGAACACGCCCGAGTCGGGCCGGGTCCTGCTGTTCAATCACAACGACCACGTGGCCCTGATGAAGGACGGTCTCCTCACCGTCCTCGGCCTGCATGGCAGCAGGGTGTCTAAGGTCTATGACTTCGAGAAGGACAAGTACCTCCCCGCACCTCCGGAGAAGGGCCACGACGACCTCACCGTGGCCTACTACCAGACCGCCTACGAACTCTTCAAATCCAAGAATTACAATTGATTACGATCTCCATGCCAGCCCCGGGACCTGAATCGTGAGCTCACTGCTTTCACGCGCTCAAGCCGCCCTCAGAGAACACCCCTCGCTCAGGCCTGGGGACAGGGTTCTTGCGGCCATGTCCGGGGGGGTCGACAGCTCGGTCATGGCCGCCCTGCTCCATCGGAGCGGCTACGAGGTCATCGGCATTTCCATGCAACTCTTCGACAAGAAGACCGCTCAAAGTTCAGATGGGAAATGCTGTACGCTCGACGACTTCCAGGATGCGCGCCGAGTGGCCTTCGAAATGGGATTCGCCCACTACGTGATGGATTTCGAGGCCCGGTTCAGGGATACGGTTATCGAAGGCTTCATCCAGAGCTATCTGGATGGGGAAACACCCAGCCCTTGCATTCGTTGCAATCAATACCTCAAGTTCTCTGCGCTGATGGAGCGAGCCGATTCGCTGGGCGCTCCGTTCGTCGCCACAGGGCACTACGGGACCATCCGGCTTGAGGATGGCCGCTGGCACCTGCGGAAGGCTTCCGACCCGGCCAAGGATCAAAGTTACTTCCTCTTCAATCACACCCAGGGCACCCTCGCGCGGACCTTGTTCCCCTTGGCCCACCTGACCAAGCCTGAAGTTCGGAGCCTAGGTGCTGAAATGGGTCTACATCTGGCGGAGAAGGCTGAGAGCCAGGAGATCTGTTTCGTCACCCAGGATCGCTACGATGCCTTCCTGGAAGCTGAGGGGCGTGACCCGGGCCTGGGAGATGGGGATATCCGCCACCTCGACGGCCGGGTCCTTGGCCGGCATCACGGGTACTGGCGGCATACGGTGGGTCAGCGACGGGGTCTGGGGATCGCCTTCGCCGAGCCCCTGTACGTGGTCCGGGTGGAGCCCGCCACGAACACCGTCTGGGTGGGCGGCGAGTCCGAGCTCTTCAGCCCGGCGTTGGTGGCCCATGAGCTGAGCTGGGTGGATGCCCCGCCCCGAGGCCCCCTGGTCTGCCAGGCGCGCATCCGCAGCCGGGCTCCCGAGGCTGATGCGCTTGTGATCCCCCTGCCGGATGGCCGGATGAAGGTCGTGTTCGACGAGCCCCAGAGGGCCATCGCGCCGGGCCAGGCCGTGGTCTTCTACCGGGACGGGGACGTGCTGGGCGGTGGCTGGATCAGCGCCCAGCCGGAGTGAGGCGGAAGGGTCACCGTCCGCCCAGGGTATAGGCCACACCCGGGTAGCTCACGAAGTGGTAGAGGTTGGCTTCCGCGGTCGCCCCCAAGCCCAGGTCCCGGACCTGGATCTGCGGAAAGCTGATGGAGGTGCCGAAAGCCGCGGGATGCCCGACCGGGGCGGGCCGCCCCAGGCCCCTGGCGGTTTCATCCAGGAGCATAAGGCCGAAGGGGATGGAGAACCGGCCGCACCAGGGCATGCGGTACTGGTCGGGATCCTGCGGGTTGACCACCGCCTCGTAGAAGGCCCGGGCCTTCGCCGACGTGACCGACCCGGCCAGGGGTCCCTTAAGCAGCTGACGGTCGCGCTCCACGGCCTCGATGTAGGCCTGCACGCCGCCGGTGCCATGGGGTGTGTACTTGAAGTCCTCGCCGTAATGGATGCCGTCGGACGAGATGACGATGGCCAGATCCCGGCCGAGCGCCCAGCCGCGTGTCCGCATGCTTTCCGCCAGGGCCCTGCCGAGGTGCGAGGCCAGCTCGTGGAGCCGCTCGAAGGAGGCCGAAGGCAGGAGGATGGGCAGGATCTCGACGCCCGGGTCCTGGTGCTTCAGCCAGTAGGCGATGGCTTCGACCGAGTGCTCGCTGTCCTGCATGGCCGCGTCCTGGATGACGTCCGTGGCGGGGATCCGCTTCAGCAGGTCCTCACGCAGGCCTGAGACAGGGATCTCGCCATCCGGAGAGCGCCAGGCACGGTAGGGATCGAACACCAGGGCGTTCTTGGCGCCGAAGCGACGGTATTTATGGAAGACCCCCACCAGGACGATGGTTCTGGCCTTCACCAGCGGGACCAGCCGGCGGTACACGCGGCCTGCATAGAGGTAGTCGTCGTGGGGGCAGATGAGGCCGGCCACGCCCGGGGAAGGCATGGGGCCGAGTGTCTCCGGTGCCGGCGGGAGGGCAGACCGTTCCCACACCTTGGCCATCTGCGTCGATGTCGAGGCGAACCCCACAGCGTCCTGTTGTCCCCGGAGATCTCCCTGGGAGGGAATGCCCATGGCCTTCCTCACCTCTTCCACCGTGGGCCGCGGAAGGGGGGCGGGAAGCGTGGAGAGCGAAGCCTGGGCGAGGCCCGGCAGGCATGCGAGGAGACAGGCGCAGAAGAGGGCCGCGACGCGTTTCATGGGTGGAATCTCCGGAACCACCGTAGCAGGCGATGCCGCGCCATCCGCGACTTCGATTCCGGCCGGCGCATGAAAAAGCCCCCTTACGGGGGCTGGTTGGAGGCGCCGATCGGAATCCGGTTCCCGCCGCGCGGCTGGCTGCGCACAGCCCTGATCGCCGGGAACGCCACATCAAGTGGCGCCCCCGGCGGGGCCTACCTGCGCGCCATCCGCGACTTCGATTCCGACCGGCGCGAAAAAGCCCCCTTGCGGGGGCTAACTGGAGGCGCCGATCGGAATCGAACCGATGAATACAGGATTTGCAGTCCCGGGCCTTACCACTTGGCTACGGCGCCTTGCGTTTGGTGCGATGAAGCTTCTGACATGATCCGGGCCGCTTGCGCGGCCCGGGTGGAGTGGAGCGGGTGATGGGATTTGAACCCACGACTTCAACCTTGGCAAGGTTGCACTCTACCACTGAGTTACACCCGCGTGAGACATCAAGACTAGCAATGGCGCGCGATACGGTCAACGGTCTTTTTCGGACCGGCAGGTGGGGCAGAGTCCGAACAGCATCAGCTGATGCCGGGTGATGCGGAATCCCGACAGGGTCTCGAGCTCGATCAGCGATTCGTCGAGACCGCACGCATCCACTTCCACCGTGCGGCCGCATCGCTCGCATTGAAGGTGGTGGTGGTGCCGACGTGAGTCGCAGCGGACGAAGCGCATCACCTGGTCCGGACCCATGATGCTCTCCGCCCAGCCCTCCTGAACGAAGCGCTCGAGGTTGCGGTACACCGTGGGCAGGCCCGAGCGGCGCTCCGGCATGCGCTCCCAGATCTCTTCCACCGTGAGCGGGCGATCCGAATTCCGGAGGACCTGGAGGATTCCCTCGCGCTGAGGCGTCTGCCGCATGCCGGCGGCGCGCAGGGAGGGCGAGGGAACGGGGGCAGGGTCGGGCATGGTCCTAGGATGCCAGATTCGGGCATGCTGGACCCTATGCTCCAGCGCACATTGGGCCGGCTGGGCGCCCCGGACGCCAGCCAGCCGTTCCTTCCCCTCGCCTTCCGGCTCTACGCCAGCTTCGGCTTGCTCGTGCTGCATCTCGCCCTGCCCGCCGAGGGGCGCGTCGTGGGCGCGGGCGAGGATCTGTACCTGACCTGCCTGGCGCTGCTGCTGCTCGAGTCGATATGGGAGGCCAGCCTCGGCCTCCGCGCGCGGGACCAGATCTTCCCAACGCCCGCCCTGCCCTGGATCTGGTGGAACCTGGTGCTGGACTTGGCCCTGGTCACCCTGGTCATCGCGTACCAGGGGGTCGCCCATGAGCGGTTCTCCACCCTCTACATCTTTCCCGTGCTGGCCTCCGCCTTCTACCTCGGAACCACGGAGATCGTCTGGGTGGGTGTTGTTTCCTCCATCACCCACATCCTCCTGGTGCTGGGCTTCACCTTCGGCCTGCTCCCGGCGTTCGGGCTGTCGAGCGAAACCACGGATCCCGATGGAACGCACCTGCCCTTCCTGCTCGGCATCGCCTCCTTGCAGATCTTCGCCACCACCCTGGTGGTGGTGCTCATCCGCCGCAACCTCGACCGCCTGCGCACAGACCTCAGCGCCAGCGAAGCCACAGTGGACGAGCTGTCGGCCCTGCACTTCCGAGTCGTGGAGTCCATGTCCTCCGGTCTCATCACGCTGGATCTGGATGGACGGATCACGTCGGCGAATCCCGCCGCGACCGCCATCCTGGGCCATCCCGTGCCCCTGGGCCTCCCCATCCACGAGGTGCTTCCCCTGGCGCCACCCCTCCCAGCTCAGCACCGCTTCGAGGTGGCGCTTCCGGTGGCAGGTCGTCCTCCCCAGATCCTGGGTGGACATCTGACCTCCCTCCGGGCCCCCAACGGCCAGGAAACGGGCCAACTGCTGCTGTTCCAGGACCTGACGGAAATCAAGGCCCTCGAGGAACGCACGCGGATCAGCGAGCGGCTGGCATCCATCGGGCAGCTGGCGGCCGGCCTCGCCCACGAGCTCCGGAACCCGCTGGCCTCCATCAGCGGGTGCGTTCAGCTCCTGCGGCGGCCGGAGGCTCCGGAGGACGTCAGATCCCGCGTGCTGGGCATCCTGGACCGGGAATCCCAGCGGGTGGGCGCCATCGTCTCGGGCTTCCTCGATCTCGCCCGGCCCGAATCCGGCCCAGGCCAGGTGCTCCCCCTCGGCCGGATACTTGAAGAAGCCCGCGCGAGCTGGGAGATGGATCCCCGGACCGAAGGGCTCCCCCTGGACATGCCGGAGCCGGTGCCGACGTTCATCCTGGCGGACCCGGTCGGGGTGCACCGGTTGCTCATGAACCTTCTGAGCAACGCCCGCAAGGCGGTCAGAGGCGTCCCACAGCCCCAGGTCCGGCTCGTCTCCAGTGTTTCCGGAGGGCAGGTCCAGCTGGAGGTGGAAGACAACGGCTGCGGCATGGCCCCTGAGCAGCTGGATCACCTGTTCGTGCCTTTCTCCGGCAGCTTCGAGGAGGGGTCGGGACTGGGCATGAGCCTGGTCTACAAGTTCACTGAGGCCATGGGATGGCGCATCGAAGTCCAGAGCCGCCCCGGCATGGGCACCCGGGTCCGGATTTTCCTACCCGAGTGTCACCAAGGAGAGCCATTGGCACAGCACGAGGATCCGGCGTAAACTTCCGGCAGCTTTCCGTCATCTAAATCAAGACACACCCTTGCAGGGTCCACTTGGCACCTGCCAAAGTGGTTCATCCCCTCTACGGCTTTTGGATCCTGCCTTCGCGCAGGCGCCGCCCAGGCTTGAGAGGGAATGGCCACACGCCAATGCCTTTGACATCCCCCCGCACCGCCCACCGGGCCAGGATCTGCCATGAATCGGAAGCTCATCCGACCGAACCTCACCGAACTCAAGGATAAATTGGGCATCCCCGCCAAGGGGGGAGGTGGGGAGGTCATGACGCCGGTCCCGCCTCCCATCACTGCGGGCGGAGAGCCGAATCCGGCCGTCAATCCGGCGGCGGCCACCGCGCCCCAGGGGCTGGGGAGTCCCCGGCGCAAGATCGCGCCCCCCGAACAGACCAACGCCGAGAGCTTCTACTACCTCAAGCAGATGCAGTCCAAGACGCCGATGGTGATCGTGCTCCAGGACGACGAGAAGGTGCGTGGCGTCATCGAGTGGTACGACAAGCACTGCCTGAAGATCAACCGGGTGAAGGAACCCAATGTCCTGGTGCCCAAGCACAACATCAAGTACATCTACAAGCAGGAGGAGGAACCCCGGATCCGCCGCAGCCGCCCGACCAAGAAGGAGGAGCTGCTGAACGCGGAGGTGGAGATCCCCGCCTACGACTAAGGATGGGAGCGCCCGACGGGGACCACCATGAGCCGCCCACCGCACATCGCCATCACGTTGGGGGATCCCTGCGGCATCGGGCCCGAGCTGCTGTTGAGGTCGCTGCCGACCCTGCGCTCCTGGGGCGACGTGACGGTGGTGGGCTCCCGTGCCGGTGTGGACCTGCTCCAGGGCACCGAAGGCAGGCGCGCCTTCTGGCAGTGGACGGACGCCCCCGCCCCCGCTCCGGAAGGTTTCCTGGGAACGGCCTGCGGCCTCGAAGTGGGCGATCCGAGCGGGTCGGCCACCGCCCTCTGGCTGGATCCCACCCCTGAAATCCGTGCGGATCGCCTGGAGCTGGGCCGCGGCTCCGCCGCCTCCGGCCGGGCCACTGTGGAAGCCATCCGGTGGGCTGCGGGCATGGCCCTGTCCGGCCGCGTGGATGCCCTGACGACCCTGCCCATGGCCAAGTCCGCCGCGCACCTCGCCGGATACCCCATCCCCGGCCACACCGAGTTCCTGCAGACGTTGGCCGGCGCACCCATCGTCCGCATGGCCTTCGTCAGCCCGCGTCTGTCTGTCGTGCTGCACACGGTTCATCAGAGCCTGCGCTCCGTGGTGGAGGACCTGGACGCAGAAGCGGTGGCTGAGACCTTGGCCTTTTCGGCCGGGCAGTTCATCCGCCTCACGGGCAATCCGGACCTCCGAGTGGCCCTCTGCGCCCTCAACCCGCATGCGGGTGAGGCTGGCGCTTTCGGGGATGAGGAAGGCCTCCTGGCCGAAGCCCGCGACCGGGCCGAGACCGTGTTCCGCGAGGCGGGTCCCGCGGGGCCCTTCGCCAACCTTCCGTGCCCGTTCCCGAGGGATCCCGCCGCCGCTTCCGCACCGCGGTTTTCCGGTCCCCTGCCTTCGGACAGCCTGTTCCACCGCGCCGTGTCGGGCGAGTTCGATCTCGTGGTGGCCCTGTACCACGATCAGGGGCTCATCCCCATCAAGCTGCTGGAGCCCGCCCGGGCCGTGAATCTCACCTTGGGACTGCCCTACATCCGGACGAGCCCCGACCACGGCACCGCCTTCGACAAGGCGGGAAAGTGGATGGCGGATCCCAGGAACTTCCTCGAAGCCGCCGCGCTGGGCGTGCGGCTCGCCGGGCGGGCCCGCCAGGAGCCCTGGGCCGCCCAGGTGGTCGGCTCTTGAGCCCGGCCCTCCGAGCCGAATTCGGGCCGGGCGCCACGCTGTCTGGCGTGGACGTACATGCCGGCGCGGTCCCCCGCACCGCCCTACCCGTGCGCCACGGATCGCCCCTGCACCTGGACGCCCATATGGACCGCCTGCAGGCCGGGGCTGGCGCCCTGGGCCGATCTCCCGCGTGGCTGGATGATGCCGCCGGGGAGCTCCGCCGCTGGCTGGAGCGCCATGCCGCTCCCGAGGCGGCGCTGCGGCTGGAACTCCACCTGGACCTCAACCTCCTGGATGCGCGGCTGGAGCCTCTGCCCCAGGCCGCGGCGCCATACCGGCTCGCGCCCATGCCGCATCCCATGGGGGACCTCCGGCCCGATCCCCTGGCGCTCCACAAAGGGCTCTCCGGCCCCTGGCGGCCCCAGGTGCTTTCCGAAGCCTGGCGGCAGGGCGCGGAGGATGCGCTGCTGCTGTGGCCGGACGGCACCCTGGCCGAAAGCGCCATTGCCACCGTCGCCTTGGAGCGAGGGGAATCTTTGATTCTGCCGCCGGTCGAAGGTCGCGTGGCCAGCGTGGCGGAGCGCATGGACCTCCCGCGCTGGACGGGGGAGCGGGGCTGGCGTGTGCAGCGCGCGCCCATCACCCTCGAAGATTGCGCTGGAGGGCAGCTCTGGTGCCTGAACGCCCTCCGCGGTCTCTGGCCCGCTACGCTCCTCTGATGCACGCCATGGATTTCGCGGACCTGATTTCCGCCCTCCTGCTGCCCCTTCCGCCCTGGCTGGGGTTCTGGATCTTCCGCCGCAGGGGACGCGTGGGGCTCAGCTACGGCTACTTCCTGGGCGGGATCCTCGCGGTGCTGGCCCAGCCTTGGGCCTTCCTCACGGGCCTGCCCCTGCCGGCGGCCCAGCTCGGCGCCGCCCTGTTCGGATTCACCCTCTTCCTGCAGGCCCAGCGGGAGGGCGTCCAGGGGGTGAGGCGCCTGGCCGTGGGAGTCGGCGGAGCGAGCCTCTTCCTCGCCCTGTTCCTTGCAAGGCTCCACCTGCCCTGGCAGGAGGTCGTGCGCTTCTGGATCGGCGCGGCCTTCGAGGCCCTGCTCTGGCTGGTTCTTTCAGACCTGGCCTACCGGTGGACCCACGGACGCCAGCTGGAGCTGCGGATGCCCCTGGTGGGGGCCGCCACCCTGGGCGCGGGGGCGCTGGCCCAGCTCCTGCTGCCGCCGGGCGCGCCGCGGTTCTCCTGGCCATCGGCGATCCTCGCGGGGCTGCTTCTCGGCCTGGTCGCCCTCCAGCAGCTGAAGTGGCTGCGGGAGCAGGGAGCCTGGGTGGAAGGACGGGGCCAGGGGCTCCGCATGGCGCTGGCCCTGATCGAAAAATCGGGCCCTGCGGAACTCCCCGGATTGGCCCTGGGACTGGATCCCCGGCAGCCCATGTGGCTGGTGGACGACCAGGGCCGCGTCCTCGAATCCAATGGCCCTTTCAGCCAGTTGGTGGGGCTGCCCCGCAATCAGCTGCGCGGCTACGTCATGGACTCGCTCTTCCAGGGCGGCGACCAGCCCGTCTGGCAGGCCATCCGGGACCAGCTCCTCCAATTCGGGAGCGCCTCCGTGGTGGCCACCCAGGTCAGCGAGGACGGAACCTTCAGCGAAGTCCTGCTGGAAGCCACGGCCTTCGATCGCGGCATGGGCCTGGTGTGGATCGCCCATTCCGCCGCGGGGGCGTTGACCTTGCAGGCCGGCGGCGCGCTCCGCGCCAGCGGCGACGAGGATCGCCGCAGGCTCGGCGCGAACGCCCTGCTGGCTCTCTCCGCAGCCTCGGACCGCCTGTTGGCCGACGCTCCCGACGGCGTTCTCCGCGAAGCCGCCGGACGGGTGAAGGAGGCTGCCGGCCGGCTGTACCCACCTCCGTCCGCCCGCGGTCAGGTGGAAGGCCGGCCAGCGCTGGAAAGCCTGCTTCCCGGCCTCCGGAAGGTCCTGCCTCCGGGCCGGAGCCTGGATCTCCGCGCCGCGCCCCTCTCGCTGGCCGTGGCGCCGGAATCCCTGAAGCGCATCGCGACCCAGCTGCTGCTCCATGCCCGCGACCGCACGGGCCGGGAGGATTTGGTCCTGATGCTGGATGCCGCGGACCTGGGTGGCCACGACTTCGGGTTGCTCCATGCGGAAACCGTGGGGGGAGCCGGAGGCTGGTCTCGCGAGCTGTTCGGCCTGGGCTGGCTGCGGGAATCCGTGCTGGAGGCCGGGGGAATGCTGGAGCTGGAGCGGGAGCGGGACCATCAGGCGGGAGTCCGCCCGAGGGTGTACCTTCCCGCCGTCACGCCGGCACGCCCGCTGAATGGCCCCATGCTGGCCGGACAGATGCTCTGGATCGTGGACAGCGACCCCCTGGCCCGGAGCGCGCTGGCCGATCTCGTCCACCTTCTGGGAGGGCGATCGGAGAGCTTCGAGGACCTGCCGCACCTTCTGAGGGGAAGCCGGGGGCAGCCTCAGCCCGACGCGCTGATCCTGGAGCGCACCCCGAAGCTTGAACGCTTCCACCGGGCCCTCCGCGCCTTCCAGAAGCAGCCCATTCCGAGTCTGGTGATTGGCATGGGCCAGCCGCTGCCCATGGATCCCGGCTCCCTGGGTCTGCGTCGGATCGCCTTCCTGGAGAAGCCCTTCGAATCCGCGGCCTTCGCCAAGTCCGTGCTGGCGCTGCTGCGAGCCCCGACCGAGTGAACCTGACGGCTGTTGTAGGCTGGAGACTGGAGGCAGCATGTCGACGGTGGCGGTGATCCTGGCGGCGGGGCTTGGAACCCGCATGAAATCACGGTTTCCCAAGGTCCTGCATCCGATCCTGGGCGACCCTTCCCTCCTCTGGGCCCTGCGAACACTGCCTCCCGACCTGGGCGGGGCGATCGTGGTGGTCCACCACGGGAAGGACCTGGTCCTGGGCGCGCTCGAAGCCTGGCGGAAGGCCGGCCTGCTGACCTGCCCCGTCACGGCCGTGGACCAGGGCGAACCTCTGGGCACCGGCCATGCCCTGCAGGTCTGCATCCCCGATCTCGACCGGCTCGGCGCCTCCAAGGTGGTCATCCTGTGCGGCGATGTCCCCCTCACGTCTCCTGCCACGGTGATGCGGCTCTGCTCCGCGGAGGCCCTGCTGCTGGCCATGGACATGCAGACTCCGGGCTCGTACGGCCGGGTGATCCAGCATCCGGACGGCCGCCTGGCGGCCATGGTGGAGGCCAAGGACGCCACGCCGGAGCAGCTGGCGGTGCAGCGTGTGAACGGGGGCGCCTACGCCCTCCCCTGGCCCGCCCTGAGGAAGGCCCTCCAGGGTCTGACCAACCACAACGCCCAGAAGGAGTACTACCTCACGGACGCCGTGGCGGCCGTGGCCCGGGAGCTCCCCGTGGCCGTGGAGGTCTGCGATCCCGAGGAGCTGGCGGGCATGAACTCGCGGCAGGATCAGGCCACGCTTCAGGCCGCGGCCCAGCGGCGCATCCAGCGGCACTGGATGGCCGAGGGCGTGACCTTCCTCCATCCCGACAGCACGCTGGTGGGTCCGCGGGTGGTCCTTTCGCGCGACGTCCTGCTGGAACCCGGCGTCCGCATGGAAGGGACCGTGCGTGTCGGCGAAGGCTGCCGCATCGGGCAAGGGACCGTGATCCTGGATTCCGTGCTGGGCGAAGGCGTGGAGGTCCGGCCCTACTGCGTCATCGAGCAGGCCCTGGTGGGCGCCGGGGCGAAGCTGGGGCCCTTCGCCCGTCTGCGCGAGGGCACGGACCTGGCTGAGAACGTCCACGTCGGGAATTTCGTGGAGACCAAGAAGGCGAAGCTGCATCGCGGGGCCAAGGCCAACCACCTCGCCTACCTCGGCGATACGGAGATCGGCGAGGGCACCAACATCGGCGCGGGAGTCATCACCTGCAACTACGATGGGGTGAACAAGCACCGGACCGTCATCGGTGATCGCGTGTTCGTGGGATCGGACACCCAGCTGGTGGCTCCCGTGACCATCGGCGATGGCGCCCTCATCGGCGCGGGCAGCACCATCACCCGCGACGTGCCGGCGGATGCCCTGGCCCTGAGCCGGACGGCGCAGACGGAAAAAGAAGGCGGCGCGTCGAAACTCCGTGCCCGGCAGAAGAAGGGCTGACTCGGGTAAGCTGGTTCTTTGCCCCCGGAGCCCCATGGTTCTGACCTTCATCGATAAGACCGGTGCCAGCGTCCTCAGCGCGCTCGATACCGCCGGGGACTTCGCCACGCTGGCGGGCCGCACCTTCGTGGCCATCTTCAAGCGGCCCTTCGACGGCAAGAACCTGCTGAACCAGTTCCAGGCCGTGGGCGTCCACTCCCTGCCGGTCGTGATCCTCACGAGCGTCGCCGTGAGCATGGTGTTCGCGGTGCAGCTGGCCTTCGGCTTCCGCCAGTTCCAGGCCGAGGGCCTGGCCGCGCAGGTGGAGGGCCTGGCCATTGTCCGCGAGCTGGGTCCGGTCATCACCGGCCTCATGCTCTCGGGCCGCATCGGCTCGGCCATGGCCGCAGAGCTGGGCACCATGCAGGTGACGGAGCAGATCGACGCGCTGGAGTGCCTGGCGACAGATCCCATCCACTACCTCTTCGTGCCGCGGTTCCTGGCCTCCATCGTGGTGGTCCCCCTCCTGACGGTGATCTCCATCTACGTCGGATTCTGGGGCGGCTACATGATCCTGGTGGGCGTGGAAGGCCAGAGCGCCTTCGTCTACAGTCACGAGTTCTACAAGCTGCTGGCGTTCCGGGACGTCCGCATCGCGCTCTACAAGGCCCTGGTGTTCGGCATGATCATCGCCCTCGTCGGGTGCTGGAGGGGCTATCGCACCCAGGGCGGCGCCGAGGGCGTGGGCAATGCGCCCACCAGCAGCGTGGTGACCAGCTCGCTGTGGATCCTGATCTCCGACTTTTTCCTCACCAAGCTTTTGCTGGTGTGACGGCATGGCTCTGATCGACGTCGTCAACCTGTCCAAGGCTTTCGGTCCGAAGGTCGTGCTGTCCAACGTGAACCTCCAGGTCCAGGAGGGTGAGAGCCTCGTGGTGCTGGGCGGCTCCGGCACGGGAAAGACCGTGCTGCTCCGCAACATCATGGGCCTGCTCACGCCGGACGCCGGGCACGTGGCCATCGAGGGCAAGATCATCGCCCAGCTCAAGCGGGAAGAGCTCTTCAAGGTCCGCCAGAGCATCGGCATGTGCTTCCAGATGGCCGCCCTCTTCGATTCCATGACCGTCTTCGAGAACGTGGCCTTCGGGCTCCGCCGGCACCTCCGCATCAGCGAGGAGGAGGTCCGGTCCCGCGTGGATGAATGCCTCTCCATGGTGGGCATGAAGGGCACCGACAAGCTGAAGCCCGCGGAGCTCTCCGGCGGCATGAAGCGGCGCGTGGGCTTCGCCCGGGCCATCGCCCTCAAGCCCAAGATCCTCCTCTTCGACGAGCCGACCACAGGCCTGGATCCCGTGATGACCGACGTCATCGGCCGCGTGATCCTCGACCTCAAGCACGAGCTGGGCGTCACCACCATCACCATCACCCACGACCTCAAGTCCGCCTTCGAGATCGCCGACCGCATCGCCCTGCTCTTCCGGGGCGAGTGCATCGCCTGCGAGCCGCCGGACGCCTTCAAGGCGAACCCGCATCCCGTCATCCAGCAGTTCCTGCGGGGGGACGCGGATGGCCCATTCCTTCAAGACCCGCCCCCGCCAAAAAGAAAAACCAAGGAGGCCCAAGCATGAAGCCCGAAACCAAGGTCGGCCTCTTCTTCACGGGTGCCATCCTTCTCCTGGCCGTGCTGGTCTTCCGCTCCGAAAAGCTGGAGATCGGCGGCAAGAAGAACCAGTCCGAGCGGTTCACCTACTTCGACTCGGTGGCGGGCCTGAACGTCCAGAGCGCCGTGCGCATCGCCGGCGTGAAGGTGGGCGATGTCCGCACCATCGCCCTCGAGAACGGCAAGGCCCGCGTGGTGGTGGGCCTGGATCCTTCCGTGCCGGTCTATGCGGACGCCTTTGTGTCGCTGGGCTCCATCGGCATCCTGGGCGAGAAGTTCATCGATCTGGATGCGGGCCACAGCGCCAAGGGCCCCTTCCCCCAGGACCAGCCCCTGCCCAGCAAGGCGGGCGTCAGCCTCGACAACCTCATGGAGACCCTCTCCGAGATCGGCAAGAACGTGAAGGGCGTCACCCAGGCCCTGAACGAGTCCATCGGCGGCGAGCAGGGCCGGGAGAAGATCGACGAGATCGTGGACAACATCCGCGTGCTGACCGCCGAGTTCCGGTCCATGGCCCAGGAGAACCACAGCGCCATCAACAACACCATGGGCAATGTCGAGGCCATCACCGCCGACCTGCGGGACAAGCTGCCGAAGCTGGCCCAGCAGTTCGAGACCGTGGGCAAGAACCTCAACGCCATCCTCGAGGAGAACCGGCCCGAGCTGAAGGGCGTGATGACGGATGTCCGCAAGCTGGCCCAGAGCTTCCAGGGCACCGCGGACAACCTGAAGGTGCTCACCGACCGGATCAACAACGGCCAGGGCACCATCGGCAAGCTGCTCAACGACGAGACCACCATCAAGAAGATCAACGAGGCGGTGGACAACGTGAACGGCCTGCTGGGCGGCTTCAACAAGATGGAGTTCCGCCTCGACATGGACGCGGCCCAGTGGGACAAGCGCAACGACAGCCGCGTGGCCCTCGGCCTCGAGATCGCGCCCAAGCCGGACTACTGGTACGCGCTGGGCTTCGCCTCCACGCCCGACGGGAAGCTGAGTGAAAGCACCCGCACGGTGACCCAGCTCGACCCCGTCACCGGCCTGCCCGTCACCGTCCTGGAGAAGACCAGGTCCGTCACCACGGATCAGAGCTTCACCGTATCCGCGCAGTTCGCCAAGCGTCTGGGCGCGGCCGTCTTCTCCGCCGGCATCGTGGAAGGCAAGGGTGGCGGCGGCGTCGAGTTCCGCACCCTGGACAACGATCGCCTGCGGCTCGGCGTCCTGGCCTACGACTTCACCAAGCGCCCTGAGAAGCCGAACCCGCGCTACCGCTTCACCACCAGCTACCAGTTCTGGAAGGGCGCCTACGTCCAGGCCGGCGTCCAGGACATCGGCAACAAGGACCTTCGCACGGTCTTCTTTGGCGGCGGCCTCCGCTGGAAGGACGATGACCTGAAGAAGATCATCGGCCTGGCCGGAGCCTCCAAGTGAAGGAAACCCGCGCCCTGCCTCAGCCCGGCACTCTGCCGGACGAACGGGGCGCGCTCTTCCTCTGGGTCCGCAGGGGCCTGCCCACAGCCGTCTCGGCCGTGGCGTTCGCGGGGGCGGCGCTCCATTCCGCCGGCCGCGGGTGGTGGCTGCTGGCGGGTGTGGCCGCCCTCGCCGCGGCCTGGCCCAGCTTCCTGCGAGGCGAAGCCCTCCTCCGGAACGGGGCGGCGATCCGCCGGCAGGACAGCATCTGGGCCCACGCCTTCAGGCCCATCGCCCGCTGGCTCGGGCAGGAGGACGCCTGGATCCTCTCCTACTGCGGCTACAACAATCAGCAGGTCCGTGAGGCCTTCAGCAGCCATCGGGCCAGGCGGGCCCTCATCCTCCTCCCCCACTGCATCCAGATGGCCCGCTGCAAGGCCGGCATCCTCGATGATCTCGAGGCCTGCTACGACTGCGGCCTGTGCCCCGTGGGCGACTACATGAACCTGGTGCTGACGAACCGCTGGGAAGGCCGCATCACCAACCGCAGCCACAAGGCCTACCGCGAAGCGCGGGAATACCGGCCTGATCTGGTGGTGGCGGTTAGCTGCTCGGACCGGCTGCTCAAGGGCCTCACGAAAATGCCCGAGATCCCCTGCTATGTGATCTCCCTGTCCCTGCCCCATGGCATGTGCGTGGACACCGATTTCAGCGTGCCCCACCTGCTGGCCGCCATGGAGACTCTGGTGGAGCCCCGGCGTCCCTCCGGCGAAGTCCAGGCCCTGCGGCGCGAAGGCATCGCGTGACGGAAGGAGCCCGCGGCTTCCCCATCCGGGCTTTCTTCCTGCGCCTCCTGGGGCCCAGGACCATGGCCTATGTGCTGCATCTGCGGCCCCTGGAATGGCCCATCATGACGGCCCACTTCCTGCTGGGCACACTGCTGGCCACTGGCTGGGCCCTGAAAGCCGCGCCCACGCTGCTGGGATGGCTCGTCTTCGTGGCCCTGCTCAACGGCGGCACCCTGGCCATCAACAGCGCCTTCGACAAGGATGAAGGCGACATCGGCTACCTGAAGGCGCCGCCGAAGCCCCCCGAGCACCTCCTGGCCTTCTCGTCCGCCCTGCTGGCCGCCTCCGCCCTCCTGGGATTCCTGCTGCCCCGGCCCTTCGCCCTGATCAACCTCGCCTGCGTGGTCATGAGCGTGCTGTATTCCGTGCCCCCGATCCGCCTGAAGGCCCGGGCCGGCTGGGACCTGCTCATCAACTGCATCGGGTTCGGCCTGTTCACGCCCCTGGCGGGCTGGGCCCTCACGGGGCGGCCCTTCGATGCGGCCATCCTGCGGGTCTCCTGGGGCTTCGCCTTCCTCTTCGCCACCCTGTACCCCATGACCCAGATCTATCAAGTGGCGGAGGACACCCGCCGGGGCGACCGCACCCTTGTGATCCGGGTGGGCGTGGGGCGGAGCCTCGCCCTGGCCCTGGTCGCGGCCCTGGTGGCCCACCTGCTCTTCGGCGCCGCGGTCATGGCCCTGGGACGTCACCTCTGGCCCCTCGGGATCTCCCTGGCCGCCTGGCTGGCCGTGCTCCTGCCCTGGCTGGCGGGCTGGCGCGCCTGGAGCGACCAC
This sequence comes from Geothrix paludis, assembly GCF_022808815.1. Taxonomy (GTDB): domain Bacteria; phylum Acidobacteriota; class Holophagae; order Holophagales; family Holophagaceae; genus Geothrix; species Geothrix paludis. Next base: position 548,782 of record NZ_JAKZLC010000001.1, on the reverse strand, counting down.
CGGCACGAAACTGGCATGTACTGGGGCCTGGGTGCCTGGGCGGTGACCGACCTCAGCCTTTTGATCCTGCTCTGGCCCTGACCATTTTCACTGAAGGAATCGACCATTCGATCCAGTAAACTAGGAACGAGTGACGACAATCGTTATCTTCATGGAGCAGGCATGGGGTTCAAACGGGGAATCCAGAGGCTGGGAATCTTGTGCTTCGTGGGCCTCGCCGCCCTGCAAGCGGCCTCCCGCCCCCAGACCAAGCTGTCGCTCAAGTCTGCCTCGGCGCTGGTGCTGGACCAGACCACGGGCCAGGCGCTGATCGAGAAGCAGGCGGGGGCCATCCAGCCCATCGCCTCGCTCACCAAGCTCATGACGGCCATGGTCCTGCTGGACGCCCGCCTGGACCCCCAGGAGATGCTCACCATCACCCGGGACGACATGGACATGCTGCGCCACAGCAAGTCGCGCCTGCCCGTGGGCACCCACCTGCCCCGGGAGCAGGCCCTGCTTCTGGCCCTGCTGGCCTCCGAGAACCGCGCCGCCCATGCCCTCGGCCGCACCTTCCCCGGCGGCCTCTCCGCCTTCGTGGAGGCCATGAACGCCAAGGCCAAGGCCCTTGGCCTGGAAGCCGCCCGCTTCGAGGATCCGACGGGCCTCTCCGCCGGCAACGTGGCGACCGCCCACGATCTGGCCCGCATCATGGAAGCGGCCTACCGCTATCCCGAGATCCGCGACTTCACCACCCGGCCCGAGACCTCCATCCAGTCGGGCCGCCGCAGCATCCAGTTCCCCAACACCAACGCCCTGGTACGCAGCCCCCGCTGGACCATCGGCCTCTCCAAGACCGGCTACATCGAGGAGGCCGGCCGCTGCCTGGTCATGCAGGCCATGCTGGCCAACCGTCCGGTGCTCATCGTGCTGCTGGATTCCTGGGGCAAGTACTCGCGGCTGGGCGACGCCAACCGCATCAAGTCATGGCTGGAAACCAAGCTCGCCTCCAAGGGCTGAGGCCTTGCTCATCCCATCCGTCCGGCCCCCCTTCCCGCTGAGCTGGGGATTCTCCACCCGCCTTGATCCCCCCGAGGCCCTGCCCTCCCGGCGCCTGAACCAGGTGCATCGCTGCGGCATCGTGGAAGCCACGGATGCGATCGTGGAGGGCGATGGCCTCTGGACCACCACGCCCGGCGTCCGCATCGGCGTGCGCGTGGCCGACTGCGTGCCCGTGCTGCTGGCCGGCCCGTTGGCGGACGGAACGCCGTGGGCGGCCGCCCTGCACGCGGGCTGGCGGGGCGCCACGGGCCATGGGGATCCAGGGTCCGGCGGCGGCATCCTGCGCCGCGGCACGGCACGCTACCGCGCCCTGGGAGGGCACCCGGATGATCTCGTCTGGGCCTTTGGTCCCGCCATCCTGGCTTGCCACTTCGAAGTGGGCGATGAAGTCGTCGAAGCCGCCCGGCAGGACGCCGCCTGGCACGAGGCCCTGCGCAGCGAGGGCCCTTCCGGCAAGGCCCACCTCGACCTGCACGGGTTCCTGCGCGCCCAGGCCCTGGACCTTGGGTTGGATCCCGGAAAGGAAGGCAGCGTGGCCCTCTGCACCATGTGCCGCCCTGACCTGCTCTATTCCTACCGCCGCGGCGAGACCACTGGTCGCCAGTGGGGCTGGGTCGAGATCGGCTAACCTGGAGATCGGCTCCGCCCCTGAGGACGGCGGCCGAGGACCGGGGACCGCCATGCTCAACATCACCGATATCCGCATCACCAAGGTGGAAGGCGACGACAAGCTTCGGGCCTTCGCGGCCCTGGTCATCGACGACTGTTTCCTGGTGGGCGACCTGCGGGTGGTGGAGGGCGAGGACGGCTACTTCGTGGCCATGCCCAGCCGCCGCAAGCGGGACGGCAGCTTCAAGGACATCGCCTATCCTCTGAACAACCCTCTCCGCGAGCAGATCGAGGAGAAGGTGCTGCTGGCCTATGAGGCCGCCACCGGCCACCGCGCCCTCAGCCGCCTCGAGCGCGGCGAAGCCGCCCAGGTGCGCCCCGACCTGCTGAGCGTCGAGGAGTTCGGTTTCACCCCCAAGACCAACTCCTGAGGCCGCGCTCCGGGCCTGAGGGCTTGGGCGGGACGCGAACCCGCGCTATGCTTGCCTTTCCGCCTGGGGAGTAGCCAAGTGGTAAGGCAGCAGGTTTTGATCCTGCGTACCGAGGGTTCGAATCCTTCCTCCCCAACCAATGCTGTCCGGGGGCTCCCTCCGCAACGCATGCGTTGCGGAGGTCTAGTGGCGCGCTTCGCGCATACCCCCGGGCCCCTGCGTGAAAGCCCGGCAGAGCCGGGCTTTCACTTGCACCCCTGCCGAGGTCACAGCCAGCCCTGCGGCCGGAGCGTCACCCGCAGGGTGACGCGGAGGGAATCCTTCCTCCCCTAGGCTGCGTCGTGAGGTCCGACCGGAGGCTGGAAGGACCGCGAATCGGTCCAGGCTTTGATGAGGTGGGGCTTGGCGTGCTGGTACCAGTAGCGGATCAGGTCGATCCGCCGGCGGTCGGATTCACCGGCCAGGAAGGCCCCGTCGGCCATGGCGAAGGAGGCATCGACGCCCGGGCCCAGGACATGGAAGCGGGAAGCCCCGCGTTCATCCAGCCCGATCACGATCCGCAGGCCGCTCACGGCGCCCGCGGTGCCCTGCCCGGCCAGCAGCAGAGGCTCCGCCCCGTCGAAGAACACGCACACGCCGCTGTTCAGCACGGAGGCAAGGTGCTCCTCGAACGCCTCGAAGCTGGAGAGCTCCGGCAGCCGATCCAACCGGAGAACCTGGCGGGCGTGGTCTGCCGCGGCCCCTACCAGGGGGACCTGCCACCCCGCCCGCTTCGGCCTGAGCCACGGGGCGTAGGCCGCCACGCGCGCGGGCGCCGGATGCGGCTGGAGGTCACTGGAAAGGAATGGCACGGGGTGGGCTCCTCGCGGGACTCACCCATGAAACCGGACCCGATGTCGCTCAGCAGCAGAAACCGCCGAACGGTCGTTTCTGGGGGCCGAATGGTTGGAACGGCCCTAATCGTGCCGAAGGTTCAGGAACGCACCCCATGCCGACGCAGGGCCTCGACGCCCACGGAATGCCCAAACCGCCTCCCTTCCTCGAGCGGCGTCGCGTAGTGATCAATGTGGGTGCGGGCGGAAGCATCCGCACCTTGGGAAAGCAGGAGCGTCACCGCGTCCCCATCGTCGTTTGAGACGGCAAAATGCAAGGGGGTGTAATCGTTCACCCCCCGCTGCTGGATATCTGCGCCGAAATCGAGAAGCAGCTGGATTCGACCGCATCGATCCTGGTGGTTGGACGTGAGCGCGGCGAACAAGGATGGAAACCCCGAGCCCGGATAATTCGGGTCAGCCCCGAGTTGCAAGAGCTCTCTCACCAGAGATATCGGCGAATGATAGAGCGCATAATCAAGGCAGTAATCGCCGCATTGCCCCCAGGTTGAATTCGGGAAGTCGGCAGGATCCCCAAGTTCGCTGCGAATCGCCCTCAGGTCGCCTTCCAGGAACGCGGAATGAATGCGGTCGTAGTTCATGTCTGGGTGATGGTGGGTGCTTGACGAAGAGGGCTCACTGGGTCGCTCGCATCAAGGCGCTGAGCTGAGCCGCGGAATGGGGACTGACAGAGCGAGATGCAATGCAGGCGGGGTCCGGATTGAGCGAGGGGTTAGACACCTGGGCCGAGACATCATTGGAGGGCCTTTGAAAGCTCGACAGCTTCTTTTCGCAGAAGAATGGCTGTTTCGCCAACTGAGCGCCAGAAATGAAGGGTATCAAAGCCACCATATTTCAGATCTACATGTGAATAGGTACGTCCCTTTTTAGACTCTGGGTACTTCAATGCATCGTACCAATCATCAATTGAAACTCCATTTGTTTCGAGAAACATGGCAAGCGGTGACCATGGGACCAATTCTTTCGTGTATTTACGAATGAGTAGTGCCAATCGGGTACCTGGATACTCCATTTCAAATTCATCTAGAATTTGAGTAAGCCTGTGATTTTTTTTAAATGGCTTGGCCTTCAGGGCGAGAAATCCTTTAAGTAAAACTTCCATGCCGTGGAAAAAATTAAATAAGATTGCAATTCCAATACTATGATCTGACCATTTTGTGGCGTCTAAATAGTCTTCCCAATCAGCGGATCCAATATATGCAAGACCTGGCTCATTCTGGCTTTTGACCAATTCCTCGCATGAAGCCTCCGTAAGCCGGAGGTATTGAATCCCAATGAGCCAGTATTTGATTGGTTCACTCATCTGGATTGGCCCTCTGGAAGGTGCCTAACTATAAATTGGATGGCAGTATCATCCAATCCTGAAACCACCTCAATTTAATTTACAAATATACATAAATGCCGAAATAACTACAATACCGATAAATAAGTAGGTGACGTGGACAGACTAAATGAGCTGAATGGGTGTGAACGACTACAGATAGGAAATAGCAATGACGATTGAAAGAATCCCAGAAGGCCCGAGGCCCATCTTCCTTCCCTCAGCTCACAGCGGGAACCTCAACCCCTTGTCCCCCCGCACCTCCACGGTCTCGCTCTTGGTGCCTTTGGGGCCCCGGACGGTGATGGTGTGGCGGCCTTCGGCGAGCTTGACGCCGCTGCCGTCGCTCTCGATGCCGGTGTCCTGGCCGTCCACGAGGACTTTGCCGGTGCCGGGGAAGGTCTCGACGGTGAGGGTGGCGAGGGCGGGCAGGTTCAGGGGCAGGGTCTGGCCGGCGGTGACGCTGAGGTTCCGACTGTCCCTGAAGTAGTGCCGGGCGCTGGTAAGCTCCACCTTGTGGGCGCCGGGAGGCAGGGGCAGTTTGGCCCCGGGGGCCAGGTCGCCCATGTCTTTGCCATCCACCTTCACGCGCACGCCAAAGGCGCCCGCCAGCTTGAGGGTTCCGGGGGCGTTGGGGTCCAGGGCCGGCTCCTGGCGGGTGTCGGCGGTGGTGGCCTCCTTCAATTCGAAGGCACGGCCGGCCGGAACCTCGCCGGGGGCGAAGTCCGAGGCGAAGCCCAGCTGCTCCTTGGTGAGGGTCAGGCGGTGGGGCTGGCCCTGGTTCCAGCGCACCTTGAGGGGCGTCAGGCCCTCCTGGGCCTTCTCATCCAGCACCACCGTGGCCCCGGGCGGCACGGAATCGATGACCTCCTCACTGATGATGGGCTCCAGGGGGAAGACGGGCGGGGCCTCGCCGGGCTTGAAGGCATAGGTCAGGGGCCGGAAACCCTTGAGCTCGAGCCGCAGGGTGTCGCCCGCCTGGAGGGGCTGATTCATGGGCGTGGCGCCCACGGCCAGATCGTTCACGAAGACCTTGGCGCCTGTGGGCTGGGAATTGATCTGGAGGCGGGCGGCCTTCTGGCCCCGGAACGCGAACCAGCCACCCACGGCCAGGAGCGCCACGGCGGCCGCCGCGATCCAGATCCGGCCGGCGCCGTGGGGCTCGGGACGGGCCACCACCATGGTCTCGTCGTAGGCGGTAGAGCGGATCGCGGGGATGGGCGCCTCGCCGTTCATCTTGAGGACGCCCAGAAGCTCGCGGCGGTCCTCCTTGGCGATGTCGGTCACGGCGTCCAGCAGGTCGCGCACGAAGGCCGTGCAGGTGGGGTGGCGGTCCTCGGGGCGTTTGGACAGCACCTTGTCGAAGACCCGGTGCCAGCCGTCGGGCAGGACGCCCAGCACCGGTGGCTGCACCTCCACGGGCGGCTCGTTGACGATGCGGTAGAGGATGGTGTTGATGGAGGTGCCGGGGAACGGGGACTGGCCGCTCATCAGCTCGAAGACCAGCACGCCGAAGCTGAAGATGTCCGAGCGGCTGTCCACCTTGCCTTCGCGGATCTGCTCAGGGCTGGCGTAGCTGGGCGTGCCGAGGAAGGTGCCCGTCTGGGTAAGGCTGGCGTCCTCGCGCTTGGCGATGCCGAAGTCCATGAGCTTGGTGCGCCCGTCCTCGCCCACCATGACGTTGCCGGGCTTCACGTCCCGGTGGACGATGCCCTTGGCATGGGCGTGGTCCAGCGCTTCGGCGATACCCGCGGCGATGCGGAGCTTCTCCTTGTTCGGCAGCGGGCCGCCTTCCTTCATCAGCCCGTCCAGGGGCTTACCGGGCACGTACTCCATGGCCAGGAAGGGGCCATGGCCCTCTTCTTCGCCCACGTCGTAGATGGCCACGATGCCAGGGTGGTTCAGCAGGCCGGACACCTCGGCCTCACGCTGGAAGCGCATCAGGTGCTCGTGCTGGTCGGCCTCAGTCCGCACCGCATCCAGCTTCATGAGCTTGATGGCCACCTTCCGCTTGATGCGGGGATCCTCGGCGAGCACCACGCTGCCCATGGCCCCCGAGCCCAGGAGGCGGAGGACCTGGTAGCGACCGATGGTCCTGGGGAGGTTCAAGTTGTCGAGGTCGGCCATGCCAGCATCCTACCGGACGCATCGGGATGAAGTGGTAGATTGTCATGTTTTTCGTGGTTTTTCCGACTCCCCATGGCACAATAACGGCAGGTCCGCTGGCCCGGACCGTGGGAGGTTTATTCCGTGATGGAAGTCGTCAAGACCATCGTGCTCGGCACCTACTTCACGCTGCTCACCATCCTGAGTATCTATGGGGCGCACCGCCTCTGGATGCTGCTGCTCTACTACCGCCACAAGAAGGACGTGCCGCAGCCCGTGGGCGACGCGACCTACCTGCCGGTGGTCACCGTGCAGCTGGCGGTGTTCAACGAGATGAACGTCATCGAGCGCCTCATGGACCACGTCGTGAAGATGGACTGGCCCAAGGAGAAGCTCGAGATCCAGGTGCTGGACGACTCCACGGACGAGACCGTCAAGGTGGCCAGCGCCGTGGTGGACCGCTACAAGGCCCTGGGCTTCGACATCCACTACCTGCACCGCACGGACCGCACGGGCTTCAAGGCCGGCGCCCTCTCGGAAGGCCTCAAGGTCGCCAAGGGCGAGCTGGTGGCCATGTTCGACGCGGACTTCCTGCCCACCGAGGACTTCCTCCGCAAGGCCGTGCCCCACTTCGCCGATGGCAAGGTGGCCTTCGTCCAGGGCTGCTGGGCCCACCTGAACCGCGAGTTCTCCCTCCTGACCCAGGTGCAGGCCATCCTGCTCGACGGGCACTTCGTCTTCGAGCACACGGCCCGCCACCGCTCCCATGCCTTCTTCAACTTCAGCGGCACCGCTGGCATGTGGCGCGTCTCCGCCATCGCCGACGCGGGCGGCTGGGAGCACGACACCATCACCGAGGACGCGGACCTGTCCTACCGCGCCCAGCTCAAGGGCTGGAAGGGCGTCTACCTCAAGGACCTCGTCGTCCCCGCCGAGCTGCCCGTGGAGGTCAACGCCTTCAAGAGCCAGCAGCACCGCTGGGCCAAGGGCAATGCCCAGGTCATCCGCAAGCTCATGAAGACCATCTGGAAGTCCGACGAGAGCCTGCACACCAAGCTGGAGTGCTGGTTCCACCTGACCGCCAACTGCAACTACATCCTGATGGTGATCCTCAGCATCATCATGGTGCCGAGCATGGTCTTCCGGGCCGGGACGCCCATGCACGTCCTGCTGCTCACGGACGGCCCCTTCTTCCTGCTGAACGCGGTGAGCGTGGGTCTCTACTTCGGCCTCTCCCAGAAGGAACTCACCGACAACACCGGCTGGAAGACCCGCCTGAAGTACATCCCCGGCCTCATGGGCCTGGGCATCGGCCTCGCCCTGAACCAGGCCAAGGCCGTGATGGAAGGCTTCTTCACGGACGACAAGGAATTCAAGCGCACCCCCAAGTACGGCGTGGACGCCAATGGCAAGTCCGTCACCAAGCGGGCCTACAAGGTGCCCAAGAGCCTGCTGACCTTCCTGGAGCTGGGCTTCGCGATCTACTACTTCGCCGCCCTCTTCGTGGCCATCTACATCCGCAAGTGGGCCTCCGTGCCCTTCCTCTGGCTCTTCTTCAGCGGCTTCTCCTACATGAGCATCCTGTCCCTGGCCGACGTGAAGCTGTTCCGCCGCCTGGCCATGGATGAGCCCGTGGACGACGCCCAGAGCGCCTCAAACTTCGTCCAGTAGCGCGAGCTTTCGAGCTGGGGCCCTGCCCCGCCCCGGGTCCTCGTTCCGGTCCGTGCCGGAGGCGTCCCCGGGGCGAGCCCATCCACAATTGGTACCCCATTGATCGATCTCCACTGCCATACCCTCCACTCGGACGGCACTGATACACCGGAGCGCCTGGCGCTGCTTGGCGAGGAAGCCGGGTTGACGGCCCTCTGTCTCACGGACCACGACACCCTGGGCGGCATCCCGGAGTTCCTGGCCATGCAGCCGAAAGTGAAGGTGCGCCTCCTGGTGGGCACCGAGCTGAGCTGCCGCTTCCTGGGCCGCTCCCTGCACGTGCTGGGCCTCCTGGTGGATCCCGCCGACGCCCGGTTCCAGGGCCGCCTGGACGAGCTGCGGTCGCGCCGGGATGACCGCAACCGCCGCATGCTCGCCCGCCTGGCCGAGCTGGGCTGCCCCATCACCTACGAAGATGTCCGGGCCCAGGCCGAGACCCCTCTCATCTCCCGGGTCCATTTCGCCAAGGCCCTCGCGGCCCGGGGTTTCGTCAAGCGGGCGCCGGAGGCCTTCGAGCGCCTCATCGGAGACGACTGCCCGGGCTTCGTGCCGCGGGAGGAGCTGAGCCCCGCGGAGGCGACTCGCTGGATCCGCGAGGCCGGCGGCGTCCCCGTCGTGGCTCATCCGGGACGCTTCGCGGGCGGTTCCTTCCGCTGGGACGAGGCCATGAAGGATCTCCAGCGCGAAGGCATGGAGGGCCTGGAGGGCTACTACGGCGAATACCGGGCGGCGGAGCAGAAGCACTTCGTGGCCCTGGCGGCGCGCCTCGGCATGGTGGTCACCGGCGGCAGCGACTACCACGGCGCCAACAAACCGGGTCTGCGCCTGGGCGCGGGCCGGGGCGGGCTCAAGGTGCCGGACAGCCTCCTGGACGACCTGGAAAGACAGCAAAAAGAGGGAACTTACCGCTGATTGCCGATAGGCTGGAGAAAACGAGGCAGCCATGGCAGAGCGCATCCTCCTGGTGGAGGACGACCCGATCAACATCAAGTTCATCCAGACCGTGCTGATCAAGAAGGGCGGTTACGAGGTGCTGGTGTCGGAGGAGGTCGATGAGATCCTCCGGCTCGCCCGGGAGGCCGACCTGAAGGCCATCATCATGGACGTGAGCCTCTCCCGCTCGAGCTACCAGGGCCAGAAGGTGGACGGGATCTTCATCACCAAGCTGCTCAAGGGGGATGAAGCCACCCGTCGGATCCCCGTGCTGCTGGCCACCGCCCACGCCATGTTCGGAGACCGGGAAAAGTACCTGGAGCTGACGGGCGCGGAAGGCTACATCTCGAAGCCGATCCACGATCCCGCGGCCCTCATCGAGGCGGTGAAATCCGTCGCCGGAGACTGAAGGTGGCTGCGAAACCCGTTCCCTACACCGCATTCCGCCTGCTGGTGGAATACGACGGCAGCCGCTTCCACGGCTGGCAGAAGCAAGGCCCCAAGCAGACCCGCGAAGGCGTCCGCACCGTGGCGGGCAGCCTGGAGCACGCCATCCACGAAGCGGGCCTGCGGCTCGTCTACCTGGGCGGCGCCGGGCGCACGGACGCCGGCGTGCACGCCCTGGGGCAGGTCGCCCACCTGCATCTGGAGACCAAAGGCGCGCCGCGACCCGGCGAGTTGCGAAGGATCTTCGACGCCACCCTGCCCCAGGACATCGCCATCCGTGACGTCCGGTCCTGCGCGCCGCGCTTCCACGCCAGGTTCGACGCCGTCGACCGCACCTACCTCTACCAGATCAGCCGGCGGCGCAGCGCCTTCGGCAAGCCATGGATCTGGTGGGTGAAGCGCAGCCTGGACCTGGACCGGCTGCGGAAGACCTGGACCGCCTTCGAAGGCGACCAGGACCTGGGCTCCTTCGCGGACCTGGACGCCGAGGAGGATGGGCTGAGCCGGATCCTCCGCTGCGAGGTCGCCGAATCGGGGTCCCTCGTGTTGCTGCGGGTCCGCGCCACCCACTTCTTCCGCCGTCAGGTGCGGCGCATGGTCGGCGCCTCTGTGGCCTGCGCCCTGGGCGAAGAGGAACCTCGCCGGGTGCTGGAGGATCTCCATGCGCCCACCGAGGCGGCGAACCTGTACTGGGCGGCCAAGGCGGCCCCGGCCTCCGGCTTGTTCCTGGAATCCGTGCGCTATCCCGGGGATCCCGAACCCGCGCCGCTCAGCCCGGCCATCCCCATCTACTGAGGCCCGTGATGCTCACCCGCGATGAAGCCTGGACCCTGCTCTGCCAGTGGACGCCCTCCGAGAAGCTGCGGACCCATGCCCGGGCCGTGGAACTGGTGATGCGCGACCTGGCCGAGAAGCTGGGAGAGGACGCCGGGCGCTTCGGCCTGGCGGGCCTGCTGCACGACGCGGACTACGACAGCTGGCCAGAGGAGCATCCCAAGCGCATCGTCGCCTGGCTCCGCGAGCGGGGCGAGACGGAGCTGGCCCACGCCATCAGCGCCCACTACACCCGCTGGAACGTCCCCTACGACCACCTGCTGGACAAGGCCCTGCTGGCCTCGGACGAGATCACGGGTTTCGTCATGGCCTGCGCCCTGGTGCGCCCCACCCGCACCGAGGGCCTGGAGCCGAAGAGCGTGAAGAAGAAGCTCAAGGACAAGGCCTTCGCCGCGGGCGTGGACCGCTTCGAGGTGGCCGAGGGCTTCCGCATGCTCCAGGAGGCCGTCGGAGGCACTGAGGAGGAGCACCTGGCCCGCATCATCGCCGTGCTGCATCAGAACCGCGGGGAACTCGGCCTGGCCTAGCGGACGAAGGCTTCGCCCAGGGTCTCGGCGATGCGCCGGCGCCGGAGGATGAGCGTCCGGAGGTATTCCTGCTTCTCCAGCAGTGCTGCCCGGCGGGCCTGGGCCCCGGGGCCCTCCTGAGGCATCGAGAGGGCCTCCACTTCGGCGCGTGCCCGGGCTTCGGCCGCGGCCACCCGGATGACCCGAATCTCCCGCTTCGCGGCGGGGGCTCCCCAGTTGTTCTCGGTCCACAGAGGCTCGAAGGAGGCCTCCGACAGGGCCACATGCGTCCGCCCATCCACGTCCCGGCGCTGCTCGAAGATGGCCTGGAGCGCCGCGCCGTCGCGGCTATCGCCCCCCGCCACCGGGAACAGGTCGGCCCGGTACATGCGGTCCTGGTTGCTGATGAAGTTGCCCAGGGAATAGGCCACCAGGGCCTTGCGGCCACCCGCCTCCATGATTTCCGCGGGCTGCAGGACGTGAGGATGGTGGCCCAGCACCACGTCGCAGCCGGCCTCCACCAGCCGCCTGGCGATATCCCGCTGGCGCTTGGTGGGCTGGCGCTGGTACTCGTTGCCCCAGTGGACGCTCACCACCACCAGGTCGGCCCGGGAGCGCGCCTCCCGCACGGCGGCCACGGCGGGCTCCAGGTCCAGGGGACGCACCCAAGGTTCCGTGGCCTTACGGTCGAGGTTCACGTTGAAGATGTCCGTGAACCCCAGGAAGGCCACCTTCAGCCCCTGCCGTTCGACGATCTGGAGCGCCTCCGCCCTGGGCCGGTCCTCCCCGCTGCCCACCGCGAGCAACTGCTCGGCCCGCAGGCGGTCCAGGGTCTCGCGAACGCCCTTCATCCCCTGGTCGAAAGCATGGTTGTTGGCCGTGGAGAGCACGGTGAATCCGCTTGCCCGAAGGGCCCCCGGCAGGGTCGCCGGGGCATTGAACTGGAAGGGCACGCCGGGACGGCCGGTGGCCGGCGCCACGGGCGTCTCCAGGTTGCCGAAGGCCAGGTCCGCGCCGCGGAAGAGGGGCACGAGATCCGCCCAGAGCGCCGGAAAGCCCTGCGGCGCATGCTCTGCGGAGGCCTTGACGTCCTGGTGCATGAGGATGTCCCCCACGGCCACCAGGCGGAGGCGCGGCGGAGGTGGCGGCGGTGGGGGCACGCGGCGGGAACGACAGCCCACCAGGGTGCCCAGCCCCGCCGCCAGGATCGCGGCGGCGAAAGACCCTCGGGAGCGCATCAGCCCCAGGCCTCCGGCCCGTAGTAGACCTCGATCGGCAGGCTGGGCAGCCGGGCGCCCACCTGCGCCGCGAGGTCATCCATCTCCTGCCGGGACAGGGGGCGGGCCTCGGCTTCCGGCGTGGGCCGCGCCACCGTGTAGAGCTGGATGGCCCGGAGCCGGCCGCCCTGGGCCAGGATGGCCTCCAGCCGGTCGCAGTAGGCCGCCACCTCGTCGGCGGAGGGCCCCTGCCCCTTCCAGCTGAGGAAGAGGGTCTGGATGAGGATGGGCCAGCGCCGGGCCGTGGCCAGGAGGTTGTCGAGGATCTTCTGGAAGGGCACCTGGCTGCGGCAGATCTCGCGGTAGAAGGCCTCGGTGCCTGCGTCGAGCTTGGCCCAGATCTCGCCCTGGTTCGCCATGAGCGTCTCCAGGCCCTTCACCACCTCGGGGGCCTGCAGGCGGCTGGAATCCGTGATGAGAACGAGCTTAACCAGGTCGAGGCCGCGCTGCTTCTTGAGGCTGGCGACCCTCGCCACCACCTCGGCGAACTCGCGGGCCGTGGTGGGCTCGCCGTCGCCGCTGAAGGCGATGTCGTTGAGCCGCCGCTGCTCGGGACGGGCCGAATCGAAGGGCGGGATACCATAGATCTCGCCGCTGGTGGCCAGGTCCAGCAGCAGGCCCAGCTCCTTGTCCAGCAGGTCCAGATCCAGATCCTTCCGCTTGGCGGGCGTGAGCCGGTCCACCTCGCAATAGACGCAATCGAAGTTGCAGACCTTGTCCGGGTTCAGGTTCACGCCCAGGCTCACCCCGCGGCTCCGCCGTGAGATCACGGGGTAGCAATAGTCGAAATCCCGCCAGACGCGGCGGTGATCCAGATGGGCCTTGATGAGATCCGTCATGCCACCAGGATACGCCCTTCAGGCCTGGCCGCTCCGGGCCCGGTGGGCCTCCGCGGCGGCCTGGACCGCCTCGGGTTTCCACAGGATGGGCTCGGGATGCTGCCCTTCGTCCACGGCCACCATGACGAATTCGCCGCTGGTGACGGCCCGCCTCGCATCGGTCACCGGCTGGTAGACCTGCACCTCCATCTGGAAGGTCATGCTGGTGCGCCCCTGCCGGGTCATGCCCACATAGAACTCGATGATCTCCCCCGCCCTCACGGGGCTGTGGAAGACCAGCTCGGAGACCTTGAGCGTGAGGAACCGGCGGTTCCGGGACATGAGCGAAGCGGTGATCCCCGCCACCTTGTCCATGCGGGACATCATGTCGCCGCCGAACAGCGTGGCGTTGAGGCCGATGTCCTGGTCCAGGACCATCTCTCTGGATATCAGCATGTGCCCTCCGTCCCCAGCATAGCGGCGCTACCAGGCCCTGGAGGCGACGAGGATGGCCGTGACCAGACCACCCAGGGCCAGGATGGCGGACAGGAGGCGCGGGCCAGCCAGCCGGGTCCAGAGCAGCGTCCCACTCAGGGCAAGGAAGACCAGGGCTCCCGCGAAGCAGTCCGTGAGCAGGATCCAACCGGTCTGTCCGGCCTCGGCCTTGTGCAGGCGCTGGAGGGTCTCGACGACGTTCGCATCGCTCCGCTCCACCTCCACCGTCCGGTTGCCCGGCAGGTAGATGGCGCGGGAGAAGTGGGCATGGCCTCCCACCTGGATCAACCACTGGGCGGAGGCTTTCACGTCCTGGCCGCCGAACCGCGCGGATTTGGGAGGCAGCACCCGCGACCGGATGCGGCTCATGGGAACCCCGAACCGGGTGGCGAGGATGCCCGCCAGGTCCTCGATGGTCGCCGGCGGCTGGTCCAGCTCCAGCTGCACCTTGTGAGCCTCCACCTGTCCCGCCTCGATCTTCATGACGGCGCGGTGGTTCTGGAGGAACCCCGTCAATCCGAACAGCAGGCCGAAGGCTGCTCCGCTCAGGCCCACCCAGGCATGGAAGCGCCGAAGATGGCGCAGGAATGCGCTCCGGCGGGATTCGGATCGGGAACCAGAATTTGGCGTCATGACAGTCATCATGCAGCCTCCGAGCCTGCTCCGTGAAGGCGCAAAACGAAGGCGGCCCCGAGGGGCCGCCTTGTTCCGGTCAGGATCGAAGGGCTACTTCAACCGCTCGGCCAGGGCCTTGCCCATGTCGGCGGGGCTCTGCACCACGGTGATGCCCGCGGCGGTGAGGGCCTTCATCTTCTCGGCGGCGGTGCCCTTGCCCCCGGAAATGATGGCGCCCGCGTGGCCCATGCGGCGCCCCGGAGGGGCCGTCTGGCCGGCGATGAAGGCCACCACGGGCTTCTTCATGTTGGCCTTCACCCAGGCGGCGGCGTCTTCCTCGGCGCTGCCGCCGATCTCGCCGATCATGATGACGGCGTGGGTGTCGGGGTCGTTGTTGAACATCTCCAGCGCGTCGATGTGGCTGGTGCCGCTGACCGGGTCGCCGCCGATGCCGATGCAGGTGCTCTGGCCGATGCCAAGGGCGGTGAGCTGGCCCACGGCCTCATAGGTCAGGGTGCCGGAGCGGCTGACCACGCCCACGTTCCCCTGCTTGTGGATGCGGCCGGGCATGATGCCGATCTTGGCCAGGCCGGGGCTGATGATGCCGGGGCAGTTGGGGCCGATGAGCCGGCTCTTGGGGTAGTTGGGAAGCACCCGCTTGACCTTGACCATGTCGAGGACGGGAATGCCCTCGGTGATGCAGACGACCAGCTCGATGCCCGCGTCGAGGGCTTCGAGGATGGCGTCCGCCGCGGCCACGGGGGGCACGAAGATCATGGTGGCGTTGGCGCCGGTCTTGGCGACGGCATCCTTGACGGTGTTGAAGACGGGGAAGCCTTCGATCTCCGTGCCGCCCTTGCCGGGAGTCACGCCACCGACCACGTTCGTGCCGTAGTCGCGGCAGCCCTTGGCATGGAAGAGGCCTTCGCGGCCCGTGATGCCCTGGACGATGAGTTTGGTGTGGTTGCCCACGAGAACAGCCATGTCATACCTCTCGAAAATGTGATTCCAGGTTCCGTGGATGGACCTACTTGATGGAGGCGACCACCTTCTCGGCGGCATCCTTCAGGTCGGCTCCGACGATGAGGTTCAGGCCGCTTTCCGCGAGGATCTTCTTGCCCTCCTCGACGTTGGTGCCTTCGAGGCGGACGACCACCGGCACCTTGATGCCGATCTCCTTGGCCGCGTTCACGATGCCCGAGGCCACGATGTCGCAGCGCATGATGCCGCCGAAGATGTTCACCAGCACGGCCTTCACGGACTTGTCCTGGAGGATGATGCGGAAGGCGTTCTTCACCGCGTCCTCGGTGGCGCTGCCGCCCACGTCCAGGAAGTTGGCCGGGGAGCTGCCGCAGTACTTGATGATGTCCATGGTGGCCATGGCCAGGCCCGCGCCGTTCACCATGCAGCCGATGCTGCCATCGAGCTTGATGAAGTTCAGGTTGTACTTGCTGGCTTCCACTTCCTCTTCCGCTTCCTCGTTGAGGTCGCGGTAGGCCAGGACATCCGGGTGGCGGACGAGGCCGTTGTCATCGAAACCGATCTTGGCGTCGAGCGCGGTCACGTCGCCCTGCTTGGTGACGACCAGCGGGTTGATCTCCACCATGGAGCAGTCCTTCTCCACGAAGAGGCGGTACAGGTTCTGCAGGAAGACCACGCCCTTCTTGAAGGCGTCGCCCTCGAGGCCGAGGGCGAAGGCCACCTGGCGGGCCTGGAAGCCGCTGAGGCCCAGGGCCGGATCGATGGCGACCTTGACGATCTTCTCGGGGGTCTTCTCGGCCACTTCCTCGATCTCCACGCCGCCTTCGGTGGAGGCCAGGATGGTGACCCGGCTGGTGACGCGGTCCACCAGGAAGCTCAGGTAGAGCTCGCGCTCGATATCGATGGGCTTGGAGATGAACACCGTGCGGACCTTGCGGCCCTCGGCGCCAGTCTGCTTGGTGACAAGCTGCATGCCGATCATGGCCTTGAACAGCTCGGCGGCCTTGTCGGGATCCGTCGCGAACTTCACGCCACCGCCCTTGCCACGGCCGCCGGCGTGGATCTGCGCCTTGACGACGCTGGCTCCGCCGAACTCCTTGGTGATCATGCGGGCCTCTTCAGCGTCCTGGGCGACCTTCCCGTCGGGCGTGGCCACCTTGTACTGCCGCAGCAGCTCTTTGGCTTGGTATTCGTGGATATTCATGCTCACTCCCGAAAAGGTCGCCTTCCAGTCTACCGCCCGGGCCGGCGCGGCCGAACCCTGAAGGCTGTGACTCGTGGCATCCTTTTAAGCAGGAGCTGTCCATGCCCCAGATCGACCGGCTGCTGTCCCACGTCATCGCTCGCGGAGGCCGCCGCCTCCACCTGGTGGCCGACCAGAAACCCCGCCTCGAGCTCAAGACCGGCGAGGCCATGGACCTCCTGCCCAACCCCCTCCCCGCGCTGATGGTGGAGGTCCTGGCCAGCGAAGTGGTTCCCGGAGACCTCAAAGCCTCCTGGCAGATGGAAGGAAAGGCCCAGTTCCAGCACGAGCTGGACGGGCAGACCTTCGGAATCCGGCTGGATCGGGAAGGTGGGATCCCCGTCCTCATCGCGGAATGGCTGGGTCCGGTACCTCCCCGTCCGGCCGCCCCCCCGCCCGCTCCGGCGGCCTCACCCCTGCGGTCCGAGCGGAGCCAGGGCCATCCTCTGGCGGAGCGCCTGTTCTCGGCGCTTCTCTCGAAGCAGGGCTCCGACCTCCACTGCACGTCCATGGAACCCCCCCTGGTCCGCGTCCACGGGGACATGAAGGAAATGGAGGGTTTCGACCGCCTGGAACCCGCCACCCTGCTGGAGATGATGGAGGCCCTGGCGACTCCGGCGGCCTGGCATCACTTCCAGGAACACCACGACGCGGACTTCGCGTACGCCTACGAGGCGGGCGGCTGCCGCCTGCGCGTGAATTACTTCATGGATCGCGTCGGCCCCGGCCTGGTCTGCCGCGTGATCCCGAACCAGCTCCCCGACCCCGACAAGCTGGGCCTCCCCGATCCCATCCGGCGTCTCTGCGACCTCTCCAAGGGCCTGGTGCTGGTGACCGGTCCCACGGGCAGCGGCAAGTCCACCACCCTGGCGGCCATCATCGACCTGGCCAACCAGAAGCGCCACGACCACATCCTCACCATCGAGGACCCCATCGAGTTCGTGCACCCCCGCAAAGGGTGCCTGGTGAACCAGCGCGAGGTGGGAACCCATACGGACGGGTTCAAGAACGGCCTCCGCGCGGCCCTGCGCGAGGACCCCGACATCATCCTCGTGGGCGAGATGCGCGACCTGGAAACCATCGCCATCGCCCTGGAGACCGCCATCACGGGCCACCTGGTCTTCGGCACCCTGCACACCAGCAGCGCCATCGGCACCATCGACCGAATCGTGGACCAGTTCCCCGCGGACCGGCAGCAGCAGATCCGCGTGATGCTGGCGGACGCGCTCAAGTGCGTGGTGAGCCAGACCCTGCTCAAGAAGATCGGCGGTGGCCGCATCGCCGCCCTGGAGACCCTCTTCATCAGCCCCGCCATCGCCAACCTCATCCGCGAGGGCAAGAACTTCCAGATCCCCAGCGCCATGCAGACGGGCCGGAGCTACGGCCAGAGGCTCATGAACGATGCCCTGGTGGAGCTCATCAAGGACAAGAAGGTGGAGCCCATGGAGGCCTACCTCAAGTGCCCCGACAAGGAGAGCTTCATCGCGGCCTGCAAACGGGCCGGGATCCCGTTCGATCTGCGGCTGGGGGAAGTCGAGAGCTAGAGCCCTCCCCTTGCGCGGCTGAACCTGCATCCCATGCTGGGTACCACCTGCGGGTGAGGGCGCGTGTGTCCATCCACCCCGGCCTCCGGTTTCCGGTCCCGCCGATGGAGACACGCCAAAAGTCTCCTTGATTCATAATGATGTATCCAGCACGCCTGGATCCGCACGCCATGACATCTGTCCTGGAGGTGGAACATGACCCAGCACCTGGGCAAGTCCCCCCGGTCATATGGATCGGCCGCCACGAAGGGGCCCCTGCTCCATCCGAAAGCGCGGAGAGGGGTGGCGGTGGTCGCGGTCCTTCCCTTCTTGAATCCACGGCCAGACGGCGTCGACGACCACCTCGGCGAGGGCACCGCCGATGAGGTGCTTCAGGGTCTCAACCGGATCGAAGGTCTCCAGGTCATGTCCAGGACCACCTCCTTCCGGTATGGAGACTCACCCTTCTCGCCCGCGGAGGTCGGCCGGCGGCTGCGCGCCACCGCCATCCTGGCGGGCACGCTCATGCAGGAGGGGACCCTCCTGACCCTGAACACGACCCTGGTGGATGTGAAATCGGGCAAGGTGACCTGGGCCAAGCCCTATGTCTTCAGCCGCCAGGAGCTCTTCGCCACCCTCGACGATGTCATCCGCTGCGTGGCCTCGGCCCTGCATGTGCCCGCCCCTGGGCATACCCGGCACGCGGTGGGACTGGACGCCTACGACTACTACCTGAGGGGCCGCCAGTACTACTTCCGCTTCAGCCGCCAGGGCATGGGCTTCGCCGCCCAGATGTTCCGGCATTCCCTGGACCTGGACCCGGCCTTCCCTTCCGCCTGGGCAGGCCTGGCCAACTGCGCGGCCTACAGCTACATCTACCTCGATCGCGCCGAGACGCAGAGGGAGCTGGCAGAGTCCTGCAGCCGGAAGGCCCTGGAACTGGATCCCGGCCTGGCGGAGGCCCACGCCTCCCGGGGGGTGGCCCTCTCCGCGGCCGGCCTTGCCGACGAGGCGGAGGAGGCCTTCGAGACGGCCCTCCGGCTGGACCCCAACCTCTACGAGGCCGCCTATTTCTACGCGCGCCACTGCTTCGCCACCGGCAAGCCGGAGCGGGCCATCGAGTTCTTCGAATGGGCGGCGGCCCTCCGTCCGGAAGACTTCCAGGCGATCCTGCTCGTGGCGCAGGTCTACCACAGCCTGGGCCTGGAGGATGAGGCGGAACGCGCCCGCAGATCCGGTCTCGCCCTGGTGGAGGAGCGCCTGGAGCGGGTGCCCGACGATGTGCGGGCCCGTTACCTGGGGGCCAACGCCCTGGTGGCGCTGGGCGATCGGGAGAAGGGCCTGACCTGGGCCCGGATGGCCCGGAGCCTGGACCCCGACGACCCCATGCTCCTCTACAACCTGGGCTGCATCCACGCCCTGGCTGACGCCCCGGAGGAGAGTCTGGATTGCCTTGAACGCGCGGTGGCCGGCGGCCTGACCCAGAAGGGCTGGTTCCTCCACGACGGCGACCTGGATTCCGTGCGGTCGCACCCGCGGTTCCAGGATCTGATGGTCCGCCTCGGGGACTGAGCGGGGGACCTCACATGCTCCGCGATAGCAGGGCCTCGGGGATCTCCCGCAGCAGGCCCCCGGTGGCGTCGTCCCCCTTCACGGCCGACACCTGGACGACGGCGTTCCGGGAGGCCTTGAGCGCCAGCTCCCTCGTTTCGGAGAGCGCGTCATGCCGCGTGATGAGATCCCGGAGCCGGGCCTCTTCGTCGGGCGGGATGGGCACTTCCTCGCCCCGATCCCAGATGGTCCGGACCAGGGACCGGGCCTCGTCCGGGGCCTTCTCCAGCAGGGTGAGCATGGGCAGGGTGAGCTTGCCCTCGCGCAGGTCGCTGAAGGCCGGCTTGCCCAGCTGCTCGCTGGTGGCGGTGTAGTCCAGGAGGTCGTCCACCAGCTGGAAGGCCCGGCCCACTTCGAGGCCATACTGGCGCATGGCGACGCATTCCTCCTCGCTCCGGCCCGTGAGGACGGCGCCCGTCTCCGTGCAGCCGCTGAACAGCAGCGCCGTCTTCCGCTCCTGGATATCGAAGTAGTCCTTGCGGCTGGTATCGAGCTTGAAGAGCACATCGTTCTGGATCAGCTCACCCTCGATCATGCGGGTGGTGACCTCCGCGAAGATCTCCATCATCCGCCAGCTGCGTCCGGCGATGGCCTCGTTCATGGCCACAAGGTAGAGCAGATCGCCGAACAATACCGTCAGCGTGTTGCCCCACAACCGGTTGAGGGTGGGCATGCCCCGACGGAGCTGGGCATGGTCGATGACATCGTCATGCACCAGGGTGGCCGTGTGGATCAGCTCGAAGACGGCGCCGAAGCGCACATCCTCATCGTTGGGCACGCCGCAGAACCGCGACGCCAGCATCACCAGGGCCGGCCGCAGGCGCTTCCCCTGCCCGCCCCGGACATGGTCGGCCAGCTTCTGGACCACCTCCACGTCACTCTGGAGGATGCGCTGGAGCTCCGCCTCCACACCCGCCAGCTTGGGGGCGATGGGGAGGAAGTAGCGGGAGAGGTCGAGTCGGCTCAACGAAGAACTCCTAGCCCCGGTAGTTGGTGAACTGCAGGTCCAATCCCTGATCGTCCTTCTTGAAGAGGGCGATGACTTCCTGCAGATCATCCCGGCTCTTCCCGCTCACCCGGAGCTGGTCGCCCTGGATGCTGGCCTGGACCTTGATCTTCGAATCCTTCAGCGCCTTGATGAGCCCCTTGGCCTTCTCCACGGGAATGCCCTGCTGGATGGTGACCTCCTGGCGGACGCTGCCCTTCGCGGCGGGCTCGATCTTGCCGTAGGTCATGCTGCGGATGCTCACGCCCCGCTTGTGGAGCTTGGTCTGGAGGACGTCGATGACGGCCTTGAGCTTCACCTCGTCATCGCTGCTGAGCACCAGCACCTTGTCATCCTTCAGCTCGATCTTCGACACTGAGCCCTTGAAGTCGTAGCGCTGGCCGATCTCCTTCATGGCCTGGGACACGGCGTTCTTCACCTCGTCCAGGTCCACCTTGCACACCACATCAAAAGAGCATTCGCTGGCCATGGGCACTCCTCACAGGGATACACCTTTCAGACTAGCGCCTCGGCCGAACCCAGGAAAAGGCGGAGACAGGATTAACAGGATGAAAAGCCGGATTAACAGGATGAGTGCGGTGTTTACTTCGTTTGAATCCCGTTGATCCTTCCAATCCCGTTAATCCTGTCCGCGCTTTTCGGCCGGGGCCTCCAGCACCCCGAGCAGCGCGGGCCAGCCTTCCCAGAGGGTCAGGAGCTGGAAGGCCGCCAGTACCAGGGCATGGTGGATCTCCCCATGGGCCATGCGGGCGCGCCACTCCGGCCAGGCGCAGGCCCAGACCTGCAGTTCCTCGGCCGGATCCAGCGCCAGGGCTCCCTCTGGGTCGCAGTCCAGGGCCAGGAAGGTGTGGCAGCGATTGTTCTGGGTGGCCGGGTTCGGAGTGCACGAGCCCAGGGATACCCAGTGGTCGGATCGGAATCCCGTCTCTTCCCGCAGCTCCCGACGGGCCGCCGCCTCCGGGGCCTCTCCCGCATCGCAGCCCCCGCCGGGGATCTCCAACGTCGGGGCATCGATGCCATGCCGGAACTGCTCCACCACCAGCAGGTCGCCCTCCCGCGTGAAGGCCACCACATTCACCCAATCCGGGCCCTGCAGGCGGTAGAAGGCGTGCTGCCGCCCGGTGTGGGGACTGCGCCGCTGAGCCACGATCTGCCGGAAGAGCCGGGAATCCTGACGCACGCTCTCGGACTCCTGCGTCCAGGCCGCGTTCGGATCGAATCCCTCCGGGTGACGGTGCAGCAGCCGCATCAGTACCTCGGCACGGAAGGATCCATGAGGCTGTAGGCGTCGATGCCTCCTGCCAGGTGCGCGATGTCCGTGAAGCCCGCTCCATGCAGGAACCGGAGCGCGTGGAGGCTGCGGGCGCCGTGGTGGCAGTAGGCGGCCACGGGGCGGGACGGATCCAGCTCGCCCACGCGGCTCGCCAGTTCGCCAAGCGGGATGAGGATGGCGCCCGGAACGTGGGCCAGGTCGTATTCCCACCGCTCGCGCACATCCAGGCGCTGCACGGCCTCGGGGAGGTCCCGGTAGGTCTCGGGGGAAAGGTGGATGCCGTGCTCAAACACGATGATGGTCTCCCTGGTCCAGCACGCGGCTGAAGATGTGGTGGGTGATGACGTCCAGCGCCGTGCGGTTCTCCACCCCCGTCGGGACGATGAGGTCCGCCCAGCGCTTGCTCGGTTCCACGAACTCCAGGTGCATGGGGCGCACGCTCTGTTCGTACTGGTCCATGACGCTCTCGAGGCTGCGGCCCCGCTCCTTCGTGTCCCGCCGGATGCGGCGGAGGATGCGGATGTCGGCGTCCGTGTCCACGAACACCTTCATGTCGAGCTGGTCGCGCAGTTCCGGCAGGGCGAAGAGCAGCAGGCCTTCCAGGATGACCACCTGCCCCGGCGGAAGCGGGTCGCCCCAGCCGGTCCGGTCGGAGATGGTGAAGTCGTAGGTCGGCTTGCGGATGCTCTCCCCGCGGCGCAAGGCGGCCAGGTGCGCGGCCATGAGCTCCAGGTCGAAGGCATGGGGGTGGTCCCAATTCACGGGCAGGCCGTCGAAGCGGGATTTCACCAGTTCCAGCGGAGCGTAGTAGGCGTCCATGTCCAGCAGGAGGGTAACTACTGACCGGCGCTTCAACCGCTTCACCAGCTCCGCCGCCACGGACGTCTTCCCGCTGCCCGAGCCTCCCACGATGCCCACCAGCATCGGCCTGTCGATCATGTGCCCCCCATATCCTTCCATCCTACCGTCCCGTGCCTCTGCTAAGGTTCATGCCATGAACCGCGCGCGTTTCGCCCCTGCCCTGGCTCTTCTCGCCCTGCTTGCCGGATGCAGCTCCGAGGACCCCAGGCTCCCCGGAAACCTCTACGAAGAAGCCCGGAAGCTGAACCTGGAAGGCCGGAGTCTCGAAGCCCGGGCCATGATGAAGCAGCTGGTGGATCGCTACCCGGATTCGGATGCCGCCCACCAGGCCACCAAGGATCTCTTCCTCATCGAGGCCTTCGTGAGCCGCGACCTGGCCGACCGCCAGAAGCAGGTCCGCGCCGCCCTCAAGCGCATCACGGATGCCCTGATCCGCTACAAGGCCAAGACTGGGGAGTATCCCGAGACCCTGCAGGGCCTCGTGCCCGAATACCTCGACCAGGTTCCCGAAGCCCCCTGGGGCCATCCGTTCCTCTACCGGCCCTATGTCGCCCGACCCATCGAGGACGTCCAGGTGAAGCGGGGCCCTGCGCGGCAGAAGTTCAACACCAAGCTGGACGGCTACTACCTGGCCTGCCTCGGCACCGATGGCCTGCCTGGCGGCGAGGGGCTTGCGGGCGACATCCTCATCAAGGACGGCGCCCCCTGGACCGACGGCCCCTACCCGCCCATCCCCCAGCCCCAGCCGGTGCGCTGAGGTTCCAACCAATGTCTTGGCCAACTGCGCACTGCGTGCGCAGCAAGCAAAATGCGGCCGAATGGCCGCATTTTGCGAGTGCCTCGGGGCAAGGAGCTACTTCACACCCCAATCCAGGATCACCTTGCCGCTCTGCCCGCTCCGCATGGCGTCGAAACCCTTCTGGAAGTCATCAATGCTGAAGCGGTGCGTGATGACGGGGGTGATGTCCAGGCCGCTCTGCACCATGGCGGCCATCTTGTACCAGGTCTCGAACATCTCGCGGCCGTAGATCCCCTTCAGAATCAGCCCCTTGAAGATCACCTGGCTCCAGTCGATGGCGCAGTCGCCGGGGAGGATGCCCAGGAGGGCCGCCCGGCCGCCGTGATGCATGGCTTCCAGCAGGGACTCGAAGGCGTTGCGATTGCCGCTCATCTCCAGGCCCACATCGAAACCCTCGGTCATTCCCAGATCCTTCATGACCTCGGGCAGGCCCTTCTTCATGGGGTTCACGGCCACGGTGGCGCCCATCTTCCGGGCCAGGTCGAGGCGGTACTCGTTCACGTCGGTGATGACCACGTGCCGGGCGCCCACGTGCCGGGCGATGGCCACGGCCATGATGCCGATGGGGCCGGCGCCGGTGATCAGCACATCCTCGCCCACCATGTCGAAGCTGAGAGCCGTGTGCGTGGCGTTGCCGTAGGGATCGAAGATGGAGGCCACCTCGTCCGGCACGTTGTCCGGCACCTTGAACACGTTGAAGGCCGGAATGGAGAGGTACTCGGCGAAGGAGCCCGTACGGTTCACGCCCACGCCCACCGTGTTCCGGCACAGATGGCGCTTGCCGGCGCGGCAGTTCCGGCAGTGCCCGCAGGTGATGTGGCCCTCGCCGCTCACGCGGTCGCCCGGCTTGTAGCCCTCGACCTCGGCGCCCACCTTCTCGATGACGCCGTAGTACTCGTGGCCCACCACCATGGGCACGGGAATGGTCTTCTGGGCCCAGTCGTCCCAGTTGTAGATGTGCACGTCGGTGCCGCAGATGGCGCTCTTGTGGACCCTGATGAGCACATCGTTGGGGCCCATCTCCGGCATGGGCACCTCGCCCATCCAGATGCCTTCCTCCCGCTTGGTCTTCAACAGGGCTTTCATTTAGAGCTCCTAACAGAACCCCACGTCGCCGCGCGGAGTGTGCCGGGCGAGCGAGGCGAGGAACGCGAGTCAAAGCGTAGCAGGTACTACGCGCGACGAGCGTGACGCGGCATCGCGACGCCCGCCACACCCCGCCCGGAGGGATGGAACCAGCCGGGCGCTCCGCGGCGTCAGGTCCCTTGAACAACGAACCACGTTGCCCTGCGGGCCCTTCCTTGCGGTGCATCCCGGCTGGCTCCATCGCGGCATCGTCGGGTTTTGCTAGGAGCTCTCAAGCCTCCAACCGCACCATTATCATCATCAACGGCAAGGCCGGCCACCTCCGCATCCGTGCTTGACGGTTCGTGAAGCCTCCCGATATGGTTCTTTCAGGCGGCCCATGACCTTCCCCTCTCTGCGGACCAACCGCAACTTCAATAATCCGCTCCCTCGCGCGAATCGCGCGTGGGCCGGAGAGGGTCTCACCTAGACACCTGAATTCCCGGACCACCCCCGATTCGCGACAGCGGATCGGGGGTTTTTCTTTATCCCCCCTTGGAGCTCCCATGTGCGGCATCCTCACCATCCTCGACATCGATCCCTCGCGCTCGAACGCGGCGGAGCTGCGACGGCAGGCCCTGGCCATGGCCCGGAAGATCCGCCACCGCGGCCCGGACTGGAGCGGCATCTACAGCGATGATCGGGCCATCCTCGTCCACGAGCGCCTCTCCATCGTGGACGTGGAGCACGGCGCCCAGCCCCTCGTCGACACCCTCCAGGGCACCGTGCTGGCCGTCAACGGCGAGATCTACAACCACAAGGAGCTGAGGCGGGGCCTGCGGGAGACCCACGACTTCCAGACCCTCTCGGACTGCGAGGTGATCCTCTACCTGTACGACGAGCTGTCGCCCAGGGACTTCCTCAACCGCATGAACGGGATCTTCGCGTTCGTGCTCTACGACCCCAAGCGGGAGACCTACCTCCTCGCCCGGGATCCCATCGGGGTCATCCCTCTCTACCTGGGCTGGGACCGGGAGGAGCGACTCTACGTGGCCTCGGAGATGAAGGCCCTCGTGGGCCACTGCGAGCGGATCCGCGAGGTTCCCCCGGGCCACTACTACCTGGCCCATGAGGCGGACAAGGGCTTCCAGCGCTACTACGAGCCCGACTGGGCCCAGCCCGGCTATGTCCCCCAGGAGCCCTACGAGCCGGCGAAACTCCGCGGGGCCCTGGAGGCCGCGGTGCGGCGGCAGCTCATGTGCGACGTGCCCTACGGCGTCCTGATCTCCGGGGGCGTGGATTCCTCATTGGTGGCGGCCATCGCCGCCCAGTACCGGGACGGCCGCGTGGAGGAAGGCGGCACCACGCCCGCCTGGTGGCCCCGGATCCACAGCTTCGCCGTGGGCCTGAAGGGCGCGCCAGACCTGGCTCCCGCCCGCCTGGTGGCGGATCACATCGGCGCCATCCACCACGAGATCCACTTCACGGTCCAGGAGGGGCTGGATGCCCTCTCGGACGTCATCCACCACCTGGAGACCTTCGACATCACCACGATCCGGGCCTCGACGCCCATGTACCTCATGATGCGGAAGATCCGGGCCATGGGCATCAAGATGGTGCTCTCCGGGGAAGGCGCCGACGAGATCTTCGGCGGCTACCTCTACTTCCACAAGGCGCCGGATGGTCCGGAGCTGCATGCGGAGACCGTCCGCAAGCTCCAGAAGCTGCACCTCTACGACTGCGCCCGGGCGAACAAGTCCAGCGCGGCCTGGGGCGTCGAGGCCCGCGTGCCGTTCCTCGACCGGGAGTTCCTGGACGTGGCCATGCGGCTGGATCCCGCCGTGAAGCTGCCCCGGAACGCGCCCCGTCCCAGGCCCATCGAGAAGTACCCGCTGCGCCAGGCCTTCGACGGCCTCATCCCGGACGAGGTGCTCTGGCGGCAGAAGGAGCAGTTCTCGGATGGCGTGGGCTACGGGTGGATCGACAGCCTCAAGGCCACGGCGGAGCGCGAGATCAGCGACGCCATGATGCGCGGCGCCGCGGAGCGCTTCCCGGTCAAGACCCCGGAGACCAAGGAGGCCTACTTCTACCGCCAGATCTTCGAGCACCACTTCCCCAGCGCCACGGCCGTGAACTGCGTGCCCTTCGAGCGCAGCGTGGCCTGCAGCACGGAAACCGCCCTGCGGTGGGACGCTTCCTTCGCGAACCAGGCCGACCCTTCCGGGCGGGCCGTGACCGATGTCCACCTTCAAGGCCATGTCTCCGCGCTATCATCACCGGGCCAGCCGAACCCGGAAGCCCATTGATGAGCGCGACTCCCGACCAGCGACAATACCCCCGCGTTCCCATCGCGTATCGCGTGAAGGTGGTGACCCCCGAACGCATCATCGCGTTTCCGTCGGCCATCAACATCAGCATGGGCGGCATCCTGATCGGCGGCCCGGATCGGCTTCCCGTGGGCACGGCCTGCGGCGTGGCCATCCTGCTCGAGGAGGCGGAGGCCGGCAGGCGGGTGGTGACACGGGGTACCGTGGTCCGCTCTGATCCCAATGGGATGGCCATCCAGTTCTCGCGGGAGCTCGAGCCGAATGGCGTCGACGCGCTGAGGGCCCTGATCCGGTCCGTCTCCCCCGAGGCCGACCAGGCCTTCGAGGCCCGGAACCATCTCGGCGGATAGTCGTTCCTTCACGAGCCGCCGCCTGTCCGAACCGATCGCCCGGAGCCCGCATGTCGACACCCGAAGCCGCGCTGGCGCGCCTGCTGGAGTACATCAAGCCAGGATCCGCCGCCAGGGGCGGCGATGGCGAGACCTGGGAGCCGCCCGCCTTCGAGCACTACGAAGACATCCGGGAGTGGCTGAAAGAGTCCGTCCTGAGCGCCACGATGTACGAACGCTACCCGGACGGGCGCTGGACTATCCAGCTCCTGCTGAAGGAGCAGGAGCTGGGGATCTATCGCTACATCGTGCTGTAGGTCAGGCAATCACCTTCAGCTCGCGCCCCACCTTGGTGAAGGCGGCGATGGCGTGGTCCAGATCGGCCTTCGTGTGGGCAGCGCTCATCTGGGTGCGGATACGGGCTTGGCCCTTGGGCACCACGGGGAAGAAGAAGCCGATGACGTAGACGCCCTCGTCCAGCAGGCGCTTGGCGAACTCCTGGGCCAGGGGGGCATCGTAGAGCATGACGGGCACGATGGGATGCTCACCCGGCAGCAGCTTGAAGCCGGCCTTCTCCATGCCGGCGCGGAAGTAGCGGGCATTCTCGTGGACCTGCTTGATGAGACCCTGGCTGTTCTTCAGGAGGTCGAGCACCTTCAGCGTGGCGGCCACGATGGCAGGGGCCACGGAGTTGGAGAACAGGTAGGGACGGGCCTTCTGCCGCAGCCAATCGATGGCGATCTGCTTCCCGGCGATGTACCCGCCGGAAGCACCGCCCAGGGCCTTGCCGAAGGTGCCGGTCATGAAGTCCACGCGGCCCATGACACCGCAGTGCTCGTGGGTGCCACGCCCATTGGCGCCCATGAAGCCCACGGCGTGGCTGTCGTCCACCATGACCATGGCGCCGTGCTTCTCCGCCAGATCGCAGATCTCCGCGAGCTTGGCGATGTAGCCGTCCATGCTGAAGACGCCATCGGTCACCACCAGCTTGAACCGCGCCCCGGCGGCGTCCGCGGCTTTGAGCTGGGCCTCCAGGTCGGCCATGTCGGAGTTGGCGTAGCGGAAGCGCTGGGCCTTGCAGAGCCGGATGCCGTCAATGATGGAGGCGTGGTTCAACGCGTCGCTGATGATCGCGTCCTCCTCGCCCAGCAGCCCCTCGAAGATGGCGCCGTTGGCGTCGAAGCAGGAGGAATAGAGCTGGGTGTCCTCGAAGCCCAGGAAGGCCGCCAGCTTCTGCTCCAGCTCCCGGTGGATGTCCTGGGTGCCGCAGATGAAGCGCACCGAGGCCATGCCGAAGCCGTGGCCGTCCATCACGGCCTTCCCGGCCGCAATCACTTCGGGATGGTTCGCCAGGCCGAGGTAGTTGTTGGCGCAGAGGCAGACCACATCCTTGCCGTTCGCCTTCATTTGGGGCTGCTGGGGCGAGGTGATGACGCGCTCGGTCTTGTAGAGCCCGGCCTCCTTCAGCTGCTCAATCTCACGGGTCAGATGGGCCAGGTAGGCAGGGTTCACGGCGGTCTCCTCAGCATTCAGAGCCCCATAGGATACTGCGAGGTTGCGTGACGGGCGCCCGGTTGTGTCACCATCCTTGCGAACTGGAAAGGATCCCTCCATGCGCCCTGCCCTGCTCCTGCCCGTCCTCCTCCTGACGCTGGCCTGCAGCTCCAAGCTGGAACGGGCGAAGGCCGAAGACCTGATCCGCAAGGACTACCCCGTGGTGGTGCCTGTCACCGTGCCCGAAAAGGCTTCCGCCGAGAAGGGTAGCCCCGAGCACCTACGCCTGGCGACGCTGAAGGAGAATCTGGACAAGAGCGGCTGGTTCGACAGCGCCGTCCAGGCCGAGGGTGGCCGTGAGACCTTCACCTTCCGCCTGAAACCGTCCGCTCCGAAGGACATCAAGGCGGCGCCCAAGGGCTTTTCCATGCCCGCGGCCGAGGCGGTCTTCGTGCGCGCGCTTCGCATGGAGCCCACCCGCGAAGGCGCCCGCGTGACCTACGAGATCCGACTGGACAAGCCCACCGCTCAGTTCCCGATCTTCCAGTCCCTGCACCCCGACGCCCCGATCGGCCAGGCGAAGCAGCGCCACGCCACCTTCGAGCGGCGCCGGGGAGGCTGGGAGCTGACGGGCACGGACGAGGCCTTCCGAAAGGCAGAGTGATCCCCGTTACATCCTCGTTGCTTGGGTCCTGGGGAGCCCTCCACTACCCTTGAAGGCATCGAGGTTCCCTTGGATCACAGTCCCGCCTTCCGCTTCCGCCGGTTCCTGAACTGGTTCCCCCTGGGACTGACCTACGCGGCCATGTACATGGGCCGCTACAACTTCAACATCGTGAAGAACGACATCGGCGCCTGGTACCACCTGGACAAGGCGCAGATGGGCCTCATCGCCTCGGCCGGCTTCTGGACCTACGGCCTGGCCGTGGCCTTCAATGGCCCGCTGGCCGACCGCATCGGCGGACGCAAGGCCATCCTGGTCGGCGCCATCGGCGCGGCACTCCTGAATCTGATGATCGGGTTCATGTTCCTGAACAACCATGTCACGCAGATCCTGCTGAGCATGAGCCTGCTCTGGAGCCTGAACATGTACTTCCAGAGCTTCGGTGCCCTCTCCGTGGTCAAGGTGAACAGCACCTGGTTCCACGTGAGCGAGCGCGGGGTCTTCGGCGGCATCTTCGGCATCATGATCAGCTCGGGCTACTTCCTGGCCACGACCATCGGCGCCTGGCTGCTGGCCAGCTTCCGCAGCTGGACGGTCATCTGGTTCGTGCCCGCCGCCGCGATGGCCTTCATGTTCTGCGTGGACTGGTTCCTCGTCAGGAACCGCCCCAGCCATGCCGGCCACGCGGACTTCGACACCGGCGACGGCTCCAATGCCGCCTCCGCCGACGAGACGCCCCTACCCCTCGGGGACCTCATGCGGAAGGTCTTCCACAACCCCATCGTCGTCTCCCTCATCTTCGCGGAGTTCTGCACGGGCTTCGTGCGCCAGGGCGTGATGCTCTACTTCACGGAATACCTGCAGGAGGTCTACCACCTCGGGAAAAAGGATCACCTCTTCTGGTGGACGGGCATCGCCTTCATGGGTGGCGGCATCCTGGGCGGCCTGCTCTGCGGCTGGATGAGCGACAAGCTGTTCCAGTCGCGCCGCCCGCCGGTGGCCTTCCTCTTCTACCTAGTGCAAGTGGTGATGCTGGGGCTGCTGGGCATGGCCCTGGGTCAGGGCACCTGGGGTGGCCAGGTCTGGGCGGTGGTGCTGCTGGGCCTCACGGCCATGTTCATCTTCGGCGTCCACGGCATGCTCAGCGGCACGGCCAGCATGGACTTCGGCGGGCGCAAGGCCGCCGCCTCGGTGGCCGGCGCCCTGGACGGCATCCAGTACATCGGCTCGGGCCTCACGGGCTTCGGCCTCGGCTGGATCCTCAAGACCTACGGCTGGGACGGCGTCGCCGCCGCCGGCCACCAGCCCGGCCACGCCTGGGTGTGGGTCGGCTCCATCATCCCCTTCAGTCTCATCGGCGCCTTCATCATGACCCGCATCTGGCACGCCAAGGCGGGAGTCGGAGCGCACTGAAAGAGAAGCTGGTCCACAGATTCCACAGATTCAAGGACAAAGGAAATCTGTGTGAATCTGTGAAATCTGTGGATGAAGGCTTTTACTTCGCCAGTTGGTCGAAGGCGGCCTTGAGGCCACTGTGGATGGCCTGGACGTCGGCGGGCTTCCAGAGCTTCTGGTCCTCGCGGACGAAGGTGGTCAGGTCGCTCCGATTGTCGAAGCGGGCCACGGGCAGGTGGTAGACCTTGGTCTCGTGGCGATCACCGGCCGGGATGATGCGCTCCACACGGATGGTGCCGGGGCGGTCGCTCTGCTCCATGAGCCAGGCCATGTCGTCCGTGCCGTACTGGCCCAGCATGACCTCCATGGGAACGCTGTGGTGCAGGATGCTGCCCTGGCCGTTCGGCCGGCCACGCTCGATGTTCTTGCGGCGGCTCTCGGCAGGATCCACCCAGACGTAGAGCACGGCGGCCTTCTCGAGAATGGCGGGATCCAGGGTCTGGAAGGCGGTCTCGTAGCCGTGGGGCGGGCACAGGGGGAAGGCCGAGCCATGGGCTCCGCCCCGGGCGGCCTCGATCACCAGGGTGCGGCCGGCCTTGTCCTGGGCGTTCTGGCGATTGAGGACGTCCAGCTCGGCGCGGCACTCGGCCTCCAGCGTCTCGGCCATGCGCACCCGGATGCGGTGAGGGAGGTCGCCCAGGTACTCGGGCAGGCCCACCTTGGCGTGGGCGGCGTCCAGCCGGTTGAAGAGGTGCTGGGCCGCGCTGGCCGCTTCGATCTGGAGGCTGGCCATGAGGTTCGCGTGGTCCTCGTTCAGCAGCTCGATGAGGACGGCCCAGGTCCAGTTGTCCCGGAAGGGGCGGTTGGGCCCGTGGTAGTAGGCGTAGCCCAGGCCATTCGCCTTCAGCTCGTCGTCGATCCGGTGCATCAGGTGGACGTAAGGGTAGTCGTCCAGTTGCAGGGTGGGGCCCATGTGGAAGTCGTCCTGGCACTGGTCCGGCGTCAGGCTGGCCAGGTAGCGGCGCACCTCCGACTTGCCTGAGGCTGGCAGGCTGAAGAGGAGGATCGTGTCGAGAAGCTGGCTCATGGGATTCACCGTACGAATCCTCAAATATGCCACGCCTCTACGCGCGGTGCCCGTGATATGCCTGGAGCATGCGTGATCGCGAGATCGTCGAGCGCGTCCGGGACGCGACGGACCTGCTGGCCCTGGTGGGCCAGGCGGTGAAGCTGCGCAAGCAGGGCTCCGCCTTCGTGGGCCTCTGCCCCTTCCACGCCGAGCGCAGCCCCAGCTTCCAGGTGGTGCCGAACCGGGGCTTCTACCACTGCTTCGGCTGCGGCAAGCATGGCGATGCCTTCGCGTGGCTCATGGAACGCGAGGGCATGACCTTCCCCGAGGCCCTGGAGCAGCTGGCCCGGGCGGCCGGCATCGACCTGCCCCAGCGCCGGGAGCGCCCCGCGGCCGAGGTGGACCTGGAAACCCGGCTTCGGGCCGCCCTGGAAGCCGCCCAGGCCTTCTATGAGCGGCAGCTGGAGCGCCATGAGGCGGCCCGGGCCTACCTGCGCCAGCGGGGCTACGAAGGCCCCTTCGTGGCGGAGGCCGGCTTCGGGATGGCGCCGGACGGTTGGGATCCCCTGGTGACCCACCTGCGCGGCCTGAACTTCTCCGGCGAGCTGCTGGAGCAGGCGGGCCTGGCCAGCCGCAGCGAGCGAGGCACCCAGATCGACTTCCTCCGCAACCGCCTGACCATTCCCATCCACGATGCCCGCGGCCGCCTGGTGGCCTTCGGGGGGCGGATCATGGGCGAGGGCCAGCCCAAGTATCTCAACACCCGGGACACGGTCCTGTTCCACAAGGGCGAGACTCTCTTCGGTTTTCACCGGGCGAAGGGCGCCATGAAGGACGGGGCCCTGGTGGTGGAGGGCTACTTCGACGTGCTGCAGCTCCACCAGCACGGCATCCACCAGGCTGTGGCGCCCCTGGGCACGGCCCTCACCGAGGAGCACCTCAAGGCCCTGGGCCGCTTCACCCGGCGGGTCATCCTCTGCTTCGACGGCGACGCCGCCGGCCGCCGGGCCATGGAGAAGAGCCTCCGCCTGGCCCTGCCCCTGGGCTTCGAGGTGCGCCTCCTGGAGCTGCCCCAAGGCGAGGATCCGGATACATGGTGCCTCAAGCTGGGCGGCGAGGCCTTCCAGGACCTGCTGCGGACCGCGCCGGACTGGACGGCCTTCATGATCGACCGGGCCATGGAGGGCAAGGACCTGCGCCGGATCTCGGACCGCATGGGGGCCTTCAAGGACCTGCTGGACTTCCTGCCCTACCTGCCACGCACCACCGAAAGCCGCGACCTCTTCGCCAGCCTGGCCCACCAGCTCCAGGTGCCCCTGCAGGAGCTGGACCGGGCGGTGCGTGGCCGGCAGGCTCCGGCGGGGGAAGCGGAGCAGGCCCCCGCTGGCGCCGGACCCGCGCCCGTGATGGACGACCTGATTCGCAGCCTGCTGCTCCTGAGCACCGCCGGCCACTTCCGCCGGGTGCAGGAGTTGCCGCCCGCCTGGTGGGAGGGGCTGGACGGGGCCCCCCTGCTTCAGGCCCTGCTGGATGTCGATGGAGACCCGGCCCGCCTTCCCGAGGGGGCGCTGGCGGCGATCCGGCGGCTGGAGGCCCTGGCCAGCCGCCAGGATGAGGCGGGCCGGGACGCCGAGGCGCTCGTTGTGAAGCTCGAGGCGCGCTACGTCGACCGGGAGCTCCAGGCCAACAACCGGCTGCTGCAGGATCCGCGCACCCTCGTGGATGCCGCCCTGACGAACCGGATCATGGCCCGCCAGAACGAGCTGCTGGCCCGCCAGAAGGATCTCTCGCGCCGTCGGCGAGGGCCGGCGGGGGGACAGGCCTGAAGATCCGGGCCTTGCCTGGAAGTACAGATCTCCTATACTGAAAAGTTCCGGACTCGGCCCGGTACATTGGCCGTGTTCTGTTTTCCCCTCGGCCCCGGGTTCCCCCGCCCCACTGGCCCGATGCATGCAGCGCTCTTTGAGGTCCGAATGGTTCCGACGCCGCCACGCGATGCCTACTACGCCCTGACCAAAGCCCTGATCTCCATCGGAAGGAAAAACGGATTCCTGCTGGTAGACCAGCTCAATGACTTCCTCCCCGATACCGCTTCCAGCCCCACGGACCTGGAACAGGTCATGGGTCTGTTCGCCCGTCTGGGCGTCGGCATCGGCGCCACGGAAGAGGAGGCCCAGGCCGCCCGCGAGGCCATCGAGCCCGAATTCGTCATGGTCGAGGGCGGCAAGGGTGACAAGGATCTCGAGATCGAGATCGACAGCCCCGACAGCGACAAGTTCAACGACCCGGTCCGCATGTACCTCAAGGAGATGGGCACGGTGCCCCTCCTCAAGCGCGAGGACGAGGTCGAGATCGCCAAGCGCATCGAAGTGGGCGTCCGCAGCGTCATGCGCGCCCTCTCCCGCAGCCGCCTGGCCGCCAGCCTGCTGATCGACATCGGCAAGATGCTGAAGGAGAACCCCGGCAAGATCCGCGAAGTGGTGGGCCTCTCCGACGAGGTGGATGACGACGAGGATGCCGAGAGCACCTCCGCCACCCAGCACGTGCACCACCAGTTCGAGAAGCTGCTGGTCTACGACCAGGCCCTCCAGGACCTGCTGGAAGTGAAGCTCCAGGTGGACGCCGGGACCAAGACCCTGCCCAAGAAGCGCAAGCTGGACCGGGAGATCCTCCAGGCCCGCGGCCGCCTGTCCCGCCAGATCCGCAAGCTGGGGCTCAACAGCCTGGCCGTCACGCGGCTCATCGACAAGATCACCCACCAG
Source organism: Geothrix paludis (assembly GCF_022808815.1). Lineage (GTDB taxonomy): Bacteria > Acidobacteriota > Holophagae > Holophagales > Holophagaceae > Geothrix > Geothrix paludis. The sequence goes on along the minus strand of NZ_JAKZLC010000001.1, from coordinate 514,344 downwards.
CACAGCCAGGTGATGGCCGGCGAGCGGAAGTGCCGCGAGCTGCGGGACCGCCTCAAGAACCCCGCCTTCGCCAAGCTCAAGGACCGCTACAAGGATGAGCTGGCCCACATCGAGAAGACGCTGGAGGACTTCTTCGCCAAGTACGAGACCACCAGCGACAACTTCCACAAGGACTTCAACGGGCTCAAGGCCGCCGAGAGCATCAGCCGCGCCGCCAAGGCCGAGCTCATCGAAGCCAACCTGCGCCTCGTGGTCAGCATCGCGAAGCGGTACACCAACCGCGGCCTGCAGTTCCTGGACCTCATCCAAGAAGGCAACATCGGCCTCATGAAGGCCGTGGACAAGTTCGAGTACAGCCGCGGCTTCAAGTTCTCGACCTACGCCACCTGGTGGATCCGGCAGGCCATCACCCGCGCCATCGCGGACCAGGCCCGCACCATCCGCATCCCCGTCCACATGATCGAGACCATCAACAAGCTGATCCGCACCCAGCGCGAGCTGGTGCAGAAGCTGGGCCGCGAACCCTCCAGCGAGGAGATCGCCCACGCCATGGACATGCCCGTGGGCAAGGTCCGGAAGGTCATGAAGATCGCGCAGGAGCCTATCTCTCTCGAGACCCCCATCGGCGAGGAGGAGGATTCCCACCTGGGCGACTTCATCGAGGACAAGACCGTGGTCTCCCCGGTGGAGCAGGTGGTCCAGCAGCGCCTCAAGGAGACCGTCCGCAACGTGCTGAACACCCTCAGCGAGCGCGAGGAGCGCGTGCTGCGCATGCGCTTCGGCGTGGGCGACGATGGCTCGGAGCACACGCTGGAGGAGGTCGGCAGCGAGTTCGCCGTGACCCGCGAGCGCATCCGCCAGATCGAGTCCAAGGCCCTGCGGAAAATTCGCCATCCGCGCTATTCCAAGACGCTCAAGGCGTTCCTGGGCTGATCCTGCCCGTGTCATCCAAGGGCCCTCCGGGGCCCTTTCCTTTCCACCCGCCCATCTCCCGGACCCCCGTGACCGACGCCAAGAGCCCCTTCGCCCCGCTCCGAAGCCGCATTTTCTTCGCGATCTGGATCGCGGCCATGGCCTCGAACGTGGGCACCTGGGTGCAGAGCGTCGGCGAGAAGTGGCTCATGGGCGAGATCACGCGGTCTCCGCTGCTCATGAGTCTCATCGAAACGGGCGCCACCCTGCCCATGCTGGTGCTCTCCATGCCGGGCGGCGCCATCGCCGACATCGTGGACCGGCGCCGGATGCTCCTGGCCACCCAGGCCTGGATGCTGCTGGCCGCGGCTGCCATGGCGGTCCTTTCAGCCCTCCACCTGGTCACGCCCGGTGTGCTCATCAGCATGTCGCTGCTGCTCGGGGTGGGAGCGGCCCTCAACTCGCCCGCCTGGCAGGCCTCGGTGCCCGACCTGGTGCCCAAGGACCAGATCGCCGCGGGCGTGGTGCTCAACAGCGCGGGCTTCAACGTGAGCCGGGCCGTGGGTCCGGCCTTGGGGGGTCTCGTGGTGGGTGCGCTGGGCCCCACCTGGGCCTTCACGCTCAACGCCGTCTCCTTCGTGGGTGTCCTGGTGGTGCTCCAGCGCTGGAAGCGCCAGCCCGTCACCACGGACCTGCCGGCGGAGCGGTTCAGCGCCGCCATGAAGGTCGGACTCCGCTACGCCTGGCACAGCAAGCCTCTGCAGGTGATCCTCATGCGCGGCGGCGGCTTCGTGTTTTTCGGCGGCCCCATCTTCTCCCTGCTGCCCACCCTGGCCATCCACAAGCTTCACCTGGGCTCCACGGCCTTCGGCCTCCTGCTGGGCTGCATCGGCGCGGGAGCGGTGGGCGCCACCCTCTTCCTGCCCTCGCTCCGGCGCCGGTTCTCGCCCAACGCCATCATGGCCATGGCCACGATCACCTTCGCCGGCGGGCTGCTGGTACTGGCCTTCGTGGCGCACACGCTCTCCGTCGGCCTGGCCCTGCTGGTCTGCGGTGCGGGTTGGCTCACGGTCCTGAGCACCTGCAACACCGGCGTCCAGCTGTCGGTGCCTTCCTGGGTCCGCGCCCGGGCCCTGGGGGTCTATATCACCGTCTGGGGTGGCAGCATGGCTGCCGGGGCCGCCTTCTGGGGCGTGGTGGGCGAGCGCTGGGGCATCCATGCGGCCTACGCCGGGGCGGGGCTCGGGATGTTGCTGCTGCTGGCCGTCACAGGGCGCGTGAGGATCCAAGCGCTCCACCAGCCCCTGGACCTGAGCCCCCACCACCTCCAGCCCCACTCTCCCGGCCCCGTGAATCCGGGCGAGGGCCCGATCCTCACGGTGCTGGAGTACCGGGTGGCCGAGGATCGCAAGGCCGCGTTCCAGGAGGCCATGCGAGAGGTCCGGCGCATCCGCATCCGGGATGGCGCCGTGCGGTGGTCCCTCTTCCAGGACCTGGTGCCGCCCGATCCAGGTCAATTCCGGTTCGTGGAGAGCTTCCTCAGCTCCAGCTGGGGGGAACACCTGCGCCAGCACCACCGGGCCACCGTGGAGGACCGGGCCTTCTTACGGAAGGCCTACGAGCTGTGCCTGGAGCCCCGGCCGCGGATACGCCACTTGGCGGCCGCCTGGGAAGATCGGACCTCCCTCCTGGACCTGATCCTGGAATAGGATTCGCCGCCCGTTTCGGTCATGCTGGTTCCATCGCTTCGGAGCCCGCGCCCGTGCTTTCCAAGGACCAGACCCTGGGGAAATACCAGATCCTGGACCGCCTCGGCTCGGGCGGTTTCGGGGCCGTCTATCTGGCCATGGACACCTGGGTGAACCGCAAGGTGGCCCTGAAGGTGCCCCACCAGCAGCAGGACGAGATCGTGGACCTGCTGAAGGAGCCCCGCATCATGGCGGGCCTGAAGCATCCGAACATCGTCGAGCTCATCACCGTGGAGCGGAAGAACGGGATCTTCTTCATGGTGCTGGAATACGTCGAAGGCGAGAGCCTCGACCGCATGATCCGGCGGGAACGCACGCTCCCGCCCACGCGGGCCCTGGAGATCGGCCTGGATGTCTGCAGCGCCATCGCCTTCGCCCACGGCCACCAGATCCTGCACCGGGACCTCCGCCCCGCCAACATCCTGGTGAACCGCGAGGGCGTGGCCAAGGTCACCGACTTCGGCACCTCCCGCGTGCTGGAGCTGCAGCACGTGCCCTACGCGCCCACACGCATCGGCTCGCCCCCCTACATGGCGCCCGAGCACTTCCGGGGCCGGGCCGTGTTCCAATCCGACCTCTGGTCCCTGGGCATCACCCTCTACGAGATGCTCACCGGCACCGTCCCCTTCTACGACGCGGATCCCCTCAAGATTGCCCAGGCCTTCACCAGCCAGCAGATCGTGGCACCCCACCTGCGCAACCCCGTCGTCCCCAAGGCCTTCTCCGAAGTCGTCATGAAGGCCCTGGCCGTGAACCTCGGCGAGCGCTACCTGTCGGCCCAGGCCTTCCTGGAGGCTCTGCGGCGGCTCCGGGACAGCGTGGCCAGAGAGACCCGGCCCCTGGGCACCGCCGTGCTCTCCACGAACAGCTCCGGCCCCCACCCGACTCTCCGCGCCACCACCCAGGCCCAGCTCTGTCCCTACTGCTTCCGCCAGCTGCCCCGCATGGCCAAGAGCTGCCCCAGCTGTCGCGAAAAGATTGAACGCTGATGGTCTGGCATCCCACCAAGGAAGCCGTGCAGCGACTCTGGGGTCGCCGCTGGGTACGGAGGATCTCCTACGTCCTGGTGGCCGGCGTCGCCACCGTAACCATCGTCCCCTGGGTGGCCACCCGGCCCGTGGTGCTGCGCTGGGCCATCTCGAAGCTGGATGGGCTGGTGCGGGAGGAAACCGGACTCTCCCTGGAGGTCGGCCAGCTGGAGCTGCATCCGCTCTTCGGATCCGCCTCCATGCGAGACGTGCGGCTGGGTGGGGACCTCCTGACGGTCCAGAGGGTGGAGGTCCAGACGAACCTCACCTCCCTCCTCGCCCCCACGCACCGCATCTTCTCGATCCGGGTGGAGCATCCCCACCTGCGCCTGACGGAAGCCGGGCTGGTCGCCATCCACCTCAAGGAGCACCCACCCCGCAAAGGCCCACTGCCCCAGGTGCGCCTGGACCTGCTCAGCATCACCGGGGGCGAGATCGACATCCCTGAACCGCTCCGGGGCCTGCCGCCCATGCAGTACCGGTTCGAGGTGAAGGCCACCGGGACGGCTCCCAACCAGCTCCGCGTGGACGTGGCGGGTCCGCAGTGGATGGTCAAGGGGCCGAACGGATGGGAGAAGGGGCGCCTGGATCTGAACGGCGAAGTCACCGAACAGTTCGTGGTCCTGAAGGAGGGCTACTTCCGCCTCGGAGAAAGCCAGATCCGGCTGCACGGCCGCTTCGACGCGAAGAAGCCGGGTTCGCCCGAGCGCCTGGACGCCCGGGTGACGGGCGTCCTGACCCTGGCCCAGGCGGCCCACTGGGGCGGCATGAAGCGCTCCCCGCTCACCGGCGACCTCGACCTGAACGCCTCTGCCCGCGGGACCTTCTCGGACCTTCGCTGGACCGTGAGCGCCGACGGCGCGGGGCTGCGGCCCTCGGAGGGCGCCTTGGCCCCGGGCAGCCTCGACCTCCGCGGCAGCGGAAACCTTGAGGGATTCCAGCTGAGCCACCTCCGCTGGCAGTCCTCCCAGGGCGAACTCTCCCTGGAAGGCGGATGGTCCCGGAAAAGTCCGGCCAAGGGCACTCTCACGGGACAGGGCCTGGATCTGGAGGTTCTGGGCCGGTTCCTCCGGCTGCCGGAGCTCCAGGGGCTCCGCGGCAACCTCAAGGCCCAGGTGGAGGGGCCTGCGGATCCCGAAGCACTGCGACGGCCGGATCGCTGGCAGGGAACGGTCCAGCTCGGCCTGGCCCAGCACGGCCTCGAGGCCGGAAACCTGCACGCCACCCTCCGGAATGGCCAGGCCACCTTGGACCAGCTCCACTTGGACCTGGAAGCCCTCAAGGCCGATGGCGCTGGATGGGCGCAGCTCGGGCCCCGTGGCCTGATCCAGCTGGAGGCCGATGGCACGGTGGAGGTCGGGGCGGGCCAGGTGGCCCAGGCCCTCCGCGCCTGGAAGGTGGTGGACCTCGACATGGAAGGCCAGACCCGGGCCAAGGCCAAGGTGCGTTGGAGCCGCGGCACCGGACTGGAGCTGGACGGTTCCGGGGAGGTCACCCATCCGCGCTGGCACGGGGCCCGGGCCGACAGCGTCGAGGCGAAGGTCCAGATCCGGGACACGGAGCTGCGCGTCACGGACATCGACCTGAAGAAGGATGAAGGCAGCGGAGGTGGCGACCTATGGCTCACCTGGGCCCGGACCGCCCCGGGTCAGAAGCAGATGGACATGTGCTACACGGCCTTCCGCCTCCCCGTGGCCGAAGGGCTCCGGGCGGCGGATGTGAAGGACGCCGACGGCCGGGAGCTGCCCATCACGGGGCTCGGCGGGGGGTGGGTCCGTCTCCAGGGGCCGTTCGATCACATCCTCATGAACGGATCCGTTCAAGTCGAGTTTGGTGAAGTTTATGGAATCAAAGTTCCAGCGGCTTCCTCGGACTTCTCCATGGACATCGACCGCCTCCGGCTGCGACTCGACGATGTGCGCATCGGCGAACGGCTGGACCTGCTGGGCGGGCCCAGCGCCGAACCCGAGGGAGCCCTGGCCCTGGCGGGCAAGGCCGACATGGACTTCAAGCGCTGGACCTGGTGGGTGGACCTCGCCGGGCGCCTGGATTCCCAGCTCCTGAATCTGCCCGGACCCCGGGTGCAGGCCCAGGTGGAGTCCCGCCTGCTGGGACCCATCACCAGCCCCTTCGGATCCCTGGATCTGCCCGAGGGCCGGGCCACGTTGAGCCGGGGCCGCATGTTCTTCGGCGGCCGCAGCCTGGAGGGACTTGAGGCCTCCGTGAAGCTGGAGCGGGGCCACCTGGAGGGACGGCTCGGCATCGAAGGCATGGCTCGTCCCGTGGCGGAAGCTCAGGTCCGGCGGGACGGCTCGGACCTGGTGGGCCACCTCGCCCTGGCCATCGCGCCGGACAGCGCCCACACGGACACCCTGGCGCGGAGCCTCACAGAGGATCTGCTGGAGGACCTGAACCTCGAGGCCACTGCCGATGGACGCTGGGATGGGCGCGCCCTGGCGTGGACGGGCACCCTGAACCGCCTGGCGGCCCAGTTCAACGCCTTCGAGCTGCATCAGGCGCAGCCTTCAGCCCTTCATGGCGACGCGACCGGGGCGGCGGTGGACATCAGCCTGGAGGGCGGCGCGCGGAAGCCCGCGGACGCCTCCCAGGCCCAGGCCGCGGGACTGCGCCTGTCGGGCACTCTGCCCTTCTCCATGGCCACGCCCCTCGGCCTCCGGGTCCAGGGCGGGGCGAACCTGGCCCACCTCAAGACCATCTTCGATCGCGTCATGGAGGTCGATGAATACAGCCTGCTTTCCGAAGTCCGGATCCAGGGGACGAGCCGCTTCGACCTCCTGGTCCACGGGACCTATGGCGATCCCCTGCTGGATGGCCGCCTCGCCCTGGAGAAGGGCCGGCTCAACCTGCGCGGCTACCAGGGGGTGGAGGACCTCCAGGCCGAGGTGATGTTCAAGGACCACACCATCTCCCTCCCGGCCGAGAAGCCCCTGCAGGGCACCCTCGCCCATGGCGACCTGAAGGTTTCCGGCGGGGTCACCTGGAAGCTGGGCGGCCTGGACACCTATGCCCTGAAGGCCTCCCTGGCCAATTTCCAACTCCGCGACGTGCCCGAGGGCCTGGAGATCCAAGGCACGCTGCGCGCCACCCTGGATGGCAACGAGGACGGGGGCGTGCTCAAGGGCCGGCTGCGCGCGGACCGGCTGAACTACCAGACCGAAGTGAAGCTGGCGGACCTCATCCTCCGCAGCGCTCTCAGCGACAGCGGCGGCCTGACGGGCCTGGACCTGGACGACCCCCTGGACCGCATCCGCCTGGACCTGGACCTGGACCTCAGGAATCCATGGAGCTTCAACACCAACCTCCTGAAGCTCGATGGCCGGACCGAGGGCCCCTTCCAGGTGGTGGGCACCCTGGCGCACCCCATCCCCAAGGGCATCCTGGTCTTCCAGCCCGGCGGCCGGGTCACCAACATCTTCCCCGCCGGCGACATGGTGGTGGACCGGGGCTCGCTGACCTTCTCCGAGCTGCGCCCGCTGGACCCCGTCATCAGCCTCCAGGGCAGCGTGACCTCCATTCCCGGCTACACGGTGAACCTGGACATCCACGGCACCCTCAGCAACCTGGCCATCGTGCCCAGCTCCACGCCGAGCCTGCGCCAGGACGAGATCGTGGCCATCCTCATCAACCCCGGCAACGCCGCGAACGTGGGCACCGCAAGCGCCTCGTCCGGCGCCACCCAGGGCGCCATCACCTCGGGCCTGGCCAGCGCGGGCTCGGGCCTCATCTCCACCCTGGCCTTCGCGCCCTTCCAGGAGCAGCTGCGCCGCACCCTGGGCCTGGATCGCGTCAACGTGGCCGTGCGCACCACCAGCGTCGGTACCACGGAGACCGAGGTCACCATGGGCAAGAGCATCAATCTGTTCGGCCAGCGCAGCGCCTTCGTGGTCTCCCACAAGAAGAGCGGAAACCTGAGCATCACCTCGGGCCAGGTGGAGTGGCGCTTCGGCAACTTCATCCTCCAGCTGGGCGCCAGCAAAGGCGGCGGCGCCGGCCTGACCCCCTCGGGCGAGATCCGGCATTCCTGGAGCCCGAACTAGCTGGAGGCGGACGGCGGGAGGCGCTAGCGTGGAGGTGGAGGCTCCATGATCACGGTGAAGTGCTTCGCCCGGTACCGCGCCCTGCTGGGCTTCGCCGACCTCGGCCTGCCCGCGGCGCCCACACTGGGCGATCTGCTGGCGGATCCGCGCTTCGCGGCCCTGCCCAAGGATGCCCTCCTGGCCGTGAACCAGAGCTTCGCGGACCGGAGCACCCCCCTGGCGGACGGCGACGAGGTGGCTCTCATGCCTCCTGTGTCAGGCGGCTGATCACCCCTCGCGTCGGATCTCCAGCACTTCGCCCCCACTGAGGCGCAGCAGGTCCTGGAAGCCCGGCTCACGCCGCAGCCGGTCCTCGGGCCGCTCGGGCTGGGCTTCCGCCGGTTCCTCGTCGAAGCGGATCTCCAGCTCCCGCAGCCCCGGAAGCACGGCCGCCAGCGCGGCGAGCACATGGGGATTCGCCCGTTCCCGCTCCAGGTCCTGGAGGGTCTGCCGCACGTTGCCGGGGAAGCGGAAGCGCAGCACCGGCGGTTCCCAGCGCAGGTCCGTGGCCATCTGCGGGGCGGTGCCGAGGGAGCGCAGCCCGGGCAGCCCCCGCAGCGCCTCGCTGCAGGCCGTGCGCAGCTGCGGCGGGGCGGACGGGCCCGAAGACTGGCTTGGGGGCGCGGCGTGAACGCGCGCCGAAACAGGAGTCTGCGGGGCGACCGGCGTGGGCCTGCGGGGCCCCTCAGGCGCCGGCGCGGCCTGGGGACCCTTGGAAGGGACCGGCGGCGGCCCGGCCGCTGGGGTTGAAGGGCGGGCCGGAGCGCCCGACACGAGGGCATCGAGGGGCGCCAGGTGGGGCAGCTGGGCCGCGGTCACCAGGGCCAGCTCCACCACCACCCGCGGCAGGCTGCTGTCCCGCAGGTCCCGCTCCCGGCTCAGCAGCAGCTGGAGCATCCGCGCCCAGCGCAGCAGGTCCTGGGGCCCCCGGGCGGCCCGGGCCTCCTGCTCCAGCCGGTCCCGGAAGGCCAGCACCAACTCGCGCCAGAACGTGGCCCAGTCCGCACCCTGTTCGTTCAGCTCGCGGCAGGCCTCCACCAGGGCCGCCGTGTCGCCGATGGCCAGGGCGGACATCACGCCCTGCACCAGGTGGGCGCTGACGATGCCCAGCTGCTCGCGGACAGACTCCTCCAGCACCTTTCCGTCCCCGGCGGCGATGACGCGGTCGAGGATGGTGAGCGCATCGCGCATGGAGCCCTGCCCCGCCTCGGCCACCAGGCGCAGGCTGTTCCCCTCGGCCTCGACGCCCTCCTGCTCGCAGACGTGCTTGAGGCGGCCTTCGATGAGCCCCACGGGGATCAGCCGGAAGGGGAAGATCTGGACCCGGCTCTTGATGGTGTCCGGAACGTCCTGCAGCTCCGTTGTGGCCAGCACGAAGATGGCGTGGGGCGGCGGCTCCTCGATGACCTTCAGCAGCGCGTTGAAGGCCTCCGTGCTGAGCATGTGCACTTCGTCGATGATGTAGACCCGGTAGCGGCAGAAGGCGGGGCGGGTCTGAACCTGTTCTCGCAGCGCCCGGGCATCGGCCACCGAAGCCCGGCTGGCGGCGTCGATCTCGACGATGTCCAGGTTCTGGTCCGGCTGCTCCGCCGCCCGGCAGGGATCGCAGACACCGCAGGGCGTGGCGGTGGGGCCCTCCACGCAGTTCAGGGCCCGGGCCAGGATGCGGGCCGTGCTGGTCTTGCCCGTGCCCCGAACCCCGGCGAACAGGTATGCCTGGTGGATGCGCCCGCTCTCCTTCGCCCGCTTGAGGGCGTTGGCGAGCGCCTTCACGCTCCCCTCCTGCCCCACCAGGTCGGAGAGCAGGCGCGGGCGGTACTTGAGGGCGAGGGTGGTCATTGGACGTCCAGTCTCCCACAAGGTCCAGGGGACCGTCAGGGGCTATAAGCGCGCCTGATAACTCCATACGGCGTTTCAAAGGCACAGGCGTTCTGATTCTCGTTAGGATGGCTTGATCCCGAAAGGAAAAGACGATGCTTGAGGGATCGCGATCCGAGCACAGCGCATGCGGGGTTGGCTTCATCGCCAGCCGGACTGGCACGGCCAGCCGCGACATCCTGGAGGACGCCCTCCACGCGCTGAAGTGCGTGGAGCATCGCGGCGGCTGCGCGGCGGACCAGGTCAGCAGCGACGGGGCCGGTGTCATGGCCGACATCCCCTTCGAGATGCTGGGCTACCAGCCCGGCGACATCGCTGTGGCCAGCCTCTTCATGCCCCAGGATCCGGATCGCCTGTGCCGGTCCATGGAAATCTTTGAATCCACGCTCGCCTTCTTCGACCTGGATGTCCTGGCCTATCGCGAAGTCCCCGTGGATCCTTCCGTCCTCGGCGAGGAGGCCCGACGCTCCCTGCCCTCCATGCGCCAGGCCGTCCTCCGCCGCCCGGTGCAGTGCCGGACGGACGCCTCCTTCGACAAGCTGCTCTACTCGGCCAAGCAGGTGCTCCGGACCAAGCTGGTGGAGCAGGGCATCCAGAACGAGTTCTTCTTCGCCTCCCTGTCGGCGCGCACCATCGTCTACAAGGCCCTGACCCGGGCCGCGGACCTGGGCCGCTTCTACCTCGACCTGCAGGACCCCCGGTTCGTCACGCGGTTCGCCATGATCCACCGGCGCTTCAGCACGAACACCCGGACGTCCTGGGACAAGGCCCAGCCCTTCCGCCTCATCGCCCACAACGGCGAGATCAACACCATCGCGGGCAACCGGTCCCGGGCCATCTCCCGCGAGATGTCCATCGGCCTCAAGGCCGATCAGCTCGTGACCCACGGCTCCATCAGCGATTCCGGCAGCCTGAACGAGATCGCCGAGGCCCTGCACTACCGCAGCAGCATCCCGCACATGGAGGACATCCTCGCGATCATGATGCCCCCCGCCGAGGGGCAGAGTGCCTTCTACACGTTCTGGAGCCGCGCCATGGAGCCCTGGGACGGCCCGGCCTTCCTGGTCTTCTCCGACGGCAGCAGCGTGGGGGCGCGGCTGGACCGCAACGGCTTCCGCCCGGCCCGCTGGGCCATGACCGATGACCGCTTCTACCTGGCCTCCGAGGCCGGCTCCTTCCCCGTGGACGAAGCCGCCATCCGCCGCAAAGGCATCCTCTACGCGGGCACCGGCGTGTCGCTCGACCTGGCCAGCGGCAGGGTCCACTTCCGCGACCCGGGCCGCTCCCGCGAGCACCGGGACGCCACCTTCGACGCCCGCACCCGGCCCATCGGGTCGCTCCCGGGAACCGATGGGCCCGGCCCTGTCAGCGCCTTCAAGAAGACCCTGTTCACCTGCTCCCGCGAGGAGCTGGAGAAGATCCTCTATCCCATGGCCGTCACCGGCAAGGAGGCCATCGGCTCCATGGGCGACACCGCCCGGCCCAACGTGTTCTCCTCCGAGCCCCGCCCCTTCTTCGACTACTTCTACCAGCACTTCGCGCAGGTCACGAACCCGCCCCTGGACTACATCCGGGAAGGCAACATCACCGACCTCCGGGTGTTCCTCGGCCGGGCGCCGAACATCTTCTTCCCCAAGGACCTGGTGCCCCTGAACGAGGCGCTGGAACTGCCGCGGCCCATCCTCGACCTGGGGCAGATGCGCTTCCTGGAGCGGATGCAGAGCCTGCGCCCCTCCGAATCGCACATCATCCCCCGCACCTTCCCCATGGTCTTCCGCCGCGAGGACGGCGTGGCCGGGTTCCATGAGGCCGTCGAGCAGCTGGCCGCCGACGTGCGGAAGGCCGTCGAGCAGGGCACCAGCGTCATCATCCTCAGCGACCGGGAAGCCAGCGTCGAGCGGCCGCCCATCCCGGGCCTCATCGCCCTGCGAGCCGTCGTGCACACCCTGAACGAATCGGGGCTGCGCCTCAACGCCGCCATCGTGATGCACACCGGCGAGGCCCGCACCTCCCACCACCTGGCCGCCCTCATCAGCTTCGGCGCCTCGGCGGTCTGCCCCTACCTGGCCTTGGAGATCGCCCGCCAGGACCAGCACCCCAGCTTCGGGACCCTGACGCCGGACCAGCGCGAGAAGCATTTCGTCGGAGCCCTGGAATCGGGCCTCCTGAAGATCATGGCCAAGAGCGGGATCTCGGTGGTGCAGAGCTACATGAGCGCCAAGCTCTTCACCGCCATCGGCCTGGGGCCCGAGCTGATGGAGACCTTCTTCCCCGGCCACGCGAGCCCGCTGGGTGGCATCGGCTACGAGGAGCTGGCTGGCGACGTGCTTCGGAAGACCAGCCTGGCGGCCCAGGCCGGCTTCATGGACCGCCTGCTCCACACCCACCAGTTCCGGGAATCGCCACGGCCCGGCGAGGGCGAGCACCACGGGCTCACCTCCGCGCGCGCAAGGCTCCTCCATCGCCTGGTGGAGCTCGACCCCGCGACGGACGAAGCCAGGAAGCTCTACAGCGAGTACCTCGCCTCCCTGAAGGCCGACGAACCCATCAACCCGAGGCACCTGCTGGCTTTCCGGACCGCCGCGACGCCCCTGCCCCTGGAGGCCGTGGAGGACGCGTCGGCCATCCTGCACCGCTTCGGCGCCGGCGCCATGTCCTTCGGGGCCGTGAGCGCCGAGAGCCAGCGCGACCTGATCCTGGCCATGGAGGCCGTCGGCGGGCGCAGCAACAGCGGCGAAGGCGGCGAGAACCCCTTCTACTGGACCGACGGCATCACCGCCTCCACCAAGCAGGTGGCCTCGGCCCGCTTCGGCGTCACGGCGGAGTACCTCGTCTCCGGCGAGGAGATCCAGATCAAGGTGGCCCAGGGCGCCAAGCCCGGCGAGGGCGGCCAGCTCATGCGCGTGAAGGTGGACGCCACCATCGCCAAGGCCCGGTTCTCGCTGCCCGACGTGGACCTGATCTCCCCGCCTCCGTTGCACGACATCTACAGCATCGAGGACCTGAAGGAGCTCATCCACGAGCTGCGGCAGGTCCATCCCGGCGCGAAGATCAGCGTAAAACTGGTGTCCGGCACGGGCATTGGCACCATCGCGGTGGGCGTCGCCAAGGCCGGGGCGGACATCATCTACATCGCCGGCGGTGACGGCGGCACGGGCGCCGCCACGCTGGGCTCCATGAAGCATGCGGGCCTCCCCTGGGAGTTCGGCCTCATCGAGGCCCACCAGGCCCTGCGGGAGAACCAGCTCCGCGGCCAGGTGGAGCTGCGCGTGGACGGCGGCCTCCTCACGGGCAAGGACCTGGTGACCGCGGCCATTCTGGGCGCCGAGGGGTTCGAGTTCGGCAAGCTCCTGCTGGTGGCCGAAGGCTGCATGATGGCCCGCATCTGCGAGAAGAACACCTGCCCCGCGGGCATCGCCACCCATGACCCGAAGTTCAAGGCCCGCTACACGGGAAGTCCCGAGGCGGTCCAGCGCATGCTCGTCCACCTGGCGGAGGATGCGCGCCGCCACCTCGCCTCCCTGGGCGTCCGCTCCCTTTCCGAGCTTCAGGACCACGTGGAGCTGTTCCAGGTGGCCCCCGAGCACGCGACCTTCGTCAGGGATCGCAAGCTGGACCTGTCGGGCTTCCTGGAGCCCCGCTCCGCGGCGAACGGAGCCTCCCCGATCCCATTCAACCAGGAGGGGGTCGCCCCTCTGAACCAGCAGATCCTGGCGGACGCGGAGCCCTTTCTCGCGGGAGGGGGCGCCCATCACCACAGCTACGCCATCACCACCGGCGATCGGGGCATCCTGGCCACCCTGGCCGGGGCCATCGCCCGCCAGGTGCGTGAGCGGCGCCGGCGGGGCGAGGATCCGACGGTTCCCGGCCAGCTGCGGCTCGACTTCACCGGCAGCGCAGGCCAGGGGTTCGGCGCCTTCCTCACCGAGGGGCTCGACATCCGCCTGCAGGGCGAGGCCAACGATTCCGTCTGCAAGTCCATGTCCGGCGGCCGGGTCATCCTCGTGCCTCATCCGGAAGCCTCCTATACCCCCGAGACCAACGCCATCGTGGGCAACGGCGCCCTGTATGGCGCCACGGGCGGAACGCTGCTGGTGCTCGGCCTGGCCGGCGACCGCTTCGCGGTCCGCAACAGCGGCGCCTCGGCCGTGGTCGAAGGCGCGGGCCACCACGCCTGCGAGTACATGACCCGCGGGGCCGTGGCCATCCTCGGCCCCGTCCTCACCAACGCCGGGGCCGGCATGACCGGCGGCTGCCTGTTCCTGCGGCGGGAGCGCGGCGACCAGGTGAACCGCGACTACCTCGCCCCCATCGTCTGGCGGCCCGAAGAGGAAGCCCTCTTCCGCGACCTCCTCGAAGCCCACGCCGCCGGGACAGGGAGTCGTACCGCCACGGCCCTGCTGGAAGACTGGCCCGCGGCCCTGACCGCCTTCGCGCCCTTCGTGCCCGTAGCCGTGGCGAAGGCCGCCAGTCCCCAGGCCCAGGTTCTCTAGAGCATCTCCTTGGAGCGGAGGTCCCCCCCCGCCCGCCCCCAACACCGCCCTAGCCCACCCGGTCGAACAGGCCGGGCTGGCGGATGGGCGGCGGTGGAGGTGGCGCAGGCTTCACGGGCCGCTCCCGAACGCGCCGCCGCGCCGGGAACGCAACCCCGAACGCCTCCCGGATGCCCTCCGCATAGGTGGGATCCAGCACTTTCAGCCAGCCATGGTCCGCCAGCACCTTGTAGAAAGGATCCTGCTTCAGGAGCCGGAGGCCGCCCACCCAGGCGCCGGAGGCCCCGCTGGCCTTGGCCCGCCGGGCGAAGGCCTGGGCATCATGCACGGCCATGAGGGGGGTCACGGCCACGGTCACCCTGATGCCGGCGGCGGCCAGGCGCTCGACGGCAGCCCATCGGCTCGGGATGGCGGGCGCATGGGGCTCCACAGCCTGACGCACGGTGTCGTCATCCGTGGGGATGGACAGGCCCACGGACAGCCGGTCGCCGAAGGCTCGCAGCAAGTCGAGATCCTGGAGCACCAGGGGCGACCGGGTGTGGACGATCACGTCGGTGGTGGGGCAGAGCAGCAGCACCTCCAGGCACCGGCGGCTGAGGCGGTACTGCCGTTCCAGCGGCTGATAGGGATCCGTGGCCGAGGCCATGAAGACCCGCTCGCCATGCAGCCGGTGCCGCTGGGACCAGAGCAGCTCCGGCGCGTTCAGCTTGGGCGTCACCCAGTTGCCCCAGTCCTCGGGCCGGTGCAGGGCATTGGGGTATTCGCGGACGTAGCAGTAGCGGCATCCGTGGCTGCAGCCGCGATAGGGGCTGAGGGCGAAGCCGAAACCGTAGCGCTCGTCCTTCTGGGGCCGCAGGATGGAGCGCGCTTCCTCAGGCTCCACCAGCAGGCCCTGGAAGAGGGGGGGCGGTTCTGAAGGCAGCGGCAGCGGCGTCATGCCTTCAGTTTTCGCTTTTTATTCGTCGAGTCAAGGGGTGGCTGGCGATTTGGGAATCACATTGATGCGGCCGTTGGTCTCAAGGATGGCCACCCGCACATCCGCGAGATCCGCCACGCCCGCCTGCCGGACCGCCGCCATGAGCTCATGGTGCGTGATCCGCTCAGCGGCGAGCATGGCCTCGTCCGGGACGCCATGATGCACGAGGATCTGGGGCCTCCCTTCCAGGAAGATCTCCGCCCGCTTGCTGCGCCACGTGAGCCAGGCCATCAGGGCGTTCAGCACCAGGAGGGTGCCCACCAGGATGAAGCCCGCGGACACCGTGTTGTCGCCGGCGTTCATGCTGTTCTGGACGGCGTTGCTCAGGACCAGCAGCATCACGAAGTCGAAGGGGGCCAGCTGGCCCACCTGGCGCTTGCCCGTGAGGCGCAGCATCACCATCAAGAACCCGTAGACCAACAGGGCCCGGAGGACGAACTCCCACCAAGGCTGCGCGAGGCGCCACATGGAAGAGCCCACGGGCAGGGCGTCGATGAGCGCGGCGATGGGCATGGGCCCTCCCACACGAAGGGGCGGTGCCGGTCACGGCACCGCCCTCGTCGGACATCAGGATCGAGGCTGGCTTCCTACTGGATCTCGACGGTGAAATCCGCCTTGCCCAGTTCCGCCCCGTCCGCGCTCAGCACCTTCACCGTCCAATCGCCTGCATCGCCGGCCCGGAACGTGCGATAGGCGTTGGTGCGATAGGGCGAGCGGGGCACCTTCAGTTCCTGCTTCGAGGTGCGCTCGCCCTTGCTGAACACCACCGTGACCGTGCTCTCGGCGGCGCCCGCGACCTTCGTCCAGGCATAGATCTTCGTGCCGGCGGGCACCTTGAACGAGGCGGACTCGCCCTGGATCTCCATCTTCTCCACGCCGGTGCCGACCTTGACCTCGGCGCTGGCCTTGGCTTCGGCCTTCGGTGCGGGGGCCTGGGCGACCAGGGCCGCGCAGGCAAGCAGGGGGAGGAGGACCTTGCGCATGGGAAAGCTCCTTGGAAGGGAAAGACGCCCCATTCTGCTCCCGGCCGCCGCCGATGTCATCAGAAGGTGATGACCAGGGAAGTGGTGAACACGGTGTCGGTCTTCTTCAACTGGAAGGGAGCCTCGCCCAGGATCACCGGCGGCGTGGACACCGGTGTCTGGACCACGGGCACCCCGACGAAAGCTGGCTTGTTCTTGTAGGTCACGTCATAGCCCACCTTCAGGGCCAGCTTCGTGGAGAGGCTGGTGGTCAGGGCGTTCCGCCACACGCCCAGGTAGTTCTGCGAGTCCTTGAAGCTGTCGGAGATGTTCAGCTCCGAGGTGAACACCGAGGTGTCGAAGAGTTTCTTCTCGAACTTCGCCCCCACCCGGAACGTGGCGAAGCGGTCATCGGTGCCGGCCGGGCGGAACACCAGGTTCTCCTTGGTGTAGCCCACGCCCGCGTCCGTGAAGAACTTCATCCGGTCCGCCTTGATCCACCAGTAGCCGAGTCCGCCCAGCCCGGTCATGCGGGCCTCCAGCCCGGCGGGGATGTTCCGTTCCCAGCCCGCCGCTCCGAACCACTGAAGCCGGTCCGTGATGTTGTGATCGTAGCGGAGGTTCGCGTAGTAGGTCTCCGTGCTGGTCTTGGTGGTGCGGGTCTCCACGACCGTGGCGGCGTCGAGGCTGGGACCCGAGGCCGTGCGGTCGATGGTGGTGGTGGACACGCGGACGCCTCCCGCGTTGAAGGCGAAGGTCGCGTCGGCCCAGAGATACTTGTACTCGTTCGAGAACCCCAGGCTCTGACTGGAGGCATTGCCGCCCACGGCCACGTAGCTCAGGGCCGCCTTATCGGACCAGGGCCGCTTGGGGGCCGCCGCCTCCTGGGCCCAGGAGGGGATGAGAATGCTCGACGCCAGAAATACCGGAAGACAGGCATGACGCATACTTCCTCCTGGAAATAAGCGACCATACCACCCTTCTGGATCCCTCAGCCGATCCAGGCCTCCAGCCCCTCCAGGATGTCGCGCACCCCGGGCCCGAAGCGGGCGTTGCTCAGCCAGTCCACGCCTGCAGGCAGCCCCTCCAGGGCCGTCCGGACCCGGGCGCGGTGACCCAGTTCGGGACGCGGGATGGCCCGCTCGGCGCGCTCGTGGCGCACGGCCGCAGGGTCGCTGAGCGAGGGGACCCAGTGCTTGAGGCGGGCGTACACGCCCTCCCAGGCCTCCAGGTCCGCCGGCTTGCCGAAGGCCCCGCCGATGAAGCTGCGGAGCTGCATGGCGCCCTCCGGCGCGCTCTGGGGATCCATCCAGGAGGGCACCAGGGAACCCAGGTAGCCGCGCCCTTCGGGGGGATGGATGAGGAAGCCGAAGCTGTCCTTCAGGGCGGGCAGCGGGGTATGGCGGCTGTGCCAGAGGTCCACGGAGGTGTAAGGGATGGCCGCCAGGGCCTCGGCACTCTTCGGCGCCACGGGCCCGAGGAGGGCCGCAGCCTCGTAGGCGGGCAGCGCCAGCACCACGCGATCCGCCTCGCGCACCTCGCCTCCGCCGCTCACGCGCCAGCGGCCGTCCGGCAGGGCCTCCAGGCGCTCGGCCCGCAGGCCGGCGCGCACGGCGGCGAGCTTCGAAGCCAGGCGGATGGGCAGCTGCCCCATGCCGCCCTCGGGCACCACCATATGGCTCACGCCGCCCTTGCGGATGCCGTTCACCAGGCTGCCGGTGGCCTCCCACTGGCGCAGCTTTGGGATGGCGTCCACGGAGAGGATCTCCGCGGGCGCGGCCAGAACGCCCGCGATCATGGACGGCAGCAGCTCCGTGGCCACGCCCTTGCCCAGGCGGCGCTCGATGAAGGCCGACAGCCCTTCCTCGGGCTCACCCTGGCGCACAGGCTGGAAGGGTTCCAGCATCATCCGCAGCTTGGCGCCGATGGACATCAGCGGCGAGGTCATCAGGCCCACGGGTGAAGCAGGAACAGGAATGAGGCGCCCGCCCTTCCCCACCCAGCGGGCGCCGGTGCCGGGCGACTTGAAGGGCAGCTCGATAGCGCTGAAGAGACGGTCCACCGCGGTCCCCTTCTGCCAGAGGACGCCCTGGGGGCCCGTCTCGAAGTGGCCGCCTTCCCAGGGCAGGGTCTTCATCCAGCCACCCACGGAGGCCGCGGCTTCCCACACTTCGACGGGTTCGCCCTTCCGCTGCAGGTGCCAGGCCGCCGCCAGGCCCGTCACGCCGCCGCCGAGAATGAGGGTGCTCATGGGAGGATCTCCAGGACGCGCCGCGTCAGGCAGCGGATGTAGGCCGGATCGGTGCCGGGGGTGGGCACGCGGCGGTAGGTCCGGATGCCCGCCTGGTCGGCCACGTGGCGGTATTCGATGTCGAGCTCGTGCAGGGTCTCGATGTGCTCGCTCACGAAGCTCATGGGCACGACGATCACGTCCTTGCCACCCATGGACTCCAGCACCGACTTCAGGGGCGGCTCCAGCCAGCGCACGGGGCCCGTGCGGCTCTGGTAGGCCTGGAGGTAGCCGCCGGGAACGGGCCCGATGCGCGCGATCAGCGCCTCGCGGGTGGCCGCGATCTCCTTCTCGTAGGGATCCCCGGCCTCGATCTGGCGCACGGGAAGGCTGTGGGCGCTGAAGATCACCGTGGCCTCGGGCAGGTCCTTCAGCGCCGCGCGCAGGGGCCGTTCCAGAGCGTCCAGGTAGTCGGGGTCCGTGGCGTAGTGCTCAATCCCCGGCAAGATCTCGATCCCCGCCTTCGCGGCTTCCACGACCAGCTCGCGCAGGCTGGAACCCGTGGTGGCGCGACAGTCGTGGGGATACAGGGTCACGGGCACCAGCTTGCGGACACCGTCGCGCTTCAGGGCCTTCAGCAGGCCCTCAGCCCGCGGGGCGGCATAGCGGAAGCATAGCTTCACCAGCTCGGGACGGCCGGCGGCGCGAAGGGCGGCCCGCAACTCCGCGGCCTGGAGGGCGCTCTCCCGGAGCAGCGGAGAGCCGCCTCCGATCTGCCCGTAGCGGACCTTCGCGCCGGGAGCCCGGAGCCGGGCGATGAGCCGCGACAAAGGGCCCTGGAGCCAGGCGGGCCCGGGCAGCCGGATCAGGTCCCGGTCGCCGAACAGGGCCGCGAGGAAAGGTTCAACCTGGTCCAGGTTCACTGGACCGCCGAGGTTCAGGAGCAGGATCGCCGTATCTCGCATCACCTTCCACCTTACGCGAGACATGGCGGAACTTTCGTCACGGAAACCCGGACTCGGCATGACGCCGGAATGACCGGCATCCCATAAACTGTTCTGACACTGGAGTCCGCCATGGCCATCCCCGCCTCCCTGTCCGCCTTCGCCGAGCTACCCGACGAGGCCCGGCTCTGGCTCGTGGCCTTCGACCGGCCGGTGGACGCGGCGCTCCTGGCCCCGGACCTAGACGCGCTCATGGGCCGCTGGCGCCACAAGGGCGTCCAGTACCAGGGAACCTGGACCCTGCTGGAGGATCGCATCCTGGCCATCGCGGAGCCCACCCTGGCTTCGAACCCCTCGGGTTGCGCCATCGACGGCATGCTCCGGAGCGTGGGACAGGCGGCCGGGCGCCTGGGGCTCGTCCTCCTCGATCCGCAGGTGGTGGTGGCCCGCCTGTCTGGGACCCTGCGGACCTTCACCCGCCCGGAACTCGAGTCCCGCCTTGCGGATGGCACGCTGGGCGCCACCACACCGATCCTGGACCTGGCCCTGCTGACCCTCGGGGACCTGCGGCACGGCCGGTTCGAGCGTCCCCTCTCCACCACGTGGATCGGCCGGAAATTTCTTCGGACCGCGCCCTTGGCTTGAGGCTGCGGGGTTTCGCCCCGCATGACGAAAACGAGGCGGCAGAGCCGCCTCGTTTTCGCATGAATGGATTGAGGCTAGAAGATCGACTCGCCCGGCTTGCGGCGCCAGGCTTCGGAGCGCTTCTGGCCCTCGGCCTTGGGCTTGGCATCCTTGGCGGCAGCCAGGGTCTGCAGCAGGGAGCCGCCCACCTTGGAAGCCACGCTCTTGGCCAGGGCCGGAGCCGCGGGCACCAGCGGGGCGCTGACGGGACCGGAAGCGGCGCTCTCGGGGGTGGCCGCCTTGGCCGTGACCTCCTTCAGGCGCTTCTCGTACCAGACCTTCCGCTTGGGATCGATGGTCCGGGTATTCCCGGCCTTCTCACCCTTCTTGAGAACCTTGGGCTTGGGCTTCTCGCGGTCTTCACGCAATACGGAATCGGGCTTTGCTGCTTCTTCCAGGATCTTCGCCAGGTTTCCAAGGCCACGCAGGGTCATCATGTGCGGTTGCTTCTCCCAATGGGGCCACGGGCCACCGCTCATCAGCATAACGGCAACGCATTTGCTTACATAGTGATTTCAGACACGAGGTGCGGTTTTTTGCCGCCGGCGCCCGCCTGCTGGGACACTGGACAGGATGGGAACCCCGCGCTCCACCCTGAAAGCCCGCCTGGACGGTCTGTGCGACCGATACGACACGGCCGGGGCCCTGGCCAAGGATCCCCTCTCCGTGGCTTTGGCCTACGATGCGCCGCTGGACCGGGAGGTGGCTGCGTTCGTGGCGGCCCATCTCGCCTACGGCCGGGTCGATCCCATGATCCGGGCCGTGCAGGCCGCGTTGGCGCCCCTTGGCCACGCGCCGGCCGCCTGGCTCCGCGAGCGGAATGAGGCGGAGCTCAGGCGGAGCCTGACCCGCACGCTGGCCGGTTGGGCCTGGCGGTTCCACACCGCCGACGACCTCGCAGCCTGGCTGCTGGCATGGAAACGGCTGGACGCGCAGAGCGGGAGCGGCCTGGAGGCCCACCTCCAGCCCCGGCCCACCGAAGATCCCGACATCGCGCTCTCCCGGCTGGTGCAGCGCCTCCGTACCGAACTGCCGGATTCCTACGGGTCCCGGTTCTCCCTGCCCGACCCCCTGGAAGGCGCTGCCTGCAAGCGCTGGCGCATGTTCCTGCGCTGGATGGTCCGCCCGGGCTGGCCCGACCTCGGCCTCTGGACCCGCTATCCGGCCCATCTGCTGGTCATTCCCCTGGATACCCACGTGGCCCGCGTGTCGCGGTTCATCGGCCTCACCCGCCGCGCCACCCCTGACGGCAAGATGGCGCGGGAGATCACCGAGGCCCTGCGCCGCCTCGATCCCGTCGATCCCCTCCGCTACGACTTCGCCCTCAGCCACCTCGGCATCCTGGGGGATTGCCCCGGGGTGCGCCACCGGAGCACGTGTGCGGAGTGCCCTCTGTATTCCGTCTGCCGTGCCGGCTCGGAATCCGCTGCGCGGATTCCGAGATAGAAAGGACAAAGCTTAAGCAGTCTTATTTCAACATTTTTTTCGATCGTCGGAACCAGAGGCCGGGCTGGCCATGTGGGCGACCGCCGGGTGGCAGAGCAGGCTCCGGTGGAGCCTGCGGCGCCGGGCCCCCGGCGAGGAGCCCATGCCAGTGCCGATTCGCGAAGGCGCAGCCTGAGCGATGGCAAACCCGGCCCTTTTGCGCAGGCGCAAAAGGGCCGGGCTTGCCACGGCACTCGGGGGAACGACTTAGGGCTGCTTCTTCCGACCTGACCCGGTTCATCGCACCCCGATGCATGGGGCCCGGCTTGGGTACAGGGTAGTCCGGAAGGGGTAGGTCGCGCCAGGGAAAGGGGTCGTCGCGGAGGCGCACAGGCTCTCGAAGTGACGGATTTCATGGGCTTTTTTAAATGCTGGAAAAATCCGGTGGGGTGCCCTTGACACCCCCACATGTTGGGGCCATCCTTTTCTCCCGGCACAACCCATAGAGGTCACCCCCAAAGCGCCCCGGAACAGGGGATGGCTTTGCGCGCCTCCGGGAAAGCCTTCTCCTCGAACCTCCCCCCCACCCCGACCCCCACCGACCCCCAGGACCGACCATGAAGATCTCCCGCCATTTCACCAAGGCTGGCCACGACCCCCTGGAAGGCTTCCGCTTCGTCCCCCGGACCAGCCGGATCTCCAAGCTCGACGGCACCGTGGTCTTCGAGGCCAAGGATGTGATGGTGCCGGAGGCCTGGTCCCAGGTGGCCGTGGACATCCTGGCCCAGAAGTACTTCCGCCGGAAGGGCATCGACGCCCAGAACGGCGGGGAGAAGGACGCGCGCCAGGTCTTCCACCGGCTGGCGGGCTGCTGGCGCCATTGGGGCGAGACCCACGGCTACTTCGACTCCGCCGATGACGCCCAGGCCTTCTACGACGAGCTCACCTACATGCTCGCCGACCAGATGTGCGCCCCCAACTCCCCGCAGTGGTTCAACACGGGCCTGCACTTCGCCTACGGCATCTCGGGCCCGGCCCAGGGCCACAGCTACGTGGACCCGCGGACCGGCGAGATGGCCCGCTCCACCTCGGCCTATGAGCGCCCCCAGCCCCATGCCTGCTTCATCCAGAGCGTGGCCGACGACCTCGTGAACGAGGGCGGCATCATGGACCTGTGGACCCGCGAGGCCCGGATCTTCAAGTACGGGTCCGGAACGGGCACCAACTTCTCCAAGGTGCGCGGCTCCGAGGAGCCCCTCTCCGGCGGCGGCCGCAGCTCGGGCCTCATGAGCTTCCTAGCCGTGGGCGACCGCGCCGCCGGCGCCATCAAGAGCGGGGGCACCACCCGCCGCGCCGCCAAGATGGTCTGCCTCGACCTGGACCACCCCGACATCGAGGCCTTCATCGACTGGAAGGTGACCGAGGAGCGCAAGGTTGCCATGCTGGCCGCCGGCAGCGCCGTCGTGCGCCGCCACTGGGACGCCCTCTGCCAGTCCGTGGAAGGCTCCACCAGCAAGGATGCCGATCCTAAGACCAACGAGGCCCTGCGCAAGGCCCTGGCCCGCGCCAAGCGCGAGGGCGTGCCGGCGGCCTTCCTCACCCAGTGCCTGGGTCGCCTGGCCGAGGGCGACTTCGACCGCGACCTCAAGGGCTATGACACCTCCTGGGACGGCGACGCCTACTACACCGTGGGCGGCATGAACTCCAACAACTCCGTCCGCGTGCCCGACGCCTTCATGCGCGCCATGGAGATCGACGGCGACTGGGACCTGAAGCGCCGCATCGACGGCAAGACCAGCAAGAAGCTCCGGGCCCGCGACCTCTGGGAGAAGGTAAACAAGGCCGCCTGGGCCTGCGCCGACCCCGGCATCCAGTTCAACACCACCATCAACGACTGGCACACCTGCCCCGAGGACGGGCCCATCAACGCGAGCAACCCCTGCTCCGAGTACATGTTCCTGGACGACACCGCCTGCAACCTGGCCTCCCTGAACCTGTGCACCTTCCTCACGGACGACGGCGGCTTCGACCTGGCGGGCTACCGCCACGCCATCCGCCTCTGGACCGTGGTGCTCGAGATCAGCGTGCTCATGGCCCAGTTCCCCAGCGAGGCCATCGCGCAGCGCAGCTACGACTTCCGCACCCTGGGCCTCGGCTACGCCAACCTGGGCGCCATGCTCATGCGCATGGGCATCCCCTACGACAGCGCCGAGGGCACCCAGTGGTGCGCGGCCCTGACGGCCATCCTCACGGGCGACGCCTACGCGGCCAGCGCGGAGATGTCCCGGGAGCTGGGCCCCTTCCCCAGCTACCAGAAGAACGCCCAGCACATGCTGCGCGTCATCCGCAACCACCGCCGCGCCGCCTACAACGCCCCGGCCTCGGAGTACGAGCAGCTCTCCATCCGACCCCAGGGCCTCACCGGCGCCGGCGTGCCCAAGAGCCTCGTCGAGGCCGCCCGCGAGAGCTGGGACACCGCCCTCGCCTACGGCGAGCAGTGGGGCTACCGCAACGCCCAGGTGACGGTGCTGGCGCCCACGGGCACCATCGGCCTCCTCATGGACTGTGACACCACCGGGGTCGAACCCGACTTCGCCCTGGTGAAGTTCAAGAAGCTGGCGGGTGGCGGCTACTTCAAGCTGGTAAACCGCGCCATCCCCGAGGCCCTGGCCCGCCTGGGCTACGCGCCCGCGCAGATCCAGGAGATCGAGCGCCACGTGGTGGGCTGGCTCCAGATCACCGACGAGACCCCTGGCATCACCCGCTCCATGCTGAAGGGCGCCGGCTGGGCGGAGGAGGAGATCGCCGCCGTGGAGCAGAAGCTCCCCACGGCCTTCGATCCCGCCTACGCCATCGATGTCGAACGCCTGAAGAAGGACTTCAGCGCCGAGCAGGTGGAGACCTTCCTGCTGGCCCTGGCCGGCACCATGACCGTGGAGGGCGCGCCCCACCTCAAGGACGAGCACCTGCCCATCTTCGACTGCGCCAACCGCTGCGGCCGCACGGGCCGGCGCTACATCGCGCCCATGGGCCACCTTCGGATGATGGGCGCCGCCCAGCCCTTCCTCAGCGGCGCCATCAGCAAGACCATCAACCTGCCCGCTGAGGCCTCCGTGGCCGAGATCGGGAAGATCTACGAAGCCAGCTGGCAGCTCATGCTCAAGGCCGTGGCGCTCTACCGCGACGGCTCCAAGATGAGCCAGGCCATGGCCACCAACCTCGACCTGCTGGACGGCGCCGACACGCTGCTGGACGAGTCCGCCACCGCCACGGAGAAGGCCCCCGCCGTCGCCCAGGCGCTCACGCAGCAGCTGGTGCGCACCTACCGGCGCCGCATGCCCAACCGCCGGGGCGGCTACACCCAGGCGGCCACCGTGGGCGGCACCAAGCTCTACCTCCGCACCGGTGAATACGAGGACGGCAGCCTCGGCGAGATCTTCCTCGACATCCACAAGGAGGGCGCCGCCTTCCGCGCCGTGCTCAACTGCTTCGCCATCGCCGTGAGCATGGGCCTCCAGCACGGCGTGCCCCTGGAAGAGTTCTGCGACGCCTTCCTGTTCACCCGCTTCGAGCCCGGCGGCATGGTCATGGGCAGCGACACGATCAAGATGAGCACCAGCATCATCGACTTCGTGTTCCGCGAGCTGGCCATCAGCTACCTGGGCCGCTACGACCTGGCCCACGTGGAGCCCGAGCAGATCGTGAACGCCGCCACGGGCCTGCGCCCCGGCAGCCAGGCGCCTGGCCTGGCCGGCGCCCTGCCCAGCCTGCCCACGGGCACGCCCCTGCCCTTCCCCGAGGCCGAGGCCACGGGCGCGGCGCCAGCAACCGCCCCTGCCCCCGTGCAGCCCACCCTCCAGCCCGTCCTGGTGGGCGCCCGCGCCGCCGTGAGCGCGGCCCAGGCCGCCCGAGAGAAGGGCTATACCGGCGACCCCTGCCCCGAGTGCGGCCACCTCACCCTCGTCCGCAACGGCGCCTGCATGAAGTGCCAGACCTGCGGCGCCACGACGGGGTGCAGCTAGAAGACGCCAGCCGCGGAGAGCGCAGAGAAAGACGGAAGGGCGGGAGCGATCCCACCCTTTGTTTTCATCCGTGTGTATCCGTGTTCATCCGTGGTTCATCCGTCTTTCCCGCCACGGCCGCATCCAGCATCCACCTCGCGATGCTGAGGGGAGCTGGCAGGTCGGGGAGGGCGTCGAGGCGGAACCAGCGGGCGTCCTCCAGTTCGGCGGGATCGGGCCGCAGCTCGCCATCGAGGTGGTCGGCCAGGAAGGCCACCATGAGGCCGTTGGGGAAGGGCCAGGGCTGGCTGCCGAAGTAGCGCAGGTGGTGGACGCGGATGCCCAGCTCCTCGGCCACCTCGCGGTGGACGGCCTGTTCCAGGGATTCGCCGGGCTCGGTGAAGCCGGCGATGGCGCTGTACACGCCGGGCTTGAAGTGGGGCGAGCGCGCCAGGGCCAGCTCCCGCTCCGCCCCTGCCCCGCGCTGGATGAGCACGATGATGGCCGTGGCGTTGGAGGGGAACACCGTCCGCCCGCAGGCCGGGCAGCGGCGGCCATGCCCTTCACAAGGCTCCAGGGCCGTGGCGCAGCTCCCGCAGAAGCGGTGCCCGGCCGCCCACTCCAGCCACTGGCTGGCGCGGCCCGCGCGGGCCCATGCCTCCGGGTCCATGCGGGGGAAGGCATCGCGCAGGCCCACCGCCTCCACGCCCTCGGGCACCGGATGATCCTCGGCCACCCTCAGCGCCAGGTGCCCCTCAGGCAGGCGCAGCCGAAGCTCCGCCTCCACCTCAGGTAAGGACGCCTCCGGCGCGAGCCAGAGGCGGTTTCCCTGGAAGATGATCCGCCGTTCGCTCATGCCGCCTCGCCCAGGGGCCGGATCCTAGTGCCGGTCATGCCCCTTGCGCTCCCGGCCCTCGCGCTCCCGCCCTTCGCGCTTCTCGTGGCCCTTGTGCTTGCCGTGGTCCCGCTCCCGGCTGGGCCTCCGCTCGGCACGGCGGCCGTCCCGGCTCGGCGCGGGGCTCTTGGAGAGGCCCAGGGGATCCGGCAGGCCCAGGGGGTTGGGGAGCTGCGCCATCAGCAGGGTGCTGCCGAACATCAGGGCGGCGAGGGTGCGGGCCATTCGGGTCACGGATTCTCCAGGAAGCGGCGGGCAGAGGGTCCGCCACACCGGTAGTCCATGGTACCCGGCCGCTACACGAACAGCACCGCATGCACCGGCGGCAGGTGCTCCGCGAGGGTGATCCAATCGTCGCCGGCGTTCTCGCTGATCCACACGGAACCGGTGGTGGAGCCGAAGGCCAGGCGCTCGCCGCTGTCGTCGAGATCCAGGCCGTGGCGGTAGACCAGATCGTAGGCCCAGGACTCGGGCAGGCCGCGACCCAGCGTCTCGAAGGTGCGCCCGCCGTCGCGGGTGCGGTTCACCACCACGCGGCCCTCCACGGGGATGCGGCGCTCGTCCTTGATGGCGGGCACGAACCAGGCCGTGTCGGGATCCTTCGGATGCACTACCACAGGGAAACCGAAGACCGAGGGCTTCACGTGCTTGATCTCGGTCCAGGTCATGGCGTCGTCCGTGCTGCGGAAGATGCCGTTGTGGTGCTGAACCCACCAGACGTCCGGCGCGCCGGGGCACTGCACCATGCGGTGCGGGTCCTGGGATTCCGGCGCCTCCACCAGCTCCGGCGGCGCGTAGTCGGCGCGCATGCCCTTGGTGTGGGCGGTCCAGGTCTTCCCCAGGTCCTTCGTGTGCCACACGCCGCCGCTGGAGACGGCCACCACCACGCGGTTCCCGTCCCGGGGGTCCACGCAGATGGAGTGGATGCCGGGCGAGTCGGCGCCCCCGCCGGCCCACTTGCGGCGCTCCGGCATGTGCCAGAGCGATTCCACCAGATGCCAGGTGGCGCCAAAATCCTCGCTCCAGAAGAGGCCGCCCGGCAGCGTGCCCGCCCAGAGCAGCCCCGGTTGCGAGGTCAGCCCCGGCGTGAGGCACCAGAAGCGGATGAGGCGCCAGGGGATCTCCCGGCCCAGGAAGTCCTTCTCCACGTGGCCCTCGGGAGGCGTGGGATAGGCTGGAACGCCGAGTTCCTCCCAGGTGGCGCCGCGATCCTTCGAGCGGTGCAGCTTGGCCCCGAAGTGGCCGTGGTCCAGGGCCGCGTACCAGGCGCCGTCACGGGGATCCTGCATGGCCAGGGAGACGTTGTCGCCCAGGAAGGACACGGACTCCAGGTCCCAGACACCCCGCTGGGTGCGGCGCGCGGAGAAGAGCCCCTTGCGGGTGGAAATCAGCAGCTGGTCCATCTCAGCCTCCGGAAAGGGCCTGCATGACGTAGATCTCGCTGGCCGCGGACACGGGATCGCTGAGCCCCCGGCGATCCGCGATGGGCACGCCGTCCACGAAGACGGCCATGTGGAATCTCAGGGCGCCGTGCTCATCCAGCACGTAGCCCCGCAGCTTCGGGTACAGGGTGAAGGCCGACTCCAGGCTCTCCCGCACCGTGCCGCCCGCCACCGCGCAGGGCGGGCAGGCCACGTGGCGCTGGAGGTTGCGGGTGAAGGCGACGTGGGCCATGGGCATCCTGGAAGCCCGGCCACTGTCCTCCAGGGACTTCTACCTGTCAAGACACGAAAGATCTAGTCGAACCAGTCCGGATCATCCTTCGGTTCGCCTTTCCTGGCGGCCTTTCTCCTGGCCGCCTCGAGTTCGGCTTGGGCGGCCACGAATTCCTCGTCCTCCAGCCGCGTGGGATCCGGCAGGGGATGTCCGGCCAGATCGTGCAGCGGCGCCGCCCGCCGCTCCACTCCGACGATCCGGCTCCAGGGCTTCTTGCGCCGTTCGACCTGTTCGATCATGGTCCACCTCCGGCTCAAACCAAGCATAGGTTCCAGGCCCCGATCCGCCATTGTAAAAAAGCGCAGGGGGTCGCTCCCCCTGCGCTTCCACTTGGTTTTCCCGCTGATGGGGATTCCTACTTGACCAGGCCCAGGTCCTTCACGGCCTGGCGCTCTTCTTCGAGCTCCTTGGCGGTGGCGTCCATCTTGGCGCGGCTGAAGGCGTTGATCTCCAGGCCCTTCACGATCTCCACCTGGCCGTTCTTCACGGTGACGGGGTAGCCGTAGACCAGGCCCTGGGGCACGCCGTAGCTGCCGTCGGAGGGGAAGGCCATGCTGGTCCAGTCGCCCTCGGGGGTGCCCAGCGCCCAGGAGCGCATGTGGGCGATGGCGGCGCTGGCGGCGCTGGCGGCGCTGCTGAGGCCGCGGGCCTCGATGATGGCGGCGCCGCGCTTGGCGACGGTGGGGATGAAGGTCTTCTCGTACCACTCGTGGTCATTGACCAGCTCGTAGGCGTTCTTGCCGTCGACGGTGGCGTGGTAGAGGTCGGGGAACTGGGTGGTGCTGTGGTTGCCCCAGATGGTCATCTTCTGGATGGCGGTGACGGGCTTGCCGGTCTTCTCGGCGAGCTGGGAGATGGCGCGGTTGTGGTCCAGGCGCACCATGGCGTGGAACTGGCTGGACTTCAGCTTGGGCGCGTTGGAGAGCGCGATCAGGGCGTTGGTGTTGGCGGGATTGCCCACCACCAGAACCTTCACGTTGCGGCTCGCCACTTCGCTCAGGGCCTCGCCCTGGGGCTTGAAGATGCCGCCGTTGGCGTTCAGCAGGTCGCTACGCTCCATGCCGGCCTTGCGCGGCAGGGCGCCCACAAGCAGCGCGTAGTCCGCATCCTTGAAGGCGACCTTGGGATCATCGGAGGTGACGACGCCCGCCAGCAGGGGGAAGGCGCAATCCTTGAGTTCCATGACCACGCCATTCAGCGCCTTCAGGGCCGGCGTGATCTCCAGAAGCTGCAGGATCACCGGCTGGTCCTCGCCCAGCATTGCGCCACTGGCGATGCGGAAGAGAATGCTGTATCCGATCTGGCCGGCTGCGCCGGTGACGGCCACGCGAACGGGGGGCTTCATGGTGATCCTCCTGAGGGATGGAACATTCTATACCTCGCCCCGGCTCTGAAAACCGGCAGGTCGGGAATCCGTGATCTTGATCCTCCCACTGGTCAGTCCCGTGGAAAGATTCGACCATCCCATCAATAGGAAAGATCCGGCGTCCATCATCCGATAGGATGGAATCTGACCGGTCCATGCGCCTCCTCCTCCACCTCGCCCGCCTCCTCCTGCTCGCCAGCCTCGCGCTGGGCGCCGCGGCTGCAGGCCTTCCCGTCTCCGGGCGCATGGTCTTCCGCAGCTACGGCCCCGCGGAGGGCCTGGAGCACACGAGCCTCAGCACCATCGCCCAGGACGCGGAAGGCTTCCTGTGGGTGGGGACCGAAGGCGGCGCCTACCGCTTCGATGGCGCGGGCTTCCGCTTGTGGAGCCTCCCCGAGGGTCTGCCCTCGGCCTGGGTCCGCGCGTTCGGCCCCAACGAGGACGGCAGCCTCTGGATCGGCACTCGCGCCGGCCTCTGCCTGCTGCGCCAGGACAAGATCCAGGTCCTCGATGCCGCGGATCCCCTGGCCAGGGCGCAGATCCACCAGATCCTGCGCGACACCCAGGGCAGCGTCTGGGTCGCCGCGGAGTCGGGTCTGTTCGAGAGCGAAGATGGCGGGCCCCACTTCAAGCCGGCCGCGGGCTGGCCGGGCGGCCCGGCCTATTCGCTGGGCCTGGACGGCGAAATTCTCTGGGTGGGCGGGTCATCCGTCCTCCACCAGCGCGGCGGAGATGGTGCCTGGCAGACCTGGGCGGCCCGCGAAGGGGTGCCCGCCGAGCCGGTGAAGGCCCTGCTGAAGACCCGCTCGGGCACCCTCTGGGTTCGGACTCCCAGCCAGCTGCGCGTGCTCGCCCCCAAGGGCGCGCGCCTGACCCTTCCAGCCCTGGGCCTCCCGCCCCTGGGCGTGAGCTTCTACGAGGAGTCCCTCTGCCCCGACGGCGACGGCGGCGTGTTCGTCCCCACCGCCAAGGGCCTGCTCCACTTCAGCGACCGCTCCTGGAGAATCCTGGACGAAACCCGTGGGCTGCCCTCGGGCTGGGCCAACCAGGCCTTCGTCGACTCCGCCGGCAACCTCTGGGTGGCCAGCCTGGGCCTACACCGTCTCCTCGGCCGCGGCGCCTGGGAGAACTTCACGCGGCTGGACGGCCTGCCGGCGGACAACATCTGGGGCCTGCTGCGGGACCGCTCCGGCGTGCTCTGGATCGACACCAGCGGCGGCCTCGCCCGCATGGAGGCCAAGGGCCCGGCGCCCTTCCCCGCCGCGGCAGGGCTGGTGCTCTACGCGCTCAGGGAAAGCTCGGACGGGTCCATCTGGGGGGCGGGAGAGCATCCCTTCCTGGTCCGCATCAGCCCGGACCGGTCGCAGCTGACGCGGATCCCGCTGCCTCCCTCGAAGGCCCTAGCGCTCCCCGTGGCGCTGGCTTTCGATCGGCACGGCGACCTGTGGGTGGGGACCACCCATGACGGCCTGTGGCGCGTCTCGGATCCCGCCGGGCATCCCGAGTTCCACCGGGCGGAAATCCCTGGAACCACCGCCGAGGACGCCATCACCGCCCTTCACGAGGACGCCCAGGGCCGCCTCTGGGTGGCCACGGGACAAGGGCTGGCCCGTCAGGACGGCGACACCTGGCGGACCTGGGGGCAGGACATCGGCCTCCGACCAGCCCCCCTCGCGGCCCTGGCGCCCCTGCCCGACGGAACCGCCTGGGTGGCCTACCGGGAACCCATGGGGCTCACGCTCGTGGACCTCCGGGGCGAGGCGCCCAGGGTGGTGCGGCACTGGACCCGCAAGGAGGGCCTCGCCAGCGATTCGGTCTACAGCCTGGCGACGGATGCCGCAGGCCGCCTGTGGGTGGGCGGTCCCCGGGGCGTCCAGTGGGTGGATGGGACGGAGCACCGCCTGTTCAGGCGGGAGGACGGCCTGACGAGCACGGACTGCAATCCGTTCTCCACCTGGGTGGACGCGGATGGAGGCGTCTGGTTCGGCTCCACGGCGGGACTCCTCCACCACAGCCCCGAGCGGCGGTTCCAGGCCCAGAATCCGCCTTCGACCCTCTTCGTCTCCTTCCGGCTGGGGGACCGCCAATGGAGCCACCCTTTCGCGGGCCCCGTGGACCTGGGACCCGTGCCCTACGGGAACCGCACGCTGGCCGCCCACTTCACCTCCCTGACCTTCGAACACGAAGGGCGGATCCGCTTCCAGTCCCGCCTGACCGGCCTCGACGAGGGCTGGGTGGACATCCCCACCCAGGACCTCCGCTACCAGGCCCTGCCGCCCGGTCCCTACCGGCTGGAGGTCCGGGCCCTGCTGGATGACGGCACGGCCGGCCCGGTGGCCGCCGTGACCTTCCTGGTGCTCCACCCCTGGTGGCTGCGCTGGTGGGCGTGGCCCGTCTGGGGCGGCCTGGCCGTGTGCGCCGGGTTGATGGCCTTCCGCTGGCGGCTGCGCCTCCTGGAGAAGCGCAACGAGGAGCTGAAGGTCCTGGTCTACCAGCGCACGGAAGCCCTGGAGCTGAGCAACCTGGCCCTGGCCACCATCTCCACGACGGATCCCCTCACGGGCCTGCGCAACCGGCGCTACCTGGAGGAGGAGCTGCCCCCGGTCATCGCCCTCGTCCTGCGCGCCCAGCGCGACCACCTGGCCGCGGATCACCACCCGGCCGAGACCTGTCTCGTCTTCGCCATGATCGACCTCGATCACTTCAAGCGCGTGAACGACACCTGGAGCCATGCCGCGGGCGACCTGGCCCTGAAGCAGGTGGCGGACGTCCTCCGCCACGAGGCCCGCGAGTCCGACTTCCTCATCCGGTGGGGCGGCGAGGAGATCCTCTTCGTGGGCCACACCGCCGATCTCGACGGCGCCGCCACGGTGGTGGCACGCCTCCACCAGGCCATCCGGGAGCACGCCTTCAACCTGGGCCTGCCGCAGCCGATCCAGATCACCTGCTCCATCGGCTTCTCGCTCTTCCCCTTCCAGTCGGACCACCTCGAGGC
Source organism: Geothrix paludis (assembly GCF_022808815.1). Lineage (GTDB taxonomy): Bacteria > Acidobacteriota > Holophagae > Holophagales > Holophagaceae > Geothrix > Geothrix paludis. Next base: position 481,994 of record NZ_JAKZLC010000001.1, on the reverse strand, counting down.
CGCGTCCTGGGAGGACCAGGTGCGCGTGGCCGACCGCTGCCTCTACGCCGCCAAGCGCTCCGGCCGGGACGGCTGGGTGGGCGTCGCGGCGCATCCCGGCCTGCCGGAGGGCCTGGCCCAGCGCTTCGATCAGGGCCCCGCCCTCTGCGCCCAGGCCGGCGCCGTCGAGCTGCGCCACAGCCCCCGCGAGGGGGATCTGGTCTGGCACTGAGGGCAGTCGGACATCCCGACCCAACCAGGAAAAGCTCTCCACGAAGGACACGAATACGCCCTGCGGGCGCGAGACAGGCCACGAATGAATTTCGATCGGATGGGCGAAGGGCCTCTCGTACAGGCTCCGGTCCCACCTTCGTGCCCATTCATCCTTTCCTTCGTGCCCTTCGTGGAGGTCTTTTCTTTCCTCCGGCCGGGACCACCTACAGCTTCGCCTCCATCTCCTTCACCATCTGCTCGCCGCCCAGTTGGCGCATCTGGTTCAGGATCCACGCCTGGCGGCCCCGGATGTAGTCGCTGGGGGCGTTCGCGCGGAACTTGCGGGGGTTCGGCAGCACGGCCGCCAGCAGGGCCGCCTCGCCGGGCGTGAGGCGCTTGGCGGGCTTCCCGAAGTAGGTGCGGGCGGCAGCCTCGGCGCCATAGACGCCATCCCCGAACTCCACGATGTTCAGGTAGACCTCCAGGATCCGCTTCTTCGACCAGCCCAGCTCGATCATCAGCGTGAACCAGGCCTCCGCCCCCTTCCGCGCCCAGGAACGGCTGTTCCAGAGGAAGAGGTTCTTGGCCGTCTGCTGGGACACCGTGGAGGCGCCGCGCTTCTTGCGGCTGTGCTCGTTGTGCTGGATGGCCTTCTCGATGGCATCCCAGTCGAAGCCGAAGTGGTCCGGGAAGTTCTGGTCCTCGGCGGCGATCACCGCCGCGCCCAGACTGGGCGAGATGTCCTCCAGAGGCACCCAGCGATGATGGGAGGCATAGGGCTTGTCACTGGACCAGGATTCCATCCGGCGCTGCACCATGAGGGCCGACACGGGCACCGGCACGAAGCGGAACACCGCCACCAGCACCACGCTGATCCCCACGAACAGGCCCAGCATCCAGCCCAGGACCACCAGGATCCGTCCGCCCCACCCGCGCTTCTTCTTCGCCATCCCTCCAGGATGCCAGCCCGGCCGCCCTGTGGCATCCTCGCAGGCGGAGGAAGGCATGAGCGAAGCCCTGACGGGACCGGAACTGGTGGCGCTGGTGCGGCGGGTGTTCCAGCCCCGGCCTGGCGAGAAGGCCCTGGCCATCCTGGTGGACCTGCCGGACCTGCAGGTGCCGGACGACGCCGGCTGGGTGGAGCGCCGCGCCATCGCCCAGGCCTGGGCTGACACGCTGAACGCCCACCGCGACGAGCTGGGGCTCGAGACCCGCCTGGTGGTCTACCCCAACGTCCACACCAACAACGGCGACCTGCCGGTGCGCGCCTGGATCCATGCCGGCGGCCCCCTGCCCTCCGCCGATTCGCTGGATCCCGCGGCCTCCGTGAGCTTCGCCGACCTCTATGCCGGCCACCCCATCCTCATCGCCCTCACGAAGTTCTCCGCCACCGCCCCCCTCAAGCTGGCCGCGAAGACCCACCCCATCCGCGCCGCCACCATGCCCGGCTTCCGGTCGGACATGATCCCCGCCCTGCGCCTGGACTACACGGAGGTGAACCGCCGCGTGAACCTCCTGAAGGATCTGCTGGACCGGGCCGAGGGCGCCGCCTTCCGCTTCCGCACCCCCGACGGCCCCTGCGAGCTCTTCGTGGACCTGCGCCACCGCACGGGCCACGCCTCCGGCGGCCTGCTGCCCGCGCCCGGCGTGGCGGGCAACCTGCCCTCGGGCGAGGCCTACATCGTGCCCTACGAGGGCGAGCGCGCCGGCGACCCCAGCCGCACGGCGGGCGTGATGCCCGTGCAGTTCGGCTCTGAAGTGGTGCGCTACCGCATCGAAGGCAACAAGGCCCTGGAGGTGGTCAGCGAAGGCCCCAGGTCCCGGGAAGAAGCCGCCCACCTCGCGAAGGAACCCGCCTACGGCAACCTGGCGGAGCTGGGCCTGGGCGTGCTCGCGGCCTTCGGCGTGAAGCCCATCGGCGAGATCCTCCTGGACGAGAAGCTGGGCCTCCACCTCGCCTTCGGCCGCAGCGACCACTTCGGCGGCCAGGTGGGACCGAAGGATTTCAGCGGCCCCGAGGCCGTCATCCACATCGACCGCGTCTACGTCCCCGAGACTCAGCCCGACATGAAGGTGGAGGCCGTGGACCTCGCGATGGCCGACGGCAGCGCCGTTCCTCTCATGCGGGATGGAGCCTACGCCGTCGGATTCTGAGCCCATGCCGCAGGGAGTTTTGCCACGGATGAACCCAGCTAGACACGGATGAAAGCCATCGCGCCTTATCGGTGTTCATCTGTGTTCATCCGTGGCTGATCTCTTTGCCTGGCGGCGCCTCGGCGCAGCGGGGGCAGAGGCAGACCATGTTCCGGAGGTGGTCGGGAACCAGGGCCAGCGAGGCCGGGTTGAAGGTGACGGTGGTGCACCAGCAGGGCACGTCCAGACGGCCACAGGCGGCGGGGGCACACCCGTTCGGCCCGCCGCAGAGGGGGCAGGTCTGTCTCTGGGCGGCGGTCAGGCTGTGGTAGTCGAGGGGCATGGTCGGAACTCGGAACGGCGGCTCAGGGACGCAGGGTGGCGATGGTGGCCTGCATGAGGGCCACCACCTTTTATTGGCGCAAGATCTTGTCAATGGATTTGCCCTTCGCGAGCTCATCGATGAGCTTGTCGAGATACCGGATCTTCTGCGTGATGGGGTCCTGGATGTCCTCGACCCGAACGCCGCACACGACCCCCTTGATGTGAGAACTGTTCGGGTGGATCGCCGGGGCCTGGTCGAAGAAATGCTGGAAATCAATATTGACCGCGGCGTGGTGGCGGAGCTGCTCGCGGCTGTAGCCCGTCAGCCAGCAGATGATGGTGTCTACCTCCTCCTTCGTCCGGTTCTTGCGTTCGGCCTTCTGCACGTACAGCGGATAGACCGTCGTGAAGAGCAGCTTGGAGATTTCGCGTGGGGGCATGGTGGCGTCTCTTGGTTTGATCGATTCAGGGATGCCTAGCAAAAGAAGCTAATTGGCCTCGCCTATACCGAGGCGGTGAACGGAGCCGAGGAAGCGGGATGTAAAGAGAGGGAGAGAGAGCGGAAGACAGCGCAGGAAGGGTCTGAGTCGAACAGGAGGTTAGACGATTTATGCGCGCGGCAACGATGTTCTAGGATTAGAGACGAAGATCGTCCTCAACAAGATTAATCATCATGGGGAGAGTGAGGCCTCGATTTGAATTTCTCTTTTTGTGATGCTCTTCATGTTTTACTGCAGCAGCCAGATAAATCAAAGCACTTCTTGTAAGTTTTAATAAATTGATTGTTTGTGCTACAAATTGAGAGGACGATATTGGGTAAGAGCGCTCATTGGGGTGGATATCTGGATTATCATTTGGATAGAAAAAAAACTGATCGTGGACTTTTAGATATTTGTGCGCGATATGGTTACGAATATCATGCAAGATCTTTGCATCAGGATTTATTGATCGCGTGGGTGATGATTGATAGTAAAGATCTTTACTCAGCCAATATAAGCCGCGTAGAGGCCAATTAGTGGAAGAAGAAAATGGTTCTGCTAATTCGGCCTTTCCTTTGATATTCCATATCTTGTAAAAATCTATCCGCTTGGGTGGTAAATGGAGCTGCCAATATTCATTTATTAAATATGCGATTTTATCGAATATGGCATGTGCGCCAAGAAATGCCATTTTAAGCTTCTCAACCCAGAAACGGTACAATCTATAGTCAAGTGCGTCGAATAGGACTACACCTCGGTCAGAGAAATGGACATCATGCTTATTATCCTGAATAGCTTCAAAAATTAAATATCTGGCTGACACATATTCTTGTTTGAGTTGATTGAAAATTGAATAAGGACTAGGCAATAGTGGAGATGAGTTTTCAAGAGGCAGCGTTATAGCTGGTAGAACAAGATCATCGTAGAATCCCTGTTTTGCCCATGAAATGTCATTGGATGAATTTAGAGTTAGCCTATTAAGCGAGCACCATTTGCGATATTCGACTTCAAGATCACTCTCGGTTGTTTTAATAATAGATAAAGATGGATGGATATTGTCCCATATGGCTATATCACTTAATTTATTAACCCACTGAATCATGCTTGCCCGAGCATGATCCTCGACTCCGATCTTAAGGGCTTTTTTAAAATCTTGAAAACTGGCTTTTAACATATAATTTCTTAATTCGGTGCTGTCTATATAACGCGCATAATAAAAATATGCCTGTGCACGATTCCCAATTGCCATTGCAAATTTAGGATTTTGTTTGATCGTAAAGTCCCAAAGTTCTATTGCTTCAACAAATCGACCAACATAATTTAGGGCATTAGCCAAATTGGTTGAAATTCTAAATGAGAGATCTGTTTGAATATTTTTAATTGGTTCATTTATAATCAATTTGTGAGCTACTCGGAGATGATAGATTTCTTCTTCAAGATTAATTTGATTCCAACCCCAGCTCAAGTGTTCATTTTTAATGTAACGCTTAGCGTAATGGATGTTCGCGATAAAATAATTTAGTGTTGCTTCTTGTACTTTTGAAAGATTTTCAACATTGATAGATTTGGCTTGTGCAAGGCAGTTATTGAGAGCATCGAGATTTCCCTCAGATGTAGCCGAGTCAATGCTTTCACCAAGTTTGCTAAGCGCTTGATTCATGTTGGTGTAATCGCCTAATTACGTTTGAACGATAATGATGAAGAGGACGGTGATGGGTCTACTCTCCCACCACCGTCCCTCCTCGTCCATTACCAGCTTGGTTTGTCTTTTCTTGGTGCCTTGGTGTCCTCTCGGCATCAGCTGCGCTGATACGCGAGACATACAGATATCTGGTGGTGAATTCTATTTCAATGCGAACGGCTCACCGCTTCGGATAAGCCGGCACCGCCGGGAAGCTCGGCGTCGGGTTCTCCTTGAGCTGCTTGAGCAGGGTCTCGATGCCCACTTCGAGCTGGCGATCGTGGCCCTGCAGGAGGCTGGCGGGGTCGTTCTCCACGGTGAGGTCGGGGTCGGCGCCGTGGTTCTCCACCCACCACTTTCCTTCCTTGCCGTAGAAGCCGTTGTTGCTCTGCTCGACGCGGCCGCCGTCCAGGGTGAACTGGGTGTTGATGATGCCCACCAGGCCGCCCCAGCTGGGCACGCCCACGATGGTGCCGAGCTTCCGCGCCTTCACATGCTCGAGGAAGGCCTCGCCGTCGCTGCCGTTCTGCTCATTCGTGAGGAAGACGTAGCGGCCGTCGCTGGCGGTGCCGGGGTAGCGGAAGGGCCCCATGCCGCGCAGCACGTTGAAGCCCACCTGCTTGCGCTCCAGCTTGTCGATCATGAAGAACTCGGTCCAGCCGCCGCCGTTGCCGCGCACGTCCACCACGATGCCCTTCTTGTAGCGGAAGGCACGCCAGTACTTGTCGAACTGGCCGATGTTCTGGTCGCCCATGGCGGTGATGTGCATGTAGCCCAGCTGGCCGTTGGAGGCCTTGTCCACGGCGGCGATGTTGCCGGCCACCCAGTGCTCGTAGCGCAGGGACCCGTCATTGGGGAAGGGTTCGACCTCGATGGTGCGGGCGCCGTCCAGGGTGGGTTTCGCGTTCACCGTCAGCGTGACCTTCTGGCCCTTGATGACCTGGAGGCGCGACTCGATGGCTTCAGGCGCCTTGAGGGGCTTGCCGTCGATGGCCAGCAGGTAGTCGCCCTCCTTCACCTTGGGCGCGGGGTCGGCCAGGGGCGCCTTGAGGTCGCGGGCGTAGGCCGTGGGGCCATACACCTTGGCGAAGCGGTAGAGGCCGTTCTCGGCCTTGAAGTCGGCGCCGAGGAAGCCCGGATAGACCGGGCTCGGAGCCAGCTTGGCCGGCCCCAGGTCGCCACCGGACACATAGGTGTGGCTCACGCACAGCTCGCCCACCATCTGGCTCAGCAGCCAGTTCAGCTCCTGCCGGGAGTTCAGCTCCGGCAGCCAGGCGCGGTACTTGGCGCCGATGGCGGCCCAGTCGTTGCCGTTCATGGCCGTGTCGTAGAAGAAGTCCCGGTACCAGCGCCAGGTGTCCTCGAAGATCTGCTTCCACTCGGCCCGGGGATCGGCGGTCATGATCATCCGCTCCAGGTCCAGCTTCTCGGGCAGGGCCTTGGAGGTGAACACGGCCGCGGCCTCGCCCACGTGGAAGTTCGGTCCCTTGCGGAGGAGCAGGCGCTTGCCCTCGGCATCGAAGGTCCAGTCGCTGATGGCGTCGGTCAGCATCACCTCCTTGTCCTTCTTGGCGGAGGGGTCGTAGAGGTGCAGCTTCCACTTGTCGGCGCCGCGGGGCGCGTAGAACTCCTCCACCACGTTGTCGTCCCAGCCCTCGACCTCGTCCCAGCCGACGATCCCCCTGCCCGCCTTGAGGTGGAAGAGGTTGCCCGGCTTCACCGGCAGAGGTGCGATGCGGTCGGAGAGGCCCGCCACATCGATGCGGAAGGCGCCGGACGCGGAGGAAGAGGAGCCGGCCTTCTCCTCGCCGGCCCGCAGCTTCACCGCCATGACCTGCACGGGCGTGGACTGGATGTGGTTGTCCTGGCTGGGGTCGAGCCTCGTGTGGAAGTTGCTGTAGCTGAGGAAGTAGAGGGTGCTGCCATCGTGGTCGAAGGTGGGGTTCACGCAGTCGTAGAAACCGTCCGTGAGGGCCACCTTCTGTTTCGTGGTGAGGTTGAACAGGGTGATGCGGCCGTTGCGGCTGGGCTCCACCACGGAATAGGCCACCCACTGGGAGTCCGGCGCCCAGGCGTAGTCGCTCACCTCCCAGGTGAACTGGTCGTTCTTCAGGTCGTGGAACTCGTCCACCTTGGTGAGCTTCTTCGTAGCCACGTCCATGACGTAGATGGCGAAGCTCTTGTCGCCGAAGAGGACCTTCGTGCCGTCCGGGCTCCACTCCAGGTGGTAGAGGGCGGTCTTGAGGCCCGTGGGGATGCGCTCGGCGGCGCTACCGTCCGCGGGCTGCACGTAGAGGTCGTAGTCGCCGCTGGCGTCGCTGAAGTAGGCCACGCGCTTGCCGTCCGGCGACAGGCGCGGGAAGCGCTCGCGCACGCCGGGCGTCTGCGTGAGGTTCTTCGCAGGCTTCGCCGCGTCCGTGGGCAGGAGGAAGACTTCTCCCCGGGCCTCGAAGACGGCGGTCTGGCCCGTCAGGCTCATGGCCTGGATCCACTCCTTGGGGTTCACCGGGTGGGGCGCCACCTTCCAGCTGTCGCTGGCGGTGGTCACGGGCACGGGGCGAACAGTCTTCGTGGCCAGGTCCAGGGCCTGGAGGTGGCCGCCCTGCACGAAGACCACCGTGCGGCCGTCCGTGCTGGGCTGCTGCACGTCGAAGTCCTTCAGGTCGGTGAGCTGCTCCACGGCCTTGGTGGCGGGATCGACCGCATAGAGGTTGGTGATGCCGCTGGCGCCGCGGTCGGACTCGAAGAGCACCTTGCCGTTCGCCCAGATGGGGGCGCCGTTGCGGCCCACGTAGTCCGTCAGCTTCGTGAAGCCGCCGGTCTTCAGGTCCGCCAGCCAGAGGTCCTGGTGCAGACCACCCTTGTAGCGCTTCCAGTAGTATTCGACATGTCCCTTGGAGCTGTAGGCCAAGCGCTGGCCATCCGGCGACAGGGTGCCCTGGACCGCCCGCGGAACCGCGAGGGCGGCGGGTTCGTGGCCTTCCAGATCCACGGTGAAGAGTCGCTCGATGGGGCGGCGGTCGTACCCGCCGAGGGCCTTGACCACCACCTGGAGGCTGTCCGGCGTCCAGCCCTGCACGGAGGCGTACCCGCTCCAGGTGAGGCGCTTCGGCATGCCGCCTTCGGCGGGCATGACGTAGGCCTCGGTGGCCCCGTCGTACTGGGCGGTGAAGGCGATCCACTTGCCATCGGGGCTGAAGCGGGCCGCAGTCTCCAGGCCTGGATGCGACGTCAGGCGACGGGCCATGCCGCCCTTGAGGGAGCCCAGCCAGAGGTCACTTTCCCAGGTGAACACCACGCGATCGCCATGCACATCCGGCGAGCTAACGAAGCGGGGAGCACGATCCTGTGCCACGAGGGCGCAGGCCACGAGAAGCACGGCGGAAGCACGGAAGCGCGGCATCAAAGACTCCGGTGACGGGTGGACCACTATACATCGCTTAACGATGAAGGAGCGAGCTTCGTGTGCAGGAACACGCGAATCGCCTTGTGGCACCTGGAAATCGGTGCTAGTTTGACTTTCCAACAGGCTTTCCATGTCCCACACCGGTTCCGCCATCATTAGCGCCGCCATCGCGATCATTCCGTCGCGCGAGGGGGCATAGGCCGGATCCGATCCACGATTCCAAGCCCCCCGCACCGCAAGGTCGGGGGGCTTTGTTATGACCTCTTTGCCCGGAGCACCCATGAGCCCAGACACGGTCCAGCCTCCCCAGGATCTCCTCGAGCGCATCCTCACGGCCCTCGTCTACGACGTGGCCATCGAGTCGCCCCTGGAGGCGGCGCCGCGCCTGTCGGGCCGGGTGGGCTGCCCCGTGTGGCTGAAGCGCGAGGACCTCCAGCCCGTGTTCTCTTTCAAGCTCCGGGGCGCCTACAACAAGATCGCCCGGCTCGAGCCCTCGGAGCGCGCCAAGGGCGTCATCGCCGCCTCCGCGGGCAACCACGCACAAGGGGTGGCCCTGTCCGCCCGGAAGCTGGGCTGCGACGCGGTGATCGTCATGCCCGTGACCACGCCCCGCATCAAGGTGGACGCCGTGCGCCGCCTGGGTGCGGAGGTCGTCCTCCACGGGGACTCCTTCGACGAGGCCTACGCCCACTCCCAGGCCCTCATGGCCGTCGGGGGCAAGGTCTACATCCACCCCTACGACGATCCTGATGTGATCGCGGGCCAGGGCACCATCGGCCTGGAGCTGCTGCGCCAGATGCCCCGGGGCCTGCGGGCGGTCTTCGTGCCCGTGGGCGGCGGAGGCCTCATCGCGGGCATCGCCGCCTACCTGAAACGGCTCCGGCCGGAGATCCGGATCGTCGGCGTGGAGCCCGCAGACGCGGACGCCATGACTCGCTCCCTGGCGGTGGGCCACCGGGTGCGGCTGGAGCGGGTGGGCCTCTTCGCGGACGGCGTGGCCGTCAGCCAGGTGGGCGCCCTGCCCTTCGAGCTCTGCCGGCAGTACGTGGACGAGATGGTGCGGGTGGACACGGATGAGATCTGCGCCGCCATCAAGGATGTCTTCGAGGAGCACCGCTCCATCCTGGAGCCCTCCGGAGCCCTGGCCCTGGCGGGGCTCAAGGCCTGGGCGGCCCGCCAAGGCGTGGACCCGGCCGGAGGGAACCTGGTGGCAATCCTCTCCGGCGCCAACGCCAACTTCGACCTCCTCCGCTTCGTGGCGGAGCAGGCCGAGCTGGGCGAGAAGCGCGAGGCCATCCTCGCCGTCACCATCCCCGAGCGGCCCGGCAGCTTCAAGGCTTTCTGCGAGCTCATCGGCGCCCGCGCCATCACCGAGTTCAACTACCGCCTGGCGGACCCGGAGCGGGCCCACATCTTCGTGGGGCTCCAGATGGCGGATCGTTCGGAACTCGAACCGCTGTTGGCCCGCCTGAGGGCCGAATGCTTGGAGGCCCAGGACCTGAGCGACAACGAGATGGCCAAGCTCCACGTCCGTCACCTGGTGGGCGGCCGGGCCCCCGCGGCCACCCACGAGCGGCTCTACCGCTTCGAGTTCCCCGAGCGCCCCGGCGCCCTGCTCCGCTTCCTGGAGCGCATGAGCCGCGGCTGGAACATCTCCCTCTTCCACTACCGCAACCACGGCGCCGACTACGGTCGCGTCCTGGCCGGCATCCAGGTCCCCCCCGAGGACCAGACCGCCTTCCAGGCCTTCCTGGACGGCCTGGGCTATCGGTTCGTGGATGAAGGAGACAACCCGGCGTACCGGCTGTTCCTGGGCTGAGTCATCGCTGGAGCAGGAACAGCTCTCCACGAAGGGCACGAAGAAAAGCCTCAAGGACACGAATGGATTCCCTTCGTGCTCTTGTCCTTCCATTCGTGTCCTTCGTGGAGGTCCTTTCCCACCCCCGAAGGTAATCAAAACGTCAAAACAGCCTCCCCACCAGCGCCGCCAGGGCTGTCTCGGTGCGGAGGATGCGGGGGCCGAGGTCGAGGGGCTTCAGGCCGGCCTTGAGGAGGCTCTGCACTTCGGCCTCCACCCAGCCGCCCTCGGGACCGATGGCGAGGGTGACGGGAGCGGCCAGAACCTTCGGCACTGCGGCGCCGGTGCCGGGGTGGGCCATGAGGCCCGTGCCGCCCGCCAGCAGGCCGGGCAGCTCGTCCTCCACGAAGGGCCGGAAGAGTCGCGCCAGGCGAAGGTCCGGCAGCACCGTGTCCTTGGCCTGCTCCAGGCCCAGGATCACCTGCTCGCGCAGGTTCTCGGGCTTCATCCTCGGGCTGGCCCAGTAGGCCTTCTCCACTTTCCAGGCGTTCAGCAGGACGATTCGGGCCGCGCCCAGGCTGGCGGCCGCGGCCACCACGCGGTTCAGGACCTTGGGCCGCGGCACGGCGATCAGCAGCGTCAGCGGCAGCTTGGGCGGCGGCGCCTGGTCCAGCGTCAGCTCCAGCTCCAGGGCCTCGTCGTCCAGGCGCAGCACCCGGCCCCGGCCCATGTTCCCGCCCAGGAGGCCCACGGCCAGCTCGTCGCCCACCGCGGCGCGATGGACCTCACGGACATGGGCCAGGCGCCGGCCCGTGAGACGGGCCCGGGCCGGGGCCGTCAGGTCCTCAGGCAGCAGCAGCACCAGGTTCAAGACAGGTCCCGGCCCAGGTCCAGGGCCAGGAGCAGGTCGCGGTCCACCTGGTCCCCGATCTGGAAGACGTGGTCGCCTACTTCGCGGAAACCGGTCCGGGCGTAGAAAGCCAGGGCCTTCAGGTTGTTCTCCCACACACCCAGCCAGAGCACGTCCGCGCCCCAGGCCCGCGCCATCTCCACCGCCTCCGCCATCAGGGCCGCGCCTCGGCCGCCGCCCTGGACCGCACGCAACACGTAGATGCGCTGCAGCTCGACCGGGCGCTCGCCGGGGACGCCGGGCTCCCGGTGGCCCAGGCGCAGCTGGAGGAAGCCCACCGGCATCCCATCGGCCTCCAGGATCCGCGCGGGCCGGGAGGGATCCGCCAGCTCGGCGCGCTGGATGGCCTCGCCATAGGCGGTCGCCAGGAAAGCCTCCAGGTCCGGACCGGAGATGTACGGCTCGAAGGTCTCGCGGAAGGTGCGGGCGCCAAGGTCCGCGAGGATGGCGGCATCTTCGGAGGTGGCGGGTCGGATGGCAATGGCGGGCATGGGCGCTACTTTCGCTTGGGGTTGGAGCGGGGCTTCGTCTTGGCGCGGGCGGCCACGGCGATGGCCTTGGCCATCCAGACCGCGAGCAGGTCCGGGTCCTCCAGCACCTCCACGGGCAGTTCGTAGTACTGCATGGGCCGTGCGGGATCACCGAAGGGCATGAAGGGCCCCATGCCGGCGGCCTCGAAGTCGGGGCGGTTCGTGTCGTCCGCCTTGAAGTAGAGCGTGTCCTCCGCGGCCAGGGCGAAGGCGCGGCCGTCGGCAAAGAAGCAGAGACCGCCGAACATCCGCCGGGAGTCCACGGGGCGGATCTGCCCCATCTGCTCCAGGAGGTATGTGCGGTAGCTCACGGAAACGGCCATGGCGCCATGGTACTCTCCTCGCGGCACCGCCGGGACGCCCGGCGTTTTCACAGGATCCCCCATGCGGATCAACACCCTCGACGACCTGCTCCGCGCCGTGAAGGACCGCCCCCGCAAGCGCCTGGTGGTGGCCTGGGCCAACGACGCCCACACCCTGCAGGCCGTGAACGCCGCCGTGGAGGCGGGCCTGGTGGAGGCCATCCTCGTGGGCGACGAACCCGTGATGGTGAAGGTCTGTGGCGAACAGGGCATGGCGAAGGAGCGCTTCCGCATGGTCCACGCCGCCACGGACACGGAGGCCGCGGACAAGGCCGTGGCCATGGTGCGCTTCGGCGAGGCGGACCTGCTGATGAAGGGCCTGCTCAGCACCGAGAAGTACATGAAGGCCATCCTGAACAAGGACCAGGGCCTGTTGGACCCCGGCGCCATCCTCAGCCACGTGACGGTGATGGAGCACCCGGGCCATCCCAAGCTGCTCATCGCGGGCGACGTGGCCGTGATTCCCGAACCGGAGTTCAAGGAGAAGGTGGCCATCCTCGGCTACCTGGTGCGGACCGCGAAGGCCCTGGGCATCGAGACCCCCAAGGTGGCCGTGCTGGCCGCCTCCGAGCAGGTACAGCCGAAGATGCGCGCCAGCGCCGAGGCGGCCCTACTCTCCAAGATGGCGGACCGGGGCCAGATCAAGGGCGCCCTGGTGGATGGCCCCATGGCCCTGGACGGCGCCATCGATCCCGACTCCGCCCGCATCAAGGGCATGACCGGCCCCGTGGCGGGCGATGCCGACTGCCTGCTCTTCCCCAACCTGGAGGCCGGCAACACCTTCTACAAGGCCGGTACCAAGCTGGGCGGGGCCGAGATCGCCGCCGTGGTGGCCGGCGCCAGGGTCCCCTGCGTGCTCAGCAGCCGGGGCGACACCGCCAAGACCAAGCTCAGCTCCATCGCCCTGGCGGCCCTGCTCGCTTAGCGCTTACTTCTTCTCCAGGGTCATCCCGGAAAAGGTCATCAGGATCTGCTGCCTGGCCCCTTCCCCCATCCAGACGCTGAGGTCGAGGGCCACGGGAAGCGGAAGGTCCTGGATGGCCTTGTTCTTGATCTGGACCTTCAGCCGCAGGGAGGATGCCGTGGACAGGTACTCGGCGTCGTAACCAGCGAGCACCAGCCCACCCGGCTGACGCTCGAAGGCGGGCCGGATGGTGGAGTCGAAGGCCGGGCTCTTCACCTTCATCTCGGTGATGGTGAAGGTCCGGTCCATCTGGAGGTGGACCTTGACGTCCCCCGTCTCCTCCCAGTCCACCAGGTAGTGGGAGCCTGCGTCTGCCAGCCGGGCGGAGGTGCCCGCGGGCGGGAACGGGGTGTTCACCATGAAGGGGGCCCAGGTCTGGAAGAAGCCCGTGAGGGTCTGCTCCATGCCGCTGTAGACCTGGTTCAGCCCGGCCGTGGTCTGGGGGTTCGGACTGTCCACGGTGTTGTGCGAGACCTGGGCGTCGCCCTGGGGGCCCACCAGCACGTCGAACCGGACCTTCGCGAAGAGGTCCAGGGCCGCCCGGTATCCCTCCGGATTCGTCTTCGCCTGCTCCGCCAGCATGGCGGCCCAATCCGGCGTCGCGACAAAGCGGTAGCGGTTGAAGCCCTTCCCGGCCAGGTTCACATAGGCCGCACGGGCCTTCTGGAGCACTCTTTCGGGATCGGCCACGACCTTGGGTGCCGTTGCCTTGGGTGCTGCCTTGGGAGGCGCCGCCAAGAGTGCGGGTCCCCAGGCCGCCGGGCCGAGCCCGGCCAAGGCGAGGAGGAGAATCGGGGCAAGACGGCGGCGGTGGCTCAAGGGGCCCTCCGGAAGGTCAGGTTTCGACGATGGATGGCCCCAGTCTAAGGGCGTTCTCAGGCCGGTGGGTAATCCTTGGCCGTTTCCCGGCCGGAGAGGACGCGCAGGGCGCCCTTGGCGAGGGCAGCCATCTCGTTCTCGCCGGGGTAGACCTTCACGGGGCAGCCGAGGGCGGCGGTCAGGCGGGTCAGCTCCGCCACCAGCTTCGGGGAGCGGGCCATGCCTCCCGTGAGGAGGATGGCGTCGATGGAGGCGCCTTCGAAAGCGGGCGCCAGCGCCGTGATGGCCTTGGCGATCTGGTAGATCATGGCGTCATAGACCAGCGTGGCTTCGGCGTCCCCGGCCTCCACGCGGCGCTCCACCTCGCGCATGTCCGAGGTGCCCAGCAGGTCGATCATGCCGCCCCGGCCCTTGTTCTTGAGCTTCAACTCGGCCTTGGTGTACTTGCCGGAGAAGCAGAGGTCGATGAGCTGGCCTGCGGGCAGGGTGCCCGTGCGCTGGGGTGAGAAGGGCCCTTCCCCATCCAGGCCGTTGTTCACGTCGATGTAGCGGCCCTTGCGGTGGGCGCCCACGGTGATGCCGCCGCCCATGTGGGCCACGATGACATTCACGCGCTCGTAGAAGGTCTCGTGTTCCTCGGCGTAGCGGCGGGCCGTCGCGATCTGGTTCAGGGCATGGCTGATCACGCGGCGGGGCAACTCTTTCAGGCCGGATACCTTCACCTTCGGATCGGCCTCGTCCACCACCACCGGGTCCACGATGTAGGCCGGGGTGCCCGTGCCGGCCACCAGCTCGGCCGCGATGAGGGCCCCCAGGTTCGAGGCGTGCTCGCCGCGGGACCCTCGTTTCAGGTCCTCCAGCATGGGAGGCCCCACCCGCCAGGTGCCGTGGGGGATGGGCCGCAGCAGGCCTCCCCGCCCGGCTACGGCGTCGAGGTCCGCAGGGGTGAGGCCCCGGTCCCGCAGGAAGCACAGGACCGCATCCTTGCGGAAGGCAAACTGCTCGGTGATGGGGTGGCCCTCGAAGGGCTTCAGCTCTTCGGCGGAGTGCTGGAGCTCCTCCGTGAACCGCTCCTCGTCGCCTTCAAAGATCGAGGTCTTGGTGGACGTCGATCCGGGGTTCAACACCAGCACGCGATGGCGCCGGAAGAAGGTGTCCTTGGGTGTCCGCTTCCACTCGCCGTAGGCGTGGAGGCGCATGATGGAGGCCTTGATGGCCAGGCGGATGTCCTCGGGCGTACAGTCCATGGGCAGGTCCACGCCCTGGAACCAGAGGCCGAACATGACGGGGAACTTCTTCGCCTCCGGGAACCGCGTGGCGTAGAGGTGGTACAGCAGGTTCCCCATGTCCAGATTGGGGCACACGATCACGTTGGGGACGCCTTCCCAGGGCAGGCCGTCCGCGTGGTACAGGTCCGCCGAGCGGCGCGAGAGGGCCACGCTGACCTTCACCTCGCCGCGGATGTGGATGCTGGCGTAGCGCGTGTGGTGGGCGATGCGTTCCGCGAGGATCTCCGGCACCAGCTCGGCGGCCTGCCGCACCAGCTCCGGCGAGGGCCCTTCGTCACTGCCGCGGTTGGAGTACGACACCATGGCGCAGCGGATCTCCGGCAGCACCTCCTCGGGGATGAGGTCGCGGGCCACCGCGCAGGTGCCCACAGCCACTTCCGCCAGCGTGCGCGGCGTCATTGTCGCGTTCACGCCCACGTCGCCGAAGACCACGATGTTGCGGGGGTAGACCTCCTCGGGATGCTCGTCCGGCAGCACGAACACGCCCGCCTCGCAGGCGACGCTGCGCTGGGACAGGATGTCCACCATCGGGCGGAAGAAGGCCTTGGGCTCGTGGATGGCACCGCCCACCACCAGGTCGGCATGCCCCAGCTTCACCGCCCAGATGCCGAAGCGGCCAGGCTCCCGGACCAGGTCCCGGGCCTCCGCGATCCCGATGGGCCGCTGGTGGGTTCTTCCGAACTCCACGCAGGCCGCGGCGAAGGACTCCACCAGGTCCGGCCGGGAAGCGGGATCCACGAAGGCGCTCTCGGATAGGGTGTAGGCCACCCGGTCCGCGCCCAGGTGCGCCAGCCGCTGGGCGGCCACGGCCCGGACCTCGGCCTCGGGCGCGAGGAAGACGGGGCGGATGAAGCGCCCGAGGAAACAGGCGGCTTCGAGGGTGCGGGGGTCCAGGGCCTCCGGGAACATCACCGTGGGGCGGTTCCGGGGCACGGCCAGGAGACGACTGTCGAGGGACGCTTCGATGTCAAACATGGGGCTCCGCATCGCTTGAAAAGCCTTGCAGCGCAGAGTCTAGCAGGCAGTGGATTCTATTTTGCCGATCCCATGGTCACATATCCGGCGACCGGTCTGCGACCTGGGCCGACTCCACCCAGATCACCTCGCAGGAACCGTCCCCGGTATCCGTCCGGCTCAGGCTGCTCACCCAGTGCCAGCCGTCCTTCCCGTCCGCCCGCACGAGCTGGCCCTTCAGGTGGACCAGCTGTCCCACCCGGGCCGCCTTCAGGCGACGGGCGACGCCCCCGTCCGCGGGGATCATGTGCATGTTGGCGCTGTGGCTGACGACCTGGGTTGCCGGTATGGGCATGCGCGCCGATCGCCAGAAGTACCAGCGGTCCCGCTGGTCGATGGTGAAGGCCTCCAGGACGCGCGAATCGGACATGGGACCCCATCCCAGGGCCAGGTCCACGGGCGACAGCTCCGCCGCCCGATCGAAGCGGTAGCGCTCCTTGCCCAGGATTCGCGCATGGATGTCGAAGGCGGCGAGTGGGGTGAGGGTGTGGTTCTTGAAGGTCCACGTGGCCGTCGATTCCGGGGGCTCCTGGACCGGTTCCTCCGGTGCGAGGGCGCCTGCGGGCTGGGATACGGCCCGCTGGTCCCACCACAGGAACGCGGCGATGAGGACCAGGCTCGCCATGACCAGGCTTGCCCGGCGCTCACGCCATCCCTCGAGCCATTCATCCATGGCCCAAGGCTACCCTGACCGGAGGCCCGGGCTCCGGATCAGAACTTCACGACATCCGAGATGACGAACTGGTGGTGCTCCGTGCCCGGCTCCCGAACCAGCGGGTAGGCGATGGTCAACAGGAACACGCGCCCGACCGAACTCTTCAGGTTGCCCAGGCGCAGGCCACCCCCCACGTCCACGTAGGTACGGCTCCATCGCCCGGTATCGGTCCGGTGGATGGCGCCGGCGTCCGCGTAGGCCACGAATCCGAGCCGCAGGATGCCGAGCCAGTCGTAGGAGGTGTTGACGCGCTCCTCGAGGGAGGCCATCCACCGGCGATCACCCAGCAGCAGGTGGTTCCCGTACCCCCGCATCCCGTCCATCCCGCCCAGGTAGAGGTAGGACTCGGGCTCCGGCCGGCGGACTGCGTCCAGCTGCACGTAGGCCGCCTGGGTCTGCGCCCGGAAACCCTGGTAGTAGGTGGTCAGGCTGAGGGTCGCGAAGGCATCCCGCCAGCCGTCGGGCTCATGCCGGGCCGCCCCCTTGGTTCGGAGCAGGATGAGGGAACTGTCCCCTGGCGCCCATCCCTTGGAGGCGCTGACCCGGACGAAGGGCGAGTCGAGGTCACTCCCCAGGCGCTTCAGATAGGAGCCCACGCTGACGCTCGCCGCCCAGCCGAGGTTGTAGTCCTCGGAGTGGGTCATGCCCGCGAGATCCCGGAACGTCCGGAACTGGTCGTCGTACAGGCTCCACGAGACGTGGAGGCCTCGCAGCCGGCGATCCGTCAACGAGGGGACGGGAAGGTTCCCGGCATCCAGGGTCTGGATCGGGCCGTACTCGGATCGGCTCAGGTCCAGCCCCCCGCCCAGCCGCACGGCCCGCCCCTCCATCACCGCGGTGGCCGTGGAGCCTTCGGCCAGGAGGGCCTCCTGCCGGGAGGCGAAGGCGTAGGCGGTACGCTCCTGGTTGTAGACCGACTGGATGGCGTCCGAGGAGGAGGCCCTGAACGTCATGGACCAGGGCGTTTCCAGCCCCCGATACGGTTTCGAGAGTTCGAGGTAGCGCGTCTTCCCGTCCGAGAGCACCTGGTAGCGCGAATCCAGCGTCCATTGGGTGCCCAGGATCTGCCGGTCCAGGTACTGCATCGTCTCGATGGAGCGCTCGGGCGTGCGCTCGTGGGACAGGATCAGGTCTTTCCCGTAGCCCAGGAAGTTGGCTTCGTGGAGGGAGAACCCGAAATCCCGCTGCCCACCCACCTGGGTGAAGCCCGCGCTGCCCTTCAAGGTCCAGGCATCCCGGGTGCGGACCACCGCCCTGACCTCCCCCGTCTCGTCCACCTGGGGATCGATCTGGGCATCCTTGAAGAACCGGAAGGTCCGCAGGTTCCGCTCGGCCTCGTGGATCAGCCGGGCGTTCACCGGATCCCCCGGCTTGAAGGGGATCTCCCGGCGAACCACCTGATCCCGCGTCTGGATGTGCAGGAAGTTCGCGGTGCGCCCGATCCAGTGGTTCTCGTTGGGAAGGGAGAGATCGAAGACATCACCAACAAGGATGTCGATGCCTGCGATGCGGGCCTGCCGGGCCTCCAGCTCCTCCCAGGTGGGCGGCGCCTGGGCGCCGAGCGTGGCGCCGACCAGGAACACCGCCAGGACAGCCCTCCGGCAGAAGCGATCCGGACGTCGGCTCCTTTCCTGCGCGATGGACATGCCCAAGCCTAGGCGAAATGGTGACGGCCGTCACGGCGGATAGGTGGGATGGGCCTATGATTCGTGCCTTCGTATGGTTCTTTCCGCGCAGGATCCCAGTCATCCGCTCCCTCCGGAGCCGGGATGCAGGACCGCGGAAAGCTCCCCGAATCCACGCGGGACGGCGCGCTGGACCGGTACACTCACAGAAACCCGTCCCCTGGAGTCCTCATGGACCTCACCTGGCTTTCCGCCAACCCCGGCTTCACCCTGCTGGCCCTGCTCGCCATCACCTTCGCGGTGGTGCTTCTCAGCAAGTGGATCCGCTACATCCCCAACAACCGCGTGGGCATCGTCGAGAAGCTCATCAGCCGGAAGGGCTCGGTCAAGACCGGCCTCATCGCCCTCAGCGGCGAGGCCGGCTACCAGCCCCAGCTCCTGCGCGGCGGCTGGCACCTGCTCACGCCCTTCCAGTACCGCATCCACAAGATGCCTCTGGTGACCATCCCCCAGGGCAAGATCGGCTACATCTTCGCCCGGGACGGCCATGACCTGCCGCCCTCCCAGGCCCTGGCCAGCAACACGCACGGTGCCGACTTCCAGGATGTGGTGGCCTTCATCCAGGGCGGTGGCGAGAAGGGCCCCCAGCGCCAGATCCTGCGCGAGGGCATCTACGCCATCAACCTGGTGCAGTTCGTGGTGCTCACCGAGGACCGGCTCTTCTACCTGCCCCTGGATCCCGGCGAGCTGGACACCTTCCAGAAGATGAGCGCCATCATCACCGAGCGCGCCGGCTGGCGGCCCGTGATCATCAAGGGCACGGACGACGCCGTGGGCATCGTGACCGTGCATGACGGCCCCAGCCTGGCCAGCGGCGAGATCATCGCGCCCACCGTGGGCGAGGATCCCCATCAGGCTTCGACGTACCACAACAACTTCCAGGACGCCGACAAGTTCCTGGTGGCGGGCGGCCAGCGCGGGCGCCAGTACCAGGTGCTGGTGGAAGGCACCTACTACATCAACCGCCTCTTCGCCACCGTGGAGCTGATCCCGAAGACCGTGGTGGAAGTGGGCACCGTGGGCGTGGTGGTGAGCTATACCGGCGAAGTGGGCACCGACATCAGCGGCCAGGAATACCGCCACGGCGAGCTGGTGGCCAAGGGCACCCGCGGCGTGTGGAGCGAGCCCCTGCTGCCCGGCAAGTACGCCTTCAACACCTACGCCGGCAAGGTGCTCATGGTGCCGACCACGAACTTCATCCTGAAGTGGACGAAGGGCGAGGTGGGCAGCCACAAGTTCGACGAGAACCTGACCGAGGTGAGCCTCATCACCAAGGATGCCTTCGAGCCCAGCCTGCCGCTATCAGTGGTCGTCCACATCGACTACCGCAAGGCGCCCCTGGTCATCCAGCGCTTCGGCGACATCAAGAAGCTGGTGGAGCAGACCCTCGACCCCATGGTCAGCGCCTACTTCAAAAACGTCGGCCAGACGCGCACCCTCATCCAGCTCATCCAGGACCGCAGCGCCATCCAGGAGCAGAGCGGCGTCCAGATGAAGGAGAAGTTCACCCAATACAACCTGGAACTCCAGGAAGTGCTCATCGGCACACCCACCAGCGGCGCCCCCGGCGGGCAGATCGAGCAGATCCTCGTCCAGCTGCGCAGCCGCCAGATCGCCGACGAGCAGGTGGAGACCTACGGCCGCCAGCAGAGCGCCGCGGTGAAGGAACGCGAACTCCGCGAAGCCGAGGCCCGGGCCAAGCAGCAGACCCTGCTCACGGAATCCGCCATCGGCATCGAGGTGCAGAGCAACCAGGGCAAGGCCGAGTACGCCAAGGCCCAGCAGCAGGCGGCGCAGATTCAGACGCTCGCCGGCGCCGAGGCCGAGAAGGTGCGCCTCATGGGCGAAGGCGAGGCCAAGCGCATCAAGGTCATGGCCGAGGCCCAGGCCGAACAGGCCGCCCGCGTGGGCATCGCCCAGGCCATGGCCATCGAGGAGCAGGTCCGCGCCTACGGCGGCCCCCAGTTCCAGCTCGTGCAGCAGGTCATGAGCCGCTTCGCCGAGGCCATCGAGAAGTCCCAGGTGGACGTCGTGCCCAAGATCCACATGGGCGGCGGCGACAAGGGCGGCGGCAGCCTCATCGAGAGCCTGCTGGGCCTCCTCCTCAGCGAGAAGGCCGGCCAGCTGGCGGGCGTGGTGCCCACCGCGGCCAATCCCGAGGCCGAAGCCCTGAAGGCGGTCCTGAGGCAGAACCTCACGAAGTGACCCCTCCCAGGTTTCCAGGAAAGGGGCGGCTCTGCCGCCCCTTTCGCTGGTAAGTTTTGGGGATCATCTTCCACCTTTCCCGGACGCCCATGCTCCCGCTGCTCCTGCTGTTCCCCTTCGCTCAGGTCCAGACCCAGGGACTCGCTCTGCCCATGCCCGCTCCGGCGGAGGCCCTCTACAAGGCTGGCGACTGGGCCGGCCTCGCAGACTGGTTCGAGACCGTGCCGCCCGCCACCCGGGGAGCCCACTACGAGACGTGGATCCGGGCCCTCCAACGGAGCCGGCGCTGGGAGCGCCTCGTGACGGTCTGCGAGGCGCTCCAGCCGCAGCTGGAGGCCAAGTCCGGCCCCCACCTGGGCACCTACCGCCTCTACCGGGCCCAGGCCCTGAGCCAGCTGGGCCGCCACGCCGAGGCCGCAGCCGCCCATGCCGAGAACGGCCGCCTGGGCTACCCCGACGGTTTCCCGAACGCCTGCGCCGAAGCCCGGCTGGCCCAGGACTGGGGTGCACTCCAGGCCTACGCTGAGGCCCTGCTCGGGACGCGCCCCGGAGATGCCATGGCCCTGGCCTGGAAGGGCGAGGCCCTGGCGCGACAGGACCACCTGGCGGAGGCAGAGCCGATCCTGCGCGAGGCCCTGGCGAAGGACCCGAAGATCGCCTACGCCTGGAACAACCTGGGGCGCTGCCTCAATGAGCGGAAGGCATGGGGCGAGGCCTGTGAAGCCCTGGACCGGGCCCTGGCTTTGGATCCCGGCCAGCTGGAGGCCCTCTTCAACCGTGGCCGTGCCCGCTTCGAGCTGAAGCTCTACAAGGAGAGCCGGGACGACTTCCGTGCTGCCTTGGCCCTGCGCCCGGACGATCCCATCATCGCCGAGAACCTGCGCCAAGCCGAGCGCTACGCCTCCCTGCCCGCACCCAAGCGACGTTAGGCTGGGTCATTCCGAGGCATTGCCATGGCCCTCCCCTGCCTCCCCGCCCGTGACTTGTCCCGACCTGCCAGGATGAGCCCATGAAAAAGACAGACGCGAATCAAGGCCGGTCAGCCTCGGAACTCATCTCGGAGCGGTTCGCCGAGCTCGGTGACTGGCGGGGGGAAGCCCTCGACAGGATGCGCAAGCTCATACAGGAGGCCGACCCGGACGTCGTCGAGGAGTGGAAATGGATGGGCACGCCCGTCTGGTCCCACGACGGCATCATTTGCACAGGCGAATCGTACAAGAAGGCCGTGAAGCTCACCTTCATCAAGGGCGCGTCCCTGGAAGACCCGGACCATCTCTTCAACTCGAGCCTCGACGGGAACGCCCGCCGAGCCGTCGACATCCACGAGGGAGACGAGATCGACGCGTCCGCCTTCAAGGCGCTCATTCGCCAAGCGGTCGCCCTCAACATCGCCGGCAAGTCGAAATCTTCGAAAAAAGCGAAGCCATAGGGGACCGCAGGCCAATTCCCGTCCTTCCTCAGGCGATAATCCCGTCATGGACGCCAACGGCCCACTCCACGACCTCCTCGACGGCTGCCGCCGACTCCATGCGGGCGGTCTTCTGGCGGCCTCGGACGGCAACCTCTCGGTGCGCCTGCCCAACGGCCTCATCGCCATGACGCCCAGCGGCGTCCCCAAGGCCAAGGTGCGCCTGGAGGATCTGGCCCACCTCACGCTGAAGGGCGAGATCCTCTCCGGCCGTCCCAGCAGCGAGCGGGCCATGCACCTGGCCGTCTACCGGGCGGTGCCGGAAGCGAAAGCGGTGGTCCACGCCCACCCGCCCACGGCCATCGCCTGGAGCCTCGCCCGGCCTGAGCTGGCGGAGCTCCCCTCGGACGGCCTGCCCGAGGTGATCCTCGCCGCGGGCCGCATCCCCATCGTGCCCATGGCCATCCCCGGCACCGAAGCCATGGGGACGAACCTCCTGCCGTTCCTGCCCGCCCACCGCCTCCTGATCCTGGCCCGCCACGGCGGCCTCTGCTGGGGCGAGCACCTGGACGAGGCCGTGGGCGGCCTGGAGCGCCTGGAGCAGGTGGCCCAGATCCTTTGGAAGGCCGAGGCCCTGGGCGGAGCCAAGCCGCTGGCTCCTTCCGAACTCGAAGCGCTCCGAGCCCTGCGCGCGAAGCTCGGGCCGAGGATCATTTGAACTCGATTGAAAAGACAAACGCCAACCGCAGAGAACGCGGAGAACGCAGAGCAATGCCCTTATGTCTTCCTCTGGGTTCTCTGCGTTCTCTGCGGTGAATCCACCTTTCATGCCCCTCCCCGCCGGATTGAGAATTGCCCATGAACCCTTTTGAATCCCTTGGACTGAAACACGATGGCCGCACGCTCTGGGTGCTGGACCAGACGCAGCTTCCGGACGCGGAGATCTGGCTGGACGGCAGCGATCCGGCGGTCATGGTGGGTCTCATCAAGCGCCTGGCGGTGCGCGGCGCGCCGCTCATCGGCGTGGCGGCCGCGGCGAGCCTAGCCACCTTCGCGCACCGGGGCGCCTCCGCTTCCGAGTATGCGACCGCCTGCACGTCCCTGCGCGCCGCCCGGCCCACGGCCGTGAACCTCATGTGGGCCATGGACCGCATGAAGGATGCGGCTGATCCCGTGGCCGAAGCCCAGGCCATCTTCGAGGAAGATGTGCGCCTCTGCGAAGGCATGGCCCAGCACGGCGCGGCACTCATCCAGGACGGCGAAGGCATCCTCACCCACTGCAACACCGGCGGCCTCGCCACCGCGGGCATCGGCACGGCCCTGGGCGTCATCCGCCGGGCCCACGAACAGGGCAAGCGCATCCATGTCTACGCGGATGAGACCCGGCCCCTGCTCCAGGGCGGCCGCCTCACGGCCTGGGAGCTGCGCAAGCTGGGCATCCCCTCGACGCTCATCACCGACAGCATGGCGGCCCTGCTCCTGCGCGACGGGAAGGTGCAGCGCGTGCTGGTGGGCTCGGACCGCGTGGCCGCCAACGGCGACTTCGCCAACAAGGTGGGCACCTACGGCGTGGCCGTGCAGGCCCGACACCACGGCGTGCCCTTCCATCCTGTGGCCCCTTCCAGCACCGTGGACCTCGCCTGCCCCAACGGCGCCGCCATCCCCATCGAGCTTCGGGACGAGGCCGAAGTGCGCGGGTACGGGGCCTGGCGCTGGGCCCCGGAAGGCATGCCCACCTGGAACCCCAGCTTCGACGTCACCCCCTTGGGCCTCGTCACCAGCCTCGTCCTCGACCGCGGCGTCTACACCCAGGACGAGCTCCAACGCGGGGCGCTGACCCGGGTGTGCAGGTGAAGTAAGAGCGATCTCACCACAGAGAACGCGGAGAACGCAGAGAAAGCCTGGTTTCCCTCTGCGTTCTCCGCGTTCTCTGCGGTTGGCGTTTCTTCTTTGGCCTCTACCTCGCCACCGGCGCGTTGGTCTTGGCTCCGAACCCTTGGGGCGGGTAGATGTAGTCCAGGTCGAAGCAGGCGGTGCAGAACTCTTGTCGGCGACCCGGCAGCAGGCCCTCGAAGTCGGCCACGTCCAGCCAGCGCAGGCTGTCGGCGCCCAGGTATTCACAGATCTCCGCCTCGGACATGCGGTTGGCGATGAGCTCTTCGCGGGTGGGGGTGTCGATGCCATAGAAGCAGGGGCCGATGACCTTGGGGGAGCCGATGCGGACGTGGATCTCCTTCGCGCCGGCGGACCTCACCATCCGCACGATCTTGCGCAGGCTGGTGCCCCGGACGATGGAGTCGTCGATGAGCACCACCCGCTTGCCCGGAAAGAAATCCGGCAGCGGGTTGAACTTCTGCTTCACACCCTCGTCCCGGCTGGCCTGAGTGGGCTTGATGAAGGTGCGGCCCACATAGTGGTTCCGCAGCAGCCCCATGCCGAACTCGGCCTTCTTGGTTCTGGCGTACCCCAGGGCGATGAAGTTGGAGGAGTCCGGGACGGGCATCACCACCAGATCCTCGCCGTTGGCCAGGGCGCCATCCTTGGCGGCCATGCAGGCTCCGATGCGCTCCCGGGCCTGGTAGACCGATTTCCCGAAGATGGTGCTGTCGGGGCGGGAGAAGTAGATGAGCTCGAAGACGCAGTGGCGGGCCCGGAGCGGGGCGGAGGCCACCGACACCACGGGCCGGCCCTTCTCCAGGCGCAGGATCTCGCCGGGCTTCACCTCCCGCAAGCGGCGGGCTCCGATGATGCCGAAGCCGCAGCACTCCGATGCGAAGACGGTGCCCTCGCTGGCGGGCTCGCCCTCCCCATCGTGCCCCAGGTGGCCCATGACGAAGGGGCGAAAGCCATGGGGATCGCGGAAGGCGTAGAGGCGGTCTTTGTACATCAGCACCGTGGAGAACGCGCCCTTCAGCTCGCCCTGGACCCGAGCGATGGCCTGCTCGATGCTCATTCCGTCGCGCACGTGGTAGAGGGCGATGAGCCGGCCGATCAGCTCGGCGTCGTTGTCGCTCTTGAAGACCACGCCGTCCCGCTCCATGCGCGCCCGCAGCTCTCCGTAGTTGATGAGGTCGCCATTGGAGGCGATGGCCATGACCGGCCCCTCCGCGAGTTCGATGGCGTGGGGCTGGGCGTTCGCCACGTCGCTGCAGCCCGCGGTGGGATACCGGACATGCCCGATGGCCGTCGCGCCTGAGAGGCGGGCCTGGGCCTCCTCGTCGAGCACCTGCTTCACGAGCCCCATGCCCTTGTGGGCCACGATGCGGCCTGCGGCGTCCCGGGCGGCGGCTCCGCAGCTCTCCTGCCCCCGGTGCTGGATGGCGAAGAGGATGGAGGAGACGATCGACGTGGCTCCCTCGGCTTCAAACACACCTGCGATGCCACACACGCTCAGCCTCCCGGAACAGATCCTCCAGGATACCAAGCGGCCCGCGGCCTCCGGGGACCACTACACTCTGGTCGGAGACCGCTACGCTCGAGTCGGAGACCGCAGCGCTTAATGTCCCCGGCCGCTCAGGGCCTGGAGGCCCACGCCGACGACGATGATCGTGAGGGCCACCCAGCGCATGGGCGTCATGGCCTCGCCGAGGAAAGTCCGGGCCATGAGCGCGTTGGCGACGAACCCGAGCGCCAGGAAGGGATAGGCGTAGTTCACCTGCACCATGGACAGGGCGCCAAGCCACACGACCACGCTCACGGCGTAGCAGGCGAGGCCGGCCAGCACCCAGGGTTCGAGCATCAGCCTGAACAGAGGGCCCACGGCCAGCTGCATGCCGCCGGCGGCCTGGAGGCCCTTCTTCAGGCAGATCTGCGCCGCCGCATTCAGCAGCACGCCCAGCACGATCAGGGGAATGGCCTTCACATTGGGGCTCACGGGGTCTCCGGGACAGGGGCGGCGAGGTAGGCTTCCAGGGCGTCCCAGATGATGCCGGCGGGCACCTGGGTCATGCAGGGGTGGTCCGGCAGCGGGCAGTGCCACTTCTGGCACTCGAGGCAGGCGAGGTCCTCCTTGCGCACCACGGTCACCTTCGGCCCCCGGGGGGCCGTGTGCCGCGGGATGGTGGGCCCGAACACCACGACCACCGGGGTGCCGACGACCGCCGCCAGGTGGGCCAGCCCGGAATCGTTGGCGAGCACCGCCTGGGCGCCCGCCAGCCACGCGGCGCTCTGGGACCAGGGGATCCGCGCCGTCAGGTCCAGCGCCTCGGGCACGCGCTGGCGGAAGGCCTCGGCCCGGGTCACGTCGTCCCCGGGGCCGCCCAGCACCACGATGCGCAGGCCCGCCGCCAGGGTGCGATGGGCGAGATCCACCAGGAGGTCCAGGCCCAGCCGCTTGGCCCCCGCCGCCGCGCCCATCGCGAAGGCCACGTAAGGATCCCGATCGAGGCCGTGGTCCCGACGGGCCGCCTCCACGCAGGCGAGGCTCTCCTCCCTGGGGCGGAACGGGAGGAAGGCCGGGGAGCCCAGCTCGGGATAGCCGAGGCACACGATGTCGCGGTAGCGGTCGAGGGAATGGTCATCCCGCTTCCAGTACTTGAGGCTGGACGTGAGCAGCATGGAGGCCCCTCCGTCTCCGCAGCCCACCCGCCGCGGCACCCTCGCCACGAAGGCGGCGGCCGGGGCGCGCAGGCTCTTGGCCAGGGCCAGCAGGGAGGCCGGCTGGTGGTTCCGCAGCAACCGGGCTCCTTCCAGCAGGCCGGCCTTCTTCGGGGGATCGGCCACGACGCCGACGTAGCCTGGGGATCCTTCGAACAGCTCCACCGTGGCCGCCGGCCCCCAGGCCACCAGGGGCTGGCCCGCGGCCAGAAGGGGCGCGGCGGCCTGGTGCATCAGGATGGCGTCGCCCACGAAGCGGGGCATGCGGATCCAGTGGGCGCCGGCGGGAATCACGGGCGCCTCCGCAGCAGCAGGATCTCGCCGCCGCCCGTGGGCACGGCCAGCAGCACCTCGAACCGGCCGCGCAGGGCCGGGGTCATGCCCCAGGCGTCCTGCTCCCACTCGCTGCGCTGGGCCACCAGCCGGGCCTCCGGGTCGAGAGCCTCCAGGGCTTCGGCCCGCCGCAGCTCGGGCATGAGGTGGTCCGTGTAGACCATGACCCCGCTGCGGATGGTCTGCCAGTAGAAGACCTGACGCCCGGCGATCAGGGGCTGGACAGCCACGGTCCAGCGGCGGTAGCTCTTCTGCGGATCCAGCAGCCGGAAGCCCCAAGTGCCGCCCACCAGGTAGAGCAGCCCCAGGCTCAGGGCCGCCGCGGGAACGAGGCGCCTGGACCGTCGCCTCCAGGCCAGGACCGCCACGGCCACTGTTCCCGCCCCCAAGGCCAGGGCCATGAGGCGGATCAGCCCCCGGAAGGCCACCAGCTGGGCCTGCACCTTCGCTCCGCCCGCCCCCGCCGCCGCTGCGGCCAGGGCGAAGGCCGGCAGCAGGAGCACCCAGGGGAAGAAGTCGCCCAGAAGATACTCGAAGTACCTCCACCAGGGCTGGATGTGGTCCCAGGCATGCGTGGCGCGCTGGAAGTTCTGGAAGATGATCAGCTCATAGGCATAGTGGGCTCCGCCCTTGAGGCCCGCGGCCACGTACCAGGGCGCCACCAGCAGCAGGGTGAGGCAGAGGCCCGCGACGATGCCGGCGCGGCGCAGCACCGCGAGGTCCTTCTGCCAGGTCAGGAAGGCCGCCAGCACCAGGACGGACAGCACCGGCGCCAGCGGCCCCTTGGCCAGGAAGGCCAGGGCCAGCCAGAAATAGGCCTTGAGGAACCAGCGGCGGTGCTCGCCGGGGGTGGCTTCCGCGCTGTGGCCGCGCAGGAGGAGGTAGCCCCCCAGCCAAGCCAGCCAGCTCCAGGCCAGCAAGGCGGAAAAGAGCATGTCGATCTGGATGAACTGGGCCTGCCAGAACCAGAGGGGCGTGGTGGCGAGAACCAAGGCCGCCGGCTCCGCCGTCCCCGGTTCCAGGAAGCGGACGGCCCAGCGCCTGAAGGCGGACAGGAAGGCCACCGCGGCGATCACGGAGGGCAGGCGGAGGGCCCAGGCGGCCACGCCCTGCGCGAAGCCCAGCCCGCCGGTGAGCGCGTCCAGCAGCACCGAGGATCCCTTCATCACCCAGTAGTAGAGGATGGGCTTCTCGCTGTAGGGAACCCCGTTCAGGTAGGGCAGCAGCCAGTCGCCACGGAGGCGCATCTCCTTCACGCACTGGGCGAAGTCCGGTTCGTCCGGAGCCCAGAGATCGCGCATGGGCAGCACCGCCAGCAGCAGCAAGGCGAAGAGCAGCTCAGGCGCGTGGGCCCGCAGCCACTCCGCGAGGCGGCCCCTGGAGGGCGAGGCGTTCGGATGTCCGTCCATCCCTCCATCTTCCCCCATCGTGGGGAGATCCCCAAAGGGCTTACAATGAAGGCATGGCGCCCGCCCTCCTCAGCCTCCTGCTCCTGGCCGCCCCCGTTCCCGCGGATGGCGTGAAGGAGGACATCAAGCAGGCCGCCAGGCAGATCGGCCAGGGCTTCAAGAAGGGCGGCAAGGCGGTGGGCCATGCGGCCAAGGAAGGCGGCAAGGCCGTCGGCCGCGGCGCCAAGACCGCCGGCAAGGGCGTGGCCAAAGGCGCCAAGGAAGCCGGACACGGCGTCAAAGAGGCCGTGAAGTAGGCGCTCTTCCCGCCAGAGCCGGAGTGAGAAGCAACCGACCCGCGAGGGGGCGGTGAAGGTGCGGACTTAGAGGTCGTAACAAAACCCCACGGCGCTGCGCGAGGGGCGCCGGGCGAGCGAGGCCAGGAAGGCGAGGTGAGCGTAGCGGGGACTACGCGATCCGAGCCTGACGCCGCATCGCGACGCCCGCCGCCCCTCGCTCGAAGGGATGAAGCCAGGCGGGGTTTTGTTACGACCTCTTAGCGCCGCCTGGCCACCACCGCGGCCTGGCTCTGGCCCACCACCTCCCAGCGCGCCCTTTCCTCCGGGGAGAGTTCCTTCCAGTTGGCGGCCTTGGCCATGACGAACACGGGGCGCTCCGGCGCCTCGGCCCTCAGGAGGTCCGCCATGGCGCCCAGGGCATCAGGGTTTTCGTTGAACCAGCGGGGCGCCGCCGAGCCCAGGTGGTCGCGGCCATAGGCCAGCTCACCGGTGCCCGCCACCACCACCGCCCGGGTGCGGGCATAGAAGGGGAGACCCTGGAAATAGTTGCCGTAGCTGATCCACTGGGCTCCCTGCGGGGCCGAGCGGGCCAGATCGGCCACGGACTTGCCGGGACCGACGGCCACCTGAGCGGCCGCCGTCAGCAGCCACAGGGCGGTCCCCATGGAGACCATGAGGCGCGGTCCGGTGAGGACCTTGAGGTGGCGGGCCCAGAGGCCCAGCCCGATGAAGGCCAGACCGGGCAGCACCAACCACCAGGATCCATGCATGCCAGTGCGGAGGGCCACGGCAGCCAGGAGGAAGAGGACGCCGAACCCCATCAGTTCCCAGCCCATGCGACGCAGGGCCGTGGGAGCTTCGCTCTCGTGCTCGAAGGCGCAGGCCAGGGCGGCCAGGGGAACGAGGACGGGCAGGATGTAGGGCGGCAGCTTCGACCCGGACAGGCTGAAGAAGGCCAGAGGCCAGGCGAACCCCATGAAGGTGGCGCCGACGATCCACCGGGCCAGAGGGTCCTGGCCCTGCGGCCCCCTGCCCTTCAGGAAGGTCCAGGCGCGCTTGAGGCCGACCATCGAGATCGACAGCCAGGGCAGCAACCCCACCGCGAGGATCCCGATGAAATAGAGCTTGTCCAGCAGCCAGTTGTTCGAGCCCTGGCGGGCATGTTCATGGGTCAGGAAGCGGGTGAAGTGTTCGTGGATGAAGAAGAATTGCGCGTGACCGGGATTGGCGCGGTCCACGAACCAGAACCAGGGCGACACCAGCACCAGGTAGAGCAGCCATCCCAGGGGATCGAAGGTCGTTCGCAGGATGGCCCGTCGGAGGGCGGCGTCCTTCCAGCCGAAGGGCAGCGAGAACACCAGGATGCCCCCCACGAGGATCACCTGGGCCAGCCCCTTGGTGAGCATGGCCCCGGCCATGAGCGTGAAGGCCGCCAGCGTCCAGCCCAGGCCGCCCTTCCCCTCCCGGCGCTGGGCCACGGCCTCGACCAGGGCCGCCAGGGCCGCCACCAGGAAGGCGCTGAACAGGGCATCCAGCGTGAGGAGCTGCCCCACGAGGAACGCCAGCAG
This sequence comes from Geothrix paludis, assembly GCF_022808815.1. Classification (GTDB taxonomy): domain Bacteria; phylum Acidobacteriota; class Holophagae; order Holophagales; family Holophagaceae; genus Geothrix; species Geothrix paludis. The sequence goes on along the minus strand of NZ_JAKZLC010000001.1, from coordinate 451,896 downwards.
TCCAGTCGCGGCCATGAAGGGCGCCCAGCGGGCATCCCGGGCGCCGAGACGCCTGGCCAGCCGCCAGGCCGCCCAGATCATGAGGCCCGAGGCCAGGGCCAGGGGCAGCCGGGCGGCGGCGCCGTTCTGCCCGAAGAGCTTCATGCCAAGGGCGGACAGCCAATACTGCAGCGGCGGCTTCTCGAAGTAGAGCACCCCGTTGAGGCGCGGCGTCAGCCAGTCGCCCGTGGCCAGCATCTCGCGCGGGATCTCCGCGTAGCGGCCCTCGTCCGGCTCCCAGAGCGGACGCACCAGCAGCGGCAGCAGCCCCAGGAAGAACCAGAGGGCGAGGAGGGTGTTCCGTTCGCGGCGCGTCATGGCCTCTAGGCTAGCTGGAACCGGGGACGGAACCGCATGCCAAACCCGTCGGATGCGCGGGGTCCCGGTCCGTGAGGAGCCCTGCCCTCAAGGATGATGGGGGAATGACCCTGCGCAGGCGCCGACGAACGAAACGACCAGCGGCGCCAGCCGGCCCTTCAGCGCGGCGCGTTCCGGCTGGAACAGCGTGGCGACGAAAAACGGGTGGCCCTCCAATTCAAGGGCCCGGATCTCGCCCGTCGCATCCTCGGCGCCGGTCCGGAGGGGACCGGTGACAAGGGCGGCCTGGAACTCGGGATTCAGGCCGTACCGGCACCGATAGCCTTCCGTCGCCTCATCCGTTCCATAGGCCGCGGCGATGCGGGTGCCGGGGAGCAACCGGACGGACCCCGTGGCCTCGACCAGGGCGCAGGCCTGGGGCGCGATCACGGGGCGGGCGGAAGCGGAGGCGGTTTCAGCATGATCGGCATCGGCCCACCCGAGCACATTCCGGGCGTATTCGACGACCGCGTGCTGGAACCCTCCGCACGTCCCGAGGAAGGGGACAGCCGATTCGCGGGCATGGCGGATGGCGAGCAGGGCCCCTTCCATGCTGCGATAGGGGCTCGCAGGCACGCACCAGAGGCCATCGAACCCGGAAAGCCGCGAGGCGGAATGGATCTCATCCGTGGGAATCCATTCGAATCCGGCCTCGACCTGCAGCACGTCCGCGGCCTGTTTCAGGGCCAGCGGAATGGCCTGGTGCGCCGGCACCGACGGATCATGATCGCCCACAAGGCCAATCCTAATCACCTTGTTCATGGACCCCATCCTCCCAACGCAAGTCATACAATGCGCATCCCAGAAAGACGCAAGCCTTCCCCATCCCAGCGCGGCTCCGCACCCATCGAATGGGTCGAGGCCAGTCGCCGCGTTGAGCTGACCGGAACCTAGTTCTCGGTCTCGACGATCTTCTCCAGCGCCTTGTGCTCTTCCACGAAGAAGTCGATGGCCTTCTTCAGGGAGTCCTTCATGGAGACCTTGGGCTGGAAGCCGAAGGTCTGCTGCATGCGCTTGATGCTGGGGGTGCGGCGGGCCACGTCTTGATAGCCCTTGCCGTAGAACTCGCCGCTTCCGGTCTCCACCATCGTCCCTTCTGGGATGCCACGCTCGATGCGGAAGGGGTGGTCCTTCCAGATGGCGATCATCATCTCGGCGATCTCGCGCACGCTGTAGTCGTTGGCGGGGTTGCCGATGTTGAAGATCTGCCCGTCGGCCTTGCCGTCTTCGTTACGCAGCACGGCCATGAGGCCGTCCAGGGCGTCGGCCACGTCGATGAAGCAGCGGCGCGCCGTGCCGCCATCCACCAGCTGCAGGGGCTCGCCGTTGAACAGGTTCCAGCTGAACTGCGTCACCAGGCGGCTGCTGCCCTCCTTGGCGGTGTTCAGGCTGTCGAGCTTGGGTCCCATCCAGTTGAAGGGGCGGAAGAGCGTGAATTTCAGACCCTGCTGGAAGCCGTAGGCCCAGATGACGCGGTCCAGCAGCTGCTTGCTGGTGCTGTAGATCCAGCGGTTCATGGGGATGGGGCCCGTCACCAGGGGCGACTCGTGCTCGTCGAACTCCGCGTCGGGGCACATGCCGTAGACCTCGGAGGTGCTGGGGAACACCACGCGCTTCTTGTACTTCACGCACTGGCGGACCACCCGGAGGTTCTCCTCGAAGTCCAGCTCGAAGACGCGCAGCGGGTCGGTCACGTAGACCTTGGGCGTGGCAATGGCCACCAGGGGCAGCACCACGTCGCACTTCTTGATGTGGTACTCGATCCACTCCTTGGAGATGGTGACGTCGCCCTCCACGAAGTGGAAGCGGGGGTTGGCCAGGTGGTCGGACACCTTGTGCGTGCCCAGATCCAGGCCGTACACCTCCCAGTCTGTGTCCTGCATGATTCGGTCCACCAGATGGGATCCGATGAATCCGTTGACACCGAGGATGAGGACCTTCACGGGAGCTCCTTGCGCAAACGTTTCAGTCTAGCCGCTCGCCCGGACCTGCGCAGCAGGCGCCTATTTCAGCCAGCCCCTCCGGCGGAACCAGGTCCAGATGGCCAAGGCGGTGAGGAGCATGGCGCCGATGACCAGGGGGTACCCGAAGCGGTGCTCCAGCTCGGGCATCCGCTTGAAGTTCATCCCATAGACCCCCGCGATGAACGTGAGGGGCAGGAAAAAGGCGCTGAAGACCGTGAGCACCCGCATGACCTCGTTCGTCCGCTGGCTGGCCAGGCTGATCTCCAGGTTCATGAGGTGGGTGGCGCTCTCCAGCAGCTCGTCGGCCCAGGTGTGCAGGCGGTCGGCCTCCTCCACCACGTCCGCCAGCAGGCCCTGGTCGTCCCGGGCCTGCTCCTTGAGCGGGCCCAGGGCCGTAGTGATGCGCCCGAGGGTCCGCTTGATGACCGCGCAGCGGCGTTTGAGCCCGTAGACCTGCCGGACGCCCTGGTGGGGGATCTTGCGGTTGAAGAGGGCGGCCTCGATCTGGTCCAGCTTCTCCTCGCTCTCGCGCAGGGGCTCGTCGAAGGAGGCCACAGCCTTGGCGCAGAGGGCCAGCACCAGCTGCTCCGGACGGAGGGGCTGCCCTGCGGCCGCGCGCTCCGCCGCTTGGGCGAAGAAGGGCTGCTCCCGGCGGTGGACGGTGATGATCGCGCCCTCCATCATCAGCACCACCAGGCGGCGGGTCATGGCCTGGATGGTGTCGCCCCGCTTGGCCACTTCGTCATAGGCCCGCAGGATGAGCAATTGCTGCCCGGGGAGCCGCTCGAACTTGGGCAGGTGGGGCTGGTTGAGCAGGTCCCGCACCGCCGCGGGGTGAAGCCCGTAGCGTCCGGCCACCTCGGCCATTTCAGCGGCCGTGGGGTCCACCAGATCCACCCAGGTGAAGGTCGAGCCTTCCGGAAGCGGCAGGTTCCTCAGCATCAGGGCACCCGGCACACCACCTTGCCGAAGCCCTGGCCGGCCTCGAGGTGGCGCTGGGCCTCGGGGTACTCCGCCAGGTCGAAGGCGCGGTCGATGACGGGCCGGAAGGGCGGGTTGGTGGGGTTCTTCTTCAGCAGGGACAACAGGGTCCACAGGTGCTCGCGCCGGCCCATGTACGAGCCGCGGATCTGGATCTGCTTGGCGAAGAGGGCCCGCAGGTCGAAGGAGGTCTCGCGCCCGGTGGTGGCCCCGCAGGTGACGATGCGGCCCCCGCGCGCGCAGACGCTGAGGCTGGTGGCCCACGTGGCGGCCCCGGTGTGCTCGAACACCACGTCCACCCCGCGCTTGCCGGTCAGGTCGCGCACCTTGGAAGCCAGGGCCTTCAGGTCACCCCGGACGAGAACATGCTCGGCACCCAGGTCCCAGCACTTCATGGCCTTGGCCTCGCTGCCCACCACGGCGATGGCTGTGCCGCCCAGGGCCTTCACCAGCTGGATGGCCGCGCTGCCCACCCCGCTGCCCCCGCCCCACACGAGAGCGGTCTCCCCGGGCCGGAAATCGACTTTGTGGACGAGCATCTCCCAGGTCGTGAGGAAGACCAGGGGAAAGGCCGCGGCCTGGTCGAAGTCCCAGTTCGGGGGAATGGGCAGCAGGTTGGCGGCGGGCACCAGCACATGGGTGGCGGCGGTGCCGTCGCAGACATGGCCCAGCACGCCGTAGGAAGGACAGAGCATGTCGTCGCCCCGCAGGCAGGCGGGGCACACGCCGCAGCTCAGGCCCGGCGCGATCATGGCGCTGCCACCCACCTCCACGCCCGGGGGCAGGACCGTCCCGTCGCCGGCGGCCGCCACCACGCCCGCACCGTCGCAGCCCGGGGTGAGGGGAAGCGGCAGGGGGAACCCCGGCAGGCCGAACGTGGTCCAGAGATCCAGGTGGTTGAGCGCCATGGCCTTCAATTCCAGGCGGACCCAGCCCGGCTTCGGCTCCGCGGGGGTGAAGGCTTCACGGACGGGCGAGCCCGCGGGACCGTGCTGGAGGATGCGGAAACGGAACGGATCGGCCATGGGAGGCCTCCTATTCGGACTTCAACGACCTCGTCATCAACCGCCGCACGGCCTCCTCGGGGCGCTCGCCGTTGAGGAGACGGTGGACCTCGGCGGCGATGGGCAGGTCCAGGCCGTGCTCCTTGGCCAGGGCCAGGGCCGCGTCCGTGGTGAACATGCCTTCGATGACCTGGCCGCCCAGGGCGTCCCGGGCCGCTTCCACGCTGTTCCCCTTCCCCACCAGCTCGCCGAAGGTGCGGTTGCGGCTCTGGGGGCCCGTGGCCGTGAGCAGCAGGTCGCCCATGCCGGCCAGGCCCATCACCGTGGACGGCTGGCCGCCCAGCACCTCCACCAGCCGGGCCATCTCGGCCAGGCCCCGGGTGATGAGGGCCGCCCGGGCGTTGTAGCCCAGCTTGAGGCCGTCCACCAGGCCCGCCGCGATGGCGAGGACGTTCTTGAGTGCGCCGCAGAGCTCCGTGCCGACCACGTCCCGGCTGAGGTAGATGCGCAGTTTCTCGGAGGAGAGCTGGGCCTGGAGCGCCATGGCCCGCGCGTCACTCACGGTGGGCGGCAGGGCCATCACGATGGCCGAAGGGACCCCCCGGCTGACCTCGTCGGCGAAGGTGGGGCCGGAGAGAACGCCCACGGGCATGTCCAGCACTCCCGTCAGCGCCTGGGACAGGGTCTGGTGGGTGCTCTGGAGGATGCCCTTGCTGACGTGGATCACGAGCTCGGCCGCCTGCGGCGCCTTCGGACGCAGCATCCTCCAGGCATCCGGCGTCACCTGGGTCGGCATGGCCGAGATCCACAGCGGGGCGCGGAAGGCTTCGGTCGGATCGTCCGACGTCTGAAGGTTCTCGGGGAAGGTCACGTCCTTCAGGCGGAGGTGCCTGCGCGTGGCGGCCATCTGGGCCATCTCGTCAGGGAAATTGCCCCAGAGCGCCACCTTCGCGCCCGCATGGGCCCAGGTGATGGCCAGGGCCGTGCCCCAGGCGCCGGAGCCGAAGACGCCGATGTCAGCCCTGGACATTCGCGTCCTCCTTCTTCGCGCCCCACAGCTTGGATTCCGTGCCCGCCTGCAGGCGCAAGATGTTCTCGCGGTGCTTCCAGATCACCAGGATGGCCAGGGCGGCCCAGGGAAGGACCGGCGCCGGCCCCTGGCCGAGCAGCTCCGCCACGGGGCGGTGTGGGCCCCGGGTCAGGAAGAGCTGCACCGGCACCATGGCCGCGGCCAGGATGCTGCCGAGGCTCACATGGCGGGTGAGCCACAGGGCGAAGATGAACATCCCCATCGGCAGGAGGACCATGGCGGCGTCCGCGGCCAGGATCACACCCAGGGCCGTGGCCACGCCCTTCCCGCCCTGGAACTTCAGCCAGGGGGTGAACACGTGGCCCAGCACGGCCGCCAGGGCCATGAGGGCCAGCAGGTCGATGCCCACGCCCGCCTTCTTCGCCAGGAACACGGGCAGGAAACCCTTGGCGATATCCAGCAACAACGTGACGACGCCCAATGCCTTGCCGCCAACCCGGCTCACGTTGGTGGCGCCGATGTTGCCGCTGCCATGGGCCCGCACATCCCCCTTCCCGGCCAGCTTCACCAGCAGGAGGCCGAAGGGGATGCTGCCGCATAGGAAGGCGGCGAGGCACCAGAGGATCGGGGAAGGCACGAGTGGCGATGGCATGGACGCAGTGTATCAGCCGATCCGCGAGACCCGCCTCAGCAGGTCCAAAGCCCAAGCCGTGCCCCGCAGCTGCACGTCCACCCGGTCACCAGGGATGGTCAGGGCTTTCGCGACCGTTCCCTCTGGTCCCGCCAAGGCGATGAACAGGGCCCCCACGGGCGCGCCTCCTTCGGCACTCGGGCCGGCATTGCCGGTGATCCCCAGACCCCAGGTGGCGCCCAGCCGGGCCCGGACCTTCTCGGCCAGCTCGCGGCTGGTGGCTTCGGACACGGTGCCGTCCTGGGCCAGTTGCGCCGCATTCAGCCCCAGCAGGGCCACCTTGGCTTTGGCCGAATAGACCGTGGCGCCCCCCAGGAACACGTCGCTCGCCCCGGGAATTGCCGTGAGGCGTGAGGCCAGCAGACCGCCCGTCACGCTCTCGGCCACGGCCAACGTCTCGCCCCGGGCCTTCAGGCCCGCCAACACCGCATCTTCGAGGTTGCCCTCCCCCACGCCCACCAGGTCCTCACCCAGCACGGGCTGGAAGTCGGCCCGGGCGGCCTCCAGGGCCGCGGGATCGAAGCCGCGGGCCAGCAGTTCGACCTGGGTGAGGCTGGCGAGGATGGTCCAGTCCAGGTGGCCGTGCCGCTCCCGGACCGGGCGGATGCGCTCGTCCAGGGCGCTCTCAGGCACCCCCGCCACCACCATGCGCAGCGTGTGCGTGGAAGCCCCCGCCAGGGCGCGCAGGCGGGGCTCCACCTGGTCCTCCCACATGCGCTTCATCTCGCGGGGCACCCCCGGCATCATCACGATGCGCACACCGGGATGCCCCTTCGGGCCCTCCCACCACACGCCGGGAGCCGTGCCCACAGGGTTGCGCAGCGCCTCCGCCCCTTCCGGCAGCAGGGCCTGCTTGAAGTTCGATTCGGGCGGGACGCGCTTCCGGGCGGCGTAGAAGGCCAGCATGTCCTCGCGGCTCTGCGCGTCCTCGCGCAGCTCCGCGCCCAGGACTTCCGCGAAGCACTCCTTCGTGAAGTCGTCGAAGGTGGGTCCCAGGCCGCCCGTGGTGAGGATGAGGTCCGAGCGCGTCAGAGCCTCCCGGAAGAGCGCGGCCAAGTCCTCATGGCTGTCCCCCACGGCGGTCTTGCGGTGGAAGGCCAGGCCCAGGGAGGCCAGGCGCTCCCCCAGCCACACGGAATTCGTATCCAGGCGGCGCGTGGTGAGCAGCTCGGTGCCGATGGCGATGCATTCGATGCGCATCGTAGAATCATGCCCGATAAGGAGCGGCCATGATCATCCCGGATCTCGACGACCTGGTGCTGGAATCCGACGAGGAGTCCGGCATCCAGGAGCTGAGCCGCCGCTTTCTGGCCCGGGGGCCCTGGACCACGGTGGCGTTTCTCGTGAAGACGAAGACCGATCCCGAAGGCGACTGGGAGGGCCCTTCCCTCTGGCTGCACCGGTACCAGAAGGTGGCCCAGGGCTGGAAGCTGGTGAGCCGCTTCCGCACCACGGAGCCCGCCCAGCTGGAGAAGCTGGCGGATGCGCTGGATGAGTGGAAAGGCTACTTCAGCACGGGCAGGTAGCGCTCGCGGATCACTGTCAGGTGGTGGGCCGCATGGCCCAGAACCATGTAGGGGATGCAGCGGGCCGTGATGGGGCGGTTGTTGGTGGTGCCCTGGTTCCCCCAGGCTGCGTCCGGCAGGCTGCGGAAGAGGGTAAGGCTGGCCGTGCGCACGGCGCGCCAGTCCTCCAGCAGGTCGGCCATGGTGCGCGAGTCCGCCTGGGCGGCGGTGGCATAGGGATCTTCGTCGAAGCCCGCCAGGGGGGTGGTGTCCCCCCGGCCGATGCGCAGGCAGCGGTAGGCGAAGATGCGCTCGGTGTCGCTGAGGTGCAGGAGCAGGTCCTTCAGGCTCCACTTGCCGGGGGCGTAGCGGAACCCGCCCTGGGCGTCGGACAGTCCCCCGAACAGGGCCACGACCTCCTCCTGTTGCGCCTGGAGGAGGGCCAGCACATCGCCCTCGCCGGCCTCGGCGATGTAGGTGGCGTAGCCTTCGGCGTATTCACCGGGGAGCGGACGGGTGAGGCTCATGAGCTCTCCTTCAGAAGGTCATCACCTTCATGGTGTTCGTGCTGCCGGTCTTCCACAAGGGCAGGCCCATGGTCATGACGACGCGGTCGAGGGGCCCCAGTTCGTGCTTGGCCACCAGCAGCTCGCGCACCACGGACACCATCTCGTCCGTGCTGCTCACCCGGGGGATGAGCAGGGCCGTGACGCCCCGCAGGAGGCCCATGCGCCGGGCGGTGACCTCATCCACCGTGGCTCCCAGCACCGGCGTGCGACCCGCCAGGCGGCTCACCATGCGGGCCGTGCCGCCGCCCTCGGTGAATGCCACGATCCAGCGGGCGTTGATCTCGTCCGCGGTGCGGCAGGCGGCGAAGGCCACGGAGATGTCCGTGCGGGAAAGCACCTTCTCGGCCAGCTCGTCGGGCAGCGTGGGGGTGCGCTGCTTCACGTTGCTGTCCGCCTCGGCGGCGATGCGGGCCAGCCACTGGACGGCTTCCACGGGATGGGCCCCCGTGGCGCTCTCGGCGCTGAGCATGACGGCGTCCGTGCCGTCCCAGATGGCGTTGGCCACGTCGCTGGCCTCAGCGCGGGTGGGCTGCGCGTGCTCGATCATGCTCTCCAGCATCTGGGTGGCGGTGATCACCGGCTTCAGGGCCTTGCGGGCGGCCCGGATGATCTCCTTCTGCAGGCCGGGGACCCGCTCCACGCCGAGTTCCACGCCCAGGTCGCCGCGGGCCACCATCACGCCCCAGGAGACGTCGAGGATCTCGCCCAGGTGGGCCAGGGCCGTGGGGTGCTCGATCTTGGCGATGATGGGCTGGGTTCCGCCCAGGTGCTGGATGATGGCCTGGAGCTGCTGCACGTCGGAGGCCCGGCGGACGAAGCTCTGGGCGAAGAGATCCACCTCGTGCTCCACGCCCCACCGGATGTCGGCGTGATCCTTCTCGGTCAGCGGATCCACATTGATGTCCATGCCGATGGGATGGACGCCCTTCCGCGCCTTGAGGGGGCCGCCGATGACCACCTGGGCCTTCAGCAGGTCCGCGCTCTTCGCGAGGATCCTCACCGTGATGGCGCCGTCGTCCAGGAGCCAGAGCTGGCCCGGCTCGGCCCCCTCGAAGAGCTCGGGATGCGGCAGGGGCGCGGCCCAGGCCACGCCGGCGGGAACGGTGGCGCCGGGCGCGTGGAAGACCCCCTCGCTGCCCTCGGCCAGGTCCACGGGCGCCTCCAGCAGGCCCACCCGCCACTTCGGACCCTGGAGGTCCAGGAACACGGGAATGGAGCGACCGAGTTCCGCGGCCAGGGTCCGGACCTTCTGGAGGGCCTCCAGGCGCGTCGCGGGGTCCCCATGGCTGGCATTCAGCCGGACCGCATCCGCCTCGCGAAGGGATTCCCGCAACCGGTCGCCTTGCATCAGGGCAGGTCCCAAGGTCATCACGAGTTTGGTCTTGCGCACATCAGCTCCCATTTCATGCACAGGCATTCCACACACTTTTCCACAGTCTGCGCCTGCGTTTTGAGGTTGTCACGGGGCTTTCACTCTTTTCATCGCGGTGCTACCTTCTTGATCCCGATACGGATGATGGAGAAGACGGAATGCGCGAGAAGCTGCGTATCCTCGTGGCGGAGATGGTGCGTGGCGGTGTGCCTCTGGAGCTGGCGCGCCGCGAGTTCGAGCGGGTGTACCTGGAGGAGGTGCTGGCGACCCACGAGGGGAACCACAGCGCCGCGGCCCGCGAACTGGGCATCCATCGAAACACGCTCGCCAAGAAGCTGGAGGCTCCGACGAGCCGGCTCAAGCGCGTCAGCCTCGCCAGCTGACCTCTGCTCCACCTGCGGACGAAAACCCGGCTTCGCCGGGTTTTTCATTTTGCATACCGCACCCCCTTTTCTTTCGACAGGACCGCCCCGGATCGGTACAACTGGGAATCGGAGGGCGCCATGAAGAAGGTGGCCATCAACGGGTTGGGACGGATCGGGAGGCTGGTGCTGAGGCACCTCATGAAGGTGCCCCATGTCCGCGTGGTGGCGGTGAACGACCTCACGGACGCCGCCACCCTGGCCCACCTCATGAAGTACGACTCCGTGCATGGCCCCGCGGACTTCCCGGTGGCCTCCGACGGGAACTACCTGGTGCTGGACGGGCGCCGCATCCGGGTCTACGCGGAGAAGGACCCCCAGCTCATCCCCTTCGGCGCCCAGGGAGCCCAGGTGGTCCTGGAATGCACCGGGAAGTTCACCAAGCGGGCCCAGGCCGCCGTCCATCTCCAGGGCAGCGTCAGCCACGTGATCATCAGCGCGCCCTCCGGCGACGCGGACCGCACCATCGTCATGGGCGTGAACGAAGCGACGCTGGATCCCGCGAACGAGCACGTGATCTCCAACGCGAGCTGCACGACCAACTGCCTCGGCCCCCTGGTGAAGGTGATGGACGAGGCCTTCGGCATCGACTACGGCTTCATGACCACGGTGCATAGCTACACCAACGACCAGCGGGTCCTCGACCTCCCCCACAAGGATCTCCGCCGGGCGCGGGCCGCGGCCCTCAGCATGATCCCCACCAGCACGGGCGCGGCCAAGGCCATCGGCCTGGTGCTGCCCCACCTCAAGGGCCGCATGGACGGCCTGGCGGTGCGCGTCCCCACCCCCGATGTGAGCATCGTCGACCTCACCGCCACCCTCAAGTCCGACGCCACCCTGGAAGCCGTGCAGGAGGCCTACCGCCAGGCCGCCGAGACCGGCCCCCTGGCGCCCTACCTGGAGGTGCTCGACGCGGAGCTGGTGAGCGCGGACCTGCGGGGACGGACCGCCAGCACCCTGTACGACCCCTACCTCACGAAGGTGCTGGGACCTCGACTGGTCAAGGTCTTCGCCTGGTACGACAACGAGTTCGGCTACGCCGCCCGCCTGAAGGACCTCTGTGTCCACCTGCTGGAGCGCCTCTAGCCGATGACCGCCCTAGCCCTGAATGGCCTCGGCCGCATCGGCCGTTTGCTGGTGCGTCGCCTGACGGCGACCCAGCCCGGCGCCCTGGGCGCCGTGAACGACCCCGCCCCCATGGACCAGCTGGTCCACCTGCTCCGCTACGACTCCGTCCACGGCCCCAGCCGCGAGCCCATCGAAGGCCTCACGGAGGGCGGGCAGGATTTCCTGCTGTTGGGCGGGCGCCGGGTGCCCCTCTTCCACGCCGCGGATCCGGCCCTGATCCCCTTCCCCGCCGGCACCCGCCTCGTGGTGGAGGCCAGCGGCCGCTTCACCCGGAAAGTCGACGCCACCCGGCATCTCAAAAATGGCGTGTCGCACGTCGTGATCAGCGCCCCCAGCCCCGACGCGGACTACACCGTCATCGCCCCCGTGAACGGCTCCGGGCTCGACCTGGCCCGCCACCGGGTGATCTCCAACGCGAGCTGCACCGCCCACGCCACGGCCCCCATGCTGAAGATCCTGGACGACGCCTTCGGCCTCGACCACGCGGGCATGAGCACTGTCCACGTGGTCACCAACGATCAGCGCCTCCTGGACCTGCCCCACAAGGACCTGCGCCGCGCCCGGGCGGCCTTCCTGAGCATCATCCCCACCACCTCGAGCGCCTTCGGAGCCCTGCACCGGGTCATGCCGGATCTGCCGCCCGCCTTCGACGGCGTGGCCCTCCGGGTTCCCACCCTGAACGTCAACCTGGTGGACGTGGTGGCCACCCTCCACCGCGAGGCCGATGCCGCCGCCCTGAACGCGGCCTACGCCTCCGCCGTGGCTGGTTCGTGGAAGGGCCTCGTGGACCTGGCCCCGCCCCACGCGGTCAGCAGCGACATCACCGGCCGGGCGGAAAGCGTGCTGATGGATCTGGATCTCACCATGACCCTCGGCCCGCGGTTCGTGAAGGTCTTCGGCTGGCACGACAACGAGACGGGCTATGCGGCCCGGCTCTGCGAGCTGGTCCTGGATCTGGCCAAACAGGTCTAGATCGTCCCCGCCGCGTACCCGGTGCTGAACGCAGCCTGGAGGTTGTAGCCGCCCACGGGACCGTCGAGGTCCAGCAGCTCGCCGCAGACCCGCAGGTTCTCCCAACCGCGCAGCGCCATGGTGCGCGGGTCCACGGCGACCAGGTCCACCCCCCCCGCCGCCACCTCGCCCCGGGCCAGGGGGACGGGCTGGGGCGCGCCCAGCGGCAGGGCCGTGACGAGGCCCACCAGCGTCCGCCGCCCGACCTTGGAGAGATCCTTGAGCATGAGGTCGCGGCCGACCCCAGCCTCCGGCAGCAGATCCTCCACCAGCCGTTCCGGCAGGCGCCGCTGCAGCCACGTGGCCGCCCGCAGGCGCGGGTTGGCGCGTGCCTCCGCCTGGAGCGCGGCGTCCACCGCCTCCGGCGCCTCCAGGAGGCTTGCATGCGTCAGCCAGGCCGCGCCGTCGCGGCGGGCGCGCTCCACGGCCTGGCTCAGTTCCAGGGCGGCGGGGCCGCTGATGCCGGTCCTGGTGAAGAGGACATCCCCCGCGAAGGCGGCCAGCCGGCGCCCGGCGGGCCCCGCGCTCAGCCGAAGCTCACCGTTCCTCAGGGCCACGCCCTCCCAGGCGGGGCGTGGTCGCGCCAGAGGGATGGGCGCCAGCGCCGGGAACCAGGGCTTCACAGGGACGCCCAGCTCCCTCAGCCACCCCAGCACCTCCCCCCGCGTGCCGGTCTCGGGATAGCTCGCCCCGCCGGTGGCGAGGATGACGTGGTCCGCCTCCATCCTTGTCTCGCCCAGGCGCAGGGCCGCCAGGCGTGGCGCGCCGCCTTCCTGCCCGGCCATGCGGCCCTCCAGCGCCGTCACGCGGGCCCCTGTGTGCACGTCCACGCCCACCCGGCGCACGAGGGTCTCGAAGGCGGCCACCACGGCCGCGGCGCTGCCGGGGCGGTCCTGGGGGAACACCCGGCCGTTCTCCCGGGTGTAGGTCTCCACGCCCTCCCGGCGCAACAGGTCCAGCACGGCCCCATTGCCGAAGGCATGCAGGGAGGGGCGAAGGAAGCGGGCCTGGTCCTTGGAAAAGGCCGCCAGCAGAGCCTTCGGTGGGCCGTCGTGGGTGATGTTGCACTTGCCGCCACCGCTGATGCGGAGCTTCACGCCCAGGCGGCCGTTCGCCTCCAGCAGCGTCACGGCGTGCCCCTGCGACGCGGCCCGCCAGGCCGCCACCAGCCCCGCCGCACCGCCGCCCACCACGATCACGCTCGCCATGGGTCCATCATGACGGAGCGCGCCTACTGGAAGATCCCCTTGAAGAACTTCCGGATCTTTCCGTCACCGGCGCCCTTCTTCCCCCGGTGCTTCTGGAGCTGGATGGAATCCGGCAGGGACCGGTGCCGCTCAGGGACCGCCATCCAGGGCTGGTAGCCCTCCAGTTCGAGCCGAAGCTGATGGCTGCCTTCTCCGGGAATCTCGATGGCGGCAGGGGTCTTCCCCTTGGGTTCTCCATCCAGCAGGATCGCGGCGCCCGCCGGCTCGGTGGTCACCTGGACCTGGAAAGGCGCCGGCTGAAGCCGGAGGGCCAGGTCCTTGTCCTCCGCCTTCAGGTGATAGGCCAAGGGCAGATAGTCCGCCTTCTCCAGGCGCAGCAGGTCCGCCTTCCCCTTCACCACCACCTGGCGCAGCGGCGTCCGCCCCAGGGACGTCCCGTCGAGGAACACCTCGGCGCCTCCGGGCTTCGATTCGATGGACAGCACGCGGCTGGGCTCGGGCCGAAGCACCAGGAACCCGAGCGCGAGCGCCGCCAGGAGGGCGCCCCCAGCCCAGAGCCATCGGCGCTGTGGAGATGCGGCGGCCGGGTGCTCGAGCCTCAGCGTGCCCGTGGCCTTCACCGGAGCCGTGGAGGCCAGCTGGGCCAAGTGGGCCGCGCGGCGCTCCGGAGACATGGGCAGCGCCTCGATGAGGGCCGCCAGGAAGGAGGAGAGGTCCGGGTACCGCTTCTCGGGGTTCTTGTCCAGGGCCTTCCCGAAGACTTCGGCCAGGTCGGAAGGGAAATCCGGCGGCCAGACCGGAGCCTCATGCACGATCCGGTAGAGGGTCGCCCCTACACTGTCTCCCGCGAACGGAAGCGTGCCCGTCAGCATCTCGAAGGCCGTGAGCGTCAGGGCCCAGCGGTCGGCGGCCGGGGTGGCCCTCTCGCCGTTCAGCACCTCCGGAGCGGCGTAGGCAGGCGTGCCCAGGAAGGTCGATGTCGTGGTCAGCCGTCCCGTCTGGTCGCCTCGGGCGATGCCGAAGTCCATGAGTTTCAGGCGTCCGTCCCTGGCCACCATGAAGTTCTCGGGCTTGATGTCCCGGTGGAGGATCCCCAGGGCATGCACGGCGACCAGGGCATCCGCGGCCTGGATCAGCAGACCCGCCGTTTCGTCGGGATCCAGCGGGCCGCGCCGGATCCGGTCCGACAGCGATTCTCCCTCCACGTACTCCATGACGAGATAGGGTCCGAGGTCCTGCGCCTCCCCTACGTCGTAGACCGTGATGGCGTTGGGATGGTTCAGCCGGGCCGAGATCTCCGCCTCGCGCTTGAAGCGGAGCAGCACCTCCGCGTCGCCGGTGCCTTCCCGGACCACCTTGATGGCCAGGGCCCGCTTGAGCAGGGGGTCTTCCGCCAGATACACCGTTCCCATCGCGCCAGAACCAAGCGTGCCGAGGACCTTGAAGCGGCCAATGGTGGAAGGATCCAGACTCATCCTTCCAACGATCATGCCAGAGGCGGGGCCGGCCCGTCGCCCCGGCTACACTCGAGGCATGTCCGAAGTCGGCTTCTCCAATCCCCGTCCCGCCCAGCTCCGCCGTTTCGGACGGGTCTTCTACCCCGCGGGCCTCCGCATGCAGAAGGCCCTGGCCGCTCATGTGAGCCAGCCGGGAAATCCCGACCAGCTCGTGCTCCTGGAACACGATCCCGTCTTCACGCTGGGCAGGAACGCCACGCCCGCCGACATCCACATGAGCGACGATTTCCTGGCCGCCCAGGGCGTGAGCGTCCACCGCACCGATCGGGGCGGCGAGGTCACCTACCACGGCCCGGGCCAGATCGTGGCCTACCCCATCTGCAACCTCCGGGGCGGCCGCGAGGACGTGGGCCGCCTGGTGCGCGGGCTGGAAGAGGCCATGATCCGCACCGCGGCGGACTTCGGCGTGGCAGCGGACCGGCTCCAGGGCGCTCCCGGCATCTGGGTCGAGACCCCGCGGGGCCTCGAGAAGCTGGGCGCCATCGGCCTCCACCTGAGCCGCTGGATCACCACCCACGGCATCGCCTTCAACGTGCGCCCCAACCTGGACCACTTCCGCTGGATCACGCCCTGCGGCTTCACCGACAAGGGCGTCTGCAGCCTCCAATCGCTGCTGGGCGAGAACGCGCCCGCGTGGGAAGTCGCGGCGGACCACCTCCAGGCCCACCTGGTCACCTGCCTCGCCATGGACCTGCGACCGGTCCGCGAACCCAGCCGCAGCGTCTCCGCCATGACCTGGCGGCGCGGCGCGGCGGGCCCCGAGATCCTGATGATGCTCCGCGTCCCCGCCCACGGGCTCTGGTGGCAGAGTGTCACGGGCATGATGGAGCCCGGCGAGACGCCCGAGCAGACCGCCCACCGGGAGCTGATGGAGGAGACGGGTCTCACCGGCACGCTGCGCCCCCTGGGCCTCTCCCACAGCTTCTGGGTGGACCCCGCCATCGTGCGCTTTCCGGATGCGGAGCCCAGGTTCAACACGGAGACCTGCTTCTCCATGGAGGTGTCCGCCGAGACCCCCGTCCGCCTGGAGCCCCTGGAGCACAGCGAGTTCAAGTGGTGCGCGCCCGAGGAGGCCCTGGAGCTCATGAAGTGGGAGGGCTCCAAGGCTGCGCTGGGGCTGCTGAGGAAAGCCCTCGGCTGCTGAACGCATCCCCCTCCCGGAAAGCTGGAGGTTCCCCGAGCCCGGGCATCGGCGGTCTGTGATTCCGGGGCCAGCAGAGGGCGGCGCCAAGGTCGCCCGTTCCCGCCTTGCTAACCTGGGATGTCCAACCGGAGCCGCCCATGTTCCCCCAGTTCACCGAGGACCAGACCGCCATCCGCGACGCCGCGCGGGACTTCGCGATGTCCGAGATCGAACCCGGAGCTTCGGCCCGGGATGCCAGCGGCGAGTTCCCCAGTGACATCGTGAAGCAGCTCGGGGAGATGGGCTTCATGGGCATGGTCGTGCCGGAAGCCTACGGCGGTGCCGGCGTGGACTTCCTCAGCTACATCCTGGCCCTGGAGCAGGTGGCCTACGCCGACGCCTCCGTGGCCGTGACCATGAGCGTGAACAACTCCGTGGCCTGCGGGCCGATCCTGGCCTTCGGCACCGAGGCCCAGAAGCAGAAGTACCTCAAGCCCATGGCGAACGGCGAGATGATCGGCGGCTTCATGCTCACGGAGCCCGACGCGGGTTCCGACGCCGCGGCCCTCAAGACCCGAGCCACCCGGGTGGACGGCGGCTGGAAGCTGAACGGCGCGAAGGCCTGGATCACCAACGGCGGCGTGGGCCGCTACTTCGTCACCATGGCGCGCACCGACCCGGACAAGGGCAAGAAGGGCATCAGTGCCTTCATCCTCGACGCGGATCAGCCGGGCGTGGTCATGGGCCGGCCCGAGGCCAAGATGGGCCTCCGCTCCAGCAAGACCGTGATGGTGGCCCTGGAGGACGCCTTCGTGCCCGAGGACGCCATGCTGGGCAAGCCCGGCGATGGACTGAAGGTGGCCTTCGGCGGCCTCGACGGCGGGCGCGTGGGCATCGCGGCCCAGGCCCTGGGCATCGCCCAGCGGGCCATGGACGAGAGCGTGGCCTACGCCAGGGCGCGCATGTCCTTCGGGAAGCCCATCGGCGAGCACCAGATGATCCAGACCTACCTGGCCGAGATGGAAGCGCGCCTCCAGGCCGCCCGCCTGCTGGTCTACCGGGCCGCCGCCCTCAAGGGGGCCGGCAAGCCCTGCACCGTGGAGGCCGCCACGGCCAAGCTCTTCACCACGGAAAGCGCGGTCTGGATCTGCGACCGGGCCGTCCAGATCCATGGCGGCTACGGGTACTCCCGGGAATACACCGTCGAGCGGCTCTACCGGGATGTCCGCGTGACCACCATCTACGAAGGCACCAGCGAGATCCAGCGCATGGTCATCGCCCGGGAACTCTTGAAGTAGAAATATTCAACACCCGATGAAATAGGACTTGCCCTCACGTTGCGAGGGAGTCATCCTTTCAAGTCCAGGAAGGGTCTAACCCTCTGGCGGGTGCCGTTCGTAGGCAGCCTGATCCCACGGTGGCTCTTTTCGATCTCCAAGGAGTGGTGATGACGCGTCCCCTGTTCCTTCCGGCCCTGCTGGTGGCCTTCTCCCTGGTGGCCCAGGAGGCTCCCAAGGCCGATGCCACCGCACCCTCCGCCGCCGCCAAGCTGACGCTCCAGCAGGCCATCGAGACCTCCCTGAAGAACAACCTGCAGGTGCAGATCGCCGTCGAGACGCGCGACTTCACGCGGGCCGGCCTCACCATCGAGGAGGGCGCCTTCGACTGGAACCTCACCAGCGGCCTGAGCGTGAGCAAGACGCAGGACGGCTTCCGCTATCCCAACGGCGACGGCACCTTCGGAACCCTGGAGGGCACGGCGTTCAACCGGAGCCTGACCGTGGGTTCCACCAAGGCCTTCGGCTGGGGCGGCAACCTGAGTCTCAGCTACGCGCCCCTGTACAGCTTCCACACCGGCAGCCTCTACACGGGCACCACGACCAATCCCTACGACGGCAGCTTCTCGGCCACCTACTCCCAGAGCCTGCTCCGCAACTTCGGGCGCGCGGCCACCGAGAGCCGCCTGATCGTGGCGCGCAAGAGCGCCCAGGCCGCGGACCTCAATTTCCAGCTCTCCATCATCGGCCTGGTGGCCAGCACCGAGTCCCTCTACTGGGATGTGGTCTTCGCCCAGCGCAACCTGGAGAACAAGCAGCAGGCCCTGGCCCTGGCCCAGAAGCAGCTCAACGAAAACCAGATCCGCGTGCAGGTGGGCACCCTGGCCCCCATCGAGGTGACCTCCTCCGAAGCCTCGGTCGCCCAGGCCCAGCAGGACATCATTTCGGCCGAAGCCCAGCTCCTGAATGCCAAGGACGCCTTGATCCGCGCGCTCTATCCCTCCTCCGAGCGCCCCCTGAACCTGGAACCGGCCGATGCCCCCAGCATCAAGCCCCTGGAGCTGAATGAGGCCACGGCCGAGAAGCAGGCCCTGGCCAACCGCATCGAACTCCGGACGGCCCGTCTCGACCTGGAATCCAAGCAGGCCCTCGAGACCGCGGCCAACAACCGCATCCTGCCCCAGTTGGACGCCTTCGCCACCTACACCGGCAACGCGGCCTCCCAGATCCCGTCCGAAGGCCTTGCCGCGGTCAACAAGGACCTCACGAAGGGCACCTACCCCGGCTACACGGTGGGCCTCCAGTTCTCCATGCCCATCCAGAACCGGGCGGCCCGGGGCAACCAGGCCCAGGCCCGCGCCAACCGGCGCCAGAGCGAGCTGACCCTCCGCGACCTGGAGCTGGGCATCACGCTTGAAGTGCGCCAAGCCTTCCGCAACCTGGACGCCTCCGGCAAGGGCGTGGTCGCCGCCGAGAAGACGCGCATCTTCCGCGAAAAGGATCTCGAGGCCGAGCAGAAGAAGTTCGAGAACGGCATGAGCACCAACTTCCTCGTGCTCTCCAAGCTCAACGACCTGAACACCGCCAAGGGCAACGAGCTGCAGGCCCAGATCACCTACGCCAAGGCCGTGACCGCCCTGGAGAAGGCCCTGGGGCACCTGCTGGAAGCCAGGAAGCTGGAAGTCAAATAAGGTCCGTTCCCGGCTGCAAAACGGGCCCCATCCGGGGCCCGTTTTGCAGATGACACCGCCGCCAAGTGGCGGAGTCGAAACATGGGTCAGTCCATCCGGAGGCTGAGGTCCACGGCCGGGGCGCTGTGGGTGAGGGCGCCGACGCTGAGGAAGTCCACGCCGGTCTCAGCCACGGCCCGGGCCCGCTCCAGGGTGATGTTGCCGCTGGCCTCCAGGAAGAGGCGCCGGCCGCTGCGGTCCCGCAGGGCCACCGCTTCGCGCATCTGGTCCAGGGACATGTGGTCCAGCAGCACGCCGTCCACGTCCGGAAGGTCCAGGCAGGCCTTGAGCTGGCCCAGGGTCTCCACCTCCACCTCGATCTTCACGAGGTTGGGCGCCACCCGGCGGGCGGCTTCCACCGCGGCCCGCACCCCCCCGGCCGCGGCCAGGTGGTTCTCCTTGAGCAGCACGCCATCGCCCAGGGTCAGCCGGTGGTTCACGGCGCCGCCGCAGCGCACGGCGTACTTCTCCAGCAGCTTGAGGCCGGGCGTGGTCTTGCGGGTGTCGAGGATGCGCGCGCCGGTGCCTTCCACCGCGTCCACGAACTTCCGGGTGAGGGTGGCCGTCCCCGAGAGCCGCTGGAGGAGGTTCAGCACGACCCGCTCGGCCAGCAGGATGCCATGGCTGGAACCCCGCAGGCGCATCACTTCCGTCTGCGCGGAGACGCGCTGCCCGTCGTGCCGGGCCAGGTCCGCATTGAGGTTCGGGCAGGTGATCCGGAGGACCTCCACGGCCACGGGCAGCCCCGCCAGTACCAGGTCTTCCTTCGCCACCACCTTGGCTGTCATGGGGCGGTCCGGCACCGAGGCCGTGGTCCAGTCCTGGGTGCCCCAGTCCTCCCGCAGGAAGGCGCGCAGCTGGTCGCGGTAGGTCTCGGGGTGCGGGGGATGGAACATCGGTCACTCCGGCCCCAGCGTACAATGTTCGACACCGATCCCAAACCAGGAGCCTCCCAATGTCCTTCGTCCTCGTCGAGAAAGCCGACCGCATCGCCTGGGTCACCCTCAACCGGCCCGAGAAGCTCAATGCCCTCAACAACGAGGTGCTGAAAGGGCTGGATCTGGCCTTCGCAGACCTGGAGCAGGACGCCGAGGTGGGCGTCGTGGTGGTCACGGGCACCGGGGAGAAGGCCTTCGTGGCCGGCGCTGATATCTCCGAGCTGAAGTCCCTCGACACCGCCAGCGCCCGGGTGCAGGCCTTGCGCGGCCAGGCCGTGTTCCAGCGCATCGAGTCCATGCCCAAGCCCGTCATCGCCGCCGTGAACGGCTTCGCCCTGGGCGGCGGCTGCGAGCTGGCCCTGGCCTGCCATATCCGCATCGCCAGTGAGAATGCCAAATTCGGCCTGCCCGAGGTGAGCCTGGGCATCATCCCCGGCTACGGCGGCACCCAGCGCCTGCCCCGCCTCGTGGGCAAGGGCGTGGCCCTCGACATGATCCTCAGCGCCGAGATGACCGCCGCCGCCGACGCCCTGCGCATGGGCCTCGTGAGCCGCGTGGTCGCGCTGGCGGATCTCAAGGCCACCGCGGAGAAGCTGGCCAAGACCATCCTCTCCCGGGGCCCCCTGGCCCTTCGCAGCGCCCTGGCCGCCGTGAACGAAGGCATCGAGATGCCCCAGGACCAGGGTCTCCAGTACGAGGCCGCCCTCTTCGGCCTTCTCGCCGCCTCCCAGGACATGCAGGAGGGCATGGGCGCCTTCCTGGAGAAGCGCCAGGCGCAGTTCAAGGGCCTGTAGTCTTTTTACTTCCGCAGAAAAACGGGGCCGAATGGCCCCGCTTTTCTGCGGAGGGAATGGCTAACGCTTGGCGCCCACCGCGCCAAGCGTGACCGCGGCTGCCTGCTCATTGTTGTTCTGGTCCCCGACCTTCACGAGGACGCGGTCGCCGCGGACGGCATCGCGGGGCACGACCACATCGAAACGCTCGTCCTTCTGATCGAAGACCCGATCCTCCGGCACGATCTGGAGCCAGTGCTCCCCATCGGCGCTGACGGCGGCCTCCTTCAGGGTGGAGGTCTCATCCCGGGCCACGAAGCGGATCCGGACGCCCTCGCCCTCGGGCGTGGCGCTCAGCTCGGAGATGGTGGGCGGCGTGTGGTCGATGATGAAGGGGGCGGTCCGCCAGAGGCTGGTGAGGGCGACGTTGAAGGCCGCCGTGGGGGCGTCCGAAGCGGTCACTTCGAGGCGGTACCGGCCATCGGGCACGGGCAGGGTGTCGAAGCTGAAGAATTTCTCTTTCCAGGCCTTTTCCAGGAGGATCGGCGCGCCCCGCTCGGGCACGAGCCGGATGGCGAACTGGAGGGTGTCGGCGTTGGGGTCGTTCACGCGGAACACGAAGCTCTGGGCGCCCCGGCGGAAGCTGCGCTTCTCGGCGCCCATGTAGCCCATGGCCGGGATGAGCTTCTGCGTCTCCAGGGGCACCCGTTCGATGCCGATGTCATCCGGGGGCGCCGTGCGCGTGATGACCAGGCCCGGCGGCATGGTATCCACGCCCTCCCAGATCGGGGCCAGGTTGCGATGGGCCCAGTGGACGGTCACGGTCTCCACCACGGGCGTGGCGCCGCCCCGGGTGCTGCTGAGGCGCAGGCGGAACTGGGCGAACCGCGAGGACGGCAGGGCCGGACGCTCGCCGCTGCGCAGGGGGGGCGTCCAGGGGCTCCAGGTGGCATCCGGCGTCTCCGTGCTCCCCGTGCGGAACTGGAATTCCACGTTGGTGCCCGATGGCGTGTCGGCGTCAAGGTAGGCCCGGCCCCAGTCCGCCAGGGGCGCACCCTTGAGGATCCGGGATTCGACGGTGCCCTCGGTGGCCTGGGCTTCGGACAGCAGGTGCAGCTCGGCAGGATTCGAGCCCACCACGAGTAGATCCCCGCCGGAGGGCAGGAAGGCCGTGGCCTGCGCCGTGCCCAGCTCCTGCACCACGGCGAAGGGATCCGTATCGTGGGCCTTGCCGAGGGGCAGCGAGAAAAGGCGAGAACGGTTGCCCGTGCCCACCAGCAGCTGGCCCTTCCACGGGGTCAGGGCGTAGACCTGGCTCTGGGCGCTCTGCCACAGGGTCTCGGGCACCCGATCGCGGTCCAGGCGGATGACAGCCGACCGAGTGGCCGCTGCGGTATCCGCCTGGAGATAGCCTTCGCGCCGTTCCAGCTGGCCGGTGCTGAACTTCGGCGTGAGCCCGTTGTCCGCGCCGACATAGAGCAGCCCATCGGCCACGGCCAGGGCGCGCACCTCTTCAAAGGGCGTATCCATCAGCGTCTCGAGACGATCGCCTTGGCGGCTGTAGCGGAGCACCAGGCCCCGGCCATGGCTGCCGAGGTACCAGCCCCCCTGCCCGTCCGGCGTCAGGGCCGTGAACGCCGTCTCGTCTGCCAGCTCCGCCAGGCGGCGGCTCGATCCGCTCCGGGCCTGGACCAGCACGGCGCCCTTCTCCGAACCACCGGCGGCGATGACCGCATCCCCATCCACCGCCAGGGCCCAAACGATGCGGGCTTCGATGTCCGCGAAAGGCTTCACGTCGCCGGCAGGGGACACGCGGAAGAGCTTCCCCTCTCCCGTGGGCGCCACGATCAGATCCTGGCCCAGGCGCGCCAGAGCAAACACGATGCCCCCCTTCACCTGGCCCAGGGGTTTCACCTGGCCACCGGTGTAGTGGAAGATCTTGCCGTCCGTGCCGGCGGACAGGTAGGCGCCCCCGGAGCCATCCGGAACGGCCGCCCAGATCACGCCTTCTGGCAGCTGGCCCACACGACGCAAGTTCGGCGCCAGGCGCAGCCGGCCGTCAGCCCCGATGCGGACACCGTGGGTCTCGGACCCTAGCCAGTCGTTGAACCCGGAGAAGGTGGCCACGGGCTGATCCGCCAGGGCCGCCACGCCCACGACCGCGGAGAGAAGAAACGTCATCCAGCGCATAGAGCCCTTTCGATTCATGTCCATCACTCGATTTCCACGTCCAGCTGGCTCAGCCCCCGCACCTCGCGGTCGAGCGGCAGGACGGCCCGGCCCACGATCCGCCGCTGGAGCTTGTTGTCGCTGCTGGCCCCGTCCCCGCTGACCAGGGTCGCCACCGTGGGCGGGATGCCTTCGATGCGGCTGCCGCGAAGCCCGGCGCCGGGCTGGCTCTGCACCAGCAGCGCGTAGGCGTGGTTGTTCCGGAGGGCCCCGTTCAGGAGTCGGACCACATCCCCCAGGTTGGCCACCTCGATCATGCGCTCATCCGGATCGGCCGCCATGAGGCTGAACCCATCGCCCACCATGAGGGTCGCCTTGCCCTTGGCCGCTGAGGAGGGCACCTGGATGTTGAAGGTGGCGGTCTCGCGCACGCCCTGGATGTTCTGGAGGGTGACCAGCACCGGAAGGATCTCCCCCCGCTTGGCCCGGGCCTTGAGGAGGCGGACGCCCGCGATGGCCGAGAGATCCAGCCGCTCCTCCGCCTTGATGGTGAGGGAGATGCCTTCGAACACGGGCTTCTCGAAGGGATTGAGCGTGATGGCCTGGAGCATGGCGCCGACGTACTGGGAGATGCGCGAGGGGTTCAGGTCCGCGATAACGTTCTCGATCAGGATGGCCGGATGCCCGGCCAGCTTGATGTTGCCCTGCATGGACAGGCTCTGGAGCCCGAGGCCACGGGTGTGGGCGTCCAGGGTCTGGGCCACGGCCGTGGCCACCAGGGCCGGAGTGGCCACGGGGTGGTCCATCAACTCGAACCGGAAATTCAGGGTGCGCTTCCCCCCCAGGTTCAGGCCGATCCGCAGGGGGACCATGCGCGCTTCGGCCCCCAGCAGCCCCGCGACGCCGGAGCTGCGATCCAGCCGCAAGGCGCCGATGGGCGCCACGGGCATGGCCATCTTGAAGGAGCTCTGGTAGCTGGCCACGGTGCTCGCCACCGTGGCGGACCAGAGGGGCAGGTCCACGGATCCGAGGTTGAACAGCTGGTGCCCGAACAGCAGCACCCGCTTGCCCGAGACGTAGGTGATGGTGCCCGCGGCGGCAAGATCCAGGTCTCCCTGCATGAGGGTGACGGCCGCCATGCCGCCGGGTTCGAGAGGACTGGCCTCCTCCCGCGCGCCCCCGGATAGGACCGGCGCGGCGGCGAAGGCGACCGGAAATCCGGCCCAGAGACGACGGGCTTCAGGTCCAAGCGCGCTGCCGACGATGGACATCGGCATGGCCTGGGGGTCCGGCTCGCCCATGAGCGTCCGGAAATCCAGCATCTGCCCCGAGAGGGCCGCCTTGAGGACCTTGGGCGGCTCCAGCTTGGGCAGGATCAGGGGGGTGCGGCTGGGCGGGGTTTCCGGGATGTCCCGGAGCTGGTCCAGCATCTCGGCGATGGGGGTGATGCCGCCAATGGCCTCCTTCTCGAAGAGAAGGCCTGTGCTCAGCGCCCCGATGAGCTTCCCATCGATGAAGCAGGGGCTGCCGCTCATGCCGGCCAGGATTCCCGTATCCGCCAGGGGCCCCCCGGAGGCCCTGACCATGATGCGGCTTTTGCCTGGGGCCGCGTTCCGTTGCACCCCCAGCACTTCGAAGTCGAAGCGCTCGATTTTGCCGCCCTGGAACACCGTCCGGCCATACCCCTTCATGCCCGCCCGGATCTCCGTGACCGGGAGGGTGGCGGGCCCCTGGCCTGCCAGAGGAACCAGAGAAAAGAGGGCGAAGGCGAGGGCGACCAGTTTCATTGATATCTCAAGGAATGTATGAAGCCTAGCAGGACAGTCCCGGTGACCGGGACGGCCGCCGGCCGGGCGCCCCTGTGAATTTCAGATGCTGCATGTGACTTTTTCGTTCCTTGACCAACAGATCCCTTTTATTGCGATGCCCCCCCTGGCTATTCTTTGAAGAACACGGAGGAACTTCTCATGCGATCAAGGCATTTCGCCGGCTCATCCCTTGTGGCCCTGCTCGTGGCGGCGGCCCCCATCATGGCCCAGGGTGTCTCCACCCAGCTGGGCGGTCGCGTGCTCGACAACCAGGGCGCCGGCGTCGCCGGAGCCACGGTGGTCATCCGGAACACCGAGACCGGCCTCACCCGCACCCTGCAGACCAGCGCCGAAGGTCGCTACCTGGCCACCCTTCTGCCGGTGGGTCCCTACACCGTCACCGTCACCAAGGCCGGCTTCCAGACCGCGAGCAACGTCAAGGTGAACCTGAACCTCGGCGATGCCGCCCCCCTGACCATCAAGCTCGCCCCCGAGACCGGCGCCGTGGTCGAAGTGATCGCCGCCTCCGCCCAGGTGGACACCGAGCGCGCCAGCGCCGCTGCCATCATCTCCCCCGACAACCTCACCAATCTGCCCGTCTTCAACCGCAACTTCACGAACCTCGCCACCCTGGCCCCCCAGGTCGTGGTGGACAGCAGCCGTGGCAACCTCGCCATCGCTGGCCAGCGCGGCGTGAACACCTCCATCAACATCGACGGCGGCGACAACAACGAGCCCTTCTTCGGCGGCGCCACTGGCGCAGCCGAGGGCAAGACTCCCTTCACCATCTCCATCGAGGCCATCCGCGAGTACCAGGTGATCACCGACGGCGCCAGCGCCGAGTTCGGTCGCATGGGCGGCGGCTATGTGAACGCCATCACCAAGAACGGAACCAACGACCTGAGCGGCAGCCTCTTCTACTACCAGCGCCCCCGGGGCTGGGTGGAGGCTGGCCCGACCCTCCGTCAGCCCAACGGCACCACCACCACGAATCCAGTCGGAGACTTCCAGCAGGAGCAGTTCGGCTTCAGCGTGGGCGGCCCCATCCTCAAGGACAAGCTGTTCTACTTCGTGGCCTACGACGCCCAGCGCCGGAAGGACCCCGTCCATCAGGTGTGGGGCGGCAGCCGGCCCGTGGCCTTGGACCCCGCCACCTACCCCAATGATGCGGTGCTCCTGGCCAAGGCCGGCGACTACTCCGCCAAGGCGGATTCCGACGTCTACTTCCTGCGCTTCGACTGGAACCCCACCGTCGACCACAGCATCCAGTTCCGGATCAACCACTCCAAGTTCAACGGCGTCACCGGCGCCAGCACCATGGCCGCCTCCGAAAACCTGGCCTCGGATGACGTGACCACCGACGCTTACGTGCTGCAGTGGAACTGGGTGATCAGCGGGAACTGGATGAACGAGTTCCGCGTCAGCCATACCAAGGACGACATGCCCCGCTCGACCTACTCGCACCTCCCCGAGGTCAGCATCAGCAACGTGGGCTACTACGGCGCCTATCCCTTCGACCGGACCTACAACACCAAGCGCACCCAAATCCAGGAGAACATCAGCTACGTGACGCCCACGTTCCAGGTGAAGGCGGGCGTGGACTACAACGACATCAACGTGTCGGAGTTCTTCGCCGGCAACTGGCAGGGGGTCTACCAGTTCAACTCTCTTGCTGATTTTCGTAATGGCCTCTGGAGCTATTACCGCCAGAACTTCGGCCTGAACAGCCCCGTCCAGCAGGCTGGCCTCTTCGACACCAGCTACAAGCAGATGGCCGCCTTCATCCAGGCCGAATGGCGCCTCACCGACACCTTCAAGCTCGGGGCCGGCATCCGCTGGGACCGCCAGGAGAACCCGAACTATCCGATCCTGAACATGGGTGACCCGCTCGCGAACCCCATGCCCATCACGGCCAAGATCCCCTCGGACAGCCAGTTCTCGCCCCGCGTATCCTTCACCTGGACCCCCGCCTTCGACCAGGGCAAGACCGTGATCCGCGGCAGCGTCGGCCGCTACGTCAGCACCACGCCAGCCGTGTTCTTCTACCAGGCTTACGCTGCCAACGGCGTCCGCACAGGATCGAAGGATTTCCAGCCGGGTGATGCCGCCACCTATGGCATCCCCATCGGGGCCTCCTTCAACGCGGCGAACCCCTATTGGATTTCCTCCCTGCCGGCGGGCGTGACCTTCACGGGATTCAACATCTGGACCTTCAACCCGGACTTCAAGAACCCCTACACCGACCGCGTGAACATCGGCGCCGAGCGCCCCTTCTTCAACGACTTGGTGCTCGGCCTATCCGCCACCTACGCCAGGGGCAAGCAACTGGAGCGAACCGCAGATCTTAATCTCGGTACACCTACCCCCAATGCCTATGGTCGCCTGATGTACCCTTCCACTCTCACGACTACAACGGTCGGGGGACGGACCACCATCTCCTGGACGCCAATCCGGCCAAATGCCAACTACGGCACCATGGGAATGTATTTCTCGGATGCCACCAGCCTCTACCACGCCTACACGGCCAGTCTGAAGTACCACAAGGATGGCAGCGCTTTTGACGCCCAGTTGTACTACACCTACGCCATCAACAAGGATAGCGATTCCAACGAGCGCAACTACTCGGGCATCAGCATCCAGGATGCAGGCCTTCTGGGGAACCAGTGGGGCTATGCCGACACGGATCGTCGCCAGGTGTTGACCGGCTACTTCAGCTTCCTCGACAAGCAGGTTACCGGAATCCTCGCGTCCATTTCTGTGCGCTACCAGACCGGGACCCCCTATACCCTGACGTACGGTGCCGACGTGAACGGTGACGGGAATACCTCAAACGATCGTTACTTCCAGAATGGCGTCGACACGGGCCGTAATACCCAGCGAGCCGGATCAACCTTGACTTTCGACCTTGGGCTTCGTAGAGACATCGAATTTACCAAGCGGATCAAATTGACTCTATCGGCCGACGTATTCAACCTGTTCAACCGCCAGGACACCTACCTGTCAAACAGGACTCCCTCGGTGCCCAATACCACGACCTCGAACGTCTCCACGGTTGACGCACAGCAGCTTGCACTCAACCCGCAGCAGAACTGGATCGGCTCCGCCCGCCAGATCCAGCTCGGCGCGCGGTTCGCGTTCTAGTTGTCGTTGCCAATGATGTTGTTCGGCCTTGTGCCCGGGGGCTGACCACCGAGGGCGGAATGAGGTCTGTGGTGATTTTAGTAACGGAACCAGGCGCCGAGCGCCTGGTTCCGTTCGTCTGAACCGCCGCCCATGCGGCCGAACTCGGTGCTGGCGCCGTCGGTGATCCTCTGCCAGATGGGACCGTAGGCCCACTCTCGGAGGGCGGTCTGGATCAGCCGCTCGGCCTTGCCGTTGGTTCTCGGGCGGTAGGGCCGGGTGCGACTGTGCTTGAGGCCGCAGGCTTCGCGCATGGCCTTGAACTCCTTGGATCGGTAAGACGAGCCGTTGTCCGCCAGCAGCTTCCGAACCTGGACGCCCTGGGCCTGGAAATGCAAAAGCGCCCTCTGGTGGAAGGTCGCGGTGGTGCCCTTCTTCTCATCCGGCAACACCTCCATGTAGCTAGCCCGGGAGTGGTCGTCGTTGCAGACATGCAGCACCTGGTAACCCGCCTTGCGGTTTTTGTGGTGGCGAATGCCCGTGCCGCGGTGGCCTACTTCGTGGAAGTTGGCGCGCTTCTTCGTATCGAGGTGAAGCAAGTCGCCCGGTGCTTCGTGCTCATCGCGATTGGGCGGTTCCTTCTCCTGGAGGGCCGAGGCCCTGGAGATCCCGGCCTTCCGCAGCCAGAAACCCACAGTGGAGCGGGGAAGGCCAGCTCGGCGGCGATCCGGACAGCCGCTTGGCCCCGCCGTCTTCAACCTACGGCCTCGACGACAAGGCCAAGTCCATGGCTTCGCGCCAGGCGACGGGGCTGGCTGATGCGGTCCTGGAGGCCCGGTTCCCCTCCAGCCGGAAGCGCTTGAGCCACTTGTGGCCTGTCCGCTCACTGAACTCGGCCAACTCTGAGGCCTGGATGACACTCATCCCTGAAAGAACCCTCTGAACAAATAGGGCTCGACTGAAAGGGCAGGATCGCGCTCGACTATGGATGTTCACCCGAGTCTCCCGGAAAGCTGTTGGTTGGCACTTTCAGCTTCCCAGAATTCGAGTGAACAACCTGATTGGCACTTAAACCTAGCAACACTACAGTGTTAATCCTTAACCTCATAGGTCGACTGCAAATCCCCACTGTGACTGTCCATTCCACAGTAAGCGCCTCTTCTGGAGGAGGTGCAGCACCCAAATCACGAGGTGGTCGAGGGAGACCTTCAGCTTCGCGGCAGGCCCGTCACCAGCGATGACTGAAAGTTCTCTGGCCATCGGCGCACCCTGCGATCGAGTGGTTCTTCTACCGTTCGGCCTACGAATCACTACCGTTCAGGGTTATCACTCCAGAGTCTTCAAAAAATTTGCCATCATCACCCATTGGGTCAGTAGCCCAGGTGCACGGTCAGTGTTTTGCCAGTGCCTAACAGGCTTCTACTTCGCTCTTTGTATGGGTCGGGAGGTACAACCACCAGGGGTTCACAAGTGTCCTAGGTGGGTTGCCTAACCGATTGTCCGACCGGGCCCGATCGCAGGTGGTCGGGTTCAGCCCCGTGGTTTCGGCTACGGCCAAGCCACTTAACCTAATTTTATTTCCATAAGGCGGCAATCTATA
Organism: Geothrix paludis; assembly: GCF_022808815.1. Taxonomy (GTDB): domain Bacteria; phylum Acidobacteriota; class Holophagae; order Holophagales; family Holophagaceae; genus Geothrix; species Geothrix paludis. The sequence goes on along the minus strand of NZ_JAKZLC010000001.1, from coordinate 422,560 downwards.
CCTCACAGGCCAAAGGAGGGCCTAGATTATGAAAAGAATATTGCGTATAAGCTCGCTAATTATATTAGTAAGCTGCGGGGCTATTGCCCAAACGACAGTCCAGCAGATTCAGAGGAACTCCGCACAATCAGCATTTGTGATGCTATTGCCCGGAGACCCGAATCTCGACCCCAATTGGGACTGGACCACTGATAGCCTTAGTGGCCACACCATGTACTATTCTTTAAACGGAACCACGCCTATACGCTTAGATAATGTTCAACTTCCATTTTTTTCACCTAATGATCCTTTGAATCTCCCAGGCACACTAAAAGACATGTACAAACAAGATGGGTGGACTCTTGCGTACAGAGATTTTGGCACTGCTACGGATGCTCCACCCCTTCCATTTCTAGCTCTTTACAATAAATACCGCGGTCTACTACGCTTTATGTTTTATAACGCTCCAGCAGACTCCCATACCGCATATAAAGCTGAAATCAAATTTCGTAATGGCGCTACCACGATTTCTCCTAGCACCCCCGATCATTACTCATCGGCACTTTTCACCTTTTCAGCTGATCAGGCTAAAAGCTTTATTACCAACTACGATGGCTCTACAAGTCAATTTCAGCTCTCCCCGATGAATGCCTATAGGGGCTGGGCAACCTTTGATATTGTTGCGGCTGGCTATGATCCCGATCTAGCTACATCAAATAAGTATGATCCCGTCCTAACCGTAAATGTTACTCCAATTGATGAAAGCAAAATAACACTGGTAGGTGCTGGAACCATGTCTCTTAATCAAGTCATGGGGAATTATAAACCAACCGGAGTTGGTTCCACCAGCGATCTTCAAAGGGCCTTTAATGCCATTAATGCTGGTTATTCTGATTATCAGAGCGCAACCAAAGCACTAAATGGTATTCAAAATTTCGCTAATGAAAATCAGAATGCCCAGGGTTGGATAGGATATGCGGCTGCTGCAGCCGCCACGATCGCCACTGACGGAACCCTTGCTCCATATGCGATTGGACTTGCCGGGGCAATAAATTCATTTATAGGTGGTGCCAATAAGGGCACTCAGCAAGCAGTCCCACTTAATTTTGCTGGAAAATTTCAATTCACATTGAGTGGTAACATTGAAGCTCAAAATGCAATTAGCTGGTCCGGAAATTACTATTTAAACCCTGGTCCACAAATGGCTGATGGTTATCGGCCAGTGCAAACGGTTAACTGGGGAGTTGTCAATATTGATCAATCACCATCTATTGTTATGGATACTCTTGTTGACGAAATCTGGGTTCTAAATGTTGGTGATGATTGGGAGCACGTTGGTACATACTATTTCAAAACTTTACATGCTAGCACAACTTCTCCAACAGTATACATTAATCCCAACTGTGGAATGCAACTCGAATCAGAGCAAGTTATTGTGAGTTTTGGAACATCAATGGCACCAGTGTTGAGCACAAAAAATGAAACCCCGGTAACTTCCCCTCACTCGTTTCCAAATCCAGGTTCCTATCTTGCAGATTATGATGGAACCTCGGCAAATCAACCTAATATTACATATGTGTTCAAATTTAAAATCAATGATCCAAATGTCGTCAATTCAGATAAAGAACTTGTCTTCACTAAAACATACACTCCCACGATCATACCAGGCACCACAGAATATATTGGTGGTCCTTACCGATAGATTTACTTCTACTTCTTAAAGTCATCCTCTTACTTAGGGCGGCGCGCCAGCGCCGCCCTTTTTCCATTAGGCTTGAGGCATGAGCATGCAGCAGGAGTGGAGTGCCACATTGGCGAAGCCGAAGCCCGCCGGGTGCGGAACCGGGGGTGCCGCATGAGGATTCTCTGCTTGGGCGATGTGGTGGGGGAACCGGGGCGGAGGCTGGTGGAGGCCTTCGTGCCCGAGCTACGCCGGGAGACGGGCGCTGATCTCGTGGTCGTGAACGGTGAGAACGCCGCCCACGGCCACGGCATCACGGACACCATCGCCCGGGAATGGTTCGATCGCTTCGGGGTGGACGTCATCACCACGGGCAACCATGCCTTCGACGTGAAGGGGATCGAGAGCTACTTCCGTCTGGAACCCCGCCTGCTGCGGCCCGCCAACCACCCCCCCGACACACCGGGGAACGGGTGGGTGAAGCTGCACACGCCCTCGGGGGCCGAGGTCCTCGTCATCAACCTCATGGGGCGGGTGCACATGCCCGCCTGCGACTGCCCCTTCCGGGGCGTGGACACCATCCTCCAGAAGGAGCGGTCGGATCTCGTCATCGTGGACATGCATACCGAGGCCACCAGCGAGGCCCAGGCCATGGGCTTCCACCTGGAGGGCCGGGCGGCGGCCGTCTTGGGCACCCACACCCACGTGCCCACGCTGGATGCCAAGGTGCTGCCCGGCGGCACGGCCTACGTCACTGACATCGGCATGACGGGCCCCTACGACGGCGTCATCGGCATGAAGAAGGAGGCCAGCATCGGCCGCTTCCTCAGAGTCCAGCGCCCCAAGTACGAGGTGGCCGAGGGCGACCTCCAACTCCACGCCGTGCTGGTCACCACCGAGGGCCGGAAGGCGACCAGCATCGAGCGGATTCTGAGGAAGCTGTAAGGACCTTCGAGGGGCTCAGTCCTCGAGCTTGGGGAAGAGCCAGCCGGCAATCGCGGCGCCGAGGAGGGGCGCCACCCAGAAAAGCCAGAGCTGACCGAGAGCCCAGCCACCCACGAAGAGGGCCGGTCCCGTGCTGCGGGCGGGATTCACGGAGGTGTTCGTCACCGGGATGCTGATGAGGTGGATGAGGGTGAGGCAGAGGCCGATGGCGATGGGGGCGAAGCCCGGAGCCGCCTTCTTGGCGGTGCTGCCCAGGATCACCATGAGGAAGAAGAAGGTCATCACGACCTCGGTCAGGAAGGCCGCGCCCAGCCCGTACTTGCCCGGAGAGTGGTCCGCATAGCCGTTGGCCGCGAAACCGCCGATGGCGGACCCGTTGCCCGTGGCGATGACATAGAGGATGGCCGAGGCGGCCACGGCTCCCAGCACCTGGGCCAGCCAATAGCCGGCCACATCCTTGTAGGGGAAGCGCCCGCCCACAGCCAGGCCCAGGGTCACAGCCGGATTCAGGTGGCAGCCTGAGATGGGGCCGATGGCGAAGGCCATGGTCAGCACTGTGAGACCAAAGGCCACGGCCACGCCATGGAGGCCAATGCCGACGCCCGGAAAGGCCGCGGCCAGCACCGCGCTGCCGCACCCGCCCAGCACCAGCCATAGGGTCCCGAAGAATTCCGCCGCAAGCCGCTTGTTCACACATCCTCCATGGAAGAAAAAAGCGTGATGGCTGGAAAGCTGGGGTCAGTCTATCCATCCGCCGGGAGGATGCCTACTCTTTCGGCCCTCAAAAGCCAAAGAGCACCACCAAGACACCAAGGGAAGCCAAACCTGGTGATCGACTTGCCTCCGCCTGGAATGATCGAATCGCGAATGACACGGATCGCTCTGCGGGCGCGTGAATGGCGAACGATCCTGCTTCCGCCACGTTTTGCGCCCTTTCGCGTCATTCGCGGTTGCTTGCTTTTACGGCTGAGTCAGGCCAGCTGGGCCCATCCCTCCAGGTAGAGGTTGAAGGCCGGGTCCGCCTCGGCCTTCTGCTGGACCAGGGCGCGGATCTGGGCCTCCTCGGCCTCCATCTGCTCAGGCGTCAGGTGGCCCGAGAGCGTCATGGCCCGCAGCCACACCAGGAAAGTGGTGAGGGCGTCGAACTGGTTGTAGCGGACGATGCCGGCGATGTCCCCCGCCCGCCAGAGATCGATGACGCTCTTGCCGTCGGTGCCCAGCTTGCCCGGAATGCCACAGGCCGTGGCCAGCTCGTGCAGGGTGGACGAGGCTTTCCCCCAGGCGCCGGTGATCTCGCGGAGGTCGATGTGCTGGTTCCCGTAGCGGTCGAAGAAGTCGCCCGCCGCCCACTTCTCCGCGCTGCGTCCCAGGCCCGGGATGGAGAGCCGGTGCACCATGGCCCGCTGAACCAGAATGGGCAGGTCCGCGTCCCGCGAGTTGAAGCCCACCAGCTGGGGCTTCTTGTCCCCAAGCGCCACCAGGAAGCGGCGCAGCAGGTCGTCCTCGGCCAGGGCTTCCGGTCCCTCCGGCAGGGCGAAGAGCTTGTGCTGGACGTCACCGTTCCGCACCGTGCGGATCACCGCGGCGATGGACACCACACGGCAGAGGATCGTCTTCAGGTAGGGCCGGGGCTCCGCCTCCGTAGCCCCGCCGTAGGCCCAGAGGCGCTCGGTCACCTCCTCGTCCGGCATCTCCTTCGGGAGGTCCAGCACCCGCCTCCCCGTGGCGGGATCCGGCACCCACTCGGCGTCGAAGGCGAAGATCTGGTGGTGCGGGGGACGCAGCATGGGAACGCTCCTGGGATGCCTTCAAGTCTAGGTAATGCTCAAAAGCCTCCACGAAGGGCACGAAGAGAAAAGCCAGATCACGAAGGCGAATTCGTGGTCTTTAGGTTCACCTGAAGGGCTTCTTCGTGTCCTTCGTGGAGATCCTTTAACGGCCGGGTTACTTCTCCAAAGCCCACTTGCCCCCGCCGCCCACGGCGCAGGCCAGGCCTACGAGCAAGCGGAAGAGGGCGGGCAGGTTCGACAGGGGCCCGGCGCCGTGCATCCAGCCGTGCACCAGCGGCCAGCCCAGGACGGCCACGAGGATCCCGCCGGCCAGGGCCACCCACACGCCGAGGAGGATCAGGGCACCGCAGACCAGCTCACCCAGGGCAAAGCCCCAGGTCGAGGCCTGGGCGAAGGTGATGGCCCCGTGGGCGCGGCGGAGGATCTCGAAGCCGTGCATCACCGCCATGCCGCCCACCGCGAGGCGCAGGAGGAAGAGGGCCCAGTCGGTGCGGGTCTTGGAAGCGGCCATAAATACCTCGGGAAACATCCATTGTAGGCTGGGGATTCTCCACGGAAACCGCCATGCGCCCCACGCTCGCCTTCGACGCCGACGACACCCTCTGGCACAACGAGACCCTCTACGCCGAGACCCAGGAGGCCTTCCGGGCCCTCCTGCGCCCCTTCCACGACGACGCCTGGATCGACGCCCGCCTCCACGAGACGGAGATGCGGAACCTCCGCCGCTACGGCTATGGCATCAAGGGCTTCACCCTCTCCATGATCGAGACGGCCCTGGAGCTGACCGAGAACCGCCTCGACGGCGCTGGCGTCCGGAAGGTGCTGGAACTGGGCCAGGCCATGCTCGACAAGCCCGTGGAGCCCCTGCCCGGGGTGGCGGAGGTCCTGGCGAAGCTGGCCGGAGCTTTCGACCTGATGCTCATCACCAAGGGCGACCTCTTCGACCAGGAGACCAAGCTGGCCAAGTCCGGCCTCGGGCACCACTTCTCACGGGTGGAGATCGTCTCCGAGAAGGACGAGGCGACCTACGCGGCCCTCCTCGGGCGCCACGGCCTCCAACCCGGAGCCTTCACCATGGTGGGCAACTCGGTGAAGTCCGACATCCTGCCGGTCCTGGCCCTGGGCGCCCGGGCGATCCACATCCCCTACCACCTGACCTGGGCCCATGAAGTGGTCGCCACCCCGGTGGAATCCCCCTTCCCCGTGCTCGATTCCATCCGCGACCTGCCGGCCCTGCTCGCGGGCTGGTGACCCCATCCTCCGCTATGCTGGGGAGACGGAGGGTTTCCATATGAGCAGCATCCAGAACATCGGCGTCATCGGTGCGGGCCAGATGGGCAACGGCATCGCCCATGTCTTCGCCCAGGCGGGCTTCAGCGTGCTGATGCAGGACATCAGCGACGCCTTCGCCGCCAAGGGCGTGGCCACCATCGACAAGAACCTCCAGCGCGGCGTGGACAAGGGCAAGATGACCGCCGAGGAAAAGGCCGCCGTCCTGGGCCGCATCCGCACCACCACCAAGCTCGAGGATCTCGCCGGCTGCGACATCGTCATCGAGGCCGCCACCGAGAAGTGGGAGGTCAAGAAGCAGATCTTCGAGACCCTCGACAAGGTCTGCAGGCCCGGCGCCGTCCTGGCCTCCAACACCAGCAGCATCTCGATCACCAAGCTGGCCGCCGTCACCAAGCGCCCCGAGACCTTCATCGGCATGCACTTCATGAACCCCGTGCCCGTGATGCAGCTCATCGAGGTCATCCGCGGCCTGGCCACCAGCGATGCCACGTTCGATGCGGTCATGGAGCTCTCGAAGAAGCTCGGCAAGACGCCCATCCACTGCAACGACTTCCCCGGCTTTGTCAGCAACCGGGTGCTGCTGCCCATGATCAACGAGGCCATCTATGCGCTATATGAAGGCGTGGCGTCTGTGGAGAGCATCGACGGCATCATGAAGCTCGGCATGAACCATCCCATGGGTCCCCTCACCCTGGCGGACTTCATCGGCCTGGACACCTGCCTCTTCATCCTCAACGTGCTGCACGAGGGCCTGGGCGATCCCAAGTACCGCCCCTGCCCCCTGCTCATCAAGTACGTGGACGCCGGCTGGCTGGGCAAGAAGAGCGGCCGCGGCTTCTACGACTACAGCAAGGCCTGATCCCCGCGGGCCATGCAACGCCGCGCGGCGCTCGCCTTCGTGGCCTTCCTGGGACTGGCCGCGGAGGAGCCCCTCCACGAGATGGGCCCCTTCCCCACCCGGGAGATGTTCCCCCTCTACCTGCCCACCATGGCCTACCAGCCGGTGGACCCCGTTCCCCTCGGGCGGGGCCGCTGGCGGTGGGCCCTGCACTGGATCGAGGCCAACACCTTCCAGTTCTCGGACATCTTCGAGCAGTATGCTCCGCGGGACGCCTCCGGCCGCGTGGCCGTGACCGAGGCGGTATTCGCCTCAGCCGCCGCCGCTTTTCCCGATCTCCCGACCCTGTACTACTTCGACGAAGAGATCGCCCGGTTCGAGCTGGAGGGAAGGTATGGACTGTCCGACACGACCGACCTGTGGTTCCGGCTGCCGGTCCAGAACCACACGGGGGGCTTCCTCGATCCTCTGATCGAGGGCTTTCACAGGATCGGATTCGAGCAGCCCGGACGGGACCGCGTCCTGCAGAACCAGGTGACTCTGGCGGTGGCCCAGAACGGCAAGGTCGCCTTCTACAACGATGAACGCATCCTCGGGAAGACCCAGGATCCGGTCCTGGGGCTCACCCACCGCCTGCTGGCGTCGCCCGCATGGACGCTCTCCGCCGCGGTCAGCCTCAAGCCCCCCCTCACCCATACCTACGACGCCTTCCGGTCCGGCTGGGATCAGACCTACGGGATCACAGGCGCCTGGAGGCCGGGGGGGCGGCATGTGTTCTATTTCGGCGGGGCCTTCGTCCGCCGCCCCCACGGAAGCCCGGAGTACACGGACATCGGGTTCCGGAACGGGGCCGGCGCCCATGCCACCTGGGAATACCGCCGTTGGCGGCGGGTCCAGCCCTTCCTCCAGCTCTACTGGCAGAGCGGCTACCTGCCGCGACGGCCCTCCCAGCACTTCGACCAGCCCAGCCTCCAGCACGATGTGGGAGTGCACTGGCACTGGACGCCCCACACCACCCTGACCTTCCGCTACCTGAACAACATCTCCCACCGGGGGAACACCGCGGACATGGGCCTTGGCGCGAGCCTGACGGCGCATTTCTAGGTAGAATGGGCGTTTGAATCCATGCGAGGTGCCCCATGGCCACGGCCAAAGTCCGCGAGATCCTGTCCTGGTACAGCTCTGAAAACCCCGGCGTGAAAGCCAACCTGGCCCGGATGATGAACACGGGCCGCCTGGCCGGCACCGGCAAGTTCGTGATCCTGCCCGTGGACCAGGGCTTCGAGCACGGCCCCGCCCGCAGCTTCGCGCCCAACCCGGCCGGCTACGATCCCCGCTACCACGTGGAGCTGGCCATCGAGGCCGGCTGCAATGCCTACGCCGCGCCCCTGGGCTTCATCGAACACGTGGCCTCCGACTACGCCGGCGACATCCCGCTCATCCTCAAGCTCAACAACAGCGACATCCTTAGCAAGGGCCACGAACCCTGCAGCGCCATCACGGGCAGCGTGGAAGACGCCCTGCGCCTGGGCTGCGCCGCCATCGGCTACACCATCTACCCCGGCAGCGGTGACCGCAACATCCAGTACGAGAGCCTGCGCGAGCTGATCCTCGAGGCCAAGGCGGTGGGCCTGCCCACCGTCGTCTGGTCCTATCCCCGGGGCGCGGGCCTGACCAAGGAGGGCGAGACCGCCGTGGACGTGGCCGGCTACGCCGCCCAGATCGCCGCCCAGCTCGGCGCCCACATCATCAAGGTGAAGCCCCCCAAGCAGCACCTCGAGGTGAAGGAAGCCGCCGCGGCCTTCGAGAAAGCCCAGATCCCCACCGAGACCATGGCCGACCGGGTGAAGGAAGTGGTCCGCAGCGCCTTCAACGGCCGCCGCATCATCATCTTCAGCGGCGGCGAGGCCAAGGGCACTGAGGCGGTACTCCAGGAAGTGGCCGAGCTCGCCAAGGGCGGGGCCTTCGGCAGCATCATGGGCCGCAATGCCTTCCAGCGGCCCAAGGCCGAGGCCATCCAGCTGCTGCACGCGGTGATGGACATCTTCGCGAAGGCTTAGCATTCGCTCGGAACGCTGCGCGTTCCGCGTATGAAGAGCGGCGCATTCGCGCCGCTCTTCCGTTTGGCTGTCATGTGCTGGATCAGCGACCTACGGTCGCGACGATCTCCCGGAAGAACGCATTGACCTGGCGGGCCACCTTCAGGTCGCCGTAGGCGCCGGCGGTGATGACCACGCAAAGGTCCAGGTCGGGCGCGACGAAGATGCGCTGGCCGCCATTCCCGAAGGCCGCGGCCCAGGGCACGGCCCGGTCATGCCAGGCCGCGGAGCCGGTCCACCAGAGATACCCGTAGCCTGTGTCGTCGAAGCCGGTGCGGAGCCGTGGTGTCAGTGAGGCGTCGATCCAGGCCGAGGGCACGATCTGGCGGCCCTGCCATTGGCCTCGGTTCAGGACCAGGCGGCCGAGCTTCGCCATGTCCCTGGGCCGCATCCGCAGCCCCGTGTAGGCCATAGGCCTCCCGAGGAAATCTCCCACCCACTCCACATCCCTGATCCCCAGGGGCTCGAACAAGGCCGTCCGCGCGTACTCCGTCCACGGCATGCCCGTGGCACGCGCAAGGATGTCCGCCAACAGCAGGGCGCCCCCGCTGTTGTAGTTGAAGACCGTGCCCGGCGCCACCGCCACGGGACGGCTCAGTGGATGGTAGACCGGGGTCCACTTCCACATCAGCTTGTGCTCATCGTCGGGCCCGTCGCCGCCCTCATGCCAGGCCAGACCGCTGCTCATCCCGAGGAGGTGCTCGAGCGTGATGGCCCGTCGCTCCGGCGAGGCCAGCTCGGGGAATTCCGGGTAGAACTCGAGCACCGGGGTGTCCACGCGCTTCAGCCGCCCCTGGGCCAGCGCCACCCCCACCAGCAGGCCGATGACGCTCTTGCCCACGGACCGCGCGTCGTGCCGCACCTCGGGACCGAAGGCCCGCGTGTGGGCGAAGAGGCTGTTCACGGTGCGGTCCCTGCCCGTCCGGTAGGCCTCTGCGACCAGCCGGCCGTGCCGTTCGACAACCACGCCATGGAGATTGGCCCGGCCGTCCATCATCTCCAGAAGAAGGGCGTGAAGGCGGGCGGGATCGAAGCCGGCCTCGGCGGGACTCAGCCGCTGCCAGCCGTCCCCCGCGAGGGCCGGCGTTTCGAGGGGCGCGACTGGCGATGCGGCCTGGGCATGGGCCAGCGCATGCAGCAGCAGGAGGACCCACCCAAGGAACCAACTTGGACACCGCCCTGCCACATGGATCGCACCGAACCCCCTGGATGGCGTCATGGCAGGCCCCTCTCCTCTCCACCGGCGGGTGGGAACAGGATGGTATCTGTCACGTGTGCCGCCCGGACGACGGCGTGGTGACAGATCAAGATCTTTCCTTCGGTGGGTGCTCCAGGAACACGAGGCCCGGCGACTTTTCCGCCGTGGTGCGCCGCTGCCAGTCGTTCTCGAAGAGGATGGCGGGGTTGCCCTCCGCGTCCTCCACCAGCTCGCCCCAGAAGCGGCTGGGCTCAGGCCAGCCGCCCTGGATCCAGCGGGCCATCTGGAAGCCACGGGTTTCCAGCAGCACGGGGCAGGCGTACTCGTCCTTGAGGCGGTGCTGGAGCACCTCGAACTGAAGGCGGCCGATGGCGCCGAGGATGGGCAGGGGCGCGCCGCCCTTGGGCCAGAAGACCTGCACCACGCCTTCTTCCGCGATCTGGTTCAGGCCCTTCAGGAAACCCTTGCGGGCGCCGGGATCCGCCAAGCGGACGGAGGAGAACTGCTCGGGCGAGAAGCGGGGCACGGCATGGAACTCGATGGGACCGGCGGCGCTCAGCACGTCACCGATGCGGAAGAGGCCCGGGTTGATGAGGCCCAGGATGTCGCCGGGGTAGGCCTCGTCGACGATCTGCCGCTCACGGCCGAAGAACATGTGGGGGTAGTTCAGCTTGATGGACTTCTTCTCGCGCACGTGCAGGGCGTCCATGCCCCGGTCGAACTTCCCGGACACGATGCGGGCGAAGGCCACGCGGTCCCGGTGGGCCTTGTTCATGTTGGCCTGCACCTTGAACACGAAGGCTGTGAAGGGCTGATCCGGCGCCACCTCGCCACCGTCCATCAGGGGCCTCGGGCCCGGCGCGGGCGCCAGTTCCAGGAACTCCTCCAGGAACTCCGCCACGCCGAAGTTGTTCACCGCGGAACCGAAGAACATCGGAGACTGCTCGCCGCGCAGGAAGGCCTCCCGGTCGAAGGACGGCAGCACGTGGTCCATGAGGTCCACGTCATCCTTGAGCTGCTGGAGCTCGGCGGGTGTCAGCAGGGCGGCGATCTCGGGATCGTCCAGTCCCCCCTGCCCGGCGACGCGGGCTTTCCGGCCCGCTTTCGCCCGCTCGAAGACCTGGATCTGACCCGTGGCGCGCACGTAGACGCCCTTGAAGTCCGTGCCGGAGCCGATGGGCCAAGTCATGGGCACGGCATGGAGGCCGAAGAGCTCCTCCACCTCGTCGATGAGCTCCACGGGTTCGCGGCCCGGTCGGTCCAGCTTGTTCACGAAGGTGAAGATGGGGAGCTTGCGCTCGTTGGCCACCCGGAAGAGCTTCTTGGTCTGTTCTTCCACGCCCTTGGCGCAGTCCAGGAGCATCACCACGGCGTCGGCGGCCGTGAGCGCCCGGTAGGTGTCCTCGCTGAAGTCCTGGTGGCCCGGCGTATCCAGCAGGTTAATGGCCCGGCCCTGGTACTCGAACTGCATGGCCGCGGAGGTGACGCTGATGCCGCGCTCCTGCTCGATGCTCATCCAATCCGAGTGGGCCGCCGCCCCGCCCTCGCGGGCCTTCACGCTGCCCGCCCGGTCGATGGCGCCGCCGTAGAGCAACAGCTTCTCGGTCAGCGTGGTCTTGCCGGCGTCGGGGTGGCTGATGATGGCGAAAGTTCGCCGCCGCTGGATCTCTTCGGAGAGGGACATGGGGTTCCGGAGCAAAGAAAGGCGCGGCGGATGCCGCGCCTTTCCATTGTCCCGCGACGGGAGGGGAGACTCAACCCCGGGCCGCCATCCGGCGCTGGACCTCGGCCTCGTCCACATCCTCGATGTGGGTGGCGATCCACCACTGATTGCCCCACGGGTCCTGCACGCCGGCATTCCGGTCTCCGTAGAACTGGTCCGAGGGCTCCATGAGCGAAACCCCGCCAGCCGCCAGGGCGGCCTGGTACAGCGCATCGGTGTCGGGGACATAGAGGTAGAACCCCGTGGGCATGGGCTTCCAGGGCTCCCGGGCCTGGGCCAGCATCACCATGGAGTCGCCGATGCGGACTTCCGCATTGGCGATGGCCCCGTCCGGGCGTACCGCCCGGCTGCGTTCCTCCGCCTGGAAAGCGGCCCGAAGAAAGGCGATGAAGCCCTCTCCGTCCGGCACGATCACGTAGGGCGTGACCGTGTGGTACCCCATCGGAACCGGCTGGACCATGGCGTCCTCCTTCTTTTCGTTCTCCAGAAGGGCGAGGATGCGCCCTTTCTGGAGCATCGAGCGGCTATTTGGTGATGCCGACCTGCTGGAGCAGCCACGCCGTCTCGAAGGCCTTGTCCTTCAGGGCGTCGTAGCGGCCCGAGGCGCCGCCGTGGCCGGCGGGGTCCATCTTGATCTTCAGCAGCAGCGGGTTGGCGTCGGTCTTGAGGGTGCGGAGCTTGGCGACGTACTTGGCGGGTTCCCAGTACATCACCTGGCTGTCGTTGAAGCTGGTGGTGACGAGGATGGCCGGGTAGGCCTTCTTCGCCAGGTTGTCGTAGGGGCTGTAGGCCCGCATGTAGTCGAAGGCGGCCTTCTCGTTGGGATTGCCCCACTCCAGGTACTCGCCCACGGTCAGGGGCAGGCTGGCATCCATCATGGTGTTCATTACGTCCACGAAGGGCACGGCGCTGTGGACGGCCTTGAAGAGGTCGGGCCGCAGGTTGGTGACGGCGCCCATGAGCAGGCCGCCGGCGCTACCGCCTTCGATCACCAGACGATCCTTGCTCGTCCATTTCTCCTTCACCAGGTGGTCGGCGGCATCGATGAAGTCGGTGAAGGTGTTCATCTTCTTCATGAGCATGCCATCGTCGTGCCATGCCTCGCCCATCTCGTTCCCGCCCCGGATGTGGGCGATGACGTAGACCATGCCCCGATCCAGCAGGCTGAGGCGGGGGATGGAGAAGGTGGCGGACATGCCGAAGCCGTAGGACCCATAGGCATACAGGAAGAGCGGCGCCGACCCGTCGAGCTTCACGCCCTTCTTGTAGACCACGGACAGGGGCACCTTCGCGCCGTCACGAGCCGTGGCCCAGAGGCGTTCCGTGGCGTACTGGGACCTGTCGTAGCCGCCCAGTACCTCGGTCTCCTTCAGGAGGGTCTGCTTTCCCGAAGCCATGTCGCAGTCGTAGATGCTCTGGGGCGTGATCATGGACTGGTAGGCGAAACGGAAGGCCTTGGCAGTGTATTCGGGCGTCCCACCGGGGAAGGCCGCGTACACCCGCTCGGGGAACGCCACATCCTTCCAGGCGCCGGTCTTGACGTCCTGGATCCTGAAGCGGTCCAGGCCTTCGTGCTTTTCGGCCACCACCAGGAAGTCGCGGAAAGGCTCGAGGCCTTCGATCAGCACATCCGCGCGATGGGGGATGAAGGTCTTCCAGTGCTTGGGATCCGGCGTCGCCACCGGGGCCGTGACCACACGGAAGTTCTTCGCGCCCTTGTTGGTGCGGATGTAGAAGGTCCCCTCCCGGTGTTCCACATCGTACTTGTGGCCCTTCTCCCGGGGCAGGAGAACCTTGAAGGCGCCCGTGGGCTTGGATGCGGCCAGGTACCGGGTTTCCCAGGTATCCGTCGACTGGCTTTCCATCAAGAGGAACTTCCGGTCCTTCGTCCGCCCCACTCCGATGCGGTACAGCTCGTCCTTCTCCTCGTAGATCAGTTCAGGCTTGCCACCCTTGAGATCCAGCCGCCAGAGCTGATTGGAGCGCTTGGTGACATCGTCCTCCGTGACGAAGAAGAGGTGCCGGGAATCCGCCGCCCAGGTGAAGGAGGTCACCCGCTCGGCGAGCGGACTGCTGACCTTGCCCGAGACCAGATCCTTCGTGAAGAGCTTGTACTGGCGGAAGCCCGTGGCATCGGTGCTGTACAGCAGGGTGCGGTCATCGTCGCTCACGGACATGCCGCCCAGGCCCAGGAACTTCAGCCCCTTCGCCAACTCGTTCTGATCCAGCAGGACCTCTTCGGCGGCCTTCTCGTCGTAGACTCCATCCTTTCCGGCCTTCCGGCGGCACTGGATGGGGTACTGCTTCCCCTCCTCGGTGCGGGCGTAGTAGTAGAAGACGCCGCGGCGGACAGGGACGCTGAGATCCGTCTGCTTGATGCGGCCCAGCATCTCCTTGTAGAGCGCCTCGGAGAACGGCTGGAGGTCCTTGGTCATGGCCTCGGTGTAGGTATTCTCGGCATTCAGGTAGGCCACTACCTCGGGATTGGCCTTCTCTCGCAGCCAGAACCAGGGATCGTTCACCGTCTCCCCGTGCCAGAGGCTTGTGTGGGCCTTCTGGGGCGCGACGGGGGGCTTGGGGGCAGGATCGGCAGCCATGAGCAATCCACAGGCGAGCAGGGTAGCTGGAATATGAAATAATCGGTGCATGGAAATACCCTCACGACACAAGGTATCACACAAGAAGGGGCCCCGCAGGGCCCCTTCTTGTGTTTGTCCACCTCGGCGGCGGAGGTCCTACTTCGCGTCCACGACGGGGATGCGCATGCCGTAGAAGGATCGCCACACGAACACGGCCGAGATCAGGAAGAAGATCAGGGCGGCGACATGGGCCGTGGCGGGGTTGAGGGTGATGGCCAGTTCCACGGCCAGGAGGCCGAAGAGGGTCGTGAACTTGATGACCGGGTTCATGGCCACCGAGGAGGTGTCCTTGAAGGGATCGCCCACGGTGTCACCCACGACGCAGGCATCGTGGAGCTCGGTGCCCTTGGCCTTCAGCTCGGTCTCCACGAGCTTCTTCGCGTTGTCCCAGGCGCCGCCGGCGTTGGCCATGAAGATGGCCTGGTAGAGGCCGAAGACCGCGATGGAGATCAGGTAGCCGATGAAGAAGTAGTGGTTCACGCAGGCGAAGGCCAGCGTGGAGAAGAACACGGCCAGGAAGATGTTGAACATGCCCTTCTGGGCGTACTGGGTGCAGATCTCCACGACCTTCTTGGAGTCCTCCACCGAGGCCTTCTCGGCGCCGGCGTCCAGGTTGATGTTCTGCTTGATGAACTCCACCGCGCGGTAGGCGCCCGTGGCCACGGCCTGGCAGGCCGCGCCGGAGAACCAGAAGATGACCGCGCCGCCGGTGACGATGCCCAGCAGGAAGAGGGGGTTCAGCAGGGACAGGCCCTCCTGCACCGCCATCTGGCCCGGCAGGGTCGGCAGGACGGAGCCGTACTTCGCGGACAGCACCTGGATGATCGAGAAGATCAGGGTGGTGGCGCCCACGACGGCGGTGCCGATGAGCACGGGCTTGGCAGTGGCCTTGAAGGTGTTGCCGGCGCCGTCGTTCTCCTCGAGGAACATCTTGGCTTCCTCGAAGTCGGGCTTGAAGCCGAAGTCCTTCTGGATCTCCGCCTCGATGCCGGGGAGGGTCTCGATGGTGGAGAGCTCATAGACGGACTGGGCGTTGTCGGTGACGGGGCCGTAGGAGTCCACGGCGATGGTCACGGGGCCCATGCCCAGGAAGCCGAAGGCCACGAGGCCGAAGGCGAAGATGGCGGGGGCGGCCATGAAGGCGCCCAGGCCGAAGGTGGACACGTAGTAGGCGGCGCCCATGAGGACGACGATGGTGAGGCCCATCCAGTAGGCGGAGAAGTAGCCCGCCACCAGACCGCCGATGATGTTGAGCGACGCGCCACCTTCCTTGGAGGCCGTGACGACCTCCCGCACGTGGCCGGAGTTGGTGGAGGTGAAGGCCTTCACGAGCTCGGGGATCAGCGCGCCAGCCAGGGTGCCGCAGGTGATGATGGTGGAGAGCTTCCACCAGAGGCCGCCGGGCAGGTCGCTGATGAGGACCTTCGAGAGGGCGTAGGTCATCACGATGGAGACGATGGAGGTCAGCCACACCAGGGAGGTGAGGGGCACTTCGAAGTCGAACTTCTTGGCGCTGGCGAACTTGGCCTTGGCCCACAGGTTGTTGATCCAGTAGGAGACGGCGGAGGTCACGATCATGCCCACGCGCATGACGAAGATCCACACCAGCAGCGCCACCTGGATGGCCTGGTAGTTGGGCCCGGCGGTGGTGGGGTTGACGGCGAGCAGGATGAAGGTGATGAGCGCGACGCCGGTGACACCGTAGGTCTCGAAGCCATCCGCCGTCGGGCCGACGGAATCGCCCGCGTTGTCGCCGGTGCAGTCGGCGATGACGCCGGGGTTGCGCGCGTCGTCTTCCTTGATCTTGAAGACGATCTTCATGAGGTCGGAGCCGATGTCGGCGATCTTGGTGAAGATGCCGCCCGCGATGCGGAGGGCGGCGGCGCCCAGGGACTCGCCGATGGCGAAGCCGATGAAGCAGGGGCCGGCGGCGTCACCGGGGATGAAGAGCAGGATGGCCAGCATGAGGACCAGTTCCACCGAGATGAGCAGCATGCCGATGGACATGCCGGCCTTGAGCGGAATGGCCATGGTGGGGAAGGGCTTGCCGCCCAGGCTGGCGAAGGCCGTGCGGGAATTGGCGAAGGTGTTGATGCGGATGCCGAACCAGGCCACCGCCACGGAGCCGAGGATGCCGACGATCGAGAACAGGAGGACCACGATCACCTGCGGCCAGCTCATGGCCGGGTGGGCCAGGAACCTGAAGTAGGCCACCATGATCACCGCGATGAAGGACCAGAGGATCGCGATGAACTTGATCTGGGTCATCAGGTAGGTCTTGCAGGTCTCATAGATCAGCTCGGAGATCTCGAGCATGGACTTGTGGACCGGGAGGTTGCGGATCTGGGAGTACTGCACCAGGCCGAACCCGATGCCGAGCAGGCAGATGAAGAGGCCGATGAGCAGCAGGTTGTGGCCCGTCATGCCCATGAAGCTGCCCTGCAGCGCGGGGATCTTCAGTTCCGCCTCGCCACCCGCGAAGGCCGGGGTGGAGAGCAGAAGGGCGAAGAGCGCCGTCATCCCCCCCTTGAAGAGTCTGGTCGATGCCAGAGAGTCAAGGAGACGTTTCATCGTCGCCATGGTTGTTCCTCCAGTTGGGTTAAGGAGAGGGAGAATGGAAAGCTGGATCGGCCGGATGCGGGTCGGAACATGGTGGCCTGTGCGGAAGCTGCACGAGCCCCACGCGGGGGCGTTCCACCAAAGATCATGTCTAGATCGGGCTTGATTTTAGCGGACCGCTGCTTGCAAACGCAAGACTTCAGGCCAGCCTCCAAATCAAGGTCCCATCGGGGTGGGACTGGACGATGCCCATTGTCACAGCTTGCCTTGCTCCAGCATTAGCGCTTGGGAATCGAGGATCGTCCGAAGATAATCGGGTCAGATATGGCCCCGCCATTGAAAGAGGGCCCCGCCGCCAAACGCGGGCGCTCCGACCCACCTCCCCGTTTTTCAAAGGAGTCACCCTATGTCCGTTGCTGAACAGAGCATCGCGGGCGCGGAAGCACGCGGCCACGGCTTCCTGGCCTCGTCGGTCGGCCGCAAGGTCGTCATGGCGGCCACCGGCGTCATCCTCTTCGGATTCGTCACGGTCCACATGCTGGGCAATCTGACGTCCTACATGGGTGCCGAGGCGATGAACCACTACGCCGAGTTCCTGCACACCATGATCCATGGCATGGGCATCTGGGTGTTCCGGGCGGTGCTGCTCACCGCGGTCGGCCTCCACATCTGGGCCGCCACGACCCTCACGCTGGACAACATGGCCGCCCGTCCCGTCGGCTACCGGAACCAGAAGAACGTCGCCTCCACCTGGGCTTCCCGCACCATGCGCTGGAGCGGCGTCATCCTCGCCGCGTTCATCGTCTACCACCTCCTGCACCTCACCACCGGCACCGTCCATCCCAACTTCGACCGCGCGAACCCCTACGCCAACTTCGTGAACGGCTTCAAGGTTCCCGCCGCGGCGGCCTTCTACATCGTGGCCCAGCTCTGCCTGGGCCTGCACATGTGGCACGGCGTGTGGAGCTGCACCCAGAGCTTCGGCCTGGCCCATCCCCGCTACGACAGCCTGCGGCGCAACTTCGCCACCGGCCTGACCGTCCTCGTGGTGGGCGTGAACATCTCCTATCCCATCGCCGTCCTGACCGGCTTCATCCACTGATCCCAGGGAGCGCTCCATGGAACTCAATGCCCGAATCCCAGACGGCCCGATCGACAAGAAATGGGAAAAGCACAAGTTTGATCTCAAGCTCGTGAACCCGGCCAACAAGCGCAAGTACAAGGTGCTCGTGGTCGGCTCCGGCTTGGCCGGTGGCGCCGCGGCGGCCTCCCTGGCCGAGCTCGGCTACGAGGTCGAGTGCTTCTGCTACCAGGACAGCCCCCGCCGGGCCCACTCCATCGCGGCCCAGGGCGGCATCAACGCCGCCAAGAACTACCAGAACGATGGCGACAGCGTGTACCGCCTGTTCTATGACACGGTGAAGGGCGGCGACTTCCGCGCCCGCGAGGCCAACGTGCATCGCCTGGCCGAGGTCAGCAACAACATCATCGACCAGTGCGTGGCCCAGGGCGTGCCTTTCGCCCGGGAATACGGCGGCCTGCTGGACAACCGCTCCTTCGGCGGCGCCCAGGTGAGCCGCACCTTCTACGCCCGCGGGCAAACCGGCCAGCAGCTGCTCATCGGCGCCTACCAGGCCCTGGAGCGCCAGATCGGCCTTGGCAAGGTGAAGATGTTCCCCCGCCACGAGATGCTGGAAGTGATCGTGGCCGACGGCGTGGCCAAGGGCATCGTCGTGCGCGACATGGTGACCGGCGAGGTCACCTCCCACGTCGCGGATGCGGTCTGCCTCGCGACGGGCGGCTACGGCAACGTGTTCTACCTGTCCACCAACGCCAAGGGCTGCAACGGCACGGCCGTATGGCGCGCCTACAAGAAGGGCGCTGCCTTCGCGAACCCCTGCTACACGCAGATCCACCCCACCTGTATCCCGGTCACCGGCGACCACCAGAGCAAGCTCACGCTCATGTCCGAGTCGCTGCGCAACGACGGCCGCATCTGGGTACCCAAGCGCAAGGAGGACTGCGGCAAGCCCGCCGACCAGATCCCCGAAGAGGATCGCGACTACTACCTGGAGCGCAAGTACCCCTCCTACGGCAACCTGGCCCCCCGCGATGTCTCCAGCCGCGCGGCCAAGCAGGTCTGTGACGAGGGCCGCGGCGTCGGGCCCACCCGCCTGGGTGTCTACCTCGACTTCAGTGATGCCATCAACCGTCTGGGCGCCAACAAGATCGAAGAGAAGTACGGCAACCTCTTCGAGATGTATGAGCGCATCACCGACGAGAACCCCTACAAGACCCCCATGCGCATCTTCCCGGCCAGCCACTACACCATGGGCGGCCTTTGGGTGGACTACAACCTCATGAGCACCATCCCCGGCCTCTTCGTGCTGGGCGAGGCTAACTTCTCCGACCACGGCGCGAACCGCCTGGGCGCCTCGGCGCTCATGCAGGGCCTGGCCGACGGCTACTTCGTGATCCCCTACACCATCGGCGGCTACCTGGCCGGCATCAAGCCCGGCACCCGCATCAAGGTCGACGATCCCGCGGTGAAGGCCGCGGAGCAGGCGGTCACTGATCGGACGAACCAGCTCATGTCCATCGGCGGCAAGGAGACCCCCACCCACTTCCACCGCGAACTGGGCAAGGTCATGTGGGAGATGTGCGGCATGGGCCGCAATGAGGCCGGACTCAAGAAGGCCCTGGAACTCATTCCGCAGATCCGCGAGGAGTTCTGGAAGAACCTCCGCATTCCCGGAACCGGGAACGACGTGAACCAGTCCCTCGAAGCCGCAGGCCGCGTGGCCGACTTCCTGGAAATCGGCGAGCTGATGTGCCTGGACGCCCTCGAGCGCCGCGAGTCCTGCGGCGGCCACTTCCGCGAAGAGTGGCAGACCGAGGAAGGGGAGGCCCTCCGCGACGACGAGAACTTCGCCCATGTGGCCGCCTGGGAGTACAAGGGCGAAGGCCAGGCTCCGGTGCGCCACACCGAGCAGCTCGCCTTCGAGAACGTCCACCTCGCGACCCGCAGCTACAAGTGAGGAACTGAGCCATGTCCAAGCACCTCAATCTCACCCTTCACGTGTGGCGGCAGAAGAACGCCAAGTGCGACGGCAAGTTCGTCGAGTACCCCGCCGAGAACATCAGCCCCGACATGTCCTTCCTGGAGATGCTCGACGTCGTGAATGAAGGCCTCATCCGCAAGGGTGAGGAACCCATCACCTTCGACCACGACTGCCGCGAGGGCATCTGCGGCACCTGCAGCATGGTGATCAACGGGCGCCCCCACGGCCCCCGCGAGCGCACCACCACCTGCCAGCTGCACATGCGCAGCTTCAAGGACGGGGACAGCATCACCCTCGAACCCTGGCGCGCCGAGGCCTTCCCGGTCATCAAAGACCTGATGGTGGACCGCGGCGCCTTCGACCGCATCATCGCGGCCGGCGGTTTCATCAGCGTGCCCACCGGCTCGCCCCAGGATGCCAACGCCCTGCCCATCCCCAAGCAGAGCGCCGACCTCTCCATGGATGCGGCCGCCTGCATCGGCTGCGGCGCCTGCGTGGCCGCCTGCCCCAACGCCAGCGCCATGCTCTTCGTGTCCGCGAAGATCAGCCACCTGGGCCACCTGCCCCAGGGCCAGCCCGAGCGCCACCTCCGCGTCCGCGACATGATCGCCCAGATGGACGCCGAGGAGTTCGGCACCTGCACCAACCACGGCGAGTGTGAAGCCGCCTGCCCCAAGGGCATCAAGATGGAGAACATCGCGCGCATGAACCGCGACTTCATCAAGGCCAGCCTCACCTACCGGCCCGCCACCAGCGGCGGCGGCGTGGGCTGAACCAGCCCTGCACCAAAGGAAACGCCCGGCGACTGCCGGGCGTTTCCTTATTTAGAAATCCTCGCCGGATTGGAACGGGGGGAAGTTGCATCGTGCCGAGCCGGAACCTGTCTGGATACCCGGCAGACTCATCCTTGCTTGACCGCATGTCCACCGAATTCCTGGCGCATCGCCGCCACCAGCCGGTCCGAGAACGACTCGGCATCGCGCGAGCGCAGCCGTTGGATCAGCGCCTGGGTGATCACGGGTGCCGGAACGTCCAGATCGATCGCTTCGTCCACGGCCCATCGGCCCTCCCCCGAATCCGCGACGTAGGGGGCGATGCCGGCCAAGCCACCCGGCTTCGCCAGTGCGCTGGCGGTCAGGTCCAGCAGCCAGGAGCGCACCACGCTCCCGTGCCGCCAGATCTCGGCCACCTGGCTCACATCCAATTCGAATTCCTCTTTGTGCCGGAGGATTGAGAAGCCTTCCGCGTACGCCTGCATCAGCCCGTATTCGATGCCGTTGTGAACCATCTTGGCGAAGTGGCCCGCGCCGCACGGGCCGACCCGACCCCAGCCACCGCCTTCTATGGGGGCCAGGCTCCCGAAGACCAGCCGTAGGCGCTCGATCACCGCCGGATCGCCCCCCACCATCAGGCAGTAGCCCTCGGTGAGTCCCCAGACGCCCCCGCTCGTCCCGCAGTCCAGGTAGTAGACCCGCCTTTCCGCCACCGTCGCCGCCCGACGCAGCGTGTCCTTGTAATGGGAATTGCCCCCGTCGACGATCACGTCCTCCGCTGACAGCAGCGGCAGCAGGGCGTCGATCGTCTGGTCCACCTTCTCCCCGGCGGGCACCATCAGCCAGAGGACCCGCGGCCCCGGCAGGCCGCCCGCCAGCGCCTCCAGCGACCCGGCGACGTCGAGCCCGTGGCCTTGCAGGCGTCCGCGGGCCCCGTCATCCGGGTCGAAGCCCACCACGCGGTGGCCGGCTCCAGCCAGGCGCCGGGCCATGCCCGCGCCCATCCTGCCCAATCCGATCATGCCGATGTCCATGGTGACGCTCCTTGGGTTCGATTCCGGCTCCATGAATGGTGTGCCCATATGCAACGGTGTTGCCACAATGTCTCCACGTGGGCTATCCTCCAATTGTATGGGATCCCAATCAAAAATACCTCCAGGCAGCGATCCGACCACCCGGCGGGTCTTCCAGGCCTTGCGCGCCATCGTCAGGGATCTGCGCCTGGCCTCCACCTCATGTGAGAAACAATTCGGCCTGAGCGCCGCCCAGCTGTTCGTCCTCCAGGCCCTCCGCGACCAGCCGGGCATGAGCCTGGGCGAGGTGGCGGCCCGAACGGTCACGGACCAGAGCTCCGTATCGGTCGTGGTCCGGAAGCTCCAGGAGAAGGGCCTGGTCCAGAAGCATGTCTCAGCCGAGGATGGGCGCCGGCTGGAGCTGTCCCTGACGGCAGCCGGGCAGCGCCTTTCCGGGCTGACCCCTCCGACGGTGCAGGACCTGCTGATCCGGCGCATCGCCGGCCTGGAGGGCGGGAACCGGGCCCGGCTCGCCGATCTGCTCGAACACCTGGTTCCCCCGAGCCTGGAGGCCCGGCCAATGTTCTTCGAGGATTCACCACGCCCTGCGCGCGGAAGGAGGAAGCCATGACGGGCGCAAGGTCACCGTTCCAGCAGTCCGGAGAGGGCCTCCCTGTGGCCCCGAGCCTCGCACCGGCCCTGGAGAACGCCCGGATTCCCATCGAGCGCGCCATCGTCGATGGCCGGGTCGCCCTCATCAGCCTGCTCGCCCTCGCGCTGGGCGTGGCCGCAGGGTACCTCGCCGAACTGCTCGTCCGGCTCATCGGGCTCGTCACCAACCTCGCCTACCACCATCGATTCTCCACTGAGTTCGCCTCGCCGGCCGGGCACCACCTCGGCTGGCCGGCCATCTTCATCCCGGTCGCGGGAGGGATCCTTGTCGGCCTGATGGCCCGGTACGGATCCCGCGCCATCCGCGGGCATGGCATCCCCGAGGCGATGGAACAGGTCCTGCTCAACGAGAGCCGCATCCCGGCCCGCATCACCTTCCTCAAGCCCCTCTCCGCCGCCATCGCCATCGGCACCGGCGGCCCCTTCGGTGCGGAGGGCCCCATCATCGCCACCGGTGGCGCCCTCGGTTCCCTCCTCGGGCAGGTCCTCTCGACCACGGCCCTGGAGCGCAAGACACTGCTGGCGGCGGGCGCGGCGGCCGGCATGGCGGCCACCTTCGGGTCTCCGGTTTCCGCGGTGCTCCTCGCGGTGGAGCTGCTGCTCTTCGAGATGCGCCCGCGCTCCATCATCCCCGTGGCCCTGGCCAGCGCGGCCGCCACCGGCGTCCGTTTCTCGCTCGTCGGCATCCGGCCGGTCTTCCCCATGCCCACGCTCGCCACCCCCGGCGGCTCCGCCTTGGCCGTCTACATCGCCCTCGGCGCCCTGGTCGGCCTGGCCTCGGTCTACGTGACCCGGGCCATCTACTGGATCGAGGACGGCTTCGAGCATCTGCCCATCCACTGGATGTGGTGGCCCGCCCTGGGCGGACTCGCCGTCGGCGTCATCGGCTACTTCGTCCCCCACACCATGGGCGTGGGCTACGACAACATCCAGGCCATCCTCTCGGCGAACCTCATTGGGACCGGCCTCCTGGTCCTGTGCCTGGCCAAGTTCCTCTCCTGGTCCATCGCCCTGGGCAGCGGCACGTCCGGCGGAACGCTGGCCCCCCTCTTCACCCTGGGCGGCGCGCTGGGCGCCCTCCTGGGCGGCTTGGTCGCCGCCGCCTTCCCGGGGGCGGGCGTGGACCCCCGGATTTGCGCGCTGGTCGGCATGGCCGCCATCTTCGCGGGCGCCTCCCGGGCCATGCTGGCCTCCGCCGTGTTCGCTTTCGAGACGACCCTGCAGCCGCTGGGCCTGCTGCCTCTGCTGGGCGGATGCTCCGCCGCCTACCTGATCTCGGCCCTGATGATGCGGAACAGCATCATGACGGAGAAGCTCGCCCGGCGCGGCATCCGGGTCCCGGAGGAGTACTCCGCGGATTTCCTGGATCAGGTCCTGGTCCAGGATGCGGCCTCGAGCCCCGTGGTGACCCTGGAGGCGGACCAGTCGCTCAGTTCGGCGCGGCGCTGGATCGAAGCTGGAGCGAATGGCGCCTCCCATCACGGGTTCCCCGTCGTCGAAGGTGATGGATCCGTGATTGGCGTGCTCACGCGGCGGGACCTGCTGGAGGCCTCCCATCCCCCGGAGGCGTCCATCCGGAACCTGATCCACCGGGATCTGGCCGTGGCCTTCGGGGGCAACTCGCTCCGCCAGGCGGCCGATCACATGGTCCGCGAGGCCGTGGGACGCCTTCCTGTCCTGGACGCGGACTCCAGGCTGATCGGCATCCTCACGCGGAGCGACCTGCTGGAGGCGCATACGGCCAGGCTGACCTCCTCG
Organism: Geothrix paludis; assembly: GCF_022808815.1. Classification (GTDB taxonomy): domain Bacteria; phylum Acidobacteriota; class Holophagae; order Holophagales; family Holophagaceae; genus Geothrix; species Geothrix paludis. The sequence goes on along the minus strand of NZ_JAKZLC010000001.1, from coordinate 398,538 downwards.
GAGGTTCCGAAGCGCACCTTCCGGGTTGGATAATCACTCCATCAGCGGTTCCAGGTGATAGGGAATGGAGATGACGATGGTCTTGGGCTTCGACAGCAATGTGCCCTTGATGCGCCAGGCCGTCTGGTTATGGAGCAGGTTCGCCCACCAGTGGCCGGTCACGAACTCGGGGAGGATGACGGTGATTGTGTACTCCGGTTCCGCCTGCCGCATGCGATCCAGCTCGTTCACGATGGGTTCGACGATCTTCCGGTAGGGGCTGCGGATGGACCGGAGCGGAATCCCCTCGCAATACCGCGGCCAGTCGGAGCGCAGCTTCTCCAGGGCCGCGCTGTCCCGGCCGTGCTCGTCGGGAAAGTCGATGGTCAGGGCCTCCACCTCGCCATGTCCGGCGATGACCTTCGCGTAGTTCAGGGCCTGCACCACGCCGGCATGGATCCCCGACACCAGGACCACCACGCGGTTCCGGCGGGGCCCGATGAAGTCCACACGGCTGGCCGCGAGGATGGACTTCACCCGGATGTAGTGCCGGTGGATGTTGAAGAACGTGGTGACCATCACCGGCACGAGCACGATCACGATCCACGCCCCGTGGGTGAACCGCGTCACGGCGATAACCAGCATCACGATCAGGGTGGTCACCGCGCCCAGGCCATTGACCAGCGCCTTGAGCCGCCAGTGGGGGCCCCTCAGCCGGAACCACCGGCGCACCATGCCCGTCTGGCTGATGGTGAAGCCCAGGAAGACGCCCACCGCGTAGAGCGGTAGCAGGTGGTCTTCCTTTGCACCGAAGAGCAGGACCAGGAACCCAGCCGCCAGGGACAGGATGAAGATCCCGTTGGAGAAGACCAGGCGATCCCCCTGGCTGGTGAACTGGCGGGGCAGGAAGCCGTCCCGGGCATGGAGCGCGGCCAGGCGGGGGAAGTCCGCATAGGCCGTGTTCGCCGCCAGGGCCAGGATGGCCATGGTGAAGCCTGTGGTGGTGAGGTAGACGAGCTTCGGAAACCCGTGTTCCGCGCCGCCCAGGATGATCCGGGTGAGCTGGGACAGAAGGGTCTCGGGCGAGTCCGGATGGTAGGTCAGCCCGTAGTGGTTCGTCAGGTAGGTGATGCCCAGGAACATGCCCCCCAGGATCACCACCATCCAGGTCATGGTCTTCGACGCATTGCGCGACACCGGGTCTTTGAAGGCCGTGACGCCATTGCTGATGGCCTCCACGCCCGTCAGCGCAGTGCAGCCGGCGCTGTAGGCTCGGGCCAGAAGCCAGACGGCGGCCAGCCGGGAGGTCCCTTCGAGATGGGCCGCGGCCACGTGAGCGGCGGCCGCCCCATGCCCCGTGGCCACGTTCCAGAAGCCCTTGAGCAGCAGGCCCACGATGCAGACCACGAAGCCATAGGTCGGCAGGGAGAAGACCAGGCCGCTCTCCTTCACCCCGCGAAGGTTCATCAGGGCGATGAAGGCGATAATTCCCTCGGCCAGCAGCACCCGGTGGGCCTCCAGCCCGGGGAAGGCGGAAACGATGGCCGAGACGCCCGCGGATACCGATACGGCCACGGTGAGGATGTAGTCGATCAGCAGCGAAGCGCCCGCCGTCTGGGCCGCGGCCTCGCCGAGGTTGTCCTTAGCCACCAGGTAGGCGCCGCCGCCGCTGGGATAGGCGTGGATGGTCTGGCGGTAGCTCACGTTGAGGATCAGCAGCAGGCCCACGATGCCGAGAGCCACCCACCAAGACCACCCGAGCACCCCTGCCCCGAACACCGCGATGGCCGCCGTGAGCGGCGCCATGATCTCCTGGGTGCCGTAGGCCACGGACGACAGCGCGTCCGAACTGAACACCGCCAGGGCGATGGGATTGCTGATCCGGGTCTCGTGGCTTTCCTCGCTGGCCAGACGCCGGCCCAGGAGAAGGGTTCTGTAATTGGGCATGACCGGGGTTCCTGGGATGGCGGGTCCAGACGGGATGACGATGGGACCGGCCCGGTCCACCTGCTCCGGGGCCGGGCCAACCGACAAGAATGGCCAGGAACGGCGTTAAGAATGCGTTAGGAATCCAGCCTAGAACGCCTGCCCCGACGACACCTCGATCGGTCCGCCTCAACTCCTAACAGCGTCTTAACGGGGCTCGAACCATGCTGTCGGATCGGGTGCCCCCTCACGGACCAGGTCGCCCGCAGGAGTCTCTGTGCACCTTGTGATGCCATGGTTCTTCCCATTCGCCGCGTTGGCAGCCTGGCTGGGCCTCCGGGCCGCGCGCGCGCTCTGGAACGAGGGTGAGGGCGGACGCACCAGCGGCTGGTGGATGCTGATCCTGATGCTTCTTCCCTTCTTCTTCTGGTTGATCGCCCAGATCCAACCCCGGGAAGGAATGCTCCGATGAACCTCACCCTCCTTCTGGCCTCTCTCCTGGCCCTGGGCCTTCTGGGCTACCTCACCTTCGCTCTGCTGAAGCCGGAGACGTTCCAATGACCCATGCCTGGTCCCAGAACCTGCTGTACCTGGCCCTGCTCCTGAGCCTGGCCTACCCCCTGGGAACCCACATGGCCAAGGTCCTTGAGGGCGGGCGCACCCTCCTCCACCCGATCCTGCGCCCCCTCGAACGAGGCCTCTATCGCCTCATGGGCATCCACGAGGACGATGAGATGGGCTGGAAGGCCTACGCCTGGTCCATCACCCTCATCAAGCTCCTCGGCCTGGCGGCGGTGTTCCTCCTGATGAAGACCCAAGCGGCCCTGCCCCTGAACCCCGAGCGCCAGGCCAACGTCGCCTCCGGCCTCTCCTTCAACACGGCCGTCAGTTTCATCACCAACACCAACTGGCAGGCCTACAGCGGTGAAACCACGCTGAGCTACCTCACCCAGATGCTGGGCCTCACGGTGCAGAACTTCATCTCCGCCGCGACCGGCATCGCGGTGCTGGCCGCGCTCGTCAGGGGCATCACGCGCCGCAGCGCCGCGGGCCTCGGGAATGCCTGGGTAGACCTGGTGCGCAGCACCCTCTATATCCTCCTACCCCTGTCCTTCGCCCTCGCCCTTTTCCTGGTCTCCCAGGGCGTCATCCAGAACCTGTCCGCCTACCTCCACACCGCCGGCGGACAGGTGCTCGCCATGGGCCCCGCGGCATCCCAGGTCGCGATCAAGATGCTCGGCACCAACGGCGGCGGGTTCTTCGGCGCCAACGCCGCCCATCCCTTCGAGAACAGCTCGCCCCTCTCGAATTTCGCCCAGATGCTGAGCATCCTCCTCATCCCCGCGGCCCTCTGCGTGACCTTCGGGCACATGGTGAAGGACCGCCGCCAGGGTTGGGCGTTGCTGGCGGCCATGACCGTGATGTTCGTCGGGGCCCTGGCCGTCTGCACGCAGGCCGAGGTGAAGGGCAACCCCGCCCTGGACGGCCTGGGGGTGACCCAGGTGGCCAGCCTCGATCAGCCGGGCGGGAACATGGAGGGCAAGGAGCTGCGGTTCGGCCCCGGCGGCTCTGCCCTCTGGGCCACAGCCACCACGGCTGCCTCCAATGGCTCCGTGAACGCCATGCACGACTCCTTCACGCCCCTGGGCGGCCTGGTCCCCCTATGGCTCATGCAACTGGGCGAAGTGGTCTTCGGCGGCGTCGGATCGGGGCTCTACGGCATGCTCATGTTCGCCCTGGTCGCCGTCTTCATTGGCGGCCTCATGGTGGGCCGCACCCCCGAATACCTAGGCAAGAAGGTGGAGGCCTTCGAGATGAAGATGGCCTCCATCGCCATCCTCCTGCCTTGCGCCGCTGTGCTGATCGGGACGGCCATCTCCGTGCTCGTTCCGGCGGCCGTGGCCTCCGTGAGCAATCCCGGACCCCACGGCTTCAGCCAGATCCTCTACGCCTGGAGCAGCGCCTCCAACAACAACGGCAGTGCCTTCGCCGGACTCAACGCCAACACGCCCTTCTACAACGACGGTCTAGCCGTCGCCATGCTCCTGGGTCGCTTCGGCGTGATCTGGCCCGTGCTGGCCCTCGCCGGCTCCCTGGTGAAGAAGAAGCACACGCCCGAGGGTCTGGGCACCTTGCCCACGCATACGCCCCTTTTTGTCGGCGTGCTCGTCGGAGTCGTGCTCCTGGTGGGCGCACTCACGTTCATCCCCGCCTTGGCCCTCGGCCCCGTCGCCGAGCACCTGACCCTGAGGAGCATCCGATGACCTCCCACTCGCGGCAGGACAGGCCTCTCTTCGAATCCGCCATCGTGCGACGCGCCGTGCTGGACTCCGTCCGGAAGCTGAACCCCCTTCACCAGATCCGGAATCCCGTGATGTTCACCGTCTGGATCTGCAGTGCCTTCACCACGGGCCTCTGGATCCAGGCCCTGACGGGCCGCGGGGAGGGACGCCCCGGCTTCATCCTGGCCATCTCTCTCTGGCTCTGGTTCACCCTCCTCTTCGCGAATTTCGCCGAAGCCATGGCAGAGGGCCGGGGCAAGGCCCAGGCGGATTCCCTGCGCCGGTCCAGGCGCGGCGTGAAGGCCAGACGGCTGCTCGGGGCCGACAGGATGGGGCCGCACGAGGTGGTCGATGCACCGGTCCTGCGCGTCAATGACCTCGTGCTGGTGGAAGCCGGCGAGACCATCCCCGGTGACGGAGAGGTGGTCGAGGGCGTGGCCTCGGTGAACGAAAGCGCCATCACCGGCGAGAGCGCCCCGGTCATCCGGGAGAGCGGCGGCGACCGCTCCGCCGTCACCGGGGGAACCTTGGTGCTTTCCGACTGGCTGTTGATCCGCATCTCGTCCAATCCCGGTGAGAGTTTCCTGGACCGCATGATCGCCATGGTGGAGGGCGCCAAGCGCCAGAAGACGCCTAACGAAATCGCCCTCGACATCCTCCTGGCCGGGCTCACCATCGTCTTCCTGTTGGCTACGGCCACCCTGTTGCCTTACTCCGTCTTCTCCACCAAGGCCGCCGGACAGGGGCATCCCGTGACGCTGACCGTGCTGGTCTCACTGCTCGTCTGCCTCATTCCCACCACCATCGGCGGCCTGCTCAGCGCCATCGGCATCGCGGGTATGGATCGCATGATCCAGGCCAATGTCATTGCCACATCCGGCCGGGCCGTGGAGGCAGCGGGCGACGTGGACGTGCTGCTGCTGGACAAGACCGGCACCATCACCCTGGGCAACCGGCAGGCCGTGGCCTTCCTGCCCGCCGATGGTCTGGACTTGAAGCATCTGGCGGATGCGGCCCAGCTCTCCTCCCTGGCAGATGAAACACCCGAGGGACGCAGCATCGTGGTGCTGGCCAAGGAACAGCACGGCCTCCGCGAGCGGGACCTCCACGCCCTGGACGCCCACTTCGTGCCCTTCACCGCACAAACCCGCATGAGTGGCGTGAACCTCGGCGCCCGCCAAATCCGCAAGGGTGCCGCCTCGGCCATCGAGGCCTACGTCCAGTCTCATGGCGGGTCGTTTCCGGAGGACTTGCGCCGGACCGTGGACCAGATCTCCATGACGGGCGGCACCCCGCTCGTGGTGGCCGAAGGATCACGTGCCCTCGGTGTCATCCAGCTCAAGGACATCGTGAAGGGCGGCATCAAGGAGCGCTTCGCGGAGCTGCGGGGCATGGGCATCAAGACCGTGATGATCACCGGCGACAACCCCCTCACCGCCGCCGCCATCGCCGCCGAGGCCGGCGTGGACGACTTCCTGGCCCAGGCCACGCCGGAAGCCAAGCTCAAGCTCATCCGTGAGTACCAGGCCGGCGGGCGTCTGGTGGCCATGACAGGAGACGGAACCAACGACGCGCCGGCCCTGGCCCAGGCCGATGTCGCCGTGGCCATGAACAGCGGCACCCAGGCCGCGAAGGAGGCGGGGAACATGGTGGATCTGGACTCCAATCCCACCAAGCTCATCGAGATCGTGGAGATCGGCAAGCAGATGCTCATGACCCGCGGTTCGTTGACCACCTTCAGCATCGCCAACGACGTGGCCAAGTACTTCGCCATCCTGCCCGCGGCCTTCGTGGCCACCTACCCGGCCCTGGGCGCACTCAACGTCATGCGGCTCCACAGCCCCGAGAGCGCCATCCTCTCGGCCGTGATCTTCAACGCCCTCATCATCGTCGCCCTCATCCCCCTGGCCCTGCGGGGCGTCGCGTACCGGCCGGTGGGGGCGGCGCAACTGCTGCAGCGGAACCTGCTGCTCTACGGGGCCGGCGGCCTGGTGGTGCCTTTCATCGGTATCAAGGCCATCGACTGGCTGCTCGCCGCGCTCCACCTCGTCGCCTAGAGGAGTTCTCATGGACTCGCAATTCCGCCCCGCCCTCGTCCTCTTCATCGCGCTGTCCGCCCTCACGGGTCTGGCCTACCCCCTCGGGGTCACCGGGCTGGCCCAGGCGGTCTTCCCCCATCAGGCCGAAGGCAGCCTGATCCGCAGAGACGGCCAGATCATCGGTTCCGAGTGGATCGGGCAGTCCTTCACGGCGCCCCGCGACTTCTGGGGTCGTCCCTCCGCCACCGTCGACGCCCAAGGCAAGCCCCTGCCCTACAACGGCGCCAACAGTGGCGGTTCCAACCTGGCTCCCAGCAGTCCGGATCTCCGCAGAGCGGTCCAGGACCGGGTCGCCGCCCTCCGGACCGCGGACCCGGAGGCCACCGGCCCGGTTCCTGTCGACCTCGTTACCGCGTCGGGCAGTGGCCTGGATCCACACATCAGCCCGGCTTCCGCGCTCTTCCAGGCTCACCGGGTGGCCTTGGCGAGAGGGCTGGACGAGACCACTGTGCGCGACCTCGTGACCACCCATGTCGAAGGCCCGCAATGGGGCATCCTCGGCGAACCCCGGGTGAACGTCCTGAAACTCAACTTGGCCCTCGACGACCCGTTTGGGGCAAAGAGCCACAAATCCAGATAGCGTAAGGGCATGGCCTTCCAACGCCCTGATCCTGATGCCCTGCTCCGCAAGGTCCAGGCAGAAGAAGCCCGGGAGAGTCGGGCGAAACTCAAGGTCTTCTTCGGCGCCGCACCGGGCGTTGGCAAGACCTACGCCATGCTTTCCGAGGCGCGGGAGCGGAGCGTGGAGGGGGTCGACCTCGTCGTCGGCGTCGTCGAGACCCACGGCCGGAGTGAGACGGCCGCCCTTACAGAGGGGCTGGAGATCCTGCCCCGAAAGGAGCTGGCCTACGCCGGTCAGTTCCTTCCTGAGTTCGACCTCGAAGCCGCCCTGGCCCGCCGGCCGGCGCTGATTCTCGTGGACGAGCTGGCCCACACCAACGTGATGGGCTCCCGGCACGCCAAGCGCTGGCAGGACGTCATGGAGCTGCTGGACGCCGGCATCGATGTCTACACCACGATGAACGTCCAGCACCTGGAAAGCCTCAAGGACGTCATCGCCCAGATCACCGGCGTCACGGTTCGAGAGAATGTCCCGGACACCGTCATGGAACGAGCGGACGAAGTCGAGCTGGTGGACCTGGCCCCGGAGGATCTGCTCGTCCGGCTCAAGGAGGGCAAGGTCTACCTTCCGGAGCAGGCCAGTCATGCCCGCGAACACTTCTTCCGCAAAGGCAACCTTCTCGCCCTTCGCGAGCTGGCCCTGCGCCACACGGCGGAAAACGTCGATGCCCAGATGCGGCGGTACATGGAGTCCGAGGGTATCCGGAAGACCTGGGCAGCCGGTGACCGGCTCCTGGTCTGTGTCGGTCCGGACGGGCTCTCCGAGCGGCTCATCCGCGCCACACGCCGCATGGCGGGGTCCCTGGCGGCCTCATGGGTGGCCCTCTACATCGAATCCCCCCGGCACTTCAAATTCAGCGAGGAAGAGCGGACCCGCGTCGAGGAGAATCTCCGGCTGGCCGAGAAGCTGGGTGGGGAAACGGTCGTCATCGAAGGCGGCGGCCGGACGGACGAGGACATCCTCGCATTCGCCCAGGATCGAAACATCACCAAGATCGTGGTGGGCAAGCCTTCGCGCCCAAGATGGCTCGACGCCTTCGCGGGTTCGCCGGTAGATGACCTCATCCGCCACAGCGGGAACATCGACATCTACGTCATCACGGGCGAAACGGCGAAACAGGCGCACCCGTCGGCCCTCCGGCCCCGCATCACGAGCCCCCCGCGGAACTACCTGCTCAGCCTCATCACGGTGGCCCTCGCGACGGCCGTCGCCGGCCTGGTATTCCGACGCACGGAACTAGCGGACATCGTGATGGTCTACCTGCTGGGGATCCTGGTGGTCGCCACCCGCTTCGGCCGCGGCCCCTCGCTCCTGGCTTCGATCCTGAGCGTGGCGGCCTTCGATTTCATCTTCGTGCCCCCCTATTTCACCTTCGTGGTATCCGACTTCCGCCACGTAGGCACCTTCTCGGTGATGCTTCTGGTGGGGGTGGTCATCGGCAATCTCACCGAGCGGATCCGGGCCCAGGCCCGCCTGGCCCGCGGCCGGGAACAACGGACACAGGCCCTCTTCCGCCTGGGGCAGGGATTGGCCCGCAGCGCGGGGTCCACAGCGCTGGTGGCCGCCGCGATCCAGAACGTCGCGGCCCAGTTCCAGAGTCATGCGGTGGTGCTGCTTCCAGACGGTTCCGGACACCTGGAGGCGCCGGCCCATCACTTCGCCTTCCCGCTGAACGACCAGGAACGGGGGGTGGCCCAGTGGGTCCTCGAGCATGACGAGCCTGCCGGACTGGGCACGGTCACCCTGCCCGGGGCCCGTGCCACCTACCTGCCCCTCAAGGGGTCCAAGGGCCCGCTGGGTGTGATGGGTGTGCTTCCGGAGGGCGCCCCCCGGTGGGTGGAACCGGACCAGCGTCAGCTGCTGGAGGCCTTCGCCACCCAGACCGCCCTGGCCCTGGAGCGAACCCTCCTGGCCGAGCAGAGCGCCGCGGATCGCCAGCGGGCCGAGGAGGAGCGCCTGCGGAATGCGCTGCTCAGCTCGGTATCGCATGACTTGCGGACCCCCCTGGGCGTCATCACTGGCGCCGTGAGCACGGTCCTGGAGACACCCGACCTCTCCGACGCCACCCGGCGCGACCTCCTGACCTCGGCCCAGGAGGAGGCCCAACGGCTGCACCGGCTCGTCAGCAATCTGCTGGATATCACGCGCCTTGAGGCCGGCGCCCTGGAGTTGCGCACCGAATGGATCCCCGTGGAGGAGGTGGTGGGCGCGGCCCTGGACCGCCGCGAGCTGGGTGCGGAATCCGCGCGGGTGAAGGCCCACCTGCCCGAAGATCTGCCGCTGGTGGCCATGGATCCCGTCCTCATGGAGCAGGTGCTGGTGAACCTCCTCGACAACGCGCTGAAGTACTCGCCGCCGGGTTCCCAGGTGGACATCAAGGCCTGGGCCGCTGGGAAGTCCCTCACCCTGTCCGTGACGGACCGGGGCCCCGGGATCGCTCCCGGGGAGGAGGTGCGGATCTTCGAGAAGCTGGCCCGAGGCGGCGCCGCCGTGGGCCACCCTGGGGCGGGGCTTGGCTTGGCCATCTGCAAGGGCATCGTGGCCGCCCACGGGGGCCGCATCCAGGCGGTCAACCATCCCCAGGGCGGAGCCCAGTTCCTCGTGAGCCTCCCCCTGGGCACGCCGCCACCTGTGCCCGAGGAGCCGGCATGAGCGTTCCCGCTCCCCAGATCCTCCTGGTGGAGGACGAGCCCCAGATGCGCCGATTCCTCCGGGTGGCCCTGGAGGGTGGCGGCTACCGCTACCTCGAGGCCGCCTCGGGCCAGGAGGGCCTGACCCTGGCCGTGCAGCATCGGCCGGACGTGATCCTGCTCGACCTGGGCCTCCCCGACATGGACGGCCTCGACCTCATGACGCGGCTCCGGGAATGGAGCCGCACCCCGGTCATCGTCATCTCCGCCAGGGGACGGGAGACCGACAAGATCGGTGCCTTGGACGTGGGCGCCGACGACTACCTCACCAAGCCCTTCGGCACCGGGGAGCTCCTGGCCCGTATCCGTGTAGCTCTGCGCCACGCGGACCCCGGGACGGCCGAAGACCCGCTGTTCACCCTGGGACGGTGGCGAGTGGACCTGGCCCGGCGCCAGGTCCTCGTCGGAGGCCAGGAGGTCCACCTCACCCCGCTCGAATACCGCCTCTTCACCACCCTGATCCGGCACGCAGGAAAGGTCGTCACCCAGCGCCAGCTCCTGAAGGAGGTCTGGGGTGGCGTGGCGGGCGCCCAGCCCCTGTACCTCCGGGTCTACATGGCCCAGCTCCGGCACAAACTGGAGGAGGATCCTTCCCGCCCCAGGTACCTGCAGACCGAGCCCGGCGTGGGCTACCGGCTACGGACGGAGGAGTAGGCCGCCAATCCACCCCAAGACAGCGACCCTGATTCACTGGATCATGTATTCAATGGACAGACCGATGAACCACCCTGATCCGGCCCAGGAGCCCCATCCCGTGGAGGAGCCCCCCCGGGATGGGACGGAGGCACCCACCGGCGGGCCTGCCCCGGCCCCGGAGCCTGGCCTCTCCCCCCTGCGCCACACCCGCGAACTGCTCGACATGATCAAGTTCGAGCACACGGTCTTCGCCCTGCCCTTCGCCTTCCTGGGGGCGCTGGGGGCGGCTCAGGGAATCCCACCCCTCCGCACGATCCTCTGGATCCTGGCGGCCATGGTGGGGGCGCGCACGGCGGCCATGACCTTCAACCGCCTGGTGGACGTGGACGTGGACGCGGAGAACCCTCGCACCGCGAGCCGGGCCCTGCCCGCGGGCCGGGTCTCCCGGGCCGGCGCCATGCTCCTGATGGGGGCGGGGATCGTCCTCTTCGGCCTGGCGGCCGGCGCCCTGGGACCCCTCACCTGGGCCCTCTCGCCGCTGGCCCTCGTGATCATCCTGGGCTACTCGCTCTGCAAGCGCTTCACCTCCTGGGCCCACGTGGTGCTGGGCCTCTCCCTCTCCGGAGCGCCCCTGGGGGCCTGGATTGCCGTGTCGGGACGCATCGAGGCCCCGGCCCTTTGGCTCTCCGGGGGCGTCCTGGCCTGGACCGCGGGCTTCGACATCCTCTATTCCCTCCAGGACCAGGGCTATGACCGCGACAAGGGGCTGCATTCCATGCCCGTCAGGCTGGGCACTGGCGGCGCCCTGGCCCTTTCCCGCGCCTTCCACCTCCTGGCCCTGGCGGCCTGGGCCATGTTCAACGTCCACATGGGCAGCCATCTGATCGCCTGGGCCGGATGGGCCACTGTGGCGGTCATGCTCGCCAAGGAGCAGTGGCTGGTCCGGGGTGGTGACCTGTCCCGCATCGACCAGGCTTTCTTCACGTTGAACAGCCTTGTGGGACTCGTGTTTTTCCTCGCCCATGCCTTGGAGTGGTGGCTATCGCGCTCGCTCCTGGCTCCGGTCTAGATCGTTCGTTGTAAGAAGGCGAGTCGATCCATCATGGATTCCCAGGTATGCTGAGAGGCCATGTCCACTCACCAGCCCGAACGCCGACTCGCCGTGCGCTCCAGCCGCCCCGATCCCGTGGGGTGGCTCACCGTGATGGTCGTCTTCAGCCATCGCACCCTCCGCTGGTCCCTCACTCGCCGGATGCTGCTCTGGGGAATCGGACTCGTGGCCGGTTTTTCAGCCCTGGCGATGATTGGTTCCGGCTACGGATTCTGGGCCACCAAGAAGATCATGAGCTTCAGCCGGCTCCAGAAAGAGACGGTGGAGCAGCAGGAGCAGCTCCGGTCCTCCCTGGATCAGGCCCAGGCCCTCGAGGCCGAGGTGACGACCCTCCGGCAGCAGCAGACGGAGCTGCTGAAGCTCCTGGATCCGAAGGCCTCCACCACTTCGCCCCTGCCCCCGCCGCCCGGGCAACCTGTGCAACCCCCCGCCCCGCCGCCTCCCGGAACCCAGGAGAAGCTATCCCGCCTCAAGCAGGACCTCGACTACACCACCAAGCAGGCGGCCGTCGTGCGGGCCAGGATGGAGCCCGTGCTCCGGGCCTGGGCGCACACGCCCTCCATCCCGCCCACGGCCGGCTACCTCAGCTCGGGGTTCGGGGTACGCGTCAATCCGTTCTCCCGGCCCAACGAGGAAGGGGATGGACTGCTGGGCTACCACACGGGCATCGACATCAGCAACGCCCTCGACACGCCGATCCAGGTCACCGCTGACGGCGAGGTGGAAGAAGCCGGCTGGATGGACCGCTACGGCTGGGGCGTCCGCGTGCGGCACAACAACGAGCAGGAAACCTTGTACGCCCACATGAACCACGTGAACGTCAAGGCCGGGCAGAAAGTGTCCCGCGGGGATATCCTGGGCACGATGGGACGCTCGGGGAACGCCACCGGGGTCCATCTCCATTACGAAGTGCGGCTGAACGGCAAGCCCACGAACCCCCAGCCCTACCTGCGTCTCCAGCGCCAGTGGATCCGGGCGCTGCGCAAATCGTCCTGACCCCCCGAAGGAGCAACCCATGGCCGTATTCCGCACCAACAAGCCCAAGCCCGATTCCGCCCCCGCGATCCACTCGATCCTCGGCAAGGACGTGATTCTCACCGGAGAGATCCACACGGGCTCCCAGAGCCTGCGCATCGAAGGCACCGTGGAGGGGATCATCCAATCCACCGGCGAGATCTCCATCGCCCCGGGCGGCATGGTGAAGGGGACCATCTACGCCAAGCACCTCGTGGTGACCGGCCGCGCCGAAGGGACCATGAAGATCACCGAGTGCCTGGAGATCCATGGCACGGGCTACGTGGAGGGAGACGTCGAGGTCGGCTCCCTGGTCGTCGACGAGGGCGGCACCCTCCAGGGCGTCTGTGTCCGCCGGGATCAGACCCGTACCCTGGAGCTTGCGAACGCCGCCAAGGGCGGAACCCTCGCCATGTCCTCCACCGGGTCGCAGGCCCAGGACACGATCGACGCCAAGTTCTGATCAGCGGAACAGCGGCCCCGGATCGGACTTCACCCCCAGATAGGCGTAGGCCGCATCGGTGGCCTTCCGGCCCTGGGGCGTGCGATCCAGGAAGCCCACCTGCATGAGGTAGGGCTCCACCAGATCCTCGAGCGCCCCCTCATCCTCGCCCAGCGCGGCGGCCAGGGTCCGCAGGCCCACGGGGCCGCCCCGATGCTTGTGGCAGATGGCCTGGAGATACTCCCGGTCCAGGCCATCCAGGCCCAGGTCGTCCACCTCGTGAAGCTTCAGGCAGGCCTCGGCGGATTCCACGGTGATGGTCCCGTCGCCCTTCACCTCGGCGTAGTCCCGGCAGCGCCGGAGCAGGCGGTTGCAGATGCGCGGCGTCCCCCGGCTCCGGCGGGCGATGGCCTCGGCGCCCTCCGGGGCCAGGTGGATGCCCAGGAGGTCCGCCGACCGGCGGGCGATGATGGCCAGGTCCGCCCGGGTGTAGAACTCCAGGCGATGGACCATGCCGAAGCGATCGTGCAGGGGTTTCGAGATGAGTCCGGCGCGCGTGGTGGCGCCCACCAGGGTGAAGGGCCGCAGATCCACCTTCAGGGTCTGGGCGCTGGGTCCCTGGCCGATGAGGATGTCCAGCTTGCGGTCCTCCATGGCCGAGTAGAGCATCTCCTCGATGGGCGCCGACAGGCGGTGGACCTCGTCAATGAAGAGGAACTCCCCCGCCTCCAGGTTCGTGAGGATGGCCGCCAGGTCCCCCTTCTTCTCCAGCGCCGGGGCCTGGATGACCTTGCAGGGCGCGCCCATCTCGTTGGCGAGCACGTGCGCGAGGGTGGTCTTGCCCAGCCCCGGTGGGCCGAACAGGAGCACATGATCCATCACCTCCCCGCGCTTCGAGGCGGCCTGGAGGGCGATCTCCAACCGGGCTTTCACCTTGGCCTGGCCGATATATTCCTGGAGGCGCTGGGGCCTCAGCGAGTATTCAACGGGGTCCTCCAGGTTCGTGGAGGGATCGAGGTCAGGATGCCGGTGCATGACTTCTATTCCCTCACGGGTCTTCCACTTGTGTCCAGCCGATGGCCGGATAATCTTGGGTTCGCAGTCCTAAGCCCCCCTTATCCCATGACGCCTGCCCGGGAGATGCCGTGGCCCAGCGCTACCAGCTCCTGATTCGAGACCGGCACGGGTTCGAGCGTTCCGTGCCCCTCGCCCGCTCGGTCACCGTGGGACGGCAGAGCCTCTGCGACGTGGTGCTGTCCGACAACATGATCAGCCGCAGCCACTTGCGCCTGGAGTTGCAGGACGACACCTGGTGGGTCGAGGATCTCAAGACCACCCATGGCAGCTTTTACATGGGTCAGCCACTGACGGAGCGCCAGGCCTGGGAGCCCGGGACTCCCCTGCTCCTGGCGGACAGCGCCTACACGCTGACCCTGGTCCGCACGGACCACAGCAGCTCGGAGATCCACCTCCAGGCCATCCTCGATGCGGCCCAGCTCCTGGCCCAGGAATCCGATCTCGAGGACATGCTCGAGCAGTCCCTGGACCGCCTGCTCAGCATCTCCGGGACGGACCGGGGCTTCCTCATGCTCCTGGAGGATGGCGAGCTGGCCTGCCGGGTCCAGCGCAACCTGGGCCAGGAGCTCGAGGGCCAGATCCAGCTGTCCATGTCCAGCGTCCACAAGGTGTTCGAGACCGGGGATCCCATCTGGATCCTCAACGTTGCCGAGGACGGCCAGCTGCTCAGCCAGCACTCGATCCAGCGGTTGGAGCTGAAGACCATCCTCTGCCTTCCCCTGCTGCTCCAGGGGCGGCGCATCGGCGTGGTCTACCTCGACAGCCGCCGCCCCATCATCGAACCGCCGGACCGGCCGACCTTCGAGGCCATCGTCTCGCTCTGCGCCATCGCCATCGAGCGTTCGAGGCTGTCCGAGGAGAACCTGCGCAGCCACGTGCTCGCCACAGTGGGCCAGGTGGCCAGTTCCATCGTCCATGACTTCAAGAACGGGCTCTTCGTGCTCCGCGGCCACGCGGACCTGCTGGAGCTGTCCACCGAGGACACCAAGGTCCGCCACCACTGCCGCAAGATCCTGGAATGCGTGGATCGCCTCACGCACCTGAGCCAGGACGTGCTCGATTTCGCCAAGGTGCGGGAGCCCCGGAGAGAAACAGTGGATCTCCGGCCCTTCCTGGAGGCCGTCATCGAGCCCCTGGTGCCCCGTGCCGCCGAGATGGGCGTGACCCTCCAGGCCGAAGGTCCGCCCTGCCTGATCAAGCTGGATCCCGCCCGGTTCACCCGGGTCATGGAGAACCTCCTGGCCAACGCCATGGACGCCACCGTCGGCATGAGCGGCGAGATCCTCGTGAACTGGATCCAGACCACGGGCGGGGTTCAGATCCGGGTGAAGGATCAGGGCCGCGGCATCCCCAAGCGCGTCGTCAAGCGGATCTTCGAACCTTTCTTCAGCTACGGGAAGAAGAAGGGGACGGGTCTTGGCATGGCCACCGTGAAGAAGATCGTCGAGGAGCACGGGGGCACCCTGGAATTCCTCAGCGAGGAGGGCCAAGGGACCGAGGTCATCATCCTCCTGCCGGACCATCCCATCACGGAGGACCACCGGCTGCCGGACGAGTCCACGGGAGAGCACCGCAACCTGGGAGCAGAGCGGGTATGAACGCCTTCCACACAGGCATGGGGTTCGACGTCCATCGCTTCGCGGCACCGGAAGAAGGCCGCCCGCTGATGCTCATGGGCTGCCACATTCCGCATGACCGGGGCCTGGCGGGTCACAGCGACGCGGACGTCATGCTGCACGCCCTCATGGACGCGCTCCTGGGCGCCGCGGGCCTGGGCGACATCGGACAGCATTTCCCCGACATGGATCCCGCCTATCGGGGCGCCGACTCGGCGGGCCTGCTGGAGCGGGTGATGGGCGATCTCGCTGAGCGGGGCTGGCGGGTGGTGAACGCCGATGTCTGCCTCATCGGCGAGCGACCCAAGATCGGCCCCCACCGCCAGGGCATGCGCGATCGCATCGCCCCTGTGCTGGGCATCCACAGCGATGCCCTGAACGTGAAGGCCACCACCACGGAGAAGCTGGGCTTCACCGGCCGGGGCGAAGGTCTCGCGGCCCAGGCCGTGGTGCTGATCGAGAGGCGCTAGGGCTTTTCGAGCCTTCGGCGAGCCAGGCCCGCGAGGGCGTCCGGCGTGTTGAGCGACGGGTCCTCCAGCACGGCCTCCAGCAGATCCCGCTGGAGCTCGCCCAGCCAGGGGCCGCCTCCGCGTCCGGCCAGCGCCATGAGCGCCGCTCCGTCCAGGGCCAGGGCCCTCACCGAGAGGGGCGGAGCAGCGGCGGCCATGGCTTCAAGGCGGACCAGGATGGCGGCGTGCTCCTGTTCCCGGGCCTCCACCTCCAGGCCCTTCGCCCGTTGATCCGCCAGGCGGAATGCCCCCCAGCGGGCCAGGGTCAGCCCGTCCTCCCCGAGCCGACGCAGGAAGCGCCGGCAGGCCGTGTCGCTCCAATCCGCGGTCGGATGGGTGCCATGGTGGCGGACCAGGGCCAGGACGTCGCGCCGGAGCGCGTGGGCGGCCTTGAGCCGTTCCAGGAGGATGCCCGTGAGCTCCAGGGACCGGGCCTCGTGCCCATGGAACCGGGTCTCACCCTCGTCCCCGAGGGTGCGGGCGCCAGGCTTGCCGGCATCATGCAGCAGGGCGGCCCAGCGCAGCCCCGTATCGGCCGGAACCAGGCGCGTCACCTCCAGCGTGTGGCGCCACACATCCCATCGGTGGTGCCGGTTCTGGCCGCAGCCGATCATGGGACGCAGCTCCGCCAGCCAGAGGTCCAGCAGCCCCGTCCGCGCCAGGAGGTCCAGCCCCCGGTGGGGCTCCAGGCCGCAGAGCAGCTTGGTGAGTTCCGCGAGGACCCGCTCCGCGGCCACCTTGCGGGCAACCTCCAGCCGTTCGGGAATGGCCGCCAGGGTCCCGGCTTCCACCTCGAAGCCCAGTTGGGCCGCGAACCGGCATGCCCGCAGGGTGCGGAGGCCGTCCTCGGCGAAGCGGCGCAGCGGATCGCCCACGGCCCGGAGGGTCCGCGTCTCCAGGTCGGCCCTGCCACCGAAGGGATCCACCAGGTCGCCGCCGCCCACGGGAAGGGCCATGGCGTTGATGGTGAAGTCGCGGCGAGACAGGTCTTCCTCCAGGCTGACGCCCAGTCGCACCGTCTCGGGATGCCGCCCGTCCAGATAATCCCCATCGCTCCGGAACGTGGTGATCTCGATGGGCCGATCCTCCAGCAGCACGGTGACCGTGCCGTGCTGCAGCCCCGTGGGAATCGCCTTCAGGCCCGCGGCCCGGGCCCGGTCCATCACGGCCTTCGGCATCAGCTTCGTGGCCAGGTCCCAGTCCGTGTGAGGACGCCCCAGCAGTTCATCGCGGACGGCGCCGCCGACCACCACCAGCTCCGCCTCGGGCCCCAGGGCCTCCTCGAGGTGGCGCAGCGGGGCCCACATCAGTCGGCGCCCCGCGCCAGCCGGGCCAGGGCTTCGCCCTCCACGCGGCAGGTGAGCCAGGGCCGCATGACCTTGGCGCCATGGGCCTCGTAGAACTCGATGGCCGGCGTGTTCCAATCGAGCACCTGCCAGACGAAGCGGGTCCAGCCCTCCTTCACGGCGAGCGCGGCCAGGTGCTGGAGCAGGGCCTTGCCAATGCCCTTGCCCCGGAAGGCCGGCCGCACGAACAGGTCCTCGAGGTAGATGCCCGGCTTGCCTTCCCAGGTGCTGAAGTTCAGGAACCAGAGGGCGAAGCCCGCAGGCTGGCCGTCCCACTCCGCCATGGTCACCTTCACCAGGGGATGCTCCGAAAAGGCGTAACGATGGATGTCCGCCTCCGTGGCGACCGCCGCTTCCGGCTCCCGCTCGTAGTCCGCCAATTCGCGGATGTACTGCAGGATCAACGGGGCGTCGGAAGGAACGGCAGGGCGCAGGTTCAGCATGGGTCTATGCTAACCGGATGGACCGCGACACCGCCCTCCGCCTTCATGAGGCCATGCTCCTGACCCGGCTCACGGAAGAGCGCCTGGTGAAGCTTTTCCGCCAGGGCAGGACCCTCGGCAGCATCTATCGGAGCCTGGGCCAGGAGGCCACCTCCTGCGCCAGCGCCATGGCCCTCGGGCCCGACGACGTGATCGGCCCCATGATCCGCAACCTGGGCTCCATGCTGGTCCGGGGCGCCACACCACTCGAGATCTTCCTCCAGTACCTGGGCCGCGCCACCGGCCCCACCGCGGGCCGGGAGCACAACAACCACTTCGGCGCGGTGGAAAGAGGCATCCTGGCCCCCACCTCCATGCTGGGCGCCCTCATCCCCGTGATGGCGGGCGTGGCCCTCAGCTTTCGCCAGAAGGGGGAGCGGCGCGTGGCCATGACCTGGATCGGCGATGGCGGCAGCTCCACCGGAGCCTTCTACGAGGGCCTCAACTTCGCGGTGGTGCAGCAGCTTCCCCTGATCGTCGTCGGGGAGTCCAACGGATACGCCTTCTCCACGCCCCCGGAGCGCCAGATGGCCGGGCGGATGTCGGCCCGGTCCCAGGGGGCCTTCACCCTCACGGTGGACGGCAACGACGCCGCGGAGGTGTATGCCGCCAGCCTGCAGGCCCGCCAGCACTGCCTCGAGGGCAAGGGCCCCGTCTTCCTCGTCTGCGAGACCTTCCGCATGAAAGGCCACGCCGAGCACGACGACCAGCGCTACGTGGATCCCCAGCTTCTGGCCCAGTGGGCCGCCAAGGACCCCCTGCCCCGCTTCGAGGCCTGGCTCGCCCGGAAGCGCTGGACCCCGGACCCGGGCTTGCGCGCCCGGCTGGAAGGCAAGCTCCTCGAGGACGCGGAGACCGCCCTGGCGGCCCCCTGGCCCGACCCCGCCACCTTGAATGCGGGGGTCTTCTCCGCCTGAAGGCCGGCCTTCCCCGGACTCATGCCTTTTGCCAGGCCAGGCTGGCATGACGACCCATCCATCCACAATGCGCCTTTGGTCACGTGACTTGGGCGCTAGACTTTCCCTGTTATGGGGGATGACGTGTACGTTCTCGTTCTGAATGCAGGCTCTTCCAGCCTCAAGTTCAACCTCTTCGACATGGTGAAGGAGGTCTCCATCGCCGAGGGCATGGCGGAGCGCATCGGGTTGGCCGAAGCCAACCTGATCACCACCCTCGACGGAGAGAAGCGGAAGGAGACCCTTCCCCTTCCCACCCACAAGGAGGCCCTCGAGGCCATCCTGGAGCGGCTCCACGCCAACGTACTCCACGACACGCCCGTCCACGCCGTGGGCCACCGGGTCGTCCACGGGGGACCGAAGTACGGGGACTCCGTGCTCGTGACGGACGAGGTCCTGCTGGACATCGAGGCCTTCGCCATCTACGCGCCCCTGCACAACCCGGCCAACGCCCTGGGCATCCGCGTCGCCAAATCAGCCTTCCCCGACATCCCCCACGTGGCGGTCTTCGACACCGCCTTCCACCACAACATCCCGGACCACGCACGCACCTACGGCATCCCCTACGAGCTGAGCCAGAAGTACGGCATCCGCCGCTACGGATTCCACGGCACCAGCCACGCCTACGTGGCCGCCCGCACCGCCATCCTGCTCTGCCGGCCCCTGCGCTCCCTGAAGGTCATCACCTGCCACATCGGCAACGGCACCAGCATTTGCGCCGTGGGCCAGGGCAAGAGCATGGACACCAGCATGGGCATGACCCCGCTCCAGGGCGTGATCATGGGCACCCGCTGCGGCACCATCGACCCCAGCGTGGTGGAGATGCTCATGGAGCATGAGCACCTGGACTACTCGGCCATCACGGACCTGCTGAACAAGAAGTCCGGACTGCTGGGCATCTCCGGTGTGTCCTCCGACTTCCGCGAGATCGAGCTGGCCGCGGACAGCGGCAACGACCGCGCCCGCCTGGCCCGGGACCTCCTGACCTACAACGTGCGCCAGTTCATTGGCTCCTACGCCACCGTCCTGGACGGCGTGGACGCCATCACCTTCACCGCCGGCATCGGCACCCACAGCACCTACGTCCGGGCCAAGGTCTGCAGCAAGCTGGGCTTCCTGGGCGTGAAGCTCGATCCCGAGGCCAACGAGCACGGCACCGGCGAGCGCATCATCAGCACCCCGGATTCCCGCGTGGTCGTGACCGTCGTGCCGACCAACGAGGAACTGATGATCGCGCGGGAGACGGTGCGGTAACGTTCCTTCTGGCTCACGAAAGCGGCCCCCGCCCGGGGGCCGCTTTCGTGAGGGATGGAAAGACCTTACTTGCCCTGGGCTTCCATGTGCTCGCCCTTGCGCTCGATGCGCGTCCCGCGGCGCTCCTTGCGCTCGCCCCGGCGCTCATTCCGGGCCCCGCGGTGCTCCTGGCGCTCACCCTTGGCCGCCTGGGCCGCACCCGCGGTCTCGCGGCGCTCGCCCTTGCGCTCCAGCGCCTGGCCGGCCTTCCCGTCGCCCTTGGCCTCAAGGGCCTCCCCACGCTTCTCCATCCGGGCCCCCTGGGCCATCTTGCGGTCGCCCTGGCGCTCGTTTCGAGCGCCCCGGCGCTCCTGGCGCTCGCCCTTACGCTCCTGGGCCTCGCCCCGACGCTCGACGCGCTCGCCCTTCTTCTCCACCTGCTGGCCAGTGGGAGGCGGGGGCACGGGGGCCTGGGCCATGAGGGAGGCGCCGATGAGACCCGCCGCCACGATGAGGGCCATGCGCTTCTGAAGGTTGGACATGGTGTGCTCCTGGTGCGGCAGGGCCGCGAAGGGGAATCGTCCCGGGATGGCCTGATGCCGCCCTCGTGCCAATTCACAACCTGGTTAAGCCCGAGCCATTTGGAGAAGGTTTAACCGGTTCGGCGTGGATCGTTGCCTCAAGCCCTGTGGCGGGATGCCACAGGGGGGTTCCCCCCGCCGACCGGTCCGTTGACCGGCCCCGGTCCACCGGCCGCCGGTTCCCGAAGGAGCCCCTCCCTAAACGACCCCAGACTCTGCTCCGTAGGCCATCCATCAATCCGGCAGGTCCGGCATCTTTCCCATCAAGGGGGTTCCATGCGAAAGCGATGGGTCATCGTCTCCGTGGCCGGAGTGGCTTTGGCGGCGGGCATGTTCTTCACCCTCAAGGGCGGTGACGGTAAGGGCAAGAAGGCAGAAGCCTCCACCCCCTTCCGCCTGGGCAAGGTCCAGGCCGAGGACCTCCAGGTGAGCGTCCGGGAGGTGGGCGTGGTGGACCCCCTGACCAAGGTGGACGTGAAGTCCACGGTCTCGGGCCGCATCGTGGGCCTCAAGGTGCGCGAGGGCGCGACCGTGAAGGCCGGCGAGGTGCTGGCCGAGGTGGAACCCGACGTGAACCAGGCCCAGACCCTGTCCGACGTGCAGGGCAGCGTGTCCCAGGCCCGGGTGAGCTTCCGCAATGCCGAACGCGACTTCTCCCAGCAGGCCGAGCTCTACAAGTCCGGGCTGATTTCCGACCAGGCCTACCGCAGCGCCAAGACCACCCGCGACCTGGCCGAAGAGGCCTTCAAGAGCGCCCAGACCCGCTACCAGATCGTGGAGGACCGAGGTATCCCCATCAGCGGCAACGCCTCCACCCAGAAGGCCCGGGTCACCGCCCCCATGAACGGCGTGGTCATCAAGAAGGGCGTTGAGCTGGGCGACACCATCACCTCCGGCGTCAGCTCCTTCAATGCGGGCACGGTGGTCTTCACTGTGGCCGACCTCCAGTCCCTCATCGTGAAGGTGAACCTCAACGAGGTGGACATCGCCAAGGTGAAGGTCGGCCAGCCCGTCCGCATCACCCTGGACGCCTACCCCCAGAAGGCCTTCACGGGCAAGGTGCGCTTCGTGGCTCCCGCCGCGGACCTGGTGGAGAAGATCAAGGTCTTCAAGGTGGAGGTGGCCCTGGATGAGCTCACAGAGGCCTTCAAGACCGGCATGAGCGCCAACGTGGAGATCCTCGGCGAGAAGCGGGACAAGGCCGTGAGCGTGCCGCTGGAGGCCCTCCAGCGCCGCGACGGCCAGACCGTGGTCTACCGCCTGAAGGAGAACCTCCCGCCCCAGGACCTCGCCAAGGCCAAGGAGGGACTCAACGGCCGCGGCAAGTTCATCTGGCTCTCGGACCACTGGAAAGAGTACTTCGACGTGGTGCCCGTGAAGGCCGGCATCGCCACCCTGGAGCGTGTGGAGATCCTCTCCGGCCTCAAGGCCAACGACCAGGTGAGTCTGGAGGATCCCAGCAAGAAGAAGGTCGAGAAGGACGATGAAAACAATTAGCTCTCGGCCATCAGCTGTCAGCTCTCAGTCACTGATAGCTGACAGCCGATAGCTGACGGCCTCGCGGAGCGACCATGTCCAGCATCATCCAGACCCAGGGCCTGACGAAGGTCTACGGCAGCAATGGCACGGCGGTCCACGCCCTGCGGGGCATCGACCTGACCGTGGCCAAGGGGGAGTTCGTGGCCCTCATCGGGCCCTCGGGCTCGGGCAAGTCCACCCTCATGGCCATCCTCGGCTGCCTGGACCTGCCCACCGAGGGCACGTACACGCTGGACGGCCACCAAGTGCAGGGCCTCTCCGGCGGCGAGCTGGCGCGGATCCGCAACGAGAAGGTGGGCTTCGTGTTCCAGAGCTACAACCTGCTGCCCAAGGCCAGCATCGCCCGCAACGTGGAGCTGCCCATGCTCTACGCCGGCGTGGGACGCAAGGAGCGCCGCGAGCGGGCCCTGGCCCTTCTGGAGAAGGTGGGCATCGCCGACAAGGCCGACAAGCTGCCCGGTACCCTGTCCGGCGGCCAGCGGCAGCGCGTGGCCGTGGCCCGGGCCCTGGCCAACGAACCGGCCCTCCTGCTGGCGGACGAGCCCACCGGCGCCCTGGACTCCAAGACTGGCGCCGAGGTGCTGGGCCTCTTCCGCGAGCTGCACCAGCAGGGCAATACCCTGCTGCTGGTGACCCATGATCCCTCCATCGCCGCCCAGGCCGAGCGGCAGGTCGAGATCAGGGATGGATTGATCGCCCTCAACGAGGGCGCGGCATGAAGACTTCCGGCGCCTTCCGCGAGCGGCTGCTCGGGGCCTGGGTGGAGATCCGGGAGAACCTGGGCCGCTCGGTGCTCCAGGCCCTGGGCGTGCTCCTGGGCGTGGCCTCCGTGCTGGGCGGCTTCTCGATCTCCGACAGCCAGCGCCGCCGGGCGGACGAGATGTTCGTGAAGATGGGCGGCCTGGACAAGCTCAACGTCCAGCCCAAGGCCGCCGTGCGCGACGGTCGCCCCACGGCCCTGCAGCAGGCCAACCTGGGCCTGCGCGACGAGGATGCCACGGGCGGCGAGGGACTGAAGGCGGACGCCATCCACGGCGTGAGCCGCCAAAAGTTCGCCAGGGCCCGGGTGGTGTCAGCCTACGGAGACCAGGACCGACAGATCAGCGGCATCGGCGGGGACTTCATCCCGGCCAACGGCTATGAGGTGGTGCGCGGACGGGCCTTCTCCACCAGCGATACGGACTCCGGCGCCCCGGTGGTGATCCTCGGCACCGAGGCCGCCCAGACCTTCTTCCCCAAGGGCGATGCCCTGGGGCAGACCCTGCGCATCGGGGATGTCCCCGTCACCGTCATCGGCCTCTTCGAGGAGCGGGTCTTCCGCTTCCGCGAGGGCCAGCACAACCAGTTCTGGTGGCGCAACCGCATCATCGCCGTGCCCGCCAGCCTGGTGCAGCGCCGCATGAACGGCGACGCCTACCGCCGCCTGGACCGGGTCACCTTCCGCATCCCCGACCTGGGCGCCATGGGTGGCTTCGCCAAGCAGCTCTCCGACCTCCTCAAGGCCAACCACCGGCTCCAGGAGGATTTCCGCCTGGACGACGTGGCGGCGCGCATCCGCCGGCGCAACAGCCAGGGGGATGTCTACGACATCATCTTCCTGCTCTCGGGCGTGCTGGCCCTGGTGGGCGGCGGCATCGTGAACGTGAACATCCAGATGGCCGGGCTCAAGGAGCGGGTCCGTGAGGTGGGCGTGAAGATGGCCATCGGCGCCTCGGGCCGGGAGATCTTCAAAGGCTTCATGACCGAGGCCCTGCTGCTCACGGCCCTCGGCAGCCTGGCAGGCCTGGCGCTGGGCGTGGGCTTCTCCTGGATCATCACCAAGAGCCTGGGTATCCCCCTCTACGTGACGCCCGCCAGCTTCCTCTGGGCCTACGGCCTGGCCGCGGCCTTCGGCTTCCTCTTCGCGCTCTACCCGGCCTGGAAGGCAAGCAGGCTGTCTCCGATGGAGGCCTTGCGCTATGAGTGACGGCACCTTCCTCCTCCGCTCTCCCGGTCCCTCTCTCCTGGATGGCGAAGCGCCCGCACCCGCGCCGAAGGTGCGCGGTTTCAGCCTCGGCATGCTCTGGGAGGTGGTCCGCACGGGCCTGGTGGAGCTGTGGGCCCACAAGGTGCGCAGCCTCCTCACCCTCACCCTGCTCATGCTGGGTGTCTTCGCCCTGGTGGTGATGACCTCGGTGCTGGACGGCGTCATGGACAAGATCAGCACGGGCTTCGCGGGCATGAGCTGGGACGGCACCGTGCGCGTGGCCCCCAAGACCGCGGAGACCGCCGAGGAGCGCAGCCGCTTCGTCATGAGCCCCGGTCTCCGCTTTGAGGACCTCTCGCGCCTCACGGCCCCCCATCCCAAGGTCCTGGCCTTCCTGCCCCGGGCCCAGCGCACCTCGTCTGTCCGCGTCACCGGGGACACCGAGCGCATCTTCGTCACGGGCGTCACCCCCGACTACGCGGTCTGGATGAACCGGCCCATCGGCCTGGGCCGCAACCTCACAGAGGACGATCAGCGACGGCGCTCCACGGTGGCCGTGGTGGGCGCCACCCTGGCCTCCAAGCTCTTCAGCGGCGCCGATCCCGTGGGCCGCGATCTCGTGGTGGAGGGCGTGCCCTTCCGCATCGTGGGCGTCCAGGCGCCGGGCCAGATCTTCAACGATGAGAACTACACGGACGCCAACGGCATCCTCATCCCGCTGGAAGCCTACACGGACCGCATGGACCCTGCCCACAAGCTGGCCCAGGTCACCGTGAAGCTGCGCCGGGCCGAGGATGCGGGCGAGGTGTCGGCCATGCTCCTCAGCCGCGTCCGCCAGGCCCACCACGGCATCGAGGACGCCGAGATCGTGGACCTGGACGCCGAGGCGGCCAAGGCCTACCAGAACTTCCTGGAGCAGATGCACGGCTGGACGGTGGTGCTGCTGAGCCTGGCGGGAACCGTGCTGCTGGTGGGCGGCGTGGGCGTGCTGTCCGTCATGCTCATCAGCTTCAGCGACCGCCGCTTCGAGATCGGCCTGCGCAAAGCCCTGGGTGCCTCGGACCACGAGATCTTCATCCAGTTCCTGCTGGAGGCCGTGGTGCTGGCGGCCATCGGCGCCCTGCTGGGCACGGTGTCCGGCGGCCTGCTGTGCCAGGCCCTCTCCGCCAGCTTCCCCTACGGCCTGGTGGTGAATCCCGTCGGCCTCATCACCGCCTGGATCGTGGCCCTGGCGCTGGCGCTGGTGTTCGGCCTCTACCCCGCCTTCCGCGCCATGCGGCTCAGCCCCATGGAAGCCATGCGCTGAAAGGGGCGGTAGGATCGCCTCATGGCCGATCCCATCCCCGTCACCGCCACCGTCCGCATCCCCGGCGACGCCATCCGCTTCAAGGCGGTGCGGGCCGGGGGTGCCGGCGGGCAGAACGTGAACAAGGTCTCTTCCAAGGTAGAGCTGCGCATCGACCTCGGCGCCATCGAGGGCCTGCCCGAGGATGCGTTGCTCCGCCTGCGCCTGGCCCAGCGGAACCGCCTGGACGCCGAGGGCCTCTGGATCGTCGTCAGCGACCGCACCCGCGACCAGCTCAAGAACCTGGAGGACGCCCGGGAGAAGGCCGCCGCGGCCGTCCGTGCCGCCCTGGTGCGGCCCGTGGCCCGCCATGCCACGCGACCCACTCGCGCCTCGAAGGAGCGCCGTCTCGAGACCAAGAAGCGGGCCTCGGCGCTCAAGCGGCGGCGGAGCGGACCTCTGGAGTAACCTGGAAGCCTTCCGGGAGATGACATGTCCGCGCCTCAGACCTACGCGACCCACCGCCGCTTCGATCCGCTGTACCACTTCGTTCTGCTCCCCTTCTTCCTGGTGACGGTGGTCGCCACCATCACCACCTTCGTCCGGCGTCCGGCCCTGGCCACCTTCTGGATCGCCCTCCTGGCCCTGGCCGTAACGCTCCTCGCCCTGAAAGCCCGCGTCTACGCCATCCGGGTGCAGGACCGCCTCATCCGCCTGGAGGAACAGCTGCGCCTCGCCCGCCTCCTGCCCGAGGACCTGAAGGCCCGCATTCCCGAGCTGAGCGTCAGGCAGCTCGTGGGCATCCGCTTCGCGTCTGACGCGGAAGTGGCCGATCGCGTGCGGGAAGCCCTCCAGGAGAACCTCGACGGCGAGGCCATCAAGAAGCGGATCCAGACCTGGCGGGCTGACGAATACAGAGTCTGAGCCAGCCTCGGCGTGGACGGGGCGCCGGGAGCCTACGGGAGCTAGACGACCGCGCCTTCCTGCTGCCCCTTCAGGAGTTCGCGGCGCATGGCCTCGGCGATGAGGGCTGCGGCATCCGATCCGGCCTCATCGCCGGAGACGAGGCGGGCCTGCTGGACCCGCTGGGCGATGGCGATGCAGGCCTCGACGGTCACCTTCTCGACCACCTTGGCGGGTGCTTTGGCGTGCGTGTTTCCGGGCGGCATGGTTCCTCCGGATTTTTTGGGCTGTTTGAACAGAAGATAACACGCACACCAAAACAATCAATGCATCTATTTTCCTATTTCACGCCCAACCTACGATCTATCGTGGAGACAGAACCAGGCTCACCGGTGGCCGGGATTCCGTGCCGGGGCGTTCCCTAATCCTTCAGTGGCTGCCGTAGTCCTTCTCACCGGCCCGGACCGCCAGGCGGAGCTCGTTCCGCTTCGGCGGCAACGGGCAGGTGGCGAAGTGGGAGAAGGCGCAGGGCGGGTTGTAGGCCCGGTTGAAATCCAGCACCACCTTCCCGTCCTTCGGCATGGCGGCGGTCAGGAAGCGCCCTGCCGGGTAGGTCGCCTTCCCGCTGGTGGTATCCCGGAAGATGATGAACAGCTCGGGATGGGCCGGGTCCTCGATGACGGGCTCCAGGGTGTAGGTCCGGCCCTTGACCTTGAAACGTAGCAGGCCTGGCGCCGTCATGGGTTCGGAGGTGCCCAGCACCGTGGGGATGGCCCGCGTCTGCGGCGTCGCGTAGGGCAGGAAGTCCGCCTCGATGCGCCAGGCGGCGTCGACCGAGAAGCGCGCCACGCCGTGGAAGGCCTTGCGTGCGGGCGCCTCCGGGTCCTTCATCCGGATCCCGAACCGGTCCCCCCGGCGGATGACGTAGAAGGTGATGCGCCCAGCCCGCAGCAGGTCCGGCTTGCCGTCCACGTCCGCCTTCAGCGTGGCTTCAGCCACGACCTGCCCGTTGACGAGGATCCCACTGTCCGCCATGAGGCGGATCCGGACCTGGCCGCCTTCCAGCACGAACGTGCCCGCCTGGGCGGGGGCGGTCCCCTCCGGCAGCAGCACCGTCGATCCCGGCGCCGTGCCCAGGGTGTTCTCGCCCGGCTTGAGCCAGTCGAGGCCCACCAGGGTCAGCCAGCCGTCCTCCGCCGCCAGCCGGGCCGTGCGTTCCGCATGCCAGGCATCCACCGTCTTGAGGTAGGCCTCCGGCGGTGGAGCCGCGCCCAGCATGAAGCAAAAGGTGGCGAGGACCAGTGCGCGGCGCATGGAACCATCGTACCAGTGACGGGGTAGGATGGTGGGCGTCCCCATCCCACCGGAGTTCCCATGCGTCTGTTCGCCGTCGCCCTCCTGTCGCTCGCGCTCCCCGCCCACGCGGGCGAGGTTCCCCGCCGCCCGGTGCACACCTACTCCATCGTGGCGCGGGACGCGGCCACGGGAGACCTGGGCGTGGCCGTCCAGAGCCACTGGTTCTCCGTCGGGTCGTCCGTGCCCTGGGCGGAGGCCGGCGTGGGAGCGGTGGCCACGCAGAGCTTCACTGATCCCACCTACGGCGCCCTGGGCCTGGCCCTCATGAAGGCCGGCAAGCCCGCGCCGGAGGCCCTGAAGGCCCTGCTGGCAGCGGATCCGGATCGCGAGGTGCGCCAAGTGGCCATGGTGGATGCCCAGGGCCGCACCGCCGCGCACACAGGTTCCAAGTGCATCCAGGCCGCAGGCCACGAGGTGGGTGAGGGCTTCACCGTGGAGGCCAACCTCATGGACAGGGCCACGGTCTGGCCGGCCATGGCCAAGGCCTTCCGCACCGCCCAGGGCGACCTCGCAGATCGCCTGCTGGCGGCCCTCCGCGCAGCCCAGGCCGAGGGCGGCGACATCCGCGGCCAGCAGAGCGCCGCCATCCTCGTCGTGAAGGGCAAGGCTTCGGGCCAGCCCTGGAACGACCGCCTCTTCGACCTGCGCGTGGAGGACAATCCAGATCCCCTGAAGGAACTGGGACGCCTCATCCAGCTGCGCCGGGCCTACCGCCTCATGGACGAGGGCGACGGCTACGTCACTGCCGCCAAGTGGCCCGAGGCCAAGGCCGCCTACGCCGCTGCGGCGAAGCTGGCCCCCGGCGTGTGGGAGATGCCCTTCTGGCAGGCCGTGGCCCTGGCCTCCAGCGGCAAGCGCGAGGAGGCCCTCCCCATCTTCAAGCAGGTCTTCGCCGCCGAGCCCTTCTGGAAGCGCCTCGTGCCGCGCCTCGCCGAGGTGGACCAGCTGCCCAAGGACCCGGCCCTGCTGAAGGCCATCGAGGCTCAATAGGTCCTTAAAGAAAAAGGCCTCCATGAAGGGCACGAAGAGAAAACCTGCACACGAAGAGCTTCCATTCGTGTTCTTGTCTTTCCTTCGTGCCCTTCGTGGAGATCCTTTATCCGTTCGCCTGGGGATCCACCGCTTTCGGCGCCATCAGCATCCGCACCCCGTAGAGGACAGCCCCCACGAGGATGAAGCTGTCGGCCACGTTGAAGGTCCAGTAGTGCCAAGTACCGAATATGAAGTCGAGGAAGTCCACCACCGCGCCCCTCACGAGCCGGTCGATGCCATTTCCCAGAGCGCCGCCGAGGATGAAGCCCAGGGCCACGCGATCCCAGGTGGACGTCGCCTCCGCCAGGAAGTGCTTGCCGAAATAAGCCAGGGCCGCCACGCCCGCGAGGCCGAACACCGCGAACCGGACGGGCTCCGGCATCCAAGTCAGGCTGCCGAAGATGGCGCCGCGATTGAACCCCAGGGTCAGGTAGAAGAATCCCTTGATGACCGGCAGGGACTCGCCTTCTTTCAGAAGGCCCAGGATCCAGGCCTTGGAACCCAGGTCCGCGGCGAGAACCGAAGCGGGAAGCAGCAGCCAGAGCAGGCGGCGCATCAGGCCCCCACCACAGTGGCGCAGCGCGCGCAGAGGGCCGAATCCTCGCCCTTGCCATGGCCGCCCTTGCGGTTCCAGCAGCGGGGGCACTTCTCGCCGTCATGCGGGGTGACCGTGACGAGCGGGGCGGCGGCGCTCGCATCGGCGATCCGGGTGAGGGAAGACACGACGAGGAGGTCGTCGAGCGGCTCGCCGAGGCCCTCCAGGAGGTCCCAGTCCGCCTGGCCGCCCAGGGTGATCTCCACGGCCGCATCCAGGCTGGTGCCCACGGTCTTGGCGGCGCGGTGGGGTTCCATGGCGGCCTGCACGGCCTCCCGCACGACCCAGAGCTTCTCCCACTTGGGATCAGCGGCGCAGCCGTCGATCTCGGGGAACCGCTGCTCGTGCACGCTGCCTTCGCACCCGGGGATCTGCTCCCAGGCTTCGTCGGCGGTGTAGCTCATGACCGGGGCCAGCAGGCTGCTGAGCCCCTTGGCCAGCACCCAGCAGGCCTGGCGGCAGCTGCGGCGGCGGGGGGAATCCAGCGCGTCGCAGTAGAGGCGGTCCTTGATGATCTCGAAGTAGCGGCCCGACAGCTCCAGCTGGCAGAACCCCAGCAGGGCCTGGGTGGCGCGATGGAACTCGAAGCGGGTGTAGGCGTCGCGGACCTCCCTGGCCATGCGGCCAAAGGCGGCCAGCACCCAGCGGTCCAGAGGCGCCAGCTCCGCGTCCGGCACCGCGTCGCGGGCGGGATCGAAGTCCGCCAGCGCGCCCAGGAGGAAGCGCAGGGTGTTGCGGGTCTTGCGGTAGGCATCTGCGCTGCGGTCGAGGATCTCCTTGGAGATGCGGATGTCCTCGCTGTAGTCGCTGCTGGCGGCCCACCAGCGCAGGATGTCGGCGCCCAGGGTCTTGAGGATCTCCTCGGGCGTGATGACGTTGCCCAGGCTCTTGGACATCTTCTGGCCCTTGCCGTCCAGCACGAAGCCGTGGGTGACCACCTGCTTGTAGGGCTTGGTGCCCGTGGCGGCGAGGTTGAAGAGGAGCGAGCTGTGGAACCAGCCCCGGTGCTGGTCCGAGCCCTCGAGGTAGATGAAGTCCCCGTAGTCGGCGCGGTTCAGCTCCGGATGGGACTCGCACACCACCGAGGCGCTGACGCCGGAATCGATCCAGACATCCAGGATGTCCGTTTCTTTCTGGAAGGCCGTGGATCCGCACTTGCAGGTGCTTCCCGCAGGCACGAGCCCTTCCACGGGCAGGTTGGCCCAGGCCTCGATGCCGCCCTGTTCGATGGCAGCGGCGGCGGCCTCGAAGATGCTGTCGGCCACCAGCGGCTCGCCGCAGGCCTCGCAGCGCAGGACCGTGATGGGCGTGCCCCAGGCGCGCTGCCGGCTGATGCACCAGTCGGGACGGCCGGAGATCATGGCGTAGATGCGGTTCTGGCCCTGGGCGGGCACCCACTGGGTCTGCTCGACGCCTTCGAGGCCCAGTTCCCGCAGGCTGCGGCCCTTCCCGTTGAGCTCGGAGTCCATGGTGATGAACCACTGCTCGGTGGCGCGGAAGAGGATGGGCGTCCGGGTGCGCCAGCAGTGCGGGTAGCTGTGGGTCAGCGTCTCTTCGTGGATCAGCGCCCCGATGCGGCGGAGCTTCTCCACCACCAGGGGGTTGCAGTCGAAGATGTTCTTCCCTTCCAGCTCGGGATCATTCACGGCCGGCAGGAACTTGCCATCGGGACCCACGAGCTGGAGCAGGCCCAGGTGATGGGCCAGGTTGAAGTCGTCCACGCCATGATCCGGCGCCGTGTGCACCAGGCCCGTCCCGGTGTCCGCCGTGACGTGGTCGCCCAACAGGACTGGACTGTCCCGGTCGATCCAGGGATGGCGCGCCACCAGGGTCTGGAATTCCTTCCCCTTGCGGATCTCCACCGTGTGCAGCGGCATCCCGAGCTTCTTGGCGAAGTCCTCGCGCAGGGTCACCGCCACGATGTAGTGGCGGCCATCGGCGCGGACCACGGCGTACTCAAGATCCGGGTGCATGGCCACCGCGAGGTTGCTGGGCAGGGTCCAGGGCGTGGTGGTCCAGATGGGTAGGAAGAGCGGAGTGGGCAGCTCCATGTGCTTCGCCGCGGCGTCCGTCACGGGGAAGGCCACGGTGATGGCGGGGCTGGTCTTGTCCGCGTACTCGACTTCGGCCTCGGCCAGCGCCGTGCGCGCGCCGTAGCTCCAGTGGACGACCTTGAGCTTGCGGGTGACGGAGCCGCTCTCGAAGAGCTTGGCCAGGTGGCGCACCGTCTCCGCCTCGTAGCGGGGATCCATGGTCACGTAGGGCTGTTCCCAGGCGCCCAGCACGCCCAGGCGCTGGAAAGCCGTGCGCTGGGTGTCGATCCACTTCTGGGCGTAGGCGCGGCACTTCTGGAGGAACTCGGCGCGGCTCAGCTCGCGGCGCTTGGGGCCCAGGTCCTTCTCGACCGCGTGCTCGATGGGCAGGCCGTGGCAATCCCAGCCGGGCACGTAGGGCGACTCGTAGCCCTCCATCCAGCGGGACTTCACCACTACGTCCTTGAGGATCTTGTTCAGGGCGTGGCCCATGTGGATGGCGCCGTTGGCGTAGGGCGGGCCATCGTGAAGGATCTCGCGTCCCCTGCCCTTCCCGGCCGCGTTGTCGGCCTTGCGCTTGGCCTCGATGCGGGCGTACAGGCCCTCGGCCTTCCAGCGCTCCAGGCGCTTCGGCTCGCGCTGCGGCAGGTCCGCCTTCATCGGAAAATCGGTCTTGGGAAGGAAGACCGAGTACTTTTTTACCGGAGCCTGCTCGCTCATCGGCGCCCTCGTGCGTCGGAGGGGCGCACCCGAGCGCCCCTGAGGTTGAACTCCCAGTTCACCACGGGAACCCCTGCGGTTACAAGGGAAAGGGCCCGGAAACCGGGCCCTTTGGCTGGCTGGGTGGCGATCGGTCAGAGCTGGCTGGTGCAGTGCTTGCAGCGGGTGGCCTTGAGGGGCACCTGCTCCAGGCAGGCCGGGCATTCCTTGGTGGTGGGGGCGGCCGGCGCCTCCTCTTTCTTCATGAACTTGCCCAGGAACTTGACCAGGACTAGGAAGACCACCAGGGCGATGATCAGGAAGTTGATGGTGGCGCCCAGCACGGCGCCGATGCGGAACTTGCCGAGGACCCACTCTTCCCATTTGATGTTGGCGGGCAGCACATAGCTCACCAGGGGCATGACCAACCCGTCCACGAAGGCGGTGACGATCTTGCCGAAGGCACCGCCCACGACCACAGCGATGGCCAGGTCGACCACGTTCCCCTTCATGATGAAGGCCTTGAATTCGTCTTTCAGGGACATCGCGTTCCTCCAAGACAAAAAGGGGGCGGGGACCCCAAGGCCCCCGCCCTTCCGTGGCTACTTCTTAGGGGCTACGTCCACAGTCTCAGTGCTGATCTTGCGAACCTCGGCCTTGGCGTCCTTCACCTTCACGTCGATCTCGACGCGGCGGTTCTTGGCCTGGCCTTCCTTGGTCTTGTTGTCGGCGATGGGCTTGTCGGGGCCCACGCCCACGGTGGTGACCTTGGCGGCGGGGATGCCGGAATCCACCAGGACCTTGGCCACGGCGTCGGCCCGGCGCTTGGCCAGGGCCTTGTTCACGGCCTTGCTGCCGGTGGAGGAGGTGTGTCCGCTGACTTCCAGGCTGTAGTCGCCCGGATAGGCCTTCAGGCCGTCGGCCACCTTGCGGATGGCGGCGGTGGCGTCAGGGCCCAGATCGGCCTTGCCGTTGGCGAAGTGCAACACGGCCTCGTCGAGGACGATCTTGGCCGGCGGAGGCGGCACGGGCTTGGCCACTTCCTTGGGCGGCTCGGGGGCCGGGGGAGGCGGCGGAGGAGCCACGGGTTCAGGCTTGGGCTCAGGCTTCGGCTCGGGAGCCGGCGGCGGGGGAGGCGGCGGCGGAGCGGGCGCGGCCTTCTTGCCGCCGCCCCAGGTGTAGCCGAGGCCCAGGGTCGCGAGGTACTCCATCCGGGACTTGGGGAGTTCCACGCTCACCGCCTTGGCACTCAGGTCCAGCATGAAGTTGTCCGCCAACCGGCCCATCACGCCCAGGCCGCCGTGGAAGTTGAAGCGGGTGGTCTCCTTCCCGCTGGGGGAATAGTTCTTGTCCACGTTCGTACCACCCAGGCCGGCCGCCAGGTAGGGGTACCAGTTGTCGGCGCCCGGCCGGAAGTTGAACAGCCCCGAGAGCAGCAGGTGGGTCTCATTGCCCGTGGGCGCGCCAGGGATCTTGTCGGCCTTCAGGTCCTGGTGGATGGCCCGCAGGTCGAGGCCCCAGCGGTCGGTGTACCAGTGGCCCACGCCGAGACCGTAGTGGAGCTGATCCTTCAGGTCGAAGGGAGTCCCAAAGTTCTTGTCTTTATCGAACACCGTCTGGCCCAGGTGTCCCATCACCCAAGCCTGGCCCTGCTGGGCGCTGAGGGTGATCGCCGTTCCAGCCAGCAAGAAAAGGAGCGTTTTTTTCATGCTACCTCCGCTAATGGTGATTCGCATCACGCCATAAACCTAGTCTCGAAGTTTCCTTTACATCAACAAAAAAAGAATCTAGATCCTTTTTTACGAGGGTTTCGAGTGTCATTAATTGCATCACAGCGCGATGTGAAATAACCGTTTCAGGCCGCCTGTCCCAAGCGAATTGGTCGGCCAAATATGCCTTGAAGCTCAAGCAAGCAGGCCGAATCGACCGCCCTTGTCACCCTGGGGTAGGCTCCAGGGTGATGACCGGCATGGCGGCCTCCTGCACTCGGTTATGACCCTGTATGGGGCGAGCCCTCTGTCACCCCTCGGGCGCCACGGTGATGAGCGACGCCCCCGTTTCCACGGTGGCGCCCTCCTGGACATGCACGGTCGCGACGGTCCCACTTGTGCTGGCCTTCAGCTCGTTCTGCATTTTCATCGCTTCCATGACGAGGAGGGTCTGGCCTTCCTGGACGAGGTCGCCCGGGTTCACGAGAAGCTTCACGATCTTGCCGGGCATGGGGGCCACCAGCAGGCCGCCCGCGGCTCCGGCCCCGCCGCTGGCGGACAGGAGGGCCCGCCGGGGATCCACGAGCGCGAACTCATAGGCCCCGTCGTAGAGCATGGCCCGGTAGGCGTGGGTGTCCGGGTCCGGCGCTTTGGCATGGTCCAGGCGGACCTCCACGGAGCGGCCTTCCAGGATGATCGAGTAGCAGCCCGGCTCGAGCTCGATGATGTCGATGGGGTGGCTCTGGCCTTCCCAGACCAGCGTGGTGCCGCCGTCCTGGTGGAGGAGTTCCACATCGTGGGAGTCCTTGCCGATGTGAAGGGTGCGTTTCATCTCATCCTCCCTACAACCGGTTGAACCGGCCCCAATGCTTCCAGGCGTCCGGTTTCCCGTCGGCGCAGGCGGCGGGCTGGGCGGCGCGTCGTTGCTCGGTTTCCAGTTCCCGGAGCAGGGCGGCCGCCACGGCGAACTTCAGGTCCGGCCCCTGCCCCTTCCGCTTCCAGAAGGGCTTGTCGAGCATCCCGGTGTGCAGGGCGCCCTCCCGGAACGGCTCGTACTCCATGAGGGTCTCGTGGAAGGCGATGTTGTGGCGGATGCCGCCGATGCGGTACTCGCCCAGGGCCGCCCGCATGCGCTCGATGGCCTCCAGGCGCGTCGGCCCCCAGGTGCTCAGCTTGCTGATCATGGGGTCGTAGAACATGGGCACCTCGGCACCCTCGTACACGCCCCCGTCGTCGCGCACGTTGCGCCCGCTGGGGGTGCGCAGGAAGGTGATCTTCCCGGGGCTGGGCATGAAGTTCTTGTCTGGATCCTCCGCGTAGACGCGGCACTCGATGGCCCATCCGTTGAGGGGGATCTCCTCCTGGGTCATGGGCAGCTTCTCGCCCCGGGCCACGAGGATCTGCCACTTCACCAGGTCGAGGCCCGTGATCCATTCCGTGACCGGATGCTCCACCTGGAGGCGGGTGTTCATCTCCAGGAAGTAGAAGTTGCGGTCGGCGTCCGCCAGGAACTCCACGGTGCCGGCGCCGACGTAGTTCACGGCCCGGGCCACCTTCAGGGCCGCCTCGCCCATGGCCTTGCGCATCTCCGGTGTCACATGGGGGCTGGGCGCCTCCTCGATGACCTTCTGGTGGCGGCGCTGCACGGAACACTCGCGCTCGTGCAGGTAGACATGGTTGCCGTGTTTGTCGGAAAAGACCTGGATCTCGATGTGGCGCGGCTGGACGATGGCCTTCTCCACGTAGACCGAATCGTCGCCGAAGCTGGACAGGGCCTCGCCCCGGGCCCGGGCCAGGGAGCTGGCGAACTCCTCGGGCTTGTGGACCAGTCGCATGCCCTTTCCGCCGCCGCCCATGGCGGCCTTGAGCATCACGGGGAAGCCGATCTTCTGCGCCGCGACGAGCAGTTCCTCGTCCGCCATGGTCTCCTGGATGCCCGGCACCACGGGACAGCCCGCGGCGATGGCCACCTCGCGGGCGGCCGTCTTGGAGCCCATGCTCACGATGCACTCAGGGCGGGGTCCGATGAAGGTGATGCCGGCGGCCTCGAAGGCCCGGGCAGCCTCGGCGTTCTCGGACAGGAAGCCGTAGCCCGGATGCACCGCGTCGGCGCCGCTGCGCTTGCAGACGTCCAGGATCTTCTCCAGCACCAGGTAGCTCTCCCGGGCCGCGGCCGGGCCGATGAAGTAGGCCTCATCCGCCATGCGCACGTGCAGGGCGCCCCGGTCGGCTTCGGAGTACACGGCCACCGTGGGAATCCCCATCTCGCGGCAGGTACGGATCACGCGAACTGCAATTTCCCCGCGGTTCGCAATCAGGATCTTGGTCACGGGCATGGATGGGCCTCGTCTTCGGGCATGATGGTGGGCGATGCGATTCTTCAGACTAGCAAACCCGCTGCTCGCCATCACGCTCGGACTCCTGACAGTCCAGTGCGGGCGCAAGGGCGATCCCATCCCCAGGCCCCGGGCCGCGGCCCAGACCATGGAAGCGCGGCTGGAGGGACTCCGGAAGATCCGCCTGGTGCTGCCTTCCACTGACGTGAACGGCGTTCCGCTGGCGGGTGTGGAGTCCCTGCGGGTGCTCTACCTGCCCCTCGGCCTGACCAAGCCAACCGCCGAAGACGTCTTCAACCGGGGCGAGGTGGTGCTGGAGCGCCGGCGCCCGGACCTGCCGGGGCCCGGCGAAGCGCTGACCATGGACCTGAAATCCCTCCACCGGCCCCCCGGATGGATCGTCGTCGTGGCCGTACGGCTGGGCGAGGTCGCCGGGCGGCCCAGCGAGGTGCTTCCCTGGATGGATCCGGCCCTCTGAGGGAGGACCGGCTCAGGCCTATTGAACGGTTCCCCGGCCCTCGATCTGGAGACTCCACCACTGCACCACGGCCCGGGCCAAGGCATCCTTGGACAGGGGGCCGATGGGAGCCTGGGGGCCCTGGGCGGTGACGGGGGTCAGGGTATTGGCCTGGTCCCCGAAGGCCCGTCCTCCCTGGACATCGTTCACCAGCACGCCATCCAGCTGCTTCTTTTGCAGTTTGGCCGCGGCATGGGCGAGGTGGTTCTCGCTTTCGGCGGCGAACCCGAGAATCCACTGACCGGGCCGCCGGGCGGCCGACAAGGTAGCCAGAATGTCCGGCGTGCGGACCAGGACCAGGTTTTCAGGCCCCTCCCCCTTCTTCACCTTTTCGGGCGCAAAAGTCTCTGGTCGCTGATCGGCCACCGCCGCGGCCCCCACCAGGCCATCCGCCCCGGACCAGCGGGCCTGGCAAGCGGCCAGCATCTCCTGCGCGCTGCGGACCCGGGCCGTCTCCACCCCCCAAGGCGCCGGCAGATCCCCACCCAGCACCAGCTGGACCTGGGCGCCCGCATCGCGGAAGGCCCTGGCCAGCTCGATCCCCATGGCGCCGGTGCTGCGGTTGGTCAGGGTCCGCACCGGATCCAGATCCTCGCGGGTCGGCCCCGCGGTGATGAGGACCCTCTTCCCGTTCAGGCTGCGGAGCTTGGCGGCACCGTGCATCAGGATGGCTTCCGCGATGGTGTCCACCTGGGCGAGCTTGCCCGATCCCTCCTCGCCGCAGGCCAGGAGGCCGTCGTCCGGGTCCACCACCGCGTGGCCGAAGGAGCGCAGCCGGGAGAGGTTGGCCTGGACGGCGGGGTGGGACCACATGCCCGTGTTCATGGCCGGGGCCCAGAGGACGGGTGCCCTCGTGGCCAGCAGCACGGTGCTGAGCAGGTCCGAGGCCAATCCGTTGGCCGCCTTCCCCAGGATGTCGGCCGTGGCGGGCACCACCGCCACCAGATCCGCCCAGCGGGCCAGCTCGATGTGCTCGATGCTCGGGTTGGCGCGCCACTCGCCCTGGTCGGGGTTCGCCCCATAGCAGGGCTCGCCCGTGAGGCTGCTGAGGGTCAGCGGCGTGATGAACCGGGCGCCGGCCTCGGTAAGGATGCAGCGGACCCGATGGCCCTGGTTGGTCAGCAACCGGGCCAGATCAGCGGACTTGTAGGCGGCGATGCCGCCCGGGATGCCGAGGATGATCTGCATCGGGGCTCCTGGAACGCTCCATGCTACTCCACGCTCGTTGATCCATGGCGCCACAGGTGTTATGCTTCCTGGTTCGGAGTGGCCCATGACCCAGCGCACCATCGTCCGTGTCCCGGAAGAAATCGCCAACAAGTACCGCTTTGTCGTCGTGGCCGGCAAGCGCTGCGATCAGCTCCAGCGCGGCGCCTTCCCCAAGGTCGAAGTGGTCGTGCCCGTGAACAAGCACGGTCAGGCCCAGGATGCCCCCAAGCTCGCGTCGTTCTGGGGCCAGGTGGCCATGGCCGAGGTCGAGGAGAACCGCATCGCCTTCGAGGAGCCCGAGATCATCACCATCGAGGACACCACGGTGGTCCCCATCTCCGGCGAATAGTCACCAGAGATCGCGATCAAGCCCCTGGACCCCCGGGGGCTTGATCATGTACCGCTCAAATTTCCACGTGTGATGAAATAACGCTTGCCAGATCCCGGGCCCGGATCACATGATTCAACATTCGTTGAATTGGAGCCCCATGCCCCATGCCCCTCGCCCCCGCGGACCCAAACCCATCCGGATGGACCCGGACCGGATCCTGGATGCGGCCCAGGAGGTCTTCGCCCGGGATGGCCTCCGGGCGGCCAGCCTGCGGGCCATCGCCAAGCAGGCCGGCTGCGACCCGGCCCTGATCTACTACCACTTCGACAGCAAGGAGGCCATGTTCACCGCCCTGCTGGCCCGCCGCTTCCCGCCCATCCTCCAGGAGCTCGAGGCGGTGGCGGCACCCGGGGATCCGCGCTCCACCGCCCTCAAGCTCTGGGAGGTCGTCCGGATCTACCACCGGCACCTCAAGGCCGACCCGGCGATCCGGTCCCTCATCCGGGGCGAGATCGTGCGCGGCGCCGAAGGACTCTCGGGCCTCATCGAGGTGCGGATCCGCCCCATCGTGATAGCCATCCGGAGCATCCTCGACCAGGGCATCTCGCGGGGGGAACTGCGAGCGGACCTCCATACCCTGCTGGGCACTTTCTTTCTCGCGAGGATGCATCTCGAGATCCTCGACCTGCTGCCCACCGTGCTCCCCCGTCTCATGGGGCTGCCCCATGACCAGGCCGTGGAGACCGGGCTGCACGTCTGGTTCGACCTGTATTGGCGGGGCATCGCCCGGGACCCGCTCGCCCCCTTGCCGCCCCTACCCGAGCTTGAGGCAGACCCCATCGCCATCAAGGAGACCCGTCCATGAGACCGACAGACCGGCATCTTCCCATCGCCATGATGGTTCTCCTCGGCGGAGCGGCGTTCCTGGCCACCGGTTGCGGGAATCATCAGGAGAGCCGCCTCAAGCTCTCGGGAAACATCGAAGTCATCCAGGTGGAGGCCAGCTTCCGGGTGGCGGGGAAAGTGATCGAGCGCCCCGTGGATGAGGGCCAGACGGTCCAGGCCGGTCAGCTGCTGGCCCGGCTCGACGCCCGGGACCTGGAACAGCAGGTGGCCATGCGCCGGGCGGAT
Organism: Geothrix paludis; assembly: GCF_022808815.1. Taxonomy (GTDB): domain Bacteria; phylum Acidobacteriota; class Holophagae; order Holophagales; family Holophagaceae; genus Geothrix; species Geothrix paludis. The sequence goes on along the minus strand of NZ_JAKZLC010000001.1, from coordinate 359,296 downwards.
GCCGCCACGGCCAAGGCAGCCTTGGACGCCATGCTGGCCGGATCCCGCAAGGAGGAGATCGCCGCGTCCAAGGCCGCCCTTGAGCAGGCCCAGGCGGACCTCCAGAGGCTGGAGCCCGACGAGGCGCGCATCCGCGACCTCCAGCAGAAGGGCATCCTCTCGGTGCGCGACTACGAGGCCAGCCGGGCCGCCCTCGAGACCGCCCGGGGCAAGGTCCAGCAGGCCGACCAGCAGTACACCCTCGTGCGGAAGGGCCCCCGGAAGGAAGATATCGACCAGGCCCGCGCTCGCTACGACCAGGCCCAGCAGGCCCTGGCGCTGGCCCAGACCCAGCTGGGCTACGCTACCCTCACGGCTCCCAGCGCGGGCGTGATCCTCTCCAAGAACGTCGAGCCCATGGAGTACGTCTCGCCGGGCACGGCGGTCGTGACGATGGCGGATCTCAGCCAGGTCTGGCTGCGCGCCTACGTGGAGGAGGCCGACCTGGGCCGGGTGAAGGTGGGCCAGAAGGCCTTCGTCACGTCCGACTCCTTCCCCGGGAAGCGCTACGAGGGCCGCGTGGCCTTCATCGCCTCCGAGGCCGAGTTCACGCCGAAGAGCGTCCAGACGAGCAGGGAGCGCACGAAGCTGGTCTACCGCATCAAGATCGACATCCCCAACCCGGCGATGGAGCTCAAGCCCGGCATGCCTGTGGATGCCGAGATCTCCCTGGACGGCCGGTGATGGAGACCGTCCGGACCCAGGCGCTCACGCGCCGATTCGGGGACCTCGTGGCCCTCGACCAGCTGAGCCTGGCCGTGGAGGAGGGGGAGATCTTCGGGCTCGTCGGACCGGACGGCGCGGGCAAGACCACCACCATGCGCCTGCTGACCGGGATCCTCGAGCCCAGCTCGGGCGAGGCCTGGGTCGACGGGCTGCACGCGGTCCGGGATGCCGAGGCCATCAAGGATCGCATCGGCTACATGGCCCAGCGCTTCGGCCTGTACCCGGACCTGACGGTGCAGGAGAACATCGATTTCTACGCCGATCTCTACGAAGTCCCGAAGGCCGGCCGGGGCGAGCGCCTCGAGCGGCTGCTGGCCTTCAGCAACCTCACCCCCTTCCGGCGCCGCCTGGCGGGCAACCTCTCCGGGGGCATGAAGCAGAAGCTCGGGCTCGCCTGCGCCCTCATCCACACGCCCCGGGTCCTCTTCCTGGACGAGCCCACGAACGGCGTGGATCCCGTCTCCCGCCGGGACTTCTGGCGCATCCTCTACCAGCTCCAGCAGGAGCGCGTGACGATCTTCGTCTCCACGGCCTACCTGGACGAGGCGGAGCGCTGCAACCGCATCGGCCTGCTCCACCAGGGCCGACTCATGGCCTGCGACACCGTGGACGGTGTGAAGGGCCTGCTCCAGGGCGCCCTTCTGGAGGTCCGCTGCGAATCTCCCCGGCGGGCCGCGGTCCTCCTGCGCGCTGCAAAGATCGGAAATGTGGCCCTCTTCGGGGATCGCATCCACGTCCTGGCCGAAGATGCGGATCGCGGACGCTCCAGCGTAGAGGCGATCCTGCGCGTGGAGGGACTCGCCTGCCATGGTGTGGACGTGATCGAGCCCACCCTCGAGGACATCTTCACCTCGGCCCTGCCCAGCGGTGCCGCATGAGCGCCGTGCCGGGCACGCTCGCCGTCACGCTGCGCGACCTGGAGCGGCGGTTCGGGGACTTCGTGGCCGTGAACCGCATCAGCCTCGACGTGCGCCAGGGCGAGATCTTCGGCTTCCTGGGGCCCAACGGCGCCGGCAAGTCCACCACCATCCGCATGCTCTGCGGGCTCCTGGAACCCTCCGGCGGCCAGGGCACGGTGGCGGGTCTCGACATCCGCACCCAGCGCGAGGAGATCAAGCGCAGCATCGGCTACATGAGCCAGAAGTTCAGCCTCTACGACGACCTCACCGTAGAGGAGAACATCGACTTCTTCAGCGGCATCTACCGGGTGCCCAAGGAGAAGAAGGCCGAGCGGAAGGCCTGGGTCCTGGACATGGCCCACCTCCAGGAGCACCGCCGCACCCGGACGGGCCTCCTGCCGGGCGGCTGGAAGCAGCGCCTGTCCCTGGGCTGCGCCCTGCTCCACGAGCCCCGGGTCCTCTTCCTGGACGAGCCCACGTCGGGGGTGGATCCCCTGAGCCGTCGCTCCTTCTGGGATCTCATCTACCAGATGGCCAGCGAGGGGGTCACGGTCTTCGTCACCACGCACTACATGGAGGAGGCGGAGTACTGCGACCGCCTCGCCCTCATCTACCGGGGCGAGCTCGTCGCCCTGGGGACGCCGGGCGAGATGAAGGGCGGCCTCATGGCCGACCAGGTGCTGCGCGTCGCCTGCGACCGCTCCCATGAGGCCCTGGGCGTGGCCGCGACCGTGGCGGGTGTCCGGGACGCGGCCCTGTTCGGGCGGGACATCCACCTCATGACGGAGGACGCCGAGGCCCTCGCGCCCCGCCTCCGCCGGTCCCTCGAAGAGGGCGGCTTTCAGGTGGGCGCCGTGGAGCGCATCACGCCCTCCCTCGAGGACGTCTTCGTGTCCCTCATCGAGGCCCGCGATCGCGCCGACGGCGCGCAAAAGGAGTTCAAGGCATGAGCGGCCTCAACTTCCGCCGCCTCGGCGCCGTGGCGCGCAAGGAGTTCATCCACGTCCTGCGGGACCCGCGCGCCCTGGGCATCGCCATCGTGCTGCCCATGGTCATGCTGATGATCTTCGGGTACGCCCTGACCATGGACCTGGACCGGGTGCCCCTCGCGGTCTGGGACCAGAGCCGCACGCCCCAGAGCCGGGAGCTGGTGAGCCGCTTCGAGGGATCGCGCTACTTCTCCGTCGTGGCTCGGCCTGGCTCCTACGGGGAGGTGGAGGGCGACCTCGCCCGGGGACGGACGATGATGGCGGTGGTGCTTCCCGTCGAGTTCGGACGCCGGGTCGCCTCCGGCCGGAAGGTCCAGGTTCAGATCCTGACCGATGGCAGCGACGCCAACACCACGACCCTGGCCATCTCCTACGCCGAGGCCATCGTGCGGAACTACTCCCAGGAGCTCCTCGTGGAGAAGACCCGGCGCATCACGGGGCGCCCCCCCGCCCTGCCCCTGGACCTGCGGTTCCGCGCGTGGTTCAACACGGACATGGAGTCCCGGATCTTCATCGTGCCCGGGCTCATCGCCGTGATCATGATGCTCATCACGGCATTGCTCACCTCGCTCACGGTGGCCCGGGAGTGGGAGACAGGCACCATGGAGCAGCTCATCTCCACGCCAATCCGGGGGAGCGAGCTGATCCTGGGCAAGCTCGCGCCCTACTTCGCCGTCGGCATGGTGGACATGCTGCTTTCCGTGCTGGCGGGCCGCTTCCTGTTCGACGTGCCCATCCGGGGCAGCCTGCTGCTCCTGTTCGCCGTGTCCGCGATCTATCTGGTGGGAGCGCTCTCCCTGGGCATCCTCATCAGCGCCAAGGCCAAGAGCCAGCTCCTGGCCAGTCAGTTCGCCTTCGTGGCCACCTTCCTTCCGGCCTTCCTGCTCTCGGGCTTCATGTTCGACATCGCCAACATGCCCAAGGCCCTGCAGGTGGTGACCTACCTGATCCCCGCCCGCTATTTCGTGGCCTTCCTGCGGGGCCTCTACCTCAAAGGGACCGGGCTCGCGGAGCTGTGGCCCGAGTGCCTGCTGATGGTCGCCTTCGGCGCCCTGATGCTCCTCTCCGCCATCCGCAGCTTCAAGAAGCGCCTGGCCTAGGGATCGACCATGCTTGAACGCCTCTACCACATGCTCGTCAAGGAGTTCATCCAGGTCCTCCGGAACCCGAGGATGCGGGCCGTCCTGTTCGTCGTGCCCGTGGCCCAGACCATCATCATCGGCTACGCGGTGAACACGGACGTGCGCCATGTGCCCATGGCCGTCTACGACCTGGACCGCACCCCCGCCACCCGCGACCTCATCGCCCGCTTCGAGGGCTCGGGGTGCTTTGATGTGGTCCGGCGGATCGCCTCGGAACCGGAGATCCAGAAGGTGCTGGATTCGGGGGAGGCGAAGGCCGTGCTGCGGCTCAACCGGGGCTTCGCCGAGGCCCTGTCCGGAGGCGGCAGCGCCCAGGCCCAGTTCCTCCTGGACGGCTCGGACTCGAACACGGCCAGCGTGGCGCTGAGCTATGCGTCCAGGATCTCGGCGGATTTCAACCGGTCGCTCCTGGAGCAGCGCTTCGCCCGCACGGCCGGCGTGCGCCTGGACGCCGAACCCGTCGCCCTGGCTTCCCGCGCCTGGTTCAACGCCAACCTGGACAGCCGCAACTACTTCGTGCCGGGCGTCCTGGCCATGCTCGTGGCCGTGCTCTCGATCATCCTCTCCAGCATGTCCATCGTGCGCGAGCGGGAGGTGGGCACCATGGAGCAGATCATGGTCACGCCCATCGGGCGGCTGGAGTTCATCCTCGGCAAGACCATCCCATTCGCGGCCATCGGCTTCGTGGATGTCGCCCTCATCGCGCTCATCAGCGTCTTCTGGTTCCGGGTCCCCATGCTGGGCTTCCCGCCGGTCCTCTTCCTCGGCACGGGCCTGTACTTGCTGAGCACCCTGGGCGTGGGCCTCTTCATCTCCACCGTGAGCTCCACCCAGCAGCAGGCCATGATGACGGCGTTCTTCTTCATGCTGCCCGCCTTCATGCTCTCGGGCTTCGTCTATCCCATCGCCAACATGCCCAAGATCGTGCAGCTGCTCACCTACCTGAATCCCCTGCGGTACTACCTCGTCATCATCCGGGGCGTATTCCTGAAGGGGCTGGGCCTGGAGGTGCTCTGGCCCCAGATGCTGGCCCTGACCGCCCTCGGAACCATCATGCTGCTGCTGGCCGCCGGGCGCTTCAGGAAGACCATGGGCTGAGGCCTGCCGCAGCCTTCAAGCGAACAGGTAGCTCTCCAGGCTGAGACTGCCCAGCTGCCAGCCTTCGAAGACCGGCTCGGGCACGGATCCAGCCGCGCCGACGGCCACGAACAGGGGGTCCAGATGCTCAGAGGTGGGCACGGATTCCGTCGCACCAGGCGCCTTCCGCCAGTCCGCGAGGGCCTCGAGGTCCCCGGCTTCCAGGCGGCCGCGCACCCAGGCCTGGAAGGCCAGGCCCCAGGGCTGCGGGGCGGAAGCATCCTGCCAATCCAGGCGGCGGAGGTTGTGCACCACGCCCCCACTGCCCAGGATAAGCACGCCGGATCGCCGTAGGGGAGCCAGGGCCCGGCCTGCGGCCAGGAGCCCTTCCGGGGTCCGGGGCCGGGGTAGCGAGAGCTGCACCACGGGAACTTCCGCGCCGGGGGCCAGGTACCGCAGGGGCACCCAGGCGCCATGATCCAGGGGACGGTGATCGTCGAGCTCCGCCTCCAGGCCCGCGGTGTTCAGGAGGCCGGCGGCTTCGGCGGCCAATTCGGGGGATCCCGGAGCCGGATAGTCGAGGGTGTAGAGCTCCTCCGGGAACCCACCGAAATCATGCATGACGCCAGGCCTCTTCGCAGATGAGAGGTGCATCGGCCCCGCCGCCTCCCAGTGGGCGGAGCAGACGAGAATGCCCCTCAATGGCGGCAATCGGAGGCCGAGGGCGGACACGGCCTTGCCCCAGGCGCCTCCTTCCAGGGCCAGCATGGGTGATCCGTGGGCGAGGAACAGGGTGGGGAGAAGCGGGGAGTCAGCCATGGAACAAGCATGGTTCCAAAAATGAATGTTTCAACTCCTTTTTTTGAAATTCACGCTCGGCCTTTCCGCGGCCGATTGGAGGGTAAGCTAAGAGGCATCAGCTACTGGAGCCCGCATTGAACCTCAGGCTTGGCGTGAATATCGACCATGTGGCCACCCTCAGGCAGGCCCGCGGCGGCCACGAACCCGAACCCGTGGCGGCGGCCCTGCTGGCCCAGAGCGCCGGGGCCCACGGCATCACCGTGCATCTCCGGAGCGATCGCCGCCACATCCAGGACCGTGACCTCCGCGTCCTGAAGGAGGTTCTCGCTATCCCCCTGAACGTGGAATGCGCCGCGACGCCGGAGACTCTGGAAGCGGTGGTCCCGTTCCGGCCCTCCTGGATGACCCTGGTGCCCGAAAGCCGGGAGGAACTCACCACCCAGGGAGGCCTGGACGCCATCTTCCTCCAGGGCATGCTGCGCCCGGTCATGCGGGAGCTCCGCAGCGCGGGGATCCATGTGAGCCTGTTCGTGGATCCCGTGCTGGACCAGGTGAAGATGGCCGCCAAGCTGGAGGCCGACGCGGTGGAGCTGAACACGGGGATCTACAGCGACCTGCCCATGGATTCCGACCCGACACTGGAACTGGGCCGGATCCGCGACGCGGCCCGTCTGGGCAGCCGGCTGGGCCTGCGCATCCTCGCCGGGCACGGCCTGACCCTCCAGAACGTGGGACCCATCGCCGCGATTCCCGAGATCGAGGAACTCAACATCGGCCACAGCCTCATCGGACGGGCGGTGCTCGTGGGCCTGGAACGGTCTGTGGAGGAGATGCTGGCCGCCATGGCGGAGGCCAGGCCTTGAGCAATCTCCGCGGTACCCTGGAGAGCATTTCCCTCACCGATGTGGCGCAGCTCCTGCACGCCAACCGGAAGACGGGCATGCTCCAGGTCACCTCGGGAAAGATCAGCGGCGTGCTCTACTTCTCCGGTGGCGAGGTGATCCACGCCGAGACCGTGGCGGCGCGGGGCGAGACGGCCGCCTTCGAGATCCTGGAATGGGTGACCGGCCACTTCGAGTTCCTCGCCACCCAGATCCAGGCCCCGGCCTCGATCCGCCGCACGGTGCCGGATCTGCTCATGGACTCCGCGCGTCTCCAGGACAGCCGCCGCCGCTTGCATGGCATCTTCCCCAGGCTCACGGCGGTGCCCTGGCCCACCCTGCGTCCGCCTCAGCTCCTTGAGGGCATCAAGGTGTTCGCTGAGGATCGCCGGGTCATGCCCTTCTTCGACGGCTACCGCGACTTTCAGGACATCATGGCCGCCACGGGACAGAACGATGTGACCGTGCTGCAGGCGGCCTCCCTGCTCAAGGAGGCCGGCCGCCTCGAAGTGCTGGAGCCGGACGCCCATGTCACCGTCGCCGAGCTGAAGACCGGCCTGTTCAAGAAAGGCGACCACCTCGGCCTTCCGGCCGCCATGGAAGGCTGGTGGACCGTCCTCGGCCCCTACCGCCACGGGGTCAGCAACCTGAGGGTCATCTGGCCCAAGGGGCCCGCCGTGGAGCGGGTGGAGTTCATGCCCGGGCTCGCCGAGAAGCACGTGGCCATCCCCCGGGAGCTGATGCAGGCCTGGGGGCTCTCCGAAGGCGCCCACGTGAAGGTGCGGCCGGCACCCTGATTCGAGATCAGATCAGGGTGATCGCCAGGTCGCCGACGCCCTCGATGCCGCAGGTCACGCGGTTCCCGCGCACCAGCGCCCCCACGCCCGAAGGCGTGCCCGTGAAGATGAGATCGCCGGGCGCCAGGGCCACATAGGTGGAGAGGTGGGCGATCACCTCCGCCACGTTCCAGGTCATCTGGGAGAGATCGCCGCGCTGGCGGTCGGCGCCGTCCACGGCCAGCCAGATGGCGCCGATGGCCGGATGGCCGCAGCGCGAGGCCGGCATCACCGCGGACACGGGCGCCGACTGGTCGAAGCCCTTGGCCATCTCCCAGGGCTGGCCCTTGTCCTTGAACTTGGCCTGGAGGTCCCGGCGGGTGAGGTCGATGCCCACGGCATAGCCGTAGACGCAAGCCAGGGCCTTCTCCGCGGGGATGTCCCGTCCACCGCCGCCCAGGGCCACCACCAGTTCTACCTCGTGATGCAGGTTGGAGGTGAGGGGCGGGTAGGCGATGTCACCGCCGCGCGGCACCACCGTATCCGACGGCTTACCGAAGAAGAACGGAGGCTCCCGGTCCGGATTCCCGCCCATCTCCCGCGCGTGGTCCGCGTAGTTCCGACCCACGCAGTAGACCCTGCGCACGGGAAACTGGCCGTCGGTATCCACGACCGGAAGCGTCGGTGCGGTGGGGGCGGGAATGACGAATGTCATGGGGAAGCTCCTAGCCTTTCGCCCGGGGATGGGCCTTTTCGTAGGTCCGGGCCAGCTCTTCCAGGCCCAGATGAGTGTAGCGCTGGGTGGTGCTCAGGCTTGCGTGGCCCAGCAGTTCCTGGATGGCGCGCAGGTCCATCCCGCGGTTCAGCAGGTGCGTGGCGAAGCTGTGCCGAAGGGCATGGGGGCTCACCCGCGATCGCACCGCCGCCGCCTCGAGGGCCGACCGCAGCAGGGCCCGCACGCTGGTGGGCGTGAGCCTGCCGCCCCGCTGGTTGAGGAAGAGGGCCGGGCTCGGGGGCAGTTCCTTCTGCGCGAGGAAGGCGGACCTTAACCCCAGGTAGGCATCCAGGATGGCCGCCGCCTGCGCGTGGTAGGGCACCAGGCGCTCCTTGCGCCCCTTGCCCAGCACCCGCAGCGTCCGCTGCTCCATGAGCAGATCCTGCAGGTCCAGGCCCACCAGCTCGGAGACGCGCAGGCCCGAGGCGTAGAGCAGCTCCAGCAGGCAGGCCAGCCTCGCCGAGGGGAAGTCCACCGCGGGCGGGAGGTCCAGCAGGGCCTGGCTCTCACCCTCCGTGAGGAAGGCGGGCAGCCTCTTGGGCTGCTTGGGGTTCCGCAGACCCGAGGCGGGGTTCTTCGAGATGCGCCGGGTCTCCCACAGCCAACGGAAGAAGGTGCGGGCCGTCGAGAGGACGCGGGCCTGGCTGGCGGGATCCAGCCCCCGGTCCCCCAGCTCCAGCGCGAAGCCCCGCACCGTGCGCGGGCTCACCTCCCAGCCACCCCACTGGCAGCGGACGGCGTGGTCCAACAGCTTGTCCAGATCACCCATCTGGGCGCGAGCGGTGTGCGGTGACACGCCCCGGGCGCGCTGCTCCAGGTGGAAGGCCTGGATGCCCTCCCCCAGCGGTGCCGCGCCCTTCCCTGCTACCATGTCCACACATCCCCAAGTGTCTGGAGTCATTGTGGCGCAGCCAGTAGAGACCATTGCCCAGCTTTTCTATGCCGCTGCGGAGAGGAATCTTCCGGATGCCCTGGCGTCCAAACAGAACGGGGTCTACGTGCCCATTTCCCATGCGGAGGTGGTGGCCCGGGTCGAGCGGCTGGCGCTGGCCATGGCGGCCCATGGGCTCAAGGCCGGAGACCGGGTGGCCTTCCTGTCGGAGAACCGCCCGGAGTGGGCCATCGCGGACTTCGCCTGCGCCATCCAGGGCATCCCGGACGTCACCATCTACGCCACGCTGAACGCCGAACAGGCCGCCTACATCCTCAAGGACAGCGAGGCCCGCTGGGCCCTCTGCTCCACCCGCGAACAGCTGGACAAGGTGCTGGGCCGCTGGAGCGAGCTTCCTCGCCTCGAGGCCGCGGTCCTGATCGACGGCGAGTTGCCCGCGGACACGGGCCGCGCCCTGTTCCTGTGGTCCGACCTCCTGCGCGAAGGAGAGGCCATGGAGGCCCGCCGTTCCGAGGTCCGCACCTGGGGCGAGCAGCGGAAGCCCTCGGACATCCTTACCCTCATCTACACCTCCGGCACGACCGGAGATCCCAAGGGCGCCATGCTCACCCACGGCAACCTGGTCTCCAACGTCCTCGCCTCCCGGGCCACCGTGAGCAACATTGGAGAGGGCGAGCGGGCCCTGAGCTTCCTGCCCCTCACCCACATCTTCGAGCGCATGGCCGGCCACTTCCTGTGGTTCCACGCCGGCGCCTCCATCTACTACGCCGAGAGCGTCGCCACCGTGGCGGCCGACATGCTGGAGGTCAAGCCCACGCTCATGGCCTCGGTCCCGCGCATCTACGAGAAGATCTTCGCGAAGATCTACGACACGGTGTCGGCGGGCAGTTTCATCAAGCGACTGATCTTCCACTGGGCCATGCTGGCGGGCCGCCAGGCCGTGCCCTACCTGATGAAGGGCCAGGAACCGCCTTCCTGGAAGGGCATGTGGTACCGCACCGCCAAGGCCGTGGTCTTCGAGAAGATCCGCCAGCGCACCGGTGGGCGCCTGAAGATCGCCATCAGCGGCGGCGCGCCCCTGGGCGGCAAGATCATGGAGTTCTTCTGGATCATCGGACTGCCCATCCTCGAAGGGTACGGGCTGACCGAGACCAGTCCCGTCATCACCGTGAACCGCCTGGGCGACGTGATTCCCGGCTGCGTGGGAAGGCCGCTCTACCAGGAATGGGAAGGACGTCCCTTCGTGAAGATCGCGGAAGACGGCGAGATCCTGTGCCAGGGGCCGAACATCATGGTGGGCTACTGGAACAACGAAGCGGCCACGCGGGAGGCCATCGACGCGGACGGCTATTTCCACACCGGCGACATCGGCCACCTCGACGACCAGGGGCGCCTCTACATCACGGACCGGAAGAAGGAGCTCATCGTCACCAGCGGCGGCAAGAAGGTGGCCCCCCAGCCCATCGAGAACATGCTCAAGGTGGACAAATACATCTCCCAGGCCGTGCTCATCGGCGACAAGCGGAACTTCATCAGCGTCCTCATCGTGCCGAACTTCGACAGCCTGGTCCGCTGGGCCGGCTACAAGAAGATCACCTTCAAGAGCCACGCCGACCTCATCCAGAACCCCCTGGTGTACGCCAAGGTCGGCAGCCGCGTCGAGCGGATCAACGAGCGCCTCTCGAACTACGAGCGCATCAAGAAGATGACCCTCCTCTCCGAGGAGATGACCCTCGAAGGCGGCCAGCTCACCCCTTCCCTGAAGGTGAAGCGCCGCGTCATCAATGAGATGTACGCCAAGCAGATCGAGGCGATGTACCAGGAACCCAGGATCTGAACCGGTTCAGGTCCGGCCCTGACGGGCCAGATACCGCCGCACCGCCTCCTGGGTCTCCGGGGCCTTCATGCCGGCTTCGGTGGCGATCCGCATCGCCTCGGCCACGGGCATGCCCTTGTCGAGCACCAACCATGGGCAGACGGCCGCGGCGGCACGGTTGCCATTGCTGCAATGGATGACGACCTTCGAGCCCTTCGGCATGTCCCGCAGGACCGACCTCAGGAAATCGAAGTCCGCGGCGGGGGGCGTCTTGCTGATGGCGTACCGCAGGTAGTGGATGCCCAGATCCTGCAGGCGGGAGGACTCGGACTCGCAGTCCAGATCAGGCTCGTCGTCCCGGCGGAGGTCGATGACGTGGGTGATGTGCTCCTTCTTCATGGCCACGCAGGTCGCCGGATTGGGCGGTCCCTTCAGGACGAAGATGCCGGAGCGCACTTCCACCGAGTTGGGGATGGCCGGCTCTCCGGCCTGGAGCACGAGCGCCGGGAGCAGGAGAAGCATGGTCCGGAACATGGAACCCTCCGCGAGATCGCCTGGATGTCCAGGCCGGTTCGCGGAGACCACCGGAGGGGCCTTCGGCTGCGGAGCCAAGGCCCGGGCGGGCGGGTCTCCACAGTCCTTAATGTAGGCCCTGTGGTCAGCTATTCAATGGCAGACGTCACACCGTCCTGGAAAAAGGCGTCTTGGCACTGAGCTTGGCCAGGTAGGCGTCGAAGGGCTGCACCAGGTTGCGCACGAAGCGCCGGCCGAGCTGGGTGATGAAGATGCCCTCGGGCCGGACCTCCACGGTGCCCTGGGAGACTTCCTCCTCCAGCTGGGCCACGGCATCGGCGAACATGACGGGGCCGTCCACGCCGAACTTGGCCTTGAGGTCGTCCCACTTCAATTCGAAGTGGCCCATAAGGTGGTGGATGACCCATCGACGCAGCTCATCGTCCTCGGACAGGCGGTGGCCCTTGTGGACCGCCAGGTGGCCGTCGGTGATGCTTCGCTCCCACTTGGCGAGGATCTTCTCGTTCTGGGAGTAGACTCCCGCCACGTTGGAGATGGCGCTGGGTCCGAAGCCCACCAGGTCCGTGCCGGCAGCCACGGCGTAGCCCATGAAGTTGCGGATGAGTCGGCCTTCGTTCACAGCCTTGGCCATGGGATCGTTCGGGTGGGCGAAGTGGTCCATGCCGATGGCCACGTAGCCCGCCTTCTCCAGGATGTCCGAGGCCAGAAGGAGCAGGTCCAGGCGCAGATCCGGGGAGGGCAGCGTCTCGGCGGGGATGCTCCGCTGGAAGGGCATGATGCTGGGCAGGTAGGCGAAGCCGTAGATGGCCATGCGGTCCGGCGACAGCTCCAGGGTGGACTCCAGGGTGCGGCGGAAGGTGTCCATGGTCTGACCCGGCAGGCCGTAGACCAGGTCCAGGTTCACGCCCTCAAAGCCCAGGTCCCGGCACTGCTTCATGGCGGTCAGGGTGTGGTCCCAGGTCTGGCCGCGGGTGATGAGGGCCTGCACGTTCTCGTCCAGGTCCTGCACGCCGAAGGACACCCGGTTGAAGCCCAGCTTGCGGAGCGTCGGCAGCTGATCGGGCTCCAGGAAGGTGGGATCCACCTCGATGGCGATCTCGGCCCCGGGCTGGAACTCGAAGCGCTCCTTGAACAGGTTGAAGGTGCGCGTGAGATCCGCCGCCTTCAGGTAGGTGGGCGTGCCGCCACCCCAGTGCAGCTGGAGGGCCTTGCGGCGGTCCTTCAGGCGGGCGCAGACGAGATCCAGCTCCTTCGTCACCGCGGCGAGGTAGGCCTCCACGGGATCGTACTGGGGGCTCACCACCACGTTGCAGCCGCAGTAGGCGCAGCGACGCGGGCAGAAAGGGATGTGCAGGTAGAGCGACAGGGCCTCGTCCTTGCGGGCGTCGGCGCGCTCCAGGGCCGAGAGGACCTCGGGCTCCGGGAAGTCGTCGGACCAGGCCGGCGGCATGGGATAGCCCGTATAGCGCGGGCCGGGGCGGTCGTAGCGGCGAATGAGGTCAGCTAGCTGGTTCATGCCTTCACCTCGTCAAGGACGGCGGCCACCACGGCGGGATCGGTCTCGGGCACGAGCCCGTGGCCGAGGTTGAAGATGTGCGGGTGGCCCTTCATGGCGTCCACGATGGCCCGGGCCTTCCGCTTGGCGGTGTCCGCCCCGGCCAGCAGCGCGATGGGGTCGAGGTTGCCCTGGAGCACCATCTTGGGGAAGCGACGGCGGGCCTCGGTGATGGGCACCTGCCAGGGCACGGCCAGCCCCTTGCAGGGCAGCTGGTTGAGGCTGTCCGGCAGGTAGCCCGTGCGGGCGAAGAACAGCGTCGGGGCCGCGCTCACCTGGGAGAGCGTGCGCTCCACAGAGGGCAGAGCGAAGGTCGCGTAGTCGTCCGCGTCCAGCTCCCCGGCCCAGGTGTCGAAGAGCTGCACGCCCTGGGCGCCGGCCTCGATGTGCAGGTTCAGCAGGCGGGCGGCGGCGTCCGCCAGCTTGTCCAGCCACTTGCGGGCCAGCACCGGCTCCTGGTGGAGGAAGGCCTTGGCCTTCGCCCAGGACTTGCTCCCCTTCCCCTCGATGCCGTAGGCCAGCAGGGTCCAGGGGGCGCCGGCGAAGCCGAGCATGGTCACCTTGGCGGGCAGCTCCTTCTTCACCTTGCGGATGGCCTCGCAGACCGGCTCGAACACCTTCTCGTCCAGGGGCCGGTCGATGTCGATCTGGTCCAGCGTCTTGCCGATGCGGGGCCCGCCTTCGGGGATCGTGACCTCGCAGCCCAGGGCGTCGAGGATCACCAGGATGTCGCTGAAGATGATGGCGCCATCGATCTGGGGGAAGCGGCGGATGGGCTGCAGCGTCACCTCCGCGGCCAGGTCCGAGTCGTTGAGCAGCTGCTCGAAGGTGGCCTTGGCCCGCACGGCGCGGTACTCGGGCAGGAACCGCCCGGCCTGGCGCATGAACCACACCGGGGGCTTGTCGAGGGCTTCGCCGTTCAGGACGCGGAGGAGGGGCTGGGTCATCACATCACCAAAAACATGTCATCACAGAAACCGGGGAAGGCGCGCGGGGAAGTGGCCTGCGCCTTTGGAAATCAGGCGAATTCTTTGGCCACGGCGGCCACGGCCTGCTTGAAGTGGGCCAGCTCGGGCTCGCCGTGGGCGGCGCCGAGGAAGGCCACTTCGTAGCCGCTGGGCGGCAGGTAGACGCCCTGGCCCAGCAGGGCCTTGTGCAGGCGGTTGAAGGTGCTGATGGCCTCGCCCTTCACCGCGTCGCTGCGGCGCACACCGTCCTGGAACAGGGGCCAGAGCAGGCTGCCGTAGCGGGGGCAGTGGAGGCCAGGGATGGCCTCGAAGGCCGCGGCCCACTTCGCGGCATTGGCTTCCAGGCTCGCGTAGAAGGCCGGCGTCAGCTTCTCCATGGTGGCGAGACCCGCGGCCATGGCCACGGGGTTGCCCGACAGCGTGCCTGCCTGGTAGACGGGCCCGTCCGGCGCCACGACGCCCATGATGTCCTTGCGGCCGCCGTAGAGGCCCACGGGCATGCCGCCGCCGATGATCTTGCCATAGGTGGCCAGGTCCGGCGTGATGCCCAGGCGCTCCGCCGCGCCGCCGGGGGCCACACGGAAGCCGCTGATGACCTCGTCGAAGATGAGGACCACGCCATGCTTGGTGCAGAGCTCCCGCAGCCGCTTGAGGAACTCGGGGCGCTGGAGCAGCAGGCCGTTGTTGGCGGGGATGGGCTCGATGATGGCCGCGGCCAGCTCGTTCCCGATCTCGGCGAAGGTGCGCTCCAGGGTCTCCAGGTCGTCCAGCGTGACCACGGAGGTCAGTTCGGCGATGCCCTTGGGCACGCCGGCGCTGGTGGGGGCGCCGAAGGTGATGAGGCCCGATCCCGCCTTCACCAGCAGGCCATCGCTGTGCCCGTGGTAGCAGCCTTCGAACTTCAGGATGCGATCCCGGCCCGTGAAGCCGCGGGCGGCGCGCAGGGCGGACATGACGGCTTCCGTGCCCGAGGACACGAAGCGCATCTTCTCCACGAAGGGCACCATCTCCTTGATTTTGCGGGCCAGAGCCAACTCGCGGCGGCTGGGGGCGCCGAAGGTGAGGCCCTCCTGCATGGACTCGGTCACGGCCGCCAGGATGTCGGGGTGGGCGTGACCCAGGATCAGCGGGCCCCAGGACATGCAGAGGTCGAGGAACTTCTGGCCGTCCTCGTCCTCGAACCAGGCGCCGCTGGCCTTCTTGAAGAACTTGGGCGTGCCGCCCACGGCCCGGAAGGCGCGCACGGGGCTGGAGACGCCGCCGGGGAAGTGCGTCAGGGCTTCTTGGAACAAGGTGTCGTTGCTCATGAAAACCTCAAATGATTTCTGTCCACAGATTCCACAGATTTCACAGATTAAGAAAGCAACTAAGGGCGGGAGGCATCGGAGATCTCAGCAGTCCAATCTGTGTGAATCTGTGAAATCTGTGGATGGCTCCTTTCTAGGAAATCCAACCCTTTTCGACTGCCTCGCGGCCGGCGTAGGTGACGATCATGTCGGCGCCGGCGCGCCGGATGGCGATGAGGTGCTCATACATCAGCTGGTCGCCGTTCACCCAGCCCAGGCGGTCGGCGGCCTTGACGCTGCTGAACTCGCTGGACACGTGGTAGGCGCAGATGGGCGCCAGGGTGGCCTGGCGCAGGCGCCAGATGAGGTCCAGGTTCGGCATGGCGGGCTTGACCATGAGCATGTCGGCGCCCTCGTCGATGTCGAGCAGGGCATCCCGCAGGCCTTCACGGGCGTTGCGGGGATCCATCTGGTAGGTCTTCCGGTCGCCGAACTTGGGGCTGCTGTGGGCGGCCTCGCGGAAGGGGCCGTAGTAGGCGCCGGAGTGCTTGATGGCGTAGCTGAGGATGCTGGTCCGGGTGAAGCCGTGCTGGTCCAGCAACGCGCGGATGGCCGTGACTCGGCCGTCCATCATGTCGCTGGGGGCCACCACATCCGCGCCGGCCTCGGCATGGCGCAGGGCCATCTCCGCCAGGATCGGCAGCGTGGGATCGTTCACCACCACGCCATCGTCGTCCACCAGGCCGCAATGGCCGTGGCTGGTGGCGCCGCAGAGGCAGACGTCCGTCATGACGATGAGATCCGCGCCGAAGGCCTGCTTCAGGGCCCTGACGGTCTTCGGCACCACACCCTGGGCGTCCTTCACATAGGCCGCATCGGCGCTCTTGAGGGCATCCTCGGGCACGCCGAAGAGCAGCACGTTCGTGAGGCCCATCTTCAAGTCCTTCTCCACCTGACGGACCGTCTCCTCCACACCGGCATTGAAGATGCCCGGCATGCTGGAGATCTCGGACAGGCCCGGCTGGGGCTGCACGAAGTGGCCCTGGATGAGGTGGCGCGGACGCAGGTCGGTCTCGGCCACCAGGTTGCGCATGGCGGCGCTGGCGCGGAGGCGGCGGGAGCGGTTCAGCATGGGGATTCCTCCTTCTTCAGGTGCTTCGCGAGCATGGCCCAGAGCAGGCTGGGCTTGGGCTCGCAGTGGGCGTGCGCGGGCGCACCCGCCCGTGCGAAGGCTTCAGCGGTGGCCTCGCCCCAGGCGAAGCGCTGCACGCCGATGGCGATGGGCGCGAGGATCTCCGCCTGGAAGGGGCTCAGGGCCAGCACGCCCGCCACGTCCGGCAGCGGCGGGAAAGGATCGCGGGCCACCTCGCGGTGCGTGATCCAGGGATGGATCCGCCAGGCACTTCCCCGGGTCGCCGCTTCCAGGTACTCGCGGCTCCGTTCGCCCCGGGCCAGGATGAAGTCGCCCCCCTCGGGGAACCGGGTGCGAAGAAGGTCCCACAGGGCCTCGGCCCGGGCCTCGGCGGGGAGGTGGATCTCCAGGTCTTCCCGTCCCAGGGCCTCGGCCGTGCCGGCCCCCTGGAGCAGGCAGACCGTCCCTGCTGGGAGGGCCGCGGAGGCGACCTTGGCGCCGGCGGGACTCAGGGCCACGAAGGCCTGGGCCGCTTCGAATGGCATCGGGAGGGCCTGGGCCATGACCTTCAGGCTGGTGAAGGCATAGGGCACGGGCTCCCAGCCGGCCTTGCGCACCGTATCCGCCAGCGGGTGCTGGGCGGGCCTGGCCAGAGCCAGGCGGGGCGCGGCGGTGGAGGTCATGACAGGCCGATGCCCTGGAGGACGGTCTTCAGCAGGACGGCGTCATCCGTGCCACGCGCCTCGGCACGGCGGAGCTCCCCGGCCGGCGCGTAGGCCGCGCGAAGCAGTAGGCTGCCGTCCGCCTGTGGCGTGGCCAGCGCGCCCAGGGGCTGCTGGCAGCCGCCGCCGATGCCAGCCAGGACCTGGCGCTCGAGGGTGACGCAGCGGGCGGTCAGGATATCGTGGACTTCGGCCAGGACCTCCACGAGATCAGGACGGTCGGCCCGGGCCTCGGCCAGCAGGGCCCCCTGCCCCGGCGCCGAGGGCAGCTCGTCGGGCGTCAGGGGCCGCACCGTGAGGCCGGAAAGGTCGAGCCCCAGGCGCTTCAGGCCCGCGGCCGCCAGCAGGGTGGCGTGGATGGGCGCGTCGCGCAGCACGCCATCTCGCACGCGCTGGAGGCGGGTCTGGACGTTGCCGCGGATCCAGGTGAACTTCGCCTTGGGGAAGAGCTGGCTGAGCACGCGCTCGCGCCGCACGGCGCTGGTGCCGATGGTGAGATCCTCGGGCGCGTCCGGCCGCATCACCAGCCAGTCAGAGGGGTCCTCCCGCTTGGGGATGCAGGCGGAGACGATGCCCGCGGGGCGCTCGAGCGAGACATCCTTCAGGCTGTGGATGAGGAGATCCGCCGCGCCGGCGGCCATGGCGTCTTCCAGCTCCTTGGTGAAGAAGCCCCCGCCCACTTGCTTGTCCAGGGGGCCCTGGAGCCACTGGTCACCGGAGGTGGAGAACTTCCGCCAGGACACTTCGTAGCCCTTCGATTCGAGGAACCTCACCAGAGGCTCGGCCTGGCCCACAGCCAGGGCGGATCCGCGGGTGGCGACGGTGACGTGCTTCATGGTTTGGTTGCCTCTCCGTTCGGGTCCGGTTTGGGCTGGGTCTGGATGAGGGCGCGGAAGGCCAGCGTGCGCCCCCGGGTCAGGATCTCCTTGAGGGCCTCGCGCTGGGCCTCGTCCAGCCCCTGCATGGAATCTTCCAGGGCCTTCACCTCGGCCTCCAAGGCGCCCCAGGCGGAATCCAGGCGCTCCTGGGCGGAGGCGAGGTGGCGCTTGTGGCCCCGAGCGTGGGCGCGGTGGCGCAAGCGACCGGCGGCCCCCACCAGGAAGGCCTCGGCCTTGGTGGCCGCCTCGGCCCGCTGGGCCCGCGCCGTGGCGGTCTGGGCCAGGAAGGCGGAGAGGTCCACGCGATGGACCCAGGGGAGCTGCTCCAGGCCGGGCTCGGAGTCCGGCGGCAGGGCCAGGTCGAGGATGCGGAGGAGGGGGCGCTTGAGGGTCTGCCATGCATCCAGGGTGAAGATCGGCTCGGGCGCGGCCGTGGCGCTCACGATGGCCTGGAATCCAGCGGGGTCGCGCTGAAGCAAGGGGAGATCCACCACCGCCAGACCAAGAGGATCCGCCAGGTCATGGGCCTTGCTCTTGGTGCGATTGGCGACGGACACCTTGAAGCCGCGCTCCGGCAGGCGCTCGGCCAGATACTGGGTCATGGGGCCCACGCCCACCAGGGCGATGGCCGAGCCCTCCGGCAGCCCCTCGCAGAGGTGCTTGAGGGCCACGGTGGCCACGCTGACGTTGCCGTCGGCCAGACCGAGGCGGGACCGCAGCCGCTGGCCTTCGCGGATCACGTCCTCGAAAACCGCCTGGGCCTCGTCGCCGGCCACGCCCACCTGGCGGGCCTGCTCGAGGGCGTCCTTCATCTGGCCGGGGATCTCACGATCGCCCAGGTTGGCGGACTCCAGCCCCGCGGACATGGCGAGCAGATGCACCCAGGCCTCTTCGCCTTCATAGCGGCGGACCCCTGGTCCCGGATCCAGCGCGGCGGGATCGCCGCCCCACACCATCCAGAGCACCCGCTGGCAGGTGGCCAGGTACACCAGTTCCCGGGCACCGGAGGCGCGCTGCCAGTCCCGCAGGCGGGCCGGCACGCCATCCCGCACCACATGCTGGGCCACCTGCTCCAGATCGTGGATGGGAGCGTGGAAACTGAGGAGGACGGGTTCCATATCGGATCCGATTGTCAATTGGCCCTGAGCGGGCAAGGTCACCAGTTCGTCATGGCGCCACGAACGTGGCGGTCATCACAACGATCATCCCCGGAAGATCTCCTCGATGGCCTGCCAGTCCCATTCCGCCAGCGGCGCCACCGAGCCCTCCCGAAGCGCCTGCTGGGTGAGCCAGGCGTCGTAGACCACCAGGGCGCACATGGCTTCCGCCACCGGCACGATGCGCGGCGCGATGCAGGGATCGTGGCGCCCCTTCGTGGAGATGTCCGCCGCATGGCCGTCGCGGTCGATGGTCTTCTGGGTCTTCGAGATCGAGCTGGTGGGCTTCACGGCCAGGCGCACCACCACCGGAGCGCCGGTGCTGATGCCGCCCAGGGTGCCGCCGGCATCATTCTTCAGGGGCCCGTCCGGCCCCAACGGATCGTTGTTCTCACTGCCGCGGCGGCGGGCGCTCTCGAAGCCCGCGCCCAGCTCCACACCCTTCACGGCGCCGATGGACATGCAGGCCAGGGCCAGCAGCCCATCCAACTTGCCGAAGGCGGGGTCGCCCAGCCCCACGGGCAGCCCTTCGATCCACACTTCGCAGACGCCCCCCACGCTGTCGCCGTCGGCCAGAGCCGATTCCACGGCGGCGCGCTGGGCGGGGAAGGCCCCGGGGTCGGCCACGCGAAGGGGGTTCGATTCCACGAAGGCCCAATCCACCGAGGCCCCGGCGATGCCCGCGATTTCGCGGTTGAAGCCGCGCACAGACACGCCCATGCCTGCAAGCTGCTGCCTGGCCCAGGCGCCGGCGGCCACGCGGGCCAGCGTCTCCCGGCCGCTGCTGCGCCCGCCTCCGCGCGGGTCGCGGATCCCGTACTTGCGGTCATAGGTGAGATCCGCGTGGCCGGGCCGGAACAGGTCCGAGATGGCCTTGTAGTCGCCGCTCCGCTGGTTCTCGTTGAACACCACCAGCGCGATGGGGTGCCCGGTGGTGCACCCTTCGAATACGCCGCTGAGCACCTGCACGCGATCCGCTTCGTTCCGGGGCGTCACCAGGTCCGACTGGCCGGGGCGCCGGCGGTCCAGCTCCTTCTGGATGGCCTCCAGGTCGAACGGCAGCCCCGGCTTCACGCCGTCCATCACCACCCCGACCGCCGCCCCGTGGCTTTCGCCGAAGGTGACGATGCGGAAGGTGCGGCCGAAGGAGGAGGGGGAATCGAAGAGCATCCCCCAGTCTAATTCAGGCCTCCGACAAAAGTGCCATGAGCTGGGGGCCCACGGCCTCGATGCCATACCGGGCCCGGCAGGCCTGATCGGCGGCTTCCCGGCGCCGGTCCGCTTCGGCGTCGTCGAGACGCCACACCTGCGCCAGAGCTTCCGCCAGGGCCTCCGGGGAGAAGGCGTCAACCACCCACCCGAGCCTGCCCCCGTCCAGGATCTCCAGGGGACCGCCATGGTCTGGGCCCACCATGAGGAGCCCCTTGGCCGCGGCCTCCGGATAGACCATGCCGAACGGCTCATCCAGCGTCAGCAGGGCCAGGACGTCGCAGGCTTCGTAGACGCGGCGGAGCTCCGCGTCCGGGAGGTAGCCGTGGAACCGGACTGACCCTGCCCTGCAGCTCGCGGCCGCCAACTGTTCCAGCCGTTCCTGGAGGGGACCCGTCCCCACCACGTGGAGCTCACAGGGAACCGGGCTGGCGGCCTGGAAGAGGGCGAATCCTCGGATGACGGTATCGATGTTCTTCAGCACCTCCAGGCGGGAGTGGACCAGCACCCGGCGCACGGAGCGTTCCAGACCCGCGCGGTTCCGGCCACCCTCGGGGAACCGCACGATGGGATAGATCACTTCCTCCCGGCACCGGCCGTAGATGCGCCGGGCATTGTCCCGGCTGAACTCGCTGATGGCGTAGATGAGATCGAGGCCCTTCACCACCTCCAGGTCGTAGTCGTGGCGGGCCCGCAGGCCGGTGTTCCCCGCCATGGCCCGATCATGCGCCGCCAGATCCTTCGCGAAGAAGATGGTGGCTTCCTCCGGGCCCCTTCCTCCCGAGGCCAGGACCCTGGCCACCAGGGCCGGGTTCGCCTCGCGGCGGTGGATTCCGCGCGGGGGTTCATTGCATTGCCAGATCTTGCGGGCGCGGATGGGGGCCGCCCCCAGCATGGCGCTGGACGGGAAGTTGTGCGCGATCACCAGGTCGTATGACTTCAGGGCCGCTGCGGCGCGAAGCCCGCGGCGCCGCAGCTTGGCCATCCGGGACCATCCGTAGAGGGCGTCGGTCCAATGCCGCTTCTCCACCGTATGCACCGGGATTCCCGCCAGGCGCTCCCCCCAGCGATCGGCGTCGAACCCGAGGGTGATGATCTCCGGCGCGGCGCCCTGAGCCCGGAAATGCTGCGCCTGGGCCGCCACCAGAAGCTCGGCGCCACCGACCGTCTCGAAAGCTGGGTGGAACACGCCAAGGCGCATCGAATTCCCCTCCGTGATCCGCCCACGCCTTGGGCTGAAAGAGCTTGATGTTAGCATTTCCCCACCTTTCGAACGGCGCGGCGCAGGACAGGTCCCCGCCGCCTTGAATTCATCTCTGTATGGATGGAGCCACACGCATGAAAGTTCTGGTGGTCGGAGGGTCCGGATTCGTGGGGCGGGCCCTTATTTCGCGCCTCCTGGAAGCCGGCCATGAGGTCGAATCCTGGGACCGGGCCCGAAGCGAGGAAGCGCCCGGACTTTGCTGCAGGGCCGTGGACCTCCTGGGTCAGGATCCGTTGCCGCTACCCGGCGATCACCCCTGGGAGGCGGCCTTCCACCTGGCGGCCTACTCCGTTCCCGGCATGAACTGGACCCAGGACCTGGTCTTCGCCAACCTGCGCATGACCGCCCGAGTCTTCGACCACTTGGCGGCGGTGGCGCCAGGGTGCCGCGCGATCTTCGCCTCCAGCGCCTTCGTCTATGCGCCGAGCGACCATCCCCTCAAGGAGACGGATCCGCTGGGATCCACCCACCCCTACGCCCTCTCCAAGCACCTGGGGGAAACGTGGGCGCTGAGCCACCGGAAGGTCCTGAAGGTGTTCATTGTGCGTCCCTTCAATCAGCTCGGCCCAGGCATGGCCCCTGGCCTCCTGGTGCCTGAGCTCCTGGACCGCATCCGTCGCGGTGAGAATCCCATTCGCATGTTGGGCCGCGACGACATCCGCGATTTCCTCGATTGGCGGGACGCCATGGACGCCTACCTGCGACTTCTGGAGGTCGACGCCCCCAGCGGCTCCATCTGGAACCTTTGCTCTGGCCGACCCACCAAAGTGTCTGAGCTGGTTCACGGCCTGCTGAGGGCCTGCGGCGAGGATCGCCCGGCCCTGTTTGCGAACTCCGAGGTGGAGACACTGGTTGGCGACCCCTCGCGGCTCACGGCGGATACGGGCTGGGTTTCCCGTCGCAGCCTCGAAGACACGCTTCAGGCCATCGCCCACGCCCGGTGAACCTCCGGCGATCGCCATTTCTCCATTCCCATCCGGCAAGGTAGAGTGAACGATTCCGCTTCGAGGACCCCATGCAGAAGACCGCACTCATCACCGGCGTGACTGGCCAGGACGGCAGCTACCTGGCCGAGCTGCTGCTGTCGAAGGGCTACCAGGTCCACGGCGTGGTGCGCCGGGCCAGCCTCTTCAACACGGACCGCATCGACCACCTGCACGTGGGCGAGGCGCCGGATCCCGCCTTCTTCCTGCACTACGGCGACCTGTCCGACGCCGGGGCCCTGCGGAACCTGCTGGACGAGATCCAGCCTGACGAGGTCTACAACCTGGGGGCCCAGAGCCACGTGCGCGTGAGCTTCGACCAACCCGAGTACACAGTGGATGTGGTGGGCGTGGGCGTCATCCGACTGCTGGAGGCCATCCGCAGCTACATGAAGCACACGAAGAAGCAGATCCGCTTCTACCAGGCCGGCAGCTCCGAGATGTTCGGCAGCGCCAAGCCCCGGCAGCACGAGGGCACCCGCTTCGAGCCCCGCAGCCCCTACGCCTGCGCCAAGGTCTACGCCCACTACCAGGTGATCAATCACCGGGAGAGCTACGGCCTCTTCGCCTGCAACGGCATCCTGTTCAACCACGAGAGCCCGCGTCGGGGCGAGACCTTCGTGACCCGCAAGATTACCCGGGCTGCCACGCGCATCAAGCTGGGGCTCCAGGACAAGCTCTTCCTCGGCAACCTGGACGCCAAGCGGGACTGGGGCTTCGCGGGGGACTACGTGGAGGCCATGTGGCGCATGCTCCAGCAGGATGCGCCGGACGACTATGTGGTGGCCACGGGCGAGAGCATCAGCATCCGCGACTTCCTGGGCCTCACCTTCGGGCGGCTGGACCTGGACTGGCAGAAGCACGTGGAGATCGATCCCCGCTACTTCCGTCCCGCCGAGGTGGACCACCTGGAAGGCGATCCGTCCAAGGGCCGGCGCATCCTGGGCTGGGAGCCCAAGACCGACATCCGGGCCCTGGCCGCGATGATGGTGGATTCGGACCTCAAGCTGGCCCAGAAGGAGCAGGTGCTCCGCGAAGCCGGCCACGCCGAGGCGCCCCGCGCCGGGTACCGCTGACGGAATTCAGGCCAGGGGACGAACCGCCACCAGGGCATAGTCCCTGGGCCCGAACAGGCCCTCCGCGACCTTCATGAGGGCCTTGTTCCCCAGCCATGCGCGCTTCGCCCGCGCCAGGTCGCGCTCGTCCGCCTGCAGCCGGAGGATGTCCCCCTGCTTCCACCCGACCTGGGCGGCCAGGAAGGCCAGGAAGGCCGGCGGCACCGGGCTGCGATGGGTCGGGTCAAGGTAGAAGGTGTGGGCTCCCACCTGCAGGTTCTCGGGATTGGGCGTCTCCAGGATGAGGAGGCCACCGGGCTTCACCACCCGCAATCCCTCCTGGAGCAGTTCCACGAGCAGATCCAAGGGCAGGTGCTCGACCACGTGGAAGGCGCTGAGCCCGTCCACGCTCCCCGCCTCGCAGCCGCGGAGATGGTCCATCAGGTCTCCGACCTGGACCTCCAGGCCAGAGGCCCGGGCAGCCTCAGCCATGCCCGCATTGCCGTCCACGCCCACGCCTCGGACACCGGCCCCGGCCAGGACCCGGAGCCATTCCCCGCGGCCGCAGCCGAGGTCTAGCCATAGAGGATCCTGGAGGCCCGCGAAGGCCTTCCGGACACGGGGAAGGTAGACCTCCAGCCGGGATTCGATCACCGCCTCGCTTCCGCGGAAGGCATCTTCGAAGGCTCGGTAGTACGGGGCGAACCGCTGATCCTCAGGCTGGTCCTCGCGCACGACGGGCACGACGGGGATGGCCGAAGGCATCCGCTGCTGGAGCGCGCGGAGATCCTCCCGGAGGGTGCGGAGGGCCTCCTGCACTCCCTGGGGATGGTCCGGCTGCCGAAGGGCCGCCTGGTGCAAGGAGACCAACTCGTCCACGGTGGCCGACAGATGCCGGAGTCCCTCGACCAGGGCCGCGTTGAACCGGGGCTGGTCCGCATCGAGATCCCGTCCGCCACGCATGGCTGCCCGGGCCACCAGCCGGGAGATCCACCGGCCCAGCCCGGCACCCTTCCTGGAGGCTGGTCTGGAGGCCGCCTCCAGCTCCTTCAACCAGGCCGGAGCCTCCCCTTGAACCTTCTCGGTACGGGCCGTCGGGGCAGCGTGGGACATGCGGAAACTCCGGATCTGTCTGGATGGGGCATGGCTGTGGATCCCCCAGGATAACCTGGACATCGGCAATGACTATTCCAGGATTCGCATAGACTTAGAGCCACTGACAACCTCCCGACGAAACCACGAGGATTCATCCATGCTCCTTGCCCTCCCCCTTCCCCGGCTGGCAGCCGGTCTGCTCGCGGTGGCGCCTCTCTTCGCCCAGGACCCCCACTTCACCGGTCACGACGCCATCCAGGCCGAATGGGCCCGGCAGCCCCTGGCTTTCACGGATGCCCAGAAGGCGGCCCTGGCGCCGGTGGACCGGGCCCGCCTGGAACGGACGATCCGTCGCATTGGGGCTCCCGGCGCGCCCGCTCTGCTGCCGCCGGAACTCGACCACCCCACGGAGGCGCTGTGGCTGGCGAAGGCCGCCGAGGCGCGGACACCCCGGGAGCGCTTCGACGCCCTGTTCTTCCTGAACCGCTTCAAGAGTCCGAAGGCCCTCATGGCCCTCGATGGCCTCGTCGCCGCGGATGCCGCCACCTGGCCCAGACACCTGCACCTGGAGGCGTCCCTCGCCACGGCGCGCCTGAACGACGCGGAGGTCTCCCCCCGCCTCCAGGCCTTCCTCGATGCCCTCCAGAAGGCCGGCAAGGTGGACCCCGTCCGCGCCCAGGCGGCCCGGCTGCGACTGGTGATGGCGGGAAAGGAGAAGGAGCTCCTGCCGCCGGTGCCTGCCACGCCCGGAAGCATTCTGGCGCTGATGGATGCGTGGAACCGTGCGCCCTGGCCCCAGCGCCGGGACCTGGCGCTGAAAGCGTTCGCGTCGCTCTCGCCGGAATCCCCAGCCTGGGCCAGGCTCGGCCTTGCCCGTCCCGACCAGGCGACGCTGGACGTGGCCTGCGTGGGCATCCTCTCCAGGCTGGCCGAGGGCGTGCCCAGGCCTGCGCCTGCGGAGGCTTTCAACGTGGAAGGTGGCCCCTGGCCCTGTGCGGCCCATCCCTTGGCCCGGTGGTACGGATTCCAGGCCCTGGCCAAGCTCGATTCCCCCCTGCCCGGCCTGCGGACGCTCATGGATCAGGAGGCTCCCTTCGGCGCCACCACCCCTCTCCTGATGGGCACCCTTCTCCCCGCCCTGCGGATCCAGAATCCGGTCCGGGCGGATCTCGTCCGGGCGCATCTCCTCGCAGGAGCGGACGCCACCGCCCGCGCCGCCGGCATTGAGGACCTCCCATCGGCCCCCACCGATCTCGAGGCCCTCACCAGGCGCGTCTGGAGTGACACCCAGTTCGAGCCTCAGCAGACGCTGATCCAGAGCTATGCCCGCTGGAAGCTGCCCCCTGAAGAACAGAAAGCCCACCTTCGCCCCTGGCTGCAGCATCCCAACTGGACCTGCCGCTGGGAGGCCTATCAAGCCCTCGTGAAGCTGGATCCCGCCACACCCTGGCCCAGAGCCCCAAAACCCACCACGACCGACGCTGCGATCCTCAGGGAAGCCATCCGCCTCACCGAGCGCCGCAAGCCCCTCCGACTTCTCATTTCCCTGAGCGGAAAGCGCCACATCACGCTCCGCTTCGACCCCGCCGTCGCCCCCATGAACATCGCCAACCTCGTCCTGCTGGCCAGGAAGGGCTACTTCAACGGCCGGCTGGTGCCCCGGGTGGTCCCGGACTTCGTGGTGCAGATGGGCTCGCCCTTCGACACCATGGACGGCGGGCCCGGGTACACGGTCCGCTGCGAAGACAGCCTCGATTGGTACGGCCCTGGCAGCGTGGGCATGGCGCTCGCGGGGAAGGACACGGGTGGCAGCCAGTTCTTCATCACCACCAACGCCACGCCCCATCTCACGGGGAAATACACGCGGATGGGCGAGGTGGAGGACCTGGACGCCGCCATGAAGATCCTCGATGACCTCGAGCTGGGCGCGAGAATCGTGTCCGTCAAGGTGCTGGAGCCGTGAGGCGCTGGCCATTCCTCCTCGCGGTAATGGGCCTGGCGACCGGGCTGTGCGCCCAGGCCCCGATGCTGCAGGATGGCGCGGCCACCCTGAGACAGGCCCAGCGGACCTGGACCACCGGCGAGGAGCCCCTTCCGCCGCTGGCCTTCCCGTCCCTGGAAGTGGGCCTGGGAGGGGCGGGATCGGAGGGCCGGTACGCACCGCTGGTCGGGGGCGAGGGCCTGGGCCAGGCGGTGCAGGGCTGGGGGCTGGGCCTGCAGGGCCGCTACGTCAGCGGGGGCTGGTCCGTGGCCGCCACGGCCCTGGGCCTGCGGGACGGCGAGATGACCCGCGGCTATCTTCTCCGCGCCGAGATCGCCTACCGGTGGGAATCCGGATGGCGGCTGGCCCTGGAACAGCAGCCGTTCGCCTGGGGAGCCGGGCTCGGGGGTGGCGACCTGCTGGGCGATGCCGCGCGCCCCTTGCCCCGCCTCTCATGGAGCACCCCCGAGGCTTCGCTGCTCTTCGGGCGCTGGCGGGCCGAAGGCTTCGCCGGCCGACTGGAAGCCGATCGCCCCATCCCCGCTTGGATCCCTGATCGCGAGGCCCGTCTCGCCGCCCAGGCCGGCGGGCTGGATCTGCGCCGGCCGTGGCTCTACGGAGGCATGCTCCGGGCGGCCTTCGGCCCCGTGCTGGAAGCCAGCCTCGGATCCGTCCGGATGGAAGGCGGCGAGGACTCTGTCGGTCGGGCGGCCCCCGCCTCGTCCGCCCGGACCTGGAGCCTGATGGAAGTGAAGGTGCGGATCCCCGCCCTGGCCCGCTTCGCCGGGGCTCGGGGCGCAGCCATCCACCTGTCCCGGAGCGCCGCCCCGGGCAGCCGGGCCCTCACGCTGACCCCGGCCCGCACGCTCGGCGGGTTCCAGCTGGTCTGGGACCTTTGGGATTTAGCAGTCGATTACGCCGGGGCCGCTCCGTCGGATCATCCCGAAACCTTCACTCAGCCGATCTACCTCGCAGGCCCCTCCACCTTTGGCGACTCCCTGGGCGCCGCCTTCGGCCGCGAGGCCATCACCCGGACGGTGGAGCTCGGCATGCCCCTCTTCCTCGAAGGTCAAGGGCGCCTGCGCGGTGTGCGGGGCACATCGGCCTCTCCCCTCACCCCGGGGTTCTGGTTCCTCCAGGGCGAGGCCCAGTGGCGCACGCCCACGGGCCGGATCGGAGCCTCCCTGGCCTCGCGGCGGGACGAAATCCCAGGCTCCACCGTCCGCTGGGGCTGGACATTCAGCCTCTTCCAGAGCTTCCGCGTCTTCTGAGGCCCCGGCCGCCTGCGCTATCCTGGTTCCCCTTTTCGAGGTCCGCATGGCGTTGTCCCGCGATCAGCTCGTCCGCCGCGCGGCGCAGGAACTGCGCGACGGCTACTACGTGAACCTGGGCATCGGCATCCCCACCCTCATCGCCAACGCGATCCCGGAGGGCATGGAGGTCATCCTCCAGAGTGAGAACGGCCTGCTGGGCATCGGCCCCTTCCCCACGCCGGAGGAGGTGGACCCGGATCTCATCAACGCGGGCAAGCAGACCGTGACGACCGCGCCGGGCGCCAGCTTCTTCAGCAGCGCCGACAGCTTCGCCATGATCCGCGGCGGCAAGATCGACCTCAGCATCCTCGGCGCCATGCAGGTAGACATGGAGGGCAACCTCGCCAACTGGATGATCCCCGGAAAGATGGTCAAGGGCATGGGCGGCGCCATGGACCTCGTTGCCTCCGCCAAGCGGGTGGTCGTCGTGATGGAGCACACCAGCAAGGACGGCGAGCCCAAGATCCTCCGCAAGTGCAGCCTGCCCCTCACGGGCCAGCGCTGCGTCCATCGCATCATCACCGACTTGGCCGTCATCGACGTGGTGCCGGGCCGCGAGGGTTTGCGGCTGGTGGAGGTGGCCCCTGGGGTCACCCGGGAGGAGGTCCAGGCCCGGACGGAGCCGCCCCTGGTGATGGACCACGTGACCGACATGACCGGTGTGTGAGGTTTCCATGCTGATGCGCGCTCTGCCCTTCGCTCCCATCCTGCTGGCCCTCGCCTGCACCGCCCCGGGGGACACCGTGCCCGCCAAGCCCAAAGAGCCCTTCAAGCCTTCCCTGAGCCTCCGCCCCGTGGCCGTCAGCCTGGCCCGCGGCGCCACCCAGACCTTCCAGGCGGAGATCAACTACCCCGAGGGCGTCCGCTACATGCGCCAGCCCGTTGGGTGGCGCGTGGTGGAACCGGAGGGGGGAACCATCACGGGCGCCGGCCTCTACACCGCCCCCGCCATAGCCGGAACCTACCACGTGGAGGTCCGCCGCGAGGACTTCCCGGAGATCACCGCCACGGCCACCGTCTCGGTGAAGTGATGGATCTGTACGCCGCCCTGCGGCCCCTGCTCTTCCGCCTCGACCCCGAAACCGCCCATAACCTGGCTTTCCGGCTGGGAGCGGTGGCCTGCGCCTTCCCTGGCCTGCCCAAGCCGAAGCATCCCGCGACGCTGGGCCGGCACGCCTTCGGCCTGGACTTTCCCACGCCCCTGGGCCTGGCGGCGGGCCTGGACAAGGGCGCGACCCTGCTGCCCCTGTGGCAGAGCCTCGGCTTCGGCCACGTGGAGATCGGCACCGTCACGCCGCGCCCTCAGCCCGGCAATCCCAAGCCGCGCCTGTTCCGCTTTCCCGAAGCGGGCCTGATCCTCAACCGCATGGGCTTCAACAGCGAGGGCGCCGAGGTGGTGGCCGGACGCCTGAAACGCCGTCCCGCGGGCCTGATCGTGGGCGGGAATCTGGGCAAGAACAAGGAGACACCTGAGGCCCAGGCTCTGGATGACTACCGCGCGGCCTACCGTCTCATCGCGCCGGTGGTGGACTACACCGCCCTCAACGTGAGCAGTCCCAATACGCCCGGCCTGCGGAACCTCCAGGCGCCCGAGGCCCTGAAGCCCCTGCTGGCGGGCATGTTGGATCTACGCAAGGAGATGGGTCTGGAGCGCCAGCCCCTGCTGCTGAAGCTGGCGCCGGATCTGGCCCCGGAGGACCTGGACGCCATCGTGGAGGTGGCCGTGGCCTCCGGCATCTCCGGTCTCATCGCCACCAACACCACGTTGGATCGCGGCGTCGTGGCAGAACCGCTCCGGACCCTCGTCGAATCCAAGGGCGCCGGCGGCCTCAGCGGCACCCCCCTGAAGCCCAAGGCCCGAGAGGTGCGGAAGCGCATCCTCACCGCCCTGCGGGGCCGCTTGCCCCTGGTGGCCTGCGGCGGCCTGGGATCCGCGGAGGACGTGCAGGGCGCCCTGGACGACGGTGCAGCCCTGGCCCAGATCTACAGCGCCCTCATCTTCGAGGGCCCCAGCCTCGTGCACCGCATCCACGAAGGGTTGCGTCTCATCGGGTAAACTGGTGGTTCGAGGTTTCGATGTTGTCACTCCATTCGAAGATCCGTGATTCGCGCCTGCTGCCCCTGGCGGACAAGGTGCTGCGCAGCGAGCGCCTGACCTTTGACGACGGCCTGCTGCTCTACGAGAGCCCCGACCTCACGGGCATCGGGGCCATGGCCCACCATGTGCGGCTCCAGAAGAACGGCCGGGCGGCCTACTACGTGATGAGTCGCCGGCTGTCCTACACCAATGTCTGCTTCACCCACTGCCAGTTCTGCGCCTTCCAGGCCAAGCCCGGCGACCCCCGGGCCTACGCTCTTTCGGCCGAGCAGATCATCGCCGAGCTGGAGAAGCCCGAGAACGCCGGCGTCCGCGAGCTGCACATGACCTCGGGCCACAACCCGAAGCTGAAGATCGACTACTTCGAGGACCTGTTCACCAAGATCAAGACGCGCTTCCCGTCCATCCACCTCAAGGTCTTCACCATGATCGAGATGGACTACTACGCCCGCATTTCGGGCCTGAGCACCGAGGCCTTCCTGGACCGCTGCATGGCCGCGGGCCTGGAGAGCTGCCCCGGCGGCGGCGCGGAGATCTTCGACGAGCAGCTGCGTGAGCAGATCTGCATCGGCAAGAAGGACGCCCAGGTCTACCTGGACACCGCCGCCCTTTGCCACCGCAAGGGCCTGCCCACCAACTGCACCATGCTCTACGGCCACATCGAGGAGGCCCGCCACCGCGTGGACCACCTGCTGCGCCTGCGGGACCTGCAGGATCGCTCCCAGGCGGCGGGCTACCAGGGCTTCCTGGCCTTCATCCCCCTGGCCTACCAGAACGAGGACAACGAGCTGAGCGCCACCCACGTCATCCACGAGACCACGGGCACCCAGGATCTGCGGGAGATCGCGGTGGCCCGGCTGCTGCTCGACAACATCCCGCACATCAAGGCCTACTGGGTGATGATCTCGCCGGGCCTGGCCCAGGCGGGCCTGAGCTACGGGGCGGACGATGTGGATGGCACCGTCATCGCCGAGGAGATCGCCCACGACGCTGGCGCCAAGACCCCCCAGGGCCTGAAGCGCGACGAGCTGGTGCGCCTCATCGAAGACGCCGGCTTCGAGGCGCTGGAGCGTGACAACCTCTACAACGTCTACGCCCAGGTCTAGGTTGGCCGCTTAGTCCACCTTCCGCTTTTCATAAACCTTCGCCGGGTCCAGCGGGAAGGCGTAGGAGCTGTTCCAGAGGCGATCGTGGATGCGCACCGCCTGGGCGGCCAGGGGCGAGTCCCGGAAGATGAGCTCGATGTTCCGCGAATCCGTGAAGTAGCTCTCCTCCCAGTTGCTGGTGCCCAGGGCCAGGTGCATGCCGTCCACCACCAGGTACTTGCTGTGGACGGTGCGGGCGAAGGGAATGTGCCCCTCCTTGGCCTCGGGAATGGAAACCACCCTCACCTCCAGGTTGGGGATCAGCGTCAGGGCCTTGAGGTGCGGCAGGGCGCGGCCGCCCAGCACCCAGTCGGACACCATCAGGCGCACATGGACCCCCCGCACCGCGGCGGCCCGCAGGGCATCGTCCAGCACCGGCCAGAAGCGGTCCTGTCCCGCGATGGGCGAATAGGTCAGCAGCTGCACCCGCACGCTCTGCCTCGCCTGGCCGATCAGCTCCACCAGGGCATCGATGGCGGGCCGGATGTCCTTCGGGGTGAGGAAAGGCGGGCTGGCCACCAGCTCCGTGTCGGGCCGGAGGACGGGGACGGACCGGCCCGGAAGGTCCGGCAGTTTCCTGCTTCCGGCGAAGGCCCAGTCGAGAGCGAACAGTTCCGTGAGCCGGGTGACGATCCGGGGATCCGTGGTCCGGACGCCCAGCTCATGGATCTGCTCCAGGGCCCGCCAGTCGAAGTTCTGGCTGCCCAGGGCCGCCTCGCGGCCATCCACCACGAAGTACTTGGCGTGGAGAATGCCCCGGGAGACGCCGGCCAGGTCGAAGCTCCGCACCTCCGCGCCGGGAATGTTCCGGATCCGGGCCACCGAGGCGGGGTCCTGGTCGAGCATCTTCGCCGAGAGCAAGAAGCGGACCTTCACCCCGCGGGCCCCGGCCTTCTCCAGCTCCGCCAACACGGGCTCCAGGGCGCTGCCGGGACGGTTGGTGACGTAGAACTCCGCGGCATCCACGCTGGTCTTCGCTCCGCGGATCATCGCCACCCAGGCATCCTTGGCAAAGGCCAAGGTGGGATCCGCCAGGCCTGTTTCCGCCGGAACGGACTGCACCAGAGAAGTGGTGGGGACCTGGTTCTGGTCCACGGGTTGCGCCCGGGCGGGCTGGAAGACGCCGAGGGCCAAGCCGGCGGCGAGGGTCAGCAGCAGGGAACGTGAGGTCATGGCGGCGTCGCTCCAGGTGCGAGGATACTCCGTTGACGGGGCAGGCGCCGGTCTGGTGAGGTGAAGGCGTGGAAACCAAAGCCGAGTACCGCGCCCACCTCAAGGCCCGCCGGAACGCGCTGCCGGCGGAATCCCGCGCCGACTGGTCCGCGGCCATCGCCACCCACCTCGACCGCTTCTGCCGCGACCGCCGCCTGACCCGCGTGGGAGCCTTCTGGCCCTTCGGCTCCGAGATCGACCTGCGCCCCGCGGTGGCGGCCCATCCGGGCTGGCTCTGGTTCTTCCCGAGAGTGGCTTCAACCCAGCCTCCGCGGCTGGCCTGGGGCACGGAACCCCTGGAGAAAGGCCACTGGGGCCTCCTCGAGCCGGCCCTGGCCCAGCACTTCCTTCCGCCGGTGCAGCTGCTGCTCGTCCCGGGACTCGCGTTCGACGACGAGGGCTACCGCATCGGCTACGGCCGCGGCTTCTACGACGCCCTCCTCGCGAAGCTGCCGGAAGATGTCCTGACTGTGGGCGTGGGCTTCGAGGCCCAGATGCACCTACCCGTCCCCGTGGACCCCCACGACTGGCCCGTGCAGGCCCTCCTCAGCGAGCGCGGCTTCCGACAGCTGAGAGCTGAGAGCTGAGAGCTCCCCTACCCCAGCTTCAGGATGCTCGACCCGTCCGCATAGCCCTCCGTGGGCGTCTCCCGCATCCTCTGCAGCACCTGCACCAAGCCCTGGATGCGGTCGACCATCTCGCCAATCTTGGCGAGCTTGGCCTCCTCGGGGTATTTCCGCTGGAGCATCTCCACCTGCATCGAGATGACCGCCAGGGGGTTGTTGATTTCGTGCTTGAGGGTGCCGGCCATCTGGCGGAACGATTCCAGGCGCTCGGCCGCCAGGGCCCTCTGCCTCAGCTCCGTGTGGCCCCGCAAAACCCGGAGGCGCTGGTGGAGCGTCTCCCAGCGGAATCCGTCGGCGAGCCAATCCGTGGCGCCGGCTTCCATGAGGCGCTGCGTGTCCTCGTCCGAGCAGCGGACCACCAGGATGGGCGTGGTGGCGAAGGACGGATGGCGCCGGTAGGCGCGGATGGTGCCTTCGGGCTCCTGGTCGCCCTTGGCGTCGATCACCAGGAACCGGTACATCGGCTGGGGCGGGGCGGGCGGCTCGGCCTCCAGGGGGTGGAGCGTCAGGTCCCCCGCTTCGGCCACCGTCTGGAACAGGCTCACCAGGCCCAGGTCTTCACTGACCAGGCCCAGGAGGGGCCGAGCGGGCTCCTCCGGCATGTCCTCGGGCCCTTCGGGCAGGAGCACCTCCAGCGCCCGGTCCGTCCAGCGCCACCGGAGGCCCGCTTCCCTCAGGACCCGCTGGCTCCAGCCGTCGGCAGGGCTCCGCCCCACGGCGGGGAGGCTGATCCTGAGCACGTGGTACCCCGGCTCGCGCTCCCACTGGAGGGCGACCTCGGCCCCGCGGGGCACTTGCATGATCAGGGGCTCGACCAGGCCGTCCAGGGCCTGGAGAAGCGGACCTTCCGGCCACCACGCAGCGCCGTCCGGCGGCGGGGCGACCCTCCACTCGACCTGGCGGAGGGCCAGGAGCGGGGCCCAGCGCCCGGCCAGTTCCTCCTGCAGGGCGGCCAGAGCGAAGGGATGGCCGCCCGCCACGCCGCCCGGGTCATCGCAAGGGCCCTGGTCCAGCAGGGTGAACAGCCGCTCGAGCTGGAACCGGATAACCCCGCCGGCCGCCTCGGGCAGCTCCTGGACACAGCTCTGGATGCGCCGAAAGGACGCGGCCATGGCCGCGAACAGCTCGCCCCGGCATTCCTCGGCGCGCTGCACCTGACTCCGGAGGCGCAGCAGCTCCCCCTGCTGTTCCGCCTGGTCGATGGCCCGCCGCTGGAGCCGGGCCTGGTGGATCACCAGGGCCCCGCGGCGGGAGAAGGCCTGGAGGGTGGCCAGCTCGAGGCGGCTGAAGGGCCGCCCGCCGGGTTCGCGCTCCAGGTACAAGGCGCAGACGCCGTGGCCCTCCACCCTCAGGGGCGCGCACAGGAAGGGGCCGGGCCCGGCCTCCAGCGGATCGGCCCGTTCGAACCTCGGGTCCGCCGAAGGCTGATTGGACAGGACCGCCGTGTGTTCCCTCGCCACGTAGTCCAGGACGGAAGGCGGCGGCACGGTCCCGGCCGCGTCCGCACCCACATGGTGGACGGCGCGCCAGCCGCCCGGCTCGTGCCGCAGGACCAGGAACCCACGGTCGCTTGCCGTCAGGCGGAGGGATTCCTCCAGGAGCGCCCTCTCCAGGTCGCCCGAATCCACCTCCGCCAGCAGCCTCTCCGTGGCGAGGTAGAGCTGCTGCAGATCGGCGAAGCACCAGTCGCCCCGTTCCGGGTGGAGCCGGATCTCGTCGAAGAGGTCTCCCACCCGTTCCGCGAAGGTGACCCCATCCAGCCCAGGGAACCCCTCCGTATAGGACATCCGCCAGGAGCCGAGGACCAGCTCGTCCCCGTTCTTCAGGGGGTGGGCCTGGGAAGGGTCCACCGGAACCCCGTTCAGCATGGTGCCATTGGCCGATTCCAGATCCCTCACATGCCACACGCCACCCAAGAGGGTCAGGGCCGCATGGGCCGGCGAAACGGTGCCGAGGGCCGGCTGCGCGACGGCGCTGGCCAGGGAATCGCGGCCCAGGACGCAGGGATCCTCCACCACGGCATGCCTGAAGGGCTGGCTCCCCTCCATCCATGACAAGTAGGGCATCGGAACTCCTTCTGCGGGCTCCTCGGGGTGCGTGCCAGGCTCGGATCAGGCGGGCAAAGGATACCGCGTGTCGTGGGTGCGGCTGGGCCGGAAGAACAGCATGGTGTGGCCGATGGTCCAGACATGTTCCAGCCCCGGCACGGCGGCGCACAGGGCCGCGGCGGCCGAGGCCTCGTCCTCGAAGCTGTTCTGGTTGATCTTGATCTTCACCAGCTCGAGGCTGTCCACCATCACGTCCAGCTCCGCGGCCTGGGCCGGCGACACGCCGCCCTTGCCCACATGCATGACGGGCTTCAGGTGATGGGCCTCGGCCTTGAGGAACTGGCGCTGCTTCGAGCTGAGCATTTGGATCTCCACGGACCAGTCTATCCTCGAAGGCGAGGTGCCCCCATGATCCGTCGCCTGCTGTTCTCCCTCACGGCCCTGGCCTGCCTGGCTGCCCCGCCCCGCACCCTGCGGGTGGACTACGGCCACACCGGGGATGCGGCCTCGGAACGCTTCGGGGTGGACCGCGTGGTGCTGGAGCCCCTGCCCTGGCCCGGTGACCTCGCCAAGGCCCTAGACGACAGCAACCTCGGGAAGTACTGCTTCGAGGTGGCCGACAAAGCGACGGGGAAGCTCCTCTACTCCCGTGGCTTCGCCAGCATCTTCGGCGAGTGGGAGACCACGGACGAGGCGAAGGCCCTCAGCCGGAGCTTCTCCGAATCCCTGCGCTTCCCCCAGCCCGAGGCCCCGGTGCGCGTCCAGGTGAAGAAGCGGGATGCCCGGAACGCCTTCCGCACCCTCTGGGCCTTCGACCTCGATCCGAAGGACCCCCTCATCGAGCGGGCCCCCGCCCCGGACGCCGGTGCCCTCATCGCCCTCCAGAAGGCCGGCGATCCGGCGGACAAGGTGGACTTCCTCATCCTGGGCGACGGCTACACGGCCGCG
This sequence comes from Geothrix paludis, assembly GCF_022808815.1. GTDB lineage: Bacteria > Acidobacteriota > Holophagae > Holophagales > Holophagaceae > Geothrix > Geothrix paludis. The sequence continues at coordinate 323,274 of NZ_JAKZLC010000001.1, read as the reverse complement.
GAGCGCGGCAAGTTCGAGCAGCAGGCGCGCAAGGTCATGGAGCTGCTCTTCCAGCAGACGCCCTTCAAGGAGCATCGCAATGACTTCAACGTGTGGGCCCTCTGCCCGCCCGCGAAGGAGAGCGGCATCTCCCGGCCTTCCACCGGTGTCCACAAGCGCTCTCCGCTCGGCGCCACCTACGACGCCTTCGGCAGCGAGCGCTACGTCCTGACCTTCGACAACCGCACCTGGCGCGACGTCGCCGCCCAGGCGCCCTACGAGTTCGTGGAGATCCTCGTCAATGCCGAGACCTACGGCGGCGGCGGCATCCACAACCTCTACAGCACAGCCTCCGCGGGCAACAGCACCATCGGCTACCTGTTCGTGCACGAGTTCGGCCATCACTTCGCGGGCCTGGCGGACGAGTACTACACCTCCGATGTGGCCGTCACCAACAGCCCCGAGCGGCCGGAGCCCTGGGAGCCCAACGTCACCGCCAACCCGAAGCAGCCCAAGTGGGGCGCCCTCCTCAGCCCCGGGGTGCCCCTGCCCTCCCCCTGGAAGAAGGACGAGTTCGAAGCGCACAGCCACGCCTACCAGAAGGAGCGCCGCGCCATCCGTGCCGCGAACAAGCCCGAGTCCGAGATGGACGCCCTCTTCGCGCGGGAGAAGGTCTTCGAGACGAAGCTCCTGGGCACCGACGCCCACAGCGGGAAGGTGGGCGCCTTCGAAGGCGCCAACTACGAGGCCAAGGGCTACTTCCGAAGCCAGGAGGACTGCCTCATGTTCACCCGCGACGAGGTCGGGTTCTGCGCCGCGTGCCGGGCCGCCATCGAGCGGGTCATCCGGCAGTACGCAAAATAGCGGACGCGGGTCTGGAAGTTCGGCTTGGATTATTCTTTAATCAAAGCCACAATCTTCCCACTCCCATGCTCCCGCCCGGAACCCGGCTTGGCCCTTATGAGATCCAGTCTCCCCTCGGTTTGGGCGGCATGGGGCAGGTCTACCGTGCCCTGGATACCCGCACCCAGCTCCCCGTGGCCCTCAAGGTCCTGGGGCATGCCTCGGCCCAGGCCGACGAGCGGCTGGCCCGCTTCCAGCAGGAGGCGCGGACCCTGGCGGCCATCGAGCACCCCGCCCTTCCGGCGATCTACGGGTGGGACACGGAAGGCGCGACACCCTACATCGCCATGGAGCTCCTCGAGGGCGAGACCCTCCATGAGCGCTTGCTGCGCGGGGCCCTCCCGCCCGATGAGGCCATGGACCTGGCCCACCAGTTGGCCCTTGGCTTGGCCGCCACCCACGAGCGGGGGATCATCCACCGCGACCTGAAGCCGGGGAACCTGTTCATCACCACGGACGGCCGCCTCAAGATCCTGGATTTCGGCCTGTCGAAGGCGCTCCCGACCCTGCTGGATGAGCAGACCCTGATCCAGCGCCCCGAGACGAGCCACCAGACCCAGGTCGGAACCATGATGGGCACCGTCGGCTACATGGCTCCGGAGCAGATCCGGGGGCGGGAGGTGGATCCCAGGGCCGACCTCTTCGTCTGCGGCATTCTGCTGTACGAAATGCTGTTCGGCCGCCGCGCCTTCTCCGGAGAGTCGCCGGTGGAAGTGCTCAACGCCATCCTCAAGGATGAGCCGCCGATGCGGACCGCGTCCCCCAGCCCCTATTCGCCCGAGCTCATCAACCTCCTGAAGCATTGCCTGGAGAAGAATCCGGAAGACCGCCTCCCCACGGCCCAGCAGCTGGCGTCGCGCCTGGCGGCGCTCCAGCGCAAGGGGGTGACGCTCCAGGGGCTGGCCCGGATCTTCCAGGGCCGGGTGGGCTGGGTGGCCCTCGCGCTGGTCCTGGGAGGCCTGGGCTTCGGCCTCGGCCATCATCTGGACCACCGGGAACCGCCCACGTTCAAGCGGCTCACCTTCCGGCAGGGGCTGATCCGGAACGCGCGGCTGAGCCCCGATGGCCAGGAGGTGCTCTACAGCGCCGCCTGGTCTGGCGGACCGCTCATGGTCCACTCCACCCGCCCCGACAGCCCCGAGAGCCGCACCCTTGAGCTGCCCGAAGCGGATCTCCTGGGCCTCTCCCGCACCGGGGAGCTCGCCATCGCCCTGGGCAGCCGCCCCATCCAGAGCTGGATGTGGCGGGGCACCCTGGGGGTGGTCCCCCTGGCGGGAGGCGCCCCGAGGGCCCTGATGGAGCAGGTGGTGGCCGCCGACTGGAGCCCGGACGGATCCGAGCTGCTGGTGGTCCGCAACGCGGACGGCAAGGCCCGCCTCGAGTTCCCGCTGGGACACCCCATCGCCGAATCGTCCGGATGGATCAGCCATCCCAGGGTCTCGCCCAAGGGCGATCGGGTCGCCTACCTGGAGCATCCGGTGTCCGGAGACGATGCCGGCTATCCCGTTGTGGTGGACCGGCAGGGGAACCGCCATCCCCTAACCGGCGCCTGGCCCAGCATCCAGGGGCTGGCCTGGAAGGGAAACGAGGTCTGGTTCACGGCCGCCACTCACGGCGTGGCCAGGGGCCTCTATGCCGTCGGCTCAGGCGAACCGCGGCTCGTCCTGAATGTGCCCGCCCCCCTCACGCTCCATGACATCTCCCGCGACGGGCGCCGCGTGCTCCTCGCCAAGGAGGTGATGCGCACGGGCATCCAGAGCCTGCGGCCCGGCGCCGACCGCGAACGCGAGCTCTCCTGGCTGGACTGGTCCCTAGTGCAGGATCTCTCCGCGGACGGGTCCACCCTCATCTTCAACGAGCAGGGTGAAGGTTCGGGAATCCAGTACGACATCTACCTGCGGAAGACGGATGGAAGCCCGGCGGTGCGGCTGGCCAAGGGCGCCTACCCCATCCTCAGCCCCGATGGACACCGGGTGGCGGCGCTCGCTCCCGGAACCCGCAACAAGATCCAGATCTTCCCGACGGGGGCCGGGGAGGTCCTGACCCTAGCCTCCTCCGGCCTGGAGACCATCCACCGCCTGCGCTGGTTCCCGGATGGCCGCCGCCTGCTCGTGCAGGCCAACCGTTCCGGCGAGGGAACCCGGCTCTTCGCCATCCCCCTGGACGGCCGGCCAGCGGAGTCCCTGACCGCGCCGGGGTACCAGTTCTTCGGGCAGCCCATCAGCCCGGACGGGCGCCGCATCACCACCCGCATCAGCGAGCAGGAGGACCGGATCCTCTCCCTGGAGGACGGCAAGTCCCAACCCATCCCGGGCCTTCATCCCCTGGAACGGGTGGTCCGGTGGGCACCCGATGGCAAGGGATTATGGGTGGTGGACCTCCATGAGATGCCCTGCACCGTGACGCACCTCGACCTCATCACCGGCGCCCGGAAGAAGCTTCTGGAGATCGCCCCGGAAGACCTCGCGGGGATGACCGTCAGCAACTTCCTCCTCACGCCGGACGCCAGGGGCTATGCCTACGCCTACCGCCGGGTGCTGTCCGAGCTCTACCTCTACGAAGGGCTTCGCTAGGCCTGCCTTCCCGCGGGAGAGCGGCCCCGGTCAGCGGAGCAGGCGACGAAACAGCAAACCCAGCAGGGCGGCACCCGCCGCCAGGCCGAAGGCGAAAGCGCCCGTGAGGACCACCTCGAAGGGCCACAGGTTGTGCGAGGTCGGATCCTTCGCGGTGGCCACGATCACCCGGACGATCACCGCCGCCGGCACCGCCGCGCCCGCGGCCAGGACGGTGCGGCTGAAGCCCAGCTCCGTCCCTCCGGCGAACCAGGCCGCCAGCACCACGAAGGCCAGGAAGCCGAGGATGGCCGCGGGATGGGAGAAAGTGAAGCGATTGTAGGGCGCCAGCCACCAGGGGATTCCCGAGGCCAGGAAGGCCCCCGCCATGCACGTTGCGAAGGTCCTGGACGGCAGGAAGCTGCGGTCCATCACTCCACCACCGGTCCGGAAGCCATGGCCAAGGGCGAATCGCCGGCGCCCAGCAGCCGCTCCCGTCGGGCATGCAGGATGCGGTCGCGGAGCTCCGCGGCGTCCTCGAACTTCATCTGCGAGGCCAGCTCCTTCATGCGCTTCTCCAGCTTGGCGACCTCGCGCTCGAAGGCCTTGTCCTCCAGGTAGAGCAGCGGCTCCTCGGCAGCCTGCTCCTCCTTGGTGACGTTGATGAACTCCCGGGCCAGGGCCTCGCCCATGACATCGTCCAGGTTGCGCTTCACGGTCTCGGGCGTGATGCCGTGGGCGGCGTTGTGGGCCAGCTGCTTCTGGCGGCGGCGCTCGGTCTCGCCGATGGCCTGCTTCATGGATCCCGTCATCACGTCGGCGTAGAGGATGGCCTTGCCGTTCACGTGACGGGCGGCGCGGCCAATGGTCTGGATGAGGCTGCGGGTGTTGCGGAGGAAGCCCTCCTTGTCCGCGTCCAGGATGGCCACCAGGCTGACTTCCGGCAGGTCCAGGCCCTCCCGCAGCAGGTTGATGCCCACCAGCACATCGAAGACGCCGCGCCGGAGGTTCTTCAGCAGCTCCACCCGCTCCAGGGTGTCGATCTCGCTGTGCAGATACTCGGCCTTGATGCCCAGCTCCTGGTAGTAGGCCGTGAGCTGCTCCGCCAGCTTCTTGGTGAGCACGGTGACAAGTACGCGCTCGTCCCGGGCCACGGTCTTGCGGATCTCCTCCAGCAGATCGTCCACCTGGGTGCCCACGGGGCGCACCTCGACGATGGGATCGACGAGACCCGTGGGGCGCACCACCTGCTCCACGAAGGCCCCGCCGCTCTGCTGCAGCTCGTAGTCGCCGGGGGTCGCGGAGACGTAGACCACTTGTTTGACCCGGCTCTCAAATTCTTCGAATTTGAGAGGACGGTTGTCGAGGGCGGATGGAAGGCGGAAGCCGTAGTCCACGAGGGTGGTTTTGCGGGAGCGATCGCCGTTGTACATGCCGTGGAGCTGGCCGGTGGCCACGTGGCTCTCGTCCATGAAGACGATGAAGTCCTCGGGGAAGTAGTCCAGCAGGGTGTGAGGCGGCTGGCCGGGCTGGCGGCCGTCGAGGAAGCGGCTGTAGTTCTCGATGCCGCTGCAGTGGCCCATCTCCTTCATCATCTCCACGTCGTAGATGACGCGCTGGTGGAGGCGCTGGAGCTCGACGATCTTGCCCGCGGCGCGGAATTCCTCCTCCCGAGCCTCCAGCTCGTCCTTGATGTCGCGGATGGCGGCCTTGAGCTTGTCCTCGGGGGTCACGTAGTGGGTCTTGGGCCAGATGGTGAGCTCGTCCAGCTTCTCGATGACCACGCCACGGAGGGGGTCGATCTTCGACAGCCGCTCCACCTCGTCGCCCCACAGCTCGATGCGGTAGGCCACATCCTCGTAGGCTGGATAGACCTCCACCACGTCGCCCCGCACGCGGAAGATGCCCGGCTCGAAGCTGAGGTGGTTGCGCTGGTACTGGATGGCCACCAGATCCCGCAGCAGCATGGCGCGGTCGATGCTCTGGCCGGTCTTCAACGTCACCGACAGGTTCAGATACGAACTGGGATCGCCCAGGCCGTAGATGCAGCTGACGGAGGCCACCACGATGGTGTCCCGGCGCTCCAGCAGGCAGCGGGTGGCGCTGAGGCGCAGCTTCTCCAGCTCCTCGTTGATCTTCGCGTCCTTGTCGATGAACAGGTCCCGCTCGGGCACGTAGGCCTCGGGCTGGTAGTAGTCGTAGTAGCTGACGAAGTACTCGACGGCGTTCTCGGGGAAGAACTGCTTGAACTCGCTGAAGAGCTGGGCGGCCAGCGTCTTGTTGGGCGCGAAGATGAGCGCCGGCCGGCCGGCCCGGGCGATGGTCGAGGCCATGGTGTAGGTCTTCCCGGAGCCCGTCACCCCCAGCAGCGTCTGGGCCCGGTCCCCCCGCTCGAGGCCCGCCACCAGCTGGGCGATGGCCTCCGGCTGATCTCCGGCGGGGGAGTAAGGCGACACGAGCTTGAAGGGGATTGCCTTGGCCATGGGAAGAAAAGGAAAGCACGAAGACGCGAATAAAAAAAGAAAGAATAACCACTCACGCAGAGGACCGCGGAGAGGACGGAGACTGCGGAGAAAAGGCAGGCCTTCCTCCTCCGCGATCTCCGCTCATCTCCACTTTTCTCTGCGAGTGTTTTGGTCCGTTCTGCTTTCGATCTTCGCGGCGAATTGGCCTGCCGTTCAGACCTTCCGCAGGATCAGGCACCCATTGGTGCCTCCGAAGCCGAAGCCGTTGTTCATCACGTATTCGGAGTCCAGCTTGCCCGCCGCGTTCGCGGTCACGTCCAGGTCGCATTCGGGGTCCTGGTGGTCCACGTTGATGGTGGGAGGGATCTTCCCGGTCTTGACGGCCATGACGGCGACGATGGTCTCCAGGCCGCCGGCGGCGCCCAGCAGGTGCCCGTGCATGGACTTGGTGCTGCTCACCTTGATCTTCTTCGCGTGGTCGCCGAAGACCTTCTGGATGGCCATGCACTCCAGCTTGTCGCCCACGGGCGTGCTGGTGCCGTGCATGTTCACGTAGCCCACTTCCTCGGGCGCGATGTCCGCATCCTTGATGGCCGCGCGCATGACACGCTGGCCACCCTCGCCCTCGGGGGCCGGGCTGGTGATGTGGTTGGCGTCGCCGCTCATGCCATAGCCGGCGACCTCGGCGTAGATCTTGGCGCCCCGGGCCTTGGCCAGCTCGTACTCCTCGAGGATGACGATGCCGGCGCCCTCGGCCATGACGAAGCCGTCACGGTCCACGTCGAAAGGCCGGGAGGCGCGCTCGGGCTCGTCGTTGCGGGTGCTGAGGGCCCGCATGGCGGCGAAGCCGCCCACGCCGAGCTGGTTCACCACGGAGTCGCTGCCGCCGGCCATCATGCGATCCGCATAGCCGAAGGCAATGAGGCGGGCCGCGTCGCCGATGGCATGGGCGCCCGTGGCGCAAGCGGTGGCCACCGCGCTGTTGGGCCCCTGCAGGCCGTACTTGATGCTGGCCTGGCCGCTGGCCATGTTCACGATGAGGCTGGGTATGAAGAAGGGGCTGGTGCGCCGGGGCCCTCGGTAGCCGTTGGCCTCGTCCCAGATGGTACTGAGGCCGCCGATGCCGCTGCCGATATACGCGCCGAACACTTCACGCTCGGCCTTGGTGAGCTGCACCTGATCGAACCCGGCATCCACCCACGCCTCATGGGCGGCGCCCAGGGCGTACTGGATGAAGATGTCCATCTTCTTCTGTTCCTTCTTGTCGATGAAGGGATCGGGGTTGAAGCCCTTCACCTGCCCCGCGATCTTGCAGGCGAAGTCCGTGGCGTCGAAGCGGTCGATGGGGCCGATGCCGCTTCTCCCCGCCAACAGGTTGTCCCAGGTTTCGGGCACGGTGAGGCCGCAGGGGTTGATGGTCCCCATGCCGGTGATGACGACGCGGCGACGCTGGACGGTCCTGGTCATGGATTCACCTCTTGGAACGGAAAACAAACGTGCCGCAGGGCCGTGGGGGCGCTGCGGCACGTCACGATCGCGATGGATCAGGCCTTCGCGTGCTTCTCGATGTAGGCGATGGCATCGCCCACCGTGCGGATCTTCTCCTGCTCGCTCTCGGGGATCTCGAGGCTGAAGGCCTCTTCGATGGCCATGATGATCTCGACGGTGTCGAGGCTGTCGGCGCCGAGGTCGTCCACGAAGTGGCTGGATTCGGAGATGGAATCTTCGGGCTTGGCCAGCTGCTCAGCAATGATCGCAATGACCTTCTTACGCACATCAGCCATCGTGGGCTCCTCCAAACGAACCTGGAAACCCTAACACACCCCTGCCCCGTTGTCCAAACCCGGAGTAAAGACACCCGTCTCCCTCCCCGACGCCGGCAGAAGGATTGCGCCGGGACCAGGGCCGTGGAGGATGGACCCATGCCCCGCCCCAAGACCCTTGAAGAACCCGAACATGGATGGCCCCTGGGATGGGGCGCCAGCCTGCGGGAGTTCCGCACCTTCCTCGCGGTGGAGCGGGGACTTTCACCCCACACGGCCTCGGGCTACCTCTCGGACCTGAACCATCTGGCCGCCTGGGCCTGCGGCCGGGAGGTCTCCCCCACAGATCTCACGCGGGACCACCTCACGGTCTTCCTGGTGGCCCAGCAGTCCGAGGGCAAGGCTCCGCGCAGCCTGGCCCGGCTGAGTTCGAGTCTGCGCGCCTTCCTGTCCTTCCTGCGCATGGAAGGCGGCGAGGGGGCCGGTCCCGAGGCGGTGGTCAAGCCGCCACGCCCCCCCCGCATCCTCCCCCGCACCCTGGGCGAAAGCCAGGTGGAGGCCCTGCTTCAGGCGCCGGACACCACCACCCCCCTGGGCGTGCGCGACCGCGCCTGGCTGGAACTGCTCTACGCCTCGGGCTTGCGCGTGTCCGAGCTGGCCGAGCTCCCGGCCCTGTCCGTGTTCCTGGACGAGGGCTTCCTCAAGGTCATGGGCAAGGGCCGCAAGGAGCGCCTGATCCCCTTCGGGGCGGGCGCCGAGCACTGGATCCGCGCCTGGCTGGCGCTGCGCCCCGGCTTCAAGCCGAAAGGAGTGGAACTGTTCGTGGGCCAGCGGGGCGAGGGCCTCACGCGCCAGCACCTCTGGCGTCTGCTGAAGGGCTACGCGCGCGCCGCGGGCCTTCGCGCTGAGGCCGTGAGTCCACACGTGCTCCGCCATGCGTTCGCCACGCACCTCCTCGACCACGGCGCCGACCTCCGCGCCGTCCAGGCCATGCTCGGCCACGCCGACATCAGCACGACCCAGATCTACACTCACGTCCACCAGGCGAGGCTGAGGGCACTCTACGATCAGCTCCATCCCCGATCCGGTGGATGAGAGGCCTCACAACTGCGTCAGCAGCACGCCTCCCAGCACCAGCGCGGCACCCACTGCGAAGGCTGGTGTGATGGCCTGCCCATAGACGATCCAGGCCAGGATGGCCGTGGCCACGGGCTGGCCGTTGGTGGCGATGGCCACCCGGCTCGGTTCCTTGATAGAGAGGGCGTGGAACCAGAGCAGGTAGGACACCACGCTGGTCATCAGGCCGAGGTAGACCAGGCCCACCCAGGCCACGGGAGGGACGGTGGCCATCTTCAGACCCGGGAGACCCAGGGCCCCGAGGGGCGCGAAGATCGCGAGGCCGAAGAGGATGGACAGGGTGGTGGCCCGCTGGGCCCCGTCCCTCTGCACCAGGGGCCGGCTCATCACGGTGTAGCCCGCCCAGGCGATCACCGCCACCAGCACCAGCAGGTCGCCCAGGATCCACCGGGGCGGCAGGGCGCCGCCCGCCTTGCCGGAGAAGAGCACCAGTACGCCTGAGAAAGCCAAGGCCAGCCCACCCAGCTTCCGCGGGCCAGGCCGCTCCTGACCCCGGGCCCAGGCCAGCAGCAGAACCACCGTGGGCGTCAGCGCGTAGAGCAGGGCCGCATGGGAAGGCAACGTGAAGGCCAGGCCCCCGAGGAAGGCCAGCTGGTTCAGCGTCACGCCCAGGAACCCCGCCCACAGGTAGGTCCGCCATTCCGCCCGGGCCACGGACCACAACTCCAGGTGCCGCAGCCGCGCCAGGATCAGGAATCCCGCGCCGGCGATGAGGAAGCGCAACAGGCCCAGGGCCAGGGTCGGGATCGCGTCCGCGGCGGGTTTCCCCAGGAGGTACGTGCCGGCGGAGATGAACGTGTGGAGCCCCATGACGGCGGCGAAGCGGAGGTTGCGATGGCCCATCCCTCCAGCATGGCCGCGGACGGGCAGGATGGCCGCCGCGGATTTGTGCATGGACCGCCCCTGGCGGAATGGGCGATGATGGGCCAGGAGCCGCGAACCCATGGCCGTCACCAAGACCCCCCGAAAGAAGCCCACCGCTGCAACCGCCGGAGTGGAGAAACCCGCCCCCAAGGCGAAGGCCGCCCCTGCGAAGAAGGCCCCCGCCAAGAAGGCTGAGGCCACCGAACCCAAGGCCAAGAAGGCCGCCAAGGCCCCGGCGAAGGCCAAGGGCGCGAAGGCTGTCGAGGTCGTGCCAGAGCCCATCGCCCCTGCCGCTCCGGCCCCGAAGCCGGTCGCGAAGAAGGCCGCGCCCGCCGCGGCGCCGTCAGCCCTGGTGGATGCCCTCCTCGCCGCCATCCGCGAGGGTCGCGCCGTGGAGTTCATCTTCGCCGACGCGGATGCCAACGCGCCGCGCACCTTCGAACCCCGGCAGCTCACCTTCGACGCCCTCAGCCAGGCCTGGTACGTGTGGGGCTGGGATCGCCGCTACAACGCCGAGCGCCACCACCGGGTGGACCTCCTCGCCGAGGTGAACGAGGTCGAGGGCGTGGGCCGGGCGGCCCAGGGCCCCTACGCCGAGGGCACCCCCGCCAACCAGATCGGCGGCTGGCTGGGCGGCGAGCCCATCGCCGTGAAGGCCACCCTGCTCAAGCAGTGGGTCTTCGCCGTGAAGCAGGCGCCCCCGGCCTTCCCCCGCTTCAAGATCGAAGAACAGGGCGACGGCCAGGCCCTCGTGACCTTCACGGCCACGGACCTCCGCGCCATCGCCCGCTGGGCCATGCAGTTCGGCGACGGCATCCAGGTGCTGGAACCCGCCCGGCTGGTGGACCGCATCAAGCAGGTGGGCGCCGTGTGGTCCGGCCGGGACCGCCTGGCTCCCGCCCCAGCACCGAAGCCCGCGCCTCGGCCCGAGCCTGAGCCTCGCCGGCACGAACCCAAGCATCACGCCGAGGCGAAATCCGAAGCGCGGCCCGAGCCCAGGCCCCATCGCGAGCCCCGCCCCGAGCGTGAGCGGGAGGAAGCCCCCAAGGGCAAGCCTGGCAAGGTGGAGGTCATCCACTTCGACCGGCTCTGAGCGGGGTCAAGGCTGGGCGTCCTCCAGCTTCCAGCCTCGCTTGCCGGGCCAGAAGCCGTAGGCCTGTCCGAGCACATTGAAGGACACCCCGCGTAGCCGGGCGTCCGCCAGCACCCTCACCAGGATGTAGTTGAGGGGGATCACGGGCTTGTCCCGCCAGATGATCTCGGAGAGCTTCAGGTAGATCTTCCGGCGGGAGACCCGATCCAGCGTGTAGCGCCCCTCTTCGAACAACCGGTCCACCTCCGGATTCAGGTAGCTGCTCACGTTCGCCTTGGTGCGATAGCCCTCCTTGGTGAACAGGGGGGCATCCACGTCGGGATCCAGGGAAGTCGTCCAGCCGTACGACCAGATGTCCCCGTCGTGATTCGTGGACTTCTCCGTGAGCGCCTCGAAGGTCAGCCGCCGGACCTCGATGCGCATGCCCACCTTCGCCGCTTCCTCTGCGAGGAGGCGCGCCGTGCTGCGGCTGACGGAGGTGTTCTGCTCGTAGGCCACCAGGCTGAGGGGCCGGCCTTGCGCGTCATGCCGGATTCCATCCGCGCCCATCCGCCACCCGGCGGCCTCCAGGATCGCCTCGGCCCGTCCGATCTGGGGTAGCGGTCGCGGGGTGTCGTCGTGGGCCCAGTTCTCGGGGGGCCAGAAGGCGGAGGCGAGCCGGGCCGGGAAGAAGCGCCGGGCGCGCGCCAGCTCCTGCCAGGGCACCAGCTCCGCCAGGGCCTGGCGCAACGCGACATCGCCCAGCAGGCTCAGCTTGGGATCACAGTTGAGGAAGAAGGCCCCGAAGGCCGCCTGGGGCACCGAGAAGGCCTGGAGGCGTCCCCCGCCCTGGGCGCCCTTCCGGACCAGGTAGTGCGGCAGGGCCCTCACCAGGGCGTAGTGGTACCGTCGCTCCAGAAGGGCCTGGACGAGGTTCGTCTCCTCCGACGAATCGATGAACTCGAAGGCGGGCCAGACACCAGGGTGGGCCCCGCGATAGGCCGGCCAGAGCTCCAGCCTCAGGTGCGTGGTGGTGGCTTTGCCGACGAGCCGATAGGGGCCCGAACCCACCGGCTGGAAGTTCACGGGTTCGGACTGGGGCTTCGGGCCGACCTGGTAGTGGCGCCGAGGCACGGGAATGAAGTTGTAGAGATCGGAGAGGAGCGTGCCGCGGGGCCGGGCCAGGTGGATGCGCACTCGCAGGGGCCCCTCGGCTTCCAGGCGGTCCAGGGAGGCCACCCCGCCGGCCGTATCGGCGATGGCCCGCACCTGGGGCATCCGAAGCGCCTTCCAGGTGAAGACGAGATCCTCCGCCTCGATGGGGGTGCCATCCTGCCAGGTCATGCCCGGGCGCAGGTCGAGGACGACTTCCCGCCCCCCCTTGAGGACGGTCCAACTCTGCAGCAGCCCAGGAATGAAGGTCCCCTCGGCGTTCATGGTCACCAGGCGGTCGAAGACGAGGTCCACCGCCTCGCCATCCGTGTCCCGGGTCATGAGGAGGGGGTTCAGCGTGGTCCAGCCATCCACCGCCACCCGGATGGGCTCAACGGCGCCCAGGCCCCAGGAGAGGCAGACGATCAGGAGAAGGGAACGCCATGGCATCGTGTCCCTTCCATCGGCCGGATCGCGGTGGGACTGAAATCTATTCCTTGGCGGCGGTTTCCACCAACTCCACCAGGGCCTCCGCCATGCGCTCGCCGGCTCGGGGCGGATTCTCCACCACGGTCCCCATCAGCTTCTGCCCTCCCCCGGGCTGGGTGGCGAACAGGTAGAAGGTCGGCACGCGGACCACCGGCTGGGGGGCGCAGCCCTTGGGCCACTGGGCCTCCGTGAGCAGCTTGTCCCGATAGACGCCCAGGTAGTGGACCTCGATGAAGGAACTGGGCTCTGCTTCCAGGGCCAGCAGGTCCGGCAGCTGGTACTGGCTGTCGCCGCACCAGGATCCGAAGACGGCGACCAGCGTGAGAGGGCGGCGCACGGCCTTCCATCGGGCCGTCAGCTCCGCCGGCAGCTGGATGCCCGCGACCGTGTCCCGGAAGACGGCCCGGTGGGCCAGGATCTCCTTCGCGGTCGTGGGTCCCAGCAACAGGGGCTGGTGGTCCTTGGCATCACAGGGCAGGCCTCCCGGCGTTGTGGCCGGAATCGGCGGCGGCACCGCGGGCGGCTCCGCTTGCAACCCCAGGGTTCCTAGGACCAGGAAGACAGCTTTCATGGGAATCTCCGGATGCCAGTCTAGCCTTGCGATAAACTTGACTCAATCACTCAAGAATACTAGCCTGGAACCTGGAGAAAGTTTCGTGAAGATCTCGGCCCGAGGCAGGTACAGCATGCAGGCCCTGTTCGACCTGGCCCACCATAGCCATGGCCAGCCGGTGCCCCTGCATGTGATCGCCGAACGCCAGAAGCTATCCCTGCCCTTCCTGGAGCAGATCTTCAACAAGCTCAAGAAGGCCGGCGTCGTGGCCAGCGTGCGCGGCCCCAAGGGCGGCTACATCCTCACGCGGCCCTGCAACCAGGTGAGCGTGGGCGAGATCCTGCGCCTCACGGACAGTAGCTTCTATGCCGTGGCCAAGGAGGATCCGCGCTCCGCCAACCAGGTGCTCATGGCCGACGAGCGCATGAGCCTCATGCTCTGGAACCGCCTCTCCGACCACATCTCCGCCTTCATGGAGAAGGTGACCTTCGCGGACCTCTGCTCCGAGACCTCCAGCAACACCTGCCCCGACTGCACCTGTCCGGAATACGTGAAGGACGTCCAGGGCCAGATTGTCCGCGGCGAACGCAAGGCCTGCGGCGTGATGTGAGCCTTCCCTCGGGACGGTTCCTTCACCCCTTCTCCTTCACGCACAGGCACGAGGTCTCAGCCCGCACCTGGGCCCGGGTCTGGGCGCGCCGGAGGTCTTCCCCCGCTGCGGAGGCTTCGGCCTCGCGGCCCTGGGCCGCCAGCGACTTCTGGAGGCCCAGAAGGGACCAGTAGTTGGCCGGGTAGGCCCGGAGGTCCGCGCGGTAGACGGCCTCGGCCTCCTTGGCCCGCCCCGCGGACAGGAGCACGGCCCCCAGGGCGTGACGGGCAGGAACGACGCAAGCCGGCGGCTCGTCGTACTTGAGGGCGTCCTCCAGACGCACGGCCTCCTGGAGGCGCTGGACGGCCTCCTCCACCCGGCCCTGGCCGAAGGCGATCTCGCCCGCCAGGAAGGCGCGGGACACCTGCATCACCTGGCGTGCGTTGTTGGAACCCCAGAGGTGGCTCTCCGGAATGAGCGGTAGGGCCGCCTCGAAGGCCGCCTGCGCCTTCAGGGCCTCCTCACGGCGTCCCGTGGCGGCGAAGGCCGTGCCCCGCAGGGCGTGCCAGCTGGCCGTGGCCAGGGGCAGCCGGGCGTCCGGTGCGGGCTCCGCCAGCAGCTCGTCCCAGAGGCCGAACCGCTTCAGAGCCTCCCAGTGCCGGGTGGCGAAAGCCTCGGCGAAGGTGGCGTTGGCCACCACCCAGTCCAGGGGGAAGGCCGTCACCACGGCCTTGGTCTGGGCCAGGGCCACCTCCTTGCGGCCTTCCATGAGGGCCGTGTAGGCCAGGAAGTCCGCGTTGTGCACCATGTAGATCCCGTAGAAGCCGATCTCCGGCTGGCGGGCCCGGTAGCGGCCGTCGGCCTCCATGGCGCGCTCGTTGGCCTCGGCAGCCCCGCCCCAGTCGCCGATCCGCGCGTAGATGTGGCCGGGCATGTGGACCAGGTGCCCGGCGTCGGGCACCAGCCGGCGCAGGCGGTCGGCCGCGGCCTTGGCCCGCTCGGGATGGGGCGAGCCCTCGTAGGCATGGATGGTGAGGTGCAGGGCCAGGGGATGGTTCGGGGCCAGGGCCAGGGCCCGGCGGAGGGCGGCCAGGATCTCGGTGGTGCCGGGCTGGGGCTCGCCGGCCCGGGTCCACTGGTCCCAGGGCCGCACGTCCATGAGGGCCTCCGCGTAGAGGGCCGCCACGTCGGCGTCCTTCGGGAAGCGGGCGGCCACCCGGCCCATGGCCTGGGCGTAGGCCGCATCCAGGGCGCTGCGGTCCGCGGGGTTGGGCATGGCGTAGCGGGATCCCAGGGCTTCGATGAGGGCCCGCTCCACCGGCGGCGCCCCGGCCGCACGCTTCCGGGCCTCCCCCAGGGCCTCCCAGGCGGCCTTGGCCTGGGCCTCGTCCATGGCGGGGTTGTTGATGTGGGGTCCGTTCACCAGGGCCAGCCCCCACCAGGCCATGGCGCAACCGGGATCCAGCCGCAGCGCCTCCTGGAAGGCCCGGGCCGCGGCCTCGTGGTTGAAGGCATAGGCCCAGACCAACCCCTGATCGAAGGCCGCCTGGGTGCCCGGGATCGAAGTGGCGATGCGCCGGTGGTGCCGGCCCAGATCATAGGGTCGCCAGGGGGCCGGGGCCGTCCTGGGTTCGGGAGGGGCGGCGGTGCCCAGAGTGCAGGCAAGGAGGAGCGCACGGAGGACGAAGCCCATGGTTGACCTCTCGAAATAGATCGGTGCCAACCATAGTTTGATAGGAGGAATAAGGCAATATTGTCATTTTTGAAATCAATAAAGGTGCCTCGTTGCAATGGTATCGTTTTCATTTGGATGTACCCCGCATGAGCAACCCCTGCGCCCTCCCCAGCCTGGCCCTGCCGCCCACCGAGGCTGAGCTGAAGACCCTGCCTCGGCTCGAGAAGAAGATCGCCCGCCGCCTGGGCGAGACCAACGCCGCCTACCGCCTCATCGAGGACGGCGACCGCATCCTGGTGGCCGTGAGCGGCGGCAAGGATTCCTGGGCCCTGCTCGACGTGCTGGAGCGGCTGCGGAAGCGGGCGCCCGTCACCTTCCAGGTGGAGGCCGTCACGGTGGATCCGGGCTTCCCACAGTTCAACCCCGACCCCATCGCCGAGGTGTGCGAGCGTCTCGGCGTGCCCCACCACATCATTCCGGCCCCCATCGACAAGATGGTGCGCAGCAAGCCCGAGGAGCTGCCCTGCATCATCTGCTCCCGGCTGCGGCGCGGCGTGCTCTACTCCTTCGCCAAGCAGCGCGGCTTCTCGAAGATCGCCCTGGGCCACCACCTGGACGACCTGCTGGAGACCCTGCTCATCAACCTCTTCTTCGAGGGCCGCCTCAGCACCATGCCCCTGCGGCTGGAGAGCGACGACGGAGCCAACACGGTCATCCGCCCCCTGGGAACCTGTGAGGAGAAGGACCTGCAGCGCTACGCATGGCTGCGGGGCTTCCCCATCGTGCCATGCGGCTGCCCCCTCTGCGGCTGCTCCAGCCTGGAGAGCCGCCGCAAGCAGGTGAAGGAGCTCATCGCGTCCATGGAGGGCAACATCCCGCGTCTCAAAGCCTCCATGCTCGGCGCCATGGGCAACGTGAAACTGAGCCACCTGCTGGATCTGAGCCAGGGGGCGCTGAGCGCGAAAGGTGTGGACGAGGCCGTGGAGCGGCTGGGGTAGACGCCTGGAACCGGATCAGAACATGCCGGGCCGGGCCTGCCGGATGGCCTGCATGATGGTGTCCCCGGCGAACCAGAAGGCCAGGCCGAGGCAGGAGCCGAGGCAGAACAGGAAGATGAGGCCGGGGATCCAGGCGCCGGCCACCCCGCGCCAGGTCTCCACCCGGTGGGTCCGCGCCAGCATGATCCCCTGGTAGGTCGTGGGCAAAAGGAACAGCAGCAGTCCCGCCAGCGCCTGGAAGACCTGCCCCGCGAGGCCCGGAAGCGATTTCCCGAGGTTGAAGGGGAAGAGAATCCAAGCGAGCACGCCGGCGGTATACAGGGTGGACCGGAGGGACGAGCTCAGCCCGTGGCCATGCATCGTGCCCCGCGCCATCCACAGCCCCGCGTGGTTGAGCAGGCCCCCGACCAGGCCGCCGATCAGCAGGCCCACGGGCGCGAACACCAGGACGGACACGACGGCCATCACCAGCAGGAATCCCTGGGCCGGGCGGCCGGTCGGCAGGTTGAGCCAGGCCATCCAGAACGGCGTCCGGGGCAGGAACACGGCCAGAAGGCCCGGGATCACGGCCGGCAGATATCCCAGGAGGCACATGAACCAGAGGGGCGATCCGAGGCCATCCGTCCCCCGGAACGCCTCGCCGGCCCGCTCCCGGTCGCGGAGGATCCAGCGGAAGGTCTCCAGGATCCGGGTCCCCAGGTCCGGGTAGGTGGCCTTGTCTTCGAAGGGCACGAGGGGACCCGCGGATGGGGAAGGGACATCCTCCAGGAACGCCTGGGGGGGTGCGTAGTGATCGTGGTCCATGGAGGCCTCGGGGGGGTGTCACTCCACCCTAAGCCACAGCCCCTTGAGATAAAACCCCTCCGGGTGGTTCAGGGCGTAGGGGTGGTCCGCGGGCTGCCCCAGGTGGGCCAGGACGCGGGCCTCGCGGCCGGTCTCCAGCAGGGCCGTCCACACGGCCTCCTGGAAGCGCATGCGGTCCAGGTGCTGGCTGCAGGAAAAGACCCACAGGAAGCCCCCGGGGGCCGTGGCGCGGGCGCCCAGGCGGAAGACGTCCTTGTAGGCCTTGAAGGCCTTGTCCACGTCCTTGCGCTGCTTGGCGAAGGCGGGCGGATCCACGATGACGCGGTCCCAGCCGCCTGGCTCCAGCTGGCGCATGAGCTCAAAGGCGTCGCCTTCCATGCGGACATGGACCGCCGGATCCAGGCCATTCGCCACCCAGTCCCGCTCCGCCTGGTCCAGGGCCGGGGCGCTGATGTCCAGGGTGGCCACCTGGGAGGCGCCGCCCAGGCCCGCATGGATGCTGAAGCCGCCGGTGTAGCCGAAGGTGTTGAGCACGCGGCAGCCCTCGGCGTGGGCGCCCACCTGTAGCCGGTGCGCCCGCTGGTCCAGGAAGAAGCCCGTCTTCTGGCCCCGCAGCAGGTCGACGCTCAGTTTCGCGGGGCCTTCATGCACCGTCACGGGCCCGCCCAGGCTGCCTTTGAGCAGGCGATTCACGGGCTCCAGCCCCTCCTCCTTCCGGCCGGACTGGCTGCGTTCCACGAAGGCGGTGATGCCCTCGCGCTTTCCGAGCTCGAAGAGGATGGGCCACCACGTGTCGCGCAGGCCCTCCAGCCCCGCCGTACCCACCTGGAGCACCAGCGCCTGGGCGTAGCGATCCACCACTAGGCCCGGCAGGCCGTCGCCCTCGCCGAACACCCAGCGGCAGCCGCCTTCAGGGCTCCATAGGCCCAGATCCCTGCGCAGCCGCAGGGCGGATTCGAACCTCGACCGGAAGAAGGCCTCGTCCAGGGGGGCATCCTCGAAGCGGAAGATCCTCGCCGCCAGCGGATTCGCAGGGCTCGCCGTGCCCACGCCCAGCACCTGCCCGGAGTCATCGGCGAGGCGCACCAGAGTCGATTCCGAAGGCCGCGCCAGGGCGCCGGAGAACACCCAGGGATGGCGCTTGGAGATCAGCCCCTCCTTGCCGGGCTTGAGGCGGAGCAGCGGGTAGGGCCAGCGGGGCGCGTTCATGGCTCTAGGGTACTTGATAGTCTTGAGGGATGCGCCGCTTCGCCCTGCTCGCCCTCCTCCTCGCCCTCCTGCCCCTGAGGGCCGATGCCCCGAAGCCCGAGGCGGGCCCCGTTCTGCTCATCAGCGAAGACGGCCTGGGCGCCGACCAGTTCCGCCCCGACACCATGCCGCAGCTCTGGGCTCTCGCACAGGGTGGCCGACGCGGAGCGGTGCTCCCGCCCTTCCCCGCCACCACCTTCAATGGGCACGTCACCCTGGCCACAGGCTGCTGGCCCGAGCACCACGGCGTGGTGGCCAACGGCTACCTGCGGCCGGAGGACCGGCAGCGCGTCCCCGCCGCCAACCGGGTGGAGGACATCCTGCGGGAACCGCTGTGGGTGGCGGCCACGCGCAGCGGCATCCGTACCGCTGTCTTCCACTGGGTGGGCGCCTCGGGCCCCTGGGAGGGCGTGACCCCCTGGCGCATGCAGCCCTTCAAGCTCGGCGTGCCGGACGCGGAGGGCCTGGCCTTCTGCGAAGCGGCCCTGGCGGACGGCGCCCGGCTGGTGATGGCCTACCTTTCCGGCAGCGACGAAGAGGGCCACCTGAAGGGTCCCCACAGCCCCGAGGCCGTCGCCAAGCTGCGGGCCCTGGACGCCGAATTGGCCCCCTGGCTGGCGCGCATGCGGGCCGCCCATCCGGACCTGCGGGTGATCCTCACGGCGGACCACGGCATGGTCCCCATGAGGCGCCGCGTGCACCTGCCCACCGTCCTCGACGGCATCCCCGTGGACCTCATCACCCACGGCGGCAGCGCCTACGTCTACCTGAAGCGACCCGGGGACCGAGCCCGCGCCCTGGCCCGCCTCCGCAAAGCCGGCCTGAAGGCCTGGCCCCGCGAAGCGGTGCCCGCGCGCTACCACCTGGGTGGGAGCCCTCGGGTGGGCGATGTGGTCGTCCTGGCGCCCCTGGGCACCTGGCTCTCTCAGGCTCGCAGCAGCCGCGAGGATGAATCCGAGCGCCACGGCCGCGCCGGTGCCCACGCCTATGGCCCCGAGTCCGCGCCCATGCGCTCCTGGCTGGTGGTGCTGGGCGCGGGCCAGGGCCCCCTGGCGGACGTGCCCGCCTGGGACATGGCCCCCACCGCGGCCGCCTGGCTGGGCGTGAGGTGGGCGCAAGCCCCGGACGGCAAGCCCGTGGCGGCGCTGATCACCCGCTGATACCAAGGTGCCGTCAAGAACGGCCAACTGTTTATTCACCGCAGAGAACGCAGAGAAATAATTTTCCGGCTGGCGACCAGGCCAGGACAGCCGGGCCTTCGGTCCCAGGCCCCGCGGCAAGGGTCCTGTTCGCGGTAGGTCGAACTCCCTCTGCGCGCCCGAAGGGCGTTTCTGCGTCCTCTGCGTTCTTCTTTTCTTGCCGAGGACAGCTGAGTCAGCGGATGAGCGCCAACAGCACCTGGGCCAGGACGATCTTGAGGATGGTGGCCAGCGGGTAGACCGTGGCGAAGCCCACGTTGGGCATCTCGTTGCCCGTCTGGTGGTTCGCGTAGCCCAGCACCACGGGCTGGGTGTGCGTGCCCGCCACGATGCCGAACATCACATTGAGGGGGATGCCGAAGCCCTTGTGCCCGATCAGCATGGTGAGCGAATCGGCCATCAGGCAGACCAGGAAGGCGGCGCCCAGGAAGAGAGGCAGCACGCCGGCGTTGCCGGCCACGATGGCCCGGAAGCCCTCGCCGGAGATCACGCCGATGCCCGCCGCGAACAGCACCAGCCCGAACTGGCGGATGGTGTGGTTGGCGCTGTAGGGGAAGTTCCAGACCAGGGGCCCGATGCGGTGGAAGCGGCCGAGGACCAGCGCCACGGCCAGGGGCCCGCCCGCGAAGCCCAGCTTGAAGACGATGCCGTGGCCCAGGGGGATGGGAAGCTGGCCCAGGGCCAGGCCCGCCGCCAGGCCCATGGCGAAGGTGAGGAAGCTCACCTCGCTGAGGGCGCGATAGCTGTCTCCGAAGAAAGTTTCGATGGCCTCGATGTTGTCCCGGCGCGTGGTGACGCGCACCCGGTCGCCCAGCTCCAGCACCGTGTCGCCGGCCGGCACGAACCAGAGATCCCCGCGCCGCACGCGGGTGATGATGGCCTGGCGCTTGTTCACCAGATCCAGCTTGCCGAGGGGCACGCCCACCACCTCCCAGTTGGAGACGAAGACGCGGGTGGCATCCAGCGCGCTCTGGTCCCGGTCCAGTTCCACATGGCTGCGCTCGCCGATGAGCAACGCCACCTGGACGAGATCGTCCGGTGAACCCACCACGGTCACGAGGTCGTCCAGCTTCAGCCGGAAGTCCGGCCCCGGCAGGAGCAGCTCCGCGTTGCGCAGCACTCGCCCGAAAACCACCTGGAAGCGGCCGGCGGCACGGATCTCCCGCTTCGTCAGGGACTCCGCCTCGGGCCGCGTCACCCTCAGGGTCCAGACCTCCAGCTTGTGGTGGCCCGTCTGGTAGTCCTTGAGGCCGTCCGCCTCCTCCCGCAGGTTCACCCCGAAGAGCCTCGGGCTCACGAGGATGACCAGCATGGGCACCAGCACGCCGATGGGGTACGCGATGGCCGAGGCCACCGTGGGCTGGGCCAGCTCCAGGGGCCCCGCGCCCATGGACTTCACACGCTCGATGACGCCCGCCAGGGCCGGCATGTTCGTGAAGCTGCCCGTGAGCAGGCCCGCCGCGTAGCGGGCGTTGAAGCCCATCAGGCGGGCCAGCAGCACCACGAAGGCCATGGAGGCCACCATCACCAGGACGACCACGGCGTTCTTCTTCATGCCCTCGCGGCTGAAGGCGGCCCAGAAACTGTGGGAGATGGAGAGTCCCATGGCGTAGACGAAGACGGCCAGCCCCAGCTCGTAGACCAGCTTCATCTCCCGGGAGATGTCCTTCTTGAGGCCCGGATCCAGGCCCGGCGCCATCACGAGCGCGCCCAGCGCGATGCCCGCGAAGAGGATGCTGGCGATGCCGAAGGAGGCGCCGGCGATCCGGAGCTTGCTGATGGGGTAGCCCAGCGCCACCACCGCGAACAGCATCAGGAGCGGGTTGTGCGCGAAGAAGAAGAGGGTCTGCTCGATCATGCCCGCCCCGCTCAGGATCACCTGGGGATCATGTCAACCGCCGGATGGCCGCCGCCAGGGCCTCCACCTCGTCGGGCCGCGCATCCGGGAGCATCGAGAACCGAAGCACCGAGCGCGCGTCGTCCGAACTATACCCCAAGGTCATGATTGCGTGGCTGGGCTTCACGGCCCCGCTGTGGCAGGCGCTGCCCGTGCTGACGGCGAAACCGGCCAAGTCCAGGGAGGCGTGCAGGGCCTCGCCGTTGCGGCCCCGGAACAGGAGGCAGCTGGTATTGGGCAGGCGTGGGGAGCCCTGGCCGATGACTTCGATGTCCCGGTTCCAGGAGGTGGTTTCGGCCTCGAAAGCATCCCGGATCGGCGCGAGGGCGGCATTCATGGCTTGACGCTCCGTCAAGTGCCGGGCGGCGGCCGCCAGGCCCAGAATGGCCGGCAGGTCCTCGGTGCCGCCGCGCCGGCGGCGCTCCTGGGGCCCTTCCATCACGGCCTCCCAGGGCAGGCCCGGGCGCATCCACAGCAGGGCCGCGCCCCGGGGCCCACCCATCTTGTGACCGCTGAACACGGCGGCATCGCAATCCGACAGGTCCACGGGCACCTTGCCCCAGGCCTGGCAGCAATCCTTGATGCGGACGGCATCCAGCACCGAAGGCATCCCGTAGAGGACCCCCGTCTCGTTGCTGGCGGCCATCTGCACCACCGTGGCGCAATCCGCCGGCACCTCCGGCAGCCAGGCCACCCGTGACCAGTCCTGCAGGGGGTTCAGGCAGGCGCTGTGCTCGCCGGGAAAGACCGCTGCCGGACGGTCGCCCAGGGCGCCGTGGAGCCCCCGGATGAGCAGGTGCAGGGCCTCCGTGGCGCTGGCACAGAACACCAGCTCCCCTGGCGCCACCTTCAGGGTTGCCGCGAGCTCCCGACGGACCTCCTCGAGCCGGAACCGCGCCCGCTGGCCCTCCCGGTGCGTGCTGGTGGGGTTGGCCCAGTCCTCCACCATGGCCCGCCGCACCGCCTCCACCGCGTCGGGATGGGGCGGTGTCGTGGCGTTGGCGTCGAAGTAGAGCCTGGGCATGACATCAATGTACCCTGGGCCCATGCCCAAATCCCTGGAAGGCAAGTTCGTCGTCGCCATCTCCTCCCGGGCCCTCTTTGATTTCGAGGAGGAGAACCGATTCTTCGAATCTTCAAATGATCGCGCGTACATGGACTTCCAGTTGTCGCGGCTGGACATGCCGGCCAAACCAGGCGTGGCCTTCCCATTGGTAAAGAAGCTGTTGGCCTTCAACACCACAAAAGATCAGCAAGTGGCCATCGTGGCGTTGTCACGGAACGACCCTGTCAGCGGCCTTCGCGTATTCCGAAGTGCCCAAGAAGCTGACCTCAGGCTGGAGCAGGGCGTGTTCACTCGCGGCAGGCCTCCCTATCGCTACTTAAAGCCCCTGTGCGCGACATTGTTCCTCTCAGCTAAGGAGGAGGATGTGCGGGCGGCCCTCAACGCCGGCTTCGCGGCGGCGCGGGTCTACCCGGACAGCGCCATGGCCGCAGACAGACACCCAGACGAGATCCGCATCGCCTTCGACGGCGACGCCGTGCTCTTCAGCGACGAGGCGGAGCGCGTCTACGCCGAGAGTGGCCTGGCAGCCTTCCAGGCCCATGAGATCAAGCACGCGGCCACCCCCCTGCCCCCGGGTCCATTCAAGCCCCTCCTGGAAGCCCTGCAGCCCCTCCAGGAGGCGGCTCCGGACGCGCCCATGCGCGTTCGCACCGCCCTCGTCACCGCCCGCAGCGCCCCCGCCCACGAGCGCGCCATCCGCACCCTCATGGCCTGGAACATCCAGGTGGACGAGGCCATGTTTCTCGGCGGCCTGGAGAAGGCGGACTTCCTGCGGGAGTTCGAGCCCGACTTCTTCTTCGACGACCAGACGGGCTACTGCGACACCGCCGCCAAGGTGGGGCCCACAGGGCATGTGGTGAGCGGCGTGAAGAACGAGACCGGAAAAGGCTGAGACGCCTCAGACACCTTCCGCCGCCTTGGCCAGGGCCGCGTGGAACTCCGCCTTGCCCATGAGCTTCCGGACAGCGCCCGGCAGGGCCTGCTCGTAGGCCTGCTTCACGTTGCCTCCCCCGAACACACCGGCAGCGTGCTTGAAGGAGTCCATGACCGTGTCGGTGTACACCTCCCGCCCCTGAGCGTCCCGGATGCGCACCAGGAAGCTCACCTCGGCCAAGCTGTCGCCGGAGAAGAACCCTGAGTTGTAGCGGTGGATGAAGGTCAGCAATTCAATCTGAAGGGGCACCTTCCCGCCTTCAAGATCGTATCCCCGGGCCCGCAGCTCCATCTCGACCGCGCGCTTCAGCAGCGGGAGCACGTCCTCGTCGTTGAAGATGGGGGCGGTCTCGGCGCCGAAGGCGTTGATCTTCTTGGCCACCTCCCGCGTCGGGTTGGGCCGCAGATCCTTGACCTCCACCTTGACCTTGATGGACTCGGCGCCCTTCACCTTCTCGACCGAGACGGGTCCCGGGTAGGCGATGTGGATGGTCTCCGTGGTGAAGGCGCAGCCCAGGCCCATCGCCAGGCAGATCCCCGCGCCAGTGCTTCTGAGGAACATGCATGCGTCCATGGCTCCTCCTGGTATAAAACTGACTTCATTTTACACCTTGTCGTCAAATACGCCGGCTTCGACGCGATTCAAACCCGCGCCACTGCTAGACTCGGAGCATCCGGAGGATCCATGTCCCGCAAGCTGGTGGAGTGCGTGCCGAACATCTCGGAAGGTCGGGATGCCGCGAAGATCAAGCAGGTGACGGACGCCATCGCGGCCGTGCCGGGCGTGCGGATCCTCGACGTGGACCCCGGGGCGGACACCAACCGCACGGTCATCACCTTCGTGGGCGAGCCTGAGGCCGTGCTGGCGGGAGCCTTCGCGTGCATCGCCGAGGCCGCCAAGATCATCGACATGCGCCAGCACCACGGGGCCCATCCCCGCATGGGCGCCACGGACGTGACCCCCTTCGTGCCCGTGGAGGGCGTGACCATGGAGGACTGCGTGGAGCTGGCGCGGCGGCTCGGGAAGCGCGTGGCCGCCGAGCTGGCCATCCCCGTCTACCTCTACGAATCCGCCGCGTCCCGGCCCGAGCGCCGAAACCTGGCCGAGGTGCGCCGGGGCGAGTACGAAGGCCTGGAGAAGAAGCTCCAGGACCCCGCCTGGCGGCCCGATTTCGCTGCCCCCTACAACGCGGGGGCCGGGGCCTGCATCATCGGCGCCCGGGAGTTCCTGGTGGCCTACAACGTCACCTTGAACTCCAACGACAAGGCCCACGCCACGGACATCGCCTTCGAGCTGCGCGAGAAGGGCCGCGTGGCCCGCCGCGGCCGCGTGAGACCGTACTACCAGGCCGGCGAGCTGATCTACTACACCGAAGGAAGCTTCCCCTGCGGCAACTGCGACTTCACCGGCGCCACCTGGCAGGAGACGGTGGACCACTGCGCCTCCGACCACGGCTACGACCTGCCGGCCCTCATGCGGCTCAATGACGTGGACCCGGCGAACCCCGTGGGCCAGAAGGTCCGCCGCCGGGGCCTCTACGACCACTGCAAGGCCATCGGCTGGTACGTGGACACCTACCGCCGCGCCCAGATCAGCATCAACCTCACGAACTACAAGGAGACCGCGCCCCACACCGTGCTGGAGGAGGCGCGCAGCCTCGCCGCCGAGCGCGGGCTCGTGGTCACCGGCAGCGAGATCGTGGGCCTGGTGCCCTTCCAGTGCCTGCTGGCCTCGGGCCGCCACTACCTGAAGGCCATGGGCAAGTCCACGGGCGTGCCCGTGCAGGACATCCTCCAGACCGCCGTGTTCTCCATGGGCCTCGGCGACGTGGCGCCCTTCGAGATCGAGAAGAAGGTGCTGGGTCTGCCCACCTACGATGCGAAGGCCCTCGTCTCCATGCCCGTCCACGCCTTCACGGACGAGGTCAGCCGCGACACCCCGGCCCCCGGCGGCGGCTCTATCGCCGCCTTGGCGGGCAGCCTGGGCGCGGCCCTGGCCAGCATGGTGGCCAACCTGGCTCAGGGTGGCCCGGACGCCGGGAAGGACGCCAAGCTCATCGCCCTGGGCGAGAAGGCCCAGGTGCTGAAGGACCGCCTCATGGTGGCCGTGGATGCCGACACCAACGCCTTCAACGCCTTCATGGACGCCCGCCGCCTGCCCGACGCCACGCCCGAGCAGAAGGCCGCACGGCATGAGGCCATGCAGGCCGGACTGAAGGTGGCCATCGACGTGCCCCTGGACACCGCGAAGACCAGCCTCGAGGCCCTGGAACTGGCCGGCGAGGCCGCCCGCCTGGGCAAGGTGGCCTCCATCACGGACGCGGCCGTGGGCGCGCAGATGGCCCACGCCGGCGTGCGCGGCGGCATCTGGAACGTGGTCATCAACCTCAAGGACATCACCGACGCGGGCTATGTGTCCGACATGCAGGCCCAGTGCGCGGATCTGCTCGCACGGTCCACGGAGAAGCTGGCCGAAGTCACCGCCTACGTGGACCAGAAGCTGGTCGACCGGTTGATGAAGGCCAGGAAGTAGGTCTGTTCGGGCTGCCCAAGGGCAAGCCCGAGCCCGGAGGCCTTCCCCATGCGCATGCGGATATACCAGGTCGACGCCTTCGCCACCCGCCGGTTCGAGGGGAACCCCGCCGCGGTGATGCCGATGGAGGCCTTCCCGTCGGATGGGTTGATGCAGGCCCTGGCGGCCGAGAACAACCTGGCCGAGACGGCCTTCCTGGTTCCGGATGGCGGCGACTACCGATTGCGCTGGTTCACGCCCACCACGGAAGTGCCGCTGTGCGGACACGCCACCCTGGCCAGCGCGGCGGTGGTCATGGAGCGGCTGGAGCCGGGCCGCAGGCGGGTGGTCTTCCAGACGGCCAGCGGCCCCCTCGGGGTGGACCGGACGGCCTCCGGCTACCGCATGAACCTTCCGGTCCGGCCGACCAGGCCAGTTCCGCCGCCGCCGGG
The DNA here is from genome assembly GCF_022808815.1 of Geothrix paludis. Lineage (GTDB taxonomy): Bacteria > Acidobacteriota > Holophagae > Holophagales > Holophagaceae > Geothrix > Geothrix paludis. The sequence goes on along the minus strand of NZ_JAKZLC010000001.1, from coordinate 296,972 downwards.
GTTGGCCGAGGCGCTGGGAATCGTTCCTGTGGAGGTCCTCGCGGATGCCTTCAACTACCTGGCGCTGCTGGAAAGCGCCCAGGCCGTGCGCAGGCTGGCCCCCGATCTCGCGGCCATCGCCCGGATGGATCGCAGCGGCGTGATCGTGACCGCCCCGGGGGACGATTCCCACGACTTCGTGAGTCGCTACTTCGCCCCTGCCAAGGGCATTCCGGAGGACCCGGTGACCGGAGGCGCGCATTGCGCGCTGACACCCTACTGGGCGGCCCGGCTCCGCAAGACGGAGCTCCGGGCCCACCAGGCCTCGCGGCGCGGTGGGGAGCTCCTTTGCCGCCTGGTCGGCGACCGCGTGGAACTGGAAGGCGCCTGCGTCTTCTACCTGGAGGGCGAAGCGGAGGCCTAAGCCCGGGAGCGAGGGTCCGCCTCCGCTACTCCGCCATCCAGAAGAACAGCGCCGTCATCCGCTTGGTGGCGAGGTCATGGCCGAAGTAGCCGCTGGCGGAGTGCACCAGGTCGGCCCGGTAGAGCAGCAGGCGGTTGAAGGCGTTCGGCACGGAGACATCCGGATGCCAGGCCTGCAGCGGCAGGCCGGTCACGCCCAGGGCCTCTCGCAGGTTGGCATGCGGCGGCGGGCAGAGGTTCCCACCCAGGGCGCCGTTGGGATAGCGCAGGCGGAAGAAGGTCGTGCCTGCGGCCGCCGGCGCCTTCGGTGTCAGGTAGATCACGGCGGCGTAGCGGCAGAGCCGCCGGGAGTCCGTATGGGGCCGCGGCCCCGATTCCCGGGCGCCCACCACCTGCACCACGTTGTGGTTGAGGAAGGCTCCGTCCGGCGCGGTCTCCGACCACAGGCGCCGGGCGCCGGTCAGCTCGCGGACCTTGGCTTCGACCCGGGCCAGTTCCTCCGGAGCCAGGGCGTCCCGCGAGCGCATGCCCGGCCAGGTTTCCTGGGTGTACGGGAAGCCCATCTCCCAGGCTTCCAGGGCCCGGAAGCGCGCCACCAGGGCCATGGGATCCGGTAGGATGCCGTCCACGATCCAGTAGTCCCGCCCTTCGCTGGGCTTGCGGTAGGGAAGCCGCGGCGGGGCCGGCGGGGGCATGGTCATGAATCTCGCTCCAGTGCGGAAAACCCACAGCCTACCCTGGCCACGAAAAAAGGGGGGCTTTCACCCCCCCACTCCCCCCCCCCGGGGAGAGTTTCTAGGAACCCGTGCGGCCAACCCCTGCGTGCGGCGCTTCCTATCCTACGGCTATAGAGTGGCGCAACTTGAGTAAAGGTGTCAGAAAAAAACGTGTTGCTATTTGCAATATTTAATCCCTATCCCAACACCTTTTCCGGGCTTAGCGATACCAAGGCATCATGGAAATCCGGCGAGTCCGGAGGGGCGGACCACCGCATGGGGCTCAACCAGGGCTACATCCACCGGGAGCAATTGGGTGCCGCGGCAGCCGGACAGACCTTGCTGGCCCACCTGGCCGCCCGGCACCCTCTGGCGGGCCCGGACCTGTGGCGGACTCGGATCCTGGAAGGCCAGGTGCGCCTCGATGGGGCCCCGGCCCTTCCCGATGCGATCCTCCGGGCCGGCCAATGGATCACCTGGGCCCGCCCCCCCTGGGTGGAGCCCGAGGTTCCCCTCGCCACGGCGGTGCTCTACGAGGATGAAGACCTGCTCGCCGTGGCCAAACCCAGCGGCCTGCCCACCCTGCCCGGGGGAGGCGAATTCCTGGAGCACACCCTCCTGGCCCTGGTGCGCCGCCGGGCCCCGGAGGCCAGCCCCATGCACCGGCTGGGCCGGGGCACCTCGGGGCTGGTGCTGTTCGCTCGCACCGCGGCGGCCCGTGGCCCGCTCCAGGCAGTCTTCCAGGATGGACAGACCCGCAAGGTCTACCGGGCCCTCTGCCAGGGCCGTCCCGCCCAAGAAGCCTTCGAGATCGCCACGCCCATAGGGGAAGTGCCCTACGGCCCCCTGGGCACCCTCCACGCCGCCACCCCGGACGGGCGACCCTCTCTGAGCCGGGTCACCGTCCTGGAGCGGCGGGCGGACGCCTCCCTGCTGGACGTGGAGATCCTCACGGGCCGCCCCCACCAGATCCGCATCCACCTGGCCTCCGTCGGCCATCCTTTGGTGGGAGACCCGCTCTACGGCCCCGGCGGAGGCCCGCTCCCGGGCACCGAGGCCCTGCCTGGTGACCCGGGCTACCTGCTCCATGCCCACCGGCTGGAGCTGAGCCACCCCCGCACCGGCGCCCGGCTCACCCTCGAGTGCCAGCCGCCGCCAGAGCTGCGGGTGCTTGATTTCAGCGAAAAGAAATCTGGAAGCGGAGGAGAACGGAGGAGCTGAGGAAAGCGGAAAAAAGAAGGGAAGTGAACCGCAGTCCCTCCGTTCTCCTCCGCATTTCAGCTCTCCTCCGCTTTCAGAATTCCTTATCCCTCACAGGCTCGGCGTGAAGGATCAGGAAGCCTCAGTTGTGCACGCCCGGCGCCTCGCGGCCGGTGCGCTCCACGTACTCGGCGTAGGTGCCCGGGAAGAGCATGGGGCCCTCGTGCTCCTCGCCCGCCAGCTCCAGCACGCGGTTGGCGAGCCCGCGCAGGAAGGTGCGGTCGTGGGACACGAAGAGCATGGTGCCCTCGAAGTCCTTCAGGGCCTCGACGAGCATCTCCTTGGTGGCCAGGTCCAGGTGGTTGGTGGGCTCGTCCAGCACCAGGAAGTTGGGCGGGTTGAAGAGCATGCGGGCCATGACCAGGCGGGACTTCTCGCCGCCGGAGAGCGCGCGGACCTTCTTGTCCACGTCGTCGCCGGAGAACTGGAAGGCGCCCAGCAGGTTGCGCAACACGCCCAGGCCCTCCATGGGGAAGTCCTTCTGCATCTGCTCGAGCACGGTGAGCTCGGGATCCAGCAGGTCCAGGGCCTGCTGGGAGAAGTAGCCCAGGCTGAGACTGGCCCCCAGCTTCACGGCGCCCGCATCCGGCTGGAGGGCCCCCGCCACCATCTTCAGCAAGGTGGACTTGCCGGCACCGTTCCGGCCCATGACGCACCAGCGCTCGCCGCGGCGGATGTGGAGGGCGAACTGGTTGTAGAGCTTCTTCGGGCCGTAGGCCTTGCAGACGCCCTCCAGCATGGCCACGTCGTCGCCAGAGCGGCCGGGAATGCGGAAGTCCCACTTCACGATGCGGCGCCGCTTGGGCGGCTCCACGCGCTCGATCTTGTCTAGGGCCTTGATGCGGCTCTGCACCTGGGCCGCCTTGGCGGCATGGGCGCTGAACCGCTCGATGAAGCGCTGCTCCTTGGCCAGCTTGGCCTGCTGTCGGGCGTAGGCGGCCTCCTGATTGGCCTCGCGGGCTTCCCGCTCCTTCGCGTAGAAATCGTAGTTGCCCGAGTAGGTGACGATGTCGCCGCCGTCGATCTCCAGCACCTTGGTGACCACCCGGTTCATGAAGTCGCGGTCGTGGCTGGTCATCAGGAGCGTGGCCGGCACGGACTTGAGGAAATCCTCCAGCCAGAGGATGGATTCGATGTCCAGGTGGTTGGTGGGCTCGTCCATGAGCAGGACATCGAAGTTCCCCAGCAGTACCTTGGCCATGGACACACGCATCTTCCAACCGCCGGAGAGCGCGCCCACGTCGCCGTCGATCTGCGCGTCCTCGAAGCCCAGGCCGTGCAGGCAGGCCCGGGCCCGGGCTTCCAGCTCGTAGCCGCCCAGGTGCTGGTACTCCTCCTGGACATGGCCGAAGCGCTCCAGAATGGCCTCCAGCTCATCCGCCTTTTCCGGATCGGACATGGCGTGTTCGAGATCCATGAGCTCGTGGTGCAGGTCGCCCAACCGCCCGCTGCCAGCGATGGCCTCGTCCAGCACGGGGCGGCCCGCCATTTCGTCCACCTCCTGGCGGAAGTAGCCCAGGGTGAGCTTCTTGGGGAGCGTCACCGTGCCGTCGTCCGGCGCCTCCTCGCCCATGATCATGCGGAAGAGCGTGGACTTGCCCGCCCCGTTCGGCCCCACCAGGCCCACCTTCTCGCCGGGGTTCAGCTGGAAATCCGCCTCGATGAACAGGACCTGCTTGCCGTACTGCTTGCTGACGCTGGAGAACGAGATCATGGGAATCCGATGCGCAGAATGGGTCGCCCGGCAGGCCTGGGCGGCGGAAGATCCAGAGACAGGGGATCGAGGTCGCGGAAAGCAGGATCCTCAAGCCTACGGTGCCTTCAGGGTACCACAGGGGCCACCAGGGACTTCCGTGAGGAAGGTCAACCGCGAAATCGCGCGAATCGCCCTTCAGGCGCGCGAAAAGAGAAAGGGCAACTTTTCCACTGCTGTCGTTTGCCTCACGGTTGGGGCTCTGGGCGCCCGAGCCCTTTTCACGGCCTTTCGCGCTTTTCGCGGTTTCAGGCCGAAGCGCCCGCCCGCGGGCCGTGCATCAGCTCGACCACGGCCTGGTTCAGCCGGAGCCGCGTCTCGTGGCGCTCGAAGGCGCGGGTGAGGTAGCGGGCCCGGACTTCCATGCCGTTGGGGCCGGGCACCACCTGGACGCCGGGCACGGCCGAGAAGGCCTTCACGCGGTATTTGGAGGCGGTCTGCTGCCATTCCGCCTCGGCGATCTTGGCGTTGGCTGAAGTCTGCTGCTCCACCAGCTTCTGCACGCCATCGATGACCAGGTAGGGATCCTGTCCCGCCGGAACGACGATGTTGAGCTCGTCCCACATCCACTTGCCCGAGGTGGAGAAATTGAAGAAGTGCCCCTCGATGGCGAAGTTGTTCACGAAGGCCACCCGGCGGCCCGTGGGATGGCCCGCGTCGCTCCAGCTGCCGGTCTCCAGGATCACCGTGCGGAGCATGCCGATCTCGACCACCTCGCCGCCCACGCCGCGGATCTCCACCCAGTCGCCCACACGGATCCCGTTCTTCCCCATGAGGATGAACCAGCCGAAGAAGGCCACGATGAAGTCCTTGAGGGCCACGGTGAGGCCGGCGCCGGCGAGGCCGAAGACCGTGGTGGCCTGGGCCGGCATGCCCACGACCATGAACCCGATGGTGAGCACGGCCACCACTCGGATGATCACCTTCAGCACGGACTTCGAGGCGCCCACGGAGGCTCGTTCCGCAGCCGCGGGACGCCGATGCAGCCAGTCGATGAGCAGGCCGAGCAGGTAGGCGGCGACCACCACACCGAGGATGGCCAGGCCCTGGGACAGCAGCTTGTGCAGGGCGACATTGCGGTAGCCATCGGCCAGCCCCAGCCACGTTCCGTAGGTATCCGCCAGGCCTTGCTGATCCTGGATCCGCTTGGCCATGGTGGCCAACCTGCGCTGCACGTCCCCGAACTGCTTCAGGGAGGACACGGCGGCCTTGGCTTCCTCCCGGCCCAGTCCGTGGCTCGAGGCGCCCTTCATGAGGGTCGAGGCCGCACTGCGGGCCGCCTCGCGGTCCTCCTGCTCCTTCTTCGCCTGGGCCTCAACTTCGGCCCGGCGCTTGGCCATGGCCTGCTCCTTGACCTGGGCCTCCGCACGGGCCTTCTCCAGCCGGGCGCACTTGTCCCGCTGGGTGCGCCATTCCAGCACCCGTCCGACCAGGCTGCCGGACTGGAAGGCGCTGGGAGGCTTGGCCGCCGCCATGATCTGGGAGGACTCCCGGTCGGCGGCCTCGTGGGCCTCCTTTAGCCGCCGAATCTTGGCCTGGGGATCCCCGCCGGCCTGTGCCAGGTCGTTCGAGGCCGTCTCGAGCTCATCCTTGTCCAGCTCCAGCTGGGCCTTGGTGAGGTCGATCTGGTCTTCCAGCGCATCCTTCTTGGACTCCGGGGCTGCGGCGAGCATCCGGCCCAGGCGGGCCAGTTGCTGCTCCCCGGCCTCCACAGCCGTCTGGGCCCTGGCCTTGGCTTCCGATAGTTCCTTGATCTCCGGGGTGTTCGGCACGGAAGCGGTGGCCGCCGTCCGGAGCGCATATGAGAAGGCGAGGTCCACCGAGTGGTTGCCCAGGCGCTCGGCCTGGACGGCCAACTGCTTTTCCTCGAAGGTCGAGGCCAGGGGCACCAGGCTCCGGGCGGTGAGCAGCGGCGACTGGTCCACCAGGCGCTGTTGCACGGGCGCGCCTCGACGGCCCCGCTTCTGCGGCTGGACCGGCGCCTCCTGGCCCTGGGGTTGCGGCACGTCCCGGGTCCACATCCAGCCGGCCACGGTACCGGCCGTCAAAGCCAACAGGATGGCGCCAGGGAGCAGGGTGCGGATCTTCATCCCATCCAGACAATCACGAACCGGGCCGGAACGCAAAAACCCCGGAGGCGATCTCCGGGGTTTTCACGTTCCGGGGCTGTGAGGCGCCGGAAAAGGGACCATCAGCCCTTCTTGGGAGCGGCTTCCTTCTTCTTGCAGCACCCAGTGCAATCCTTGCAAGAGGCAGCCTTGTTCTTTTCGCAGCAGGCCATCCCGCAGCCCTTCTTGGGCTCGGGCTTCTTCTCCTCGGCGGCGAAGCCCGCCAGGGCGAAGGAGCTCATCAGGACCAGCGCCAGCATCTTCTTCATGGAATTCTCCGTGGTCGTGGGACACAGCCCCATCGGAGCACCATAGCCGCACCCGGGGCTTTGTCCAAATGAATTGGGATCAGTGGCCGAACAGGTTCTTCAGCACCATGGCGGCCATGGCGGGGTTGGCACCCAGCCGGCGCTTCATGTAGGCGATGGCGAACTTCCAGTCCTCGGCGAAGGGCACGTACAGACGCATAATCTGCCCGCGCTTCACGATCTCCTGCTGGATCTCCGAGCGGGGGACGCCCATCAGCATCTGGAACTCGTAGGCGTCCTTCGCCACGCCCTTCTTGTCCAGATGGTCGATGCAGCGCCGGATCAGGGGCTCGTCATGGGTGGCGATCTCGGGATAGTGGCCGTGGTCCAGCAGCAGCTGCACGTACTCGAAGAGCTTCTCCTTCATGTCGCGCTTGTCCTGGAGCGCCACCTCGGCGGGCTCCCGGTAGATGCCGATGCAGATGCGCACCTTGCAGGGCTTGAGGTGGAGGGCCTTGATGTCTTCACCCGTGCGGAAGAGGCGGCTCTGCAGCACGATCCCGAAGTTGTCGAACTCGTTCCGGATGGCCTTGAACATCCGCAGGGTGACGTCCGTGAAGTGCCGGTCCTCCATATCCAGTGTGATGTGGACGCCATGCACGGCCGCGGCGGCCACGATGCGGCGAAGGTTCTCCTGGCAGTAGGCCTCGCTCTCGTTGATGCCGAGCTGCGTGGGCTTGAGGCTGATGCTGGCGTTGCGGCGGTCCTTCACCGCCTCGATCATCCGGAAGTACACCTGGACCGTGGCTTCCACGTCCTCGCGCTTGAAGACCTCCTCGCCCAGCAGGTCCAGGGTCGAGTAGAGTCCGGCCTTGGTGTGGATCTCGTCGACCTTGGCGATGCCACTGGCGATGCCTTTGCCCGCGCAGTACGGCGCGGCGAAGGTGCGAACCAGGCCACCCGGCATGAGGTCCAGAACGATGCGTTTCAGATCCACGGTGTTCCTCCCGTCATTCCTGCGTTTCCCGGTCCTTCGACACGACCGGACAGCCCTACAAATATACCGGCCTCCGTCCACCGCAGGGCGCCCCGCGCCGCGACATGTGACCGGGGAGACAGCACGAAAAAGCCCGCGGACTTTGGATCCGCGGGCTTCTGGTCTGGTGGTCCCTCCCGGACTCGAACCGGGGACCCTCTGATTAAGAGTCAGATGCTCTAACCAACTGAGCTAAGGGACCACGAGCAAAAGAAAGTCTACCAGGATGGAAACGGAACGCAAGCGCTCGTTCCCCGCCCCATTCCTAGAGGCTGGGCATCTTCATGGCCTGGCGGACTTCCACCATGGTCTCGGCGGCCACGGCACGGGCCCGGGCGCTGCCGTCCTGCAGCACGGCTTCCAGGTCCGCCGGGCGGGCCAGGGAGGCCTCGATCTTCTCCCGCAGGGGCTCGATGCGCTGGATCATCGCCTCGGCCACCCGCTTCTTGCAGTCGAAGCAGCCGATGCCCGCGCGGCGGCACTCGGTGTTCACCATCTGCACCGTGGCGTCATCACTGAAGAGCTTGTGGAACTCGAAGACGGGGCAGATGTCCGGGTTGCCCGGATCGGTCTTGCGAACGCGGGCGGGATCCGAAGCCATCTGGCGGGTGCACTTCTCGAGGATGGTGGCGTTGGTGTCCCGCAGGTAGATGCAGTTCCCGTAGCTCTTGGACATCTTCCGCCCATCGAGGCCGGGCACCTTGGGCGTCGGGGTGAGCACGGCCTCGGGCTCCGGGAAGACCTCCTCCTTGTAGAGAAAGTTGAAGCGGCGGAGCACCTCGCGGGCCAGCTCGATGTGGAAGAGCTGGTCCTCACCCACGGGTACCTTGCGGGCCTTGTAGAGGATGATGTCCGCGGTCATCAGCAGGGGGTAGCCCAGGAAGCCGTAACTGCCGAGGTCCGCCACGGCGTTCTGCAGCTTCTCCTTGTAGGTGGGCACCCGCTCCAACCAGGAAAGGGGCGTCACCATGGACAGCAGCAGGTGCAACTCGGCGTGCTCCTTCACCAGGCTCTGCACGAAGATCGTGGCCTTCTGCGGATCGAGGCCCGCCGCCAGGTAGGTGGCCGTCAGCTCCAGCGTGGCGGGCCAGATCTCCTCGACGGCCTCGTACTTCGACGTCAGCGCATGCCAGTCCGCGATCATGTAGAAGGCCTCGCCCTGGCCCTGGAGCCGCGTGAAGTTGTCCAGGGCTCCCACCAGGTGGCCGATGTGCTGGGAGCCCGAGGGCTGGATGCCGGAAAGGATGCGTTGCATGAAAGCTCCGAGGGTGCGCGTGGATCAGAAATGGAGAACGAGGCGGGCGACGAGCTCAATGCCGTAGAACACCAGCCCGAACACGGGGCCCAGGACGTAGCCCAGGAGGCCCGTGAGGGCCAACACGATGAGGATGCCGCCCATCCAGGGCTGGACCCGGTCGAACTTCGGCAGCCATCGCCAGGGCAGGAAGCCCCGCAGGATGCCGGCGCCATCCAGCGGTCCCATGGGCAGCAGGTTGAAGAGGGCCAGGCCGATGTTGATGAGCACCAGGCGGCCCAGAAGAGCCAGGAAGAGCGTGGTGGTCGTGCCCAGCTGAAGCACCTGGAGGCTCTCCACCTTGCTGGCCAGGAGCGACCGGGCGAAGACCCGGAACTCCATCTCAGGCACGGGCGCCACCGCCTTCACCACCAGGAACATGATCCCCAGGAAGACCACGGCCTGGACCAGGTTGGAGGCCGGCCCGGCACTGGCCACGAAGGCGTAGCCCACGCGCTGGGTGAAGCGGCGGGTCAGCTTGCGGGGATCCACGGGCACGGGCTTGGCCCAGCCGATAAAGGGGAAGCCGGTGGCCATACCCAGCAGGGGGAACACGAAGGTGCCCAGCAGGTCCATGTGGGCAAGGGGGTTCAGGGTCATCCGGCCCAGCCGCGCCGCCGTGTCGTCCTCCAGCAGGTAGGCCGCCGTGGCGTGGCTGGCCTCGTGCACGCTCAGGCTGAAGAGGAGGGCCACGTAGCTGACGAGGATGGTGGGGATGGAAAGGCTGTCGAACACCTGGGCTCCGGCAATCCCCCAGTGTACAAGCTGCGGCTCAGAGCCCCAAAGCGGCCAGGGCGCGACCGAGGTCCCCGGCGGTGGCGCCCAGGCCCAGCCGCAGGAGGAACTCCGTGTTGCCCTCCCCCCCCTTGATGGGGCTTTCGGCCAGATCCAGCGGCCGCAGGTCCGTGCCCTCGAAGAAGGTCCAGGTTTCCACCAGCACGCGTCGGTGGACGGCGGGATCGCGGACGATGCCGCCCGCGCCCACGTCCTCGCGCCCGGCCTCGAACTGGGGCTTCACCAGGAGGACCGCCTCCGCGCCGGGCTCGAGGCTCGGAAGCACCGGCGGAATGGCCAGCCGCAGGGAGATGAAGCTCAAGTCCGCCACAAGGAGGCTGCATCGCTCGGGGATGGCGGCCGGGTCCCAGGTGCGGAGGTTCACCTGCTCCATGGACACCACTCGCGGATCGCTCCGCAGCTTCCAGTGGAGCTGGTTGGTGCCCACGTCCACGGCATAGACCTTGGCCGCGCCGCGCTGGAGGAGGCAGTCGGTGAAACCGCCGGTGCTGGCGCCGGCATCGAAGCAGATCCGGCCCATGGGATCGATGCCCCAGCGGTCCAGGGCCCCGGCCAGCTTGAGCCCGCCACGGCTCACGAAGGGGAGCGCATCGCCCCGCAGCCGGATGGGCGCGGCCTCGTCCACGGCGGTGCCCGCCTTGGTGATGGGCCGGTCGCCCACCAGCACGTCGCCCGCCAGGATGCGCGCCTGGGCCTTGGCGCGGGTCTCGCACAGGCCGCGCTGCACGAGGAGCTGGTCCAGCCGGACCTTAGCCACGAATCGCCTTCTTCTGCCGGGCCAGTTCCTTGCGGTAGGTCCCCACGTTCCGGTTGTGGTCGCGCAGGTTCGCCGCGAAGCTGTGGCCGCCCCTGCCCGTGGCCACGAAGTAGAGGTCCTTGCCGGAGAGCGGCTCCTTCGCCGCCGCGATGGCCGAGGGGCTGGGAACGGCGATGGGCGTGGGCGGCAGGCCCTTCACGGTGTAGGTGTTGAAGCGGCTGGGCCGCCGGATGTCCTCCGGCGTGGGCGCCGTGAAGCGCAGGTCGCCGGTGATCCACCGGGCATAGAGGCTGGTGGGATCGCACTGGAGGCGCATGCCGATCTTCAGCCGCTTCAGGTAGACGCCCGCTACCTTGGGCTGCTCCTCCGGCAGCTTCGTCTCCTTCTCCACCAGGCTCGCCAGGATCAGGGTCTCGTAGGGTGGCAGCGGGCCGCCCTCGAGCTTCGGCCGGACCTGGTTCCGGAAAGCCTCCACGAGCATGAGCATGATCTCCTCGGGTTCCATGGCGTGGTGCAGCTTGTAGGTGGCCGGCGCCACGAGGCCTTCCAGGCTTTCCGCATCCTCGAACCCGGCGGTGCGGGCCAGTCGGGGGCTCTTCCACAGGGTCCAGAAGACATCCTCGGGCACGAAGTCCTTGAGGCGCTTCTGCACGGCCCAGGCGTGGGCCCCTTCGGGGATGGACACCGAAGTGAAGTGGATCTCCGCCCGGCGCAGCTTCCCCGTGACGTCCGACAGGCTGGCCCGGGGCTCGAACGTGTACTCACCGCGGATGAGCTGAAGCTTCCGGGCCCGGGCCCAGAGCTTGAAGAGCGAGGCGGACCGGATCACCCCATCCCGCTCCAGCTGGTCGGCGATCTGGTTGATGTTGGCGCCCTTCCTCACCAGGACGGTGGCCTCCTGGCGCAGGGGTCCGCGTCCCTTCCAGGCCCACCAGCCGCCCGCCGCCGGAGCCGCGGCCAGGATGAGGATGGCCAGGAAGAGCCTGAGGGACATGGAAGAACGCGCCATGCCTCCAGAATGCCGTGATAGCGTGGATCCATCCACCCAAGGAACCCAATGAGCGCCCCCGGCTACCGCCGCCACGTCGGATTGTTCTCGGCCACCATGCTCATCGCTGGCTCGATGATCGGCTCGGGCGTGTTTATCGTCGCGGCCGACATGGTGCGGACGGGGGGCTCAGGAGGCTTCCTGCTGGCTGCCTGGGGCCTCACGGCGGTGCTCACGCTCTTCGCGGCCCTCAGCTACGGGGAGCTGGCGGGGATGTTCCCCCAGGCCGGAGGCCAGTACACCTACCTGCGGGAGACCTACGGCCCGGCCGTGGGCTTCCTCTACGGCTGGACCTTCTTCGTCGTCATCGAGTGCGGCACCATCGCCGCCGTGGCCGTGGGCTTCGGGAAGTACCTCGGCAGCTTCCTGCCGGCGGTCACCGATTCGGCCTGGATGGGCCCCCACCTGGACGTGCCCCTGATGAAGGTCACCCATGCCATCGCCGTGGGGCCCTACCACCTGGGCCTCACGCCCTCCCGCCTGTCCGGCATCGCGGTCGTGCTGCTGCTGAGCGCCGTGAACCTCTACGGCGTGAAGCTGGGCTCCCGCATCCAGGACCTCTTCACCGTGGCCAAGATCGGCGGCCTCGCGGCCCTGGTGCTGCTGGGCCTGCTGCTGAAGCCCGCCGTGGCCCCTTCCCAGGCCGCCTTCGTCGCTGGAGACAGCGCCGCCCTGCCCTTCCTTACAGCCCTGCTGGTGGTGCAGACCGGAAGCCTCTTCTCCGCCGACGCCTGGAACGCCATCACCTTCATCGCCGGGGAGGTGAAGGAGCCGAGGCGAACCATCCCCTACGCCCTGCTCGTGGGCACCACGCTGGTCTGCGGCCTCTACATCCTGGCCAACGCGGCCTACCTGCGGGTGCTCGGCCCGTCCGGCATCGCCCACGCCCCCCAGGACCGGGTGGGCAGCGCGGCCCTCCAGGCCCTGCTGGGCAGCGGCGGCGGCCTCATCATGGCCGGCAGCATCCTCATCTCGATGTTCGGCTGCCTCAATGGGCTCATCCTCTCCGGCGCCCGCGTCTACCAGCGCATGGCGGAGGACGGCCTGTTCTATCCGAAGGCGGCCACCCTCAACGAGCACGGGGTTCCCGGCTTCGGCCTCTGGATCCAGGCGCTCTGGACCTGCGCGCTCACCCTCACGGGCACCTACGGTCAGCTGCTGGACTTCGTGATGCTGCCCACGATCCTCTTCTACGTCCTGGCCGTGGGGGGGATCTTCCTCCTGCGCTGGCGGCGGCCCGACCTCGAGCGCCCGGTGAAGGTCTGGGGCTACCCCTTCGTCCCGGGGCTGTACCTCTTCGGCGCCCTCGCCATCATCGGCGCCCTGTTCATCCACCGTCCCAGCTATTCCTGGCCGGGCCTGGCCCTGGTGGCCCTGGGCTGGCCGGTCTACCTCGCCGTGAAGCCCCGCGCCGCGGCCCCTGAAGGGAGTCTCCCGTGACCCACCCGGTGACCCATGTCGTCGTTCTCGGAGCGGGCCGCGTCGGCGGCGCCATGGCCAAGGATCTCGCTCCGGATTTCAAAGTCACCGTCGCCGACCGCTCCGAAGCCGCCCTGGCCCGCATGCGCGGGGCGGGACTGGCCACGCGCCCCGCGGACCTGGCCACGCCGGATGGCGTAAAGGCCGCCGTGGCGGACGCGGACCTGGTGGTGGGGGCCGTGCCCGGCTTCATGGGCTTCGCCACGGCCAGGGCCGTCCTGGAGGCCGGCAAGCCGCTGGTGGACATCTCCTTCTTCGACGAGGACTGCTTCGAGCTGGACGCCCTGGCCAAGGCCCAGGGCCTCACCGCCATCGTGGACTGCGGCGTGGCGCCCGGCTGCGGCAACATCATCCTGGGCGACACCGCGCGGCAGTGGGACCACGTGGACACCTTCGAGTGCCTGGTGGGCGGCCTGCCCGCGGTGCGGACCTGGCCCTACGAATACAAAGCCGGCTTCAGCCCCATCGACGTCATCGAGGAGTACACCCGGCCCGCCCGCTACGTGAAGGACGGCCGCATGGTGACACTGCCCGCACTTTCGGAGCCTGAGCTGCTGGATTTCGAGGGCCTGGGCACCCTGGAGTCCTTCAACACCGACGGGCTCCGCAGCCTCATCCGGAGCTTCCCCCAGGTGCCGGACATGAAGGAGAAGACGCTCCGTTACCCCGGCCACATCGAAAAGATGCGCATGCTGCGGGAATCCGGCTTCTTCCGGAAGGAGAAGCTGCAGTTGGCCGGCGTGGAGATCAGCCCGCTGGACCTCACCACCGCCCTGCTCTTCCCCATGTGGTTCATGGAGGAGGGCGACGAGGACTTCACGGTCATGCGGGTCACCGTATCCGGCCTCAAGGACGGCCAGCGCATGCGCCGGGAGCTGAACCTGCTCGACCGCTACGATCCCGCCACGAAGACCACCTCCATGGCCCGGACCACCGGCTACACCTGCACGGCCGCGGTGCGGCTCCTCGCCCGGGGCGGCTATTCACACCAGGGCGTCAACCCGCCGGAATTCCTGGGCCAGGAGCCCGGCGCCTGGGACTTCATCCGGGGGGAGCTCGCCAAGCGCGGCGTGGTGTTCACCGAATCCTGATCAGCCGTTCAGCTCCCGGTGGCGCACCGTGAGGGCGGCCACGTCGTTCCGGAGCCGGTGGGCGAGCAGCTCCACCAGGGCCACGGAGCGGTGCTGGCCGCCGGTGCAGCCGATGGCAAGGGTGTGGTAGGCGCGGCCCTCCTGGCGCACCAGGGGCAGGGACCAGCGCAGCCAAGACTCCGCCCGCTCCAGAAACTCCCGGAAGTCTGGTGATTCCAGCAGGTACTCCTGCACCGGGGAATCACACCCCGTGAGCGGCTTGAGGGCTTCGACGTAGTAGGGATTGGGCAGGAAGCGGGCATCCAGCACCACGTCCGCATCCGCCGGCACGCCCTTCTTGAACCCGAAGCTGAGGAGGCGGACCGCCGTGCCCCGAGTCGGCAGCTGCGGCACCAGGGTCGCGATGCGCTGGCGCAGGTCCGCCAGGCTCAGGCCCGTGGTGTCGAGGATGGTGGTGGCCAGGGCGCGGATCGGGGCGAGCAGTTCCCGCTCCCGCTGGATGCCTTCGCCCGCGGAGCCCAGCAGGGCCAGGTGGTGGGGGCGCCGGGTTTCGGAATACCGGCGCAGCAGCACGCTGTCGTCCGCCTCCACGAAGACCACCTGCACCGGAACCTGGCTGGCGCCCAGCCGCTCCAGCAGCGGGCCGAACGCCTGCGCGAAGTCCGCCTGGCGGCTGTCCATCCCCACCACCAGGCGCTCCCGGCCCGGCCGGAGCTTCGACTCCAGCTCGATCAGGGGCTCCAGGAGCCGGGGCGGGACGTTGTCCAGGGCCGTGCAGCCGCTGTCCTCCAGCGCGCCCAGCACCGAGTGGCGGCCGGCGCCGGAGAGTCCCGTGACGACGATGAGTTCCATGGACTAGAAGCTATCAGCTGTCAGCTGTCAGCCATCAGTAAAAACAGCGGGCCCCGGCCGGGGCCCGCCGCAATGCGCAACTGAGAGCTGATAGCTGACGGCCAGGAATTCAGTCCTCCAGCCCGCCCGCCGTGAAGCGCAGCACGCGCTGGATGCCGTCGGGGGCGTTGCCCTGCTCGTCGGGACCCAGCTCGATGGTTTCGCCGGGACCCCGGAAGAGATCCTCGTCCGGTGTGTAGGCCGGTTGGGGCTCCACGCGGTAGAGGTAGGAGATGATCTCGTCCTCGTAGCCGAAGCGCATCTGCTCGAAATACTCGTAGCTCTCGCGCTTGTACTCCACGAGGGGATCCTTCTGGCCGTAGCCGCGGAAGCCGATGGCCTCCTTCAGGTGGTCCATGACCAGCAGGTGGCGCTTCCAGGCCGCGTCGATGATCTGGAGGATGGACCAGCGCTCGTAGCTGCGCATGCCCTCGCCGCCCAACCGCTCGTCCTTGCCCTCGTAGTACTTCTGCACCAGCGCGATCAGCGCTTCGCTGGCCTGGGCCTGGGGCATGTGGCCGACGGCGTCCACCTCCTCGCCGGAGAGTGTGAACAGCTGCTCCACGCGCTCGCGGAACCCGGCGAGATCGCGCTCGCCCTTGTCCTGCAGGAAGTCGTTGGCGAGCCCTTCGGCGATCTCCCCGGCGACGCGCAGCACGTAGTCCTTGGTGTTGCCCTTGAGGATCTCCGTGCGCAGGCCGTAGAAGAAGATGCGCTGCTTGTTCATCACGTCGTCGTACTCGAGCAGGTGCTTGCGGATCTCGAAGTGATGAGCTTCCACCCGCTTCTGGCTCCGCTCGATGGCCCGGGTGACCATGCCGGCCTCGATGGGCTCGTCATCGTTCATGCCCATGGCGCCCATGAGGTTCTTGATGCGGTCGCCGCCGAAGATCCGCATCAGGTCGTCCTCGAGGGACAGGTAGAACCGGCTGCTGCCGGGATCGCCTTGGCGGCCGGCGCGGCCGCGGAGCTGGTTGTCGATGCGGCGGCTCTCGTGGCGCTCGGTGCCGAGGATGTGCAGGCCGCCCAGGCTCACCACCTCTTCGTGCTCCGCCGCGGTCTGCTGGCGCATCTGCTCCACGAGGGCGGAGAATTCGGCGGTCTCGAGTCCCTCCTCGTCGTAGAGGGCGATGCCCTGCTTCTTGGCTTCCAGCCGGGCCATGCCCTCGGGATTGCCGCCCAGGATGATGTCCGTGCCGCGGCCGGCCATGTTGGTGGCGATGGTGACGGCGCCCTTGCGGCCCGCCTGGGCCACGATCTCGGCCTCGCGCTCATGGTGCTTGGCGTTGAGCACCACGTGAGGGATGCGGGCCGTCTTGAGCGCGTCGGCGAGGTCCTCGCTGCTCTCGATGCTGGCGGTGCCCACCAGGACCGGCTGCCCCTTGGTGTGGAGCTCCCGGATCTCCTCGACGATGGCCTTCTTCTTCCCCTTGCGGGTCGAATACACCGTGTCCGCGAAGTCCTTGCGGACCATGGGCATGTTCGTGGGGACGATGATGACGTCGAGCTTGTAGATGGAGTGCAGCTCC
The DNA here is from genome assembly GCF_022808815.1 of Geothrix paludis. Lineage (GTDB taxonomy): Bacteria > Acidobacteriota > Holophagae > Holophagales > Holophagaceae > Geothrix > Geothrix paludis. The sequence goes on along the minus strand of NZ_JAKZLC010000001.1, from coordinate 280,565 downwards.
GTGGCCTCGGTCTCCGCCGTGCCCGTCATGCCGGCGAGCTTGCCGTACATGCGGAAGAAGTTCTGGAAGGTCACGGTGGCGAGGGTCTGGTTCTCGGCGTTGACCTCCACGCCTTCCTTGGCCTCGATGGCCTGGTGCAGGCCGTTGGACCAGCGGCGGCCCGGCATGAGGCGGCCCGTGAACTCGTCCACGATGACCACTTCCATGCCCTTGCCGTCCTCCTTGGGACGCACCATGTAGTCCACGTCCAGCTTGTAGAGGTTGTGGGCCAGCAGGGCCTGGTTGAGGCCGTGAAGGGTCTCGATACTGCCCGGATCGTAGAGGTTCGCCACCCCCAGGAGCTGCTCGGCGCGGTGGATGCCGTCATCCGTGAGCATCACCTGGCGGTCCTTCTCGTCCACCTTGTAGTCGACCTCGAGCTTGAGCTTGGGGACGATGGCATCAATGCGGAAGTACTTGGAGGTGTCCTCCTCGCTGCTGCCGGCGATGATGAGCGGCGTGCGGGCCTCGTCGATGAGGATGGAGTCCACTTCGTCGACGATGGCGTAGTGGAAGCCGCGCTGGGTGAACTCCTCCAGGTCCCACTTCATGTTGTCGCGGAGGTAGTCGAAGCCCAGCTCGTTGTTGGTGGCGTAGGTGATGTCGCAGCCGTAGGCGTCGCGGCGCTCCTGGTCGTCGAGGCCGTGCTGGATGACGCCGATGGTGAGGCCCAGCCAGGAGTAGAGGCGGCCCATCCACTCGGCATCGCGCCGGGCCAGGTAGTCGTTCACGGTGACCAGGTGGGCGCCCTTCCCCGCCAAGGCGTTGAGGTAGAGGGGGAGCGTGGCGGTGAGGGTCTTGCCCTCGCCCGTCCTCATCTCGGCCACCTTGCCCTCGTGGAGCACCATGCCGCCCACGAGCTGCACGTCGAAGTGCCGCATCTTGAGGACGCGCTTGCTGGCCTCCCGGGCCACGGCGAAGGCCTCGGGCAGGATGTCCTCCAGGGTGGCGCCGTTGGCCAGCTTCTCCTTGAGGTAGGGCGTCTTGGCCTTCAGGGCCTCGTCGCTCAGCGCCGAAATCTCAGGTTCCAGGGCGTTGATGGTCTGGACCTTGGCCCACAACCGCTTCAGCTCCCGGTCGTTCTTGGAACCGATGAGTTTCTTCAGGAGATTGTCGATCATGGACCCGTCCAGTCGCGTAAACCATTGATTGTAGCCTGACGGGTCCCTGATTCCCAGCGGAGGTGCGGCATCCCAAGCCTCCTTGGTTGCCGAAGTTACCCTGCCCAGGCAAACTGATCGTTTGGAAAATGGAGAAAGCATGGCCCTCGAACGCACCTTTGCCATCGTCAAGCCCGACGCCGTGAAGGACGGCCACATGGGCGAGATCCTCACCGCCATCGAGCAGAGCGGCCTGAAGATCGTGGGCCTGAAGCTGACCCGCCTCACGCCCGCCATCTGCCAGGGCTTCTACCACGAGCACGTGGGCAAGGGCTTCTACGCGGAGCTGGAGGCCTTCATGACCGAGGGTCCCGTGGCGATCATGGTGCTCGAAGGCGAGAACGCCATCCTCCGCTGGCGCGACCTCATGGGCGCCACCAACCCGGCCAACGCCGCCGAGGGCACCCTCCGCAAGCGCTTCGGCGCCAGCATCGGCCGCAACGCCACCCACGGCAGCGACAAGCCCGAGAGCGCCAAGTTCGAGGTGAGCTACTTCTTCAACGCCTTCGAACAGTTCTGATCCCCAGGGCGAAGCCCCAACGAAAATCGGCGCCGAACGGCGCCGATTTTCGTATGAACGGAAAATGGACGGAGCCTCACCCCTCCATCACCGCCTGCAGGGCGGCCTGGCAGAGGCGCCGCACGCCCATCTGCAGGTCCGCGCTCTGGAGGGTCTTCTCGCTGAACCACTGGCCACCGGTGGGGGGCGGGGGCACCAGGTCCTCGGGCGCCTTGGTGCGGAGCAGGTGACTGAGGTAGAGGCGCTGCTGGCCTTCGAGACCTTCCAGGCGGAGCAGCCAGGGCGTCGGCAGGCGGCTGGTGCGCTCGTCGAACACCACAGGGAGCTTGGAGCTGTCCACGAACCGATAGGGCATGCCCCAGCCGGCCTCGATCTGCGCGCTCAACAGGGCTGTGGGCAGGAAGCCCGGCGACCATGGGATCTGGACCGGCATGAGCAGGCCCCGGTTCGGCGCGTGGGGCGAGGGCACGAGCAGCACGTAGGGCGTCTGTCGGCCGTGGACCAGCACCCCCTCGATGAAGGTGGTGAGGTGGACCCGGCCCTCGGCCATCAGCGGCCCCCTGCGGTTTCCAGTTCCTGCATGATGCGGTCGCGGGCGGCGGCCACCTCCGCGGTAGCGGCCTCGGGCTTGAGCTTGACGACTTCCTTGGTCCGGCGGTCGCGGAGCTCCACGATGCCGTCCTTCAGGCCCTTGGCGCCCACTGTAAGGCGCAGGGGGAAGCCCAGCAGGTCCGCGTCCTTGAACTTGGCGCCGGGGCTCATGCCTTCGCGATCGTCGTGCAGCACCTCGAAGCCGGCCTTCTCCAGATCCTGCTCGACCTGGGAGGCCACGCCGGACACCTCGGGATTGGCCGGGTCCAGGCACACGATGTGCACCTGGTAGGGCGCGATGGGCCAGGGCCAGATGATGCCGTCGGCGTCGTAGTTCTGCTCGACGGCGGCGGCCACCGTGCGGGTGATGCCGATGCCGTAGCAGCCCATCACCATGGGGTTCTCCTTGCCCTGCTCGTCCAGGAAGGTGCAGCCCATGCTCTTGGAATACTTCAGCCCCAGCTTGAAGACCTGGCCCACCTCGATGCCGCGGAAGGCCTGGTACGTCCCCTTCCCGCAGCGGGTGCAGGTGTCGCCCTCGGCGGCCATGCGCAGGTCCGTGTAGGTGCAGCCCGGCAGGTCGCGCACGGGGTCCAGCCCGAAGTGGTGGTAGTCCGTGTGGTTCGCGCCGCAGGTAAGGTTCACCGCGCCTTCCAGGCTGCGGTCGATCAGGAACTGGACATCCTTCAGGCCCACCGGCCCCATAAAGCCGCTCTTGGCGCCGGTGAAGGCCTCGGCCTCCTCCAGGGGCATCATCTCCATCTCGGCTGCCCCGATGGCGTTCTTCACCTTGACGGGATTGACCTCGTGGTCACCCCGCAGCACCGCGCCCACCAGCTTCGTGGTTCCGTCCGCGAAGGTGGCCCGGTAGAGGAAGAACTTGCTGGTCTGGGTGATGGGCATGCCGTCCGGATGGTCCGCATCGATCATCCCCGCCGCCTGCTCCACCTGCCCCACCACGCCCGGCGTGCGGAAGTGGTCCTTCTTCAGCTCGGAGGCCTTCCCGTGATCGCCGACAGACAGCGCCGGAGCCTCCGTCTTCTCGATATTGGAGGTGTAGTCGCAGGCGTCGCAGCTGAGGATGGCATCCTCGCCACTGCCCGCCAGCACATGGAATTCGTGGGTGAAGCTGCCGCCGATGGCGCCGCTGTCGGCCTCCACCGGGCGGAACTTCACACCCAGGCGGCCGAAGATCCGCTTGTAGGCATTGAACATGGCCCAGTACTCGCGGTCGGCGCAGGCATCGTCCACGTGGAAGGAGTAGCCGTCCTTCATGGTGAACTCGCGGCCCCGCATCAGGCCGAAGCGGGGTCGGCGCTCGTCGCGGAACTTGGTCTGGATCTGGAAGAGGTTCATGGGCAGCTGCTTGTAGCTGCGCACATTCTTCCGGACGATGTCGGTGATCACCTCTTCGTGCGTCGGGCCGAGGCAGAAGTTGTAGAACTCGCGCTCGTCGGGCTTCTCGCCCCGGGCTCGGCGCTCGGCCATCTCGGCCTTGGCCTTGCGGTCGCAGAAGCGCAGGAGCTCGTCGCCGTAGAACTTCCAGCGACCGCTCTCCTGCCATAGCTCCGCGGGCAGCACCGCAGGCATGAGCAGCTCCTGGCAGCCGTCCTTGGCCAGCTCTTCGCGGACGATCTCCTCGAACTTGCGAATGCTCCGGAAGGCCAGCGGCAGGTAGCTGTAGATGCCGGCGGCCACTTTCTGGATCATGCCGGCCCGCATCATGAGCTGCTGGCTCACGACGTCGGCATCGCGCGGCGTCTCGCGCAGGGTCTGGATCAGGAGCTTCGACTGCTTCATCAGGGGCCTCGAATCTCCAAGTCTAACCCAGGCAGCGGCCACATCCGGGCCAGGAATGCCGAACCTCGAAAGGCGCGAAAGGCCCTGCGGGCCTACGCGGAAGCACCTGAGCGAGAAGGAATCGGATCGCCTCCGGAGGTCAGAGATGGAAGCCCGGGCCAAGAGCCCGGCATTCTTTCGCGCCTTTTCGCGTGTTTCGCGGTTTCAATTCAAAAGGCTCTGCACCAGGGCGCTGGCGGCCTTGCCGTCGAAGGCGCCGCCGTGGGCGGCCTGCATGGCCTTCATGACCAGGCCCATGTCCTTCTTCGTGGCGGCCCCCGTCTCGGCGATGGCGGCCTTCACCGCCGCCTCTAGGGCCGGACCCTCCAGCATGGCGGGCAGGTAGGGATTCAGCAGCTCGATCTCCGCCCGCTCCTGGGCGGCCCGCTCCGCCTGGCCCACCTTCTCGAACTGGGCGATGCTGTCCTCCCGGGACTTCACCAGCCGCTTGAGGACGGCCAGGGCGTCGGCCTCCGCCAGCGTCCCCTGCGGGCCCAGCCCCTTGGCCACCGCCTCGTTCTTGTAGGCGGCGAGCGCCATGCGGAGTACCTGGGTCCGGGCGGCATCCCTGGCCAGCATGGCGGTTTTAAGATCGGCCTGCAGACGGTTGAGCATGGGAACCTCCGGGGACTTCCATGGTGACGCAGTTGCATCTCGAAGTACAGAACGGGCGCCGATTGGCGCCCGTTCTCATCTGAAACGGCGAAGCCGTTTCAGCCCTAGGCCTTCTCGAACTTGATGACTTCCACGGGGCAGCCGGCCGCGGCGGCCTCGATGCTGGCCTCCAGATCAGTGCCGAAGCTGCCGGAGAGGGGGCTCTGCTCGTCCCGGTTCTCGGAATCGACGCCGTCTTCGCGCACGGAGCCGTTGATGTTGCAGCTGGTGTCGGTGACGTGGAACACGTCGGGGCACTCGGCCTCGCAGGCATTGCACACGATGCAGCCTTCGTCGATCCAGACTTTGGTGATGGCCATGGTCGTCTCCTCGAGATTCAATGGGGGCCCTGGCAGGGGCGAACCCAATCAACCTAGCATCGCGCGGGCCTCGGACCAAGCGTCGCCTGGCCTCCAGGGGCGTGGGAGACTGGAGTTGTGACGGAGGTCCGCCCATGCGCCTGAAGGAAACGGGAATTCTTGCCCGTATCCGGGAGCTGCTGCCCGGCGGCGGCACGCTCATGGACGATTGCGGCGCCCTGCCCGCGACCCCGCCGGGCCAGACCCTGCTGGTCACCACGGACCTTATGGAATCCGGCCAGCACTTCCGGCTGGATTGGCACCCCCCAGACCTTCTGGCCCGGAAGCTGTTGATGGTCAATCTCTCCGACCTGGATGCCTCCGGGGCCCGGCCCTTCGGCTACACCCTCACGCTGGCCCTGGGCCCGGAAATCGACGGGGACTGGCTGGAGACCTTCCTGGCGGGCCTGGCCGGGGTCTCCCGCGAAGCCGGTGTCCAGGTGCTGGGCGGCGACACCGTGGGCCGGCCCGCGGGGCTGGGCCTGGGTCTCACGGCCTTCGGCTTCGCCGCCCGCTGGCTGCGGCGGGACGGCCTGCGGCCCGGTGACCGGATCTTCGTCGACCAGCGCCCCGGTGCCAGCCTGCGGGGCCTGCGGAAGCTCCAGTCGGGTCAGCGCTGGAACCCGGCGAAGCCCGACGCGGATCTGGAGGCCCATCTGGCGCCCCACCCGCGTCTGGGCCTGGGCCCACGCCTGGCGGAGATCCCCGAGGTCCATGCCTGTCTCGACCTGTCGGATGGCCTCAGTCGGGACCTTCGCAACCTGGCGGAGGCCTCGGGACTCAGCATCGCCGTGGAACCCGGCCTGGACGAGGATGCGCTACGCGGCGGCGAGGACTACGCTCGCTGCTTCGGCGCCGCCCTGCCTCCGGCGGAATTGGAGAAGCGCCTCGGCCTGCCGCTGATTCCCGTGGGCGCGGTCCTGCCCCGCGGGGAATCACCCCTCCTGGCCTATGATGGAGGATCGCTCCGCCCCCTGCCCGACCTCAGCTTCGACCACTTCGGACCTTCATGACGCACCACGACAAGACGCACATCTGGGCCCGAACCAAGCGGTTCCTGGCAGACCCCGACCTGGAGCCGCACCACCTGGCCTGGAGCTTCGCCCTGGGATTCGCCATCGCCTGGAACCCGCTGCTGGGCACACACACCGGTCTGGTCGTCCTGTTCTGTGCCCTGGCGAAGAAGCTGCACCGGCCCCTCGCCTTCATGGGCGCCTTCACCAACAACCCCTGGACCATGGTGCCCATGGCCACCGGCTCGGCCCTGTTCGGCAACGTGCTGCTGGGGCGCGGCCTGCACCTCGATCTCAGCGGCGTGGACTGGAAGAGCTTCGGCTGGCAGAGCTTCACCACCCGCGAGGGCTTCGAGGCTGCGGCCGCCATGCTCAAGCCCATCCTGGTGCCCTATCTGCTGGGCGGTTTCGTGTTGAGCGCGCTGGCCATCCCCGTGGGATATTTTCTGATGCTGCGGCTGGCGCACCGCTTGCGCGGCCCGAAACCGGTTCCCACCCCTCTTTCCGGAGACTGACATGGACATGCGCTTCCTGATGAAACAGGCTCAGCAGATGCAGGCGAAGCTCGCCGAGGCCCAGGCCAACCTGCGCATCGAGGGCACCGCCGGCGGCGAGCTGGTGAAGGTCACCCTGAACGGCTCCAAGGAACTGATGGGCCTCTCCATCGCCAAGGACGCCATGGATCCTGAGGATCCCTCCATGCTGGAAGACCTGCTCATGGCCGCCTTCCGCGACGCCACCGCCAAGGTGGACGAGGCCATGAAGAAGCAGATGGGCGGCATGGGCGCGGGTCTGGGCATCCCCGGGCTGGGGCTCTGATGGCCATCAGCTGTCAGCTGTCAGCTGTCAGCCGGAACTGTGAGGGTTCGCGGTGAAGCTGCCGCCGCCCCTCGAGGCCGTGGTGGAGAGCCTCCAGAAGCTGCCGGGCGTGGGCGCCAAGTCCGCCCAGCGCATGGCCCTGCACCTGCTGAAGGAGGGGCCCGAGGCCATGGCCCACCTGGCCCATCAGCTCCAGCAGGCCGCTGACAAGGTGGGCTTCTGCCAGGTCTGCGGCGCCTTCACGGACCAGCCCACCTGCCCCATCTGCCTGGATCCGCGGCGGGACCCCTCCAGCCTCGTCATCGTGGCTGAGGCCTCCAACGTGTTGAGCTTCGAGCGCAGCGGCCACTTCCGCGGCCGCTACCACGTGCTGGGCGGCCTCATCTCGCCCCTGCGCGGCGTGGGCCCCGACCAGCTGCGCGTGCGCGAGCTGCTCAAGCGCCTGGAGGACGGCGCCATCCAGGAGATCATCCTGGCCACCAACCCCACTGTGGACGGCGAGGCCACCGCCAGCTGGCTGGCCCGCATCCTCGAGCCCATCGGCGTGCGCACCACCCGCATCGGGCTGGGCCTGCCCATCGGCAGCGACCTCGAATACGCCGACGAGCTCACCCTGGACCGCGCCATGGAGGGTCGCCGACCCGTCGGGTAGCCTTCCCTTCCTGACGAACAGAAAGAACCTTCGAAGGAATAACGCGAAGAGCGCCAAGAGGAGCTTCGATCCTGGCGAAGGGCGCGAAGATAGCCCATCGCCTCGGCGGAGGACATCCAGGCCTTCGGCCTCAGGTTGCGTGCGGCGCGACCTGATTCGAGGGTGGCGGATCGAGGCGGCCCTCGAAGCCGCCCAAATCCGCCACCCTCGAAGGGATGTCCGGGATGGGTCGAGGCCCCATTCGCGCTCTTCGCGCGCCCAGAGGGCGTCTTGGCGCGCTTCGCGTTCTGCTTTTCGAAAACGATCCGGGTCAGTACTTCACGGAGACATCGCCCCGGGCCCAGGCCTGGCAGGCGAGGCGCTGGTCGGGGCCGGCCTTGAGGACTTCGAGCACGCGGGTCTCGGCGGTGCCCTTCTCGCTCAGGTGCTCCGCACCCTCGACGACGGTGACGAGGCAGGTGCCGCAGCGAGCGTGGCCGCCGCAGCGGTGGTTCAGGGGCACGCCGGCCCGGGTGCTGGCCGCCAGCAGGGCGGTCTCCTGCTCGCACTCGGCGCTGCCGGGTTTCTTGCCGTCGAATCGGATGGTGTGCATCGGATACCCATAAGTCAATAAAGCAGAAGGGATAGCGGTGGACCGCTGCCTCCACTCTATCAGGGCGCCCCAGGCCCCAGATGCCCTTTCGCGGTGGCCAGGAACCGCTCCCGGGCGAAGGCGTGGTCCACGATGGGTTCGGGGTAGTCGAGGCGCTGGCGGACTGCCTGCGGCGCCTTCCAGGGCTCATGTATGAAGGCGGTGGGGCAGTCGGCCAGCTCCGGAACCCAGCGTCTGACGTAGGCGCCCTCCGGATCGAACTTCAGTCCCTGCGAGGTGGGGTTGAAGATGCGGAACCAGGGCTGGGCGTCGCAGCCGCAGCCGGCGCACCACTGCCAGCCCGCGTTGTTCGCGGCCCAGTCGCCATCCGTGAGCCAGCGAAGGTAGTGGGCCTCGCCGGGCCGGTAGTCGAGGAGCAGGTGCTTCGTGAGGAAGCTCGCGGCCACCATTCGCGCACGGTTGTGGACGAAGCCTTCGGACTTCAGTTGCCGGGCCGCCGCGTCCACCACCGGATAGCCCGTGCGGCCCTCCGTCCAGGCCTCCCAGGCGGCCTCGTCCTCGCGCCAGGGAAAGCCCTCGAACGCGGGACGGAAAGGGCGCTCCAGCACCTCCGGCCACTCCCACAGAAGGTGGTGGCTGAACTCGCGCCAGAGCAGCTCGTTGAGGTAGCGGCGCCCGGACTCCCCTGCTCCGGCTGCCGCCACGGCCTGCCAGAGCGCACGCACGGACAGGGTGCCGAACTTCAGATCGGCGCTGAGCCGAGAGGTGCCGGGCAGGTCCATGCGGTCCCGGCCCACCCCGTAGTCCGCCAGAGCCGCTTCCAGGAAGGCTTTCAGGCGCTGGTGGGCCGCCCGCTCCCCGCCGGCCTGGAGGCGGGGATTGGGTGCGAGCCCCAGGGCCTGCGGCGAAGGGATCGGCACCGTGTCAGCCCGGATGTCCCCGGGAACCGGCGGGAGCGACCGCGGGGCCGGCAGCGCCGGTTCCAGGTCCAGCTTCGCGCCGCAGGCCCGGGCGAAGGGCGTGAACACTCGGAACATGCCGCCCTGCCCGTTCCGCACCGAGCCTGGCGGCAGCAGCGTTTCGCCTTCGAACAGGCGGAAGGCGATGCCCGCGCGGGCCAGGGCCTCATCCACCCGGCGGTCGCGCTCCCGCGCGAAGGGCTCCACCCAGCGGTGGGCCAGCACCTGGTCCGCTTTCCAGGCCGCAGCCAGGCGGGGCAGCACCTCCACGCTGCGGCCCGGCACCACCAGCAGGCGCGATCCCAGGTGCGCCAGGTTGGCCTCCAGGGACACCAGCGACGCCAGCAGGAACTGCATGCGATGGGGCAGGCCCTGGGCCCGCTCCGGCGCGAAGAAGAAGGGATCCAGCACGAAGAGCGGGATCACCTCGCCTACGGCGGCGGCCGACGCGAGCGGCCCGTGGTCCGCCACGCGGAGGTCCTTGCCCCGGAACCAGACGATGCTGCGCATGCAGAAAGCCTAGCCCGGAAGCCAGGGATTCAGATGGCCTGGCCGCCCCGCTCGCCGGTGCGGATGCGGATGCACTCCTTCAGGTCCTGGACGAAGATCTTGCCGTCGCCCACCGCGCCCGCCCCATGGCGGGCCGTGCGGATGATGGTGTCCACGGTGATGTCCTCGAACTCGTCGTTGCAGGCGATGGTGATCTGGACCTTGGGGATCAGGTTGGGCACGATCTTCTTGCCGCGCTGGACCATGATCTCCTGCTGCCGGCCGTGGCCGCTGACGCGGGAGACGGTGATGCGTTCGATCTCGGCCTCGATGAGGGCCTCGCGGACCTCGTCGAGCTTCTCCTCGGGGATGATGGCGGTGATGAGCTTCATCAGAGCCTCCTAATTCAGGTTGTTCAAGCCGTAGGCGCGCTCGCCGTGGATCTCATGGTCGAGGCCGGTCTTCTCCACGCCCTCGGCCACGCGGAAACCGACCACCTTCTCCACCAGCCAGGCGATGAGCAGCGTCATGGCCACGGAGAAGACAATGGTGGTAGCCACCGCGAAGGCCTGGACCTTCAACTGGGAGAGCAGGCCCCAGCCGGGGTGCCTGGCCGCAGCCTCGGCCCACCAGGAGCCGCGGATGAAGAAAGTGAGGCCCAGGGCCCCGACGATGCCGCCGGTGCCGTGGATGCCGAAGGCGTCCAGGGAGTCGTCGTAGCCCAGGCGGTTCTTCAGCATGATCATGCCGTAGCAGGTGCAGGAGGCGATGGCGCCCATGGCGAGGGCCCCGCCCACCTGGACCACCCCCGCGGCCGGCGTGATGACCACCAGACCCGCCAGGATGCCCGAGGCCATGCCCAGGCTGGTGGGCTTGTCCTCGCGGATGATCTCGATGAGCACCCAGGTGAGGGCGCCCGCGGCCGCGGCCACCTGGGTGACCGTGAGCGCCCGGGCGGTCTCCAGGTTCGAAGCGATGGACGAGCCCGCGTTGAAGCCGAACCAGCCCACCCACAGCAGCCCCGCGCCGATGAGGGTGAAGGTCAGGTTGTTCGGGGCCATGGCGGTCTTGGGATAGCCGTGGCGGGCCCCCAGGAAGAGGGCCAGGGCCAGTCCGGCCACGCCCGAGGAGATGTGCACCACGGTGCCGCCGGCGAAGTCGATGGCCCCCTTGGCGCCGAGGTTGAAGAAGTAGCCGTCCGAGGCCCACACCCAGTGGCAGAGCGGGCAATAGACGAACAGCACCCAGAGCGTGATGAAGGAGACCCAGCCCCGGAAGGAGATGCGCTCGGCCACGGCTCCGGCGATCAGGGCCGGCGTGATGATGGCGAACTTGCCCTGGAACATGGCGAAGGCGTACTCGGGAACGCCGGCCGGCAGGATGGTGTGATCGATGCCGCGCAGGAGCACCAGGTCCCGGCTCCAGCCCACCAGGCCGCCGAGGGCGTTGGGGCCGAAGCTCAGCGCGTAGCCCACCACCGTCCAGAGCACGCCCACCACGGCCATGGCCGAGAACGAATGCATCATCGTCCCCAGCACGTTCTTGGTGCGGACCAGCCCGCCGTAGAACATGGCCAGCCCGGGCACCATCAGCAGCACCAGGGTGGTGGAGGTCAGCATCCACGCTGTGGTTCCCGTGTCGTTCACCGGGGCGGTCCCCGTGGCAGCCAGGGGGAGCCCCGCGCCCAGGATGGCGGCGAAACAAAGGGATCGCATCCAGGTCATCGGTTCCTCCGGGGAAGCGGGGTGGGCCTGCCGGTGAAATTGAAGATGGAAAGTCTACCTTTGAATCAATCCATTTAATGGATTGAGCGCCAATCATTAAAATAATTGATACACGTATAACCCGGCCCTCCGGGGACCACGGCGAGAAGCGCCCCGCTCAGCCGTTGGCGCCGCTGGCCAGGGCCACCTGCCAGAGCCCCGTGGGATCCGGATGCATGAGCCATTCGGAGACCACCGGACGCCGCGTCCATGCGCCCACCTCCAATTCGTGATCGAGCTGCCCCGGGCTCCACCCGGAGTAGCCCAGGAAGAGGCGGTAGCGCGCCGATGGATCCGCCAGCAGAGACTCCAGCAGGTCCTTGCGGTGGCTCACGAAATGGGTGAGGTCCACCACCGTGTCCTCCTCCGCCGGCAGGCCGCCCTGCACCAGGAGGATGCCCCGCTGCGGATCCACGGGTCCGCCCCGCCAGGCGGTGGCGTCCTCGGAGCCTTCATAGGCCAGGCCGTCCTCCTCGCCGACCTGGGCCAGCGCGAGGGGCAGGGGCCGGTTGAGGATGATCCCCAGCGCGCCCTCCTCGTCGTGTTCCACCACCAGCACCACCGTGTGCAGGAAGTTGGGGTCCAGGAGAGAAGGACTGGCCACCAGGAGGCAGGGGGCTTCAGGCGTCATGATGCCGAGAATGATAGCCCACGGGGCGCGCCCGGATAGCCTGGAGGGATGCGCACGCCTGCACCATCCCACCTCGGCGCCCTGGGCGAAGGCCTCGCCCTGCTCCGCCGCCACCCCCTGCTCTGCCTGGGACTGGCGCTGCTGGCCATGGGCCTCTCCCAGCTGGGGCCGGCCCTGGAACTGGCGGCCGGCGCCGGTCCCAGCCTGCCGGTCCAGGCCCTCTTCGGCCTCGCCGGCCTGCTGCCGTTGGAGATGTACTTCATCCCCAGGCTGACCGCGCGACTGGATGCGGAGCGCTGCGACCATCCGGCCAACCCCGGCGCCGGCTGGCACGACGCCTTCGAAGGCCGCTGGCTGCGCACCTTCCTGCTCCGCCTCGGCCTGAGCGTGGCCATCGGCCTGGGCCTGCTGTGCTTCCTGCTGCCCGGCATCCTCATCCTCACCCTCTTCGGCTGGGCGCCCCTGCGGATGCTGCTCCGCGGGGATTCCGTGCCGGCCGCCCTGCGCTGGAGCCAAGCCGCCATGGCGCGGCATTGGCCCCGGGTCGTCCAGGCGGTGCTCGCCCTGCTGCTGGTGGCCCTGCTCTACCAGATCGTCGCGGGCTGGGCTCTGGATCGCCTGCTGCCGCCCACGGACCCCGACCTGGGCCCCGGGGCCCTGCTCCGCCTGAAGCATCCGGCCTTCTGGGTCTTCAACCTGCTGGGCGGCGCCATGAACCTCTGGCTCAGCTGCTCCCTGCTGGCGCTGTACCACCGGCTGGAAGCCGTGGTGGCCACGCCTGCGCCCTGATCAATCCTCGTCGCTGAAGAAGCCCGGATCCTCGATCTCGACCAGGTCTCCGGCCTCCAGGGACCGTCGCTGCGCGGAGGTGAGAGAGGCTTCCGCCCAGCGCGGGTCCGTCTTGCCGTGGAGGAAGTGGGCCGAGGGCTCGGCTTCCTCGAAAGCCTCGCGGGTGCGCCAGAGGTGCACCCAGCCCACGTGGTTGATGCGGGCCCAGACCTTCACGTGCAGGGCCCTCCGGCCGGGCCTTCCTTCCGCAGCACGGACACCGCGTGCAGGAGCAGGGGCCAGGCCAGCTGGATCTGCTCCAGGGCCGCCGCGGGACGGCCGGAGAGATTGAGGATCACCGTCCGCCCCGCGATGCCGCAGACCGCGCGGCTGGCGAAGGCCAGGGGGTGGCCGCCTTTGGCGCGGATCAGCTCGCAGATGCCCGGTGCCTCGCGCTCCATCACCCGGCGCGTGGCCTCGGGCGTGGTGTCCCGGGGCCCGAAGCCCGTGCCCCCGCAGGTCAGCACCAGGGGCGCACCCGCGGCGACCGCGGCCCGGAGGTCCGCCTCCAAGGCCGCAGGATCGTCGGGCATCAGCGAGGATGTCACCGCCTTCACCCCTTGTCCCTGGAGCCAGGAAGTCAACATCGGTGTCGACTGATCCTGGTACTCTCCGCGCGAAGCGCGGTCCGACAGGGTGATGAGGTGGACGCGGTCCATGTCAGGGCATCACGAGATCGTCGTCGGCCAAGGCCTTCTCGGTCTGGGCCTTCCGATAGGCCAGGTAGCGGTCGCGGATGCCGGCATCCGTAAGCGACAGGATCGAGGTGGCCAGCAGGGCGGCGTTGATGGCGCCGGCCTTGCCGATGGCCAGAGTACCTACCGGAATGCCCGCGGGCATCTGCGCCGTGGACAGCAAGGCGTCCATGCCCTCCGTGGCCCAGCCCTTCATGGGCACGCCCAGCACCGGCAGGTGCGTCTTGCTCGCGCAGACGCCCGCCAGGTGCGCTGCCCCGCCCGCCGCCGCGATGATCACCTTCATGCCGCGGCCTTCGGCGCCCTTGCAGAACTCGACCACCTTCTCCGGCGTGCGGTGCGCGCTGGCCACATGGGCCTCGAAGGGGATCCCCAGCGCCTTGAGCGTCAGCGCCGTGTGCTGCATGGTCTCCCAGTCGTTCTTGGATCCCATCAGGATGCCCACCAGGGGAGTCGTCGTCATGGTCGCCTCTCAATCACCAGGGGCCAGGAGGGCCGCCTTGGGAAGGGCCATTCTAGCGGAGCCCGAGGGCGCCTCCTACCACCTCGACCACCCCAGCGCCCAGAGGATGCCCAGGAAGGCCAGGGCTTCGCGGTCGTCGTCATCCATGCGCTGGTTCCGCTCGCGGAGCTCCTCGGGGCCGGGGCCGCGCATGACGACACGGTGGGTGTCCTGGGCGGGATCCTCCAGCAGCACCCAGTCGGGGGCCGTGCGGCCCACCACGGCAGCGCCGATGCGCGGGGCGGCGCCCTGGGCGCCGGGCTTCCAGCGCACTTCCAGGGGCTCCCACTGCCCGGCGTTCATCACGCGCCAGGAGCCTTCGGCCGGCACCGCGGCGAGGTCCAGCACCGCGTCGCGGTCCAGGAACCGCACGATGAGCCGCGCCTGCGGCGCCGCCACGGCCTCCGGCTTCCGACAACCAAGACCGGCCAGCAGGAGGAATGCCACCATCAGCCACCGCATCCGATCCCTCCGGCCCCCATTCTGAGTCTTTTCCCTCCTGCGCAAAGGGCACCTTTGCGCAGCCACCGGCTCCCTACTTCCGGTAGTACGCCCGGATCGCGTTGACTACGGCCACGGCGTAGCGCTCGCGGAAGCCGGGGTCGCGCAGGTTGGTGGCATCGTCCTCGTTGGTGAGGTTGGCCACTTCGATGAGGGCCTTGGTGGCGCCGGTGCTGTAGCGGATGACGGCGGGGATCCACTTGCCGCCGCCGCGGTGGATAACGTTGCGGATGGGGCGGTTGGCGTGGACGGGGATGCTGTCCTTCTGGAGGGCCGTCAGGAGGGCCTCCGAGAACTGGCGGGACCGGGCCTCGCCCTGAAGCTTCTCCCGGCCCGTGAAGGCCACGTGGCTGGAACGCCTCGCCTCGGCCACGCGGCCGGTCTTGGCGCCGCCCAGGGCGAAGGTCGAAGGCACCAGGGCGGCCCCGGGCACGTAGATCATCGATCCCCGCGCCGAAGGGTGCAGGCTGTCCGCGTGGAAGCTGAGGAAGAGCGTCTTCTGGGCATCGCCCCGGGTCCTCCGGAAGTCCGCGAAGAGGTCGTTGGCCAGCACCCAGCGCAGGTGGACGCTCACCGCAGACGGGCTTTCGCCATCCACGGCGAAGGGCGGGCTGGTGAGGATCTCCGCGGCGCGGCTGGGCGTGCGGATCGTTTCGCGGCTCCTGAAACCCAGGCCGGGGTAGCGGATGGTGCTGCTCACCTGGGCCTCGGTCTCCTGCTCCAGGAGCCGGCGCACTCGCATGGTGATGTCGTAGACGAAGTCCGATTCCCACAGACCGTTTGCCCGGGCGCCGGGGTCTACGCCGCCGTGGCCGGCGTCCAGGATGATCCGCACGCCCTTGAGCTTGGGACCAGCCTCCACGCGGGCCGTGCGGCGCACCTCGGCGCGGACCTCGCGTTCTTCCGCCAGACCCGAGCTGCCTTCGGACTGGAAGGGATCCGCCAGGTAGGCCACGGGAATCTTGACGAGCTGGCCGGGCTGGATGCCGCGCACGTCGGCGATGCCGCTGCGTTTGGCGATGAGGTCCGCCAGTTCGTTCACGCCCTTGGGATCCACGCGGTCCGTGTAGCGGATGACCACACTCGAATACAGCGCCTCGCCCTTGCGCATGCGGTAGGCGGCGTACTTGCCCTGGGCGTCCTCGCCGAAGGAGAGCAGCGCGCGATAGGCCGCCACGCGGGCCTCGTCGTCCAGTTCGTCCTCGGGCTGGGACCGGTCGGGGCCCCGGCCCGCGCCGCCGAGGTCCGCCGACAACAGGTTGCGGGGGATGCGCCAAGTGTCGCCCTCCCGCAGCTTCTCCGGCAGGTCGGGATTCTCGGCCATGAGCCGGTCGTAGTTCTGGCCGTGACCGGTGAAGAGGGCCGCCAGGGTCCAGACCGATTCCACCTCGGGGTGGCGGACGGTGTGCCGCACCTCCTCCTGCCGCCACTGGTCGTCCGGGAACAGCGCCGACAGGGCCCAGCGCTTGCCCTGGGGGCTGAGCCCCTCGAAGGCCACCCAGCCCGTGGGGTCCGCGCCCTTGGCCAGAAAGGCCTTCGGCAGGGCCTTCCCTTCGACGCTCAGCCCCTTGCGGAACTGAAGACGGAGGAGGATGGCCCGCCCTTCGGGGGTGCGGGCCTGCGCCAGCACCGGCGCGGGCTCCTGCGCCACGGCGATCACCGCGGGCAGGAGCAGGAGCGCCGCGCCCCCCAGGCCTGCCGGCATGCGGAGGCTCACGCCTGCCGGTATGCGGAGGCTCACGCCTCCCACGGGGCCTCGCCCGTGGGCAGCGCCTCGCCGGAGCGTCCGGCCCGCACCCAGGCGCGGAAGGATTCCTGGAGGCCCTCGGGATCCTCCGAGCGGGCGCGGAGGAAGATCGCCAGGCGGCGCTCCAGGTGGCCAGCACCTTCCTCCAGCAGGAAGAGCCGGTCGTGGAGCCGCTCGTGGGGGGCCTTGCCGGTGCTGGGCGGCAGCTTGAGCGTGCCCATGTCCAGCGTGGCGGCGTTGAGTGTGAACACCCACTCCAGGTCGCCGGAGAGGATGCGCAGCTTCATCTTCGCGGGGCGCATGCCCCGGCCCAGGGCTTCGAAGGCTTCGCGACTTTCCGAGGGGTTACCCTTGCGGAGGCTGATCTCTTTCACCTCGCCACGCTCGGAGGCCAGCTGGATGGCGTCGTCCACGAAGCAGCCGGAGCCGTCGCCGTCTTCGCCGCTGGCGCCGCCCTCGGTCATGCTCTTCATCCACAACCAGAGCAGGAACTCTTCGCCGAGAAAGCGGCCCTGCTCCATCAGTTCAAGCGGCTTCACCTAGGCCTCCTCGACTTCGAGATCCAGCGGATCCAGGGCCATCAGGCCCTCCACGGGCAGTTCGGGGCACAGCCGTCCGGCCAGCACCAGGGGCGCCAGGGGATGGACCTCGCACCCAAAGGACTTGATGAAGAGGCTCGTGAGCGCGCCCTGGGCCTTGCTGGAGGAGGCCGTGGTCCAGAGGATGCCGCCCTTCAGGTCCCAGGCCACCTCCACCACCTTGGGCGTGGGCAGCACCTTGCGCAGCAGCTCGGCCTTCACCTCGTCCTGCAGGGAGATGCGGGCCTCCTTGCCGATGAAGGCCAGGTCCTTCTCCTTCTGGATGGTCTGCAGGCGGAGCTCCACATGGGCCTTCAGCAGCGTGGCCGGGACCCGGCGCGTGTCGATGCGGAGGCCGAAGACCGCGAAGCGCTCCTGGCTGACCCAGTTCTCGTCAGGCGGGGTGATGAGCGGGTTGCGCCAGTCGCACCAGCCGATGCGCTCCTCTTCAGAACCATCCTGGAAGGGACGGAATTGATCCTGTTCCAGGCCCGCCTGGAGATCCTTGGGATCGGGCACGGGACCCAGCACCAAGAAGCGTTTGAGAGACACGGTCCCTTGAAGCATGCTCATGAGGCGCCGCCTCCGAAAAGTCCCCGCAGGCGGCCCCAGATACCGCTGGCATGATCCCGGGCATCCGGGCGCAGCAGGTCCAGGGGCTCTCCCCTCGCGGGCAGGGGAAGGGAGGGGTCGTTGAGGACCAGGACCACGCCGGTGACGTTGTCCCGCCCACCCCGCGCAATGGCCTCTTCCACCAGCAGCTCCAGGCTGCGCCGGGGGCTGAGGCTCTGATCCAGCACCGTCCGGATGTGGCCGTCGCCCACCTCGCCGTGGAGCCCGTCGGAGCAGCAGAGGAGCCGGTCCCCCCGCCGCAGGGTGAGCCGGGAGAGGGCCACCTTCAGCGGCTGGGGCGAGCCCAGGGCCTGGGTGATCATGTTGCGCTGGGGATGGGTGCGCGCCTGCTCCCGGGTGAGGGTGCCCTGGGCGACCATGTCGTTCACGAGGGTCTGGTCCTCCGTGATCTGGTGGAGGGCGCCTTGGCGCAGCAGATAGGCTCTGGAGTCACCGATCTGAGCCACGTAGGCGCAACCGCCCCAGATGACCGCGGCCGTGAGCGTGGAGCCCATGCCCCGGGCCGTGCGGTCGTCATCGGAGTAGCGCAGGACGGCATCGCTGGCCTCCCGCACCGCGGCCTCCAGGGCCTTGACCAGGTCCGCCTCGCGGCCCTGGCCCGGCGCAAGGCGCCCCCAATGCCCGAACAGGTAGAGGGAGATCGCCGCCAGCCCCTCGCGGCTGGCCACCTCGCCGGCGGCGGCTCCGCCCATGCCGTCGGCCACAGCTACCAGCAGGCCCGGCTCGCCCACTTTCAACGAGTTGGCGGGCGCATTGATGATGGGCTCTTCGCCATCCAATGCGCTCAGCAGGTAGGCATCTTCGTTGTTCCTCCGGACTTTGCCCGGATGGGTGATCGCGGCGAAATCGATGAGCATGAGGAATGACAACCCTGGCGAGCGGCGGGTTCGGGGAGGTACGGAGGGCCCTTTCCGTTCATCATAGCGGGTGGAGGAGCGAATCTAATGGCTGAAGGCCCCACGGGAACGGATCTTCTGGACTTGTTGATCATCGGGGCGGGCCCCGCGGGCATCGCCACCGCCGTGGAGGCGCGCCGGGCGGGCATCCAGCGCCTGCTGCTGCTGGAAAAGGGGCCCAGCCACAGCTTTTCCATCGAGAAGCTCTACACCCCCGGGAAACGGGTGGACAAGGTCTACCTGGGCCAGGACGTGGATTGCGAGGGCGCGGTCTGCATCGTCGACGGCACCCGGGAGACCGTGCTGGCGACCCTGGACGACTTCGTGCGCCAGTACGGCCTGGAGATCCGCAGCCACACGGAAGTCAGCCGCATCACCCCGCTGGAGGGGGGCGGGTTCGAGGCCGCGGATGCGCAAGGGACCCTCTACCGGGCAAAGACCGTGGTCATCGCCATCGGCGTGTTCGGCCGGCCCAACAAGCCGGACTATCCCATTCCGGCCAGCCTCAAGGGCCATGTCCGCTTCGACC
This sequence comes from Geothrix paludis, assembly GCF_022808815.1. Taxonomy (GTDB): domain Bacteria; phylum Acidobacteriota; class Holophagae; order Holophagales; family Holophagaceae; genus Geothrix; species Geothrix paludis. The sequence goes on along the minus strand of NZ_JAKZLC010000001.1, from coordinate 261,576 downwards.
TCACGGAGGCGGTTCCCGAGGGGGAGCGCGTGCTGGTGGTGGGAGGCGGCAACACGGCGCTGGAATACGTGGAATACCTCTATGCGGGGCGTTCCGTGACCCTGGCCTACCGCGGGGCGGAGTTCAACAAGGCCAACGAGGTGAACCGCCGGATCCTCCAGGAACTGGAGGCCTCGCGCCAGGCTGCGGTCTGGCGGAACGCGGACATCGCCTCGCTCAAGGACACCGGGGAGGCCTCGCGGGTCGAGGTCCTCTTCAAGGACGGCCGGACGGCCCGGTTCAACCGGGTGGTCTACGCCCTGGGCGGCGCCACGCCGGAGGGATTCCTGCGCCAGGCCGGAGTCGAGTTGGACGGCAGGCACCCCCAGGTGGACCACCGGTACCACTCCACCGTCCACGGCCTCTTCCTGGCGGGCGACCTGGTGGCGGGCGGGAGAGGTTCCATCGTCAAGGCCTTCAACACGGGTCGGGCCGTGGTCTGGGAGGGACTCTGCCAGGGGCACCTGGAATGCCGGATTCCGGGGTCTGAGGCCCGGCTTTGACGGACTGCCTCGCCATCCTCGGGCCGGGCGCCCTCGGCCTGTCCACGGCCCAGTGGGCGGCCGAGTGCGGGCTGGAAGTGCGGCTTCTGGGCCGGGATCTGGCGCATGCCCACCACGGACTGCAAGAGGTGGAACGACGCTGGAAGGCAGCCCTGGAGAAGGGCACCTTGTCGCCCGAGGCCCATGGGCACGCCCGGACCAGAATCCATGCGGCCCCTTTTGGACCGAAGGCCATGGAGCACGTGAACATCTTCCTGGAGGCCCTGCCCGAAGATCCCGCCGTGAAAGCCCCGGCCCTGGCCGAAGCCGCCCGCTGGGGCGCCGCAAACCTGCTGCTGCTGTCCGGCACCTCGGCTCTGCCCATCTCCGGTCTGGCGGAAGCCGCGCGGATCCCCGGGCGCCTCCTGGGCTTCCATCTCTTCGTGCCCGTGCCCCGCATGGCGGTGGCGGAAGTCGCGGTGCCTCCCGGGGCCACGCCGGATCTGCTGGCCCGCGCCCGGACCCTCGGCCTGGCCCTGCGCAAGCGGGTGGTGGTCGTGAGGGACCAGCCCGGATTCGCCGCGGCCCGCATGGCTCTGGCCCAGGGGCTGGAGGCCATGCGGCTGCTGGAGGCCGAGGTAGCCACCGCGGAGGACCTGGATGCGCTCATGACCCTGGGCTACGGCCACCCCGCCGGGCCCCTGGAGCTATCGGACCGCGTCGGCCTGGACCTGCGTCTGCGGATCGCGGAGGGGCTCTTCCAGAGCTCCGGAGACGCCCGTTACGAACCGCCAGCCCTGCTTCGGCAGCTGGTGGCCCGGGGAGAGACCGGCCGGAAAGCGGGGAAGGGTTTCTACAGCTGGGACCCAGACGGGAGGCGCCGATGAGCCCCACCATTCTCGTGGTCGGAGGCCTGGTCCTCCTGTTCGTGATCTACGTCGCATATCGGATCGGCAAGGTCCTGCTGCGGGTCTTCGTGGGCCTGGCCGCGCTGGCTCTGCTAAGCTGGGGGCTCTGGAAACTGTTCCATTCCTGAATCTCCAGCCTTCCCGAGGAGCAAGCATGGCCGCCATCTCCTGCACCCACTGCGGCGCCGATCTGACCGCCCCCCAAAGCGTGCGCATCGCCGAATACCACTTCGGCCGCCTGGAGAAGGTCTCGGAGGATCCCGGGTTCAAGTACCACTTCGAGCAGGCGGACAACTTCACCATCCTCTGCAACAGCTGCAAGCGCCTCGTCCGCACCCTCCCCATCACCAAGTAGTTTCTTCTTACCCAAAAGGAAACGGCCCCGTTCGGGGCCGTTTCCTTTTGGGTGGCGCCGGACTACTGGCGCAGCACCCGCGGCGTGATGAAGATCAGCAGCTCGCTGTTCGATTCGGCCTTGGTGTCCCGACGGAAGAGGAAGCCCAGGAGCGGGATCTTCGACAGGAAGGGAACGCCGGCCCGGCCTGTCGAGTGGTTCGTGATGTAGACGCCACCCAGCACCGCGGTGCCGCCATCCCGCACGAGCATCTGGGTTTCCAGGGCCTTGCGGAGGATGGTGGGAGTGCCGTTCACGGTGCGGCTGAAATCGGCCTCAGCCTTCTCCAGCTTGATGTCCATGATGATGGTGCCCTCGTTGGTGATCTGGGGCGTGACATCGAGCTGCAGGTTCGCGTCCACGAAGGCCACGGTGATCGCGCCGCCGGCCGCGCCGCCCTGCTGGGTGGGATAGGGGATCTTCTCACCGCTGAGGATGGTGGCCTTCTTGTTGTTCTGGGTCACCACCTTCGGAGAGGACACGATCTTGACCGTGCCGTCCGACTCCAGACCTTGCAGGACAGCATTGATGCTCAGACGGTTGCTGAGGAAGGAAAGCCACAGCTCACCCGCGGGAGCGGCGATGGACGTGACGCCAGGCATGCCCGGAGACCACGCCACGGAGGCGTGCTGGCCCGAGGCCGTGCGCGTGTAGCCCTGGATGCCATTCCAGAAAGGAGCCTGGCTGCCCACCCACGGTCCCCCGAGGGTGGCGTTGCCACTGTCGGCTTGGGGCCATTTGACGCCGAACTGGCGCTGCCAATCCTTGTTGGCTTCCACCACGCGGGCTTCGATCTGCACCTGCTGGATCTGGACATCCAGGGTGTCCAGCAGTTCAGAGATGACGGGAATGCGGGAAGGCAGGTCCGTGATGATGAGGGTGTTGGTGCGGTCATCCAGGATGGCCGAACCGCGCTTGGTCATCATCTCCTTGAGGATCCTCTGGACATCGCTCACCTTCGCGTAGGAGAGAGGGCGGGTGATGGTTTGGAGTTCGCCGGCAAGGGCCTTCGTCTCCTCCAGCCGCTTGCGCTCTTCCTCTTCCTTCTGAAGCTTGTCCATCCTGGCTACGCGCAGGACACCGTTCTGAATCTCCTTGCCCAGGCTGGCGTTCTTGAGCACCACATCCAGGACCTGGTCCCAGGGAGTCTCGTTGAACTTGAATCCGTAGTTGCCCTGCACGTCCGGGTCCATCACCAGGTTCAGCTTGCCGGTGTCCGCGAGGATGCGGAGGAAGTCCCGGATATCCGTGTTCTGGAGGTCGATGGTGATCTTGGCGCCGGTGTACCTGGTGGTGGTCTCACCGAGGGTGCGGCCTGCGTAGCGGTTGTGGGCCGGAGCCTGGGTCTTCTCGGCTTCGGGCAGCTGCACGGCTTCGGGACTCGCCACCGGGAGGGCCGTGGAAGCGGCCAGCTGGGGCAGAAGCTGGAAGGAACCACCCATGGCCGGGAGGCTGGCCAAGGGCTTGGACGCGGCAGCGGATGTCGGAGTGGGTGCATTCACCGGGGTGGAGGCGACAACCATAGGAGCCGAAGCCTTGATGGCCGTCGGAAGCGGCAGAACCTCAGGGCGGTAGATGCCCTCGAGATGAGCCTGCACGGGACCCGCGCCGGGATTCAGCATCAGCTGGACCCCCTCGGGGTTGCTGCCCACCACCACCTGGGTGCCGGGTGCCACTTCGAGCACCAGTCGGGTCACCGGCTTAGGCGCCATCGAGAATTGGCCGAGACGGGCCTTCTGGACCAGCGGATGGGTCAGAAGGGCCAGGTCCTTCTTCGTGACGGCGGTCCCCCGCTCGACACCCGGAAGATCCAGGACCACCCGGAGGGGACTGGACAGGACCTGGATGGCGGGCTGCCCTGCCATGCCCGGGATCCGGAGCAGGACCTTGGCCCCCGCGCCGGCGGGTTCCAGGGTTGCGCCGGCCAGGACGGCCTTCGCGGCAGTGGTTTCCACGGTCGGCGAGGCGTGGAGGGACCCCGTGTGGATCCCCGCCAGGACCACGCCCCCTGCGACCAGCAAGGAACTCAGGCGAGCATTCATCGTTTACCCTCCTCACGCTTGAACGTCTTCGTGATGGTGCGGAATACAGAGCGGTTTGTGGTGTTCACGTCCCATTGACGGAACGTCACGGCCTTGTCGGTGATGCTGGCGATCTCGCCGTCCTTGAACCGGTGGCCGACTGGCAGCCAGCGGACGGTTCCGCGGCTGTCGGAGACGATGGCAAAATTCTTGCCGTCTTTTCGGATCATGCCCTTGACGGAGATATCGTCGATGAGGTCGAGCGCATCGACGGGACGATCATCCCGGGGAGTGGAAAAGGGATCCCGCTGGATGGTTGGCTTGTAGGGCGTGATCTTGATGACGGCCACGTCCTGGGCGGGGGCTTCGGGGGCCGGCGTCGCAGCTGCGGGGGCCTCGGCGGGTTTGACCACCGGACCGGTCTGGGCGGCCAGCGCGAGGCCGGCAAGCAAGGGGAGAGGCAGGAGTCGATGGATCATGGCGAGTTCCTCAATCCTCCTTGGCCCGGCCCTTGGCAGCTGGCGCCGGGGCGGGTTTCTTGGCGGGGGCAGCTGCGGCAGGTTCAGGGTTGTAGATGAAGGCGCTGACGGTGCACTTCACCGTGGCCGGATAGACGCTGCCCTTGTCAGCCTTGCGGGTGAACTCGATGTTCGAGACGTTGATGATCTTGTCGTAGCCGGAAACCAGCGAGGTGAACTGGCCGAAGGTGTGGTATCCCACCCGGAATTCGAACTCCACGGGCTTTTCCGTGTAGTAGGTGTCTCTCCGTTCGGGCTTGAGGGCGAAGGAGACCTGGTCGATGCCGGCGTCATCCGCGAGCTTCTTGATGCGATAGGGGATCTCGCCGTAGTCAGCTTCGGAGGGCATGATCTTGATCAGCTCTTCGATGCGCTTGTCCTGCTTGGCGACCTCGTCACGCAACTTCTCGTAGCTGGCCTTGAGAAGACGTCCCTTGTCCACCTCTGCCTGGAGGGTCTTCACCTCGGTCTGGACCGTTTCCAGCTCGCTCCGCTTCCCGCCGAGCAGGAAGTAGACCAAGCCGGCCACGACGATGCCCGCCACCGCGCCGACGCCGATCTGTTTCTGAAGCTGGGGATTCATGGCCTACCTCAGACAGCGTTCTGGAGTTCGAAGGAGATCGTGAAGTCGAAGGAGCCGGTGGTCCCGCGCTTCGCGCTCGGATAGTTGATCTTCTTGAACCAGCGGGTGCGGGACTGGAGGTTGCCGTAGAAGGCATTGATGGCCTCGAAATTCCGGCCCTCGCCCTCGATGGTGATGAGGGCCCCCTTCTGGCTGATCTTCTTGAACCACACGTCGTCCGGCAGGCTGTTGGCGAGCTCTTCCATGAGGTGCACCGGGAGCGACTGCTGCCGCTTGAGGGTGGTCATCACCTCTTCCTTCTTCTGGAGGGCAGCCTTCTTCTCGCGGAAGGTCTTCTCCAGGGCGATGTAAGGCTCGTACTGCTTCTTGTCGCGCTCCAGGTCGGCCTTCTGCTTCTCGGCCTTGGTGAGGAGGCTGTTCAGCCAGACGTAGTAGACGCCGCCGCAGGCCGCGATCGCCAGGCCCACCACCACACCGGCGATGGGCAGGCTCGAGCGGCTTCCGCCTTCACCCGTATAGACCTGGACGGGTTCGGCGGCCGCCTTGCTGGCCCCCTTCTTTCCCCCGGCCTGAGCCAGAGCGTCACCCAGCAGGTTGATCTTGATCATCGGTCCCCCACTTGGCGCAAGGCCAGCCCGACCACGACGGTGGCACCGCCGCCGATCTCGCGAACCGTCATGGGATCCTCGGTCCGACCATCGATCTCAACGAGCTGGAAGGGATTGAAGCGGTCCACGGAAACCCGCAGCCGATCGCCCAGCACATCCATCAGTCCATGGATCATAGAGCCGCCCCCGCTGACGAGCACGCGATCGAGGCGGTCCACCTTGAAACTGCTCTTGAAGAAATCGAGGGTCCGGCTGAGTTCATCCGCGAAGGCGTCCGACACGGCATTGATCGATGGCTGGACTTCGTCCGGTTGGTGCCCTTCGGCGGCCTGGTTCCGCTTCAACTGCTCGGCGCCCTCCCGGGTCACGCCCCAGTCCTCCATCAGCTTCTCGGAGTAGCGGCTGCTGCCCCAGGCCATGTCGCGCCAGAACACCGATTTGCCTCCCACCATCATGGTGAGGTTGGTGAAGGTGGCGCCTAGGTTGACCAGGGCGACGACTTCGTCGCGCCCGCCTCCCATGGTGTTGGCTTCGTAGGCGTTCTGGATGGCGAACACGTCTACGTCCACCACTTTGGGGCTGTACCCCGCCTGGGACACGCAGCTGACGTAGGCCTCCAGCTTGTCCTTGCGGCAGGCCACCAGCACCACATCCATGTTGCCGTCCGCGGCCCGCTCCTCGATGAGGTAGTAATCCAGGGCGTAGGAATCCAAACCCTGTCCAGCCGGGAAGAAGCTCTCGGCTTCCCAGCGGACGGATTCCGCCAATTCCGCCTGGCTCATGAGCGGGAATGTCACTTTTTTGACCATCACCTGCTGACCTGACACGGAGATGGCCACATCCTTGGCTTTGATTTTCTGTTCCGCCATGACCTGACGGATAGCGGAGGCCACGGCATTACTATCCATGATGTCGCCGTCCACGATGGCATCGGGGGGCAGGGCGACCCGGCCCAGCTTCTGGAGGCGGTAGCGCGACTGGCCACCCTTTCCAATCTGCTGGAGCTCACAGACTTTCACCGAGCTGGATCCGATATCCAAGCCAACAAGACTTTTGGGTTTGCTTCCGAAGAGACCCACCGGATGCCTCACTTGGAGAATAAAGGTATTGGAGATGGTAGCGCTGGAATGGATTAGGTCAAGGTTAACTATTTTTGCGTCAGGTCAATTCAGGGCCAAGACCGACCAGGATGGCGGTGATATTGTCCTCGCCACCCTGCTCTCGGGCAGCCAGAACAAGTGATTCCACAGCCTCTTGAAGGTTCGAGGACTGCGTCACGATGTCCCAGATCTGTCTATCGCCGATCATTCCTGACAGGCCATCAGAGCAAAGCAAAAGTCGCTCCGTTTTGCCCAGCTCCAGGTTCTGGACTTCAATATCCAGGTCCCCCCCATTGCCCAGCGCCTGCGTGATGACGTTCCGGAAGGGGTGAACCCGGGCTTCGGAAGGCGTCAGGATGCCGCTCGCCACCTGCTCGGCCACCCAGCTGTGGTCCCGCGTCACCTGCCGGATGCCATCGGGGCCCAGCAGGTAGGCCCGGCTGTCCCCCACATGGGCCAGGGTCACCTGCGAGTTGTGAAGCAGACCGGCCACCACGGTGGAACCCATGGTCTCCCGCTCGGGATTGCGGCGGATATCCTCAGCGATCGCGCGATCCGACAGAAGCAGCGCCGCCCTGAGCCGGTTCCCGTCGTAGGAGAGGTTGGGGTCGTACTCCATGGGCCAGGTGCGGTCCTTCTCCCGGGTATCACCCACGAACTTGGCCACGGTGTCCACGACAATCTGGCTGGCCACCTCACCGGCCGCGTGTCCGCCGAGCCCGTCCGCCACGACGAAAAGCCCCAGGTCCGCATCGGCCAGGTAGCTGTCCTCGTTGTGCTTCCGGACACAACCGACATCGGTCTTGCCCGCGGCGTGGATCCTCATGGTCAACCCTTTCCCGTCAATCGGCCCCAGAGGTCCTTCAGTTGATCCACGAGACCCGGCTGGCCGGCCGGGGTGGTCTGGACCTTCCCCTTCTGGCCCGCGGCCCCAGCAGCCCCCTTCCCGCCCCTGGGGGCGGTCTGCCGAAGTTTCGGATGGTTGGGGGCGATCTCGCGGGCGGTCTCGAGGTGACGCTGCGCACGGGCCACCATCCCCAGCGTCCGGAAGTGGGTGGCCAGGCGTAGGTGGCTGTCCACATCCCGCGGGGCCAACCGGACCGCTGCCTCCAGCGCCTTCACCACCATGCGGAGATCGCCGCCGCTCTGCTCCAGGATCGTGGCCAGCAATGCGTGGTACTGCGGTTTCTTGCCGTCCATCCGGATCGCGTACTGGATGAGGGCCTGCGCCTGGTCCACCCGGCCCGCATCAAAAGCCTCCTTGGCCAGCGCCGCCCAGTCCTCGGCGGTGCGCTCCGGCGCGGCCTCGGCATCCTTTTCCTTTCCGGGCGGCGTAGAGGCCGCCACCGGGGTTTTTGGCAGCTGCTGCATCACGGCGAGGCGTTTCCCTGGATCCTTCAGGATGCTGAAGGCCTCCGCCAGGTCCCGGAACCTCGCTTCGGCCTCCACTTTTGCGGCGCCGGTGTACCGGTCCGGGTGCCACTGCTTGGCCAGCCGGTGGTACGCGGCCTTGATGTCCTCAGGAGAGGCATCGGAAGGGATTTCCAGCACATCGAAAGGATTCATGGGGGTCCACAGGGCACCCTGCGCCAGCGCATCGCATGGGGATGGAAGAACAGGGCTTGAGCAGAGGATGGTAGCCTATTTCCATCCCGCGTGCAGGCTTTTGGACCACGAAACATGGCGGAATCTCACCAGGAGGCGGTGGTGGCCAGGCCCGTCCAGACTGGAAGAAGCGCCAGCGTGATGGCACAGTAGAAGGTTCCACGGGAGCGCGCATGGCGTTGGGCAAGGCAATGGACTGGCGTGGAGGCCTGGATGCCGGCGACCTGTCCTCCGAGAGCCTGGTGCTTGCCGCCTTCGACCGCATCCGAAACCTGGACGGCACCCTCCACGCCATCCTGGCCGTCGATGAGCCGCGCAGCCTCGAACTGGCCCGGGACGCCGACCGGCGTCTGCGGGCTGGCGAGCGGACCCCGGTGCTCGGCATGCCTGTCGTCCTCAAGGACAACCTCCACTGGTCCGGGCTTCCCATGACGTGCGGCTCCCGGGTGCTCGAAGGCTACGTCGCCCCCTACGACGCCACCGTGGTTCGCCGATTGATCCAGGCGGGGGCGGTTCCCATCGCCAAGGCCAACCTGGATGAGTTCGCCATGGGCTCCAGCGGCGAGTACAGCGCCTTCGCCCCCGCCCGGAATCCCTGGGACACCTCCCGGGTGCCCGGCGGCAGCAGCAGCGGTTCCGTCGTGGCCGTGGCCGCCGGCTACGCGCCCCTGGCCCTGGGCAGCGACACGGGGGGCTCGGTGCGCCTGCCCGCCAGCTTCTGCAACGCGACGGCCCTGCGACCCACCTACGGCGCCCTCAGCCGCTACGGGCTCACGGCCATGGCTTCCAGTCTGGATCAGGTGGGACCCATCGCCGCCACCGCCGCGGACCTGGCGTTGGCCTTCAGCGTCATGGCCGGCGCCGATCCCCTGGACAGCACATCAATGGACCTGCCGGGCGTGGAGCGTCTGGCGCGCCTCCACCCCCTGGACCTGAAAGGCCTCTGCATCGGCCTTCCGAAGGAGTACTTCGCCGACGGCCTGGAACCCGGCATCCGGGCTCTCCTCGACGCCGCCCTCCGGGTCTTCGAAAGCCAGGGCGCGAAGCTGGTGGAGGTGGACCTCCCCCATACCCGCTACGCCATCGATACGTACTACCTGCTCTGCACCAGCGAGGTCTCCAGCAACCTCAGCCGTTTCGATGGCGTGCGGTACGGCCTCCGGGAGCCTTCACCCGAAGGCGGCCTGCCGGGGATGATCGCCCGAACCCGGGACGCGGGCCTGGGCGATGAGGTCAAGCGCCGGATCCTCCTGGGGACCTTCTGCCTATCGAAGGGTTATTATGACGCCTTCTATATGAAGGCCCTCAAGGCGAGGGCCCTCATTACCGCCGATTTCCATGCCGCCTTCGCCAAGGCCGATATCCTGGCCTCCCCCGTCAGCCCGGGCACCGCTTTCCCCTTCGGCGCCAAGACGGACGACCCCATGTCCATGTATCTGGCCGATGTCTTCACCGTACCCACCGCCCTGGCGGGACTCCCCTGCCTGTCCATGCCGGCGGGCCTCTCCGGCGGCCTTCCGGCCGGCATCCAACTCATTGGGCCGGCCCTTTCGGATGTCCGCCTGCTGGAGGCGGCCCACGCCTTCCAGTCCCTGACCCGCCACCACCTCGAAACCCCGACCCTGTCCGCATAGGAGCGAACCATGGCCTTTGATGTCGTCATGCCCCAGATGGGCGAGAGCATTGCGGAAGCCACTGTGCTGAAGTGGCACAAAAAGGCCGGCGACGTGATCGCCAAGGACGAGACCCTCTACGAGATCAGCACCGACAAAGTGGACGCGGAGATTCCCGCCCCCGCCGCCGGCACGCTGCTGGAGATTCTCGTGGAAGTCAACGCCACCGTTCCGGTCGGCACCGTGGTGGCCCGCATTGGCGATGCCTCGGAGAAGCCCTCGGGTGCAACCGCGCCCGCCGCGGCCACCCCCGCCGCGGCTCATACCCCTGTCGCCGCCCCCCCCGCCCCGCTGGCCGAGGAGGATGACAACAGCCTGGAAGGACGCCTGCGCACCAAGAGCAGCCCCCTCGTCCGCGAGATGGCCAAGCAGCACGGCATCGACCTCGCCAAGGTCTCCGGAAGCGGCCAGGCCGGCCGCGTCACCAAGGAGGACCTGGAGGCCTACCTGGCCAAGGGCCCGGCAGCCACCACCGCCGCCCCTGCCCTCTCCATCGCGCCATCCATCGCGCCGGCCCTGCCCGCGGTGCACGATCCTTCGGCGCCGACCATGGGCCTGGCGCCCAGCATGTCCATCGCCCCTGCCCCCGCCATGCCCGCCTTCGCCCCGGGCGAGCGGGTGAAGGTGGAGCCCATGAGCCGCATGCGGAAGATCATCGCGGACAACATGGTGGCCAGCCGCCGCACCTCGGCCCACGTCTACACGGTCTTCGAGATCGACATGACCCACGTGGCCCAGCTGCGCAACAAGCACAAGAAGGCCTTCGAGGCCCAGTTCGGCACCAAGCTGAGCTTCATGCCCTTCGTGATGATGGCGGCCTGCAAGGCCCTCCGCGCCTATCCCATCGTCAACGCCTCCGTGGATGGCGACAACATCGTCTACAAGCAGGACATCAACCTCGGCATCGCCGTGAGCCTGGACTGGGGCCTCATCGTGCCCGTGGTGAAGAACGCCGACATGATGAACCTGGGTGGCCTCGCCCGCAGCCTGAACGACCTGGCCGAGCGCGCCCGTTCCAAGCAGCTCAAGCCCGACGAGATCAGCGGCGGCACCTTCACCATCACCAACCCCGGCGTCTACGGCGACACCTTCGGCCTGCCCGTCATCAACCAGCCCCAGGTGGCCATCCAGGGTGTGGGCGCCATCGTGAAGCGCCCCGTCGTCATCACCGGCCCCGACGGCACCGACTTCATCGCCATCCGCCAGGTGATGTTCAGCAGCCTCGGTTTCGACCACCGGATCATCGACGGCGCCATGGGAGACCTCTTCATGGCCTTCGTCAAAAAGGAGTTGGAGAACTCCACGTTCGGGTTGGAGTAGTCGATGCTCCTCCGCGGCTGAGCGCGCGCTTCGCTGGCGCGCACGCCGCTGTTGGCTGCCCCCGATCGCGGGCCCCGCTGGGGCCCGCTCCCTTTCGGCCTCCGGCCTCACGGAGGGGGGCCCCCCTTCGACGGCGTCATGGGAAACCTGTTCATGGCCTTCGTCAAAAAGGAGCTGGAGAACTCCACCTTCGGACTGGAGTAGCGGTCCACCCGCGCATGAAAAGGGCGGCCCGTTGGCCGCCCTTTTCATGCGTAGGAGGACGTCTCTCTGATCATCTCCCTATACATCGCGTACTCGCCCTGGAAGTGCAGCTGAATGATGGCGGTGGGGCCGTTGCGGTGCTTGGCCACGATGAGCTCGGCGCTGTTGTCGGGTTCTTCGTTGGCGCTGGGCATCATCTTCCGGTGGATGAAGGCCACCATGTCGGCGTCCTGCTCAATGGCGCCGGAATCACGGAGGTCGCTGAGCTGCGGGCGTCCGCCCTGGCGGTGCTCCACTTCGCGGTTCAGCTGGGAGAGCACCACCACGGGAATACCGAAATCCTTAGCCATGAGCTTGAGGCCGCGGCTGATCTCGCCGATGCGGACGGCCTCGTTCTGCTTGGCCCCGCGGCTGTTCTCGGGGCTGCTGAGCAACTGCAGGTAGTCGATGAGGACGAACTCCACCCGCCGATTGCTCTGGCTGCCCTGCTTCACGATCATGTTCTGGATCTGGGGCACCGTGATCGAAGCCTGGTCGCAGATGAGCAGCGGCATCTGCACCAGCTCGTCCCGGGACCGCATCACATGATCCAGCCGTCCGGTGGCGCGCCCGGACTGGAGGTCCTTCATGTTGGTCTGGCTCTGCGCAGCGAGCAGGCGCAGGAAGACCTCTTCGTGACTCATTTCCAGGCTGAAGAAGGCGCCGCAATGGCCCGGGCGGCCATCCCGCTCCTGGGCCGCGCGCAGGACCCAGTTCAGGGCCAGGGCCGTCTTGCCGATGCCAGGCCGGGCCGCCAGCACGATGAGATTCCCCGGCTGGAAGCCCTGGGTCAGCTCATCGAACCGCTGGAACCCGACCCGCACGCCGGGGGACAGCCGGCCCTCCAGCCGCTCGTGCAGGCGCTCCATGGCATCGTCCGCCACCGATTGGATGGAAAGCAGACCCCGGGCCTTGGCATCGCCCTGCGCCAGGTGGAAGAGGCTCTGGGCGGTCTGATCCACCAGCACTTCGGGAGGCTCGTCTTCTTCGGCGGCCTGGCGCACCAACTGGGCCCCCAGATGCACGAGGCGGCGCAGCTTGGCCTTCCGCCGGATGAGGTCCGCCAGCACCTGGGGACGCTCCACATCCTCGCCCGCCAGCAGTTCCACCAGGCCGGGGTAGCCGCCCACCTTGTTCAGGCTATCGTCCTGATCCAGGGCGTCCTTCAGGGTGAGGGAGTTAACCTCCACCTGGGCCTCGATGAGGGTGCGAAGGGCCCGGAACACGGCCCGGTGGGCCGGGTGGACGAAGTCCTCCTCGGCCAGGGCGAAGACGGCCTCGCTGGCCACGAAGCCCGCGCCCGGGGCGCAGCAGGTGGCCAGGAAGGACCGTTCCGCATCGATATCCTCCGGAAGGCGTTCCGGAAGCCAATCCGCCATCACATCACCCCTGCCGACTAGAGTCCCGGAGGAGTGTACCCCCCGCCGTCCACATCCACAAAGATCGGGTTGGTGACGGCGATGGGATAGATGCCCTTCATGATCTTGTTCCAGGGCGTTCCGGCCTGATAGGCCCCGGTCGTAGCCAGAGGCACACCCGCTTCGACCACCACCCAGGCGTCCTTGCCCGTGGGCATGGCCACGCCATCCAGGGTCGCCGTGCGGAGGCGGAAGTCCGTGGAGGAGGCGGTGAAGCTGCTCATGGGCACCACCTGGGCCACACCATTCACGACCACGCGCACCTCATCAACTGGCACCCAGTCCGCCGCGTAGAGCGAGATGGTGATGGATACGGTGGTGGCGGGTCCGGTCACCAGCCCTCCAGGGCCCACGCCGTTGACCGCCACGTCGAGCAGGGGCCCGGTGGAGGCCACGGCCGCGCCGCTGCGGAGGGCGGCCAGCAGAGGATCGAGGGTGTCCTGGGTCAAGGTTCCGGAACCGAGCTTCAGGTAGGTGCGGGCCAGACCCACGGGCGTGTCATAGCTGAACTTCGAGGCGGAGAGCCCCAGCGCCTTGGTGAAGGCCGTCGGAGTCTGCTGGCTGAGCAGGGAGAACCAGTCGCTCCGGACCGCCTTGAACTCGGCGAACCAGGCGGTGGGATCCGCGGGATCGCACCCTTCGGCCCGGATCAGCTCCAGGGCATCGAAATCCCCGTGGTGCGCGCCGAGGGAGACAGGGCCGGTCTGGGTCCACCAGGCATTCGCTCCCGATCCGAGGGGAACGGCGGGATCGAACCCGCGGACGGTGAACAATCCCTGCGGCCCCCGGGGCCGGTGGACGATGTTGTAGCGCCCCTCCGCCTGGGTGATGAAGTCCGCCAGGGTCCACCCCTTGGAGGGCCTGGCTCCGCCGTTGCGATCTCCGTTGGGGACGGGCGTGAACAGGGCCGTCACGAATCCATCCGCCAGCGTGGAGCTACGGGCGCCAACCACCAGCGGATCGATGCCGATGGGGACGCGTTGGGCGTCCGTGACCGCCGCGTTCTCGATCTCCGTCCGGAACTCAGTCCTGAGGGCCGTTGGATCCGTCAGATGATCCTCTTCCGTGCGGGCCACCGCATCCACCCCCTCCGCGAGGGCGGAGCTGAGCATCTCGCCGGGGTTCAGGCCGCCGGTGGTCGCCTGGGTGGGGCTCGGGACATCGAAGGCCTTCCAGCCGGCCGGCAGGGCCGGGGGCAGGGTCACAAAGGTGTGGCTCAAATCAGTCTGGCCGTCATAGGACTTCACGGGCAGCGCGTCCAGATGGGACAGCGGGCCGCGGGTGCCGTAGGCCAGGTAGTCTCCCGGAGCCAGGAAGACCGAGGCCCCGCCGCCGGAATACCGGAAGGACGTTCCGAAAACCTGATTCCCGGCGGTGTACTGGTAGTCCGCCACGCTCGTGCTCGAGATCACCTTGGCCTTGTAGACCCGGTCGTAATATCCGGCCAGACGGCGGGACCGCCTCATGGAGGGATCGGGAGCCCCCCCCTGGCCTGCCAGAGTGATGCGGAGGGGGTTCAAGCCGTCCACTTCCAGGGTTCCCGCCTGCCGGACCAGGAAGGAGTGCCGTGTCTGCTTGCTTCGGACCACGTTCCCTGACGCGTCCGTGACGTCGGCCCGCTCGGGACTCAGGTTCTCCGCCAAGGTCCAGATCTGGCTTTTGGACGGCGTGATCGGGGTGGGCAGGTAGGGCCGGTCGGCGTTGGACGTATTGGTGCCGAGATAGAGCGTGTTGCTCTGGAAAGCGTTGCGCGCGGTCAGCCGGTACGGCTGGCTGAGGCCCGTGCCACGGGCATCCGCGATGGCCGGGAGGAACACGCCGATGGCTCCGCTGGAGGAGGGGATGTCGCTGGGTTCGCGCCACTCCACACGCTCGGTGACCCAATGCGAAGGATCCGCGTCGGTGGACGGATCCGCGCTCGGGCCGGTGTAGCGATCGAACCGGAATTCGGTCTGGAGCGGACCCGTGCGGGCGGCCGTGCCGAACGTGTCGAACGTGAGGATCCCATATTCGCCGCTGTGGAATCCCAACCGGGCCTGGACCATCTCATTGAAGACCGCGGTCGCCTGGGCCGGCTGGGTGCTTGAGATGCTGGCATTCCCGTACTCCCCGCCCAGGACGTACAGCCGGCGCCGGTAGGTCATGGGTTGCCCTGCCGGCAGGTTGGCCGCCGCGGGGCTCCCCACGACCAGCCGGCCCGGAAAGCGGGGGCGCAGCTCGGTGAGCGCGGGCTGCGGATCCGAGGCCACCAGCACCTGATCCACGTCCAGCGGCAGAATGCCCAGGGTGGAGTGGGCGTCCAGCGTGTCCCCGGACGATTCCGCGCCCATGAGCGCCACCATGGGAGTCGCCACGCTCGTGGTCAGAGGCGCCGTGAAGTCCGATCCCGGAATTTCCACGCCCCAGCTGCTGATCGGGGTCCCGTCGAATGTCGTTACGGCGGGGACCACAAACCGGAACCCACCGCCATGCTGCGAAAGAAAGTCCCCGAGGTTCCGGATGGGGAGGGCCGACGTCCCCCCATTGGTGATCGTGGTCTCCAGGGTGAAGTAGGTGTTGGCCTTGTTCAGGGTGATCCGGTGGGTGACGCTAACCCCCGGCACCCTCCCCTGGGCATCCGTGGCCACTCCGAGCTTCCCCTTGGGATCCAGGAGGTAACCCTGCATGTCCAGGTACACCTCGTTCACGCCCGTCCCGGGCGAGTAGCGATCGAAGACCAGCGGCAGGTCCGGGTCCTGGTTCACCACGGGCCCCAGACGTTCGACCATGTCCGTGGGCAGGGACACCCGCTTGTAGTTCTGGTCGAGGGCGACGTTGCCCACGTCAAGGATGGCGCCGCCGGAGGGCGCGCCGAACTGGCCTTCCCGGTTCCCGAAAGCCGCGCCGTCCACGGCGATCTGGACCGCATCGTTGCCAAGGTAGAAGTCCCCGGGTCCCGAGGTCGCCTTCAGGCCGTGCAGGCGATCGCCTCCGGAAGCGGGGATCTCCTCCACCGCCACCGTGGGCCGGCCCACGCCTGTTGCCCGGAAGCAGCCCGTGACGCCCCCGGCCAGGATCAGGGCCAGCGGAGCCAGGGCCAACGGGAGGCGGCGCGGGAACAGACGAGTGGAACGGACTGCGGGATCAAGGCTCATGTTCATCAAGGCGTCTCGTTCAGGCGGGAGGTCCATGGGGCTGGGGCGTACGGAAGGTCTATGCTAACTCACGATGCCGATCTCCGCCTTTCTTCATCGCTTCAGGCCGCACCGGCGGACCCTGCTTCTGGCCCTGGCGCTTCTCCTCCTGGGAGACTTGCTCTGGACTCTGGGAAGGTTCCCGGCCATGCACCACCAGCAAATCTACCGGGCTGAGGAGCTTCCACCGGTGGGCGGCCCGGTGCTCGTGCTGGGCGCAGGCGTCTACGGCGACGGCGAGCCGACCGAGCTCCTCCAGGGCCGCCTCCGCACGGCCCTGAGCCTCTACCAGAGCGGGAAGGTCCGCTGGTTCCTGGTGTCCGGCGACAACCGCCATCCCTCCTACAACGAACCCCAGGCCATGCGGCGCTGGCTGGTCAAGCAGGGCGTCTCCCCCACCCGCATCATCAGCGACTATGCGGGCTTCCGCACCTGGGACAGCCTCAAGCGCGCGCAGACCGTCTTCGGCCAGCAGAGGGTGGTCATCGTCACCTCGGATTTCCACCTGCCCCGGGCCCTCTACCTGGCCGATCACCTCGGCCTGCAGGCATGGGGCGTCCCCGCCTCCACCGAGAGCCGTCCACCCGTGAATCGGATCCGCTACTGGGTCCGCGAGTACGTCGCCAGGCACCTGGCCCTCTGGGATGTCTGGTTCCCGCCGGATGCGCGGCTGGGCCCCCGGGAGCCGACCCCGGATGATTGGGATCCGGCCTCATGAATGAAGCCCACGACCTGCTGATCTTCTCCGCAGGGAGGCTCCCTCAGGGCCGCTACGGCGGCAGCCTGGCGGGCCTGGGCGCCGTGGCCCTCGGACGCGCCGCCGTGGAAGGCCTTCTGGCCCGGCCGGACCTGCCCAGACCCGGCAGCCTGATCTGGGGCATGGCGCGGAGCCACACCCAGGGTATGAACCCGGCCCGCACTCTGGCCCTGCAGGCCGGCCTGCCCTTCGACACCCCGGCGTTCACCGTGAACATGGCCTGCGGCTCCAGCCTCCAGGCCCTCATCCTCGCCGCCCAGCGCCTGAAGGACGGCGCGGAGGCCCCGGTGCTCATCGGCGGCAGCGAAGCCATGTCGGATACGCCCCATCTGGTCCCGGGCCTGCGCTGGGGGTTCCGCATGGGCCACCGCCAGCTGCCGGATGTCATGCACCACGACGGCCTGCGCTGCCCGGTGACCGGGTTTCTCATGGGGGAGACCATCGAGCGGCTGGCCGCCAAGCGCGGCATCACCCGGATCGAGGCGGACACCTGGGCGGCCGAAAGCCATCGGCGGGCCTCCCGGGCGGACTTCCGGGCGGAGCTCCTGCCCCATCCGGCGCTGGATCACGACGAATGCGTGCGTCAGGAGGTCGCGGTGGAGGATCTGGGCCGCCTGGCCCCGGTGTTCGATCCCCATGGCCAGGTCACGGCGGGGAACGCGTCGGCCCTGTCGGATGGCGCGGCGGGGCTCCTCATCGGCCGAGGTGAGCAGGCCGGCGGCGCCGTTCCCCTGGCCCGGATCCTGGGGTGGAGCGAGGCGGGCGTGGACCCGCTGGACATGGGCGAGGCGCCTGTTCCCGCCGTGCGGCGTCTGCTGGCGGCCCATGGACTGACCGTGGCGGACATCGACCTGTGGGAGCTGAACGAGGCCTTTTCGGCCCAGCTCCTGGTCTGTCAGCGGCAGCTGGGTCTGCCGGAGGACCGCCTCAACGTCGCCGGTGGTGGCGCGGCCCTGGGCCACCCCATCGGTGCTTCCGGAGCGCGCATCGTGGTGACCCTCGTCCATCAGCTCCGCCAGCGGGGCGGAGGCCTGGGGGTGGCCACCCTCGGCATCGGCGGGGGGCTGGGGTTGGCCCTGCTCCTGGAGGTTCCGACTTAGGCCCCGGCCTCTTCCAGCATGGCCTTCAGGGCCCGGTAATCCGTCTTCCCCGTGCCCAGGGTCGGGATCTGGTCGATCTGCCGGACCACGCGGATGTTGTGCAGCGAGGAAAGTCCCGCGGCACGGATGGCTGCGTTGGCGTCATCCCGGCCGATGCCCGCCACGGAGAAGAGGATCAGGTCGGGGTTGAGATCCTCCGGGGTGGCTTCCACCGCCAGCAGCGGCTCGATCTCGTCCTCCCCATGGAAACGTTTGGCCAAGGCCTCCTCGATGGCCGGCAGGGAGACCATCTCACCGCCCAGCTTCACGAACCGCTTGAGGCGCCCCGCGAACACCAGCACACCCCGCTCCTGGCGCACCAGGTCCCCCGTGCGATACCAGTCCCGGCCTTCGAAGGACTCGAAGGGCGATTCCACATCGGGGTTGAGGTAGCCGGAAAAAATGCTCGGGCCACGCACCAGGAGCATGCCGGCCTGGCCCGGCTCCACCCGGCGCCCCGCCTCCAGGTCCACGATGGCCCATTCCACGGACACCAGCGGCTTCCCGATGGTCCCGTTCCGGGGATCCTCCTCCCGGTTCACGGACACCACCGGCGAGCACTCGGTGATGCCGTAGCCCTCCAGCACGGTGGTCTTGGGCCAGCGCCGGGCCAGGGTGGCGTACACCTGATCCGGGCATTTCTCGGCGCCGGACACCACGATCCGCAGGGATTCCAGGTGGCGGTCCTCGGCCGTGCGGAGGATGCCGCCCAGGAAGGTGGGCGTCCCCACCAGCAAGGTGGCGTGATAGGCCTCAATGAGGCGGGCCAGCATCCGTCCCTCGGTGGGATTGGGATGGTAGACCACCCGCAGGCCCAGCAGCAGAGGCAGGATGGTGGTGGTGGTGAGGCCGAAGGCGTGGAAGGGCGGCAGGCATCCCAGCACCCGCTCATCCTCGTGGAAATGGATGGCCTGGGTGATGTCCCGGATGTTGGCCAGGATGTTCCCGTGGCTCAGGGGAACGGCCTTGGGGTGGCTTTCGCTGCCGCTGGTGAAGAGCAGGGCCGCCGTGGAAGGGGCTTTCGCCGGATCGAGGGAGAACCGGCCGAGGCGCGCGCGGAGCGCGGCGGATACCTTGGTTCGCAGGGTGATGCCTTTCCCGACCTCGTCCAGCAGCAGCAGGCGATCCTTCACGGCCGAGAGGTCTACGCCCTGGGCCTGGAGCCGATTCACCAGCGTGGACACGGTGACCACGTGCTTCACGCCCACCAGGTCCAGACCATAGGCCGTGCTGCGGGCCCCGGCGGTCCAGTTCACCAGCACGGGGGTCTTCCCCGCGAAGAGCAGGGCCAGGTAGAGGATGCTGGCGCCTCCCGAGGCGGGCAGCATCAGGCCCACATGGGTTCCTTCCAGGCGCTCGAAGATGGGCTTCAGCACAAGCACTGCCGTGATGACATCCCGGTAGGTCTTCACGCCGCCAAGCTGGTCCGCCAGAACCACGCGGCCCGGGTCACGCCGCGCCTGCTTGAGGAAGACCTCGGGGATGGTGTCTCCTTCGGGCATCTCGATGGGCAAGTCCGTGCGCGAATGGAACCAGGCATGGGGTACCGCCTTGAGTTCCCCCTGGCGTAGGGAGACGGCCGCGCCGGTAGCCGCCAGCAGGAGATCGCCCACGGTCTGAAGGGAGGCCGGGTCACTGCAGGGATAGCCGAAGGCCTGCTCGAGCCAGATCTCCAGTTCGCGATGACCCAGGACATCCAGGCCCAGGTCCTTCACGAGGTGATGGTGCTCCTGGATGTCCGGATGGCCCGTCACGGCCTGCAAGTGGCGCCTCACCGTGTCCCTGACCTGGGGCGGCACGCTGCGGGGATTGCCTTCCACCCTGGGCCGGGGCGGCTCGGGGAGGGTGCGGGGCGCATGATCCCGCCAGACCAGGTAGGGCACGAAGATGCGCGGCGTGGCGCCTTCGTTCAGGCGGGACTCCAGTACGCGGTTGATGGCCTCGCGCCCGGCCTGTGCGGGCAGGTCATGGAGTTCCTCGAAGGCCACCCGGACCTCCCGCCGCGGCATGAAGAACAGGGCATTGGCCAGCAGATAGCCCAACCCCTTCAACAATTCAGGACCTACGGAAGGACGCCGCCCCGAGGCGGCGCTGAACCGGCTGCCCCAGAGCCCGTGCAGGCGCACCACCACCACCCGGGCGCCCGGGGATTGGCGGAGGATCTCCGCAACGGCGCTGTTGTCGGCGAGGTCCTGGGTCTTCTGCCGGGCCAACCGGGCGCCCGGGAACATCAGGATGTTGCGACCGGAGGCCAGGCGACCCGCCAGCGCCGCCAGTTCCCTGTCCAGGGCTTCCCGGGTGTGGTCCCCATGGTCCACGGGATCCGGAAGGGGCCTGGCGCCCAGGGCCCGGGCCAGCCAGCGCATGGGCGCGGAGGCGGCATGGTCCCGGCCCATCACCAGGGTGGGCGCGAACCGCCTGTGCAGTTCCGACCCCAGGATGAAGGGATCCACCAGGCTCGGGTGGGAGGCCAGGAAGAGGATCCCCGGCTTGGCGCTCGAGGGAACGGCCTCCAGGCCCTCGGTGTGGATTCGGTAGCGCAGCCGCAACAGCGGCTGACCCAGGGCTCGGATCAGGGAATCGATCATCGTGGCGGAACCTAACGGCAGGATGTAGGCGGATCAAGGATTGTAGCGGGAATCCAGGGAGGGCCCCAGCGAGGCGTCCTGGGGTTTTGCCAGGAGCCCTAAACCTGACCCGGGGCTTCTGCGAAGATGGACCAGGGCCTTCGGAGGCCCCTCGAGGATCCCATGACCGACGCGCCCCTGATCCGGCTCACCGACATCACCAAGGTCTATCAGATGGGCGACATGGAAGTGCGGGCCCTGGACGGCGTGTCCATGGAGATCCGCCGGGGCGAGTACGTGGCCATCATGGGCCCTTCCGGATCCGGCAAGTCGACCATGATGAACGTCATCGGCTGCCTGGACACCCCCACCAACGGCACCTACGAACTGAACGGCAAGCTGGCCTCGGCCATGACGGATGACGACCTCGCCCAGATCCGCAACGAGGAGATCGGCTTCGTCTTCCAGACCTTCAACCTGCTGGCCCGCACCACCTCCCTCCAGAACGTCGAGCTCCCCCTGATCTACGCGGGGAAGACACCCGCCGAGCGTCACCAGATGGCCATCAGGGCCCTGGAGAATGTCGGCCTGGGCACCCGCAGCGACCACATGCCCAACCAGCTCTCCGGCGGCCAGCGCCAGCGCGTGGCCATCGCCCGGGCCCTGGTGAACGATCCCTCCATCCTGCTGGCGGACGAGCCCACCGGCGCCCTGGATTCCAAGACCAGCGTGGAGATCATGGCCCTCTTCGAGGACCTCTACCAGAAGGGCAACACCATCATCCTTGTCACCCACGAGGAGGACATCGCCCGCCATGCCCACCGCATCATCAAGCTGCGCGACGGAAAGGTCATCCACGACGAGCCGAACACGCCCATCAGCTCCGAGGAGCACCTGGCGCACCTGAATCTTTAGCCTACCTCCGGTAGACTGGAGGCATGCAGAAGCTCGTCCACGGCATCCACCAGTTCCAGACCCAGATCTTCAAGTCGCACAGGGATCTCTTCGAACGCCTGGGCAGGGACCAGGCGCCGGAGACCTTGTTCATCACCTGTTCGGACTCGCGCATCAGCCCGAACCTGATCACCCAGACCCAGCCCGGCGAGCTGTTCATCCTGCGCAACGTCGGGAACCTGGTGCCCCCCTACGAGAGCCTGGGCAGCACAGCCGCGGGCATCGAGTTCGCGGTCGCCGTCCTCCAGGTCAAGGACATCATCGTCTGCGGCCATTCCAACTGCGGCGCCATGAAGGCCCTGCTGGAGCCCGAGCAACTGGGGCAGCTTCCCGCCACCAAGTCCTGGCTGGCCCATGCCCGCAAGACCGAGCGGATCATGTGGGAGAGCTACGGGCACCTCAAGGGCCACGAGCTGTTGCATGCCACCGTCGAGGAGAACGCGCTCGTGCAGCTGGAGAACCTCCGCAGCCATCCGGCGGTGGCCAAGGCCATGGCCAATGGCGCACTGCACCTGCACGCCTGGGTCTACAAGATCGAGACCGGCGAGGTGTTCGCGTTCGATCCGGACCGGGGCCAGTACACCTCGGTCACGGGCACGGCGGGCCTGGCGCCGCTTGACACGGAGCACCGGGCCACGGACCTCTCGATTTAGCCGGCCGCGCTGGGGATCAGATCTCCAGGCGGTCCAGGCGATCGGGCCGGTCCCGCCAGCCCTCGTCCACCTTCACGAACAGCTCCAGGCGCACCGGGCGCTGGAGGAGCTTCCTCAACTCGCGCTGGGCGCTCTGGCGGATGTCCTTGATCATGTCGCCCTGGCTGCCCAGCAGGATCTTGCGGTGGCCGTCGCGGTCCACCAGGATGCGCGCGGCAATGAAGACGCCCTCGGGTCCCAGATCCTCTGGATAGTCCGCGTGGCCGGGCTCGATCCACTGCTCGATGAGCACCGCCACACCGTGGGGAACCTCTTCGCGGGTCTTGCGGAGCACCTTCTCGCGGATGAACTCCGCGGCCAGGGAGCGCTCGGTCTGATCCGTGAAGGTCTCCTCGTCGTGCAGCCAGCCGGGCTGGGCGGCATCCCGCTCCAGCAGGGTCCACAGGGGATCCAGGTTCAACCCCATCTTGGCGCCGATGGGCACGATCTCCTTGAAGGGGAGCAGGTCCTTGTAGGTGGCCACCTTCTCCAGGAGGCGCCCCTTGGAGAGCAGGTCGATCTTGTTCAGCAGCAGGTAGGTCGGCCGCCCCATCTTGCGCAGGCGCTTGGCCAGGGCATGCTCGCCAGTTCCCAGGTAGTCGTCCGCGTCCACCACCCAGAGCAGCAGGTCAGCCGCCTCCAGCGCCTGCTCCACATGGGCCATCATGCGCTCGTTGAGGGCGTGCTTGGGCAGGTGGATGCCCGGCGTGTCCAGGAAGGCCAGCTGCACGTCGCCGCGGTTCACCACGCCCAGCACCCGGGTGCGGGTGGTCTGGGGAATCTGGCTGGTGGCGGCGAGCTTCTGGCCCAGCAGGGCGTTCAGCAGGGTGGACTTGCCGGCGTTGGGCAGGCCGATGATGGCGATGGTCGCGTGACGCCGCTGCGCGTCCGTGCCGGGCTGGTCAGCCACGATGCACGCCCCGCTTGGCTTCCCGGATGAACTGCAGCAGGTAGGCCACCTCGGCCACGTGCCCCACTTCCTTCTCGGTCTGGGCCATGGCCTCCTCGCGGAGCAGCCCGGCATGGAAGAGGAGGCGGTGGGCCTTCTTCAGGGCCTCGACGACCTCCACCGGGAAGCCCTTGCGCTGGAGGCCGATGGTGTTCACGCCGTAGCTCTTGGTGTCGCGGGCGCCAGCGGTCTTCATGAAGGGCAGCACGTCCTGGGTGGCCACGGTGAAGCCGCCCATGAAGGCATGGTGGCCCACGCGGCAGAACTGGTGGACGGCGGAGAAGGCGCCGATGTTGCAGCCGTCCCCCACTTCCACGTGGCCGGCCAGCGTGGCGCAGTTCGCGAAGATGTTCTTGTTCCCGACATGGCAGTCGTGAGCCACGTGGGAACCCGTCATCAGGAAGTTGTCGTCGCCCAGGGTGGTCAGGCCGCCGCCGCCCTCGGTGCCGCGGTGGAGGGTGCAGCCCTCCCGGATCACGTTGCGGTTCCCCACCTTCAGACGGGTGGGCGCGCCCTTGAACTTGAGGTCCTGGGGCCCCATGCCCAGGGTGGCGTGGGGGTAGATGTCGTTGTCCTCGCCGATCTCGGTATGGGGGCCGATGACCACGTGGCTGCGCAGCAGGGTGCGGGCGCCGATGACAGCGTTGCCCTCTATGACGCAGAAGGGCCCCACGACCACGCCCTCGCCCAGCCGGGCCTCCGGGCTCACCACGCTGCTCGGGTGGATCTGCGTGCTCATCGTCCTTCTCCCTCGGCCAGGTCCATCAGCATGGACATGAATTCGGCTTCCGCGACCTTCTGGCCATCCACGAAGGCCTCGCCGCGCATCTTGCAGATCCGGCCCTTGAGCTGGACCACCTTGACTTCCATCACCAGCTGGTCGCCGGGCAGCACCGGCTTCCGGAACTTCGCCCCGTCGATGCCCATGAAGTAGATCACCTTGCGGGCCCGGTCCTCGATGTCCTGCAGGAGCAGGCAGCCGCCGGTCTGGGCCATGGCCTCGAGGATGTAGACGCCCGGAAACACGGGCCGGCTGGGGAAGTGGCCCTGGAAGACCTGCTCGCTGAAGCTGATGTTCTTGAGCCCCCGGATCCACTGTCCGGGTTCGAAATCGAGGATGCGATCCACCAGGAGGATCGGATACCGGTGGGGCAGCAGGTCCAGGATTCCTTGCAGGTCGATCGTTCGGGGTTCGCGTTCCGACATGGGCACTCCAATCCTATAGGTTACCGGCTCCGCCCCCCGGCCTCCAGCCTCAGGATCGCCGGGCCGTCCGCTCGTAGATCCGGGCCTCGATGAACAGGTCCAGCAACCCCCGGTCCAAGGCTCCGGCCCGGGCCTCGTCCTCCAGGATGGCCAGGCTCCGCTCCACGGGCACCGCGCCCTTGTAGGGCCGATCCTGGGCCGTGAGGGCGTCGTAGACATCCGCGATGGCCATGGCCCGGCTCTGGACGGGAATATCCGGTTCCGTGAGCTTCCGGGGGTAGCCCCGGCCCGTCAGCCGCTCGTGATGGGCGTAGGCGATGTCGGGGATGCCGGCCAGGTCCCGGGTCCAGGGAATCTGCTCCAGGAACCGGAAGGTATGGGTCACGTGGCTTTCGATCTCGAGACGCTCCGTCTCGGAGAGGCTGCCCTTGCGGATGCGCAGGCTGGCCAGGTCACCGGCTTCCATCAGGGGCCGGCGCTCGCCGCTCCAATGGGTGAAGGTGAGGTCATCCAGGAGCCCCAGCCCCTCCGCCACCTCCTGGGCCATCACCGTGGGTTCATTGCTCTGGCGGACCAGATGGATGAGCCGCTCCGCTTCCTCCCGTCGATCTCGGATGGCGCCTTCCCACAGGTCGATGCCCCCCCCGCCCTTCCAGGCCTGGGCCAGGGCCTCGAGGGCCTGCTCCAGCTCCCGCTGGCGCAGGCGTTGGAGGATGATCTCCAGTTGGCCGGGATCGAGCTTCTTGGCCTTCACCAGCACCTGCTCGCGGACTCCAACCTTGCCGAAGTCGTGCAGCAGGCTGGCATAGCGCAGCTCCCGCAACTGGCGGTCGCTGAAGGATAGGTCTCCGTAGGCTCCGCTGGGCGTCGCGTTCACGGCCTCCGCGAGGCCGACGGTGAGCTCGGCGACACGACCGGAGTGGCCGCTGGTGACCGGGTCCCGGGCCTCGATGGCCGTCACGGAGGCCGCCACGAAGCCTTCGAAGAGCCGTTCGATCTCTTCCCGGAGCTGGGCGTTCTTCACGGCCACCGCCGCCTGGCCGGCGAGGCTCTGGGCCAGCCGCTGGTCCGAGGCAGAGAAGGCGATCGCGCGCCCGTCTTCGTCCAGGCGGTTGAGGAGCTGCAGGACCCCGAGGATCTCGCCTTCCGTATCCAGCATGGGCACCACGAGCATCGAGGTGGTGCGGTACCCCGCCAGGCGGTCGAAGCTGTCGTTGAACCGGTAGGGAGCCTCGACCGGGAGGTCGTAAACATCCGGCAGGTTCAGGCATTCCTTGCAGAGGGCGACGAAGCCCGCCAGGTTTTCCCGCGAGATGGGCAGGGCCTCCCGGTGGAAGGGGAACCTCACGCGGGCGTTCTGCGTGTGGGCGAAGAGCAGCTCGGGACGGTCCTCCTCGCCGGTGAGCAGGTAGATGGACCCCGCTTCGGCGTTCAGCAGTTCCCGCGCCTTGGTGAGGATCAGATCCAGCAGCCGGTCCAGGTTCTGTTCCGAGGCCAGGGCGCGGCCCACCTCGTGGAGCCGTTCCATGTCCCGGCGATCCTGCAGCCGCGCCCAGGCTGCCCGCACCAGGGCCTCGGCGGCCTCCAGTCCCGGCCAGACCTCGCAATCGGCGAAGGTGCCGTCGCCGGGCACTCCCAGCACCACGTCGGCCCGCCCGCCCTCTACGAAGGCCAGAGCCTCCCGCAACTCCCCGGCCACGCGGTCCAGGAGGATGCTACGGTGCTCTGGGGGGACGGCGACAGTGAAGCGCAAGGCGGATGCAGGCTCCAGGAAGGCGAAGACGAAAGTCCCGTCAGCATATCGGAATTCCCCCGCCCCCACCGCGACCTGGCAGGGATCCGTGGATCGCCTGGCCTGGGGCGGCCGGGGCGTGGCCCACGAAGCTGATGGCCGCCTGCTGCTGCTGGAGGCGCCGCTGGCCCTCTTCCCCGGCGAACAGGTGGAGGCCACCGTCATCTGGAAGGCCCGCCACGGCGAAGGGCGCGTCACCCGCTGGCTCAGCCGGGACCCCCGCCGAGCCCCCGCAGAATGCCCCGTCGCCGGAACCTGCGGCGGCTGCGAGCTATGGGAGGCCGGCCGGCACGCGCCCGAGCTGAAGCGCCAGATGGTGGCCGACCTCCTCCGCCGCCAGCTGGGCGAAGAGGCGCGTTGGGACTGGCGCCCCGCCCCGGAGGAGGCCCGCCGCCACCGCATCCAGCTCCACTGGGACGGCTCCGCCATGGGCTACTTCCGACGGCACAGCCATGTGCTGGTGCCCGTCTCCGCCTGTCCCGCCGCCGCGGAACCCCTGTCCCAGGCCATCCCGCGCCTGCAGGAGGCGTTGGCGGCGCACATCCTCACCTCCCGCCCAGGCCGCTGGGAACTGTCCACCGGCACGCCCGCGAGCGAAGTGCTCGCCACCGATGAGCGGGGCCGCACCTGGCGCCTGGAACCCGATGGCTGGCATCGCAACGAGGAACCCCTCGCGCAGCGCCTCGGCGGCATCACGCTCCGGCACGAACCCGGCGCCTTCTTCCAGGTGAGCCCGCCCTGGGCCGCCGAGGCCTTCCGCAGCCTGCTCGAAGGCTGGAACCTGAAGGGCCGCACCCTCTACGATCTCTACGGCGGCGTGGGCCTATTCTCCGCGCTGCTCGGCAAGCGCTTCGACCAACGCGTGCTGGTCGAGTCCGGCGAGGCGGCCGTGGCCTGGGCCCGCCGCAACCTGGCGGCCCTGGGCCTGCCGTCGGAATGCCAGGTGGGCGATGTGGCCGCCTGGGTGCCTGAGGGGCTGGGGCATCCGGAGGACGTGATCCTGCTGGATCCGCCGAGGGCGGGACTGGAACCGGCCCTCACGGAGCGCCTCTGCGCCGCCGGAGCCGGAAAGCTCGTGCTGGTGGGCTGCGACGGCGCCGCCTTCTGCCGGGACCTGAAGCGCCTGGCGCCCGCATGGGACCTCGAGCAACTGGCCGTGCTGGACCTCTTCCCCCTCACCAGCCACGTGGAGTGCGTGGCCTTGCTGGCCAAGCGGCTATGAGCGCCCTCGGCCGTCATCTGCTCGTGGAATACACGGGCTGCGACGCCGCCATCCTCGCGGACCTGGAGCGGATCACCACCGCCATGCTGGACGCCGCCCGGGCCTCCGGCGCGACCATCGTCACCCACAGCTTCCACCACTTCAGCCCCCATGGCGTCAGCGGGGCCGTGATCATCGCCGAGAGCCACCTGGCCATCCACACCTGGCCCGAGCACCGCTTCGCTGCCGTGGACTTCTTCAGCTGCGGGCCCGTGGACATGGACCGGGGCCTGGCGGTCCTCCGCACCGCCTTCAAGGCCGCCGGGGAAACCCGGATGACGCTGGAGCGCGGACCCCTGCGGGCGATCCATCCCTGATCGCCCCTTCGAGCCGCAACAGCCGCTCCTTCATTCCGAGGCCTCCGGCATAGCCCGTGAGGGTGCCGTTGGCGCCAATGACGCGATGGCAGGGCACGAGGATGGAGACGGGGTTGGCGCCGTTGGCGCGGCCCACCGCCCGGCTGAGATTCGCGCCGCCCAGGGTTGCCGCCAGCTGGCCGTAGCTGCGGGTCTCGCCGAAGGGGATGCGCTGGAGCTCGGCCCAGACGCGCTGTTCGAAGGGGCTTCCGTGGAGACGGATGGGCAGGTCGAAGGCCGTTCTCCGACCGGCGGCGTAGGTCTCCAGCTGGTCGCGGAGGCAGGTTAGGGCGCGGGGGTCCGGCGACGCCACCGGACCCAACCGGGCGACTTTCGCCAGCAGGGCCTCGCGGAATTCATGGCCCGCAAAGCCCAGGTAGATGACGGCGCCCTGGGCGTCGAAGGCGGCCTGGATGGGACCGAGAGAGGTCTCGAGGCGGTGGATTCCCGTCATGCGGGCACCCCCTTCAGGCTGGCCCAGAGGTGGAAGGTGGCGAGGCTGCGATGGGGCGCGAAGGGCGCCATGAGCCGCTGGGTCTCCACGGGACCCGGCCGCGACTCGAGCTGGAACCAGCGCTGGAGGGCCAGGGTGAGCGCCGCGTCTCCCACGGGCACGCAGTCCCGGAAACCCAGGCCGCGCATCAGCACGTACTGGGCCGTCCAGGGGCCGCAGCCCCGCAGGGCCAGGAGCGTCTTCTCGGCCCGGGTCGCGGTCAGCACGTTCTCCAGCTTCAGGTCGCCCTTCGCCACCAGGGTCGCGGCGTTCAGGACATATTCGGCCTTGCGTCGCGAGAAGCGCCGGGCGGTCAGGTCTGCGGGGTCCAGGGCCGAGATGGAGGCGGCGTCCGGATGCGCGATGAGGCCGCCGACGGGGGTTCCCGCCAGACGGATCAGGTCGCGGCGGAGGGCGTAGGCGAAGGCCAGGTTCACCTGCTGGCCCAGGATGGCCCAGACCAGCGCCTCGAAGGGATCCAGGGTGAGGGGCACCCGCAGGCCCTCCCGCCCCCGGGCCAGCCGGGGATGCGCTTCTTCGAACGGGGCGGCATCCCCGTGCCAGGCCAGCAGCCGCAGGGCCGCCCGGTGGGCTTCCGCCATGGCCCCGGGGCCGCCCGCGCCCGCCAGGGACACTACCACCTCCCCGGGACCGAAGGCCAGGCTCAGCACCCCGGGCCGACCGGCGAAGTGGGCGGCCTTGCGAAGGGTATCGCCCTGCACCTGCTCGGACACGCTCTCCGCATCCCGGCCATGGAACCGGAGCAGATCGCCAAGCCGGGTGCGCTCCGGCAGCGGCAGCGTGAAGCGGTCTGAGCCCAGCAGGTCCCGATAGGCACCGGGTGCCAGGCCCGTCTGGCGCCGGAAGGCCTCGTGGAAGCCGGAGGGGCTCTCGAAGCCCACGGCGGCCCCGAGGTCCAGCAGGTGCGTGGCGCCCTCCCGCAACCGGGCGCAGGCGGCGCGGATGCGGGCGCCCTGGAGGAAGGCGGCGGGCTGGGTATGGGCATGCTCGCGGAACAGGGCCTTCAGCTTCGTGAGCCCCACACCGGCCACCTCCGCCAGGGCCTCGGCTTCGGGGAAAGCGGCCGGGTCCGCCCAGGCGCGGGCCATGGCCTCCTCCAGCCGGGCCAGGTCCGCGTCCTCACCCCGGTAGAAGGCGTCGGGTCGGCAGCGTTTGCAGGGCCTCAGTCCGGCCGCCTGGGCGGCGGCTTCATCCAGGAAGAACCGCACGTTGCGGGCCAGGGGCTTCCGCGCCGGACAGGAAGGCAGGCAGTAGATCCCCGTGGTGAGGACGCCCGTGAGCACCCGTCCGTCGAAAGAGGCATCCTTCGCCAGGATCCGTTCGTAGAGGTGTTCGTCCGACCAGCGCATGGCTCCATGCTAGGAGCCCGCCGCAGGGAAGTCCTCCGATGGGCGGCGCCGGAATTTTTTTGGCGTCAATCCCAGGTCAGCGGCAGGCGGGGCTGGGGCGGAGCCTTGGGCAGCACCCCCTCGAGGCGCAGCAGGAACTCCTTCATGTCCAGGCCCCCGGCATAGCCCACCAGGGATCCGTCGGACCCGATGACGCGGTGACAGGGGATGAGGATGGAGATGGGGTTGGCGCCGCTGGCGCGGGCTGCCGCGCGGATGCATTTCTCATCCCCCAGGCGCCGGGCCAGCTCCAGGTACGAGATCGCCTGCCCATAGGGGATCTTCTGCAGCTCCTTCCAGACCCGCGTCTGGAAGTCGGTGCCTTCGGCATGCATGGGGATGTTGAAATTCCGGAGATTCCCCGAGAAGTAGGCCTCCAACTGGCGCTTCAGGAAGGGGAGGCTCTTGGGCTCAGGACCGGCCGGAACCGGGGGAGGCTGGCCGTGCAGCCGGACCAGATGGGAGAGGCGCCCTTCCCCGTCGAAGGCCGCGCCCAGGTCCCCGAGGGGGGTGCGCAGCAGATGCAAGGGCCCGTTCATAGGCACCAGCATGCCAGAATCACGGTTTTTTGTTGCAACGGATCAGGGATTTCGCCAACCCAGGCCCGATTCCAATTCCCGCAGCGCCCTTGGGAGGGGCCCCTCGCCAGGCAGGACCACTCGGTGGCAGGGGACGAGCAGGACGATGGGATTCGTCGCGCAGGTCATGACGATGAGGTCCTCGTCCACACCCAGCCAGGCGGCGAGGTCGGCGGGACGGCGGGACTGGCCATAGGGGATCGTCCTCACCGTGTCCCAGATGCGCAATTGCATGGGCGATCCCTGGGGATCCACGGGCACCGTGAACGTCCGGAGGGTTCCCGCCAGGTAGGCGTCCAGCTGACGGTCGAGGTAGCGCTTGGCTTCCCGCTGCTCCTTGGGCGGCAGCGGGCTGGTCTTGCGGGGGTCAAGGCCCTCTACCGCCAGCTCGCGCAGACGCCCACGCCCATCGAAGGCCGCACGCATCGGCCCCAGCAGGGTGTTCAGCTCGTAGTGCCAGAGGACCATCAGGGAATCATCGCAGGGTCGTTAGACTGTTTCCATGGCCACTGAACCATTTCGCCTGTCCATCATCGACTACCTGAACGCCGCTCCCCTGAACCACGGATTCAAGCATGGCCTCGGCTGGGAGCATTTCCACCTCAAGTTCCACTACCCCTCGGCCTGCGCGGACCGCCTGCGCTCCGGCGAGGTGGACGCCGGGATCGTCAGCTCCATCGAGTACCTGCGGATCCCGGACCTCCTGATCGTGCCGGGCCTCTGCATCGCCTCGCCGAAGCGGGTGCGCAGCGTGGTGATCCTCTCCAAAGTGCCGCCGGAGCAGATCCGGACCCTCGCCCTGGACACCTCCAGCCGCACCAGCGTGGTGCTGGGTCAGCTCATCCTCCGGGAGCGCTACGGCGTGAGCCCCGAGATCACGGACATGGGACCGGACCTGCCAGCCATGCTCGAAGCCCACGACGCCGCCATCATGATCGGCGACTCGGCCATGCGGGCCCCCCGGCAGGGGCTCTTCGTGCTGGACCTGGCGGAGGAGTGGCACGCCTGGACCGGCCTGCCCTTCGTCTTCGCCCTGTGGCTGGTCCGGAAGAACGCCCCGCAGCTGCCCGTGCCCGGCGGCGTGGCCTCCTTCTTCCACAAGAGCTACGAGATCGGCATGGCCCAGCTTCCGGCCATCATCGAGGAGGCCCGGCGCACCATCGGCTGGACCAAGATCGAGCTGCACGAGTACTTGACGGAGAACATCAGCTACACCCTGGGCGAGGCCGAACGCGAAAGCCTCGCCCTCTTCTTCGAGAAGGCCGTGCGGCACGGTTTCGCGCCTGAAGAAAAGC
This sequence comes from Geothrix paludis, assembly GCF_022808815.1. Taxonomy (GTDB): domain Bacteria; phylum Acidobacteriota; class Holophagae; order Holophagales; family Holophagaceae; genus Geothrix; species Geothrix paludis. The sequence goes on along the minus strand of NZ_JAKZLC010000001.1, from coordinate 230,043 downwards.
CGCTGCGGTTCCTCTGAGCACGCCCGCCACCGACACCCCCCACCAGGACGCCCCATGACCGACCTCGCCTCCCTCTTCCACGCCCACATCGCCGAGCGCCAGCGGACCGCCGCCGAGGCCCTGGCCGAGACGGGCTTCGACGCCCTGGTGATCTCCAGCGGCCAGGTCTACACGCACTTCGCGGACGACCAGGACGCCCCCTTCCATCCGACGCCCCACTTCGCTCACTGGTGTCCCATGGCGGGCCCCCATCACGTCCTCGTGGTCCGGCCCGGCCAGCGTCCCAGGCTCATCCGGTACGCCCCCGAGGATTTCTGGTACGAGCAGCTGCCCCTGGGAAACCCGTTCTGGGCCCAGGAATTCGATATCGAGGAGGCGGGCACCGTCGAGGACGTATGGAAGCGCGTGGGAACCCCCACCGGGGCCGCCTACATCGGCAATGAGGTGGAGCGGGCCGAGGCCGCCAACCTGGAGCTGAATCCGGCGGGCCTCACCGCCCGCCTGGATTGGAATCGCACGAACAAGTCCGCCTATGAGGTGCAGTGCATCGAGGAGGCGACGGTGCTGGCCGCCCGGGGCCACCTGGCCGCCCGGGCCGCCTTCCTGGCCGGCGCCAGCGAGCTGGAGATCCACTACGCCTATATCCAGGCTGTCGGCATCGTGGATCACGAGATGCCCTACGGCAGCATCGTGGCCCTCAACGAGAAGGGCGCCATCCTCCACTACGAGCACAAGCGCGCCAACGTCAGGAACGGCGATGTCCTCCTCATCGACGCGGGCGCCCAGGCCCGCGGCTACGCCGCCGACATCACCCGCACCGTGGCCGCGCCCCACTGCGACAGCCGCTTCGCCGACCTGGTGGACGGCATGGTGAAGCTCGAACTTGGCCTCTGCGACGCCGTGAAGCCGGGCATGCCCTACGGGGACTTCCACCACCTGGGCCACCTGGCCATCGCGGCCCTCCTGAAGGAACACGACATCCTCAAGGCCGATCCCGAGGAGGCTGTGGAACTGGGCCTGAGCCGCCCCTTCTTCCCCCATGGCCTGGGCCACCACCTGGGCATCCAGGTGCATGACGTGGCCGGCCGTCAGGGCGCGCCCGACGGCACCCTCGCGCCTCCGCCGCCCCAGCACCCCACCCTGCGCACCACACGCACCATCGAAGCGGGCCAAGTGTTCACCGTGGAGCCCGGCCTCTACTTCATCCCCATGCTCCTGCGCCCCTTCCGTGAGAACGAGCACAAGGCGAGGTTCGACTGGAAGCTCATCGACGAGCTCACCCCCTGCGGCGGGATCCGCATCGAGGACAACCTGCTGGTGACCTCCTCCGGGCACCGGAACCTCACCCGGCCGCATCTGCCCAACTAGCCTGCGGATCTGCCTGGATCAGGCAACCTCACCTTTTGCTTCAGTCCCATCTTGTGAGCCGGTGCGTCTTCGGGTCTGATGGGAGGGACATCCTTTTGATCTACCTCCCAATCAGGCCCCCGGCCGCCCTCCAGGAGTGACCCTGTGTCCGCCCAGCCCTTCGATTCCGCCCGCGACCACCGCATCACGCGTGACGAGGCCGCGAGCCTGGTCCGGAACCACCAGGTCCGCGCCGAGGCCGGCGCCCACCGCGCCTCGGCCTTCAACCGCAGCGCCTTCGAGCAGCTCCTGGCTCAGCCCGGCGCAGCTGGTATCCGCATCTACCACGCCCGGCACGCAGACGGCTCGCCGACGATGGTGATGGTGGCGGTGGACGCCGCCGGGGAGGACCTGGACAGCTCCCAGGCGGTCTACATCCAGAACAGCCACGATTGCCCGCCCTATTGCACCGGAACCAGCCTCTAGGAGGACTTTTGAGGAACCTGGTGTCCCGGTGATCAAGCCCATCTATAGGTGGATCCTCCTCTACGTCTTCGATCCGTTCATCCTGGCGCCGATCCTCGCTTTCGTCTGGAGCCGGATCCGGGGAGGGTTTTCCCGCCCTCACTGGATGGGAAGGTTCCTCGCGGTCCAGGTCGTCGATCTGGTTCAAGGGGTCATTTTCATTGCCCTGGCCCTTTCCCACCGTAACAACCAGTGGTTCCGACATTTGTCACAGCCCGTGGTCTTCGCGGGAACGCTCTGGGTGCTCGTCAGGACCTCGCACCCGTCACCACGACGGGTGGGGCTCTACTGGGCCTGTGCTGGAATCGGCCTGCTGGCCGCCGTGGCCGGGGTGTTCGTGAACGGCCTGTTCCTGCGGAATGCGCTGTTCACCACCACCCAGTGCCTGATTTTCATCGTTCTGGGCATTTACGAACTGCGCGGGCTCGCCCTGCGGGACGATGACGAGGACCTCGCGGCCAAGCCCGAGTTCTGGCTGAACAGCGCGATCCTGATCTACGGCTCCACCACCTTGATCTTCAATGCCATTTCGAACCACTTCCTGCGTGTCCTGCCGCCCCACCTGCTCCCTCTTCCCTGGCTCGTGCATGGTCTGGTGATCGTCTTCTACGAAATCGCCCTCGCCAAGGTGTTCCTATGCAGGAAGTCCATCTCTTCCTGATCTTCGTGCTCGCCACGTTCGTCGTGGTGGTGCTGGCATGGCTCTCGCTCTTCAGCGTGGTGTCGGCGAAGTCGCGCGTCATCCGCGAGCAGCGCAAGGCCCTGGAGGCGGAGCAGCGCCTCCGCCTGGCCCAGGAAGCCTTCATGGACAACGCGCACCACGAGCTCCGCACGCCCGTGCAGGTGCTGGCCGGCCACCTGCAGATGGCCCGGGACCTCAGCACCAGCGAAGAACAGGTTGCGATCCTGGACCGCGCCCAGGAAACGGCCACCCGCCTGGGCCATCTGGTGCAGGGCCTCCTCGACTTCGCCAGCCTCGCCCAGGGAACCCTCACGCTGAGGCCCGGCCAGACGGACCTGGGGTCCCATCTGGCGCAGCTCGGGAAGAAGCTCGAATGCCAGGCCAGGGCCAAGGGCCTGGAGGCGAAGGTCGCCCTGGATCCGCTCCTCGCCCCCCTAGTCTGCGACGCGGCTCGCCTGTCCCAGGCCCTGGAGGCCCTGCTGGACAACGCCGTGGGCTTCACCGAGCGCGGCACGGTGTCCTTCCGCATGGTCGCCCGGCCCGAGGGCCGCGCCTGGCGCCTGCGCTTCGAGATCGAGGATCAGGGCCCCGGTCTGCCGCCGGACTGGGAGCGGCTTCTGAGACCCTTCGAACAAGAGGAACGCAGCCTTCGCCGACAGCGCGGCGGGCTCGGAATCGGCCTGCCCCTGGCCGCCGGCATCGTCCACCTGATGGGGGGTCAGATGGGCCTGATCCCACTCGCCACGGGAACTCTGGCCTGGGCGGAGATCCGCTTGGAGGAAGCAGAGGGCTGACGAAGCCTCGTTTTCCGATATACATGGATGGTCCCCCGGAGCCTCCATGCCCGTCCGCGCCCTCCTGGCCTGCCTGATCTTCGTTCCCGCCCTGTTGGGACAGGGTTCGGGCCAGCTCACCCTCGAAGCCGTCGCGCATCCCACGAAGCGGGTGGCCTATGCCGGTCGGCCCGCCACGCGCCTGGACTGGCTGCCGGACGGCGCCCTGGTGGAAACCCGCCGGGAAGGCGATCAGGTGGCCCTCTACCGGATCGACCCCGCCACCTGGGAACGGAAGCCCCTGCTGGAGTCCACCCGTCTCCAATCGGCCCTCGTGACGGCAGGAGCCGGAGACGCCGCCGCCAAGGAGGCCCTCGGGCGCGGCGCCTTCATCTGGAAGGACGACCACAGCGCCTTCCTGCTGACCGTGGCAGACGACCTCTTCCTGGTGGACGTGAAGGCGGCCACAGCCAAGCGGTTTGCAGGGGGGAATCCGGAAGAAGCGTCCTTCAGCCCCGACGGCGGGCAGGTCGCCTATCTCAAGGGCAACGACCTCTACCGGGTGGAGGTGGCCACGGCCCGGGAGACCCGCCTCACCACCGGTGGCGGGGAGACCGTGTTCAATGGGCGCCTGGACTGGGTGTACCAGGAGGAGGTCTATGGCCGGGGCAGCTTCCGCGCCTTCTGGTGGGCCCCGGACTCAAAGCGTCTGGCCTACCTCAGCCTCGACGAGACCAAAGTGCCGGTCTACACCCTCATGGATGACCGCTTCCAGCCCCAGAAGGCCCTGAGGGCCCGCTATCCGAAGGCCGGCGATCCCAATCCCACCGTCCGCCTGGGCGTGGTGGACCTCACGGGGGCCACCACCTGGATGGACGAGCCCTATCCCGGCCAGGAGACCCTCATCGTGCAGGTGGGCTGGGACCCGGCCGGCCACCTGGTGGCCACCCACCAGGACCGGATCCAGAGCTGGCTGGACCTGCGCCGCTACGACGGTGCCGCATCCCGGTTGCTCATCCACGAGAACGGCCGCGCCTGGCAGGAGCGGCTGCCCCTGCCCCACTTCCTCTCCGACGGGGGTTTCCTGTGGGAGTCCGGACGCACGGGGCGCCACCACGTCTACCGCTACGGGAAGGATGGCCAGCTCATCGGCGCCGTCACGGCCGGGGACTGGGATGTCCGGCAGGTGCATGGCGTGGACGCCAGAACCGGACAGCTCTATTTCGATGCGACCGAGCGCAGCCCCATCGGCCTGGACGCCTACCGTGTGGGGCTCGATGGGAAGGGCCTCGTGCGGCTGACGGACCGGCCCGGCACCCACCGGGTGAAGCCCAATGCCGCGTTCACCGCCTTCCTCGACACCTGGAGCGACATCCACACCCCGCCCCAGCAGGCGCTCCACGACAGCCAGGGCAAGCTGGTCCGCCTCATCGACGCCAACCCCGCCGAAGCCTGGAAGGCCCTGAAGCTCGGCAGGGTGAGCTTCCAGCAGGTGAAGACCCGCGACGGCTTCCCCATGGAAACGATGCTGGTCCTGCCCGTGGACTTCGATCCCGCGAAGAAGTACCCCGTGTTCCAGACGCTCTACGGCGGCCCGATGGCCCCCGAAGTCCGGAACCTCTGGCGCCGGGACATGCCCTGGTTCCAGTTCCTGGCCCAGCAGGGCATCGCCACTTGGGTCTGCGACAACCGCAGCGCCTCGGGGAAGGGCCTAGCCAGCGCCCATGGCATCTACCGCAACCTGGGGGCCCAGGAGCTCCAGGACCAGCTCGACGGCCTGGCCTGGCTGAAGGCCCAGGTCTGGGCGGACATGGACCGGATTTGCCTGGACGGGTGGAGCTACGGCGGCTTCATGACCACCTACGGACTCACCCACAGCAAGGCCTGGAAGCTGGGCATCGCCGGAGCGCCGGTGACGGACTGGCACCTCTACGACAGCATCTACACCGAGCGCTACATGGGCCTGCCCTCGGCCAACCAGGCCGGCTACGAGTCCAGCTCCGTGCTCAAGGCCGCGGCCAACCTGTCCGGCAGGCTCCTGCTGCTCCACGGCACCCTGGATGACAACGTCCATCCCCAGAACACCGTCATGCTCATCGACGCCCTTCAGAAGAGCGGGCACGCAGTCCAGATCGTCCTGCTGCCCGGTTCCGACCACAGCCCCCGCGCGCCCCAGCACAACTGGGCGCGCTTCCAGGCCATGTGGGACTTCCTGTCGAAGTACCTATAGAGTGCCTAACAAAACCCCGACGGGGCCGCGCGAGGGTCGCCGGGCGAGCGAGGCGAGGAACGCGAGGAGACGCGTAGCGGGTACTACGCGCGACGAGCGTGACGCGGCATCGCGGCACCCGCCGGCCCTCGCCTGGAGGGAGAAAGCCAGGTGGGCGCCCCGCGGCGTCAGGGCCCTTGAACGATGTCCCGCATCGCCCTGCGGGCCCTTCCTTGCGGTGCATCCCACCTGGCTTTCTCGCGACCCTGTCGGGGTTTTGTTAGGCACTCTTAGATCAGGCTTCCCGTGTCGCGGGCAGCATACGGTCGTACACCCAGAGCAGCACGGCCGTGAGCACGCCCACGCCGATGATCGTCCAGAGCATGCCCGCCGGCTTGTGCGTCACCTCGCCGAAGTGATGCATCAGTTTCCCGCCGAACCAGCCCCCGATGAGGGAACCAAGGCCGATGGGCAGGAAGGCGAAGCCCATGTAGGTCCCCTGCTGCCCCGGAGGGGCGAGGCGTGAGATGTACTCGTAGTAGCGCGGCGACTGCACGATCTCTCCCAGCGCGACGCAGACGAGCGTGACGATCACGCCCGTCACAGTCGGCCTGAAGATCAGCACGATCCAGGCGAGGGACGACATCAGGGTTCCGATGGTGACCGCCTTCACCGAGGCGATCTTCTGGGTAGCCAGGTTGATCAGGACCGTCAGGGAGATCACGACCAGCGGGCCCGTCATCAGCAGCAGCTCCGTGTCCGCCTTCGGATCGATGTATTTGGCGACATACAGGGGCAGCGTGATGAATTCCTGCCAGTACACCACCCAGTACCCCGTGAAGATCAGCAGGAACAGCATGAACTTCGGGTTCGAAAGGACCGTGAGGAAGTTCCTGCCCGTCTCCGCCAGAGAGGGAGGCGGCACATCGCCCTCTTTGCGCGGTTCCTTGAACAGCAGCAACACCGCGAAGAACATGAGGAACACGCTGATGGCCGCTACGCGGAATACATTCTCCACGCTCATGTGGCGGTGGACGTACGACGCGACAAAGGGGCCGGCGGCGCCGCCGATGTTCACCAGCGTGTAGTAGATCGAATAACCGATGGAGCGGACATTCTCTTTCGAGGCGCGCGCAGTGGTTCCGACCACGGCCGGCTTCACCAGCGCGATGCCGAGGGCCGGCAGCATCAGCAGGAACGCCACGAGCGCGCCGAGCGGCACCAACCCTCGCACCGGAGCCATCCAGGAGGAACCGAGCGATCCCAGAAGAAAATAGGAGCAGCTAAGGATCAGGTAGGCGAGGGAGAGTGCGCGACGGAAGCCGAGGCGATCGGCAACCGCGCCTCCGAAGGCTGCCAGGAACCAGACCAGCCCTCCGAACAACCCGGCCAGGCTGCTGGCATCCTGGGTCGGAAAGCCCAGAGATTCGTTCAGGTACCTGGCCAGAGATGCGAAGGCCGCGTAGTAGGAGAGCCGCTCGAACAGCTCGCTGACGTTCGCGACCCAGAAGGGGCGTTCGAATCCGTCGCGGATCTCACGCAAGCGTCGAGCTGGGCTCAAGGGACCTCCTGGGGAAGGATGATGACCTTCGATCTTCCCGGGGAACCGGAGGCAGGGTCAACCCATGCCCTCCAGGCGCCTGCCTGGCAAGCGCCCGGGAGACCGCGCCTGTTCCATCGCGCGGCCCCCGTGGCGTATCGGGAGGGCTGCTACTTCCCGGCTTTCGCGAACTCCACCACGGCCTTGAGCATGTCGCCCACGGACATGATGCCCACCAGCTTCCCCTTGGCATCCACCACGCACAGGCCGTAGAGCTTGTGGTCGAGGATGGCCTGGGCGGCCGTGGCCAGGTCCGTATCCGGCGTCACCGTGATCGGATGCAGGTTCATGACCTCCTTCACGGCGGTCTTGGACAGCAGGTAGTGGACCTCCCAGGTGTCCAGGGAGGTCGCCTTCCCGGGGGTGTAGTCCTTGATCATGCGCTCGGTGATCAGGCCGACGAACGAGCCCCTGGCCATGACGGGGAGCCGCCGGATGCCCTTCTCCTTCATGAGGTGGATGGCCTCGATGATGGAGGCGTCCTCCTCGATGGTGATGGGGTTCTTGGTCATCCACTTTTCGACCGTGGTCATCGGGTGTCTCCTCACATGCCCAGGAAGGCTTTCTTGATGTGTTCGTCGGCGAGCAGTTCCTCTCCGCGGCCCGTCATGACCACGCGGCCCGTCTCCATGACGTAGGCGCGATGCGCGATGCGAAGGGACTGGTAGACGTTCTGCTCCACGAGAAGGATGGTAACGCCCTGCTTGTTGATGCCGGTGATGATGTCGAAGATGTTCTTCACCAGCAGGGGCGACAGGCCCAGCGATGGCTCATCCAGGAGGAGCACCTTGGGGTTGGCCATGAGCCCTCGGGCGATGGCCAGCATCTGCTGCTCGCCGCCGGACATGGTCCCCCCCAGCTGCTGTTCGCGCTCCTTGAGGCGCGGGAACAGCTCGAAGACCCAGTCGATGTTCTTCTGGCGATCCGCCCGGGTGGCCTTGACGTAGGACCCCATGCGGAGGTTCTCCATCACGGTCATCTCCGGGAAGATCCGGCGTCCCTCGGGCACCTGGACGAGCCCCGCCTCGACCACATGATGCGGGAGCATTTTGCCGAGATCCTTGCCCTGGAAGGTGATGCTCCCGGAGGCGGGCTTGACGAGCCGCGAGATGTTCTTGAGGGTGGTGGACTTCCCGGCGCCATTGGCGCCGACCACTGTGACGATCTCGCCCTCGTGGACTTCCAGATCCACGTCCCATAGGACTTTCAGATCGCCATAGGCGAAATTCAGCTTCTCGACCTTAAGCATGGCTCTCACCCAGATAGGCATCGATCACGTCCTGATTGCTCACCACCTCCTGGGGGGTGCCTTCGGTCAGCTTCTCACCGGAGGTGAGGACGACGATCCGGTCGGAAATGCGCATGATGGCCTTCATGTCGTGCTCGATCACCATCTGCGTCAGGCCTTGCGCCTTGATGTCCAGGATGAGCTGGATGATCTCATCGCTCTCGGCGGGGTTGAGGCCGCCCATGACTTCGTCCAGCAGTAGGAGCTTCGGCTGCGTGGCCAGGGCCCGGGCCACCTCGAGCTTCTTCCGCTCGCCGATGGGCAGGCCCCCGGCCAGGAAGTCAGCCCGGTGCTCCATGCGGACCACCTTGAGCTGCTCCATGGCCATGTCCCGGGCGGTCTTCAGCGAGATGGTGCGGACCAGGGCCCCCACCATGACGTTGTCCACCACGGACAGCTTGGCCAGGGGGCGGACCTTCTGCCACGTCCGGACCATGCCGAGCTTGCAGACCTTGTCCGGCTGGAGCCCGTTCATGCGGCGGCCATTGAAGATGACCTCGCCCTTGGACGGGGGGTAGTAGCCGGTGATGCAGTTGAAGAGGGTGGTCTTGCCCGCGCCGTTGGGCCCGATGAGGCCCATGATCATGCCCTGCTCCATGGAGAAGGACACATCGGAATTGGCCGCCAGGCCTCCGAAGAACTTGCTGACGTTCTTGATCTCCAGGATGGGCATCAGGCCGCCTCCCGCTTCCGGCGCGAAGCCAGTTTCTTGACGAAGCCCATGAGGCCGTCCGGCATGAAGAGGATCACCAGCACCACGAGGATGCCGTAGATGAGGACGTGGGCGTGGGCGAGGTTCTCCTTGAGGAAGAGCCCCACCTTCGAGTCCGCGCTCACGAGGCCGATCTTCACGAGCCCCTCGGTGATCATGTTGCTGCGGAGGGCCTCGGAGAGGGGCACGAGCAGCAGGGAACCGAGCACCGGGCCCCAGATGGTGCCCATGCCGCCGATGATGCAGATCAGCATGATCTGGACGGAAACATCCAGCCCGAGCACCGTGGGGGGGTCGACGAATCCGACGTAGATGCCGTAGAAGCTCCCGGCCAGCGACGTCAGCACCGCCGAGATGACCAGCCCGATGTTCTTGTAGACCGAGATGTGGATGCCCAGGGAGTGGGCGGCATCCTGGTCCTCCCGGATGGCCTGGAAGTAGTAGCCCAGCTTGGAGTGCTGCACCCAGTAGGCGATGGCAAGGGTCAGCAGGGCCAGGAAGAGGCCGATGTAGTAGAAGGGCACCTTCGTGAGGAAGTCCGTCACCACCCGCTCGCCGATCTTGAAGGCGGGGATCTCAGTGACCAGGATGCCCTCGGCGCCGTTGGTGAGCGTGGTGAGGTTAATGGCGGACAGCCGCATGATTTCGGCCACCGCGATGGAGGCCAGCACGAAGTACGGGCCGCGCAGCCTGAAGCAGATGCTGCCGATCACGAGGGCCACGGCGATCACCGCCGCCACGCCGGCCCAGACACCGACCCAGGGCGCCACCTGCTTGGAATACATGAGCATCATGGTGGTGTAGGCGCCCACGCCGAAATAGGCGGCGTGGCCGACGGAATACTGGCCCGCGTAGCCCCCGAGGATGTTCCAGCTCTGGCCCTGGGACACGCTGAGGAACAGCAGGATCATCATGTGCAGCGCGTACGGGCTCTCCACGAAACGCGGAACGACCAGGAGGCCTGCCAGTACGATGAGGCCGATCGCGGCCTTGAGCATGCGCTTGTTCATGTCGTCCTCCTCAGGTCCGCGACTTGCCCATCAGGCCCGAGGGCTTGAAAAGGAGTACGAGCAGGAAGAGCACGAAGACCACCACATCCTTCCATCCGGAGGAGATGTAGACCGCGCTCATGGATTCGGTGATGCCGATGAGGATCCCGCCCAGCGTGGCGCCCACCACGCTGCCCATGCCGCCGAGCACCGTGATGACGAAGGCCTTCAGCGTGAAGGTGCCACCCACCTGCGGGAAGATGTAGTAGGTCGGCGAGATCAGCGCGCCGGCCGTCCCGGCCAGGGCCGCGCCGAGACCAAAGGCGATGACGGACATGCGACTGACGTTGATGCCCATCAGCTGGGCGGCGTCCCGGTCCTGGGCCGTGGCCCGGATGGCCTGGCCCGTGTCCGTCTTCAAGAGGAACCAGCCCAGGGCCGCCGTGATGACGGCCGTGATCAGGAACGAGACCAGCAGCGGGGTGGAGATCGACACCCCGCCGCCCACCTGGATGGTGGAGGAGGAGTACGAGGTGGTGAGGATCTTGTAGTCCGACGTGAAGATCAGCATCACCGTGTTGCTCATGACGAGACCCAAGCCGATGGTCAGCAGGATCTGGTTCTGGGCGACGGCGTTGAGCACGCGGTTGATGAAGACCTTCTGGAGGAATCCCCCGAAGAAGAACATCAGCGGGAAGCTGATGAGCACCGACACGAAGGGGTCCACGCCCATCAGCGTGAACAGCAAGTAGGTGAGGTACATCCCCACCATCATGATGTCGCCGTGGGCGAAGTTGATGACGCGCATCACGCCGAAGATGAGCGTGAGTCCGATGCCGATGAGCGCGTATACCCCACCGATCAGGACGCCGCTGATGAGAGATTGAAGGAAGACAGCCATGGATTCGCGGGGCTCCGGGGGGAAAGTCCCAGTCCGGCTCTGCCGGACTGGGACGCGGGGGCCCGGGGGTGTGCGCGCAGCGCGGAACCCCCGGTCAAATCGGCATCACTTCCACTTCGGGAAGGGGAAGATCGGCTTCTTGGTGGCGAACTTGGCAGGCAGCACCGTCTCGTAGTTCCCGTTGATGATCTGCTGCACGAGCATCTGGTGGTTGTTCTGGTTGGTGAAGCCCTCATAGTCGGCGAACTGGACTTCGCCCATGACACCGTTCCACTTGCCGGCCTTCAGGCCTTGCTGCGTCTTGGTCCGGTCGCCACCCGCATTCCGGGCGGTCTCCGCCATGATCATCATGGAGGCGTAGGCGCAGGCGGCATGGTACGTGGGCTCCTTGCCGAACTTCGCCTTGAAGCGAGCTTCAAATTCCTTGGCGCCGGGCCAGTTCACGTCGCCGGTCCACTGGGTGCAGGAGATGACGTTCTCGGAGATCGCGCGCTCCTTGGCGAACTCCGGCGTGGTGAAACCCGCGCCAGCGCCCAGGAAAGCCTGGGGCTGGAGGCCCACTTCCTTCGACTGCCGCATGAGCAGGATGGCGTCGGCCACGTACGACACCATGAACACCAGGTCCGGGTTCTTCGACTTCACCTTGGCCAGGGTGGACCGGTAGTCCGCGGCGCCCTTGGGATAGGGTTCGTCGGCCACGACCTGCATGCCCTTCTTGGCCACGTACTCCTTGGCCGTCTTGGACGTGGACGTGCCGAAGTCGGTGTTCTCGTAGATGAAGGCGATGGACTTCGGCTTGCCGAGGGCGGCGGCGGCATCGATGAGGCTGGAGGCGTACTTGTCCGCGGGGGCGTTCATCCGGAAGACGTACTTGAGGCCCTGGCGCGTGATCTCCTCCTTGGCCGCGGCGGGGATCAGGAGAGGGACACGGTACTTCTCCGCCAGCTTGGCGACGGCGTTGGAGCAGGCCGAGGTGTAGGGGCCCACCACGCCCACGACGTTGTCGCGCGTGGCGAGCTTCTCCATGGCGCTCATGGAGATCTGCGGCTTGCCCGTGTCGTCTTCCCACACCAGCTGGAGGTTGATGCCCTTCTTCTTGAGGTCCTCTTCGGCGAGCTTGATGCCGTTGGTGATGTGCTCCCCGATGGGTGCCTCGGGTCCGCTCATGGAGTTGATGACGCCGATCTTCTGCGCCATGAGACACGGAGAGAGGGCTAGAACGGCGCCCAGGGCCAAGAGGTGCTTTCGCATGGCAGCTCCAATGCAAAAGAGATGTGGTTGGAAGGTATGGGAAGTCTACACCTGCCGAGGGCCAAAAAAATCACGGAACCCGCGGGTTGTGACCCGTGAGTTCCGTGACCGTGCAGAGAGAAGGATCTGCTAGGTAGAACGTGCTCTGATCAGAAGCCGATCATGAGCGAAGCGACGAGGCTGTCGCCGCCCTGCTCGCCGGTCTGGCCGGCGGCCGGGGCCAGGAAGTTCTTGCTGCGGTGGACGTAGTCCAGCTTCAGCTTGCCCGCGCTGTACTTCGCCGGGTTGAACAGGAAGTTGTAGCCCACGGTGATTTCCGTGTACTTGGGGCTGTAGTCGCCACCGGCGGCGGGCTTGTAGGGGCTGGTCGCGGTGTACCAGTCGTCGCCCGAGTTGTAGTTCATCATGTCGTAGCGGGCGGTGAACCAGTGACGGCCCATCTTGTAGGCGCCATCCACGGCGATGCCCTGGAACTTCTGGTCGAGGTGCTCGCGGAGGGGATTGGTCGTGACGGCCGCGAAGAGGGTGGGGAAGCGGCGGCCCAGCAGGCCCGTGGCGACCTCGGCGCTGGCGTGCCAGGTGGCGTTGTCGAAGGCGTAGTAGGCGCCCATCAGGGTCGTCTTGTCCTTGTTGTCCTTGATCTGGGCGGCGCTGACATAGCCGGCGGTCACCCAGGCGGAGGCGTTGTTGAAGGTGGAGTCCTTCAGGTTCGTCACGCCCTCGCGGTAGTAGGCGCCGAACTTGTGCTCGGGGCCGTAGGCGAACTCGAGGCGGGTGGTCCAGTCCTTCTGGGCGTTGCCAGAGCCGGCCACGGTGTTCTCGTTGTTCTTGCCGCCGCTGCCGTCATCGGTGGTGCCGTTGGAGACGGCGAGGTTGATCTTGCCGTTCCAGCCCTTGGCGTCGCCCCAGCTGTAGATGCCCCACACGCCGCGGTCGCGCTTGTCGCCGAACACGCGGTTGATCTGGTTCCGCTCGAAGAACAGGATGTTCGTGGCGGCGACCATGGTGGCTTCATAGGTCGTGGGCATCTTGAACTGGCCGGCCTTCACGCTGAACCCGCTGCCGATGTTCCAGGTGATGACCGCGTCGTGCAGCACGTTGTTGGGAACGGCGGTGGTGTTGCTGTTGTTCGGATCGAACATCAGGTTCCAGCTCACGTCGTCGGTGATCTTCCCGTTCAGGTAGATCTCGGCGCGCTTGACGGCGAAGTTGTTCTCCTGGAACCGGGAGTCGAGGCCGTAGTACTTCGAGGCACCGGCCGTGGCGGTCGCGTTGTTGCGCAGGTTGCTGTCCAGCATCTGGGTCTGCCAGAACTCGATGAGGACGCCGGTGAGCTTGACGTCCTGGGCCTGGGCCTGGGTGACCCCGGCGGCGAGAAGGGCGGCAACGCCAGCAAGGCGGGTGATCTTCATGGGTGGGCTCCTAATAAGGGAGGGTTGGGGGGATTGAAGGACGAAGGTGACGAGTGGACGGATCAGGTCAGACCACCAGATGTCTGGGACATCAGTCGCGGAAAATCTGAGGGATGATCAAACGGATTCAAGCTAAACGGGGGAGTCGCTTGCGTCTATCAAAAATGAACCAAAAGTTCCGATGGTTGTGATGATAGACACAAAGGTGTGGCGACACTTCGAGGGCCACGGGACTGGCAGGGGATTTCAGCCCTTTCGCAAGGACTGATCGGCTCAGGTTCTTACTGGTCAAGAACCGTGAGTGGATTGGGTAAATTCAGGTTTCCATAAGCCTGCACCCCCTGTAGAAAATCGGGACCGGCGGCCATTGGGCTGAATTCACGTCTCAGACACAAGACCGGACCAAGGTCTTCGCGGGCATGTCACAGGGAGCCGGGAACCTTTCTCCCATCGGCCTGTCGGCCTCTAGGAGACCCCATGAAGCGCACGCGCACCCTCAGCCTGGCGGCACTCGCCCTGGCCACCCTGCCCGTCTCGGCCCAGACGGCGAAGATCGGCGGCGACATCCAGCTCTGGTACACGCAGATGACGGACAGCAACCTCCGGTACAACAGTGCCGCTCCTGGCGGGTACTACAACCTCCGCAGCGAATTCAAGGAGAATACGTTCGCCATCCGCCGCACCGAGATCAAGGTCTCCGGCAACATCGCCGAGGGCGTGGATTACGAGGTGATGTTCGATCCCTCCATCTCCACGGGGACCTCGAACCCCAGCATCCTCCAGGACGCCTTCGTGGTCTGGAAGCCCGTGGCCGGCATCGACGTGAAGGCCGGCCAGTTCAAGGACCTCCAGACCTACGAGGGGGTGACCAGCTCCACGGAACTGCTCTTCGCAGAGCGCAGCCAGCTGGGCCGGATGTTCGGCGACAAGCGCGACCGCGGCCTCGCCCTGGGTTTCTCCTACGGCGATCCCAAGGGCTTCGCCGGCAAGGTCACCGCCGCCGTCTTCAACGGCATGAACGATGCCGCCTCCGGCAAGGCCAACGACACCAACGCCCAGAAGGACTTCGTCCTGCGCCTGGACTTCAGCCTCGGCCAGGCGCACAAGTTCGGCGCCTACACACTCCAGGGCGGTACGGACGTGGCCGACAAGGGGAATCCCCCCGCCTCCATCGCCGCGAACCCCGGGGGCCTCTGGCCGAGCCAGACCGCCATCTACGACAACAAGGACAAGACCACCAACCTGGGCGCCTTCTACGCCTACCAGGACGGCACCTGGACCTTCACCGCGGAGTACATGACCGGTCTGCTCGGCCGCCGCTTCGCCACCCTCGCCGCCACCGCCCCTGTGGTGAAGCGCGAGCACCTGGACCAGAAGTTCACGGGCTACTACGTGACGGGCGGCTACACCTTCGGTCCCCACAGCATCCTGGCCCGCTACGACCTGATGAACCTCAACAGCGGGGACGACTGGTACACGGCCACCAACCCCTACACCACGAACGTGGCCACCGGCCTGCCCACCGGCACCGACTACAGCCCCAAATACACCGAGGTCACCGTCGGCTACACCTACGCCTGGATCCCCGAGAAGGCGAAGGCCGCCAACTTCAAGCTCAACTACATCGCCCGCAGCAAGAACTTCCTCCGGCCCTTCGGCACCGAGACCGGCGAGCAGGGCGGGAACACCGTCGTGGCGGCGCTCCTGGTCGCCTTCTGACCTGAGCCGGAACGTATGGGAGCCCCCGGGAGACCGGGGGCTTCTTGGTAGGTGAGGCACCTGGTTTGGACAAGCCGCCGTTTCAGCTCACAATCGCCTTGTAGCTGGGGCTGCCCCTGCTCCATTCGAGGCTGCCGTGAAGCAACTGAAGATCCTGGGCCAGCTCCTCCTCCTGGCCCTGATCTACCTCCTGGGCAATCAGGTCGCCCGTCTGGCTCACCTGCCCGTCCCCGGCAACGTGGTCGGCATCATCCTGCTCTACCTCCTGCTCAACCTGGGGGTGGTGCGCCTGGAACACGTCCAGGAGGCTGCGGACTTCCTGCTGAGGCACCTGGTCTTCTTCTTCATTCCTGTGGCCGTGGACCTCATGAACTGGGGCGGCGTCTTCTACCGCTACGGGCTGGCCCTGGCGCTCGCCATCGTCCTCAGCACGGCCCTGACCTTCCTCGGGGCCGGCGCCATCGCGCAGTGGCTGGAGAAAGATGGTGCATCATGCACGGACTGATGATCCTGTTCTCCGTCCTGCTGACCGTCGGCGCCTACCTGCTCTCCAAGGCCCTGTACCTCCGGTACAGGCATCCCCTCCTGAACATCGTGCTGCTGGGCGCCGGCCTCGTCATCGCCACCTTGCTGGCCCTGAGGATCCCCTACCAGTCCTACGTCCCGGGTCAGCGGATCATGACCTGGCTGCTGGGTCCCGCCACGGTGGGCCTTGCGGTTCCCCTCTACCGGCAGCGGAGCCTCCTCCGGCGCCATCGCCGGGAGATCTTCGCAGGCGTGGGCCTCGGCGCCCTCGCCTCGATGCTGACCGCCGGCCTGATCGCCCTGGCGGCGGGGCTGCCGAAAGACGTGCTTCTCTCCCTCCTGCCCAAAAGCGTCACCATCCCCTTTGCCGTCGAAATCGCGAGGATCCACGGGGGCAGCCCCGGCCTGGCATCCGCCATCGTCGTGGCGACCGGCACCCTGGGATCCGTCTTCGGCGGCACCCTCCTGACCTGGGCGGGGATCAAGGCCCCCGTGGCCCGCGGGCTGGCCCTGGGCACCGGCGCCCACGGCCAGGGCACGGCCATGGCATTCATGGAGGGCGAGCGCCAGGGTTCCATGGCCGGCCTGGCCATGACCCTGGCCGGCATCACCACCGCCACTTTCGCCCCCCTGATGGTGCGGTTGCTGCTTCGGCATTGACAAGGCTTCCCTGGCCCACATCGTGAGCGGCCTTCCCACCCACTCGCCCTTCGTGGATATGGAGGTGGTGCAGCCCTGAAGGAAGATCCCACTGAGGGCGTCCCGCGCCCTTGGTCGGGCCGGCAGGGCGGTGGATACTTGAGTGGATGATGGATTGGACGAACTTCTCGTGGGGTCCGTTCGAAGGCAAGCTGCTGTGGGACATCCTCCGCAACCTGGCCCTCAACGGCATGGGCGCGTATTTCGTGACCCGCCTGAGCGCGGTGCGCCGCGCCCTCACGGGGACCCGCTCCCGGCGCCTGGACACGCTGGTGCTCATCCTGGTCTTCGGCCTGTTCTCGATCCTCGGCAACTTCCTCGGGCTGCCCATCCACGGGGCCCTCGCGAACACACGCATCGTCGGGCCCATCGCCGGCGGGCTGATCGGCGGGCCCTGGGTGGGGGCCGGGTCCGGCATCTTGGGCGGCCTCGTCCGCTATGGCATGGGCGGCTACACGGCCCTGGCCGCCCTCGTGGCGAACGTGCTGGCGGGCCTCGTGGGTGGCTGGGTCCAGACCGGGCTGGGCTATCGGCGGGTCACCGTTCCCGTGGCCTTCCTCACGGGCGTGGCGGGGGAGCTGGTGCTGAAGGCCTGCATCCTGACCTTGTCCAAGCCCTTCGACATGGCCTGGAAGCTCGAGAAGACCATCGCCGTGCCCACCCTCCTGGCGAACGCCACCGCGGTGGCCATCTTCCTCCTGGTGGTGAAGGACGTGTACCGGGAGCAGGAGAAGGCCACGGCCGACGCCCGCACCCAGGCGCTCCAGGTCCAGGCGGAACTCCAGGCCCTCCGGGCCCAGGTGAACCCGCACTTCCTCTTCAACACCCTGGCCACCATCGGCGCCCTGACCCGCACCAGCCCCGACCGGGCGCGGGAGATCGTCAAGCATCTCTCGGAGTTCCTGCGGAGGTCCCTGCACCGCCGCGAGGAGCAGATTCCACTGGCCGAAGAGCTGAAGTCGGTCGAGCTCTACCTGGGCATCGAGAAGGCCCGCTTCGGCCCCCGGATCGCCAGCCGGATCGAGGTGGACCCGGCCCTGTCCCGCGTCCTGGTGCCCGTGTTCTCCGTCCAGGTCCTGGTGGAGAACGCCATCAAGCACGGGATCGGCCCCCGGCCGGAGGGCGGCCAAGTGGCGGTGACGGCCAGGCGCGAGGGTGGACGGCTGCTCATCCGCGTCGAGGATGACGGGCTGGGCCTCCCCCAGGACCGGCTGGATCAGATCAACCGCCGGGAGCCCAAAGGCTACGGGGAAGGCAGCGGACTGCGGAACCTGCAGCGCCGCCTCGAGCTATTGTGTGGCGATCCCGCGGGGCTGACGCTCTCGCGGGTCGGGGAGGGCGCCGGAACGCTGGCTACCCTGGACCTGCCCCTGAGCGAGGAGGTCCCATGAAGCGACTCAAGGCCGTCCTCGTGGACGACGAGCCGCTCATCTGCGGGGAGCTCAAGTGCCTGCTCGAGGAGCAGGGCTGGGCCTGGGTGGTGGGCGTGTACCACGATGGCCCCTCGGCCCTGGCCTTCCTCGAGGCGGAAGGCGCCGACCTGGTCTTCTTGGACGTGGACATGCCGGGCATGGATGGACTGGAGGTCGCGCGACGCCTCCTGTCCCTCCCGAAGCCTCCCCGGGTGGTCTTCGTGACCGCCCACGCCTCCTTCGCACTGGAGGCCTTCTCGGTGAAGGCCGTGGACTACCTGCTCAAGCCCTTCGACGCCAGCGATCTCCGGCGGGTGGCGGAGCGGGTGCTACCGCAGCCGGCCCCGGCCCCGCACCTGGACCGCGAGCCCTGGGCCCGCACCCTCCTGGTGGAGCACGGGGCCAGCCTGGAAGTGGTTCCCGTGTCCGATATCCGCCTGGTGCTGGCACGGGAGCGGGAAGTGCTCGTCGAGACCCTCGACGGCCGCCAGTGGCCCATCCGCGCCAGTCTGCGGGACCTGGAGGAACAGCTCGATCCCCGGATGTTCATGCGGTGCCATCGCAACTTCATCGTGAACCTCGACCAGGTCCAGCAGCTCACGCCCTGGTTCAACCACGGCTACCTGCTGAAGCTCCGTGCCCCCCGGGACCAGAAGGCCGTCGAGGTGCCGGTGGGCCGGGCCTACGCCGACCGGATCCGGACCCACTTCCACCTTTGAGCCATCCATGGGGCCGCTCGTAGGCGCCTGAGGGCCGTTCGTCGCCCGGGGCATTTTCTTGACCCCCTTGTCGCGATCTGATGCCTGTGGCGGGCCGAGGGGCCCGATTGCGCACCGACGAGGAGGATGGACATGGGTCCAAGGAAAATCGCATCGCTGGTGGCCGCGTTCGCGCTGCTCGCCGCGATCCTGTGGCTGACGCCCGCCGTCAAGGGGCTCAGCCCTCAGGGCAAGGCCTCCATCGCCGTGGCGGTCTTCGCCATCGTGGTGTGGGTCACGGAAGCGCTGGAGGATGCCCTCAGCGGCCTCGTGATCGTGTTCCTGCTGGCGGTTCTGAACGCGGTCCCCCTGGCGGCGGCGTTCGGCGGGTATTCCAACACCGCGCTCTGGCTCATCGTGATCGGCTTCATCATGGCCGGGGCCATGGAGAAGTCCGGCTTCTCCAAGCGGGTGGCCCTCTGGCTCGTGGCCCGGGCGGGAGGCAGCATCATCCGCATCTACTGGGCGGTGGCCCTGGTGATGGCGGTCATGACCTTCCTGGTGCCCTCCATCACGGCCCGCACCCTGCTGATGCTTCCGATCATCCTCGGCATCGGCCAGGCGGTGAAGGCCGAGCCCGGGAAGAGCAACACCATGAAGGCCCTGATGTTCATCGTGGCCATGAGCGGCACGATGATGAGCCTGGGCGTGCTCACGGCCCACGTGGGCAACCCCATCACGGCGGGCCTCATCGAGGCGGCCACGAAGCGCGCCGTCTCCTGGTCCTACTGGCTGAAGGTGGGCGGCATGCCGGCCTTCCTGCTGGCGTTCCTCAGCGTGTTCGTGATCCGCTGGATGTGGCCCCCCGAATCCGAAGCCGCCAGCGGCGGCGCCGACTACATCCAGAAAGAGCTCGAGGCCCTCGGTCCCTTCTCGGCTGCCGAGAAGTACACCCTGGCGGTCTTCCTTCTGACGCTCCTCCTCTGGGCCACGGACGCCTTCCACAAGGTGAACGTCGTCCTCGTGGGAGCGGCCTCCGTCATCGCCCTGCTCTGGCCGGGCAAGGGCATCATGAAGTGGAAGGAAGCCCAGACCCGGGTGCCCTGGAACGTGTTCGTCCTCTACGGGGCGGGCCTCTCCCTGGGGACGGCCCTGGCATCCTCTGGCGCGGCCAAGTGGATGGCGGGCGTCTTCCTGGGTCCCATCGCCGGGATGCCCCATGTCATGCAGGTGATCATCCTCATCTGGGTCGTGACGGCCCTCCAGATCTTCTTCACGGGGGGCGGCCCGAAGACCACGGCCCTCACGCCCATCGTCATCGCCCACGCCCTGGCCATCGGCGTGGACCCCATGGCCTTCGCCCTCGTCCTCGGCATGAACATGCAGCACCAGTACCTGCTGCCCGTCACCAACATGCCCAACGCGGTCGCCATGGGCAGCGGCCATGTCACCTCCCGGGAGATGATCCGCACGGGCGCCGTCATGAGTGTGCTGGCGGCCACCTTCATGTCCCTGGTCGCCCTGACCTACTGGTACTGGCTCGGCCTGACGCGGTGATCCCATGACGACCTTCACCGCATTCGAACCGGAGGTGCTGGACGGGTTCCGCGACGCCGTGGGCCGCGAGCACGTCATCGAGTCGCCCCTGGAAGTCTTCGGGTACTCCTACGACGCCTCCTTCCTGGCCCTGGACCGGAACACCATGCCCCAGGCCGTGGTGCGCCCCCGGACCACCGCCGAGATCAGCAGGGTCATGGCCCTCGCCCATGAGCGGCGCATCCCCGTCACGCCACGGGGGGCCGCCAGCGGCCGCACCGGCGGGTCCGTACCGCTGCAAGGGGGGATCGTCCTCTCCCTGGACCGCATGACCTCCATCCTGGAGCTGGATACCGCCAACATGATGGTGAGCGCCGAGCCCGGCGTGCGCACCGTGGACCTCCACGACCACTGCGCCCGCCACGGGCTGTTCTTCCCCCCGGACCCCGGCAGCTGGAAGTTCTCCACGCTGGGGGGCAATGTCGCCGAGAACGCCGGCGGCATGCGGGCCGTGAAGTACGGGGTGACCCGGGACTATGTGATGGGCCTGGAGGTGGTCCTGGCGGACGGCTCGATCCTCGAGACCGGGGGCAAGGCCGTGAAGAACGTCACCGGCTACGACCTCACGGGCCTGTTCGTGGGCTCGGAGGGAACCTTGGGCATCGTCTCCCGGGCCCTCTTCCGCCTCCGTCCCCTGCCGAAGGCCCGGGGCGTCCTCCGGGTGGTCTTCCGCACCATGGACGAGGCCTGCGCCGCCGTGCAGGAGATGCTGCTGGACGGGGTCACCCCATCCGCCGCCGAAATCATGGACGCCACCTGCCTGGAAGCGGTGGCCCGGGCCCGGAACACCCAGGTGGAGGAGGGAGCCGGCGCCTGCCTCATCCTGGAGATTGATGGAGACGGCCCCGAGGCCCTGGAAGCCCAGTCCAGGCGGATCGAGGCCATCACCGACAGAACCGGGCGCATCGCCTTCCGTTCCGCGGCCTCCCGGGAGGAGACCGAGGCGATCTGGGCCGAGCGCCGGGGCCTCAGCTCCGCCGTGGCGGCCATGGCCCCGAACCGGCTCGGCGAGGACATCTCCGTGCCCCGCAGCGCCTTCCCCGAAGTCGTGCGACGCATCAACGCCATCTCGGCCTCCAGCGGGCTCCCAATCCCCGTGTTCGGGCACGCCGGGGACGGTAACCTCCACCCCTCCGTGCTCTGCGACCTCGCCGACCCCGACCAGGCGGCCCGGGCCCACCGGGCGGTGGACGGCATCTTCCAGGCCGCCCTGGACCTGGGGGGAACCCTGTCCGGAGAGCACGGCATCGGCATCACCAAGCGGCCCTACTTCGCCGACGCCGTAGGGCCCGTGAGCCTGGAGACGCACCGGGCCGTCAAGCGGGCCCTGGATCCCCTGGGGCTCCTCAACCCGGGGAAAATATGGTGACCGCCACCACGAAGGCCGGCCCGGGGCCCTTCGCGTCCGCCCGGGGGAAGGTGCTGGGCTGCGACCGCTGTGGCACCTGCCTGCCGGTCTGCCCGCTGTTCCAGGTCCAGGATGTGGAGCGGGCCAGCGCCCGGGGCAAGAACGCCCTCGTGCGGGGGCTGGCCGAGGGCCTCATCCCGCCCGACCGGGAAGCCCAGGAGGCCCTGGAGTTCTGCCTCCTGTGCCGGGCCTGCACGGACGCCTGCCCCGGCAAGGTCCCCACGGACGAGGCCATGCTGCAGGTCCGCCAGGCCCTCGCTGACACGCTGGGCAGCACCCCGCTCCGCAGCCGCTGGATCGGCCGGGTGCTCCGCCGCCGGAGGATGGTCGGCCTGGGTGCCGCCGCCCTCGCGGGACTGCGGGCCGTGGGGCTCCACCGCCTGCTGCCGTCCCAGCTGGTGCCCCGGGAGACCTCCCGGCAGGCCTACCTTGAGAAGCACGCGGGCCCCGCCCTGCTGGGCGCCCCCGCTCCGAGACCGGAACCAGCCCTCCATCCCGGCGCCAAAGTCGCCTACTTCCAGGGCTGCGGCATGAAGCTGCTCTTCCCGGATGCCTCCCGAAGCACCCAGCGGATCCTCGCCCAGCTCTCGCCCTTCCAGCGGCCGGACCATCCCTGCTGCGGCCTGCCCCACCTCGCCCACGGACAGCGCGAGGCGTTCCTCGAGCTGGCACAGGAGAACATCCGGGCCTTCGAGGGTGCGGACCTGGTGGTGACCGACTGCGCCAGCTGCAGCGGAACTCTCAAGCACCTGGCCTCGTGGTTCGCGGGGGACTCCGTCTGGGAGGACCGGGCCGCGCGATTCTCCGCCAAGGTCATGGACCTGACGGAGTACCTCGCCGCGGCCGGCTACCGCCCCCAGGCGCTTCCCGGAGCCACCTTCACCTACCACGACCCCTGCCACCTGGCCCGGGGCCAGGGGATCCGCCGCCAGCCCCGGCAGCTCCTGGAGCAGGCCGGAAAGCTGATCGAGCTGAAGGAGAAGGAGCGCTGCTGCGGCGGCTCCGGCAGCTTCCACCTGGAGCACCCCCGCGCGGCCGAGGCCATCCTCCGGCGCAAGCAGGAGGACATCCAGGGAACCGGAGCCCAGGTCGTCGTCACCGCCTGCCCCGGCTGCCTGATCCAGCTGACCCGTGCCGCCGAGCAGAGCGGCGGGGCGTTCCAGGCGATGCACATCAGCCAGGTCATCTGAGCCGCACGGCTGCTCGGGCCGGGACACCTTCGCCGAATCGGTCGTGTCCCGGCCGAAGGCTTGGAGGAGAATCCCGCCTTCCGAGCGAGCGATGCCTGATCTCCACCCCCGGGTTCTACGCAGGGTCACTCAACCGTGGGAGGCGACGGTGGGCGAGGGGGAGTCTATCCCTACAAGCAACGAGGAATAGGTGATCAGTGAGGTTGCCATAGACAGCGAAAAATTTACATATATGCCTAGCTAGCCTATAGCCCAAGCTGACACAGCAGAATTGGTAAGGTCCCAACAGGATTTGAGAACAATTTTCGATAGGGGTACCGGCCAGGAATATCCCTACCCGACTCGACTTAGAGCAACGTGCTCATGAGCTCGTTCACGTAAGTGTCAGGTTCATCCTTGGCTGAAAGGATGTGGTGTTCTCTGTATTCGGCAGCATCAGCCTTCTTCTTTGAGTCTTGCTGACTCATCCAGGCGCTAGAGCTACTTCCCCTGGTCAGGAGATGAAAGCCGGGCTGCCCCTGACTGCGGAGGAGCAACGGTCCGCGGAATCGCTTATCTCCATAGCCCGCAGAACGGTTCTGGCTGTGTAGTGCCGCTTGAGGTGCTGCAGCTATCTCGGCCTATCGAAACAAGCTTGTCCCGATATCCAGCAACGAAGCCTGGAAGACCATCCATTGAAAGAGGAAGGAAGTGAGCAAGTAAGACTTTGGGAGCCAAGGATCGAAGGCTCAAATCATTTCGCCCCGACCACAAGAGAGTCATAACATCGATTTTTGAAATACTGAAAGCCTAGTCGCGCAAGTGGCCGGACTCTTCCCTGTCAGGCAGATGTCCCCAAATGTAAACGTAAGTCCAATGGGAGCTTCTGATGTAGTCGATCTCATACCAGACCGATCAACCCAGTGGCCCAAGGAGAGAACCTCACATGGCCTGGATTGAGGCCCTTGTTGGGAACCTTGTATCCTGGGTCAAAGGAATGAGGTTGGCGCACTTTGCAATAGTGTTGGCGCCTTAGGATAAGGCGTCGAAGGGGTATTCTCCTTACGCTTGGGTCCATGGGGCGACACCCGCCCACTCACCCAGGAGGCCAGCATGACCCAGCCCGTAGCCCTCATCACCGGCGGCGCCACCGGAATCGGCAAGGAGACCGCCAAGATCCTTGCCGCCAAGGGCGCCATCGTCTACATCAGCGGACGCCGCAGCGACGTCGGAGAGGAGGCCGTGGCCGAGATCCGGGCGGCGGCTGCCGGGAGTGGCGGCGACGCCTTCTTCGTCCAGAACGACGTGAGCGACGAGGAAGCAGTCGCTAGCATGTTCTCCGACATCCTGTCCCGGCATGGACGCCTGGACATGGCCGTGAACAATGCGGGCATCAACACGGAGTCCAAGACCCTGGCGGATTCCGACACCCAGGCCTTCCGGGCGATGCTGGAGACGAACGTGCTCGGGCTTTACCACTGCATGAAGCTCGAGATCCGGCAGATGCTCGCACAGGGGCACGGCTCCATCGTGAACCTGGCCTCCATCGCCGGGCTCAACGGGATTCCCTGGACCGGCACCTATGCCGCCACCAAGCACGCCGTCGTTGGCTTGACCAAGAGCGCCGCGCTCGACCACGCCACCCAGAACGTCCGGATCAACGCCGTCGCCCCGGGCGCCATCCACACCGACATCATCGACGCCTCCATCGCCCTCGGGGTTTACGACACATCTGCCATCGCGGCCATTCACCCCATGCAGCGGATGGGCAGGCCCGAGGAGGTCGCCCGCGCCATCTGCTGGCTGCTTTCCGACGAGGCTTCCTTCGTGACCGGCCACATCATGAACATCGACGGCGGCTTCCAGGCCAAGTAGACGTCCGATCTACGGGAGGTTCCCCATGGCCATCCAGAGTGCAGACCAGGTCAAGATCCCGCAGGCCACCTGGATCGGGCTGACGGCCTTGGGCATCCGCCCGGCGGAGGCGCTCCGCCAGGCCCGGCTGCCCGCGGCCCTGGTGGCCAAGGGGAGTGCCCTCACCACGGAGCAGTTCTTCGGTCTTTGGCAGGCCATCGGCCAGCTCACGGCCGATCCCGCCGCCGGGATCAAGCTCGTCACGAGGATCGACCCTTCGCAGCTTCCGCCCTCCCTCATCGCGGCCTACCACGCCCGCGACCTCCGGGACGCCCTGGCCCGCGTGGCCCGGTTCAAGCACCTGTGCGCGCCGGAACTGCTCCATGTCACCGAGGATGGCGACACCTGCGTGGTCGAGCCGGAGTGGGTCCACGCGGATCGCGAGGTCCCCGGGCTTCTGGTGGATGCCACTTTCAGCTCCCTCGTCGAGCTGGCGCGGAAGGGAACCCGGACGGAGCTGCGGCCCGTTCGCGTGGAGCTGAAGCGAGACGGTGGTAGGTCCGAGGCGCAGCGCGAGTTCTACGGATGCCCCGTGCGCTTCCGGTCCACTGGAAACCGCCTCGTCTTCCGCCGGGAGGATCTGGACCTCCCCTTCGCCTCCTACAACGCGGAACTGGTGGAGATGCTCACGCCGCAACTGGAGCTGGCCTCGAAGGTCCCTTCGCCCAAGGCGACGGCTTCCGA
Organism: Geothrix paludis; assembly: GCF_022808815.1. Lineage (GTDB taxonomy): Bacteria > Acidobacteriota > Holophagae > Holophagales > Holophagaceae > Geothrix > Geothrix paludis. The sequence goes on along the minus strand of NZ_JAKZLC010000001.1, from coordinate 204,530 downwards.
ACAGGTCAGGAGGCTCCTGCGCCAGTTCCTGTCCGCCGGAAGACCGGAGATCGAAGCCGTGGCGAAGGAGCTGGGCATGAGCGGGCGGACGCTGCAGAGGCGCATCACGGAGGAGGGGAGCACCTTCCGGGACCTGCTCTCCCAGGCCCGCCGGGAACTGGCCCAGGAATACCTGGGAGATCCCGGGCTGGACCTGAAGGAGATCGTCTACCTCCTCGGCTACGAGGACGCGCCGTCCTTCTACCGCGCCTTCCGGCACTGGGAGGGGACGACGCCCGCCATCTGGAGATCCCGCAGTTCGCGGGTCGAGCACGACCGCCTGGGGCCGTCCCCGGGCCATTGATGAAAGGAGTGGAACGATGAACGACGCGAGGGTCCTCCAGTTGTCCCAGGCCATCCAACGGTATTTCGACGGGGAGAAGGGCGAGATGCTGGCCATCCTCGCCGGTTCGCTCGCGATGCTGATCCTGGCAGCGGGGCTGTTCATTCACTTCAGGGATGGCTTCGCCCGCGGCTTCGGGCTCGCCGTCCTGGCCGGGGTGCTGCTCTTCTCGGGCGCGGCCACCTCGCTCCTGCTGCGGGACCGGGCGCACCAGGTCGTCCTGCTGGAGGAACTGCAGGCCGGTTCCGCCGAAGGGGTGGCCGCCCGTGAATCCGATCGCATCGAGGTGGTCATCTCGAAATACCCGGCATACCGGTACGCCTCCTTGATCCTGGGGGCGATCGCCCTGGCTGCTGCGGCCTGGATCTCACGTGGGTGGGTGATGGGGAGTGCCGTCGGCGTGCTGCTGATCGCCGCGGCCCAACTGACCATCGACCACTACTCGGAAGCCAGGGCTCGGGCCTACCTTCAGCAGGTATGGCATGGTTCAAGCGCAGCCCAGAGTTGAATCCACAGGAGTGGTGCGAGCGACTGTTACCGGAACAATGACCTTGAGGATCTGGTAGCCGTGATGGACGGTCGGCCTGAATTCATCGAGGAGACCAAGGCGGCGGACCCCACACCATGCAGACCCTGGAGGCATGGCACCTTCAGGAATCCCGCCGCCTCCACCTCCTGTTGGTCGGGATGCTTCGTTCCGAGACCTACGCCCACAACCTCCGCCCTCTCCTGCCAAGTCCTCAGGGTTGGTTCTCGATAGAGGTCGTTCGCTCCGAGTCGCTCCGAGGAAGCGGAGGCGACCATTGGAACCCGATGGGGCATCGCTTTGCATTGGGGGGCTTGAGCATCTCATCGAGCCGCTCCACGGCCTCCACGCCCTTGGCCTCGATGATCTGGCGCAGCTCCACCAGCAGATCCGCACGGGCGGTGTCAGGTCGGACCCAGCATTCATGGACCTTGGGTTGACCGACAGCGGGATCGCCACCTTGAAAGCCTTGCGATGCCTGGTGATCACTACGGACGGTCCACTGTGTGTACGCCTCCAGTCGCGAGGAATCCCCGTCTTCAATTTCCTCCACCTCAGCTCTCTACAGGCCTCGGTTAGAGGCAGGTAGGGAACGAATTGCAGATGCCAGCCTCGGGGTTTCTTCGGCCCTTTGTTGCTTGGATGTATAAAACGAATTAGGCCCAGGTTAATTGCCTGGGCCTAAGTGTTGCATTGAGTGGTGGTCCCGGAGCGACTCGAACGCCCGACCCTCAGATTCGTAGTCTGATGCTCTATCCAGCTGAGCTACGGGACCGCACTGAAAGAATGATTCTACCGGATCTGCGCCGGCTGTCCATCCCAAAGGCGCAGGGGCGCGGTGCGGGAGCCGTCGCAGGGGCGGCCGGTGAGGTCGGTGGCCAGGCGGTCCATGAGGGCGCGGGCGGTGGTGAGCTTGCCGCCGAGCACCATGGTGAGGTTCTGGAACTGAGCGTGGCGCTCAAGCACCGCCTCCCGGCTGAGGTGGGTCGTGGCGCCCCGGGCCGCCACCAGCGGCCGCACGCCCAGCTCCTCGGCCCGGACGGGCATCTCGCGCCAGGGGAGGATGGGCAGGTTGGCCTCCAGGGCGCCGAAGAGTTCCTCCCGCTCGGCTTCCAGGATGGGCACCCAACCGTCCGCCACCTCCCGCTCCGTGGTGCCCACCTGGAGCATGCCGTCCCGGGGGATCACGAAGAGGATGCGCCCCTTGGGTCGCCGGATGGCCCAGGGCCGCTCGCAACCGGGCACCGCGTCGAACCAGAGGTGGATGCCGGCGGACAGTCGCAGCCGCTTCCGCGTCTCGCCGAACCAGCGCGCCATGGCGCCGTCCGTCCATGGCCCCAGGGCGAACACCCAGCGGCGGGCCGCGAGCTGCCGCTGGGAACCGTCCCGGCGATCCACGAGGTGGAGGAGCTTCAGGCCGTCGCTGTCCTGATCGAACCGGTCCGCCTCGTGGAAATCCAGGAGCAGCGCCTCGCTGGAGGCCGCCAGATCCTTCGTCAGGTCCCGGTCCCAGGTCATGAGGTCCGCGTAGGCCGTGGCCCCGCGGAAGGGACCTAGGGTGGCCCGCGGATCGATCAGGAAATCCGGCCGAGGCACGCGCCCGAGGCGCAGGTCCGCGGGCCAGCCGGGCCGCTCGGAGCCCCAGAAGTCATAGAGGCCGATGCCCACGCGATGGGCGAGACCCTCCAGCCGCGTCCGGTGCGGCATCCAGAAGGCCTCCCACCGGCAGCGCTGGGGGGCGATGCGGGCCCAGGTCGCGCGCTCGGCCAGGCCCTCGCGCATCTGGCGGATGTCGCCCGTGAGCATGTAGCGGATGCCGCCGTGCAGGAGCTGACTGGACCACTGGCTGGTGCCGCCGCCCACCTCGCCGCGGTCCACGAGGGCGCAGGACACGCCGCGGAGCGTCAACTCCCGGGCCAGGGCCGCGCCATGGATGCCCGCGCCCAGGATGGCCACCTCCACCTCCAGGCGGGCGGGGAGCGCGCAGGATCCCTCGGGTGGGGCGGGCCAGGCCATATCCGACATGTTCACCTCGGAAGCAGTGTGCCGGGATTCCACCAGGATTCGTATGGTTCAATGGCCTCCATGACCCAGACGAGACTTCGCGCCATCCTGAACCTCACGGTCCTCGTGGCCGCCCTGGGGTATTTCGTCGACATGTTCGACCTGCTCCTCTTCCCCATCGTGCGCCAGCCCAGCCTCACGGCTCTGGGCGTGCCCCAGGGCGACGCGCAGGTATCGGCCACCTTCCTGCTGCTCAACGCGCAGATGGTGGGCATGCTGCTGGGCGGCATCCTCTGGGGCGTGCTGGGAGACAAGAAGGGCCGCCTGAGCACCCTGTTCGGCAGCATCGCCCTCTATTCCGTGGCCAACATCGCCAACGCCTTCGTCCACGGCATCCCCGCCTACGCGGTGTGGCGCTTCCTGGCGGGTCTCGGGCTGGCGGGCGAGCTGGGCGCTGCGGTGACCCTGGTGAGCGAGATCCTGCCCACGGACCTGCGGGCCTACGGCACGGCCATCGTGGCGGGCGTGGGGATCTTCGGGACCGTGACCGCCAGCCTGGTGGGCAAGTACCTGCCCTGGCGCGTGGCCTACCTCGCCGGGGGCGGCCTGGGCCTGCTGTTGCTGGCCACCCGCTTCGGCCTCCGGGAGAGCGGCATGTTCCGCGACCTCGGCCACCAGAACGTCAAGCGGGGAGACTTCTTCAGCCTGTTCACGAAGGGCGAGCGGTTCCTGCGCTACCTGCGCTGCATCCTCATCGGCCTGCCCACCTGGTTCGTGGTGGCCATCCTCATCACTTCCGCGCCGGAGTTCGCCCCCAAGATCGGGGTGAAGGGCCCGGTGAGCGCGGGCACGGCCGTAGCCTTCTGCTACAGCGGGATCACCCTGGGCAGCCTGGCCTCCGGCATCCTCAGCCAGGTGTGGGGCAGCCGGAAGAAGGTGGTGCTGCTCTTCATCCTCGGGGCCCTGGCCGGCGTGGCCGTCTACCTCACCCTGCACGGGCTCACGCCGGCCGCCTTCTACGCCCTGGCCGGCTTCCTGGGCCTGGCCACCGGCTACTGGGCGGTCTTCGTCACCATCGCCGCCGAGCAGTTCGGCACCAACCTCCGCTCCACCGTGGCCACCACCGTGCCCAACTTCGTGCGGGGCGCCGTGCCCCTCATCACCAGCAGCTTCGTCATGCTGCGGGGCCACCTGGGCTACATCGGCTCCGCCTGGACCGTGGGCGGCGTCTGCTTCGCCCTGGCCCTGGTCTCCCTGTGGGGCATGGCCGAGACCCACGGGCGGGACCTGGATTTCGTGGAGTAGGCCACGCCTCAGTAAACGGCGTCAGCTCCTCCATCGCGAAGCGGATGCGGGTCGCGAGCGGAGGCTGCACCGGCAGCCTCCCGAGCGGGGCCCCCGCACCGTTGAGCATCACCTGGCCAGCGGGCTTAGTAGACCGCGTCGGCTCCGCCATCGCGAAGCGGAGGCGGGTCGCGAGCGGAGGCTGCGCGGCAGCCTTCCGAGCGGGGGCCCCGCCCTGCTGAGCATCACCTGGCCAGCGGGCCTAATAGACCGCGTCGGCACCTCCATCAATCGGAATCACACACCCCGTCGTCCACCCGCTCTCGGATCCCAGCAGGTGCGCCGCCAGGGCGGCCACTTCGAGTTCGGTGCCCAGGCGCTTCAGGGGATTCACGGCCGACAGCGCGGCCAGGTCGCCGTCGGGATCCATGCTGGCGGCCAGACGGGCCTCCACCATGTCCGTGCGCACCGGGCCCGGAGCGATGGCGTTGCAGCGGATGCGCCGGGGCGCCCACTCCAGGGCCAGCACCTTGGCCAGCATGTGAACGCCGGCCTTGGCCACGCTGTAGGCGGCACTGTCCGGGATGGCCCGGAGGCCGATGTTGGAGCCCACCAGCACCACGCTGCCGCCAGGTTTCACCCGTGGGCCCAGGTGGTGGGCCATGAGCCAGGGGCCCCGCAGGTTCACCGCGATCGCGGCGTCGAAGTCGGCCGCTGACGTGGATTCCACGGAGCCCAGCAGCAACCCGCCGGCGTTCAGGAACATCCCGTCCAGCTCCGGGCACTCGCGGGCGAAGGCGGCCACGGCCGCGTCGTCGGTGTGATCGAGCACCACGTGGACCGCGTCGGGAAGCGTCTCCCGCAGCGTGTCCAGGCGTCGGCCCGCCAGGATCAGGTCCGCGCCACGATCCCGGAAGAGCCGTGCCGCCGCGCGTCCGATGCCGCTGCCGGCGCCGGTGACGAGGAGGCGCCGCCCCTGGAGGGCGCTCACGACTTCCCCGGCATCCGGAAGGAGCCCGTCCCCGGACGGGGCGGAGTCACCACGCCGCCGCTGATGGCCCAGGTCAGGGCCTGGTCGGCGCTGAGGTCCGCCGGCTGCACCTTGGAGGCCTCGATCATCACCACGTAGCCCGAGGTGGGGTTGGGGGCGGTGGGGATGTAGACCGCGATCAGGTTCTGCCCTCCCGGGATGGCCCAGGAGCAGTCCCGGCTGGCCACGAAGCCGAGGGTGTGGGACCCGGGATGGGGCCACTCCACGATCACCACTTCCTTGAAGCTGCCCCCCTGCCCCGATTGGATGGCGCCCATGAGCTGCCGGGTGGCGCCGTAGACGGTCTTCACCACGGGAAGGGACATCATCAACTCATCCATCCAGCCCAGCAGCTGGCGGCCGATGAAGTTGCCCATCAGGGCGCCCACCACCAGCAGCAGCAGGACGGTGACCAGGGCGGAAAGCGCGGCCAGCGCCCAGGTGGGCGGGTCCGGCATGTGGGTCAGGTGGGCCACCCAGGTGAGCGGTTCCCGCGAGATGCCCACCAGGGCCGTGAAGATGCCCTTGAGGATCCAGAGCGTCACGACGAGGGGCAGCAAGGTGAAGAGACCTGCGAGGAGGTACTTGCGGATCATTCAGTGTCCTTCGGTGTCCTTGTTTCCAGTCAGGCGGCCGTCCTCAGCCATGATGCTGGGCCCCACCACCTTCCAGAAGCCGTGGAAGTAGGAGATGGCGCTCCAGATGGCGAGGATGACGGCGCCCCAGAGCAGCAGCACGCCCATGCCCCAGAAGAAGCTGTAGGGCCGGTTGAGCTGGATGAAGAGGTGGAAGATGTCCTTGTGGGTCCACTCGTAGAGCCAGTAGTCGAGCCTGGGACCGAGGATGAGGCAGGAGATGGCCGCCACCTGGAAGCCCATCTTCCACTTGCCGATGGCGCCGGCCGGGATGGTGTGGCCTTCCTCGCTGGCGATCCCGCGCAGGCCCGTCACGGCGAACTCCCTGGCCAGGATGATGAAGGTCATCCAGGCCGGCGCCAGGTTCAGCTCCACCAGGGAGATCAGGGCCCCGGACACCAGCAGCTTGTCCGCCAGCGGATCCAGCAGCTTGCCGAGGGTGGTCACCTGCTTCCAGCGCCGGGCGAAGTAGCCGTCCAGGGCGTCCGTGATGGAGGCCGCCCAGAACACCAGCACCCCGATGACCTCGTGGTTCGTCACTTTGGTCATGAGCACCACAACCAGGACAGGGACCATGAGGATCCGCGCGAGCGACAGGACGTTGGGCAGGTTCATGGCGGGCGTTCGGCTCCGCATCCAGCCTACCGCCTTTTCCCGGAGGCAGCCGCCGCCCGGGCCCGGAAGGCCGTGACATCCGGGGATCCGGGGGCGAGGATATCTCCGGGAGGAGACCGCCGCGTGCCAGTCGAACCGCCGGAACCGCTGGCATTCAGGGATTGGCTTCGATCCGAGGCCCTGGCCGCCGGGTTCGCCCGGACGGGGTTCGCCGCCTGCGGCCCCTTCCGGGATGAGGAGGGGCATCTCCAGGCCTGGTTCCAGGAGGGCGGGGGTTCCCTGCTTCCCTACCTGGACCCGGCCACCCTCCTGGATCCACGGGCCCTCTGGCCCCAGGCCCGCACGGCCCTGGTGGGTTTCTTCCCCTACGCCCGGCCCGACGCCGTCCCCGGCGCGGCCCCCGACAGCCTCAAGCTCAGCCGCTACCTCTGGGGCCCCGACTACCACATGATCCTCAAGCCACGGCTGGCCCGCCTCCTGGAAGCGGCCCAGGCCCGCTGGCCAGGGCTGGAGGGTCGGGTCTGCGTGGATACAGCCCCCCTGCTGGAGCGGCAGCTGGCGGCCCGGGCGGGCCTGGGCTGGCAGGGCAAGCACACACTCCTCATCGTGGAGAAGGACGGCTCCTGGGGCTTCCTGGGGGCGCTGCTGCTGTCCGTGGAGCTACCCCCGGACGAGCCCTTCGGAACCCAGCAGTGCGGCACCTGCACTGCCTGCCTGGAGGCCTGCCCCAGCCAGGCCCTCTCGGCCTTCCGCCTGGATCCCGCCCGCTGCCTCACCACCTACACCATCGAGACCGAGACCGAGCCGCCCCCGGATATCGCCGCCGTCCTGGCTTCGAGCCGCTGGGCGGCGGGCTGCGACGTCTGCCAGGAGGCCTGCCCCTGGAACCGGGCTCCGGTCTGGGGGGATCCGGCCCTCTGGGGCGGCCCCAGTCCCCTCCACACCCGCCCGGCGGGGGATCTTCCCCGGGGCGCGGCCCAGTGGCGGAAACTCACCCGGCGGACCGCCCTGAGGCGCGTCCGGGACCGCCACTGGCGAGCGACCCTGGCCAGAATTCTGAACCCGTGAATTTTCATTGGTAATGCTTGGCTTTTTTTCCTATAAACAAACTTCCGGCCAAAGGTGGCCGCCTTGGTATTGAGGAGGCACCTCGGATGCCCATGAAGCACTGGACGGTCCAGGACGCCGCGACCCTGTACGGCGTGAAGGAGTGGGGGAACGGTTACTTCGGCATCAATGCCAAGGGCCATCTGGAGATCACGCCCACCAAGGACGAGTCCCTCAGTTGCGACGTCTACGAGATCGTCCAGCACCTGAAGAAGAAGGGCATCCGCACCCCCGTGAACCTGCGCTTCCCGCAGGTGCTGGACCACCGTGTGGTCGAGGTCAACGAGGCCTTCCGGCGCGCCATCATCGAGTTCGGCTACGAGGGCGGCTACCAGGGCGTCTACCCGGTGAAGACCAACCAGACCAAGGAGGTGGTCGAGGAGATCATCCGCTCGGGCAACAAGTACCACTACGGGCTCGAGGCCGGCTCCAAGCCCGAGCTGATCATCGCCCTCAGCCAGGACCTGCATCCCGAGGCCCTGGTGCTCTGCAACGGCTACAAGGACGAGTCCTTCATCCGCATGGCCCTGCTGGCCCGCAAGGCCGGGCGCAAGGTGGTCATCACAGTCGAGAAGATGACCGAGCTGCCTCTGATCCTGAAGGTGGCCAAGGAGCTCAAGGTCGAGCCGCTCATCGGCCTCCGCGCCAAGCTCAACGCCCAGGGATCGGGCAAGTGGGAGACCAGCGCCGGGGACCATGCGAAGTTCGGCCTCACCACCCGCGAGATCCTGGACGCCATCGAGGTGCTGGAGAAGCGCGACCTGCTGGACAGCGTCATCGAGCTGCACTTCCACATCGGCAGCCAGATCACGGACATCCGCAAGATCAAGTCGGCCATGAAGGAAGCCACCCGCATCTACGCCAAGCTGCGGAAGCTGGGCGTGCCCATCCGCTATCTCAACGTGGGCGGCGGCCTCGGCGTGGACTACGACGGCAGCAAGACCACCTTCAGCAGCTCCATGAACTACACCATCGCCGAGTACGCGGCGGACGTGGTCTACACCACCAAGGACATCTGCACCCAGGAGCAGGTGCCCATGCCCGACCTGCTCAGCGAGTCCGGCCGCGCCATCGTCGCCTATCACGAGGTGGTGGTCGTCGACATCATCGGCCTCATCGACACCACCCACACCAAGTACACGGTGACCCTCACCGGCAACGAGCCCCAGATCCTCAAGGAGCTGGCCTACACCCGCGACAACATCTCCGTGAAGAATTTCGCGGAGATGTACCACGACGCCATCACCCAGAAGGACGAGCTGCTCACCCTCTTCAACCTGGGCTACCTGGGCCTGGAGGACCGCAGCAAGGGCGAGACGCTGTTCTGGGAGGTCTGCCGCAAGCTCTCCCGCATCCTCAGCAGCAAGAGCCTGAAGTACGTCCCCGAGGAGTTCCAGGATCTCAACAAGAGCCTGGCGGACAAGCTCATCGCCAACTTCAGCATCTTCCAGACCATGCCGGACCACTGGGCCATCGAGCAGCTCTTCCCGGTGATGCCCATTCACCGGCTCAAGGAGAAGCCCGGGCTGTCGGCCACCCTCTGCGACATCACCTGCGACAGCGACGGGAAGATGGAGAAGTTCATCGACCTGAAGGACGTGCGCGACGAGCTCCCCTTCCACGAGCCCCGCGGCGGCGAGTCCTACTATGTGGCCTTCTTCCTGACCGGGGCCTACCAGGACATCCTGGGCATGCGGCACAACCTCTTCGGCGCACCCAACGAGGCCCACATCGTGGTGCACGAGGACGACACCTTCAAGGTGCAGCACCTCGTCATGGGCGACACGGTGGACCACGTGCTCCGCAGCGTCCACTACGATCCCGACGTGCTCATCCAGGGGCCCCAGACCAAGCGGAGGGCCAGCGCCAAGAGCGACGCCGCCGAGGCCCTGCGGGCGCTGCTCACCGAAGAGCGGAACCTGCACACCTACCTGGAAATATAGCTGTCAGCCGTCAGCTATCAGTAGGGAATCTTGTCCGTCTTGGCGCCCCAGGCGTGGAAGACGGGCAGGGCCTCCTCGCGGAGCACCTGGAAAGCGGGCAGGCTGCGCGCGTCGAGAGGGAGGGCCAGCTCGCGGTAGAGCCAGTCGTCGTCGAACTGGATGGCGGCGGCGTCCGCCCGGCCGTTGGCGTACCACACGCGGTCCAGGCGGGCCCAGTAGATGGCCGCCAGGCACATGGGGCAGGGCTCGCAGCTGGTGTAGATCTCGCACCCCCGCAGCTGGTGGGTGCCCAGGCGCTCGCAGGCCCGCCGGATGGCCACCACCTCCGCATGGGCGGTGGGGTCATGGCCCGTCGTGACCTGGTTCCAACCCTCCCCCAGGATCTCGTCGCCCTTCACGATCACCGCGCCGAAGGGTCCGCCTTCGCCCGCCTCCATGTGGATGCGGGACAGGTCGATGGCGCGCCGCATGAACCGCAGGGCATTCCCGTCTATCCTCATCGGCTTCCCCAGAGATGGCTCCGCTCCATGTTCACCGCGCTCAAAGATCCCAGCGCGGTTCAGGCCGCTGCTTCCAGAGCCAGATGATGTAGTCCACGTTCTTCGCCCCGGCGCCCAGGGCCTTGAGGCGGGTCATGTTCTGGGCGCGGTGGTGCTGGGAGTGCAGGCAGACCTGGGTCAGCGCCTCCCCGACGGAGACCAGGCAGGGCGGATCCGGGAACCACGGCACCCGCACGACGCGGGCCAAGGAAGCATCGTCGAGGCCCCGACCCAGGGCCCGGAAGGCTTCGTGGGCAGAGCGGCACCGGCGCAGCAGGTCGGGGAACGCGCCCACGGGAGGCTCTTCCGAAGGCGGCATCCCGCCTTTGAGGATGTCCAGGAAGGCCTCCTGGACATCCACCTGATGGCTGATCCTGGTCCGCAGCTCGGAATCCTCCGCGAAACCCGATTTGCCCCAGGCATGGAAGAACATCGCGTCCGCCCAGGCCTGGTGGCCAAGCAGATCTTTCAGTAGGCCGGTCATGGGCACCCCCCGGGCACTGGCCGATCATAGCGGAAGCACCCTACCCCAGGTCATCGCTCCGCCCGGATCCCAATCGTCGGAGAATGGAGACCAGACCATCACCATTCCAACGGGGGAGCGACATGGACATCCAGCGCATCGGCATCGTCGGCTGCGGACTCATGGGTTCGGGCATCGCCCAGTGCGCGGCCGAGGCGGGCTGCGAGGTCTGGGTGAAGGAGGTGGACGAGTCCCTGCTGACCAAGGGCCTGGCGCGGATCCAGGACACCTGGGGCCGCGCCGTGGCCAAGGGGAAGATCACGGAGGACCAGAGCACCACCTTCGCCCGCCGCCTCCACGGCACCCTCACCTTCGCCGCCCTGGCCGGCTGCGACCTGGTGGTGGAAGCCGTGCCGGAGCGCATGGATCTCAAGCTGGAGACCTTCGCCGCGCTGGACAAGGTCTTGGAGCCGAACGCCATCCTCTGCACCAACACCTCCAGCCTCACGGTCGCCCACCTCAGCCCGGTGCTGTCGCCGGGCCGCCTGCCCAACCTGGCGGGCCTGCACTTCTTCAATCCGGTCCCCGCCATGCCGCTGGTGGAGATCGTCCGCACCCTCGCCACGGACGGCAACGCCCTGGCCGCCCTGAAGGGCTTCGTCCAGCGGCTCGGCAAGACCGCCGTGCTGGCGCCGGACGCTCCGGGGTTCGTGGTGAACCGCCTCCTGGTGCCCTACCTGCTGGACGCCATCCGCTGCGCCGAGCAGAAGCTCGCCACGGTGGAGGACATCGACACGGGTATGAGGCTGGGCTGCGGCCATCCCATGGGCCCACTGCACCTCAGCGACTTCATCGGCCTCGACACCATGCAGAGCGTGGCCGAGGTGCTGTTCGAGGCCTTCGGGGAGCCCCGCTTCAAGGCGCCCTCGGTGCTCCGCCAGCTGGTGGCCGCCGGCCGCCTGGGCCGCAAGTCCGGCGCGGGCTTCTACCGCTGGGAGGGTGAGAAACGCCAGGAAGCCCTCCCGCTCTGAGCCACCTGAGGTACCCTGGCCCGGATGCTGGATCTCCTGCTCATCCCCGCCGCCATCCTGCTGGGCTTCGCCCTGCGCGCCGTCCGGCGGGGTGACCACCGGCTCCATGGGCACCTCATGGCCGCCACCGTGACGGTGGTCCTCCTCCGGGTGGTCCTGCACCCCCGGAGCCTGGGCCGGCACCATCTCCTCATGTGGCTGGTCCTGATGGGCGCCGCCGGCACGACCATCCTCCTGGGCCGCGCGGCCCTGGCCTGGCGGGAAGGCCGCAGCGCCCGCGCCTACCTCCCCCGCATTCACCGCGCCGCGGGCACTTTCACCCTGGTCCTGGCGGTGTTCACCCTCGCGCTGTGGTTCCTCCGTCCCAGGTAGGCCGGGCCCGAGGCGTTTTGAGGCGGATCCGAACGCTGGTTCAATGGACCTTTTCCGGAGAACCCAGCGCATGCGCTTCCTGACGTTCCTCCTGCCCCTCCTCCTGGCGGCCTCCGCGCCGGCCCAGGACCATCCTCTCTGGCTGAGGTACCCAGCCATCTCCCCGGACGGGAAGACCGTGGTGTTCTCCTACCAGGGGGACCTCTACCGCGTCCCCGCCGCCGGGGGCACGGCCACGCCGCTGACGGTGGGTGGATCTTACAGCTTCCAGCCGGTCTGGAGCCACGACGGCCGCTGGATCGCTTTCGCCTCGGACCGCAGCGGCAATTTCGATGTCTACGTGATGCCCAGCGAGGGAGGCGAGGCCCGGCGGCTCACCTACCACTCCGCGCCGGACCTGCCCTTCGCCTTCACGCCCGACGACCAGGAGATCCTGTTCACCTCCTCCCGGGAACACACGGCCGCCAGCCGCCAGTTCCCGGGCCGGCTCTTCCCGGAGACCTACCTGGTGTCCCGGGCCACCGGCCAGACCCGCCTGCTCTCGGACATCCCCATGGAGAGCGCGGCCTATGCGCCGGACGGAGGCCGGATCCTCTACCAGGACGTGAAGGGCTACGAGGACAAGTACCGGAAGCACCACACCTCCTCCGTCACCCGGGACCTCTGGAGCTATCAGCCCGCCTCCGGGGCCTTCGCCAAGCTCACCAGCTTCCCCGGCGAGGACCGGAACCCCGTCTTCGGCTCTAGCGCCGACACCTACTTCTACCTCAGCGAGCAGGAGGGCTCCTTCAACGTGTTCCGGGGCTCCGTGGCCCATCCCGGTCCCGGCGTGGCGCTCACGCATTTCGCCAAGCACCCCGTGCGCTTCCTCAGCGCGGCCAAGGACGACACGCTCTGCTTCACCTATGACGGCGAGATCTGGATCCAGGCCCCGGGCGCCCAGCCCCGCAAGTTGGAGGTGGCCGTCCGCGTGGATGGACGGGCCGCCCAGGAGAAGGTCCTGCCCGTGAACGGGGCCATGACCGAGATGAAGGTCTCCCCCAACGGCAAGGAGCTTGCCTTCATCGTCCGCGGGGAGATCTTCGTCACCTCGGCGGACGGCAAGGTCACCCGGCGCATCACCAACACTCCCGGACAGGAGCGCAGCGTGAGCTTCAGCCCCGATGGCCGGACCCTGCTGTACGCCGCCGAGCGCGGCGGGAGCTGGGACCTCTACACCCGGCGCATCGTGCGGCCCGACGAGCCCTACTTCTACGCCTCGACCCAGCTGGAGGAGAAGGCCATCCTGGCCACTCCCGCCGAGGAGTTCCAGCCGCAGTTCTCGCCGGACGGCACCGAGGTCGCCTACCTGGAGGAACGCACGGCCCTCAAGGTCCTCAACCTCGCCAGCGGCAAGACCCGCACCCTGCTGCCCGCCGGGAAGAACTACTCCTATTCCGACGGCGACCAGTCCTTCGCCTGGTCCCCGGACGGCAAGTGGCTGGCCTTCGCCATGAGCACTGGGCTGGGGTGGGTCCGCGACATCGGCCTGGTGGCGACCGACGGCACCGGGCCCATCCACAACCTGACCCACAGCGGCTTCGAGGATGAAGGCCCGCGCTTCTCCCCCGACGGCACGATGATCTACTGGTCCTCCGGCCGTGAGGGCAACCGGGCTCTGTCCCAGCAGGGCGTCACCGAGGACATCCATGGCCTGTTCCTCACCCAGAAGGCCTGGGACCGCTACCAGCTGTCGAAGGAGGACTTCGCCCTCGTGAAGGAGCGCGAGGACAAGGAGAAGGAGAAGGAGAAGGAGAAGGAGAAGGAGAAGGCCAAGGACAAGGACAAGGACAAGGAAGGCGGCGCCAAGGACAAGCCCAAGGTCGAGCCGGTGGCCATCGAGTGGAGCGGCCTGGATGACCGCCGGGCGAGGCTGTCGCCGAACACCGCCGAGCTCGCGGACGCGGAGGTCGCCAAGGGCATGGACAAGATGTTCTACCTGGCGAAGTTCGAGAAGGGCTACGACCTCTGGTCTGTGGACCTCCGGACCCGCGAGACGAAGCTGGTCACGAAGCTCGGCTTCCAGCGGGGCGGCATGGAGGCCACCGCCGATGGCAAGTCCATCTTCGTGCTGGCGGACGGCAAGCTGCTGAGGGTGGATGTCGAATCCGGCAAGCGGGAGGACCTGCCCGTGGCCACGGAGCTGGTGCTCCACCCTGCCGGAGAGCGCGCCTACATCTTCGACCACGCCTGGCGGCAGGTGGAGAAGAAGTTCTACGTAACGGACCTCCACGGCGTGGACTGGGCCTTCTACCGGGATGCCTACCGCCGCTTCCTCCCCTTCATCCAGAACAACTACGACTTCCAGGAGCTGCTGAGCGAGATGCTGGGCGAGCTGAACGCCTCCCATACCGGCGGGCGCTACAACCCGCCCCAGGTAAACACGGACGCCTCGGCCGCCCTGGGCCTCTTCTTCGAGCCGACGGCCAAGGGGCTCAAGGTGACTGAAGTGCTCAAGGGCGGGCCCTTGGACAAGGCCACCTCCAAGGCGCGACCCGGCCATGTGCTCACGGCCATCGACGGCGTCGCCCTCGCCTCATCCGAAGACCTGGGGCGCCTCCTCAACCGCCGGGCGGGCCAGCCGACCCTCCTCAGCTTCCTGGATCCCGCCGCCTCCACCCGCTGGGACGAGGCCGTGAAGCCCATCACCCCGATGCAGGAGGGCGAGCTGCTCTACCGCCGGTGGGTGGATCGCAACCGGGCCGAAGTGGAGCGGCTGTCCAAGGGGCGCCTCGGGTACGTCCATGTGCGGGCCATGAACGACCCCAGCATGCGCACGGTCATCGACGAGGTGCTGGGCCGCCACCTGGACAAGGAGGCCCTGGTGGTGGACACCCGCTACAACGGCGGGGGCAACATCCACGAGCAGCTCTCGGATTTCCTCAGCGGGAAGAAGTACTTCGACGTGATCCCCCGGGGCCAGGCCTACGGCCATGAGCCGCTACTCAAGTGGGTTAAGCCCTCCATCGTGCTCATGAGCGAAGGCAACTACTCCGATGCCCACCTCTTCCCCGTGGCCTACAAGCTGAAGGGCCTGGGCCGCACCGTGGGCATGCCCGTGCCGGGCACGGGCACCTTCGTGTGGTGGGAGCCCCAGATCGATCCCACGCTGGTGTTCGGCATCCCCCAGGGTGGCTGGCGCACCCCGGATGGGAAGTTCTGCGAGAACAACCAGCTGGAGCCCGATCTGCCTGTGGCCGACGAGCCCGCCCTGCTCACCAGCGGCCGGGACCAGCAGCTCGAGGCGGCTGTCACCAGCCTGCTCAGCGACCTGGACACCAAGCGGAAGTGAAGGCCTCCGGGCCCGGGTTCCCCACCCGGGCCCGGCGCCTCACCAGTGGTCCTGCACCGTCTTCCCGTCGCGGGCGTGGTGCAGGGCCCGCAGGCCGATATCCCGCCGCAGCTGCATGCCCGGCCACTGGACCTCGGGCAGGGCCGCCGCGATGGCGGCCCTCGCCGCCGCCAGGTCCGGCGCGGAGGTGGCCAGGTTCAGCACGCGGCCCCCATTCGTCATCCACCGGCCGCCCTCCTTGCGCGTTCCGGCGTGGATCACCGTGACGCTGGGCGTTCCCAGGGCGATGGGCACCCCCTTCCTGGCCCGTTCCGGATAGCCCTCGGCCGCAAGCACCACCGTGATGGCCGTGTGCGGCTTTACCTTCAGGTCGCGGCTGGCCAGGCGCCCCTCGGCCACCTCCAGCAGCAGGGCCGGCAGATCCTCATCCAGCAGCTGCATGAGCACCTGGGTTTCCGGATCCCCGAAGCGGACGTTGTATTCCAGCAGCTTGGGGCCCGCTGCCGTCCACATGACACCCAGGAACAGCACGCCCCGGGCCCGGAGGCCATCCTCCCGCAGACCGCGGAGGGTGGGTTCGACGAGCTCGAGGCGCATCCGCTCGATGTCCTCCGGCCGGAGGAAGGGAATGGGCCCGAAGGCGCCCATCCCGCCGGTGTTGGGGCCATGGTCGCCCTCGAAGATGCGCTTGTGGTCCTGGCAGGCGGGCAGCATGGCGTAGGCCGCGTGGCTCGCGTCCACGTCCACCAGCACGTGCAGGGAGAGTTCCATGCCGTGCAGGGGTTCCTCGAAGACCACGGTGCGGCTGGCATCCCCGAACTGGCCCTCCAGGAAGGCCCGGAAGGTCTCGAGCGCCTCGGCCTCGCTGTGGGCCAGCACCACACCCTTCCCCGCGGCCAGGCCATCGGCCTTGAGGACGATGGGATAGCCGTAGGACCAGCCCCGGATCAGGGCGACGCCTTCGGCCAGGTCGGTCAAGGTCTCGCTGGCTGCGCAGGGAATGCCATGGCGCTGCATGAAGGCCTTGGCGAAGGCCTTGCTGCCCTCCAGGCGGGCCGTGGCGGCGTCGTGTCCGAACACGGGGATGCCCAGGGACCGCACCAGATCGGCCACTCCGGCCACCAGGGGCAGCTCGGGACCGACCACCACCAGGTCCGGCCGGTTCGCGGAACACCAGGCGGCCACGGCGGCCGGAGAGGCCAGGTCAAGTGCCACGCAGGTCCCCAGTTCCGCAAGGGCATCGCTGCCCGGCGCGGAGACCAGTTCCACCGGGGTGGCCGAAGCCTTGAGCTTCAGCGCCAGCGCGTGTTCCCGTCCGCCCGAGCCCAGGAGCAGGATTTTCATGGGTGCCTCCGAACCCCAAGTATCGCCCGGAGCAGGGCCGGACCCACCCCCGGAAAGAAACCCCTCACCCCCATCTGGGCCTGTTCGTCCCAGATCCATGGCCTGAGCTGAGACGGCCGCTCATGTTTGGCGGCGTTCACCCCGCCCGTCTGACACCGTTCGGGCTCCCTTCCACCCGTCGCGGGGATCCGTCCCCGACCGCCTTTCTTCCGGAGGCATCATGAACCGCATTTCCGCATCCCTCGTGGTGGCCGCGGCGGCCCTCGTCGGCCTGGCGCTCCAGGCCGAGGACTTCCGCCCGTTGATGAAGACCACCCAGGCCACCTGGCCCGCCAAGCAGCACATCGGCGTGATCTGCGACTACCCGGCCAGCCAGGACGCGGTGCTGGCCCTGGCCCGGGCGGCCGGCGAAGGCGCCTTCATCACCGTGGTGGACGCGCGCAGTTGGGACAAGGCCGTCCCCGCCGCCCATCTCATCGCGAATCACCATGCGGACTACCTGGTGCTGCTGCCCGGGGACCGGATGTTCCGGGATGGTTCCATCGGCGCCACGCAGGCCATCTCCCAGCTCGGGAGGCGAGGCGTACCCGCCATCGCCACCACTCCCGTGGCCCTGAAGCAGGGGGCCGTCTTCAGCGTGGGTGACGGCACCAACGGCGAGCTGCTTGTGACGGACCGCCTCATCGGAACCGTGGACGTCATCCTGCCCAGCCGCACCATGACCGAAAAGGGCGCGCTGGTGCTTCGCGAGGCGGGCATGGCCACCGTCACGGTCCTCGCCCCGGAGTGACCCGCCCCTGCATGCAGGAAGGCCCGGCTCAGCGCCGGGCCTTCCTGTGTCAGAGCCACTCGCCGAACTGGTCCCGGTAGGTCCGGCTGAGGGTCAGGCGGGTGCCGTCGCGCATGATCACCAGGTGGTCCCCTCCGCTCCAGGGCTGGAACTCCCGGATGCAGTCGAGGTTCACGATGGCGGAGCGGTGGATCCGCCGGAACCGGGCGGGGTCGAGCCTTGCAAGGAGACCCGCCATGGTCTGCCGGACCAGATGCGAGGTGCCTTCGACATGAAGACGGACGTAGTTGTCCTCCGCCTCGATCCATTGCACGGCGTCCGTCCTCACCAGAACGTGGCGGTCCCCCTGCCGGACCAGGAGGCGATCCGCCCAGGGCCGATCCCGGCGCAGGCCGGCCATGAGGGCCTCCAGATCCTGCCCCTTCTCGCGGGTGGAGGACCGGCACCAGCGCCGCGCGCGCTCCAGGGCATGGTGGAAGCGCTCGGGCGAAAAGGGCTTCAGCAGGTAGTCCACGGCATGGACCTCGAAGGCCCGGAGGGCGTGCTGATCGTAGGCCGTGATGAAGAGGGTGGGCGGCATGCGATCCGCGCCCATGGCCTCCACCACCCCGAAGCCATCCAGCTCGGGCATCTGGATGTCCATGAACACCAGGTCCGGGGCCAGCTCCTCGATGGCCTTCACCGCCTCCAGGCCGTTGGCGCACTCCCCGACCACTTCGATGTCCGTGGACCGGCGGAGCAGATGGCGGATGCGCTGCCGGGCCAGCGTCTCGTCATCCACCACCAGGGCCCGGAGATTCATGACACGCCCCCGACGGCATCCCCGAGGGGCAGCCGGAGCGCCACCAGGGTGCCGCGCCCGGGCACACCGAGGATGTCCAGGTGATACAGCCCCTTGTAGATCAATCCCAGGCGGGCCCGGACATTGCTCAGGCCCACCCCTTCCCGGCCCGGTGAGTAGCCCGTGCCGTCATCCCGGACTTCCAGCACGAGGCATTCGGAATCCCGCGAGGCCCGCAGCCCGAGCGTGCCGCCCTGCTGCCGGTCGGAAAGGCCGTGCTTGAGGGCGTTCTCCACCAGGGGCTGGAGGATGAAGCTGGGCACCCGCAGGTTCTGCACCGTGGAGGGGGCATCCACTTCGACCCGGAGGCGGCCCTGGAATCGGACCTGCTCGATGGAGAGATAGGCCTGGATGAAGGCCAGTTCCTTCCACAGCGGCACCATCTGGTCCGGCGGCGCCTCCAGGGTCATCCGGAGGAAGTCCCCCAGGCGGCTGATCATGTCGTCCGCCCCCTCGGGGTTCGTATGGACCAGGGCGGAGATGGAGTTGAGCGTGTTGAAGAGGAAGTGAGGCTGGAGCTGCATGCACAGGGCCTGGTTCCGGGCCTCGGCGAACCGGGCCTCCAGTTTGGCGGCCTCGATCTCGCGGATCTGGTACTTCCGGTAGATCCGAAGTCCGTGGAAGGCCGCCACCACCGCCCACATGAAGAGCAGGTTCGTGTGGAAGTAGGCCCGGTAGAACCGGGGCAGCCCCTTCCGGACCGTCGCGAGATCCAGGTGCCTCCCGCCTCCTTCCATGGCCAGGGAGATCAGGTAGGCCAGGAACAGCCCGAGGGTGGCCGCCAGGACGCTGGCCAGCAGGTGCAGGCCCCAGGTGCGCCACTGGCTCCACGCGAAGGACTCGATGGGCTTCCGGTCCGCCAACCGGATGAGGAGGAGACCCAGCAGGCCCCAGGCCCCGTTCTGGAGGAGGTTCATCCCCAGCAGCCGCAGGACCGGCGCGGCGGGATACATGGCCATGTCCCAGGTGGTCATGTACAGGCCCATCAGGCCCCAGATGCTCCAGTACCAGCGCCACTTGCCGAGCGTGGGTTCCATGATCCAAGACTAAGAACGCGAAGCAGTTTCCGCCAGGAAAGGTGGGGCGAGCCGAGGCATATCAGGGGCGAGCCCGGCTCGGGGCCCCCGCCCGGTCAAGAAATCGTGCCGGAATTCTCCATTGGGAGTAGCATGTGCGCGCCGGGAGGTCCCCATGGCCACGATCACCCTGAACGGCACCCCCACCCATACCTGCGGCGAGCTGCCCGCAGTCGGCTCCCCCACCCCTGCGTTCGCCCTCACCCGCACGGATCTGCGCGACACCACGAGTGTGGATCTGGAGGGAAAGCGCGTCCTGCTGAGCATCTTTCCCAGCCTGGACACGCCGACCTGCGCGGAGAGCGTCCGCAAGTTCAATGCCCTGACGCAGGATCTGAGCGACACGGTGCTGCTGTGCGTCTCCATGGACCTGCCCTTCGCGCAGGACCTCTTCTGCGGCTCCCGGGGGTTGGAGCGGGCGCACCCGATGTCCGCCTTCCGCCACCCCGAGTTCGGGGCCCAGTTCGGGGTCACCCTCATCGACGGGCCCATGCGCGGCCTCCTGGCCCGGGCCGTGGTGGCGCTGGACGAGAACGGCACGGTGATCCACACGGAGCTGGTGCGGGAGCTCACGAAGGAGCCTGACTACGAGCTGGCCGTCCATGCCATCCGGAGCCACCACCATCCGTGTCCCGAGGATGCACTGGAGACTTCGGAATAGGCGCAGCGGCGACCGGAAAAGACCTCCATGAAGGACACGAATGCGCCCTGCAGGCGCGGGAAGGGCACGAAGCGAGGCCGGCCGCCCCTTCTTCGTGCCCTTACCTCTACCTTCGTGCCCTTCGTGGAGTCCTTGCCGGGTCAGGCCCTGGCCATCAGCCGGGCGCGCGTGTACGGAATGAGCCCGCCGGCGTCCATGATGCCCTTGCGGGCCGCGGGAAGCTTCACCTGGTCGAAGGCCTTGCCGGTGGTCCTGTTGAGCACCTGGTCCGCGGTGATCTCCAGCTCATCGCCCTCGGTGGCTTCGATGCCGGGGCAGATCACCACCTGGAGCCCCAGGTTGATGCTGTTCTGGAGGAAGATGCGGGCGATGCTGCGGGCCACCACGGCCACGTCGTGGCCCTTCAGCGTGGAGCAGGCCTGCTCGCGGCTGGAGCCACACCCGAAGTTCTCGCCGCCCACGATGATGGAGCCCGGCGCGAAGGCCTTCGCCTTGAGCTGCGCGTTGAACTCCGTGCGGTCGAAGAAGGCGAACTGGGGCGTCTCCGAGGGCAGCACCGTGGCCATGAAGCGGCCGGGGTAGATGTCGTCGGTGCTGATGTCGTTGCCGAGCGCGATGATGACCTTGGACATGGATCAGCCCTTTCTCGGATCGGTGATGACGCCGGTGATGGCGGAGGCGGCGGCCACTGCGGGGCTGCAGAGGTAGACCTCGCCAGTGGGGTTGCCCATGCGGCCCTTGAAGTTGCGGTTGGTGGTGCTGAGGGCCACCTCGTGGTCGCCCAGGGCGCCTTCGTGGACGCCCAGGCAGGGCCCGCAGCCGGAGTTCATGACCACGGCGCCGGCCTTCATCAGGTCGTGGACGATACCCTTGTCCAGGGCCTTCGCGAAGATCTTGCTGGAGGCGGGAAACACCAGCATGCGGGTGCCCTCGGCGACCTTCTTGCCGCGCAGGATGGCGGCGGCGGCCTCCAGGTCGTCCAGACGGCCGTTGGTGCAGCTGCCGATGACGATCTGCTGGACCTTCGTGCCCGCCACCTGATCCACGGGCTTCACGTGGTCCACCATGTGGGGGCAGGCGATCTGGGGCGCCAAGGTGGAGACGTCGATCTCTACGGTCTGGCAGTAGTCGGCATCCGCATCCGGGGCCACGCAGGGGATGGCCTCCGTGACGCCGGCCTCCTCCCGCAGGTACCGCAGGGTCTCCGCGTCCCCGGGGACGATGCCGGAAGTGGCGCCCGCCTCCACGCTCATGTTGCAGATGGCCAGGCGGCCGCTGGTGCTCATCTTCCGGATGGTCTCGCCGTGGAACTCCAGCACCTTGTAGTTGGCGCCCTGGGCGGTGAGCTTCCCGATGAGGTGGAGGATCAAGTCCTTGGGCCCCACCATGGGCGGAAACTCGCCCTTCACCACCACCTTGATGGTGGCCGGCACCTCGATGTTGACGGCGATCCCCAGGCTCCACACGGAGGCCATCTCCGTGGCGCCGATGCCGAAGCTGAAGGCGCCCAGGGCCCCGTGACTGGTGGTGTGGGAGTCAGTGCCCACCACCACGTAGCCTGGCCGGACATAGCCGTACTCAGGGAGGATCTGGTGGCAGATGCCGCCCACATCGCCGCGAACGTCGTGGAACTTGGTGATGCCGTGCTCGGCCACGAAGCCGCGGATCTTTTTCTGGTTGGTGGCGGTCTTCGGGGACTCCGCTGGCACCCGGTGGTCGAAGATGATGGCGATCCGCGACGGATCCCAGATCTTCGGCGCCAGGCCCGTGCCCTGGAAGACTTCAAGAAACTGGTTGATCACCAGCGCCGCGTTCTCGTGGGACATGGCGAGGTCCACCTTGGGCTCGACCACATCCCCGACCTTCACGGACGGCAGACCCGCCGCACGGGCCAGGATTTTTTCGACGACAGTCATGCCCATAAATGCCTCCTCAGATCACAGCCTTGGATTTCAGTTCCGCCAGTTCGGATTCGCCCAACCCCAGGCCACCGTAGATCTCCGCGTTGTGCTCGCCCAGTGCGGGAGGCGGCGTGTCCACGGAACCAGGCGTCTTCTCGAACAGTGCGGTCAGTCCGAACACCTCGATCTCACCGACGCCTTCGGCCCGCACCTTCTGGAGCACGCCGCGATGCGCGATCTGCGGCTGCCGCAGGGCCGCTTCCAGCCCCAGGATCTCCCCGCTCGGAACATCCTTCGCATTCAGTTCCCTGACCCAGAAACTGGTAGGTTTCTGGGTCAGCCGGGCCTCCAAAAGCGGAGTCAATTCCCGGCGGTTCTTCTTGCGGGTATCCCGCTCCTGGAAGCGGGGGTCCGTCTTCAGGTCCGGAACCCCCAGCACCTCGCAGACGGCCTCCCACTGCTCCTGCTTGTTGGCGGCGATGTTGATGTGGCCGTCCTGGGTGCAGAAAGTGCCGCTGGGTGCGGCCGTGAAGTTGTCGTTGCCCATGAGCACGGGCTGCTCGCCGCCGATGAGGAGATTGGCCGCCACCCAGCCCATGAGGGGCATGATGCTGTCCAGCAGCGCGATGTCGATGGCCTGCCCCTGCCCCGTGCGCTCCCGGTGGAAGAGGGCCGCCATGACGGCGAAGGCTGCGTTCAGGCCGCCGACGGTATCGCAGACGGGGAAACCCGTGCGCAGGGGGCTCAGCCGCTCGTCCCCGTTCACGGCCATCTCGCCTGAGAGGCCCTGGATGATCTGGTCGTAGGCGGGCTTGAGGGCGTCCGGCCCGGTCTGGCCGAAGCCGGAGATGGCGCAGTAGATGAGGCGCGGGTTGATCTCGGCGAGCGCCTTGTAGCCGATGCCCAGCCGGTCCATGACGCCGGGCCGGAAGTTCTCCACCACCACGTCCGCGTCCTTCACCAGGCGGCGGAACAGCTCCTTGCCCTCCGGAGACTTCGTGTTCAGCGTGATGGACTTCTTGTTGCAGTTCTGGGCCAGGAAGCTGGTGCCCATGAGCTTCTTGTTCAGGTTGGGCACGATGCCCAGCTTGCGCGCCAGGTCACCATCCTTGGGATTCTCCACCTTGATGACCTCGGCGCCGAGGAGGGCCATGTGGAGCGTGGTGAAGGGACCGGAGAGGACGTTGGTGAGGTCCAGGACCTTGATGCCCTCGAGAATCTTCCTGCTCATGCCGTCACCTTCGCTGCGATGGGGCCAGTCTTGTAGACACACCCGGGAAGCTCGCGGCCGAGGTGCCGCGCGACGTCCCGGCTGACGCCCACGAGGGCTGCCAGGTCGATGTCCGTGCGCTGCCCGGTCCGCTGGAGGCCGTGCACCAAGTCCTCCGTGGCCACGTTGCCCGCCGCCACCTTGGTGAAGGGGCAGCCGCCGAGGCCGCCGAAGCTGGTCTCGATGGCCCGCGCGCCCGCCTCCATGGCCGCGTAAACGCTGGCCATGCCCAGGCCGTAGGTGTTGTGGATGTGGGCCGTGACTTCCGCGGCCGGGTCGAGCTCCAGCACCTTCCGCACATAGCGTCGGACCTGGTCCGGGTGTGAATGCCCCGCCGTGTCCGCGAGGCTGATGGCGCTGAGCCCGGCCTCCAGGTAGGCGGCCACGATGCCCAGCACGCGCTCCTCCGGGATGGGCCCTTCGAAGCCGCAGCCGAAGGCGCTCTGAACGCTCACTTGGACCTTCCGGCCAGCCTGCTTGGCCGCCAAGGCCGTGGTGATGATGCGCCGCTGGGCCTCCTCCGTGCCCATGCCGGTGTTCTTCCGGCTGTGGGTCTCCGAGGCGGAGACACCCATGCAGATGAGCGAAACGCCCACCTCCAGGGCCCGCTCCAGCCCTTTCTCGTTGAGCACCAGGCCGGACAGCAGGGCCCGGTGGGATTCCTTCGCGAGGAGGCGGAACAGGTCATCGGTGTCCGCCATCTGGGGCACCTTGTCGCCCCGCACGAAGGAACCTACCTGCACGATGTCCACGCCCGAATCCGCCACCCGGCGGATCCAGTCAAGCTTCAGCTCCGTCGGCACCACGGCGGCTTCGACCTGCAGGCCGTCGCGGGGACCGACTTCATGGATGAGGATCTGGTTCACTGAAAACCTCAAGATTTGTCCACAGATTCCACAGATTTCGCAGATTAAGAACCTAGATGGCCACGCTTTCCTTCTGTGTGAATCTGTGAAATCTGTGGATAAAAATCCTTAGAGCTTCCGTGCAATCGCTTCGCCCATATCGAGGGTGGAGGCCTTGCCGCCCATGTCGTAGGTGCGGACCTGGCCTTCGGCGATGACGGCGGCCACGGCCTTCTCCAGCCGCGTGCCCTTCTCCGTCTCGCCCAGCCAGTCGAGCATCATCTTGGCGGCCAGGATGGTGGCGATGGGGTTCACCTTGTACTGACCGGCGTACTTGGGCGCGCTGCCATGGCTGGGCTCGAAGACCGCCAGCTTCTCGCCGATGTTGCCGGAGCAGCCGAAGCCCAGGCCGCCCACCATCTGGGCCGCCAGGTCGCTCACGATGTCGCCGAAGAGATTCGTGGCCACCATGACGCCGTAGTTCTTCGGGTTCTTCAGCATCCACATGGTGATGGCGTCCACGTTGGCGTCGTCCATGGCGATGCCCGGGTATTCCTTGGCGATGCGCTTGCCGGTCTCCAGGAACATGCCCTCGGTGGCGCGCACCACGTTGGCCTTGTGGATGACCGTCACCTTGGGATAGTTGAACGCCTTCGCGTACTCGAAGGCGGCGCGGATGATACGGTCGCAGCCCTTCTTCGTGTTGACCTTGCAGGTGATGGCGAACTCGTCGCCCGGCAGTTCCGCGAAGTGGCCGAAGGGCTTGCTCAGCTTCTTCAGCGTGGCCTTCAGCTCATCCGGAACGGGGCTGAACTCCACGCCGGAATAGAGATCCTCCGTGTTTTCGCGGAAGATCACCATGTCGATGCCGTCCTGGTAGTTCAGGGGGTTGCCCGGGTAGGCCTTGCAGGGGCGCAGGCAGGTGTAGAGGTCGAACATCTGGCGCATACGGACGATGGGGCTGCGGTAGACAAGCCCCTTGCCCTTGAGCTCGGGCACCAGCTCTGCTTCGGCATCCTTCACCGGCTTCGAGGTGATGGCGCCGAACATGGCGGCGTGACTGTGCTTCAGCAGGTCGATGGTGCGCTGGGGGAAGGATTCGCCTTCCTTGCACCAGAACTCCCAGCCGATGTCGCCGTGGGTGTAGGTGGCGTCGAACTTCAGGGCATCGAGGCAGATCTTCGCGGCCTCCATGACTTCCACGCCCACACCATCACCGGGCAACCACGCGATGTTGAACTGGCTCATGATCAGGCTCCTTCGCAAGGGGTCTGCGGGTGCGGCACAGGCTGCGCCGGAAACGCCCAATCATGACCTCCCCGTTAACTTCGGGCCCGGGCGGCCATCACAAATCCCTCCGAAAACGTGCGTTTCGGCTCTCTGGACCTACAGATCGTCAAAAACTACTTGGCGGCCAGCCAGCTGTCACCGGTCCGGACCTCCGCCGCCAGCTTCACGCCCAGGGGGCCCAGGTCGTCCGCCCCTTCCATGGCTTCCTTCAGCAGGGCCGAGGCCCGCTCCACCTCCTCGGGCGGCGCCTCCAGGAGCAGCTCGTCGTGGACCTGGAGCAGCAGGCGCGCTCGAAGGCCCGAGGCCTTCAGGCTTCGGTGCAGACGCACCATGGCCCGGCGCATGAGGTCGGCAGCGGTGCCCTGGACGATGGTGTTCACGGCCTCGCGCAGGCCCTGGGCCTGGAACTGCTTGTTGGGGCTCTCCAGCTCGGGGATGCGGCGGATGCGGCCCCAGTGGGTGCGCACCAGGCCCTCCGCCAGGGCGCGCTCCTTGGCATGCTCGATCCAGGCCGCCACCTTCGGCATCCGCTCGAAGTAGCGCTCGATGAAGGCCTTGGCCTCCTTCTGGCTGACGCCTATGTTGGCGGCGAGGGCGAAGGCCCCCTGGCCGTAGAGCAGGCCGAAGTTGACAGCCTTGGAGGCGCTGCGCTGGTCCGCGGTGACCTGGTCCATGGGCACACCGAAGACCTCGGAGGCCGTGCGCCGGTGGATGTCCTCGCCGGCTTCGAATGCGCCCAGCAGCACCGGATCCTCGGCCAGGGCCGCCACCACGCGCAGCTCGATCTGGCTGTAGTCCGCGTCCAGCAGCACCCAGCCGGGTTCGGGCACGAAGGCGCCCCGGATGAGCCGTCCCTCCTCCGTGCGGACGGGGATGTTCTGGAGGTTGGGATCGCTGGAGGCCAGCCGCCCCGAGGCCACGGCCGCCTGGTGCAGGCGCGTGTGAACCCGGCCCGTGACGGGATTCACCATCTGGGGCAGCGCCTCCACGTAGGTGCCCAGCAGCTTCACCATCTGCCGGTGGCGCAGGAGCTCCCGTGCGATTTCGGCGCCCTGCTTCTCCGCCAGTTCCTGCAGCACGTCCTCGTCCGTGCTGGGGGCCTTGGTCTTGCCGGTGTACTTCACGGGCTGGAAGCCAAGCTTACCGAACAGGACGTTTCCCAGCTGCGTGGGGCTGTTGAGGTTGAAGGGCTCGCCAGCGAGCTCGATCACGCGGGTTTGCGCTCGTTCGCGCTCAGCGCGCATGCGCGCGCCGAGCTGGGAAAGAACGTCAAGATCCAGCCGGACGCCATGACCTTCGAGGGCGGCGAGGACATCCACCAGGGGCAGGTCCACCTCCTCGTAGAGCCGCTTCAGACGGTCGTCCGTGAGCCGCTCCCGCAGCTTGTCGCAGAGTTGGAGGGCCAGATCCGCGTCCTCGGCGGCGTACTGCACGGCGTGTTCGAACACGGCCTCGTCGAATCGCTTCTGCGCCTTGCCTTTCCCCACCACCTCCTCGAAGGCGATGGGCTTCACGTCCAGGTGGCGCACGGAGAGGTCGTCGAGGTTGTGGCGCACACCGCTATCCAGCAGGAAGCTCAGCACCATGCTGTCGTCCGCCAGCCCGGCCACCGGCAGGCCGTGGCGGGCCAGCACCTGGAGGTCGTACTTGAGGTTCTGGCCACACTTGCCCACGGCGGAATCCGCGAACAGCGGGGCCAGCACGCGCCGGGCCTCCGCGAAGGGCACATTCCGGGGGTCGAGGTGGGGCGCCAGTTCGGCGAAGAAGGCTGCCGCATCGCCCCGCAGGTCCAGCAGTGCGTCGGGCAGGCCCGAGTCCGGCAGCAGCCCCGGCAGAGAGCCCTCCGTATCCGCCGTGGCCGGCTTCAGGTGGGCCAGCGGCATGTAGAGGCCCTCGTTGGCCGCCCAGGCCAGGCTGAGGCCCACGATGTGCCCCCGCGTGGGATCGACGCTGGTGGTCTCCGTGTCGAGGCCGAACCGGCCCGCGGCGCGGCATGCGGCTACGGCGGCTTCCAGATCCGCCACGGTGGCCGCGGCCCGGTAGGTCCGGGCGCTGCCCGCCTCCCGGGCGCTCTGCGTGAACTCCTTGGTGAGGGTCTGGAAGCCGAGGGCCTTGAAGGTCTCCCGGGCTCTGGCCTCGTCCACGCCGGAGTAGACGAGATCCTTCGGGTGCAGGGGCAGGTCGAGATCCGTCACCACCGTGACCAGGCGCTTCGTGAGGTCCAGCCACTCGGCAGCTGCATCCAGCCCCTCCCGCTGCTTGGGCTTGAGGTCGGCCTTGGCGGCGATCACGCCGTCCAGGCTGCCGTGCTTCTCCAGCAGCAGGGCCGCGCCCTTCTCGCCAATGCCGGGCACGCCCTTTACATTGTCCGAGGCGTCGCCCACCAGGCTGAGGAAGTCCACCACCTGCTCGGGCCACACGCCCATGCGGGCCTTCACGCCCTCGCGGTCGTGCCAGATCTCGCCGTCCTTGGTGTTCAGCACCTGGATCTTCAGGCTGTCGTCCACCAGCTGGAGCAGGTCCTTGTCGGGGCTCACGATGACCGCGGGCAGACCGTGGGCAGCGGATTCCCGGGCCAGGGTGCCCATGACGTCGTCGGCCTCGTAGCCGGACAGCTCCACGATGGGGATGGAGAGCGCCTCCACCAGCTGGCGGATCATGGGGATCTGGGGCCGCAGATCCTCGGGCATCTCCGCCCGGTTGGCCTTGTACTCGGGGTAGATCTCGTGCCGGAATGTGGGGCCCGGCATGTCGAACACGCAGGCGATGTGCGTGGGCTGGTGCTTCTCCAGCAGTTGGAGAACCAGCCGCGTGAAGGTGTAGGCGGCGCCATTCTTCAGCCGCGGATTGGCGAAGTACGCCCTAAAAATGAAGGCGAAGGTGTCGATCAGGTAAAGGCGATCTTCACCCATGAACCACCTCCATGCCGAACGGCGAGGTCTCGCGTATCCGCGCAGCGGATACCGAGAAGATGAAAGCGAAGGTGTCGATCAGGTAAAGGCGATCTTCACCCATGAACCACCTCCATGCCGAACGGCGAGGTCTCGCGTATCCGGGCAGCGGATACCGAGAAGATGAAAGCGAAGGTGTCGATCAGGTAAAGGCGATCTTCACCCATGAACCACCTCCATGCCGAACGGCGAGGTCTCGCGTATCCGGGCAGCGGATACCGAGAAGATGAAGGCGAAGGCGTCGATCAGATACAGGCAGTCTTCGGTCATACCCTCAGTGTCTCAGAATCCCGCTGCAGGAAGGTCCAATGGGTGGTCCCGATGGATCCCTCCAGGCTCAGCCCCGGCTGAGCCTTCTGGTGGTTTTCCGCAACCAACTTGACAGCACGAACGATCGTTCTATTTTTATTGAATCGATCTGGAGTACTTATGCCCAGCACGGCCTCGAAGCCCCTCCTCCCCCTTCCGGCCGGCAAGGGCGCCCTCACCCGGCAGGCCATCCTTCAGGAAGCCATGGACCTGGCTTCCGTGAATGGCCTGGAGGGGCTCACCATCGGCTCCCTCGCCGAGGCCACGGGCCTGAGCAAGAGCGGACTCTTCGCCCATTTCGGCTCCAAGGAGGAACTCCAGCTGGCCACGGTGCAGGCGGCTCGAGGCGTCTTCCAGGACCAGGTCTTCGCGCCGGCGCTCAAGACCCCCCGGGGGCTGAGGCGCCTCTGCGCCATCCTCGCCGCCTGGCTGGACTACGCCGAGCGCGAGATGTTCCGCGGCGGCTGTTTCTTCGCCTCCGTGTCAGTGGAATTCGACAGCCGTCCGGGCCCCGTCAAGGATCTGGTGGCGGCCACCATGGGCCTCTGGCGCGACAGCCTCGCCCGTCTGGTGGGCGACGCCAAGGATGCCGGAGAACTTTCCCGCGCGGCCGACCCTGAGCAGCTGGCCTTCGAGTTCGTGGCCCTGGCCCTGGGCGCCAACGGAGCCTTCCAGCTCCACCGCGACCACCGCAGCTTCACCATGGCCCGCCGCGCCATCAAGGAGCGGCTCAGGGTCTTCACCCCGCCTGGCACGCGGCTTCCCGCCCTGTGAGACCACCATGACCCGCCATAGCCCTTCCGACCTCCGCATCAAGGCCCTGCGACTGGGTTTCCAGACCCTTCGAGCCCTGTCCATCGACCTCGCCCACCGGGGTGCCGAGCACCTGTTCTCCAGGCCCCGCCGCCACCGGGAGCCCGAGTCGGAACGATGCGCCCGGCAGCGGGGCCGAGTGTTCCACTTCAGGTCCAAAGGCCTTCGATTGAGGGGCCATGCATGGGGCGAGGGACCGGCCATCCTCTGTCTCCATGGCTGGGAGGGCCGCGGCACGCAGTTCCAGTCCTTCATCGAGCCCCTGGCGAAGGCAGGATTCTCCATCCTCACCTTCGACCAGCCGGGTCACGGCGGCTCCCAGGGACGGAGGAGCGGCCCCCTGCAATGGGCTGAGGCGACGCGCGACCTGGTGGCCCAGGTCGGCCCCATCCACGGCCTGGTGGCCCATTCGTTGGGCGCCGCAGGAGCCGCCATCGCCATGGACCACGGGCTTCAGGCGCCGCGGGTGGTCTTCCTCGCGCCGCCGGCCAGACCCGATCCCTACTACGACCGGGTCCTGTCCCTGCTCGGTTTTCCCGAGGCCGAACATCCGGCAGCCTTCCAGGCCTACGCCAGGCGCAGCGGGCTTCCCCCCGAGCGCATCCGTCTTCTGAGTCTCGCCTCCCGCCTGTCTGCGCCACTGCTGGTGATCCATGACCGCGGCGACCGCGAGGTTCCCTGGTCGGATGGGGAGGCCATCGCCTCGGCCTGGCCCTCCGCCACCCTCCTCACCACCGAGGGCCTGGGCCACCAGCGGATCCTGAGGGACACGACGGTCATCAAGCAGACCGTCGCCTTTCTTCAGCGGGCCGAAGCCTCTCATCCCCTGCCCTTTCCCCTGCCCTTTCATGGGGAGGGCCTCCGCAGTCTGGAGTGGCATCTCTTCCATCGCGAACTGCGGGGGGACGGGTGGACCTGAAGGTCGAGAACCTCGATATCCACCATTACCCGCAGATCAGCCCACCCGGTAGACCCGGCGCAGGAGGCCCTCCCACCAGGCCGCTGGCAGGAGGGCCTTCAGCTTGCCCGCCCAGAAGGCGTCCCGGCCGATGACCACGCGCCGCGGGGGGCGCTCGGCCACTAGGGCCTTCAGGATCTTCCGGGCGCAGTGTTCCGCGTCCATGGCGAAGCGCTCGCCCTGGTGTTTCCGCGTCGCGAGGTAGCGGGCGAGGATGGCCTCGTAGCGGGTGCCCCGGGCCCGCTCGGGCAGGTCGCCCCATGCCTTCGTCAAGGTTTCGCGGAACTCTGTCCGAATGGCGCCCGGTTCCACCAGCACCACGGCCACCTCCTCACCGATCTCCAGCCTCAGGCTCTCCGCCAAGGCCACCACCGCGTGCTTGGAAGCGTTGTAGGGCCCCGCCAGGGGGATGGACAGGCGCCCCAGCATGGAGGCGACCTGGACGATCCGCGCACCGGACTCACGGCGCAGCAGGGGCAGGAATACCGTCGTCACCTGATGGAGGCCGATGACATTCGTTTCGAATTGCGCACGGAGTTCCCCCGCGCGTAGGAGTTCAAGCGGGCCCACCTGGCCGTAGCCGGCGTTGTTCACCAGCGCTTTCAGGTGCAAGTCGGCGCAGGCCGTCGCGGCTGCAGCGATGCTGGCTTCGTTGGTCACATCGAGCGGCACCACGCGCAGGTCCTCGCCCGGGGGAAGGTCCGCCAGCGTCTCCACCCGCCGCGCCGTGGCCACCACGCCCCAGCCCGCCTCGCGGCAGAGCGGCACCAGGGCCCGCCCGATGCCCGTCGAACATCCCGTGATGAGAACCCAGTGACGCATCTGTTCATCTTTCCATATGCCTGCAAAACGGGGCGCCGTGGGCGCCCCGTTTTGCAGATACCGCCTTCGGCGGGACTACTTCTTCTTCGCCGGAGCCTTGGCGGCGGCCTTCGCCTCGATCTTGGTGGCCACCTGCTTGTAGGTGACGGTCACCTTGTCGCCGACCTTGAGGGCCTCCTTGCCGGCGGTGCCGCCGTCGGTGTAGAAGCGCCAGGCCTCCTTGCCGAGGTCGAGGGTGAAGCTGTCGGGGGCCACTTCCTTCACGGTGCCGGTCTTCTGGTAGCTGGCGGCCGCGGCGGCCCAGCCGAGGGCGGCGCCGAGGATGGCCGTGGCCGAGAGGACGACAAGCGACTTCATGCGCATAGGGCTCTCCTTGAAAAGGTGCCCCAAGGCTAGCAGTCCCCCATGAAAGGGCAAGAACTACACGATGGCCAGCAGCCCCACCAGCCAGAAGCTCAGGTCCACGCTCAGCTCGAAGCGGTGCTTCCCCGCCGTGAAGCGCTCGTGGTAGAGCCACAGGTAGAGCACCGGATAGGCCGCGCAGGCCACCAGCACCAGGGCCACGGCCAGGGGATGCCCGTGCTGGCGGTTCTCGAAGGTGAGCCAGAGCGTGCCTGCCAGCAGCGTGCCGAGGAGGCCCACCAGCACCGCCTTGGTGACGGACTTGCCCATGAAGATGGGCAGGGTCTCCTTCCCCACGATCTGATCGTTCTGCATGTCCCGGATCTCGTAGATGACCGTCCGGACGAAGGTGAGCACCCCCACCAGGAAGATGGCCGCGAAGGCCCTCAGGTCCCAGACCCGTCCTTCCTGCCAGACCGGCATGATGACGGCCACCGTGGCCAGGGCCAGGGCCACCACCACATCCTTGGAGCCGGGAACCTTCCTGAGGCTGAGGATCCACCCGCCGACCTGGAAGCGCCGCTTGTAGCCCGCGCCCACCAACGAAGCGGCCGCCGCCACGGCCAGGGCCTTCAGCCCCAGGCTCGCCGCGAGCCCCAGGGTGAGCAGCAGCGCCACCACCCCCAGGGCCACGAGGGCCCTGCGGTTGCGCTCCAGGAACCGGGCCCGCGCCGGCCCCTTGGCGCCCAGGCCCAGGGGATCCAGGAAAGGCGTCAGCAGGTACATGGCCAACACGTAGGTTCCCGTCAGGAGCGGGTAGCGCCAGCCCATGCGCAGGTCCAGCCACTTGTGGACGCCGAGGGTCATGAGCGCGGCGCCCACCGCCATCAGCGAGGAGCTGCCGAAGGTCGCCTGGAGGAAGCTGCGCCAGCGGCTCGGGCCGTCCCCCAGTTGCTCCAGCACATCCACCACCTCGTCCACCAACCAGGTGGGAGTGGACGCGCCCGCCAGCACGCCCACGGTCTCGCGGCCCGTGAAGGCGCCCAGATCCAGTTCCACGGCCGTCTCCACGTACTGCACGGGCTTGCCGTAGTGGTGGGCCAGCTCGGCCAGGTGCTTGGTGTTGCTGGAGGTCTTGCCGCCCACGACGATGACGGCATCCACCGTGCGGGCCAGTTCCCGGGCCTCGTCCTGGCGCATCCAGGTGTCTTCGCAGATGGTGTTCTCGAAGACGGCATCCACCGCGCGGGTGCGCAGGTAGTCCGTGATGGCGTGGTAGTCCTTCACGGTGAAGGTGGTCTGGGCCACCACCAGGACCCTCTTCAGCTGCTCGTCCGTGAGCGCCTCCGCCTCGGCCATGCTCGAGACGATCACCGATCCGTTCTCCGCGAAGCTGCGGTGGGCCACGCTCTCCGCATGGCCGTGGCTGCCCAGGATCACCGTGAAGTAGCCCTTGGGGCTCCACTTCTTGATCTTGTGGTGCACCTTCGCCACTTCGGGACATGTGGCGTTCACGATCTTCAGCTCGCCCTTCTTCTGCCGCTCCTTCAGGCCACGCAGATCCTGGATGGGGATGCCGTGGGCCCGGATCACCACCGTGCCGTTCTGCACCTTCTCCGGCGCTTCGGCCACCCCCACGCCGCGCCGGCCGATGAGCTCCAGGGCCTGGGGGTTGTGGATGAGCGGGCCCAGGGTCTGCACGCTGCGGCCGTCGTTGCGCACGGAGGCCTCCAGCACGGCGTCCATGGCGCGCTTCACTCCCCAGCAGAACCCTGCGGTCTTGGCGACGATGACTTTCACGGGAGCCCCATAAACCTGACCGAGTTGGTCAAGATATTCATCATACCGCGAGTCGGGCGCCTGTCAGATGGGCCAGATGGGACCGTACCAATCGGCTACTCTGGCTCCACTCCGCCCGACTTCCGTTTCCAGGGATCCCCTCATGGATGTCACGCCCTCCGACAAGGACCTGCCCCTGAAGGAGGACATCCGCACCCTGGGACGCCTTCTGGGGGACACGGTGCGGGAGCAGGAGGGCGAGGAGGTCTTCCAGCTCATCGAGCGGATCCGGCAGAGTTCGGTGCGCTTCCGCCGAACTGGAGAATCAGGCACCGACGACGAGCTGAAGGCGATCCTGAAGCGCCTCAGCCCCAGCCACGCCATCCTGGTGGTCCGGGCCTTCAGCTACTTCTCGCAGCTTGCCAACCTGGCGGAGGATCAGCATCACATCCGGCGCTCCCGGGCCCACCACATGGAGGACGCCGCGCCCAGGCCCAGTTCCCTGGAGCATGCCCTGGACCGGGCCGCCGAGGCGGGGCTGGATGCGGCGGATCTGCGCGCCTTCTTCAGCGGGGCGCTGGTCCGGCCGGTGCTCACCGCCCATCCGACCGAAGTCCACCGCAAGAGCATCCTCAACGCCCACCTGGGCATCGCCCGGCTCCTGGATGAGCGGGACCGCCACACCTGGACGCCCAGGGAAGCGACCTTGCAGGACGAGCACCTGCAGCGACTGGTCCTGCTGCTGTGGCAGACCCGCATGCTGCGCCCCCAGCGCCCCGCGGTGGCCGATGAAGTCTCCAGTGCCCTTTCCACCTTCGACCATACGTTCCTGCGGGAGGTCCCGGCCCTCTATGCGGACCTGGAGGACCGCCTGGGGGAGGATCCCGCCTGGGGCGACACGGAGCTCCCGCCCTTCCTCCAGATCGGCAGCTGGATTGGCGGTGACCGGGATGGCAATCCGTTCGTGACGGCCGAGGTGCTCCAACAGACCCTGCGCACCCAGTCCCGCGTCATCCTCGAGCACCTGCTGCGGGAGACCCGGGCCCTCGCCGAGGAGCTTTCCCTGAGCCTGCAGGTGTCCAGCGCCTCCTCGGAGGTCCTGGACCTGGCGGAACGGTCCCCGGACCAGGCCCCCCGACACGCGGACGAAGCCTACCGGCGCGCCCTGTCCCTGATCTTCGACCGGCTGTCGGCCACCCACCGGAAGGAGGCGGCCCCGGAGACGGGCGCCGCGTCTGGCTCCCGGCCCTACGATTCCCCGGCCCAACTCAAGGCAGATCTGGACGCCCTGGACCACTCCCTGCGGACTCACGGCGGTCGCCGGCTGGCCCGGGGGCGCCTGCGTGAATTGCGACGGGCCGTGTCGGTCTTTGGCTTCCACCTCGCCCCACTCGACCTGCGGCAGAGTTCCGATGTCCACGAGCGGGTGGTGGCCGAGCTCCTGGAGGCGGTGCGCCCTGGCGCCCGGTACCTGGGCCTTGGCGAAGCGGAGCGGGTGGCCCTCCTGGCCTCTGAACTGGAAAGCCCCCGCCCTCTCGCCTCGCCCTACCTGGCCTACAGCCCGGAGACCCGGAGCGAGCTGGACGTGTTCCTGGCCGCCGCCGGAGCCCAGGGCCGCCTGGGGCTCGAGGCGCTCCCCAGCTGCATCGTCAGCCACACGGAAAGCCTCTCCGACCTCCTGGAAGCGGCGGTGATGCTGCGGGAGGGCGGGATCCTGCGCCCGGCGGAGGGCCGCCTGGACAGCAACCTCATCCCGCTCTTCGAGACCATCGAAGACCTCCAGCGCTGCGGCAGCATCCTGGATGGCCTGCTCGCCCTGCCCCTCTACCGGCGTCTGCTGGACAGCCGCGGGGGCGTGCAGGAGGTGATGCTGGGCTACTCGGACAGCAACAAGGACGGAGGCTTCCTCACCTCGCGCTGGGAGCTCTACAAGGCCGAGCTGCGTCTGGTGGAGGTGGCCGAACGGCACGGCATCCGCCTCCGGCTCTTCCACGGTCGGGGCGGTTCCGTGGGCCGGGGTGGCGGCCCCAGCTATGAGGCCATCCTGGCCCAGCCCCCCGGCGCCGTGCAGGGCCAGATCCGCCTCACCGAGCAGGGCGAGGTGATCGCCGCCAAGTACGGCCACCCGGCCGTGGGACGCCGGAACCTTGAAGTGCTGGTGGCCGCCACCCTGGAGGCGAGCCTTCCGGATGCCGATGGCTCCGGGCTGGATCCGCGGTTCGCGCAGGCCATGGATGAGCTCTCGGACGGGGCCTGCCGGGCCTACCGCGAGCTCATCTACGGCACCGAGGGTTTCGAGCGCTTCTTCTGGGAATCCACCCCCATCGCCGAGATCGCCCGGCTCAACATCGGATCCCGGCCCGCCAGCCGGAAGGCGAGCCGGGCCATCACCGACCTCCGGGCCATCCCCTGGGTCTTCAGCTGGAGCCAATGCCGCGTGATGCTGCCGGGGTGGTACGGATTCGGCGCGGCGATCTCGGCGTTCGAGCAGAAGCACGGAGAGGCGGGCCTAACCCTACTGAGGGAGATGCACGCCCGCTGGCCCACCTTCCGCAGCCTGCTTTCCAGCATGGACATGGTGCTGGCCAAGGTGGACCTTGGGATTGCGTCACGCTACGCGGCCCTGGTAGAGGACGCGCGGCTTCGGAACGGGATCTTCGAGCGCCTCCAGAAGGAATGCGAGGCCTCCATCCAGGCCCTGAAGGCCATCACCGGACAGGACCAGTTGCTGGAGGACAATCCCACCCTGAGGCGCTCCATCCAGCACCGCTTCCCCTACATCGACCCCCTGAACCACCTCCAGGTGGAGCTGCTGCGCCGCTACCGCGCGGGCGACCAGGCCCGCGGCAGCGACGACCTCACCGTGCGCAGCATCCTGCTCACCATCAACGGCATCGCCGCGGGTCTTCGGAACAGCGGGTGAAGCCGGGCCTCGATGAAGAGGGCTCCGGCCTCACCCGATCCGGCTTGGAGATCAGAACCCTCCGGTTCCCTGGGGCGAGCCGACGCCCGTGACGTAATCCCACCCCACCAGGCACGGGAAGCCGTTGTTCCCGGAGGTGATGTCCCGGAAGACCGGCGTGGTCGGCGGGTTGAGGTAGTTGGTGTAGATCGCCGAGAGCAGCTGGGTGGTGTTCGCGAAGGCTCCGCCACCCAGGTTCACCATGCCGGCCATGCAGGGCGAGGAGACGCTCGTGCCGCCCACCACCCACCATCCGGACCGTCCGTGGTAGGACGTGGTGTCGTACACCGCCACGCCCGTGTTCGGATCTGCGTCGGAGGCGATGTCGGGCACGCCGCGACCTGAACCTGTCATGGACACGGCCGCCTGCCAAGTGGGCTTCGCTTCGTATGGGCTGTTGCCGCCGCCCCCGGAACTCCAGCCGGTCTCGCCGGTGAAGGCGCCGTTGGCATCCGTGGCCACGCTGGTCCCACCCACGGCGACGACGTACGGCGAGGTGGAGGGGTAGATGGTCTTCCCGCCCGTATCCCCGCTGGCCGCAAAGAACGCGGGCCCGTTCACATTGAAGTGCGTGTCATAGGCGGCCTCTCCTGAGGACTCACTGCCGCCCCAGCTCATGGAGACCTGCTTCACCCCCGCGAGGGACACCGCCAAGTCCACCGCAGCGTAGAGGTTCGCGTTGCTATTGGACTGGGCCTCCACGAGGATGATCTTCGCGTTGGGCGCCATGGCGTGGGCCCACTCGATGTCGAGTGCAGCCTCCAGGGCCCATCCGGAATTGGTCCGGGGCTTCTTCCCTCCCTGGTAGACGACCTGGAAGACCGTGTTGGTGGAGGCGGTGGGGTTGGTAGAGGCCTCCTGCGGCAGGCCGAACTGGGCGGAGAAGGTGTTGAAGTCGCTCAGGGCCGTCGGGTAGTGATAAGCGTCGATGATCGCGATGACATCGTGGCCCCCGCTGGCGGGGAGGTTGTAGAAGTCGCGGAGCTGCGTCGGCGACATACCACCCCCGGGCCCCAGCCCTCCTGCGGGACGGAGCAGCACCAGGTGGTTCGTGTGGGATCGGAGGCCGACATCCTCCCGGGCCTCAAGGCTGGTATCGGGAATCAGGATGTCCCCGTGGATGACTGGGGGAGCCTCCTGCCCGGCAAGGCTGGCCAAACCCAGCCCGAATCCGAGTATCACCGAACGTGCTCTCGTCCACCTCATGCCGCCCTCCGTGATGCCGTCCGGGGCATCCGGACGCGATTCAGGACCGAGTGGTTATTGATACCGTGTCTCATTGTTTTGAAACGGCACGGAAATCTACATTCGCTGTCCCTGAACGTCAATGCATCGTGATGGGATAGACAATCAGCACCCGACCTCGATCTATTTCCGGGTCGGCACCTGAATCATGGGAGTGGCGCCGCCCATGGGCGTGATGATCAGGTTGCCCTTGGTGCCGATGTCCCGCAGGGCCTGGATGCGCTGGTACTCGATGATCTGGGGCGTCAGGCTCTGGCTCACGATCTGCTGGGCCTTGGCTTGGCCTTCGGCCTCGATGCGCTTGCGCTCGGCCTCCTGCTTCTCCTTCTGGAGCACGAAGGCCATCTTCTGGGCATCTTGGTCCGCGCTGATCTTGTCGTTGATGGCCTTGGTGATCTGGTCGGGCAGGATGACGTTGCGGAGCAGCATCTGCTCCAGGGTGATGCCGCGGGCCTCGAAGGCCGCCTTGAGCGTCTTCGACACCTGGTCCACGAAGGCCTGCCGCTTGGACGTGTAGAGCTCGGTCGCAGAGAGGGCGGCGGCGGCATCCCGCAGACTGGCGCGGATCTCGCTGCGGACGATGCGCTCCTCCACGTCCGGGCCGATGGTGCGGTAGATCTCCGGCAGGCGAGCCTGCTGAAGCGAATAGAAGATGGTCGCGTCCAACTTCACGGTGAGGCCATCGCTGCTGATGACCGAGATGGAATCATCCCCCCGTTTCTGACCCTCGTCACCCACGGTCGACATGGTGTAGTTCCGGGTGCGGACCTCCATCTCCACCACCTGGGCGAAAGGGTTGATGAAGTGCAGGCCCGAGGGCAGCGGCTCCGCGCTCACCTTGCCGAACAGTACCTGCACACCGGCCTGGCCCGGGGGCACCACCACGGCCATGGAGGCCAGGAACACGATCACGCCCAACCCCAGGCCCACCCACTGCAGGATCGCCAGCCGGGCCGACAGGGGATAACCCACCTTGGTCTTCCATCGCCAAGCCAGGGCACCGACCACGAACAACAGCAGGGCGAAAAGGACCACAGAACACCTCCAAGGGGCGGGTCAGGTTAACAGGCCGTCTTGCGCCCGCCTGGACAGGCCAGGGCCCCCGTCTCGCGACGGGGGCCCTGGCTTCCCAGTGACCTCAGTCCTCGTTCAGGGCGAAGGCCGGGGCGCCGTCCACGGCCTCACGGGCGGGCTTGGTCTCTTCCGCAGTCCGCCAGTTCCAGGCGCCGATGACGGCCTTGAAGGTGAAGATGATCACCGCCAGGGCGCCAAGGCCGAAGAGGGTGTCGCCGGGCATGCGCAGCCAGGTGAAGGTGCGCATCAGGGGCGACTGCACCACCTCGGCGCTGCGAGCGTACCAGGTGCCCTGGTTCAGGCTCTGGGTGATCTGGTAGAGGCCGCTGGGAACCAGCGACATGGCCAGCATCAGGACCAGGCCCAGGTTCAGGCCCCAGAAGCCCCACTTCAGCCACTTCTCGTCCCAGGCCTTGTCCGGCGTCATGCCGCGCAAGGCGAAGAGCATGAGGGAGATCGCCAGGAAGCCGTAGACCCCGAAGAGCGCGGCGTGGCTGTGGATGGGCGTGGTGTTGAGGCCCTGGCCGAAGTAGAGCACGGAGGGTGGGTTGATGAGCATGCCGAAGACGCCGGCGCCCAGCAGGTTCCAGAAGCAGACCGCCGCGAAGTACTTGAACGGCCACTCGTAGCCGCTGCCGAGGGCGCGGCCCGCCTTGAGGCTCATGGCAATCTCGAAGCCCACGATGGTGAGGGGCACGATCTCCAGGGCGCTGAACACGGAGCCCAGGGCCGAGATGGAGGCCGGGGAACCCGTGTAGTAGAGGTGGTGGAAGGTGCCGATGACGCCGCTGCCCAGGAAGAGGCCCATGGAGAGGCTCACGGCGCGCAGCGCGGTGCTTTCGCGCAGCAGGCCCATGCGGGTGGAGAGCAGCGCGATGGCGACGGTGGCGAAGACCTCGAAGAAGCCCTCCACCCAGAGGTGGACCACCCACCAGCGCCAGTACTCGGCCAGGGCGATGTGGGTCTCGCGGGTGTACATGAAGCCCGCGGAGTAGAAGAGCGGGATCGCGATGGCGGACAGCACGAAGAGCTTGAGCAGGCCCAGGCGGCCCTTCTCGCCCTTCAGGGCAGGGATCAGCGAGCGCAGCACCAGCACCAGCCAGAAGACCATGCCGATCGTCAGCAGGATCTGCCAGAGGCGGCCCAGCTCGACGTATTCGTACCCCTGGTGGCCCAGCATGAAGGAGCCGGAGAGCTTGCCCACGATGGCCTGGTGAGCGCCCACGAGGGCGCCGACCACCACCACCACGAGCGCCGCCAGCAGGCCGGCCACGCCCAGCCACTGGCCCTTGGGCTCCTTGGCGCTGAGCTTGGGGCCCAGGTAGAGGCCCGTGGCCAGCCAGCAGGTGGCGATCCAGAACACCGCCAGCTGGAGGTGCCAGGTGCGGGACGCCGCGTAGGGCAGGATGTGCGAGAGGTCGAGGCCGTAGAGGCCGTTGCCCTCCACCGCGTCATGGGCCGTCAGCACGCCCATGCCGATCTGCACCAGGAACAGGGCCATGGCCACCGCGAAGTAGATGGCGGACCAGCGCTGGCTGGGGGTCGCCGGGGCGGGCGGGATGGGCTTGGGATCCGGGAACTCCTCGGCGGGCTGGTTGGCGTGGTGCCAGACCATGAGGCCCACGCCCAGGATCAGCAAGATGATCGACAGGATGCTCCAGAGGTGGCTGATGGGCGTGATGGTGTTGCCCACCAGAGGCTCCTGAGGCCAGTTCTGGGTGTAGCTGTGGTCCGCACCGGGACGGCGGGCCGCAGCGGTCCAGGCCGTCCACAGCCAGAAGTCGGCCACGCGCTCGCCTTCCTGCATCGTGGGGATCCAGCGGGCGGGAATGGCCGCCCCCTTGTCGCCTTCCACGGCCACCTTGGCCAGCTCCTCACGGGCCTTCAGGTAGGCCGCGGCCTGGGCGGCATTCAGCTTCAGGGTTCCCGTGGAGCTTTCATACTGATTGCTCTGAAATATGGACACAGTGGTGGCCCTCGCGTCCGCGAGGGATGCCCCTTGGGCCTTCACGCCGTCCAGGGTGTGGGCCGCCCACTGGTGCAGCGCCTTCGCCGTCCAGTCCGGCGCCAGGTAAGCCCCATGGCCCCAAATAGAACCGATGTGCTGACCGCCGTGGCCCAGGTAGCTCACCTGGCCTTCCAGGATCTGGCCGGGGCCCACAAGCTGGGTGCCGTCCTCGGCTACCACATGCTGCGGAATGGGCGGGGCATTCTGGGCGATCTGCTTCCCCCCCAACCCCAGCACGCCGAAGCCCGCCAGGAGCACCAGCAACACCAGCCACCACCTTGCCTTCATGGGAACCTCCGTCTTGCCCGCTCTGGGCGCCGGACAGCAGTGTTCCACAATTTTCCACATTTAGGACCGTTAATTCTTAATTGTGACCTCCGGCACGTGCCCCACCCTTCCCGGATGCCTGTCGGGACATGGCAAAACCTCTGGCTTCGGAAGGCGGATTCCAAGTACCTTGACCTTGGCATGCCTGATCTCTGAAAGGGAATTCCAGTCCCATGGCCCACCCCGCCCTACTGCCCGTCGTCCTCACCTGCAACACGGACCTGCGCTTCATCGACCTCATCCAGGTGGTGGGCGCGGAGTTCCTGAAGCACCTGAGCTTCACCCAGGAGGATGGCGAGCGCCTGTGGCTGGCGATCCAGGAAGGCATTGCCAACGCCATGCGCCACGGCAACAAGCTGGACCGGGACAAGCCTGTGAAGGTCACCTTCACTCCCAAGACTGACCGTTTCGAGATCCGCATCGAGGACCGGGGGCCCGGCGTGGACCTGGAGGCTCTGCCCGATCCGAACCTGCCCGAGAACCTCCTGAAGCCGGGCGGCCGGGGCGTGTACTTCATGCGCCAGGTCATGGACGAGGTCCACATGGAATGCCATCCCCAGGGCTCCACCCTGGTGCTCGTAAAGGCCAGGAAGGTGCGGGAAGCCCACGCATGAGCGGGCCGGACTGGCGCCGCCGGGCGCTCTGGCTGGCGGGTTTCACGATCGCCTACAACCTGCTGGAAGGCCTGGTCTCCATGGCCTTCGGCTGGGCGGACGACTCGGTCGCCCTCTTCGGCTTCGGCGCCGACAGCTTCATCGAAGTGGCCTCGGCGCTGCTGGTGCTGTGGAAGCTCCTGGACCACGGCAACCTCGAGCGCGAGCGCAAGGCCACGCTCGGCATCGGCCGGCTGTTCCTCTTCCTCGCCGCGGGCATCGCGGGGGGCGCCGTCCTGCAGCTCACGGCCCGCGCCCATCCGCCCACCACGGTGCCCGGGCTCGTGATCTCGGCGCTCTCGCTGGCCTTCATGGTGTTCCTCTGGCGCGCCAAGCTCCGGGCGGCCCAGGCCCTGGACAGCGCCACGGTGGCGGCGGACGCGGCCTGCAGTCGGGCCTGCATCCAGCTTTCCGTGGTGCTCTTCGCGGGCAGCCTGCTCTTCCTGATCGCCCCCGCCCTCTGGTGGGTGGACGCCGCCGCGGCCCTGGGGCTCGCGTTCCTCATCGGGAAGGAGGGCCTCGGCATGACCCGCGCGGCGAAGAGCTCCTGCTTCACGGGCGGGTGCGGCTGCGGGCACTGAGCACGCCCGACAGAACCTGCCCCTAGGAACGCACCTGCTCGTTGATGAAGCCGCACTCGGCGGGCACAG
The DNA here is from genome assembly GCF_022808815.1 of Geothrix paludis. GTDB lineage: Bacteria > Acidobacteriota > Holophagae > Holophagales > Holophagaceae > Geothrix > Geothrix paludis. The sequence continues at coordinate 162,357 of NZ_JAKZLC010000001.1, read as the reverse complement.
AGATGTAGAACATGGACTGGCCTTCCGCCTGGATGAAGGCGATGAGGCGGTTCGCCTCCTCCTCAGTGGCCATGAAGGTCACTTCCACGGGCAGATCGCCCGCCAGCTCGATGAAGTGGTCCGCATGGATGAGCCCGTGGCGGCCGAAGCCGGCGATGGCCTTGAAGGCCGTGCCGCCCTTGAGGCCCAGCCGCCGTGCCTCCTTCAGCAGCCACTCGTAGACCAGGATGCCGTGATGGGTCCGGTCCTCCTGGACGAAGAAGGTCAGGTAGGTGCCCTTCATGACGCCTCCTCAGGCTTTCACGAACGCCTTCACCGTCAGCAGGCCCAGCAGGGTCATGGAAAGGGACCCCGCCAGGTGGACGGCCATGTGGCCCGCCGCCCATCCGTATTCACCGCGGCTCAGGAGATGCACCGCCTCGGCCGAAAACGTCGAGAAGGTGGTGAGCCCCCCCAGGAAGCCCGTGATGACGAGGAGCCTCGCCTCGGGAGCCAGGCCCGGATGCTGGGTGAACACGGCGACGGCCACGCCCACAAGGTAGCCCCCCAGCAGGTTCGCCGCCAGCGTCCCAAGGGGAAGGGATGGGAGGAATGGATTCAGGAGGGCGCCCAGGCCCCAGCGCAGCCACGCGCCCAGGGCAGCCCCGACGCCCACCGCCAGAAAAGAATAAATGGCCATGCCTGTGTCCTCCAGGATCCACAGGCGTCATCAGCCGTTTTGGCGGTTATGGGGCGGACGCCATCGCCAGCGTCAGCGTATCACTTCGCCAGCTCGCCGGCCTTCACGAAGCGCACCTGCCCCTCGGTGCGGGGCACCAGCTTCTCCAGGGCCTCCACGGTCTCGGGGTAGATGTGCCCGATGATGAGCACGGAGCCATCCTTCTCCGCGAGCTTGAGGGCCCGGTCCCACTGCTTCTCCATCTCGGGGAAGGCCTTGTCATCATCCAGGAACACCTTGCGCTGGACCGCCGGGATGCCGAGCTCCTCCGCGACGTCATAGGCCACGCTATCCTTCTCCGTGCGGCTGTCCACGAAGAAGAGCTTGCGGGCCTTGAGCTCCTGGAGCACCCAGGTCATGCGGGTGCGGTCCGGCGTGATGCGGCTGCCCATGTGGTTGTTCACACCCGCGCGGTGGGGAATGCCGTCCAGCGCCAGGCGGACGCGGCGGCGGACCTCGGGCTCCGGGAGGTTGAAGAGGATGGCGTTGGGCCCCGGATCGCGACCCGGCCCCGGGTACCCAATCGGTTCCATGGGCAGGTGGAGCATGACCTCCTTGCCCAAGCGGTGGGCGATGTCCGCGCTGTCCCGCGTGAACTCCTGGTAGGGCAGCACCGCCACGCTGAAGGACACGGGCAGGCTGCAGAGCCGCGTCACCAGCTCCGGCTGCATGTAGCCCAGGTCGTCGATCACCAGGGCGAAGCGGGGCAGCGGGCGCTCCGGTTCGGGGCCCTGAGGCTTGGCGGCCTCGGAGGACGGCTTCGCCTTCGGCTCAGCCTGTTTTCGTTCGGGTTTCTTGGATTCGGGCGCAGGGGCCTCCCGCTTCGCGGGAGCCTGGCGCCTTCCGCAGCCCTGCTGGCCGAGCATCAGGCCCGCGCCCAGACCCAGGAGCAGGGTGAAGGTGGCCCAGCCCAGCAGGGCCAGGGTGGACGTGCGCTTTCCTTTGCCTCGGGCCAAGCTAGGCGGCCTTCGCCGGCGTGGGGGTGGCGGGCGCCGGGGCCTCGAGGGCGGCCAGCACCTTGGCCAGGGCGTCATCGGAATCCGTGAGCTTCAGCACCTGGTCCGGGGCCACGCCCTGGCGATCGAGCTTCTCGCCGCCCAGGCCCACCCAGCGGCGGGACACCAGCTCCACCGCCCCGCCCTGCTTCAGGAGGAAGCGGCTGCGTTCCACACCCAGGCCCGGGGTCTTCTCTCCGAAGGTGCGCGCGCCGCCCTTCTTCAGGCAGGAGGCCAGCACTTCGGGAAGGCCCAGGGTGGAGCGTCCCACCAGCAGCGAGAGGCGGGCGAAAGGAGCGCCCGTTCCGGCCAGCGGGACCTCCTGGTCGGGCTTGCCCGCTTCCTGGACGGTGCCGAGGGGACCCTTGGCGCCCAGGAGACCCGCCACGGCGGCGGCCTCGCCGGGCGTGCCCTTCACGCACTGGCGCAGGTCCAGCACCAGCGTCTGCTTCCGGTCCACCGGCGCCAGCAGCTTCTTGAGCTCCTCGGCCCGGCCGGCATTCAGGTCCGGCAGGGACACCATCAGGGCACCGGCCCCCTGCTTGAGGGTCACCGGCGCCTTGGGCAGCCGCTGCATCTGCAGGGTGGTCTTGGTCAGGTCACCGGTGGCGTTGTAGCGGTAGAGGTCCACGGCCGTGCCTTCGGCTCCCCGGAGGCGGCGCTCCAAAGTCCAGGCGCTGAGCCGGCCCACCGAATCCCCATCCACCTTGCGGATCACGTCACCGGGCTGGATGCCGGCCTTGGCGGCCGGGCCGCCGGGCGTCACCGCCAGCACCGTGGCGTAGATGCCCCGCTTCACCACCACCAGACCCGCCTCGGCCGGGCCGGGATCCGGCAACCGCAGGTCGTCGGCGGACAGGTAGGCGTTCATGGGATGCGAGCGTTCGAGCACGGCCTGGATCCCACCGGAGACGACCTTCTCCATGTCGGGCGGATCGACGTAGTTCTGCTGCACCAGGGACAGGACGTCCTGGATGTCGGACAGGCCCGCCAGAGGGTCCTGGGGCGGAGCCTTGACTCCCGGCTTGGGCTGCGAGGCAGGCTGCTCGCCCCGCTGGATCACCGGCAGCGTGAAGACCGCGACGAGCGGGAAGGAGAACACCGAGAGCCAGGTACGGGCGTGCATGGGGACAGTCTACGTGGAAATGGGTGTTCAGCTGTCAGGTATCAGCTGTCAGCTGTCAGTGAAGAAAGGGGCCCTGGGTGGGAGGGCTCAGCCCCGGAACCAGTCGCTACCGGACCGGAAGCCCTTCTGCTTGGTGGCGGTCTGGGCGTGGCGGGCCAGGGCCAGGTTGATGAGGCGCGTGAGCAGCTCGGCGTAGGGTACGCCGCTGGAAGCCATCATCTTGGGATACATGGAGATGCTGGTGAATCCGGGGATGAAGTTCAGCTCGTTCAGGAACACCCGGCCCGTGAGGCGCTCCAGGAAGAAGTCCACCCGGGCCATCCCGTACCCATCCGAGGCCGCGAAGGCCTTGGCGGCCAGCTTGCGCACCAGGTCCGCCAGTTCTTCGGGGATGTTCGCGGGAATCTCCGTGCGGCTCTTGCCGTGGAGGTACTTGTCCTCGAAGGTGTAGAACTCGTCGGCCACGATCACTTCGCCGGGCTGGGACACCAGGGGCTCGTCGCCACCCAGCACCGCCACCTCGATCTCGCGGACGTCCAGGCCCTGCTCCACCAGCACGCGCCGGTCGAAGGTGAAGGCCCGGTCCAGGGCCGCAGGCAGGTCCTCGGCGCGCTTCACCTTCTCCACGCCGATGCTGCTGCCCAGGTTCGCGGGCTTCACGAAGAGGGGCAGCCCCAGCTTGGCGCAGTCCGCCAGGCAGGTCGCCCGTTCCCGTGCCCAGCGCTCCTCAATGAGGCCCACGTAGGGCACCACGGGAAGGCCTTCGGACTCCCACAGGCGCTTGGTGATCCACTTGTCCATGCCCGCAGCCATGGCCAGCAGGCCGGCCCCCGTGTAGGGCCGGTGCAGCAGCTCCAGGTAGCCCTGGATCTGGCCGTCCTCGCCGCCGGCGCCGTGAAGGGCGTTGAAGAAGAGGTCCGGCAGGGGCGTGGCCTCGGCGCCCTTCTCCAGGGGCAGGAAGGGGTGGCTGCTGCGCTCCGGCAGCTCCCCGGCCGCCAGACGTGTGAAGGGATCGCCGGTCACCACCCACACGCCATTCCGGGCGATACCCATGGGCCGCACCTCGAACCGCGCGGGATCCAGGTGCTCCGCGATGGCCCGGGCCGTGACGATGGAGACTTCGTGCTCGGGGGATTCCCCGCCGAAAAGGAGGCCGACGCTCAGTTTCTCGCTCATGCACCTACTCTAGCACTCGCCCCTGGCGGGCTCTCCGGCGATGGAACCCAGGTCCGGTGCGACGAAGATCACATTTAAGAATTCTTGATCGTTTTTATCTGATATTCATAAACCCCGGGGACGGCCCCCCACGGAAAGTCACCATGAGCGAACTCCTCAACAACCGTGAACACCGGGTCGCCACCCTCAAGGAGGTCATCCTGCACCTGCACCGGGGTGAAGCCCCCGAGCAGGTGAAGGGGCGCCTGGCTCAGCTGGTGGGCGAGGTGGATGCCAGCGAGATCGCGGCCATGGAGCAGTCCCTCATGGCGGACGGCATGAGCCCCGAAGAAGTGAAGTCCATGTGCGACCTCCACGCGGAGGTGCTGCAGGACACCGTGACCCCGGCCAAGGCCCGGGAGCTGCCGGCGGGTCACCCCGTGGACACCTTCCGGCGCGAGAACCGGGCCCTGGAGGCCGCCACCGCCACCGCCCGGCAGCGGGTCGCCACCCTGGCATCCGTGGCGGACCAGACCTACCCCGCCGCCGAGCGCCTGGCCGTGCTGGAGGCCTTCAACGCCCTCATGGACGTGGAGAAGCACTATCAGCGCAAGGAGCACCTGGTCTTCTCCATCCTGGAGCGCCACGGCAACACCGGCCCTTCCAAGGTCATGTGGGCCAAGGACGACGAGGTGCGCGAGCTGCTCAAGGGGGCCATCGAGGTGCTGCGGGAGGAGAGCCTCAGCGGCGCCGAGCTGAAGATCCTCATCCCCACGGTGCTGCGCCCCGCCCTGGCCGCGTTGGAGTCCATGATCTACAAGGAGGAGACCATCCTCCTGCCCATGTGCCTGGGCCTGTTCACCGAGGAGGAATGGGGCGAGGCCTGGCGGGACAGCCCGCGCTACGGCTGGTGCCTGGTGGAACCCGCCACGGGCTACGCCCCGCCGGTGGCCGCCCTGCCGGAGGACCCCATCCGCCTGCCGGACGCCTCGGCCGTGGCTTTCCCCAGCGGCGCCCTCAGTGTCCGGCAGCTCATCGGCATCTTCTCCTCCCTGCCCGTGGACATCACCTTCGTGGACGCGGAGGACCGCGTGGCCTTCTTCAGCGAGGGGCCGGACCGGGTCTTCGCCCGCAGCCGCACCATCCTGGGCCGCGAGGTGAAGCACTGCCACCCGCCCAAGAGCGTGGACGTGGTGGAGCGCATCCTCAACGACTTCAAGTCCGGGCGCCAGACCGTGGCGGAGTTCTGGATCCAGATGCAGGGGAAGTTCGTCCACATCCGCTACTTCGCCGTGCGCGATGAGGCCGGGGCCTACCTGGGCACCCTGGAGGTCACCCAGGACCTCACGCGGCTGCGTGCCCTTGAAGGCGACCGCCGCCTGCTCCAGTACGACGAAGCATGAGAGGGTGTCTGCAAATTCCCGCGAGCCGCGACGGTGGCCAGCCGCGTGATCCGGCAAGGAAGCGCGCGATGGGCGATGCGGGACATCGTTCAAGCGCGGTGACGCCGCCGGGCGCACGGCTGGCCACCGTCCCTCCGGGCTGGGGCGGCGGGCTGCGCCTGGCGTCGTCCTCGGCCCTCGACATGGAACCACCATGCCTGCGGGCCTCCTCCTCGCCATGCTTGCCCGACGCTCCCAGCGCGGCCCGTGCGAATTTGCAGACACCCTCTTAGGCATCCCATGGCCATCACGCCCGAAACCAAGATCGGCGACTTCCTGGCGGCGCACCCGGACCAGCAGGAGGCCCTCATCGCCCGCGTCCCCGAGTTCGCCAGGCTCCGCAACCCCGTCCTCCGACGCACGGTGGCGAAGCTGGCCACGGTGGAGCACGCGGCCCGCATGGCGGGCCTCCGCACGGCGGAGCTGGTGTGTTTCCTTCGGGAGTTGGCCGGGGAGGCCGCCGGCCCCGTGGCTGAAGGGACGGTCCCGGTGGAGGATCCCCGCCCCGACTGGGCGCGCTCCAGCGCCGTGCGCTCCACCCTGAACGCGGATGCCCTCATGGCGGCCGGCGAGCACCCCCTGGCCCGCGTCCGCCGGGCCCTCCTGACCCTGGCCCCCGGCGAGGCGATGCAGCTCCTGAGCCCCTTCCGCCCCGAGCCCCTGCTGGACCAGTTCCGCCAGGAGGGCACCCCCTGCTGGTGCGAGGCCGAGGAGACGGGCCGGTTCCGGACCTGGATCCTCAAACTATGAGCATCCGGAGCACCTTTGACCCGGGATGCGACTCGGTTGCGCTAGGCTGATTCACCCTTCCTTCGGAGCGCCCGTGCGGTCGGCCATCTATCCAGGCTCCTTCGATCCCGTGACCCTGGGTCACTGGGACCTCATCCAGCGGGCCGCCAAGCTCGTGGACCGCCTGGTGGTGGCCGTCCTCCACAACCCGGCGAAGTCCCCGGCCTTCAGCGTGGACGAGCGCGTGGCTATGCTCAAGGAGCTGACGGCCTCCCTGCCCCAGGTGGAAGTGACCACCTTCCACGGCCTGCTGGTGGATTTCGCCAAGGCGCAGAACGCCCAGTTCATCATCCGGGGGGTGCGCGCCTTCAGCGACTTCGAGTACGAGTTCCAGATGGCCCTCATGAACCGCAAGCTGGCCCCGGAGCTCGAGACGGTCTTCCTCATGCCCAAGGAGAAATACAGCGCCGTGAGCAGCCGCTTCGTCCGCGAGATCGGCAGCATGGGCGGCAACCTGGCGGACCTGGTGCCCGAGGTGCTGCGCGGCCGCATCGCAGAACGGCTGATGAACCGGTCTTAGAGGAACGCTTAGCCCAGGATCCGCTCGACCTTCGCCACGTGCATCACGACCACCCCCCGGCACCAGGGGTAATTGGCCTTCATCTGCTCGTGGAGCGCTTCGCCCGACTGCACCTTCGCGGTCCCCGAGAGCCGGAAGCCGATCGCCGGGCCCTCGGCGCTCCGCTGCCTGCCGATGATCATCTGGACCGAGGGATCGCGGGCGAGGTTTGCCTCGGTCACCCGGTAGCCTCCGGCGGGGAACACCAGGGTCGTGGCATCGACCGCGTCGAGGTAGCTCTGCCAGGTCGCCACCAGGTGCGGACCCTCAGGCCCCTTCGTCACGAAGGTCGCGGATCCTTCCGCTTCGAGCACGGCAAGAACGGCTGCATCGAGCATCGTCGACCTCCCACCCCACGGTAGCACCCAGGCGCAGCCGGGGCCGGACAGAGCCGGCCCCGGGGGAGGTCCATCAGCCTTCAGGCCTCAGCGTAGGGCTTCCAGGGCATTCACGCGGCCCCGGCCCGAGTAGGGATCGACCCCGGGCTTGAGGATGTCGTCGGCGCTCTGCAGGATCCTCCGTTTCAGCTCGGCGGGCGGCATCTTGCCGTACTTGCCCACGATCAGGGCCGCCACGCCTGAGACATGGGGTGCCGCCATGGAGGTGCCGGCCGCGAAGAAGTACTGCCAGGTCCCCCCGCTGGTGCGGCCTGCGGGGCTGATCACCATATCGAAGGGATAGCCCGCGGCGGAGGCGAAGTCGCCACCGGGAGCGGCCACATTCACGACTGAAACCCCGTAGTTGGTGTACGAGGCGGCCCGGTCGAAGTCGGTCAGCCCGTAGGGCCCGGTGGCGGACACGGCCATGCCGTTGCCCGACTGGGCCGGGATCGCCCAGAGCCGGCTGTCGAGGTTCACGCCTTCGTTGCCCGCGGAGGCCACGCACAGGGTGCCGGCGGCCGTGGCGTAGGTGATGGCCCGGTTGAGGGCGGCGATCAGCGGGCCGGACCCGCTGCCACCCGCATTGATGCGGTCGAAGGTGGCCCCCAGGCTCATGTTGATCACGTCCGCCCGGACCTCAGGCCCGGCCGCGTACAGGATGCCGGAGATGATCCACGAGAAGGACCCGTTTCCCGTGTCGCTGCGCAGCACCTTGACGGCGACGATCTCGGCCTTGGGAGCCACGCCCTGGGTGCCGCGGTCGTTGATCGGAGCGGCGATGATCCCGGCGACATGGGTGCCGTGGTTGAAGCCGTACACGATGGGGTCGATGTTGGGCTCGGTGGGGACGAAGGACCGGCTCAGCGCCAGGTTGACGTTGGGGCCGATGTCGGGATGCCCGCTCCAGATGCCCGCGTCGAGGACCGCCACCCGCGCCCGCGCCACACCCCAGCCCTGGTCGCCGTTGAGCGCCGTCTGGTCCGCGTGGATCTGGCGGATGTTCCACTGGTAGCCCCAGGAGGGTTCGCTGTTGAGCCCATTGGCCTGGAGGTCGGAGTCCTGAGCCGCCGTGGCGTGCACGTCGGGAAGCCACGGCACTTCGAGGTCCTCGGCGGCCTGCTGCACCCGGGCATCGGCGGTCACCTGCGCCAGGAAACCCGGGTTGGCGGAGGTCGCCAGCACCACGCCGATGTCGGGGAGGCGACCCGTGATGGCGCCACCGGCGGAGGTCACCAGGTCGTCCAGGTTGGTGCTGCCGCGGCCCTGCCCCCGAGCCAGGATCAGGTAGGCGCGCGGGGCGTCCGCGGCCAGGGCGACGCCCCCGGCCAGGACGAGGGTCAGGAAGAGGCCGGTGGGAAGGGACTTCATGGTCCATCTCCTTCTGGGGCTGCCGGGACGCCGGCAGCAGGGTTGCGTCGAAAAATCTTCATCAAGAAAAAACAATGATGCGATCTCGAGAACATGGTCATTTATCAAGACCATGTCAACAAACCCGTAGATCCACTGAAAGCGTGGTGGTGTTCAGTTCATCGGCGCCTGTTCTCCGGCCCGGAGGTCAGCTCACCTCGGCCAGCCTCAACCGCACCTGCTCGCGTTGCAGCCAGGCCGCTTGGGCATCACTGAGGCCGTGCGCCAGGGCCCGGTCGGCGGCCTCGCGACACCTGGCGAGCAGGCGGCGGTCACGCACCAGATCCGCCACCTGGAACTGGGGCATCCCCGCCTGCCTCACGCCGAAGAACTCGCCGGGGCCCCGCAGCTCCAGGTCCCGCTGGGCGATGCGGAAGCCGTCCTGGGTCTCCACCAGCGTCTGGAGGCGCTCGGTCTCGGAGCCGCTAATCATGAGGAAGTGGCTGCGATGCGCGCCTCGCCCCACCCGGCCCCTCAGCTGGTGCAGCTGGCTGAGGCCGAAGCGCTCGGCGTGGTCCACCACCATCACCGTGGCGTTGGGCACGTCCACCCCCACCTCGATGACCGTGGTGGCCAGGAGGATCTTCGCCTCGCCGGAGGCGAACCGCGCCATGCGGGCCGCCATCTCATCCGTCCGGACCCGGCCGTGCACCACCTCGAGCTCCACCTCCGGGAAGATGCCCCGCAGCAGGGCCTCCATGGCCTGGATGTCGCGGAGCTGGACCTTCCCTTCGTCGGAGGGGTCGATGCTGGGGCTCACCACGAAGGCCTGGCGGCCCTCGGCCAGCTCGCGCCGCACCTGCTCCCAGGCCCGCTCCGCGGACTCGGGCTTGTGCAGCTTCGTGCTGATGGGCTGGCGGCCGGGCGGCAGCTCGTCCAGCACGCTTTGATCGAGATCGCCGAAGATCGCCAGGGCCAGGGAGCGCGGGATGGGCGTGGCGCTCATGACCAGCCAGTGGGGATCGCCCCCTTTCCCCTTCAGGGCCTCGCGCTGCTTCACGCCGAAGCGGTGCTGCTCGTCCACCACCACCAACTGGAGCCTGTGGAAGGCCACGGCCTCCTGGAAGAGAGCGTGGGTGCCCACCACGTAGCGGGCCTCGCCGCTGGCGATGCGGGCCAGGGCCGCGCGCTTCTCCGCCGCCTTCATGCCGCCCAGCAGGAGCTGGAGGCTGTCGGCGCGGTCGCCCAGGTAGCGCCGGAAGCTGGCGGCATGCTGGCGGGCCAGCACCTCCGTGGGCACCAGCAGGGCCCCCTGTCCGCCGGTCTCGGCCACCATGGCCATGGAGAGCAGGGCGACCAGCGTCTTGCCGCTGCCCACGTCGCCCTGGAGCAGTCGGTTCATCACGCGACCCGAGGTGAGGTCGTCCACGATGTCCTTGAAGGCCCGCCGCTGGGCTCCGGTGAGGTGAAAGGGGAGGAAGGACCGCAGCCGCTCGCGCAGCTCCGGCGAGGTGGGCACCACCAGGCCGCGGCGCTTCAGGCGCCCCGCGCGGCGCAGGGCCACGCCCAGGGCGAAGGCGAACAGCTCCTCCGCCGCCAGGCGCTCGTGGGCGGGCGACTGGCCCTTCTCCAGCAGGGCGGGATCGCTGCCGTCCGGCGGATCGTGCAGCAGCCGGAACGCCGTCATGGCGTCCGGCAGATCCTTCGCCAGCTCGAGGGGCAGCCACTCCTCCGCCGCATGGGCCCGGCCCAGGGCCTCCTGCACCAGCCTCTGCCGCGCCCGGCCCGGCAGGGGTCCCAGCTTGCGGTAGAGGGGCAGGAAGCGCCGGACCCAGGCGAGATCCTCGCCCCGGCCCATCATCTCGAACTGCGGCCCGCGCATCTCCAGGCCCTGGCGGCCCACCGAAAGCGGACCGAAGGCCAGCAGGCGGTCGCCCACCTTCAGCGACCGGCCCAGGTAGGGCTGGTTGAACCAGATGAGGCGCAGGGTGCCGGTGCCATCCTCCAGCAGGGCCTCGGTGAGGGCCATGCGCTGCACGCGCGTGGTGCTCTGGCGCAGGTCCCGCAGGGTGCCCAGGACGGTCACGATGCCCGAATCCGCCGGCTCGAAGCCCCGCAGGTCCAGGCTGCCCAGGGTCCGCAGGCTGCCCCGGTCCACGTAGCGGTAGGGCAGGCTCCACAGCAGGTCCCGCAGGGTGTCGACGCCCGCTTCCTGCAGCGCCGCCGCCCGCGCGGGGCCCAGGCCCCGGAGGACCGTGACCTTGGTGGATAGTGGCAGGGGCGCGAGCGTCATGGCGGCTGTTTCAGCCTAGCCGCGCCTCTATGGACTCCACCATCTTGGCGACGTAACGATCTCCGTACCAGGCCCCGTGGCGGGGATCCTCCAGCTTCCGGAGGCCCGTCATCAGGGCCGGCAGATCCAGGATCCCACGGTCCACGAGGCCCCGGATCTGGGTCCGGGTCCGGCCGGGGCCGGCGACGGGATGATCCTCCGCGAGCCGGGCCAGGGCCCGGGCCATCCAGGGGAGGGCCGGGATGCCACAGCCGGCCAGCGCGCGCCAGCCTCCTTCCAGGAACGCGCCCCAGAGGCCCCGGGCCTGGGCCAGCGTCTCCTCCTCGAGCAGGACCCGTCCCGTGAACAGACCAGGCAGGGCGGCCGGCGCGGTCTGCGACACGCCCCGATCCAAGGGGACCAGATCGGCGAGGGTGCTCTCGGGAAGCTCCGCCAGCACCCACAGCAGGCAGGCCTGCTCCCAGGGATCCGGACCGAACCAGAGGACGGGCTCGGCGGTCCCGCCCAAGTCGTCCAGGACGAGCCTGGGCGGGTCCTCGCCCTTGGGCAGCTCCCACCAGGCGGCCCGCAATCCGGGCAGCCGGGAAGTATCGGAGGTCCAGGGACCCACCGCAGGAGAATCCCGGCAGACACGCACGGTGCCCGGCAGGCCGGACCGCCGATGCACCGCGACTGCGGCATCGCCACAGTGGAGGTGGATCAGGCTGTCGCGTGAAGCCATGGGCCTCTCCGGAATGGAGACACCCAAAGCATACGACCCGGGTCAATCGATCTGCCGGCCCTAATCTCGGGCGAACGCAGCCTTCAGCGGGCGGCGCCGACGGCCTGGCGCGCCATGGCCTTGGCCAGGGCCTGCTCCAGATCGGCCCACAGGTCCTCGGGGCTCTCCAGGCCCACGGAGAGGCGCATGAGGGACTGGGACACACCGCTGTGCTCGCGGGCCGCAGGATCCACCACGCGGTGGGTGAGGGCGGCCGGGTGCTGGATGAGCGTGTCCACGCTGCCCAGGGACACGGCGGCCGTCATGAGCTTCACCTCGGCCATGACCACGGAGGCGGCCTCGAAGCCTCCCTTCAGCTCGAAGGCCATGAGGGAGCCGGGGCCCTTCATTTGGCGGCCGAGCAGGCCCTTGGGATCCTGGCCGGGCAGGCCCGGGAAGTGGACGGCGGAGACGGCGGGATGCTTGGCCAGGCGCTCGGCGATCACCTGGGCGCCCGCCTGCTGCGCGCGCACGCGCAGGGGCAGCGTGGGCAGGCCGCGATGCAGCAGGTAGGCCGCCAGGGGATGGAGCACGTTGCCAGTGATGACGCGGACCTTGCGCAGCTCCGTGGCCCAGTCGTTGTTGGTGGCCACGATGCCCGCCAGCACGTCGCCGTGCCCGCCCAGGAACTTGGTGGCGCTGTGGAGGACCAGGGTCACGCCCTGCTTGATGGGGTTCTGGAGGATGGGGGTGGCGAAGGTGTTGTCCACCAGCACGGGGACCTTGCCGGCCTGGCGCACCACGTCGTCCAGGTCCACCATCGCGAGGGTCGGGTTGGCGGGCGTCTCCACGATCACCATCGCCGTGTCGGAGCGGAGGGCGGCGGAAATGCCGTCGGCCTCGGCCCAGGTCACCTCGAGCCCCAGCATCCCGGAGGCCAGCAGGTGGTCCGTGCCGCCATAGAGCGGGCGGACGGCCACGACATGGCCGCCCCGGGCCTTCGCCGCCATGAGGCAGGCGGTCACCGCCGCCATGCCCGAGCCGAAGGCCACGGCCTCCTCGGCGCCCTCCAGCTGGGCCAGGGCCTGCTCGTAGCGGGCGGTGGTCGGATTGTAGAGGCGGGAATAGACGGGGCTCCCGATGGGCAGTCCGCCCATGGCCATGGCCTCCAGGCTGCGGCCGCCCTCGTCCAGGTCGCGCAAGGGGTAGGTGCTGCTGAGGTCGATGGGCAGGGCATGGACGCCCTGTTCGTGGAGCACCTCGCGGCCGGCGTGGACGGCCTGGGTCTCGATGGACAGGGCGGTGTTGGGCTTGGACATGGGGACACTCCTGTCCCCAATGTAGGTTTCATGAATTCGGCAATCCCCCGAATCTTTTTCGTGGAATGATGTCACTCATGGAACTTGACCGAATCGACTGCAACATTTTGAGCTTTTTACAGAAGGATGCTCGGCTATCCAACAAGGAACTGGCCGCCGCCGTGGGTTTGGCGCCGTCCTCCTGCCTGGCTCGCGTGCAGCGCCTGCGTTCCGAGGGCGTGCTGAAGGGCGCCCATGCGGAGGTGGACCCGGGAGCCCTGGGCGTGGGCCTCCAGGCCCTCATCGCCGTGCAGCTGCGCCAGCACAGCCGGGCCCAGGTGAAGGCCTTCTGGAAGCACGCCATGGGCCTGCCGGAGGTGCTGGCGGTGTTCCATGTGGCCGGCACCCACGACTTCCAGGTGCATGTGGCCGTGCGGGATGCCCACCACCTGCGCGACCTGGCCCTGGACGCCTTCACCACCCGCGCCGAAGTGGCCCATATCCAGACCAGCCTCATCTTCGAATGGGCCAAGGGCGCCGCGATGCCGAACTACCGGGCCTGATCCTCGGCGTCCACGATCTGGGTTCCCCACTGGGTGACGGCCTCCACCACCTGGCGGAAACCCTGCCCCTTGCAGGTGAGCTCGTACTCCACCCGCACGGGCGTGGTGGGCAGGACGCGGCGCACCAGCAGGCCCTGGCATTCCAGCTCCTTCAGGCGGGCGGAAAGGACCTTCTCCCCGATGCCGGGAACCCGGGCGGCCAGCTCGTTGAACCGGAGGGGGCCCTCCTGGAGGACCCATAGGATCTGCCCCGTCCAGGGCTTGCCCAGCAGGTCGATGGCCATGCGGAAGCAGCGGCAGCTGGATGATTCGGGAAGGTTCATGAGGCGGTCCATGGGCCCGGGGGAAACCCGGTGGCACCACAAAACTATCCCAAAGAAAGCTGCTTGACAAGGGGAAGTCGGGATCTCAATATTGCTTTCATAGGGAAATAGGCTTCCCGGAAGAAAGCACAACCCGGACGACTCCGGCACCCAATCACCCATCGCCAGCGGCACCCCGCCTGGCATGGGAGGGTCATCGATCCGTCTTCAACCAAGGAGCACCTCCCATGCGCGCCGTTCTCGCGCTGGCCCTCGGCCTGTCCCTCCAGGCCCAGGACGAGCCCTATCCCGAGATGGGCCCCCTGCCCACCCGGAACATGTTCACCCTGCTCCAGGCCCCCATGACCTACCAGCCCCAGGCCCCGCGCCCCATCGGCCCGGGTCGCTGGCAGGTGACCCTCACCCACGTCCGGGCCAACGTCTTCGAGTTCTCCGACCTGATCAAGGATCACCCGCCCGCCTGGTTCCAGGGGCGCCATCGCATGGACCGGGCTTCCCTGGAGGCCCTGGCCGCGGAGTACCCCACCGCCCCCTTCGTCTTCTACTTCGACGAGGAGATCGCCCGGACCACCCTCCAGGTCCGGCGCGGCCTCACGGACCGAACGGATGTCTGGGCGGAGCTGCCGGTGGAGCGCCACGGCGGTGGTGACCTGGACACTCCCATCGAGACCTTCCACAAGACCTTCGGCTTCGAGCAGTGGGGGCGCACCGAGGTAGCCCGCAACCAGGCCGTGGTGGCCACCATCCGGTACGGACGCCTGGATTTCGTGCGGGAGGGCGCCCAGCCCACCCGCGTCCAGGACCCCCTGTTCGGCCTGGTCCACCTGATCCACCAGGACGCGTCCACGGGCCTGAGCGCCACCCTCACGGTGAAACCCCCGCTGGCCCGCACCTACAACTCGTTCAAGTCAGGCTGGGACGTCGAAGGCGGACTCAGCGGCTGGTGGCAGCCCTCCGCCACCCAGGTGATCTACGCCGGCGCCGCCTACACCCACCGGGGGCGCGGCAACGCCGCCTACAACCAGCTGGACTACACCTCCGACCTGGGGGCCCATCTGACCTGGCAGGGACGCCGCAACAAGGTCATCCAACCCTTCCTCCAGCTCTACTTCCTTAGCGGCTTCAGCACGCCCCAGCCCTTCGCCAAGCTGCACGACAACAGCCTCCAGCACGACCTTGGCTTCCATGCCTACCTGAACCGCCGGACCACCCTGACCTTCCGCTACGTGAACAACATCACCCACCACGAGAACACCGACGACGCATCCTTCGCGCTGGGCGCCACGTACCGGTTCTGACCGGGATCCCGTCCTCTCACGTCAGCGCCTGGAGCCGTCCTCCCCGGCGGCTTCGCGGGCCAGGATCTTCTCGATGCGCCGATCCGGCACCAGCCAGATGAGGGCCACCACCCAATAGAGCGCGAAGCCGGCCCAGCGGTTGACGAAGGACAGGCAGATGGCAGAGGCGTAGATCGCGATGGAGATCTTCCCCTTGAAGTCCCCGCCCACGGCAGCCTCAAGGAGAGAACCCCGCCCGTGGTGGTGGATGAGGCACTGGCTCAGCAGGTAGTAGGCCAGCGCGGCCATGAGCAGGACGGCCCCGTAGAGGGCCACGGGCCCGGCCGCGAAGTGGTTGCCCCCCATCCAGGCCGTGGCGAAGGGCACGAGCGAGAGCCAGAACAGCAGGTGCGTGTTGGCCCACAGGATCGGCCCGTTCACCTTCCTGGCCGCGTGGAGCATGTGGTGGTGGTTGTTCCAGTAGATGGCGATGTAGATGAAGCTCAGCGCATAGCCCACGAAGGTGGGCAGGAGCGGCCGGAGGGCCGCAAAGGAGTCGCCGCGGGGCGCCCTCAGCTCCAGCACCATGATGGTGAGGATGATGGCCATCACGCCGTCACTGAAGGCTTCCAGCCGGTTCTTGCCCATGAACTCCTCGGATCCGCGATTGTTTCACGACCTGGCTAGGACAGGTGCTTGGCCACCAGCCGCTGGAGCGTGGGAAGGCCCCGGAAGGTCGCCTCCAGGCCCAGGGCCTTCTCGAAGACCGCGTTGGAGAAGGCGGACTGGCTCTGCTTCGTGCGGCAGCGCCACCACACCTCGCGGCCGTGGAAGCGGAAGTCGTCCTCCGCCGTCTCCAGGTCCCGGAGGCGGGCCGCCTGGGTCTTCGTGAGCGGCGCCTGGAGGAAGATCACGTTCATGGCCCGGGCCTCCGCCTGCTCGGTGACATCGTAGGGGCAGCCGGCCACCAGGGCCGCCAGTTCCGCGCCGGAGCGCAGGAAGACGGCCACGGGAAACCCCAGCTTGGCCTCCAGGTGCGTCTCGAGGCGCGCCGCCAGGGACGCCTCACCGGCCCGGCCCGCCTCGAAGACCACGTTCCCGCTGGCGATGAACGTCTCCACGCTCCGCAGGTCCAGCTCCTGGAACCGCGCCTTCAGGTCGGCCATGGTCACGGTGTGGCCTCCGACGTTGATGGCGCGGAGGAAGGCGAAGGTCTTCGGCATGGCTATCTCAGCGCCCGGTCGGCCAGCCGCCCCAGGTCGCCGCTGCCCTGGCTGTTGGCCAGGCTCTTGGCGAGGGCCACCAGCATCGCTCCCTGCGCGGGAGGCGGCAGATCGGGCAGCAGGTCGGCGGCGGCGGCCACGGCCATTACCTGGTGGGCGTGGTTGAAGGTGGGATCGTCCTGGACCGCCGCTTCGGCCAGGGCGGCCAGAGCCGCCTCCGCACGGCCTGCGCTCGCCAGCCCGCCGGCGTGGGCCATGGCCAGGGCCGGCTCCACGTCCAGGATCGCCTCCGTCAGGGCCCCGGCGTCCGGATCCCCGACCCGGGCGGTCCGCACCCGCTCCTCGGGCTCGTCCGTGGGGAAGAGGTTCACCAGGGCCGCGGCCTGGCACCAGATGCGCGGGTCCGCGGGGCGGGCGCGCGCCACGGCAGCCAGGTAGACGTACGTCCACGCGGTCTTGCCCTCCAGGTCGCGCCGGGCGTCCAGCTGCTTCTCGGAGGCCGCCAGCACCAGGGCCGCCAGCGTGTCCCCGCTTCCCTGGCCCGCCTTCAGCCGGGCCGTGAACGGATCCAGGAGCGCCACGAGGCCCAGGTCGCAGATCTCGCGCACCTGGGGTTCCCAGGCCGCCTCGTCGAGCGTGGCCGGCATCCAGGGCACGGACACCGCCGCGTCACCCAGTCGCTTGGCGGCGCGGCGGGCCCAGAAGGTGTCCTCCGGCGAGGCCGCTACCCAGGCCGCCAGGCCAAAGAGCCTCCGCCCGGTGGCCTTGGGCCGTTCCAGCCGCTCGTGCAGGTCGGCGAGATGGTCGCACACCACCGCCTTGTGCCCGACCGTGGCCATGTCCAGCTCGGTGAGTCCTCGAAGGCGCTGGAAGTCGGCCTCGGCGGGAGCGTCGAAGCCCTGGGCCTCGGCGTAGGCCAGGCCGGGCCGGCGGGACTGGATGAAGGCCTCCAGGTTCGGCCAGTGGCCGCTGCCCTTGGCTGCCGACACCTGGGCCAGGTTCTGGGGTGAGCGGCGTCCCTCGTGGGCGGCCATGTGCAGCTGCGTGGCCAGGGCCCGATGGAAGCCCGCCTCGCTCAGCAGCGGCTTTAGGCGCAGCACCGCGCGCAGGCCGAGGATGCCGTGCGGCACGTGGGGCAGGTAGGCCTCCCAGTCGATGCGGGGGACGAGGGTCTTCACGGCCTCCCGCACACCATCGCGCACGCCGTCCGGCATGGCGAGCTGGGCCGTGAAGGCCCCGAAGAACCGCTCCGTGGGAGCCTCCAGCTCCTGCTGCCAGCGGGGATCGACCGTCATGCGCCCTCCAGCGGCAGGTTCCAGGCGGCGCCCACGAGGCGGGCCCAGTGGTGGTTCCAGGCCCGTTTCCAAACCAGGCCGCCCTCTTTCATGTCCGAGGCCTCCAGGCGCTGGCGCAGTTCGGCCTTCAGGCCTTCGGCGGCCGGCCCGAGGGCCTCCTCGGCCAGGGCCAGCAGGGCGGCGCGGGCCTCGCGCTCCTGGTCGTGGTGTGAAAGGTAGCCGGCGGATTCCGGCGAGGGTGCGGCGGCCCGCAGGCGCTGCCAAGCCTCGAAGGCCGCCTTCGCGGCGGGGTCCTCCCTCAGGGGCTTCTTGACCTGGTCCCAGCCTTTGCCCGCATCCAGCTCCGGCCCTGCGCGGACCACGGCCTCTCGCAGCTTCACAGCCTTGGCCACGTCGCGGTCGAGGTGCTTGAGGGCCACGAAGGTGCGCGGCTTCTCGCGCTTCCCGCGGCGATCGAAGAACGCGTTGAGGGCGGATACCACCAGGTCCATGGGCACGCCTTCGGCTTCCCAGGCCAGGACCTGCCGGTAGTCGTCGGTGCTGAGCAGGCCGGCGCGGCCCCAGGCCCGGAAGGCCCACTCGCGCTCCAGCCAGTCCTTCTCCTCGCGGGTATAGGGCATCAGGGCGCGGCCGGGGCTTCCTGCACCAGCACGGTGCCGTCCTTCAGATGCAGAACGCCGTTCTGCCAGGACACCACTTCCTCGGGAACGATCTTGGCCTTGGCGAAGCCGCGCAGCCGGAAGGAACCCGAGGCCAGGGAGCGGCCCTGGCGGTCCCAGATCTCCAGCTGCCAGAGGGTGCCCTGGTGGCCGCCCACCTTGAGGAACACGCCCTCCTTGGCCTCCGCGCACCACATGGCTTCAGGGGAGACCGAGGCGGGACGGGCAGGAACGCCACGGCAGCTCATCAGGCCCGCCATCAGGCCCGAAGCCAGCAGGGTTGTCGTCACCAGGATCTTCGGATGTCGCGCCATGCCGACATTCTACCGCCACCCCGCTAGACTGGTGACCGAGGGCAAGATGGTCCTGATCCGAGAACAGATCCGCTACAAGAGCCGCAAGGAGATCGAGAAGCTCCGCGAGGCGGGCCGCGTGGCCGCCAACGCGCTCCGCCTGGCCGCCCGCGCCGCCAAGCCCGGCGTGAGTCTCCTAGAGATCGACCGCGTGGCCGAAGCCTACATCCGCCAGCAGGGCGCCAGCCCCAGCTTCAAGGGCTACCACGGCTTCCCCGCCACCCTCTGCACGTCGGTGAACGACAAGGTGGTGCACGGCATCCCCTCCAAGTACGTGCTCCAGGAGGGCGACATCATCGCCATCGACTGCGGCGCCAAGCTGGACGGCTACCATGGCGACACCTGCCTGACCGTGGGTGTGGGGAAGATCAGCGAGGAGGCCAGGCGCCTCATCCAGACGGCCCAGCTGGCCATGTTCGTGGGCATCGAGCACTGCCGCCCCGGCGAGCGCCTGGGCGACATGGCCACCGCCGTGCAGACCTTCGCCGAGGAGCGCGGCTACTCCGTGGTGCGCGAGTACATCGGCCACGGCCTGGGCAGGGATCTGCACGAAGATCCGCAGGTGGTCTTCGCGGACCAGCGGCCCGGCACCGGCTTCCGCATGGAGCCCGGCATGACCATCACCATCGAGCCCATCCTCAACATCGGCAGCCACAGGTGCCTGGTGGAACCCGACGGCTGGACCGTACGCACCCGCGACGGCCAGCTCTCCGCCCAGTTCGAGCACGACATCGCTATCACCAAGGACGGGCCGGAGATCCTCTCGATCCCCGATCCTGAGTTCGAACTCGAAGACGGGCTGTAGGGCAGTTCTCAGTCCTCAGTCCTCAGATGCGCGGACTGAGCCCAAGCGTACGAAAAACGCGAACGCGTTTTTCGCCTCACCCCTTCGCCCACCGCCTGATGGCCTCTGGCACTTCGAGCTGGGGCCCGTCGTACTCCATCAGGCGGAGCACCTCAGCCATGGGGACGTTGCCGGCCTTCCCTCGGAAAAGGGCTTTCACCACACCTTCGGCGGCGAGGTCGCCATCACGTTTCAGGAACCGCTGCTCCAGGAAGACCCACTTATCGTCCCAGCCCAGCAGGCGTGTGTGGAGGGTGAAGGGTTCGAACAGCTCGAGGCTGCGGCGGTAGCGCATGGTGATGCCGCCGACCAGCGGCTTCCAGCGGTTCCCCAGCATGGCCCGGCCCAGCTTCGTCCGGAACGTAAGGTCGAACCGCCCTAGGTCCATGATGCTGAGGAAGCGCCCGTTGTTCATGTGGATGTTCATGTCCAGGTCGTTGGGCCAGACGCGGAAATGCAGCACGGAGACGTCCAGGGGATCGAGTCCCGGACGGCGCCAGAGCGTAAGCAGTTTCCAGAGGGTGCGGAAGAAGAGGACCATCCGACCAGCCTAGCGGAGCGATGCGCTACCTTGGAGCCATGGCTCTCCAGGTCTCCGCCCCCGCCAAGCTGAACCGCTTCCTCGCCGTGCTGGGCCGGCGTGCCGACGGCTTCCACGAGCTGGAGCTGGTCACCACGGTGCTGGAGGGTGTGGCGGCGCTGACGGACACGCTGTCGGCCGAGCCGGCCCCGGCGCTGACGATTGAGATCACCGGCCCCACCGGTCAGGGCCTCACAGCGGACGAGTCGAACCTGGTGATCAAGGCCTGGCGCCTCCTGGAGGAGGCCGCCAAGCGTCCCCTGCCCGCGGCCCTGCGCCTGGAGAAACGCATCCCCCACGGCGCCGGCCTCGGCGGCGGCAGCAGCGATGCGGCGGCGGCCCTGCGGTTGGGGAACCGGATGTTCGACCTGGGCCTCGACGACGCGGTGCTGCTGGGCCTCGCCGCCCGCCTGGGCAGCGACGTGCCCCTGTTCCTGCTGGGCGGCACCGTGCTGGGCCTGGGCCGGGGCGAGCGGGTGTTTCCCCTGCGGCCGGTGCCGCTGGAACCCCTCCTGCTGGTCCACCCGGGCCTGCATGTGAGCACGCCCAGCGTGTACCGGGCCATCCAGGACGTGGGCTATCCCTTCCCCGAGGCCCTGGCGTCGCAACCCGAAGGCGCCGCACCGCCCTGGCGCAACGACCTCACGGGCGCGGCCCTGTGGGTGTGCCCGCCCCTGGCGGAGGTGCGCGACGCCCTGCGCGATACCGGCGGCGAGCCACTGCTCTGCGGCTCCGGCAGCTGTTGGGTTGCCCGGTACGACAGCGTCGAGGCGCGGGGCGAGGCCGCGGCGCGGATCTCCGGCCTCCGGCCCGACTGGGGCCTCTGGCGCGTCTGATCGATCCCAGGAGTAGGATGGCCCCATCCCATCCGGACGGAGGGCAGGTGGCGGCATCCACGGAAGGCGCGGCACCAAGGGTTCTCGTGATCCTGGGTCATCCTCGCCTGGACAGCTTCTGCGCGGCCCTTGCCGGGGCCTATGAAGCAGGCGCCCGGACCGCGGGCTTCGAAGTCGAGCGCCTCGACCTCGTCAGCCTCGCCTTCGATCCGAATGTACGGACGCCCTCGCCCCGGGAACAACCTCTGGAACCGAACCTGGCCCGGGCCCAGGCGCTGATCCGCTGGGCCGACCACCTGGTCTTCGTCTACCCGGCCTGGTGGGGCACCCTGCCCGCCCTGCTCAAGGGCTTCCTCGACCGCGTGCTCACCCCCGGCTTCGCCTTCGAGGCCCAGGACGAGGATCCCGCCTCCTGGACGAAGCTGCTGAAGGGGCGCTCGGCCCACCTGCTGGTGACCATGGACACGCCGTCCTGGGTCTACCGGCTCATCTACCGCCAGCCCGGCCACCAGGCCATGCGGCGCGCCACTCTGGGCTTCTGCGGCGTGGCGCCCACTTTCATCTCCACCTTCGCCCCTGTGAAGCCCGCCACCGCCGAGATGCGGGCCCGGTGGCTGGGCCAGGCCCGGGCCGAAGCGACCCGGCTGCCCGGCCGCCTCCGCCGCCACGCCCTCCTCCGCCGTGCCGGAGCCTGGCTGCGCCTGCTCCGCCTGCAGTTCTACCCCATGGCCTGGGTGGCCTACACCATTGGCGCCCTGGCGGCGGCGAGGCACGGCGCCTTCTCGCGTCCCGTCTACTGGCTCGGCTACCTGTGCCTCTTCCTGATGGAGGCGCTCACCGTGGTCAGCAACGAGTGGTTCGACCAGGGCACGGACCGCCTCAACCGCCACGCCGGCCCCTTCAACGGCGGCAGCCGCGTGCTGGCGGACGGGGAACTCGGCCCCCGCAGCGTCCGGCGGGCCATGGCCGGGCTGGCCCTGGCGCTGGGCGCGAGCCTGGCGGCCCTGGGTGCCGTCCAGGCCCCGTCCGGGTCGGGCCTGGCGGCCATGATCGCCCTGGCGGTGCTCGCCGCGGGCTACACTGTGCCCCCCCTCAAGCTCGTCTATCGGGGCCTGGGGGAGCTGGACGTGGGCCTCACCCACAGCTTCGCGGCCATCTTCGTGGGCGGCTTGCTCCAATCCGGCATCTGGCGGGACCCCTTCCCCTGGCTCACGGGCCTGCCCCTGTTCCTGGCCACCCTTTCCGCCATCACGCTCTCGGCCTTGCCGGACCACGAGGCAGACCACGCCGTGGCCAAGCGGACGCTGGCGGTGCTCCTGGGACGCCGAGGGGCCGCCTGGGCCGCTCTGGGCTTTGCGGTGGCGGCTGCTGTCTGCGGGGTGGTCTGGCAGCGGTGGGGCCTCTTCGGCGGGACCAGCGGGCTCCTCGTCTTCCTGGCCCTTCCCCATGCGCTGCTGCTGGCCCGGGCCATCCTCCGGTACCTCCGCCGCGGCGCGCCCTGCGAGCGCATCGACGGCCTCATGGCCCTTGCCCTCACTTACCTCCTGTGGTTCGGGATCATCCCCCTGGCCCACCTGTCCTGACCCACCTTCCTGTACGCACAGGAAATTGAACCCGGGCATGATGGTGGGTCCGAGGTGTCCATGACCGGCTCCGCATTGCAAATCCGCGGCCTCCGCAAGGCCTTCCCCAAGGTGGTGGCCGTGGACGGCGTGGACCTGGACGTGGCCCGGGGCGAGGTGTTCGGCCTGCTGGGCCCCAACGGCGCGGGCAAGACCACCACGCTGGAGATCATCGAGGGCCTCACCACTGCGGACGCCGGGGACATCGAGATCCTGGGCCTGACCTGGGCCGAACGCGGGCAGGAGATCCGCGCCCGCATCGGGGTGCAGCTCCAGAGCACCAGCCTCTTCAACAAGATCACGCCCCGGGAGGCCCTGGACCTCTACGGCAGCTACTACCCGAAGCGCCGGAGCACCTCGGAGCTGCTGGACCTGGTGCAGCTCCAGGAGAAGGCCGACGCCTACCACATCACCCTCAGCGGCGGCCAGCAGCAGCGCCTGGCCCTGGCGCTGGCCCTGGTGAACGATCCGGAGCTGGTCTTCCTGGACGAGCCCACCACGGGCCTCGATCCCCAGGCCCGGCGCAGCCTCTGGGACGTGGTCCGCCGCATGAAGGCCGAAGGGCGCACGGTCATGCTCACCACCCACTATATGGACGAGGCCGAGGCCCTCTGCGACCGGCTGGCCATCATGGACCACGGGAAGGTCATCGCCACGGGCACCCCGGCCTCGCTCATCTCGGACCTGGCCATTCCCAGCGTGGTGGAGCTGACCTTCGAGGGCGATGCGCCCGAGCCGGCGGCCTTCGCGGCGCGATTGGAGCAGGCCGTGGAGCGGCGCGCGGACCTCTGGGAGATCCCCACGCCGGACCCCAAGGCCCTGCTGCCGCGGCTGCTGGAGGCCGCTGAGTCTGCCGCCGTTCCCTTCCAGCAGGTCCACATCCGGCGGGCCACGCTGGAGGACGTCTTCCTGCACCGCACCGGCCGCAGCCTGAGGGAGTAGTGATGATGCTCTGGCGCCAGTTCGCAATGGAATGGCGGCTCTACCGCCGGGACCGCGTGGCCATGTTCTGGACCTTCGCCTTCCCGGTGGTGCTGCTGCTGGGCTTCGGCACCATCTTCCGGGACGGCGGCGGGCCGAAGCTCTCCGTGGTCCGCGTGCAGGCTCCGGCTCCGGGTCCGCAGGACACCGCCCTGGACCAGGCCCTGGTCGACGTCCAGCTCAAGGTGCAGGCCCTCCCGAAGACCGAGGCCGAGGCCCGCTGGTCGAGGGGCGAGACCGCCGCCCAGCTGGAGACCGATGGCGCGGGCTACCGCCTCCGTCTGAACAGCTACCTCATGGCCCAGGCGGGAGCCACGGCGGGGCTGGTGAACCAGGCCTGGCTCATGGCCCAGGCGCGATTGAACGGATCGCCCGAGCCCCAGCGGATCCCCGTCTCGGTGGAGAGCCCCGGCCACAAGCACTCCGCCAACTACGCCGCCTTCCTGCTGCCGGGCCTGCTGGGTCTGAACCTGGTGAGCATGGGGCTCTTCAGCGTGGGCATGGTGAACGTGTCCTACCGCGAGAAGGGCAAGTTCCGCCGCTTGGCCGTCACGCCGCTGCCCAAGTGGATCTTCCTCCTGGGCCAAGTGCTGCACCGCCTGACGGTCACGGTGGTCCAGGCCGCCATCCTGCTGCTGGTGGGACGCCTGGTCTTCGGCATCGAGAACCAGGGCTCCTTCGTCGACCTGTTCCTCATCATGACCCTGGGCACCGGCTGCTTCATGGCCTTCGGCTTCGCCCTCAGCGGCTTCGCGGAAACCTCCGAGGGATACGCGGCCATCTCGAACCTGGTGTTCTTCCCCCTCATGCTGCTGAGCGGCGTCTACTTCACGCTGGATTCCGCCCCGGCCTGGCTCCAGCACGCCGTGGCCATGGCGCCCCTGGCCCCCTTCCTGCGGGCGCTGCGGGCCGTGTTCAACGACGGGGGCTCCCTGGCCGGACACGGCGCCGGCCTGGCCATCGTGGCCGCCTGGGGGCTTGCCGCCTTCGCCCTGGCGGTGCGGCGGTTCCGATGGGCCTGAACCTGTCCAGTTCTACAGCCGGATGGCAGATGACCCGATAACGGACCCATGCATCCGCCAGGGGAACCCCAGGATCCTGCCGAGGCCCTGGCCTTGGTCCGCCGCTACCTGAACGCCACCTACCGCATCGCGGAGGCGGCGCTTCGCGCCACCGACCTCCAGGAGATCTACACGCGGATCCACACCATCGTGCGGGATCTCATGCCGGCCGAGAACCTCTACTTCGCCCTGTGGGACAAGCCCTCCGACACCGTCTCCTTCCCCTATTTCGTGGACGCCCAGGACCCCAAGCCCGAGCCGAGGCAGCTTCGGCGGGGGCTCACGGAGTACGTGCTCCGCACGGAGAAGCCTCTGCTCCTGGACACGGAAGTCCTCCTGGAGTTGGAGGCCTCCGGAGCGGTGGAGCCGTTCGGGACGAATTTCCTGGACTGGCTGGGGGTGCCGCTGGTGGGCAGCGAAGGCGTGTTCGGCGCCCTGGCCATCCAGATCTATGAGGGCGACCGCCGGTACACCCCGGAGGAGCGGGATCTGCTGGTCTATGTGTCCGGCCAGGTGGCCATGGCCATCGAGCGGAGAGCCGCCGAGGACGCCCTCCGCCTCAGCGGCGAGAAATTCACCAAGGTCTTCCAGGCCAGCCCGGACGCCATCAACCTGACCAGCCTGGACGACGGCACCTACCTGGACATCAGCGACGGCTTTACGCGCCTCACGGGATGGACGCGAGAGGAGACCCTGGGCCGGACCACCCTGGACCTGAAGATCTGGGGCCAGCCCGAGGACCGGGAGCGGGCCGTCCGCCTCATCCGCGACCACGGGGAGTTCACGGGCCTCGAGGCCCCCTTCCGCCGCAAGGATGGCAGCCTCCTCACGGGCCTCATGTCCGGGAAGATCATGGAGGTGGATGGCACGCCATGCCTGCTATCCATCACCCGGGACATCTCGGACCGCAAGGCCGTCGAGCAGGCGCTCCAGGCGGAGCGCGGGCTCTTCGTGGGCGGGCCCGTGATGGTGGTGCGCTGGCGCGCCGCCGAGGGATGGCCGGTGGACTACGTGTCCCCCAACGTCCGGACCATCCTGGGCTACTCCCCGGAGGACCTCGTCAGTGGCCGGGTCTCCTACAACAGCCTGGTGCATCCCGATGAACTGGAGGCCATCCACCAGGCCGCGGCGGCCTTCAGGGCCCGGGGCCAAACCCACTACGAACAGCAGTACCGGCTGCGGACGGCCGCCGGGGAGTACCGGTGGTTCTACGACTTCAGCACCTCGGTGGCGGGACCGGGGTCGGACCCCGGCTACCACCTGGGCTACCTCCTCGACATCACGGATCGCCGGCGCGCCGAGGAGGCGCTGCGCCAGAGCCAGAAGCTGGAGAGCCTGGGCGTGCTGGCGGGGGGCATCGCGCACGACTTCAACAACCTGCTCACCGTGGTGCTGGGCAACCTGAACCTCGCCCAGCTCAAGCTCCCCGAAAACGCCCCGGTCCGGCCGTACCTCGCCAACATGGAGGCGGCCATCCTGCGCGCCACCGAACTCACAAAGCAGATGCTGGCGTACTCAGGGCGGGGCCACTTCGAGGTCCGGCCGCACGACCTCAATGCCGTCGTCCGGGACCTCACCCACCTGCTCGAGGTGTCCATCTCCAAGAAGGTCCGCCTCCACCTGGAGCTGGCCGCCGACCTCCCGGCCATCCAAGCCGACGCGGCCCAGTTCCAGCAGGTGATCATGAACCTGGTCACCAACGCCTCCGACGCCATCGGCGACCGGGAAGGCACCATCCACATCACCACCTCGGCAGGGGATCTCGACGTCTCGGCCCTCCGGAACGAGTTCAGGCTCGAGGCTCCCAGGCCGGGGCGCCACGTGATTCTCGAAGTCGAAGACACGGGCTGCGGCATGACGCCCGAGGTGATGGACCGCATCTTCGATCCCTTCTTCACCACCAAGGCGGCGGGCCGGGGACTTGGGCTCTCAGCCATGCTCGGGATCCTCCGCGGCCACGGCGCCGGCCTGAACATCACCAGCCAAGTCGGCCGGGGCAGCCGGTTCAGGCTCTGTTTCCCCGCCGCGGACGAGGTCCCCGTCTCCGGGTCCAGGCAGGCCTCGCATCCCGAGCCGGCACCCTTCCGCGGACTCGTGCTCCTCGTGGACGACGAGGAGCAGATCCTTCGGACCACGGGGACGGCCCTCGATTCACTCGGATTCCAGGTGCTGGTCGCCCAGGATGGCCTCGAGGCCCTGGAGCGATTCCGTGAACACGGAAAGAACCTCCATCTGGTGATCATGGACCTCACCATGCCGCGCCTGGATGGCCGGGAGGCCTTCCGGACCATGCGGAACCTGGATCCGACCATCCCCGTAATCCTCAGCAGCGGGTATTCGGAGCAGGACTCACTCCAGACTTTCCCCGAAGGCGGACCGACGGGTTTCCTCCAGAAGCCCTACCAGCTCAAGGACCTGAAGGCCGTCATCCAGAGAGCCCTGGGAAGCTGAGACGCATCCCAAGCTAAACTGGTCGGCTGGAGATCCTCATGCCGTCTTCCAAGCGCGCCAGGCTGGCCATCTTCCTCACCGTGTTCACCGACCTGCTGGGCTTCGGCATCGTCATCCCGATCCTGCCCCTCTATGCCAAGGAGATCGCGGATCACCCCAGCGCCTGGATGGAGGGCGTCAACCACTTCCTCGGCCTCGGCGGCACGGGCACCACGCCGGGAGCCTTCTGGGCCGGCGTGGGCTTCCTCAGCTTCAGCCTCATGCAGTTCATCGCCTCGCCCATCCTCGGCCGCACCTCCGACAAGGTGGGCCGCAAGCCCGTGCTGTGGATGAGCCTGGTGGGCTCGGCCATCGGCTACCTGATGCTGGCCCTCACCAGCCGCTTCGAGTGGATGCTGGCGGCACGGATCCTGGACGGTATCACCGGCGGCAACATCTCCGTGGCCCAGGCAGCCATGGCGGACAGCTCGGCCCCGGAGGAACGCTCCAAGGCCATGGGCATGATCGGCGCCGCGTTCGGCCTGGGCTTCGTGCTGGGCCCCGCCATGGCCGGCATCCTCAGCGGCAGCGCCTTCGGACACCATCTGCTGGCGACCCGCGGCTGGCACCTGCCCTTTTTCGTGGCGGCGGGGCTGTCCCTGACCGCCTCGCTCCTGGTGGCGCTGTGGGTGCCGGAGACGCTCGACCAGGAGGCGCGGGCGCGGTCCCGCGAGACCCGCGGCCATGCCCTGGTGAAGGCCTTCAAGCGCCCGGGCATGCCCCAGCTGCTGATCGTGTCCCTGCTCGCCATGGCGGGCTTCTCCATGATGGAGGGGACCTTCGCCTTGCTCGTGCACGCCCGCTTCGACTTCCACCAGCGGGAGGTGGGCTTCCTCTTCGCGGGCATCGGCATCCTCATGGTGATCTACCAGGGCGGCCTCGTCCGGATGGTATCCAAGCGCATCCCCGAGCGGATGGCCCTCATCACCGGGCTGCTCCTCCTGGGCATCACCCTGCCCCTCATGCCGAAGGCCGCCTGGATGTGGCCCTTCGTGCTTCTGTTCATCCCCCTCTCCTGGGGCAGCGGCATGAGCAACACCGCCGGCTCGGCTCTCGCCAGCCGGCTGACCCCGCCGGAGGACCAGGGCAGCCTCTTCGGTGTGCTGAACGCCATGACGGGCCTGGGGCGCATCATCGGCCCGGCCGTCGGGACCTTCGCCTTCGCCCGCTGGGGCGGCCAGGCTTCCTACACGGTGGCCGGCCTCACCATGGGCCTCGCCCTCCTCCTCGCCCTCACCCTCTCCCGCAAGGTGCCCGCATGATCCGCCTCGATGGACGCTCCCTCACCGCCCCCCTGCTGGCGCGCATCGCCGCCGGCGAGGGCGTCTCCCTCGACGAAGGCGCCCTGGCCCTCGTGGCCGAGAACCGGGCTGTGGTGGACCGCATCGTGGCCGAGGGCCGCACGGTCTACGGCATCAACACGGGCTTCGGCCAGTTCGCCACGGTGGTCATCCCCCCGGACCAGCTCCAGCAGCTCCAGCTCAACCTCATCCGCAGCCACGCCGCCGGCGTGGGCGAGCCCCTGCCCGTGGACCAGACGCGGGCCCTGATGGCGGCCCGCATCAACTGCCTGTTGAAGGCCCACAGCGGCATCCGCCCCGGGCCCATCCGCCTGTTGGCGGAATGCCTGAACCGCGGCATCGTGCCCGTGGTGCCCAGCCAGGGCAGCGTGGGCGCCAGCGGCGACCTGGCCCCCCTGGCCCACATGGCGCTGCTCCTCGTTGGCGAGGGGCTCGCCTGGTCCGGCGACCGGCACATTCCCGGCGGCGAGGCCCTGGCGAAGGCGGGCCTGAAGCCCGTGACCCTCCAGGCCAAGGAGGGCCTCGCCCTCATCAACGGCACCCAGCTCATCACGTCCCTGGGCAACCTGGCCACGGAGAAGTTCACCCGCCTGGCGGATCTGGCCGACGAGATCGCGGGCCTCAGCCTGGAGGCCCTGCGGGGCACCCGCGCCGCCTTCGATCCCCGCATCCACACCGCGCGGCCCCACCCAGGCCAGATCGCCGTGGCCGAGCGCATGCGGGAAATCCTGGGCGCCTCCAGCGAGATCTCGGAAAGCCACAAGGACTGCCACCGCGTGCAGGACGCCTACAGCCTGCGCTGCATCCCCCAGGTCCATGGGGTGACGCGGGACGCCCTCCAGTTCGCCAGCGCCATCCTCGAGCGGGAACTCAACAGTGCCACGGATAATCCGATGATCTTCACAGACACCCAGGAGTCCCGTTCCGGTGGCAACTTCCACGGCCAGTATCCCGCCTTCGCCTGCGACGTCCTCGCCATCGCGGCGGCGGACCTCGCCAGCATCTCCGAGCGCCGGCAGGAGCGCCTCGTGAATCCGGCCTATTCGGATCTTCCGGCCTTCCTCACCCAGAACGGCGGCCTCGAATCCGGCTTCATGATGGCCCACGTCACCTCGGCCGCTCTGGTGAGTGAGATGAAGGGACTGGCCCATCCCGCCTGCGTGGACACCATCCCCACCAGCGCCGGGAAGGAAGATCACGTCAGCATGGGCCCCATCGCCGCCCGCAAGCTGCTGCGCGCCGTGGACGCCCTGGAGCAGGTGCTGGCCATCGAGGCCCGCATGGCCCTCGAGGGGCTGCGCATCCTCGGGCTCGCCCCGGCCACGGGCCTCCAGCCCCTGGTCGCCCGCCTGGCGGAGGCCTGCGCTCCCTGGACCGACCGGGTGATGTTCCAGGAGATCGACGCCACCCTCGGCGCCCTCCGCGCCCACCAGGAAGTCTGCCCATGACCACCCCCTGGCGGCCTGCCTGCGAACTGGCGCTCCGGCGTTTCTCCGATGCCGACGCCATCCGGTTCTGGGGCATCGGCCACCAGGTGAACGGCGAGTATCAGCCCATCTTCAACTACCGCTTCGAGCACACCTACGCGGCGGTGCTCCTGGCCCGGTGGCTGGCGCCCCTGGTGGGCGCGGACCTCGAAGTGGTGGAGTGCGCGGCCTGGCTGCATGACGTGGCCAAGCGGCTGAAGGATCCGCACGCCAAGGACACCCATGCCCAGGACGCCTCGGCCCAGGTGGAGGAGATCCTCTCGACCACGGATTTCCCGCCGGGGAAGATCCCTGCCGTGCGCCACGCCATCGAGCACCATGTGGGTTTGAAGCTCACGAAGCGGCTGGAGCCCATCGAGACCGCCTGTCTCTGGGACTGCGACAAGCTCAGCAAGATCGGGGCAGCCAGCCTCATCCACTTCGGCTGCATCAGCGGGGCCTTCCAGCCCATCACCACGGCGGAGATTCTGAAGCGCGGCGAGGCCTGGCTGGACCTGGCCCGGGGCATCACCGCCAGCTTCAACACCGAGCCCGCCCGGGAGGAGGGCCGCCGGCGCCTGGCCTTCCTGGAGGCCCACTACGCGCAGCTGCGCCGGGAGTGGTCCGATCCCATGAAGGCGACGCCCCCATGAGCCCGATATGAGCGATGTCCTCCAGCTGGCCCAGAGCCTGGCCGTGGCCTTCCGGTCCCTGCAGATGTACACCGCGGCCCATCCCCGTTCCAAGGACGCCGTGGCCGCGGCCTACGCCACCCTGCAGCTGCATCTGGAGGAACGCCCGCGGATCCAGCTCGTGGTCTCGGGGGCTCGGCCCTTCTTCAATGGCGAGGCCCAGGACGACCGCAGTCCGCACCTCGCCGCCCTCGTCCGGCAGGTCACCGAGCGGGGGGTGAGCGGCTTCATCGTCGAGCGCGGGGCGACGCTGGAGGAGTTCACGGCCTTCCTGGAGGCCCTGGGGACCCGGCCTCCGCGGGTCCAGGAGCTGGGCGGGCTCGAGAGCATGCTGCTGGCGGCGGGCGTGAAGCGCATCCAGATCACCCAGGTCCGCTACCAGGTGGTGCTGGAGGGCGATGAGGGGGAGGATGCGGGACGGGAGCTGAATCGCGCCCCCTCGGTCCAGGCCCCGCCCCTCGAGGATCCGCTGGTGAAGGCCATCCGGGAGGCCCTGCTGTTCTCCCTGCCGATGGGCCCGGGCCCCGGAGCGGGTTCCGCGGAGGCCGATGAGCTGGCCTTCCTCCAGGACTTCCAGCCCCTCCACCTGGGGGGTCTCGGCGCCCTGGGCGCCGAGCTGGGCTTCGGGCCGGACCAGCCCTCCGCCGACCAGGTGGACACGCTCGGCCAGGTCCTCTCGGGCCTCGGCCCCGGGACGCTGCTCCGCCTGCTGGCGGGCCTCGGCACCCTCCCCCAGGATCCTGCTGGACTCGCCATCGGGGCCCACGGCCTGGCGGGAGGCCTCCTGCAGCAGGCGGTGGCCGGCCTGCTCGGCCTGGGGGCCGACTGGGGTCAGCTCGCGGGCCCCGTCCAGGGCATCCTGGATCAGTTGTCCGACAAAGACCAGGTCCGGGGCGGCCTCGGCGACTTCCTCCGGGGCCAGGGGCACGACGCCAGCAAGATCGGGCTCCTCCTGCGGCGCGTCACCTGGGAGGACCTCAGCCTCGAGGCCCGGCTTGTGAAGGTCCTGGAGGACGGCTGCCTCTTCGACCTCACGCTGGAGGAACGGCTGGCCTTCCTGAGGGAGCTGCTCGACCTCGGCCGCATCGACGACTTCGTCCGGGTGCAGGAGCTGCTCCTGGACGCCCTCCGCCAGGAGCGCCTGCTCCGCCTGCAGTCCGCCCAGACCCTCGCCGGCATCGCCCGGTGGGCCCATGCCCCGGGCCTGCCTCCGGACATCGAGGGCCCCCTGGCGGAAGGTCTGAAGGCCAACTTCCCGTGGGAACCCGATCCCCCGGTCCACCACTGGACCACTGAGGCGCTGGAGTCCCTCCTCCGGGCCCATGTCAAACGCGGCGACCTCAACCAGGTCATCTCCGATGTGCGGGAGCTGGAAGGCGCCTGCGCCTTCCTAGACCATCCCCAGCCCTGGCGCCAGGAGGCCTACGACCGGCTTCTGGAGGCCCTCCGGCGCCCGGGTGCCCTCGACGAGGTGGTGGCCCACCTCCACAGCATGGACCGCGCCCACCTCGCCTCGGAAGTCTTCCCCTACCTCGAATTCATCGGGGTTCCCATGGTCCACCACCTGATGGCCTGCCTGGGCCAGGAGGAGGACCGCGTGAAGCGGGGACGGCTGGTGGAGGCCATCCGCCAGATGGGGCCGGCGGCCCTCCCGCCCATCCTCCAGGCCCTGGAGTCGCCCACCTGGTACCTGGTGCGGAACGCCCTCACCCTGCTCACGGACATAGGCGACGCCGGCCTCCTCCCCGCCATCGCGCCCCTGCTCCGGCATCCGGAACCGCGGGTCCGCCGGGTGGCCATCCGCTCCCTGTGGCGGCTGTGCGGCCCCGCCTCCGAACCGCATCTCATCCCCCGGATGAAGGAGACCGATCCGGGGGCGCTCGAAGAGGTGCTCTTCGCCCTGGGCCAGCTCAAGTCCGTGGCCAGCCTCCCGGCCATCGCCGAGTTCGCCCAGGACCGCCGCGCCATGGAGAAGCTGCGGATCAAGGCCATCGAGACCCTCGGGGCCATCGGCTCGCCGGAGGCCCAAGCCCCCTTGGCGGAGCTGGTCCGGCGCCGGGGCTTCTTCACCGGCACGGAATCGTCCCCCGTCCGGCTGGCGGCCGCCCGGGCCCTCGCGGACCTGGGGACGCCCGGCGCCACGTCGCTCCTGAGAAGCGTCCTCGACGCGGAACCGCGAGGCGAGTTCCGTGAGGCCCTGATGGGGCTGATCGGGCTCGCCTGAGGGGAGCCTCGGGGCGTGCCGGCGTGACGGACGTCACAGGACATGCGAAAATCGGGGCCTTCGCGGAGCTTCCATGTCCCTGGTCCACCTCGATCCCGGCAAGCAGGCGCCCGAGATCGTCAACGCCATCATCGAGATCCCCACGGGCTCCCGGATCAAGTACGAGATCGACCACCACACGGGCTTGGTCCACGTAGACCGGGTGCTGTTCTCGCCCTTCCACTATCCGGCCGAGTACGGGTTCATCCCCGGCACCCTGGCGGAAGACGGCGACCCGGCGGACATCCTCGTGCTCATCAACGGCGCGACCTACCCCGGCGTGGTGATGCGCGCCCGACCCATCGGCCTGCTGCGCATGAGGGATGACAAGGGCCCGGACTCGAAGGTGCTGGCCGTGGCCACGGACGATCCCACCTACGCCCACGTGACCTCCCGCAGCGACCTGCCACCCCACTTCCTCCTCGAGGTCGAACACTTCTTCCTCACGTACAAGGATCTCGAGCGCAAGAGCGTCTCCAGTGACGGCTGGGGCGGCAAGGACGAGGCGCACGCCTTCGTGCGGGCATCCATCGAGGCCTTCAACAAGCGGAAGAAGTAGGGCGCCGATGACCGCTTCCGAGGAGGCACCCGGCCTCGTCTGCTTTGACCTGGACGGAACCCTGGTGGATCCCCTGCTGGGCGTCCGCAACTGCCTGCGGAAGACCTGCGACGCCTTCGGGCTAACCCTTCCGGACGAGCTTACCGTCCGCGGCTGGATCGGCTTCGGCATGCGCGAATCCCTGGCCACCCTCCAGGGTCTGGAGGACCCGGAGCGGCTGGAGGAGGCCCTGGATTTCTACTGGGAGCGGTACCGGGAGGACGGCGTCTTCGAGCACGAGCTGTATCCGGGCGTCTTCCATCTCCTGCATCGGCTGAAGCGCCAGGGGCACCGCATCTACATCGTGTCCGCCAAGCCGACCCTCTTCGCCCGTCGCATCGCCTACCAGTTCGACCTGAACCTCATCTTCGATGACATCTTCGGCAGCACCCTCAAGGGGCGCTGGCAGCCCAAGACCGACGTGGTGGCGGGCCTGGTGCGCCAGGGCGCCCTCTGGCCCGGCGGCGTGTTCATCGGCGACCGGGGCGTGGACATGGTCGCGGCGAGGGACCACGGCCTCGAGGCCATCGGCGTGGGCTGGGGCTACGGCAGCCCGCAGGAGCTGGAGGACGCCGGGGCCGAGCGCATCTTCGACACGGTGCCGGAACTCGACGGCTGGCTGCGGGAGCGGTTCCCGCAGGCGGAAGTGTTCGACGCCTTCAGCCGTTCGGAGTAGCCCAGCGGGTGCCAGCCGGCACTTGGGCCTTGAAGGCCGAGGCCGCGGGCGGCGGCGGAACCTTCGCGTCCAGCAGCTCCAGCCGCTGGCGGGCCCCCGTGGGATCGGTCCACTCGAGGGTGTGCAGCAGACCCTTCCGTCCCGTGGCGGTCAGGGCGGGGATGTCCGGCGCCCGGGGCACCAGCTTGACGGCCTCGCCCCCGGCGGATTCGGCCCGGTAGAGGGCCCCGATCCGGGCGGGATCCAGCAGGATCCCCAGCAGGGGGAAGTCGCGCACGGCCCGGGCCAGTTCCACCCGCTGGGCCGTCCGCGTGTCGGGATCGTACTGCACCAGATGGCGGCCATCGGAGGTCACGGCCAGGCCCGAGTCGTAGGTCACCTTGAGCTTCCCGCCCCGGGCCAGCAGCAGGTTCCCCTCCCGAGCCATTTTCCCGAACACGGCGCTGTCGCTCTCCTGACGGAAGCGGCTGGCCAGGACCGGCACCTTCGGGAAGGCGGTCCACCACCCGGGCAGGGCCGCGGCCAGGGGCCCCGCGAGCAGGGTCGCGAAGCAGAAGACATGCAGGCGGAAGGCCATGTCAGCTCCGCTTCAGCTCGACGCTGAGCTTGGCCGTGCTGCCCTTGGCCGGAGCCGGCCGCTGGATCTGCCCCTCGGTCAGCACCGTCCCCTGGTGGCGCAGCTGAACGACCACCTCGATCTCCTGGCCCTCCAGGTCCGAGGGAACCTCGATCCGCAGCACCGACGGGGCTCCTTGGCGGCCCACCTGGGTCAGTTCCTCGAGCAGCGAGGAGATGGCGTCCTTGGGATCCGGGTTCCTGGAGGGCGGGGCCGGCCGCCGGGCCTCGACCTTCAGGGAGGCCAGGGCCGCCAGGGGATCGGCCTTCACGACGGGCTTGGGCGCGGGCGGAAGGACGGCGGGCGCGGGTTCCCAGGGCGTCACAGCCTCCGGAGCCGGCGCCTGGGCCTCTACGACCGGGGCTTCCCCCTGGAAGGCCGAGAAGGCCTCGGCATCGAACCCGGACTCGCCCTCCTCCATGAGGAAGGCCAAGCCGTCGTCTCCCGCGGGAGGTTCCGGCAGATGGGGCGCCTCGATGAAGATGCCGGTATCGTCGTCCAGATCCGGCAGCGGGCCGATCCCGGACGGCTGGACTGGCCCATCCATGTCGAGGAGATCCGTGACGGAGGGCAGGTCCGACAGGGTGAGGGCCTCGATCTCGGACGATTCCGGAGTCACCCTGGAAGCCATGGGGGCGGGAGCCGCCTGGGGCTCCTCGAGCACGTGGGTCTTGATGTGGGACAAGGCCAGCTTGGTGATGCCGCGCAGGGTCTCGAAGACGCCCGTGCCGTCCGACGCCACGGACTGGAAGCTGGGCACGCCCCGGGGGTTGAAGACCGCTTCCAGCTCATCCACGGAGACCACGTTCTTCAGGTCCCGCTTGTTCCACTGGAAGACCACGGGGATGTCCTGGAGGTTGAGCCCCAGCTCCCGCATGTTTTCCTCCAGGTTCATCCAGCTTTCGCGGCAGGCATCCAGCATGGGCACCTGGCTGTCCACCACGAAGACGATGCCGTCCACGCCCTTGAGCACGAGCTTGCGGGTGCTGTTGTAGAACACCTGGCCGGGCACGGTGTAGAGCTGGAGCTTGGTCCTGAAGCCGGCCACCACGCCCACATCCATGGGCAGCAGGTCGAAGAAGAGGGTGCGGTCAGTCTCGGTGTTGAGGCTAACCATTTCGCCGCGAGCCCTCTGGCTCGTCTTACTGTAGATGGTGTTGAGGTTGGTCGTCTTCCCGCACAGGCCGGGCCCGTAGTAGACGATCTTAGCCGTCATCTGCCGGGTGGCGTGGTTGAAGAAGACCATTCCTGAACCTCTTGGGAGAAATAAGTTTAGCCCGGAAAACCCGCCGGGCTCAACGCAAATGCGGCTTTTCCGCCTTCAGGACAGGTTCTTGAGGAGGGCCAGCACCTGCTGATCGTGATCCTTCGCACGGACATCCGTGATGACCTTCCGGACGATGCCCTGGCGGTCGATGAGGACCGTGATCCGCTTGGCCATGCCAAGGAGGGGCATCTTCACCCCGTAGGTTTCGATGATCCGCCGGTCTGGATCCGCCAGGATGCTGAAGGGCAGGTGGAACTTCTCGGCAAAAGCCCTGTGGCTCTGCGTGGTGTCCGCACTCACCCCGAGGATGACCGCCCCCGCGGCCTGGATGGCGGCGAACCCGTCTCTCAGGCTGCAGGCCTCGGCGGTGCAGCCGGGCGTGTCGTCCTTGGGATAGAAATAGAGCACCACGGCCGACTTGCCCTGGAAATCCGCCAGGCGGACGAGGGCTTCGTGCTGGTCCCGGGCCTCGAAAGCCGGGGCCTTCACGCCCTCCTTGACCACCCCTGCGCTGGCCGCGCCGAAGATCGCCAGGATTCCCATCGCCGTCCTCCATCCACGACCCATGGCCGCCTCCCGAGGGGTGGGAGTGTGGCACCATCGGCTTGGCACAGAAACAGAAAACGGAGCAGTCACCTTGGATGTCGCGACACGCATTGCCCTCATCCCCGGCGACGGGGCCGGTCCAGAGGTCATGGCCGAGGCCAGGCCTTTGCTGGACTGGGCCAGGGTACGGGGACGCCATCTGGAGGCCGTCCCCATGCCCTACGGGGCGGAGCACTTCCTCGCCACGGGCGAGACCCTGCCCGAGGCCGCCTACGCGGATCTCCGCGATGGATTCGACGCCATCCTGTTCGGGGCCGTGGGCGATCCGCGGGTGCCGGACGGGCGCCATGCCGAGGCGATCCTCCTGCGCCTCCGGCAGGGGCTGGAGCTCACCGTCAACTTCCGCCCCTGCCGGCCCCTTCCCGGTACTGGGCCTGAAGGGCTCCACCTCGAGGTCTTCCGGGAGAACACGGAGGGAGCCTACTGTCTCCAGGGATCCACGGAACCCGGGCGGGCCGTGGATTTGGCCGTCCACACGGAGCCTGCCGTGCGCCGCCTGCTGGAGGCGGCCTTCGTCAGGGCCGCGCAACGGGGCTGCGTTCTCACCCTGGCCCACAAGGCCAATGTGCTCAAGCACGGCCACGGCCTCTGGGTGCGGCTGTTCCAGGAGCTCCAGGCGCGACATCCCGAGGTGTCCGCCCGCGCCATGCACGCGGATGCCCTGCTCTGCGCCCTAGTGCAGGATCCCCGCTCCTTCGGCGTCATCGCCGCCGACAACTACCTGGGGGACCTCATCAGCGACCTTACCGCGGCCTTCGCCGGCGGCATGGGCACGGCTCCCTCCCTGAGCTGGGCACCGCACCAGCCCTTCCGCTGCGCGGTCCTGGCGGAACCGGTGCATGGCTCAGCACCGGACATCGCGGGAAAGAACCTGGCCAATCCCGTGGGCATGATCCTCAGCACCGCCCTGCTCTTCCGACACCTGGGCTGGGAGCCCGAGGCGCAGGTAGTGGAACAGGCCGTGACGGAGGCCCTGCTCCACGGGGCGCGGACCCGCGACCTGGGCGGCAACCTGGGCACCGCGGAGATGGGAACGATCATCCGCGATCAGTTGCCCTGAAGAAGGAAGCGGACCGGACCCGGCCGCGCCGAGGCGATGAACGGAGCCGAAGAAGCGGGGACTGGAGAGAGAGAGCGGAAGGCAATGCAGGTGGAGTCCCAGCCGAGCTGAGGGTTCGGGCGATCACTGGTCAATGATGAGGCAGGTGCCCGAGCTACCTGGCGCTACCGCATGGGGGACTCCAGGGGGAATGACGTACATCTCGCCCGCTCGAACGATGACTAATGCTTCATGAATCAAAAGATTGAGCTGGCCATCCGTCACCAGCAAACACTCCGGATAACCGTGTGACTCATCTGGATAGGAAGCACCGTCCATGTGCATGACCTTGACGTTTGCTCCACCGACCGTTGTAAGTACCGTGGACCTCCAGGCAGGCTTTGTGTCAGCGAAGGACTTCAGTTTGTAGTGACTCATTGGCCTCCTTGGGAGCCCCTGAACCTGCATCCTGACACTCCACAGCCTGTTGATGGTGTCAGCCCGGCTTTCAGCAGCTGCGCATGACGCCGACGAGCACACCCTGGATGTCGATGTTCTCGGGGGCGTAGCAGCGGGGCTGGAGCTCGGGGTTGTGGGGGATGAGCCACACGCCCCGGTTGTCCCTGCGGAACTCCTTGAGGGTGACCTCTTCCTGGTCGATGAGAGCCACCACCCGGTCACCGTTGCGGTACTCGCCCTTGCGCTGCAGCACCACCAGATCCCCGTCGAGGATGGCGTCGTCCACCATGGAGTCGCCCCGCACCCGCAGCACGAAGAGCTCCTCCTTCTGCCGGTGGATGCTGTTCGGCACTTCGATGGGCAGGGCCCGGCTCTCGGGCAGGATGGGGGAACCGGCCGCCACATCCCCACAGAACGGGAAGATCCGCACGGGACTCGGGGGCTCGGCGCGCTCCGTCCGCGGGGACACCTCATCCATCACCGGCCCCGCGGCCACCACCAGGTTGTTCCCCTTGCCGTGGCTGCGGACGAGGAAGCCCTTGTCCATCAGGTGCTGGACGTGTTTGTGGATGGTGGACACGGCGCTCGACCCCACCCCCTTCGCGATTTCCGCCAGGGTCGGGCTTCGCCCTTCCTCCTGCACGAAGGTGCGGATGAACATCAGGACGGCCTGCTGGCGTTTGGTGAGATCGCTGGCTTTCATGCTCTTCAAAGTAAGAGTCGATCCCTGGGTCGTCAATCCCTTTTTTTTCGCTTTATTTCAGATCCCTCCCGGAGGCCGTTCCGACACCTTGCCTGGATGCCCTCGGTGGCCTCTGCCATACTCGAGGATGCTTTGGTGAACCTAGTATTTACGCCCTCTTCGTCGCCATTGCCCCGCTGAGAAAGGAGTCCTATGACTGCCGCCCTTGCCGCCCCCTCGCCCGTCGGTGGAGCGAAAACCCGGATCAATGATTTTTCCATCCAGGTGGCCACGGTCAACGGATCGGGTTCCCAGACGGCCAACACGGTCCTCCTGCGCGCCATCTTCCAGATGGGCGTGCTCGTCAGCGGCAAGAACCTCTTCCCCTCGAACATCGCGGGGCTGCCCACCTGGTTCACCATCCGCGCCAGCGCCAAGGGCTACGTGGCCCGCAAGGCCAGCAACGAGATGCTGATCCTCATGAACCCTGAGACGGCCAAGGAGGACATCGCCAAGGCCGACCCGGGCGCCCTCGTGATCTACGACGAGCCCCTGCAGCTCGACAAGCTGCGCAGCGATCTGGCCTACACGCCCGTGCCCTTCCAGAAGCTGGTGACGGCCTCCTGCCCCGAGCCCAAACTGCACAAGCTCGTGAAGAACATGATCTACGTGGGCGTGGCCGCCCGCCTGCTCGGCATCGACATGGAGGAGGTCAAGAAGGCCATCGCCAAGCAGCTCAAGGGCAAGACCAAGGCCATCGAGCTCAACCAGAACGCCTGTGTGGCCGGCTACGACTGGGCCATGGAGAACCTGGAAGACCAGGATCACATCAAGGTCGTGCGCGACAACAAGACCCAGGGCCTCATCATCATCGACGGCAACGAGGCCTGCGCCCTGGGCGCCCTCTTCGCCGGCGTGACCGTGGTGGGCTGGTATCCCATCACCCCGGCCTCAAGCCTGGTCGAGACGTTCATCGAGTACGCCGAGGAGTACCGCAAGGATCCCAAGACCGGGAAATCCACCGTCGCCATCGTGCAGATGGAGGACGAGCTGGCCTCCGCGGGCGTGGTGCTGTCAGCCGGCTGGGCCGGTGCGCGCTCCATGACCTCCACCGCGGGGCCCGGCGTCTCGCTCATGAGCGAGTTCATCGGCCTGGGCTATTACGTTGAAGCCCCCGGCGTGTTCTTCAATGTCGCCCGCACGGGCCCCAGCACGGGCCTCCCCACCCGCACCCAGCAGTCCGACGTGGAGCTCTGCGCCAAGTGCAGCCACGGCGACACGCTGCACGTGAACCTCTACCCCGGGACCATGGAGGAGTGCTTCCAGTTCGCCTACGACGCCTTCGACCTGGCCGAGCGCTTCCAGACGCCGATCTTCGTCGTCACCGACCTCGACCTGGGCATGCAGAACTGGGCCTCCAAGCCCTTCGCCTATCCAGCCAAGCCCTACGATCGCGGCAAGGTGCTCAACCAGCAGCAGCTGGCGGAAGTGAAGGACTGGGGCCGCTACAAGGACGTGGACGGGGACGGCATCCCCTTCCGCAGCCTCCCCGGCACGCCCGGCGGCAAGGGCGCCTACACCACCCGCGGTTCCGGCCACAACGCCTACGCCCAGTACTCCGAGAAGCCTGAGGACTACCTTGAAGTGGTGGACCGCCTGAAGCGGAAGTACGAGACCGCCAAGTCCCACGTGCCGGGCCCCGTGTTCCGCAACCAGGGCTCGGACAAGGGCGTGCTGGCCTTCGGTTCCAGCGACCCCGCCGTCATCGAGGCCCAGGACATCCTCGCCGAGGGCGGGCTCAAGACCGACTACCTGCGCCTGCGCGCCCTGCCCTTCACCGCGGAGGTGGACGCCTTCGTGAAGGAGAAGAAGGTGGTCTACGTGGTCGAGCAGAACCGCGACGGCCAGATGGCGAACCTCTTCCGCGAGACCTATCCGGAGCACGCCACCAAGTTCAAGAGCGTCCTGCACTACGACGGCCACGCCATCGATGCCAAGAGCATCGTGGACCAGATCACCGCCTTCGAGCAGAAGTAACTGAGGAGCCGACCATGACCACCACGACTTCTGCCACCCCCACGCCCGCCGCTCCCACCAACAAGCTCGGCTTCACCAAGCAGGACTACGTAGGCTCCAAGTCCACCCTGTGCGCCGGCTGCGGCCACGATTCCATTACTGCCCAGATCATCAACGCCGCCTTCGAGTCCAGCATCGAGGGCCACCGGGTCACGAAGTACTCCGGCATCGGCTGCTCGTCCAAGACGCCCGCCTACTTCATCAACCAGGGCTGGGGCTTCAACAGCGTCCACGGCCGCATGCCCTCCATCGCCACCGGCGCCTCCCTCGCCAACCGGACGCTGATCAACATCGGCGTCTCCGGCGACGGCGATTCCATGTCCATCGGCATGGGGCAGTTCGTCCACGCCGTGCGGCGCAACATCCCGATGATCTACATCATCGAGGACAACGGCGTCTACGGCCTCACCAAGGGCCAGTTCTCCGCCACCGCCGACAAGGGTTCCCACCTGAAGACCGGCGCGGTGAACGACTTCCCCTCCATCGATCCCTGCACCCTGGCCATCGAGCTGGGCTGCGGCTTCGTGGCCCGCAGCTTCTCGGGCAACCCCAAGCAGCTGAACGCCCTCCTGAAGGCGGCGTTCGCCTACCAGGGCACGGTGGTCCTCGACGTCATCAGCCCCTGCGTCACCTTCAACAACCACGACGCCTCGACCCGCTCGTACAAGCACGTGAAGGATCACGACTTCCCCCTCCATGACCTGGGCTTCATCCAGTACTCCGAGGTGGAAGAAGTGGACATCCCCGCCGGCGAGACCGAGATCGTCACCTTCCCGGACGGCTCCAAGGTCTCCATCAAGGCCATCCATGAGGGCTACGAGCCCACGGACCGCTTCGGCGCCATGAAGGCCATCCACGAGTCCATGGCCAAGGGCGAGTTCCTCACGGGCCTGCTCTACATCAACCCCACCCAGCCGCCCCTCCCCGAGGTGCTGAACCTGGTGGACGAGCCCCTGGCCACCCTCGGCGAGGACCTGCTCAAGCCCAGCCCCGCCGAGCTCGACAAGATCATGCAGGCCTTGATGTAGGCAACCCAGGTCAAGCCAACAATGCAGGAGGCCGCCGAAGGGCGGCCTCCTGCGCTATCTAGAGTGGGCTTCAGTCGTCATCATCCTCCGACGGGTGGACATCACCCCGCTCGGCTCCCTCCCCGAGCTGCAGTTTCACCTGCGTTCCGGGTAGGACCAGGGATCCGGTTCGGGCATCGAAGGACGTCGCCAGGGCAGCGCCCCATCCGCCCAAGAGCAGGAGCGCAACCAGTGCCGGAATGGGGTGGAACGAGGAGATTCCCTCCTTTCCCATGCCCCGTTTCAAGCCAGTCACCATGCTCCCGATCGTCCGGTCCCGGTGGCGGAAAGCATGGAGTCCCAAGCCCAGGAGATGGCCCGCCACGACCGCCACCATCCCGTAAGCCAGGGCCTTGTGCAGCTCCTCAAAGATCTCCTTCCGCCCTTGCACCATCAGACCTGTCGCAACAATCGCCAGTGGCAGAACCAGCATGGCGATGGCTCCATAGGCAGCCCCTGGGTTGTGGCCGGCTTGGCGGGCATCTCTCCCCTTCAGGCTGTCTCCCAGATAACGCAACAGCGCCCCCGGGCCACACAAAAAGGAACCGAACCTGGCATGTTTCGATCCGAAGAGCCCCCACACCACTCTTAGCGCCACAACCGCGACCATCATCAGGCCTGCGAGCATGTGCCACCGGAAGGCAGGGCTGTGCTCCGACGTCAGCGCGGCCAGGACCATCGCGGCCGCAAAGAGGCCTGCCAAGGCCCAATGCAGCAGGCGAGTGGGCAGGTCCCAGACCCGGATCGTCACGTGGGATGCTGGATCATCCTTGGATTCCGTTGAAGTCGAACCATTCCCGGTCATGGTAGCCTCCCGCCTGAGCAGCATCAGCCACAGTGAAAAGACGGGCCATCCAACGCATGGCCGATGCAGAGAGGGCCTCATGGGGCAAGGCATAGGACTGGCGGATCCGACAGAAGGCCGATGGCACCCGACCCGCGCCTTCGCCTTGGCGCTGCTGGCGGTAAGTGCCCTGCTCATCTTGGATCTGGCCACCGACCGCCTGCTCCGTTCCGCCGGCTGGGGCCATCTCATCGTCGAAGGATTGGCGGCGGTCCTGGCACTCACCATGTCGCTCTGGATGTTCCGCGCACTCCAGGCGCGTAGCCAGGATGTCCATCGGCTGCGTCGCGACCTGGCCAAGGTGCAGGCCGAGGCCAACCACTGGCGCGCGGAGGCCGCCGATCTGCTCCGAGGGCTCTCGGAGGCCATCGACCAGCAGTTCGACCGATGGCACCTGACCGACGCGGAGCGGGAGGTGGCCCTGCTCCTGCTCAAGGGATTGAGCACCCGGGACATCGCCGCCCTTCGCGACA
The DNA here is from genome assembly GCF_022808815.1 of Geothrix paludis. Classification (GTDB taxonomy): domain Bacteria; phylum Acidobacteriota; class Holophagae; order Holophagales; family Holophagaceae; genus Geothrix; species Geothrix paludis. The sequence goes on along the minus strand of NZ_JAKZLC010000001.1, from coordinate 119,323 downwards.
CCCGGGAGCCCACGGTCCGCCAGCAGGCCCAGGCCATCTACCGCAAGGCTGGGCTGGAGGGCCGAGCAGAGCTCGCTGCCTTCTTCCTGGAGGATCTCCTGGCCCCTCATCCATTGCATTGACGCGAAGCGAGAGCCCGCTAAACTGGAGGATCCAGGGCCTGTAGCTCAGCTGGGAGAGCGCTGCGTTCGCAATGCAGAGGTCGTCAGTTCGATCCTGATCAGGTCCACCAAAGGAAAAGCCCCCTGTCGCCAGGGGGCTTTCTCATGGACGATCGAAGACGGAAGGGGCCTAGAACACCGCCTCCATGGGGGCAGTCTCGCCGGCGCGCAGGGCCACGGCCTGGGCGGCCACCAGGGGCAGGCCCCGGTGGGCGAAGTGGATCGCCGCCTGGACCTTGTTCTGGTAGAAGGCGGCCTCGGAGCTGCCGGCCAGGAGGGCCCGGAAAGCCTTGGCATCGCCGGCGTCCACGCCCCGCTCCTGCAGCAGCGCGGCGAGCTTCCCCTTGGCCAGGACGGCCTGCTGGAGCAGCAGGTGGCCCGCCACCACATGGCCGACCATGTCCAGGATGGGGACGGCATTCAGGCCCGTCAGCAGGGCGGCGTTCTCGTGGGCGGGGATCTCCTGCAGCACCGTCCCCAGCGCCTTGGCGGCCTCGCCCAGCTGCCGGGCGGAGGGACCAAGGACGGGATCCGCGGCCAGGGACTGGACCGCAGCCCCCACCTGGCCCATCAGGGCCTTCACGGGCTTGCCCTCCTGCATCCGGAACTTGCGGCCCACCAGGTCGAGGGCCTGGATGCCGTTGGTGCCTTCGTAGATCGAGGCGATCTTGCAGTCGCGGAGGTACTGCTCGGCGGGGTATTCCATGGTGTAGCCGTAGCCGCCGAAGGTCTGGAGGGCCCATTCGGTCACGCGGAAGCCCCAGTCGGAGCACCAGGCCTTGCAGACGGGGGTGAACAGCTCCACCAGCCCCTGCCAGCGGTCCTTCTCCTCGCCGACGGAGACGTGGGCCATGTCCATGCACCAGGCCGTGTAGGTCACGAGGGCGCGCATGGCCTGGACGTAGGCGGACTGCATGAGGAGCATCCGGCGCACGTCCGGGTGCTCGACGATGAGCGACTGCCCGACGCCCTTGGCGGCCCCGGGAGCGCGGCCCTGCAGACGCTCCTTGGCGTAGGCCAGGGCCGCCTGGTGAGCGGCGGAGGCATTGCCCAGGCCCTGGACGCCCACCTCGTACCGGGCGGCATTCATCATCACGAACATGTGGGCGAGGCCCTGCCCTTCCTGACCCAGCAGGAAGCCCTGGGTGCCGCCGTTGGTGCCGAACACCAGGCTGCAGGTGGGCGACCCGTGGATGCCCAGCTTGTGCTCGATGCCGGCGCAGGCCACGTCGTTGGGGGCGCCGAGGCTGCCGTCGGCGTTGACCCGGACCTTGGGCACCACGAAGAGGCTGATGCCCTTGGGGCCCGCGGGAGCGTCCGGCGTCCGGGCCAGCACGGCGTGGATGATGTTCGGCACCAGCTCGTGGTCGCCGCTGGTGATGAAGATCTTCTCGCCAGTGATGAGGTAGGATCCGTCCGCCTGCTTCACGGCCTTGGTGGTGAGCGCGCCCAGGTCGCTGCCGGCGCCGGCCTCGGTGAGGCACATGGTGCCGGTCCACTCCCCGGTGTACATCTTTTCGCAGTAGGCCGCCTTCAGCTCGTCGCTCCCGAAGGTCTCGATGAGGTGGGCGGCGCCGCGGGTGAGCAGCACCTTGAGGCCCAGGGCCGTATTCGCCCCCATGAGGTACTCGCTGATGCCGGTGCCCACGGCCTCCGGCAGGCCCATGCCGCCGAACTCGGGGTTCATGGTGGCGCTGATCCATCCGCCGGAGGCGAGGTCCTCGAAGGCTTCGGCGAACCCGTCCGGCAGCCGCACCTTCCCGTTCTCCCACTGGGCGCCGACCCGGTCGCCGACTTCGTTGCAGGCGGCCACGCTGCCCTTGGCCACCTTGAGCGCCTCGTCGAGAACCATGGCCAGCTGGTCGCGGTCGACCTCCTGGTAGGGCTCGGTCTTCAGGACCGCATCCAGATCCAGCCACTCGAGGAGGTTGAACTTGATGTCGCGGGCGTCGTCCAGGTACTTCATGGGAACCTCCGGAAAGCGTGGCTCAGGGGATGGATGGCGGGAACGGGGACGGATCTCCATTCTTCGATGGGGAGCCCGCCCTTCCAATACCTGTCCTCAGGTAAGTTGCAGCGGGCTTCCCAGGGCGGTGGCTACTTCAGTTCAGGGAACTGCTCCTCGCGGAACTCCAGGGAGGATGACGTGGGATCCGCGGCCCGCTTCCGCAGCTCCACCCGTCGGATCTTGCCGGAGATGGTCTTGGGGAGGTCGCCGAACTCGATGATGCGGATGCGCTTGTACGGGGAGATGCGTTCGCGGATGAACCGGAACAGGGCCAGGGCCATGGCCCGGTCCGGCGCGTACCCCGCCCGCAGGATGATGTAGGCCTTGGGCACGGTGAGCTTGAGGGGATCCGGGCTTGGCACCACCGCCGCCTCGGCCACGGACTCGTGCTCGATGAGGAAGGACTCCAGCTCGAAGGGACTGATCCGGTAGTCGGAGCTCTTGAAGACATCGTCCGCCCGGCCCACGAAGCAGAGGTAGCCATCCTCGTCGCGGGTGGCCACGTCGCCGGTGCGGTACCAGCCTTCGGCCTCGGCCTTGCGCATCTTCTCGGGATCGTCCTTGTAGCCGGCCATGAGGCTCGTGGGCCGGGGGTTCAGCTTCAGGGCGATCTCGCCCTCCTCCGCCTCGTTCCCCTCCGAATCCAGCAGCGCCACATGGAAGCCCGGCAGGGGGCGGCCCATGGAGCCGGACTTCACCGCCTGCCCGGGCGAGTTGCCTACGATGGCGGTGGTCTCCGTCTGGCCGTAGCCGTCGCGGATGGTGAGGCCCCAGGCCTTCTCCACCTGGCTGATGACCTCGGGGTTCAGGGGTTCGCCGGCACCCACCAGGGCCCGGAGCTTCACCTTGTAGGCCGCCAGGTCCTCCTGGATGAAGAGGCGCCACACGGTCGGGGGGGCGCAGAGGGTGGTCACCCCCTTGTCGACGATGGTCTTGAGGGTGGCCGACGCGCTGAAGCGGGCCGCGCGGTAGACGAAGATGCAGGCCCCGGCGTTCCAGGGCGCGAAGAAGCTGCTCCAGGCGTGCTTGGCCCAGCCCGGCGAGCTGATGTTGTAGTGGACGTCGCCCTCCCGCAGGCCCACCCAGTACATCGTGGACAGGTGGCCCACGGGGTAGGACTGGTGGGTGTGGACCACCAGCTTGGGCTTGGCCGTGGTGCCGGAGGTGAAGTAGAGCAGCATGGGGTCCGTGGCGCGGGTGGGCGCATCGGGCGCGAAGGCGGTCGAACCCGCGTAGAGCTCGGACACGTCGTGCCAGCCGGGTACCGCGGCGCCCACGCAGATGCGGGTGAGGCTGGCGTCCAGGCCGTCGAACTTGGCCGTCTGGGCGGAGTCCACCACCAGGTGCCGGATCCCGCCGCGCTCGATGCGGTCCTGGAGGTCGGCCTGGGAGAGCAGCAGGGTGGAGGGAACCAGCACCGCGCCGAGCTTGATGCAGGCCAGCATCACCTCCCAGAGGGGGAGGACGTTGTCCAGCATGATCAGCAGGCCGTCGCCGCGCTTCACCCCCATGGCCCGCAGGGTGTTGGACACCTGGTTGCTGCGCCGGGAGAGCTCCTGGAAGCTGACCTTCGTCTCCGCCCCGTTCTCTTCGACGATCCACAGCGCGGGCCGGTCGTTGCCCGCGGCGTAGGCGTCGAAGTAGTCCAGGGCCCAGTTGAAGGTGTCGAGGACAGGCCAGCGGAAGTCGCGGCGGGCGCCTTCGTAGTCGTCCCGGTGCTGGGCGAGGAAGTCCCTGGCCTGGAGAAACGCTTCGCGACCATTCATCTGGTCCTCCTGATTCGCTGGGGGGGTATAGAGCAATCTAGGACGGCCCTGACCGGCCGTCCAGAACGAAAAACGACATGCAGGGGGAGAAAGGATCTCAAGTAGGGCCCGGCCCCGGGGAGCGCATGATAGGGTGGTCGCATTGCACCCCGATCCGCGAGGCACCCTGTGTTCAGCATCATCCCTGACGGCGCAGGCTACCGGGAATTCGTCCTGCTGAAGGACGGCCAGGGCGTCCTCCTGCGGATCGCCTCCCCGGAGGATGCGGACCGCGTGGAGGCATTCATCAGCGGCCTCTCCCGGGAGAGCATGGCCATGCGCTTCATGGGCGGCGTGTCGAGCGTCTCCCGCAAGTTCGTGGAGGATCTCTGCGACGAGAACCCCCGCCAGCGGGCCTGCCTCCTGGCCATCGAGGGCGAGGGGGCGGAGCAGCAGGTGCTGGGCCTGGGGAACTACGTGGGCGATGGCGGGGCCGTCGCCGAGGTCGCGTTCATGATCGCGGACGCCCACCAGGGCCGGGGCATCGGCACGCTGATCCTCGAGCGGCTCGCAGGTCTGGCGGCGGGCGCGGGCTACGTCGGCTTCGAAGCCGAGGTGCTCCATGAGAACCAGAAGATGGTCAATGTCTTCCGCGATTCCGGGTTCGAGACCACCCGGGCCATGGAGGGCGGCATCATCCATGTGCGTTTCCCCCTGAGCGCCCCCGAGGCCCAGCGGGAGCGGGCCGAGATCCGCGAGCGGGTGGCCACCGCCAACTCTCTGGTGCCGCTCCTGCGGCCGGGCAGCGTGGCCGTGGTGGGCGCCTCCCGGGATCCCGGCTCCGTGGGGAGCACCATCTTCCGCAACATCCTCCGGGGCGGATTCCAGGGCGCGGTCTATCCGGTCAATCCCAGGGCCAAGGCCATCGAAGGCGTCCAGGCCTATCCCTCCCTGGCCTCCCTGCCGGAGCCTCCGGATCTGGTGGTCCTGGCGGTGCCGGCGGCCAAGGTGTCGGCCCTCGCCCGGCGGGCCCTGGACAAGGGCGCGCGCGGCCTCCTGGTCCTCACGGCCGGGTTCGCCGAGACCGGTCCGGAGGGAGCCCGCCGCCAGGAGCGGCTGGTGCGCCTCGCCCGCAGCCGGGGCGCGCGCCTGGTGGGCCCCAACTGCCTGGGGCTGCTGAACACCCATGCGGCGGTCCAGCTGAACGCCAGCCTGGCCACCGTGATGCCCCCCCGCGGAAGGGTGGGCTTCTTCAGCCACTCCGCAGCCCTGGGCGTGGTGATCCTGCAGTACGCCGCGGAGCGCGGGCTGGGGTTCTCCTCCTTCGTTTCCGCCGGAAACCGGGCCGACGTCTCGGGCAACGACCTGCTCCAGTACTGGGAGGAGGACCCGGACACGGACCTGGCCCTGCTCTACCTGGAGACCTTTGGGAATCCCCGCCGCTTTGCCCGGCTGGCCCGCCGGATCTCCCACCGCAAGCCGGTGCTCTGCGTGAAGAGCGCCCGGAGCCATGCCGGGCGGCGCGTGGCCCAGGCCCACATCGCGGCGAGCCCGCAGAACGACGCGGAGGTGGAGGCCCTCTTCCACCAGGCCGGCGTGATCCGGGCGGACACCCTGGAGGACCTGTTCGACATCGCGCTGCTGCTGTCGCACCAGCCCCTGCCCCGGGGCGACCGGGTGGCCATCGTCAGCAACTCCGGCGGCGTGGCCACCATCTGCGCGGATGCCTGCGAATCCCACGGCATGCGGATCGCGGGTCCCGGCGTGGTGGACCTCCATGCCATGGCCACGGCGGAGCACTACGAGCGGGCCTGCCGGGAGGCTCTGGAGCATCCCGAGGTGGACGCCCTCATCGCCTCCTTCGCCTGCCTGGGGGACTGCGACCCGGCCCTGGTGGCCCGGGCCATCCGGCGGGCCGCCGTGCGGGCCGAGCAGACCACGGGCATCGCCAAGCCGACCCTGCTCTCCCTCATGGGCGTGAGCGGGGCCATCCCCGTGGGATCAGCCGCCCTGGGCGAGGGGGGCGCCATGCACCGCACCTTCCCCTCCTACCGCTTCCCGGAGTCGGCGGCCCTGGCCCTGTCCAAGGTGGTCCAGTACGCCCACTTCCGCCGGCAGCCCCCGGGCCGGTTCCAGGGCTACGCGGACATCAACGCCGGCGAGGCCCGGCGGCGCGTGGAGCAGCTGGTGGAGAAGCTGCCCGATTCCGCCCACGCGATCCTCTCCGTGACCCAGGCCCGGGAGCTCATGGGGCTCTTCGGCGTCCCCGTCACGAACCTCCCGGAACCCGCCGACCGGCGGGGCCCCAGGGTGGGGCTCAACCTCTCCACGGATCCCGACTTCGGACCCATCTGGCGCTTCCACCGCCAGGGCGTGGGCTCCATCCTGCGCATCACCCCGCTCACGGATCTGGACATCGCCGACGTCCTCGAGCGGATGCACCTGCCGCCCGGCAACGGCCTGGGCGAGACTCTGGGCCGCCTGACCCAGCTCGTGGAGGAGCTGCCCTGGCTCCACACCCTGGAGGCCCAGGTCGCCGTCCACGGCGAGACCGGCGCCCTCAGCCCCCTGCCCCTGCAGCCGGACCTGCGCCTGACCTTCACCCAGGTCGGCTTCCGCAAGCCCTGAACCCCGAGCCTGAACCCCGAGGAGAACCGCCATGCTCGTGAAGGAGATGATGCGCCGGCCGGTGACGGTGGTCTCCGCGGAGGCCACCATCGGAGAGGCCTACCAGATGCTCCAGGACCGCGGCTTCCGCCACCTGCCGGTGGTGGACCGGGGACGCCTGGTGGGCGTCCTCACGGACCGCGACCTCCGCCTGGCCACCAGCAGCCTCTGCCAGAATCCCCGCCCCGCCGGGGATCCCGTCTCCGCCGTCATGAGCAGCCCGCCCCTGACGGCGGATCCCCTGGATCCCGTGGAGGACGCCGCGCGGATCATGCGGGAGCACAAGATCGGCTGCCTGCCCGTGGTGGACGGCGGCGAGCTGGTGGGGATCCTCACGGGCATGGATCTGCTGGACGCCCTGATGATCCTCACCGGAGTGACCAAGCCCTCCTCCCGGCTCGAGGTGGCCCTCGCGGACCGGCCTGGCGAGCTGGCCCGCCTCACGGCCTTCCTCGCGGAGCGCCACGTCAACATCCACTCCATCCTCACCTACCCCTCGCCCGAGGCTGTCCGCACGGTGCTCCGGGTGGATTCCAACCAGATCCGCCCCCTCGCGGACGAGCTCCGGCGGGCGGAGTTTGAGGTCCTGTGGCCCATCCAGAAGCCATGGCAGCACTGATCTACCGCCCGGAGTACGCCGGGTACGACTTCGGGCCGGAGCATCCCTTCACGCCGGCGCGGCTCGCCATGCTCCTGGACCTGATCCACACCCTGGGCCACGCCACCTCGCCCATCGCGGCGCCCGCGGCCACCCGGGAGGAGATCCTCACGGTCCACGACGAGGCGTACGTGGCCATGGTCGAGGCCCTGGATCGCGGCGAGTCCAGGCCCGAGGCGGAGCAGTTCGGACTGGGGACGCCGGACAACCCCATCTTCCCGGGCATGGACCTCGCGGCCCGCTGGCTGGTGGGCGGAACCCTCCATGGGGCACGGCTCCTGATGGAGGGAGCCGAGACCCGGGTGCTCCAGCTGGGCGGAGGACTCCACCACGCCCAGAGGAACCGGGCGGCGGGCTTCTGCATGTACAACGACCTAGCCGTGGCCATCCGGGCCATGGTGCGCCACGGCTGGCGCGTGGCCTACCTCGACATCGACCTCCACCACGGCGACGGGGTCCAGAGCCTCTTCTACGACAGCGACCAGGTGCTGACCATCAGCCTGCACGAGACGGGGCACTACCTCTATCCCGGCACCGGCCACATCCAGGAGCTGGGCGCCGGCACCGCGCGGGGGCTCAGCGTCAACATCCCCCTGGAGCCCTTCACGGAATCCGAGAGCTACCTCGAGGCCTTCGACGCCGTGGTGCCGAGGGCCCTGGAGTGGTTCTCGCCCCACGTCCTGGTGGTGCAGGCCGGCGCGGACGCGCATTTCGCAGACCCCCTCGGGGACCTGGCCCTGACCACCCAGGCCTTCCAGGCCCTCTATCGCCGGATTCTCGACCTGGCCGCTGAGCGCACCCAGGGACGGGCGCTCTTCACCCTGGGCGGCGGCTACGAGGCCCAGGTCGTGGCCCGCGTCTGGACGATCCTCTACCTCACGCTGATGGACCTTCCCATCCCGGAACAGCTTCCCGATGCCTGGCTGGACCGCTGGCGCGAGCTGCTGGGGCCGGAAGTCGGACGGACCCTGCACGATCCCGTGCCGGCCTATCCGGAGCTCCCCGGCCGCGAGGAGCGCAACCGGCGCAACGGCGACGTGGTCGCGCGGCTGATGGACTCGCTCTTCCGCTACTGGATGTAGCGGCAGGAAACGCCGCAGGCCCGGGGGTTTTCCTTCCGGTATCCTCGAAGGATGATCGGACGCCTGCGCGGGGAACTCATCCAGAAGCTGCCGAACCTGGCCCTCGTCGAGTGCGGGGGCGTGGGCTACGCCGCGGCCATCAGCCTCTCGACCTATGGCCTGCTGCCGGAGGCGGGCACCCAGGTGGTGCTGCACACGGAGCTGCTGGTGCGCGAGAACGAGATCGCCCTCCTGGGCTTCTCCTCCACCCAGGAACGGGAGCTCTACCGACTGCTGGTGAAGGTGGACGGCGTGGGGCCAAAGATGGCCCTGGCGGCCCTGGGCGCCCTCAGCCCCGAGGACCTGGTGCGCGCCATCCGGGGCCGGGACGTGAAGGCCCTCACGCGCATCCCCGGCGTGGGGAAGAAGACCGCCGAGAAGATGTGCTTCGAGCTGTCGGAGAAGCTCGGCGGCCTGTCGGGCCTGGACGGCCTGGCGGGAGGGCCCGTGGGCGACCCCTGGGAGGAGAACCTGCGCTCCGCCCTGACGAATCTTGGCTTCAAGGAGGACGTAGTGCTGCCGGTGGTGGCGGACCTTCGCACCTCGAAGCCGCCCCTGGCGGAGGCCATCCGTCTCGCTTTGAAGGCCCTGCAGCGATGAGCACGCGAATCCTCTCCACCTCTCCTCTCGTCGGCCCCGCCTTGGCCGAACTCGGCGCCCGCTTCCCCGATCTCCGGCTGGCGGCCTTCCGCTCGCCGGAATGGAACGCCGCCCTGCCCGAGGCCGAGGCTCTGGTGGTGATGCTCTCCGAGCCCGTCACCGAGGCGGATCTCGACGCCGCGCCGAAGCTGAAGGCCATCGGCACCTACTCCGTGGGCGTGAACCACCTGCCCGTGAAGGCCTGCCAGGCCCGCGGCATCGCCGTGGTGAACACGCCCGGCGTGCTGACGGACGCCACCGCCGACATCGCCCTGGCCCTGCTCATGGCCGTGACTCGCCGCGTGGCGGAAGGCGAGGCGCTGGTGCGTTCCGGCGCGTGGAAGGGCTGGGCGCCTGACCAGCTGCTGGGCCTGGGTCTCTCGGGCAAGGGCTGCGGCATCCTCGGTAGCGGCCCCATCGGCCAGGCCTTCGCCCGTCGTGCCCAGGCCCTGGGCATGACGCCCTTGTTCTGGGATCGCGAGGGACGGGGCGGCGAGGTGGATTTCGGCGCCGGCAAGGCCGCGCGCCTCCCCCTGGCGGACCTGCTCCCGAGGAGTCTCGTGCTGTCCCTCCACTGCCCGCTGACGGACCAGACCCGCGGCATGCTGGACCGCGCCGCGCTGGAGAAGCTGCCCCAGGGCGCGGTGATCATCAACACCGCGCGCGGCGGCATCATGGATGAGAATGCCGCCATCGATCTGCTGGAATCGGGCCGCCTCGGCGGGGCGGGCCTGGACGTCTACGAAGGTGAACCGCGCCTCAATCCGCGTTGGCTGAAGGCGCCCCGCGCCGTGCTGCTGCCCCACCTCGGTTCGGCCACCGTCGAGACCCGTGGCGCCATGGCACAGCTTCTTTGCGACGGACTCGCGGCGGCGCTGGCTCCATCGCGGTGATACCCTGGACTCCCTCACGAGGCATCCCATGGCACGCCCCTGGATCAAGCTGCTCGACCCAGACCTGACGGCCCTCAAGGCCGCGGCCGGAACGTCGTTTGCTGACCGCCTCAAGCTGGCTCGCGCCCTCAATGGCCGCGCCCGGCACACGGAGGCCCAGGAGGTCCTGGACCAGCTCCTGGTCGAGGACCGCTCCCACGCGGAGGCCTGGTTCGAACGCCTGCTCTGCTTCAGCGACAACGCCGAGGAGGAAGAGGGCCAGGAGCTCCTGACGCAGCTCGAATCCCTCCGGGATGAGCACCCCGGGTGCGGCGGGCACCTGCGCAACCTGGGCTACCTGCGCCTTCTCCTCCAGGACATCGACGGAGCGGAACTCGCCCTCCACCAGGCCCTCGCCCTCGACGGCCAGGATCCCAAGGCCCTCGAGCTCACGGGCCTCGTGCACCTGCATCGCGGCCAGGCCGCGGAGGCCAAGGCCTGGCTGCTGAAGTCCCTCAGCCTGCGGCCCACGGATCCCCGCACCCTCCGTCTGCTCGCCATCGCCATGGACCAGCTCTCCGACTGGAGCGGCGCCGAGGCGCAGCTGGTGGCCGCGCTCCAGACGGACGGGTCCTACTACTGGGGCTGGCACGCCCTCGGCGAGATGCTGCTGAAGCGCGGCGAGCTCGCGGAAGGCCTGCGCTGCATCCAGCGGGCCCGCAGCCTGCACGTGTGTGATCCGGCCAGCTACTTCATCCTCGCGGAGATCTTCAGCGAGCAGGGGCATCTGGAGCTCGCCCAGGGCCAGCTCCACACGCTGATGCTCCTCGCCCCCCCCGCGCCGGTGCTGGCGGAGGCCCAGGCCCTGCTGGGCGAGCTGAAGCGCGACATGGGTGACCGCGAAGGCGCCGTTTCCTACTTCAGCCTCGCCACAGAGACCGATCCGGAAGCCGCGAACCCCTGGGCCGCCCTGGGCGACATGGCCCGCGAGGAATCCCGCTGGGAGGACGCGCTCCGTTGCTACCGCGAGGCCATGATGCGGGAGCCCGATGCGGCGGACCTCCAGGTCCAGCTGGGCTATGCCCTCATCGAGACCCGTCAGGGACCAGCCGCCGAGCAGGCGTTCCTGAAGGCGCTGGAGACGGATCCTGGCGAGTACAGCGCCTACCTCGGCCTGTCCGAGGTCTACCGTTTCGCCAACCGCCCCGAGGACCAGATGGGCATGGTGGACCAGGCCATGGCCCTGGCCCCCGACGACTCGGATGTGTGGAACGCCCGGGGCGTGGCCCTGGAAGTCGCGGGACGCCTGACGGAGGCCACGGAGGCCTACGAGAAGGCCCTGACCCTGGAGCCCAGCCATCGCAAAGCGGCCAACAACCTCGGCTTCGTGCTGGAGAAGCGCATGGACCAGGGCGAGCCCGAGCTGCGGCATCGCGCCCTCGAAGCCTGGAAGCAGCGGCTGCTCATCTGCCGGGACGCGGGCCAGAGCATGAAGATGGCCACCGAGCATCTCACCAAGCTGGGCGTGGGGGAGGAGACCCTCCGCGAATGGCTGCGGCCCGAGTTCCTCGCGGCCGAGCTGGAAAGCTGACACACCGAAGTCACCCCAGCATTACCAGGTAGTTACAAACCGACGGCGCACGTCTGTGGAAAAGCCTGTGGATTGATCCTTCCCGGGAGGGCTAAACCCTGTTCCTGGATGGACTTCGAGGGTGTTTTAACGTCGATTTGTGTCTATACAAACTGAATCAAATCAATTTTTAAATTAAATACGTCTGACGGATCTGCCGGACAATTCCGATCCGGGGTTTTCCACAATTTACGCTTTCTTTCGCATTGACAGGCCGATCGCCCTTGCAGGGCATGGACCGGAGGGCGAAAAGGGTGTTCACCACCCATTCCGTCACACCCGAAAGCTCAGACCAGGGCCTCGGCCTCCCGGAGCTGGACGCTCACCAGCCGCGAGCAGCCCGCCTCTTCCATGGTGACTCCATAGAGCGTGTCCGCGGCCACCATGGTGGGCTTCTGGTGGGTGATGACGATGAACTGGGTGTCGACCTTCATCTTCTGGACCATGGCGGCGAAGCGGCCCACGTTCGCCTCATCCAGCGGAGCGTCCACCTCGTCCAGCACGCAGAAGGGGCTGGGCTTGAAGTGGAAGATGGCGAAGAGGAGCGAGATGGCCGTCAGCGCCTTCTCGCCGCCACTCAGCAGCGTGAGGGCCTTGGCGCTCTTGCCCGGGGGCTGGGCGGTGATCTCGATGCCGCACTCCAGCAGGTTCTTGGGGTCCTCCAGGCTCAGCTGGGCCTGGCCGCCGCCGAAGGCCTCCCGGAACACCTCCTGGAACCGCGTGTTCACGAAGTCGAAGGCTTCCCGGAAGCGCTCCTCGCTGGTGGCGTTGATCTCCTGGATGGTGGACTCCAGGTTGCCGATGGCCGCGGTGACGTCGGCCCGCTGCTCGTTCATGAAGGCCAGGCGGGTCTCCGCCTCCTCCAGTTCCTGGATGGCCAGGGGATTCACGCCGCCCAGGTCCATGCGCCGCCCCTGGAGCTCGTTGAGCCGGGTCTGGTGGACCAGTCCGCCCTCGGCCCAGGCCTCCCGCTCGACCTCGGTGATGCCGGCCAGGAAGGCGGGGATCTCCAGCCCCAGGGCCAGCTCGACCTCCTTGGCCAGGGCCTCCTGGCTGCCCTGGACCTGCGCGCCATGGATGAGCACCTCCTGGTGCTGGGCCCGGGCGTTCTCCAGGGCCTCCTGAAGCTCGCGGGCCGCCCGCTCCTGCACCCGGAGGGTCTCCTGGTCCAGCTCGAGGTGGGGCTGCGCCTCCTGGGCCAGGGCCTGCACCTCCTCCCGGTCCCTCAGCAGGCCCTGGGATTCCGCTTCCAGCTCGGCGAGGCGCTGGGCGCAGGTCTCCATGCGGCTGCCCTGCTCGGAGGCCTCCACTTCCAGGCGCTGCCGTTCGGCTTCCAGGTCGAAGCGGCCCCGCTGGGCCAGCTGAAGATGCCGCTCGTGGCCGTCCCGCTCCGCCCAGGCCGCGTCACGGGCGCGCGCGACCTCGCCGCGCTGGTCCCGGCGCTCGTCCAACCGATGCCGCGCCTCGCGGACCAGATCCTCGGCCTGGCGGATGGCCTCTTCCAGGGCGGTGTCGTTGGCCTCTTCCGGGTGGGCTTCCAGGTCCCGGAGCTGGCCCTGAAGGCCTTTGATCTCGGCCTCGATCTGCTCCCACAGGGCGTCCGCCCGCTCGCTGGCCGCCCGGATCTCCGACAGCTGGGTCAGCAGCGAGGTCCGCTGCGCCTTCAGGGTGTCCGCCCGCCGCCGGAGGGCCCGCAGGTCCTCGTCGATCTCGACGGATCGCTCCCGGGCGGCGCGGCTGTCGTCGCCGCCCCTGCCGCGCCGGGTCTCCAGGTCCTCGATGCGGTCCAGCAGGGCCTCGCGGGTGGCCTTGGCCTCCTCCTGCTCCGCCCGCAGCTTCAGGGGAGAGGCGGCGGGGGCGGACACGCCGAGCTGCACGGGACCGAAGGGCAGACGCACGAAGGCGGGCGAGACGAACGCCAGGTCCGGATGGGCCGCCGCCAGCGTGGGCAGGGCCGCGTCGGCGCATCGGAAGGCCCGGCCCAGCAGGGCGCCGAGCGGACGGTTCGACCCCGTCCACCTGAGGTGGTCCCGCAGAGCCTCACAACCCTCCGGGACGGGCGGCAGGTCCCCCTTGTCCTCCAGGGCCAGCAGCAGATGACCCGGAGCCTCGGCGGCGCGGCCCGCCAGGGACGCCTCGACGGCCAGGACCTGGAGCCAGTTGCCCAGCAGCCGCTCCAGATCCGGCCGCAGGGCCTCGTCCACCGTGAGCAGATCCACCAGCGTCTGGGGGCGGACACCCTGTTCCCGCAGCCAGGCGAGCCCCTTCTGCAATTCCGCCTCGCCGAAGCTCTTGGCCAGCAAGTCGGAGATCTGCCGCAGGCGCCGCTCGGCGGCGTCCAGCTCCGCCTCGGCCCGATGGTGATCCTGGGCCAGGACGCGCTGGGCCTCCTCCAGCTGCTCGGCCCGGCGGCGCTGGTCCAGCGAGGCCTCCTCGGCCTGCTCGAGCTGGGACAGCAGCCCCTCCAGCGCCCGCTCCACCTGGCCCGACTCGGCCTCGAGGCTTTCCAGACGTGGCGCGCGGACAGATTCCTCGTGGTTGAGGGTGTCCAGGCGGCCCTCCAGCTGGGCGACCTGAGTCTGGAGCCCCAGCCGCTCCTTCTGGCGGGCCAGGGCCTCCTTCTGGGAGTCGGCCTTCCGCTCGCGATGGGCATGAAGCTCCGCCTCCGCGTGGCGGAGGGCGCCCTGGGCGAGGGCCACGGCCTCCTCGGCCTTGGCCAGCTCTGCCTCCTGAAGGGCGAGGCGCTCTCCGGCCTCCTTCAGCTGGGCTTCCAGCGCCGTGAAGGAATCGCCGGATTCGGCCAGCCGCGCCACCAGCATCTGGATGTGCTCTTCCAGGCGGGCCCGCTGGTCCCGCGCCTCGACCCTCCGGTCCTCCTGGAAGCTGCGCTCCTGGTCGGCCAGCTGGAGGCGCTGATCCAGGCCGAGAATGGCGCTCGCCCGCTTCGCCTGGGCCTGCTGCCGCTCGTCCACGGACAGGCGCAGAGCCTCCACTTCGGAGGCCTTCTCGGAGACCTGCGCCGTGAGCTCGGCCACCCGCCGCTCGACCTCGTCCAGGTGGTCCAGGATCCGCTGCTTGGCCTCCTCCAGTTCCACCGCCTTCCCCGCCAGCAGCACCCGCTGCGTGGCCTTGATCTCCGCGTCCAGTTCCTTCGCCTTCCGGGCGCGGGCCGCCTGGCGGCGGAGCGAATCCATCTGCTTGGTCAGCTCGTAGAGGATGTCATCCAGCCGCTGGAGGTTGCCGCGGGTCTCGTCCAGCCGCTTTTCCGCGTCGGCCCGGCGCAGCTTGTAGCGGGTGATGCCGGCGGCCTCCTCCAGCAGCAGGCGCCGGTCCTTGGGCTTGCTGCTGAGGATCAGGTCGATCTGCCCCTGCTGGATGAAGCTGTAGGCCCGAGTGCCCATGCCCGTGTCCAGCAGCAGGTCCTGCACGTCCTTGAGCCGCGCCTCCCGGCCGTTGATGCGGTACTCGCTGCCGGTATCCCGGTAGAGGCGGCGCGAGATCGTCACCTCCCGCGTGGAGCCCGGCAAGGCCGGGTCCGGCATCTCCAGGGCCAGCTTCACCTCCGCCAGGCCCGTGGGCCGGCGCTGGGCCGTGCCCGCGAAGATCACGTCGGCCATCTCCGCGCCGCGCAGCATCGAGGCCCGCTGTTCGCCCAGCACCCAGGCCAGGCTGTCGGAGATGTTCGATTTGCCGCAGCCGTTGGGCCCCACGACCGCGGTCATGCCTCCTGGGAAACTGAGCTTCTGGGCGTCTGCGAAGGACTTGAAGCCATGGAGTTCAAGGGAGATCAGGCGCACGCGATCAGCGCTCCAGGAGAAAGGGTGGGGAACATCTGCCTCCATCATTCCATATCAGACGTGCTGTCCGTCCCTTGGGAATCCGGAGCAGGCCCGTTAGACTCGATTCCTTCCCCTGTCCTGTCAGGAGCCGTCTGTGCATCCCCTCCGTTTTCTCCTGTGCGACCCGGCCACGGACGCCCGGTCGGGAGCGCTGTACCCGAAACACAGGCCCGGAAACGCGGGAGCAAGGCCATGAGATTGCCCTTCCTCCAGGCTCCTGCGGCGTCCCTGGTGTGGCTGGAAGCGCACCGCATCCACGCCGGCCTCCACCGTCGCACCCTTTCAGGCGCCCCCACGGAGGATCAGCTGGCCCAGGCCCTGTCCTCCCTGCCCCAGGGCCCCACCCGCTGGGTGCTGGACGACCTCTGGACCCCATCGGTCCTGATGAGGGACCTGGCCGAGCTGCCCAAGGGCGCCGAGGCCCAGGAGGCCTTCTTCCGGTGGCGGTTCAACCAGACCCTCGCCCTGGAAGAGCCCCACTTCGTCCAGGCCCTGGAGATCGAGCCCGGCATCTGGCTGGCCTCGGGGATCCGCGAGGAATTCCGGGAGACCCTCCTCCAGCTGGGCCTCCGCCTCGACCGGAACCTGCATGGGCTCATGCCCCGCTGGCTGCACCTCTACAACCTGCTGGCCCCGTCGCTGGAGCTCCCGGGCATGCTCCTCTCCCTGAGCCCCGCCGGACAGGGCCGCTACGCCGGCACCCTGGTGGCCTGGGGACGCACCCTCTGCCTGCTCCGCCAGTGGACGGAACCCCTGGATCCCCAGGCCTGGAACGAAGAGCGCATCACGCCCAGCGCCGCCTTCCTCCAGCGGGAATCCCGGACCCCGCAGAGCCTGGCGATCTGGGGCGCTCCGGCGTGGCCTGACACGGGCCTCCCCACGCGCATCCTGGATGACCGGTTCGCCTTGGTGGAGACGCCCTGATGGCCGTTCCCGTCCTCCACCTCAACCTGGCGCCCCGGCCGACCCTGTGGCGGCAGCACCACCGCGTCCTCGGCTGGGCCGCCCTCGGCCTCGGCGGCGCGTTCTTCCTCGGCTCCCTGGGGCTCACCTGGCGGGTCTACCACCAGGCCAGCCGCGCGGGCCGAGACGCCGTGAGCCTGACCGAGGAGACCCGGCGGGCGGCGCGTTCTGAAGCCCAGATCCAGGCCGCCCTCCAGAGCATGGACGCCACTCGCGAGCAGGCCCGGTGGAAGCTGGCCGAGCGCATCCTCCAGGAGCGGAGCCTGCCCTGGTCCCGCGTCACCGCGGAACTGGAGCAGTGCATGGCCCCTGGCATGCGGCTGAAGAGCCTCCAGCGGACCCGCGGCAACGGCCAGCAGGTGGTGATGAAGCTCAAGGCCGAGGCCCAGACCCGCGTGGCGGAGGCCGCGTTCGTGGATGCGCTCCGGACGGCTCCCGTCTTCTCCGAAGTGATCCTGGAGCGCGAATCCGAGCGCCAGGGCGGGGGCTGGGACTTCGAGCTGAGCGTGCCCGCCGCGGCCGTGCCCCCGCCCTTCGAACTGCGCCCCGTGAAGACCGGCCCCGCGTCCACCGCCCCGGCGACCCCGCCCAAACCGGCAGCCCCACCCAAGCCGACAGCCATCGCGCCACGCCCGGCACCCGCGCCTGCGGCTCCGGGGGCTGCGCGCCTCACGCCCCCGCCAGCCGCGCCGGCCGGCCCCCTGGCGCCGGGCGACAAGGCCGGAGCCCAGACCCGCCCCATGCCGGTGCCGAACGACGACGAGGAAGCGCGTCCGCCCAGAGGCTCGCGCCTGTCGAGGAGGCCCCCCCGATGAACAGCCCCCTCCGCGCAAGCCGACTTCGCCTGGGGCTGGGCATCCTGGGACTGGCCCTGGGCCTCGGCGTGGCGATCTTCCTGCTCCCGGACGCTTCCCAGCAGCGGTCCCAGAAGGTCAAGGCCAAGCAGGAGGCCGAGCGCAACCGGAACCAGCAGGTGCAGCAGCTCCAGGAACTCCAGCAGCTGGCCGACCGGATCCGCCGGGGACAGGAGACCCTCGAGAACCTGGAGGCCCGCCTGCCGCGCGGCTCCGCCGGCGAGCTCCAGTGGAACCTCAGCAAGACTCTGCACGAGCTGGCCAAGAAGCATGACCTGCGACTCCAGATGGTGAAGTACGGCCTGCCCAGCCGGGAGGGGGCCCGCGGATCGGACCTGGAAGCCGTGGACGTGGAATTCGTCGCCGTCGGCATCTACGCCAACCACAAGGCCTTCATGCTCGACCTCGAGGGATCCGGGCTTCCCTTCGCCGTGAGGGACGGCCGCCTGGAGGAAAGCCCCGAAGGCGCCCGCATCGACATCGTGCTGCGCGCGTTCCGCAAGGCCGGCGCCCCGGACCGCGAGGAGGAGGCATGACCACGCCGGCCCGCGCCTTCGACTTCCAGGCCATGATCCAGGAACTCCGGGCCAACCGCCGGACTCAGGCCGCCCTCGTGGCCTTCGCCCTGGTCCTCGCCTTCGCCCTCTACACCGTCCTGGCCCCCGAGGCCCCCCGGACCCGGCGTGCGACACCTGCGGGAACGGGGCCGAACCTGGACCCGCGCCAACTGGCGGGGCTGAAGAAACTCCCGGACCTGGCCGCCCTTGACCGGGCAGGAGAACTTCCTCCGGGAGCCAAGGTGCAACGGGACCTCTTCCTTTTCGAGGCCCCTCCGCCACCGCCCAAGCTCGTCAAGCCGCCCCCGCCCCCGCCGCCTCCCACGCCCGAGGAGCTGGAGCGTCAGCGGCTGGCCCAGGAGAAGGCCGCGGAGTTCGCCGGCAGGCCTCAGAACCTCCGCTACCTCGGCTTCTTCAAAGGCAACCCCGCCGGCCTGGTGGGCGCCTTCATGAAGGGCGAGGAACCCGTGACCCTGGTCCAGGGCACCCTCGTCGGGGACCGCTGGAAGCTCGTGTCCATCCTCGAGAACCGGGCTGAATTCCAGAACACCAAGTATCCAGACCTGCGGATGGTCCTGGAGGCCCGCGACGCCTCCGGCGGCGCACCCGTCAATCAATTCTGATCCGAAGGATGCCACCGATGCCGCTCTCCTCCTTCGCACCCGCCCGCAAGATCATCGCCGCCGTCGCGATGCTGCTCCTGGTCCTCGGCTGCAGCCTCCACAAGGCCAACCAGGCCTATGACGAAGGCCGCTACGACGATGCCGTGGCCTCCTACCGCGAGGTGCTGCGCCGCGACCCCTCGAACACCAAGGCCCGCATCGGCATCAAGCGGGCCTCCCAGCGGGCGGCCGAAGGGCACATCGCGCTCGCGCGCCAGGCGGAGCAGCGGGGCCTGACCGACACCGTGCTGATGGAGGTCAAGAAGGCGCTGGTGCTGGACCCCGACAACCAGATCGCCCAGGACTGGCTGATCCGGCTGGAGCAGAAAGTCGCCCAGGACAAGGCCGCGGCGGACGCCGCCGATGACCTCGAGCTCCTGAAGGCCAAGGCCGACACCGTGAACGCCGTGCAGCTGAACCCGCGGTCCCTGGAGGGCCTCGATCTGAACTTCAGCCGCCGGACCAGCCTGCGCGAGATCTTCGCCACCCTCAGCCGCGCCTCGGGGGTGAACATCATCGCCCACTCGTCCTTCCAGGATCAGAACATCTCCATCGACCTGCGGGGCCTGCCCTTCCAGCGGATCCTGGACACCCTGATGCTGCAGAACGACCTGTTCTACAAGGTGATCGACAAGAACACCATCATGGTCTTCAAGGCCACCCCGCAAAACCGCGACCAGTACGAGAACCAGCTCCTCAAGACCTACTACCTGTCCAACGCCGATCCCACGGAACTGCGCTCGACCCTCACCACGCTCAACCCCCAGCTCCGGGTGTTCACCGACAAGCGCATCAACGCCATCATCGTGAAGGCCAAGCCCCTGGAGCTGGCCGTCGTGGACCAGGTGATCCGCAGCCTCGACAAGGCCAAGGCCGAGGTCATGGTCTACATGGAGCTGATGGAAGTCACGGAGAACAGCCTGGAGCAGGTGGGCCTGCTCCCGGTGATCAACGCCTCCGACACTTCTGGCACCTTCCGGATGGGTGCCACCACCGTGAACAACACCTCGGGCATGAACACCAACTCCGGATTCACCAAGATCCACACCGCCGACATCCGCGTGCTCTTCCCGAACCTGGCCCTGGACTTCCTGAAGGGCAACGGCGACGCCCGCCTGGTGGCGAGCCCGAATGTCCGGGTGCTCTCGGGCGAGACCGGCGAGGTGAACATCGGCGAGAAGATCTCCACCACGCAGAGCCAGCTCTCCCTGCCCACCACGGGCACCACCAGCACCACCTCCGCCTCGTCCCTCCTGGGCGGGGTGGGCCAGACCTCCTTCTCCTACGAGGACGTGGGCGTGAAGATCAAGGTGGAGCCCCGCGTCCACCACAACGGTGAGATCACCCTCAAGATCAACAGCCTCGTCACCACGCTGAAAAGCGGCTCCACGCCGGGCCGGCCGGACCTCGGCAAGCGGGAGATCATCACCTCCGCCCGCCTGCGTGATGGCGAGACCGCGATCTTCGGCGGCCTGCTGAAGGACGAGGAGCAGAAGAGCCTCCAGGGCATCTGGGGCCTCGCCGACATCCCCCTCATCGGCCGCCTGACCGGGAACACCCGCAACAGCAAGGCGAAGACCGACGTGATCCTCACCATCCGCGCCGTGCTGGTGCGGAAGCCGGTGCTCACGGAACAGGATCTCGCCGCGTTCAACCCCGATGACGCCGCGTCCCAGACGGGGATGTTCGCCCCCAAGCCCACCAAGCCCGCCCCGGCAGGAGCCGCTGCTCCTGCGGCCGCCCAGCCTGCGCCCGCCCAGGCCGCCCCCGCGCTACCCGGCTCCGCCGCCGCTCCCGCCGCGCCTGTGCCGGTGCCGCCCGCGCCTTCCACCGCGATCCAGGAAAAGAAACCCGACACGCCTCCCGTCGACCAGGCGGCCCCCGCCGCCTCCGATCTGGTGATCTTCATGACGCCGGTGGCCTCCGAGATCAAGGTCGGGGAGCGCGTCCAGATCGGCCTCACGGTCAGCGGCGGCAAGGGCCTCAGCTCGGGCACGGTGGAGCTCCGCCTGCCCGCGGGCCTGAAGCTTGGCGCTGTGTCGCCTGGCGATTTCATCACCACCGAGGGCGGCAGCCTGGAACAGGTCCCCGGGAAGGACGGCACGCTGAAGCTCGTCTTCAAGCGCAACAGCCCCGAGGTGGACAGCGGGCAGCTGGCCACCCTTGAGCTGACGGGCCTAACCCCCGGCAACGCGCCCGTGCTCATCCAGAGCGGCCAGTTCCTGGCGGGCACCAGCCCCATCTCCGGGCGCTGGTCCAACGCCCTTGTGACGGTGCAGTGAGCCGCCAGAGGGGATTCACCCTGCTGGAGCTGGTGGTCACGGCCACCGTGCTGCTGATCCTCGCCTCCGTGACCGTGCCGCTGGCCCGCAACGGCCTCAAGCGCGAGAAGGAGCTGGAGCTGCGTCGGGACCTGCGCGAGATGCGGCTGGCCATCGACGAATACAAGAAGCAGGCGGACCAGCAGAAGATCAAGGCCCCACCGGCGGAGGCCAACGGCTATCCCGAGAGCCTGGAGGTCCTGGTGGAAGGCGTTCCCGCGGCCGGTTCCCTCAGCCGCAAGGTGCGCTTCCTCCGCCGCGTCCCTGTGGATCCCTTCACGGGGAAGGCGGAATGGGGTCTCCGGAACACCAACGACGACGCCAACAGCTCCAGTTGGGGCGGCGGCCACGTCTACGACGTCTACAGCCTCGCCCCGGGGACCGGCATGAACGGCATCCCCTATCGTGAGTGGTAGGGGCTCTGCCGAGAATCACTGTTGCCTCGAAGCGTGGACCACGCTAGGCTTGGTGTTCGGCACATCCGGAACCCGCGGGCCCCGGATCGTTCTTTCAAGCGGATATGGCGGAATTGGTAGACGCGCTAGTTTCAGGTACTAGTGTTCACAAGACGTGGGGGTTCGAGTCCCTCTATCCGCACCATTTTCTCGCCGGCGTCGCCGGCAAGAAAATGGTCGTTGAAAACAAACAGGCACCTGGCCTCTCCAGGTTCGACCCATCCTCGGTACGGGACTGAGGAACGGGTGACGGGCGATCCCCCGAAAAGGAGCCGACATGGCCCTGAACGTGGAACAGAAGAAGATCATCATCGACGACTACAAGCAGCACGAGTCGGACACGGGTTCGCCCGAGGTGCAGGTCGCGATCCTGACCAAGCGGATCAACGACCTGACCGAGCACTTCAAGACCCACACCAAGGACTACCACAGCCGCCGCGGCCTCATGATCATGGTCGGCCAGCGCCGCCGCCTGCTCGACTACCTCAAGAAGAAGAGCAAGGAGCGCTACGCCACGCTGATCGACCGCCTCGGCCTCCGTCGGTAAGGAAGGCTTCTTCTCCCAAAACGCCCGCGCAAGCGGGCGTTTTGCTATGTTCAGAAGATGGATCTGAAGCCCCTGCCCCGGCCCGAGCATCCGGACCCCTACACGGTCACGGGCCGCCGGTTCATCTACGACTCGCCCTGGATCCGCATCCGCGAGGACCGCTTCCGCCACCGCCGGGGCGCCGAGGGGCGCTACGCCGTCTGCGGGTTCCACCGCACCGCCTGCGGGGTCCTGGCGCTGGATGACCAGGACCGCGTGGTGCTCGTGGGCCAGTGGCGCTATCCGCTGGAGGCCTATTCCTGGGAGATTCCCGAGGGCGGCGGCGACATCTCGGAGAGTCCCTTCGAGGCCATGCGCCGGGAGCTGGCGGAGGAGGCCGGCCTCGCGGCCCAGGTGTGGGAACCACTGGCCTTCTTCCACACCAGCAACTCCTCCACGGAGGAGGAGGCCTTCCTCTTCCTGGCCACAGACCTCAGTCCCGCGGAGGGCCACCATCCCGAGGACGACGAGGAGCTGATGCTCCATCGCGAGCCCTTCCAGGACTGCCTCCGACGCGTGCTGGCCGGCGAGATCACGGACAGCCTCACGGTGGTGGCGCTGCTGGCCCTCCAGGGACGGCGAACCGGCGTGGCCGCGGCCCTGGACCCCGCACTGGCGGAGCGCTTCTTCCAGCGGCCCCAGGAGCATCCCTCCGCCGGCCGCGCGCGCTGGCGGGAGCTGGACACGCCATGATCCTCACCCTGCACCCCGAGACGCCCCAGGTGCGCCATCTCGAGCGCCTCGCGGAGCTGCTGCGGAAGGACGGCGTCATCGCCTACCCCACGGACACGCTGTTCGGGCTGGGCTGTCTGGTGTCCCACAAGAAGGCGGTGGACCGCATCCACCAGCTCAAGGGCCGCGATCCGAAGAAGCCCATGTCGATCATGTGCTCGGACATGGAGATGCTCTGCCGCTACGCCCGCCACCTGGACACGCCCACCTTCCGCATCCTCAAGCAGCTGCTGCCCGGGCCCTACACCGTGCTCCTGCCCGCCAGCCGCGAAGTGCCGCGCTACCTCCAGAACAAGCAGGTGGTGGGTCTCCGCATCCCGGACCAGCCGTTCTGCCACGCACTGGTGGCGATGCTTGGCGAGCCCATCATCACCACCAGCGTCGCGCTGCCGGACCAGCCCATCCTGAACACGGCCTGGGAGATCGAGGAAGAGCTGGGCCACGCCCTGGACATGGTGGTGGACTGCGGCCAGCCCCTGGGCATCCCCAGCACCATCCTGGATCTGAGCGGCGAGGAGCCCGTCCTCCTGCGCGAAGGCGCGGGGGCCTGGCCTATCTAGGCGATCCGGCCTTCTCCTCCGCCTTCTTGCGCAGGGCCTGATATTCCTCGTCGCTGAGGAGGCCGTCGCGCCAGAGGCCCTCGATGCGGCTGAGGGCGCCCTGCAGGTCGAAGGCGGGGGCCGGCTTGGCGACGGCGGGTGCCGGCAGGGCGGGAGGGGCGGGTGCGGGAGTGGGTGCCTGAACGGGTTTGGCAGCTTCCTTCGGTGCCGCGGGGACGGCGAGCAGCCGCCCCAGATCCTCGCTCCAGCGCTCGAAGCGGCCCGGGATGTAATCGGGAGCCCCGCTTTCGAGCGTGTCGTGGAAGGCGCCCAGCAGCTCGCCCGTCTTTCCGTCCACGAGCTTGAGGTCGAAGGACAGGGCGACCCGGCCCGCGGCCATGTAGTCGTCCGCCTGGCCGATGGCGTCCACGATCCGCCCCACCAGGTGGACGTCGCCGGTGGCGGTCGAGACGGGCACGCTTCCCTTCAGGCCCCGGCGGAGGCCCCGCTCCAGGGCTGCGGGAAGGGCCCCTTCGACCCGGGTCAGGAAGGTCTGGTCCTTGAGGTCCCGCTTGCCCAGGACCCACGCGGGCGCCTCCCAGGATCCCAGCTGGACCGCCCTGCCCCGCAGGTCCAGGCCGGGCTTCAGCCACTGGAAGCCCAGGGCCTTCGACGGCTGGAACGCGGCTCCAGGGCCGAACCAGGCGGGATCGAGCCGCCCTCCGTCCAGACCTCCGGCCTGGGCCGAGAGAAGGGCGGGGACCAGCAACAGCAGGGCGGCGGACGGTCGCATCAGCACTCCGGCAGGTTCACCGTGAAGTCTAGCGGCATTTCGAGCACGTTCACGGCGAGGCCGCCCCGGGCCGTCTCCTTGTACTTGCTCTTCATGTCGGCGCCGGTGTCGCGCATGGTCTTGATGACCTTGTCCAGGCTCACGAAGTGGTGGCCGTCGCCGTGCAGGGACATGCGGGCGGCGTTGATGGCCTTCACGCTGGCCATGGCGTTGCGTTCGATGCACGGCACCTGCACCAGGCCGCCGATGGGATCGCAGGTGAGGCCCAGGTTGTGCTCCATGCCGATCTCCGCGGCGTTCTCCACCTGGTCCGGCGTGCCGCCCATCACCTCGGCCAGGGCCCCGGCGGCCATGGAGCAGGCCACGCCCACTTCGCCCTGGCAGCCCACCTCGGCGCCGCTGATGGAGGCGTTCTCCTTGTAGAGGGCGCCGATGGCCCCGGCCGTCAGGAGGAACCGCGCCACCCCCTCGTCCGTGGCCCCGGGCACGAAGCGCCGGTAGTAGTGCAGGACGGCGGGAATGATGCCCGCGGCGCCGTTGGTCGGAGCCGTCACCACGCGGCCCCCGGCCGCGTTCTCCTCGTTCACCGCCAGGGCGTAGAGGCTCACGAAGTCCAGGGCCGTGAGGGGATCCTTGAGGCCCGCCTCCGGGGATTCGGTCAGACGCCGGTAGAGCGCGGGCGCGCGGCGCGGCACCTTCAGGCCGCCGGGCAGCAATCCCTCGGTGGCGCAGCCGCGCCGCACGCAGGCCTGCATGACCGACCAGAGCTCCTGGAGGCCCGACCGGATGGCCGCCTCGGAGCGCCAGGTCCGCTCGTTCGCCAGCATGACCTGGCTGACGGGCAGCCCCTGCGCCCGGCAGTGATCCAGTAGGCCCTTGGCCGTGTGGAAGGGGAAAGGCGGCTCCAGGCCGGCGGCTGTCGGAACCAGGGCGCCCTCCTCCACCACGAACCCGCCACCCACGGAGTAGTAGACCTGGGCGCGGAGCACCCCGCCGCCTGCGTCCAGGGCCGTGAAGCGCATGCCGTTCGGATGGAAGGGCAGGCTCTTGTGGAGCAGATGCAGATGGTCCGCCTCGCGGAACGGGACTTCGCGCCTCCCGAGGAGGGCCAGCCGCCCCGAGTCGCGGACCCGCGCCACCAGGCCCTCCACGGCCTCCACATCAACCTCTTCCGGGGTCTCCCCCAGCAGGCCGAGGATCACCGCCTTGTCGCTGCCGTGGCCCCTCCCCGTGGCACCCAGGCTGCCGAACAGCTCCACTCGCACCTCCCCTGTGGCCTCGAGCAGGTCCGAGGCCTCCAGCCCGAGGGCGAATCCGCGGGCGGCCCGCATGGGCCCCACGGTGTGCGAGGAGCTCGGCCCGATGCCGATGCGGAAGAGGTCGAAGACGGACAACACCATGCCCCATTGTCCCGCGACCGGCAATCAATCGATGCGGTAATGGCAGCCGCGGCTTTCGGGGTTCTGGAGGGCAGCGTTGAGGATCAGGCGGGCGCAGAGGATGCCGCTGCGCAGCTCCAGCAGCTCCCGGCTGAGGAGCGTCTGGTGGTAGAAGCGCTCGATGCGGTGGGCCAGGTAGTGCAGGTCCGACCGTGCCCGCTCCAGGCGGGCGCTGCTGCGGACGATGCCCGCATAGTTCCAGAGAGTGCTGCGGATGAGGCGCCAGTCCTGGTCGATGAGGAGGGGGTCAGTCTCCTCAGGTTCCTCCGGCATGCGCCAGGCGGCCAGTTCGCCGGGATCCGGATCCACGGTCTCCCGCAGTTCCCGCACGGCGGTGTCGGCGCTGTGGAAGCCCCACACCAGGCCCTCCAGCAGGCTGGTGGAGGCCAGGCGGTTGGCGCCATGGAGCCCCGTGCAGGCCACCTCTCCGGCGGCGAAGAGGCCCGACAGGCTGGTGCGGCCCTCCAGATCCACCAGCACGCCGCCGCAGAAATAGTGGGCGGCGGGCACCACGGGGATGGGATGGCGGTGCGGATCGATGTCCTCGGCCCGGCAGGCCGCCATGATCGTGGGGAAGTGCTCGTCCAGATCCAGCTTCGCCGCCACCGGGGCCAGATCGAGGTAGGCGCAGGGTTCCCCACTGACCGCCATCTCCTGGAAGATTGCCCGGCTCACCACATCGCGAGGCGCCAGTTCCATCTGATCCGGGGCGTACTTGGACATGAACCGCTCGCCCTTGCGGTTGAGCAGCTGCGCTCCTTCGCCCCGGAGGGCCTCGGTCAGCAACGTCCGCGGCTTGCCGGGGACGTAGAGGGTGGTGGGATGAAACTGGAGGTACTCGCAGTTCACGATGCGCGCGCTGGCCCGGTAGGCGGCCGCCAGGCCGTCTCCCGTGGCGCCCGGCGGGTTCGTGGTGTGCAGGTAGAGGTAGCCCAGGCCGCCGGTGGCCAGGATCGTGCGGCGGGCCAGGAGGCCTTCCACCTCGCCCGTGATGGGGTCGAAGAGGTAGGCGCCATGGACGCGGATGGGCTCGTAGACCTGCACCGGACTGACGCAATGGTGAGGGCTGGTGATGAGGTCCACCAGGCAGAGCCCCTCCCGCAGGCGGATGTTCGGGTGCTTCCGGACGGCCTCGCTGAGCGCCGTCTGGATGGCCAGCCCGGTGGCGTCCTTGGCGTGGTAGATGCGCCGGGCGCTGTGGGCCGCCTCGGCCGTGGGATCGGGGGTCCCGCCGGTCCCGAGGTCGAAGGGCACGCCCAGCCGCTCCCAGAGGAAGCTCCGGCAGAGTTTCGGCCCCTCCTCGGCCAGCTGGCGCACGGCCTCGGGCCGGCAGAGGCCCGCGCCTGCGGCCTCGATGTCCGCGGCCAGCAGGTCCGCGGAGTCGCCTTCCTCCGGCGGCGGCTGACCGATGATGCCGCCCTGGGCCCAGGCGGTGTTGCTGCCGCCCAGCTCGTCCTTGGCCACCAGCACCACGGAGATGCCCTGATCCGCCGCGCGCAGGGCCGCGGAACAGCCCGCGATCCCCGCGCCCAGCACCAGCAGATCGACCCCATCCTTCATGCCAGCTCCCAGGTAGGGCGATCCAGGGCCCACAAGGCCGACAGGTCCCCGCCATCCTTCGTGCGCCTTCCATGGTCCAGCCGCCGCACCGTCAGGTCCAGCGCAACCTCGGCCCGCACCTCGCCCCAGGGCGTGGGAACGCGTCCGCCGCAGGTCTCCAGGCGGCCGACGGCCTCCTCCCACAGGGCCACCATGCCCGGCAGGTTGTGCTGCTGGAGGTGGTGGTATCCGCCCGTCAGCAGGATCAGCCCCTGGAGCTGCCCCTTCAGGTCGCCCTCCGCCGCGTCCCACAGCGGTTCCAGGGCGTCGTGGCACTCGTGGTAGAGGCCGTGGTTGAAGAGGGACACCCCGCAGGCCAGCGGGTAGCGGGCGCCCAGGGGCAATGGCGTGAGGGCGGCCAGCTGCCACCCGCAGCGCAGGCTCACCAGCGGACCCCAGGCGCCCCAGGCGGCAGCTGGACGCCAGCCGGTGGGCCCGGCTTCCGCCGTGTCCGGCCAGGCCGCCCGGTGTGCCTGCCAGGCAGCCACGGGATCGTGGTGGCCCAGGGCGCTCAGCATACGGGCGGCATGGGTCAGCAACTCGGCCTCGGGGAGCCCGTCGGGATAAACCTTCCGCAGGCCCGGCGCGCCGAGGATCGTGGGCCAGACCAGGACCTGGCGGGCCTCCGGATCGCCCAGGGCCGCCTCCATGCGGGCCTGGAAGAAACGCTGGATCGCCAGGGGAAGCTGGGGCTGGCGCTGCCAGAAGGGAGTGCGGTTGCAATCGTCGCTCATGGTTCCACCAGCAGCCGGAGGGCCAGCCCGCCCCGGTCGTTCTCATCCACGCCAGCCCACTGGCACCCTGGGATTCGCCCCTTCAACACCTTTCTGGGATCGCCCTGCTGGTGCGCCAGGATCCAGCGAGCCACCAGGCCCCGGTACTTCTTCGAAAAATGGCTGACGGCCTTTCCCCGGGCATCGAGAATCTCCACCGTATGGCGGGGGCGGGTCCAGCCCTTGAGCAGATCGGCAGAATCGCCCGGGAGCAGCTCCCACACGGAGCCTTCCGGCAGCGCCTCCAGCTGCGCCGGAAGCGCCTTCCGCCAGTGGGCCTTCAATCCCGGGATGGCCGCCAGCTTGAGCTTGTAGGGTGGCACGGGCTCGTCGCCGCGCACCAGGCCCCGGAGGTTGGACAGGATGAACACCTGCCGCCAGGCCTCCGGTGGCAGCGAGGCCGCATCCAGCGCCTGGAAGGCCACGCCGGTGTACCGGGACAGGGCGGGCAGCAGGGGCACGGGCCGCGCCAGCGCCAGCGCTTCGGTCCGGGCCTTGTCCAAGGCCAGATCCTTCACGTCGAAAGCTTTCTTGAGCGCTTCCGGCGATCCGGTCCGGGCGAGGGCCAGCAACCGCTCTCGCACCCAGTGCTGAGCGGACGTCTCCGGCAGCTTCCCGCGGACCCCGCCGGAAGCCTTGTCCTCGGAAGGCGCGAGGAGGATGAGCGGCGCCAGGGTCATCGCTCCGCCACCCAGGCCTCGAGGGTCGTCAGGCGGAACCCCGCGAGCAGATCGCGAAGGTGCGCCCCGTGCCCCTTCAGGCCGGCGCTGTGGGCGAAGCGGTGGCCGAAGGGAGCTCCCGGCAGTTCCGGCTGTCCCTCGTCCAGCTCCCATGGGTGTACGGTCAGCGGAGTGCCGGCATCATTGAGGGCCAGGGCCTCAAGCTCCCGGCGGACGAGGCTGAAGGGCAGCACCCGGGGGCCCCAGCCCCAGAGGGGCGAGCGCGGTGGACCGGACCAGAGGACGGGCGGCGGCAACTCCCAGAGGCCTTCCATCAGCAGGTGGGGCCGCCGGGGCCAATGGGGATCGCCGATGACGGCGAGGGGCGCGCGGCTGGAGTCGTAGCGGAAGCCCAGCTCCGGCAGGTCCCGCCACCAGCCTTCGGCAGGGCCGCGAAGGCTCCACTCCGGGGCCCGATAGCCCACCACGGGCTGCCCGGTGAGATCCTCCAGCAGGGCCTTGCCGTCGCGCAGCGAGGCGCGCCATGCGGCCCGATCCATCTCGAAGGCCCGGCGGTGCGTGAGCCCATGCAGGCCAACTGCGTGACCTTCCGCCACGATGCGCCGCAGCAGCACCGGGTGCCGGCGGGCCTGGTCACCCAGGCAGAACCAGGTGGCCTGGGCGCCCAAGTCCGCGCAGAGGGCGAGCGACAGCTCCGTGGCCTGCGGCAGGCGGCACTCGAAGCGGTCCAGGGCCTCGGGCTGGTCGTAGGGCGGGCAGCAGAGCTGGAACCAGTCCTCCCAGTCGAGGGAGAGCGGCAGGCGTGGGCTTCTCAGGTGAAGTTCCGTTCCGAGAGGCTGATGAACTCAAGGGAGAAGTCGTCGAGCTCGGTCTGGAACTGCTTCAGCTGGCCCTGGAAGAAGTTGTAGGCCATGAGCGCGGGAATGGCCGCCACCAGGCCGATGGCAGTGGCCACCAGGGCCTCGGAGATTCCGGGGGCCACGGTGGCCAGGTTCGCGTTGCCCGTGGCGCCGATGCCGCGGAAGGCATCGATGATGCCCCACACGGTGCCGAAGAGGCCGATGAAGGGGCTCACCGCGGCCACGGTGGCCAGGCCGCCCAGGGACCGCTCGAGCCGCCCCATCTCCACCACGCTGGCCCGCTGGAGGCTGCGCTCCACAGCTTCCATGCTGCGCAGCTGGGGGCGGCCATCCGGACCCACCTGGCGGAGCTGATAGGTGACTTCGCCATAGCCCGCCACGAAGAGGCCCACCAGCGGGCTCATGGCGAACCGCTCCACCTGCTGCTTCAGGTCGCGCCAGTCCGTGGCCCGCTTGAAGGCGCCTCGGAAGCGCTCGGACACCTCGCGGCTGCGGCGGTAGAGCAGCGCCTTCCGGATGATCACCACCCAGCTCAGGAGCGAGAAGGTGAAGAGGATCGTCAGCACGGACTTGGCGACGGGGCCCGCATGGAGCATCACCTCCAGCAGGTTGACTTCATTGCCCGTGGGTGCCGCCAGGATCGCCATGCTGCTGCCTCCGTCCGGGAAATGATAGCAAGCGGGGATGCGGCTACACTGGATGCTTTGCGCGGGGACGCCATGCAGGTGCTGGTCATCGGATCGGGTTACGTGGGGTTGGTGGCTGCCGCCTGCTTCGCCGAGGCTGGGCACCGCGTCCTTGGCGTGGATGTGGATGCCGCCAAGGTCGCCGCCCTCAGCCGGGGGGAATCCCCCATCTTCGAGCCGGGCCTGGATGACCTGCTCCGGAGGCATCTCGCGTCGGGCGTTCTGCGGTTCACCACGGACCTCAAGGAGGGCATCGCGGAGGCCGCCGCGGCCTTCATCTGCGTGGGCACCCCCCAGAGCGAGGACGGCAGCGCGGACATGAAGTACGTGCTGGCCGTTGCGGGCCAGATCGGTGGGGCCATGGCCCTGCGCGCCAAGGATGCCGCCCCCCTCATCGTGGTGGACAAGAGCACGGTGCCGGTGGGCACGGCGGCACGGGTCCATGCGGAAATCGCACACCACACGGATCGCGCCTTCGAAGTCGTGAGCAACCCCGAGTTCCTCCGCGAAGGCTCGGCCATCGGTGACTTCCTGGAGCCGGACCGCGTGGTGGTGGGCTGCCGCACGGACCACGCCGAGAAGGTGATGAAGGGGCTCTACCAGTCCTTCCTGGACCGCAGCGGCGGCAAGTGGTTCCGCATGGACCCCCCCAGCGCGGAGCTCACCAAGTACGCCGCCAACGCCATGCTGGCCCTGCGCATCAGCTTCATCAACGAGATCGCCAATCTCGCCGAGTGCGTGGGCGCCGACATCGACCACGTGAAGACCGCCATCGGCGCGGACCACCGCATCGGCCCGGCCTTCCTCAACCCCGGGCCCGGTTTCGGCGGTTCCTGCTTCCCCAAGGACCTGCAGGCGCTCCTCAAGGTGGGGCGCGAGCACGGCCATCCCATGATGACCCTGGCCACCACGGTGGAGGCCAACCGCCACCAGAAGCAGGTGCTCCTCCGGAAGGTGAAGGCCCACTTCGGCGTGAAGCCGGGCGTGCCCGCTCCCCTGAAGGGCAAGCGCTTCGCCCTGTGGGGCCTGGCCTTCAAGGCCAACACCGATGACATCCGGGAGAGCATGGCCCTGGAGCTCATCGATGGCCTGGTGAACCTGGGCGCGGACGTGGTGGTGCATGACTTCGCCGCCATGGAGGCCGTGAAGGCGAAGGTCGGCGACAAGGTCCGCTACGCCGAGACTCCACTGGCAGCCTGCGACGGTGCGGACGCCCTGCTCATCGCCACCGAGTGGGCGGATTACAAGGCGGCCGACCTCGAGGCCGTCGCCAAGGCCCTCAAGTCACGCTGCATGTTCGACGGCCGCAACCTCTTCCGGCCGGAGGCCATGGAGGCCAAGGGCTGGACCTACCATTCCCTGGGACGCCGTTCCGTGGAGGCCCGTTGATGCGCATCCGACTCGAAGACATCGCCCACGCCCGCAGCGGCGACAAGGGGGACGGCTCCAACGTGGGCGTCATCGCCTATACGGAGGCCGGTTATCACCTGTTGCAACAAGAACTTACATCTGAGCGTGTCAAACATCACTTTTCAACCATATGCAAAGGTAGTGTTGAACGTTTCGAGGTTCCTAACCTCAAGGCCCTCAACTTCATCCTGCACGACTCCCTGGGCGGGGGCGGCAGCGAAAGCGTGAAAACCGATGCTCAGGGGAAGACCCACGGGCAGGCCCTGCTTAGAATGGAACTCGACCTTCCGGCCGGCCTGACGCTGGCGGATCTCAAACCCTGAAGGGCATCCCCACCCCGCCAAGGAGCACCAACATGGGCAATCTCGGAATGATGGAAATCCTGCTGATCGGCATCGCGCTGCTGATCTTCTTCGGCCCCTCCCGCCTGCCCGAACTGGGCAAGAGCCTGGGCAAGGGCATCCAGGAGTTCAAGAAGGCCAGCCGCGAGCTGACGGATTCCGTGAAGGAAGACGTCGCCGCGCCTCCCGCCTCCGACAAGGACAAGAAGTAAGCCGCCAGGCCCTCCACCGGCCGGTCTCCCTGGGGAGGCCGGCCTTTTCTCCCCGTTGAGGACCATGGCGCTTCCGGCCACGCCGCCCGACAAGATGAGCTTCTGGGAGCACCTGCAGGAACTGCGGGTGCGGATCGTCCGATCCCTCGGCATCGTGGCCGTGGGCTTCGCCATCACCTATGCCTACCGCTTCAAGCTCTGGGCCTGGGCGCAGAAGCCCTTCCTCGAGGCCATGGCGCGCCAGACGGGCAAGCCCATCGGAAGCCTGGATCCTTTCGCCTTCACGGACCTCACCGAGCCCTTCTTCAGCATGATGCGGCTCTCACTGTGGGCCGCGGCCGTGTTCTGCGCCCCCTTCCTCTTCTACCAGCTCTGGGCCTTCATCCGGCCGGGCCTGCTGCCCAAGGAACGCCGCCTCGTCATCCCCTTCGTCTTCGTCACCTCGGCCTGCTTCCTGGCCGGCGCCGCCTTCGCCTACTACCAGGCGTTCAAGTTCCTGGGGGACATCCTCTTCCAGGAGGCCGCCCAGGCGGGCCTGCGCGCCAACCTGCACGCCTCGGACTACCTGGACCTGTTCATCTCCACCACGCTCATCACCGGCGTGATGTTCGAGCTGCCGGTCCTCTTCTTCTTCCTGGCGAAGTTCCGCATCGTGACGGCGCGCCTCATGCTGAAGTACTGGCGTCATGCCACCATCGCCATCCTCATCTTCAGCGCGTTCTTCACGCCGGGCGACGTGGTGGTGACCACCATCTTCTTCAGCGTGGTCCTGCTGGGCCTCTACTTCATCTCCGTGGTGGTGGCCTGGGCCGCGGAGCCCCGCGCGAAGTAGGCCCCCAGGTCGTCCAGGCTGAGACCCACGGCCTGATTGGGTTCAGGCGGGACGGACAGGTGCCTCCGCGCATCCGCGTCGGTCATGCGGAGCGCGAGTGACGCGCGGAGCCGCGCCGGGAACTCCGGGCCCTGCTCGACCATGGCGGCGCGGCCCTCCGAGGCCAGGGCCAGGGCGTTCATGCGCTGGTGGTCATTGGCGCTGGTCGGCAGGGGCACCAGGATCGCCCCCCGGCCCGCGGCCTTCAGCTCCGCGCAGGTGCTGGCCCCGGATCGGCTGAGGACGAGGCTGGCCGCCTCCATGGCCTCATCCATGCGGGTGATGAAGGGGACCAGCGCATGGCGAGGGTGGCGCGGCCGGTCCTTCAGCCGCTCGAACTCCGCGGGGCCGGCCTGGTGGAGCAGTTCCCACTCCGGGGCCGCCTCCAGCAGCGCGGGCGCGATCTCCAGCAGCGCTTCGTTGAGGGCCCGCGCCCCGCCGCTCCCCCCGAGGACCAGCAACCGGAAGGGCGGCTCCAGCGCCGATGCTGCCGGGAAGTCCCGCAGGAAGGCCTCCCTCACCGGCGTGCCCACCACCAGGCAGTCCGCCCCGGGAAGCAGGGAGCGCACGCCTTCGAGGCCGCACCAGACCCGCCGGGCCTTCGGAGCGAGCAGCTTCACCAGGGCGCCCGGCGCGGCGTTGCTCTCATGCAGGAAGTAGGGGATGCCCAGCGCCCGCGCGGCCAGCAGGGCCGGAGCCGCGCCGTAGCCGCCGGTGCCGATCACCGCCCAGGGCCGGGCCTTCCGCCACATGGCCTTCAGGCGTGCTGTGGCGCGCCATAGCTTCCAGGCGGATCTCGCGGCCCGCAGAGGCGACCGGCCCAGGAAGCCCTCCACATCGAGCAGCAGGTGCGGCCAGGGACTGGTCGGCAGCTCCCGGGCCTCGATGCCCCGGCGGGCCCCCACGAAGGCGATGGCCCGCTGCGGCCATCGACGGCGCGCGCCTTCCGCCAAGGCCATGGCTGGGAAGAAATGCCCTCCCGTCCCTCCGCCGGTGAGGACGAGGGCTCCATCGAAGCTCGGCGTGCGATCGCTCATGATCCGACCACCATACCGGAAGGCGCCCCCTTCCTACCCAAAGGCAAGTGCAACTTACCTGGAGACAGACACGTGATTCCAGGCACAAAGATCCTCAAAGGCCGGTAAAGTGGAAGGTCACGCCGCGCTAGAATCCATTTTTCCGCCGGTTCCCACCGGCTTGTCCATGACGCATCAGGGAGCGCCCATGAAGATCCTCGTCGCCCTCAAACAGGTCCCCGATACTGAGACCAAGATCAAAGTCGCCGCGGATGGCAAGTCTCTCGATCCTGCGGACGTCAAGTGGATCACCAGCCCCTACGACGAGTACGCGCTGGAAGAGGCCATCCGTCTGAAGGAGGGCAAGGGCGCTGAGGTGGTGGCGCTTTCCGTGGGAGGCGACACCGCCAAGGATGTGCTGAAGAACGCCCTGGCGCTCGGCGCCGACAGCGCCGTGCTGCTGAAGGGTGACGGCCAGGGCGATGCCTTCGCCGTGGCCCAGATGATCGCCGCCTACGCCAAGGACAAGGGCTTCGACCTGATCCTCTGCGGCAATAAGGGCCTGGGGGGCGACAACGCCGCCATGGGCCCCATGCTGGCGGAGCTGCTCGGCATCGCCCAGGCCAACGTCATCGTGAAGCTCGAGCTCGGCGAAGGCACCTTCAAGGCCGAGCGCGAGATCGAAGGCGGCTCGGAGATCGTCGAGGGCGCCCTGCCCGCCGTGATCACCGCCCAGAAGGGCCTCAATGAGCCCCGCTATGCCAGCCTCAAGGGCATCATGGCGGCCAAGAAGAAGACCATCGAGGAGCTGGATGCCGCCGCCACCACCGCTGGCGCGCAGGTGAGCGCCCTGGCCCTTCCCCCCGAGCGCCCCGCCGGCCGTCTGCTGCAGGGCGACGCCGCCCAGCAGGCCCAGGCCCTGCTCCAGGCCCTCAAGGATGAAGCCAAGGTCTTCTAGCCGGTCCTCCTCCGCTGACTGATCCGATATTCGAAAGGACGACATCCATGATTCTCGTGTTCTGTGAACTGAAGGACGGCCAGATCCGCAAGCCCAGCGCCGAGGCCCTCAGCGAAGGCCGCCGTCTGGCCGACGCTTCCGGCAAGAAGGTCGGCGCCCTGTTCGCCGGCGCCTCCTGCGCCGGGGCCGCCGAGGCCGCCAAGTTCGGCGCGGACGTGATCCTCACCGCCGAGGGCGCCACCCTGGCCTCCTACTCCAGCGACGCCTTCGCCCAGGTGCTGGCGGATGCCGTGAAGGCCAAGGGCGCCACGGTGCTGCTGGCCGCCGCCACCGCGGTGGGCAAGGACGTGCTTCCCCGCGCCGCCGCACGCCTGGGCGCCGGCTATGCCTCCGACGTCACCGGCCTCTCCATGGCGGACGGCAAGCTCCAGGCTGTGCGTCCGGTCTACGCCGGCAAGGCCTTCGCCACCACCACCTTCGCCAGCGCCGTGCAGACGGCCACCACCCGCCCCAACGTGTTCCCCGCCGCCGAGAAGGCTGGCGCCGGCGCCGCGGAAACGCTGGCGGCCCCCGCCGGTGACTTCAAGTCCGTGGTGAAGGAGATCCTCGCCAAGGCCGGCGGCAAGGTGGACCTCAGCGAAGCCAATGTCATCGTCAGCGGTGGCCGCGGCATGAAGGACGGCGCCAACTTCAAGATCCTTGAGGAACTGGCGGACGCCCTCGGGGGCGTGGTCGGCGCCTCCCGCGCGGCCGTGGACGCGGGCTGGGGCCTGCCCCACAGCATGCAGGTGGGCCAGACCGGCAAGGTCGTGAGCCCCACCCTCTATATCGCCTGCGGCATCAGCGGCGCCATCCAGCACATCGCCGGCATGAGCGGCTCGAAGTTCATCGTCGCCATCAACAAGGATCCCGAGGCGCCCATCTTCAAGCTGGCGAACTACGGCATTGTCGGGGATCTGTTCGAGGTCGTGCCTGAGCTTACGAAGGCTGCCAAGGCCATGGGAATCGGCCAGAACTGACCAGCGCCGTTCCCACCTGCAAAATCGCCCGGCGAACGCCGGGCGATTTTGCAGATAAGAAAAGATTCAGACTCCGAACTGCCTCAGGTGGTGGTCGAAGTGCTTGTAGATCAGGCACCCCCACTGGTCGCCGCTGAGCCGTCCGAAGAAGGGATGGATCCTGCCTTCGGTCTTCGCGGCGCCGCGCTGGACGACGCGGTCGATGAGCGTGGCCAGCCGGGTGCGCTCGGCCTCGAAGTCCTGGGGGCTGGACACCACGTAGATGGGATCGGTGGGGGAGTTGCGACGGAAGGGCTTCTCCCCGAAGACCTGGCTCCGGATGAAGGGCGTGATCAGCTTCCCGAGGAGGAGCTGCTTCACCGGACGGTCGCCCAGGGGATCGCCCAAGGCGAGGGCACAGTGCTTCATCATCTGGGCGGGATCCATCTTCCCCCACTGGCGCTGGGCGCCCGGCTCCAGTTCCGCGAACCGTCGGGCCAGGGCATCCCGGTCGGCCGGGTTGAACAGGGAATTCATCGTCGTTTTCCTCCACCAGAGAGCCGTTCACGGCTCCAGAATGCCGCCCGGCTGCGCCGGACGGCATTCTGGAGATAAGAAGAGCTATACGGGCTCGAATCCCTCATCGCGCAGGAAGTCACGCGCATCCTCGGGATCCCCGAACCGGGCGACGACCATGTCGCCTTCGTTCACGTCGCCGTCCAGAGCGTCCAGGTTGTTCCGCTCCCGGATGACGCAGGCGCCGCCGATCTCGTCCAGGCCGAACTGCACCAGTTCCCGGATGACGCCGTGTTCATCCCGCCACAATTCGACGTGCAGGTCCGTACCCATGGCCACCTCCCGCGATCCGTCCGGTGGAAAGTTAGCTCTTTTCGAAGAAGAGCACCACCATGCCGAAGCCCACGCGATCCCCGTGCTTGAGCTCCCGGGGCTCGCCGGGCTGGATGCGCTCGCCCCGGACGAAGGTGCCGTTCGCCACGCCCGGCTCCTCCAGCAGGAAGTAGCGACCGTGCTCGCAGAGGATGCGGGCATGGCGCCGCGACACGCTGAGGTTGTGGTCCTCTTCGGTCAGGTCGATGTCGGGATGCACGCCCGTGGTGGGGTCGAAACGGCCGATGAGCGAGCCGTGCGCCAGGATGGGATGCGGCTTGCCGCTGAGCACGGACACCAGGTTCGCCACGGGAGTGCCCGCAGCCTTGGCCGGGCGGCTGGCATCCAGTTCCTCCACCCGTTCGCCCAGCTCGCGATGCCGCTGCGCGAGGCGCTGCATCATCTTCACGGACACTTCGGGGTTCTGACGGATCATGCGCATGAAGGTGCCGCGGTTGATGGCGATGAGATCGGAATCCTCAAGGGCCAGGGCCGTGTGCTGGCGCGGCAGGGCCTCCAGCAGGCTGCCTTCTCCGAAGAAGTCCCCCTTGGACAGCTCTTCCGTCCATTCGCCCTTCGGCTCCTCTGAGACGTATAGCCGGACCCGTCCCGCGAGGATGATGTACATCTGCTGGGCCATCTCTCCTTTGCGGAAGATGACCTCGCCTTCGCGGAAGCGCAGCTTGCTTTGATCGATGAAGCTGGGTTCAGCCATGCAGATCCCGGGGAGTGTCTTAGGTTAACCCAGCCCAGGCGATGGGTGAACCGCATCCGAGAAGACCCGGGCCATCAGGTCTTCGAGGATCCGGGCCTCGGCGGCCGAAAAACCCCCGATGTGGGGTGAATCCAGGTCAAGAACTGCCTGGAGTCGGCCGCTGACCGTGATGGGTATCACGAGCTCGGACCGGGTCGCGTCATCGCAGGCGATGTGGCCCGGGAACGCATGGACGTCGGGCACGAGCTGGGTGGCGCCGGTCCGCGCGCAAGCCCCGCACACCCCCCGCTCGAACGAGATGCGGAGGCAACCCATGCCGCCCTGGTAGGGACCGACCGCCAGCATCCGGTCGGCCACGCGACGGTAGAACCCGCACCAGTTGGCCTGGGGCATCGTCTCCCATAGGAGGCAGGCCAGGGTCGCCTGGAGGGCCACCTCGTCCGTCTCGCCCTCCAGGGCCGCCAGGATCTGCGGAATGGCCACCCGGAGCCGCTCCACCCGCGCCGATTCAGGCAGCAACGTGCCCCGCGCCACCGGCTCCAGCAGGATCCCCTCGCTCATCTCTCCTCCGCAGCCCTGGTGCCAGGCGTGACCCCGTGGGGGTTTTGTTGGACACTCTGATCCATGTCCATTCTGCGCCATCTGGCCGCCCCGCTGTCCCCCTTGTATGGGATGGTCGTGCGTGCCCGGAACCGCAGCTTCGATGCCCATCCCGAACGGATCTCCCGCGTCCCCGTCCCGGTGGTGTCCATCGGCAACCTCAGCGCCGGGGGAACCGGGAAGACGCCCCTCACCCTGTTCCTGGCCGAAGGGCTGGAGGCCGCCGGATGGACCAACGCTGTGCTGTCGCGAGGCTACGGCGGGCGGCGGGACATCGATCCCATGAGCGTGGAGGCGGATTCCGACCCCCGCCAGACCGGCGACGAGCCCCTGCTCATGGCCCGGCGCCTGGGCCCGGAACGGATGGTGGTGGGGCGGAAGCGGCATGCGGCCGCCCTCCGGGCCCTGGCCCAGCGCCCGAGCTTGAGCTGCCTGCTGCTGGACGACGGCTTCCAGCACCGCGCCCTCCACCGGGACCTGGACCTGCTGGTGCTCGATGGCGTGAGGCTCTGGGGAAACGGACGGATGCTGCCCCTGGGCGACCTGCGCGAACCCGTGGACAGCGCCCGCCGGGCCCATGCGCTGGTGATCACGAGAGCCGCCCGGGTGAAAGATCGCGCGATGGTCGAGGCCTGGTGGGACCGCCACGGCAGCGGCGGACCCCTCTTCTGGGTGGATTTCACCCTGGGGGCGCTGCGCCGGTGGGGCACGGGCGACCACAGCCCCCTCCTCCTTCCCGGCCTGGGGCCCGGTCTCGGGCCCGCCTTCGCCTGGTGCGGCCTCGGCCACCCGGAAGCCTTCTACGCCGACCTGCTGGTGGCCGGCCAGGCGTGGGCCGGAACCCACAGCTACCCGGACCATCAGGGCCCCTCGCCTGCCGGCTTGGCCTGGCTCCAGGCCAAGGCGCGGGAGGCGGGCGCGGCCTGGCTCGTCTGCACGGAGAAGGACGCGGTCAAGCTGGGTCCGGAGCACCGTTCCGCGCTGGAGCTTCCCCTGTACGTGGCAGAGCAGCACGTGGCCGGCGGAGAGCCCCTGCTGGCCTGGGTCCGGACTGGCCTGGCCGCCCGATCGACCTCAGCGGATCAGCAGCCGCTCCTTGAGCTGGGGCAGGAACCGGCGGCTGACAGGCACGAGCTTCCCTGACCGGGTCCGGATGAGCGATGACGCGTCCTGGCGGAGGATCTCGTCGATCTGGCGGAGGTTCACCAGCACCTGCTTGTGGCACCGGGCCAGGGACGGCACCTTGGCCTCCAGGACCGTCAGAGTGAGTTCCGTGAGGAATTCGCCCTTCTCGGTCACCAGGTGGACGCCGCTTTCGCTGGAGCGCACGAACTCGATCTCCGCCACGTCCACGAGCTTGATGCCGTGTCCCGAGATACACGGGATCCGCTCGATGGAAGGGCTGTCGTAGGCCGGCTTGCTCCCCTCCCGGAGGAACCGCTTCAGCTTCTCGGTGGTGCGGGCGAGGCGGTCCGCCTGGACGGGCTTGAGCAGGTAGTCCAGGGCGCTCTCCTCGAAGGCCTTGAGGGCGTACTCGTCGTAGGCCGTCACGAACACGACCAGGGGCATCACGTCCGGATCGAGCATCCCCAGGAACTGGAAACCGTCGATCTTGGGCATGTGGATGTCCAGGAACATCACCTCGGGCCGCATGGCCTTCACCGCGCGCAGGGCCTGGATCGCGTTGGAGCAGGTGCCCAGCACCAGGTATTCCCCGGTCTCGGAGAGCAGCGTCTCCAGTTCCTCCCGCACGTGCATCTCGTCGTCGACGATCAGGGTCCGCATCATGATGCCCGGGCCTCCTCCGCGGGGATGCGGATCGACACGCAGGTCCGCACATGGGGATCGCAGGTCACGGTCAGGCCGGATCCCCCTTTCAGGAGGTTCCGGATGCGCTTCTCCACGATCCCGAGCCCGAGCCCATCCTTCCCGCGCTCCTTGCGCTCGAAATAGGTGCCAGCGTCGTCCTCCACGTCGATCCGCGCGGCGCCGTCCTCCCAGAAGGCGTGGATGCGCGCCGATCCGGGCTCCAGCTTGTCGGCGATGCCGTGCTTGATGGCGTTTTCCAGGAGGGGCTGAAGGGTGAAGGTGGGCAGCTTCACCTGGAGCAGGGTGGGATCCACGTCGATCGCCACGGTCAGCCGCTCCTGGAAGCGGGCCTTCTCGATCTCCAGGTAGGCGTTCACGTGGGTGAGTTCCTCCTCCAGGGTGGAGAACTCGGGACTGCGCTTGAGGTTCATCCGGAAGAAGGTCGAGAGGTGGTTCAGCAGCTCCCGGGCCCGGTTCGCGTCGCGGCGCATGATGGCCTGGATGGTGGTGAGCGAGTTGAACAGGAAGTGGGGATTGATCTGGGCGTGGGCGAGCTTCAGCTCCGCCAGCACCAGCAGGTTCTTCTGCTCCTCGTAGCGCGCCCGGAGCAGCTGCGTGGCCAGGAGCTGCGCGAGCCCTTCGCCCAGGGTGCGGTTGATGCTCAGGAAGCGCTTGCTGGCGGGCTCGAAGAGCTTGATGGTCCCGATCACCTCGCCGTCCACCTGCAGCGGGATCACCAGCACCGAGCCCAGCGGGCACTGGTCCGAATACCCGCAGTGATAGGGCTCGTGCGCGCCGTCCATGAACTGGACATCCCGATGGAGGATGGCGCGGTGGCACTCGGGCGCGAGGGTCATGCCCGGTTTGTGGTGGTCCGACCCAATCCCGACGAAGGCCAGCACGGTCTGGGTGTCCGTGATGGCCACGGCTCCGACCCCGGTCTCCTCCAGGATGATCTTCGCGAGCTCCGGGGCCACGTCGGGCGTGAAGCCCTTGGCGAGCGGCCCCAGGGTCCGCCCCGCGATGCGGAGGGCCCGGGCCGTCGAGGCGGCCCCCACCTGGTCGTAGAGATCGCGGCGGTCCCGCAGGATGCTCATGAAGATCGCGGCCCCCAGTGAATTGGCGGCGATCATCGGGAAGGCGATGGCCTCCAC
This sequence comes from Geothrix paludis, assembly GCF_022808815.1. GTDB lineage: Bacteria > Acidobacteriota > Holophagae > Holophagales > Holophagaceae > Geothrix > Geothrix paludis. The sequence goes on along the minus strand of NZ_JAKZLC010000001.1, from coordinate 78,512 downwards.
GAGCTGGAGGGCGTCCGGGAAGGGCCGGGCCACCAGCAGGATGATGATCATCTGCAGGGCCTCCGCCACCATCATCGTGACCAGGGCCGTGAGGGGACTGAGGGGGCGTTCCGCCCCGTACCGCCGCGCCAGGTAGAGGTGGACGACGCCACCCAGGGCACCCTCCACCGTGGTGGACACGCCGCAGGCCAGGGCCGTGAACCCCCCATAGAAGTACCGGTGCAGCCCTCCCGTGAGCCCCACCGCCAGCCCCAGGTACGGCCCCCCCACGAGCCCGGCCAGCACGGGCCCGATGGCGCGGGTGTTGGCCAGGGCCCCGTGCACCGGGAGGCCGAGGTAGGTCCCCCCGATGGAGATCACCGAGAAGAAGAGGTACATGACGGCCAGGTCCCGGCGCGAGGCGGCCTCCAGGCGGCGCATCCGGAACATGGGGGAGTTGCAGTAGGCGTAGGCCACGAACAAGAAAAAAGACGCCACCTGGATGAGGGAGAACAGCAGCTTCATGGTCCCTCCTTTCCTGTGGGTGTCCCCTACGATACCGGGTTCCCACCGCCCCCGAGCCGGGCGCGGACCACGGTCGGCAGGCCATTCCGACCGCTCCCGGCCGGATTCCGGCCGGACGGGAAGTCCCAGGAGCCGGTGGGCGACCTTTCCGCCCCTCGCCCCCTCGGGACCGTACGAACATGGGTGGCAGATCACCCCCTCCAGCCCCACCTGATCGGCCCCCCGGCCCTGTGGAAATCAAGGCGTAACCGCAGGCCGTCCGAGGCCCCACCCCCTGGCGCAACCTGCCATAATCCGTCCCAATTCCCCACAACCTGCTTCCAAGGAGACCCCCATGCTCAGGCAGACCCTCTATGGATCCCTTCTCTTGGCGGCCTTCGGCCTCCACGCCGGGGACACTGTCAAGCTCGCCATCACGGGCCCCTTCACCGGCGGCTCCGCCCCCATGGGCGCCTCCACGCGCGACGGCGCCAAGCTGGCCATCGCGGAGATCAACGCCGCCGGCGGCATCCAGGTCGGCGGCAGGAAGATGAAGATCGAGGTCATCGAGCGCGATGACGAGGCCAAGAACGAGCGTGGCGCCCTCATCGCCCAGGAGCTGGCCGCCATGGGCGACCTCTCCGGCGTCATCGGCACCGTGAACACCGGCGTCTGCATGGCCGGCGACAAGCACCTCCAGGAGAAGGGCGTCACCAAGATCATCTGCCCCGCAGCGGGTTCCGCCTCCATGACCCAGTGGAGCAAGGCCGGCGTGAAGGACAACTCGATCTTCCGATTCGCCGCCCATGACGGCATCCAGGCCGCCATGGTGGTCGAGGAGGCCATCAACCGCCACTTCACCAAGGTGGCCGTGATCTTCGACTCCACCAACTACGGCGTGTCCGGCCGGGACGACATGCTGAACCAGATCAAGCTCCAGGGGAACAAGCTGCAGGTGGTGGCCCAGGAGAAGTTCAACATCGGCGACAAGGACATGACCGCCCAGCTCCTCCGCGCCAAGGCCGCCGGCGCCCAGGCCGTCCTCATCTGGGCCATCGGCCCCGAGCTGGCCGCCGTGTCCAACGGCATGGCCAAGATCGGCATGAAGGCGCCGCTCATCGGCGGGTGGACGCTCTCCATGTCCAACTACATCGACAACGCCGGCAAGAACGGCAACGGCACCCTGATGCCCCAGACCTTCATCGAAGAGCCCATCACGCCCAAGGCGAAGGCCTTCATCGACGGCTACCACAAGACCTACAAGGTGGATCGCATCCCCTCCGCTGTGGCCGCCGCCCAGGGTTACGACGCGGTCTACATCTTCGCCGCCGCCGTGAAGCAGGCTGGCACCACGGACACCCACAAGATCAAGGAGGCCCTGGAGGACCTGAAGGAGCCCGTGAAGGGTGTCATCGCCACCTGGAACCACCCCTACACCAAGTGGAATCCCGCGGACGTCACCACCCATGAGGCCTTCCGCCGCGAGCAGGTCGTGATGGGCATGGTGCAGGACGGTCGCGTGGTCTTCGGCAATGCCTCGGACAAGGCCCGCCTCATCAAGGAGGCCGCCGGCACCCCGGCCAAGGCCCCCGCCAAGCCGGGCCCCAAGGCCAAGGGCAAGACCAAGTAAACCGATCATCACCGCACATCCCGGGGGGCTTCGGCCCCCCGCCTTTTCCGCCCCGCCCCGAGGGCCCCCGACATGAATCCTTCGATCATTGGACAGATGGCCGTCAGCGGCGCCCTCATGGGCCTCGTCTACGCCCTCATCGCCTACGGCTTCCAGCTCACCTACGCCACCAGCAAGAGCATCAACTTCGGCCAGGGCGAGCTGGTGATGGTGTCCGCCTTCTTCAGCCTCACCCTCACCAACCTGGGCCTGCCCTACTGGCTGATGGTGCCCGGGGGCCTGCTCTTCGGCGCCCTGCTGGGCCTGGTCGTGGAACGGGCCGGCGTCCGGCTGGCCCTGGAGCAGAAGAGCGAGGGCTGGATCCTGCTCTCGATCATCCTGGGCCTCTTCTTCTTCTCCGCCGCCGAGAACATCTGGGGCCGCGATGATCGTCCCTTCCCCACGCCCTTCCAGTCCGATCCGATCCGCGTGTTCGGGGTGGATGTCACCCGCCAGGAGCTTTCGGTCGCGGTGGGCGTCTTCGCCATCATGGGCCTCATCGAGCTGTTCAAGCGCCGCACCCTGCTGGGCAAGGCCTTCGAGGCCGTGTCCGCGGACCGGGACGCCGCCGAGCTCATGGGCATCTCCGCCACGCGGACGGTGATGCTGTCCTACGCCCTGTCCGGCGTGGTCGCCGCCCTGGCGGGCATCCTCGTCTCCCCCATCACCACCGTGGGCCCCACCATGGCCTCCGCCCTCATCCTCAAGGCCTTCTCCGTAGCCGTGGTCGCGGGCCTGGACTCGGGTTTCGGCGTCGTGCTCATCGGCATGGCCCTGGGCGCGCTGGAGAGCCTGGCCAGCTTCTACCTGGGCAGCGGCTGGCGCGAGGCGCCAGGCCTCACCCTGCTGATCCTAGCCCTGGCCGTCCGCCCCACCGGCGTCTTCGGCAAGGCCGTCATCCGGAAGGTATGAGATGAAGCGCATCCTCTTCCTCCGCGGCGCCGAGCTCCTCGTCTTCGCTTTCCTGGCCACCATCCCGCTGATGGTGGTCAACCCCTACGCCCTGGGCCTGCTGACGCTGCTGGCCATCTACGGCATCCTGCTCATCGGGCTCGACGTCACCGTCGGCTACCTGGGCCAGGTGAACCTCGCCCACGTGGCCTTCCTGGGCCTGGGCGCCTACACCGCCGGCCTGGTCGTCACCAAGCTGGGCCTCGGCCTGGTGCCGGCCCTCGCCGCGGCCACGGCCGTGGGCCTGGCCCTGGGCGGCCTCCTCGCGCTGCCCGCCCTGCGCCTCGAAGGCCCCCAGTTCGCCCTGGCCACCCTCAGCTTCGCGGCCCTCAGCACCACGGCCCTCAACGAGCTGGAGAGCCTCACCGGAGGCGCGCAGGGCCTCAGCCTGACGCGGCCACCCGTGTTCGGGCTCACGCTCACCCCGCCCATCTTCTTCTGGCTGTGCCTGGTCCTGCTGGCCATGGTCTGGATGGTGATGCGGAACCTGCTGGCCTCCCAGTGGGGCCGGGCCTTCGAGGCGCTGCGCGACAGTCCCATCGCCACGGACGCCATGGGCGTGGGCACCTACTACCACAAGGTCGCCGCGTTTTCGCTGGGCTCCGGCCTCGGCGGGCTCGCGGGCGGGCTGTACGCCTTCAACTTCCAGTACCTCCAGCCCCAGAGCTTCGTCTACGAGCTGATGATCATTCTCCTCCTGGGCGTGGTGCTGGGCGGGCGCAAGAGCCTCTGGGGCGCCTTCGTGGGGGCCACGGTGGTGGTCCTGCTGCCGAACCTGCTCTCCAATGCCCTGCTGTTCCACATCTTCAGCGGAGCCGGGTTCGCCCTCGCCCTGGTGGCGGGCCTGCGGGGCCTGCTCAAGAAGACAACGCGGCCCTTCCAGGCGCTCGCGCCCGTGGTCGCCATGGGCATCCTGGCCATCGGCGGCTTCTTCGTGGAGAACACGGAAGATTGGCGCAAGGGCATCTTCGCCCTGATGCTCTTCTCCGTGGTGGTGGGCCTGCCCGAGGGCCTGATGGGCTTCCTGGCCATCTTCCTCGCCAAGCTGTTCCGCGTGCCCCCCTCGCCCCTGCCGGAGCCTTCGGACCTGGAGGCGGTCCTCCCGCAGCGCGCCCAGGGCGACGGCTCCCTGCTCGTCCTGGAGGACCTCAAGCGGCACTTCGGCGGCGTGAAGGCCGTGGACGGGCTGTCCATGCAGGTGCGCGCCGGCACGATCCACGGCCTCATCGGGCCGAACGGCTCGGGCAAGAGCACCGTCGTGAACGTGATCTCCGGCCTCTACACGCCCTCCTCGGGCGGCGTGGCCCTCCGCGGCGTCCCGCTGCCCCAGGGGAGCCTCACCGGAGTGGCCCGGGCTGGCGTGGCCCGCACCTTCCAGAACCTCCAGCTCTTCAGCGAACTCACGGCCATCGAGAACGTGATGGTCGCGCTGAAGGACGTCTACAGGATGCCCCTCCCCCTCGTGCTGCTGGGCTTCGCCCGCGCGCAGGAGCGGCGCGCGCAGGCCGACGCCCTGGCCCTGCTGGACCTCATCGGCCTCAAGGACCAGGCGCGCACCCGGGCGAAGGATCTCACCTACGGCGCCCAGCGGTTCCTGGAGATCGCCCGGGCCCTGGCCCGCAAGCCCGACCTGCTGATCCTCGACGAGCCCGCGGCGGGACTCTCCCATCCGGACGTCCTCCAGCAGATCGAGATCATCAAGCGGGTCCACGCCCGGGGCGTCACCATCATCCTCATCGAGCACCACATGGATGTGGTGAGCGAGCTTTGCGATCAGGTGACGGTGCTGGACGGCGGCAAGGTCATCGCCGAAGGCGCCCCGGAGGACGTCAAGCGCCATCCCAAAGTCATCGAGGCCTACCTGGGCCAGGCCAGCGATTCCGCGCCTTCCAGCGGCGCCGAACCCCTGCCCGCGTGAAGGAGACCGGCATGCTCATCGTGGATGACCTTCATGCGGGCTACGGCGCCAGCGAGGTGCTCGTGGGCACCACCCTCACCGTGAAACCCGGCGCCGTGGTGGCGCTCATCGGCGCCAACGGCGCGGGCAAGACCACGACCATGCGCGCCGTCTCCGGGATGGTCCGTCCCTCCCGCGGACGCGTCGTGCTCGACGGCAGGGATGTGCAGGGACTCGACGCCTCCCGCATCGCGCGGCTGGGCCTCGCCCATTCCCCGGAAGGCCGCAAGGTCTTCGGCCCTCTCTCGGTGGAAGACAACCTGCTGCTGGGCGCCTACGGCCGGCTGCCCAAGTTCCTGGGGTTCAAGTCGGGCGCCCAGGCGGATCTGGACCGCGTCTATGGGCTCTTCCCCCGCCTGAAGGACCGCGCGAAGCAGGCCTCTGGCACCCTCTCGGGCGGCGAGCAGCAGATGCTCGCCATCGGCCGCGCCCTCATGGCCCGGCCCAAGGTGATGCTGCTGGACGAGCCCTCCATGGGCCTCGCCCCGGTCATCGTGCAGGAGGTCTTCCGCACCATCCGCCGCCTGAAGGAGGAGGGCATCACGCTCCTCCTCGTCGAGCAGTTCGCGAAGAGCGCCCTCGAGGTGGCCGACTACGCCTACGTCATGGAGCGTGGCCGCATCGCCGTCGAAGGCACGCCCGAGGAGCTGGGGCGGAACGAACGCGTCATCGCGGCCTACCTGGGCTGAGCAGGGCTGGCCTCCGGCCCGTCACTAGGCTAGGATGGATCCCTGCCGCGGGCGTAGTTCAGTGGTAGAACGTCAGCTTCCCAAGCTGAATGTCGTCGGTTCAATCCCGATCGCCCGCTCCAAACCAGAAGGCCCGCCGGATGGCGGGCCTTCTGTATTTGAGATGGAGAAAGGCGGGAATTGATTTCCTGTCACAACATGTGGACCAGGGAATCCAAAGGACCGCAGGTTTCGACATGGGAGGTTTCGATGGCCGGTAGAAAGCTGTCCACCCTGGCCCTGATCTCGCTGATCTCAACCCTCCCGGCCTTCGCGGCCCTGAAGGTCGGGGACAAGGCCCCGGATTTCCAGGCCCAGGCCTCGCTCGGGGGCCAGGTGTCCTCGTTCTCGCTGGCCGCGGCCCTCCAGAAGGGCCCCGTGGTCCTCTATTTCTACCCGGCGGCCTTCACCCCCGGCTGCACCACCGAGGCCCACCTGTTCGCCGAAGCGGTGGGCACGTTCCACCAGCTCGGCGCCACCGTCGTCGGCGTATCTCATGACGACATCGACAAGCTCAACAAGTTCTCCGTGAGCGAGTGTCGGGGCAAGTTCGCGGTGCTGTCGGATTCCGACCAGGCCATCATGAAGGCCTACGACGCCGTTTTGGCCGCCAAGCCGCAGCTCGCCAATCGCACGTCCTACGTCATCGCCCCGGATGGCCGGATCCTCCACACCTTCACGGACCTCAAGCCCGACCAGCACGTGGCCAACGCCTTGGCCGCCCTACGGCAGTGGAAGGGCCAGGCCGGCAGGTAGCCCTAGCCCTTCCCCTGCGACTTCATCTCCAGGAACCGCTTGGCTTCGCGGCGGAGGAGCTCGGCCACGTTGCGGTCCTTCATGAGCAGCTTCATGTCGCTCTCGAGCAGGCGCTTGAAGTGGGTCATGGCCAGGGGAAGCGGCGTGCGCGGATTCAGGACCAGGGCCTTGGTGATGGTGTACTTCTTCATCCACTCGCGGTTGCCCGCGATGATCCGGAGCACCTCGTCGTTCACGGTGCGCATCTGGGCGATGTAGGCGACCTCCCCTTCCGTGATGCGGCCGTTCCGCATGACGTTCACCTGGATGAGGCGGTTGGCCTCGCGGATGAGGATGGTGCGCTCCTCTTTGCCGCCCTTGATGGCCAGCATGATCTTCTGGTTGGTCCGGAGCCTCGCCACCCGCTGGGAGAGGGTGAGGACGATCTCCTGGCCCTGGTCATCCACCAGGGGCTTCTGCGCCAGCAGGCGCCGCTCGGCGGCCATTTCCTCGGATTCGATCTCCGCCTCTTCCTCCTCCCTGGAGGTCTCCTTCGGCAGGGGCAGCTCGGCCCAGGCCTTGTCCAGGTGCCCAGCCTGCACCTCGTCCAGGATCTCCAGGCGCTCCTTCTTGACCTCCTCCGGGACCAGGCGCAACACATCGAAGCGATACTCATTCACTCGGCGCTTGATGACGTACTCGCCCTCGGGGTGCTCCTCCAGCAGGTCGAGGATCCTCGGCCGCTCCATCCACAGCACCTGGTTGTTCAGCACGATCTCCAGCACCGAGCCCGGCAGGCTGGGCACCGAAGCCTCCACGACCGCCGCGGTCAGGGAGGGGTTCAGCAGGGCCTCTTCCAGCAGGGTCGGCTCTTTCCGGTGGCAGAGCACCAGCTGCAGGGGCCCGGGCGGATCCACGGGCGCCAGCAGGACCCCCGAGAGCATGGATTCCGGCATGGAGGCGAGGCATTCGAGAGCCTTGGCCGTGTAAGGGGTCTCCTGCAGCGCGGCATGGGCCAGGGCCTGGAGCAGGTCCTTCGTGGGAACCGGCAGGCTTCCGCCCACCAGGGTCATGGCCATGGGCTCGGGCAGGGTGCCCTGGAGGAAGCGTTCAACGATGGGATTCATGCTCATGGCTCGGTTCCGTCTTCCTGGTCATCGGGCGGCTGGGGTTCCGCCGGCGGGGGGGCAGGCGCGGCGGGCGGGCGGAGCCAATGCCCTTCGGCATCAAACCGGCCGGACCAGGCCTCGCCCACATTCTGGCCGTGGGCGATTCGCACGCCGGCCACCTCCACGTTCACCACGCCCGCATTGTCGAGGCTGAGGGTGAAGGGGCCCTTCGCGCGCAGCCGCCAGGGTTCGGAGACCCGCAGCGTGTGGACCTGAACCTGCCCGCCGGACTCCGGGGCGGGCTCCAGGCGCACCTCGCAGGTGTCCATGGCGCGCAGGCTGATCAGGATCCCCTGATCGTTGAGGGGGGCCTCCGGCAGGAGCTCGCCCAGCACGGGATAGGGAGAGGTGGACGGGGGCGGTGGAGGCGGCAGGGTGGCCTTGGGCAGGGTGGTCAGATAGCTGGGGGCCAGCTTCCGACCGAGGCTGGGACCGGGCACCACCAGCCAGGCCGCCACCAGGACCGAGGCGACGGTGAGGAGACCCATGACGATGCGCTCCAGCCGCTCCTGCCGGGGGTCCGGCGTCGGCAGTTCCTGGGCCCCGGGCACGATCTGGAAGGCGCTCGTGTGGAACTCCAGATCCACCCCCAGGCGCTCGGCCAGCTGGCGAGCCAGCGGTCGGGGACGTCCCGGCGGCAGGGAGGCCCAGTCGTCGGATTCGATGGCCTCGATGTGGCGCAGCGGCAGCTTCAGCTCCACCGCCAGGATCTCGCGGGACAGCCCCTTCGCCACGCGCGCGTCCCGCAGGATCTGGCCTACGGTCTCGTCCTCTCTCATCCCGCCCATCCCACGGGCAGGTCCTTCAGCAGGCGGGCCAGCTGCTCCCGGCGCTCGGCGCGGTTGAGGCGCCGGTCGTCCAGGCTGCCCCGATGGGCCATGGTGTCCGCCAGGGTGGCCTGCAGGTCGTCCGGCGTGATGAAATCGCGCCCCTCCAGCCAGGCTTCGGCCTGAGCGAGGCCGAGCCAGTGCTTGACCGCGCGGGTCGAGCAGAAGCCGCCGCCCGTCCGGATGCGGTCCACCATGCGCTCCGCGTAGTCCATCACCGCGTCGGACACCCGCACGGTCCGCACGGCGGCGCGGGCCTGCCGCCAGCCGTCCAGGTCCAGGGCCGGGCGCAGGGCGTCCAGGCGATCCGAGCCCGCCTCGCCCTTGAGGATCCGGCGCTCGGCCTCGCGGTCGGGGTAGCCCAGGTGCAGGGAGCAGGAGAAGCGGTCCAGCTGGCTCTCCGGCAGGGGGAAGGTGCCGGCGTGATCCATGGGGTTCTGCGTGGCGATGACGAAGAAGGGGTCCGGCAGGCGGTGGGTGCTGCGATCCAACGTCACCTGCCCTTCCACCATGGCCTCGAGCATGGCGCTCTGGGTCTTGGGGCCGATGCGGTTCAGCTCGTCCAGCAGCAGCACTTGGCAGAAGATCGGGCCGGGCTGGAACCGGAAGGTCTGGTCCTTGGCATCCCACAGGTGCACGCCCAGCAGGTCCGAGGGCAGCAGATCATTGGTGCCCTGCACCCGCTGGAAACTACCGCCCAGGATGCGCGAAAGGCCCTTGGCCAGCGTGGTCTTCCCCACCCCCGGCAGGTCCTCCAGCAGCACGTGGCCGCCCGCCAGCAGGGCCGCGAAGGCCCGCCGGACCTGGGCGTCCTTCCCCACCACCACAGCCTGGAGCGCGGCCAGGCCGGCCCTCACCGCGGGACGGACGGCTTCCGGCGATCGCGCAGGAGGGGCGACGACGGGAGGGGCCTGGGCTGGATCCTGGATCATGGGGCCTTCCGGGGCACGGGGCTGTCTCTATCTTCCAGAGGGATGCCATGGTCCCGCAAGCGCTGAGCCAGGCTGCGCAGGGTGAGCCCCAGCCCCTCCGCCGCCCGCGGCAGGTCCCCATGGGCCTCGGCCAGGGCGCGCCGCAGCAGCTGGCCCTCGGCGGCGCGCGCGGCGGCCCGCAGCATGGCCTCGAGCGGACCCGGCTCGGGCCAGGGCAGGCTGAGGATGTTCGAGCAGCCCAGTTCCAGATCCGGAAAGGCCCGGATGGCGGGTCCGTCCGAGAGGCTCAGGGCCCGGGCCAGCAGCGCTTCCAGCTCCCGCACGTTCCCCGGCCAGGCATGGCCGAGCAGCTGGCGCTCCGCCGACCGCTCGAGCCAGGGCGCCGTCCGGCCTTCCAGGCGGGCGGTCCGCTCGAGCAGCGCCCGAGCCAGGGCCAGGAGGTCCTCGCGGCGCTCCCGCAGCGGGGGCACCCGGAGCTCGAGGGAGCCCAGGCGCTGGGCCAGCTCCGGCGGGAGCCCCGCGCCCTCGTCCAGCCCGGCCATCCAGCGGAACCCGCCGCCGGCGGCATCGATGGCCCGGACCAGGGGCGCCACGGCCTCCGGCGCCAGATGCTCCAGCCCCGCCAGGTAGAGGCTCCCACCCTGGACCAGTTCCAGAAGGCTGGGATCCGGGCCCTCTGCCCCGAGGGTGGCGGCGGACAGGCTCAGGTAGGGGGCTCCGGGATGGCGGAGGGCGTGCAGGCGGCGGGCGCAGCGGCCCTTCCCCGCCCCATGCTCCCCCACGAAGAGCACCGGCAGCGCCGTGCCCGCGGTCCGCCGCAGGGCCTGGTCCAGGGCCTGCATGGCCGCGCTGTGGGCAACCCAGGGCTCCGCGGGGTCCGGCGGGGGCGCGCCCACCAGGGCCCGGAGGCGGTCCAGGAGGGCCAGGAAGGCATCCAGGTCGAAGGGCTTGGGCAGGAAGTCCTCCGCCCCCAGGCGCATGGCCTCCACGATGTCCCGGGGTTCCCCGAAGGCGGACATCAGCACCACCCGCAGGGCGGGATGCAGCTGCCGGGCCCGTCGGATCAGCTCCAGCCCGCTCATGCCCGGCAGCCGCAGGTCCGTCACCAGGACATGGGACGGCGCCGCCTCCAGGGCCCGCAGGGCCTCCTGGGGATCCGCCACCGCTCGCACCGACCAGGCCGAACCCTCCAGGGCCTGGATGAGCAGGCGCCGGAAGCTGTCCTTGTCCTCGACCAGCAGAAGGTCCATGGGTAGAAGCTATCAGCTGTCAGCGATCAGCTGTCAGCTATCAGCCAGCTCGGCCGCAGTCCGCGATGAACCGGCGGCTCTGCGCCTCGGCTTGGGCCTCGAAGAGGGAGGCGCCGGGCACCAGGGCCAGGCCGGCGTTCCGGGCCCAAGCCACGAACGCGGTGTCCTCCTTGTAGATCCACTCCACCGCCCAGCGTGCCGACGGCAGCGCGGCCTCCAGGAGGTCGGGGAACGGGACGAGGTCGTCGGGGTTCATGCCCAGACTGGTGGCCTGCACCACGCCCACGGGTCCGAAGGTGGCCACAGCGGCCGGGCTGGCCGGCGCCTGGCGGGAGGCCTGCAGCACGGGCCGGCCCGCAGCTTCCAGCACCTGGCGGCTCGTGCGCCCCACCCCGCCCCCACCGAGCAGCAGCACCGGCCCAGGGGCGAGGTGCGACAGCACCTGTCCAAGCGCCTCGGCGTCCGTGTTGGCGCCGTTCCAGGGAGCGTCCGGTCCCTGGCGCCACAGCGTGTTCAGCGGGCCTTCCAGGCCGAGGGCCCGGGGCAGGGACAGCTTGAGGGGGGCGGTGATGCTGAGGCCGAGGATGCCGAGGGCCTCCAGGGCCTCCGTGGCCTCGGCGGCCTCCCCGCACAGGAGCGGGACATACAGCAGGTTCTGGCCTGCCTCCTGGAACCGGGGATTGTGGAAGGCCGGGCCCCGGGAGTGCAGCACCGGGTCTCCGATGACGCCGCAGAGGCCGCAGTTCCGGGGAAGGTCCGCGCAGCGCCAGGCGCGGAGCGTGGCGAGCGGAAGCTGCCCCGGGGCCGCCGCGGGCCCGTCGTCAGGAGCCGCATAGGTGAAGGCGCCGCCCCAGGCGGCCTGCAGGGCCCGGGTGGCGAGGCCCTTGGGCCCCATGAGGAAGGCCGACAAGGCGATCCCGCGGTCCCGGGCCCGGGCGAGGGCAGGCCTGAGGTGGCCGCCATCCCCGAGACGTCCGGCCCAGCCCACCCACTTGAAGGCATCGCCTTCGGGGAGGGCCGCCAGCCGCTCGTCCAGGTCGAAGACGCCGGGCGCCACATGCACCGAGCGCAGCAGGCCCACCCCAGGCCGCGCGGCCTGGAGTGCCGCGGGAACCCGCAGGTCCCACTCCAGGTCCACCCAGGCCGGTCCGGCGGCCACGGCCTTCAGCAGGTGGGCCATCCGCCCTGCCTCGTCCTCGTCCGGCCAGCGGCCACCCTCGGATCGCCGCCGGCAGGTCGCGAGGCAGCGGCCCCCGAGCGCCCGGACCAGCTCCCCGGGTTCGGCCCCGGGAAAGAGGTCCAGCCTCAGCTCAGGCAGCGCGTCCGGACCCAGGCTGCGGGCGCAGGCGAGGGCCTGGTCCCAGGTGGCGTGGGTCAAGGTCACCAGATGGAAGGGGAGGGGCATCACCGGGAGGCGCTCACAGGCCATCGTAGCCTGCTCCGGAGCCGAGGCGGGGCCGGTCTCGCCCCCTTCTGCCACTTCGGAGGAGGGTTTACCAACTAAAGAAAGTGATGACAGCGACCATTCATTACCGATCGGTCTGCTACGCTCGCCGGGCGAGGGGTTGAGAAACCCAACCCCTCGATCTCAAGGAGAATGCATGTTGTCCCCCGCGTTGATGTTCTGGATCCAATTCATCCTGGTCCTGGGCGCCATCCTGATCGGCATCCGCAAGGGCGGTGTCGCCCTGGGCCTCATCGGCGGCCTGGGCGTGGCCGTGCTGGTGCTGCTGTTCCGCGTGGCCCCCGGCACCCCGCCCGTCGACGTGATGCTCATCATCCTGGCGGTGGTGACGGCCTCGGCGACCCTGCAGGTGGCGGGCGGCCTGGACTACCTGGTGCAGCTGACGGAGCGGCTGCTCCGGGCCCACCCCAAGTACGTGACCATCCTGGCCCCCCTCTCGACCTTCTTCCTCACGGTCTGCGTGGGAACGGGCCATGCGGTCTACGCGCTGCTGCCGGTCATCTCCGACGTGGCCCTGAAGACCCGCATCCGGCCCGAGCGCCCCATGGCCATCTCCAGCGTGGCCTCCCAGATGGGCATCACCGCCAGCCCCGTGGCGGCCGCCGTCACCACCTTCCTGGCCATGGCCGCCAAGAACGGGCATCCCGTGGGCCTCTTCGACATCGTGCGCATCACCCTCCCCGCCGGCATCATCGGCGTGCTGGCCGCCGCGGCCTGGAGCTTCAACCGCGGCAAGGAGCTGGACCAGGATCCCGAGTTCCTGGAGCGCATGAAGGATCCCGAGTTCGCCAAGGGCCTGGAGGGCGACGTCACCACCCTGGACAAGGTGATCCCCTTCAAGGCCAAGCTGTCCGTGGGCCTCTTCTTCGCCGGCGTGCTCACCATCGTGCTCATCGCCCTCAAGCCCGGCCTGCTGCCCATGGCGAACGGCAAGCCCATCCCCATGACCACGGTCGTGCAGGTCATCATGCTGGCCTTCGGCGCCTTCATCCTGTTCGCCACGGAAGTGAAGGCCCCCGAGATCGCCCGCTCCAGCGTCTTCATCGCGGGCATGATCGCCGTCGTCTCCATCTTCGGCATCGCCTGGATGAGCGAGACCTTCATCAAGGCCAACGAGGGCTACCTGGTGGCCCACATCAAGGCCATGGTGCAGATGGCCCCCTGGACCTTCGCCATCGCCATGTTCGCCGTGTCCGCCTTCGTGAAGAGCCAGGCCGCCACGCTCACCATCATGCTGCCCTTCGGCTACGCCCTGGGTCTGCCCACGCCCCTGCTGCTGGGTCTCATCCCCGCCAGCTACGCCTACTTCTTCTTCGCCTTCTACCCCAGCGACCTCGCCGCCATCAACATGGACCGAACCGGCACCACGCGGATCGGCAAGTACCTCCTCAACCACAGCTTCATGATCCCCGGCCTCATCGGCGTCAGCGTCTCCACCTGCGTCGCCTTCGGGTTGTCGAAGCTCTTCGCCTGAACGTGTCTACATGCGCAGAAAACCCCGCCATAGCGGGGTTTTCTGCGTAAGGGGAAAAACCGCTACCAGAGCCCTAGCACCTTCCACCAGAGGCCACCGAGGCCCACCCAGATGATGATGTTCACGACACTCACGATGAGCCCCGTCCGCCACCAGGTGCCGAGCTCCACATAGCCGGTGCCGAAGAGCACCGGCGCCGGGCCCGTCCCGTAGTGGGTCATCCCCGCGAAGAGGTTGCTGAAGAAGGCGAGCACCAGGGCCGCCAGCACGGGCGGCGCGCCGGCCACGATGGAGACGCCGAGGAACGCGGCGTACATCGAGGCCACGTGGGCCGTGTTGCTGGCGAAGAAGTAGTGGCTGTAGAAATAGACCAGCGCCAGCACCAGGAAGGCCGCGATCCAGCCCTTGCCCGCCACCATCCCGCCCATGGTCTTACTGAACCAGGGCACCATGCCCAGCTTGTTGAGGAAGCTGGCCATCATCACCAGGGCGGCGAACCACACCAGGGTGTCCCAGGCGCCGGTTTCGGCCTTGATGTCGTCCCAGGTGAGGACGCCGGAGATCAGCAGCACCGCCAGCCCCGTGAGCGCCGAGGTGGTCGCATTGAGGTCGCCCAGCTGCTTGGCGAAGATCCAGAGGACCAGCAGCAGCACGAAGACGCCCAGCATCATCCACTCCTGGCGCTTGACGGGGCCGAGGTCCCGCAGGTGGCCCTTGGCCATCTCCACGGCCTCCGGCGTCTCGGTGATCTCGGGCCGATGCAGGCGGTAGATGATGAACGGGATCAGCAGCAGCGCGACGACGCCCGGGACCACGGCCGCCAGGGCCCAGCCGACCCAGGTGATGTTCACCTTGAGGTCGCCCGCCAGCTTCTGCGCCAGGGGGTTGGCCGCCATGGCCGTGAGGAACATGGCGCTGGTGATGCAGTTCACCTGGTAGGCCGTGAGCGTGAGGAACGAGCCCATCCTGCGGGCGCTCCCATCACCGGGGTTGCTTCCATAGGCGCGGGCCAGCGAGGCCATGACCGGCATGACGATGCCGCCGCCGCGGGCCGTGTTGCTGGGGATGGCAGGGGCCAGCACCAGGTCCGTGGCCGCCAGCCCGTAGCTGAGGCCCAGCGTGCGCTTGCCGAGCAGCGCCATGAAGTTGTAGGCGATGCGGGCGCCCAGCCCCGTCTTGATGAAGCCCCGGGAGATGAAGAAGGCCAGGACGATGAGCCAGATCGTCACATCGGAGAACCCGCTGATGGAATCCGCGATGCCGAGGGTGCCCGACAGGGCCGTGATCGCGATGCCGACCATGGCCACCGCGCCCATGGGCAGCGCCTTGACGATGATCCCCACGATGGTGCTCACGAAGATGGCGAAGAGGTGCAGTCCCTTCACCCAGTCAGCCTTCCGCTTGGCCTCGGCGTCGGCCTTGATCTTGGCATCCGCCTCGGCCTTCACCTTCGCCTCAGCTTCCGCCTTGGCCTTGGCCTCAGCCTCGACCTTGGCCTTGGCTTCCGCCTCCGCCTTCGCCTTGGCTTCCTGCTGGGCCTTGGTCAAGGGCTTGGCCGGAGCGGGAGCCGGCGCGGTGACCGGCGCCGTCACGGGCGCTGTGGGCTTGGCCGCAGGTTTCGCGGGCGCCGCCGCGGCCGGCTTGGGAGCCGCGGGCTGGCCGGTGAAGAGCTTGGCGTCCGGCACCGACACCATCTGAGGCAGCCCGAAGTACAAGACCAGGCCGAGGGCCAGGGTGGCCAAAGCCGGAATGGGCCTGGCACCCTGCCAACCAGACAGGCCTCCGCCCGGGGCCGTTCCTGAAACGGGTTCGTGGCTCATGAGGAGCCTCCATGTGTGGGAAGGGGGTCGAATTTCGGTGCGTAGTCTACCCCTGAGTCGCATAGTGTGAAGAGGTATCTGCACGGCCTTTCGGCCCCATACCATCATCAATTAGATACATTTGCAGCTTTTTCACAGGAGCGCCCCATGCGCGACTTGAGGATCGCGGTCATTCCTGGTGATGGCATCGGCAAGGAAGTGGTGCCCGAAGGCATCCGGGTGCTGGAGGCCGCCGCGGCGAAACATGGCCTTCGCTTCCAATGGGATCAGTTCCCCTGGAGCTGCGAGTATTTCCTCCAGACCGGCCGCATGATGCCCGAGAACGGGCTCGACCAGATCCGGCACCACGACGCCATCTTCCTCGGCGCCGTGGGCTTCCCCGGCGTGCCCGACCACGTCTCACTCTGGGGCCTGCTCATCCCCATCCGGCGCGCCTTCAAGCAGTACGCCAACGTGCGCCCCGTGAAGCTCATGCCCGGCGTGCCCTGCCCCCTCGCGGGCCGCAAGGAAGGTGACATCGACTTCATCGTGGTCAGGGAGAACAACGAGGGCGAGTACTCCAGCATCGGCGGCCGGCTCTACGAAGGAACCGACCAGGAGATGGCCGTCCAGCAGACCGTCTTCACCCGCCAGGGCGTGGACCGCATCCTGAAGTACGCCTTCGACCTGGCCCAGAAGCGCCCGAAGAAGCACCTCACCTCGGCCACGAAATCCAACGGCATCGCCATCACCATGCCCTACTGGGACGAGCGAGTGAAGGCCATGGGCGCGAAGTACCCCGAGGTGAAGGTGGACCAGTTCCACATCGACATCCTCTGCGCCCACTTCGTGCGCAACCCGCACTGGTTCGACGTGGTGGTGGGCTCCAACCTCTTCGGCGACATCCTCTCGGACCTCGGCCCCGGCTGCACGGGCACCATCGCCATCGCTCCCAGCGCGAACCTCAATCCCGAGCGGGAATTCCCCTCCATGTTCGAGCCCGTCCACGGCTCCGCTCCGGACATCTACGGCAAGGGCATCGCCAACCCCGTGGGCCAGATCTGGGCCGGGGCCATGATGCTGGACCACCTCGGCTGCCCCGAAGCCGCCGCCTCCGTTGTGGCCGCCATCGAAAAGGTCCTGGCCACAGGCCCCCGTACCCCCGACATGGGCGGCAAGGCCAGCACCTCCGACATGGGCAAGGCCATCGCCGACGCGGTGTGACGCCGATTCGCGTTCCATGATGAAAGCCTCACCACAGGAACACGGAGCCTGGGCGCTCGGGGGGCGCCGTGTCCCAACGAGGAGCCTGGGCGATTCGTGACACGCATCACCCGGTGTGGAACGTGGGGCACCGGGCCAGACCGCAGGAGTAGACCGCGCCGCGCCGACGCCGGGAGAGGTCTGTGGGAATGTTGTCTACGGAAACCTGATGCATCGAGATCTGGGCTCGGACAATCCCGTGACCAACTCATGATCGATCCAAGCCGATCCTCCAGCAGATCTTGACCGTCCCTCCGCCGATCACGCCGGAAATAACCTAATCCAGACGCCTTTTCATGCGCGATACCTCTGCGGAAGGCCATCAGGAGATCTTGGACAGCACAAAGATGACTCTAAGATGAGGTATGCCCATCCCCCCCCACTGGGCTCCTCATCTGAGACCGCCGACGCCATGACCCCTCCACGCCGGACCCTCGCTTTCCTTCTGCTCGCCCTGCTGGCAGGCCTCGTACCCTGCCGGGCCGCGGACACGCCCCGAACCTGCCAGGATTGCCATCCCAAGGTCCGTCAGGCCGCCTCTCCCACCACGGCCCACAAGCCCCTGCTCGACGGGAAGTGCCAGTGGTGCCACAAGCCCCACGGCGCGGCGAACGTCAACCTCCTCCACGAGGGCGGGGGCCGGGCGCTCTGTGCCATCTGCCACAAGGGGTTCAAGCAGACCGCCAATGAGCGCCCAGCGCACCGCTTCGAATCCAAGGGCGAGTGCGGCGCCTGCCACGGCGCCCACGACACGGGACGGAAGCGCCTGCTCCGGAAGGACACCCAGGAACTGTGCCTCTCCTGCCACGCCGACATCAAGACCCGCACCACGTCGGCCCATCCCCATCCGGCCACGGACGACTGCCTGGCCTGCCACCAGCCCCATCCCTCGGCCACGCGCAGCCTCCTCAAGGCGGGCGTCCCGGGTCAGTGCGATACCTGCCACGACGTGGCCGGCCTCTCGAAGACCCACGGTGGCTTCCCACTGAAGGCGGAGGCCTGCGCCACCTGCCACAACCCCCACGGCGGCGCGGCCAAGGGCCTCCTGCGCGACCGTCAGCACGCCCCTTTCGCGCCGGGTTCCTGCGCCGACTGCCATGCGCCCGCCGCCGGCGGTGCCGTGAAGCTGGCGAAGCCCGTAACAGAGCTGTGCCTCGACTGCCACGGCCCCCTGCCCGGCCCCGGCGTGCAGCACCAGCCGGCGAAGGATGGGAAGTGTCTCACCTGCCACCGGCCCCATGCCGGGGACGCCAAGGGCCTCCTCACGGCCCCGCCCCAAGAGCTGTGCGCCGGCTGCCACACGGACCTCGCCAAGGGGAAGTCCCTGCATCCACCCTTCCGGGATGGCGCCTGCATGGACTGCCACCGGCCCCACGACTCGAAGGAAAAGGCCCTCCTCACCGCGCCCGCGAAGCAGCTGTGCCTCACCTGCCACGAGGACCTCGTCAAGGGCAAGAGCCAGCACGCGCCGGCCGCCCAGGGTGACTGCCTCGTCTGCCACGGGGCCCACGCCACCGCCACCCCCCCGGTTCTCAAGCAGGCCGGCGAGACGCTCTGCGCCACCTGCCACACCGGCGTGGCGAAGGGTGAGGTCCTCCATGCCCCGGCGAAGAAGGGCCAGTGCCTCGCCTGCCACACGCCCCACGCCTCAGCTTCCGCCAAGCTCATCAAAGGCGGCGAGCTGGCCGCATGCGGCGCCTGCCACGAGAAGATCGTGAAGCGCAAGGTGCTCCACGCTCCTGTGAAGAACGGCCAGTGCAGCGCCTGCCACACACCCCACGGCGGCGCGCTCGCGAAGCTCGTGAAGGACGACACCGACAAGCTCTGCACCGCCTGCCATGCCGGCCTGATGAAGGGCGATGTGAAACACCAGCCCGCCACCGGAAAGCGCGGCTGCCTCGCCTGCCACGATCCACACGGCGGCGATCAGGCCAAGTTCCTGAAGCGGGACCAGCCCGAAGGCTGCTACACCTGCCACACCCGCAAGGACAAGTTCCAGGTCGTGCACTCCCCCGTGAACGACGGCCAGTGCAGCAGCTGCCACAGCCCCCACTCCGGCGACGGGCTGGCCCTGCTAGCCTCCCCCCGGATCCAGGAGACCTGCGCGACCTGCCATGACCTTGCGGACGAAGCCCTGGGCCGCAAGCACCTCACCAGCTCGCTGGCGAAGGTGGACTGCCTGGGCTGCCACGAGCCTCACACTTCGACGAAGAAGGGCCTGATCCTCAAGGGCGCCCACCCGCCCTTCCTGGAGAACTGCGCCAACTGCCATGCCTCCCCGGCCCCCGGCGCCAAGCTCCCGGCGGGCACGCCCCGCCTGGACCAGCCCGTGCCCCAGCTCTGCCGCACCTGCCACGCGGACCTGGAGCCCAAGGCCGGCGCCACCCAGCACCAGCCCTTCAAGGGCGGCGAGTGCCTGTCCTGCCACCGTCCCCACGCCTCCAAGACCGAAGCCCTGCTGGAGAAGCCCGGCAGCCAGGTCTGCCTCACCTGCCACGAGAAGGCCGAGGCGCCCAAGGGCGGCTGGGGGCACAAGCCCTATCTGGACAGCAGCTGTCGAGACTGCCACGCGCCCCACCAGACCGAGGCCCAGCACCTGCTTCGCCAGAAGCCCCTGGACCTGTGCCTGGGATGCCACACCTCCATCGCCGCGGCGGTGAAGTCGAAGCACGCCCACCAGCCCGCCGCCTCCGGCGAGTGCCTCAGCTGCCACGCCGTCCACACGGGCAAGCTGGCCAAGGGCCTCCTCCAGCCCATGGAGGAGCTGTGCGTCAGCTGCCACGACGCCGGGGACCTGAAGAAGGCCCACAAGGGCTACCCCGTGTCCGCCAAGGACTGCGCCACCTGCCACGACCCTCACGGCTCGAACAACGACGGCATGCTCAAGGCCACCGCCCACCCGCCGGTGGCCGCGGGCGACTGCAGCACCTGCCATGCGGACAGCGCCGCGCCCAAGCCCTTCGCGACCAACGAAGCCATGCCTGGCCTCTGCTTCAACTGCCATGACGGCGTGGCCACGGCCGCCAAGAAGGCCTTCCCCCATCCCCCGGTGGCCAACGGCGAGTGCACCGCCTGCCATACGCCCCACGCCTCCACCCGGCCCTCCCTCCTGGCCGGCAACCCCAAGGACCTTTGCCTCCAGTGCCACGACGGCCTGCGGGACGAAGCCAACAAGGCGGTCTCGAAGCACAAGCCCGTAATGGACGGCCTCTGCGCCACCTGCCACACAGCCCACGGCGGCGACGCCAAGGGCTTCCCCCGCGGCGAGGTCCAGACCCTCTGCCTGAACTGCCACAAGGACAAGAAGGCTGGCCACCCGGTGGCCAACCATCCGACCTCAGGCCGCACTGTCAAGGCCACCGGCAAGCCCCTCACCTGCCTCTCCTGCCACCAGCCCCACTTCTCCAAGAGCCCGAAGCTGCTGGCCGTCTCCGGCTGCGACGCCTGCCACACCTAGGGTCGCGTTCCCGGGGGAACTGTCCGCCCCCATGCCAAAGCCCCCCGGTCACCCGGGGGCTTGGCGCCTTCAAGGCGGGTCTTAGTCGCCCAGGCTGCGCTCCACCAGGTCGGGGCCGTGCGCCTTGAGGTAGTCCGCCCGCACGGCCTCGCGGCATTCGTCCAGCGGCATCACGGGACCGGAACGCCGCTCCAGGGCATTGAAGATCATGAAGCCATCCGGGCCCAGCATGGGGCCCACCGGTTGGCCCAGGGGTCCTGCCAGGAGAGCCTGCATGAGCGTGGGGGGCACCAGCGTTTGGAGTGAGGCCACCTCCACCCAGCCGGGTTCGGGGTTGCCCGTGGCCTCCGCGTCGGCGTGCCGCGCCACGGCCTCTCGCCAGGGCAGACCCGTCCGCACCTCATTCAGGGCCGCGTCCGCTTCGTCCTTGGAATCGGCCACCAGCACCTGCAGGCGCAAGGCGCCCACCTGCCGGAAGCGGTCCGGGAAAGCCTCGTGGTGCTCCGCCAGGTTGACCTCGGGCACCTGGGCTTCGGCGAGGTAGGATTCGGCGTAGCGGGAGTACGCGCGCTCCCGCTCGTCCAGCCAGAGGGCGGCCTGAACCCCGGGCTTCCGGTCGAGCCCCTGCTTCCTGGCCGCGGCGGCGAGACGGATCTGGTCCGCCACGCCCTCCATGAACTCAGCCTTCGTGGCGGCACCCAGCGAATGACTCTGGCCCATGGTCCTGAGCACCTCGACCAGATGCCGCTTGAGCCGCCGCAGGCTGATGGTCGTCCCGGCCACCCGGCCCGCCACCTTGCGCTCATCGCCCGGCAGGATCTCCGTGGTGCGGTCCGCGCCCAGCACGGCCAGGTCGGGAACCAGTGGATACCGGGGACGCAGCGCGTCCAGGGCCGCCTGCCGCTTCATCTTCGTCTGGGCGGCCGCCGCCTCCTTCAGCAGGGTTTCCCGCTGCGCGGCGAAGTCCACCTCCGTCTCACGCCGGGCTTCCCAGGCCTTGGCGACATGCCAGCCGAACTCGCTTTGAATGGGGCCCACCGGCGCGCCCACGGGAGCAGCGAACACGGGACTGCCGAAGGCAGGCACCAGCTGCTTCTGCCGGATCCAGCCCAGGTCGCCCTTGTTCTGGGCCGCGCTGGGATCCACGGAAACCTCGGCGGCCACCTTCTCGAAGGGCTCTCCTGCCTGGATGCGCTTCAGGGCCGCCTCGGCCTCCTCCCGGGTCTTGCACAGGAGGTGCGACACGTGACGTTCTTCCCCCTGGGCCAGGAAGGCGGCCTTGACCTGCGCCTCGGTCATGCCGGCATGACCCGGCCGGGAGTCGAGGAAGGCCCTCCCCAGCACGGCAAGGCGACCCTCCTGACGGCGTTCCTGCCACTCTGGCGCCTTCAGGAGCCCTCTGGTCCCAGCCAGCGCCCAGGCCTTCTCCAGCCGGGCGAGCCTGGCTCTCGCGGCCTCGGCGGATAGGCCCGGCTCCGCCGCCCGGATCGCCTTCAGGTGTTCCGCCTCGGCATCGACTGTGCGGATCGAACGCAGGGCGGGCGCCGCCGTCACGGCAGGACCCAGCCCGAGCGCGCCCACCAGGATCGCCATCTGGATCCGGGTGAAGCCATTCTGCAACGAGGGGGCGTCATGCATGGAAAGCTCCTGGAAGAACGCCTGAATGACCCGCGATCAATAGCGCGTCTGCACGTGGTCGTAGCCGTGGCAGCTCAGGGTGCAGGTGCCGTGGCCGAGGCCCGACCGCTGGAAGGACGGCCCGCCGACCGAAGAAGCAGTCACCACAGAGCGGTCGAACTCGATGAGGGCTGCCTGCCGCAGGGAACCATGGGAGGCATGGCAGGTGGCGCAGGCGGTCGGCTCGCCGTAGCCCGGCTGGAAGGCGCCGCTCCGCCCGGGACGGAGGTCCTTCGGTGAGCGCAGCCCCAGCACCGCCGCCGCCTCGGAGAGAGTCGGCACCTGTCGCTGAGCGGCCATTGAGCCGCTGTTGGTGAACCCACTCAGGTGCTGGGCGTGGAAGGGGAAAGATTGGTTGGCGAGGATGGACTGCCGGTCATGGCAGAGATGGCAGAGGTCGTTGGCGCGTTCTCCCAGGCGCCCCATGTCCTTCTCATGGCCAAAGGAAGCCTTCAGGAGGGCGGCATTGATCGAAAAGTGCGGCCCCCGGGCACCCGTCGGATCGGGATTGTCATGGCAGGAGGTGCAGTCCAGCCGCCCCTGGAAGGCTGATGCGCGCAAACTGGGCAGTTCCGGATGGCTCGCGGCGGTGGCTCCAATGCCGTGGGAGGAAGGAGCACCCTTTCCAAACAGCTGACCGATGTCGGCGTTGCCGGATGTGAGGGGTGCCGCCTCCGGACCGGCATGACATCCGAAGCAGATGTCGGCCGTGGACTGAGGATGACGGTCCAGCAATCGGCCACGGTCATCGAAGGCTGTGTTGCGGAGTTTGCCGCGTTCCTTCCCATGGGGATCGTGGCAACCGGAGCAATCCTGAGTCAGGCGAATCTGCCTGGATGGATTGACCTGGACCGAACGGACGTAGGTACCGGGCCGGCGGGAACTGAACCGTTCCTTCGTGTGACCGGAGCCCTGGCCGCTCCAGCTCGAGAGCTTGGGGGCGAATCCCTCGCTGGGAGCGGTGTTCGTCCCCTCATGGCAGGACAGGCACAGCTGGTCTGTCGCCTCGCGAGCCGGCTTCTGGCTGGTGCGCCCGCTCCCGCGATGATTTTTGTGGCAGGTCAGGCAGGCCCCATGAACCAACGAGATCCCACTCCGGGTTGGCGCCTTGGCCGAAGCGACACCTGTGGACCCGACCTGGGCGAACCCCGGATTCATCGCCAGACCCATCGCCAAACCGACGGCAAGGCCTCGGAACAGTCTGAACGACGGCCGATGTCTCATCGCCAGTTCCTTATGCAGATCGCGTCGAACCAACGCAGCAGATCCACATTGATGCTGTCGTTGCGGAGGCCGCCATCCGTGCGTGAAGTCTGGTACCGGACACGCAGGGAGACCTGGCGGAAGCTCAAGTCGGCCCATGTGGACACGGTGGTTGTGGCGGGAACCATGGAGGCATCGTACCGAAGGATCAGCACGCCGACCGGAACCTTCCAGAGCCGGGTCGTGGCGCCCGCGGTGTAGCGCCGGCTAAGGCCGCTCTGATTCCCCAGGGCAGGCGCCGGACTCCACGTCGAGGCCACGGCCTGGCTCTCGCGGTCATCGCTGTATCCCATGGATGCGGTCAATGTGGTGAGTCCCAGCCGATACGAGCCGTTCACCAGGAAATCGCTGTTGCGAAGCTCCAAGCCGGGTCGGGCGAGACCCTTGTCGTGCTTGAAATCCCCCATCAGGTACACGGACAGGTCACTCCTGGTTAGCACCTGCCCCGTGATCCTGGCCCAATCCAACGTCCCGCCTGTTCCACTGTCGCTCATGCGCCACACGTCCGCAGTGAATGCGAAGGACCCGGTCTGGCGCATCCGCCGCCTGAGCATCTCCTGAGCCAACTCAGTCGGCACGAAATCCGGCGGATATTCCTCGCGCACCCTCTGATCGAAGCGCCAATCGCTGAGGAAAAAGAGGCTGTGGCGGATCAGCTCCGGCACATCTCCCCCTCGGGCGACACCCAGGTTCAGGGACGTGAAACGCTTGGCATTGTCGTCGGTTACGAGGGACTGCTGGAAGTACGACAGTCCCGCGTCTCCATGGAGCCTCCATTCGGGACTCACGGCGTAGGACCCGCCCACGAGAAGCGCGCTCGTGCGTTCACTCCGGAATTCGGCCGGCGTGTCGTTCCCGCTGTAGCTTCCCGTAAGGTGGGCATGCCATTTTCGGACTTCGTACACCAGGGATTCCGACGTGAAGCTGGTGGTCGTGTGGACCTTGTCCTGGGTCGAAGACCCGATGGACGCGCTGGTCAAGGAGTGCCAGGCGCCACTGATGGGGCCGTAGAACGAAGCGTTGAAATCGGACCAGCGGCTGAGTCCGGAATCCTGTGCCTGGGATCGGGTGCGAAGCTTCCAGTCCCGGGCAAGAAGAGTGTCCGTGTCCAGATGCAGGGTGATGAATCTCCAGGCCGGCGTGTCGAGCGGTCGGTAGTCCTGGCGGAGAGCCTCGAAATCGATCTGAGTCTGTTGAAGGCGGTGGTGGGTCTCCAGTTTCCACTGGGCCCATTCATCCCGATAGGCCCCCGGCGTGGCTCCTCCCTCCAGCCTGGCGTCGCCATGGCGATAAGTGAGGAAGGTATCGCCGAGGAATCGGTTGGCGTAACGAATCCCCCCGCCCCAGGTTTCGCCCTTCAGCGATCCAGAGCCCAGCAGATCCGGGGACTGGGTGTGCTGGTAGTCCAGATAGAGGCGGAACGGACGATAGGGGAACAGGCTGACGCGGGCCCCGTACCGGTTCAGTCCCAGATCGGCTCCCGACTCATTGCTGTAGGCCAGGCGGTTGTATTCCACCGCCCCGTTCAGAGCCAGGGCGCCCAGGCGATACGTGAAGATGGGGATGCCCGCATCCACCTCGTAGATGGCCTGGGTGGTGGAAGTGCTGGACATCTGGCTGGATTGCCATTGGTTGTAGCGGAGCTGGAACCGCTGGTTCAGCACCAGAGGGCAGTCCTCCGCCCGCCCGGCGATGGCCGCGCCCGCGAGAAGCAGCGTGAATGTTCCAAGCCTCACGGCAGACCTTCGGAAAAGGAGGTCGAAAAAGCGGGGGGCGGGTGGAACCACCCCCCGCGCATCATGCGTGTCGCAGTGCCTGGACTACTTGATGTGGCAGGTGGTGCAGAGCGCGGAATTGGTCATGGACGCGCGCAGGAAGGGCGCGGCGACCGCATTGCTGTGCACGTCGTGGCAGCTGGCGCACTCGACCTTGCTGCTGAAGAGGGGAAGGCCGCCGACATTAGAGGTCGAGCCCGCCACGGTGGGGACCACCAGGCCGGTCTTGGTCGGGTAGGTCATGGACACGGGGTGGTCGTTGCTCAGGTCCGTGCCGAGAGCCGCGGCCCCGCCCAGCACGCCGCTCGCATTGACATTGCCACCGGCCGTGTAGGAGATGGAAGCGACGTCAGAGGGGATGTTGATGAGGTTGCCCACGGAGGTCGTGCCGTCATGGCAGGTGAAGCAGGCCAGGCTGGCTCCGGTGGGCTGGGTGGGCGTGGAGGTCAGGGTCGCGCTGCTGTAGAGGGTGAAGGACGGGGTGGCGCCCTGGAACTTCCGGTTCCACAGAGGCACGAGCTGGGCCGTGCTCGAAGCGGCATTGTGGGGGGCGTGGCAGAACACGCAGACCTGGGTGGTGTTCGTGTGCGCCTGGCCGGCAAGGGCGTTGGTGCTCAGGTCATGCTTGGTGCCGGTGATGCCCGCGGCGGACAGGCTCAGGGAGCCGGCGGCCAGCAGGACGACGAGAAGGGATTTCATGGTTCACCTCGTGGGTGGTGGGGGGGGGGTGGGTGGGGAGAAACAGCAAGGTGCTGCTTATTGCGGGGTCGGTCCGGGGGCAGGTGCCTCCTTTTCCTCCCGCAAATATTGGAATTTCTGGATGCGTCCGTTGATTTGATCGGCCACGTAGATGCCGCCGTTGGCGTCGATGGAGAGGCCAGTGGGAACCTGGAACTGGCCCTTGCGCGCACCACCTTGGCCCACGAAGGTGAGGACGCGGCCCTCCTGATCGAAGATCTGGAAGTTGTTGAAAGCTGCGTCCGCCACGTAAAGGTGGCCCTCGGGATCCACCGCGATGCCCTTGGGCCGCGCGAACTGGCCTGCCATGTCGCCCACCTTGCCGAAAGCCCGGAGGAACCTCCCGTTGAAGTCGAAGAGCTGGACACGGAAGTTGCCCGAATCCACCACCGCGAATCCCACGCCGGGCACCATGCACACGTAGGTGGGGAAGTTGAACTGGCCCTCCTCGCTGCCCCGGCCGCCGATGGTCTTGATCAGGTTCAGCGATCGCGAGTAGAGGCGCACGGCATGCTCGTCTCCGTTCACCACCACGAGCAGGTTCCGGGACTCATCCACCGCCAGCCCGACGGGGCGCTTGATGCCATCGGCCTTGCCCAGGACGCCGAGCTGGCGCCCGTCCTTGTCGAAGACCACCACTTGGCTCGTGTTGGCGCTGGCCGCGTAGACCAGCTTGGAATCCACGGCCAGCCCCGTGGGGGTGGTCAGCACCGCACCACTGACGGCGGAGAAGGCCCAGACCTTCTTGTTCGCCGGATCCATGGCCACGACGCCCAGGTTGTAGTCGCCCACGAAGATCACGCCCTGGCCATCCACCGCCACGCTGAGAGGGCGCTGGATCCAGATCACCTCTTCGGACTTGCCCGCCAGGCGGTCGATGAAGCTGCGCTTCTTCTTGGCGCCCACATCGAAGGCGTTGCGGTACTCAGCCACCCACTTGATGCGGGCGGGAGCAGGCGGCGGGGGCCAGGCCAGCACCTCGTCCTGCGCCACGGGAGGCGCGGCGGGCTTCTGCGCGGACAGAGGCGCCGTCGCGGTCGCGGCACATGCGAGGGCAACGGACAGCAGGATGGAACGATTGGACATGGCGGTTCGGCCTCGTGGATGTCTTGCATCGGACAACGTCACAGGAACCTGTCAGCCGACCCTCGAACCATAGGGCCCATAAGCGAACTACGGGTCATCTATTTTTGTGATTTTGATCATCTGGTTTTTTTTTCTTAGGGGCCTTCAAGAAACGACTGATTTGTTGCAGCTCGCAACTGTTGCGTGTTACACAGCATAGATCATCTGCTCATCCTTAAACCTCATTCCGCCCTATGCTCCTGGTGTCCCGGGCCTTCTCCCGAGGACTCCCCCCCCCCTCTATGCAGCCCGTCCCCTGGAGGTCATCCCATGACCGGCCGGTTCATCCTTCGCCGACGCTGGGCCCTGTCCATGGCCCTCGCCTTCCTGTCCGCCCTCGGCTTGGCGGCCCAGGCCACGCTTCCCGTCGCCACCCCGTTGCGTTCCTATGACAAAGGATTCCGCGAACCCGTGCGTCTAACCACAGATTCAGTCGGACGGCTCTTCGTGGCGGATCCCCGTCTGGGAGTGATCACGGTCCGCGACGAGGCGGGCCGGTTCCTCGGGGCCAAGTGGGGCTTCGCCCAGCCTCTCGGCATCGCCGTGGATCCCTCGGGCCGCATCTTTGTCTGCGAGGCGGGCAAGGGGCGGGTTTCCATCTTCACGCCGGGCTGGGTGCCCGCGGGGTACCTTGGCCAGGGTGACGGCGAGTTCCAGATGCCCAACCACATCCAGATCACGCCGAACGGCCTGGTCTACGTGGTGGACAGCCAGGCCAACCAGGTGAAGGTCTACGGCCCCGGCAACCAGCTGGTGCGTCAGTTCGGCACCCCCGGCATCCAGGCGGGCCAGTTCAACTTCCCCACCGGCATCGCCATCGCGCCTTCCGGTGAAATCTTCGTCTCCGACCAGGGCAACGGCCGCATCCAGGTTTTTGATGCCCAGGGTATCTTCCTTCGCAAATTCGGCGGTCTGGTCGGCATGGTTGGATCCAACAGCACCTTCGGCCGTGTGCAGGGCCTGCTGGCCGATGGTCAGGGCCGCATCTACCTGGCGGATTCCTTCCGCGGTGTGGTGGTGGTGGTGGATGCCACCGGGGTGAAGCTGGGGAACCTGGGGAGCTTCGGCTCGGATCCCGGCCAGCTCGTGGGCCCCGCCAGCCTGGCAATCGACCGCAACAACCGCCTCTTCGTGGCCACGCCAGGCAATACGCGGGTGGAAGTCTACGGACTGGACACCTACACCGATCCTCACATCCTTGCCGCCATTCTGACCGTGAACCCCACCCAGCTGGTTCGCGAGGCCCCCGAGGACCGGGCCCGCACGCGCAGAGGCATGGCCCGGAACCCCGAAATCTGGCGGGAGCGGGGCGATGGGATCACCGGCAGTCCCCTGCGCCCCTCCCTGATCTCCGTCCTCATCAAGATCCCCGGCGTGGATCCCTCCACCATCCAAGGCGGCACCCTCACCGCCAACGGGGTGGCCGCCACGCGCGTCCCTGGTGCCTTCATCGGGGACTTCGACCACGACGGATTCCTGGAATACCGGGCCTGGTTCGACGAGCGCCGCCTGCTGGCCACCTTGCCCGACGGAAGTGCCTTCCTGGTGCTGTCGGGCCGCCTGACGGATGGCCGCACCTTCGAAAACATTGCCGATGTGACGATCGTGAACCTGACAGGGAGTGTCCAGTGATCCGCCTCCGCGCTACCCGTCTCGCGCTTGTGCTCAGCCTGCTGGCCATCACCGGCGTGGCCCTGCTGGCGATCGACCCGCCACACAACATCTCGATGGCGAACAGCTACGGTGCGCTCAACTACTGCACCCCTTGCCATATGACCCATGGGGCTCTGGGCGGGACGCTTACCTACACGGCCGGCAACGCGAACCTGTGCCTGAGCTGCCATGTCACCGGCGGCCGGGTGGCCACCACTCACACCTTCGCCCCCACTGACCAGGCTCTGCCTCCGCGAGGCCTCCCGACCGGGACCGCGCCCACCGGAACGTCCCACCGCTGGGATTCCGGCGCCGCTGGCCGCGTGATCAAGGGCTCCCCCAATACGTCCACGGGTAGCCTCGTCCTGTCCGGCGACTACACGGGAGCCTACCCGACCACCGTCCAGATCAAGATCAACGCCGCGGGCCAAGCCGGAGCCGCCACATTCGACTGGCAGATGACGGTCAACGGGACCAGCGCCTGGGGCACCGCCACCACCGGCACCTTCACCTCGACTGCCCCTGTCGCTCTTGGCAGCACTGGCATTTCCGTGGCATTCGTCAACGGCTCCGCGAACCCCTCCTTCATCGCCGGCGACCTCTACCTGATCTACGCGCGGCCCGACCTTCAGGGACCGGTAAACACGGCGCTGAGCACCCGGATGCAGAACGGCCAGCTCATGTGCTCCACCTGCCATGACCAGCACCTGCAGGCGAACGCGCCCTTCGATCCCGCTGCCGCGGGAATCAGCCCCGGCAGCGCCGGCCGGCACTTCCAGCGCCTGCCCAACACCTCAGATCAGATGTGCGTGGACTGCCACGCCCCCCGCAATGTCACGGCCAAGGGCGGTACCAGCCATCCGATCACGCTTCCCCTGCCCGCCACGTCCGATTACAACAAGGCCACATCCCCGATCACCGGGATCACCAAGCTCAGCGTCACCTCCAATGTGGAATGCCAGTCCTGCCACGACATTCATGGCGCCCCGGTGGCTAACGGGAACCTGCTGCGGGCCGAGGCCACGGGCGCCGCCGCCGGCACCAACCCCCTCTGCGACGATTGCCACACCTACGCCAAGGTCGCCACCAACAAGGGCGTCCACTTCGACCCCACCAAGGGGGTGCTGTGGCCCGGCGGCCAGTGGGTCACGCCCTCCACGTCCACCCCTGCCTCCAGCCTGAGCACCTATCCCGCGTTCAACTACTCAACGGATGCGGCCAAGCGCGCCACCTGCGTGAACTGCCACGATCCCCACGGCTGGCCAGACGCCCGGACCACATCGGCCAAATACGCCAAGCTGCTGGTGGACGACCCTTCGGACCTCTGCCTGGCCTGCCACGACGCCAATGGGCAGATCAACACCACGGGCGGAAACCAGGTCGTGCCCAACATCCAGCAGGAGATTATCAAGCCCATCCACCACCCCGTGGAGCGCACCAGCGGACGCACCGTCATGTGCGCCGACTGCCACAATCCCCACAAAGCCGTGGCAGGCTCGCACACCTACACCACCACCGCTACCCTCACGCGCAACCAGATCATGAACGGCACCACGGTCCAAAGCGGGCCGCTGATGGGCGTCGACGGTGTGCGGTACAGCCCCTACCCGGCGCTCTGGGTTTCCCCCACCGCCTCCAACTTCACCGCCACCCCGACCGCCACCTACGAGTACGAGGTGTGTTTCAAGTGCCACACCGCCTACTCCTTCGGCAGCACACCGCCGAACGGCATCACTTCCGGCGGCACCAGCACCCTGACTCTGGTCAGCGGCAGCACCCAGCCCTGGGTGGCGGGCGTGGGCACGGCGAAGTTCAACAACAACAGCCAGACGGTCAACGGCACCAGCACGAACTGGACCACGACCAACATGGCGGGCCAGTACGTCCGCCCCGTGGGCGGCACCGTGAACACCTACCGAGTCACCGCCTCCACCACCACGTCCCTGACCATTTCCGCCATCTACGGCCAGACCACCACGGCCTACGTGGCCTACGAGACCCGCGACGCCGCTGCCATCACGGGCACAACCACCGTCACAGGCTACGGCACCACTTGGCCGGTGGGGAGCACCCCTGGAACTGGATTGGTCGGCCAGTTCTTCGCCATGACCTCCGGCAACACCAATTCCTACCAGATCACGGCCTCATCGGCCACCAGCCTCACCATCACCACCGCCACCACCTCCACGACACCCCAGGACTTCTATATCCACCCCGGCGCCAGCTTCTCCAACGGCAAAACCGCGGTCGTCGGCTACGGCACCAACTGGACATCCGCCCTTGTGGGCGGGCAGATCCAGGCCGTGGGCGGGACGGCCTACACCATTTCTTCCGTGACCGACGCCACCCACCTGACCCTGAGCGCCAATTTCGGACAGACCAGCACAATCGCCCGGTTCAACCTCGCCTCACCCGTCCTCTTCCAGGAGACGGATGTGGCCCGCGAGTTCAACCCCAATAACCGTTCCGGTCATCCCGTCGTGGCCAGCCTGAACAATTACACCGGGAGCTACGCCCCCAAGGCCCTGGTCCAGGCCCAGATGCTTTCAGGCTCGCCCTGGGTCACCAACGTGGGCAATCAGACCATGATGTGCTCGGATTGCCACAACACGGATGGCGCCGCAGCCCAGGGCCCCCACGGATCTGCCAACCAGTTCATGCTCAAAGGCGCCAACTCCGCCAACTGGCCGAATGTGACCCTCCAGAATTTCTCCACCAGCTGGTGTGCCAATTGCCACACCACCTTCTCCAACGACCCCCACGGGGGCCACCACCTCTCTTACCCTTGCTATGACTGCCATGTGGTCATCCCCCACGGCAGCTTGCGCTCGCGGCTCATTGGCGATCGCACCAATATGCCCACCCGATACGCCTATCAGAACAACCTGAACAATATGCAGATCCAGGGATTCCAGAAGGCCTCCTCCATGTCGAGTTATACAGATAAATACTGCCAGGCGGCCTGCGATAGCCAACACAGTGCCGTACCCGCGGCCAACGAGCCTTGGTGACTCGACCCACCGACCATGGCGGCTTGATTGTCATGACCCAAAGCTGGACACACACGTTGCGCCGCGTCTTCCGCTCCCCGGCGACCATCGTCGGGGAGTTGCTTTGCATCACGCTGCTGGGCGGCCTGGGAGCGACCCTGCCTCAGGCGGGCGTGGCTCCCGCGGATAAGGCCGCGCATCTACGGATCCACGGTGCCTTCGTCAACGCCCTAGTCGACCACCTAGCCCTGGACCACGTATTCACCAGCCCGCTCTTCCTGGTCGCGCTGGGCTTCGCCACTGTGTCCCTGTCCATCGTGGTGGTCGAGCAGATCCGCCGCCTGGCCGCCCAGTGGAAACTCACCCCCACGGAGGGTGCCTTCCGCGGCGCCCCCTTCCGCGCGGAATTCACGCGGCCCTCCTCGGGGGCTGCCACGACGCTGCGGACCCGCGGCCGCCTGGGCCTGGCGGGCTCGCCCCTGTTCCACCTGGGCCTGCTCTGCGTGATCCTCGCCGGCGCTCTCCAGGCCGTGTTCGGCGTGAGCTCCGTGGTGGACCTCTACGAGGGGGAGGTGCTCCCGCCCACTGTGGAGGCCTGGGGGGCCCAGTGGCCCGGGCCCCTGGGCTCGCCCTTCCACCTGGACACCCCCCTGCGCCTGGTGTCCGTGGAGAGCACGCGCTACGGCGGTGGCGATCTGCGGACCCTCCGCCTGCAGCTGGCGGAGGTGGCGTCGAACGGGGACCAGATGCGCGAGATGGGCATCAACCAGGACCTGCCCGTGCCGCGGGGCCGCCTCTACGCGGACAACCAGCACGGCCCGGCGGCCCTGGTGGAATGGAGTCTCCCCGCCGAGCCGCCCCAGCGGACCGCCGTCCTGCTGGAGAAGAAGGAGGCCGTCGCCTTCGGAGCCTACTCTCAGGGCCCGGGTCACCTGCGCGCCCGCATCCGGGTGCCCATGCCCGGGGATGGCAGCCGCCCCGGCCTAGCGGAGGTGCGCGTCCTCGACGGCCCCGCCACCCTGGCGGAGGGCCCCCTGCGGCCCGGCGAGAGCCTGCCCCTGCCCGGGGGCGGCGCGCTGAAGCTGCACGGCCTCCCCTACTGGGCCCGGCTCCACGGCAACCACGACCCCGCCATCGGGCTGGCCTACCTGGGCTTCGCCCTGGCCCTGCTGGGGGCGGCCCTCACCTACGGCGTGACGCGGGTGGACGAGCTGGTGGCCGTCACGCCTGAAGGCGAGTTCGAGAGGGTGGTGGTGGCCCTGCGGCCCCACCGCTTCGCCCCCCTGTTCCGGGAGCGGTTCGAGCGCCTAGTGCGCGACCATGGAGGTGAGGTGTGATCATGCGGATGTTCCTTGCCTTGGCGGTCCTGGCCCTTCCCCTGGCCCTCGGGTGCTCGCGGGTGTCCTCCGGCGAGGCCAGGATGCTGGTGACCCGCTACAACCAGGTGGTGAGCGAGGCCTATCGGAAGAACGATGTCCGTCTCATCGACGAGGTGGTGGGACCGGACGCGCCGGATGGCAAGCGCCTCCTCGGCCTCATCGGCGTGCGCATGGACATGGGCCTCACCCTGGATGCCCGCCTGGAAGAACTGGAGGTGACGAAGGTCGAGCAGGCCGGGGATGACCTCCAGGTCTACACGCGGGAGCAGTGGCGATACCGGGACGTGCAGACCGCCACAGGCCGGCAGGTAGGTGAAGCCTCGGTGGACCACTACGAGATACTCTACCGCTTCAGCTACCACAAGGGCACCTGGCTGGTGGAGGAGACCAGGTTCACCACCCCGCCCAAAGTGGGCCGGAAGGAAGTTCCCTGGACCATCGACGCCAAGGATGCCCACGGCATGATCACCCCACCCGCGCCGCAGGGGGCGAAGCCATGAACCCCTTCCTCCAGGAGACCCTCCTCCACTGGACGGCCGTGGGCGTCTACGCCCTGGCCGCCATCCTCTTCACCCACGCCCTGCTTTGGGACCACCCCGCGCGGGTCCGCTGGGCTCGCGGGGTCGCGGCCCTGGGCCTCCTGCCCCACGGGGCGGCCCTCGTCATCCGCTGGATCGAGGTGGGCCACGGCCCCTACATGCTGAAGTACGAAGTGCTGTCCTCCAACGCCTGGATCGCCATCCTCATGCTGCTCATCGTGCTGTGGCGGCGACCCAGCTGGGCCGGGCTGGCCCTGGTGGTCCTCCCCGTCGCGATCCTCATGGTGGGCCTGGGCCTGCTCACTAGCCCCGAGGCCCGCGACCTCCCACCCACGCTGCGCTCCACCTGGCTGATCTTCCACATCTTCTTCACCAAGCTGGCGGTGGGCGCCTTCCTGCTGGCCTTCTCTGCGGCGGTCCTCCTCCTGAGGAAGCTCAAGGGCGCCACCAGCCGCTTCCTGGAGCGGTTCCCCGCTGCGGAGGTCCTGGATGCCTCCATGATCCGCTTCGTGGGCTTCGGCTTCGTGTTCTGGTCCACCACCATCATCGCGGGCGCCATCTGGGCCCATCAGTCCTGGGGCCGCTACTGGGGCTGGGATCCCATCGAGACCTGGTCGCTCGTGACCTGGCTCTGCTTCGGCACCTTGCTGCACCTTCGGCTGTTCTATCGCCTGGGCTCGCGGTCCACGGCCTGGCTCACCATCGGCTGTTTCGGGGTCTCCATCCTCACGGCCTTCATCTTTCCCTTCCTGGTGCCCTCGCTTCACGCCGCCTACTTCCAGTGACCGGGGATTGTGACTATTTCCGCCACCTTTGACCCCAGAATGATGTTGCGAAAGGCAATGAGGGTGACGTCGTGAGCAAGGTCCTTTTCGTGGTGCCGCCCTACTCCAGCTGGGGGGTGGAGGTCATCGGCACCTGGCCGCCGCTCCAGATCGCCTACCTGGCCGGAGCCGTCGAAGGGGTGGGGCACGAGGCCCGCATCTACGACGCCATGAACCGGGATGGCGCCAGCTTCGAAACCATCCGCGCGGAGGTGGAACAGTACCGCCCGGATGTCGTCGTGGCCTACGACTACCTGCCCGTCACCGGCGCCATCAGCACGGCGGTGGTGCCCGCCGCCATGAAGGCCCTGGGCCTGGCCAAGACGGTGGACCCCGCCATCACCACGCTCATCGGCGGCCCCTTCCCCACCTTCAAATATTCCGAGCTTCTGCGGGATCCCTCCCGGGCCGTGGACATCGTCCTGCGCGGCGAGGCGGAAGCCACCTTCCCCGAGCTGCTGGCGGCCCTTCCGGGTGGCGTGCTGGATGGCGTCCGCGGCCTCGCCTTCCTGCGCGACGACGAGGTCATCGTCACCGAGACCCGCCCGCACATCACGGACCTTGACGCAGTCAAGCCCGCCTGGCACCTGCTGGACTGGGACGCCTACCGCTACCGCATCGATCCGCCGGGTCGCATGGCCTCCATCCTCACCTCCCGCGGGTGCATGATGGGCTGCTCGTTCTGCAGCCACCGGGCCTTCTGGCGGGGCGACTGGCGCGCCCGGACGCCGGAGGACGTCATCGAGGAGATCCGCCTGCTCGTGGACCGCTACGCCGTCGAATCCATCACGATGATCGACCCATACCCCACTCATGACCGCGGACGCTGGGAGCGGCTTCTCGACCTCATCATCGAGGCCAAGCTGGGCATCAGGTTGCTGATGGAGACCCGCGCCGAGGACGTGGTGCGCGACGCGGACCTGCTGCCCAAGTACCGGGAAGCGGGCGTGGTGCACCTCTACATCGGGGCCGAGGCCGGCACGGACGAGCTGCTGGCCTCCCTCAACAAGGGGAACGATGTGAACGCCATCGCCCAGGCCATCCGCCTGGCCCGCGAGCACGACATCGTCACTGAAGCCTCCTTCATGATCGGCCACCCCACGGAGACGCAGGCCTCCATCGACCGCACCATCGAGGTCGCCATCCGGATGAACCCCGACATCGCGGTGTTCCCCGTCCTGACGCCCATGCCCTTCACGCCCCTCTACGACCAGATGCAGGACCGCGTGCGCGTCCACGACTACTCCAAATACAACCTGTCCACCCCGATCATCGAGCCCTACGACATGACGCTCGAGGAGGTCGCCATCGCCCTGGGGCGCTGCTACATGACCTTCTACGCCCAGAAGATCCCCCAGATCCGGGCCCTTCCCGACGGTTTCAAGCGCCGCTACCTCCTGAGCGCATGCAAGGAGATGATGGCCGCCTACGGCAAGCACTTCGGCCACCTGGGGGCAAAGATGCCGAAGATGCACCCCCATCCGGCCGCCTGATCAGCGGGCCCCACGACCAACCGGAATCATTCCGCGCTGGCGCAGCCGGTCCTTACATTTCATCCACAAAAGGAACTCCCCATGTCCAGCGCCCTCTCCCTTCTTCTCGCCGCTTCGGTGATGGCGGGTTTCAGCTCGGACGCCGCGGCGGCCACCCCGCCCCAGGCCTCGTCGCCCGCGCCCCATCCCACGGGAGCCCAGATCCCCAAGGGTGAGGATCTGACGGGCAAGGTGCTCGAACGTCTCGACGCCTCGCCCTACTGCTACCTCCGCCTGAAGACAGCCAAGGGCGAGCTGTGGACCGCCGTCCCCGAGGCCAAGGCCGACAAGGGCTCCGACGTCACGGTCGCCAACGCCGTGCTGATGACGAACTTCGAATCCAAGACCCTGAAGCGGACCTTCGCCGAGGTCTACTTCGGCACCCTGGCCACCCCGGGCGCGGCTCCGGCGGCTGGCGCCAATCCCCACGGCCAGGCCGGGCGCCCCGCCAAGCCCGTGAAGGTCGGGAAGGTGGCCAAAGCCGCCGGCGCGGAGGCCCGCACCGTGGCCGAGATCTGGGCCCAGAAACAGAACCTGAAGGGGAAGGGCGTCACGCTGCGCGCCAAGGTGGTGAAATTCACCAAGGGCATCATGGGCAAGAATTGGCTGCACCTCCAGGACGGCAGCGGCGATCCGAAGAAAGGCACGAACGACGTCACCGCCACCAGCCAGGCTGAGGTGGCCGTGGGCGATACCGTGACCATCCGCGGCGTGGTCCAGACCGACAAGGACTTCGGCGCCGGCTACACCTACGCGGTGATCATCGAGGATGCCAAGCTGACCGGAAAATAGCCGCCAGCCCGTCGTTCACCTGGGGTTCACCTGGGCCGGATCGCCCCCTGCCCTGGCGGCAGGCCTGTGGCGAAGATTTGGCCTCCGGCGCCCTGTTTCTCGAGCACCAGCGCCTGGAGGGTCCGGGCGGCCTTGCCGCGCAGGCGGATCATCCGACCCTCCGCGCCCAGGCGGAACTCGGCGGCGCTCATGAAGGCCCAGGACGATTCGCTGGCCTCCTTCTCGATCCGGATCTGGTTCCAGGGGATGCTGGCCGGCCCCTGCCACCAGGCGGGCTGGAACGGGAAGGGCTGCTTCAGGTGCAGACAGCGCCGCCCGGCTTTCAGGGACATGGGCGAGTGGCCGCGCAGGGCGCCGAATTCCACCTGCAGCCAGCCGAGGTTCTTTTCGATGGGGTCGGTGGGATCCGCCGGGAACGCTGCGTACAGCGCGGGAATGCCCATGAGCCGGTTGGTCAGCCAGGAGGCCAGCAGGAAGATCACCGGGATCAGCAGCAGGACGACGGGCGGGGGCGGGGATCCGCCGCGTGGGGCGAGCAGCGCGAGGACCATCATGGCTTCTGCCTCCGCTTCGCGGCCTGCCAGGCGGCTTCCATCTCGTCGAGGGTGCGCTGGTCCCATCCGCCGGCGGCACGGGCATCGTCCTCCACGGACGCAAAGCGGCCCTTGAAGCGCGTCATCTGGCGCCGCAGGGCCCGGTCCGGGTCCACGCCCTTCTTGCGGGCCCACTGCATGAGGCTGAACAGCACGTCGCCGAACTCCTCCTCTACGCGGCCCGGCTCGGACTCGGCCTGGAGTTCGGCCACCTCCTCCTTCACCTTGTCCAGCACGCCCTCCAGGTCGGGCCACTCGAAGCCCACCTTCGCGCAGCGGCGGCCGATCTCCAGGGCCTCCTCCATGGGCGACAGCGAGGCGGGAATGCCCTCCAGCAGGCGCGGCTGCTCGCCGTGGAGCCCCTTCTCCTCGCGCTTGATGGCGGCCCAGTTGGTGAGCACCTCGTCCGCGCTATCCACCTCGACCTCCGCGAACACGTGCGGATGACGTCGCACCAGCTTCTCCACGATGGTGCGCTCCACATCGTGGAGGTCCCAGGCCCCCCGGTCCGCCGCCAGCTGGGCGTGGAAGGCGATCTGCAGCCAGAGGTCGCCCAGCTCCTCGCAGAGGTGCGCCTCGGTGGTCGGATCGCCGGGCGCATGGGCCGCCAGGGCGTCCAGCACCTCCGCCGCCTCTTCGCGCAGGTAGCGGGCCAGCGAGGCGTGGGTCTGCTTCAGGTCCCAGGGGCAGCCCGTCTCCGGCTTGCGGAGCGCGGCCATGACAGCGCGGAGGGTGGTCGGTTCCATACCCCAGGGTACCCGGAGCGCCTGGTTCAGAGGGCGGCGAGGATGGCCTTCGCCAGGTCCGTCAGCGACGGATCCCGCGCCCCCATCACGAGGATGAGGTCACCCGCCTCCGCTTCGGCGGCCAAACGATCCACGAGCCATTCCCGTGAGGGCGCGGCCTCGGCGGCGACGCCTTTCGCGGCGATCTCGGCCACCACGTCAGCGCTGGTGATGTCCCGCGCGGCCGTGCCGCCGGCGTAGAACACGTCCAGGAACCAGAGGCGGTCCCGGCGCGCCAGCTCCGCGGCGAAGGCATCCACGAACTCCGCACGCAGGAACTTCAGGGGCCCGAAGCCGTGGGGCTGGAACACCGCCAGCACCCGGCCGCCAGCGGCTGTCCGCAGATGGGCCGCGCGGATCGAGGCCGCCACCTTGGCGGGGTTGTGGCCAAAGTCGTCCACCACCGTCACGCCGCGCTTGGTGCCAAGCACCTGGAAACGCCGCGCCACGCCCTGGAAGCCCGCCAGGGGCGCGACCATGTCCTCCAGCGGAACGTCCAACACCCGACAAGCCGCGAGGGCCGCCAGGGCATTCTCCACGTTGTGAACCCCAGGCACAGGAAGGACAAAGTCTTTTCCCCCTACGCGGAAAGCCGAGCTTTCCGCGCCGAGCGACAGCCCTTCGGCTCGCAAGCCGACCCCCTCCCCGAACCCGAAGGTGGTCGCCCCCGCCGCGAACTCCCGCAGGTTCTCCGCCTCGCCCACCACGGCGGCCTCGCGCACCTGGGCCCGGAAGGCGCGGAACATCTCCGCGACGGCATCCATCTCTTTGTGGTCCTTCTGGAGGTTGAGGATCACGCCCACGGCCGCGTGGTAGCGCACCACGGAGCCGTCGCTCTCGTCGGCCTCGATCACCAGCAGGTCCGAGGTGCTGGCCCAGGCGTTGCCCCAGCACCCCTCCCGCTGGAGGGCCACCAGCTCGCCGCCGGTGATGACGGAGGGATCGCGCCCCGCGCCCCGCAGGATCTCGAAGACCATGGCCGTGGTGGTGGACTTGCCGCTGGTGCCCGTCACCGCCACGGTGCGATACCGGGCCACGAGGTACGCCAGCAACTCCGAGCGGTGCAGCACGGGCACGCCCAGGCGCCGGGCCGCCGCCACGTCCGGCACCTCGTCCTCCACGGCCGTGGATACCACCAGGGCCGCGCAGTCGCCTTCGAGGCCCGAGCCGTCCTGGGGGTGGATGGCCACGCCCAGGGCCTCCAGCTGCGCCCGGGCTCCGGGCCGCTGGCCCCGGTCGAAGCTGCGGTCGCTGCCGCTGGCCCGGCCGCCTTTCATGGCCGCGAACTGAGCCAGGGCGCTCATGCCGCTGCCCGCCACGCCGGCGAAGTGCAGGCGTCCCAGGCCCAGCCCATCATTCGGAAGGTCCTCGGCGATGAGCAGGAGATCTCCCTCGGCCACGCGGTCGAAGAGGTCCACCACGTCCGCGTTCGAGAGGCGCACGCAGCCGTGGGACACGGCCTGCCCCAGCTGGGACTCCTGGTTGGTACCGTGCAGGTAGATGAAGCGGGCAAGAGAATCCCGCCCCGGCCCGCGGTTCCAGCCCTCCTCCAGGCCGTCCAGGGTGAGCACGCGGGTGAGGATCAGGTCTTCGTCCCGGGGCTCTCCGCGCCAGATCTCGCCCGTGGTCACGCGGCTGCGGAACACCGTGCCCGGTTCGGCTCCCGCGCCGATGCGCGCGTGGATGCGGTGCCAACCCGTAGGCGTGCGGTACGAGTTCTCCTCGCAGCCCAGGCCGTTCTTCGCCGTGGAGATGACGGCCTCGAAGGCCAGGCGCCCCCCTTCCAGCAGACCCAGGCGCTGGCGGGCCACGTCCACGATCAGGACCTTGGACCGGCCATCCAGGGCCGGCGCGCCCGCGCGTCCGAGCCCAGCCAGGAGGAGGGCGCGGTAGCGGGCGGAATGGACGGGATCAGTCATCTCAGGACTCTCAAGCACACAAAGCAACCAGCGGACCACCCAGCTTCACATGGATTCCGGATGAAGGAGCACGGCCGATCCAGGCGGCCCCGGTGCCACAATGGGCTGTCGCCCATCCGAGCCCGCATGAAGAACCAGCCCTTCCCCCAGCGCCTTTCCTACAGCCTCCAGGGGATCCGCGTCGCCTGGCAGCAGGAGGCCAGCTTCCGCTTCCAGAGCCTGATGGCGTTGGCAGTGGTGGCGTTGCTGATCACCCTTCGGCCCGCGGCAATCTGGTGGGCGCTGCTGCTGCTGAACTGCGGCCTGGTTCTCGCCGCCGAGCTCATCAACACGGCCCTGGAGCACGCCCTCGACCACCTGCATCCCGAGATCCACCCGGCGATCAAGGTGTCCAAGGACTGCGCCGCCGGGGCGGTGCTCATCTTCAGCCTGAGTTCCGTGGCGACCTTCCTCGCGTTCCTCTGGTCCGCAGTGGTCAGAACACCATCGCCACACTGAATCCGTAGCCGCCCGGCTGGACGGTGGGTGCGAAGGACAGGGCCACCTTGCTGTGGGCCCTGGACCGGAGCGACTGGTTGTAGGAGACGACGGACTTCCCGACGAAGGTTCCGATGAGGCCGCCCGCCACCACGTCGGACACGAAGTGCTTGCGCTGCTCCACGCGCGCCACCCCCACGAGGCCCGCCAACCCGTAGGAAAGGCCCGTCACCCAGGGACGGTCCGCGTGCTCGGAAATGACCGAGGCCAGGGCGAACGCCTGGGTGGCATGCCCGGATGGGAAGGACGCCCCGCCATGCAGCGGATGGAAGTCATGGTCGCCCTGGCCGGCCTCGGGCCGGGAGCGGCTAGCCAGGGTCTTCAGCGGCAGGGTCAGCAGGAGCTGGGCGATCCCCATCGTGACCATCGCATCGACCCCTGTGGCGCGCACCTCGGGCTCCTTGAAGGCGACTCCCGCGAGGTAAGTCCCCCCGGCGATGAGGACGCTGGGCACGTCGCCCAGCTCCTGCACCGCCTTGGCGCCGCGGTCCCAGGAGGCGTTGGCGTGGTTCACCATGAACCGGTCCCCCGCATGGTCCAGCAGCAGGCCCGCGCCCAGGACGGCGGCTGCGCTCAGGCCGGCGGTGGTCCAGTCCGGGCGCTCCCAGCGCGCCGGGGCGGTGACCACGTGGGCCGTGTCATCCAGCAGCAGCCGCGGCAGATTCCAGAAGCGATCCGGATCAGAAGGCCCCCCCATCGGAGTGGCTTCCGGCGCCACCTGGGCCTGGACCGGATTCGCGGGCCGCTCCTCCGGTTGAGGCTGTCCCGCCCACAGGTACACGGAGGACAGCAGCAGGGAGCCGAGGCGGACGAACGTCATGGGCGGGTCTCCGGGTGAGGACCCGCGACCGATCGGAGCCCACTCAAGCCACCTTAGCGAGCCCCGGGGTCCGGGTGGAACGCCTTTCCAAGAGTGTGTTTTAGAATTCGCACGGGCCGCGCTGGGAGCGCCGGGCGAGCATGGCTAGGACAGGGCCCGCGGGCATGGTGGTTCCATGTCGAGGGCCCTGGACGACGCCAGGCCCTCCATCTGGCGCCACGCGGCGCGTGGCTCCCGCTCGCAAGCTCGCGGAGAGGGAGCCTCCCCGCCGCCCCAGTCCGGAGGGACGGTGTCCAGCCGCGCGCCCATCGGCGTCACCGCGCTTGGACGATGTCCCGCATCGCCCTGCGCGCGCTTCCTTCTTGGTATCGCCTGTGGCGATACGCAAGACAAACTGATATCTGCTGGATCACGCGGCTGGCCACCGTCGCGGCTCGCGGGAATTCTAAAACACACTCTCAGGCCTTCGCGATGCGCCCGGCCAGGGCGCTGGCGGCCACGGTGGCGGGGCTGGCCAGCCACATCTGGCCTGGTCCGCTGCGGCCGGGGAAATTCCGGTTGATCGCACTGATGGTCACCTCGTCGGGCCGCGTGGAGACGCCTGGCCCCGCATTGATGCAGGCGCCGCAGGAGCTGCCCAGCACCACGGCCCCCACGGCCTCGAAGGCCGCGATCCAGCCCTGCTCCTCGGCGTGGCGCCGCACGTCCTCGCTGCCGCACTGCACGAAGAACCGCACGCCCTCGGGCACTCGTCGCCCTTCCGCCGCCGCGGCCTTCACCACCTCGTAGGCCCTCCGCAGGTCCTCGCGCTTACCGCCGGTGCAGCTGCCCAGGTAGGCGATGTGGATGGGCACGCTTCCGTCCAGGTCCGCCAGGGCCACGCCGTTCCCGGGGTCGCCGGGGCGGGCCAGCATGGGGCCCAGCGCCGCGCAGTCCACCTCCAGGGTGTGGGCGTACTCGGCGCCCTCGTCGCCGCGCATCCAGGGCTCCAGCGTGATCTCCGCGCCCCTCCGTTCCTTCACGAAGCGCATGGTCTCGGCGTCCGGCGCGATGAGGCCCGTGAAGCCGCCGATCTCCGCCGCCATGTTGGTGAGGGTGGCCCGCTCGTCCGTGTCCAGGTCGCGCAGGGCCTCGCCCTGGTACTCGACGACGTGACCGATGGCGCCGCCTTCGCGGATGAGGGGCTGGGCCAGGAGGTGCAGCACCAGGTCCTTGGCGGAGACGCCAGGGCGCAGGCGCCCATTCAGGCGCACGCGCAGCGTGGGCGGCACGGTGACGCGCACGTCGCCCGTCACCCAGGCGTTGGCGATGTCCGTGGTGCCGACGCCGAAGGCCAGGCAGCCCAGCGCCCCCGCGTGGGGCGTGTGCGAGTCCGTGCCCACGACCACCTGGCCGGGAAGAACATAGCGCTCGGCCATGAGCGCGTGGCAGATGCCCTCGCTGCCCGATCCATCCGGCAGCTCGCCGTGGAGCCGGATGCCGTGCTTGCCGCAGAAGGCCTCCTGAGCGGGCTTCAGGCCCTCGGCCACCGCCAGCAGGCCCATGGCGCGATGCTCGGCCTTCATGCTGTGGTGCAGGAAGGTGAGGTGATCCCGGAAGGCCAGGATGGAGGCTGGATCGCGCAGCCTGGCCTCCGGTCCCAGGGACTTCTCCAGGAAGCTGGCGGCCATGGGTGTCACGTACTCGTGGCTGAAGCGCCAGTCCGCCTGCACGAAGAGGCCGTCGCCGGGCCTCACGGCGGGAAGCCCCACCTGCCCCGCCGCCGCATCCACCACCGCATGGCGGGCCAGCAGCTTCTCGGCGTAGGTCATGGGGCGCGGGGCGTG
This sequence comes from Geothrix paludis, assembly GCF_022808815.1. Lineage (GTDB taxonomy): Bacteria > Acidobacteriota > Holophagae > Holophagales > Holophagaceae > Geothrix > Geothrix paludis. The sequence continues at coordinate 35,586 of NZ_JAKZLC010000001.1, read as the reverse complement.
GGCGGGCAGCGGCGGCGCCACCTCGCCCTTCATGCGGGCGGCGTTGTAGGCGAAGAGCCCGCCCCGGCGCACGATCTCCGCGGTGACGGGATCCAGGCCCGCCGTGAACTCCGCGAGAGGAATGGCCTCGCCCCGGCGGATCCGCGGGATGAGGCCGACGTCCGTGCTGGTGAGCAGGCCCAGGTTCTGGCAGTTCTGGCGGTAAATGCGCTCGAAGCTCTCGGCGATCACCAGGCGGATGCCCGCGCACCACTCGGCGTAGGGGCTGGCCTCGCGGCTGCTGCCCTTGCCCCGGCGCTTGCCGGCCACGCTCACCGCGAAGCCGCCCGCCCGCACGGAGCCCGCCTTCACCGGGAAGGCCTCGCCGCACTTCAGGCCCAGGTAGGGGAAGTCGCCCAGCTTCTCGTCGTAGTGGTAGCAGATGAAGGCCGGCGTGATCTCATCCGTGCTGATCTGGTCCCGCAGGGGAAGCGCTTCGGCCGGCTCCAGGTCCTCGCCGGCGAGCTGGCGACGGATCCGCTCCGGATCTTCCGTCAGAAAAAGAATGCGGCCCGTGAAATGGATCAGGTCAGACACCATCCGTTCAGCTTACGCCAGGTGTCGGGAGGATCCGGGTCGTCCACGGGGCCTGCCGGCCTGCGTCATGCCTGGATTTTCAAGGTTGATCCGGCCTCAGAACGGCCTATGTTTTTGCTCCTTCCGGAGGTCGCCATGGCCCAAGCCGTCCTTCCCGCGATTGGAACCTTCTGCTGGCCCGAGCTGGCCACCCGCGACCTCCAGGCCGCCAAGTCCTTCTACGGAGAGCTGTTCGGCTGGCAGCCCAAGGAGATCGCCACCTCCGGAGGCAACTACGCGATCTTCTCCGCCGGCGGCCGCCAAGTCGCGGGACTTTGCGCCCAGGGCAAGGAACAGCGCCAGCAGGGCGTCCCCCCAAGCTGGCTTTCGTACGTGTCCGTATCTGATGCCGACGCCACCGCGGCGAAGGCGAAGGAACTGGGCGCCCAGGTCCTCCACGGTCCCTTCGACGTGATGGAGGAGGGCCGCATGGCCGTCGTCCAGGATCCTGCGGGCGCGATCTTCGCGATCTGGCAGGCCCGGAACCACAAGGGCATCTCGGCCTACCTGGAACCCGGCGCCCTCTGCTGGACCAAGCTCGCCACCAAGGACGCCAAGGCGGCCGAAGCCTTCTACACGCGCCTCTTCGGCTGGACGGCCAAGGCCCCGTCCGATCCCGCCATGCCCTACTTCGAGTGGGCGCTGGATGGGTCCCACTTCGGCGGCATGATGGAGATCAGCGAGCACTGGGGGCCGGCCTGGAGGGAGATCCCCTCCCACTGGATGGTGTATTTCATGGTCAAGGACGTGGACGAGCGGACGGCCCGGGCCCAGGCCCTCGGCGCCGCCGTCCACGTGCCCCCCCGCGACATCCCGAAGGTGGGGCGCTTCGCGGTGGTCGCGGATCCACAGGGCGCCGTCTTCGCCCTCTTCCAGGGCAAGCTCTGAAACCTCGCCCTTTCCAAGAAGAGGCCCCCGGAGCGGGGGCCTCTTCTTGGAAAGGGAAAGCGCGTCAGTCCTTCTCTTCCTCGGCCTTGAGCTTGGCTTCCTGCTCGTCGAGGTGCTTCATGAGGCGCTCGGCCAGCTCCTCGTCCTCGAGGGGGGTGAACATGTCGTCCTTCACCTCGAAGATCTCCAGGCTCAGGCCCTCTTCGGGGTCCGCGGTGCCGTCCTCCTGGGCCTGCAGCTCAGCCAGGGGGGCCAGGATGGCGAAGTCGCGGCCCTCGAACTCGAGCTCTTCCAGAATCGCGAACTCTTCCTTCTCGCCATTCTCGTCTTCAAGTTCAACGACTTCGATTTCAAAGGAATCGTCGTGATCGTGGTTGCAGTCCGGTCCGTGTTCGTGACCTTCGTGAGCCATGGGCTCCTCCTTGCGCAAGGGACCAGAATACGGTCGGAGGCCTTTCGGGCCAAGGAAATAAGCTGATCGGGACCAGCCGCGGCGGGCCCCGAAAAAGGAATCGGCCCCCCGAAGGAGGCCGATCCAGTGTGAACGGTACGGTTAGATCTTGGTGACGTTGGTGGCCTGGGGGCCCTTCTGGCCCTGACCCACGTTGAAGCTCACGCGCTGATTCTCGTCCAGGGTGCGGAAACCCGTGGTCTCGATGGCGGAGTGATGAACGAACAGATCCGCACCACCGTCATCGGGGGTGATGAATCCGAAACCCTTTTCGGCGTTGAACCACTTCACGGTTCCCTGAGCCATGTAACTACCTGCTTTCTTCGTCCTGGATGTAGATGCATTGTTCCTTCCAGGCGAGGCAGCAACGCTTTTTGATACCCGCACGACCGGCGGGCGATTTCCAGTCTAAGGCCATTCCGCATCCAATTTTCAAAAAATCGACGAATTTATTTGCGAAAGAGTCTTAGGGGTCGGAACAAAACCCCTTAGAGGTAGCTCCGGGCCCCCACGAAGGCGCGCTGGAAGTAGCGGTCCGAGAGCCGGTCCTGGCGGATACCCTGCCCCGGCCGCGGCGCGTGGATGAAGGCCCCGTCTCCCAGGTACAGCGCCACGTGGCTCACCCGGCCGCCCCCGTTCGTGGCGAAGAAGAGCAGGTCCCCCGCCCGGGCTCGGTCCAGGTCCACGGGACGACCCGCCTCGAACTGGGCCTGGGAGGAACGCGGCAGCTTCAACCCGTTCAGCCGGTACACGGCCCCGGTGAGGCCGCTGCAGTCGAAGCCCTTCTCCGTGGTGCCCCCGAACAGGTAGGGCACGCCCAGGTAGCCCCTGGCGGCATCCACCAGGCCGACCCGCAGGCCCCGCTCGTCCTCGGGATGGATCCGGGGGCGGCCGGATGCCCCCGGGGCCGATCCGTCCGGGGCCACCACCCAGAACGCCTCGATCACCCCGGCGGCTTTCAGAGCCTCGCCGCGGGCCCGGGCCTTCTCCTTGGTGGCGAAGTCCCCGAAGCGCACCCGGTAGAGGCCGTCTTCCGAGCCGTAATAGGCCGCCTCCAGCCCCTGTGCCTGTAGCGCCTGGGCGAAGCGCGCCGCGTTCTCCACCTTCGCGAAGGCCCCGGCCTGCAGGGTGTAGCCCAGACGGGGGATGGCCCGGGTCGCCGCAGGTGCCGCCGCCGGACTGGCGGGGGGCCGTTCCACGTACCGGTGCGGGGCCCGCGTGCAGGCGGCGAGCACCAGCAGCGCCACCGGCACCGCCGCCCGTCCAGCCCTGTGCCAGAGGCGCCGCATGGGACTCCACGTGAAGGTCTGGAGGGATCCTAGCAGGAGCGGGTCGGGGGGTCCCACGGACTGCGGCACGCCGGAAGGCGGGGCCGCAGCCCCGCCTTCTGGTACGTCCCGGCGAAAGACCGCCGTCTATCGCGCCAGGATGACCGCGAAGGTCCCGTTCACCTGGCCCGTCAACCCGGACTTGATGGAGATGAGGTAGGTCCCCGGGGCGAGCCCTGTGGTCTTCCAGTTGAACTGCCACGTGGCGGTGGTCGAGTCGTACTGGTACCCGCTGCTCCCAGCATCCTCCAGCGCGATGTCCGCGTTCCCGGTGTCTCCCGCCGACACCATCACGATGCTGATGATCGGGCTGGCGGACCCGCTGGGAACAGGCGCGCCCGAGGCATTGGTGTACTGCCACTTGAGCGGGATCGCGCTCTTGATCTTGTAGGACTTGGAGGGATTCCACGGAGACAGGAGGCCGTTGAAGCCGTAGGTGATGGCGTCATGGACCGTCCCGCTGGCGGGGTTGTAGTTGATGTTGCCCGCGAAGCTCCAGCCATCCGCCGGGTAGTCCCCGGGGTCGGTGTGCGTCGTGCCGCTCAGGGTCAGCAGGCTGGCCAGGTCCGCGGGGACCGCCTCCACGCCCTTGGCCGTGGCCGTGGCCGTGTGCGGGTTGCCATCGTAGATCGCGCTGTAGGGCGTGACGGTGATGACCGCGTTGGCCTTCGCGATGACGTCATGCACCGTGCCGCTGGCGGCGTTGTAGTTGGTGTTGCCCGCGAAGCTCCAGGCGTCCGCCGGGTAGTCGCCGGCGTTGGTGTGCGTCGTGCCGCTCAGGGTCAGCAGGCTGGCCAGGTCCGCGGGGACCGCCTCCACGCCCTTGGCCGTGGCCGTGGCCGTGTGGGCGGCGCCATCGTAGGTCACGCTGTAGGGCGTGACGGTGATGACCGCGTTGGCCTTGGCGATGGCGTCATGCACGGTGCCGCTGGCGGCGTTGTAGTTGGTGTTGCCCGCGAAGCTCCAGGCGTCCGCCGGGTAGTCGCCGGCATTGGTGTGCGTCGTGCCGCTCAGGGTCAGCAGGCTGGCCAGGTCCGCGGGGACCGCCTCCACGCCCTTGGCCGTGGCGGTGGCCGTGTGGGCGGCGCCATCGTAGGTCACGCTATACGGCGTGACGGTGATGACCGCGTTGGCCTTGGCGATCACATCGTGCACCGTGCCGCTGGCGGGGTTGTAGTTGGTGTTGCCCGCGAAGCTCCAGGCGTCCGCCGGGTAGTCGCCGGCATCGGTGTGGGTGGTGCCGCTGAGGGTCAGCAGGCTGGCCAGGTCCGCCGGAACGCTCTCCACGCCCTTGGCGGTGGCCGTAGCCGTGTGACTGGCGCCATCGTAGGTCACGCTGTAGGGGGTCACCGTGATGACCGCGTTCACCTTGGCGATCCGGTCCGAGACCGTACCGCTGGCGGCGTTGTAGTTGTCGTCGCCGGCGAAGGTCCAGGCATCGGTTGCGTAGGTGCCGGCGTCGGTGTGGGTCGTGGCGCTCAGGGTCAGCAGGCTGCCCAGGTCCAGGTCATTGAGGCCGGTGGCCTTGCCGGTGGCCGTGTGGGCGTTGCCGTCGTAGGCGACGTCGTAGGGCGTCACCACGATCGTGGCGTCCGCCTTGAGCACCTGGAACGTCCGTTCCACGTCAGTCGCGGCGGTGTAGGTGCTGTTCCCGCCCTGGGAGGCACGCACCGTCACATAGCCCGCACCCGTGATGGTGAGCAGGTTCCCGGAGAGGGTGGCCGGTCCCGAAGCGATGGATAGGGTGACCGGCAGGCCCGAGGAGGCCGAGGCGATCAGGCCGAAGGGCGCGTCGCCGTAGGTGTGGTCGGGGATCGCGCCGAACGTGATGGTCTGCCCCAGCTTGCCGATGTTCTGGACGCTGGGGGAGCCCAGGCTGGCCAGGTCCGCCGCCAGGTAGGTGCGGCTGTTGTTGAGGGTGTCCAGGGTGGTCACCTTGCTGAGCTGATAGAGGCCCGGCACGGAGCCCGCGGGGATGGTCACCGCGCCGCCCCAGGTGCCGCTCAGGGCCGTGCCCAGGGTCAGGGCGGTGGCTCCGGGATACAAGGCCCCATCCGGCCCCGTGAACCAGAAGCTCACCGAGCTGGTGCCCGAGGGGTTGTCCGTCACCGAGAAGCTGGCATTGATGGCCTGGCCGGCGCTGGTGGTGTCAATGGTGGCCGGGCTCAGACTGAAGGAAGCCAGCAGAGGGGCCGCGGTATCCGCCGTGCTGCTGGCCACCTCAACGGTGGCCGGTGGAAAGTCCTGCTTGAGACGGCCCCAGGGATACTGCACCAGGGGCCCGCTGCCCTCGGTCGCCTGAAGGGACAGCTGCCAGGTGCCGGCGGCCCCCTGGTGGGGGATGGTCAGGCTGATCTGGAAGTGGCCAGGCGAGAGCGTGGTGCCCGCGACATAGCCGGTGGTCTGGCTGCTGGTCGGACTGCCGGCCCCGGCCAGGGTCAACGAGGCGCTCATCGCGGAGGCAGACGTATCTGTCACCGTGACCACCACGGTCTGGGCGGAGGCGCTGACATCCACCGAGCCAGGGCTGATGGCCACAGCCGCGACATTGGCGGGTTGGGCCCCGAACAGGGAGGGGGCCACGAGGAGCACCAGGGCGCTGGCCGCCCCGGCGAGCCGGCGGAGGAGGCGAGGCAAAGTGAGGTGTCTCATTTCTGGATCCTCCCGCGCGTATCCACGCCGATCTGGCCGTGGAGCAGGTCGAGGTTCCCGACGAGGGAGAGGTTACCGGTCGCCGAGACCAGGACGCCGGTACCGCCGGTGATCACGAGGGCTCCGTCCAGGACGTAGACCCCTTCCGTGTCCGTCGGGGTCAGCAGCACCTCATCCAGGGTGGTGAGGGAACTGCCGTCGGCGAAGAGGAAGACATGGCTGCCGGTGGCGTGGAGGAGGCCATCCTCCGCCGGAGCCTCCGGGATGCTCAGCTGCTGGGTCACCTGGGCCCACCGGCCCACGCCGTTGGCCCGGACCTCCGCCATGCCCAGGAACCCGCCCTTGGAGCTGCGCGCCAGCTGGGACCGCAGGGCCACATCATTGGCGCCGAAGTCGATCCAGACCGCGCCCGGGATGGTGCCGTCATCCAACGCGGCGGCCGCCAGCCGGGGCCGGGCCAGACCGCACACGCCCGCGGCCGCGACCGCGATCAGCGCAAAGACCGCCCTTCTCCGGCGGGGGGTGATGACCTGGCGCATGGTGTGCCTCCTTGATCTCGTGGAAGTCCTGTAAATGAATCGTCAAGACAAACCGCAGAAGGCCGGCCCCCCGGACGCGCCGAGGAGGCCGGAAAGGGGAGCTCAGGCGAGGAACTGCAAGCCCACGCGGAAGCCGTTCCGCGTCCGCTCGGTCCACCGCACCTCCGAGAGGACGGGCACGCTGGCGTGTTCCGCCTCCAGGGGGACATGGAGCCGCAGGACCTCGCCTGGCTGAAGGGAGCAGTCCGTGAGGAAACTCGCCCCTTCTTGGCTGATGTCGCGCCCGACCCCCTGGGTCAGTTCGCCCCCGGGCAGACCCGCGGCCGTGGCCGTGCGCTCAAACCGGACGACCTGGTGCAGGGCCGTCCGGGGACAGGATCGCTTTTCCGATGAAAGGTTCATGCCTCGGAAGGTTAGGGGTCCCCCGCCCGGCGGCCAATTCCCCCGAAAGAGTGGTTTTTTCTTATCACCACCCTTATGTCATGTAGGTTATGCTCCTCCCCGTTGACCACCATTTCCGGAATCGTACGTCAGCGCTCTGCGCCGGGAGTCCTCGTATTCGACCTCGAGGGTCGCTTGGCGTTCGCCAACGAGCAGGCCCTGGAACTGCTCGCCACCCTCGTGCCGCCGGACAGTCCCACCGGAGCCGTCCCCGGGGCGGTCCTCGACCTGTGCAGGAAGGTGCAGGCGGGCGGAGAGGCCACCCTGACCCTGCGGAGCCCCGGTCCGAATCCTCTGGATGGGGTGCTGCCTCCCTGCGCACTGCGGGCCCTGCCCCTGGGCGCCCCGGGGGAGAAGGGCCCCTCGACCCACACCATGGTCCTCATGGAGCGGGTCGTGGAGAAGCATCAGATCGACCTGGAGAAGGCCCGCGCCACCTTCCAGCTTTCCAAGCGGGAAGCGGAGGTGCTGAACCTGCTGGGCCTGGGCTTCACCAACAAGAAGATCGCCGAGCTGCTCTACATCTCCGAGCACACGGTGAAGGACCACATCAAGAACATCATGAAGAAGCTGGGGGTCGGCTCCCGCGGTGAGGTCGTGGCCACGCTGCGGTGAGGCCAGCTGGACCGGCACGGCCCCTGGCGCGGACACCCCGGGAACCGAAACTGAGTCTCTGCATTCCCATCCCGGGGAGGTGCCCGATGCGGAAGCTCTCGTTCGTCGTGCTGGCCTGCCTCATGGCCGCACCCCTGTCCGCCCGCCGGAACGACGCGCCGAAGGCGGAGCCCGAAACCAAGGCCCAGGTCATCGTGGGCTGCAAGGAGACGAAGCTGTACCACCGCGCCAACTGCAAGTGGGTGAAGGAGATCGACAAGGCCCACACCCGCGTGGACTTCAAGTCCGTGGCCGAGGCCAAGAAGGCCGGCATGAAGCCCTGCGAGGACTGCAAGCCCGGCGAGTAAGGCCGGTCCGAGACGCCTGTTTCAGGATGTGAAATCGCCCGACCGGGCTACTTGAGCTTGTCGAGCTCTCGCTGGATGCGGGTGCGCTGGTCCTCCTGCTTCACCTTGTCGAGGGCCTTGCGGTAGTTCGCGGCGGCCTGGGTCTTGTCGCCCTTGAGGGCGTAGGCCTCGGCGAGGCTGTCGTAGGCGTTCCAGGAGTCGGGGTGGTCCTTCACGTTCCGCTGGAAGAGGGTGATGGCCTCGTCCACCTTCTTCTGGCCCAGCAGCGTGTAACCCAGCTGGTTGACCTCCACCTCGGTGGCCTTCGCCAGGGCCTTCGCCCGCAGGGCCTCGGCGCCCGCGGCATCGCCCTTCTTGTCCAGCAGCGCGGCCTTGGTGCGCAGGGCCGTGAAGGACTCCCGCATGGCGAGGGAGCGGTCCACCCAGGTCATGGCCTCGTCCAGGTTCACGTCGTTGCGGACGCACCAGCCCGCGGCACCGCTCCAGGCCTCCGGGTAGAACTGGTGGAGGCCACGCAGCTGCTCCCGCAGGCTCTGCACCACCACCGCCTTGGAGTCCACCGCGATGGGGATGGGCACCCGCAGCTTCTCCCAGCGCAGCGACAGGGTGACGCCTTTATCGCTGGGATCGTCGAAGGTGTAGGCGAGGCGCTCGGTCGGCTCCGCCGGCACGGGCGTCACCGGCACCCGGGCCACATCCTCCTTGGCGTCGTAGCTGTAGCTGCCCCAGCCGTGGGACTGGCTGCTGAAGATCACGGTCCAGGCCGTGGCCGTGGGCAGCATGTGGAGACCGTAGCGCCCCGCCGGCAGCGGCGTCCCGCCCACGCGGACGGGGTTGGAGAAGGTCACCACGGTGTTCTCGTTGGCTCCGGCCCGCCAGACCTGGCCGTAGGGCACCAGCCCGCCCCAGATCTTTCGGCCGTTCACCGCCGGCCGGTGGTAGCTCACGTCGATGTCCGTCAGCCCCACCGTCTGGCTGACCGTGGCCCGGGGACTGGCCTCGGGCAGCGTGAGGGGCGGCGCCTGGGCGACGAGCACGGACGCAACCGAGAGCAAGGCAACAGCGAACCGACGCATGGGACACCTCCGCGAAGCATCCTGGACCGAAGCCCGAAGAACAGGAAGTGGGCTGGGGCGAGCGGTGGGATTCCGGGGGTGACCGGGATGGGAAGGATGGCTTGAGCCACGGATGGACACGGATTGAAAAGCAAAAGCCATTAGCCGGTGATGAACGGGGATGGACGGAGATGAAAAGCCAAAGGCAAATCAGCCACTGATTCCGGTGATTTCAGTGATTTCACGGATGGGGCCCCGGCCTCACACAGCATGGGCGCCTCCGGATGACTTCCAGCCCCGCCGGAAGCCGCCGAAGGCGGGTCCATGCGGGGACCAATCCGGCTTTATCACCGTCCATCACCGTTCATCACCGGCTGAAAAAGTTTCCCCAGCAGAGCCCCGAGCGGAAGGGTTCATCGCCCCTCACGCGCCATCCAGACCCCCGGCCAGACCCTCCTGACCGTTCAGCGGCCATTTCGCACCGTTCAGCCGGTTGTGATGAGGATCAAACCGGCCAAGTGGGAACATGATCGCGAAATAGCCCAGCCTCGACTTCCACCCAAAAGGCGTTCATTGGCTTCTGCCATTCAGTTCGCCTAATACAAAATTAGGAGTTCTACCATGAAAGTGTTTATCAGTTGGTCAGGACTAAGAAGCAAGCTCGTCGCTGAATTACTCAACGATTGGATCAAATGTGTAATCCAAGCAACTCGTCCATGGATTTCGACTCGAGATATTGATCGCGGGGCACTGTGGTTCAACGAGATTTCAGACCAGCTGAAAGAAACCCGAGTTGGAATCATATGTCTCACGGCTGAAAATAAAAACAAACCTTGGATTCTCTTCGAAGCTGGCGCATTGGCCAAAGGGTTGTCATCAAATCGCGTCTGCACCTTTTTAATCGACTTGAAAACAAGTGATATTGAAGATCCCCTTGCTCAATTCAATCACACCCTTCCATCTCAGGATGGACTTCATGAATTGGTTAAGACAATCAACAACTGCCTTGGCGACTCCTCATTAGACAGTCGTATTCTTGATCAAATTTTTACGACCTACTGGCCTCAATTTGAGTCAAGTTTTAGGGAAATCATAAAAACATCTGCATCACCAGAAAAAGCTGAGCCGAGGTCAGAGAAAAATCTTCTTTCTGAAATTCTAGAAAATACAAGGTATTTAACACACAGAGTGCGAGCACTTGAATCCAAGGTAGAAGAGAGCAAATCACTTCATCAAACCATAACTGAGATCGATTTTAATAAGACATTAATTGCTGGAGTCAATGCTTTAAAGAGAAGCCAAAACCTTAAATTATCTCCAATAGCAAGACTCTCTACAGAAGAAATCCAAAAATTACGTGATGCTATCGAAAAATCAAAAAAAGAAAATAATCTAGATTGATTATTAGGGGCGCGTTCACAACTCCTAACCCTCCGCTCAACTCGGACCCCGCCTGCATTGCCTTCCGCTCTCTCTCAAATCCCTGCTTCCTCGGCTCCGTTCGTCACCTCGGTGCAGGTGGGGCCGCTTAGTTTCCTTCGTTAGCCCTTTCACAGAGGAGTGCGATTATGCGAATCAAAGGTAAAAGTATTCGGAGTTTAACTAAAGTTCTCCCCATGATTGGCGATGGGAGATGTTTCTATGTCGGCCTTCCAGTTTCAGGCAATGAAAGTCGGTTGATTGAAATTGGGTTCCCGAAGAAGGTTCAAGAGGGTCAATCGATACTTCCGGCCGTATTAGGAAGACACACAGATTTCAATGCAAACGGAAGAGAGATCATTCGAATGGACTTGCCGCTAGTACCAGAGTCACGCATGGTTTATTCGACCTGGAATGACTGGCATGGTTATCCGCATTCGGGTTTCCAGCATCGGACTTTCAATGTTCGTCAACGGGACCTTGTGGATCCTCCAGAAGAGAATTTCACTGTCGTCCAAAATACAGAAGGAATCTTCACTGCTTCACGAGAATTATGTTCAGGTAGGGATTCTGATGAGCAAATACTCCATGTGATTAATTTATTTCTTGAATGTTTTGGTGAATGTCATCTTCTCGATGAGAAAAAAGGGCCAATCATAAAGGTCAATCGGCTCAACTGGCATGTCCTTCCGAAGGGCGAATATCCGTGGGCTAATGCTAAGGAGCACATCGAGAAGGTGACTTTGCGCCTAAAAGATGGAGATCGTGAGGTCATAGAGCATAGGCTTAAGCACATTGCCAAACATACACCAGATTTTTTGGCAATCGGGCAAGGTGGATTCGATGGTTATTTCGTACTCGGTTTTTCAAACAAAAATTTATTTGTTTTAGAAAGTCCGCACTTAGACAATGCCACCTATGTCCTCTCCTCTAACTGGAAAGAACTTTCGCAACTGACGAAAAAGGAAATCCTAAAGGGGTCCCTGCAGCACAAGCGACTGATTCATAACAAAGGATGGTACAGAGGTCTCACCACCACACTCGCAGCCAGAAAGGGCTAACCCTCCGCTCAACTCCGGCCCCGCCTGCATTGCATTCCGTTCTGTCTCATCTTCCTGCTTTCTCGGCTCCGCTCAGCGCCTCGGTACAGGCGAGGCCGCTTAGTTCCATTCGTTAGGGCCCGCTCGGAGCAAATCAATGAACCGCCCTAAAATTCCAAGCAAAAATCAACACCCACGGCCCCCTTCTGCCGAAGAGATAAAACTCATCGAGATCAAAGCCGATAGGGTTGACTTGCCGCCTTCAATTGCTGGGAATTCCTTCCATAACCTTCTGTATGGGCCAATGGCAGGCCAGCCGTCGAAGGCGGCCGCAAACCAAGGGCCCCGCAAATCGAGCCTCGTGTTTTGGGCCTTACTCGTCATTGCTGTCTTCTGCATCTATTACTTCCGCAATACGGACCAGGGCTCTTCTAAAAATATTCCACCACCTCAGTCAAGGCCAACCTGGCCCTGACCCTGCGCTCATCCCAGGCTCCGCCTGCCTTGTCTTCCTCTCTCTCAATTGCTCGCTTCCTCGGCTCCGCTCCTCGCCTCAGTGCAGGCGGGGCCGGTTGGTCTCCTTCGTCAGGACGCCAGATGACCAGTGCACCCAATCAACAAGCGCCTCATTCCTCCGTCCTGAAGATGGTCGGCTGGACCTTTGGACCAATCATCTTCTTTATTCTAATGGCTTTAATTTTCGGTAAAACGCACCAAAATCTCACACTCCAAAAATGGTCTTTCCCATTAATTCTTTTTGCAGCGGGTGCTGGTTAGTGCCGTGCTTTTGTTATAAGCAATAATATTGAAAACAATCGTCCCATTTTAATAAAAGCATTTGTTTTATGCTCACTCTATTTTCATTCATGTTGCTCCTTTTTTGGGTCGGTCTTTTCGTTATGTCTGCCTACCATCTACTGAACCCAACAGCTTCCCCACTATTTGGGGGCAGATAATGCGGAGCGATTCGCTCGTCAGCCTTACCTTCCGCTCAGCACCGACCCCGTCTGCATGGCCTCCCGGTCTCTCTCAACGCCTCGCATTCTGAACTCCGTTCAGCGCCTCATGACCGGCGGGGTCGGTTACCTTCCAGCAGGCGCTTGCCTTCGGTGGCGAAGGCCCGCCACGGCTGGGCTTCGCCGCACTGGAGGAAGTGCTGGGCCGCGAGCAGCGTGTAGAGCACGCAGGGGTCGTGGCGGGGGCCCATGGCTCCCGCCAGCTCCTGGAACACGACCAGCGGCTCGCGCTCGGCAAGCTGGCCGGGCTCGAGGATGCCGATCCCGCGGAGGTCGGCGGCGATGGACTTGCCGATGTTCGGCAAGTCTTCCAGTTGAGTGGGTTGATCGCGTCTAGGCCGTGGCATGGTACCGGCGCCCCATGTGGTTCAGTTCCCAGCAGAGAAGGTCGATGTCCCCAGGATCCGCCCCCACCCGGCGGATGCCAGCGACGATCTGGGCGCGGGTGTGGGTGCCGTGGTTCGCGACGTGGAGCAGCAGTTTCCAGAGCGGGGCGGCATCGGAAAAGCCATCCAGACCCGTCCAGGTGCAGGATGCCGCCAGATCCGCGTCGGTCAGCGCGTCGACGAAGGCATGGGTCTGCCGGTCGATGGCGGTCCAGCGGGCCCGGGCCTGGGCCACCGTGGGGATGGCCTCCCCGGGAAGGGTCAGACCGTAGGCCTCCTCCAGGCTCTGGGAACCGTCGAGCCAGGAGAGCCACCCCCACTGGCACGAGAGCAGATGGGCCAGGGTGTCCCGGATCGACCCGTTCCCGCTGCACTCGGGAGCGCTGTATTCCTCGTCGCTGAGCCCTTCGAGGGCGTCGAGCACCCGGACGGTGGCCCAGGTATCGTAGGCGTAGCTGGTCTTGATCACGTCGAGCATGGATGACTCCCCATCAAGCGGTGGCGGCGAGAATTTCGGTCACGCCTTGACGTAACCCATGGCCTCGACGATGCGTCCCTCCCGGACCCGCATCAGGTTGAGACCGCGGACGGCTTGGGCGGCGTCGCCGCCCCACCGGTACCGCCACCGGATGACGACGCGCTCGCCCGCGACCAGCACCTCTTCCCGCTCGAACCAGGTGCCGGCGGCGCTCGCGAGGCCCTGCCAGACCGCCAGGCACGCGGCCTTCCCGACGTGCCGAGAACCCTCCGGGGCGGGCTGGGTGTTCTCGATGACGCAGTCGTCCGCCACGAGCGCCTCCATGGCCTGGGGGTCGTGGTCGTCGAAGGCCTGGTGGAACCTGCGGATGGTCTCCTTCGTGGCCAGCGAGGCGCGGTCGGCGGGTCCCAGGATCTCGATGTCGGCCGGGGCGAGGGATGCGGGGTTCATGGGCTACTCCTTGTCGAGGTGGGGCAGGGCCGGCCCTGCCAAGTGGGGAACCGGTGGACGTGGAGCCTGTCAGACGGCGGGTGCGGGCATGCCCATGGCCGCCCAGCCTTCCCGTGTGGGGCCGTAGAACTCGGGGACGAGGATGCCGGCCTGGCGCATGAGCACCGTCATCTGGCCCCGGTGGTGGACCTGGTGGACCAGCAGGGCGAGGAGGGTCTGGCTCCGCTTCCAGTGCAAGTGTCCGAAGATCAGATCCACCTTCTCAAGTTCCGCGTCGTCCCAGTCGGCGAGGGCCTCCAGCAGCGATTCGGCCGAGCGGGCGTAGGCATCCACGATCGCGGGCGCGCGGGTGGGCGGCGGCGCCACGGGGAAGCCCCGCTCATCCTGGGCCGGGCCGTCCACGCGGAGCCCCATCTGGCTGGTGAGGGAGCCGATGCTGCCCACGAGGTGCCAGCCGAGGCGGCGCAGGTCCCGGTGGCCCGGGGCCACGGCCTGGTCCAGCGCCTGGTCGGGGATGGCCCTCAGGACCTTCAGGGTGTCCTCGACCTCCTCCTGCCATGTGGTTCTGAAGTCGTCCAGGCGGTTGAACATGACAGCCTCCTCAGGGTGAACGAGGAGTCTGCGCCCCCCCTCCTGACAACCTGGTGGCAGGAGGCTCGCGGGCGCCTCCTGGTTCAGCCCACCTCCAGCACGGGGAGCAGCCCGTCCTGCAGGGTCGTCCTCCCGCGGATGGAGACGACCTCGCCCACGCGGAAGGGGCGCTGGCGGCGGCGGAGGACGGGGGGGAAGGCCACGGCTTCGCAGAGGCCGGTCTCGTCCTCGAAGGTGACGAACTGCATGCGCTCGCCCTTTTCGGTGGCCACTTCCTTGTCGGCCACCACCAAGGCCCAGAAGCGGAGATGGCGCCCCGGCTTCTCCCCGGCCAGGACCTTGGCCACGTCGGCGGCACGGTCGGGGCCGCCGCCCTTCCGCACGCGGGCGAGGGCGGCGGGGTGGATCTCCAGGGTGAGGGCCATGGTCGCCATCTCCAGGTCCGCGCGATCGAAGGCGTCCGTGGGGCGCGGGCGCACGCCGGGGGGCACGCCGCCCAGGCGGGCCCACATGAGACGCGTGCGGTCGCCGTCGGGCGCCCAGCGGTCGAAGGCCCCGGCGGCGCAGAGGGCCTCGGCGGTGGTGACGGAGGGTTTCACCCGGCCCAGCAGGTCGTCCAGGTTCGCGAAGGGGCCCTGCTGCTCCCGGTTCTCCAGCAGGGCCTCCACCTCCTTCGCCAAGGCGCCCTGCACCTGCATGAGGCCCACGCGCAGGGCCTGCTCGCCCTCGGCGGTGAAGGCCCAGGCGGAGGCGTTGGCGTCGGGCCCGCGCACCACCAGGCGGTGGCGCCGGGCGTCGCCCAGGTAGGCGATGGCGGGGTAGTAGCCGCCCTGGTTGGTGACGACGGAGGCAAAGAACTCGGCGGGATGGTGGGCCTTGATCCAGGCGCTCTCGAAGCTCACCTGGGCGTAGCTGGCGGAGTGCGGCTTGCAGAAGGAGTAGCCCTGGAAGGTGCGGATCATGTCCCAGGCCTCGTCCACGGTGGCGGGGCGCGCGCCCCGTTCTGCGCATCCGCGCCGGAAGCGCGCCTCGAAGTAGGGCAGCTTCGCCTCGCAGTCGGGCTTGCCCAGGAGCTTGCGGAGCTGGTCGGCCTCGAAGTGGCTCCAGCCCGCCAGCGCCACGCAGACCTTGATGACGTCCTCCTGGTAGACCAGCACGCCAAAGCTCTCGGACAGCAGCTCGTTGAACACGGGATCGCTGGGCTCCCAGGCCTCCTCGCCGCGGCTGCGCTTCACGTAGCGGTCCACCCAGCGGTAGGCGGCGGGGCGGATGAGGCTGGAGTGGATCACCAGCGTCTCGAAGTCGCCCTTCTTCACCCGCTGCTGGAGCTGGCGGGTGGCGGGGCTTTCGACATAGAACACGCCGATGCTGTCGCCCCGGGCCAGCAGGGCCTGGGTGTCGGGGTCGTTGCGGGAGTGGCCGCCGGGATCGGCGGGCACGGCGTCGCCAAGCACCGCGTAGGCGTCGCGGATGACGGCCAGGCTGCGATTTCCCAGCAGGTCGATCTTCACCAGGCCGTAGTTCTCCACGCCGTCCTTGTCCCAGCTGGTGGTCGACACCTTGTCCTTGGCGGGCGCGGGCTGGAAGGCGGCGTGCTCCCAGAAGGGGCCGGGCGTGACGACGGTGCCGCCGGGATGCACGGAGAACTGGTGGAAGTGGCCCTTCAGCGCCAGGGCCTGGCGCAGGATCACCTCCCAGGCGGGGTTCTCGGCGGCGCGGACGAGGCCCCCTTCCCAGCCGCGGACGTAGCGGGCCAGCTGCTTGAGCTCGCTGTCGGGCCGCCCGTGGGCCTGGGCCACGGCCCGCAGCGCGCCCTTGGCCTTGAAGAAGGCGTGGTTGGCCACCATGGCCACGCGGTCACGGCCGTAGCGCTCGAACACCTTCTGGATGACGTCCTCCCGCTCGTCCCAGGCGAAGTCGATGTCCATGTCCGGCGGATCCTTGCGCTCCTTCGTGAGGAAGCGCTCGAACATGAGGTTCGTGGCCACGGGATCCACGTTGCTGAGGCCCAGAGCGTAGCTCACCAGGGAGGCCGCGCCACTGCCCCGGCCGCAGATGCGGGGCGTCGCGCCCTGGGCGGCCTGGACGATGTCCTGCACCAGCAGGAAGTACCGGGCGAACCTCATGCTGGAGATGAGGTCCAGTTCCCGCTCCATGCGGGCGAGCACCTCGCCGCCCGGGTTCTTGAACCGCGCCGCCACGCCCGCGCGCACCTTCTCGCGCAGGAGGGCGTCCAGGTCCCGGCCTTCCTGGCCCAGGGGCTCTGCCAGCACCCATTCGCCCCAGTGGAGGTTCCAGCCTGAGATGCGCTCCAGCAGGGCGGCGGTGGCCTTCTCCACGGCGGGCTCGCCGAAGGGGAAGCGGGCCTCCCAGTCGGCGCGGGGGACGGCCGCCTCGGCGGGATCCCACAGGGCCTCGGTGCGGATGAGCGTGGCCTGCGTCTCGATGGCCCGCTTCAGGCGGTGCATCTCCAGTCCCTCGGCGGTGCGGAAGCGCAGCACCTGGGGCGCCACCACCTCCAGGCCCGCCGCCAGGGCCTTCCGGGCCTCCTGGGCGCGGCGGGGATGGGCCAGCAGGGCGGCGTAGAGGCCCTCGCGCAGCAGGGCATCCAGGCCTGCCAGGTCATCGGCCAGCAGCACACAGCCCTGCGGCGGCTCGGGGGCGCCCAGGCCCGAGATCTCCGGCCCCGGCGCCGCATCATGGGCCTGGGCCGAGAGCAGGCGGTTCAGGGCGGCGTAGCCCGCATCCGTGAAAGGCAGCGCCCCGTAGCCGTGCCCCCGCCAGGTGAAGCGGCTGCCCAGGTGCAGGCGGAAGCCCGTCCAGCGCGGATCCGGCGGCAGGCCCTCCAGGCGCCGCGCCTCGTGGATCCATTCCAGCTCCGCCCGTAGCTTCGGGTAGCCCGCCACCCCCCGGTCCCAGCAGACCAGGTCGCGGTAGCCCAGGCGCCGCGCCAGCGCCAGCAGCTGCTTCGCCGGGTAGACGCCTTCACCAATGGAGAAATCGGAGATGCCGAGGGCGAACATGGGGCAGACCAGAGGAGAAAGGATCTCCACGAAGGGCACGAAGCAAAGAACAAGGGCACGAATCACTCTTGGTGTCCTTCGTGCTCTTCTTCGTGTCCTTAGTGGAGATCTTTTTTAATGGAGATGAGATCAGGGCTGCCAATCGTGGGGCAGACCGCAGGCGTCGAGCACGGCGTGGAGGTAGGGGGTTCCGATGCGCAGGGCGCCCCGCTCGGCGAGGCTCACGAGGGCCTGGGAGCGGCCCATGCGCTCTGCGAGCTGGGCCTGGGTGAGGCCGGCCTGACGGCGGGCGGCTCGCAGGCGCGGAGCCAGGGCCTTGGCCCGGGCATCTGCTTCGGGCGCGCGGCGACCCTCCAGCAGCCCTTCGACGGAGAGGTCCTCGTCCAGGCGGGGCCAGTGGATGCCCGTGCCGCGACCGATGAGGCGCCAATCCGCCAGATCCTCGACGGAAGCTGCCGCCAATCGAGGGAAGAAGGTCAGTGGGCAGGCCAGCTCCCGGCCATCCTGAAGCTGGACGACCAAGCGCCCCCGCTCGAACCAGAGGTGCGTGGCTCGGGGCGTGTCAGGATTCGCCAAAGTGCTCATGCCAGGCCTCTAGGAAGGATTCGCGACGGACCGCCACGATGGCCGTGATCCGCTGGAGGTCCCGGGGCGGAAAGCCGCCGGAATCCGCGATGGACGCATCGTGGAGCCACAGCTTGGCGATGGCGTCGTCGCGCTCGACGTGGACATGGGGCGGCTCGCGGGGTTCATGGCTGTAGAAGAAGAACCGGAAGGGCCCTTCCCGGTGGATGGTGGGGGTCACGGGGCCTTCATGGATATTAGGCTTTTATCAGCCTATTTCAAGGCAAGTCTGCCCCATCCACCCCGGCAGCACGGCCCGGTCGGGGAAGCGGCGGCGGAGACGGGCGAGGGCGGGCTCGAGGCGCTCGAGCTTGGCGTTCCGGGGGTCCTCGAATAGGGCGCGCTCGCGGCCCAGGCCCCAGGCCAGGCGCAGCTCCACCTCGCGCACGAGGAGGCGGCGGGTGGCGCCCGCCAGGAAGGCCTGCTGGAGGCGGCGGGCCAGGACCAGGGGCGGCGCCGTGAGGTCTTCGGGGGCGGCCCGCCAGGTGTGGGGCTCGCCGTCCACGTCCCACCAGCGCAGCACCAGCGTCCGGGGATGGCGGGGGTCGGACCAGAGCCAGTCCAGGCAGCGGACGGCCAGGCCCACCTCCTCCGGCAAGCGGGGGGGCTGGAGGCGCCAGCCATGGCGGGCGTGGCCGGGGCGCTCGGTGAGCAGGGGCAGCTTCAGGCGGTCCTCGCCGCGGACCCGGGCCCGCAGGTCCGGCGCGGCCTTGGGGTTCGTGAGTTCGGCCAGCACGGGCAGGGGCACGGGCTGGAGGTCCCCGAAGATCCGCAGGCCCAGGCGGTGGAAGCGGTCGTGGAGGCGTGGAGGCAGGTCCGGCAGGCGGCGCAGGGGCTGGGGGGCCAGGAAGGCGGCCTCGGCCCCCTCCCCCACCCGCTCCAGCTCATGCTCGGCCCGGGCGGCGAGCTGGGCGGCGGTGGCGCTGAGGGACAGGCCCCCATGGCTGGCCCAGCCGCGGCGCTCGGCCAGCTCCCGGCGCATGCGCTCGGCGGTGTCCGCCAGGGGCCCGAAGAGCCGCTGGGTGCCCTGGAGCTCCACCAGGGCCTCGCCCAGACGGCCCAGCTGGCCCTGGGGCGTCCAGTGCTGGAGGAAGGTCCCCAGGTCGGCCTGGGCCTCCCACCAGACCTGGGGCGAGGGATCCAGCACCCGCAGGCCCGGCGCCCGCCGCAGCGCCTGGTCCAGGGGCAGGCCCGGGGCCAGCCCTTCGGCGCGGCCCAGGCGGTTCACGAACCAGAGCACCGGCGAGCGGGGGCTCTCGGGGCTCAGGAAGGCCAAGGGCCGGTCCCGCAGGCCCCCGTCCCGCCCGCAGGCCAGCTGGAACGGCAGCTCGGGAACCCACATCGCCAACACCGGGACCTCCTGGGGGATCCAAGTATGGCGAATTTTTAGCGAAAAACAAGATCGGTCTTCAGTCCTCGGTCCTCAGTCCTCAGTCCTCAGTCCTCAGTCCTCAGTCCTCAGGAGCGGGTCGGGGCATGGTGCGGCCACCCCAACTCAGAGCGGCCCAAAGGCAAAAAAAGGCGCGGCCGAAGGCCGCCACCAGACGAACTGAAGACTGAGGACTGAAGACTGAGGACTGGCCTACATCTGGAACCGGTGCGTGCACTCCACCCAGCTCTCGGAACCGTCGCGATATTTCTCGCGCTTCCAGATGGGCACGCGCTGCTTGATCTCGTCCATGATCCAGGCGGCGGCCTGGAAGCTCTCGGCGCGGTGGGCGCTGCTGGTGGCCACGATGACGGCGGCCTCGGTGAGGGGCACGACGCCGATGCGGTGGTGGACGGCGCAGCGGGTGAGGCCGTAGCGCTCGATGGCCCGCTCGCGCAGGAGGCCCAGCTCCTTCTCGGCCATGGGCACGTAGGCCTCGTAGGCCAGCTCCAGCACGGGGCGGCCTTCGTGATGATCCCGCGCCCGGCCTTCGAAGAGGACGAGGGCGCCGGCGTGGGGGTCCTCCATGACATTTCGTAAAGCCATGGCGTCCAACGGGGCTTCCTGAACCGATATCCAGGGAATCATGCGTGCCTCTCTCCGCTCCAGACCCAACCATACATTGAACCCGTAGCCAGAGGTCCGTCATGTCCACTCCTCACCTTGATCCGAACACCGTCTTCGACACCCTGGGCCGCCACATGCTGGTGGACGGCTTCCACTTGGTGATGGACCTGGAGAAATCCCACGGCTCCTGGATCGTGGATGCCCGGGACGGCCGTAAGTACTTGGATTTCTACACCTTCTTCGCCACGACGCCCCTGGGCCACAACCACCCCCGCCTGCGGGAGCCGGAATTCGTCCATTACCTGGGCGAGATCGCCGTCAACAAGCCGGCCAACTCGGACATCTACACCACGGCTTTCGCGGAGTGGGTGGAGGCCTTCGGCACCCATGCCGCGCCGGACTACCTGCCCCACCTGTTCTGGATCGATGGCGGCGCCCTGGCGGTGGAGAACGCCCTGAAGGCGGCCTTCGACTGGAAGGTGCGCAAGAACCTGGCGGCGGGCAAAGGCGAGAAGGGGTCGCAGGTCATCCACTTCCGCGAGGCCTTCCACGGCCGCAGCGGCTACACCCTGAGCCTCACGAACACCGCCGATCCCCGCAAACATCAGTATTTCCCCAAGTTCCCCTGGCCCCGGGTGCCGAACCCCAAGCTGGAGTTCCCCGTGGACCTCGCCAAGGTCGAGGCGGCGGAGGCGGAATCCATCGCCGCCATCGAGGCCGCCGTGGCCCAGAACCCGGATGACATCGCCTGCCTCATCGTCGAGCCCATCCAGGGCGAGGGCGGCGACAACCACTTCCGGGGCGAATTTCTGAAGAAGCTCCGAGTCCTGGCGGATCGTCACGATTTCCTGCTGATCTTCGACGAAGTGCAAACGGGCTTCGGCGCCACGGGCAGGTGGTGGGCCCACCAGTGGTTCGACGTTCAGCCCGACATCATCGCCTTCGGCAAGAAGGCCCAGACCTGCGGCATCGCCGCGGGCCGCCGGCTGGACGAGGTGGAGAGCGTCTTCAAGGTGCCCAGCCGCATCAACAGCACCTGGGGCGGCAACCTGGTGGACATGGTGCGCGGCACGCGCATCATCGACGTCATCCGCGAGGAGAACCTGCTGGAGCACGGTGTGACGCAGGGCGCGCGCCTGCTCAAGGGCCTGCAGGAGATCCACCGCGACTTCCCCGAGCTCACCTCGAACCCCCGCGGCCGCGGCCTCTTCTGCGCCCTGGACATCGCCACGCCGGAGCTGCGCAACGCCGTGGTGGCCAAGGGCCACGAGCTGGGCATGATGATCCTCTCCACGGGCTTCAAGGGCCTGCGCTTCCGCCCCGCCATGAACCTCCGGCCGGAGGACCTGGACCTGGGCGTGGAGCTGCTCCGCAAGGCCGTGGCCGAAGTCGCCGCGACATCGCCTACTCTGGTGGGATGAAGATCGAGCTCTACTGCGACGGTGCGTGCTTGGGAAACCCCGGTCCGGGTGGCTGGGGGTTCCTGCTGCGGGTGCACCTCGCCAGCGGCATCCAGGAGAAGGAAGACTCGGGCCCCGAAGCGGAGACCACCAACAACCGCATGGAGCTGACGGCCGCCATCCGTGGCCTGGAGACGCTCACGAAGCCCTGCCAGGTGCTGCTCCAGAGCGACAGCCAGTACGTGGTGAAAGGCATCACCACCTGGTTGAAGGACTGGAAGCGGCGCGGCTGGAAGAAGGCCGACGGCAAGCCCGTGCTCAACGCGGACCTCTGGCAGGCCCTGGACGCGCAGCTGGCGCGGCACCACGTGGAGGCCCGCTGGGTGAAGGGCCACGCCGGCCACCCGGAGAACGAGCGGGTGGACCGCCTAGCCAACGCGGCGGCCCAGTCCGTGGCATAAGAAACGGGCCCCGAAGGGCCCGTTTCCCGAGGTGGAACGTCGACTACCTCCGCTTGGGGAACTTGTAGACAATCTCGGGCGTCCAGCCGCGCACGGGCTTGCCGTCGCGGATGGCGGGGGCGAAGGAGGACTTGTTGGCCGCATCGATGGCCGCCTCGTCGAAGCCGAAGGCCCCGGACACCCCTTCGATCACGGACACCTTCAGCGGCTGACCCTGCTCGCCCACGAACACCTTCAGGCGCACGAGGTGATCCAGGTTCGTCTCCCACCGCATCTGGACGGCCCGGAGGGGGAAGATCGGCACCACCTGGTTCACCACGCGGGCGGGCTGGTCATTGACGGCAGCCACCTGCCTGGACGCGGCGGCCTGGGGCGTGGGCACACCGGTGGGTGTGGGCACGGCCACCGGGCGGGCGGCTTCCTGCATGGGCTGCGGCTTGGGCGCCTCGGGCACCGGCGGGGCGGCGGCGAGCTTGGTCTCGGCGGCCTTCTTCTGCTCGGCCAGCCGCTGCTCGGCGGCCCTCTGCTCGGCCATCCGCTGCTCCGCGGCCTTCTGCTGCCGCTCGACCTCCTGCTTGCGCTGCTGGGATTCTTCGAGCTGCTTCTGCAGCTTGGCCTTCTCCTCGGCGGACTTGGTCTCGCCGAGCTGCTTCTGGAGCTGGGCGGTCTTGTCCGCTTCGGCCCGGGCCTTGGCGTCGAGGTCGGCCTTCTGCTGCTCGATCTCCGCCTTGATCCGCTGGAACTCCGCCAGCTGCGCCTGGACGGCGGGATCCACCTTGGGGCGCCCGAAGAACATGTAGCCCAGGCCCAGGATCACCACCGCGGCGAGGCCGCCGCCGATGAGGACGGTGCGGTTCTTCTGGCTGACCTGCTCGTCCGCATGGCCATCGATGTGCTCGGCGCGGGTGGCGCCGCTGCGCAGGCTCTCGCCGGCGGCGGTGTAGCCGAGGAAGTTGTCGCCCTGCTCGGCCTTCATGGCCGCCGCATCCCGGTCGTTCTCCTCCCGGAAGAGCGTGTGCATGAAGAAGGCCATGTTGAACGTGGTGGGGCTGTACTCGCCGTCATAGAGCACGCGCTCGAGCTCGGTGCTGAAGTCCTCCACGGTGGCGAACGGCTGGCGGCCCTGCAGCAGGCGGCCGAGGAAGGCGCGGATCTCCGCGGGCAGCGGGGCCTCTTCCTGGGCGGCCTTGAGGGTGGCCTGATCCAGGGTGGCCTGGAGGTCGCCGCCGATGGGCAGTTTCTCGAAGGTCAACAGCTCGTAGAGCACGGCGCCCAGCGCGAAGAGGTCCGTCTGGAGGGCGTTGTTCTCGGGCCCCTGGAGGTAGGGGGCCAGCTTGCGCTTGGCCATGGGCGCCTTGGCCAGCATGCCCTTGGCGATGGCGGCGAAGGGCGCGTCCACGAGCTGCGTGGCCCCCTCGAAGCTCACCCACACGCTGTAGGGGCTCAGCACGCCGTGGCTGACGCCCTTGGCCTGCATCTGGACGATGCCCTGGGCCACGCCCTGGATGACCGTCAGGGCGTGATCCACGCCGAAGGGGATCTGCTCCTGCCTGGCCTTCTCGATGAGCTGGGCGAGGCTCCGGCCGGGCACGTAGTCCCAGGCCACATGGGGGGCCTTGGTCGTCTCCAGCCGATAGCCCATGCCGTAGATGCGGGCGCCGCCCAGGAGGGACACCACGCGGCCAGCCTCGGCCAGGTGCGCGTTCATGCCGGCCTGGAACATCTCTTCCGAGAAGGTCCGAACCAGCATGTGGCGATCGAAGTTGCTCCCGGCAATGACCACCGCCCGATGGATCGAACCGAAAGGATCGTTGGCCAGTTCAGAGGCCAGGAGATAGGACCCGAGGCGGGTGTAAGTGCCCATGACTGCTCCAGAGGGGATGGTTGGAACGATAGCCCGAAAGTCGCGATTCGCCTAGCCCTCGCGGGGTGGGATCTACCCCATCCATCGTCCCGATGCACGTCGGACTTCAGGTCTGGCCTTCAGGGTTGAGCGGGGATCTCCCACTGGTCGCCGGCCGCCCGCCAGGCCAGGATCCAAAGGTTCGCCGTGGCGTGCACCCCGTTGGAAAAAGCCAGCTGAAGCTGGGCGAAGGGCACCGACAGATCGTCCCAGGGGCCGATGCGGCGGCCCGTCTCCTCGTCGAAGTGGTCCCGGAGGCGGCGGTTCCGTTCGAGCTTGGTCGCCAGGAGGCGGCGCAGGGGCGGCCCCGGGTCCAGGCTGCCCGTGGCCGCCCAGTAGGGCTCCTGGGTCACCAGCAGGTGCGCCAGGTTCTGATCGGCGTAGGCCTCGAAGCTCTCCCGCAGCGGGCTCAGCCCTTCGGTCACGGAGGGATCCGTCAGCAGCTGGACCATGTGGGCCAGCACGCCCAGGTCGCGGACGATGTCCTCGGGGCGGCGATTCTCGTCGCTGAGGCGGAGGACCGTGCGGAACTGGGCCTCCACCTGCTCCACGGTGGGCGGCTGGTCGTTGGCCACGCCCCGGGCGCCCTCCAGCAGTTCCCGGGGATGGGCCCTCAGCAGGGCGGCCATGCCCTTGGGCAGCAGGCGGACGGCCTTGGCGGTCTGGGCCTCGTGGACCTTGGGTGACCAGGCCCCCAGCGGCAGACATGCCCAAAGCAGGGCCAGGAGGGCGCCTTTCGGTTCAGGCATCAGAGGTCTCCACGGGGACGGTCTGTTCCACCCTCCCATCCTGGCGATCCAGAGGGATGCCCAGGGCCCGGAGGCGGTGCAGCAAGGTGGTGCGGCGCATGCCGAGGCGCCGGGCCGATTCGCTCTTGTTCCAGCCGGTGGCCTGGAGGGCCTCCTCGATCAGGTGGCGCTCCAGGTCCTCCAGGAAGCGGCCCAGCCCCTGGTTCTGCGGCAGGTGCGGGAAGGCCGGGGAAGGCAGAACCCCCGCCACGGACGCGGGAAGGTCCTGGTGGAGGAGCCGCTCGGGATCGGAGCCCAGGGCCATGGCCCGCTCCACGGCGTTCTCCAGTTCGCGCACGTTGCCCGGCCAGGGGTAGGCCTCCAGGGCCTGCAGGGCGGCGGGCTCCACCTGCTTGAGGGGCAGGTTCAGCTCCCGCGCGAACTTGCGGAGGAAGTGGGCCACGAGCACGGGGATGTCCTGGGGGTGCTCGCGCAGGGGATGGATCTGCACGGGGATCACGTTCAGCCGGTAGAACAGGTCCTCCCGGAACCGCTTCTGCTCCACGAGGCTGGCCAGATCCTCGTTGGTGGCGGCCACCAGCCGGAAGTCGGCCTTCAGCGTGCGCGCGGATCCCAGCGGCGTGAACTCGCGCTCCTGGATCACGCGCAGCAGCTTCACCTGCAGGCTCGGAGGCATGGTGCCGATCTCGTCCAGGAAGAGGGTGCCGCCTTCCGCCTGCTGGAAGCGCCCGGCCCGATCGCTGCGGGCGTCCGTGTACGCCCCCCGCACGTGGCCGAAGAGCTCGTCCTCCAGCAGCGTCTCCGGAATCGCGCCGCAGTGGATGGGCACGAAGGGCCCCTGGGAGCGCGGGCTCCACTGGTGGATCGCCCGGGCCGCCAGCTCCTTGCCGGTGCCCGAGGGCCCGGTGATCAGCACCGTGGACGGCGATGGCGCCACACGCCGCAGCAGGCTCTGGAGCTTCTGCCAGGCGTCGGAGCAGCCCACCATGGACGGGCCCTCGGCCTGACCTTCGATCTGCTCCCGCAGCCGCTTGTTCTCCTGGTTCAGCTGCGCCTTCTCGATGGCCCGCAGCAGCGTGTGCTCCAGCTCCTCCGTGCGGAAGGGCTTGGGCACGTAGTCGTAGATCCCCATGCGCATGGCCTGGAGGGCCGTCTCCACCGAGGTCGAACCGGACAGCACCACCACCACCGTGTCGGGCTTGGCCACGGCCTCCCGGGCCAGGTCGAGGCCGTTCAGGTCCGGCAGCATGAGATCCACCACCGCCAGGTCGAACCGCTCGTTCCTCAGGAACTGGGCCCCCCGGCGACCGGATCCGGTGCCCACCACCTCGTGGCCGTGCCGGGACAGCAGCGTGCCCACCACATCGAGGATGGTGGGATCGTCGTCCACCAGCAGGGCCCGGGCCGGATTCATGTTTGTCAGGGTCCCTGGCCCGGAGCCCCCTGTCAAGGTTTGGACAGCCCAGGTAGACTGCCCCCATGCTCTCCAGATCCAGCCTGTGGCAGCGCCTGTCCGGGGCTTCGCTCTGGCCCCTGGCCTGGGCCCTGGCTGCCGCATGCGCGGTGCCCTGGCTGCTTCCGGAGCGGTGGGACGGCCAACTCGCCCCCCGGTGGCTGGTCCTTGGCGCCCTGGCCTGGCTCCTGACCCTGCCCCTGCTCCAACTCCGGTTCCGGCTTCAGCGATGGGCCGTGGTCCCACTTGCCCTGGGGCTGGCAGGCATCACCTGCCTGGGGCTCGCCCGCAAGGCCCGGTGGGAGACCGCACTCCCCATCGGCTTCCAGGCCCTGGAGGGCCGCATCGATGCCCCCTGGACCCTCCAGGGCGAGCGGCTGCGGAGCCGCCTGGAGGTCTCCGCCCCCGAGCCGCTGAGGGGTCTCTCCCTGCCCCTCACCATCCCCGCCGACGGCGAGCAGGCGCCGCCCCTCCCGGGCACGCCGATCCGCCTGCGCGCCGAGTTGCGGCCCGTGCAGGCCGCTCCCGTCTTTCTGGCGGAGCGCCCCCTCTGGCGGGCCCGCAGCGACGAGGCCCCCAGGCGCATCCACTTGGCTTCGGCGCAGCTGATGGAGGCCACCGGACCGCCGGCGCCCTCCCTCCTGCTGCGCCTCCAGGCCTTCGCCCGCCGGCGCTTCGAAGCCCTGCCCCTGGGGCCCACCGCGAAGGACCTCTGGGGCGCCCTGGCCCTGGGCATTCCGCCCGCGGACGAAGCCCACTTCAGCGTCTTCGCGGAGAGCGGCACCATCCACATCCTGGTGGTGTCCGGCCTCCAGGTGACGCTGGTGATGGCGGCGGTGGAGGCCTTGCTGCGACGCCTGCGCCTCCGGGGAGCCGGCGCCGGTGCCATTGCGGCGGGCCTGCTCTACTCGGGCCTGGTGGGCTTCTCGGCGCCTGTGTGGCGGGGGCTCTTCATGGGCGTAGCCTGGGCCATCGGCCGCAGCAGCGGATGGAAGCTGCCGCCGGTGGCGGGCCTGCACGTGGCCTTGCTGCTCTGGCTGCTGGGCCACCCGGCGGCGGGCGTGGAGCCGGGCTTCCTGCTCGCCTGGTGGGCCCTGCTGGGCCTGCTCTGGGGCGCCGAGCCCCTGGCCGGCCTGCTGTCGCCCCTGCTGGGCCGCCTCGCCCTGCCCTTCGCGCGACTGGCGGCGCCCTGGCTGTCCACGATGCCGCTGCTGGCCCTGCTGCATGGCGGTGCGCCCTGGTGGGGCATCCTGGCCAACCTGCTGGTGCTGCCCCTGGTGGCCTTCCTCACGCCCCTCTGCCTCCTGCTGATCCTGGTTCCCCTGCCCGGCCTCACCTGGGGCGCGGCGGCCCTGCTCACCTGGATGGGCGACCGCCTGGTGCCCGCGCTCACGGGCATCGCACCCCTGGCCACGGGTCGGCTGTGGCCCTGGCTCCTGCTGACCCTAGGCTGGCTGGCCCTGGCTCACCTGCAGGGAACACTGCGGCGCACACGGGCGCTGACCGTGGGGCTCGTCGCGGCTTCCCTGGGGCTGCTGGCCTTCCGCGGCACCGGGCGGGCCCCGGGGACCCTGACGCTGGAGGCCGTGGACGTGGGCCAGGGGGATGCGCTCCTCCTGCGCGTCCCCGGGGGCGACGCCACCCTCATCGACACGGGACCCGGGCCGTGGACGGGCCGGAGGCTCGCGCGGGTGCTGAGCCGGCGCGGGGTGCGAGAGCCCGTGCACCTGGTGCTCACTCACGCGCACGGCGACCACGCGGGTGGCTGGGCCACCCTGGCGCGGATCTGGCCGCTGGCCTCGACTTCCGTTCCGGTCACGTCGGAGGACGGGGACCCCTGGGAGGTCTTCCGCCCCGCCGGCGCCAATCCCTCAGGCCTGCTGCGCGGTGACGCCTGGGCCCGCGGCGAGGCCGCTTTCAGCGTGCGCTGGCCCGCCCGGGCCTATGCCCTTCCGGACGCCAACATGGTGTCCACGGTGCTGCGCGTGACCTGGCGCGACCGCGAACTCTGGCTCATGGGCGACGCCCTGGCCATCCAGGAGCGGGACCTGCTGGACCTGGGCGATCCCGGCGCCCTCCGCGAGGCCGGGCCACACCGCCTGCTGAAGGTGGGGCACCACGGCAGCCGCAACGCCTCGGATCTGGGCTGGATCTCGGCCCTGCAGCCCGAGGTGGCCGTGATCCCCGCGGGCCTGCGGAACCGCTTCGAGCATCCACATCCGGAAACCCTGGCCACGCTGCATCAGGCGGGCGTGGCCGCCTGGATCACGGGGCCCTGCTCTGGCGTGCGCCTGTCCGCTGTCCCGGCAGGCTGGCGCGTCGAGGCCGGCGACGGCGCCCTTTCGCTCACGCCCCTTCGAAGAAGCCCGAGGCCCTGAGCGCCTCCACCAGCCGCTGGCTGCCTTCGAGGTGATTGGCCTTCCACTGCGTCGGCGCCTCGGGCCCCACGTCGTTCACGACCACCAGCGCTCCGCCGCAGGGTACGCCGGCGGCGTGGCAGGCCGCGAAGACGCCCGTGAGCTCCAGGTGCTCGGCCGGGGCCACCGAGGCCAGCAGGGCCGCGCCTTCCCGGGTCTTCGTGATGGCGGGCGGCACGGCCACGGCGTGCGGCGGCAGGGGCCCGGCAAGCGTGGCGGCCCAGCGGATGCGTTCGAGGCCTGGCCGGTAGGCGCCGCCGCGCACTTCCTCCAGCGACGTGGCGATGGCCACGGAGGCCCACAGGCACTCGAACAGGGCCAGCCGCTCGTCATAGCGACCGCAGGTGCCGAGGAAGAGCACCGCCTCGGGCCGCCGTTCCGCCAGCAGCCGCGCCGTGGCCGCCGCCGCCGTCACCGCGCCGATGCCCACCGTGGCGGTTTCCCAGCCGGGCGGCGGATCCCCGGCCAGGGGACCGAGTTCCGGAGCGAAGGCAGACAGCAGGAGGCGCATGGGCCGATTCTACAGATGATCCAGTGCCCAGGCGGCGACGGGGATAGAGAGGCTGTTGCCCAGCAGCTTGTAGCGAGCCTCCAGCGACAGCTCTGGGGGAAAGCGGAAGCTCTCCGGCAATCCCAGCAGCCGTGCCACTTCGGCGGGCGAGAAGCGGCGCACGCCGCGCTCTGTTCTCAGGAAGGACCCGCTGCCCACAAAGCGCTGGCCATAGCCGCCGATGAAGCAGGTGCTGCGGCGCTCCGCCGGCGTCACGAAGTCCATCCCATGGCGGTGGCGGGCCAGGATCTCGGGCCGCAGATACAGCCCCTCGTCCTCCGCCGCATCCAGGAAGTCTCCCAGGGGACGCGGGGGCAGGTCCGGTAACGGCCGTGCCGCCAGCGGCTTTCGCGCGGCCACGACGAAGACACGAGGCCGCTGGTTGGGCAGGCCGAAGCGGCTGGGGCAGGCCTCCAGGTCCAGGCGGTGCAGGCCGTGCGCCCGCAGGCGCTCCGCCAGCAGGGCATGGGCGTCCGAGCCCAGGAAGCCGACCACGTTCTCCAGCACCAGGCGCTCCGGCGGCGCCTGGTCGAACAGGTCCATGAGGTGGCGGAAGGCCCGGGAGCGGCGGTCCTCCAGGCCATGCCGGTTCCCCATGCGGCAGAAGGGCTGGCAGGGCGGGCTCAGGAACCAGGTGTCGGCCCCGGCGGCGACCAGGTCCACCAGGGGGATCGTGGCCAGCTCGCGGGCCTTTGGGACCTCGCCGTGGTTCAAGGTGTAGGTGGCGTTAGCCACCTCGCTCACATCGTAGGCCGCCGCCACGCTGCCCTTGGTCCCGAGGGCCAGGCGCCAGCCTCCCAGGCCCGAGAACAGCTCGAGGGCGCGCATCGGCCTAGCTGCAGCCGCAGCTTCCGCAGCCGCCGCAGGAGGCCGCGGCGGCCAGGGTGGTGCCCCGGGCCAGCGCCTGCCCTTCGATGAACAGGCGCAGACCCATGGCCACCGCGGCGGCAGCATCGGCCCAGGGGAACCAGCGGTCGAGCAGCGCCCCGATCAGGAGCAGGCCGCCAAGTTCCAGCAGGGCGCGAGTTCGAGCGGCGTCCGAAGCCAGGCTGGGATGGATCTCCGCCCGGGCCCGCTTGGCCCACCAGAGGGGCGCCAGGAGGGCCAGGGCTCCGCCCGCCAGGATGAGCGAGGCAGGACCCGCCTGAGGCCTGCGGTCGCCCATGAGGGCCGCCGCGGCGGTCAGGATGGCGCCCAGGGCCAGGAGGCGCAGGAGGTGGCTGGCGGCGCGGAGGGTCAGGCGCTCCCGCTCCAGACCCCGGTTGCCGAAGCCCTCCCGGACGCGCTGCCCCACCACCAGGGAGGGCAGGCCCAGCAGGAGCGCGGCGGCGCCGAAGGTCCAGAGGGCGATGGCACCTTGATCGAGGCCAAGCCAGAGGGCGGGCACACCCAGGAGCAGGCCCGTCGCGGCAGCGGCGAAGGCAGGGGCCGCAGAGGCGTCCGCCTTCATCGCGTGAGCTTCCGGTACTTGATGCGGTGGGGATCGAAGGGCTTGAGGCCCAGCACATCCTTCCGGTACTGCTCGTATTCCGTGTAGTTCCCATCGAAGAACTGCACCTGGGAGTCGCCCTCGAAGGCCAGGATGTGCGTGGCCAGGCGGTCCAGGAACCAGCGGTCGTGGCTCACCACCACGGCGCTGCCGGCGAAGGACTCGATGGCCTCTTCGAGGGCCCGCATGGTGTTCACGTCCAGGTCGTTGGTGGGCTCGTCGAAGAAGAGCAGGTTCGATTCGCTCTTGAGCGTGAGGGCCAAGTTCAGGCGGTTCTGCTGGCCGCCGCTCAGCTCGGAGACCTTCTTCTGCTGGGAGTCGCCGGAGAACCCGAAGCGGCTCAGCCAGGCCCGGGCGTTGATGAGCTTGCCGCCCAGCTCGATCTGCTCGTAGCCACCCGATACGGCCTCGAACACGCTCTTGTCAGGGTTGAGGCCGGCGCGGAGCTGGTCCACGTAGGCCATGCGCACGGTCTCGCCCAGGCGGATGGTGCCGGAATCCGGCTGTTCCTGGCCCGTGAGCAGGCGCAGCAGGGTGGACTTGCCGGCGCCGTTGGGACCGATGACGCCCAGGATGCCTCCGCGGGGGATGGCGAAGCTCAGATTCTCGAAGAGCACTCGGTCGCCGTAGGCCTTGGACACGCCCTCCAGCTCCGCCACCAGATCGCCCAGGCGGGGGCCGCTGGGGATGTAGATCTCCAGCTCCTGCTCCTTCTGGCGGCCCTCCTCGCCCGCCAGCCGCTCGTAGTTGGCGATGCGGGCCTTGCTCTTGGTGTGCTGGCCCTTCGGCGACATGCGGATCCACTCCAGCTCGCGCTCGAGGGTCTTCTGGCGCTTCTGGTCGGACTTCTCCTCCTTGGCCAGCCGGCCCTGCTTCTGCTCCAGCCAGCTGGAGTAGTTGCCCTTCCAGGGGATGCCCTCGCCACGGTCCAGTTCGAGGATCCACTCGGCCACATGGTCCAGGAAGTAGCGGTCGTGGGTGACGGCGATGACCGTGCCCTTGTAGTCCTGCAGGTGCTTCTCCAGCCAGGCCACGGTCTCGGCGTCCAGGTGGTTCGTGGGCTCATCCAGCAGAAGGATGTCCGGCTCCTGGAGCAGCAGGCGGCAGAGGGCCACGCGGCGCCGCTCGCCGCCGGATAAGACGCCGATCTTCGTATCGGGATCGGGGCAACGCAGGGCGTCCATGGCCTGTTCCAGTCGGGAATCCAGGTCCCAGCAGTCGTGGGCGTCGATCTTCTCCTGCAGCTCGGCCTGCTTGGCCAGCAGCACGTCCATGTCCACATCGGGGTCGGCGAACTGGTCGCTGATGGCGTTGTAGTCCTTCAGCCACTTCACCTTCTCGGCGGCGCCCTCCTCGACGATCTCGCGGACGGTCTTGGCTTCGTCGAGCTGGGGCTCCTGGTCCAGGATGCCCGTGGTGTAACCCTTGCTGAGCACGGCCTCGCCGTTGAAGTCGTGGTCCACGCCGGCCATGATCCGCAGCACCGTGCTCTTGCCGGAGCCGTTGAGCCCCAGGACGCCGATCTTGGCGCCGTAGAAGTAGCTGAGCGATATGTCCTTGATAACGGGCTTGTTGTTGTAGATCTTGCTGACCCGCATCATCGAATAGATGATCTCGGGCTGATCTGATATCGCCTTGGTGGAGGTCTTGGCCATGATCCGCTCAAAAGGGCGATTCTATCGCGCCCGGCCTCGGGCCTTAGGCACCGTTTCCCATCCCCCGTGGGACCCGCCCGGACGTTTCGCGCTTTCCTGTGGCAAGGGCTTGCATCGAAAGCCGCGGGTTTGTAATTTAAAGTCAACAAACCGCATATGCAGGCGAATCTACCGCCTGCCGGCCCGGGTGGCCTGGAGATTCCCATGAACCAAGTGGTGGCGCGATTCCTGAACGGGACGACCCTGAAGGGCCAGACCAACGACTTTCTTCCGGCGAAGGATCTCTTCCACATCTCCTCGAACGGAAACATCGATGCCAAGCCACTGGAGGTGAAGGTGCCGGACCTCAAGGCCCTGTACTTCGTCCGCAGCCTCCAGGGTGATCCGGAGCACCAGAAGACCAACGAATTCCCGCCCAACGCCCCGGCCCCGGGCCGGAAGGTCAAGGTCACCTTCAAGGACGGAGAGGTGCTGGTGGGCACCACGCAGGGGTACCAGCCGGGTCGGCCGGGATTCTTCCTGCTCCCGGCCGACCCGCGCTCAAACAATGAACGGTGCTACATCGTGACGTCCGCCACTCAGTCGGTGGCTTTCGTCTAGGGCTGGTCAGTCCAGGGCCGCCTGGGCGGCCGCCAGGGTGGCGATGGGCACGCGATAGGGGCTGCAGCTCACGTAGTCGAGCCCCACGCGGTGGAAGAAATTCACGCTGCGGGGATCGCCTCCATGCTCGCCGCAGACGCCCAGCTTGATGCCGGGGCGCGCCGAGCGGCCCTTCTCGCAGGAGATGCGCACCAGCTCGCCGATGCCCTCCTGGTCCAGGCTCTGGAAGGGATCGTCCTCCAACAGCTTCTTGCCCACGTACTCGGGCAGGAAGGTGCCCGCGTCGTCGCGGCTGAAACCGAAGCCCATCTGGGTGAGGTCGTTGGTGCCGAAGCTGAAGAACTCGGCCTCCTGGGCGATCTTGTCGGAGGTGATGGCGGCTCGGGGAATCTCGATCATGGTGCCGATGGGGCAGGCGAACTGGGTGCCGCGCTCCTGGTTCACCTGGGCGATCTCATCCAGCATCTCGGTCTTGGTATAGCTCAGCTCTCGCACGGTCCCGATGAGCGGCACCATGATCTCGGGGATGGCTTTCACGCCTTCGGCGGCCACGTTCAGCGCGGCCTCGGCGATGGCCCGGACCTGCATGCGGATGATCTCGGGGAAGGTGATGCCCAGGCGGCAACCGCGGTGGCCCATCATGGGGTTGAACTCATGGAGCTGCGTCACGCGGCGCTCCACGGTGCCGAGGTCCACGTCCAGCACTTCCGCCATCTCCCGCTGGCCCGCCTCGTCCTGGGGCAGGAACTCATGCAGGGGCGGATCCAGCAGGCGGATGTTCACGGGCAGGCCGTCCATGGCCTTGAAGATGCCCTCGAAATC
This sequence comes from Geothrix paludis, assembly GCF_022808815.1. Taxonomy (GTDB): domain Bacteria; phylum Acidobacteriota; class Holophagae; order Holophagales; family Holophagaceae; genus Geothrix; species Geothrix paludis. The sequence continues at coordinate 2,133 of NZ_JAKZLC010000001.1, read as the reverse complement.
CTCGCGCTGGATGGGCAGGAGCTTGGCCAGGGCCTTCTTGCGGCCCTCGGTGTCCGTGGCGAGGATCATCTCGCGCACGGCGATGATGCGGTCTCCCTCGAAGAACATGTGCTCCGTGCGGCAGAGACCGATGCCCTGGGCGCCGAAGGCCCGTGCCACGGCGGCGTCGTGGGGCGTATCGGCGTTGGTGCGGACCTTCATCCGCTTGGCCTCGTGGCTCCAGGCCATGATCTTGGCGAAGCGCTGGTAGAGCTCGCTGTCCCCGGCCTTCAGGCGGCCGTCCACCAGCACCTGGTTCACTTCGGAAGGATGGGCGCTCAGCTTGCCGGCGAACACTTCGCCCGTGGAGCCGTCCATGGAGATCCAGTCGTGGCCGGCCTTCAGCTGATGGTCGCCTACCTTCACCAGACCCTTGGCCACGTCGATTTGCACGGCCGAGGCGCCGCAGACACAGGGCTTTCCCATGCCGCGCGCCACCACGGCCGCGTGGCTGGTCATGCCGCCACGGGCGGTGAGGATGCCCTGGGAGGCCACCATGCCGGCGATATCCTCGGGGCTGGTCTCCACGCGCACGAGCACCACGGGGCCCTCCTGGGCCATCTTCTCGGCCTGCTCGGCCGTGAGGGCGATGCGCCCCGTGGCCGCGCCTGGACCAGCGTTCAGGCCCTTGGTGAGCAGGTGGCCCTCCTTGCGCAGGCGATCCTTCTCCTTGGGATCGAAGACGGGCGCCAGGAGCTGGGACAGGCTGTCGGCATCGATGCGCTTCAGGGCCGTGTGGCTGTCGATGAGGCCTTCGTCCACCAGGTCGATGGCGATGCGGATGCCGGCCATGGCGGTGCGCTTGCCGTTGCGCGTCTGCAGCAGGTAGAGCCTCCCGCGCTCGATGGTGAACTCGATGTCCTGCATGTCCTTGAAGTGGGTCTCGAGGCGCTTGCAGGTGGCGTCCAGCTCCGCGAATGCGGCGGGCATGGCCTCTTCGAGGCTCTTCAGGCCGGTACCGTCGGCCTGCGCCCGGGTGATGGGCTGGGGCGTGCGGATGCCGGCCACCACGTCCTCGCCCTGAGCGTTGATGAGGTACTCGCCGTAGAACAGCTTCTCGCCCGTGGCAGGGTCGCGCGTGAAGGCCACGCCGGTGCCGCAGTCGTCGCCCATGTTGCCGAAGACCATGCTCTGCACGTTGACGCCCGTGCCCCAGTCATCGGGGATGCGGTGGAGGCGGCGGTAGGTGATGGCGCGGGCCGTGTTCCAGCTCTCGAAGACTGCGCGGATGGCGCCCCAGAGCTGCTCCATAGGCTCCTGCGGGAAAGCGTGTCCGGTCTCCTCCCGCACGATCTCCTTGAAGGCGGCGACGAGGGCCTTCCAGTCTTCCGCGCTGAGTTCCGTGTCCTGGTGCTTGTGGAGCCGCTCTTTCGCACGCTCCAGCTCCGCCTCGAACAGCGCATGTTCCACGCCCAGGACCACGTTGCTGTACATCGTGATGAAGCGGCGGTAGGAATCCCAAGCGAAGCGGGAATTGCCGCTGGCCTTCTCCAGGGCCAGCACGGTCTGATCGTTGAGCCCCAGGTTGAGCACCGTGTCCATCATGCCGGGCATGGAGACGCGGGCGCCGGAGCGGACGGAGAGCAGGAGCGGGTTCTCGTTGGATCCGAAGCCGCAGCCCCGCACGCCTTCGAGCCACTTCAGGGCTTCGATCACCTCGGCCTTGAGGTCCTCGGCGAGCTTGCGGCCATGGGTGTAGTAGGCGTTGCACTGCTCCGTGGTGAGCGTGAATCCCGGGGGCACGGGAATGCCCAGCCCCGCCATCTCAGCCAGGTTGCAGCCCTTGCCTCCGAGAAGGTTGCGCATGGCCGCGCCCCCTTCGTTACGGTTTCCCCCGAAGGTGTAAACACCTTTGTTCATCAGATCCTCCACGCGGAACTTCCAGTGTATCCGCCGTGACAGACAAATCACCCGGGGATACGCGGTTTGGTACGCGAAAACGGGTCACCTTGGAGGGTGACCCGTTTGGGATTTAACGTCGCAGCGACCTACTTTTCCACTCCTGTGGGGAGCAGTATCATCGGCCCTCCAGGTCTTAACGGCCGTGTTCGGGATGGGAACGGGTGTGACCCCTGGGGAAAAGCCGCGACGAAG